>NZ_AP042463.1:0-3669817 GCF_055394095.1 Methanosarcina baltica | reverse complement strand
TCCTGCTGGATAATAAAAAAATAACCGTCATGCCTGTCTGGAAATGGCTTCTTGTTGATTTTTGAAGTCCGGGGAAGGGTTTGTGATAAGGAATTTTTAAGAGGGCGGCCTGTATAGTGTGGAAGTTTTTTATTTCGAGCCTTTTGCGTTTTAAAATTCGTATTCACTTTGTCATCTTTTTTTTAACCACGGAACACACGGAATGACACGGAAGCCGGCCTAGCGGCCGGTGAGTACGCCGGAACCTTTGTTTACAGGATTCAAAAAAGGGACCTGAATTTTTTGAAAGGAGAACGGAAAAGGGATCTCTTATTAGACCATATTTTTTTGAAAACGAGAAGGGGAATGTTAGTGAATTTACAGATTCTGATCCAGCATCCCCTTCAATTCAACCATATTTTCTTTTATCCGGTCTTCGAGCCCCTCGATTTTCTCGATAATCACACCCGGTTCCTCATACTCGACTTCCTCATATTCAATTTCTTTATAACGGGAAATCGAAAGGTCAAAATTATTCGCCTTTATCTCTTCCGCAGGCACAAAGAAGCATTTTCCTTTTCTGTCTTCAGGCTTCTCTTCTTTTCTTTTCCCGAACCTTTCGATTATATCCGGAATATCCCCTTTCATGTCCAGAGGGTTCCGTTTATCGTCCAGGGAATACCCGTCGGCCTGCATGTCATAGAACCAGACTTTTTCCGTACTCCCGCCTTTGGTAAAGATCAAAACCGCAGTGGAAACTCCAGCGTAAGGCTTGAAAACTCCCGAGGGCATTGAGACGATCCCCTCGACCTGGCATTCACAGAGCAGCATCTCCCGCAGTTTTTTGTGTGCATTTGAACTCCCGAAGAGCACCCCGTCCGGCACGATAACCCCGCATTTCCCGCCGGTTTCGAGCATACGAATCATTTTTTCCACGAAGAGGAGTTCGGTTTTCTTTGTGCCGATTGTCAGTTTTTTGTTGATGTCGTCTTCATCAATGCTTCCCTTGAAAGGCGGGTTTGCCAGGATTACGGTGTAGTGCCCTTCTTCGTCATACTGGTTGGAAAGGGTGTCTACAAGCTCGATCCGGGGGGCCTTTATCCCGTGCAAAACCATGTTCATGAGTCCTATTCTGACCATGGTTGAGTCGAAGTCAAACCCGTAAAAGGTGTCCTTATGCAGTTTGTCCCAGTGCGCCTGCTCTGTTATGTGGTCCCCTATCAGGTTGTGCCAGTCCCCTTCTTCGTCTATTTCCACCATTTCGGGCGAGCTGTATTTTTTGAGGATATACCGGTAAGCCGTGAAAATAAATCCTCCCGTTCCGCAGGCCGGGTCACAGATCCTGTCGTTTATGTCCGGTTCCACAAGTTCGACTATCATCCTTATTATGTGCCTGGGAGTCCTGAACTGCCCGTTTTTCCCGGATGTTGCAAGCTGACTCAGGAGGTATTCATAAATGTCTCCCTGCACATCGGATCCCTGGGCCGAAATATCCAGCTCGTCGATAATTTCTACGGCCTCTTCGACAAGCGAATTTTTCGGAATCATAAAGACCGCGTCTTTCATGTGATGTGAAAAAAGCGTATTCTCTCCATTATGAATCCCCTTGATAAACGGAAACACCGTGTCTCTGACGTGCTCGAGCATCTCCTTGCCCGAATCGTTTTTCCAGGAAGACCACCTGCAATCCTCGTGTCCTTTGAAGATGGAAACGTACTCTTTCCCCATGGCTCCGGCCCGTCGCTCTTCCTGTGAGTCCATGTCCTCCAGCCTCTTCATGAAAATGAGGTAGGACATCTGTTCAATCGACTGTAGAGGATTTGAAAGGCCACCGCTCCAGAAGCGGTCCCAGAGGGCATCTATTTTTGACTTTTTTTCGGGTGGGAGTCTCATAAGATCACTTTTAATTTCAGCTTATCTGCCTAAGTTCTTCTTCAGTTCATTTTAAGCTTATGCTTTGTTTTTGAAGCTTTTTATGACCATTCCAATAAACCAAAATTGACTGATCAAATATAAAAATGTGGAGCAATAAGAAAAGTGGAGTATATTTTTTAAAATGTTAGTAAAGTATTTAAATATTTATGCAGTTTCTGTATTGATAAAATGTCACTAAACGAGACTGAAAATACAAGACGAAAAAAACTGTGGGAAGAAGGACTCACAGATACTAAAATTGCAAACGTTTGTGAGGTTTCTCGGGCCGCTATTCATGACTGGCGAAAAAAAAATGGTCTGAAAAGCAATAGTAAAGGCAAGGGAAATCAACTCGACAATGAAGAAACAAAAGTTCGCACGGAAATGGTCAAAGCTGGCTACACTGACGCAGAGATTGCTTCTTTTGTGGGGATCTCCAGACAAAGCATGACCTTTTGGCGTCATAACCATGGTCTGTACAAAGATAGAACCCTTAATGACAGATACAATGATTTAGGGCGAGATGAGGTACATTTGTTACATTATCTACAAAATAAATATCCTGGTGCTCATGAAACTCATCTGGTCTCATTAACGAAGTTTGCAAAACCAAGAGCTAATGTTACTCCAACGGTCAAACAAAGGGATTCTGTACGCAAAATCAAAGTACCTGGCTTCAAAACCATATACTATTTTGACGACGGAGAATACAGTTGTGCCGAAGAGGCCATGAAACTTTTTATAGAATTAAATCCCCACATCCCAGAGAACATGGGGAAAATTAGGACTCATCTTAGCAAAGACCTGTACGAAATTTTTAAACAAATGACTCCTAAACGCTTTAGACGACCATCCAAGTAATTAAAATTATTGAATGAAATTCATGTGTTTCAATATAATAATTTATATAACCAATTCCCCTGTGAAGGCTTTTTGCATGAGGGTATTGAAAAGGTTATTAATTTCCTGAGACGATTGTTGCTGGGATTGTTTTGTTTTTTCAATTTGGTTGATAATTTCAGCAAATTTGAGTTGAAGATCAAGAGGTGCAATCAAGGCAGGGAAATTTTTTAATTGTGTTGAATTTATGCTCGCAATTCCAGTTGTCTGTTTAGCAGATTTGAGAAAGTACCTTTTTCCATAGGTGCTGCCTGTAAGCATACTCAAATATTCAGGAACTAAATATTCTCTATTAACTCTCACTCTGAATATATGGTTTTGATGTATGCACGTTTGAACTTGTCCATTCCATACAGCCCCTCTCCCTAATTTGTCAGGGTCTCCACCTTCAGTTAGCAAAACATCTCCTTCTTGAAGTGCGTATTTTTCCACGTCAGAAGGCAATACTTCAATTTCTTTCACTTCATTCAAATCCAGATAACCATCCTGGACATTTGCAACCCTCAGATAAGGGACAAAAACAGTAGTCTTTCCAACCAATTTTCTTCCTTTCGTAACACCAGAAACGATTTGTGAAACTTCCTTTAATTTCGCAACTTCAAAATTTTTGGGATTTTTCACCGGGTCTCCAAACATCTCCAGAAACACACTTTCAAGAAGCTTCTGTGTCAATTCATCAGCCTGCGCCCGGAGTTTTTTGGTTTCTTCAGCCTTTTCGAGGATGGCGACGATTTTTTGTTGAGTTTCGAGAGGTGGAACAGGAATACTACATTCCAATATTTTAGTTGCATTAATTCTTGGTAAGTTTGCACCACTTGACCTTGTATTTGCGTAATTTACAAAAAAAGGCTGCCTCATGGCAAAGGCTACAAATTCTCTGATAGCTTTTTGTTTGATTGGTTTTATTGTAAGGATATCTGTACTGCATATCCCATCAAAATCAGGAAGAAAAACTTTGTTAAGATAGGGTCTTAATTTTCCATATAGAATGTGTTCTTTGGTAAAAATATATTTGTTGCTTTTTATTGAGTTCCCAGCAGTTTCAGTAAAATTTATGAGCCTTCCTGTATCTTTTTCAATATTTTCAAGCCCAATGTATTTTTGATTAGACCCACTTATTTGATCTGGAATAATCGAGTTTTTTTCAATAGTAGCAATTTCACCAAGTTTTTTCCATTTCCACCCTTCAGGCAGTTCATTTTTCATCTTTTAACCCTCACATTAAGGAATGGTTAAAATATAACTCCAGATTTTATTTCGGGAATTGCTCTATACTCATACAGGTTGTGTTTTTGTTGATAGAGACAGTTGGTGTGTGCACTCAAACCACGGAACACACGGAACACACGGAAAAAGAATGCAGGAAGACGACAATTACGGTTGCTTTGGTGTTGTTTAGTTCTCATGAGGGAGCGTAGCTCCCGAAAAGGACCCTGTGTTGTTGCGATTTCATCGAAACTCCCTGGAAATCTTTGATTTCCTGTGATCCCGAAACGGAACTAGGGGAAGACGACAATTACGGTTGTGCTGGCATTTTTTCGTCCTCTTTCAAGAATCCAGGTGCGTTTTTGAATCCGATTATATAAAGATCCAACTTACTCACCGGCCGAAGGCCGGTTTCCGTGTCCTTCCGTGTGTTCCGTGGTTGAAAGACCTCTTGCGATTGATTTTTGATCGAGAACTTCAAACGATAAAGCTGGATGAGTATAGTTCCATTTCCCTAAATAATCATTCTTGTTAAAAATCCTTGATATTATATTTGAATCATTCCTAAAAAAGTTCTTTCTCGACTCCGTTGCAGATGTCTATGAAGGAATTTAATTCTTTTCGTGAGAACATGGGGGAAGGGGCCTTGTTTCCGAAGTTGGTGAAGGGTGGGTTCCAGAGGGTCTGGAAGTCGATGTGTTTTTTCCGGAGGAAAACGGTCTGGAGGGTACGGATGAAATTGAGCTGGTCGGCGCTGTAGTTTTTGTTCTGCTCTATAATGTAAGACTGGAAGGCGTCTTTTATTGTTTCGGAGGGGGAAGGGGCGGAGTAGAGGCCTGTGATCTGGCGGATTAATTCCACCAGGGAGGTGTTTTGCCTCTGGTAGAACCTGTTTAGCCCGGCCTCGTCCAGAGCCAGTTCGGGGCCGGAAAGGGTTTCTTCAAGTTCCCGGAGGTCGGCCCCGGTTATGGGTTCATCGTTTATGATTTTTCGGACGACCGGATGGGTCTCGGCGAGGGCTTTTATGCGGTCCTCGATCAGGTGGTGGTAGGTTTCCACATAAGGAGCTTCCTGACCGTCGGCGATTACCCATTCTTTTCTTTCGGCGATCCGGTCGGACATGTCGATTACTATCGTTTCCCTTGCTTCCCTGGTCATACAGGACATAAGGGGGGAGAGTTCGTCAAGCATCAGGCGGACGCCCTCATAGTCCGGGTTTGCCCAGAAGGAACGGGAAAGGAAGCGGGCCAGCAGGGGCTCTTTTGCCCGGACAATGTCAAGGGTCCCTGGCAGGCGGTCAATCATCCCGGCAATTGGCTTTTGCAGGCGCTCGATTTCGTTTATATCATTCCGGAGAACGGCATAGGCGAGCTTCTCGCAGCGCAGCGTGAAGGTTGCTTCCCGGAGGTCCACGCCCGGCCTGAACTTCATCAGGTGAGTGATTTTTTTCCTGAGAAAATCCAGCGGGTCAAGCGCAACGTTGTCCCAGAGTTTGGGGGACAGGGCCTTTTCCACATCCTCGATATGCTCCCTCACGCTGACCGAGTCCTGCGGAAGGGCCTTTATATCGGAGAGGATCTGCTCCTTCAAAAGCTCGGCCCGCTCTTTCTCTTTCTCTATCTCTTTCCCTTTCTCTTCCTCTGGCTTTCCCCTCAGCCTCAGCTCCTCCAGAAGCTTCAGCCGGGCCAGAAAAATGCGGTTCGTAATAGCTTCCTGAGGCTCGTTCTTCACTCCCTCAGGGTTCATATCCCAGTACTCGAAATTATTCCAGAAATCAAAGACCTTGAAATACTCCTTTTTCCCATCCGGCAGCCATTCCCTGTGCTCACAGGCCGCATTTGCCCTCGTGCCCCGGCCAATCATCTGCCAGAACTTTATCTTCGAAAAAACCGGCTTTGCAAAGACCAGGTTGCAGACCTCCGGCACGTCAATTCCCGTGTCCATCATGTCAACCGAAACCACAACCCTCGGGAAGTCCTCCACCTCAAAGGCCTTTATCAAATCCTGGGCCCTCGAATCATCCGAAACGATAATCTGTGCAAGCTTACCCCTGTATTCCGGGTAAAGCCTCTCAAAAGCTTCCCAGAGCCTTTTTGCGTGCAGCTTCGAAATCGCGAAAAAAATCGTCTTAGCAGGCATCGTCCCCGCCTGGTCCGTAATGCAGTTTTCCATAAACTCCCGGACAATCGCTTCGGACGTACCCTTTACAGCCACCTTCTTCTCAAGCTCCGTACCCTCGAAATCGATCTCTTCCGGGTCAATGCCTTTCCTGATCAGTTCAGCACGTTCTCCATCTGTCAGGTCGGAGGGCCTGATACCCTTTACCTGAAAATAGGTCCTTGCCCCCGAGATATTCTTTCGAAAATCACAGAGCACCCCGTCCCGGACCGCCTCCTCATAGGAATAAAGCGCTGTCGGAATCCCGTCCTCGCACTCAAAAAAGCGGAAAGTATCCCGGTCAACCATATCGGCAGGCGTGGCCGTCAACCCTATTTGTATGGCGTCCAGATAGGAAAACATCCCCCTCCACTTTGAGTAAATCGACCTGTGGGCCTCATCCGAGAATATAAGATCAAAAGCTCCAGGAGAAAGCCTGTACCGGCCTTTCTCGTCTTTCTGGGTGTAAATCTCCTGAAAAGTCTGAATCGTGGAAACGTAAAGCCTTTTGCTCGGGTCGTAGTTTCCGGAGTGTATCATCTCCTTTGACTCTTCCTTGAAAAATTTCATGAACCCCTTCTCATAAGCCTGCTTTCGAAGTGCTCTCCTGTCCGTTAAAAAAAGTACCCTCTGGACCCGGCCTTCCCGGATAAGCTGGTCTATAATCGCCATTGCAACTCTTGTCTTTCCCGTCCCCGTGGCCATCACAATGAGGGCTTTCCTGTGCCCTTTATGGATCTGCTCAACAACCCTCTTTGCTGCCTCTATGCTCATCGAACGGTCCACGATACTGCCGTCAATGTTAATCTCAGCCTCGAGTTCCGTATTCTTTCTCTGGTAGAGCAATCTCTCAAGGTCCCTCTGAGAATAAAACCCTTTAATCTCCCGGATCCCGTAGCGTTCCCTGTCCCAGAACAGGATCTCGTAACCATTGGAGAGAAAAATAAACACATCTTCCCCGGTCTGCGCCTTTATATCGTTAGCGTACCCCTCGGCCTGTTTTTTTCCCAGGACAGAACTCTTCGAAGTCCGCTTTGCCTCAATAACGGCAAGCGGCTTTCCCAGACTGTCCAGAAGCAGATAATCCGCATACCGGCTTTCTGTATCGTTTTGGAGGGTTTCGTGTACCTGTTTATAGTCCTGTTTTGCAAAATCAGACTGCCGGGTATCAACTTCAAGGACAACCTTTGACCTGTCTTTTACGTCCCAGCCCTGTTCCCGGAGCAACACATCTATTTTCTGTTTCCGTGTTTGAAATTCGTTAAGGTCGTCCATAGTTTGCCCTATGTGAATGTGAATATAGCTGTGAATATGAGATACTAAAAATCTTTTACCAATTATACTCACTTATATAAATAACTTGAGAATTTCACCTGATTCCCGTCGTTTAATTTTAATACCCAGAATTCCATTTAATCCTCATGTCCCGGCAGCTTGTAGATTTGACAGTTCGGACTTTAATTAAAGCAGAATCTCTGATTGAAGCGGAGAAATACAGAAAAGCGTTTGAAACCCTGGCAAAGGCCGAAAGACTTGCGGAAAAGGCAAAGCTTCCGGACCTTCAGTGCAGTGTTCTGCTGCATAAAGGAGGAGCTCTGGACGCTACACAGGCTCTGGATGAAGCTCTGGAAGCATACGAGAAGGCCCTAGAAATTTCTTCACGCTTTTTTCTTAATAAACCCCAGGATTTGGACTCTCAGAAATATCTCTATAATTCCATTGCTCTTACTGTAAATATCCTTACGAAAATTGGCAGTGTTTCGGAAGCAAAGGCGTCTTACGAACGCATGAATAAGTATTTTGAGGGAATATTTGAGGTATATGAAAAGCTGATTAAGGCACAGCCGAAAAATCCTGAATATTTATCGAATTGTTTAAAGACGTTGGGCAACTCCATGGGCTATTTTTTAAGTGTAGGTTACTCTGAAAAGCAAATCCCGCTTATAATCAGTACCCTGAAAACTTTCAAGAAATTATTATATCTCCAACCCAAAAATCTGGAAATTTACCAGCGTCTCGATACACATGTTAAAGAGTTCGGAGAATACCTTCTGGATCATGAACTTTTTGAAGATGCGGAAAATATCTACGAACAGTTGCAGGGAATCTACAGGAACATTCTTCGAAAATATCCCAATAACGAGCTAGCTCATAATTATTTTGTTATGTCCTATAGCTATTTCGGAGACCTTTATTTGAGACAGGGAAAGCTCGATAAAATGGAAGATGTTTTCCAGCAGACCCTTTCAATAGTGGAAGATAAATTAAGCAAAGATCCTAAAAACACTACATTTCTCGTGGGCAGAAGTGATATTTACGAGGACTTCGGGACGCGTTTTTCAGAAACCGGAGATTTTGAAAAAGCAAACCGGAATTATGAAAAAGCGTTCGAAAACTATGAAAACATTATAGGAATGTATTCAAATCACCTGGAATATCAGGCCGAATTTGCAAACTCTTTTAACAATCTTGGAGAGCTTTTTGGAAAAATTAATCGCATCGAGAGCGCTAAAAAGTGCTATATACGCAAAATTGAAATCAATGAATTCCTTCTCAAAAAAGATCCGGAGAACAAAGATCTCAAACTAGACATTATCAATACTTCCATGAAGATAGGGGACATCTATAAAGAAGCAGAGAAAACAGAAACAGCAAAACAGTACTATGAGAAAGCAATTGAAGAGTATGAAAAACTGCTTGCTGAAGACCCGAAGGAAACCGAGTTCAAGCTGAGTATTGCATATACTCTCAATTCTCTTGGAGACCTGTATGTGAAAATGGGATCTGAAAATGTAGAACCTGAAACTGCGGAATCCGAAACTGCGCGGGAGTACTACGAAAAAGCCCTCAAACTAAATGAAAAAGCATTTGAACTTTATCCTGAAGACGAAGAATGTCGAGATGGGCTTATCCAGACCCTGCTCAATCTTGGAAATTCATTTGTATTTCAGGACCGGTACAAAGACACAATTCCATTTTACAGGCGCATTGTCGAAATTACGGAGCAGGTGTTCAGGAATAACCCCGATAACTTGCTGAATATAAAAAACCTTATCACTTTCCTTGATAATCTCGGGTATTTTTATGGGAAAATCGGAGATTCGGAAATGGAGGCTGAAAAGTATTCAAAAGCCTCAAAAATTTATTCGAACTTATTGCATGATAAAAACCTCCCGCTTCCTGTGAAACAAATGCTGGCTATTGAGGTCCAGTTACGTGGGATAGAATTCCTTAATTCTAGAAAATTTGACAGTGCAAAAGAAGCCATGGACCTTGCTCTGGAGTTTTTTGATAACTTATACAAAAAAGACCCTGAAGCCTCGGAGAACTATCCTTTCATCTGTGAAGCTCTCCACCAGAGCGGAAAGCTGCAAAAAACCCTTGGAAATTTTGAAGAAGCGGCTGCAAACTTTGACTCTTTGCTCCCTATTGTGGAAAAACTGCTCAAATCAGGCCCTGAAAAATCAGATCTCCGGGAAAATGCAGAAATCAGTTATACCGATGCCGGGGAAGTGTATTATTTTAAAGGGGATTACGAAAAGTCAAACCGGGCTTTTGAAAAAGCTATGGCCATAAATGAAACTCTCCTTGCTGAAGAGCCGGATAATCCCATATATCAGATACACAAAGTGGAAACACTTGAGAAATATGCAAAATTACTCTCCAAACTGGGCCGGAATGAAGAAGCAGAGGAATTTACTGCAAAAGCGGAAGAAATGAACAGAATTCTGGCTGAAGAGGGTGAGGAAGAAGAAGAAGAAGAAGAAGAGGCGGAAGAAGATCTGGAATAAACTGCCGATGAGAATCTTTGACTACCTGAGTTCCACTTACTTATACTAAAATCGGAGATTTTAGGGAGGAGGAGTTAACGCTTCTTCTTCCTCTTCTCCGTATTCTACCACTATACCCCTGAGCAGGCGGCCCAGGATGTCGGAGCCTGTCACAATCCGTTTTTCCTCACCCCAGTAGAGGATAAGGTCCTGGTCGATCACGTCGTCTTCGGGGTGCTGGGGATAGACCTTGAACTGCCGGATAACCTGTTCCAGCCTGGTCTTCGGGGTCCTTATCACAACCGGAATGTGCCCGTAGGAGTAAGGAAGAAAAGGGCCTTTTTTGAAGAAGGCGTCTCTTAAGAAACCGTCCGCATCAAGCACTATCACGGGTTCACCCGCGGGGTTCGTGACAATCACCCATTTTTTTCCCGAGGCCTCGATTTTTTTCAGGAAAGGATCGTTGGGGTCCCTTTCAATTGGAGGCAAGACCAGGCGGCCGTTTTTGATCGGCAGGGAAATGATACTTTTCGGGTCCACGATCGAGCCTTCGTCCGCGATGGAGACATCGTCGATGGAAAGAAAGTTCAGGGCCCCCATACCTTCAAACTTTCCGATATCGGATTTTGAGGACTCTATATGCTTTTCCAGCATAATGCGCATGGACTGTTCCTTGAAAAGTTCAAGTTGTTCCCGGCCCAGCCACCAGTCCAGAAGCAGAGCCGAGGGTTTTGCCACAGGATAGAGCAGTATCTGGTAGAAGCGGACTATGGGAGCCAGTAGGGCCCCGATTTTTAGCGCGTTTCTTGAAACGTAGGCCTGAGGGGCAATTTCTCCAAAACAGGTAATTCCAACGGTTGAAAAGATAAACGCTGCTGTCCCTGCCATTACGGAATCCGTAAGCAGGGTTAAAAGGACGTTTACCCCCACGTTTCCCCAGAGCAGGGTTGTGAGCAGGAAATTCGAGTCCCGCCTGAGCTTCAGGATCTTTATGGCTTCCCGGTTGTTAGCCTCAGCTTCGATTTCAAGCCTCAGACGGCCCAGGCCGAAGATCCCGATTGTAAGACCCGAAAAGATTCCGGACTGGAGCAGGCAGAAAGCGATCAGAATCCAGATGATTATTTCATACATTTTAAGTCTGTGGCCTCGAGGAGTTTTGAAATTTGAATTTGAATTTTTAAACTGTGGGATTCTCTTTCCTTATAATAAAGGATTCCCTTATAGATGGTTATTATTAACCGATAATTCCATACCCCAACTTATATAATATTTTATATTATAAGAAAATACTCATATCATTATTCCCATAACCTACAGTAGCAGTGGAGGAAAATGGAGGAATTATGGACCTGTTTCATTTGAAGAAAGAGAAAAGAAGCCATGTCGAAGGGACTCATAAAGGGGACATTGTGGTCTACGGCCTGAGCACCTGTGTGTGGTGCAAAAAGACAAAGGAACTGCTGACCAGGCTGGGTGTGGAATTCGATTTTGTCTATGTGGACCGGCTGGAAGGGGATGAAGAAAAAGAGGCAGTTGAAGAAATAAAAAAGCATAACCAGGTGCTTTCTTTTCCCACGACCGTGATAAACGGGGAAAAAGTCATTGTGGGCTTTAAGGAAAAACTGATCAAAGAAGCTCTTGGTTTTTAAGGGGAATAAATATGGGGAGTAGGGAAGAAAAAGAAAAAAAAGATACTGAACAGGAAGCTTCGGGGGAAAAAAGTATGGAGCAGGAAAGTACGGAGCCAACCGAAGAGGAAGTAAAAAAGCTTTATGTCCGGCTTGACAGGGAAGCCAGGCAGTCGGGTTACCACCTGAACCCGGATATCGAGTTTACAAAAGAGCTGGTTTACGGGCTGCTGGTCAATGAAAAGAGGTACGCCTACCTGGCCTGTCCCTGCAGACTGGCTTCCGGGGAAAAAGAAAAGGACCTGGACATAATCTGCCCCTGCAACTACAGGGACCCCGATCTAAACGATTACGGGGCCTGTTACTGTGCCCTTTACGTTTCTGAAAGGACCACGAGAGGGGAGGATGAAGCAAAACCCGTGCCGGAACGCCGGCCTCCTCCTGAGCAAAGGGTTTTGCCGGAGATCGGAAAAAAGCCCTGGGAAAGTGAAGATTTTTCCTTTTCCGGAAAACTTTCAAAACCGGTCTGGAGATGTCCTGTCTGCGGCTACCTCTGCGCCCGGGACGAGCCTTCGGAAGTGTGCCCGATCTGCAAAGCGAAAAAGGAACGTTTTGAAAGGTTTATGTAAGGAAGAGGCATAACAATCGTTTTATCTAATATTTAAGTATCTATTCAGCTACCTCTGTTTCTAACTTATATTTCGTATAAACTCAACAATTACTTTTTTCATATAGATTAATATAAAAATCATCGGATTTTGGAATGAGGTTTATGAAATGTGAAGAGATTCTTACTCAATGCCGTTCAGACCCTGAATCCATTGTTTCATATATTGAGGATCTTGAGTCTCGGTATGAAGATCTTGGATCTCGGTATGAAGATCTTGGATCTCGACACGAAGAGCTTGAATCTCGGTATGAAGATCTTGGATCTCGACACGAAGAGCTTGAATCTCGATATGAAAATCTTGAATCCGAAAACACCGAACTTCGAGAAAGACTTAATGAGTTAGAATCTCGCCTAAAAAAGAATAACCAAAACCAAAAAAGAAATCGACTTCCCTCTACTAACAATTCTACTGATAAAATACCTCAATCAAAAGGTTCACAAAAAGGAAGTTTTAGACGTCCTGGCGGCCAAAAAGGGCATCCTGGTTCTACATTAAGGATGATTAAAAATCCTGATAAAACAATCATTTATAAGCTACATAAATGTGAACATTGTGGTTGTAACATTGAGAAGATTGAAGTTATAAATTACGAGAAGAGACAAGAATTTGAAATAATTGTAAGGCGTAAAGTGACCGAACATCGTGCTGAGATCAAAAAATGTCCTTATTGTAACCGCAAAAACAAAGCTGCTTTTCCGAAATCAATTACAAAACCTGTCCAATATGGCAATATGGTTTTAACAATTGCAATTTACCTCCGAAACTACCAATTGATTCCCTATGACCGAATCAAGAAATTATTTAAAGATGCCTTTGGATTTGATATAAGCGTTGGTACAATAATTAGGGCAGAAAATAAGTTATTTCACAAGTTGAAAGGTGCTACAAACCACATCAAGAAGCAACTGATAAAAGAAAATGTCATCCATGGTGATGAAACTGGAATCGACGTTGGTGGTCAAGGGGAATACTGCCATTTAATCTCTACAAAAAAATATACATACTATTTCCATAATAGGAGTCGAGGATCAAAAGCAATGAATAAAATGGGAGTGTTGCCTAAATATAGAGGAATTATAGTCCACGATTTCTGGAAACCCTATTTTAAATACAAATGTGAACATGCGGCATGTAATGTCCACATTCAAAGAGAACTTAAAGACATTTATAACATATTCAAGCAAGTGTGGGCTGAGGAGATGTCTGATCTCCTATATGAAATTAAAAAATGCGCAGACTTTGCCAGAAAACAGGGCATACAAATAGATGAAGATACGCTCAAGACCTTTAAAGAAAAGTATCAGTCAATACTAATGAAAGGATTTGAGGACAATCCTCCACCTGAAATCTCGAAAGACAATGGGGTTAAAAGAGGAAGAAAAGCGCAGAGCGATGCAAAAAATCTCCTTGATAGACTTTCAAAGTATGAAAAAGAAATCTTGAGGTTTGCTACGGATCTAAGAGTTCCTTTCAGTAACAACCAAGCAGAAAGAGATCTCAGAATGATAACAGTTCAGCAAAAAATATCGGGAGATTTTAGGAAACCCCATGGAGCAGATGTTTTCTTTAGAATTAGGGGATACATATCTACACTAATAAAGAATAATATACCTACTATAAGTTCACTTCATGCGGCGATTGAAAATGTGCCACCCTTACCCTGAATAGATACATATTTAATTATATTAATCTGACGATATATATCCAATAATGTTTACATGGTGAGATTTATCGAGTGGGGGATAAGAAATGAACAACATGGAAGCTATTTTATCTAGGAGAAGTATTCGCAAATACAAACCTGATCCCGTAGCTGAGGATTTAATCGAAGACATCCTGAAAGCGGGAATGAACGCACCTTCGGCAGGGAACGAACAGCCCTGGCATTTTGTGGTCATTGACGACCGTTCCGTCCTCACGGAGATTTCGAAAATGCACCCCTATGCAGGGATGCTCTCGAAAGCCCCTCTGGCGGTCCTGGTCTGCGGAGACGAGAGCAAAGAAAAGTTCAAGGATTTCTGGGTACAGGACTGCTCGGCAGCCACTGAAAATATGCTGCTTGCGGCTCATGCCCTCGAGCTCGGGGCGGTCTGGCTCGGAATTTTCCCGGCGGAAAAGCAGGTGGCGGGGATCAGGGAACTCCTTAACATACCTGAGTATGTTGTCCCGTTCTCCATAGTTTCCCTCGGCTATCCAGCGGAGGAGAAAGAAGGAAGAGACAGGTACGACGCTTCGAGAGTCCACCGCAATTCCTGGTAAGCCGGATTTTTCGGGCTTTTATAAGCATGATAAACATGAGGATTGCAGGTAGAAGGGTTTCAGGGGGGATATTTTATGAAAATTAATACTGTATTCTGCCTTCTGTTCTGCTTTTTACTTTTTATTGCAGGGCTTTCTCCGGCTCTGGCGGCGGACGAAGACAGATTTCTGGAGGTCACCAGTTCCGGAAACGCTTTTGGGGCCGGACAGACCCTTATCATTGAGGAAGCCCGGCCCGGAGACCTGGTGCTGGCAGGCTCCTTTCTCACGATCAACGGGGACGTTGAAGAGGATGTGATTGCCGCCGGGGGGACGGTCATTATTAACGGGAACATAAAAGGAGACATCCTTGCCGCCGCAGGCACGGTCCGGGTCAACGGAAACGTTGGGGGAGACCTGGTTGTCGTGGGGGGAGAAATCCTGGTCTCGGAAAAAAGCCGGATAGGAGGAGATGCCCTGCTCAGTGCGGGAGACATCACCTTAAACGGAGTTATTGAGGGAGACGGAAAGGTTTCCGCAGGAACTCTCAGAACAGGAAAAAACTTTGAGCTCGATGGGGACCTGGAGCTGACCGCCGAAAACGTTCCGACAGACCTGGAATCAAAGGTTGGAGGGACTTTTACCTATACGGAGCGGGCCAGAGAAGAGAAGGAAGGTTTTGGAAAGTCTGCCGGATTTGGTTTCGCCTCGTTTATCATAGGGCTTCTGGCCTCCCTGGCTCTCGGGCTGGTGCTTATATACCTCTTTCCCGGCTTTGTCGGGGACCTGGCCGGAACGGTCCGGGACTCGGCCCTGAAAGCAGGCCTTCTGGGGCTTGTGTTGCTCTTTCTCCTTCCGGTCGTGACCCTTATACTGTTCGTCACATTTTTTGGCTGGAGCCTCTCGGTCCTGTTAATCCTTGTAACGGGGCTTTTCCTGTTAATCTCAACAATTCCTGTAAAACTGCTAGCGGGAGAACTCCTTTACAGAAAAATATTCAATAAAGAAGCGGGAAACCCCCTCTACTACCTGACAGGAGCCCTCCTTTTTGCCGTCCTCTACGAGATACCCTTTCTTGGCGGGCTCGTCCATTTTGTTGCCCTGCTGCTCGGCTTCGGGGCGGTCTGGCTCTGGATTTTCGGATACTTAAAGGCGGGAAGGACAGCGGCGGCCTGAGTTCTGGCCGTTAATCTTATTTTTACAGCCCATTTTTTCTCAACCCAAACAGGCTTCCCTGTACTTTTCAAACCCGAGCCTGTCCAGAAGGACCCCAAACCTTTCCCCTTCGAGTCCGAATTCCCTGTAATACTCCAGAGTCTTTTCAAGAGCCGAAAAGAGTTCTTCCTCATCCGCAAGTTCGAGCAGTTTTATCCCGAGCCTCGGCTGGCGGCCTACTTTACCTCCCACAAAGACGGTGTAACCGGTCTTTTCCGCTCGCATGGCGTCTTTTTTGCAGGCTGAGATACATTCCCCGCAGAGGATACATTTATCCCGGTCGATCCGCAGCTTTTTGTCTTCAAGGGAAAGAGCTCCCATTTTACAGGTTTTGACGCAGAGTCCGCAGCTTACACAGTTTTCTTCCACGATTTCAGGCCGGACCGTGCCCATGATCCCGAAATCGTTTTCCTGGGGTTTCAGGCAGGCCGCGGGGCAGCCGGTGACTGCTACTTTGAACTTTTTGGGAGCAAAGGTCCCGAAGTATTTCTCATCGATTTTTTCGGCGATATCCGGACAGTTTATAAGCCCGTGCCTGCAAGCGGTGTTTCCCTGGCAGGCCACGATTCCTCTGACCTTCCGACCGGTGGCTCCCCCGGCAAGGCCGTGGTTTTCCATCTCTTCAAATATACTATCTACATCTTCCGCTTTGACAAAAGGAATCTCAATTCCCTGCCTGGAGGTTATGTGGATGTGGCCGTCTCCGTATTTGAGGGCGGCTTCAGCGATTACTTTTAAATCTTCAGCTTCAACGCGGCCACCTGTCATGTGCAGGCGCATGGAAAAATTGTTTTCCTGCCGCTGGGGTAAAAAGCCTTTGTCCTTAAGGATGGCTAAATCAACTTTTTTTGCGTTCATCAAGGTCACTTCAACGGGATGCATTGAAGGGGATATATATAAAAATTGTGTTATACGGAATTCAGACTAAGGAATTGTGAAAATATAACTTCATGTTTTATTTCGGGAGTTGCTTCATACTCATACATGTTGTGTTTTTGTGGAGGGGGTGTTTGGTGTGTATGCATTCAAACCACGGAACACACGGAAGACACGGAAAAAGACGGCAGGAAGACAACAAGTACGGTTACTCTGACGTTTTTCAGTCTGCTTGAGCGAGCGTAGCGAGCGAAACGGACCTCGTGCTGTTGCACTTGCAGTGCAACTCCCAGGAAATCTTCGATTTCCTGTGATCCCGAAGCGAAACTCGGGAAGCGAAACTCGGGGAAGACGGCAATTACGGTTTTTTCAGCATTTTTTAGTCCCCTTTAAAGAATCCAGGGTATTTTTTGAATCCTATTGCATAAAGATCCAACTTACTCACCGGCCATCAGGCCGGTTTCCGTGTCATTCCATGTGTTCCGTGGTTAAGAAATGGCAGACAAAAATACTTGATATTATATTTGACTCATTCCTAAAAAGAGAAAGGCAGGGGCCAAAAAAGAAAGAGAGGGAGAAAACGCAGTTTCTCGCCTTTTCAGAGGAAGGAAAAAACGTCCAGCTGGACGAGTACCATGTACAGCCCTGTTCCTGCAAAGATGCTGAGCATTGCGTTTCGCTTCCAGACGTGGAGAGCTGCCACCACTCCTATGGCGAAAAGTTCCGGAATCCCGTAGGGGGCTGCAAGCCACTGTATGTCCTTTAAGCAGTAGATGACCAGCAGCAGGAGGATCATGGGGGGCAGGTTTTTTTCAATGGTGGAGAGGATCTTCGGGGGGGCTCTTGAGTTGAAGCATATAAAGGGCAGAACCCTGGTGGCAAAGGTCGCAAGGGTCACGACTGCAATAATAATGAGCATGTGTACCGTATCGATCATGAATGGTCCTCCAGGTTCTTGCTCTGTTTTTGTTTCTGTTTTTGATTCTGATTCGGATCTGGCTTTGTCCCGAAGATTTTTTCATGTCCTATCAGGGCCAGGGTCCCGAGGATAATCGAGAGCAACAGCATGTTATCCGGACTGAAGAGCACGAGGGAAAGGATGCCTGCTCCCAGGGCTGCCTGGAAGGGAAAACGGGTATTTGAGTGGAAATACTGCTCGATAGTCAGCACCACAAAGAGCGCTGCCAGTACGAAGTCCAGGCCTTCCAGGTTAATGGAAAGCATGGAGCCCAGCCCGGCCCCGAGCACGGAGCCTGCAATCCAGTAGAGGTGATCAAGGGCGGCTATATAAAAGTAAAACCTGGCCTTTGACCCGCTTTTCGGGACCTCGGTGGTGGTAAGGAGGGCGTAGGTCTCATCCGTGAGCGCGAAGATCAGGTAGGGTTTTACCTTTCCGACATCGGAGAATTTGGACAGCAGGGAAAGCCCATAGAAGGAATGTCTGAGGTTCAGGAGTAACGTTGCAACTGCAAACTCGGTTATCCCGGCCCCGGCGGCCAGCAGAGCCACAGCCACAAACTGGCCCGCTCCCGCATAGATGAAGGCACTCATTATGAAGGCGTAGATCCAGGGGTAACCCGCATTATCCAGGAGCAGCCCGAAGGCCATTCCAAGTGGGATGTAGCCCAGAAAAACGGGGACCGTGGTCTTTAAGGCGGTTACGAAAAGTTTTTCCTGCTGATCGGGCGCGTACTGAGAATTTATGCTTTTTTCCTGCATTCTCTGAATATTTCCTGTTCCTGTTTCGGATCTTTTGTTATCGGTTTTTAATTGTTTTGTAATTGAGAAAAAGGCAGGAATTACATTATAATATTTAGTCTTTACCGGAACGCAGCAGAAAGCCCCAAGGCTTTACAGGCCGTCCGACAATTACTGTCAGTAATATTTTAATTCCTTCTTTTTCGATTTAAAGGCTTTATATGCCTTCTTTTTTACCTGTTTTTGCCTTGAAATTGAATTGTCGGACAGCTTCTTTAGCGTGGGGTAGTTCACCTAATTTTGCTACATAGCTGCGGGTTCTAAAGGGTTTTATAAGGTTCTGCCGCATTTTCATAGATCAGGAATGAGGATCTGATCAGAGGGGTTTTCAATGCTGAGAATCGCGGTAACCGGCTGGCTCGGAGTGGGAACCTCGACAGTTGTGGAGCTTGGAACAACAAAGGTAATTCACTAGAGAACCTCGGTCGAAATGAAGAAGCAATAAGGTGTTATGACAGGGCACTTGAAATTAATCCGAAACACGATTTGGCCTGGAACAACAAGGGTATTTCCTGGGCAAAATTAAAAGTTTGGGACATTGCTTTTCGCTGTTTTGACCGGGCGCTGGATAACCCCACAAACCAAACTGCAAGAGAAAATAGAGAGATCGCTCTTAGTAATTTGAAAAACTGAGGATGAAGTTCTTGTTTGAAATCGTTATCAATGTTTATATACAAACGGTGTTATAAAATGATAGTTATAAACTAGTGGGGGATAACTGAGTTTTAGTACCCACAGCTTTATTAAAAGTTCTGTCCCTATTACCGACCTACAATTATTATAATCAATTGTGAGCCTGCCATGCCTAAGAAGAATAACGATCCCGTTTCAAAATCCTCAAAGAATTCTCTAAGTAAAAATCGCTCTGGAATCCGGCCAGAAGACTCGAAGAGAGGAAAAAATTCCGCCCCCAAAAATCCTGAAAACTCAAATTCCAGACCCTCCTCCACCAGAAGGCAGGAACCTTCCGGAAACAACACAGTCAGCTCTGCTAAGAACAGCAGCTCTACCAGCAAAAACAGCTCGGTCAGCAAGAACAGCAGCTCTACCAGCAAAAACAGCTCTACCAGCAAAAACAGCTCGGTCAGCAAGAACAGCAGCTCTACCAGCAAAAACAGCTCAGCCGGTAAGAACAGTTCGGGTAGCAAGACCAGCAGCTTTACCCGCAAAAAAAACTCGGGCAACAAAAACAGCTCAGCTAGCAAGACCATCGCCGCCGATAAGACCATTGGTAAAACCATCGGCAAGATCAGCTCGGGTAGCAAGACCAGCTCACCCGGTAAGACTATTGGTAAGACCATTGGCAAGATCAGCTCGGTCAGCAAAAAAAACTCGGGCAACAAGAGAACTTTTTCCCACAGGGTCGAATACGAGGACAACAGTATATTCTGGTGCCAGGAATGCAACCTGCCCCTTATCGGGGAAGAATGCGGCATCTGTGGAAAGCCCGGAGAGACCATAATCCTTTCCCAGCCTGCCGATGTCCGCATCTGTTCTCCTTACGAGCGAGAAATCCTTTCCCGGGAGTTGAAAGCCGGTTTCGGCTGCGATCCCCTGGGGGAACGGATAATCCTCCTGAACAAAATCCCGGGCGAGGACAAGACCGATGTGATCCTGATAGATGGACTCAACTTCGGCGTTCTTCGGTTTGAACTTACGAAGATGGACTATACCTTCGAGCCTTCCCTTGCGGGAGCCGGAATCCTTCTGGACAATACCGAAAGTAAAAGGGCCTGCCTGAAGAAAGCGAACAAACACCTGAACGGAAAAAACGTGGGGTCCGAACTTATGGACTCTTTTTCCTCCGACATAAAGAAAGGGGACTACGTGCTTGTTTCCGCGGGTCAGCTTAAGGGCTACGGGGTATCCTATATTGACGGTTTGGAATTTGACTCGAAAAAGGGTTCGGTTCCTATCGAAAAAGTCCTCAGGATTAAAAAAATAGAAAGTAGTGGAGCGGGCCTTTCCCCTGAGGTCCCGAACCTTGCGACCTGCGTCGAAGCTAACCGGAAACATCTGCAAGCCCTCGGGAGAAACTCGATCAATATCATCCGGGGAATTGCCAACCAGAAAGAACACAAAGACCTGCCTTTCTACGTTTCTTTCAGTGGGGGAAAGGACAGTTTGGTGGCTTTTGACCTGACAAAGGCGGCCCTGAAACAGAGAGAGTTCAAAGCTTTTTTCCTGAACACGGGAATCGAGTTTCCGGAAACCGTGGAATTTGCGAGGAAATTCTGTAAGGATAATGGGGTCCCCTACGAAGAGATGGATGCGGGAGACGCTTTCTGGACCAACGTTGAAAAATTTGGCCCTCCGGCAAAGGACTTCAGATGGTGCTGCAAGGTCTGTAAACTGGCCTCGGCCGGCAGCCTTGGAGAGGATGACCACAGCATTGTCCTTCCGGAGAATGAACTGGCCCTGGCCCCGACCGAAGAGCGAGCCAGAGCTGGAGCCGAAACCGCATACCTGACCGTGGACGGGAAAAGAAAACACGAGTCCTTTTCGAGGGCCAGGATTGCGGCCAGCGAGAAAAACCCCTTCGTGCCTTCCCAGCTCAACATCTTCCCGATCCGGGACTGGCGAGCCCTTGAGGTCTGGCTCTACATTTACTGGAGGAATCTTGACTATAACCCCCTATATGACCAGGGTTTTGAAAGAGTCGGGTGCTGGCTCTGTCCTGCGGCCCTTGCCGCGGAATATGAGAGGGTAAAGGAACTGCACCCCGAGATGTACGCAAAGTGGAACGGCTTCCTTCTGGAATGGGCAAGGAGCCGGGGGCTTTCGGACAAATTTATCGAACATGGGTTCTGGCGCTGGAAAGAGCTTCCCCCGAAGATGCTCAAGCTCGCGGAAGAGCTTGACATATCTGTCTTGCCGGAGATCCCGGAGGATAATTTCGAGCTTGAGGTCACGGGAGGAATTTCCCCCTGCAAGGCCGGAGGCTTCAGCGTGGAGGCCGGGATCAAAGGAATCCGGGTTTCGGATGCGGCGGAATTCATGAGCATTATAGGCAAATGCGTTTCCTCCGAAGAGCTCGGGATGCTGCTTGTTAAAACCGATACAGGAACGGCCAAGTTCTTTTCGAACGGAAACCTCCTGGTAAGTTCTGATACAAAGGAAGAGGCCTCGGCCCTTTTCAGGGAGCTTGCGGTACAACTGGTCAGGCTTTCCCGCTGCACCAGGTGCGGGATTTGCGAAAAGGCTTGTCCTGTGGGGGCGATTTCTATAGATGAGCAGGGAGTGCATATAAGTGAGAGCTGCATCAGGTGCGGGAAATGTACGGAGTCCTGTGTGGTGACTAAGTACTTTGATAAGATTATCCCGGATTTTGATGATAAATTACAAATCTGAAGCGTCAGAATAGAATATCAGGGTTAGTGTATCAATTCCAAAATTTGAGAATAAACCAGGGATAAGGAATGGTAAAAATATAACTTCATATATTCAGTTTGGGAATAGCCCTATATTTTGGTGTGTGAATTCAAACCACGGAACACACGGAAAAAGAACGACCGGAAGACGACAAATACGGTTGCTCTGGCGTTTTTCGTCCTTTTGAGGGAGCGTAGCTCCCGAAAAGGACCCCGTGCTCCCGAAGCGGAACTCGGGTGCCGAAGGCCGGTTTCCATGTCCTTCCGTGTGTTCCATGGTTAATGAATGGTAAACAAAAATACTTGATATTATATTTGACTCATTCCTAAACACGGATGCTTCAATCCCTGTTTATCCGTGTACATCTGTGGTTCTTTACTGGAAATTCTTTGACCGATGGGCCGAGCTTAAAATTCCGGGTTTGTGAAAGTACTTTGGAATCGCAGTAGTAGAATATCTTCTAAGAGACAAAATAATGGTATTATATCAACCCCCTGACGGAGTCAGCCAGTTAATAGCCAGCCGCTGGAAAATAGGAGCGGCCGTAATTGTGACCATCCTCCTTTTCTTTGCTCTCCTGGTCATACTACCCCTTGCGGACGGGATCGTGCTGGGCCTGGTTTTCGCCTACATTGCCAGGCCGATCGGCAAAAAATTCCCGAAAAACAGGAGACTCGGGGCCCTTGCGGCAAGTCTCTGTATCTTCATTCCTATTATCTTTATTATCGGGGCAGGAGTGGTCCAGATCCTGAACCAGGTCTCCTGGATTGTGGAACATCAGGGCGAGGTTATCGGCGATATTTTCAATTTTGTGCGTTCCCTGGAGATCCCTGCACAGTACCTTGAAGAGATCAACGCGGCAATCTGGAATCTGTTTACGTCTCTCCTGCCGGCAATAGGCGGAATCGGGCTGATATCCTATGCTCAGAGCATCGGGCTGTTCGCAATCAACTTCATAGTAGCCATAATGCTCTGCTACTTCCTGCTTGCGGATGGAGATAAGCTCTACTGTGCGATACTTTCGGTCGTGCCCGAGGAATTCCGAAAGTATGTTAACAGGTACGCGAGCCACCTTGACCTTATCCTCACCGGAGTCTTCATAGGCAACGCCTATGCCGCTCTGACCGTGAGTGTCACTTCCGTTATAGTCTTCTACGCTTTCGGTTTTTCCCATGTGCTGGCTCTGGCGACCCTCATCTTCATGGCCTCGGTAATCCCACTTTTTGCGGGCTACATGGTACTGGTCCCTCTGACGCTTATCCGCTACTTTGATCAGGGATCTGAAAGTGCGCTTATTTTCTTCCTGGTCTCGTCCCTTGTAATCTACGGACCGCCCGAACTCTTCCTGAGGCCTTACCTTACCAGTATAAAGTCCCGGATCCACCCGATGTTCCTTATGCTGGCCTTCCTCGGAGGGGCTTTTGTGGGCGGAGTCGCTGGCTTTTTTGCGGCCCCCATCCTGCTCGGGGCGCTTGTTGCAGCCTACAGGGTCTATCAGGAAAGTATGCATCCGGAACTGCTTGAAAAAGAGGATCCGGAACTCAAAAACCTTGAATATCTGGAAAACCTTGAATGCGTCAACTACCTCTGAGCCAAAGACTCAGGGGTTCCTGCTGAAATTTTGTGAAAAGTTATATAAAATAGTCCGGGAATGGTCCTGGTCCAAAGGGGATTATTTTATATCATTGCAGGCTTTTAGGACTGTCAGATATTCTTCTCTATTTCCCGGAAGTGGGCCAGCCATCAGGCCCGTGGAAGACACACAATCCTAAAACTAATCAATGTTAAACCTGACTTTAAAAGGAACAAGAGTCAGGCGCTTTAACGAACACAGGTGGTTCAATGCAATTATTACTCATTCATTCTGATTATATTGAATACGAAACTAAAAAAGAAACCCCCGTTGCTGAAAAAATCGATGAGTCTCTGAAGACCGGAAGGCTGGAAGAAGCCCTTACTGCTTTCATGGCGGTTGAGAAGGCGGACGAGGCAAACCCCGACAAGACCGTTGAAAAGACGGTAGCTGAGATCGAAAAGGTTGCGGGCCAGGTCAAGACCAACCGTATAATGCTCTACCCTTATGCTCACCTGAGTTCGGACCTCTCCTCCCCGAAGGTGGCGGTTAAGGTCCTGAAGGGCATTGAAGCGGCCCTCTCAGAAAAATACGAAGTCATGAGAGCGCCTTTCGGCTGGTACAAGGCTTTCAGAATAAGCTGCAAGGGCCACCCCCTCTCGGAACTGTCCAGAAGTATCCTGCCCGAGGGCGCGGTTCCTGCGGTCGGAAAGACCGTGGCCGGAAAAGTTCCCGTAGAGGCAAAGGAGGAAGTAGTCTCCGAGGCTCTGAATGCCGAAAATACCGCAAAGTCCTACTGGCGCATCCTGACCCCTGATGGGGAACTGCACGAGATCGAGGACTTTGACCTGACCCCTTACCCGAAACTCCAGGACTTTGTGAATTACGAAATCACAAAGAGCAGAACCGTTGAAAAGGCACCCCCACATGTGGAACTCATGCGCAGGCTTGAGCTTGCTGACTATGAGCCGGGGTCCGATTCCGGGAACATGCGCTACTACCCCAAAGGGCGGCTTATCAAGTCCCTGCTTGAAAACTACGTGCTTGACGTGGCTTCCGAGTTCGGGGCCATGGAAGTGGAAACTCCCATCATGTACGACATGAACCACCCAACCCTGAAAAAGTACCTGGACCGCTTCCCGGCCCGGCAGTACTCAATCGAGTCGGACAAAAGGCAGATGTTCCTGCGGTTTGCGGCCTGCTTCGGGCAGTTCCTGATGAACCACGACATGACAATTTCCTACAAGAATCTCCCTCTGAAAATGATTGAGATGACCCGCTACAGTTTCAGGAAGGAACAGCGGGGAGAACTCGTGGGGCTTCGGAGGCTCAGGGCCTTTACCATGCCGGATATGCATTCCCTCTGTGCGGATATGGACCAGGCCACGGATCAGTTCATGCAGCAGTATAAACTCTGCATTTCCGTGCTGGAGAACATGGATATCCATATTGAAGACTACGAGGTCGCCATCCGTTTCACTAAGGACTTCTATGAATCCAACAGGGACCTGGTCCTGTCCATGGTAAAGACCGTGGACAAGCCCGTGCTTGTGGAGATGTGGGACACCCGTTTCTTCTACTTCGTGCTCAAGTTCGAGTTTAACTTCGTGGACGCCCTGTCCAAGGCAAGTGCGCTCTCCACGGTTCAGATCGATGTTGAAAACGCCGAACGTTATGATATTAACTACATAAACGCCGAAGGGAAAGCCATAAAGCCGACGGTGCTCCACTGCTCCCCGAGCGGGGCCATTGAGCGCTGTATTTACGCTCTCCTGGAAAAGGCAGCCATGGAAACCGAGGAAGGAAAGGTCCCGATGTTTCCAGTCTGGCTTTCCCCGACTCAGGTCAGGATCGTTACGGTTTCTGAAACCCACCTGCCCTTTGCCGAAGAAGTCGCGAAAAAACTTAAGTGCAGGGTGGACATCGATGACCGCGACCTTTCTCTCGGAAAGAAAATCCGGGAAGCTGGCCGGGAATGGATCCCTTATGTGGTGGTCATCGGGGACAAAGAAGTCGAGGGAGGCACGATCAACGTGACCGTCCGGGCCGAGTCCGAACAGAAAAAGCCGCTGAAGGTCCAGATGTCTCCGGAAGAGCTCAACGAAAGGATCAGGGCTGAAACCGAAGGCAAGCCGTACAGGCCCCTTCCGCTGGCAAAGTACGTCTCTGTCAGGCCTAAGTTCCTCTAATACTCGAATTCCGATTCGGGAGCCCGGTGTCCGTCCCGAGTTCCGATTCGGGAGCCCGGTGTCCGTCCCGAGTTCCGATTCGGGAGCCCGGGGTTCGTTTCGCTCGCTGCGCTCACTCAAGCGAACTATAAACCTTATTTCGAAGAAGTGAACTAAAAACCTGAAAACGGATTAAAAAACACCAGAGCAACCGGAAATGGCGTATTCCCGCCATTCTGTTTTCCGTGTTTTCCGTGTTTTCCGTGGTTTTAATCCTTTTTTGAAATTAGTTTATGAATTTTGGCAATTGGCTATAAGGGAACAGGACCGGAACTCTTTTTCCCTCCGGTTTTTTTGAATTCATCAACACAATATATATATTGGCGAAATCCATATTATTGAATATCCTTTTTCTCTGCCCGAAAGCATCATATGGAACAGGTATATCTGCCAGAACCTGATGAGGGCCTTTCAGAATCAAAATTTCTGGTAGGACGGGGGATATTTTTCAAGTTTTCCATAATAAACTGGTATTGTTTTCAATTTTCGAATATCCGTTTATATATCATTGAAAAGTTTCTGATTAAGGAATTTCCGTTTACAGGATTTCCGTTTACAGGATTTTTGATTACAGTAATTCTAATTACAAGATCTTTGTTTACAGATATTTGTTACAGAAATTCTGATTACAGGATTTCCGTTTACAGGATTTCCGTTTACAGGATTTCTATTTACAGGATTTCTATTTACAGGATTTCTATTTACAGGATTTCCGTTTACAGGATTTTTGATTACAGAAATTCTAATTACAAGATCTTTGTTTACAGATCTTTGTTACAGAAATTCTGATTACAGGATCTTTACAGGATCTTTACAGGATCTTTACAGGATCTTTACAGGATTTCCGTTTACAGGATTTCCGTTTACAGGATTTCTATTTACAGGATTTCCGTTTACAGGATTTCTATTTACAGGATTTCCGTTTACAGGATTTCTATTTACAGGATTTCCGTTTGCAGATTTCCATTTACAGGATTTCCGTTTACAGATTTCCATTTACAGATTTCCATTTACAGGATTTCCGTTTACAGGATTTCCATTTACAGGATTTCTATTTACAGGATCTTTGCTACAGAAATTCTGATTACAGGATTTCCGTTTGTAGGATTTCTATTTACAGGATTTCCGTTTGCAGGATTTCTATTTACAGGATTCCCGTTTGCAGATTTCCATTTACAATATTTCTATTTACAGAAATTCTGGTTACAAAATTTCTATCTACAGGATTTTAAAATACAGAATTTCTAACTCAAAAATCTCGAATTTAAGATTTTTGAATTCAAGGTTTCATTATTACGATACTTTTCGAACAGCCTCCACAAATAGTTCCATAAGTGGACATTGATTCTAAAAGATTTGGGGCAATATTCAAATGACAATTTCAGGACAGGAAGCATTAATTACAGAATTTACGGAAGCCGTTGAGCTGGACCCCCTTAGGGAAGAAAAACAAAAAATCTTCGAGGATATCCTGAAGTATTTTGAGACCAGGAGGGAAGGGTACATCAAGGTCCCGACCGGGTGGGGGAAGACCTTTCTCTCCAAGCATATTATGAGGGAGTACCACAGGGAGGGAAAATTTGTCCTCTTTCTGGTTTCCATGAATAACCCCCTCCTGAGTCAGACTTACTTTGACCGGAAAAGGGGAGCCCCTCTTTTTCCGAACAGCGGGATTCTTTCTTCGGAGTACAAGGCGGACAGGGAAGAGTTAGATGAAAAATTGAAAACCAGGCAGGGGGGTTTTGTGCTTTTCGCATCCCTCCAGACCGTGCTCAGTAAGAACAATACCGAAATAAAAGAGTTCCTCCTGGAACAGGCCGACCTTGTGGTCGTGGATGAGATCCACAATTTCATCAACAATAGAGGCAATGATTTCCTGAATGAGTTTGGGGATAAAACAAAGCTTCTCGGGATGACGGCCACGCCTTTCCAGGGGGTCGTGGGCAATGTCAAGTTCGTGGATGAAATTTCCGGGGATATGCGGGAGGTCTACGAAAAGACTCTGCCGGAGTGTATTCTGGATGGGGAACTTGCGGACCTGAAATATACGATTACGGAGAGCGACCAGGATATTCTGGAGGTCTTTGATTTCGAAAAAGGGCTTTCGGAACTTGACCGTACTGACCTTTTTCTGGACTGTAGCAGTGCGGTCAGGATTAAGCAGGTGGTCCGAAGGACACAGCTTGCAAAGGACCTTTACGAATTTGAAATCAAATCCGGCAAGTCCGGCAAGTCCAGGACTCTTGCCAAGACGCTTGTCTTCTGC
This sequence comes from Methanosarcina baltica, assembly GCF_055394095.1. Lineage (NCBI taxonomy): Archaea > Methanobacteriati > Methanobacteriota > Methanomicrobia > Methanosarcinales > Methanosarcinaceae > Methanosarcina > Methanosarcina baltica. Next base: position 3,642,066 of record NZ_AP042463.1, on the reverse strand, counting down.
GCCCCGGTCCGAAAAAAGGTCTACGGGGTGGGAGATGACAAAAAGACGATCAACGCTTTCCATGCAAAACTTGCGGCCGCCCTCTTTAACGAGGACATCTCGGCAGAAGAGTTTGAAAAGGACCCTGACCCCTCTTTTCCTATCCATTTTGAAAACTACACTGAGGACGGAGGCTTCAGGGAAGCGGCCTATATCACCTCCGAACTTCCAAAAGCCGAACAACATGCCCTGCTTGATGCCTTCCGGGAGTTCGGAAAACCTCCTTTTGTTCTCTGCACGGTCGGGATGCTGATTGAAGGTTTCGACTTTCCGGCTCTTGAAAACCTGATCCTTCTCAGGCCCACCCTGAGTATGAGGCTTTTTGAGCAGCAGCTCGGCAGAGTTCTCAGACTTTCCCCGGAATCCGGAAAGGAGCGGGGTCGGATCTTTGAGGTTTCGGATAAAGTCGATTCCCTTTACAAAAAATTCGGGGATGGTGTCTTCGGGAGCCGGAAAATCGAGCAGATCCAGATGCTCCAGCCTGAAATCCGCCTGGATGAGCTCTTTTCAGAAGGGGACGCCACCCGGGCACTTAATGCGGGAAAGATCAAAATTAGCAGGCTTGAGTTCGGAGGATCCCATAAAAGGAAGGGGGGAAAGGGAGGGGCTCCCAGGGAAATCCCGGTAAGGCTTCCATCGACGGCTCTCCGGGCCAGGTATTTTTCCGGCCTTTTGACCCTGACTGAGGAAAGGGACATCGGACTTTTTGAGCGGGAAAAGCGGGAACTCATGCGCTCAGCCCTGCGTTTCAGGGTCCGGGGGCCAACGGACGCGGAAGAGATTTCCGAACTTACGGGGCTTGCGAACAAACTCAAACGGGAAGCTTATGAGGATCGCCGCCTGAAGGACAGCTCAAGAAAGTTCAAACCAAAGGTCTTCGGAGAAATTGAATGGCTCCTGAAACTGCGGGCCCTCAATTCCCTGAAGTATGAGTGCACAAACCTCCCAATCCAGGAAAAGAACAAAATCCTGAGGACGCTTGGCTTTGATCCCAATTTCAGGCAGATAGACAGCTTCCGGGAAAAATGCCTGAAACGCGGCTCGGACCAGAAGACCTTTCCCGAACTTTTCAAAGTCCTCACCTTCGTAAGCCGGCTCTCCTCGGAAGAGACCTATCAGTTCCTTGATAAAAAGAAAAAAGAACAATGGAAAAGGGAATTTTTGCCTGCCGTTTACTGGGGTTCCTGTTTCATCGAGGATTCCGCCGAAATGAAAGAACTTTTCGAGTCCACGGAATGGGACCGGCAGGTCAAAAACCTTCTCAGGCAGAAGTAACACCCGAGTTCCGCTTCGGGATCACAGGAAATCGAAGATTTCCTGGGAGTTGCGATGAAATCGCAACAGCATGGGGTCCGTTTCGCTCGCTACGCGAGCTCAAGCGGACTATAAACCTTATTTTGGATAAGCAGACTAAAAAACGCCCAAAAAACCGTAAATGGCGTATCTCGGTCATTCATTTTTCCGTGTCTTCCGTGTCTTCCGTGGTTTAATTTTTCTGCCAACATTCCAACCAAAAAAACACAGAAAACTGGCCCTCATTTAACCTTTTAACTCATTTTCCGTGTTTTAACTTTACTTTTTTCAAAAAATTCCGGAATCAAAAAATCCCCGCAGAAAATTATTTTTATAATAACCAGGAAACTGGATTTTTTCAGGTTTAAATCCAACTTTTTATCACTGTTGAGTATATAATAAATGAGAAAGTAATTATCTCTCAATCCATCATAAAAATAAGTAAGTTAAGTGTAAACAAATAGGCCTGTATTCTACAAAAAAAGGACAGGTTTAGCAAGAAGCAGGAGATCCGTTGATTCCCCATGACTGAGAAGAAACATCACCATTTCCCGAAACCGGGTGAAATTGCGCATGAAATTGAAGAAGAAACAAAAGAACTTACTCACGAAATTGCCGAAGGAATCACTCACCTCTACTGCCCTTTTGATACTGATAAGCCTCCCTCTCTCAAAAGTTTGAGCCACCACCTGCACGATATGCTGGAAAAGAGGCTCTGGCTCAAGATCCTGATAGGTATGGCTCTGGGGGTGGGGGCGGGGCTCCTGTTAGGACCTTTCGGGGGTTTTATCGATGCCGGGACGGGCGAGGTTATAGGGGAATGGATTGCCCTTCCCGGTTACATTTTCCTCGGGCTCCTGAAGATGATTGTAATCCCGCTGGTGCTTGCCTCTATTATCCTGGGAGTGGCTTCAAGCGAGAGTATGAATGACCTTAAGAAAACCGGACTTGCAACAGCTCTTTACTTTGTCCTGACCACGGCCGTTGCGACCGGGATAGGGCTCGGTATGGCTCTTTTCATCAAGCCCGGGCGCTTCATAAGCGGGGAACTGCTCCAGACTGCGGGTGCAGGAGAAGCTCCGGCCGCAACAGGGGATATGGGGCTTTCTTTCTCGATTGGGACCCTGCCTTCCATGATCGGGGGACTTCTGCCTTCCAATCCCCTGGATGCCATGGCAAAGGGGGAGATGCTCCAGGTTGTAATTATTGCCCTCATCGTGGGAGTTGCTCTTGTTTCCATGAGTAGACGACAGGCGGCTCCCATGGTCCACCTGCTTAACTCTGTCCAGACCGTTTGCATGACCGTGGTCAAATGGAGTATGGAACTTGCTCCGATTGCGGTTTTCGGGCTTATTGCAAAGTTCACCATCAAGCTTGGGATTGATGCCCTGGTGGGCATGGCCGTGTATGTAATGACGGTCCTTGTAAGCCTCGGGCTCCTGATGTGCATGAACCTAATCATAGTTTCTGTCCTGGCAAAGCATAATCCCGTTGAGTTTCTCAAGTCCATAAGGGACGTCCTCCTTCTCGCCTTTTCAACCTCAAGTTCGGCCGCGGTCATGCCGGTCTCAATCAAGACCGCGGAAGAAAAACTGGGAGTAAGGCCTTCGATTTCCCAGTTTGTAATCCCTCTCGGAGCTACCGTTAACATGAACGGGACCGCGCTTTACCAGGGGGTCGCCACGGTCTTCCTGGCCGAGGTCTACGGGATACACCTCAGTTTCGTGCAGCTTTTGCTCGTTATGGTCATGGCCGTTGCGGCCTCTATAGGAACCCCTTCCATTCCCGGAGTGGGAATCGTCATCCTTGCCATGATTCTCAACAGCGTGGGAATCCCAACCACGGGAATTGCTCTTATTATGGGAGTGGACAGGATACTCGACATGTGCCGCACTGCCGTTAACGTTGCAGGAGACCTTGTGACCTGTACGGTAATGGACCGCTTTATAGCAGCGAAAAAGGAACCGGAAGTCAGTGACGTGGAAGGTTCTGCTTGCATAATTAAAACAGAGGCACTAAAAGAAAGCGTGAAGAGCGTTTCCGGAAAGAGGGTTTCCAAAAAACCCGATGTGGAAACCTCAAAAATCGAATAAGTGTCATAGTCCGCTTGAGCTCGCGTAGCGAGCGAAACGGACTCCGTGCTGTTGCGATTTCATCGCAACTCCTAGGAAATTTTCGATTTCTTGTGATCCCGAAGCGAAACTCGGGTGCCGAATAAGTGCCCGAGAAGCGGTGAATAATTTGGAGGGGTGATGAATAAACCGGCCCTTCCTCCCGGTTTTCGAGTTAAGGAATGGTGAACATATAACTTCATGTTTTATTTTGGGAGTTGCTTCATACTCATACATGTTGTGTTTTTGTGTAAGGGGGTGTTTGGTGTGTGCATTCAAACCACGGAAGACACGGAAAAGCACGGAAAAAGAATGCCGGAAGACGATAATTACGGTTTCTCTGGCGTTTTTTAGTCCGCTTGAGTGAGCGAAGCGAGCGAAACGGACCTCGTGCTGTTGCACTTGCAGTGCAACTCCCAGGAAATTTTCGATTTCTTGTGATCCCAAAGCGAAACTCGGGTGCCGAAGAGTTGAGGGACGAAGCTCAGAAACCGGCCCTCAACAAGCGCCGGAGGCGGGCGGCCCTTTTCTGAAAAAGTGAAAAAAGAACGAGTAACTCGAAAAACAGGCCTGAAGTTTTGAACTTATTTTCGAGTCATTACAGGCACGGTCAATTCTGATCTTCGTAAAAATTCCAGGATTGCAGGAGAGTATCTTATTTTGACTTTATTTCCGAACGCTGGTTTCTGTTAAATATTTTTTCACGATTTTTTCCGCCATACTTTTTTATATAATCGTCGATATAAAAACCCGGATGTTCCTTAAAGTATCGCAACCCTTATACATCACTTATGACATTTAAGCGCAGGTTCAGATGATGAAGGCAGTACTAGGTTTGGAAGACGGAACAGTTATAAAAGGCACCGGGTTCGGTGCCGAAGGTACAGCTTGTGGCGAACTTGTATTTACAACCCAGTTCACAGGATACGAGGAGGCTCTGACCGACCCCTCTTATAAAGGGCAACTTTTGATGTTTACCTTTCCTCTAATTGGAAACTACGGGGTCAGCGGAGAACGTTTCCAGTCCGATAATATCCATGCGGAAGGGCTTGTGGTCAGGGAAGCCTGCAAAAATCCCTCTCACTACAAATCAACGAGGACAATTCACAAATTTCTGGAAGACGAAGGAAAAGCCGGAATCGAAGGCGTGGACACCCGGGCGCTAACTATTAAGACCAGGGAGAGCGGGACTCTCAGGGCGGCCCTTATCACGGGCAGTGACGACGGGGAGGAGGCCGTGGAAATGGCCCGGAATTTCCCTCAGATCACCGATCAGGAACTGATCTCCCTCGTAACCTGCAAGGAAGCTTACAAAATTCCTGGACAGAAGGGAGCCTGGAAGGGCAGCGGAAAGCCCAAACATGCGGTCGTGATCGACCTCGGGATCAAGCGGAATATCCTCAATTGCCTTAACAGGAGAGGAATTGACCTGACCGTGGTCCCGGCAACCGCAACGCCTGCGGAAATCGAGAGCTATGACCCGGACCTCCTCTTTGTCTCAAACGGACCCGGAGATCCTGAAATGGCAACGGACGCAATCAATGCGGTCAAAGCTTTTGCGGGCACAATTCCGGTCGGAGGGATCTGTTTCGGGCACCAGATCATTTCCCTGGCAATGGGAGCCCGGACCTATAAATTAAAGTTCGGGCACAGGGGAGGCAACCAGCCTGTTAAGGACCTGGTGGGACACAAGGTTTACATAACCTCCCAGAACCATGGTTTTGCAACGGATGCCGATTCTCTGGAAGGGACCGGACTTTACGTTACTCACCAGAACGCCAACGACGGGACGGTGGAAGGTGTGGCTCACAGGGATCTGGACATTTTCAGTGTGCAGTTCCACCCTGAGGCTCAGGCGGGGCCCATGGATACGGAGACGGTCTTCTTCAACAGGGTCGTTAAATCCCTTGGAGGTGAGGTCTGATGCCGGTCCGTACCGATATTAAGAAAGTTTTACTTATTGGCTCTGGCCCGATCACCATCGGGCAGGCTGCGGAATTCGACTTCTCGGGTAGCCAGGCCTGCAGATCCCTGAAGGAAGAGGGGCTTAAAGTGGTGCTGGTAAACTCAAACCCGGCCACGATCATGACCGACCCCGATATGGCGGATGCAGTTTATATAGAACCCCTGGATGCCAGAGTGGTTGAAAAGATCATTGCGAAGGAAAGGCCTGATGGAGTTATCGCGGGGATTGGCGGGCAGACAGGCCTGAACATTACCAGCGAACTAGCGGAGATGGGCGTCTTTGAAAAGTACGGGGTAAAGCTCCTCGGGACTCCGATTGAGGCCATCACGAATACGGAAGACAGGGAGATTTTCAAACAGACCATGCTCTCTATTGGAGAAAGGGTGCCCCTGAGTATTGCGGTCTCTTCTCTGAAGGAAACGGAAAATGTGGTCGAGCAACTCGGCCTCCCCCTTATCATCCGCCCGGCCTATACCCTCGGAGGGGCAGGCGGCGGAATTGCCCGTACAAAAGAAGAACTCCTGGAGATTACGGAGAGGGGGCTTCGGAGGAGCCGCATAAATCAGGTCCTCATTGAGGAAAGCGTGCTTGGCTGGAGTGAGGTCGAGTACGAGGTCATGCGGGACGCAAACGATACCTGTATTGTGATCTGCAATATGGAAAACATGGACCCCATGGGGGTACACACCGGGGAGTCCGTAGTCGTTGCTCCTTCCCAGACCCTGAGCGACGCCGACCATCAGATGCTCAGGAGCGCATCCATAAAGATTATCCGGGCCCTTAAGATTGAAGGCGGATGTAATATACAGTACGCCTTTAAGGAAGGAGACTATCGCATAGTTGAGGTAAACCCGAGGGTTTCGCGTTCCTCGGCTCTGGCTTCGAAAGCCACGGGCTACCCGATAGCGAGAGTTACCGCGAAAATCGCGGTGGGCATGACTCTTGACGAGATTGTGAACAGTGTTACGGAAAGCACGCCGGCCTCTTTTGAGCCGACCGTGGACTACGTGATTACCAAGATCCCGAGGTGGCCCTTCGACAAGTTCACGACGGCTGACAACACCCTGACCACGGCCATGAAGAGTACGGGCGAGGTTATGGCAATCGGGAGAACCCTGGAAGAATCTATTCAAAAGGCCTTCCGTTCCCTTGACATCGACACCAGGCCGGGGCAGAAGGACTGGGACGAGCACGAGCTTACGACTCTTCTCAAGACCCCCACAAGCGAGCGCCTCTTTGTTATTTTCAACGCGCTTGAGAAAGGGCACAGTGTTGAGGAAGTCGCGGAACTTTCCGGCTTTGACCCGTTCTTTGTCTCGAAGTTCAAGAACATCACGGATATGGAACAGCGCCTGAGGGACGAGGAACTTACCCCTGAACTCCTGCGGGAAGCCAAGCGGATGGGAAGCTCGGACGAGCGGATTGCGGAGCTGACCGGCAGGACCTGGCAGGAAGTAAGCGACCTCAGACATGAGGCCGGGCTTCTTGCGACCTTCAAGATGGTGGATACCTGTGCGGCCGAGTTTGCGGCAGCCACTCCCTATTACTATTCCTCCTACGAGGATGTGTGCGAGACCTCCCCGACCGACCGGAAAAAGGTGCTGATCCTTGGAGCAGGCCCGATCAGGATCGGACAGGGAATCGAGTTCGACTACTGTACGGTCCATGCCGTGACGGCGCTTCGGGAAGAGGGAATCGAGACTCACATTATCAACAACAACCCGGAAACCGTTTCCACGGATTTCGATACTTCGGATAAGCTCTTCTTTGAGCCTCTGACTCTTGAATCCGTCATGAACGTTATCGAGCGGGAAAAGCCTTATGGAGTAATGGTGCAGTTCGGAGGACAGACCTCGGTGAACCTGGCCATCCCCCTGAAGAAGGAACTTGAAAGGCGGACGGATCTGGACACGATCATCCTCGGGACGAGTCCCGAAGACATGGACCTGGCAGAAGACCGCGAGAAGTTCAACCTGCTTATGCGGGACCTGGACATCCTCCAGCCCGAGGCCGGGTATGCGACCTCTCAGGAAGATGCTATTAAGATCGCGAACCGGATAGATTATCCTGTACTTGTTCGTCCCTCTTACGTGCTTGGAGGCCGGGCAATGGAGATTGTCTATGACCAGACCGACCTCGAACGTTATATGAAAGAGGCTGTCCGGGTTTCCCCGGAACACCCGATTCTGATTGACGACTTCCTGGAAGGGGCCTGTGAAATTGATGTGGACGCGGTCTGCGACCAGAAGGAAGTGCTTATCGGGGCCATTATGGAACACATTGAGGAAGCCGGGGTCCATTCCGGAGACTCGGCCTGTGTGATTCCGACCCAGTCCCTTTCGGACGAAACTCTGGAAATGGTCCGGAAATATACAAGGAAAATTGCCCTCGGGCTGAACGTGAAAGGCCTGATCAATATCCAGATGGCGGAAAAGGACGGGCAGGTTTACGTGCTTGAGGCCAACCCCCGTTCAAGCAGGACCATTCCCTTTGTCTCAAAGTCGGTTGGAACTCCGCTTGCCAAGATTGCGGCCAAAGTCATTATGGGCCATACCCTGAAGGACCTGGGCTACCGGGACGAGCCGAAGGTCAACCATATCTCGGTTAAGGAAGTCCTCCTGCCCTTTGACAAACTCCCAGGGGCGGACCCGGTGCTCGGGCCTGAGATGAAGAGTACGGGCGAGGTCATGGGCATTGACTATGATTTCGGAAAGGCTTATTATAAGGCCGAACTTGCGGCTGACAATGTCCTCCCCCTGAGCGGAAAGATTTTCCTTTCAATCAGAGACGACGACAAGCCCAAACTTGTGGAAATCGCCCGGAAACTCCAGGAAGCGGGGCTTGAACTCATGGGCACCCGCGGAACGGTTAACTATCTGGCAGAGCACGGGATTATCCTCGATACCGTTAAAAAGGTCCATGATGGAAGCCCGAATGTGATTGACATGATGAGGAGGGATGAAGTCGGCCTGATCATCAACACTCCGACAAGCCGGGAATCGAGGAGAGACGGTTCAAGGATCAGGAGGGCAGCCGTTGACTTCAAGGTCCCTTATATAACGACCATCCAGGCGGCAAAAGCTGCGGCCGGCGCAATTGAGGCCATGAAGAAGGGCGAGCTTGCTATCAGGTCCATCCAGGAATACCACGCGGATATAGTGTACGAATAATTCCGGATTTTTCCGGATTATTTTTTTGTGGGTTTTGGTAAAAAAAGGATTAACCAGGGAAAGACACGGAAGAAAAACGGTTTTCTGTGTTTTTTTTGGTTTGAAATGTTGGCAGAATAATAAAACCACGGAACACACGGAACACACGGAAAAAAGAACGCAGGAAGACGATTATTACGGTTGATCTGGCGTTTTTTTTGGTTTGAAATGTCTGTCAGAAAAATTAAACCACGGAAGGTCACGGAAAAGCACGGAAAAAGAATGCCAGAAGACGACAATTACGGTTGTTCTGGCGTTTTTTAGTCCTCTCTAAAAGAAAAATCAAAGATTTTTCTGGCCCAGAAACGGGATTCGAGAAATTTAACTCAGTATTTTAAAGACCCGGCAATCCACCGGCCATCAGGCCGGTTTCCGTGTCCTTCCGTGTGTTCCGTGGTTGAAATGACACACAAAGAGTTAGATCACAAGTCAACTACCCCACGCTAAAGAAGCTGTCCGACAATTCAATTTCAGGGTAAAAACAGGTAAAAAAGAAGGCATATTAAGCCTTTAAATAGGAAAAAAAGGAATTCAGTTATTACTGATAGTAATTGTCGGACAGCCTGTAAAGCAATGGGGCTTGTATAAGCCCTGGTTGACCAGCCTCAGTCTTAATTGACTACGTTAGAAATGTCATGATACCTGCGAATGCTTCCTCAGTTTGCAGCTCTATCGTGTAGTATTAAAAGTCCTGAGAGGTAGGGACGGTGTGCTACGCATGACAAGCGTTTCCAACATTGGCGAGGGGAGACAATTTAAAAATTGCGTTACCTGCTATGGAAATTCGTTTCCAGCGCAGAGAGGAGAAATCCAGCATGATCTTTATACTTAACAAAAACAAAGAGCCGTTAAGTCCCTGCCATGAAGCAGTTGCAAGAAAACTGCTTAAAGTGGGAAAAGCGGTTATTCACAAAAAATATCCCTTTACAATTCGACTCAAAGAGCTGAAAGAGTCTAATGACAATTCGGCTTTCAGACTGAAAATAGATTACGGAAGCCGTCACACGGGTCTTGCTATTCTTAAAGGTTCAAATGTTGTCTGGGTTGCACAGTTGCACCACAAAACAAGCATAAAAAAGAATATGGATAGCAGAAGATCAATGCGGAGAACACGGCGAAATCGAAACACCCGTTATCGAAAACCGAGGTTTCTGAACCGGAAAAGACGGGAAGGCTGGTTACCTCCGTCCCTGCAAAGCCGTGTAGATAACATTGAAAATTGGGTCGAAAGGCTCAGGAAACTCTGCCCTCTGACTCATATTTCCTATGAAAACTGCAAGTTTGATACTCAACTCATGCAAAACCCTGAGATAAGTGGAATCGAGTACCAACAGGGAGAGCTGCAAGGTTATGAGGTCCGGGAGTACTTACTTGAAAAATTCGGTAGAAAATGTGTTTACTGTGGAGCTGAAAACGTTCCGTTGGAGATTGAACACATTATTCCTAAAATCAGAGGAGGCTCAAGCAGAGTCTCCAATTTAACATTGGCTTGTAGAGAATGCAACCAGAAAAAAGGAAGTCAAACTGCAGAAGAGTTTGGGCATCCAGAAGTGCATAACCTGGCCAAAAAACCACTTAAAGATGCTGCGATTGTAACAGCTACCAGATGGAAAGTTTTCGAGGCATTGACTAAAACGGGCCTTCCGGTAGAATGCAGCACGGGTGCAAGGACAAAAATGAACAGAATCAGGGCAGAGCTGCCAAAAGATCATCATTTCGATGCTATTTGTGTAGGAGAATCCACTCCAGAAAAAATCAATTTTGCAACAAACAACGTCCTGCATATCAAAGCAAAAGGAAGAGGGCAGTATAAAAGAACAAATCTCGATAAGTACGGCTTTCCTCGTTCATACCTTCCCAGGCAAAAAACCTTTTTTGGATTTCAAACTGGCGATACAGTCAAGGCGGTTGTACCCAAAGGCAAGTACAAAGGGACATGGTTTGGTTCCGTTGCTTGTAGAAAATCGGGTAGTTTCGACATTAAAAACAAAGAGGAAATAAGAATTGCACAAGGAATTAATAAAAAATACTTCAAAGTATTGCAGAGGACCAATGGTTATGAATATTCGACAGAGAAGTGCGGCATTCCTCCCGGCGCTAAAGCAACCGGGCTTCCTGCCTGAATTTTTGTGGAAGGATGGTTAAAAGGGCAGAGTAAATCCAATTAACCATTTCCGTGTGTTCCGTGGTTAAAGACCTGAATGAAAGAAGTTATTTCGGAACAGTTCTTGACTATATTTAAGTGACTCTTTCAGGAAAACCCAAACTTTTATTTACTTATATCCATTTACTCAAATTCAGTTCTTATTATCAATATCAGTCGATATCAAACACATTGAACATTTAGGGGTAGTTATTAATGGTTAAAAAAGTAGCATTAGCGTATTCAGGCGGGCTTGACACTTCCGTGTGCATCCCCATCCTGAAGGAAATGTACGGCTATGATGAAGTGGTAACTGTTGCCGTGGACGTGGGCCAGCCCGAAGCCGATATCAGGAAGGCTGACGAGAAAGCTGCAAAGGTCAGCGACGCCCATTACACTATTGATGCCAGGGAAGAGTTTGTAAACGACTACATTTTCCCTCTCATTAAGGCCAATGGAGACTACGAGGGCTACGTTATGGGAACCTCCATCGCCCGCCCCCTGATCGCAAAGAAGGTAGTGGAAGTTGCCAGAAAGGAAGGAGCAATCGCTCTTGCCCATGGCTGTACCGGGAAAGGCAATGACCAGCTCCGTTTCGAGGCTGTTTTCCGCCAGACTGATATGGTAGTCATCGCCCCGATGCGGGAGATGAACCTGACCCGGGAGTGGGAAATCGATTACGCTAAAGAACACGGCATCCCTGTTGAGGCCACGAAGTCCAAACCCTGGAGTGTTGACGAGAACATCTGGAGCCGCAGTATCGAAGGCGGTAAACTCGAAGACCCTTCGTTCGTCCCCCCCGAGGAAATTTTCGAGTGGACAACCTCCGCCGAGAAGGCCCCGGAAGAACCCATGGTTCTTGACATCGCCTTCGAGCTCGGAGTCCCGGTCTCCTTAAACGGCGAGAAAATGTCCGGCTATGAACTCGTAAAGACCCTGAACGAAATCGCCGGGGCCCACGGAGTTGGCCGCACCGACATGATCGAAGACCGTGTCCTCGGCCTAAAAGCCCGTGAAAACTACGAGCACCCCGCAGCCACCGTCCTCCTGGCCGCCCACCGCGACCTTGAAAAACTGGTCCTGACCCGCGGGGAACTCAAGTTCAAGAAACAGGTCGATGACCAGTGGTCCGAACTTGCTTATTACGGCCTCGTGGACGACCCCCTTTACGCCGACCTCAACGCCTTCATCGACAAGTCTCAGGAAAGGGTTACCGGGAATGTCAAGGTCAAATTGTATAAAGGCAGCCTGACGATCCAGGCCCGCGACTCTCCGTACGCCCTCTACTCCGAAGAACTGGTCTCCTTCGACAGCCAGACCATCGACCAGAAGGACGCCGAAGGATTCGCGAAATACCACGGATTCCAGGCCCGGATGTACAGAAAAGTTATGGATAAAGAATAATTTTGTTTTTGTCTGCTCCCTTTGATGGGGAAGCAGAATTTTCTTTTTTAAATTGTAATATTTTCCGATGGTTTTTCTGTTTTCTCTGTTGTTTTTTCGGAAGCCGTTTTTTAGATTTCTTTTGGAAGACTGGGGGCCTTTTTTGAAATCGTATTTTAGTCCCGGCGCTCTCAACGGCCGACGAAGGAGGACGGGCGTTTCGAAATGAAAATGAAGATAGAGAACACGCTAAAAACTGCGGGGTCGAACGGACGAAAACGCATCGAGATACTGTATTTTTTGATTTACGAGATTTCGTTTGGAAGACAGGGGGCCTTTTTTTAATCTTATTTTAGTCCCGACGCTCTCAACGGCCGACGAAGGAGGACGGGCGTTTCAAAATGAAAATGAAGATAGAGAACACGCTAAAAACTACGGGGTCGAAAGGAAGAAAACGCATCGAGATACTGCATTTTTGGACCCGCCTGTGATCACCACAAAAAACATGCTCATGCTTTTGATTTCAATTTTTTGGCTCTTCGTTATTTCGAGTGGTTGATTTATAAATACATCCTAAATGTGGAAACAACACATATAATATTTAAAAATATTTTTTGTGTGAAATCACATACAAGACAGATATTTGTCTTTTTGAAACCGCAACTTCCCATCTACACAACTATTCTTAACCCATACAAAAAAGTGAAGAGCCCCTTTCCTTTTGGCCTTTTACAGGTTTCTTTTTTTCAGGTGAGTTCTGAAGCTGTTAGTCAATGTGTTTATATTAAGTAGCGGGTTTTTCGCCGATCGTGCCTTAATATCAGTTTTTCCGGTTAATTTGTGAAAAATTGAAATGGATGTATAATCGAATAGACTTCATGAAATCATAGCATTGCGGCTTTATTTTTAGAGATATTGCTAACCACAGTAAAAAGAAAACGTTTTTATTTTTTGGGGTGTTATTATTTAGTGGTGTAAGGAATTGGTCGATCAGAGAGAAATTCACGAGAAATGTTTTAATATTGATCCTAAAAAGCGTCGTAAGGCAGTTAATCAATTAAGACGTGATTTTAGATTTCTTTCTGATAAAGAACAGACATGTAATGATTTGCACAAATTAACTTTAGATGAAAACAACTATGTGCGACAAGAAGTATCATTGGTACTTCAGACTTTTTTTCAATGTATACCTAACAAAAAACAGGCATGGAAAGATTTAGTCCGACTGGCTTCAGATGAACATGGTGAGGTGAGATGGGGGGCAGCAGAAGGAATTGGTTATGTTTTTCAATATGTACCTAATAAGGAACAGGCATGGAAAGATTTAGTCCGACTGGCTTCAGATGAAAACAGTGATGTGCGATATAGGGTAGTAAGGGAACTTAAAACTGTTATTCAATATGTACCTAATAAAGAACAGGTATGGAAAGATTTAGTCCAACTGACTTCAGATGAATCTAGAAAGATTAGATGGTGGGCAGTAAATATATCGATTTATTTTTTTCAATATGTACCAGATAAAAGGCAGGCATGGGAAGATCTAGTCAAACTGACTTCAGATGAAAAAAAGGATGTACGACAAGAGGTAGTAAATGCACTTGGAACGGTTTTTCGATATGTGCCGGATAAAGAAAAAGCATGGGGAGATCTACACAGACTGATTTTAGATGAAAAAATATATATGCAACGAGATGCAGCAAAGATACTTGGAGCTGTTTTTCAATATACACCAGAGAAAAAGCAGGCATGGGAAGATTTACACAAATTGACTTTAAATGAAGACAACAATGTGCGACAAGAAGCAGCAAGGATACTTAAAATTGTTTTTCAGTATGTTCCTGAGAAAAAGCAGGCATGGGAAGATTTACACAGACTGACTTCAGATGAAGACAACAATGTACGATGGTGGATAACAAAGACAATTGGAATTTATTTCCAATATGTACTTGATAAAAGACAAGCGTGGGGAGATTTAGTCCAACTGGCATCAGATAAAAAATGCGATGTGCGACAAGAAGCAGCAAGGGCACTAAGTACTGTTTTTCAACATATGCCAGATAAAAAACAAGCGTGGGGAGATTTAGTCCGACTGGCATCAGATGAAAAAAGTGATGTGCGACAGGAAGCAGTATGGGCACTTGGCACGGTTTTCCAATATTTACTCGATAAAAGACAAGCATGGGGAGATTTAGTTCGACTGGCATCAGATGAAAGAAGTGATGTGCGACAGGAAGCAGTATGGGCACTTGGCACGGTTTTCCAATATTTACTCGATAAAAGACAAGCATGGGGAGATTTAGTTCGACTGGCATCAGATGAAAGAAGTGATGTGCGACAGGAAGCAGTATGGGCACTTGGCACGGTTTTCCAATATTTACTCGATAAAAGACAAGCATGGGGAGATTTAGTCCGACTGGCATCAGATGAAAAAAGTGATGTGCGACAGGAAGCAGCAATGGAACTTGGCACTATTTTTCAATATTTGCCCGATGAAAAACCAGCATGGGGAGATTTAGTCCGACTAGCTTTACATGAAAAAAGTAATGTGCAAAAAGAAGCAGTAAAATTACTTGGCACTGTTTTCCAATATGTACTTGATAAAAGACAAGCATGGGGAGATTTAGTCCGACTAGCATCAGATGAAAGAAGTGGTGTGCGACAGGAAGCAGTAAAATTACTTGGCACGGTTTTTCAATATGTTCCCGATAAAGGGCAGGCTTGGGGAGATTTAGTCCGATTGGCATCAGATGAAAAATGTGATGTACGACAGGAAGCAGCAAGGGCACTAAACACTGTTTTTCAACATATGCCTGATAAAAAACCGACAGGCGAGGGTTTACATAGACTGGTATCAGATGAAAGAAGTGATGTGCGACAGGAAGCAGTAAAATTACTTGGAGCTGTTTTTCAATATGTCCCCAATAAAAGACAAGCGTGGGGAGATTTAGTCCGATTGGCATCAGATGATAAATATGATGTGCGGCAGGAAGCAGCAAGGGTACTAAGCACTGTTTTTCAACATATGCCAGATAAAAAACAGACAGGTGAGGATTTACATAGACTGGTATCAGATGAAAGAAGTGATGTGCGACAGGAAGCAGTAAAATTACTTGGAGCTGTTTTTCAATATGTCCCCAATAAAAGACAAGCGTGGGGAGATTTAGTCCGATTGGTATCAGATGAAAAATGTGATGTGCGACAGGAAGCAGCAAGGGCACTAAGCACTGTTTTTCAACATATGCCTGATAAAAAACCGACAGGCGAGGGTTTACATAGACTGGTATCAGATGAAAGAAGTGATGTGCGACAGGAAGCAGTAAAATTACTTGGAGCTGTTTTTCAATATGTCCCTGATAAAAAACAAGCGTGGGAAGATTTAGTCCGCCTAGCATCAGATGAAAAAAGTGATGTGAAAGTTAATGCATATC
Source organism: Methanosarcina baltica (assembly GCF_055394095.1). Lineage (NCBI taxonomy): Archaea > Methanobacteriati > Methanobacteriota > Methanomicrobia > Methanosarcinales > Methanosarcinaceae > Methanosarcina > Methanosarcina baltica. The sequence goes on along the minus strand of NZ_AP042463.1, from coordinate 3,626,494 downwards.
ACTTACTTGGTAGAATTTCGATATATGAGGCATCTCAATCTAAAAGCGATGAGGAATATATAATAAAATTGAAAGATGCGATTGGATTTTTTGAAAAAGCGTCACAAGAATCAACATGGTGGAATAATCCCTCTAAATTTTGCCTACCTTTCTACCGTTCTTTTTATACAATAATCTGCGCCGAAAAACAGCAGGCTAAAAATGAAGTTGAAATATACCTTGTAAAAGCAAAAAATGCTATAGGAAGATCCGAAAAAAAAGAGTTACTGTTCAAAATTGTTGAAAATCTTTCAATCGCATTGAAAGAAGTACAGAACATTGAAAATATGAATCTTGAATTCAAAAAAGAAGAACTTGATTTTTACAGGCAGCATTGTGAACAAGCTGAAATGCTAATGAAAAATACTGAAAAAACAGCACCTTCTGCCACAAAAGTAATGAGAATTGGCTCACGAATACTAGACAAAAAACTAAAATCCCTCCTCGAAGAAATCCAAGAGAAAGCAAAGACCACGTGCCGGGAATCTCAAGGAACTGATACGGAAGAAATTGCATGCGCTGTCAGTCGAGAAGTTCAGAAATGGGAAATTGGTAGTCAGGAAGAAATGACTCAAAAAGTCGAAGATGCTGCTTATATTTTAAAATCGAAAGTAGCAAATCTACCCGAAAACGAGTATATTCTGAATAAGATTGAAGCAATGAGGTATGAAAGAGATCTGACGAAACAGTATGAAACCCTGCTTTTCGTGATTGGTCAGATCCCCACTATGAAAGTAGTATCTGAAGATGTTGTTGTAGAAAATATAAACAAAGTAGGTCAAGATTTAGGGACAAAATTGGATGGGCTTTCCCAAGAAATGAACGAAATAATGATTCGTCTGAAGCCTGGAATAAAAGAAGAAATCGAAATTTCATTGGGAATTGAAATTTTGGGGACAGGAACAAAGCACATAGTAACAATTCCTTTGCAGGAAATTTCTTATGCGGAACTGAAGGACGATTTAATAAGGATAAAAGGGAAGCATATTACCAAATTGTCCAAGCTTCCAGGAAGATTAGCTAGGAAAATTAAAGGATATCTACTGCTGCATGACAGAGAAGATCTTGTTGAACAATTAACTTGAAACAAATCGATCTGAGGGATAAGCGATTGAATCAAGAGATAATACTTCAAAATCTTGAAAGACACATACCAAACTACGAAAAGTTTGAGGAAGTTGTCCTCAAGAATATCTCCGAGAGCTATTTTCCATTAGTATATCAATCCCTTTACAGTCAGCTTGGGTATGAAAAATTTTTGGGTGGGAAATTTACCACAGACCAATTTAAAAAACTACTGGTTGATAACAATTTTTTAGAATTGGTTAACGACATTTATAGAACCCGATTATCCGAGAAAGGGTTAAAAGAGATTTCAAATCGGCTACACGAAGTTGACAATTTTGACGACTATGAGTATGTATTGCAAAAGTTTGCATATTGTAATCCAACAACATACAAAGGTAATGAAGTTAAAAAAAGCGCATTTAGTTTTGGTACAAAGTTGATGCATTTTTATAACCCGGAAGAAAACCCAATTATGGATACATTAGTAAGAACTAATCAGAATTTGGGAGAAATGAATTTAGAATTATGTTTTGAATTCAAAAAAGCAACTAATTTTTTTGTGAAGAAGCACCGTGATTATTTTGATAGGTTTAATTCTTCACAACGTGTTTTACAAGAATTAGAAAAAATGCATATGACAAATCGATTCCCAAAAATGCAAATAATTGATATGGCTCTGTACTAAATGGATATTGAGTAAACGGGATCTGGATAGAATGAAGCCGTTTGCCTACTAGATAATGTATCTTTCAATTGCTTTTGTCCTGCTCTTTTTACCCAGTTCTCCGCTGGGGGAGCCAAACCTGTAAAATAAAGTTAAACTGGTTGAGGTTGTTTTGGCCACCTGATAAAAAAACATATCGATGCAGCCAAAAAACAGTCCCGTAGGGAATCGATCGAGGAAACGCGAAACTGATCGAACCTTTAACCTGCTAATTCTCGATGTTTAAAACTTTTCAGGTTAAACTTACAAAGGCAGCCTCATCATCCGGCCCGCAGTTATAAAATCATTCTCAAATAGAATGAACTGTTTTTTTTGAAAATCGAAAACTAAAAGGATGCCGAAGGGTTTGTGAAATATCACGGATTCTAGGTCCGGATGTTTAAGAAGTTCGTTGATAAAGAGTAAGTTTGTTTTTTTGTCTGCTTCCTGAAGAAGGGTGGCAGAATTTTCTTTTTTTAGACTGTTTTCGGATTTCTGATTGTTTTTGTTTTCAGAGAGCGGAGCAGTTGATTTTTTAGATCTTTTCTGAGTTGCCGAATAGCTGGGTGGTCCATTTGTATTCGGTTGGTGTTATTTTATGTAATAGGAATAGAGCCTTTAGCTCCTGTTTTCCATTTTTTGCTTCGACCGGAATCAACCTGCACCCGTAGTCCTAAAACACAGGCAAAAGACAAATTGGATATTTCACCATGAAAACATCAACCATTCAGCACTGGATGACCGACTTATGCATTTGAACAAAAAACAATATTTGAGGAAGGATTCAATTCCTTAACCGATGATCAATAGATATCTATTTATATTGCACTACAATAATCATACACTTACTAAGAAAATACCCTAACTTGTAAAAGCGATTTTTCAAAATTGTCGATGAACGAAGTGATTGAAAATGGGAATTAAAGAAAATATATTTAATGAGTTTTTTGAAAAATTAAGCGATGAAGAATCTTTTCCAAAAATCACAATTGAAGAACTCAAAAAACTTTATGCAAACAATTCTCTGAATTCGAATGATAATATTTTTACTGCTATTGAGAAAGGGGCTAAAGATGGCAACAAAAATTAAGAAAATCAATATTAATGCTTTTAGAGGTATTCCTGAGCTAGAAATTGGTCTCGATGGGAAAAGTTTGTTATTATTAGGTGAAAATGGGATGGGAAAAAGTTCAATAGTTGATGCGATTGAGTTTTTCTTTACTGGCGAAATCACTTCTTTAGAGGGAGTTCAAGGATTATCTTTACAAAAACATGGACCACATGTAAATTTTAATATAAATGATGTCAATATTAGAATGGTCTTCAATCCAAGCAATATATTATTGAGTAGAACGTTTTCAGCAGCCCCAAATCCTCCAGAAATTTTGACAGAATATTTTGAAATTGCACAAAAAGGAATTATTATTCTTCGTAGACCCCAACTTCTAGAATTTATTATTAGTAAACCTGCAGAGCGTTTTAGGTCAATAGCCGGTATAATAGGCCTTCAACCTTTGGATGATATAGAACTTTCAATGCTGCATGTCCGAGACGATTTAAAGGGAAAAAGAAATTCAAAACAAGAGAATTGTAAATTATTACTTGATCAAATATCCACACTTATAGGGGTAAATATCAATAATGTAGAAGATATACATTTAACTTTGAATAAAAAACTTGTTGAAGAAGGACAAGTTCCTATAGTTTCTTTTAATGAAATTACCCAGCATTCAGAAAATATGCTGGCAAATGTGAAAAGCAAGGACATCGATAAAATTCACCTTTATAATGAAATAATGGAAGAAACAAAAACACCTCTTACACATGATTCTTTTATACAGGATATAATTCAATTTAATGAAAAAATAGTAGTTCTTTTAGATGAACAAATTAAGGAAAAATTATCCACACTTTCTCTTCTTGAAATCGGGAAAAAAACAATATATAATGGACAATTGGATATTTGTCCATTGTGTGAACAAACAATTGATAGGGATTTGTTATTGTATGATATAGAAAAACGGTTGGAGACAATTCAAAATCTTTCTGCGACTGCATCTGAAATCAGAACGCAATCTTCTAAAATAATTGGTGAAATTGAAAGAGTTTCAAATCGATTTAACATGGTTTTACAAAAAGTAAACTTACTTCCAGAAATAAGCAATTACTGTAGTGATATATCTCAATGCATTAATTATATTGATTTAAAAAATAATATTCAGTTAGCAGCCGAATTTAAGAATGAAATCCAAATCCAACAAATCAAAAGACAAATTACCATAACTGAGAAATTATGGCATTCAATCTTTGAATACAGCCGTAAAATAGCTAATTCAATTGGATTAAACGATGAAGAAAAAAAGACGTTGAGCTCAATAACATTAATTGGGCAAGTAAAACTCAAGCATGATGATTTGTTGAAAGAAAAAGATCAGTTAACCCACTATAATGATCGATATATTATTGCAGAAAAATTATATTCAACATTTTCAGAAACAAAAAAAGCTAAAGTTCAAGAAATTTATTGTTCAATTCAATCCGAAATCAATCAATTCTATTCTATATTGCACCCCAATGATATTCATACTGACATAACGCTTAAAGTTGTAAAGAGAGCTAGCACCAGCTTAAAAATGAAGCTTTTTGATCGAGATGAAGATGATCCTCGAGCCCTAATCAGTGAGGGACATTTGGATTCATTGGGATTATGTATATTTCTGGCTTTTGTAAAAAAATTCAACCAAAATTGTTCTTTGTTGATTTTAGATGATGTTGTAACTACCATAGATTCTCAACATCGGAGAAATATATGTGAACTATTGTATAATCAATTCAATGATTGTCAGTTAATCATCACAACACATGACAAAATATGGAATGATCAACTCCGAGCATCACAACGTGCATACGGGTCTGAAGGATTATTTAAAAATTTAACATTATATAGTTGGAATTTGGAAAACGGCCCAATAATTAGTCAGTATAAACCCAAATGGGAAAAAATACAAGAAAAGATTGACAATAATGACAAAGAAGGAGCAGGAAGCGCGAGTAGATATTACTTAGAATGGATACTAAAAGAAGTAGCTCAAAATATAGGAGCTTCTGTTAAATTTAAACACTCTGGGTTATATACAATAGCGGAACTTTTCACTCCAGTTAATAACCGTCTGAATAAATTATTACGTGATGGAGATTTTAAAAACAAATATAAAATAGTGATCTCAAAACTTGATAGTACAGTTTTTATGGCAAATTTGTTATCACATGATAATCCTCATGCAGGGAATTTTTCCCTAGATGAAGTCAAAGATTTTGGGGAATGTGTGCACAATTTCCATGAAGTATTTGAATGCTCTAAGTGCAGAACTTTCATTAAATATTATTCGGATCTTAAAATATTAAGGTGTCCAAATCCTAGATGTGAAAAACCTTTTGAGGAAAAAACTAGATGATTGTAATCTAAATTATTCCTTATTCCATGATTAATATATGTAATCAGTGAAATATATGTATCCGCTTCAAAATCAGCGGTGAATTTTCCAGCTAGGCAAATACTTAAACTTTAAATCCATGAAGTTTATAACTTGAATGGGGCGCAAGGATGCGATTCCCCAATTCATAAAATTAATTAAATTTCACTCAAATCCGTGGAATTCGCGTTGCTACCTCTTATATACTATTGATTAGATATAAATTGACCACCTATTATTTCAAAAAAGTATTTAGTTCGCTTGAGCGGAGCAGAACTCGGAAAATGTAAAACTAATCGAGCCTGTCTTCTGCTGCTTCTCGACCTGTAAACGTTCGCCGGTTTTCGATCTCTCGAATTGAGAAAAGGATTCAAGGGGAAAGTGAAGTGGGCCGACGACTGAAAACATATATTTCACCAGCTTTGAACCTGTTCTGGACTTTCTTCTGTTGCTTCTCAACTTTACACGCCGGCCTTTTTAATTACAGAATTCCGACAAAAGGTTTCGGGGGAGAGTGAAGTGATCCGGCCACCGGAAAAATATATTTAGGCAGCCATCGGCCAGAGCTTTTCTCTGGGTGAAGGTTCACGAGAATAAATAGAGGAAACTCGAACCTGCTCTGTCCTTTCTTCTGCTGCTTCTCAACTTTACACGCCGGCTTTTTTACTTATAGAATTCCGACAAAAGGATTCGGGGGGAGTGAAGCGAGCCGACGACTGAAAAAATATATTTTGGGAGCATTGGGCCGGATTAAATCTCTGGCTTTTCTTTCGCCGCCTTCCGGCCTCTTTTTCTGGCATTTCACTTATCCCATCTCTGCTTTTTTCAGTTCTCCATCGAAGGAGACAGGCCTGCGAAATAAAGTTGAATTGACCGAGCTTGCTTTGGCCGGGTCTTTATTGAATCGATTTTTGACCCGGCCCTCTCAACGATCGATGCAGTCAAAAACCAATCCCGCAGGAAATAGATCGAGGAAACGCAAAAATGATTGGGCCTGTCAACTGCTACTTCTCAACTTTACACGCCGGCCGTTTTCGAAGTTATCAGATTCAGAATGGTTCACGGGGAAAGTTAAGCGAGCCGATGACTGAAAAAATATATTTTGGGAGCATTGGGCCGGATTAAATCTCTGGCTTTTCTTTCGCTGCCTTCCGGCCTCTTTTCCTGGCTTTTCCCTTACCCATTTTTTGTTTTTTTCAGTTTTCCATCGAAGGAACCGGGCCTGTGAAATAAAGTTAAACTGATCGAGCTTGCTTTGGCCGGGTCTTTATTGAATCGATTTTTGACCCGGCCCTCTCAACGATCGATGCAGTCAAAAACCAATCCCGCAGGAAATAGATCGAGGAAATGCAAAAATGATTGGGCCTGTCAACTGTTACTTCTCAACTTTACACGCCGGCCGTTTTTCGATTTCTCGAATCCAGGCAAAAGGTTCTGGGGGAAAGTGAAGCGAGCCGACGACGGTAAAAATATATTTTGGGAGCCTTGGGCCGGATTAAATCTCTGACTTTTCTTTCGCTGCCTCCCGGCCTCTTTTTCTGGCTTTCACTTACCCATTTTCTGTTTTTTCTAGTTCTCCATCGAAGGAGACAGGTCTGTGAAATAAAGTTGAACTGACCGAGCTTGCTTTGGCCGGGTCTTTATTGAATCTATTTTTGACCCGGCCCTCTCAACGGCCAACGCAAAAGGTCAGGCTTTCCGAAATGAAAATGAAGAGTGAACACGCTAAAAACGCTAGGGAATAAATTGAGAAAACTCAAACCTGCTCTGGCCTTTTCCCTGCTGCTTCTCAACTTTACACGCCGGCCGTTTTTCGATTTCTCAGATTTTAAAAAATTCTCAGTCCGCTTGAGCGAAGCGAAACGGACCCCGTGCTCCCGAAGCGGAACTCGGGAAGTGAAGCGAGCCGACGACTGAAAAAATATATTTTGAGAGCATTGGGCCGGATTAAATATATCGCTTTTGTTTCTCTGCCTTCCGGCCTCTTTTTCTTGCTTTTCACATCTCCCGGCTACGTTTCTTCCGTGTGTTCCGTGTGTTCCGTGGTTTCGGGATTTCTGCTCTTTTTTTCCACTTTTCTTTGGAGGAAGGCCCGCGGGGAATAAACAGAGGAAGTTCGAACTTGCTCCGGCCTTTCCGCTGCTGCTTCTCAACTTTACACGCCGGCCGTTTATCGATCTTTCGAATACAGCAAAAGGTTCTCGGGGAAAGTGAAGCGAGCCGACGACGGAATAAATATATTTTGGGGGCATTGGGCCGGATTAAATCTCTCGCTTTTCTTTCGCTGCCTTCCGGCCTCTTTTCCTGGCTTTTCTTCGAATTCAGGCCGGCGGGAAATAAACAGAAGAAACTCGAACCTGCTCTGGCTTTTTTGCTGCCGCTTCTCAACTTTACACGCCGGCCGTTTATCGATTTCTCAGATTTTAAAAAATTCTCAGTCCGCTTGAGCGAAGCGAAACGGACACCGTGCTCCCGAAGCGGAACTCGGGTAGGTGGAATTCGGGAAGTTAAACTATTTTAAATGTTATGGTTTTCCGATGTTTGCTGGAACCTGACTTTAACAGTAAAATAGATATGACTTTAAATTTTATGAGTGTTAAGTGGTTAATATTAGGAAAACAGTAACTCAACTATAAATCATAGAGGAATTGCAACATTTACATTTACATTTATCATCTATAATTTTATGAAAAGGGTGAATGTGATGAAGAAAGATATAATGAAAATAGAACAGATAAACATAAAAAATTTCAAAATTTTTAAAGATACTGAATTTAAAAACCTTGGAGAAATGTGCGTCATTGTAGGTGCCAATGGATCAGGAAAATCATCCTTTTTCGATGTTTTTGGCTTTCTTAAAGATTCCTTAACCCATAATGTAAATATCGCTTTAACGCGTAGGGGAGGATTCAAAGAAGTTGTAAGTAGAGATTCAGAAGGCCCAATCTTAATTGAAATAAAATTCCGCGAACCTTCAGGGAAATTAGCAACATATAGTGTATCAATTTCTCAAGAAAATAATCACCCTATTGTAGAGCGTGAAATATTAAAGTTCAGAAGGGGAAGTAGCGGACAGCCATGGCATTTCCTTGATTTTAAAAAGGGAGAAGGTTTTGCTATCATAGATGAAGAAGATTACGAAGGCAAAAGCTTTAAGGAAATGAATAGAGATTTTCAAAAATTGGATTCTCCTGATATTCTTGCAATTAAAGGACTTGGACAATTCCAAAGATTTAAAGCAGTAAATGCATTTAGGAAAATGATAGAAGATTGGCATGTTTCTGATTTTCATATAAATGCAGCAAGACAGATACTGGATGACGGCTATGCAGAACATCTTTCTGTACAAGGAGAAAATCTCCCAATTGTAACCAAATATATCTACGAAAATCACAGGGATATTTTCGATGAAATCCGGGAAAAGATGTCTTCCCGTGTACCAGGAATTGAAAAAGTGGATGCAATAGTAACAGAAGATGGAAGAGTAATATTAAGATTTCAAGACGGATCATTCAAAGATCCTTTTATTGCACGTTATGTTTCGGACGGAACAATTAAAATGTTTGCTTATCTGGTTTTACTCTATGACCCAAAACCCCATAAACTATTATGTGTAGAAGAACCTGAAAATCAGCTTTATCCTGAATTAATGTTAGAACTCGCAGAAGAGTTTAGAAGTTATGGAGAAAGAGGGGGCCAGATATTTGTCACAACTCACTCTCCAGACTTCCTTAATGGAGTGAATATTGACGAGGTATATTGGCTGGAGAAAAATAATGGATTTTCAGTGGTTCATCGAGGAAGCGATTACCCTGAACTTGTAAGCTTGATCAATGAAGGCGACAAACCAGGCTATTTGTGGAAACAAAAACTATTCAAGGGGGTAAATTTGAAGTGAAACATCTCGTTTTTATGACTGAGGAGGCATCAATGGAAGTATGTCTAAGCCACATCCTTCCAAAATTTCTCCCTGATGATGTGACATTTCAGATAATCCCCCATGAAGGGAAACAAGATCTTGAAAAATCGATCCCAAAGAAACTCAGAGCCTGGAATAATTGCGAAGGTATAGAGTATAAATTTATTGTTCTTCGTGATAAAGATGGAGGAGATTGCATCAGTTTTAAAAAGAATTTAGTACGACTATGCTCTGATGCAGGCCGATCCGATTCTTTAGTACGCATAGTATGCAACGAACTTGAATCATGGTTTTTAGGGGATTTGAATGCCGTTGAATTGGGAATGGGTATTAGAAACATTGCCAGAATGCAGAATAAAAAAAAATTCAGAAATCCGGATGATCTTACCAATGCTTGCGATGAATTGAAAAAACTTTGTGGTACTTATCAAAAAATCGGCGGTGCAAAAAAAATATCACCTCATCTAGATTTAGAAAATAACACCTCGAATAGTTTCAAAATATTCATTTCAGGTGTGGAAAAAATTATAGAATCATGAAATGTACTCCTTCTCAACTATACACGCCACTCAGTTTTCGATCTCTCTTTTTTTACAAAAGGATTCGGGGGAAAGTGAAGCGGGCCGACGACTGAAAAAATATATTTAAGGAGCATTGGGCCGGATTAAATATCTCACTTTTCTTTGGCTGTCTTCCGGCCTCTTTTTTGGCTTTTCCTTGGATTCAGGCCGGCGGGGAATAAACAGAAGAAACTCGAACCTGCTCTGGCCTTTCTGCTGCTGCTTCCCAACTTTACACGCCGGCCGTTTATCGATTTTTCAGATTTTAAAAAAGGTTCACGGGGGAAGGGGAAGCGGCCCAGCCACCGGTAAAATATATTTTTTAAGCTATCGGCCTGAGCTTTTCTCTGGCTTTCTTCAGGCCTCTGTCCTTGGCTTTTCACTTCTGCCGTCTACGTTTTTTCCGTGTGTTCCGTGTGTTCCGTGGTTTCTTGATTTCTGCTCTTTTTTTTCACTTCTCTGCTGAGGTTCCCGCGGCCTTTTTTCTGCCGCTTTTCAGCTTTTCCCGCTGGCCTTTTTACTTTTAGAATTCAAACAAAAGGTTTCGGGGGAAGGGAGAAGTGGCCCGGCAACTGAATAAATATATTTTATCAGCCATCGGCCTGAGCTTTTTTCTGGCTTTTTCGTGGGGAATGCCGGCGGGAAATAAACAGAGGAAGCAAGAACCTGCTTTGGTCTTTTTGGTGCTGCTTTTCAGCTTTTCCCGCCGGCCTTTTTAAAATAGACTTCAGGCAAAAGGTTCACGGGGAGAGGGAAGTGGTCCGGCCACCTAAATAATATATTTTGTCAGCTATCGGCCGGAGCTTTTTTTTGTATTCTTTCAGCCTGTTTTCTTTTGCTTTTCACTTCTCCCGTCTACGTTTCTTCCGTGTGTTCCGTGTGTTCCGTGGTTTCTTGATTTCTGCTCTTTTCTCTCGCTTCTCTGCTGAGGTTCCCGCGGCCTTTTTTCTGCCGCTTTTCAGCTTTTCCCGCCGGCCTTTTTCTGTTGTCTCCAAAAGGTCCAAATTCATGATACTATATAGCGATATTTCTTATACAAAAACGGAATATCAAAAGTATGGACTTCACAGGAACATGGCATATTTATCAAATGGAACAATGGGATGAAGAATTTTTCAATACGGAAGTTCAGGCTTATATTGAGATAAAGCCAGACAACTTGGGGCGTTTTCAATTTTGTTTGGTTTATGGGGAGATAGACGGCAGGATTGTTGATTATGTTGAAGGCAAAAAGTTTGAATTTACCTGGGAAGGAATGGAAGAGGGCACTCCTGAATCGGGTGGTGGTTGGGTCAGGATAAAGGAAAAAGATGTGCTGGAAGGCGAATTTAGAATTCATCTCGGAGAAAGTTCTACTTTTTTAGCAAGGAAAGCGAAATTATAAACTCGAGTAACTGAATAAAGTCTTGCATTTGGGATTTCTGCTTTTTTCATTTCTCTACCGAAAGGTTGCCAGGCCTGAGCTTTTCTCTGTCTTTTCTTTTGGTGAATGCCGGCGGGAAATAAACAGAGGAAGCAAGAACTTGCTTTGGCCTTTTTTCTGCTGCTTTTCAGCTTTTCCCGCCGGCCTTTTTAAATATAGAATCCCGACAAATGGTTCACGGGGAAGAGGGAAGCGGCCCGGCCACCGGAGAAATATATTTTATCAGCTATCAGCCGGGGCATTTCTCTGGTTTTTTCGTGATGAATGCCGGCGGGAAATAAACAGAGGAAGCAAGAACTTGCTTTGGCCTTTTTTCTGCTGCTTTTCAGCTTTTCCCGCCGGCCTTTTTTCGATTTTTCGAACACAGAAAAAATTCTCAGTCCGCTTGAGCGAAGTGAAACGGACCCCGTGCTCCCGAAGCGGAACTCGGGAAGTGCAACTCGGAAAGTGGAACTCGGGAAGTGCAACTCGGAAAGTGCAACTCGGGAAGTGGAACTCGGGTTCTCAAGCTGAAAAAGATCACGGGTTAAGAAAAAAGGTATATTCCAGTTTTATAGTGTATTTAAAAAAAGTGGAAAAAAAGTGTTGTGTAAACTCAATTACACAAATAACACTTAGTATCTGCTGTTATCTCTGGGTGTCCTGTGGTTAGGAAGACACTCTCTACAGTAAACTGGTCTTTCGGGATCAGGTTTGAAAGGCACTTCGGTTTCAACACCGCAGTCTGAACAGGTTGCCTTGTGCATTTCTTTGGGAGCACCGAAATTGTTACCACTGAAGTTATTTCTGTCATTAAAAGCCATTTTTGTTTCACCTTAGTTTTAGTTGTTAGTTAATTGTTTAGAATAAGATTGTATAGAATTCTTTGTAAAAACAAAAATTGGTTTTTAACAACAGATTATACGTCTCTTTATTTTCAACACACATACATTGCACCTAAAATATATAAATGTATCTATAATTACGGTGATACACTCTCTCAAATAGAGAACTCTTTCTAGACATAGCTTTCATATCGATGCAGTCAAAAACCAATCCCGCAGGAAATAGATCGAGGAAACGCAAAAATGATTGGGCCTGTCAACTGCTACCTCTCAACTTTACACGCCGGCCGTTTATCGATTTCTCGGATTTTAAAAAATACTCAGTCCGCTTGAGCGAAGCGAAACGGACCTCGTGCTCCCGAAGCGGAACTCGGGAAGTGCAACTCGGGAAGTGCAACTCGGGAAGTGCAACTCAGGTTCTCAAGCTGAAAAAGATCACGGATTAAAAAAAAGGTATATTCCAGTTTTATAGTGTATTTAAAAAAAGTAGAAAAAAAAGTGTTGTGTAAACTCAATTACACAAATGATATTTAGTATCTGCTGTTATCTCTGGGTGTCCTGTGGTTAGGAAGACACTCTCTACAGTAAACTGGTCTTTCGGGGTCAGGTTTGAAAGGCACTTCGGTTTCAACACCGCAATCAGAGCAGGTTGCTTTGTGCATTTCTTTGGGAGCGCCGAAATTGTTACCACTGAAGTTATTTCTGTCATTAAAAGCCATTTTTGTTTCACCTTAGTTTTAGTTGTTAGTTAATTGTTAGAAATAAGATTGTATAGAATTCTTTGTAAAAACAAAAATTGGTTTTTAACAACAGATTATACGTCTCTTTATTTTCAACACACATACATTGCACTTAAAATATATAAATGTATCTATAATTATGGTAGTACACTCTCTCAAATCAGATAACTCTTTCTAGACATAACTTTCATATCGATGCAGTCAAAAACCAATCCCGCAGGAAATAGATCGAGGAAACGCAAAATGATCGGGCCTGTCAACTGCTACCTCTCAACTTTACACGCCGGCCGTTTATCGATATCTCATATTTTAAAAAAGGATTTTGGGGTAAAGTGAAGCGGGCCGCTTACTGGGATAATATATTCCAATTGATCTGATAATCAGGAACATATTTAAAAAGAGCTAAAAGATGTGCATTCCTTCGGGAATGAGGTTTCATCCGGGAGAGTGGCCAGGTCCACAAAAACCTTACTTCAAAAGGGCTTCGAATTCTTCTATCGTAAGTCCTGAAGCTTTTATCAAATTTCTCAAAAGGCCCGGTTTCAGTTCCTTATGCTTCGGGACAGTCAACGTAACTTTCGAGCCTTCTTTTCTCAGGACCACATGGCTGTCCACCTGCCGGTGAGGGATCCAGCCTGCTTTAGAAAAGGCTTTAATCGCCTTCATCCCGGAGATTACAGGAAGCCCGGACATTTAAGCAACAACATCAACCACTCTGCAGGAGGATTTCCCCAAGCATTCATGAAGTTCATCTTTTGCGAGGGATTCCAGACAGGCCTGAATTGCTTCTTTAATATTTTCAACAGCTTCTTCTACCGTATCCCCCTGCGAAAAACAACCAGATAAGCCGGGGCAGCTGGCAATAAACCCCCCTACTTCTTCATCCTCTTCAAGGATTATTTTGAACCTCATAGTACCGGTTATAAGGCTTTTTGCTTAAATTCCTATGGGTGAGAATGTTTCAAATTCGCTTGCCAGCCTCTTTTCTTGACTTTCACTTTTCCCATACTGCTTTTTTCATTCACTTTTTTGTGGAGGAATGCCGGCGGGAAATAAACAGAGAAATCCCAAACCTGCTCTGTCCTTTCTTCTGCCGCTTCTCAACTTTACACGCCGGCCGTTTATCGATTTCTCATATTTTAAAAAATTCTCAGTCCGCTTGAGCGAAGCGAAACGGACCCCGTGCTCCCGAAGCGGAACTCAGGTAGCGGAACTCGGGAAGTGGAACTCAGGTAGCGGAACTCGGGAAGCTGAACTCGGCAATTGAAAAAACAGTAAGATCAGAGATACGATCAGGTGAGCATCCATTTTAGTATATCCAGCCCTCAGTAAGCAAAAATGATAAAATAAAGAATGATCTGAGCTACATTTATTGTTTCACCGGTGTTCTCAGACACTGCTGAAAGTACTGGTTTACAATCTGCACGTACATTTCCCTTGGCATAAGTTCACGACTGACTATGTCAAGGGTTTCCTGAGACATCTTCTGTCCCTTTGCGAGCTGATGACCTGCCTCTTTTGCTGCCTCGAAAATATCGCCTATCGGCTTCCCCATCTCCAGCATTGTAGGCATAGCTTCACCGTGAGGGCGCAGAAGGGCTCCTGCAAATTCGGCGGATGCATTCTTGCAAAAGGCTTTCATATATACAAGCATGGGATCAAAATTATCCATTTCCCAAAAACCGCAGTTAGAAACCAGCACAAATTTTAGTGCCTTTGGTCCCCCGCACACGGGATGGCGGCAGTGGTCGTCGCGCATCTCAAAAAAGGGTTCTAATCTGGGAAGCATCCTGTCAATCAGGTTTTTCATAGGACCTGTGACCCCATCCACATAAACCGGCGTGGCAAAGACAATAACATCAGCCTCATCGATTTTGGGATACAGGATGTTCATATCATCATTCTGGTAACATTTACCTGGGGTCTTCAGCCAGCAGTTAAACTCCCCTGTGCAGGGATTGATATTAAGTTTCCTTGTATAGAAGAGTTCTACCTCTGCCCCGGCCTCTTCCATCCCTTCAAGAAAGGGGTTCAATATCAGAGCCGTGTTGCTTTTATCCATTTTGGGACTGGAGTTTATTGCCAGAACTTTCATGTGTGATTTCCTCCAATATTCCTAATCCACTCTTAAGTAAGAGAACAAATAAGGGAACAAGCTGATGTTTTATTGCATCAAACCATAATCATTCCAGGCTTCCCACATTATGGGTCTATCTTGTGGGTCCAATTGAAATGAAAAACGCCCCCTTTTAATGTATTGATTTGAAATATAAATATATATTTTATATAAAACGATCAAAAGTCTGATCATATTGAATCGAGGGGAATAACTTTCATTTCACATGCAGTGGAACGACGACAAAAAAAAAATATATTTAGGCAGCCTTGGGCCGGATTAAATATCTGGCTTTTCTTCTGCTGAAGGTCCGCGGGGAATAAATAGAGGAAGCTCAAAACTGCTCTAGCTTTTCTCCTGCTGCTTCTCAACTTTACACGCCGGCCGTTTATCGATTTCTCAGATTTTACAAAAGGCTTTGGGGGAAAGTGAAGTGAGCCGACGACGGAATAAATATATTTTGGGAGCCTTGGGCCGGATTAATTCTCGGACTTTTCTTTCGCTGCCTTCCGGCCTCTTTCGCTGGCTTTTCACATCTCCCGGCTACGTTTCTTCCGTGTGTTCCGTGTGTTCCGTGGTTTCGGGATTTTGTTCTTTCCAGTTCTTTTTCGAGAAGGTTCCAGGCCTGCCTTTTTCTTTCGCTTTTCTTTCGCTGAAGGTCTGCGGAGAATAAATAGAGGAATCTCGAACTTGCTCTGGCCTTTCTTCTTCTGCTTCTCAACTTTACACGCCGGCCTTTTTTCGATTTCTCATATTTTAAAAAATTCTCAGTCCGCTTGAGCGCAGCGAAACGGACACCGTGCTCCCGAAGCGGAACTCGGGAAGTGCAACTCGGGAAGTGCAACTCGGGAAGTGAAACTCGGGAAGTGAAACTTGGGTTCTCAAGCTGAAAAAGATCACGGATTAAAAAAAAGGTATGTTCCAGTTTTATAGTATTTAAAAAAAGTGAAAAAAAGTGTTGTGTAAACTCAATTACACAAATAACACTTAGTATCTGCTGTTATCTCTGGGTGTCCTGTGGTTAGGAAGACACTCTCTACAGTAAACAGGTCTTTCGGGGTCAGGTTTGAAAGGCACTTCGGTTTCAACACCGCAATCAGAGCAGGTTGCTTTGTGCATTTCTTTGGGAGCGCCGAAATTGTTACCACTGGAGTTATTTCTGTCATTAAAAGCCATTTTTGTTTCACCTTGGTTTTAGTTGTTAGTTAATTGTTTGGAAATAAGATTGTATAGAACTCTTTGGTAAAAACAAAAATTAGTTTTTAACAACAGATTATACGTCTCTGTATTTTTCAACACCCCTACATTGCAGTTAAAATATATAAATATATCTATTGTTATGGTGGTACACTCTCTCAAATAAGAGAACTCTTTCTAGACATAACTTTCATATCGATGCAATCAAAAACCAATTCATCGGGAAATCGATCGAGGAAACTCGAACCTGCTCTGGCCTTTCTTCTACTGCTTCTCAACTTTACACGCCGGCCGTTTTTCAATTTTTCGAATACAGAAAAAAGGTTCATGGGGAGAGTGAAGCGGGCCGACGACAGAAAAAATATATTTGGGGAGCATTGGGCCGGATTAAATATCTCGTTTTTGTTTCGCCGCCTTCCGGCCTCTTTTTCTGGCTTTTCACTCACCCATTTTCTGTTTTTTTCCAGTTATCCACCGAAGGAACAGAGCCTGTCAAATGCTGCTTTTCAATGTGTAAAGGTTCACGGGGAAAGTGAAGTAAGCCAACGACGGACAAAATATATTTAGGCATTATTGGCCGGATTGATTATTTCGCTTTTCATTGGATTCAGGCCGGCGGAGAATAAATAGAGGGAACTCGAACATGCTCTGGCCTTTTTCCTACTGCTTCTCAACTTTACACGCCGGCCGTTTTTCGATTTCTCAGATTTTACAAAAGGTTTCGGGGGAAAAGTGAAGTGATCCGGCGACTGAAATAATATATTTATCTTGAAATTTGGGGTTTATAAAAGAGAATTTTTCAGGAATTTTGTTCACCAAGCCATTCTTCCCTTGAAATTCTGGCCTGTTTAAGAATCCTTTTCAGTAGATCGACCCCGATTATTTCCTTATGTGGATTGGGAATTGTAAGAACCAGATCTCCTTTTATCATAAATGGGTGCTTCCCACCTGAATGCGGCCCTTCAAACCCCAGATCCCGCAACCTTTTTACGAGGGTCCGCCAATCGACGGGTACCAATTTAGACAACAGCAATATCTCCCGGTTCTTTGATCATGTGATCTCCTACCCGAGGTAGAGGAAGTCCATTTCTCAACCGGATAATTATCCACTCATCGATAACTTCTTCCAGGTTTCTGCGGCATTCTTCCAGGGTTTTTCCGGTAGCCCATACTCCTTCCAGTTCTGGCACTTCCCCATAGAACGGTTCCTCGTCATCGATTATTTCATATGTGGCTTTTTCAAGTGCTGCATGGATGTATTGAATAAGCATGGTAAGACTCCTTCCTGAAATATTAATTATTTGCTTTTACGCTGTGTTTATATATAGGTTATGGGTTCGGATGAGTGAACTACCTTTCCCGCTAGCTTTCGGCTGGAGTTTTTCCTTTGGATGAAGGCCCGCGGAAATAAACGGAGAACAGAAGAAGCTCAAACCTGCTCTGTTCTTTCTCCTGCTGTTTTTCAACTTTACACGCCGGCCGTTTATCGATTTCTCATATTCTAAAAAATTCTCAGTCCGCTTGAGCAAAGCGAAACGGACACCGTGCTGTTGCACTTGCAGTGCAACTCCCAGGAAATCTTCGATTTCCTGTGATCCCGAAACGGAACTCGGGAAGTGCAACTCGGGCTCTCAAGCTGAAAAAGATCACGGGTTAAGAAAAAAGGTATATCATACATTTCGACCCCCACCAAAAAAAGCTACTTAATTTTTTTATTCATACAGTTTATTGTTCATTTTGCCCTATTTCCTAATTAATAATTCAAACTTCCATGACATATCACTGAAAAACAGGCTAACTTCGTGGTATTTTTTGTGAATTTCGCAAGGAATTTTTGGAGAATTATGGGATTCAGCCAAAATCATCGAGTTTTTTGAGCTTGTGTCCACATTAGATTCACTAAATATGCACAGTTGCTTCAAAAATCACCTTATTTTTGAAAGGGGGGTCGAAATGTAAAGTATATTCCAGTTTTATAGTGTATTTAAAAAAAGTGGAAAAAAAGTGTTGTGTAAACTCAATTACACAAATGATACTTAGTATCTGCTGTTATCTCTGGGTGTCCTGTGGTTAGGAAGACACTCTCTACAGTAAACAGGTCTTTCGGGGTCAGGTTTGAAAGGCACTTCGGTTTCAACACCGCAGTCTGAACAGGTTGCCTTGTGCATTTCTTTGGGAGCGCCGAAATTGTTACCACTTAAGTTATTTCTATCATTAAAAGCCATTATTGTTTCACCTTAGTTTTAGTTGTTAGTTAATTGTTTAGAAATAAGATTGTATAGAATTCTTTGTAAAAACAAAAATTGGTTTTTAACAACAGATTATACGTCTCTTTATTTTCAACACACATACATTGCACTTAAAATATATAACTATATCTATAATTACGGCAATCCCGAAGCGAAACTCGGGTAGTGAAGCAGGCTGATGACAGAATAACTATATTTAAACAGCATTGGGCCGGGTTAAATATCTCGCTTTTCTTTCGCTGTCTTCCGGCCTCTTTTCGAGTTCTTTATTGAGAGAACCAGGCCTGCGAATCAAATCCATTATCGGATTGCTCAAAATATTACCTATACCGATACTTACAAACTCAAAAAGACTTTTTCATTGTATCTCTCAAATAATACTGAAACCGGTTCCTGAAAACTAATTTTTATTTAAATAGTTCTCATTGTAATAATAGTAAAAATCACTATTATCATCATTACAATTAGTATATCTATCACAAAAACCATCATTATAATGAAAGATATAAATAGTCTCAAAGCAAACACTTACTCATGAAGCAGCTCATGAAGATGTGGAATCCCTGGTGGACAGAGGGCCAGGTCCCGGCCTCCAAAAAAAGGATTTTCAGGCCTGAGACCCTTGAAAAAATCCTGAAACTTCTGGACATAAGGGAGGTCGTTTGCATAACGGGGGTCAGGAGGTGCGGGAAATCGACTGCTATGTATCAGGCAATCGACAGGCTGATTGGGAGAGGGGTAAAGCCTGAAAATATCCTCTATTTCAACCTGGACGAGCCTTTCGAGGAAAAAGGAGTAAGGCTACTTGATCGCCTTTTTAACGAATATATCGAGCTGCATCTGCCGAAGGGGAGAAAATACCTTTTTTTGGACGAAATCCAGAACATCGAAGGTTGGGAACGGTGGATCAAGAAGTTTTACGACCTTTATGGGGAAGAAATCAAGTTCGTGCTCACGGGTTCGAACAGCACCATGCTCTCGGACAGGCTCGCAACCCTCCTGACAGGGAGGATGATCACGCAACACGTTTTTCCCCTTTCGTTCAAAGAGTATCTGGAATTTGCGGGTTTCGAGCTAAAAGACGCAGATGTTCAGAGTAACGAGGTTCTGCACCACTTCAACAAATACCTCTTCAAGGGGGGCTTTCCCGAGGTTGTCCTGGAAAAAGATGAGGATATTAACCACATGCGGCTCGGCGAATACTTCAACAGTATCCTGCTCAGGGACATCGTGGCAGGCAAAAAGATCCGGGAAAGCGCAAAACTGATCGAGCTTACAAATTATTCACTTTCAAACGTCTCTACACTTCTGAGTTATTCAAAGATTTCAACGGCCACGGGGCTTTCCGTCAACAGCCTAAAAGAGTACCTGCTCTATCTGGAACAGGCTTATCTCATCTACCAGCTTAACTTCTTTTCATATTCTGTGAAAAATTCGATCTCAATCAAAATGCCCCGGAAAATCTACTGCATCGATAACGGACTTCGGAATTCGGTGGCGTTCACTTTCTCTGCTGATGAGGGCAGGCTGGCTGAAAACCTTGTTTTTGTGGAATTAAAGCGACGCAAAGTGGAATTTTTTTACTGGAAAGAAAAAGGTGAAGTGGATTTTGTTATAAAGCACAGGGACGGCACACTCACAGGAATAAACTGCACCTATACCGATCAAGTAAGGGCCGGAGAAATAAGGGCTCTTCTGGATTTCAAAGAGCATTTCGGAGAAAAAATATCGAGGCTTATTTTGCTCACGAAAAACTTGGTAAAAGAAGAAGCCGGAATCAGCTACATTCCTCTCTGGAAATGGGTTCTGGAAATCGAATGAAGGATTTCTTTACTCAATTAGAAAATTATTAAAGTTGCCGTGACTCGCTCCGTTACAAAATATATTTCACCAGCCATCGGCCGGGTATTTTCTTTCACTGCCTTCCGGCCTCTTTTCCTGTTTTCTGTAGAGGAATCCAGGAATGCAAAAAAACTAAGTTGCCTGAAGCTGGAAATCCCTGCTTTCGGCCATTGTAAAAAATATGTGGTGAAGTTTGTTTACGGTTTATGCTGCTTTGGATGTTGTAGAGGATTCTCCAGAAATTGCCACGTACTCTGCAAATGATTCAGGAACAGGTAAATTATCCTCCGGTAATCCCTGTACATGCATTTCAATAGCTTCATAAATGTTTTTCTCCACCTCATTTCGGGTGGTGCCAGTGGCCACACAACCCGGTAAATCAGGTGAATAGGCTGAATAGTTGTTGTTTACTTTCTCGATTACAACAAGGAAACGATACATCTTTATTTCTCCATCTTTAATATGCTATTCAATGTCCCCGGTGCAAGATCGTGTCCAGAATGAGCAGCGATGTTACCCTGCCTGGTTTGTCTGGATGCTTGTATTGCTGATGGCTGCCTTTCGTAGCAACAAGATACCAGCCATCAGCTTCTAATATTTTTATAACTTCACGTACTTTCATTTTAATCCATCTTTGGTCTTCAAGGATATTTAAACATAATTGTGTTTTTTCAAATTTTCCCGGCCTGCTTTTTTCTTTCGCTTCCTGTAGAGGGGGCCAGGCCTGATCTCTTTTCTTTTGCTTTTCTTTTGATGAAGGCCGGCGGGGAATAAATAGAGGCAGTTCAAACTTTCTCTGGCCTTTTTTCTGCTGCTTCTCAACTTTACACGCCAGCCGTTTATCGATTTTTCAGATTTTAAAAAATACTCAGTCCTCTTGAGTGAAGCGAAACGGACCTCGTGCTGTTGCGATTGCATCGCAACTCCCAGGAAATCTTCGATTTCCTGTGATCCCGAAGCGGAACTTGGGAAGTGGAACTCGAAAAGTGGAACTCGAGAAGTGGAACTCGGGGAGTGAATAAATTCATAATATCGGATACGTTGAATTATGGCCGATACCGATATATGCCGTGGGGTCAATATCGGATACGTTGAATTATGGCCGATACCGATACTAACCTGGTTCAGAAAGAACTTCTTGCACGTATAGATAAAAAAATGAAGCGGCTCCACGCCATGCGTCCCCTTTCAGCGGATGCCCTGGGAAGATTGCATGAAGAGATGAGGTTGGTGCATACCTACCACTCCAATGCGATAGAGGGGAACACTCTCACACTCTCGGAAACAAAACTCATTTTGGAAGAGGGCCTGACTATAGGAGGAAAATCGGTTCGGGAGCACCTTGAAGCAAGTAATAACGCAAAAGCTTTCGACCGGATAGAAGAACTCGCAAAGAAAAAAAAGGCGATAAACCATGTTACAATTCAGGAGATTCATGAAATCGTAACCAGGGGTATACTTGAGGATGCCGGGAGATACCGAACAAAAAATGTGAGGATAACCGGTGCTGTAAAGGCCCCGCCTGATTGGTCAAATATCTTACAGTTAATGGATAAACTGATTGAAAATATGGCTGAAGACAAAAGACATCCCATTGAAACCGCTTCATTTCTACATCACAGCTTTGTTGAAATTCATCCTTTCATCGACGGGAACGGCAGGGTTGCCCGGCTCCTCACAAACCTGTATTTGATTTCGAAAAATTATCCGTCCATAGTGCTCAAGAAAGAAGACAGAATAAAATACTACAGGGCCCTGAGAGCCGCAGATTCCGGAAACCTGAGTCATTTTGCCAATTTCATCGCAAAAGCCGTGGATGAAAGCCTGACTATCTATCTTTCCATATCAGGAGGCCTTGATGAACTGCGCCCCCTCAAAGAACTTACCGGAGAAACTCCCTATTCTCAGGAATATCTCAGCCTGCGGGCAAGGCAGGGGTTTCTGGACGCGGTGAAAATTGGAAAAACATGGCATAGTTCAAAAATGGCTATCGAACAATATATGTCCGAACATGGAAAAAAGGATGTTTGATTTCAGACTCTTTTTATGTTTTTCCCATTTCATTTTTTTCCCACTTTTCCGCCGAGGGAGACAGTTCTTCTCTTTTCTTTTGCTTTTCTGTGGAGGAAGGCCGGCGGGGAATAAATAGAGGAAGTTCAAACTTTCTCTGGCCTTTTTTCTGCTGCTTCTCAACTTTACACGCCAGCCGTTTATCGATTTTTCAGATTTTAAAAAATACTCAGTCCTCTTGAGTGAAGCGAAACGGACACCGTGCTGTTGCGATTGCATCGCAACTCCCAGGAAATCTTCGATTTCCTGTGATCCCGAAGCGGAACTTGGGAAGTGGAACTCGGGTTCTCAAGCTAAAAAAGATCACGGGTTAAGAAAAAAGGTATATTCAGATTTATAGTGTGTTTAAAAAAAGTAGAAAAAAAAGTGTTGTGTAAACTTAATTACACAAACAACACTTAGTATCTGCTGTTATCTCTGGGTGTCCTGTGGTTAGGAAGACACTCTCTACAGTAAACAGGTCTTTCGGGGTCAGGTTTGAAAGGCACTTCGGTTTCAACACCGCAGTCTGAGCAGGTTGCCTTGTGCATTTCTTTGGGAGCGCCGAAATTGTTACCACTGAAGTTATTTCTGTCATTAAAAGCCATTTTTGTTTCACCTTTTTTGTTGTTAGTTAAGAGTTTAAAAATAAGATTGTATAGAGTTCTTTGATTAAAAACAAAAAATGGTTTTTAACAACAGATTATTATACGTCTCTTTATTTTTCAACACATATACATTGCAGTTATTATATATAAACATATCTATACAAATAGGGGCTATCCACTATTATTTGAAAATGGCCATTCTATACCTAAAATCATATCGATGCAGTCCAAAAAACAGTCCCCAGATGCCAGGCTTGCGGAATAAAATTAAACTGGTCGAGCTTGTGTTTGCCGGTCGATGAAAAAGTATCGATGAAATCTAATAAAAAATCCTGCTGGGAATCGATAGATGAAATGCGAAAATGATCGGGTTCGTCAACTGTTACTTCTTAATCTGTTAAGGTTCACGAGTTTTCGATCTCTCTGATTACAAAAGGATTAGGGGGAAGAATGAAGCGGCCCACCTACCAAAAAAATATATTTTAGTTGATTTGGAATCTGAAAAATTCTCCACTATAATTCGAAAAAGTTACCCCTTGTAAAAAATTGTATTGATGCAGTAAGAAAAAAACCGAGAAAAATCTCTCTATGAAACAAAACTGATTACCCTGTAAAGTGCTCCTTCTCATCCTGATAAAGATCACGGGTTAAGAAAAAAGGTATATTCAGATTTATAGTGTGTTTAAAAAAAGTAGAAAAAAAAGTGTTGTGTAAACTTAATTACACAAACAACACTTAGTATCTGCTGTTATCTCTGGGTGTCCTGTGGTTAGGAAGACACTCTCTACAGTAAACAGGTCTTTCGGGGTCAGGTTTGAAAGGCACTTCGGTTTCAACACCGCAGTCTGAGCAGGTTGCCTTGTGCATTTCTTTGGGAGCGCCGAAATTGTTACCACTGAAGTTATTTCTGTCATTAAAAGCCATTTTTGTTTCACCTTTTTTGTTGTTAGTTAAGAGTTTAAAAATAAGATTGTATAGAGTTCTTTGATTAAAAACAAAAAATGGTTTTTAACAACAGATTATTATACGTCTCTTTATTTTTCAACACACATACATCGCAGTTATAATATATAAACATATCGATACAACTGAGGGGTATCTACTATTATTCGAAAACAGACACCCTATGCCTAAAATCATATAGATGCAGTTAAAAAAACAACCCCCGGGTGCCAGGCTTGCGGAATAAAATTAAACTGGTCGAGCTTGCGTTTGCCGGTCGATGAAAAAGTATTCATGCAATCAAAAAACAGGTCCTTGAGGAATCAATTGAGGAAATACGAAACTTCTCGGGCCAATTATTTTTAAAAATTCTTAGTCCACTTGAGCGAAGCGAAACGGGGGATCCCTCCGTGCTGTTGCAATTTCATCGTAGCTAAAAGTAAAATCAACGATTTTTCCGGTCCCGAAGTGGATCAGTTGATTGATATTGATTTTGAAAACAGAAAAGTCTGATTACTAACACTGATGAAATACGAAAAAACGCAACCAATAGTCAACAATTAAATAAAATCAATTCATCTAAATTTGCCCATTGAATCTTCATAAAGATGGTTATTGATGTTGTTTTGCCTGGGCCAAATAGTTTCAAAAAAAGATGAATCAGGTGTTAATGTAAACTTAATTACAAAATTAACACCTGATGCAGATTATCGTTAGAATTACCTGTGTTTATTAAAACAATCTCTGCAGTATACTGGTCTGCCTTCGGTAGGTTTGAACGGTACTTCGGTCTCAACACCGCAGTCAGAACAGGTTACTTTTGTCATTTCCCTTGGTCCACTGTTACCGCGGAAACCTCCGGAATTTCCTCTGGAATTTCTGTCATTAAAAGCCATTTTCGTTTCACCTCCGCTTTAGCGGATAGTTTATAGTTTAAAAACAAGATTGTATAGACCCCTAGATTAAAAACAAAAATTGGTTTTTAATAACAGATTATACGTCTCTTTATTTTCAATATATACAACTATACAGTCCGATTATATAAGTGCATCCATACAAATGGACGTACACACACTCAAATGAGAACTTATACATGGTTTACGGCGGAGTTTGTACCCCATTTATTAATAAATTTTGAAATCAGGATTGCCTGATATTTTTTCACTATAACTTGAAAACAACTACCTCAGGCAAAAATCCTATTGACTATCTAAAAAACAGCCCCAGGGAATCGATAAAGGATAAAAATAATTGAGCCTGCCAGCTGCTACCTCTCAATGTGTAAACGTTCTCCGGTTTTGATCTTTCATATTTTACAAAAGGGTTCGGGGGGAGAGTGAAGCAGTCCGCTGACTGAACAAATATATTTTTGTTGCTTTGGATATGTTATTTTCTTTCGCTTTTCTTTCAACTGACTCAGCTGGAGTCCCCTTCCTCAGCAGCCGAAGGCTAACAGGTGGGGGTAGTTGACTGAACACCGGCCTCTTTTTCTGGAATTCATTTCCCTCATCTACGTTTCTTCCGTGTCTTTCCGCGTTTTCCGTGATTTCAGGATTCTGCTTTATCCAGTTTTTTATCGAGAGAGACTGGTCGAGGTTGTTTTGGCCGATTGATAGACAAATATCACAGTAAAAAAACAGTCCCGCGAGGAATCGATCGAGGAAACGCAAAGATAATCGGGCCTGCGAAGTGCCAGTTCTCAAGGCTGCAAAAATTCACGAGTTAAAAAAAAGTATTCCAGATCGATGGTATATTTTAAAAAAGCATGAGTCCGCTTGAGTGAAGCGAACATCGTGCTGTTGCACTTGCAGTGCAACTTGCAAAAAAATAACAGATTATTTAAAATCCCAAAACAAGATTCAGGGTTAGTATCTGCTGTTATCTCTGGGTGTCCTGTGGTTAGGAAGACACTCTCTACAGTAGACAGGTCTTTCTGGATCAGGTTTGAAAGGCACTTCGGTCTCAACACCGCAATCAGAGCAGGTTGCCTTGAACATTTCTTTGGGTGCGCCGAAATTATTATTTCCTCTGAAGTTTCTGTCATTAAAAGCCATTTTTGTTTCACCTTTGTTTTAATTATTAGTTAATAGTTTAAAAATAAGATTGTATAGAACTCTTTGATAAAAACAAAAATTTCTTTTTAACAACAGATTATACGTCTCATTATTTTCAACACGCATACCTCACGCTTATAATATATAAACATGCCTATGAAAATAGGAGCACACTTTCTCAAATGGAAGAACTTGTAAAATTCCCACCATTATTCGAACAGCCGCTTCAGGCCTAAAATCGTATTGATGCAGTAAAAAAACGGCCTTGTGGAAATCGATTGAGGAAGTGCAAAAATACCGGGCTTACAATTTTAAAAAAGTATGAGTCCGCTTGAGTGAAGCGGACATCGTGCTGTTACATTTGCAATGCAACTAGCAGAAAAATTATAGATTTTTCAAATCTCGAAACAGGATTCGGGCTTAATATCTACTGTTATCTCTGGGTGTCCTGTGGTTAGGAAGACACTCTCTACAGTAGACAGGTCTTTCTGGATCAGGTTTGAAAGGCACTTCAGTCTCAACACCGCAATCAGAGCAGGTTGCCTTGAACATTTCTTTGGGTGCGCCGAAATTATTATTTCCTCTGGTATTTCTGTCATTAAAAGCCATTTTGTTTCACCTTTGTTTTAATTATTAGTTAAATAGTTTAAAAATAAGATTGTATAGAACTCTTTGATAAAAACAAAAATTGGTTTTTAACAACAGATTATTACACTTCTCATTATTTTCAACATCTACACATTGCACTTATAACATATAAATATACCCATACAGGATGAAAATACACTCTTTCCAGCACTGCGATTTCAGATTACAGCCACAAACATGGACTTTAAAATCGATTCCCTCCTCTAACTATTCAATAAATTTCCTTAACCCTTCCGACCTGGCCGTCTTCAAGCTGGACCTTTATTCCATGCGGGTGATTCGGAGATTTGGTTAAAAGTCTCTTCACAACGCCTTTAGTAATTTTTCCCGTTCTCTGGTCCTGCTTCAGAACAATCCCTACATTTAAACCTTCTTTAATATTTTTCCTAATATTGCCACCGTTCATAACGAAAAGTAAATCCATGATAATATAAAACATGTACATTTAGATAAAATTTAACTACGACGTGTGAACCCCCCTCCTTTCCATTTCAGGAAAAGCCGGAACTGTCGAGGAAGGAGTTTTCTGCGGTTTGAGATAAAAATAAACCTGTTCAAACATATAATATAAACAAAAACGGGCCTTTCAGGAAAATCTGGTGGAAATCTTGACCGAACAACCCAAACTACACGACAGAACCTACAGCCCGGCATCGAATACCCGTATCGATGCCTTAAGGCAGTTGAGCGCTCTTTTTGAATTTCTCCCTGAAAGCCCTGACAGGAAAGAGGCCCTTGAAGACCTGCTAAGGCTCTCAGCAGACTCCGAAAGCCGTGTAAGGGCCGCCGCAATCCAGGCCCTTGAATCCGTTTACCCTCATATCTCGGAAAACCGGAAAAAGGAAGTATGGGACAGGCTCCTGAACCTTACGGCCTACCCTGTAGAAGAGGTGGAAAGGAACGCCGCCCAGGCCCTGGTCTCTTCTTATTCTCACCTTCCGGAAACGGAGCGGGAAAAAGCCTGGAAAGAGCTTGCGGCCCTGGTAACTTCCCCCTCAAGCACCGAAGGGGTCCGCAGGATAATTGTCAGGAGTCTCCCCTCGGTCCTTCCGCATCTGCCGGAGACAGGAAAATCACAGGCCTGGGAGTTCCTGCTCAAAATGGCGGGGGATGAAACCGGAGATGGAAACATAAGGAAAAATACGGGCTTCTGCCTGGGGATGGTCTGTCTGGAGCTCTCGGAAAATGAAAGGGGAGAGGCCTGGGAAAAGCTCCTGAAAATTGCCGGGTCGGAGGACGAAAAGGTAAGGAGAGAGGCCGTAAAAGCTCTCATGGAAGTTTATCCTTTCGTTCCGGAAGAGGGGAAAGTCGAAGCCTGTTCGGACCTCGTCCGCCTGAGTGAAGAGGGGGACAGTTACGTGACCCGGAGAGCCTTAAAGGTGCTCGCTTCCCTTTACCCCGAACTTACCGAGGAAAACGGGGTTGAAAAACTCTACGGGCTTGCGGCTCGAAAGGCAGCTTACGCCAGAAGGGACACGGCACAGGCTCTTGGGGCCGCTTTTTTGCAGGAGGGGAATGAGGAGGAAGAAAATCAGGAGAAGGAAGAGAAGACGCAGGAAAAAGAGAGTATGGGCACGGAACAGGCAAAAGCCGGGTCCGTGAATGGAACAGGCAAAGGACCAGGACTTGAGCTCCTTAAACTGACCGGGGACCGGGACAGTTATGTTCGGCAGGAAGCGGCCCAGGCCCTTGCAGCTTCCTTTTCCCGCCTGCCGGATAAAAAAGAGGTCTGCCGTGAACTCTTCCGTTTGGGTTCTGCAACGACTGCCGAATCCACCGAGCGAAGGGGAGCTGTAAGTTCTCTCCTGGCCCTGTATTCGGCCGGATGTCAGGGCAAAAAACGGGACATTTGGGCTGAACTTTTGAAAATGGCAGGGGATAAAGACGTCGTGGTCCGGAAAAACGCGGATGAAATGCTTTCTCATGTATTTCCCGACCTGGAAGATAAGTCCGGGGCCTTTTTTGACCTTCTGAACCTGATTGCGGAGGGGGACGCCAGCGTCCGGAGGAAAGCTTCCGAACTCCTGGGCCTGGGTTTTAAGGAGGCGCGGGACAAAGAACTGGCCTGGATCGAACTTGTCCGGCTGGCCTCCGGGGACGAGGACAGGGAGGTCCGGAAAAACGCTGTCCTGGCTTTTGCGGTCGCATTTCCGGAAGTCCCGGATAAAGAAGAGGGATGGCAGGACCTTATGCGGCTTTCCGGGCATGGGGACAGCTACGTGAGGAGGGGGACGGTCAGGGTCATGGGTCTGGCCTTTTACCTCGTCAGGGACAAGACCCGGGCCTGGAGAGATATGCTCAAACTTACCAGGACGGGCTGCGTCTATGTAAAAAAGTACGCCTTCCAGTCCCTCGGGAAAGCTTCCCTCTGGAGATCCCTGCAGGGAACAGACAGGGTCACCTACATTTTCGGCCTGAAAGAAGCGATCCGCTACTTCAGGGCAGCTTCTGAAATTTCTACCGATACAAAAGTCCCGGAATTTTACCTGCCTTTTTTTGAGTCCCTGCTCTTCATCCTTGAAAGCGAGCAGACTTTCCGAAAAGCAGGGCCCGAGTCCGAAAGGTATTTTTTAAAAATGGAGAGGGAAATCAGAGAAATCGGGCAGGTCGGGCAGGTCGGGCAAATAGGACAAATCGGAGAGCCCGGAAAAAGAGAGCAATTGCTCGAAAAAATAAGGCAATTTGCCAGCCTGCTTGAAATTGCCGGAGACCTTGAGCCGGAAGACCTCGCGGGAAAAAAAGAGCTGCTTGAAGGCTGCATCCTGGCTTTTGAGAGGGCTTCGGAATTATTTTACCTCACAGAAGAGGAATTAATCCTCGCCGGAAAGCTGGCGAAAAAAGAGCGTCCCGATATCGGGAAAATGCTTTCGGAACGGAAAATAAAAGAAGCCCTTTCGGAAATCCAGAACAAATCAAAGGCAGCCTGCCTCAGGGCAAAGGGGACCCCAACCGAGGAGCTGGCCTGTCTGGTAAGCCGGAGGGTCAAAAAGTGGAAAATCAAGAACTTGGATAAAGACCGAAAAGAACTGGAAGGGCAGCTTGAGTCTCTTATCCAGGTCCTCACGACCACAATCCCCCCGGTTTCCGAAAATATGTATATCTTTGACAGGCTCGAAGAGATCAAGCATGAAGAAGACCTCCTGGAACGCTACCGAAAAACGGCCCGTTTTGTAGGTCTCCTGCCCGGGGCCCGGATGCCTGCCCGAAAAGTCAGGAAATTTTGAGTAAATTTCCCGGGCCTGTATATTTAATATCCGGTCCTGCCAATAATTCTGTTATGTACGGGGCAGATATAGAAATTACCGACGAGGACTTTGAACTTGCAACACCCCCGCTTTCCAAAAAATTCCTTTGCTTGACCTTTGAAAAATATGAACTGCGGTTCATCATTCATTTCGGGGAGAACATGTTCTATATCGGAAGGCAGGATTCCGAACCCATGAACCCTGTTTACGTGGAATCCCGCTACCCGGAGGATATTGAGCTTATCCTTGACTTTATGACGAGGGAAAGAATTCGTGTGCTCAGCTACACCGATGGAGTCCTTTGTGAACTACTCCCACCTGTCAGCCTTCGGCTGTCGTGTTAAACCATAGGTTTAACAGGAGTTTCTAATTTTCAATTAGAAACATCGAGGAAGGGGCTTCCTGCTTCGTACCCCGGAGAAATCTCCACGAGTCCACAGGCTCTTCCCGCCGTTCCGGCGGTGTTCCTTTAATTAATTTGCAAGTGCAAACTTTTTGATGTTAATTGCAGCGTTAATATCCCTATCGTGGAACGTTTTGCATTCAGGACATTCCCATTCACGGATACTTAATGTTATATCAGGATTACGGAACCCGCAAACGTTACAGGTTTTTGTCGAAGGCTCAAACATTCCTATTTTTAAGAGGGTTTTCCCTACCCTCTCCGCCTTGTACTCTAACATTCTAACAAAAGAACCCCACGAAACACTACTTATCGCTTTTGCAAGTTTGTGGTTCTTTCGCATCCCTTCAATGTTCAGCGTCTCCACGGCTATGGCTGCTTGGCTTTCGCAGACTATTTTTGAAGACTGTTTTTGCTGAAAATCCGTTCTTTGGTTTGCGATTTTTTCGTGTTGTCTTGCAAGTTTTCTTACTGCTTTTCTTCGGTTATTGGAACCTTTAACTTTCCTGCTTACTCTTCTTTGAAGTACCTTTAGGCGTTTTTCTGAGTTTTGCGTAACTATTCAGCCATACTTTGAACAAAGGCAATTTTTCCTCGTTTCGAGGAAAAATTGCATATAAAATAACTCTATCTCTTCAGTATCATGCTTACACGTGAAGAGATTCTTGAAATCTATGAAGAAGGCCCTGAAGCAGTCGTTGCTGTAATTCAGAGACTTGAGACTATCATAGAGAAACAGGCTTCTCAAATTGCTGAACTTGAGGAACGTGTAAGGGTTTTAGAGGCTCGTCTAAATCAAAACAGCCAAAACAGCAGTAAACCTCCTTCTACTGACGTTTTTGTGAATGAAAAACCTAAACCTAAGAGTAGCCGCACAAGAAGTGGGAAAAAACCTGGTGGTCAAAAAGGTCATTCTGGAAGTACTTTCGAAATGGTTGGGGATCCTGACCATATAATATTTCATTCCCCTCACTGCTGTGAAAATTGTGGTCATGATCTTGAAGATACTGAAGTTCGGGACTGTGAACGCAGGCAAGAAGCTGATATTCCTCCTGTGAACATCATATTTACCGAACATCGTGCTGAGTCCAAGAAATGCCCTCACTGTGGGAAAATAAACAAAGGTACTTTTCCAGACTCTATAAAATTCCCTATTCAATATGGACCTCGCCTTTTATCCTCTCTTGTATATTTAAGGAAC
Source organism: Methanosarcina baltica (assembly GCF_055394095.1). Classification (NCBI taxonomy): domain Archaea; kingdom Methanobacteriati; phylum Methanobacteriota; class Methanomicrobia; order Methanosarcinales; family Methanosarcinaceae; genus Methanosarcina; species Methanosarcina baltica. Next base: position 3,595,191 of record NZ_AP042463.1, on the reverse strand, counting down.
TTTCAATTGATTCCTTATAAACGGATTTGTGATTTGTCAGAGGACTTTTATGGAATACGTATCAGCCCTGCTACCATAAAAAGAGCTGAAAAGGAATTATTCCAGAAATTGGAACCTTTCGAAAAAGCTGTTTTCGAACATCTACGGGTAGCCTATTCTGTACATTGTGATGAAACAGGAATGAGGGTTTTAGGGACAAAATGGTGGCTCCATGTTGTTTCAAACAGTCTGTGGACATACTATTTTGTACATCCAAAAAGAGGATCAGAGGCAATGAATGCTTTGGGTTTTCTTCCAGAATACAAGGGGGTAGTAGTTCATGATGGTTGGGCATCATACAACAAATATGGATGTGAACATGCTCTCTGCAATGCTCATCTTAAGAGGGACCTCACTGGAGTTGAAGAGAATTTTGAGCAGCAATGGGCTAAAAAAGTAAATGAACTTCTGAGTGAAGTAAAAAAATATACCGACGAATGCAGAGAAATGGAAATTCCAATAGATCCAATAAAAGTCAGGGCATTCGAGGAAATATACGATAAAATAATTAAAGAGGGAATTGAAGAAAATCCACCTCCTGACCTCTCAAAACAGGTTAAAAAAAGAGGAAGACCAGCACAAACAAAAGCAAAGAATCTCCTTGATAGGTTCATAAAATACAAGGATAGGATTCTGAAATTCCTCAATGACCTGAGAGTTCCATTTGATAATAATCAAGCAGAGCGAGACATCAGAATGATGAAGCTACAACAGAAGATTTCGGGAACTTTCCGAAGCATCGAAGGAGCGGTAGCTTTCTGCAGAATTCGGGGATACATATCCACTATTAGAAAGAATAGCTTGAATGTCATGGATGCTATTCGAGCGGCGCTCAATGGAGCGCCGCTATTATCCGATAGTTGCAACATTAGCTGAAACTATGCTTTTTTTATCAGTAGGCTGAATAGTTACAGTTTTGCAAGTGTTTGGGGTTCTCTATCTTTTCCCCATTTGACAGGATCGCAAAGTCCTTGAGTCCCAAGTCAATTCCAATAGTTGTATCCTCTGAATATTCAACCTTTTCCGGTGCTGCTGTTTCGTCTTCCGTTAGGATACTTACGTGGTATTTTCCCGAAGATTTTTTTGAAACAGTTGCAGTTTTGAAAAAGTCCTTATTCAGATCTTTTTCGATTATCCTGTCCCCGTTTAAGTCCGTGTAGGTAATGCAATTTTCCATTATCTCAGGCGTTAAAAAATCCCTGTGTAACTTGATTTTTATCCACCCGATTTTAGGCAAATATATTTTGGATGTAGTCAGATTAATCTTGTAACTTTGAGGCACCTGAAAAGATTGATCTAGATCGTTTTTTGACTTGAATTGTGGATATCCTCTGCCATGCTCAAACATATTCTGCAGTGAAAAGGTTCTTATTTGCACTCTGGAGGGATTGAGAATTAATATCCCCCATCCAATCAAAAATAGTATGTTTGGCCACTGTCAAGTATTTTTGAAGTTGCTTTTTTGTGGGACTTGCCCTAAACTTCTTATACATCTCTGTCTTAATATTGAGAAAATGATTATACACAAAACGGCAAGCTCCGAAGTGTTGAGCAAGTGCTATTTCCTGTTTTTTTGTTGGATATAGCCGGAAAAAATATCCCTGTTTCATGCAATCATCTATATATTTTTAATATTATGTAAAAATACTTATTGACATTTGAGATTATTTAAACCGGCCCCCGTAGCTCCTACGCATTCACCTCCCACCTGCCAGTCCCTCCAAAGTCGGAACTGTCGAGGAAGGAGACCTCTGCTGTTTCAGTTAGATCTGAGATTAAGGCCCTCCCGGATTCTTAAGTACCTGATCGATTTTCACGTCACAGGGCCATGTTTTTTTAGTTGTTTAGGTTTTTATACTTTTGTTGCGATATTAAATATTAAATATTAAACTATTTTCTTATTATCAATAACATGAGGGGTATTGTATGAAATTATGGGAATATGATTCCAGAAAGATTCACGCTGTTCACATGCCACAGCAGATGACCGACCTTGAAAAGATTGGAAACGAAGGCTGGGAGCTTGTTTTAATAAAGGATGACCTGGACGAGGAAGGAACCGCGACAGCGATTTTCAAGCGGGAGAAAAAATAAGCCAAAAATCAGAAGTATTTACAACATTTATCATTATTTACTTTTTATTTTTTTATATTTTTTATTCCGATTTAATGTGATTTCTTAAGAGTTCGTCAGCTGCTTCTTTACTCAAACCCCCTTTCATGACCACCAGTTTTCCTCGTTTGCTTTAATCCCCAAAACGCAGTGCTCCCGAAAAACAGGCCGGTAGTTCGTAAGGAGAACCAGGAACTCCGGGATATTGCAGCTCAACCGAGTCATGACGTTTAGCTCGAACTGCCCGGCCTGGGCCAACGCATGGGGGATTTTGGAGATGACCGTGGTGTTGAGCGGAGGCATGGAAACCAACACTCTCGATTCTTCCCCCAATTTGACCCCCATCCCCTTAATACTGAAACTCAGAGTTTACATACCAGGTTGCCGAGTTCGACTGAAAAGGTTTCGTAGTTCACGGAGTAATCAATCGGGCACTCGACCACAGTCACCTTGTTCAGGGCAAAGGCCATGTCAAGGACCTCTGCCAGGTCATCCCTTTCCTTCACCTGGAAACCCGGAGCTCCGAAACTTTCCGCCAAACGGGCGAAGTTCGGGTTCCCGTAATCAAGGGCGAAGGGCTCTAAATGCATTTTCTGCTGTTTCCACTTAATGAAGCCAAAGGCGTTGTCATTCAGGACCAGGACGACCACCGGAATCTTATAGCGGATGGCGGTTTCGAGTTCCTGGCAGTTCATGAGGAAACCTCCATCTCCGCAGACCGCAAGCACTTTCTTTTCCGGGTGCAGTATTTTAGCGGTCATGGCGGCGGACAGGCCTGCTCCCATGGTGGCGAGAGCGTTGTCGAGAAGCACGGTGTTGGGGGCATAGGTCTTGTAGTTGCGGGAAAACCAGAGTTTGTAGATCCCGTTATCGAGGGAGATAATGTCCTCCCGGTCCATGACCTTCCGGACGGCCTGCACGATTTCCTCCGGAAGGGCAGGGTAGCGTTTTTCGGCAGGGACGTTGATTTTGTCCTCCAGAATAGTCCTCATTTTCTCAAAGATCGGAAACTCCCGTTTTTGCAGGATCTGGTCCCCAAGGGCCCGGATTGTGGCTGCGACGTCTCCAATGATTTCCAGGTCCGGGTTGAAGTACCTGTCAGGTACGGATTCCATGAAGTCGATGTTTATGATCTGTTTGTTGAGGTCTTCGTTCCAGAGGTAGGGGGGATATTCCACGACGTCGTAGCCCAGGGTGATTATGAGGTCCGCTCTGTCAATTCCACAGTTCACGTAGTCGTGGGCGTGGATGCCGGTTGCAAAGAGGCTTCTGTTACAGTCGTCCGGGACCACGCCTTTTCCCATCTGGGTATGCACGAGGTAGATGCCGGTTTTTTCTGCAAAGCTCTCCAGTTCGGTGGCGATGGCTTTTCGGTTTGCCCCTGAGGAGACCAGGATCAAAGGATTTCTGGCTTTTCGTATGAGGGCCGCAGCCATTTCGACGGCCAGGGGGTTCGGGAGCGGGTATTCTATTCCGTTCCGTTTCTGGACTGTTGCGTCGGTTAACTCTTCGGCCACGTCTTCGGGAAGTTCGAGGTGGACCGCCCCGGGCCTTTCACTTTCGGCCAGTTTGAAGGCGTTCCTTATGACCGTGGGGATCACCCCGGGGTCGGCTATGGAGACCGCTTTTTTGCAGAGGGGTTCCATCATCCTGACAACGTCCACGAGCTGGAAGCGGGCCTGCCAGTTATCAACCAGGGCCTTCTGCCCTGAAATCGAGATGAAGGGAGCCCCTGTCAGCTGGGCCTGGGCAACTCCTGTCACAAGGTTCGTGGCCCCCGGCCCGAGCGTCGAAAAACAGACCCCCGCCTTTCCGGTTAGCCTCCCGTAGGCCGCAGCCATGAAGGCGGCTGCCTGCTCGTGCCGGGTTATGATTACGTTTATGCTGGACTTTCTGAGGGATTCAAGGAGGTCGAGGTTCTCCTCTCCCGGCAGCCCGAAGATGTGTTCCACCCCCTCTTCCTCAAGCTGGGCCACGAAGAGATCCGAGGCTTTCATGCTTTTTCCTTTCCCGGTTTCGATTTTTTCCGGCGGTTTTATTTCCTGCATTTTTTCAGGTTTTATAGTCATGGAACATCCTCCTGCATAATGTGTTACATTTGATGTATTCTTCATATACCACTGAGTGTCCTTTTTGCGTTTATCTCAAACAGCAGAAGACTCCTTCCTCGACAGTTCCGGCTTTGGCGGAACTGGCAGGTGGGAGATGAATGCGTCGAGACTACGGGGGCCGGATTCTATATTTTTTTAACGTGGTACTGATTGGCCTGCATTCCGCATTTTTAGGCGCATAAATGTCTCTTGATGTCGAATTATGCGCTTATATTTAAGCACATCATTCTTTTGGCTGTATTTTAAAATCGACATCTATTGAGGCCATAGATTTGTAAAAATGCTTATATGCGCTTAAAATTTGGGAACTAAGGTGATTGGTCAATCCAACAGAATCCTTTACCGTACTTTACAATTTTAACTTTTTGAATATTTACTACTTTGGATGATTTAATTGCTGAGGCTCGAAGTTTCACATACTTTCCGTAATTTTGTGCTCCAGCTACATAATATAGCTCTCCTTCGTACTCAACTAAATCCATTGGTTGAATAGGATAATGATTTTTCCTTATGCTGTACCTTCCTTTCTTTGTTTTCCTACCCCTATACACTCTCAAATTTTCCCCGTTAAGATTTTTGTTTCTGGTAGTTCTTCCTGAATTTAATTCCTGTCCGGTTTTTTGAGTGCCGTCCCTCAAATCAATATACTGCGCATCGTAAAATTTCGAGAGGCTTCTGTTATTTCTTCTTATTTGTAGTATTTCATGGGGAGCACATCGAGTCTGAGTTCCCCCTCCAGCAATACAAAAGGCATCGGTTGAATGAGTTTTCTCAAGATTAAGCTCGTACCTTTTTGCTTTTGTGACATATCCGAAAGTGTGCTCAACATCATACTTTTCTTTTAAAATATCCACGAGCTTCCAGCGTACTATATTCATGAATGTAGCATCTTTGAAGCCTCTTACCTTTGGTTTCCATGTTAAAAGGAATCCTTCATGATTTTCAGGGGTATGACACTGATTGCAGAGTGTAATCAGGTTATCAGGCCGATCAGAACCACTGTTACTTCTGTACTGGATATGATGCACTTGGAGCAAAGGCCGTTTTGATGTGTTTTTGCAGTCCGGGTTCTGGCAAGAGTATCCGTCTCTGTGCAAAATATAGGCCCGAACGTTATCGTAGCCTGCCTGTTCCCCCTCCTGATACTGTTTGCCTTCAATTTCCGGGTTTTTGATTTTTTGAATGTCGAAGTTCGTAACCTCGACAACGATTTTTGTTATGGGCAAGATTTCGGCAAGATCCTCTATTAATCTGATATGGCTTTCAAGCTTGTGTTTGATAGAAGGAGCTAACCAACCTTCCTAGTTGGTGTTTTTATTGTACCCAGGTTTCCTGTGTCTGATTTGGTTTCTTCGGTTTCCTCGGTACATTCTCCGTTCTTCGTTTCGCTCTGGCATTCCAGCAAGAAGTTTTACCTCTCCTGAAATAAGTTCTTCTTTTTCGGAAACTGCCGAAAATCCTATGTTAAGGAACCCAGTATCGATTCCTAGGGTTATTTCCTGAGTATTTTTTCCCGAAGGATAAAGAAGTTTGATCGTGAATGGATTCCTTTGTACCACTTCCGCACGTCCTTCTTTTAACAATATTCTAGCTTTTCGAGGGGTCGTGGGCATTAGTGGTTCTTTTTTGTTGTTAATAACAAAGACCTTCAAAAGTTTTGTCCTCCTTGATTGGAGTGGGTCCACATCGCCACTGTTATACTGGCTTGTTAATGACCTGAACACTTCCCCTACCTCTCAGGGATGTTTAATCCAGATCGAAATCTCCGAGAACGTGTGGAGTATCCTCGAATATCATGACCAGTATAACGAAAGGCTATTCAACTAGGGACTTGTCGAAACAAGCCCCCTCCTCAAAAACCTGAGCCGTTAGGCGAAGGTTTTAGGTGGGGGTAGTTGACTATCTTTAGTTTTTCAGATCCTATTTTCTGTAATTTTTCCTTCCCCTGCTCTGTTTCCTTCTTCAAAAATTCTGGAGTCTGCATATTTTCCCCTCTCCCTAGTTTCGTTTCGGCACCCGAGTTGCGCTTCGGGAGCACGCGGTCCGTTTCGCTCGCTTTGCGAGCTCAAGCGGACTAAAAAATTTTGATTGGACAACGATTATTTATTAATCACAACTGTCTTAATATTCACGAATTCCTTTATTCCGTAGTGGGAAAGTTCTCTTCCGACCCCGGACTTTTTGATTCCCCCGAAAGGCAGCCTGGGGTCGGACTTTACCATTCCGTTGACCGCTACAAAACCGGCTTTAATCTCTCCGGCAACTCTTTCGGCTCTCTCAAGGTCCTTTGACCAGACAGCTCCTCCGAGCCCGAATTCCGTGGAGTTTGCAACTTCCACGGCTTCTTCTTCGTCTCTGACGGTGATTATGGGGGCAATCGGCCCGAAGATTTCAAGGGAGCAGACCTTCATATCGGTTTTTGCGGCCGGGACGAGGGCCGGGCTGAAGAAGAAGCCTTTTTCGGGCAGAGCTTCGTGCACTTTCGGCTCGGCTCCTTTCTTTTTCGCGTCCTTCAGGACCTTTTCAAGCTCTCCCACGTATTCAGGTTTTGCCACGGGTCCGATGTCGGTTTCCTCGTCCAGGGGGTCTCCTACCTTAAGCTGCTGCATGTATTCGTCGAATCTGGCCGCAAAAACCCCGACGACCGGTTCCAGGACGATGAAACGCTTTGCTGCAATACAGCTCTGCCCGGCATTCATAAATCGAGATTTTACCGCCATTTGTGCGGCCGCGTCTATGTCGGCGTCCTCGAATACGATAAAGGGATCGGACCCGCCAAGTTCGAGCACGAGAGGCTTTATCCTTTTTCCGGCAAGCTCTCCTACGGCCGACCCGGCCCTGATGCTTCCGGTGAGGGATACGCCGTCTACGAGGTCCTCTTCGATTAGCTTCATGGCAGTTTTCGAGTCGATCAGGAGCGTCTTGAAAACGTTTTCAGGAAGCCCCACTTCCAGAAATACCTTTTCGATTTCCAGGGCCGAGCCCGGCACGTTTGAGGCGTGTTTGAGAAGACAGACGTTTCCGGCCGAGAGCGCAGGGATGATAAAGCGAAAGACCTGCCAGAAAGGAAAGTTCCAGGGCATAATCCCGAGGATGACGCCGAGAGGCTCAAAGCTTACATAACTCTTTTCGGCCCCGGTTTCGACGGTTTCGGACTTTAGAAATTCGGCCGCGTTTTCAGCGTAATAGTCACAGATCCAGGCACATTTTTCGATTTCGGCCAGGGACTCTTTTATGGGTTTTCCCATTTCTTTTGTTATGATTTCGGCGTAGATCCGCTCATTTTTCCTGAGGACTGAGGCAGCTCGAGCTATGTACCTGGCCCTCCCCTCCACCGACAGCGAACTCCAGCCCTCAAAAGCAAACCGGGATTTCTCTATTTCCTGTTCACATTCCTTAAAAGAAAGCGCATCGTATGCCCAGTTAAGTTCTTCAGTATAAGGATTAATGGACTTTATTTTCAGAATTATCCCCCTCTGTAATTAGGGGGTTTTTGTTATTATAATTAAGGGAAGGATAATAAGGAGGGGATTTCTCTAGGCGATTGGGTTCCCAAGACGGTTTACATTCTTTAGCTGGTAAAAATAATTATTTTACTATTATTTTTATGAGTTTAAAATTGTATGGATAAGTTTTGGAATATTAAAAGCACAATTAAATATAAATTATTGGCAAAAGTTTAAATATTTACTAAATTATTATGAAGAATGGTACAGTCATATTATATTCTTTACGTAAATATCTATACCCAATCTCTTGATCGGAGACAAAACCATAAATAATAGGTTTTGTCACATGAATTGTCCCAGCAATGAGTATAATATTAAGTGTAGTTTTTATATTAAGTGTAGTTTTTATATTAAGTGTAGTTTTTATATTAAGTGTAGTTTTTTGAGTAAATGACTAGATTGTGCGTAACTATTGCCGTTTTAGAAGTATGGTTAGGAATGAGTCAAATATAATATCAAGTATTTTTGTTTACCGTTCCTTAATCACGGAAAAACATGGAAGGACATGGAAACCAGCCTGAAGGCCGGTGAGTACGCCGGGATTTTAAATAATCAATTCAAAATCCATTGTGGAAAAAACGCCAGAGCAACCGTAATTACCGTCTTCTGGCCTTTATTTTCCCGTGCTTTCCCGTGACTTTCCGTGGTTTGAATACACACAACAAACATCTCCACCAACAAAAACACAGTATGTATGAGTATAAAGCAATTACCAAACTGAAAATCTGAATTATATTTTTACCATTCCTTAATGATTGCAAAAAATCGTTTATTTAAGGACTTATCACAAAACAACTTATTGTCATGTCAATTATGAACGGTCGTATAAAATCAATTACAATCATTTGCAATTGTCATATGCTTGATTGTTGACGCGACACTATGCATATTTCACTTGAACATATTGATTTTCAAGATCAAGATCGTCAATCGAAGTTACAATGAGTAAATAAGTTGTATAGGTTATTTCGTTGCGGGTCCTAAGTAAATTTTCAACATTTGTATATTTGATGTATACCTACACTTGCTGTCGATATCGTTATAAATTAGAAAGATTGTAATTTATGCCTTTACTTAAAGATGTAGTCAAATGATGATACTTCTAAAAACTAAATCGTGTTGTGCCAAACATGTATTGTCGCATATAATCAATTACAATAGTTCGTAATTATTCAACACTTGGTTGTTGAGAAGCGACAATATTTATAAATTAATTAGCAAAGATATAGTTCTTTTAAGTCTTCTTGCGATAAAACTAATTATCTGAATGAGTTTATAATATCTACTATTGAATAAGGTGTTTTCGATGAGAAGTGACCTATTAAAAAATATATTTCAGTCGTTTATCGAAAATGACAACGATCAATTTGTTAGAGTAGCGGCTGAAATTATTGAAGACGAAGAAAAAAAGAAACACCATTTGCTTGCAAAAGATTTGAAAAAGATTCTCTATTCAAAAAACCAGAATAAATTCAATTTAAACACAAATATTTCTAAAAGATATAAATCAAACATACCTATTCCAAGGGATAGTGACAAAGGTTTTCCTTTATTAGAAATTAAAGAAGGATATTTCAATTTAGATGATTTAATTTTAGATGCAAAAATAAAGAAAAAAATTGAAAATATTCCTAAAGAGATAAATTATCAAGAAATATTTTCAAGCTATGGTTTAAAGCCAAAGCAAAAATACCTTTTTTGTGGTCCACCTGGGACTGGAAAAACTTTAACGTCTTACTTAATTAGTTCTATGTTAAGTTATCCGTTAGTCTACATTAGATTTGACTCAATAGTATCTTCATTTTTGGGAGAAACTTCAACAAATTTGAGGAAAATTTTTGATTTTATAGACAAAGGTGAATGGGTAGTATTGTTTGATGAATTTGATGTAATTGGCAAAAAGAGGGATGATCCCTATGAGCATGGTGAAACTAAAAGAGTAGTTAATAACTTTATGCAAATGCTTGATAACTACAATGGTAGGAGCATAATAATCGCTGCTACAAATCACCAATACTTATTAGATACTGCAATATGGCGCAGGTTTGATGACGTACTGTATTTTGATATTCCAACTGAGGAATTAAGAACTCAGATTTTCAAAAAATATTTGCGCGTGATGAAAAAATCGAAAGATTTAGATATTTTAAAACTATCCAAACTTACGGAAGGATTTTCTCCAGCTGATATTTCTCAAGTATGTGAAGAATCTTTAAGAAGAACTATTTTACTGAATATCAATGAAATCAAGTTTGAAAATATATATTCAGTAATCGATGAACACAAAGAAAGAAAAAAAATAATTCGAAGTGATTAATGTGGTAGAATATTTAGGGCACCTCGACCTTCAACATATACCCGATGAGTTCATGCGTAGGAAAAATGGTGGTGGATTTGGATACAGTAGAGGTACTCGTGATAAAGAAGATTTTTACCGAAATATTTTGCAATCATTTGAAGATATTCATCAAAAACATGAAGAAGACAAAGAAAGGTATCAAGGATTTATTGACCCAAAATTAATTTTTAAAATAAATATAAATCAGAATGTTTCCGAAGATACCTTTAGAAATGAGCTTAAACGTGCTGGTATTGAAGTTATATCTCCTTCTCCTGACAACAAAGGTTATTGGATTGTTTTTGCTGATGATGAAAAAAGAGAAAATTTTAAAGGGAGACTTGAAAAATATGTACAGGATGACAAGTACAAATTTTTCGATGCTATAGATGAATTGAGATTAATTCCTCCTGAAGAAAAAATGGGGGAAAATCTACAAAAAAACCCATTTGATGAAAATGAATTATCTTATTTAGATGTTGAAATATGGAGAATGGAAGATAGTGAATTAAATAGTTTTCTATTACAGCTTAATCAAATGATTGAAAATAAAAATGGAAATATCTCTGATTTATTAACCACTAACAATTTTTGTCTTTTAAGAGTACATGTTAACTACAATTTGTATATAGATTTATTGTATTTAAGAGAAGTTGCTTATATTGATAGACCACCTAGAATTAAATTGGAAGCGTCACTAAATGCAGATATCGATGAATTTGAAATATATGATGAACCATCAGAAGATGCAAGTGGTATTTTAGTTATTGACTCGGGAATACTTTCAAATCATCCTCTTTTAAAAAATGCGGTAGGAGATGCAATTTCAGTATCTACAATAAATCATTCAAGTGTGTCTACTGATAATCCTTATGATGAAATCGGTCATGGCACCGAAGTAGCAGGAATAGCATTATATGGTGATTTACAAAAGTGTTTGGAAAACAATAATTTCAAACCTGAAACGTGGGTATTTTCTGCCAAAGTAATGTTCAAAGATGAAGATGGCTATGCTATCTATGATGAAAAAGAACTGCTAGAACACCAATTAGATGAAGCGGTTAGATCGATTGTAAATAGTTACTCAAATTGTAAAATTATAAATTTGTCAATTGGTGATACCACTAAGAGAATGATTGAAGGTAAAAGGCAATTTAAAATAGCAAGTTTGATAGATGATTTAGCTAAAGAGCTGAACGTTATTTTCGTGGTTTCAGCCGGAAATATTGCTGATGTTCCACTTGATGCGAATATTCCAGATTCATATCCTGATTACTTGATTGATGAAAGTACTGATTATTTCAAAATTACTGATCCAGCTACAGCTGCACTTGCATTAACGGTGGGGTCTGTATCAAAAAATAGGATTAGTACATTATTTGATGCCTACGAGAATTATCCATCTCCTGTGACTAGGGTTGGAATGGGATACAAAGGAATGATTAAACCCGAAATTGTCGAAAGTGGTGGGGGTGGATTTGGTGATGAGTCTAATATAATTACTACAAATAGGAATTGGATACAAGAAGGTAGACTTTTCACCTTAGTTTATGGGACTAGCTACAGTGCACCTAAAGTATCTAATCAGCTATCGAAATTAATAAACAAATACCCTGATAAGTCTCTAAATCTAATCAAAGCTTTACTTTTGTCTTCCACAAGTATACCCGAAAATAGACCTGAGTGTTTGTCAACAATAGACCTAAACTCTAGTGATTATGAATTAAAGAATCTCCTGAAGATTTATGGTTATGGAAAACCAGATTTTGAAAAAGCAATTTTTTCAGAATCAAGTCGTGTTCTTTTAATGAACGAGAATAAAATTAAGCTAAATCATTTTCACATATATCAGATATCAATTCCAGAAGATTTTGTAGATATACCAGGAGATAAAACATTGTCTGTTACACTGGTATTTGACCCACATACTAACAAAAATAGAATAGAATATCTTGGAACAAAATTCGAAACACATTTGTTCAGAAATGTAAATCTTGAAGACGTAATTCAATTATACAGTCCAGTTCAAATAGAAAATGAAGCGGAAGATATAGTTCCAAGTAAAATTCGAAACAAAGAAATCAAATTGAGTCCTGGAATCAATTTAAGGAAAAAGGGAGTTCACCAAAAAGGCATTAAACAGTATAGAGGGAAGCCTAAAATAGATGTCGAAAAACCATTAATATTAGTTGTGATATGCCAAGATGTATGGGTTAAAGACGAAAATTATGAACAGGATTATGCAGTAGTCGCAACAGTAGAGCATTCTAGTAGAATTGATCTTTACAACCAAATTAGGCTTAAAAATAGAGAAAGGTTGCCTTTAATATTGAGACGGTAACGTCAACAACAATTGAAATTATTTTATATTCATCCCACCGTTATTTATCAACCATAAAAAATCCAATGTGAATTTGATCTTATGGCATCATTATGGGGTTGGAAATGTCGAGTTTGGAGATCCAATTTTCAACTGAGTATTCGTCTTCAAGCTATCGTTTTTGTAACGATAAGTAGTTTTTGTATACAACTCATATTGTTGTACTACGGTTCCACTACAATATATTGCCACTCTGCAGTAAAAAATGCCATATTAGGCACGTAGAAGTAGAATGGGCTGCTATGGTGGGATTTTTGTGAGCCAAAAATCTAACCTTATTTTGACCCCATAGGTTTGAATCCGTTTTGCATTATACTCAAAAAAGATCACCCTTCAGTCGTTGAGGGCCCTTTTTTTCCTCTCCTCCGCAATTAACCCAGCCCCGCCAAAACAAAAATATCCGGCTCATAAATCCGGGCCAGGCGACTCCAAAAGCTTTTCGCCAAGACCGGCAAAATATATTTTTTCAGTTTTCCCGAGCTTTCCGGCCCTTCGTCCCCGTCGCCGGTTTTAAAAAATTTCGAATTTCACAGAAACCCGGACTTGAATATTGAACTCTCCATTTCCTCTCAAAAAACGGTGGCGTAAAAGTGTGCATCCGTTTCGCATCATTCTTGAAAAAAGCCGCCCTGATGAGCGTTGAGGATCCGTTTTTTTCTGAACCACAACTGTCAACAGAGGTTTAAATTCCCTTATTCAAATCAGTTTTAAATACTTATTGACCCAATAATGTTATGGTACAAATGGAAGGCAAGAGCTTGAATTACACGGTCCTGATCAAACAGGATGAGGACGGAATGTACATAGCAACAGTACCGGACATTTCCGGCTGTTATACACAGGGAAAAACTGTGGAACAGGCCATGGAGCGAGTTAGGGAAGCTATCCAGGTCTGTATTGAGGCCGAAGACCAGACCCGTTTTCCTTCTGGTTTTTTACGCTTCGAAGAAGGGGTTTGACATTCTGAATAAAAAATTAAAAACTTTGTCAGGAATAACACAAATTATCATTTTTTTCCGTGTGTTCCGTGTGTTCCGTGGTTTGAATCCGTTTTGCATCATACTCAAAAAGATCACTTTTCAGTCGTTGAGGGCTCGTTTTTTCCTCTCCTCCGCAATCAATCCTCCCCGGCCGGAATAAACATATCTCGAACAATTCACAAATCCGGGCCAGGCGACTCCAAAAGCCTTTCGCCAAGACCGGCCAAATATATTTTTTCAGTTTTTCCGAGCTTTCCGGCCCTTCGTCCCCGCCGCCGGTTTTAAAAAATTTTGAATTTCACAGAAACCCGGACTTGAATACTGAAATCTCCATTTCCTCTCAAAAAACGTGGCGTAAAAAGTATGCATCTTTTTTGTATCATATGATAGACATTCCTTTTCACCCTCTCAGCTTATTCGAAGAACGAATTCAAATAATTTTTCTTTGGTAATTGCAGTAACGGTAGGTATCAGGAATGAACTTATGAAAGTAAAAATCCCTTTAAGGTCAAACCTTCTATGTTTCAGACTTTTTATTTTTGCCTCTTCCTTTCCCAGAATATCCAGTATGAGTGATAAATTTTTTAATTCTACTCCATTTTCCTTATTTTTTAACCCTGAATTGAGTTCATTCAATCTTTCAAAAGTATTTCGATATTCGTTATCGATTCTTCTAAGTTCACATTCCATACTCTTATCAATTAGACTTATGATTACTTTCTCTGTTTGGAAAAAGAGAACAACTCCCAGAAATAGCAAACCGGCTAGAAAAATGATTTCATAAGAAATGATTGCTGTTGGAGAAATGAAAACAAGTACGCTTGCAGTTGGAGAAATGTAGGAAAGCATAGCAAGCGTTATGATTAGAAAATAATTAACTACAATAAATAGAATATAATTTCGAAGTGGCTGCAATCCACCACTTTGATCAATGTGGAAAACATCAGCTTTGAGATAATGTGCCTTATCAAGGACACTTACTATCAAAATCAGGTTGAAGACAATCCATACCACATTTGCCAGCAAGAAGAGCATCAGATATCCAAATATATTATTAACCACGTCGAGAAGGAGAGACCAAAACGTCGGCTCAAATAGATAAAAATAGGGAGGAATAGGACCCTCAGCAAATTTCCACTTAAAGAATTCGATAAGATCTAGCAGGATAAAAGGAATTAAAACCAGAATTATTATGAAATAATAATTTCCAGTTCTTTGGAATCTTTTGTCCACACAATCCCGGAAAACCATGAATTTTTTTTCCTGAAAAAGAGGCTCAAACTTTTTAAATACAGATTGCATGCTGGAAATGAAATATATAATCAATCCAAACTGGTAACCAATAACAATACTTGATGAAACTAAAACAAGAAAGGTTGGAAATTTAAGGGGAAAACACCGTATCTTGGTTGTAAAAAAAATCAAAATCAAAAAAATAATAATGGATATTCCAAAGGCTGTAAGTAAATAATTAGTGGATAATGTTCTCATGAATTTTTTGAGTCTCATGAAAATGATCCCTCTTGATCCCTCTTAATCAACCCACAAACCTAATTATTTATAGCTATTATACCTTTCTTTTTAAAACCAGAAACCAAAAGAGAAACGCTAAAATTGCAGTTATTAGCAAAAAGCCAGAAGCACCATTTTCTTCCTCTTCCTCTACTTCCTCTGCTTCCTCTACTTCCTCTATTTCCTCCACTTCCTCTACTTCCTCCACTTCCTCTACTTCCTCTACTTCCTCTACTTCCTCTACTTCCTCTACTTCCTCTACTACCACCGGAGACATATGTAGAATTATTTCTTTATCGTTGTCTCCAGATAAAAATTGAAAAGCATTTTCACACTTTTCATAGTCTTCCATTTTAAGGCACATTAAGTGGGGATCCGTATCTTCAATATAGATTGTTTTTGGAGTTTTACCCATATAATCTTCATCGATAAATATGTCAGCACCATTTGGATTGGAAATGACTTTTAACTTAAATTTACTAATGGATAATATAGGACTTGTTTCCTTTTTGTCATCCCCAGATTGAAATTGGAATTTTTCTTCGTAATTTTCATAATCTTCCATTTTAAGGCACATTAAGTGGGGATCCATATCTTCAATATAGATTGTTTTTGGAGTTTTACCCATATAATCGTCGTCAATAAATATGTCAGCTCCAGAAGGAGAAGAAGAAATAGTCATGGAAAAGTAGGGATAAACAAGTTCCACTTCCTCTAGTTCAAGCATCTCACCTAGAAAGTACATATAACTTAATGTATTGACAAATAGATCCTTTCCTGAGCTGGTCATACTCGAGGGGGAGGCCGTAAAACCCCATAGAAGGTACTTATCTTCTTCCAGAGTAATAGAATAATGGTTACTGTCGTCAGGTTCTCTTCCCAAGACGATGACATCTGATGGTATTGAAGGAAGGTAGATTCCTACATGACCTGTGGATGTATAAAGCTGAACTGTTTGATCATCTGCTATTTCTATTAAATTTGGTGTGTTAAGAATAATATCAGAGTCATCCACAACGTATATTCTGTTCTCATAGCCGTGCCACCCGTGAGGAGATCCTGTATCAAGGTTAAGCTGCCCAAAAAAAGAGTATCCACCTTCTCCAAGTCCCATAATGGGTTTCTCGGAACTCTTTATAGCCGAAACAAACTCTGAATCATCCCAGTAACCCGTATCAGGTCCAATGATGATCAAATTATACTCTGTAAAATCAACTTCATCCAGATACATCCGGGAAACCATAACTGTAGAATATCCATTTGAATCTAAGAGGGATTTAAAACTGCTCGCAGAGGAATTATCAGATGAGTATATAAATAGAATAGGTACAGAGTCATCAATTACAGCTTCAGATGGTGTAACGGTTATTATTAAAGCCAAGATTATTAAAAAAATTAATGTGGTTTTTCCAATCTTCAAGTAGATTTCCTCCTATTCAGATTAGAATTCGATAGGTCCACTACTAGGAAAATCAATTATACGATCTGTATTTATAAAAATGGATGAATTATTATATTATGTCATGAGAAATATACTTATGGAAACAAAGATTAGAAAAACAGCTTTCGACAAAAAAACTTGTAGAAACATCTCCCTTTTGAAAAATAAGATATCTATCAATTATTTTGAAAGAATTACACATTAGTTCCCATTTTTAAGCACATATAAGCATTTTTACAAACCTATGATCTCTCAATAGATACCGATTTTAAAATACGGCCAGAAGAATTATACGCTTAAATTTAAGTGCATAATTCGGCATCAAGAGATATTTATGCGCCTAAAAATGCGGAATGCAGGATTAAAATTTTAAGAATTCTACTAAAAACACTGCCGGGAAAGTATGCATATATTTTACAACCTTCTAGAAAAAGGCCGCTCTTTCAGGTTTGAGGACCCTTTTTTCCTAGATTCAGATCAACCCAGCCCCGCCAAAACAAAAATATCAAGTGCCCAAATCCGGGCCAGGCGACTCAAAAAGCTTTTCGCCAAGACCGGCCAAATATATTTTTTCTGTTTTCTCGAGCTTTCCGGCCCTTCGTCCCTGCCGCCGGTTTTAAAAAATTTCAAATATCACAGAAGCCCGGACTTGAATACTGAACTCTCTATTTCCTCTCAAAAAACGGTGGCGGAAAAGTATGCATCCGTTTTCCATCATTCTTGAAAAAAGCCGCCCTGATGAGCGTTGAGGATCCGTTTTTTTCTGAACCACAACTGTCAACAGAGGTTTAAATTCCCTTATTCAAATCAGTTTTAAATACTTATTGACCCAATAATGTTATGGTACAAATGGAAGGCAAGAGCTTGAATTACACGGTCCTGATCAAACAGGATGAGGACGGAATGTACATAGCAACAGTACCGGACATTTCCGGCTGTTATACACAGGGAAAAACTGTGGAACAGGCCATGGAGCGAGTTAGGGAAGCTATCCAGGTCTGTATTGAGGCCGAAGACCAGACCCGTTTTCCTTCTGGTTTTTTACGCTTCGAAGAAGGGGTTTGACATTCTGAATAAAAAATTAAAAACTTTGTCAGGAATAACACAAATTATCATTTTTTTCCGTGTGTTCCGTGTGTTCCGTGGTTTGAATTCGTTTTGCATCATTCTTAAAAAAGATCGCTCTTCAGTCGGTGAGGGGCCGTTTTTTCCTCTCTTCAGCAATCAATCCTACCCGGCCGGAATAATATATCTTGAACCGTTCAGAAACCCGGGCCAGGCGACTCAAAAAGCTTTTCGCCAAAACCGGCAAAATATATTTTCCCTGTTTTTCGAGCTTTCCGGGTTTTCAACGCCATGGGCCAGTTTTGATATGTCCTCTTCTCCACTTCGACCAGGGCTTCACTTTTTCGAATCAACCCCAATTCCCGGTAATCGTTCATGATTTCAAGAATAGAAGACGGCGCTCTCACCGGTCGCATCAGCGAGCGGCCTTTTCGTGATGACACACATAAAAAACTTGACTTCACAGAAACCCTGCGTTGGGTGCTGAAATTTCTTTTCCTCTCAAAAAACAGCAGCGTAAAAGTGTGCATCCGTTTCGCATCATTCTTGAGAAGGGCCGCCCTGATGGGCGTTGAGGGCCCGTTTTTCCTATATTCAGATCAGCCCTGTCCCGCCAAAACAAAAAGATCCGGCTCACAAACCCGGGCCAGGCGACTCAAAAGGCTTTTCGCCAAGACCGGCCAAATATATTTTTTCAGTTTTTTGAGGTTTCCGGCCCTTCAACTCCGCAGGCCGGTATTTTTATCAGTTCGCTTCTCAACTTCAGCCAGAACAACCTTAAATGATGTCTCACGTCATTCTTTTTTCCGTGTGTTCCGTGTGTTCCGTGGTTTGAATCCGTATTGCATCATACTCAAAAAGATCACTTTTCAGTCGTTGAGGGCCCGTTTTTTCCTCTCCTCAGCAATTAACCCTGTCCCGGTAAACCAAAAATATCCGGCTCAAAAACCCAGGCCAGGCGACTCAAAAGGCTTTTCGCCAAGACCGGCCAAATATATTTTTTCAGTTTTTCAGAGCTTGTCGGTCGGTTTTGAAAAATATAGTTAAAAACAAAGAAATGTTCGAAGAAACGACTATATAATTTCATAGACTAAAAGTTAATCAAGTTATGGTGAAAAAATGAATGCAAAAGGACATCTGATTGTACTCGGATACGGAGATGTCGGGAAAAGCGTTGTCAAGGTGCTCAAAAACGGGACTTTCCGTTTTGTTGTCGTTGACTCAAACGAAAAAGTTTTCGAATCCGTGGACTTCGAGCACATAGTAGGCAACGGGGCGGACGAGGACGTGCTCATTGCCGCAGGCGTGAAGACAGCGTCTTTTATTTTTGTGGTCCTGAACGATGACACGAACGTCATTTTTTCAACCCTTATAGCAAGAAGCCTGAACCCTGAGTCCACCATCGTTGCCAGGGCCAATTCCGTAAAGTCCATTGACAAGATCTACAGAGCCGGGGCCGATTACGTGGGTTCCCTCTCAATAGTAGCAGGGCAGATGCTGGCCAAAATGACTGCAAGCTGCGTGGGGAAAAGCTGTACAATCGATGAAGATATCATGCTCTACGAGGGCATCGAAATCGAAAAACACCACGTTGAAAAAGGCTCCCCTCTCGCGAGCCGCTCAGTAGAATATTTGAACCTTGAAAATTCAATCGGCTGCACCATAATCGGGATAGAGCGGGGTGGGCTTGTTATGACCAGGATTTCCAAAAAGACCCTTATCAAAGAAAGAGATACTATAGCGGTTGTGGGGAGCAGGAAACAGGTCTCAGAGTTTAAGAAAAAATATATTGAGTGAAAACTGGTCAAATTTCATACATCTTAAATATAGTAAATATTATATAAATAATGTATTACATGAACGCACGGCAAATAAAAAACACCTTTAATAAGGAGAATTAAAAAATGGAAAGTTTATCAACTGGCATAGAAGAACTGGACGTCCTGATCGACGGGGGGTATCCTAAAGGAAAAAGCATTCTGGTAACGGGCCCTCCCGGTTCCGGAAAGACCATTCTCGGGCTTCATTTCCTGCACAGGAGCTGTGAGAACGGCAAAAAATGCGTCCTTATCCTGACCAGGGAACTTACGGATGACGTGCTCCTCCAGTCAAAAGAGCTTGGGATGGACCTCGGGCCTTTCATGAATTCCGGACAACTCCTTATCAAGAACATATTCGAAGACAAGATCAATAAAATCAAAAGTTCCGCACGCTTTGGAAAAGGCCTCTGTTCCGTGGACATGGATATACTCGAGTACATAAGCTCTACCGCAGGCGGGGCTGATGTGGTTATCATCGACAACATTGGAATGATGGCCATTGACCACGATGCAAGGGAATTTGCGGATAAATTCAGTTCCATCAGCATTCTCCTCCTGAAAAGCGACTGTACAAGCCTTTTTATCATGGACGACGACTCCTATGCCCTCACCAATGGGCTTCCGGGTTCCATGGTTTTCGGTACCATGAAATTTATCGTAAAAGAAAACCTCAGTGCCGGCAGGACCAAACAGTATCTCTACATCCAGAAAATGCGCAACAAACCGGTGCCGATCAGATACTCCCTCTATATCCTTACTCAGGCAGGAATAAAAATAGTCAGCGGAATCCGGTAAGGTTCCAAGCTGTCAACTATCCCTCCTAAAATCTCCGATTTCAGGCGTCATCCTGTCTGGCACATTGCAATTTTATAACAAAAACTGTTCCCCGGGGCTGGTTATCCTCTACGGAAATACTCCCTCCGTAGCGGTAAATTACTTTTTTTACGATGTAGAGCCCGAGGCCAGTGTTCCCGGTATCCCCATATTTGAACCCTTCCTCAAAGATTTTTGTTTTTACCTCATCAGGGATGCCTATCCCGTAGTCTGCAATGCGGATTACGCAGTGCTTTTCTTCTCCCTTAATAAAGACGTCTATCTGTTCGCTTTTCCCGTGGGTTATGGCATTCCTTATTATATTGTCGAGGACGGAGGGGAAGGCCTCGTCCGCAAGGGCCCGGCAGCCACCTTCTACCCGGGTCCGGATAGAGTAATTTCTCAAAAGCTCCTCAGCAACCTCTTTTATATTGCAGGGATTCAGTTCACTCCCCTTTGAGACCAGGTTTTCGAGTTCTCCCATCTGCTGAATTATTTCCGCTCCCCGGTTAACCGCTTTAAGGGCCATTGGGATGTACTTTTCATTGGGCTTTTCCATGTAGAGTTCCAGGGCCATGCTGATCATGTTCAATTGATTATTTATGTCATGCCTCAGAGTCCTGTTTATGACCTTGAGGACATCCGCATACTGTGCCAGTACTTTTCTGGAACTCTTTATTTCAGAATAGCGGCGGGAATTGGAAATGACAAGCCCGCAGACCGTGGCAATGTCCAGGGCAAGGCTCAGGTACTGCTTGATGTATTGAGGATAAAGAATTTCCCGGAGCTCTATTATTCCGAGGGTTTCCCCGTTATTTCGGAGTTTCAGGGCAAAACCTGCTTTTTCTATAAGGTAGTTGGCTTCTGATTCCAGAAAAGCGGTTTCGGGCACTTCCAGAGTTTTACTCTCTGTCTCCGTTTCCACTTCCTTTTCTCTTTCAGTTTCTCTTTCAGTCTTTTTTTCAGCCCCTCTTTCCGGAGTCTCCTTTCCTCTATATCCGTGGACTTCCCCCGGTTTCCCGATCTTTCCGTCTTTTACGGAAAAATAAACAAGCTTTCCAGGGGCAAAGAGCATCTTAAAGATTTCAGTGATGCCTTCTATAGCTTTTATCTCATTTTCCGTATGCATCAGTTCCCTGAGCATTTCAAAAGCCATGGCATAAAAAGCGCTTTTTTCGGCTGCCTTTCTTTCTCTCTGTTCGAGTTTTTCATGCTTTCGGGAAATGATCAGGTTTTTGAGGAAGAGCCTGTAAAAGTCGAGGTCGGCCTCTTTCCTTCCGCAGGAAACTCCGAAAGTGGCGGAAAAGGCCTTTACTTTTCTTTCTATCTCCGGGTCCAGTCCCGTATCCACCAGCAGGACGGCCGGAGCCTCAAGAATTTCTTTTGTCTCCGCCGTTTCCACGTTTCTTTTTCTGTCCTCCAGAAGGGCATTGAGCATACCGGGAAGCAGCAGACAGGTCCCATCTCGAAGTTTTTTTCTTAAGGCAGAGGGGCCAAGAAATGCTCCGGCCAAATGTTCAAAACAGTGTGCCTGGACCCGTTCTTCGTATTCTCCGGGGATTTTAAGCTCTTTTCCACCGCAGAGCAGGAGGTATTCCATATACGTTTTACCGTTTTCCTCCTCCAGCAGTTTAAACAGGGTTTCCCATTTGGGATAGTTTCCGGGAAAGGTCCGGAGCCCTGGAGTCCGCTCTCCCAATTTTTTCTCAACTTCAAGTTCTTCAAGCACAGTTTCCGTTTCTGTCCGGAGAGTTTCCGGCACAATAAGACAGAGTTTTTCCCTCATACAAAAACCTCTTTTCAGCTCAGGCAGCAGGGGGGTCCCCATCCTCGACAGTTCCGGCTTTGGCGGAACTGGCAGGTGGGGGAGGAATGCGTTCAAACATTCACAGCCTGAATTAAAGTTGTACTGCTTGCTCTCATGCGTCTTCGGTTAAGTGAAGAATCGTGACAAATTGCTTCCATTTCTTCAACAGTTATCATAAGTTTCAATGTATTGTGGACTGGAACAAGGTATCGATTTCATGCAGAGAGGCCAAATTTAAGGCAGGCTTCTGGTACAAAATCGATAGCTATCAGGCAAGAAAATTCCTTAACCGATGACCAATGTGCTTGCTCTTAATCTGATGCAGTTTTTCTTAATATTGACACTTGTAGTTATCATGTTACCGAAAATATCACACAACGTGAAATATCCAGTTGATCTTTTGCCCCTGATAAAACCGGTCCCTTTTTCTGTTATTACAAGATCGAACTTCCTAAGGCCAAACACTTTTCCAGTAGGAATTTTTTTCTCTGATCGCTTACCCCTTGTTTGCTGGTAATCGCCTGCAGGGATGTGTTTTTTGTAGTAAACCGTATTATCCAACTTTACCGTTTTCCCATCCTCGCAGCAGATAGCAACAGCATCATTATAGTGGGTTTTTGGAAGTTTTAAAAACTGTTCTCTTTTGAACTTGGTCTCAAAACCAAAAGTTTCCTCAAACTCCCAGTCTGACTTTTTAAGCTGGCTTTTGATAATTCCCATGTCGGTTGCATGTTTGGTTTTTGATTGCTTTTTCTTTAACTCAAACTCTCCGGCATGGAGGGCCTGGTGGCAGGTTCGGCATAAAGTAATAAGGTTCTCTGGAGTATCGGGGCCTCCATTTGTCCTGAAAATAATGTGGTGACACTGTAAATGCTTATCCTTTGATTTACCTTTGCAGTGCTGGCATGTGTACCCGTCCCGGTCCAGTACGAAAGCCCTGGCGTTGTAGAAATCCTTCAGTGGACCTTCCTGATACTCAATACCTGAAACTTCCGGATTCGTTATTTTGTGAATGTCAAAGGAAGCCGTTTCGACCTTCCACTTCGTAACCGGTAAGATGGATTCCACAAAGTTCTTTTCTCTGATGTGAGATTCCAACTTACTCCTGATTGAAGGCGCAAGCCTTCCTTCTTTCCTCGAAGCTGCCCTATTATTGAACCTTGCGGGCCTGTACCTTGTTTTCCGGCCTCTACGGTTTCTTCGGTACATTCTCCTTTGATCCATCTTTTTAGAAACATCTTGCCTTAATTGAACTTCTGATTGATAGAGTACTTTTCCGTTAGCAATGGCCGCACAGCCAACAACTTTCGAGCCTGAGTCTATGCCTGCTATCACGGGCTGAGTGTACCCACTACTTCCGAAAAGCAGTTTAATCGTAAATGGCGTAGTTCTCAAAACCTTTGCCTTACCTTCCCTCAAAAGTTTTCTGGCCTTTGAAGGTTTATAGGGCATTAGTGGTTTTCCGTTCTGGTTTTTAATGTAAACTAACATAGAGTTCACCTCCATTTTTTGGAGTTATGCGTATTGGGGGCTATGGAGTCAACCCACCAAATCCGACTTCCTCTCGATCTGATACTGAAAGGTTTGTATGATGCAAGCACTGTCCCTACCTCTCAGGACTGTTTAACCAGCATCCTTAGAGCCTGAAACTGAGGCGGTATTCCAGGGTAACTATAATATTCTTTCGTATCGGCTGCCAGTATTACAAAGCTCCTTACTGGCGATCTGGTCAACCAGGGACTTGCCGAAACAAGCCCCTTACTCTAAAATCTTAGCCTGAAGGCTAAGATTTTAGGGAGGGGTAGTTGACGGATAGGTTCCCCATTTCCGGACAGCTTTTGAGATCTGCATAAGCACAGTTTCCGGGACCTGCCAGGGGATTTCACCGTGATTGTCCGAGAGGATGTAACCCCCGCCTTCAGCCGCTTTTTCTATAGCCTCTCTGACAGAAGCTTCAGCTTCGGCCGGCGTCCACCTGCACATTTCAATAGCGTTCAGATTTCCGAGGACTGCCAGCTGCTTCCCGCAGGTTTCCCTGATTTCCCCGAGGTCTTCAAAGGCACTTACGCCCACCATCGAGGTCCCGGTTTTTGCAAGGTCGGAAAGGACTGGCAGGCAGCGGCCGGAAGCCAGGTGGGTGGTGGTGGGTCCTTTTATCCGGGAATGGGTGCGTTTTGAGATCTCGAAACCTGTTTTCAGGTAGATTTCTCTGGGGATTATCGTGCTTGAGGCGAGCGGGTCAAAGTAGCAGATTGCCGCAGCTCCCGCTTCGAGCTGGGCGTTTGCCCATTCCACGCAGAAGCTTTCGTTTACTTCCATCAGTTTTTTGAAACTTTCAGGTGCCTCGTATATAAGGTCAAGATAGGGGGCAAAACCAAGTTGCATGACAGGCAGGGAAAAAGGAGACATAACAACCCCGATGATGGGAATTTCCTCTCCTGCTTTTTCTTTTAGCATTTCCGTGGTCTTCAGGACCATCCGGAGTTCGGGGGAGTCACCAACCGTTGGGGCTTCCAGGGTTTCGATTTCCTCAAAATTGCTAATTACGGGCCTTCCGGCATTTGCAGGTCCGTCTTCGTAAAATATGGCTTCTCCTCCCCAGGCCTCAAGTTCCAGAGCGGCATAATAAAAGGAGTTCAGGCAGTCGTGCCCGTAACGTTTTTGCATTTTAAGCTGGGCCTCTGCGACGTATTCGGGTCTTCTATAGTACTCTTTGATGGACACCCCGGTTTCCTTTGCCCCATGGGTGGTGAGCAAAAGGAAAAAAGGCACACAGTCGGGTTCTTCGAAGGAAAGGGTTGTAAGTACCCTATCCATAGGAGTCATCTCCTTTCTCATACGTTTCCCTCCGTCAGTTGCTTGATGGTGCCAATCAGTTCGGAAGTATTCGGGACCATTGCGTCGGCTCCGACATCTTTGTAAAGCAAAGGATCAAATTTGAAAGGGGCCCCACCCACTATAATTTTCGTCTTCATCCCTTCTTTTTCGAGCAGGCCTCTGAGTTCTCGAACCTTCGAGGTCAGGTTAAGCATGAGGATAGAGACGAGAAGCACATCTATTTTCTCTTCTTTGAGCTGTTCTACAAGTTTTTCGGGTTCTACGGATCCAAAATCTAGCAAATTGAAGCCTGCAGCGCAGAGAAATGGTATCTATTCAGCTACCTCTGTTTCTAACTTATATTTCGTATAAACTCAACAATTACTTTTTTCATATAGATTAATATAAAAATCATCGGATTTTGGAATGAGGTTTATGAAATGTGAAGAGATTCTTACTCAATGCCGTTCAGACCCTGAATCCATTGTTTCATATATTGAGGATCTTGAGTCTCGGTATGAAGATCTTGGATCTCGGTATGAAGATCTTGGATCTCGGTATGAAGATCTTGGATCTCGACACGAAGAGCTTGAATCTCGGTATGAAGATCTTGGATCTCGACACGAAGAGCTTGAATCTCGATATGAAAATCTTGAATCCGAAAACACCGAACTTCGAGAAAGACTTAATGAGTTAGAATCTCGCCTAAAAAAGAATAACCAAAACCAAAAAAGAAATCGACTTCCCTCTACTAACAATTCTACTGATAAAATACCTCAATCAAAAGGTTCACAAAAAGGAAGTTTTAGACGTCCTGGCGGCCAAAAAGGGCATCCTGGTTCTACATTAAGGATGATTAAAAATCCTGATAAAACAATCATTTATAAGCTACATAAATGTGAACATTGTGGTTGTAACATTGAGAAGATTGAAGTTATAAATTACGAGAAGAGACAAGAATTTGAAATAATTGTAAGGCGTAAAGTGACCGAACATCGTGCTGAGATCAAAAAATGTCCTTATTGTAACCGCAAAAACAAAGCTGCTTTTCCGAAATCAATTACAAAACCTGTCCAATATGGCAATATGGTTTTAACAATTGCAATTTACCTCCGAAACTACCAATTGATTCCCTATGACCGAATCAAGAAATTATTTAAAGATGCCTTTGGATTTGATATAAGCGTTGGTACAATAATTAGGGCAGAAAATAAGTTATTTCACAAGTTGAAAGGTGCTACAAACCACATCAAGAAGCAACTGATAAAAGAAAATGTCATCCATGGTGATGAAACTGGAATCGACGTTGGTGGTCAAGGGGAATACTGCCATTTAATCTCTACAAAAAAATATACATACTATTTCCATAATAGGAGTCGAGGATCAAAAGCAATGAATAAAATGGGAGTGTTGCCTAAATATAGAGGAATTATAGTCCACGATTTCTGGAAACCCTATTTTAAATACAAATGTGAACATGCGGCATGTAATGTCCACATTCAAAGAGAACTTAAAGACATTTATAACATATTCAAGCAAGTGTGGGCTGAGGAGATGTCTGATCTCCTATATGAAATTAAAAAATGCGCAGACTTTGCCAGAAAACAGGGCATACAAATAGATGAAGATACGCTCAAGACCTTTAAAGAAAAGTATCAGTCAATACTAATGAAAGGATTTGAGGACAATCCTCCACCTGAAATCTCGAAAGACAATGGGGTTAAAAGAGGAAGAAAAGCGCAGAGCGATGCAAAAAATCTCCTTGATAGACTTTCAAAGTATGAAAAAGAAATCTTGAGGTTTGCTACGGATCTAAGAGTTCCTTTCAGTAACAACCAAGCAGAAAGAGATCTCAGAATGATAACAGTTCAGCAAAAAATATCGGGAGATTTTAGGAAACCCCATGGAGCAGATGTTTTCTTTAGAATTAGGGGATACATATCTACACTAATAAAGAATAATATACCTACTATAAGTTCACTTCATGCGGCGATTGAAAATGTGCCACCCTTACCCTGAATAGATACGAGAAATGAAGATATCATGCGTTTCCCCAACAGGTGGTAATCTCCAAGGGTCGTTATTCCAAGTCCGGGACTGGTTATTCTTGCGGGGGAGTTTTTGGGGAGGAGTTTTTCCACAAGTTCTTCGGAAATTTTGCCTGCCATGTATTCCTGGGAAAGGGCTATTTCTCCGTTTTCCCATTTCTTCCCGAGATTTTCCAGGGCCGGAGCTATTATTTGTTCAATAATCTCAAAAGGAGTGCAGGTTTCCAGTTCCCTGCTTATCAGGTTTTGCGCTTCGAGCCTGTCAACCGAAAGCAAAGCTTCCTCGAGGTTTTGGGCCCTGGCCTCGTAGTTTTCCATTAATCAAGACCTATTTTAAAAATATATTTATAAATATTATATATATGTCTTACTTCTATACATATCAATTATAATATATAATTGTATAGATCTTCGGGTCCAACACTGTTCCGGGTTTTTAAAATTAGAGTCTTTTAATTCTGAAATCACAGCACTCGTTTCGGTTTCCAATTGTTGAAACGGTTTCGATTCCCCATTTTCCAGGCAGTTTCGAGGCCACACTTGATATAATTTTCCTGGTCAGGGTGCAGAGGATCGGGTTTCTCCTGGCTTCTTCCGTGCCCCAGGGGCAGAAGGTGCCGATTAGCCTGTATCCTTCTTCGTTTTCCTCGGCTGTGAAACTTCCTCCGAGCTGGTTCATTATGTCCGCACAGATTTTTCCGGCTTCGGGGAGGTCCAGTTCTTTTTCATCAAGCTGGTACATTTCAAGGACGGCTTTTTCAACCATACCTGTCATCTGGTTGATTACGATCTTTTTCTGTTCGGGGTGAAGGGGCTGGAGCAGGGTCGGAAGTATTGCCGTCAGAATTCTCCGGATTTTATTCTGGACCGCAAGGGCGTTTTTTTCGGCCACAAGCCTGTCTTGCAGGCATTTTACCCGCAGGAGGGATTTTACGCGGGTCCTGAGTTCCATACCATTTATAGGCTTTGTTAAAAAATCGTCAGCTCCGGCATCGATGCCCTTAATCCAGTCTTCACGTTCCTTAAGGGCCGTGAGCATAAGTACCGGAATTAACTGGGTTTTTATATCGTTTTTAAGAATTCTGCAAACTTCAAAGCCGTCTATTTCAGGCATCATGACGTCAAGCAGGACGATATCGGGGTCTTCATCCTTCACTTTTCGGAGGGCTTCTTTTCCGTTAAAGGCCATGGTCAACTCGTAGGGTTCTGTTTCGAGGAATGCCTCTATCAGTTCCGCGTTTTGTGGCAGGTCATCAACGATCAGAACTTTTGGAGTTATTTTTTTTTCCATACTGACTTCCTTCATAGTTTTCCCAAACCCACGATATTTTTTTAAAAGATCAAACGGTGAATTACCCCCACCTGTTAGCCTTTGGCTGTCGTGTTAAACCATAGGTTTAACAGGAGTTTCTAATTTACAATTAGAAACATCGAGGAAGGAGTCCTCTGCTATTTCAAGATAGAAACGTTTTTGCTATTGGGACGTTTTCCAAAAAAGTTTTATCCGATTATTTCAGAATTCCCGGATTCATCGATTTTTATTCCTTTGGAAGTTATTTCAAAAACGCTTGTGTAGGGAGATACCGGTGTGCTACGCATTTTTGGGATGTAGAGGTAGCGTTCCATTTTTCCGAGATAGGAATTTTCTTTTACCAGGAGCCGGATTGAGCCGTAGACCGAATACTCTGCAAGCTGGTTCGTCATGTTGTAAGATGCCTCGTCCATTATATAAAGGGCCGTACATCCTTTTTTTGTCAAAATATGGCTCAGGCCGTCAAATTCATCCCTGAGTTTTTTGGTCGAAAGGCGGATGGTGAACACCCCTATGTTATCGACAACAACGCAGTCCGTACCCTCAGGGACGAAGTCCGCAAGGTAAGGTAATTCGATCTCAAGGCCTTCGGCTTTGAAGCCATACCGGGTCTCCTCTATCTTTTCCGTGCGGCTTTCAAAGACCCGTTCAATGAGGAGTTGCCCGTTTTCATAATAAGGTCCGAGGTCATGCCCGAGCATCTGGGCCTGGTAAAGGATGTCTTCCGGGGTTTCTTCCGTTGCGATTAATACGCATTTTTTGCCTTCCTGGCAGGCCTGGTAGAGGAAGTGAATCCCGAAAATGGTTTTTCCGGATCCGGCAACGCCCGTTATCAGTATTACCCTGTTCCCCGGGTATCCGCCGCTTAATTTTGTGTCCAGTTCTTCTATGCCTGTTGAAACCCGTTCCATTTTTTATAACTTCCCTGTGTCAAATCTTAATTATACTGTATCCGGTTTTATAGCGTTGCTCACACAAGCGGATTAAAATATTCCATGTTTTACAATGTGATTTTTTATTAAATGCTGTTGTGATTATACTCATCCAGCTTTAAAATTCTGAATTTTTGCATCTAAATGCAAGGCAATAAGCAAATACCTGAGTCCTCAGACGAAGGTTTTAGGGGGGGTAATTGACGAGTATATGTTTCGGTTTATTACTTCTTTATTCAATTATATGAATTCTATAAATTAGTTTAATCCTGTAATAATATATCTATAGCATCATTTAATTATATATAATTTGATATTGTTATTTTTCTCTATTTTTTTTTCATTTCATATCTATAAAAATTCCGTTGTGCATGTTAATAATTTCACATGCCCGGCTTCCGGTTTTTCACTTCCCCAACGAGAATACTTTAATACCAGAACTTCCTATCAGTACTTCTACATGAGGGCTCGTAGGGTAGCCAGGATATCCTAATGGGCTTCGAAGTAACTGCATTTATTATTGTGGTTTACGAAGATACCCATTGACTCGTGTTCGAATCGCGGCGGGCCCATCTTTTTCTTTTTTTTAGTTTTCCAGGGTTTTTGGTTTTCCGGCTTTTGTAGGTTTTTGAGATGGACAAAAAGGAAACACGGCCTCTTAATGTTTTTACTGTTAAATGGATTATGGGTTCCGAAGCCCTGAATGAGCCTCATTATGTCCGCAGGGAGGTTTTTATGAAGGAGCAGAATGTGTCCGAGGAAGAAGAGATGGATGATGCGGACTATTTTTCCCAGCACGTTGTGGTATCTGATGTTGATGCTTCAAAACCTGTGGGCACCGGCCGGATCTTTGAGGAAGCCGGGACTTTTTTTATCGGACGGGTCGCTGTCCTGAAAGAGTACAGGGGCAAGAAGGTCGGAAAGCTGATAATGGAAAAATTGCTGGAGAAGGCGATTATTCCTGGGGGCCCTTTGGAAGTCCACCTGCACGCTCAGACCTGTGCTGTCGGGTTTTACGAAAAACTGGGATTTTTTTCGTATGGGGAGATTTTTCTGGAAGCAGACATTGAACACGTCTGCATGATGAAAAAGTTATAATGCTTATTCGGTCCTGGCAGTCCCACTATCTTCAGAAAGGTACTTATTTTTAAAAAATGAGTCCTTATTATGACCTGGTATGGCATAGACGCGGTGGACAAAGCATTTTCCCGGACAAAGAGCCTCCTGCTGGAACCTTTTGATTTCTGGAAGTGGGCAAGGCTTGCGTTGATAGTTTTCCTGCTTAACGGGCTTTCCGCAGGCTCAGGGAATTCCGGTGGAAATTACCATGGGGACTCTGGGGACTTTGAACAGACTTTTTCAGATTTAGGGTTTGGAGAAGACCCCGGGGATTTTTCAGTCATCTTTGACAAAATAAGTTCTCTTCCTTACTTTAATTTTATTGTCCTGGGAATATTTATCCTCTTTCTCATAGGACTGTTTTTCGCCTATATCTCCAACTTGATGGAATTTGTTTTCGTGGAGTCCCTCGTAAGCAATGAGGTAAAGATCTTGAATTACTCTAAGCGCTTCCTGGGACACGGTTTCAGGCTTTTCATTATCCGTATCTTACTGGGTCTTGTCACCTTACTTTTCCTGGGTGCGGCTATGTTTCCTTTCATATCCAGAGTAATTGAGGGGGGCTCTGACCTTGACTGGCCGTTCATCCTCGGAGGTATTGCCTGGCTTTTAGTCGTGCTCTTTGTACTTGCTCTTATACGTTCGGTGATAGGCTCTTTTTTGAACCTCGCAATCCCGCTTTCAATTTACCAGAAATCCGGGATTCTTTCCGCCTTCGGGCTTGTTTATAAAAACTTCAGGCAGAGCTGGAAAGAAATGCTGGTCTACTGGGGGTCGAGATTCCTGCTCAGGCTCGGGACCGCAGTTGTATTGTTGATTCTTCTCCTGCTGGTGCTGCTCGGGCTCGGGTTGGTCTTCCTTCTTGTTGACGGAATCCTCTATTTCCTGCTCTCGGCCTTACTTACCGAAAATCTGGTCTGGATAGGCCTGGCCCCGGTGCTCTTCGTGGAGTTTTTGTTTTTCATGGGGGTAATGCTTTTCCTGAATGTGCCCGTTATGGTTTTCCTGAAGTATCATATGCTCAGTTTCCTTGAGATGTGGTGTCCGGGGGCCGGAATTCCGTTCTTTGACAGAACGGTTTTAGAATGAAAGTACCTGAGTACTTTCGTTTTTTGTTTTTGTTTTTCTCTGCTTGAAATGTGCTGGTAGATAACTCTGAATACTTGATCTCAAAAGCACAGCCCGGTTTTTTGAAGACGTTGGTCTCGGGCCAGACAAAAATGAATGCAGTCAGGGATGTTTTTTTTAATTCCAGGCAGCTGTTTTTGGCTCTTATTTTGTTTTCATTTTTTTTTCGAAAAGCCCGGCCTCCTCTGTCGGCCGTTGAGGGCGTCGATATCAGAAGGATTCAAAAAAAGCTCGCCCCTTTTGAAACCTCATTTTTCATTCATCCCTGCCCCAGATAAACAAAAAAAGGTTTTCTTTTAACCCGGGTTCAGAAACAAAGTTCAGAAACTTTATTTCAAAATGTATATTTTTATTAAAATAGTATATTCTATTTGTTTATTATAATTTTGACAAAATGCAAACAATGGGGGTTACAATATAAAGCAGGAATTCATAGAAAAGTATTATCTTGGAAAAGAAGTTGAAATCGATGTCAGGGGAAATAACACATACAGAGGTGTTGCCGCTGAATGTAAGGATGGGGTCCTGAGTCTTAGGTGGAACATTAAAGAAGAAGGTTATACCCACATTGATATTGAGAAGATTGTCGCGATGTGGATAATTCTGAAATAAGCTTTGCGAAATCAGCTCGGTTAAATGAGTTTCCTGAAAAAAAATCAAATTAACCTAAAAATAAGGGAGTGGTACTACATGGCAAATATTGTGGAAACAGCGATACAGGCAGGTGAGTTCCAGACTCTTGTAAGGGCAATAGAGGCCGCAGACCTGGTGGATACTTTAAGTAATGAAGGTCCCTTCACCGTCTGCGCCCCGAACGACGCGGCCTTTTCAAAGCTTCCCTCGGGCCTTCTTAACAATCTCCTTGAGGACAAACAGAGCCTCAAACAGGTCCTGCTTTATCACGTAGCTTCCGGAACGGCCATGTCTCGGGATATAGTAAGCATGAAGTCCGTTAAGACCCTGCAGGGAGAAGAGCTTAAGATAGATCTCTCTCGGGGATTACAGATTGGAGATGCTCAGGTCACTCAGCCGGACATCGAGTGCAGTAATGGGGTTATTCATGTGATTGACAGTGTTTTGATCCCGATGTCAGTGCAGGAACGGCTTTTAGCCGTCCACTAAAACCTTTAAGGGGGAGTCCTCCTCTTTTTATATTTTTTTATCATCGGTGTTGATTTTTCCGCATTCAGACCTTCCCTTGCCTGCCAACTGTTACACTAATTTCTTAAATTCCGGCCTTTCCACCCTTATAAGCCTGATAAGTCTTTCAGGGTCATTTTTCTCAAGCAGGGAATCCGCCTCTTTTTTGCCGTAATAGGCCCAGAAACGAAAAGGCGCGTCAACCGCCAGCAGTTTTCCGACGGACTTCTTCCTCAGCCCGGAGTCAATTTCAAAAACGGCCACTGGAAGCTGTTCTTGCCCAAAATCCGGTTCAGGTCCTTCTCCTTCAAACCAGGCCACGTCTATTTTTCCGGTTCTCCCGTCCGGTCGGAAGGCCTTTATCGGGTATTCTATTTCTCCGCATAAACCGAATTTTCCCGCGAGAGAAGATATATAATTTTGCAGGCCGGTATGAAAATCGATTTTCCAGAGCAGGTCCCGGTTGTTTTGTTGAGCGGTTTCAAGTATTGAAGCCGTTACATTTTCTACAAATTCCGGAGACGGTCTGCCCGGATTGTTTGTTTTTTCTTTCATGGTTTTGAATATTCCTTTGATTAATATCCTGGTGGTCCATTTGTATTCGGTTGGTATTATTTTAAATAATCAGAATGGAGCCTTAAGCTCCTTTTTTCCATTTTTTGCTGCGGCCGGAATCAACCTGCACCCAGGGTCCAAAAACACAGGCAAAAGACACATTGGATATTGATAATGAAAACAGCAACCATGAAGCACTGTACGACCATATTTTAAGCACATGATTCAATATCTTGAGGCCTTTATGCGCCTAAAAATGCGGAATGCAGGTTATACGAGTTACGGAAATTCTAATTATTCACAGTATTGTCGGACAGCTTCTTTAGGGCGGGGTGTCCACACGCAATTTGATTTTGGGAGCTCTGACTGTGCATATATTTGTTGAACATATCCATAGTTCTATATATTGTAACTGCATTATATAAAACACTTAATAATTTAAGGGCCCGGTCCGTGAATTATTTATAATGTTGGAAAAAAAGACACACTCAGCTTGTTTGAGCTCATTTATCGAAAGTGTTTTTGGTTTTGCATATTGTAAGAGTTATAGCAGGTAACCACTTTTCGGATAGGCTCCTAATTGGTGAATTCTCTTAATTAATAGAATAGGTGGTGAAAAGATGGATCTCAAATATTTGTCAGATAAAGTATCAACCGCTTTGGATGGTAAACCAATTGCAGGATTACTATCTAAACAAGCTTGCATCAATAATGGAATGGGTACGGAAGTGAAAGATATTTTAGGTTGGAATTTCATAGAGCGTGCAAAAGATGGAACTTGCTTTTCATTTTATGCGGCTCAACCTCCACTGTATGGAATGACATGTCCGGTACAAATACAATGTCCTCTTGGAATAAGGATCATTCCATCTTACAAAATCGACATTGAAGAAGCAATTAAAATTCTGAATCAAAGAGATTGTGGAAATAAATTTGTAGATATTAAACTTTTTTGGCCATTAGTACCTGATTGTAAAGAGCCATATTGGCACTTTAGGTTAACTCTTGGGAATGAAGTTATCATCGGTGCAAACACTGGTATTGGTGGCTGCCACACACTCAAGAAACTTTTAAATAACACGCAAGTACGCCTATGAATACCGTAACTACATTTGGGGCATCTGGTATTGCAGGAAATATGCTGAAAAGTATCCATGTTGTACCACCTTTATCTGTTATTGAATTTCAGGTGTTGTCCCCAAGTTATAGAACAGGCACTTTGAATTTAAAAAGTTCCTCTAAAGTCCAGATGTGATCTGTAAGCTCTTCAGCCATTGCCGGTGTTCTATATTCCCACCGACGGCTCCCACTATTCACCTCTATTTTTAGCGAATCATGTGTTTTGACAAAGTTATACCACGCTTGGAAAAAATCTAGTGCCTTTTGATGCATTCTCATTTTTTTACTAAAATTGATTTCTTTACGAATAAATCTTGCAAGAGAATTACGAATTGTAAGGTTGATCCTTTCTACATATGATGTTCCAATATAGTCATCTTCGTCTATTCCGAGCATTTCCTCGACCTCTTCTTTTTTGCCAAAAATGATCCTCTGAACTGCTTCAACGACTATATTTTTCACTTTCTTTTTGAAAATTTTGACGTATTTTAAATCATCTGAGGGGATTATTCGAGGAAGTGGCTTTCTCCCGATTCCTTTGTATGGTGGCACTTCAAAAATTCCATAAACATTTAGAAGTCCTTCTTCAAATGGATCCCGATTATCTGACGTAAACACGGGGATAGGAGATGATTTTGAACTCATTGCCTTAACTATATCAAACAACTTTGCAGCATCCTCAGCGGTTCGACCATCTTCACGATGGCAAAGAAATAATCTCGTATCACTTTTTATCGCCGTGAGTGAGTATACATCACCACATTCTTCGGGATCGTCATCTTTCACATTTTTTTGTTTTTTTTAATAAATCCCCATATTTCATCTACTTCTACTCTTTTTAGATTAAGATTTTGCAGAAAATACTTTGTAACTTGTTCACAATGAGTTGCCGCAATTTCAAGCCATCTGGAAATAGTATCTTTGTCATGCCCAGTTGCTCTTGCAACTCCACGAATACTCCCTTTTTCGGGGATCATTGCAAGTGTTCTTAGGATTTCATCTTGAGGAGTATCCAGTCCAAAGAACATTGTACCTCTCGTTTCACTAAAGCAATCCTTACATGTCCTGCATTTAAGAAGCGCCTGGTTGTGTTTACCATATCGTAACTATTCAGCCTACTGATAAAAAAAGCATAGTTTCAGCTAATGTTGCAACTATCGGATAATAGCGGCGCTCCATTGAGCGCCGCTCGAATAGCATCCATGACATTCAAGCTATTCTTTCTAATAGTGGATATGTATCCCCGAATTCTGCAGAAAGCTACCGCTCCTTCGATGCTTCGGAAAGTTCCCGAAATCTTCTGTTGTAGCTTCATCATTCTGATGTCTCGCTCTGCTTGATTATTATCAAATGGAACTCTCAGGTCATTGAGGAATTTCAGAATCCTATCCTTGTATTTTATGAACCTATCAAGGAGATTCTTTGCTTTTGTTTGTGCTGGTCTTCCTCTTTTTTTAACCTGTTTTGAGAGGTCAGGAGGTGGATTTTCTTCAATTCCCTCTTTAATTATTTTATCGTATATTTCCTCGAATGCCCTGACTTTTATTGGATCTATTGGAATTTCCATTTCTCTGCATTCGTCGGTATATTTTTTTACTTCACTCAGAAGTTCATTTACTTTTTTAGCCCATTGCTGCTCAAAATTCTCTTCAACTCCAGTGAGGTCCCTCTTAAGATGAGCATTGCAGAGAGCATGTTCACATCCATATTTGTTGTATGATGCCCAACCATCATGAACTACTACCCCCTTGTATTCTGGAAGAAAACCCAAAGCATTCATTGCCTCTGATCCTCTTTTTGGATGTACAAAATAGTATGTCCACAGACTGTTTGAAACAACATGGAGCCACCATTTTGTCCCTAAAACCCTCATTCCTGTTTCATCACAATGTACAGAATAGGCTACCCGTAGATGTTCGAAAACAGCTTTTTCGAAAGGTTCCAATTTCTGGAATAATTCCTTTTCAGCTCTTTTTATGGTAGCAGGGCTGATACGTATTCCATAAAAGTCCTCTGACAAATCACAAATCCGTTTATAAGGAATCAATTGAAAGTTCCTTAAATATACAAGAGAGGATAAAAGGCGAGGTCCATATTGAATAGGGAATTTTATAGAGTCTGGAAAAGTACCTTTGTTTATTTTCCCACAGTGAGGGCATTTCTTGGACTCAGCACGATGTTCGGTAAATATGATGTTCACAGGAGGAATATCAGCTTCTTGCCTGCGTTCACAGTCCCGAACTTCAGTATCTTCAAGATCATGACCACAATTTTCACAGCAGTGAGGGGAATGAAATATTATATGGTCAGGATCCCCAACCATTTCGAAAGTACTTCCAGAATGACCTTTTTGACCACCAGGTTTTTTCCCACTTCTTGTGCGGCTACTCTTAGGTTTAGGTTTTTCATTCACAAAAACGTCAGTAGAAGGAGGTTTACTGCTGTTTTGGCTGTTTTGATTTAGACGAGCCTCTAAAACCCTTACACGTTCCTCAAGTTCAGCAATTTGAGAAGCCTGTTTCTCTATGATAGTCTCAAGTCTCTGAATTACAGCAACGACTGCTTCAGGGCCTTCTTCATAGATTTCAAGAATCTCTTCACGTGTAAGCATGATACTGAAGAGATAGAGTTATTTTATATGCAATTTTTCCTCGAAACGAGGAAAAATTGCCTTTGTTCAAAGTATGGCTGAATAGTTACACCATATCTTTGTTTAAGGATAATATTTCCGTGATCTTTTTTCCCATAGTCAGGACATTCTTCGTTCCAGCACCAAAATTGTGATAAATCGAGATCAGAGGCCATTTCCATTATTATATATTTATATTATATCTCTTATTATCTGATGATTTGTAAATGACTCACGTACAACACCATACAACAAAGCTTAAATTAAGTGTAGCAATTACTGATTAGACTTTACTGCACGGCAAACGTTCAGCGTTGGCCAGCCGCAAAATAGGACTTTCAAATTTATACTAATCTTTACAGGGTGACCCCCCAGATGATAAAAGAAATAACTGCCAAATACGACGCAGAACAAATTGAACAAAAAGTAACGCAGTTCTGGGACGAAACCGACGCCTACCGGAAGACCCGGGAGCGCCGAAAAACCGGAAAAAAGTTCTTTTTCGTGGACGGACCCCCATACACCACCGGACACATCCACCTGGGGACCGCCTGGAACAAGATCATCAAAGATTCCATTCTCCGCTACTACTCCATGCACAACCGGAACATCATGGAGCGGCCCGGCTGGGACATGCACGGGCTGCCCATTGAGGTCAAGGTCGAAGGAATTTTAGGCTTCAAGTCCAAGAAGGACATCGAGAGTTTCGGGGTCGGGAACTTCATTTCCAAATGTAAGGAATTTGCCCTTGAACAGCAGCAGGCCATGACCGGACAGTTCGAGAAACTCGGGGTCTGGCTCCAGTGGGAAGACCCCTACATGACCCTCAAGGACGAGTACATCGAAGCCGCCTGGTGGACTCTCAAGCAGGCCGAGAAAAAGGATTTGCTTGATGTGGGCAAGCGCGTGGTCAACTGGTGTCCCCGCTGCGAAACCGCCATCGCCGATTCCGAAGTCGAATACGCCGACCGGACGGACCCCTCAATCTACGTCAAGTTCAAAGTCAAAGGTGAGGAAAACACCTTCATCGTCATCTGGACCACAACCCCCTGGACCATTCCCTCAAACATAGCGGTCGCGGTTCACCCCTCTTTCGAATACGCCAGGTTCAGGGCAGTCCGACAGGACGGCAAAGAAGAAGTCCTGATCGCAGCCACAACCCTTATCAAAAACGTGCTCAAGAAGGGCAGGTACACGGATTACGAAATCCTTGAGACCATGCTCGGAGAAGACGTCGCAGGGCTTGAGTACGAAAGTCCGCTTGCGGACGTCATCCCACTCCAGGCCGAGTTCAAGCACAACGTCTACGAGGCCGAATACGTAACCGCCGAAAACACCGGCTGTGTACACATCGCCCCCGGACATGGGATGGACGACTTTGCCGTCGGGGTCAAAAACAACCTGCCCATCTTCTGTCCGGTCGGCCCGAATGGGGCCTACACTGAGGAAGCCGGAAAGTACGCTGGCATGAACATAAGAGAAGCCAATGCCGTTGTCATCGCGGACCTCCTTGAGCGTGACCGGCTCCTGACAGAAGAAAGCATCACCCACAGGTACGGGCACTGCTGGCGCTGCAAGACCCCAATCATTTACCTTGCAACCAAGCAGTGGTTCCTCAAGATCACGGAACTCAAAGAGAAAATGCTTGCTGAAATCGAGGCCGTGGACTGGTATCCCGATTGGGCTGGCTCAGCTCGTTTCAGAGCCTGGGTGGAAGGCGCAAGGGACTGGTGTATCTCCAGGCAGCGCTACTGGGGAGTTCCGATTCCGGTCTGGAAATGCCAGAAATGCGGAAAGATGGAAGTCATTGGGACAAAGCAGGAACTGGTCGAAAAGTCCAACGCCAGCGCCGAGATTGAGCTGCACCGCCCTTACGTGGATGAAGTAATTATCCCCTGCGACTGCGGGGGGGATATGAAGCGTGTGGAAGACGTTTTCGATGTCTGGTTTGACTCGGCCGTCGCCTCCTGGGCAACCCTGAAGTTCCCGCAGCATGAAGAGGACTTCAACGAATGGTGGCCCGCAGACTTCATCACCGAAGGCCATGACCAGACCCGTGGCTGGTTCTATTCTCAGCTCGGGGCCAGCATGGTGGGTTTCGGGAAGGCTCCTTACAAGAGTGTGCTCATGCACGGCTTCACCCTTGATGGTGCCGGGAAGAAGATGTCCAAGAGTCTTGGCAACGTCATCACTCCGAAGGAAGTAATCGACAAATTCGGGGTGGACACCCTCAGGGCCTACGTGCTTTCCGCAAGTGCCCCATGGGACGATCTGAAGTTCAGCTGGGAAGAGGTCGCAACCGTCCACAGGAACATTAACATCCTCTGGAACGTCTTCCGCTTCCCGCTCCCCTACATGGCCCTCGATGAATTCGATCCCATGAAAGTCACCCTGGACTCCGTCAAGGGCGCTCTTCGGGAAGAAGACAGGTGGATCCTTTCAAGGGCTCAGTCCATGATCAAGGCCGTGGATGAGGCTATGAGTGGTTATCTGCTCCACAAGGCTGTCAGGGAAATCATGGAGTTCACCCTCGAAGACCTCTCCCGCTGGTACATCCAGCTCATCAGGCCGAGGACCTGGACCGAAGCTGACGACCCGGACAAGCTTGCCGCTTACAGGGTGCTCTATGAGGTCTATGTGACTCTCATCAGGTTGCTTGCTCCTTTCATGCCTTTCCTGGCCGAGGAGATGTACACAAACCTCGTTCGAAACGTGGACCCGGATGCTCCTGAATCCATTCACATGTGCGACTGGCCCGAGGTCAATGAGGCTTACCTTGACCCCGAACTCGAAGCCGCCATGACCACAGCCCGCTCAATCGTTGAGTCAGCTTCAAATGCCCGCCAGAAGGTAGGCAGGAAACTCAGGTGGCCGGTGGCTCGTATCGTGGTCAGCCCCGAATCCGAAGCCGCAGTTGTAGCTGTTAAGAGGCTTGAATCCGTCCTGAAGGACCAGACCAATTCCAAGGCCATTGTGCTGACAGGGGTTGGAGAAAGCTGGGATGAATTGGGCCTCGAAGTAATCCCAAACCCCGGCAAGATTGGGCCGACTTTTAAGAGGGACGCAGGCAAGGTTAGCGCTGTTCTGAAAGAGGTTGATGGCGTGGTTCTCAAGAAAGCCTTTGCCGATGCCGGAGAGTTCGAGTTGAACCTCGCTGATGGAAGCTCTGTTACCATCACTCCGGAAATGGCCAATTTCGCGGAAACTCTGCCTGAAGGAGTCGCAAGTGCGGGGTCCGTTGCGGGTCTCGTCTATGTGGACGCCAACCTGACCTCCGAACTCGAAGGCGAGGGTTATTCAAGGGAAGTTATCCGCCGGCTCCAGGACATGAGAAAGGAACTCGACCTTATTGTGGATGAGAACATCAAAGTCGAAGTCCGGATCGAGGACGAAAGGGTTATGGGCCTTGTCGAGACCCTCAAGGGGCTTATTGCTGAGGAAGTCCGGGCCGCAAGCTTTGAACTTTCGGTCACAGCCGAGGTTTCCGGAGTTCTTGTCAAGGACTGGGACGTCGAAGGCATTGCCATGAAGATGGGCATCTCGAAGGCTTAAGTGGAAAAGTAGAAAATCTCGAAATAAGATTTAAACCACGGAAGGACACCGGTTGTTCTG
This sequence comes from Methanosarcina baltica, assembly GCF_055394095.1. Classification (NCBI taxonomy): domain Archaea; kingdom Methanobacteriati; phylum Methanobacteriota; class Methanomicrobia; order Methanosarcinales; family Methanosarcinaceae; genus Methanosarcina; species Methanosarcina baltica. The sequence continues at coordinate 3,554,853 of NZ_AP042463.1, read as the reverse complement.
GTTTTTTTCTGTGGTTAATTATGTACTAACCGAAAAAACCACGGAATACACGGAAAAATAACGCCGGAAATATTCCATTTTCGGTTGTTCTGGTTTTTTTTGTGTGATTAATTATGTATTAACAGAAAAAAACCACGGAAGACACGGAACACACGGAAAAAGAACGCCGGATGTATGCCATTTTCGGTTGTTCTGGTTTTTTTGCGTGATTAATTATGTACTAACAGAAAAAAACCACGGAAGACACGGAATGACACGGAAACCGGCCTTGCGGCCGGTGAGTATGTCGGATTTTTAAATAATCGATTTAAAAATCCCACTGTGAACAAAACGCCAGAACAACCTTACTTGTCGTCTTCCCTGAGTTCCGTTTCGGGATCATAGGATATCGAAGATTTCCTGGGAGTTGCGATGAAATTGCAACAGCACGGTGTCCTTTTCGGGAGCTATGCTTCCTCAAGAGGACTAAAAAATACTAGAACAACCTTAAATATCGTCTTCTTGCATTCTTTTTTCCGTGTGTTCCGTGTGTTCCGTGGTTTGAATGCCCACACCAAACGTCTCCACTACCAAAAACACATACTACCTTTATGATAATCCTGCATTCTTTTTTCCGTGTGTTCCGTGTGTTCCGTGGTTTGAATGCCCACACCAAATGTCTCCACTAACAAAAACACATACTACCTTTATGATAATAGGAAGGAGTTGATTTTACTGGATTTTGCTACCTGGGAGCCAATTTACAAAAAAATACTGGAAGACTTCGGATTTGATCGGCTCGGCGATGAGCAGGCGGCCCTTCTCCTTTCCGGGATGCTGACAGAGGCTAATTCTGTCAGCCTTTCCGAACTTGAGACTGCTATTTCAAAAAAGCCGGTGCTGGTCTGCGGAAATGCTCCGAGCCTGCGGGCGGAGCTTTTAGAAATTGAGCTTTCCGATTTTGTTATTATTGCAGCCGATGGGGCCGCCGCCGTCCTTATGGATCTTGGCCGGGTCCCGGAAGTAATTGCGACGGACCTTGACGGAAATTCCGAGGCTGACATTGAAAAAGAGATTCTGGCCTGCGAGAAAGGTTCGCTTCTCCTTATCCATGCCCACGGGGACAATACGGATAAGCTTGAGAAATACGTGCCCCGGTTTAAGAGATTTTTGGCAACAACCCAGGCCGGGCCTTTTGATAGGGTTTACAATTTCGGGGGTTTCAGTGACGGGGACCGCTGTGTTTTTGTGGCCAAGGAGTTTGGGGCCGCCAGCGTCCGGTTGGCGGGGTTTGATTTTGAGGACCCGGATGTCAATCCGATTAAGAAGAAGAAACTTGTTTGGGCTAAGGAATTGATTGAGATTTGCGGGGTTTGAAGAAAAGGAGGAGAACCTCTATATAGCATGAAAGTACTGGCTACTTTCATTTTTTTGTGCATGTTATTCTAAAAATAACATGTATGTTTTTTATGATATTTTGAAGTTTAAACCCTACCAATTACTACTTTCTTCATAAGGTCCTCAGATTGTTCTTGATTTAAACCAAAAGCATCCAAATATATTTTGTTGATTTCGCTCTTTTTTTGTTCTGGAGTTTTTTCTTTCTGCTTTTTTATTTTGTTGATCTCATAAATTAATCTTTTAATATTTTCTTTAACGTCTTCGGCGTCATCAATCCCTAAATATTTGGCAAATGTTCCAAGGTTCTTCTCACTATATAATATTTTATTAAAGAACCATTCGTCATTTTCAAGAATTTCATATATTTTAAACAAAAGCGGGTTGAATTTTTTGTTTTGCTTACATGCTACTTTAATTAACATGTATTCAGCATCTTCTTTACTTAATCCTGACATTTTAAATAATTCATGTCCAATGTCATGAGGTTTACATTGATTTAATTTTCTAAGAGGCTGTCTGAATATTCAAACCATTTCTACATTTGGGTAATAGGCATTGTTGATCTTCAGCTAACACAGCAAATTAATTTAGTCATACTTATCTACTCGATGTTTAAAATCAAATTCATTGGACATCATAATTAAAATTGAGTGGGTGTAATATAATTAAATAATACTTGCACCCAAATCATTTGTTGATGCCAGAACAAAATGAAAGACTGCCTTACCCGAGTGATTTATCTGATGAAGAATGGGAACTACTTAAGCCGCATATCCCAAATTCCAGAAATAATCGAGGTCGAAAGCGTGTTCATTCTTATCGGAAAATATTGAATGCCATATTCTATTTGCTACGTTCTGGTTGTGCATGGAGAATGTTACCACACGAGTTTCCACCGTGGAAAACTGTTTACCACTATTTCCGTCTTTGGAGGATCAAAGGAATTTGGGAGCGCATAAATGCTGCGCTGAGAACTAAACTGAGAGTTGCAAATGGCAGAGAACCAGAACCAAGTGCAGCGATTATAGATAGTCAATCAGTCAAAACCACAGAAACACCTGGAGTGCGCGGCTATGATGCTGGCAAGAAAGTCAAAGGGCGAAAACGCCACATTCTGGTGGATACAACAGGGTTACTATTGACGGTTGTAGTTCATGCAGCGAATATTCAGGATCGAGATGGAGCTAAACTTGTTCTGGAACGAGTTAATGGGACATTCTCTCGATTGCAGCTTATTTGGGCTGATGCTGCTTATGCTGGTAAACTGATTGATTGGGTCAATATTACGTGCAGTTGGGTTTTGGAAATCATAAGGCGTAAGGATGATGTCAAAGGTTTTCAAGTACTTCCTCGCAGATGGGTAGTAGAACGTACATTTGGATGGCTGGGTCGATATCGGCGTTTGAGCAAAGATTATGAAGGATTGACAGAGTCCAGTCAAGCCTTCATCTATGCTGCTATGATCCGTGTAATGAGCAAACGACTGGCTAAGATAGAACATTTAGAAAACTGAAATGTGAATATTTAGACAGCCTCTTAGACTTTAGACATTTGACGGTTTAATGTTACCGTTTTTTGGTCCAAATACGTGAGTACTATCCCAATTGTATAATCAAATTGAATTTTAAGACACGCTCTAAGATAACTCATTGCAGTATCTGAATCTTCTTCTAATTCTTCACACATTTTTTCAAGACGATCATCATCATTCATTATCTCTGTTAATACCCATTTTTCGGGAACTAATAATTCGTCTGTTAAACGGAAACAATTTCCATAATATCCATCATCACTGTTGGGGATCTCTTTTTTCATATATTTTTTCATATCGTCTCTGCTCACATCTCCATCAAATACTCCTAAGTATTTTTCTGGAAGAGTACTTTTTACGTGGGCTCCACATTGAGTAGCAACTTGATTATTATCACCGACTCCAATTACATTGACACGTCTTTTAAGCTCAGGGGATAAAACTGTTTCAATCATTCTTTCTGCGAAAGAATATTCAAATTTATCCTCACAATAAATTATTAGTTCAGCTAGTGTATTTCCTTGAAGATACCCCATTGCAAATCTTGTTGTTGGAGCTTCTATTACTTTGTGAGTGGTACTGTTTAAACGCTGGATCAATACTCTAGAAATTCGCGGGACGCTGTTTATAAAGGCTCTTGAATGGCTGGATACGATAACTTGAAATTTTTTCGAGAATATTATTTCTTGTAATTGTTTTGCAAATTTCTGTTGAGCTTCTGGATGAAGTCCAAGTTCAATTTCTTCAATAACAATAAGTGAACCCGTTGGAGCTTCTTGAAGATAATAAAGTAGTTCGATTAATGTGTCCTCTCCAGCACCCATGTTAAAACTGGTGTAAGTAGATCCATAATGACAACTACGCAATGTATATTTATCAGATCTTGTAATTTCAGCATCTTCATATCGTCTCCCCAAGATCTCACAAAAAATGTTTCTAAATGTATCATTCAATTGTATACTTCTATGCTGGGTTCTAATCACTTTAAAATGGCTGCGTAATACATTTTTTTCTATTGCAGGGAGAATACGTGATGCACCAAAATAATGAACTGGACGTTTAGGTCTCGTTTCGTATTTCATCCATTTTTTAGTTTGTTTGCGGATTTTTTTTGTGTTTTTATTTCTAGCAATCTCTTCTCCATATTTCCAAATAATTTCGTATCTATTCAGCTACCTCTGTTTCTAACTTATATTTCGTATAAACTCAACAATTACTTTTTTCATATAGATTAATATAAAAATCATCGGATTTTGGAATGAGGTTTATGAAATGTGAAGAGATTCTTACTCAATGCCGTTCAGACCCTGAATCCATTGTTTCATATATTGAGGATCTTGAGTCTCGGTATGAAGATCTTGGATCTCGGTATGAAGATCTTGGATCTCGACACGAAGAGCTTGAATCTCGGTATGAAGATCTTGGATCTCGACACGAAGAGCTTGAATCTCGATATGAAAATCTTGAATCCGAAAACACCGAACTTCGAGAAAGACTTAATGAGTTAGAATCTCGCCTAAAAAAGAATAACCAAAACCAAAAAAGAAATCGACTTCCCTCTACTAACAATTCTACTGATAAAATACCTCAATCAAAAGGTTCACAAAAAGGAAGTTTTAGACGTCCTGGCGGCCAAAAAGGGCATCCTGGTTCTACATTAAGGATGATTAAAAATCCTGATAAAACAATCATTTATAAGCTACATAAATGTGAACATTGTGGTTGTAACATTGAGAAGATTGAAGTTATAAATTACGAGAAGAGACAAGAATTTGAAATAATTGTAAGGCGTAAAGTGACCGAACATCGTGCTGAGATCAAAAAATGTCCTTATTGTAACCGCAAAAACAAAGCTGCTTTTCCGAAATCAATTACAAAACCTGTCCAATATGGCAATATGGTTTTAACAATTGCAATTTACCTCCGAAACTACCAATTGATTCCCTATGACCGAATCAAGAAATTATTTAAAGATGCCTTTGGATTTGATATAAGCGTTGGTACAATAATTAGGGCAGAAAATAAGTTATTTCACAAGTTGAAAGGTGCTACAAACCACATCAAGAAGCAACTGATAAAAGAAAATGTCATCCATGGTGATGAAACTGGAATCGACGTTGGTGGTCAAGGGGAATACTGCCATTTAATCTCTACAAAAAAATATACATACTATTTCCATAATAGGAGTCGAGGATCAAAAGCAATGAATAAAATGGGATTGTTGCCTAAATATAGAGGAATTATAGTCCACGATTTCTGGAAACCCTATTTTAAATACAAATGTGAACATGCGGCATGTAATGTCCACATTCAAAGAGAACTTAAAGACATTTATAACATATTCAAGCAAGTGTGGGCTGAGGAGATGTCTGATCTCCTATATGAAATTAAAAAATGCGCAGACTTTGCCAGAAAACAGGGCATACAAATAGATGAAGATACGCTCAAGACCTTTAAAGAAAAGTATCAGTCAATACTAATGAAAGGATTTGAGGACAATCCTCCACCTGAAATCTCGAAAGACAATGGGGTTAAAAGAGGAAGAAAAGCGCAGAGCGATGCAAAAAATCTCCTTGATAGACTTTCAAAGTATGAAAAAGAAATCTTGAGGTTTGCTACGGATCTAAGAGTTCCTTTCAGTAACAACCAAGCAGAAAGAGATCTCAGAATGATAACAGTTCAGCAAAAAATATCGGGAGATTTTAGGAAACCCCATGGAGCAGATGTTTTCTTTAGAATTAGGGGATACATATCTACACTAATAAAGAATAATATACCTACTATAAGTTCACTTCATGCGGCGATTGAAAATGTGCCACCCTTACCCTGAATAGATACATAATTTCAACTCCCGTAATATTAGGGTCTTTTGCACCTTTAAAGAAGAAATCAACGAATGTATAGTGGCCCTTTTCATTTCTTGCTTGATAACTGTGAAAAATATCATCTGGCGTATGGAAAGCTAACGCAGCTAAAGCTAATAGTGTTGTTTTCCCACTACCATTTTGCCCACATATTACAGTAAGAGGATAATTAAAATTAATCTCAAGATTAGTAATTCCTCGTAGTCCAGGTTCACCTGTTATGGAAATGCCCTTTAATGCAGGGAATTTAAATCCAGTAGAGGGGCTTTCCCACCAATCTTTTAATTTACGTTCAGTGTCATTTAATCTGCAACCTGGCATAATTTAACCTTTTTTTATTTTTTGTATACAGTCGTAACAGAGTTATTTATTTATATATACCTGTTTCTCTTCGTTTTTTCTGAGTCTTCTGTGGTTTTGTTTTTCCCCTTTCTCCTCTTCCCCCCACACCCCCCATCACCTCTATCCTCATAATTATCTTGCAATCTGTGGTTTTGTTTTTCCCCTTTCTCCTCTTCCCCCCACACCCCCCATCACCTCTATCCTCATAATTATCTTGCAATCTGTGGTTTTGTTTTTCCCCTTTCTCCTCTTCCCCCCACACCCCCCATCACCTCTATCCTCATAATTATCTTGCAATCTGTGGTTTTGTTTTTCCCCTTTCTCCTCTTCCCCCCACACCCCCCATCACCTCTATCCTCATAATTATCTTGCAATCTGTGGTTTTGTTTTTCCCCTTTCTCCTCTTCCCCCCACACCCCCCATCACCTCTATCCTCATAATTATCTTGCAATCTGTGGTTTTGTTTTTCCCCTTTCTCCTCTTCCCCCCACACCCCCCATCACCTCTATCCTCATAATTATCTTGCAATCTGTGGTTTTGTTTTTCCCCTTTCTCCTCTTCCCCCCACACCCCCCATCACCTCTATCCTCATAATTATCTTGCAATCTGTGGTTTTGTTTTTCCCCTTTCTCCTCTTCCCCCCACACCCCCCATCACCTCTATTCCCTTGAAAAGACCAGATTTTTGCCGTTTCCAAAAATATTTCCGGAAATATGCTTTTTTCCAAACCGCTTTTTGAGATGATTTTTGACAAATTAACAACACTTATATCATAAATTCGTAACATGGTTATATTAAAAAGTCATCTCACTCAATTTAACTTAAAAGTTGTCGATTCTTCTGAGAGGTAACATGCCTAGTGTCGCGTCATGCGTAAAATGACGTAACAGATATATTGCATGTTGTTCATATGAATCCCAGAGGATTTCTTATGAATAAATACACTGTGACACTTGCTGAAGATGAACGTAAAGATCTTTGTGAACTTGCCTCAAAGGGCAACCATAACTCACATAAAATTATCAACGCTCTTATCTTGCTTGGTTGCGACAAAGGTGAATGGAATGACAAACATTCAACCAACGAAGAAATCTCACGTGTCCTGAATATAAGCATGAGAAAAATTGATCGAGTTAAGAAGCGGTTTGTTGAAGAGGGTCTTGAAGCTACCCTTAACGGAAAAAAAGGAAGCCGCATTTACAAAAAAAAAGTTGATGGTGATTTTGAAGCCCATTTACTCGCCTTAAGTTGCAGCGAACCACCCGAAGGTTTTGCAATATGGTCTTTGAGGTTGTTAGCTGATCAGGTTGTAGAGCTTGGCTATATTGATAATATTTCTCATGAAACCGTTCGACGTGTTTTAAAAAAAACGAAATTAAACCCTGGCAACAGAAAGGATGGTTAATTCCACCGAAACAAAACAGTAGCTTTGTTGCAAATATGGAAATGGTGCTTGATGTTTATAAGCGTCCATTTGATCCACTAAATCCTGTTGTATGTATGGACGAATCTCCAAAACAACTGATTGCAGAAACAAGAATTCCTGTCCCGGGTTCACCCGGGAAACCAGCCAGGTATGATTACGAATACAAGCGTTGTGGAACGTGCAATATATTCCTTGCCTGTGAACCATTGGCAGGAAAACGCATGGTAAAAATTACCGAAAGTAGAACCAAGCGAGATTGGGCTTGTTTTCTGGAAGAAATCGCGGCTCAATATGAATACGCATACAAAATAACGCTGGTAATGGATAATCTAAACACACACATTCCTGGATCTCTTTATGAACAGTTTTCGCCAGAGAAGGCGAAGGCACTATGGGATCGGTTTGAGTTTGTGTACACCCCAAAACATGGAAGCTGGTTGAATATGGCAGAGATTGAATTGAATGTGCTTACAGGTCAGTGCTTAAAAAGGAGAATTGACAACATCGAGTTTGTTAGGAAAGAGGTATTGGCTTGGCAAAAATTCAGAAACAACAAAAACTCGAAGGTTAATTGGCAATTCACAACCGAGGATGCAAGAATAAAATTATCGCGTCTTTATCCGACACTTGAGGATTGACGCGACACTAGATTTACAGAAATTGAAAATATAATCTTAAAAAAATATATTTTGGATCCGAAGTTATCTAGCAGCCTTGCTTTAATTCGTGGGGTGATGGAAAGTATCTGGGCAAATGACGCACCAAGAATAGTGCAGAACTACACGGATCATGGTGTAGAGCATAGTGAAAGAATTGCTTATTTTGTAGACAAGTTGCTCAAAGTAAATCCAAATGCTGAATTTTTGGAACCGGAGATCTACTTACTTCTAGCAGGCGTTTATTTGCATGACATCGGAATGCAGTGCGATATTGTCAGGTATCCTGAAATAAAGGAAAGAGCCGAGGATTTAGGCGCAAAGTTCGATAGAGAATTTACTTCCGAAACAACAAATGGATATTCCCCAGAAGAGCAGAACGAAATTCGTAAAAATCATCATTATCTTTCCGCAGCCTGGATTGACTACCTGTATGAAAAAAATGATTCGGTGCTATCTCCATGGATCAAAAGTGTACCTGATGATCTCGTGGATGATTTAATGGATGTATGCAAATTCCATTCTAAGTTGTCAATTGATGATTGTTCCGATTATTTCACTTATTATCCAAACAGCCGCAAAAAAATGGTTGCTGCACTTTTACGTTTTGCGGATGAACTTGATATAAGCAGCAAGCGCGTAAAAATTGAAACGGTAAAGCTTTTTTCTATAAATCCAGATAACGGTGTATACTGGTGGTTACATAACTATACAAAAGTTGATTTTGTCGATTTGAATAAAGTTCTTCTTAATGTGAGGCTGCATCCTGAAGACTTTAAATCATACGGTTCCTTCGTGCGTGAAGAATACATCACTCATTTTAAAAGCAAAAATCAGCCTGTCTTAGAAGTTATGATTGAGCAAAAGATTTCTTTAATAATCGATACCAATTCTGATGTTGTGGAACACAGACGTGCTGAAAAGTTCCCTCCTGAGATAACGGCTGTTCTGGACAAAATGATACAAAAAGGTGATTCACCTACTAATTCTCAGATTCCGTTTATTAGTGAATATTCTGGTTCCGGTTCCACATCCATTGAGTCATCTCAGCCTAACCAGGAATCAAAATCCACGAAATCAAATGTACCATACCTACGGAACCACTTATTCACTGGTAGAGATGATAAGTTATCACAAATTCATGAAGTTCTCCTGTCAAAAAAGGTAACGGCTTTATCGCAACCAATAGCAGTTTGTGGACTTGGGGGTATTGGAAAAACTCAAACTGCAATTGAATACACATATCGTTATCTTGCGGAATATAAATTCGTTTTTTGGGTAAAGGGTGAGTCTGAAGATTCAATTATTTCAGACTACGTATCTGTTGCAAAATTTCTGGATCTTCCAGTTAAAAATGACGCTGATCAATCCCTCGTTGTTTCTGCCGTAAAAAACTGGCTTAGAACCAATGAAAATTGGTTGCTGGTTTTTGATAATGCCGATGAACCTGAAATTGTGAAAAACTTCCTGCCTTCGAATCCGAAAGGACACATACTGCTAACTTCAAGGGCACAATTATTTGACAATCTGGGTATCACAAGTCCAATTATAATGGAAAAAATGCATCCCGATGAAGCACGGAAGTTTTTCACCAAACGTACTGGACGTAAAAACTTAGAATCTTCGGAACGTAAAGCACTTGAGGAACTTACATCTGAACTTGATTATCTTCCATTGGCTATAGAACAAGCTGGAGCTTATATTAAAAAAGTGAACAGTAGCTTTGCAAATTATCTCACCAGTTACAAAAAACGTGGATTAAACTTATTGGAACAATTCAAAGTTGTAGCAGACAAATATCCAAAATCAGTAGCTACTACCTGGCTTTTGAACTTCGAAAAGGTGGAGCAAATTTCAAAAGCTTCAGCAGAAATATTATATGTAAGTGCTTTTCTAAAATCCTCTAATATCCCATCTGAGATTTTTATCAAAGGGGCACAGGAACTGGGCCCTGAAATCTCTTCAGCCCTAGAAGACGTTGAAAATGACCCTCTGGTTTTTGATGAAATTCTTGAACCCCTTACGCAATATTCCTTAATCACTCGTGACACTGATAAGCAAACATACGACATTCACAGACTCGTACAAGCAGTGCTAAAGGATGGGATGAATGAAAACAAGCAGCAGCTCTGGGTTGAACATGTTGTAAAAGCTGTAAATCTTGCATTTCCTGAAGTCGAGTATAAAAATTGGGAGCTTTGCGACAGACTTCTTCCCCATGCACAGACCTGTGCAGAACATATTAAATGGTGGAACATAGAAACTGAAGACTCTGGGAAATTATTAAATGCAGCCGGAAAGTACCTGCATAAACGTGCACGTTTTAAGGAAAGCGAGTCACTTTTGACAGGTTCATTGAATATTCGAAAAAAAGTGTTAGGACCCAAACATTTGGACATATCTGAGAGTCTCAACAATTTAGCAGAACTTATCAGAGATTTGGGCAGGTATTCAGAAGCTGAAATACTAAATATGCGTGCATTAGAAATCCGAGAAAATGTTTTAAATCCAGAAGATCCGGTTATAGCAGAGAGCCTTGATAATTTAGCTCTTGTTTATAGTGCTCTTGGTCGTTATTCCGAAGCCGAACCTCTGTGTGCCCGTGCCCTTGAACTCACCGAAAAGTCCCTTGGTCCTGACCATCCCGATGTGGGTATTCGCCTTAACAATTTAGCTGCTGTTTATAGTGCTCTTGGTCGTTATTCCGAAGCCGAACCTCTGTATATCCGTGCCCTTGAACTCACCGAAAAGTCCCTTGGTTCTGACCATCCAACTGTGGGTACTTGCCTTAACAATATAGCGATATTTTACCATAAACAAAATAAGTATCGTAAGGCTAGACTCTATTATGAAAGAGCAATTAAAGTTATGGAAAATACCGGAGGAGAAAATAGTCTTAAATTCGTTGACCTTTTTGAAATGTATGCTTCTTTGTTGATAAAGATGAGAAAGAATCGTGAAGCTACAAAAATAAACAATCAGGCTAAAAGAATACGTTCGAAAATCGAAAGGGAAAAATAAGTAAGTTCAACTTAATCATCTATCGTTTTTCTGATTCTCTTTGTTTGATTTCCGATACTTGGATTTCTGCTTACTCTAATCTGTGGCCAAAAAATAGATGTCCTGAAAAACCTATTCAGATTGCCACTCTGTTTTTGGTCTTTTTTTATTCCCCCTTTCCTCCTCCTCCCACCATCTCTACACTACCTATCCCTCATTAGAGAGGTTATTTTATCTCGCCGCCGATTTTTCCTTCCCTCCTCTCCCCCCTGCAACCCCTCTTACCTCCTCTCCCAAAAGAAGCTCTCATATTCTCGCCGCCGATTTTTCCTTTCCTCCTCTCCCCCCTGCACCCCCCCTCACTACCTATCCTTTCTCGCCGTTTTTTATTCCCTTTCCTCCTCTCCCCCTCACTACCTATCTCTGAAAAAACCACATCTTTTTTTTTCATTCCCTTATCCCCGCCGCGTTTTTTGCACTTCTTCATAAAACCCAAAACAGGGACAGAATAGGAGATAGAAATGGTGAAAAAAACGGAGGTCGGAATATATATAGAAACTCAAAAAAAAGAGGGCCGAAGGCCCCGCCAAAAAATATATATAAATCTCAAAAAACAGGAAATGTAATCTGATTAGATACTTATTCCGGCAGCCCCAATGAAAATATATCAAAAACCGAACATCAATTCGGAGGGGAAATCATGAAAGTTCTAGGAGTGTCGGGGTCGCCAATCCCGAATGGGAACACGGACCGGGCCTTAAAAACAGCTCTTGATGCCACCGGCCTGGAAACCGAATTTATAAAGCTTGTAAAATACGATATCAAACCATGTATAGCCTGCCTGAAGTGTGTTGAGACAAACGCCTGTGTGTTCGAGGATGACGGGAACCTGCTGGCCGAAAAAGCTAAAGAAGCGGACGCTTTGATTATCGCAGGATTTACGCCTTATTCATCCCTTGACTCGCGCACGAAAACCTTTATCGAGCGGCTTTATCCCCTGCGCCATAAGCACGGGTTTATGCGAGGAAAACCGGGGGGAATAATAATGACTTCGGCCATTCCCGAAGGATGCGAAATGCTGCCGAATGCTTTTGAAAGCGGCATAAACGCTGTCATGTACTATATGATGGAAGAAGGAATGAATTTAATAGGCTCGGTAAAGGTGCTTGGAAACGTGCCCTGTATAAAGTGTGGGGAAAGGGAAAAATGTGATACGAGCGGGCTGAAAATGATGTTCGGGCCGGAAGCAACGGCTGAATCTGTGGGAGTCAACAGGTTTGAAGATCAGGCCGAAGCTGTGAGGGATGCAAAAGAACTGGGCCGGAAAATAGCTCAGGCCCTTTTGAAGAAAAAGTAAGGTCTGATTTCTGGATCTGAAATAAAACCCGCCGCCGTTTTCTATAGGAATGGTGAAAATATAATTACAGGTTTTATTTTGGGAGTTGTTTTATACTCATACATGTTGTGTTTTTGTGTAAGGGGGTGTTTGGTGTGTGTGCATTCAAACCACGGAACACACGGAATACACGGAAAAATAATGCAGGAAGACAACAAGTACAGTTACTCTGGCGTTTTTCAGTCCTCTTGAGCTCGCAAAGCGAGCGAAAAGGACCCCGTGCTGTTGCACTTGCAGTGCAACTCCCAGGAAATCTTTGATTTCCTGTGATCCCGAAGCGGAACTCGGGTGCCGAAGCGGAACTCGGGTGGTTAAGGAATGGTAAACAAAAATACTTGATATTATATTTGACTCACTCCATAGTAATCTCTAATTCCGGAAAACCCCTGCCCGTTTTGTACATTTTCAAAAAAAAGTCCCGGGGATTTTTTGAAGCTATTTCCCAAAAAGGATAGTTTCTCATAATTTTGGAGAATTGCCGGGGGCCGGTATGAATAAAATAAATATACTTAATACCTTTTACGACCCAACACTTGAATAAATACATATAATTGAAGTTACGGACATTTCATGTCCGTTTTGTAGAATATTCTGAAAAAACCCCCGGGCCTTTTGCGGGTGACCTGCCCAATCCGGCAAGATTCTTAATTAATAGGAGAATAATAAAAGGATGCCTTTCAGTAAAAAACAATTGAAAAAAAGAGGGAGTCCGATTCATCCCGTGTCTTAATCGTGGGATTCCTCGATTCTCCACACACCCATAATTTGAACACTTTCTTCATTCGGCGAAGGTTTTTTGAAAAAGAGTTGGCTTATTCCGAAGCCCCTTCTGCATATCCTTCTTTAAATTCTTTTCCTTCTCCTCTAAACTTTGCATCAGCATACCTTTCATGAAGTTCTTTTTTGTCAATTTTTCCACTGGCCATGTCTTTTGCCGAGTTCTTTCCTTCATTTTTTGTGTTATGTGTCATATTTTTGTAACCTCTATTAATGTATCATGCTCATTTTCAAATGAACATTATAAACAATATCATTTTTGAAATACTTATACATTACTGTTTATTTTTATATATTGTGAAGGACGAAGGAATTGTTTTTCATCATCATCTGGAACAAGGCCGGGATAAAAATTGTCCACTTTCAGACACGTTCTTCTGAATTCTATCAGCACTTTTAGACACTGTCTGCCCAATCAGGAAAGCCTGTTATCCGCCCGCCGACATCATTAATATATATTAGAAATGATTATATACTCAAACATAGATATATCAGAAAACCATCCCCTTTTATAGGTAGACTCTCTTTTACGGATTTAAAATCATCAAATTCACCAGAATCACCCATTTTCACTTTTCCTAAATAGAAAACAATCATAAGAGCTGATATAATTGAATAAAAACCTTACAAAATGTAACTCCCCGGAAATCCTGGCTCCTGCCGGGGACTATGACGCTTTTCTTGGAGCTCTCAAAGGCGGGGCCGATGCAGTTTACCTTGGAATTGGGGAATTTAACGCCCGTCAGGGCGCAAAGAACTTTAACGTCCGGGAACTCAAAAAAGCAATCGATCTGGCTCATTCCCGTGGAGTCAGAGTCTATATCGCATTCAACATTCCTCTCAAGGAAGAAGAACTCCAGCCTGCCCTGGATGTACTGGACCAGGCCTACACTGCGGGCGTTGACGCAATCATTCTCAGAGATCCGGGTCTTTTCAGGCTCCTGAAAGAGGCTTTCCCGGACCTGGCCTTACATGCCAGTACCCAGATGACGATCCACAACAAAGCCGGGGTCCGGTTTGTGGAGGGGCTCGGAGCTTCAAGGGTAATCGTATCCAGAGAACTTTCCACAAACGAGCTTAAAGAAATCGTGGATTCCGCAAATATCGGAGTCGAAATCTTCATCCATGGAGCTCTCTGTTACTCCTACTCCGGAAAGTGCCTCTTCAGCAGTTTCGTAAGCGGTAGGAGTGGAAACCGGGGGGCCTGTGCTCAGCCTTGCAGGTGGAGGTACAAACTTATGGTGGACGGCGAGCCGCAGAACAAGGTTATCGGGGGAGATTATCCCATAAGCTGCGCCGAACTTTTCACCCTTCCGGGCCTCGACAAAATCGTGGCAACCGGAGTCGAGAGCCTGAAAATTGAGGGACGGATGAAGAAGCCCGAATATGTAACCGGCACCTCGGCCATTTACAAAGAGGCGGTAGAGCGGATCAGCAAGACCGGAAATTCCCTGAACCTGGAAGAACTTGATCGGAAAAAAACAGAGCTTGCAAAGCTTTTCTGCAGAGGTTTTACCGGGGGCTTTGTTCTTGGAGAGCAGGAAGTCACCCATCTTGAGTACAGCACAAACTACGGGGTTTACCTCGGGAAAGTCGTAAAAATTTCCCGCACCTATCCTCACGCCCGGATAACCCTTACCCTCATGGAAGATATCCAGGTAGACGATGGGATAGGGATTCACACCCAGGTCGAGACTAAAACCGGGATGCTCGGTTCATCAATAAACGGCATAATTTCGAGAGACGATTCGCGCCTGGAAAGGGCTTATAGAGGGGAGAAAGTAACCCTTGAGATCAGCCCCAAAACCGGAAAGGTCGTCAGTCTTCAGGATGAGGTTTTCCTCACAACGGACAAACGTTTCCTGTCAAAGCTTAAGGACCTTAAATTAGACCCCCTGCTCGTAAACATTAAGGTCAGAGCCAAGAAAGGGGAGCAGCTTAAGATCACGGTCGAAAGCCCGCTTGCGGGCCGTGTGGAGTTTGAGGATGAGTATGTTGTTCAGCCTGCCCAGAAAGCCCCCACAACCGAAGATAAGATAAGGAAAGCAATGGAGCAGCTCGGGGATACTCCTTACGAGGCGGGGTCCGTTGAGATAGATGCCGATGAAGACATCTTCATCCCTATCGGGGCTCTTAAAGGTGCAAGGCGACAGGCTATGGACCAGCTGCTGGTTCAGGCCATGAACTTAATTCCAAAGGAGCCGCGAAACCCGCAGCTTTCGAACCTTACCGGCCTGTGCAAAAACGATACCGATGCTGAAACTTCTCCGAATGTTCCCACAGGACTAGCTTCCGCAAAAAGCCTTCAAAGCCATCAGGGCCCGCGTCTGAGTGTCGAGGTAAAAAACCCGGAGGGACTTCTCCAGGCCACGGACGGAAAAGCAGACATTATTTACCTGCCTGTTAAAAAGTTCTATGACCTGACTTCTGCCAGGTACCAGATTAAACTGGCTTCCCTGCTTGAAAAAGGGCTTGAGATCGTCTTTAATATCCCGCAGGTTGCCCACAATAAGGAACTCAGAGCCCTTACCCCTCTCCTGAAGGAGATAAAGGAGGCCGGTTTTACTGTTGGATGTGCTGATTTCGGGGCCGTACAGCTTGCAAAGGAGCTGGAGATTCCCTTTGTCGCCAGAAAAGACCTGGTCGTCTTCAATTCTTTCACGGTCGATACTTTCAAAAAAGCTGGAGCTTACAGGGTCGGCCTTTCAAGTGAACTGAACCTGAAGGAGATTCGGGCCGTTTACGAGGCCCTTGAAGCCTGCGGTAAAGCCGAAGAGCTTGAAATTACGGCCCACGGCCGGGAACAGATGCTTGTTACTGAACACGATCTCCTCAGGCCGCTTATTGACCAGAATATTATGAAAATGGACAGTGAGGCCTGTCTCCTTGACCACAAAGACCAGAGCTTCCCCATAAAACGCTGGGGCACCCGGACAATTATCTACAATTCAAAGGTGCTTTCCATGCTGGAATACATTGAGGACCTGAAATTGAGCGGCGCGGATGTGCTGAGACTTGACCTCACCCTAACCGATGAAAAAGACATAAAGGATATTGTAAGGGCGTACAGGCAGGCCCTTGATGGAAAGAAAGGAAAGCTGAAAAAAGCGGATGTGGAATATAATACAGGGCATTATTTTGATGGGATATAATTCCCGAGTTGCGCCACCCGAATTTCGCTTCGGCACCCGAGTTGCGATTCGGGAGCCCGCGTCCGTTTCGCCCGCTTCGCGAGCTCAAGCAGACTATTAACGTATATTTAATAAGTGACCCACCCAATCTGTCTACGTATATTGCATAAGTGGTGCAGGTTTTTAAGGGGCGGGCCGGTTTTCTGATTGGCCTACAATTCTCCCTTTTCTTTTTTCTTCAGTGGTCTTCAACCCTTTAACCCCCCTTTGTTTTTGAAAACATATTCAATAAAACGCGGGCCTTTTTTATTGAATCGACCCTTTGTCCCGGCGCCCTCAACGGTCAATGCAGGGGTCGGTTTTTTTGAAATGAATTACAAAACCGAGGTCCGGTTAATAACCCCGGCTCTCTACGGGAGGACCCAGCACCTGAACACCTGGTAAATTTACCTGACATGCACAAGGATTTATCTATTAGTTTTTTTATATACTGTCATTGTACATATTCATTTTTCACAATTCACCATTTTTTTATGATTTCAACCCTAAGAGTAGCCGGAATCATGTATATAAATAAGGCTTTATATCGCTTCAGGATTAGGCATTAAAGGATGAGATAATATGGTCGGGAAAAAAACTGCAATTAAAGGGAAAACACAGGTTTCAAAAGAAGAACAGCTGCATACTACAGAAGAAACCTCTATTAATGAACCCCCGGCTTCGAATGTAGACCCGGATAAACCCTTAAAAGATGATTTTCCCATCGTGGGCATCGGTGCATCGGCTGGTGGGCTGGCTGCATTCAAAGCCTTTTTTTCAGCTATTCCCGACGACACCAGGCTTGATATGGCCTTTGTTCTGGTGCAGCACCTGGATCCGAACCACAAAAGCATCCTCACCGACCTGGTCGGGCGCTATACACGGATGCCGGTTTATGAGGTCAAGGATGGGATGGTTGTCCAGCCTGACTGCGTCTACGTCATTCCACCTAATCACGACATGGTTCTTGAGTCTGGCACGCTGAAGTTGCTGGAACCGGCCAAACCACACGGCTATCGCCTGCCAATTGATTTGTTCTTCCGCTCCCTGGCTCAGAGCAAACAGGAGCTGGCCACTGGCATCGTACTCTCGGGTACCGGCAGCGACGGCGCACTGGGAGTGCGGGCTATCAAGGCGGAGGGTGGCATGTTAATGGTACAGAGCCCTGAATCCAGCGAGTACGACGGCATGCCGCGCAGTGCTATTACCACAGGTCTGGCAGACTACGTCCTGCCTCCAGCTGAGATGTCGGCCCAGCTCATTGCCTATATCAGCAAAGTCTTTGGAAAAAGGCCCCTGATCCCCAGGGCCGAAGATACGATGAAACATATATTTAACCTGCTGCGTACCCAGACAGGTCACGACTTTTCCCATTATAAGCAGAACACCATCAACCGTCGCATCGAGCGGCGTATGGCCATCCTGAATCTCAAAATTGTGGATGAATACGTGTGTTATTTAGAACAAAAACCTGCTGAAGTGGAGGCGCTCTTTCACGACCTCTTAATCGGTGTCACCAGTTTCTTTCGGAATCCCACGGCGTTCGAGACGCTCCAGAAGAAAGTCATCCCTAACCTCTTTACAGGCAAGCACCCTGACTCAGCGATAAGGATCTGGGTGCCCGGTTGCTCCACAGGTGAGGAAGCTTATTCCATTGGCATCCTGCTCCTTGAGCAGATGGAATTGTTGAAGCAAGTGTTCAAGATACAAATCTTCGCAACCGATATTGATAGCCGGGCCATCGGAGAAGCCCGCAGAGGAGCCTATCCAGCCAGCATCTCCATCGACATCTCACAGGAAAGGCTGGAGCGTTTCTTTATCCAGGATTCGGATGGCAACTACCGCATCCGAAAAAGTATCCGTGATATGATAGTTTTTTCCGAGCAGGACATTATTAAAGACCCACCATTCTCCAAACTCGACCTGCTCAGTTGTCGGAACTTGCTGATCTATATGGACAGGGAACTGCAGAGAAAGCTCACCCCCCTCTTCCACTACGCATTGAAACCGAGCGGATTTCTCTTCCTTGGTCCCTCTGAGACCATGGGTGAGTTCGATAACCTTTTTGACACGCTGGACCGCACGTCGAAGATCTATCACAAAAAGGATATTATCAATGGACTCCCTCAAATAGGGACATTTGTCACACCGGAACTGAAAAGTCGGGAGCCTAAAAGACTGTCCGGCAAAGCTCCTCTAGAAAGCAAAGTTCAACTGCGCGAGCTAACCGAACAGATGATACTGCAATATTACACCCCGGTCAGTGTGCTCGTCAACAAGCACGGCGAGATCCTCTATCTTCACGGCCGTACCGGCATGTACCTGGAGCCAGCTCCGGGTGAGGCTGGTCTGAATATCTTGAAGATGGCTCGTGAAGGATTGCGACAGGAATTGACCACGGATCTGTACAAAACCGTGGTCAGTAAAGAGCCGGTATTTCACCCCGGGCTGCGGGTTAAAACCAACGGTGACTTCACTACAGTCAATCTGGCATTAAGACCTGTGGCGGCAGACCCTGACGCAGCCTCCGGGCCAGACCTGTTCCTGATCACCTTTGAGGAACCGCCGGAGTGGGAGCAGAGCAAACCCGGGAAGACCACGACCATAGCTACCGGTGAAGGAAACTTTGAGGACACAGGGGAAAGCGAAGCGCGCATCATAGAACTGAAGCGGGAATTGCAGGTTAAGGAAGAACATCTTAAAGCTTCCAATGAAGAACTGGAGACCTCCAATGAAGAACTCAAATCCTCCAACGAAGAGATGCAATCAATCAACGAGGAACTGCAATCTACTAACGAGGAGCTTGAGACCTCCAAGGAGGAACTACAGTCAGTAAACGAGGAATTGGCTACGGTCAATACCGAACTACAGAACAAGGTGACTGATCTGTCGCAGGCTATTAACGATATGAACAACCTGCTGGGAGGTACAGGTATAGGTACTATTTTTGTGGACCTTCAACTGCGCATCCTGCGCTTCACTCCTACTGTTACACAGATAATCAATCTGATCCCGACTGATGTGGGACGGCCGGTTGGGCACATCGTCTCGAACCTGCTGGATTATGCCCGTCTGGTAGAAGATATAAAGGAGGTGCTGGACAGTCTGATACCCAAAGATATTGAAGTCCAGACCCGGGAAGGCTCGTGGTACCTGCTGCGCATCCGGCCCTATCGCACTCTTGAAAACGTCATCAAGGGTGCAGTGATCACCTTTATTGATATTTCCGAGATGAAGCGGGCAAGGGATATTCTGAAGAAGTCCGAGGCCATGCGCCGCCTGGCCGTGATAGTGCATGATGCAAGCGATGCTATAATGTTGCAGGATATGGAGGGCCGCATCCTAGCCTGGAATTCGAAAGCTGAGAATATGTATGGCTGGAGTGAAGCCGAGGCACTGACGATGAATATTAGCTCCTTGATCCCGGCAAACCGGAAAGAAGAAGAGTTGGCCACATTGAAGAAGCTTAGCCACGCTGAGGCCTTGAAACCTTATCGCACTCAGCGGCTCACCAGGGACGGTCGAATCGTGGATGTGTGGCTGACCGCCACCTCATTGATAAATGATAACAATGAGGCATATGCCATTGCGATTACGGAGCGGGAGATCAAATCAGAAACCACAAAGAAGGAAGACCGTGAGTAAACTACCCACGAAATCTAAAGATTTAACGGGTTTTCTGTTTCATTCCCGTTTCATTTCCCGGAGCAGTCTCCACTAATCCACAGGCTCTACCCCAAGTCCCACAGGTGCATATTTTTAAGTTAAAAAACGGAGTCTATTACAGAATCTAAAGGAAGTTATTTATAGTCAAACAGCGACTCATCTTTCACTAGAAATATTGCTTATTCGGACATATCTTTGATTAGTTAGTTAGTTAGTTAGTTACAAACATTGCGTTCATGACTATCATCATTGTTTAAAGAAGTGGGTGGCTTTCATTTCCCACCTGCCAGCCTGCGGCTGTCGTGTTAAACCACAGGTTTAACAGGAGTTTCGAATTTTCAATTAGAAACATTGAGGAAGGAGACCCGCCTGAAACCTATCTCTAAAACAGGCATACCATATATTTGGAAAAAAGCAGGGATATTCTTATGCTTACGGTTTTTAGTAATTAATTCCCTTAACCCAAAACAGCCAAAAGACAACGAAGTTTTTGTCTTTGAATCCCCGGTCGGAGAAGATGTGAAATGAGAGATAACCTTAGAAAAACTGGTATTGATATTATTGGGGATATACCCTGGGGAACACACTTCTGCCAATTTTACCAGACAAAACAAGATTTGATGGACATACTGGTCCCCTATTTCAAGGCTGGGCTGGAAAACAACGAATTTTGTATGTGGATCACATCACAACTCTCGGGAGTGGAAGAGGCAAAAGAAGCCCTTAAAAGGGCTGTTCCTAATTTTGACGTTTATTTGGAGCAAGGGCAAATAGAAATTGTTCCCTATACTCACTGGTATGTACAGGAAGGCGTTTTTGATTCAGAGAGAGTATTGAACGATGGGGTTAAAAAATTCAATCAGGCCCTGGTTAATGGCTACGATGGTTTGAGGCTGGCCGGAAACACTTTTTGGCTGGAGAATAAGGATTGGAATGATTTTGCTGACTATGAGGAAAAAATGGACAGAATCATCGGCAACTCCCGGATGATTGTTCTCTGTGCATATCCTCTCGACAGATGCAACGCAACCGAAATCATTGAAATAGTTATCAATCACCAATTTGCTCTGGTCAAAAGGGAAGGAAAATGGGAACGGATAGAAAGTTCCAGACACAAGAAGACCGAAGAGAAATATCAGAACCTGATGAATATTGTGGAATATTCGTATCTATTCAGGGTAAGGGTGGCACATTTTCAATCGCCGCATGAAGTGAACTTATAGTAGGTATATTATTCTTTATTAGTGTAGATATGTATCCCCTAATTCTAAAGAAAACATCTGCTCCATGGGGTTTCCTAAAATCTCCCGATATTTTTTGCTGAACTGTTATCATTCTGAGATCTCTTTCTGCTTGGTTGTTACTGAAAGGAACTCTTAGATCCGTAGCAAACCTCAAGATTTCTTTTTCATACTTTGAAAGTCTATCAAGGAGATTTTTTGCATCGCTCTGCGCTTTTCTTCCTCTTTTAACCCCATTGTCTTTCGAGATTTCAGGTGGAGGATTGTCCTCAAATCCTTTCATTAGTATTGACTGATACTTTTCTTTAAAGGTCTTGAGCGTATCTTCATCTATTTGTATGCCCTGTTTTCTGGCAAAGTCTGCGCATTTTTTAATTTCATATAGGAGATCAGACATCTCCTCAGCCCACACTTGCTTGAATATGTTATAAATGTCTTTAAGTTCTCTTTGAATGTGGACATTACATGCCGCATGTTCACATTTGTATTTAAAATAGGGTTTCCAGAAATCGTGGACTATAATTCCTCTATATTTAGGCAACAATCCCATTTTATTCATTGCTTTTGATCCTCGACTCCTATTATGGAAATAGTATGTATATTTTTTTGTAGAGATTAAATGGCAGTATTCCCCTTGACCACCAACGTCGATTCCAGTTTCATCACCATGGATGACATTTTCTTTTATCAGTTGCTTCTTGATGTGGTTTGTAGCACCTTTCAACTTGTGAAATAACTTATTTTCTGCCCTAATTATTGTACCAACGCTTATATCAAATCCAAAGGCATCTTTAAATAATTTCTTGATTCGGTCATAGGGAATCAATTGGTAGTTTCGGAGGTAAATTGCAATTGTTAAAACCATATTGCCATATTGGACAGGTTTTGTAATTGATTTCGGAAAAGCAGCTTTGTTTTTGCGGTTACAATAAGGACATTTTTTGATCTCAGCACGATGTTCGGTCACTTTACGCCTTACAATTATTTCAAATTCTTGTCTCTTCTCGTAATTTATAACTTCAATCTTCTCAATGTTACAACCACAATGTTCACATTTATGTAGCTTATAAATGATTGTTTTATCAGGATTTTTAATCATCCTTAATGTAGAACCAGGATGCCCTTTTTGGCCGCCAGGACGTCTAAAACTTCCTTTTTGTGAACCTTTTGATTGAGGTATTTTATCAGTAGAATTGTTAGTAGAGGGAAGTCGATTTCTTTTTTGGTTTTGGTTATTCTTTTTTAGGCGAGATTCTAACTCATTAAGTCTTTCTCGAAGTTCGGTGTTTTCGGATTCAAGATTTTCATATCGAGATTCAAGCTCTTCGTGTCGAGATCCAAGATCTTCATACCGAGATTCAAGCTCTTCGTGTCGAGATCCAAGATCTTCATACCGAGATCCAAGATCTTCATACCGAGACTCAAGATCCTCAATATATGAAACAATGGATTCAGGGTCTGAACGGCATTGAGTAAGAATCTCTTCACATTTCATAAACCTCATTCCAAAATCCGATGATTTTTATATTAATCTATATGAAAAAAGTAATTGTTGAGTTTATACGAAATATAAGTTAGAAACAGAGGTAGCTGAATAGATACGAATATTCAAGCGATGCTGTTGTAAGCAAATCTCTTGATGGCATCATTACCAGCTGGAATAAAGGTGCAGAGCAAATTTATGGATATTCAGCTAAAGAAATTCTGGGAAAGCCCATATCCATTCTGGAACCATCTATATTGGTTGGTGAAACGGAAGAATTGACTAACCTGATTAAACAGGGAGATAAAATCCACCATTATGAGACTTTGCGGTTAACAAAGGACGGCAGGACAATAAATGTTTCATTTACTCTCTCTTCGGTTTTTGATGCCTCTGAAAAGCTGATTTCTGTCTCAATTATCACCAGAGATATAACCAAAAGTAAAAAAACAGAAGAAAAACTTCGGAAAAAAGAGGAAAGATACAGGATTGCCACAGAGCAAACAGGGCAGGTGATATATGAATATGATTTCAGAACAGATAAGAGCAGCTGGGCAGGTGCCATAGAAGAAGTTACAGGGTATAGTTTTGAAGAATTCCAGAGGCTTGGAAAAGAAGTCTGGATTAAAAATATCCATCTCACAGACATACCTAATGGGGGTCAAAAAGTTCAGAGAGTGAGACACGCCGGAGGCAGATTTAAGGACGAATTAAGGTTGAGAAAAAAAGATGGAACCTGTATTTATATAGAAAACAACGGAGTCTGGCTTACGGATCATGAGGGTCAGTCTTACGGAGCTATAGGAGTACTGAAAGATATTTCAGAGAAAAAACTTGCCAGTAAAGAACTTCAAGAAAGTGAAGGAAGATATCGCACAGCAGCAGAACAGACCGGACAGGTTATATTCGATTTCAATCTTGAAACACGTAAAGTCAGGTGGGCAGGAGCCATAAAGGAAGTAACAGGGTATGATCCGAAAGAGTTAGAGAACCTAGATATATCGGTCTGGATGGAATATGTTCACCCTGAAGATAGGCCTAAACTGCTTGAAAACCTGAAAAAATCATTTGAGGAAAAGATAAAATTTCAGGTAAAATTCAGGTTAAGAAAAAAAGATAGAAGTTATATCTATGCCGAAAACTATGGAGTCTGGCTAAAAACTGATACAGGAGAAGTATACAGAGCCATAGGAGTAACAAAAAATATTACGGAATGGAAACTTGCAATTAAAAACGTTGAAGAGAGTGAGAGGAAATATCGCTCTTTCATACAGAATTTCCATGGGATTGCTTTCAAGCTGGATGAATATTTTGTTCCTGTATTCATACATGGCGCTGTTGAAGAAATCACCGGGTATAGCGAAAAGGATTTCATATCCCGGATTAAGTGGAAAGACATAATCCATCCAGAAGACCTGTCTCTCTATCTCAAAAAAAGGGAAAATATTCGAAGATCTCAATCTGAGGGTTACAAAGAAATCGAATATCGTATAAAACACAGGAAAGGAAGTCTCAAATGGGTTACTCAAATCTACCAGAAAATTCAGGGACAAGATGGAATGCCGGAATTCTACCAGGGTACTATTTATGATATGACCGAAAAAAAAGAGACCAAAAAGTTTCTTGCGAATATCGAAACTGCCCGTAAAAAAGAAATTCACCATAGGATCAAGAATAACCTGCAGGTAGTTTCTTCCCTGCTGGACCTGCAGGCTGAAAAATTCAACAACAGAGAATATATTCAGGACTCAGAGGTTCTTGAAGCCTTTAGAGAAAGTCAGAACAGAGTGGTGTCCATGGCTCTTATCCATGAGGAACTGTACAAAGGTGGAAAGCTCAATACATTAAACTTCTCCTCATATATTGAAGAGCTCGTTAAAAACCTTTTCCAGACATACAGGCTTGGAAATACAAGTACAAGCTTAAATATAAACCTGGAAGAAAATATTTTCCTTGATATGGATACCGCTGTCCCATTAGGTATAATAATCAACGAACTCGTTTCAAACTCTCTCAAACATGCATTTGCCGACAGAGATAATGGGAATATTCAAATAGAACTCTGTAAAGAAGAATCTCCGGAAAGTAATGATAATGGAACCAGGAACAATAATGAGGGCTTAAAGGGCAGCACTTTTATTTTAACAGTATCAGACAATGGAATAGGTGTGCCTGAAAGTTTTGATCTGGAAAATCCTGACAGTCTTGGTATACAACTTATAAGCACCCTTGTGGACCAGTTAGACGGTGAACTTGAACTGAAAAGAGACAATGGAACGAAATACACGATAAAATTTACAGTATCCTGAACCATTTTTTAATTTCAAAGCCCTGTTTCGTTGGATCTTCTTTGAAGTCACCAGACCATTTTTCCGTACCCTTATAAGGGCTTTCATCAGCCAAATAAAGATTCATGTCCCATTTTAAAGTGTAGTCGGATAAGGAATAGAAATTCTGGGATTGCTTTATACTCATACAGGTTGTTTTTTGTTAGTGGAGGCGTTTGGTGTGTTCATTCAAACCACGGAAAAGCACGGAAAAAGGAATGCAGGAAGACGATATTTAAGGTTTTTCTGGCGTTTTTTAGTCCGCTTGAGCTCGCAAAGCGAGCGAAACGGACCTCGTGCTGTTGCGATTTCATCGCAACTCCCAGGAAATCTATGATTTCCTGTGATCCCGAAGCGAAACTCGGGTAGCGAAACTCGGGATTGGAATATGTATTTTCTTATTGCTTTTTGCTGCTGCCGGTTCGGGCTGTGTCTCCAGACCGGAAAATATTGAAAATATTGAAGAGATCGAAGGGCTCTGGTTGGGAAGCCTTGAGGTCCAGGCCGGGATGGAGTTGAGGTTGTTATTCAATATCTCCGCCGGGCCTGACGGTTCGGTTATTGCTACCATGGACAGCCTGGATCAGGGAGCGAATGGCATTCCTGTGGAAGGAGTCAGTTATGAATATGGGAATTTGAAGCTTGAAGTAAAGTCCATCAAGGGGATTTTTGAAGGAAAGATTCGAGAGGACGGCACTTTCATAGACGGAAAATGGAAACAGGGGGCGGCTGATCTTCCTCTTATGCTTGAACGGGTTGATAAAGTTCCTGATATGAGCAGGCCCCAGGACCCCGTAAAGCCGTATCCTTACAGGGAGGAAGAAATCGTTTTTGAAAATAAGGATGCGGGAATTGAGCTTGCAGGCACCCTAACCCTTCCCGAAGCCGAAGTTTCCGGGGAAAAGGCCGGGCCTTACCCTGCCGTGTTGCTCATAAGTGGTTCGGGTCCGCAGGACAGAAACGAAGAGATATTCGGACACAGGCCCTTCCTGGTGCTGGCCGATTCTTTAACCCGTTGGGGGATTGCCGTGCTTCGGGTGGATGACCGGGGAGTCGGGAAATCAGGTGGAGACATGTCCCTGGTAACCACTGAGGACTTTGTGGGAGATGCCCTTGCGGGAGTTGAGTACCTGAAGAGCCGTGAGGAAATCGATCCGGCCTGGATAGGGCTTATCGGACACAGTGAAGGAGGTTTGATTGCGCCGCTTGCAGCTGTCCGGGACCCGGATATCGCTTTTATCGTGCTCATGGCGGGGCCAGGTTTGCCGGGAGAGGAAATCATTTATTTCCAGGGTGCCCTGATCGCTGAGGCCATGGGAGAAGACACCGAAGCAATCGAGCGGAACCGGGCTCTTCAGGAGAGTGTATTTGCTGTCCTGAAGGAAGAAATGAATAATACGGTTGCAGGGCCAAAAATCCGGGAAATTTTGAAGACCGCCTTTGCGGATATGAGCGAGGAAGAGAAACTGAGTTTCAGTTATACCGACGCCAGTATTGATTCCCAGGTACAGGTGCTGATCTCTCCCTGGATGCGCTATTTTCTGAGTTATGACCCCCGGCCGACTCTGATGGACGTGAAGTGTCCGGTGCTGGCAATTAACGGGGAAAAGGACCTTCAGGTCCCGCCTGAGGAAAACCTGCGGGCCATCGAGGAGGCTCTGGAGACCGGGGGCAATACGGACTATATAGTAAAAGAAATACCGGGCCTGAATCATCTGTTCCAGACCGCCGAAACCGGCAGCCCTTCGGAGTACGCAACGATTCAGGAAACCATTTCGCCAGCTGCATTGCAGCTTATCGGGGACTGGGTCCTGAACCACACTCAATAATGAAAAAAATACCAGGCCTGTACTGATCGAAGGGGCATATTCCCCATCTTTTTTTTTCGAAATCCTGTACTTCCAAGAATCAAGCGGACTAAAAATGCCATCATAATCGTAACATTACCGGTGTCCATTTTTCCTGGGACTGGGGTCTTGCTCCGTTTGTTCAATTTAAAGACTCAGAGGTTTTACGCTTCTCCATATAAATTAAAAAGTGTCAGAGATTTTACGATTTTGAAAATGAAGATAGTCCACTGTTTATCGGTTGACGTTTTTATGATCAAATTTCAATGTGTTTTAGTGATAGATGAACACGAATGGCCTAAATTCGTGTCTATTCGTGTTCATCCATGGTTCTTTACGTTGATCTACCGATCAATTTCAAAAGTTCGCAAAAAATAGAGAAAAGGTGCTTAAGGAAAGCAGAAGGATAAATAATTTGTGGGGGATTGGGCATCTGATATTTGGGAGTGGGGGGTAGTTGGGGGATTTTAAAGAAAAAATAATTTTCCAGATGCCCAGTTCAATAATAATCCTCCAAATTATATATAAATATTTATATATTGCAAATTTATCCCTTTTTACGGAAGTACCGTGCAAATAATGCCAGATACAGCAGTATCTATGTATCTAAGTGAACTACCTCCACCTATCAGCTGAAGGCTGGCAGGTGGGAAATGAATGCGTAGGGGCTACAGGGGCCGGTTTTAATAAGTTGCACTGTCAATAAGTACTTCTAACTAATATTAAATATAGATAGGGGTTTGCATGAAACAGGGAAATCTTTTCCGGCTATATCCAACAAAGGAACAAGAAATAGCACTTGCTCAACACTTCGGAGCTTGCCGTTTCGTGTATAATAATTTACTAAATATTAAAAAAGAAATGTATAAGAGGTTTAGGACAAGTCCTACAAAAAAGCAACTTTTTAGGTATATCACAGTACTTAAAAATACTTATAGGGATTGGCTAAAGGACGTTAATTCTCAGTCTCTTCAAGCTGCAAGAGATAACCTTTTCACAGCCTTTAATAATAAGCTGATAGAGCTGACCACTTAATTTTATAAAATTTATATATCATGCATTGATATATTATATGATATATAAGTTTTAACAATTTGTAGAAGGACCGGGGATATTCAAAGAGCGGTTGCTATCAGGTAATCGTTTTTATCTGGGAATCAATCCCGGAAATTAATCCAAAAAAATATCATGCGAGGAAATTGGGATGAGTTCAAATCAAACTTTAATGAAGGAAGAGGGGGCCGAAAAAGCTCTGGATAAGGTTCTGGAAAGACAGAAGGCTCTTGAAACCGTTATTAACAATAGCCCGGTCATGGTTTTTCTCTGGACAGCAGGAGAGGCCTGGCCTGCCGAATACGTTTCGGAAAACGTAACGCAGCTTGGCTACACCCCGGAGGACTTCACAACCGGCAGGATCATGTATGCAAATATCGTGCACTCCGAAGACATTGATAGGGTCCGCACGGGGCTTGCAAGGCGCTCTGAACAGGGCTATGATGATTTTGTCATGCGCTACAGGGTCCTGACAGGTACCGGAGAAATCCGCTGGGTGGAGGAAAAAACCTTCATACAGCGCAATGAAAAAGGAGATGTCACTCATTTTCAGGGCATTGTTCTGGACATAAACGAACATGTCCAAAATGAAAAGGACCTTAAAGACGCACTTGAGGGCCAGAAAGCCCTTCTGGAAAAGCAAAAGGCTCTTCTTGATAGACAGAGGGTGCTTGAAACAGTAATCAATAACAGTCCTCTGGTCGTCTTCTTCTGGAAGGCTGAAAAGTACTGGCCCACCCTTTACGTCTCCGAAAACGTCAGGATGTTCGGCTACGCTCCCGAGGACTTCCTTTCAGGTCGTATCCTCTTCGGTAAAATTATACACCCCGAAGACCTGTTCCAGGTCGAATTCGAACTCGAAGAAAACTGCGAGGAAGGAGGAAAGGAGTTTTATCAGGAGTACAGAGTCCTGACCGCAGACGGAAACGTTCGCTGGGTGCGGGAAAAAACCTTCATACAGCGAGACGAGAGCGGAGTGCCGACCCACTTCCAGGGTATAATTGAGGACATCACGGAAAATCGGGAAAAACAATAATTAACCCGTCTTAATTTTTTTTCAGAATGCTCTATACTCGTCAACTACCCCTTCCTAAAATCTTAGCCCTTAGGCTAAGATTTTAGAGTAAGGGGCTTGCTTCGGTAAGCCCTAGTTGAATAGCCTTTCGTTATACTGGTCATGATATTCAAGGATACTCCACACGTTCTCGGAGATTTGGATTAAACATCCCTGAGAGGTAGGGGAAGTGTTCAGGTCATTAACAAGTCAGTATAACAGTGGCGATGTGGACCCACTCCAATCAAGGAGGACAAATCTATGAAAATATTTGTCATTAATATACACAACGAACCATTAATGCCCACGACCCCGAGGAAAGCAAGAATATTACTTAAATCAGGTGGGGCAAAAGTGGTACAAAGGAATCCATTCACTATCAAACTTCTTTATCCTTCGGGAAAAAATACTCAGGAAATAACCCTGGGAATCGATACTGGGTTCCTTAACATAGGATTTTCGGCAGTTTCCGAAAAAGAAGAACTTATTTCAGGAGAGGTAAAACTTCTTGCTGGAATGCCAGAGCGAAACGAAGAGCGGAGAATGTACCGAGGAAACCGAAGAAACCAGATAAGACACAGGAAACCGGGTTGCAACAAAAACACTAACAAAGAAGATTGGTTAGCTCCATCTATCAAGCATAAGCTTGAAAGCCAGATCAGATTAATAGAGGATCTTGCCGAAATCTTGCCCATAACAAAAATCGTTGTCGAGGTTGCGAACTTCGACATTCTAAAAATCAAAAACCCGGAAATTGAAGGCAAACAGTATCAGGAAGGGGAACAGGCAGGCTACGATAACGTTCGGGCCTATATTTTGCACAGAGACGGATACTCTTGCCAGAACCCGGACTGCAAAAACAAATCAAAACAGCCTTTGCTCCAGGTGCATCATATCCAGTACAGAAGTAACAGTGGTTCTGATCGGCCTGAGAACCTGATACACTCTGCAATCAGTGTCATACCCCTGAAAATCACGAAGGATTCCTTTTAACATGGAAACCAAAGGTAAGAGGCTTCAAAGATGCTACATTCATGAATATAGTACGCTGGAAGCTCATTGATATTTTAAAAGAAAAGTATGATGTTGAGCACACTTTCGGATATCTCACAAAAGCGAAAAGGTACGAGCTTAATCTTGAGAAAACTCATTCAACCGATGCTTTCTGTATTGCTGGAGGGGGAACTCAGGCTCGATGTGCTCCCCATGAAATACGACAAATAAGAAGAAATAACAGAAGCCTCTCGAAATTCTACGATGCGAAGTATATTGATTTGAGGGATGGCACTCAAAAAACCGGACAGGACTTAAATTCTGGAAGAACTACCAGAAACAAAAATCTTAACGGGGAAAATTTGAGAGTGTATAGGGGTAGGAAAACAAAGAAAGGAAGGTACAGCATAAGAAAAAATCATTATCCTATTCAACCAATGGATTTAGTTGAGTACGAAGGAGAGCTATATTATGTAGCTGGAGCACAAAATTACGGAAAGTATGTGAAACTTCGAGCCTCAGCAATTAAATCATCCAAAGTAGTAAATATTCAAAAAGTTAAAATTGTAAAGTACGGCAAAGGATTCTGTTGGATTGACCAATCAGTACCACGTTAAAAAAATATAGAATCCGGCCCCCGTAGTCTCGACGCATTCATCTCCCACCTGCCAGTTCCGGCAAAGCCGGAACTGTCGTGTTAAACCATAGGTTTAACAGGAGTTTCTAATTTTCAATTAGAAACATCGAGGAAGGAGTCTTCTGCTGTTTGAGATAAAGGTTGTGTTTTTGTTGGTAGAGACGTTTGGTGTGTGCACTCAAACCACGGAACACACGAAAAAAGAACGCCGAAAAAGAACGCTGAAAGACGATATTTAAGGTTGTGCTGACGTTTTTTAGTCCGCTTTCAAGAATTCAGGAGTGTTTTTGAATCCGATTATATAAAGATCCAGCTTACTCACCGGCCGAAGGCCGGTTTCCCTGGTTAAGGAATGGTAAGCAAAAATACTTTATATCATATTTGACTCATTCCTAAATAAGGATAAGTTCAATCCGTGTTTATCCGTGTCCATTTGTGGTTCTACGAGAAATTTGTTGACATATGGACTTATTTCATGGTTCGCGTTTATGGCAATAATTTGGAATCACAGTACCAGGGTATTGAAAAAAAACCGTCCCCTCTCCTCATGTATACTGAAGATTATTATAATGTCCTCGGTGTTTCGAAAAACGCAACAGACGAGGAAATCAAAACAGCCTATCGAAAACTTGTTTTCGAGTATCATCCTGACAAAAACAGCAGTGCGTATGCGGAAGAACGTATAAAAGAAATTAATCTCGCATACTCCGTTCTCTCTGACCCGGAAAAAAAGACCGAATATGATCGGGGAGGAGTTTTTGGGACAGGTCAGACCAGACCTTCCGGGAATCCTAGAGAGGGTTACCACTGGAAAAAAGAGTACTCCTGGACCTGGGGTGGACAGGAAAATTCCAGCAGGAGCAGCCAGAGGACTTCGGAAAGGAGTTATTCAGCTCAGTCCGGCGGAAAAAAGGGAAAGGAAAATTCCAATTGGGACGCCGTGGACATGATCCTCAGGCTCTTTGGAATCCTTGCGGTATTCTGGCTGCTCGTCCGCAGGCCCATGTTTGCTGTACTACTTGTCATAACTGCGGCTTTTTTGCTTGCGGCCTGGGTTTTCATAAAAGATTTGATGATGGTTTCAGGCAGGAAAAAGTAATTTTTGTTTCTAATTTTCAATTAAAAACATCGAGGACGGGACCCCTCCTGTTTCATACAATCATCTATACATTTTTAACTCAGCTTTCAAAGAAGAGCTATTTTTGCCTTGATTTGCCACAAAAATCAGTGGCAAGGAAGATCCGTTAAAAAAAATATTTGTAAGGCCTAAGTTCTAAATTACATTTAAAAAGCCTATTGTATCTGTTTTTTGAAGAAATATCTTTATATACGTAGAACCTAAATTTATATCATGGTTTTGTAACTATTCAGCCATACTTTGAACAAAGGCAATTTTTCCTCGTTTCGAGGAAAAATTGCATATAAAATAACTCTATCTCTTCAGTATCATGCTTACACGTGAAGAGATTCTTGAAATCTATGAAGAAGGCCCTGAAGCAGTCGTTGCTGTAATTCAGAGACTTGAGACTATCATAGAGAAACAGGCTTCTCAAATTGCTGAACTTGAGGAACGTGTAAGGGTTTTAGAGGCTCGTCTAAATCAAAACAGCCAAAACAGCAGTAAACCTCCTTCTACTGACGTTTTTGTGAATGAAAAACCTAAACCTAAGAGTAGCCGCACAAGAAGTGGGAAAAAACCTGGTGGTCAAAAAGGTCATTCTGGAAGTACTTTCGAAATGGTTGGGGATCCTGACCATATAATATTTCATTCCCCTCACTGCTGTGAAAATTGTGGTCATGATCTTGAAGATACTGAAGTTCGGGACTGTGAACGCAGGCAAGAAGCTGATATTCCTCCTGTGAACATCATATTTACCGAACATCGTGCTGAGTCCAAGAAATGCCCTCACTGTGGGAAAATAAACAAAGGTACTTTTCCAGACTCTATAAAATTCCCTATTCAATATGGACCTCGCCTTTTATCCTCTCTTGTATATTTAAGGAACTTTCAATTGATTCCTTATAAACGGATTTGTGATTTGTCAGAGGACTTTTATGGAATACGTATCAGCCCTGCTACCATAAAAAGAGCTGAAAAGGAATTATTCCAGAAATTGGAACCTTTCGAAAAAGCTGTTTTCGAACATCTACGGGTAGCCTATTCTGTACATTGTGATGAAACAGGAATGAGGGTTTTAGGGACAAAATGGTGGCTCCATGTTGTTTCAAACAGTCTGTGGACATACTATTTTGTACATCCAAAAAGAGGATCAGAGGCAATGAATGCTTTGGGTTTTCTTCCAGAATACAAGGGGGTAGTAGTTCATGATGGTTGGGCATCATACAACAAATATGGATGTGAACATGCTCTCTGCAATGCTCATCTTAAGAGGGACCTCACTGGAGTTGAAGAGAATTTTGAGCAGCAATGGGCTAAAAAAGTAAATGAACTTCTGAGTGAAGTAAAAAAATATACCGACGAATGCAGAGAAATGGAAATTCCAATAGATCCAATAAAAGTCAGGGCATTCGAGGAAATATACGATAAAATAATTAAAGAGGGAATTGAAGAAAATCCACCTCCTGACCTCTCAAAACAGGTTAAAAAAAGAGGAAGACCAGCACAAACAAAAGCAAAGAATCTCCTTGATAGGTTCATAAAATACAAGGATAGGATTCTGAAATTCCTCAATGACCTGAGAGTTCCATTTGATAATAATCAAGCAGAGCGAGACATCAGAATGATGAAGCTACAACAGAAGATTTCGGGAACTTTCCGAAGCATCGAAGGAGCGGTAGCTTTCTGCAGAATTCGGGGATACATATCCACTATTAGAAAGAATAGCTTGAATGTCATGGATGCTATTCGAGCGGCGCTCAATGGAGCGCCGCTATTATCCGATAGTTGCAACATTAGCTGAAACTATGCTTTTTTTATCAGTAGGCTGAATAGTTACATGGTTTTTTTAAAACAGAAAATAATCAACGGTAAAAAATACTGGTATATTATTAAAACTGGCAGAATTGATGGAAAAGTGAAAACTATATTTCAGATATATTTAGGCAATGCCGAAAAAATATTTGAAATGAAAAAACAGAGTGAATCATTGCCCTACATGAAACTGAAATCTTTTGAGTACGGCAAACTTGCCGCACTTCTTCATGTGAATGAAGAGCTTGGATTCGTTGACATAGTGAACAAGCACACTATGAAAAAATCAATCGATGGTTTAAGTGTCGGAGAGTATCTTTTACTTGATATAGTGGGGAAATCTCATGGAGTTTTAAGTGAAAACGGTATTGGGGAATGGTTCAAAAAATCGGCCTTATCTTTTAAGTGGAAATTCCCTCATAAATTAAATTGTCAGAATTTTTTGAATCATATGAATTACATTGATTCCGACACAATGAAAAATATTGAAGACGATTTGTGCCGAGTTCTCATCGAAAAAGGACTAACCCCTTCAGTACTGTTTGTGGATGAATCAAACTGGTTCACTTATGCTACCAATTATGATGAAAAAAGTGAATTGCTTCATAAAGGGTATAACAAAAAGCATCGTAAAGACAAAAATCAGGTATCTGTAGCGCTGGCTGCTAATGATTACAACTTACCTTTTATTCACGAGACATATCCAGGAAATGTGCATGATTCAGAGGAATTTTCAGGTCTGGTTGACAAAATAGTAAACCGTCTAACCGAATTGAATATTTGTTCGGAAGACCTTGTTCTTGTTTTTGATAAGGGAAACAATTCAAAGGACAACATTGAAAAAGCAACTTCAAAGATGAATTTTGTAGGGGCTGTAAAAGCAAATCAGGCAGATGATCTTCTTGAAGTGCCATTATCTAAATATCAATTTTTATATGAAAGCTCAGAAGGCCACAAAATTTATGGCTATCGGACAAAGCATCAGTTTTACGGGACAGAATTTACAACAGTAATTACTTTCAATGAAGGAACTCACAAACTTCAAAAAAGAACTTGTGAGTCAAATATGTCAAAAATAACTGAGAATCTGGAAGACCTACAGAGGAGACTGGAAAGCAACAGAGGAAAAGCAAGAAACAGGAGCAGTGTAGAAAAAGAGGTTGCAGACATTATTATCAAAAAATACAGAAGTATGGTGAAATATGAAATTACTGATGCTCCTGAAGGTAAGAAAAAACCTCAGTTAAAGTTCTGGATTGACGAAGAGAATAAAAATAAGCGCGAAAATTCATTAGGAAAAAATATACTATTTACAGATAAGCACCGTTGGCACACTAAAAAAATTGTGCAAACATACAACAATAAAGGCGCTATAGAGGATGATTTTAAGCTATTGAATGATCACCTGCTTGTCCCTGTGGGACCGGTGTACCACCACAAAGATGAAAATATCAAAGTTCACGTATTTCTGTCTATAATTGGCTTACTTTTCTACAGATATTTAGCCTGGGAGACAAAGAGATATGGTCTTTCTATGAGAAGACTAATTGAAAATTTGTCCGAAATTAGGCTGGCAGTTATCCAGGATAAAGAATCAAATAAGTGTAATATTATTCTGGAAGAGATGAGTACAAAGCAAGCATCATTATTTTCTTTCTTGAACTTGGGTAATTACCTGCCACCCCAATAAAAACGTCATCAGTAGGATTATTCATTCCTTAGGCCCACACAAACAAAGCCGCTTGATAACGGAAAAACATGCATCTTTGAAAGTAAAGTTTAAGAATATATAAAAATATTTATTAACATTCGAACTTATTTAAACCGGCCCCTGTAGTCTCGACGCATTCATCCCCATACTAAAGAAGCTGTCCGACAATTCAATTTCAAGGCAAAAACAGGTAAAAAAAAGGTATATAAAGCCTTTAAATCGAAAAAAACGGAATTCCAATATTACTGATAGTAATCGTTGGACAGCCTGTAAAGCCTTGTGGCTTTCTGCTGTGTTTCTGTAATTCACACCCTTATGTTCTTCTCTTCAAGAATTTTTATCATTTTGGTCTTTAGATTCCTGATGTAAGCCTCGATATCTTCTTTAGTCCTGTTTCTCAGCTAAACGGGCAGTGTATTCGATGAAAAGTTCCATGTTTTCAACGCCGTTTTGCAGGTTGTCGTAAGTTTCTGGGTGTTAAATCCTTTCCATTAAAATGAGCATCTTACCTATATCCAGTATTCATTCAAGGGAGACCTACAAATACCTTTCAACGGCCCCTCTCAATACGAAATCTCTGGAGATTTCTTCTAGACTGTGTTGTCGGAGCTTGCCCAAATTGCCTATGTACTCTTCAAGTATAATGCTACATCAATTTACTTAGAGAAGTTAAATATTAATATTATATTAATGTTATATGGAGAACCTTACGGTAAAGGACCTTATAGTAGTAAATAAACTGAAAAAATAATAAAGCAGAAGCCATTAAAAGAACTTCTGTGAAAACAAAATTTTGAACGGGTTTCGATTTAATCACTGACTGTAAAGCTTACTCTTCCCCCAGCCATTCTGCTACTTTATCGGGGTTGTTTTCTATCCACATCGTTGCGGCTTCTTCGTCAGATGCTCCGTTTTCTACTTTGTACATCACCCAGTTCATGTCCTTGGCTTCCCAGTTGAAGCGATCGAGTATGGCATATGCCCCAGGATTGTCTTCTTTGAACCCCGGTCTTACAAAGGTTGCGATGTACTCATCGTCTCCGTAGACATTCTTAGGGTCATCGAGGTACTTGAGATCCCAACGGGAGAATTTCCAGTGGGGGGTCCAGCCGGTGATGACAATCCATTCCTCGTTTTCGATTGCACTTTTCAGCTCGGTGAGCATGCCGATTTCACTTCCGGTGACAAGCTCATAGCCTTCAAGTTCGTAGTCCACTATCGCCTGTTCGCTCATCCGGACAGTACCGGAACCGGGTTCAATGCTGATAATTTTTCCGTCGAACTCTTCGGTATGTTCCTTCAATTCGTCAATCGAATCAATCGGGACGTATGTAGGCACGATCATGCCTATACGGGTCCCGTTCATATTGCTGCCAAGCATTTCTAACTGGTCCCCGTACTTTTCGATGTATTTCTCATGGCATGTAGGGACCCAGGCATCCGTGTAGCAGTCCAGGTCTCCAAGGGCTACTCCCTGATAGGCTACCCCGATATCTACGAAATCGAGTTCTACATTGTAGCCGGCTTCCTCAAGGACCTGCTTGATGACATATGAACTGGAATAGGCTGTACCCCAGGGGCCAACGCCCACAATGACAGTCTGCTGCTC
This sequence comes from Methanosarcina baltica, assembly GCF_055394095.1. Taxonomy (NCBI): domain Archaea; kingdom Methanobacteriati; phylum Methanobacteriota; class Methanomicrobia; order Methanosarcinales; family Methanosarcinaceae; genus Methanosarcina; species Methanosarcina baltica. The sequence continues at coordinate 3,517,758 of NZ_AP042463.1, read as the reverse complement.
AGGGTTCTGCTCGTCTATTTCTTCCGAATTTTCGGTGCAACCCGAAACAAACACTGCAAGCAGAGCAAAAATACATAAAAGTACAAAAAACTTTGATCTGTTTTGAGACAGAAAATTCCTCCTTTGATTAATATTAAAATGTAAATCCCGAAAGTAGCGGGGCGCCTTCCCTGAAAAACAAAACCAGATAAGCCTTATGCTATGCTTAATCATTACACGCAAAACAGCATTTTTACAGTCTGCTGCCGCAAAAAGCAATGAGAACATCGGGACATGCCGTAAGAAAAATGAAGCTCGACCGTCAGACAAGCGGTACCTAAAAAACGAGGCACACAACCAAAACTAATGTATCTTAAAATCTTAGAATTTTCGTCTGGTAATAGCTTTATACCGAACAGTTTTGTAACAAATATCCCTGGAATGAACAGTCATGGAATGAATATTTCCTCACTATTTCAGGAATTTACTATCTTTTTTCTTTTTCAATGTGATTCATGCCACATCATTTTCTGTGGTTATATTTTCTGATCTTGCTGATATACATTACAAAAATAATAACATATATACCTTATGATTTTCACATAAAAATCAGAATAAAAGCGGTGTTAAATAATATAAATAATGTTCTGGGGGCCGGGACCGCCGAAGCTAAACCTGTTGTTGAAAATGAGGATGCTATTGATTTTGAGTTAATTGATGAACTTATTTCGGGCCAGTTTCTGAAGATTTATGGATGATTAAAATCGAGAGCGTCGGGAAAGTCTGAAGTCTAGTGTCATGTCAAACATGTGATGTCGTATCTAATCAATTACAATCGTTTGTAATTGTCTAATGCTTGATTGTTGACGCTACACTAGTTCCACATTTCAAAATCGACACCTACCAAGATCATAGATTTGAAGAAATACTTATATGCACTTAAAATTTGGGAACTAATGCCATAATACATAAAAATACGAAAATCGTAAAAAAAGATATAGACAAGTATTTAATCCTAGTAATTTTTAATAATAAATGATCATTTTCAGTAAAACTAATAAATTTTTTTGGCATATTGAATTCTTCTTTTATTTTCACAGTTTGTTTTTGATAATGATTGATTTGAGAGCTTACTTGAAATGAAATAAATAGACCCAATAACGCAAATAATAATACAAATACTAATGACCATAAGTTATTGTTTTGAGTACTTGAAGAATAATTTTGAGTGGTTAACAAATAAGTTGTAATGGCTACCAAGAAAGAGCCAAAAAATGTAATGAAATGATTTTGCTCTTGCTCTAAATGCCTAATATCTTCACAATTCTGTCTAAATAATTCAACTAAGAAATTGTCATAATTATCATTTTGCATTGTATCAAAACTTCAATATGTTCGATACATATTAAAGATTATCCAAAATAATATTATCCTTCTAAAGACAAGACTCAACTTTCTTCTACAATTTTCTGGAAATCCTTCTATAGAAATGAATATGACTACACTTTACTAAAAACTTTCATTCACCCCACTTCTTCTTCTTTTTCCTTTTTTCCAAACTTCTTATACTCCCGAAACAGCAACCAGGCCGCCAGCCCGAAAGACAGGATATCCGAAATCGGAAAAGAAGCCCAGACCCCGTTAAGCCCGTAAAAGCGAGGCAGCACCAGTATAAGAGGAAGCAAAAAAAGGATCTGCCGGACCAGTGAAAGAAGGAACGCCGGTCTGGCCTTTCCGAGGGCCTGAAAGACGGTTGTGCCGACTACCTGAAATCCAATAAAAGGTATGCCCAGTACGATAATCCTCATAGCATCCTTCCCGACGGCTATAAGTTCGGCATCGGGGCTGAAAATCGGCAGGATGTACTCCGGGAAAAAAAAGAGGACCAGAAAGCCCAGAACGGCAAAAAGCGTGCTCACCTTCAGGGACAGTTTTACGGACTCGACCACCCTCGAAAACTGTTTTGCCCCGTAATTATAGCCCACAATCGGCTGCAGCCCAAAAGAAATCCCGAGCATGGGGAGAAAGATAAACATAAAGAGGCGGTTGATTATTCCGAAAGCGGCAATCGAAACGTCCCCTCCGTTGGCTCCGAGGGCATGGTTCACAAAAATCATCATGAAACTGTTCGAGGCCTCAATGATGAAGGGGCTCATTCCTATGACCAGCATTTCCTTGCAGATTACGGGGTCCGGTTTCAGGTTTTCCAGCCTGAAGACTACGGCTCCTTTCCCCCTGAAAAAGTAGCTCAAAAGAAAAGCCGCAGATGCAGACTGGGAGATCACCGTGGCAATTGCGGCTCCCTTTACTCCCATTCCCAGACCAAAGATAAAAACCGGGTCCAGGAGGATATTCAGGCCAGCCCCGAGGAACATTGCAAACATCGCGAAACGGGCGTTTCCCTCGGCCCTCACCAGGTCCTCGGCGGCAATCCCGAGGGTAAAAACAATCGTTCCCGCCATGATAACCTGAAGGTATTCCCTTGCGTAAGGGAGGATTCCCTCAGTGGCCCCGAAAAGAGAAAGAAGGGGGTCAAGAAAAATAAGGCCCAGGCAGGAATAAGCCAGCCCCAGGAAAACAGCCAGGGAAAACACGGTCCCGAGGGTTTTTTCAGCTTTTTTTAACTCCTTTGACCCAAGCGCCCTCGAAATAATGGACGCTCCGCCCACTCCGAGGCCGATTGAGATTCCCATTGCCAGCATGTGAATGGGAAATGCGATCACAAGGCCACCTATGGCCTGTACACTCGCATCGCCCAGACCATGACCCACAAAAATCGCATCCACTATATTGTAGCAGGCGTAAACGAGCATCCCTATAATCGAAGGAGCCGAGAGTCTGAAGAGAAGTTTGTCTATTTTTTCCGTACCTAAAAATTTACTGCGTTCGTGCATCCTGTGAGAGTCCTGTTTGTGATAGATGTGGAATTTTAAAGAAGTGAGAGGTATCCTAAGCAGGGAAAGTATAAATCATTTTGTGGGAAAATAATATAAAAATAACCAGTTAACCGTTTCCGTGTTCTTTTGTGTTTTCCGTGGTTGAAAGTGTTTAAATCCTGTTGTGCTTTTTTTTGATGAACGCAGGATGTGCAAAGGTAATATAACATCAATTCAAAGTATTCTTTAGAAAATCCAGCTTATACTCATCATCAAACGGTTTTTTCAGAAGGGGTTGAATGACAGACAAAAAAATGACAGAAGCTGAACATCAAGCCGTTTTCGATTACTACGACAACATGTTAAAAGAACTCGGGCCAGGAAAGACCATTGGGCCTGAGGAAGAAGAGGCCCTAGAAGGAGCTTTTTACCATGCAAAAATGCTATTTGAGGCTCCGGAACTTTTCGACTGGTTTATCGAACGGACCGACCCATTTCTGAGGGTTGCGGCCTGGAAACTGCTCACCTCCCTTTACGAAGAAATGCTTGAAATCCTCAAAAATACCTCCCCGGCTCCAGGTGGGCTGGAATTCGTCCGGATCCTTAACAGGCTGGCCTTTCTCTGTCGGAGCATGGGAGAATATGAAAAAGCTCTCTCTTATTACGAGCAGGCTCTGAAGATCCTGGATAAACTTTACTTTCAAAGATGCATGTTTTTCCGTTATCAAGCGGCTTTGTTTGTGTGGGCCTAAGGAATGAATAATCCTACTGATGACGTTTTTATTGGGGTGGCAGGTAATTACCCAGGTTCAAGAAAGAAAATAATGATGCTTGCTTTGTACTCATCTCTTCCAGAATAATATTACACTTATTTGATTCTTTATCCTGGATAACTGCCAGCCTAATTTCGGACAAATTTTCAATTAGTCTTCTCATAGAAAGACCATATCTCTTTGTCTCCCAGGCTAAATATCTGTAGAAAAGTAAGCCAATTATAGACAGAAATACGTGAACTTTGATATTTTCATCTTTGTGGTGGTACACCGGTCCCACAGGGACAAGCAGGTGATCATTCAATAGCTTAAAATCATCCTCTATAGCGCCTTTATTGTTGTATGTTTGCACAATTTTTTTAGTGTGCCAACGGTGCTTATCTGTAAATAGTATATTTTTTCCTAATGAATTTTCGCGCTTATTTTTATTCTCTTCGTCAATCCAGAACTTTAACTGAGGTTTTTTCTTACCTTCAGGAGCATCAGTAATTTCATATTTCACCATACTTCTGTATTTTTTGATAATAATGTCTGCAACCTCTTTTTCTACACTGCTCCTGTTTCTTGCTTTTCCTCTGTTGCTTTCCAGTCTCCTCTGTAGGTCTTCCAGATTCTCAGTTATTTTTGACATATTTGACTCACAAGTTCTTTTTTGAAGTTTGTGAGTTCCTTCATTGAAAGTAATTACTGTTGTAAATTCTGTCCCGTAAAACTGATGCTTTGTCCGATAGCCATAAATTTTGTGGCCTTCTGAGCTTTCATATAAAAATTGATATTTAGATAATGGCACTTCAAGAAGATCATCTGCCTGATTTGCTTTTACAGCCCCTACAAAATTCATCTTTGAAGTTGCTTTTTCAATGTTGTCCTTTGAATTGTTTCCCTTATCAAAAACAAGAACAAGGTCTTCCGAACAAATATTCAATTCGGTTAGACGGTTTACTATTTTGTCAACCAGACCTGAAAATTCCTCTGAATCATGCACATTTCCTGGATATGTCTCGTGAATAAAAGGTAAGTTGTAATCATTAGCAGCCAGCGCTACAGATACCTGATTTTTGTCTTTACGATGCTTTTTGTTATACCCTTTATGAAGCAATTCACTTTTTTCATCATAATTGGTAGCATAAGTGAACCAGTTTGATTCATCCACAAACAGTACTGAAGGGGTTAGTCCTTTTTCGATGAGAACTCGGCACAAATCGTCTTCAATATTTTTCATTGTGTCGGAATCAATGTAATTCATATGATTCAAAAAATTCTGACAATTTAATTTATGAGGGAATTTCCACTTAAAAGATAAGGCCGATTTTTTGAACCATTCCCCAATACCGTTTTCACTTAAAACTCCATGAGATTTCCCCACTATATCAAGTAAAAGATACTCTCCGACACTTAAACCATCGATTGATTTTTTCATAGTGTGCTTGTTCACTATGTCAACGAATCCAAGCTCTTCATTCACATGAAGAAGTGCGGCAAGTTTGCCGTACTCAAAAGATTTCAGTTTCATGTAGGGCAATGATTCACTCTGTTTTTTCATTTCAAATATTTTTTCGGCATTGCCTAAATATATCTGAAATATAGTTTTCACTTTTCCATCAATTCTGCCAGTTTTAATAATATACCAGTATTTTTTACCGTTGATTATTTTCTGTTTTAAAAAAACCATGATATAAATTTAGGTTCTACGTATATAAAGATATTTCTTCAAAAAACAGATACAATAGGCTTTTTAAATGTAATTTAGAACTTAGGCCTTACAAATATTTTTTTTAACGGATCTTCCTTGCCACTGATTTTTGTGGCAAATCAAGGCAAAAATAGCTCTTCTTTGAAAGCTGAGATAAACTCAGTTCAATAGGCCCGGAAAATAAAAGGTGCAGCTCCTACATTGCTGGCACCCTTAATAATTTCGGAGTCCTTCTCTCGGAGATGGACCGGACAGATGAGGCCATGAAAAATTATGTGAAAGCCCTTGAGATACGGGAAGGAATAACCGGAGCCGGGGAAAAAGGAAAGGAAGAAAACGAAGAAAAAGAAAAAACGAGTCCTTCCGAGCTTTCCGGAGACCCCGAGATCGCCCGGGTCCTGAACAACCTGGGCCTGCTTTATCACCAGACCGGCCAGCATGAAAAGGCCCTGGTGCTCCTCAGGCAGGCTCTTGACATTTTCGAGAAATTGGAAAGAACCGGCCACCCGGCCTATGCGGGAGCCCTGAACAACCTGGCCGGGGTCTACGTGCAAAAGGGCCGGCTCAAAGCCGCTGAAGAGCTCTACCTCCGCTCCCTCAAACTCCACGAAAAAGCCCTTGGCCCGGAACACCCGGAGGTCGCCAAGACCCTGAACAACCTGGCCGAACTCTATCGCAGTATGGGAGAAAATAAAAAGGCAAAGCCTCTTTATGAAAGGGCCCTCAGGATTAATGAAAAGGTCCTTGGCCCGGAGCACATGGACGTGGGAACAACCCTGAACAACCTGGCAGGTCTGCATGAGAGCATGGGGGAATACGCAACAGCAATCGAACTGTACGAACGGGCCCTTGAGATTATTGAAAAGGAACTTGGGCAGGACCATCCGTATTTCAAAATTACGAGAAACAACTTGCTAGGCCTGTATGAAAAGATAGAAATGAGCTGGCGAGAAGGGTCAACTTCTTCTCCCTAAAACCTTCGTCTAGTGGCTCAAATTTTTGAGGAAGGGGCCATATGCTGACGAATATAATTTATCTCGTGTCGCAGAAGACTCCTTCCTCGATGTTTCTAACTGAAAATTAGAAACTCCTGTTAAACCTATGGTTTAACACGACAGCCGAAGGCTGACAGGTGGGGGTAGTTCACTTCGTCAAATTCAGGGCTGTTTTCAGGTAGCAGAGCCTTCAGCAGTTTCCGGAAGTTAGAGGGAGGGTTCTTACATAGGAGTTACTTCTTTTTGATGTGTTTGTACAGGGCCATCTCAATACTGATGTGCAGGTCCTTTTCATCAAAAGGCTTCACAATATAGCCATAGGGTGAGGTCGTTTTCGCCCTTTCGAGGACCTTGTTGTCAGAGTAGGCGGTCAGGTAAATTATGGGGACATCAATAATGTTCCTGATAGCTTCAGCGGCTTCAATTCCATCAATATCTCCTTTAAGCATAATGTCCATCAGCACCAGGTCCGGAAAGGTACTTTCCGCCTTGCTAATGGCGTCCTCTCCCGAAGAGGCAATGCCTGTGACCGTATACCCCAGGCTTTTTAGCATTTTCTTAATGCCTATTGCTACTATGTGTTCGTCCTCAACAACCAGAATCCTTTTACATTCCATTTTTCCACACCTCTTATTTTAATATCTCCCCGGTTATACTTTTAAATTATACTTTAACTCTTGAAACCGGATCCTGAACTCAGTTCCTTTGCTCGTATCAAGTTCAATACTTCCATCGATCTGGTCCACAAGGGTGACAACAAGCTGAAGGCCCAGGGAATCCGTATCCCGGAAATCAAGGTCTTCCGGAAATCCCGTCCCGTTGTCCCTGACAACAAGCATAAAGCAATCATCAGCTTCCTTTTTACAGCCTCCGACTTTTTCTTTTCCTTCTCCTTTTCTTTCTTCCTTTTTTTCTCCATCTCCTTCTTTTTCTTCCTTTTCTTTTTCTTCTTTACGGAGACAGATGGAGATTTCTCCGTTTACCCTGTCCGAAAAAGCATGTTTCAGGGCGTTGGAAACCAGTTCATTTATAATAATACCAAGTGGGACCGCCGTATCCATGCCCAGAAAAACCCTCTCCACATTAAGCTCCAGGCGGATATTTTTTCCTCCGAATGTATAGGACCGGCCCAGGTGATCCACAAGAGTCTGGAGGTAATCAGCAAAATCCACGCTTACCATATCTTCGGATTGATAAAGCTTTTCGTGGACCAGGGCCATGGACTTCACCCTGTTCTGGCTGTCTCTGAAAGCCTCAATCACTTTTTCTTCCTTGAAGTTTCCGGACTCCAGGTAAAGCAACGTGGAAATTACCTGCAGGTTATTCTTAATCCTGTGGTGAATCTCCTTTTTCCGGATGGCCTCCATTTGCATCAGGGCCATTTCAGCCTTTTTGTGCTCGGTGATATCAAGAATGATCCCCTGAAGATGGATATCTCCCAGCCGGTTTCTCTGTATAAAAGTCCTCTCATCCACCCAGCGGACTTCTCCTTCCCGGGTCAGGACCCTGTATGCCGAGGTATAGTCTTTGCTCCCGTTTTCCACGTTTCGGGTAAGTTCGGACTGTACCTTCTCAAGGTCATCGGGGTGGACGATGTCCCCATAGAGAACCCGGCCTGAAATAAAGTCTTCCACACTGTAACCGAAACGACTGATATTTCCGGAAACAAAGTCGGTAGGCCACAGGTTTTTGTATTTCCAGAGGAAAACCACCACAGGGCTGTTATTGATAACACTTTCCATTTCCTTTAGCTTTTCATTGGAATTTTCAAGTTCCAGGGCATATTTTAAAAGCGCCTTTTCCGCTTCTTTTCTCTGAGCTGTAACTATGCCAAGGGCCCGGCGGGTATCCTCAATACCGTTTGTGAGGACCCGAAACGCCCCCTGTCCGTGGATCTGGATTTGTAGTTCAAAATCATTTTGCCGAAAGGCTTTAAGGACGCTGTTCGAGTCGTCTATTATCGCGTTAAGGGTCTCGGAAAGCCTGTCCAGGGAATCTACCAGTTCCCGGAATTCTCCTTCCACATCCACCTCAACGCGGGCTTCAAGTTCCCCCCAGGCCAGGGCGCCGGTTACTCGGATAGCTTCTCTGATAGGAACAATAACGGCATCAAGAATCTCATTCAGGCCTGTTGGAATTTCCCGAAAATCAACCTCGACGTCGGTATCGGCCCGGATGTCAAGTTTTCCTTTAACGGCGTCGTTTGCAATGCTCCTGAAACCTTTAACGATTTCGTCGATGGGCCGGGTAATGGTCCGTGCTATCATAAAGGCAAGAGCTGCCATAAAAAGAATGGAAATTGCCGAGATAATCAGCAGTTTCTTCTGAAGAGCTGTAATCCCGGCAAACATTTCCTCCTTCGGGACCACCAGCACAAAGGCAAAGTTGCCTGTCCTTACGGGTTCGTAAAACATCACAACGGTTTTTCCGGTTGTTGGGTCAATGGTCTCAAGGTGGCCATTGATCCCCTTATTTATATTTTCGGCTGCTTTACTGATTTCTTCGTTCTCAAGGTCGTAGAGATTTTTTTTTCCAATCCAGTCCTTGTGTGTCGGGTGGGAGAGGAAAATTCCCGTATTGCTCACAATAAATGCATAACCGCTATCAAAAGTCCGGACACTGCTTACCTCTTCATCAACGTATTTGAGCTGGACGTCCACGCCCCCGATTCCCACGAATTTCCCGTCCTTCAGGATGGGGGAAACGTGGCTAAGCATGAAGGTCCCTTCGTAAAAATAAGGTTCTGTCAGGACATCTTTCCCCAGGGTTTTTGGGAGCTGGTAATAGTCAGAAACTTCATACTCCACGAGGGGTTTAACGATCATAGACCCGTCGATTACATTGCAGTAAGGGATAAATCTGCCTGTGGAGTCATGATAAAGGGTTTCGGCATACTCGGCATCTTTTCCGTCAAAAGCATCGGGTTCGTAGCCAACATAGATCCCTACAAGCTGGGGGTTTTCTTGCAGCAGACTCTCCAGTATCCTGATAACTTCTTTCCGGTCCGAGGATTCGTAACTTGCCATTGTGCTGGCAATGGTCTTTGCGATTGCCTGGTTGGCTTTCATGTCGGTGTCAAACTGGTTTGCGTAGTTGCTGGCCATCTCGACGGACTGCTCGTAGGCCAGTTCCTTTTCCTGAGAGCTTACCGTGTTAATGATAACGCCTGTTGAGACTGCCAGGACCACGAAGACCCCGAGCACAATGAAGAAAATTAGTTTTAAGCGAAGTGGTACGTCCTTGAACCTCATGCCCTCTCCCTGATTTATTCGATGCCTGGCTGAAACTTAGGAATGTTTAGAATATAACTTCAGATTTTATTTATGGAATTGCTTTACACTCACACAGGTTGTTTTTTTGTTGTTGGAGACGTTTGGTGTGTGCATTCAAACCACGGAACACACGGAAAATATTTTGGTCTGCTTGAGCGAGTGAAACGAGTGAAACAGACCCGTGCTCCCGAAGCGGAACTCGGGCATGGAACACACGGAAAATATTTTGGTCTGCTTGAGCGAGTGAAACGAGTGAAACAGACCCGTGCTCCCGAAGCGGAACTCGGGCATGGAACACACGGAAAATATTTTGGTCTGCTTGAGCGAGTGAAACGAGTGAAACAGACCCGTGCTCCCGAAGCGGAACTCGGGCATGGAACACACGGAAAATATTTTAGTCTGCTTGAGCGAGTGAAACGAGTGAAACAGACCCGTGCTCCCGAAGCGGAACTCGGGCATGGAACACACGGAAAAATAATGCAGGAAGATGACATTTTATTAGTACACTTCTAAAAATAATGTTTGTAGTCTGCTTGAGCTCGCGCAGCGAGCGAAACGGACCCCGTGCTGTTGCACTTGCAGTGCAACTCCCAGTAAATCTTCGATTTACTGTGATCCCGAAAAGGAACTCGGGTAGCAAAAATACTTGATATTATATTATTCGTTGCAGCTCTCAGGCATCAATAACTTTCCGAGTCCCGGTCCTGTAATGGTCGAAAAGTTCTTCGGCCCACAGAAGAGCAGTAGAATCAAAACTCATCAGTGTTCGGTGGTCGTATTTTCCCTGTTTATCAAAAAGGCAGAGGTACATGAAGCGGTCCGTAACCGCGATGGTTGGCAGGCGGTTGTTTTCTCCACATATTTCGACTTCGACGTTTTCCGCATCCAGGATGACCTTTAATTCGGGCTTGCAGTCGGAATTCATCCTCTCAAATACGGATTCTGTGAGCACCATGGACATTTTCACCCCGCTTTTTGCAAGTTCTGCATAGAGGGCCGGATAAAGGGGGTGGTAATAACTGATGATAGTCAGGATGTGCCCGGATTTTTTCAGGTTTTCCGTGAATTCTCTGGGGAGGTCGAAGAGGTGGTTCATGTCGGGTTCGATCAACATGAACTGCCCGATTTCCCCGAGTCTTTTAAAAAGAGCCTCAGGAATAACACTCAGGTCCCGGCCTGTCCAGTATTTCCGGTTTTCCTCAATGACGTCCATGGTATTGATAAGGGGAAGCATGTTTTCCACTATCAGCCTGCCAATTTCCGACAGTTCGTACACCCCGTTGTTCTGCTGGATGATTAACTCCTGTTTTTTCAGGATCTTAACCTGGGGCATCATGGCTTTGGAGGTCACGTTGAGGGAAGTTTTTATCTGATCAATATCTCTTGGCCCTTCCATCAGCAGGAGAAGAAGGTTTTTTCTTTTTTCAGAAAGCCAGAGAGTATCACATAATGTGGAGCTCATTGTTACTTGCTTATTTTTATAAATGTAGTTATAAATACGTTGCGCTATCGTAAAAGAAGAGAATATAAATAAAATGAATTTACTATAAATAAGTTTCGTTTCTTTCCAAAATTAATATGTAACCTGGAGGGTAAGACTCTCCAATTCAATGGATTATATATTATTAATCCTTCTCTGTCTTATAGGGGTGGTCTACCTGAACAGCCTTGAAGTCGGCTGGACCTCAACCATAGTCGGTTTTGTGGTACTTTTCCTCTACATCCCGTTCTGGCTCTACTCCCAGAACGAGAACTCAAAAGCAGGGGAAACAAAGTTTCATGTCTAACCCGCAATCTAAAACAGACAGCAGAACCTTAAATTTTTAAGGCCCTTTATCTTCTTTTTTTTAAAAAATAGAATAGTTATTATAAATTATTTTAAAACTGTTTTTAGCACAGGCCTCAAAAAGCCAGGCGCAATGATCAAACTCTATCAAGCATGGGGTCAACTCCCCCTCCCGATTTTCAGATTCATCACAGTAACATTGTACTTAAAAATAGCTATATGTTAAAATGTGGTTGTTGCCGAATGTAGGATATATGTTTCTTGCAATACTATATACCAAGTGAGTAATATATATAAAGGAGGGGTCAATGAATGCAAAAAGTAGAGTTATTGCCACCAATTAATGCAAAAGTTGGAGATATAATCGATATTTCAATACCATCGAATCCTACGACTGGCTTCAGCTGTTTACTTTCAGAGATGCCAGATTGTGTTTATTTTGTGGAGTCAGGATATATACCCGATAAACCTATCCGTGTCGGAAGCGGGGGAACTAGTCAGTTCAAGTTTGTTGCAGTCAATAAAGGCAACGGCAAAATTATTTTCCATGATGTGATGTTCTCTCATCCTCTTGAGATACTGGAATCCAACGAAAGGTTTGTCATAATAGAATGATGAGATGGTTTTATTACTTCGGGAGTGAAGAGAGTCACAAATACCCTGACCTTCACAGGCTGTCCGACAATTAAATAAGGCATTTAAAGCCTTAAAATCGAAAAAGATGTAATTCAGTTATTACCGGTAATTATTGTCGGACAACTTCTTTAGCATGGGGTAGTTCACCCGTGTCACAGCCTGGGAATCAGAAAATGCCTGTGCTACCTATTTAACTTAATTACAACTGTAGTCAGGTAGCAAAATTACCTAACTAAATAACATTTGTTTAGGAATGGTGAAAACATAACTTCAGGTTTTATTTTGGGAGTTGCTTCATACTCATACATGTTGTGTTTTTGTGTGAGGGGTGTTTGGTGTGTGTATTCAAACCACGGAACACACGGAATACACGGAAAAAGAAAGGCCTTAAGACGGCAATTATGGTTTTTCCGGCATTTTTTAGTCATCTTTAAAGAATCCAGGGTCTTTTTTGAATCCTATTGCATAAAGATCCAACTTACTCACCGGCCGAAGGCCGGTTTCTGTGTATTCCGTGGTAAATAAATGGTAAACAAAAATACTTGATATTATATTTGACCCATTCCTTAATGACTGCAGTACCCTGACATATTTTTTGAATGTTCAAAAGGCGTTTTATCTGCACGGGTCGGCATAAAGTGAATTGGGGGTAGTTCACAAGGAGGCCTGCCTGATGAGAGCTGTGATTAATGAATACGGGGACTTATGAGCAAAGGAAGCAAACCGATTCGTCGTTTTGAACAATCGGAACAAATATTTTAGGGAGGGGTAGTTGACTCTCGTTTGTTTATTATCCCTGTAGTATATTGGGATAAAATATTCTTTATAAGTTCTGATGCCGTTTTACCATTTTCTTTTGCCTCATTTGATAAAATCTCAAAAACCCTGGTTTCTTTTCCTTCCCAAGAGATGCCAACTCTCCGAAAATCATTCATTTCAATGTGGGTATATTCTGAGGGATTTCCCCAGTAACATGATAAACATAAATCAGGTTTTTTCTGGTACAACCAATTTTCGCAATGTTCACAGGACCAGGACTTTGCTCTATTGCAGGACCCGCAAAGCAGTAAGTAATCTTTCACATTTCTTATTTCTTCATAAGTGTCCCCACCTAGTTCATAAGGAATTTTATGATCGACTTGAAGATATCTTATCTCAAAGTTTTGATTGCATATCTGGCATTTTTCTTCACAAAGGTCGTATAATTCTTCTTTGGATTTTTTGGAGAATGTTGTTCTTCCTCTGGATTTTGACGCGTTTATATTGGATAAATCTCCGAATTTGTAACCTGCAATATACTTTCCTTCACTATTTTTTACCTGAAACGTTTCAAGAGGAATACCCAATTCTCTAACGTCTCTTGCGGCTCTTGGAGCATGATCATAACCTGCATCCATTTTCCAATATTTTATTTATCACTACTTTTGCTCGTTTGTTTTTTACGGATTCAAAATAAACCTTAACATGTTCTGGAATGTCATCCGTTTTCATTGTCACACCCTAGAAAAATATTGGCATTCATCATATTCAGATAATATATAGAGTTTTAAAAAAGTTATCTTTATATTAAAAAGTTACTTAAAAATTGATGCTGCCAAAACAGTATAAACTAATTATATTTTTTTTAAAACCTATACCATCAAAAAAGTTAGTATCATTGGACAGGATGATTTTCAATTATATGCAGAAAATGTAGTTTGGGTGATTTGACCATCTTTTAAACCTTTAAATTTTATTTCAGCGTTTTCTTTTAAAGATCCTTCTAATATTGGAGAAAGATATATCGATTCGTATGTGATGTCTTTTTCTCCTAAAAGAGTAGATTGAGTAGACCTACCTGCATTTATTAGGGTGTGTCTTAAATTTAATTCTTCTGGTAGTTTTTTACCGTACTCAGTATCCCCTCTTTTCCCATCATAACTAATATAAATGGTATCTCCCTGTCCCACCAGTTTACCAATTTCAACCATAAACTTGTCGAAATCAATACTATTGTAATATCTTGTATCTCTGGAGTTGCAGACTCCTTGATAGGGGGGATCCATGTATACCAGGTCTGTTTGCGTTACTTTCTTTAATACATCTTTATAATCGCAGGATGTAACAATTGTTTTCCCTTTTAGCAATTTTGAGAAGGCAAATATTTCTTTACCCATATTTTCAGGTATTTTTCCTTTTCTTCTATTATCCGGACTCTGGTTGAATTTTCCTTTTGTGTTGTACCTTATAGCCCCTTTAACACATCTAGCTAACAAAAAAAGTAAATGTCCAGGACTTCCATCGTTATTGAATTCTTCTCGAATATAATTATAATACTCTTTTTCTTTCCCGTTTTGTTCCTTCCACATCTCTTCGTACTTTTCTACAATATCTTCCGGTTCATTGATAATTTGTTCCAACAACAAGGCCAGAGGTTTGTTTATATCATTTAGATGAAATTTGTCTGCATAATTATAATATGCAGCAGCAATTGAAATTGCTGCAGAACCTGCAAAAGGTTCAACCAGTGTATCTATTTGCTCCGGGAATAATGATAGGATATGTTTTGCAATGTTTCTTTTGCTTCCCTGATATGGTATTGGATGTGGCACTTTATTCCTCATACTTGTCTCCTGGATATGTGGATCATGAAAGTAACTTTTGTTATAAGTTATCCTGTCCCATTCTATTTAGCCTCTTTTTGAACCTCGAATATAGATGTTTGATTTCTGTACTTTGTTCTTAAATCAAATTTACTTAACTGTAGTCCGTAATCTAGCCGTGTAGCAAAAATTCTGTAAAATACGATTGACTCCATATCCATTTTCCCCACCACAAAAAAACAGGACGCGGAGTTAATGATTGATGTATTTCCATTATTAGAGATTATCTTATCGATCAGGAAGAAGGAACCCACCTTGGAATTTTTTGAAAATAGTCATTCAAGGGTACCTATATATTATAAAAAAGTTTAGTGCGAGGGGTGGGATTCGAACCCACGAAATCCTTCGATATTGGATCTTAAGTCCAACGCCTTTGGCCTGGCTGGGCAACCCTCGCTCTCTGAAAAAAACTTGTATATGTTTTCGTATAAAATTATATTAAGCGAGCATTCCTTAAATAGAGTTAAATTATTTAAAGTTTATTCTAAGATTATGGAAATAACATTTCTTGGCACCGGAGTGGCGCTTCCCCAGAAGAACCGTGTACAATCAGGTATAATTGCTGAAGTAGAGGGCCGTCCCCTCCTTTTTGATTGTGGATGCGGGGTACTGAACCGGATACATGAGGCCGGATTCGAGCATACGGCTGTGGATACCATCGTGCTTTCACACCTGCACCTTGACCACGTATCCGATGTCCTCGGGCTTCTGAAGGCGAACTGGCTCGCGGGGAAAACCTGGGCGCGCATCTACGGGCCACGGGGGACAGAGGAATGGTTTGCCGCACAGGAGGATTCCTATGGCTACTTTATGGATAAACTTGAGGTTGATATCCGGGAAATATCCCCCGGAGAAGAATTCACGCCCGCAGGCTTCGAATGTGAAGTCCTGGCCGGAAAAGCGGATCACAGCATCCGATCTCTCGCCTATCGCCTGAACTGCGCGGACGGCGACATCGCAATTTCCGGGGACACGGCTCCCTCCCGAAACGTCCTCGATCTGGCCGCAGGGACTGACCTGCTTGTCCATGAATGCTCTTATCCGCTTGGAGGCAACGCTGACATCCACACAACCCCGGACGCCCTTGCCGAACTGCTTGTGGATTATAGAGAAGATATAGGAACCCTCTGCCTCACTCATTTCTACCCCGCAATGCAAGGGCACGAAAACGAAGCTGCCACCTACCTCGAAGCTTACTTTGATGGGGAAATAATTATCGCGGAGGACTTAATGAGGCTCGAGGTCTGAAAAAATAGCAAGATTTCTTTCTGTACAAAGAAAATCGAGAGTGTTTTAAAACACTCTAATATTTTAAACCCCACTTACTCCCCGGCCATCAGGCCGGTTTCCGTGTTTTCTGTGGTTAAAAGAAGTCCAGACAGAAAATCCAGATTGTCAAAGAAACCACAAAAATTCAGGCAGGGAGCCCGGTTGCTTTAGCGCCGGGAGGAATGCCGCACTTCTCTGTCGAATATTCATAACCATCTGTCCTCTGTAATACTTTGAAGTATTTTTTATTAATTGAGATCCTTTTCCCCTCTTTGTTTTTGATGTCGAAACTACCCGATTTTCTACAAGCAACGAATCGTTCCTTAGGAATGGATGAAAAATAACTTCATATATTCAGTTTGGGAATTGCCCTATATTTTGGTGTGTGAATTCAAACGGGAGTGTTTTTGAATCTAATTATATAAAGTCCAACTTACTCACCGGCCAAAGGCCGGTTTCCGTGTCCTTCCGTGTGTTCCGTGGTTAATGAATGGTAAACGAAAATATTTGAGATTATATTTGAATCGTTCCTTAGTGTGCGGGTAAGTTCATGGAAAGCTTCCATTGAGGTTTCCGAGCTTCAATACGACTTTTTTTAGTCAGAATTGACCCACAACTTATATCATTTTATTTTAATTATCTTGGGGCAGCTTACCAATTATTATTGCTCACAATCAGTGCAAACCACAGCCGGAAACCGGTTTCCGGTATCTGGTGTAGAAACTCACGGCACAATAACATGTCATATTTTTGATTTTGTTCCGTCCATTTATGAGAAATCGTCTAGCTGTTCTTAAGAAATATCTTATGATTTGGGAAATTGTCTATAGATAGCTGGCTCAACTATATACTACCAGAATTTGCCTTTTACTTCATGTTAGTATATAGGCATATATATTAGATCAAGCCCGCCGACCCCTACAAAAAGTATAAAATATAATGAAAATCTGAAGGGGTTTATAATGAATCTAAAGTATAAAGAAATGACTTAAAAACAATAATATATTAAAAACTTATTTAAAATTATTTGCAAAGATCGTTGAGATATAAACGACACTACAAATTTTGTCGATCAAAAATTCTGGAGCAAAGAAAAAGATGGATTTACTTGTTATAGCCCTTATTCTTGCTGGCCTTTACATGGCCTGGAACATTGGGGCCAACGACCTTGCAAACGCCATGGGGACCTCAGTGGGAACCGGAGCCCTGTCTATCAGGCAGGTAATTATTATCGCCGCAATTTTCGAATTTTTAGGCGCGGTCTGTTTTGGGAAAAGGGTCACCTCAACGATTGCCAAAGGCATCGTTCCCATAGATATGATAAGCAGTATCCACCCGAACATCGTGGTGCTTGGAATGCTTGCCGCGATTCTCGCCGCAAGTTTCTGGATCACGCTTGCGACCCTCTATAACCTTCCGGTATCAACCAGTCATTCCATTGTAGGCTCGGTACTCGGCTTCGGGCTGGTTACCGTGCTTAACGGCACGATCGCTTTTTCAGACATCCACTGGTGGGTACTTGCAAAAATCGTGGCAAGCTGGTTTATTTCTCCTTTGCTAGGGGCGTTTCTGGCCTACCTGATTTTTTCCCTGATCCGGAGGTTGTTTTTACACAGTGCAAAGGATCTCCCGCAGATAGAGAAAAAATTCATATCGTTACAGGTCATAACTGCATGTTATATTGCATTTGCTCACGGGTCCAATGACGTTGCAAACGCCGTAGGCCCTCTTGCAGCCGGCCTTAAAGCCCTGGGACTGATCAACTCCGAAATTCCTATCTGGATACTTATAATTGGTGGGATCGGAATGGTCATTGGGCTTGCGACCTGGGGATACAAGGTGATCGAAACCATCGGCTCGAAGATCACGGAACTCACCCCCACAAGAGGGTTTGCCGCTCAGTTTGCAACCGCCACGGTGGTGCTCCTCCATAGTTACAGTTCCCTTCCGATTTCCACGACCCATACCCTTGTGGGTTCGGTCATAGGAGTCGGGCTGGCGGGTGGAATTGCTGCCGTTGACCTGGGCGTGATCTGGAAAATTGTTTCTTCCTGGCTAGCAACAGTCCCAATAGCTGCCCTCACGTCGGCATTGATCTTTATGGGGCTCGAGGCGATTTTATGAAAGATTATATCCGTTCAATTTTTGACGTGGTCGCAGAATCCCCCTTTCTCTTTCTGGAAGCCCACGCTAAAAAAGGGGTACTTGCAGTTGAAAAACTCAGTGAGGCCATGGAAGCCTACTTTGCGGAAGACACCGAACTTCTGGCGGAAAGGACCGCCGAGATTGATAAACTGGAGCATGAGGCCGATATTATAAAACAGAAAATCAGGGCAGGTATTCCCTCTTCAATAAAATTACCCGTTGATAAAAAGGACCTCCTTTCCTTTTTAAAGCAGCAGGACTCCATCGCGGATTACGCCCAGACCTCAGCCTACTGGTTGACTCTCAGGTCCTGCAAAAACCTTCCCGATGAAATAAAAGAAGGTTTTTTGGAACTTATGGCAGCAGTCCTTGAAACCGTAAGGATGTATGATAGGCTTGTGGACGAATTATATAAACTGCTTGCCACCTCCTTTAGCAAGGAAGAAATAAAGGAAACCCTGGCTCTGGCCCCGGAAGTCGAAAAACTGGAACACGATGTGGACGTGCTTGAAACCGCTCTTTTGAAAAGGATCTTTGATAATGAGGACCTGATCAGCGGAGCCGGGACCTGCTATCTTATAGGCCTTGTTGAAAAGGTAGGAAATATTGCCGACAAGTCCGCAAGTTCAGCCGACCGCCTTCGGACGATGATCCTCCGAAGGTAAGAAATCCTTGAATTATTTTTTAGAGGGGATGGGCAGAAGAAAAAGTTGTTTTTGGAAGTTTTTTCCGTCCCTTTCTGCTAATTTTTGCTCACATGGTTGAAATATAATTGTCATAATTTTCTAATTTCTTTTCGTCTATGCCCGGTCAGAAAAATGCCCATGGGTCAGAGATATATCCAATTATTTTTTATCCCTTGTTTCTGTTCATATCTCCATAATCCTGTTTACCGAAGGTAAAAACAATGAATGACAACTCACCCGTTCTCTATTTCTACATTTATTCTCGAAATTTCCCGAAGGCCCGGAGGGAAAAGCCATGATCCAGATTGCTCTCTACGGAAAAGGAGGAATCGGCAAGTCCACGGTTTCCGCAAACCTTTCGGCGGCTCTTGCGGGAGCCGGGAAAAAGGTCCTTCAGATCGGCTGCGACCCTAAACACGATTCCACCCGTCTGCTTATGGGTGGAAAAAGCATTCCCACCGTGCTCGATTATATCCGGAGGACTCCTCCCGAAGCCCAGGAACTTGAAGCTCTGCTCTTCAAAGGTTACGGGGGTACGGTCTGTGTGGAAACCGGTGGGCCAAAGCCAGGGATAGGCTGTGCTGGCCGGGGGATTTTGAGCGGGTTTGAGGCCCTTGCCAGGCTCGGGATCAGAAAAATTCCATTTGACGTTATCCTCTACGATGTCCTGGGGGACGTGGTCTGCGGGGGTTTTGCGGTTCCCCTAAGAAAAGAGTATGCAGATGTTGTTTTTCTCGTGACTTCCGGGGAATACATGGCCCTCTATGCGGCAAACAATATTTTGAGGGGAATTTCCAACTTCGAGGACGTTGAGCCGAGAGTTGCGGGTATCATCCTGAACAAGAGAGGGCTTTCCAATGAGGTTGAAAGTGTGGCTGTTTTTGCAGAAGCCGTGGGGCTTCCAATCGTTGCCTCTATTCCCAGGAGGGAAGAATTTGCGGAAGCCGAAAAAGCGGGAATGACCCTGGCTGAGCTGGTCCCTGAATCCGAAATTTCTGAGATTTTCAGGAAGCTTGCCTCCTATGTGGAAAAAATTGAAAAAAACCGGGGCCTGCTCCATCACGCAAAGCCCCTTGAGGATCTGGAACTTGAAACCCTAGTACTTGGAGTAAAAAACCGGGGCCCTGCGGAACACTTCAGCTCCGGAAGGAAACCAGCTGGAGGAAATAATAAAAGGCCTGCCGGAAATATGGGGAAATTGGGAGAAAGCCTGAAAGAAGAAAATCCGGGACCGGAAAAATGTACAAAAAAGCTGGCTGGAAAGTTTCTAAAGGTTGGATCCACTCCCGCAAAACCGGAGACGAGGGCTTCCGAACCTTTCAAAAGATCCCCCCTTTACGGCTGTGCCTTTTCCGGGGCCGTATGTGCGACCTTTCAGATGAGAGACGCTGCAACAATCATGCATGGGCCGAGAAGCTGTGCTCACATAAGTTCGGATGCTCTTGCCTCCTCTTTTTTGAGGCGTGGGGACTCTGGAGATTCCAACGCGGGAAACCTTCCCTGTCTCCTCTCAACGGACATGGAAGAAGAGGACCTCATTTTCGGGGGACTCGGGAAACTAAAAGCAAAAATAGAAGAAGCCCTCGCAGGCGGCCGAAACACCATCTTCATAGTGAGCAGCTGTCCGGCAGGAATCATAGGGGACGACATAAGACAGGCGGCTTTTGAAATGGAGACCCGCAACCCCGGAGCTCTCATAATCCCGCTTCCTGTGGATGGGGTTCAGGCCGGAGACTTTTCAGCCGGATTTTTCGAAGGTTGCAGGGCCCTTGCGGAGCTGATCGACCAGTCCATCAAAGCGGAAAAGAGGCTGGTGAATATAATCGGGGAAAGAAGCTTTTCCCCGGTGGACGGAGAAAACTTTCGCACGATTGAGGAGCTGCTCAATAAACTCGGGTACAGGGTTAACAGTCGGTTCCTGAACGGAAACAGCCTGGAAGGACTACGTTCATTTAAGAAGGCAGAGCTCACCCTCCCTGCAAATACCGATTCCGATACCTGGAGAGTGCAGGCCTACCTCTCCGAAAAATTCGGGTTTGAGTTTTTTGACCTTCCTTTCCCGGTGGGGTTCCGGGAAAGTGAGCACTGGCTAAAGGCCCTCGGAAAACGTCTGAACGGGGCTGAAGCTCTGACTCTTCTGAAAGAAGAGACCGAAAAGTACAGGGCTGAAATTGAGAAATACAGGCCGCTTCTTGCAGGAAAACGTGTCCTGCTCGTAAGCTACGGACAGAACCTCGGCTGGGTCCTGGACACGATCCGGGACCTTGGGATGGAAATCGTGAAAGTAGGGGTTCCGCCGTCAGCTTTCGGGAAGCGGGAAGTGGTGGATCTGCTTGGCCTGGCCGGCCTCTCCAACCTGGCAGGGAAACTCAAAGAAAATTATACGGACGAAAAGCGGATCAGAGACATAAAAGCCCTTAAACCGGATCTGGTCCTCTCGGGCTACGCGCCCCTCATCCCGACCGAAGGCGTGCACTGTGACACCCTGCCCTTTTCCCCGAAAGTAGGTTTCCTGAGCGGAATCGAGCTTGCAAAACGCTGGAGTACTCTCCTGCGGCTGCCGGTTGCGGAAGGCTGGAAATTTGACGGAGAGGATTACTGATGATTTTTTCACCCGATGCCCTTACGGGGGCGATTCTTACATTTGAGGGAATAAGAGACGCGGCTGTGCTCCTGAACGGCCCTACCGGCTGCAAACTCTACCACAGTTTCCTCTCAGACAGGCAGTTTCCAAGAACCGTTTCTCATGACCCTCTGGCTTTTCAGGGAGAGTTTTACTTCGGGCAGCCGAGAGTGCCCTGTACCTATCTGGACGGGGAGGACTATATCGAAGGTTCTCTGGAAAAACTTGAAAGGGCCCTTTTAGCCGTGGCGGCAAAAGAAAAGGGGTTGCTTGCGGTGATAAACTCCCCCGGAGCAAGCCTGATTGGAGACGACCTGCAGCGCATCCTGGAAAAGACAGGATTTGGCAAACGCTGCCTTGCACTTGAAAACACGGGTTTTTCCCTGCCAGCCTCACAAGGTTTTGAAAAAGCGGGCCTGGCCCTTCTTGAAAAACTGGAGCTCCGGCCTCTTCCTCGCAGGAAAAACCGGGTAAATATCCTGGGGCTTTCCCTGCTCCATAAACATCCGAAGGGAACGGTGGAGGAGCTTGAAAGGCTGCTTTCCCTTCTGGGCCTGGAAGTCGGAGCCGTGCTTTTTGCGGACACGGCCCTTGAGGATATCAGGGAATCAAGCGGAGCTGCCTGCAATGTCGTGCTTTTCCCGGAGTACGGGACAAAAATAGCGGACTGGTATTCGGAACGCTTCGGGATTCCCATGGCCCTTTCTCCACTGGGAGCTCCTGTGGGGTTTGAGGCGACTGAAGCGTTTATCCGGGAAATTGCAAAAACCCTTGATATTGACCCCACCCCCGCCCTTGAGGCGATCCGGAAGGGAAGAAAGCAGAGTTACCGGAAACTTGCACGCTTTCATTCTTTTACCGGGCTTCCCGGAGGGGCAAGCTTTTCCATCATGGCCGAAAGTTCTTTTGCCTATCCGCTTACCTGCTTCCTCTATTCTTATCTGGGGATGGTCCCGCTTGCGGTGAAAACCCTGCCCGGAGGCGACTCTGTATCAGAGAACGCACTGCAGGCTTTTTTGGAGGAAAAAGGTTTTTCCGGGGCCTGGGGGCAAGACCCTGCTCTTGAGATGGCGGACATTGCTTTTGACGATGGTTATACTATCGGGCTTTTAAAAGAAACGGGCCACTGCAAAACAGGTATTGAGATAGCTCTACCCACGGAGGGCTACCTGCACTTTGTGCCGAAGACATACCTGGGTATTGCAGGGACTTTCCAGCTCCTGGAAGAAATCATAAACGGGCTTCGCTCTTCCTCCTGAAAAATTCGAGGAAAAATCAGATTTAAGGAATGAGTCAAATATTATTTCAAGTATTTTTGTTTACCATTCCTTAACCACGGAAATACACGGAGTGCGACAAGAAGTTATATCTTAAATTGCAGAAACGCTATCCACTCCATTCGGGGTAACCCTACCAGGATGTGCGTCGCTAGTAATGGCGGGGTGCAAAGCTCTTGGGACAATGTGAAGACCTCTGAAAGTCCAATTTGGAATATTTGCTAGGGTAAGGATTCTATGGAGAATGTAATGTGAATCATTGTAAGAGTCGTGATTTCCGACAAGCGAAAATGGACTGCGCTTGAACCAAAAGGTACGGAATCAGACTGTGGTGGCTTCCGTGACGCTACAGGGAATGGACAAACGGTTCTCGGCTTATAGATGGCTCCTAAGGAATCCATAATTATTTAGGATATAGAACTTGGTAAGCCCTATATGTTCCCTTAATGGGTAGGAAATCCGTAAGGATGTACGATGACATAGAGGGTAAAGGAATCAGTATAAAGCGAATGTCAATCTGTAATGGATTGAATAGAGGTTCAAACTTTGCCTTTATCCGAAAGGATGCAAACTTACTGAAGGTGTTTTCTTGTGAAAACGGAAACAAACTCACTAATGTAAGATACTCAAAGACACCAACCGGTGAGAGGCTTACAGACAGCAATGTTAAGGGGCTGTTATCCGAAATCACAAAATCAGTTATGGATAAATAACTGATGCCCGATACAGAAAGGGTTTGAAAACGCTTGAGCCGTATGAAGGGAGACTTTCACGTACGGTTCTTAGGGGAGAAAGGAGGAGCAATCCTCCCAACTTACCTGACAACCGGCCTGCGGCCGGTGAATAAGTTGGATCTTTATGCAATAGGATTCAAAAAATACCCTGGATTCTTTAAAGAGACTAAAAAATGCCGGAAAAACCGTAATTACCGTCTTCCCCGAGTTTCGCTACCCGAGTTTCGCTACCCGAGTTTCGCTTCGGGATCACAGTAAATCGAAGATTTACTGGGAGTTGCACTGCAAGTGCAACAGCACGAGGTCCGTTTCGCTCGCTTTGCGAGCTCAAGCGGACAAAAAAACGCCAGAGCAACCGTACTTGTCATCTTCCTGCCGTCTTTTTCCGTGTCTTCCGTGTGTTCCGTGGTTTGAATGCACACACACCAAACACCCCTCACACAAAAACACAACATGTATGAGTATGAAGCAATTCCCAAAATAAAACAGGAAGTTATATTTTCACCACGAAGTATTATTTTTTTTTGAAAGTTAGGAGAGTTCTGTAATTTCTTCGGAAATACCTCTGAAGTGTTCGAAAAGGTCTTCCGTCCAGAAGATTGCACTCTTATCGAAACTCATCACATAGTTGCGGTCAAACATTCCTTCTTTAGGGAAAAAAGCGATTGCTGCAAAAAAGTTAGTGGCCAAAACGGAAGGAAGCGCCCCGGGTTCTTTGCAGAGGTACATTTTCGTATTATCAAACCCGAGGAACTCTTCTGTTTCAGACCTGAAGTCACACACCGCTCTTTCCATAAACATTTCATTCACTATAAGCGTGATTATCCTGCCTTCCCGGGCGTTTCTCAGGAAATGGGGGGGCAAAAGGGGATGAAAATAAGAAATAAAGGCTTTAATTTCTTTTGAACTATCCAGAGAGGAAGTACATTCCGGAATGAGCTTAAAAAGGTTGCATCTGTCAGGTTCGGATATTCTGAATTTTCCAAGTTCTCCTATCTGTTGCAAAAAAGAATGAGGAATTGATTCCAGGTTTCTGCTTGCCCAGTAATCTCCGTTTTCTTCAAAGACCTGCAGGGTGTTTAAGAGGGGGGGAAGCTTTTCAACTATGACTTTTCCAATCTCAGAAAGCCTGTAAAGGTTATCTTCCCGGATCACCAGATGTTTTTCCCTGAGTTTCTTGAGCTGAGGCTGGATTGAGGTTGCACTTTCATCAAGGTCTTGCCTGAGAGTTTCAACGCTTTTGGGGCCTCCCTCTTTAAGGAGTAAAAGGATATTTTTTCTTTTTTCAGAGAGAAAAAGCAAATCCAGGAGGGAATTTTTCATTGTTACCACCAAAAAGAGAAATTTTTAGAATGTATCTATATATTATTTGCCAATATATTACCTTTATAATTGTTAGTTAAGTTATATAATTCTTGCCTCAGAAACTTTGTTTCATTATATTTATATCCTAAACTCATTATATTTAATATACTATATTATTTGTTATTGATAACGCTGGTCGGTTGATACTAACAACTATTTGGGGGTCTGCCTTCATTTGTCTTCTCAATTTCCTTTTTCTGTTATCTCGGGTGAAATCTTAGATCCCCAGGAACCCACCGAAGAAGAAAAAAAGCTGTTCCTGGCAATAATTGAAAGACTGATAGATTCCACGGCCCGGAATTTACTTCCCCATCCTATAGGGGATGTGCTCAAAAGCCTGTCGGGAGAGCCGTTTATAAGAGAAATTAACTGTTCCTGTTTTCCCGATAGTAAGGTGGACAGAGTCAGTATAGGGATAAGGACTCAGGTGATCCGGTGGGACGGGAGCCAGTCCCGGAAACTGGGATATGAGAGTCTCGGGGCTTATTCCTGGAACAATTGCAGGATTACGATAAAAAAACGGGTAAAGGTCCTGAATTTTACAAATTATTTGATGATGAATCCCGAAAAACTGGGGCAAAATGAAAAGGACGGGTTCGGACGAATTGAAAACGAGGCCCTCCTTTACCACGAATTGCTGCACGGGCAGCTTTTGATCGACGCCATGCAGGAAAACCCAGCCTGGCAGAAAAAAGTATGCAGCCATGATTTTGATTTTTCCCCCGTGGATAAGGAACACCGCTTTATCTACGACCTCCAGTCCGATTTCATGAAAAAGTCGGCCCTTGACAGGGGATACAACCTGACTGTAAAAAAAATGGACATGAAACCCAAAAAAACAAATGATTTTGAGTTTATGCTGGGGGACATCTCGGAGTTCACGGGCCTGGGGGACATAACCCTTCTCTATTACGTGCCCCCGGGTTGCGGGATCAGTGATCTGGAATTCGAACTTCCAAAGGATGCTAAAGGAAATATAAGTAAAAAAGGCCCTATAAAACTCAAAGGCAGGATTTCTGATAAAAAAGCGGCCGGAAAATGCTATTACTGGGTCGTCAACTACCCGAAACTAAAATGATGGGTATGTAATTTTAACAGACCGGCGGGAAGGTAGAGTGGGGGTAGTGATTCCCTTTCTCATACTTTTTATATATTGGGACCTTACAAATAATCCTAAAAGTTTAATAATTCCAATCTCGGGGGACCCATCATAAGAACAGAAACCGAAATCAAGAAAGGGGCTGACTTCGTTAAAGAATCGAGCCTCGTGGAACGCACGGCTTCCAAATTGGCAAAGAGCCTGAAAAAGGCCACCATTGTCGGTTCAAAATTCCCGGAACTTACGGCAAAATCCCTGGCAGGTAATACAGTAACCCTCCCTAATGCAGGGGAGGGAAAGGTTAGCCTTATAGGCATCGCCTTTGAACGCAGTGCCCAGAATATGCTTGATTCCTGGCTTGAGCCCTTTGAGCAGGAATTCGGAGATAATCCGGCTTTTGTGATGTACGAAGTGCCAATGGTGGGCCCGAACTGGAATTTCCTTTCTCTTATCATAGATTCGGGAATGAGGGGCGGGATACCTACTGAAAAACATAATTATGTGCTGACCCTTTACGAGGACTATTCCGGATATCAGGAACTACTTGATATGGAGGATAGGGATCTGGCCTATATTTTTCTGCTGGACAAAAATGGCGTCATACGCTGGAAAGGAAAAGGAGATTCAGAAACCGGGACCATGCAGAAGCTGATTGAGGCGGCACGTTTGCTTCTCTGATGGGGGGTTTATAAATCATAGATGAACACGGATTGAAGTCATCCGTGTTCATTGCCTTTCATCAAAAACCTGAGCCGTTAGGCGAAGGTTTTAGGTGGGGGTAGTTGACAATTCAAAATAGATATATTAGTTACTGAACAATTCTTCTGGCTTCAATATAATACCTTTTTTCTTTTTCTTCTCCAAGAGAAAATGTCTTTTTTGGAAGAACGCCCTTCTTTTTGATAAGAGAAAAGAACCCACTTTTATTTAAGGAGGGGAGGAAAAAACCAATGTTATCCTGCTCTTTTCCTATTTTTTCTACCATTTCAGGGTCATGTTCATATTCGACCGAATAAGCATCAATGACCTCATCGAGGGTTTCAACCTCCAGATCATGTTCGGGCTTATCGAAGACAAGGGAGCCACATTTGTCTTTTGTAACGAATGTGACCGAATGGCCGGAGGGGGATTCCTCAATCCTTGCATTGAATTTTTTGAGTAATTCCTCAGGCTCTATCCCTTTTACAACCCTGTGGATAGGCTCAAAGATAAGACCGGGATCATGGATGTTTACGAGTTCGACCAGGGCATACCTTGCGGGGTGGTCGACCGGCACGCTCCCTTTAATATGTTCCCAGAAATTCTTTGCCGTGGCAAGGCTGTGGTTTCCGTCTCCGACAAAGAGGTTTTCGAGGGCCTCGACCTTTTTGATAATTTCCGCAATTGTTTTTTCATCACTTATCTTATACCCTGTAACATGTCCGCCGCCTTCCATAAGGTCAAAATCGTAAACCAGCTCAGCCGGTTTTTCGAGATTTTCCGGAAGGACGGAAAAGGCCGGGTCATCATACAGTACAAGGACGTGGGTAAGCTCTATTTCCGCAGCTTCCCTGATCTTTACTCTTGCAGGAAGTCTTTCCTTAATCGTCCTCTCGGTTGGCCGGATGAAGGAATCGGACCCGTCGTATTCATAGTCTTCAAGGTCTACGGAAACAACCAGGCCGGTCCTTTCCCTACCTGAAACGGCCCGCTTCACAAGAATAAAACAGGGGCCCTGGTCAATAAGAGCATCTTTACAATTATTCATAGCTTCATGGATGTTCTTTACCCTTCCTTCATCAAGGGGGAGGTAGATCTCCGGGTAAATAAAATTCAAGGTAGAAGGAGTGTTTCCAACAAATTCTTCGACCCTTTTCCAATATTCTTCATCCTGTGTATGCTGATCACAGGCAATTACGGCCCACTTTTCCCAGTTTGCCTCTGGAAGAAGAATGCGGGGGACATGCAGCGTCATAGTTAATGAAGAAAAAAGAAAGGATATAAAGATTTCTAAACTTGCGAACTGCCCCACATTAAACAGATTGTCCGACAATTACTTTTAGTAAGAATTTAAATTTTTGTTTTTGCTCTGAAATTGAATTGTCGGACAGTCTCTTTATTTATGGGCAGTTTACTTATCCTTTCTTTTAGTCAGGCCCAGAAGAGCTATCAGAAAAACCGCAGGTGTAAGCAAAGGACTTAAGGGGGCCTTTTCCGGCTCATTTTCCTGATTTTCACCGGTATCATTTCTTTCTTCATTCTCTTCCTCTGTGTCCTCAAGTACGATTATTTTTTCCCCAATAATTGTGTTGTATTCTACCGGTTTATACATAAGAGGAAATTTATCACTGTCATAATCATTTATAGCGTATGCGGAATCACATATCCCGTCTCCGTCAAGGTCTTCCGCAGTTTGAGAAAAGCCGTCTCCATCAGGAGTGGCCCAGCAGTTACCGCCCAGGAAAGGCCCGCCTGCAATGTTTGTGCATGTGGTTTTACTGCCATTCCATATATTGGCCTCGTCTTCATCTATATTTTTCTCGTTTTCTAAATAATTGTCTTGAAATACATTGTCAAAACTTTCCATAAGCATGATTCCACATTCACTACTCTCTGCTATTATATTTTGAGTGAATAAGTTCTCTTTGCACTCTTTTAGATAAAGTCCACAGGAAGCCGAAACAATAGTGTTGCCGGATATTTCATTGTAATCACTGTGACCTGAAAGGTCAATCCCTTTTTCATTTTCCAGAAGTATATTATCAAATACCCTGTTATAACGAGCAAAATTGTTTAGAAGGATACCTTCTCCATTTTTCAAAAAACTGTTGTCTTCTATAGTATTGTTGGGACTCCTCCAGCCAAGATGAAGCCCTGAACCGCTGTTTGACTCAAACAAATTTTCCGTTACCAGACTTTCAGAAGAGCGAATCAAACAAATACCATTTTTGTTCCCGGCCACCAAATTATCCCTGATGCAACTGGCTCTGGAATCATCAACCTGCATTCCAAATTCTAAGTTTGATTTGATAATGTTGTTTTTTATGGTAATCTTGTGTGAAGATATCAAAGAAATACCTTCTTTTTTATTAGAGTCCACGGTATTATTGACCAGGATATTATTATTACAGGCGTTATCCAGATATATCCCAAAATAATTCTCTGAAATGTTGTTTCCTTCCAACTCATTTTCGCTGCTGGATATACAGAGATATAAACCGTATCTGTTGTCTGTGACGTTATTGTTCAGCAAATAATTTTTGCGTGAATTCTTGAGCCCAATTCCATAATAATTATCGGATAGAATATTATTACTGAGTGTACATTCCCGGACCCTGTCAAGGTAAATCCCGGCTACCTGGTCATCCTCATTCATTGCGCCTTTCAAAGCCAAACCGCTTATTTTAACTCCGTCCGAACTCACGTAAAAAACATGGTCTTCTGCGTCTGCGGCCTCAATAATCGTATCAGCCGGAAAAACTGAGCTGGAACTTATGGTAAGCTGCCTATCAATGTCCACATTTTCCCTGTAAGTTCCGGGCATCAGAAGGATTGTATCCCCGGCACTCGCAGAGGACACGGCCTCCTGTATCGAGCTGAAATCGGCTTCCCCGTTAACATCCACAGTTATGGTTCCGGCCGTTGCAGTTCCCATTGCTGCGGCTATGAAAAATAAGCTTAACATTGTCAAAACAATTTTATGAATTATACTCAAGAATACCAGATCTCCAGGTTTATATGTTTATATGTTTATTACTTTGGGAGCGCGGAGGGTCACGAATACTCCGTCCTTCAGGTCGGGGATGAAGTGAACCCTCGCAGGTTTTGTTGTGCTCCTCCCAGAGAAAACCGAAAGCAGAGTTTCAATCGCATAGATTGAGGTAATCTTAGCAATTGAACAAATGATTTCGGAGTATCCGGGGAACCGCACGCAATTTTATTTATATACATACTCAATTTGTAACTATTCAGCCATACTTTGAACAAAGGCAATTTTTCCTCGTTTCGAGGAAAAATTGCATATAAAATAACTCTATCTCTTCAGTATCATGCTTACACGTGAAGAGATTCTTGAAATCTATGAAGAAGGCCCTGAAGCAGTCGTTGCTGTAATTCAGAGACTTGAGACTATCATAGAGAAACAGGCTTCTCAAATTGCTGAACTTGAGGAACGTGTAAGGGTTTTAGAGGCTCGTCTAAATCAAAACAGCCAAAACAGCAGTAAACCTCCTTCTACTGACGTTTTTGTGAATGAAAAACCTAAACCTAAGAGTAGCCGCACAAGAAGTGGGAAAAAACCTGGTGGTCAAAAAGGTCATTCTGGAAGTACTTTCGAAATGGTTGGGGATCCTGACCATATAATATTTCATTCCCCTCACTGCTGTGAAAATTGTGGTCATGATCTTGAAGATACTGAAGTTCGGGACTGTGAACGCAGGCAAGAAGCTGATATTCCTCCTGTGAACATCATATTTACCGAACATCGTGCTGAGTCCAAGAAATGCCCTCACTGTGGGAAAATAAACAAAGGTACTTTTCCAGACTCTATAAAATTCCCTATTCAATATGGACCTCGCCTTTTATCCTCTCTTGTATATTTAAGGAACTTTCAATTGATTCCTTATAAACGGATTTGTGATTTGTCAGAGGACTTTTATGGAATACGTATCAGCCCTGCTACCATAAAAAGAGCTGAAAAGGAATTATTCCAGAAATTGGAACCTTTCGAAAAAGCTGTTTTCGAACATCTACGGGTAGCCTATTCTGTACATTGTGATGAAACAGGAATGAGGGTTTTAGGGACAAAATGGTGGCTCCATGTTGTTTCAAACAGTCTGTGGACATACTATTTTGTACATCCAAAAAGAGGATCAGAGGCAATGAATGCTTTGGGTTTTCTTCCAGAATACAAGGGGGTAGTAGTTCATGATGGTTGGGCATCATACAACAAATATGGATGTGAACATGCTCTCTGCAATGCTCATCTTAAGAGGGACCTCACTGGAGTTGAAGAGAATTTTGAGCAGCAATGGGCTAAAAAAGTAAATGAACTTCTGAGTGAAGTAAAAAAATATACCGACGAATGCAGAGAAATGGAAATTCCAATAGATCCAATAAAAGTCAGGGCATTCGAGGAAATATACGATAAAATAATTAAAGAGGGAATTGAAGAAAATCCACCTCCTGACCTCTCAAAACAGGTTAAAAAAAGAGGAAGACCAGCACAAACAAAAGCAAAGAATCTCCTTGATAGGTTCATAAAATACAAGGATAGGATTCTGAAATTCCTCAATGACCTGAGAGTTCCATTTGATAATAATCAAGCAGAGCGAGACATCAGAATGATGAAGCTACAACAGAAGATTTCGGGAACTTTCCGAAGCATCGAAGGAGCGGTAGCTTTCTGCAGAATTCGGGGATACATATCCACTATTAGAAAGAATAGCTTGAATGTCATGGATGCTATTCGAGCGGCGCTCAATGGAGCGCCGCTATTATCCGATAGTTGCAACATTAGCTGAAACTATGCTTTTTTTATCAGTAGGCTGAATAGTTACCTCAATTTTTTAGAAATTAAATCCTTACTTACGAACATACGAACTCATTTTAATTAAAATTTTCTTAGTAAGATGTATAGTTGCCTGAATATATTCTAAAAATTGAGACTATGTTAAGGGATTTCCCCGGCTCGCAATTCAAAATTTCCCGCAAAGAAAAAAAATGAAAAAACGTAATTGAAAGGTTTAAAATATAAGCAAACTAAAGACTTTAGAAAATGCACCCGCAGGGCACTACATCAATAACTTCTTTACTCTGGAGGCCTGCCCCCTGAAAGATACCCTTTTAGAGCTCAAATCCACATTCACGGAATACTTCAAGGAACGCGAAGCCGAAATCAACGGGTCCCTCCTGGCCGTCCTCTCGGGAGAAAACCTGCTCTTCCTCGGCCCCCCCGGAACAGCCAAGACCTTGCTTGCAAAAAACATCTGTCAGTCAATCGAGGGCGGAAATTTTTTCAACTATCTCCTGACGAGCTTTTCAACCCCCGAAGAGATCTTTGGTCCCCTCTCCTTAAAAGCCCTCGAAGAAGACGAGTTCAGGCGAAAAATCGATGGCTGCCTCCCGACCGCCCACCTGGCCCTTTTGGACGAGATTTTCAAGGCCAGCAGTGCGATCTTAAACAGTCTCCTGACCGTCCTGAACGAAAGAAAGTACCATAACGGAAAAGAGATCGTGGATGTCCCCCTCCTCTCGGTCTTCGGGGCCTCAAACGAGCTTCCCGAAGAGGACGAAAGCCTTGAGGCCCTTTATGACCGCTTCCTTTTCCGCCACAGGCTCTCCTATATCCAGGACGACGAAAATTTTCGCAGTCTCCTTTTTCGGACTCCGGAAGACTTTGCCCCCGGGGCCAGACTTTCGGTATCAGGTATACTGAAACTTCGTGAGAGGGCAGAAGCCGTACCCGTTGATGAGAACGTGGAGAAAATCATCCCCAAACTCCGGCGAGCCCTCCTTATCCGGGAAATTGAGGTCTCGGACCGGCGCTGGAAAAAAATCGTCGGGGTCCTGAAAGTTGCGGCCTGCAGCAGCGAACGTCCGACTGTTGACCGGACTATGGTGCTTTTGCTCCAGCACATGCTATGGAATTTGCCGGAAGAGCGGGAAGCCATCCGAAAAACGGTCTTCGAATTCGTGGTCTCAGGCGGAATTAATACGGAAAAACTGCGCCTTGATGCCGGGGACCTCAGGGAAGCTATTAGTCTTGCCCTGAAAAACGACCTTTCCGTGGGAGTCGCCTGCGATAGCTGCGGGGAAAAGTTCAGGTTCAGGCAGGAGGTGGATGCCCACCATGATATTCACCCCGACCACAGTTACAGGTTTATGCAGGAAGACTCATCAAGGATTTACCCTTACGATAACCTGATCAGGAAACTTGATTCTCTCTATGAAAACTCAGGAAAACCCGGAACCCTTCCTCCAGCCCGCAGGAAGGTTTTCGAAACAGAATTCGAAGGTCTGGAAGCTCTGGTGAAAGGCATAAAAAAGCGGATGGGAGAGGAACGGCAGGTTCTCAGGGATATGATGGAAGCAAATATCTGGCTCTCCACTCTTGACCGAAACGAGGCCCTCCTCCTGCACGACAGCAGATATGAGGACTTGTCCGAAATTGAAACGCTCGTGGAAGAAATCCGGAAAATGCCGGGGCTGGATTTCCGACCCGCAAAAGTTCAGGTTTCTGAGCCGGTTTCTGATTCTGAAAATCAGGCCGGAAACAGTGCAGGAAACTTTATGAAAGGCCTGGGTTCAAAGTTCGGTTTTAGATGATGAAATATTTAGAAAAATAAATTTATATTCAGGTACCAAAGTTTTCTACTAATATCTAACGAAAATTTAAACCACGGAACACACGGAACACACGGAAAAAAGTCAGCAATTAAAGATGTATTAACAGAAAAAACCACGGAAGACACGGAAAAGCACGGAAAAAATAATGCAGGAAGACGACAAGTACGGTTGTTCTGGTGTTTTTTAGTCTACTTTTGGGGTTTTGAGTCCGCTTGAGCTCGCAAAGCGAGCGAAACGGACCTCGTGCTGTTGCACTTGCAGTGCAACTCCCAGGAAATCTTTGATTTCCTGTGATCCCGAAGCGAAACTCGGGTACGGTTGCTCTGGCGTTTTGTCCACAATGGGTTCTAAATCGATTCTTTAAGTCCCCGACAATCCACCGGCCATCAGGCCGGTTTCCGTGTCCTTCCGTGCTTTTCCGTGGTTAAACTCAGCTTTCAAAGAAGAGCTATTTTTGCCTTGATTTGCCACAAAAATCAGTGGCAAGGAAGATCCGTTAAAAAAAATATTTGTAAGGCCTAAGTTCTAAATTACATTTAAAAAGCCTATTGTATCTGTTTTTTGAAGAAATATCTTTATATACGTAGAACCTAAATTTATATCATGGTTTTTTTAAAACAGAAAATAATCAACGGTAAAAAATACTGGTATATTATTAAAACTGGCAGAATTGATGGAAAAGTGAAAACTATATTTCAGATATATTTAGGCAATGCCGAAAAAATATTTGAAATGAAAAAACAGAGTGAATCATTGCCCTACATGAAACTGAAATCTTTTGAGTACGGCAAACTTGCCGCACTTCTTCATGTGAATGAAGAGCTTGGATTCGTTGACATAGTGAACAAGCACACTATGAAAAAATCAATCGATGGTTTAAGTGTCGGAGAGTATCTTTTACTTGATATAGTGGGGAAATCTCATGGAGTTTTAAGTGAAAACGGTATTGGGGAATGGTTCAAAAAATCGGCCTTATCTTTTAAGTGGAAATTCCCTCATAAATTAAATTGTCAGAATTTTTTGAATCATATGAATTACATTGATTCCGACACAATGAAAAATATTGAAGACGATTTGTGCCGAGTTCTCATCGAAAAAGGACTAACCCCTTCAGTACTGTTTGTGGATGAATCAAACTGGTTCACTTATGCTACCAATTATGATGAAAAAAGTGAATTGCTTCATAAAGGGTATAACAAAAAGCATCGTAAAGACAAAAATCAGGTATCTGTAGCGCTGGCTGCTAATGATTACAACTTACCTTTTATTCACGAGACATATCCAGGAAATGTGCATGATTCAGAGGAATTTTCAGGTCTGGTTGACAAAATAGTAAACCGTCTAACCGAATTGAATATTTGTTCGGAAGACCTTGTTCTTGTTTTTGATAAGGGAAACAATTCAAAGGACAACATTGAAAAAGCAACTTCAAAGATGAATTTTGTAGGGGCTGTAAAAGCAAATCAGGCAGATGATCTTCTTGAAGTGCCATTATCTAAATATCAATTTTTATATGAAAGCTCAGAAGGCCACAAAATTTATGGCTATCGGACAAAGCATCAGTTTTACGGGACAGAATTTACAACAGTAATTACTTTCAATGAAGGAACTCACAAACTTCAAAAAAGAACTTGTGAGTCAAATATGTCAAAAATAACTGAGAATCTGGAAGACCTACAGAGGAGACTGGAAAGCAACAGAGGAAAAGCAAGAAACAGGAGCAGTGTAGAAAAAGAGGTTGCAGACATTATTATCAAAAAATACAGAAGTATGGTGAAATATGAAATTACTGATGCTCCTGAAGGTAAGAAAAAACCTCAGTTAAAGTTCTGGATTGACGAAGAGAATAAAAATAAGCGCGAAAATTCATTAGGAAAAAATATACTATTTACAGATAAGCACCGTTGGCACACTAAAAAAATTGTGCAAACATACAACAATAAAGGCGCTATAGAGGATGATTTTAAGCTATTGAATGATCACCTGCTTGTCCCTGTGGGACCGGTGTACCACCACAAAGATGAAAATATCAAAGTTCACGTATTTCTGTCTATAATTGGCTTACTTTTCTACAGATATTTAGCCTGGGAGACAAAGAGATATGGTCTTTCTATGAGAAGACTAATTGAAAATTTGTCCGAAATTAGGCTGGCAGTTATCCAGGATAAAGAATCAAATAAGTGTAATATTATTCTGGAAGAGATGAGTACAAAGCAAGCATCATTATTTTCTTTCTTGAACCTGGGTAATTACCTGCCACCCCAATAAAAACGTCATCAGTAGGATTATTCATTCCTTAGGCCCACACAAACAAAGCCGCTTGATAACGGAAAAACATGCATCTTTGAAAGTAAAGTTAAAAGACCTGAGATGAGTTTCTTAAAAACATTGCATTCTTAACTATAATCGGGTGCTGCCATGGACAATTATTCGAACCTTTTTGAAAGTTCTTCCCCTGAAGAATATTTATTATCAGGAAACGTCCCCAGTGCCCTTAGCTTTCAGAAAAAGACTGCTTCCCTGCTGGAAAATGAGCTTAGAAGCACAGTTGCCTTTCCGAGGCCCGTTCCCCGCCCCCTGCGTGAGAAAATGGCGGAAATAATCGCTCTTGAAGTCCTTTTCGGACAACCTTATGAAATAAAAGACCCAGAAAAGTTCATCGGGCGTTTTGGGGCCTTTTATCCGCTTTACCTTACTCTGAGAAACTCGAAAAGCTGGCCGAAAATTCGAAAAATCGCGAATAAAAGCCAGGGGGCCGGGATTGCCTGTCTGAAAATCCTTTTGCCTCTGCTTTACGAGATACTCGAAAAGTTTTCAGAATTTTCGGGCAGCGATTTAAAAGGACTCAATTCCGAAATGGAAAAGCTCCTTCGAAAATTTGAAAAAATTATGCAGGAAACTTTCCTTCTCTGGAGCAATTATTCGGAGGGGAATGCCTGCAGGAATTCAGCTTTTCCGGCCCTTCAGGAAAGGGTCCCGGCCTTCATGCAACTGGCAGGGAGTCAGGCTTTTCTCGAAAACATGTTGCAGGAGCTTTACCTGCGGATGGAAGACTTTGTTTCGGAAATGGAGGAAAACCTTGAACTCTTCGAGACCCTTGCCCTCCTCTTTCCGGGCAGGAACTGGAGCTATTCCGTAAAAGAGCTTCGAAAGGAGCCTTTTTATGTCCAGCTTAAGATGCTGAAGCGCTACTCTGAATTTTTTGAGCAAAACCCGGACCTGAAAAAGATTGTGGATTTTATTGGAAGAAGGGAGTTTGACCCCCCAAACGGCCAGGTCCGTCTTTCTCCCTACGGCAAAAACCGGATACATACGGTAAAATTTTCCGGGGCAATTGATAACCTCCTCCCCATGGAGGCCGCAAAGCTCCTGAACCCGGCCCTCAAGAAAAAGTTCTATGCGGACATGCTGGAGGGAAAGCTCCTGAGCTACCAGTTCCTTGGAAAACACAGGACGGGGCCGCCCCGCCTGAAGCCAAGAGGCCCCTTAATCGCTCTTGTGGATACCTCGGGTTCCATGCACGGCTCCCCTCAGACGCTCGCCAAGGCCGCGGTCCTGGCAATAACGAAGCAGATGCTCAGGCAGAAACGGGACGTGAAGGTCATCCTTTTCGCCTCCACAAGCCAGCACCTGGAAATCGAACTCAGCCACAGGAAAAAGATGTCCGAGAAGTTTTTGAATTTCCTGCTTTACACCTTCGGAGGCGGCACGGACTTTAACACGGCTCTGGCTTCAGGCCTGAAGTCCCTTAAGGAAAAGGACTTTCGGGGAGCCGACCTGCTTTTTATCACGGACGGGAAATCCGAAGTCTCCGACGAACTTGTACTGGCCCGCTGGCAGGAGGCAAAGAAACGGTACAATGCCAGGATTTATTCTTTGATTGTGGGAGGAAAGGGGGCCGGAGGACTTTCGGAAATTTCGGATTATACGTATTTGGTAGAGATGGACACGTCTCGGGAAGGAGAAAATGGGGTAGTGAGGCTTGTTGAGGTGTTTTCAGATGCCAAAAATTTTTGACCCGTCAATGAATGAAAGTTGAAGCCTCAATCATGCCCCCTCAATCATGCCCCCTCAATCATGCCCCCTCAATCATGCCCCCTCAATCATGCCCCCTCAATCATGCCCTTCCTTTAATATAAGGCCCCAGGATCATATCTTTATAAGCCCTCCCTACCGGGACCTTAGGGTAGAGGACCTCTTCTCTGTCCGTGCAAACTTCCAGAAAGCAGGGGCCTTCCGCATTCATGAAGGCGTCGATTTTCTCTTTCAAATCATTTCTGTCGCTTACTCTCTCTGAGTAACTGAAGCCAAATGACCCTGCGATCTCTGCGAAATACACGTCCTTTGGCCTTTGTGTTCCTATGCGTTTTCCTTCATAAACCGTATCCTGCAGGTTCTGGACCATCCCATCGCTTCTGTTGTTCAGCATGAGTATCTTGATTGGAAGGTCCAGCGATACGATGGTATGCAGTTCTCCCAGGTTCATCCTCAGACTGCCGTCCCCATCGACTGCTATGACTCTTGAATGCGGGTTTGCGTAATGGACGCCGATTGCCGTGGGCATGGCAAAGCCCATTGTGCCAAAAGAGCCGGAAGTCATGAAGGCTTTCGGGCATTGCATTTGCAGGTACTGTGCTGCAAGCATCTGGTGGTTGCCTACACCTGTGCTTATCTTTGTGTTTTCATCAACGTAGTCCGCAAGCATTGAAATGACTTCGGCGGACTGTATGTATCCGGATGTCCTGTTGTAATCCAGAGGCAAGGCCCTTTTCAGGTCTCTTGCACGCATCTGCCATTCCCGAATGTCCAGACAAATGTTATGCTGCCTGGCATAGTTCAGCAGGTCACGGATTGCTGTGGCTGCATCTCCTATGAATGTGAATTTCGGACTGCGCTCGATTTTTATCTGATGCATTTTCTCGGAATTGATGTCTATATAGGCTATGTCGGCACCTATTGCAAATCCGACTTTTTCCGCAACCCTGTCATCCCATCTTGCCCCGATGGCAAAGAAAAAGTCGTTCTCCTGTATGAGCATGTTCGCATAAGGGGTCCCGAACATTCCCAGCATTCCCATGTTCAGGTCGTCCCTTTCGTCAACGACACCTTTTGCCATGAGGGTATTGACGGAAGGAATTCCGAAAAGTTCATTGAACTCTCTGAGGGCCTGGCTTCCGGATTCCGAGTTCAGGCCGCCTCCGAGATAAAGCAGGGGCTTTCTGGAATTGAGCAGGAGCTGAAAAAAGGCTCTGCATTGTTCCTCATTGAGATGTCTGTCATCATTATAACTTGCTTCAAAACCTGTGACGGCTCTTCCCTGATAATCATGGGTTTTCTTCTGCTTGTCAAGAGGAAAATCTATGACCACGGGCCCGGGTTTTCCGGATTTTGCAAAGTAATAGGCCTCCTTGACTATGGTTTCTATGTCATCATCATTGGAGAGCTGTATAACCTTCTTGGCCGCATTTTTGAAGATACTTTTGACGTTAATATGCTGGAAGGAATCGGTGCCTATTTTATGCTCAGGGACCTGCCCCGCAAATACAAGCAGAGGAATGCTGTCCCCATAGGCATCGGCAACACTGGTGAGTGTGTTGGTTATGGCAGGCCCGGATGTGACTATGGCTATACCCACTCGCTTACCTGACCGGGAATATCCCGCTGCGCTGAAGGCCGCCGATTGCTCGTTGGAGTTTACTATAACCTCAATGTCACTATGCCCGAGGGCATGGAATACCGGAAGTATTGCCGCTCCCGTATAACCAAAGATGTGTCTGACCCCAAGGTCCTCCAGACATTTAACAAGGACTTCTGCTCCATTCATTTCTTTCATCGTCAAAACTCCGTTAGAAAGAAACCAGCATGGCACAGGTTGCACTATTTCAAAATAAGAACCGGAAAACAGCACACTTGAGCCAGAATAGTTTCTATTTCTTGCTCAAGTGAATAGTACTAAAACTAAAACTAACACTAACACTACTACAACTACCGCTACCACTACGGATACAGGTAAACCGGATTCCGTGTGGTTTGTGGTAGAGGTTAACATTAGAAGAATAAAAGTAGAATATTATATTTAAGGGTTACCATGAGTTTTTCTGCATCACCTTCCCTGGATCAGAACTTCCGGATAAAAGATATGCAGAGTGGCCTTTGTCTTAAAAAAATAGGGCCAGTTCACATAAATGGTGAAGATTGACTGAACATGACATATAATGCCAGTAAAACAAGAATAATAGATATAGCTGCGCTAACAAATTTTTTTGAGTCCATATTATCTCTCCTTTGTTATTTTAAGCGTTGTCAACTATAAATACGTATCATTTTATAAGAGATTATTTTACATGATACATTATAAATAAAAATGAAGATATATCAGTTTAGTACCAATTTCAGAAAAATTATTCAGTAAGCTATCTTTTTCAAGTGAAAAGCATGGGAAACCAGAAACCTATTCAGGACCAGCAGCAGATTGAAGAAATCCTTTCAAATGCAAAGTTTATTCGCCTCGCTCTGGCTGAGGATAATACCCCCTATATTGTTCCAATGTCCTTTGGCTACAAAGACAACGCAATCTACCTCCACAGCTCCCCAAAAGGAAAGAAAATCGAAATCCTCAAAAAGAACAACAAAGTCTACTTCGAGCTCGATACCGACGCTGAAATTGTCCCCGCCGACGACCCCTGTAAATACAATGTCCACTACCGCAGCGTCATAGGTTCCGGTAGAGCCGAAATCCTGGAAAATTACGACAAAAAAATAGAGGGGCTGGCTGTGCTCTCTGAACATTACGGAAAAGAGGGGCCGTTTAAGTTTGAGGAAAAGAAAGTAAGAAACCTGTGCGTAATTAAAGTGAAAATTGAAAAGATGACGGGGAAGGAGGCTGGGTTTTGAGTGATACAATTTTTTTCAGATTTGTGATTTTGAGAGGCCTAAGCTTCGTCTAACAATTGGAACCTTCGAAAAGGGCAGTAGAGATACGTCAAGAAACTTCCTTAGTGGATACGATAAAGTTATGAAAGATGTTTTCAACTATTAATATCATAACATTTGGAAATGATGACTCTTTATAAGAAGGTGTTCACAATGCTAAACGAAAAAGACTCTTACAAAAATGTTAATGGCGGTATTGGAATTACCACTGGTGGAGATGTCAGTGTTAGTAACAAAGACGGCTTGGTTGCAATAGGGGCAAATATTACACAAAGCCAAACTGTGTCTTCACTAGATTTTGAAAAGCTTAGGAATGATCTCCTTGCCTTTAGGGAAGCGATTTCAAAATCTGACCTTTCTATCGAGGATAAAATAATAATCGAAGGCGAAACAATCGCGGCAATTAAAGAAACTAAAAAAAAAGAACCAATATTATCTAAGATTGTTGATAGATTTGAATCTACTATCGAAATAATCACGGAAACTGTAACAAAAATTGAAGATACAGGCATTCTCAATCTTGTAGCTAAAATAGCTACTACATTAGGAATTAGCACAATTTTGCCATAATTTTTTGGAAGGATGTTTATGGAGGAAGAATTTCGAAAAAATGTAGGTGTAAATGGTGGAAACGGGATCACAGCTGGAAGGGATGTTATTGTTAAAGCTGATTCTAGTTCTGTTTATATTGGAGATACAACGCAACATGTTCATGTTCATACAGAAGCCGTTGAAGACAGAATAAATGAATTAATTGAATTTGCAAAATTTTGTATTGATAAAAAAGAATATGATAAGGCTTTAAAACACTACGATAAAGCAAAATCTAAGTTAGAATATAATCCCTCAACTCGTTTATTTGTTAAGGTAATTGTCGGAGAAGCGGTCTGTTATCACAAAAAAGGAAATGTTGTTAAAGCAAAAAAACTGATCTGTGATGCCGAACATGTAGACCCTGACAATCCTATTGTTTTAGCTGATATAGCGTCTCTTCTAAGAATCGAAACCCCAGAAAGAGCTGAAACTTACGCAAAAAAAGCACTTGAATTAGACCAGAACAACGTTTTAGCAAAGTGCACCCTGGGTTTAATAGAATCTGAAAGAGGGAATACTAAAGATGGTCTTAAGAAGTTAAGAGAGGCATCTACACTTAATCCTAAGGATGCTTATCCTATTTATTGCATGGGTCATGTTCATTCTCTTGTAGGTGATTATGAAACTGCAATCGACTATGGTTTGAAAGCTATAGAGATTGAACCTGAAGATTATTCATATTACAACGCCTTAGGAATTCTTTATTTGAAAGCCGCTTCTCCCGAAGGGGAAGTTTTTGTTAGCTCTGAATCAGAAAATCATGTGAAATATGATTATATCGAACAAGCGATAAAAGTTTTGGAAAAAGCAAGAGATTTAAACGATTTGCAAGGTAATAGCCACTTAAACCCTGAAATATATGTGAATTTAGGCTGTGCATATCTGGCAAAAAACGAAATAAAAAGGTCAATTGATTCTTTAAATATGGCTTTAGATATGGGATTAGATTGTGTTGATATTTATATCAAACTCGGAGAAGCTTACGCAATAAATCAAAATTATGGTAAAGTAATTGAGTATTATCAGCCTCTTATTGAAAATGAGGATATTACTAGTGATGAACTTTTTCCCTTGAAAGCTAATCTTGCAGGTGCATATGCCGCTGCAAACAAGCTAGATGAAGCTGAAGCATTATTCGATGAATTAATTAAACAAAATCCAACAAACCCACATTTACACATAGACTTAGCAAAAGTTTTCGAAATCAAGGGGGATTTTGAAAAAGCTATAGATATTTTGAATAAAATAAGTGATGTGCCGGTGGATCTGTGGGAGTTTTATTACCTTAAGGGCAAGTTGAATCACAAAATAAAAAATTACGAACAAGCAGCTATTCTCTTAAAAAAGTCAATAAAAAATAGTGGTGGGGAACGTAAACCAACAGTAGGTTTGATAAATTTATATATTGAATGTGAAATGCATGAACATGCTATAAAATACGCTAAAAAATTGGTTGAAACCGATAGTAAGGGTATTGATTTGTATAATCTTGCCACACTTTATTATTCAATAAAAGATTATAAAATGTCTGCTGATTTTTTAAGAAAAGCTTTAGATGCGGGTTATGATGAGTTAGAAACTTATAGATTATTATGTATTTCTCTTTTGAAAGCACATGAACCCCTTCAGGCTAAAATTGAATTTGAAAATGCTTTAAGAAAATATCCAGATGATTTAGAATTGAAAATAAATTATACAAATATTTTGGTGAAATTGGATGAAGAGAATAAAGCTGTTGCAATTTTAAATGGTATTATTCATTGTGAGCCTACATCCACTCCAGCGTATTTAGCTTTAGCAAGTATTTATTTGAGAAATGGATCTTATGAAAAAGCCTTAGAAGCTGCTCAAAAAGCATCTATTCTTGAACCAAAAAGTGAATATGCATACTTTGTTTGGGGAAATTGTTTATTAAATTTAGGTAAAGTAGATGAAGCAACAGAAAAACTAAAAAAAGTAACTGAGTTAAATCCGAATTGTGAATATGCTAAACTTGGAAACGCTGAAGAA
Organism: Methanosarcina baltica; assembly: GCF_055394095.1. NCBI lineage: Archaea > Methanobacteriati > Methanobacteriota > Methanomicrobia > Methanosarcinales > Methanosarcinaceae > Methanosarcina > Methanosarcina baltica. Next base: position 3,475,045 of record NZ_AP042463.1, on the reverse strand, counting down.
ATCATTTCTTATTTGGAATATCAGGTAATTATTTCTCAACACATAATAGAGAAATACGAAAATGGGAGTATGACAATATCAAAAGCAGCTGAGATTCTAAATAGAAAAACAATTGATCTATTGAACCACATAAATAATCACAAAGTATCGCAATATTTAGGTTTATCCGATGAAGAAATAGGTCAATTAGATAAGGCTTCCATAGTGAATAAAAATATACTTTTGGATGACACGATATTAGGTATATTGGTCAAAATTGATAAACATGATTTATTAAAAATAGCATTTAATCAGGTGTATATAACAAAAGAACTTGAAAATGAAATCGTTAATAATACTGATTTAATCGATCACCCTTATAAAAAAGCAAAAAATACTCTCAAGATATTTCAAGATGGATGGATTGAGGGTTTAAAACCTGATGATATAGCTATTTTTGCTACGAAGAAAATAATTCCAGAAAAAAATCTAAGTAAAAAAGATATATCTTTTATTTCTCTCTCTCTGGATACTGATTGTCTTTGTCTTACTGAAGATTTGCTTCTTAGAACCTATTTGAAACGTATAGGAAAACCAACATGTGGGATAGTTGGATTATTGAATTATTTGATACATAAAAATTTAATAAAAGATGAAGAGATTGAACCAATACTTAAGAGTATAAACTCTTTATATGAAATAGATTTCAAAGGAATAGGGTAATGAATTGAACTATCAGTATATAATAACTAAGATTTAAAACCATATATTGCAAAATAAGGACTGATATAAAAAAAGAAAAACGGCCCCAATGAACCGTTTTCAAATCAAATCAAATTAAATCCCACGGCTGTTTGTGCTCAGGCAGCACGGCAGGGCCATGGTATTCACAAGTATGGGCTTTCAACTTCCTTGGCCCTTTTGAGACGAGTTCTTTCCTCTTCTGAGTAAGTGCAAAAAGCGGCACTCCTACTTGAGCTAGGGATGAAAAACCGGGCTGCCAGTACCTTTGGGCCCACAAAAAGTACAACCTGCTTGAAGAACTCTTTGAGATCAGGTTGGAGTTCTGAATTAGTGTGTCCATTCGATAATTTCCTAAACTGAAGATTACATTTCTTTCATCAATTTTCCATCCTGCTTTTGTTTCATATTCAAGCGAGAACCATTTTTTTTCCAACTTCTGTGATGAGGGTGTCCAACATCTCCACGTTCAAAGTAAAATTTATACGCCCCTGCTAACCGCAATGCTGTATTTTTAAACACAGAGGAATATACTGTTTTTAATTTTGGGACCAAATTTCTCAAATTATATTTATTCGTTAACTTATTTACACCATCATTGTTTTTGTAACCCTTTTCAACTTCATCGGAAAGACAATTGTAAAGCCAGTTACAAATTTTCGATTGCCCATCAAGAACCCTTGCGTCTTCTTCCGAAAACACAAGTTCTTGTTTTAACCCTGATTTGACAGAAACAGACATTTTTAAATGTATAAATGGGCTTCATGCTTCTGTTTTTGCCATACAATTATCATTTATTTTCTGTGTTTCATATCTTTTGAAATTATTGCGGATTCCAAAGAACATTATGCCTATACAATGCGTTTTTTGTGATCAAATACTCTATTAATTAAAAGGATTTGTCAAACTTGGGTTTTAAAGTATAGGTAACTGTATTTTCATATTTGTCTTTAGCTCTGCGGGGCATGGCAATCATTTGAACATTTTTTTATTTTCTTCTATTATTTGCTTATTTTTATGATTCCAGCTCCCATATAATTTAGCTGAAAAACGCCTTAATATTCGGCTGCTTCTTATATATGGAGTGGCCTATATGTCATCAATATAATATATATTGTTTAATTTTATACATAACTGTTGGCATATCCCGTTTCAGCTACAACCCCATTCTACACCCCTCAACGTTTAAACACTCTGCGTAGCCACAAACCCTTTTTCTACAAATGACACAACCTGTTCAGGCAGGTCAATGCCCAGGGCCTCTTTCAGGACCTCTTCAATAGTCTCTACAGGTACAAATTTAAGTTCGTTTCTGACATCTTCGGGCACATCCTCAAGGTCTCTTTCATTCTCCTTCGGGAGAATTATCTTCTTTATGCCTGCCCTGTGGGCTGCCAGGATTTTCTCCTTTATGCCACCAACAGGCATTACGGCCCCACTCAATGTTATTTCTCCTGTCATGGCAAGTTTCGGGTCAACTGCTTTACCGGTAATCAGGGAGGTAAGGGCGGTAAAGAGGGTCACACCCGCTGACGGGCCGTCTTTTGGAGTTGAACCTGAGGGTACATGGATGTGAATGTCGCTTGTGGTAAAGTTAAAGCTGTTTGCGGTGTTTGCAAGCCTGGACCTGACAAGACTCAGGGAAATCTGAGCCGATTCCTTCATTACGTCCCCGAGCTGGCCTGTAAGGGTAAGCTTTCCTTTTCCGGGCATGAATGTGCCTTCTATGAAGAGGATCTCTCCTCCTACAGGAGTCCAGGCAAGGCCAGTGACCACGCCGGGTACGTTCTCTTTTCTGGCTTCTTCCTGCCGGACCAGTTCTTTTCCGAGGGTCTCTTTGAGCATGTCCGCCTTTATAATGTAAGGCAGTTCAGCCGTCCCTGAGACGATCTTTTCGGACACAAACCTTGCTGCTTTCGCAAGCTGTTTTTTAAGCTGCCTGACTCCGGCTTCCCGGGTGTATTTTTCAATGATTGTTTTCAGGGCCTCGTCTTCGATCTGGAGTTTGTCCGCATCAAGGCCGTGTTCTTTCAGATTATTGGCGAGCAGGTGGTCTTTTGCAATTGCGAACTTCTCGTTTTTCGTGTAGCCCGAAATCTCGATCAGCTCCATCCTGTCAAGAAGCGGGGTCGGGACAGTTGCCAGGGAATTGGCAGTGGCAATGAACAGGACCTCAGACAGGTCATAGGGAACTTCCAGGTAGTGGTCTGAGAAGCTGCTGTTCTGCTCGGGGTCAAGGACTTCCAGCAGGGCACTTGCCGGATCCCCTGAGTAAGAAGTTGAAAGCTTATCGATTTCATCGAGAATGAACACAGGGTTTTTCGTGCCTGCTTTTTTCATGCCCTGTATAATCCTTCCGGGCAGAGCCCCCACGTAGGTCCGGCGGTGTCCTCTGATTTCGGATTCGTCCTTGACGCCTCCAAGGTTGGCCCGGACGTATTCCCGACCAAGAGCATCTGCAATACTTTTTCCGAGGCTTGTTTTGCCTGTACCTGGCGGCCCGACAAAGAGCAGGATTGAGCCCTGTTTTTCCTGTTTCAGTTTCATTACTGCCAGGTGCTGGATGATTCTTTCCTTGACTTTTTCAAGGCCGTTATGGTTTTTGTCAAGCACAAGACGGGCTTCGGCAATATCGATGCTCTTTTTCTCTTTTTCTTCCGTTACCCAGGAAAGGGCAAGCATGAGGTCCAGGTAACTCATGATAACAGGGGCTTCATGGTTATGGGGACCACCGGCTTCGAGTTTCTTCAACTCTTCAAATGCCTTCTCTTTAGCCTCATCGGGCATTTTTGAATTCTCAATTTTTTCCCGGTATCCACCTTCACCTGAATTGCAACCATTACATTCATTGAGCTCTTCCTGAATTAGCCTGAGCTGTTCCCGAAGCATTGCCTCCCGATTTGACTTACTTACCTTCTCGGTAACTTTTTTTGCCATCTCGATCTGGAGGTTTATATTTTCCTTCTGCTTTGCCAGGACTTCGAGGAATGCGGTATATCGTTCGCGAATAGAAAAGATTTCCAGAAGGGCCTGCTTTTCTTCAAGTTTTGACGGGATGTACGGCATGATGAATCCCATTATCTGATCAATGGAATCCATCTTATTGATCGGGCGGGTAAACTGATCAGAACCCTGAAAAAGGCTGCTGATTTCATGAATTGTCTTTTTTACATTCGCCATCATGCCTGCCTGGACATCCTCACTGAGGTCCGGAAAGTCCAGAACAGGCACATATGCGGCATAGAACAATCCGTCCTTCTGGGAAATGGAAACAGTCTCTACCCTCTGAATTACCTTCACAGCAACAAGATATCCGTCATCAGTGGGCTGCACAAACGTTATCTTGAGCAGGTTTCCGGTTTTGTACAGGTTATTTTCTGACAGTTCCGAAGGTTTCGTTCCGCTTTTTACTGTCAGTCCGATAGCAGACGCAAATTCAGAATCTTTCATCTCCTCTAGCAACGCTTCTCCGGTGACTTTGTCAACCCTGAATTTTGTTCGGCTTTGCGGGTAAAGCACTATCTCAAAAAGTGGTATTACAATGTTCTCTTTACTGTTATCGTTTTGTTCTGTGTTCATTATAAGTTTCCTCTACTTTTATTCCGGTTTTTACCTGAAATTATCATGCTTATTATTGCAATTACTTAGTTTCAATTGACCTAACTAATTAGCCAGCCAAAAAAATTATCGGACCATTTCAAGAAGTTTAATAAGGGAGTCCATTTCTTTTTCGTCCAGAGAATCTGCCATTTTTTCAATAACCCTGAGCAAGGCCTCCTGTTCGGCACGGGCTATTGTACGTCCCTTTTCTGTCAGGCGAATATAATAGATTCTGCCATCATCAGGGGATTTTTCCCTGTACACACATTCCATTTTGACAAATTTGTTAATCGTCTCTGTGATGGTGGGTTTCGAGTTATTGGTGATTTTAGCAAGTCTGCTAAATGTAACTTCCCCGTGTTCATCAATGACTTTTAGATATCCTATCTGCTTCACCGTAATATCCGATAATCCACATCCAGAGAAGATCTCACAAGAGCATCCGCTTTTGATTTTAAGCAGGTTTTCAAAAACTATGAATAAATGCTCTTTTTTTTCCATCATATTTTAAGCCCTTTGTTAGTTAGTATTACCCTAATTATATGTTATGTAATATATAGTTTGTGATTCCCGAGTTCCACTACCCGAGTTCCACTACCCGAGTTCCACTACCCGAGTTCCACTACCCGAGTTCCACTACCCGAATTCCGCTTCGGGATCACAGGAAATCAAAGATTTCCTGGGAGTTGCGATGAAATCGCAACAGCACGGGGTCCGTTTCGCTCGCTGCGCGAGCTCAAGCAGACTATAAACCTTATTTAGAGAAATGTACTAACAAAATGTCATCTCCCGGCATTTTTTCCGTGTGTTCCGTGTGTTCCGTGGTTTAATTGCACACACCAAACATCTCCACCAGCAAAAACACAGCAAGAATTAAATTCTGAAAACCAAACCTGTATGAATATATAGATCAATTTCCAAATTGAAAATTTGAAGTTATATTTGTACCATTACAAAAACCGAGGCAAAAAATGCTATACCGCAAATTAGGAAAAACAGGTGAAAAAGCTTCGATTCTCGGCTACGGCTGTATGAGACTGCCTGTTCTCGATAACGATCCCGGAAAGATAGACGAGAAAAAAGCAATCGAACTCCTCCGCTACGCAATCGACCACGGCATAAATTACATTGATGCGGCCTATTCTTATCATGGTGGAATGGGCGAGGCCTTTCTTGGAAAGGCCCTTCGGGACGGGTACCGGGAAAAGGTCCTTCTGGCAACCAAGCTTTCCTGCAAGCGGGTCCGTTGCAGGGAAGATATGGACCGTTTTCTGGAAGAGCAGCTTGAAAAGCTCCGGACGGATTGCATTGACTTTTACCTCCTGCATGCCGTGAAGAAAAGTTATTGGGAAAAGATGAAGAAGTTGGGAGTAATCGAATTTCTGGAAAAGGCCCGGGCTAAGGGAAAGATCAGATACACTGGCTTTTCCTTTCACGATAACCTTGACGTTTTCAAGGAAGTTCTGGACGCCTATCCCTGGGATCTCTGCCAGATCCAGTTCAATTATCTGGATGAGGAATACCAGGCCGGAGTTGAGGGCCTGAAATACGCGGCTGAAAAGGGCCTTGCGGTTGTTATCATGGAACCTCTCCGAGGTGGAAACCTGGTCTTGAAAGTCCCGGAGGAGGCTGGAAAGGTCTGGGAGAGGGCCAAAACCCAAAGAACCCCTGCAGAATGGGCTTTCCGCTACCTCTGGGACTATCCCGAAATCAGTGTCGTGCTGAGCGGGATGAACGAGATGGAGCATCTTAAAGAAAATTTGAAAATTGCTGAAGAAGGGCAGCCTGATTCCCTGACGGCCAAAGAAAAAGCCTTTATAGCTGAGGTAAAGCAGATCTACAGGGCCCGGATGAGGGTGAACTGTACGGACTGCAAATACTGTATGCCCTGTCCCTCGGGAGTGAACATTCCCAGGGCCCTCAGTTACCTGAATGACGTTACCATGCTCGGGGACGTGAAAAATGCAAAATTCCAGTATGGGGTTTTACTTTCTCCTGAAGAAAAGGCCGAGAATTGTGTTGAGTGCGGGGAGTGTGAAGAAGTCTGTCCGCAGAATATTGAAATAAGGAAAATGTTGAAGGAAGTTGTGGACATTTTTGAGTGATAAATATTTGACTGTTCAATCCTTTTTCTTTGCCAAAAACCGGACAATGTATTCAAGGAAAAGTTCCAAATCTTCATCCGTTTCGGCACCCGAGTTTCGCTTCGGGATCACAGGAAATCGAAGATTTTCTGGGAGTTGCGATGAAATCGCAACAGCACGGGGTCCTTTTCGGGAGCTACGCCCCCTCAAGAGGACTAAAAAATGCCGGAAAAACCGTAATTATCGTCTTCCTGCATTCATTTTCCGTGTGTTCCGTGTCTTCTGTGGTTTGAATGCACACACACCAAACACCCCCTTACACAAAAACACAACATGTATGAGTATGAAACAACTCCCAAAATAAAACCTGAAGTTATATTTTCACCATTCTTAAAGCATTGGGGCTTTCTGTTGCATCCCTGTAAGTTTCAGGATTCTGGTTGTGCAAAACTTGAAAAAAGATTCTTACAATAAATATTTAAACCCGGTTATTCTTATTGGGCTCCACGAACTTATCAACCCCTAAAAAAAGGTTAGAATAATGATTATCCTTGACCACCCTTACGTTTCCGACTTTTTGATAGACACTGCTGCCAGGCTGCAAGCCCCGGTTTTGAGAAACGAGATGTCTTCTGGCCTGAACCCAGATAAACCTCTGAACCTCTTCGACGAGGCCGAATTTATTGAACTTGCAAAAGAAAAGGGGGCATGCAGGCTCTACACCAATTCTGAAAATTCCATTGACTGGATTTCCGAAAACCTGGGCTTTACCGGCCTTCCGGAAAAGATCGAACTTTTTAAAAACAAGGTCAAATTCAGAGAGCTTCTGGAAAGGATATACCCGGACTTTCAATACCTGGGTGTAAAATTCGGGGAGCTGGACGAAATCCAGATTGAGGAATTAAAAAAGCCCTTTATCATAAAGCCCGCGGTCGGGTTTTTCAGCCTCGGGGTGCATAAGGTTTCGGAAAACGAAGAATGGGCCGGGGTCCTGAAGAGCATAAAGGCTGAAGTCAAGGAACTCAGGGGAATTTATCCGGTGCAGGTACTTGATGTGGAACAGTTCATTATAGAAGAATGTATTGAGGGAGAGGAGTTTGCGGTTGATGCTTACTATAACGGAGAGGGAAAGCCCGTTGTCCTCAATATCCTCAAGCACATCTTTTCCTCGGACGCCGATGTCAGCGACAGGGTTTACTTTACTTCAAAAGAGGTCATAGAAACGTACCGGGAAGCCATCGAGGACCTTTTGAAGGAAATTGGGAAACTGGCTGACCTGACGGACTTTCCCTTTCATATAGAACTGAGGATTGGAAATGACCGGAGAATCCAGCCAATCGAGCTTAACCCCATGCGTTTTGCAGGCTGGTGCACGACGGATATCGCTTATTTTGCATACGGGATAAACACCTACAAATATTTCCTTGAAGGGCTTGAACCTGACTGGGGCAGGCTTCTTGAAGGAAAGAGTAGGAAAAACTACTGTCTTATCGTACTGGACAAAAGCGGAGAACTTGCTTCAAGGGCCATAACCATAAAAGGTTTTGATTACGAAAAACTGCTCTCGGATTTTGAAAGACCTCTTGAACTCAGGAAAACCGACCATGAAAAGTATAAGGTCTTCGGATTTTTGTTTACGGAAACCCGGGCGGAGGAATGGGGAGAAATCGAGAGGATTCTTAAATCGGATTTGAGTGAATACGTGACGGATTAAAAATTTGAAAGCTGGGTGAATATAGATACATAGTTTTATTAAGGAATATTCTTAATAATTTTAAAAATATTAGAAGGTATATCTTGAATTAATAACAGTATGGAGATATTACATGGATGCTTACAAAAACCTAAAAAAAATATTCACCTGTCTTCTGCTGCTCGGGCTACTCTGCACGACGGCCGCAGCGGAGGATTCGAAAACCGGCGACCGGATATGGGATGGAAATAACCAGAGCGATGACTACACCTGGACTTCTCTGAGTTACTCAGGCTTTTACTATGACCTCGACTCCGGACTCGGTTCCGAAGAAATGAAAATAAACAATATTGGTAACACTATTGATGCTGAAGACCTTGTTTACACCACAAAACCAATTGAAACCGATTTTGAATACGGAAAATGGGGTTCTTACCAGGTCATTGGCTTTATGGCAGAAAAATACTTTGCAGGATTCCAGGAAGAAAACACATCGGTAGTGGATGACGACGTTAGTTTGATCAAAGAAGGAGTTCTTTCCAGAGTTCTGATTGACAGTGATGAAAGAGAGTCCGTATATACGGGTTCCTCCCTGGAACTTGAAGAAGGCTATTCTCTCAATATTGCAGAAGTGGACGTAAACGGGGAAACCGTCTGGGTCCAGCTTAAAAAGGACGGAAAAATAATTGACGACGCCTTTATTCAGGGCAAGGGTAACTACATCTACGAAACCGACCTTGGCGACGCAGAGGACGTGCCCGTAATTATCGCTCGTTTCGGGAGCGTTTTCGCAGGCTCGGAGACAACAGCGGCATTTATTGAGGGAATTTTCCAGATCTCAGACGAATGTGTCAAAATCGAAAACGGAGACACCTTCGGAGAAATGGAAGTAACTTCTATAAACAGTGGTGAAATCAAAATGAAAAACGAAGACTCCATCTCCCTTGATGACGGTGACACCATTGATATTATGGGCAAACTCAAGATCAGAGTGGCCGATGATAGTGGCCTCAGGTTTGCCCCGGTAGTTGACATGTCCGAGGCCGGGACTTACGAACTCAAAGGAACCGTGTATGATAAAGATGCAGACGATCCCGTACTTACCTGGACCCCCCTGAATTTCGAAGGCTTCTATTACAACATTGATGAAGGGATAGGCACTGAAGAGCTTAATATAACAAAACTCGATGATAATGAGATTCCCGAAAAGAAACTGGTCTATTCCACAGAACCCGAAGGAGTGAAATTCGAGTACAGTAAATGGGACAATTTCCAGGTCATCGGTTTCATGGCTGAAAAATATTTTGCGGGTTATCTTGAAGATTCGGTCAAAGGGGGAATCGATGAAAACATTAACCTCCTTTCGGACAACACCCTCTCAAAAGTCCTGATCGACAACGATGACAAAACGTCCCTCTACACCGGCTCTGCCCTGGAACTTGAAGAAGGCTATGCCCTCAAAATCCTGGAAGTTGACGTTAACGGTGAAAGCATCTGGGTCCAGCTTGAAAAGGACGGAGACGTCGTAGATGACGGTTTCCTCTCCTCAGGTGATACCTACGTCTACGAAACAGACATTGGCGACGCTGAAGATGTCCCCATGATCCTTGTCAACTTCGATAGCGTTTTTGCAGGTTCGGAAACCAACGCCGTATTTGTTAAGGGAATATTCCAGATCTCTGAAAACTGCATCCAGATTGAAAACGGAGACACCTTCGGGGAAATGGAAATCTCAAGTGTGGGAAAAAGTGGCATTACGATGAAAAACGAGGACGACATTTCCCTCAGCGAAGGCGATGACATCAGTATCATGAACAATATCAAGTTCAGGGTCGCAGATGATGGCGACCTCAGGTTTTATCCCTTTGTTGAGGTTAATACTGAAGGTAGTGGTGACAGTGGAGATTCAGCTCAAAAACTTGAGATAAGCGTGCCAGTTGAAATCTATCAGGACAGCAGCTTTAAGATTAAAGTTACGGCCGAGGAAAGCTCCATAGAAGACGTAACCGTAAAACTCAACGGGGAACTCATAGGAAATACCAACGGGGAGGGGATCCTTAGCTTTGCCCCGGAGACCCGCGGGACTTTCAAACTTTCTGCGGAAAAGGATGACTACAGCGGGGCCAGTAAAAGTATCGATGTCCTCGACCCAAGAGAACGTATGATCATCAGTGTTTCCCCGAACGAAGTCTATGTTGGAGATACGGTCAGCATCGAGATCGTAAATGCAATCGGCGGAGAGCCGGTCGAAGGGGCCGAGGTCTTCTTTGACGGAGACTCTATTGGCATGACCGGAGCCGACGGGACGATCAGCTCCCCCCTCACAAAAACCGGCAACGTACAGATCAGTGCCACCGGAGAAGGGTTTGAGCCCGAGAGCATTAGCCTTAATGTGGGAGCCCTTGCGGCGAAATTCATGTTCTCAGAGCTTGCAATCGATCCGACTGAAGCAAAAACAGGAAAGGAATCCGCAATATCTGTCAAAGCCACAAACGCGGGCAATGCGGCAGGGGACTACAATGTGGAACTGCTTGTGAACGGGAATATGAAAGACTCCAGAACAATAAGCCTGGAACCCCTGGAAAGCATGACCATAGAATTTACCCATACTGAGGCCGAAGAAGGGAGTTGTAAGGTCCAGGTCGGAGACCAGACCGCAAGCTATGAAGTTGTGAAGAAACTTCCCTTTATCGGGACTCCGCTGAGTCTGGCAGTCCTCCTGATGGCTTTTGTACTGCTGAGAAAGAGAGACTGAAAAAGATATTGAGATGAGGAATTTCCTCATCTTCACCGAATTTTTTGTTCCCTTCTTTTCTATAAAATAGAGTTAAACTATATTTTTCAACCACTGCATATTTTTATATATGTATTCCCTTTAGGAGAAACCATGGAAAATACGTTGATTGCCTTCCAAAATGTCTGGAAATTTTACCAGATGGGGGAGGTCCAGGTCAATGCCCTGAAAGATGTGAGCGTGGAGTTTAAGAAAGGAGAATTTGCCGCAATCATTGGCCCTTCGGGAAGTGGAAAGTCCACGATGATGAACCTCGTGGGCTGCCTGGACGTCCCTTCAAAGGGTGAAATATTTCTCAAGGGTCGGAACATAGCCCGGCTTGAGGAATCAGACCTGGCCAGCCTGAGAGGGAGGACAATCGGTTTTGTATTTCAGCAGTATAACCTGATTCCGGGGATGACGGCTCTTGAAAACGTGTTGTTGCCCCTTGAAATCCAGGAAATTGATGACGCTGTCGCCGAAAAAAAAGCAAAGGAACTGCTGGGCCTGGTCGGACTATCCGACAAAATCAGGCACAGGCCGACCCAGCTTTCCGGGGGCCAGCAACAGAGAGTCTCGATTGCAAGGGCCCTTGCATGTGATCCGGAAGTTGTCCTGGCCGACGAGCCTACAGGGGCCCTAGACAGCGTTACCGGAAGTGAGGTAATGGCCATGCTGCACAGTTTATGGAAAGAAAAAGGTAAAACAGTAATCATGGTCACTCACGACATGCACCTGGCCCAATACGCCCGGAGGCATATAGAACTCAAGGACGGGAATATTATCAGGGACGAAATCAATGAAAATCAGCTCGATCCGGAAACAATGTGAAGAGAATTAAGTTTGGGGACAACTAAAAAATTGAGGAGAGAATAAAAAATGAATCATTTTCAATTTACTGACAGAAAAAGGGCCAAAAAACAAATATCTGGAATAATTATCGGAAAAGTTACCGGTCTTTTCCTTATACTGATGCTTGGAGTATCTTTGTGCAGTTCCGGAGCCCTTGCCACTTCCATGCCCAGCCTAGATAATGGCATAACTATCGATCTGCTTAACCAGGACCCGGACCCTGTAAAACCGGGGGAAATACTTGAAATCCGGCTATCCGTACAGAACGCTGATACCGATGAAGTAGAAAACTGTGTTGTAAAGCTTGAGTCCGAATATCCTTTTGAGGCTATTGAAGGAGAGGAACTTATCAAGAAAATCGGCACTCTTGGTAGACGCTATACGGATGACCGCAACAAGGTTGTAAAATTCAAGTTGCGCGTTAAAAACGACATAAACGAAGGAAAGTACCCCCTGACCATATACCTATCCGGGATTAGAGATAAAAAATCTTTTACTATTTCCAGGGACGTATATATCGAAATAGACAGCGAGTCAAATGCGGAAATCGAATCCATCAGCCTGGAAAAACTGGTCCCCGGAAAAAAGACGGAACTTACTTTCGGGATCAAAAACGTCGGTAACTCACCCCTGAAAAACGCAATGTTTTCCTGGGAATGTGAAAAGGATATGATCCTCCCTGTAGGTTCGAGTAACGTCAAGCACATCAGCTATATCGATATCGGAGACTCCACAAACGTCACCTTTGAGGTCCTGACAAACGTGAACACGCTTCCCGGCCTGTACAAACTGGACATGGTCCTGACCTATGACGATATTGAGGAACTCCAGACGATCACGGAAGCCGGAACGCTTGAAAACCAGAAGCGAAAAGAAATCAAAAGCAAAGCAGGAATTTACATCGGAGGCACAACCGATTTTGATGTCTCCTATATGGAGCGCAGCCCGACCGGAGCCTACAGCTTTTCGATCTCGAATATAGGAAACAATAAGGCAAACTCAGTGAAGGTTTCCATACCTTTACAGGAGAACTGGACAGTCCTGGACGGCAGCAATTCCGCAGTGCTCGGAAACCTCCAGAAAGGAGATTACACGGTTGCGGATTTCAACATCAAGCCGGAAGCCTACGGGAAAGAGTTTCCTCTCAAGTTTGAAATCAGTTATACCTCAAGCGACGGGCAAAGACAGGTCGATGAAAAGGCAATATCCCTTTATGCCATGGAATATACCGCTCCTGCTGAAATCCCTGGTAGGGAAAAATCTTCCGGAGCCTCTTTCTCCTACAAATTCACGCTTCTTATAATCGTGGGAATTGCGGGAGCCGTGGCCTACAAAAAGTTCTATAAGAAGAGAAAAATGAAAGAGTGAACCCGGGGGACAGTTGAAATAAAAGCATTGGGTCTGGTGCAATGAAACCTGCAAAAATACTCAGGATTGCCTTTAACATGGTCAAAGCCAATAAACTGCGGAGCTGGCTGACCATCATAGGGGTAATCATAGGCATTGCCTCGGTAATGGCTATCGTTACGACCGGGGAATATTTCCAGAACCAGGTAACTGAAACCCTGGAGGGCCTTGGAGGTGATACGATCACGATAGTGGCCTCCACTCCCTTTAATGTGATGGAAGATGAAGATTTCATGGTTGCTGAAGAATCTGAATCCGATAGCGGGGATGGATTCGACAGTGGGGGAGGAACTGAAATGGTGTACCGGGAATCCGAACGGGCGGAACTCACTAAAAAGGACATTTTTACCCTCCGGCGCATCCCGGGAATCCAGTACATTAACGTTAATGTCGAGAACGGCGCGGACCTTGAATTCGGAGGTAAAAAGACCTGGATCGGCATAAAAGGCGTAGATGCCGGGGTCTGGCCTGAACTTGCGAATAAAAAAATAGGGGAGGGCCGGATGCTCAGACCCGGTGACCGGGCCGCTGTGGTCATATCCGATGAACTTGCTCATGACAAGGGCATGGAAAGGGAAATCCGGGTCAACCAGATGATTCTCTTAAACGGCATGTCCTACCGGGTAATAGGAATCCTGGCAAAGGATGAAGGCCTCCTGGGCGGCCTTTCAGGCATGTTCGGAAGCAGTGTTTACATGCCTTACGAAGAGGTGTACTCCCTTAAGGAAAAGGATGAAAACGTCCCTACAAGAGATTATGATGTCTATGATTCCATTGAAATAAAGCTCTACAAAGACGTTGACTACGAAGCCACCCTCAAGACAATCGAAGAGAAAATGAGGCTTTCCCGGAGGGTCAATGAAAAAGATCAGGACTTCTATGTAAACTCTCCAAAAGATGCAATTGAAAGCACCCAGAAGCTGATCAACGGCCTTACCGCATTCCTGGCCTTTATCGCGGGAATTTCCCTTCTTGTGGGCTCCACCGGGATTGCAAACACCATGTTTACCTCTGTCCTTGAAAAAACTAAAGAGATTGGAATTATGAAGGCAATCGGGGCCAAGAACAGGGATATCCGCCTGATTTTCCTCTGCAACGCCGCTCTGATCGGGCTTGTGGGGGGAACCATAGGCATCCTGCTGGGCACGGCGGCCGTACAGGTCATCCTCTTCCTGGTCTCAATGAAAATGAAGGTCCCCTTTGAGTTCGCCCTCAGCATAAAAGGGACCCTGGTAGCTACCCTGGTTTCTATAATCGTGGGACTGATCGCGGGCTATATCCCGGCAAAGAACGCCTCGGAGCTGAACCCCGTGGACGCTTTGAGGTATGAGTGACTATCCGGAAAAGCTTCCACGAAAAATCCACGACTAAAGTCGTGGGTTTTTTATCTATTTTCCGTTTTCCATCTTCTTCAATTACTTTTTTACAAGTAGGTATCAAAATATATGCACCTACGAATTATATAATCGATGATGTTAAACTATTTCTAAGAGAGTCAATATCCACATCACTTCTCAAAAACAGGTGTAATTGATGGACAATCGGAAAACACATGAGTTTGTTGCTTTGCTTCTTGACAGCAGTCTTGAAGGCCTGTGCGTAATTAACAGCGAAGGCCGGATTGAAGCCGCAAACGAGCTCTTTTTTGCCACTACCGGCCAGGCCCGGGAAAGCCTGACCGGAAAACATGTCGATGAGCTGGCTGTTCTGGATAAAAACGGAATCGCACTTAGCCTGTTTAACCTGCTTGTAGAGGGCCTTTCTGAAGACCTTAAAGCAGACATAATAACAGATGAGGGGTCAAAAAAGGGAGTTATTTTCAACTTCAAAAGGTTGAAGCTTGAAGGAAAGCTGAAACATTGTGTTTTTGTGAAGCTGGAATGACGGAACTTGACCTTGAGGTTTTTTCCCTCTCAGACGCAATCGATGAAGTCAACTACCCCACGCTAAAGAAGCTGTCCGACAATTCAATTTCAAGGCAAAAACAGGTAAAAAAGAAGGCAGATAAAGCCTTTAAATCGAAAAAGAAGGAATTCAGTTATTACTGATAGTAATTGTAGGACAGCCTGTAAAGCAGTGGGGCTTGCTCTTGTCAAACGTTTTGTGGAAATGCACGGAGGAGAAGTAAGAGTCGAGTCAAAACAGGTTTTTGCGGGAAAAGTTCTTATTGAAGAAAATCTTAAAGTCATTGAGTGGAGGCCTTCAAAGAAAACAGGATCGACAAGTCCGGGGTTGGAAATTGGAAAATAGTTTATTAATGGGTTTGAAGTTAATTCTATTCGAGACTTTCTGTGTGACAGGTCTCCTTGTCCTGATAGGACTTACACTTGGCTTCCTGGAGAGCCGGGCCAATTTTTACATCCTGAAGACCTTCGGCCTGAAAGGAATCCTGGCCACAGCCTGTATAGGGACACCCGTGCATGAAGCAGGCCATCTGCTTATGTGCCTTCTCTTCAAACACAAAATAAATGAGTTCCGGCTACTTGACCTTAAAAGCAGGAATGGGATTCTGGGTTATGTTAAACATAGCTGGGACCTCAAAAGCCTTTATCAGAACGTGGGGAATTTTTTCATTGGTATGGGCCCTATTTTCAGTGGAACGGCGGTTCTTATCCTGGGGATGTACTTCCTGCTGCCTGCGTCTTTTGAGAATTTTGGAAACTATCTGACTCTTGACCCCGCTCAACTGGACTTTGCTCTACTGGAAAAAATGTTCATATTAACCGGGGAACTTTTAAAAAGTATATTCTCTGTAGAAAACCTTGCCAGGCTCAGTTTCTGGCTCTATTTTGTACTCGCAATTTCTGTTTCTTCTCACATGGCCCTGAGTAGAGCGGACTTAAATGGGTCTGCACTGGGCCTTGTTGCGATTTTTGTTCTGATTCTCCTGGCAAACGTGGCCGCTCTGGCCTTAAAAATAGACATCTCCGGGTTTTTCAACGGAATTCTGGCCCTCAACGTATATTTACTGGCCTTTTCAATGGTCTCAATTTCCTTTTCTTTCCTCAGGCTGGGCCTGAGTTTTTCCGCTTATGTCCTGATGAA
The DNA here is from genome assembly GCF_055394095.1 of Methanosarcina baltica. NCBI lineage: Archaea > Methanobacteriati > Methanobacteriota > Methanomicrobia > Methanosarcinales > Methanosarcinaceae > Methanosarcina > Methanosarcina baltica. Next base: position 3,458,871 of record NZ_AP042463.1, on the reverse strand, counting down.
CTACTCGCCACTAAAGTGAAGGACTTCCTGTTTCATCTTACCTCAACAGGGGGTCCCCATCCTCGGCAGTTCCGGCTTTGGCGGAACTGGCAGGTGGGAGAGGAATGCGTTCAAACATTCACCGCCTGGATTAAAGTTGTAGTTCTCGCACAGAGGCGAATACAGTTTTTATTTACATTGACACTGTTTGAAATTACATTGCCAAATATATCTTGAATGGCAAAGAAGCCGGTGGCTCTTTTTCCCTTCACAAATCCTTCCCCTTTAACTGTTTTTACACGGTCAAATTTTCTAATTCCATATATTTTACCGGTTGGAATCTTCTTTTCTGATCTAGCACCTTTTGTCTGTTGGAAGTCCCCGGCAGGATGGTCAACCAGGGACTTGCCGAAACAAGCCCCTTCCTCAAAAACCTGAGCCGTTAGGCGAAGGTTTTAGGTTGGGGTAGTTGACCTCCTTCTACATTCATACAGGTTGTATTTTTGAGGCCCATTGGAATTTTCAAAGATTTCAAAAAATCCGATGGCACCGGCATTTCCCCTTGCCTGTAGCCCCTCCCTTCTGTTTGCGAAAAAACCGGATAGATTGGGCTATATATTATTTTACGTATATAATTACTTGTAATAAGATGGATTACTCCGCAAAAAAGCGGGAAAATTTAGGAATGAATGCGTGAAGTTGGGAAACCCGTTGGAATTCCTCAGGATATAATAAGACCCCTTCAGATAGGGAGAAGCCCAGAAGGCCCGGGTATTATGGGAAATGCCCCGGTCTTAGGAAACCCTGATACGAAAGTGGTTTTAGAAAAAGCGGATTGCCTCTTGTTGGGAAAGAAGGCAACCGGCTTAAATTGCATCCTCCAGAACCGCAACTGCGTTAGGGACCCAAAGATTGCAGCGAATGGGAGTTGGCTACAATCTCCTGGTCTTTATATTACTCTTTTCTGTATTTTTTTCGATTTCAGCCTTCCTTGCACCAGAACTCCCCGTAGACCGGGTAATGGTCCGATACGGCCACAGTTTCATCGTAGCTCAGGTTGTATTCCAGGTCGTACCTGAATACCCCGGAATTTCCTGTAAATTCGGACATCGTGGAGTCACTGATAACTATCCTGTCGTAGGTGCAGTCACTTGCTTTGGTCGTGGTGTCCATACTGTTGTTTATCAGCCAGCAATAGGCTCCCGTGCTCAGGGAAGAGCTTTCGTCCTCATCAAAGTATGAACCGTCAGCATTAAAATCACCCAGAACTATAAAATCATCTTCTTCCGGAAAGATTTCCCGAGCGTATGCGGCCACGTCGGCCAGAGCGTTGATTTCCACGTTTGCGTCGTCCGGGTCGGTATGAACGGTAATCAAGGTGAAATCAAAGTCTCCGCCGAGGGTTTCAAAGGAAGCAATGTAAGGGTTTCTGTGGAAAGGGTCTGTTTCTTCGGGTTCCGGATAGGTCAGACCCTCTCCAACGGGCCTGACGCTGTTGTTGTCATAGACGTAGGCGTACTGTTCTTTGCTCGAGGTCCTGCCCAGGCGCTCACTGACTATGTAAGAATACTGAGACCCATCAGTGTTCACAAGTTCCACCAATTCCGGAAGCGCGGTCTGGGACTTATCTCTTATTTCCTGGACCGCAACGACGTCGTATGTGCGAATGATTTTTGCAAGTGTATCCATGACCTCGGGTTTGGAAGCCTTGCTCACTCCGAAGACCTGGATATTGAAGGCCCCGACCCTTATTTTCTGCATGGAAAGGTTCTCGCGGTTTTCATTATCCCCAGACAAGACCCTTGTTATCGGCCCCAGTCCGGCTGCTTCTGTTTCGTTTCCTGAGTCCGGAATGCCTGTTTTTGCTTCCTTAACTGGATCTGGCTCACTTATTTCAGTTTCTTTTTCATCAGGACTCATATAGGCGTTTTCAGGGTTTTCTGACGTGTCAGAAAGCCCCGCACTCTGGTTGGCATTATCGTTTTCTTCAGGAGAAGACACACAGCCAGATAAAAAGACAAGAAGAATCGTTATCGAGAGTATCGTTTTCAAAAAAGATTTGTTTTTCATTTTTCCTCCTATTTCAGAACCAGAAAGCAAGCAAATTTTGGATTATTTTAAATAAGTATTCCCTTCATTTTATAAAAGATTTACAATCAGTAAGGTTTTTTGATGATCCAAAAACGTTTTCAGGGATACTGAACCCGCACACCTGTAGCCCACAGGTTTTTCGGCTGCAAACTTCCCGGGTCTTTCCTTTCAGGAATGGCAATCCTTTTCATAAAAAACATGGGACTGTAAATAAGTATATTAACATACGACTGAATATATTATAACATTGAAAAGCATGGACTACAGATACGACCTCCAACAGAATGTTCTTTTTAAAAGGGAATATGAATTCCCTGCGTATAGTCTGGAAAAAAATGAGATTGGAACATGCAGTATATGTGATTCGCCTCTACTGAGCCTTAGCTATCATTCTTCAGAAGAACAGATCTTTGTTACAACAAAGTGCGTTTCCTGTGGGGCCTTTTATGTCAATATCTACGACTCCAGCTGGATCTGGCTGGACGAAGCCCCTCTCAGCCTGATTCCTGTTCCAATCCTCCTGAGCAACTCCTCTGTAAACGACCTGGAGGAACTCAAGTCCATCTCCCTAACTAAATTGAAAGCTGTTTTTTCCAGGGGAGAAATAGAAGCCCTCTTCGCCCGGGCCAGAGCCGAAACTCCAATTCGCCAGTACCTTTACCGGGCCCGCAAAAAGTACGACCTCTTCGAAGAACTCTTTGAGATCAGGCTTGAGTTTTAACTCTGTACGAGTGGGTGGGGGAAAGAAGTTTCCAGATTTTAGGCAAATAGGAGAAATGCAAGAAGACGGCACTTAAGGTTTTTCCGGTATTTTTTAGTCATTTTTAAAGAATCCAGGGTCGTTTTAGAATCCTATTGCATAAAGATCCAACTTACTCACCGGCCAAAGGCCGGTTTCCGTGTATTTCCGTGGTTGAAAGCTCTCTTGCCATTGGTTTTGAATGGATAACTTCAAACGACGCAGGTATATTCATACAAGTTTGATTTTCAGAATTATATTGGGGTATTGCCTTGCATTTTGATGCAAAAATTCAGAATTTTAAAACTGAGTGAGTATATCTAACTGAAAATATTGTCAGTCAAATTTAAACCACGGAAAAGAACGGAAAAAGAACGGAAAAAGAACGGAAAAAGAACGGAAAAAGAACGGAAAAAGAACGGAAAAAGAACGGAAAAAGAACGGAAAAAGAACGGAAAAAGAACGGAAAAAGAACGGCATGTGACACCATTTACGGTTTTTCCGACTTTTCAGCGTTCGGGTTTTAGATAAGATCTCTGGGCTGCTTGTGCTCAGGCAACACCGGCAGGGCCATGGTATTCACAAGTATGGGGCTTTCGACTTCCTTGGCCCTTTCAAGCACGAGTTCTTTCCCCTTCTGAGTCAATGCAAAAAGTGGCACGGCAGTTCCCACCTGAGCCAGGGGTTTTACAAGGTCCCGGATGGCTTTTGAGGCGCAGCTGGTTGCGATATCCGAGTTTTCAACGAGAACCCGGGCTTCTTCTCTCCCAAGGCCGGTTACATGCACCGCGATCACAATAAGATCGAGCCCCAGTTCGGCTTCAAGTTTCCGGACCTCTTTTGCGGTTTCGGCAAAAGCGACGGTTACTGCAATTTTTTTGTATCCGAGCTCGGCCGCCTTTTTGACCCCGGCCACGGAGTCAAGTTTTGCGGTCGAGGGGTCAAGCACGATCCCGCCACGTTCAGAAATCCCGTTGATAATCCCGTCAATTGGCTCGGTCTCGACAAGTCCGGACATACGCCCCCCCATTCCCTGAACAAGGGTCGGGCTGTTCGAAATCACGGTTCCGGCTCCTTCACAGGCTGTAACGGTGGTATCAAGAAGCCCACGCCTCAGGCCCGACATCATGACCTCGGAGGCCCCAAAACCCACAAAGGTTTCGAGTTCGAGCTGGCGCTTATCTGTAAACATCCCGAAGTCTTTGATCCGGAACTCCATGTTTTTCTTCACTTCTTCGGGGGTGATCTTCTGAATTCCCCTGTATTTAGCAAAGAGAGGACACCAGTCAACTTCAGGCTCTCCAACTTCCACGACCTTGCCGTCTTTGACAACGACCCTTGCTTTTCCGAGTAACTCCATTATATGAGGCATAAGCTGCACCTTTGATTATTGTTAAGAAATATTAATCCTGTAAATATAGTAATTTTAGTTCGGTTTTTCTTTTATATGGAGAAGCGTAAAACCCCTGAGTCTTTAGCCCAGAGGATATGAGCGTCCACTTTCCAATATAAGTATGAGTTACGCACTTGAAATGTAAAACCAAGCACATGAGAGCCTGTCATGAATATTGTGCTTTAGACAGTTTGGTGCTTCATGCTACTGGTTTTTTGTTCAACTGTGTAAGTCCTAATAAGGTTTAATACCATAACGTTAATCTATTAATAATGGTATCTATTCAGGGTAAGGGTGGCACATTTTCAATCGCCGCATGAAGTGAACTTATAGTAGGTATATTATTCTTTATTAGTGTAGATATGTATCCCCTAATTCTAAAGAAAACATCTGCTCCATGGGGTTTCCTAAAATCTCCCGATATTTTTTGCTGAACTGTTATCATTCTGAGATCTCTTTCTGCTTGGTTGTTACTGAAAGGAACTCTTAGATCCGTAGCAAACCTCAAGATTTCTTTTTCATACTTTGAAAGTCTATCAAGGAGATTTTTTGCATCGCTCTGCGCTTTTCTTCCTCTTTTAACCCCATTGTCTTTCGAGATTTCAGGTGGAGGATTGTCCTCAAATCCTTTCATTAGTATTGACTGATACTTTTCTTTAAAGGTCTTGAGCGTATCTTCATCTATTTGTATGCCCTGTTTTCTGGCAAAGTCTGCGCATTTTTTAATTTCATATAGGAGATCAGACATCTCCTCAGCCCACACTTGCTTGAATATGTTATAAATGTCTTTAAGTTCTCTTTGAATGTGGACATTACATGCCGCATGTTCACATTTGTATTTAAAATAGGGTTTCCAGAAATCGTGGACTATAATTCCTCTATATTTAGGCAACACTCCCATTTTATTCATTGCTTTTGATCCTCGACTCCTATTATGGAAATAGTATGTATATTTTTTTGTAGAGATTAAATGGCAGTATTCCCCTTGACCACCAACGTCGATTCCAGTTTCATCACCATGGATGACATTTTCTTTTATCAGTTGCTTCTTGATGTGGTTTGTAGCACCTTTCAACTTGTGAAATAACTTATTTTCTGCCCTAATTATTGTACCAACGCTTATATCAAATCCAAAGGCATCTTTAAATAATTTCTTGATTCGGTCATAGGGAATCAATTGGTAGTTTCGGAGGTAAATTGCAATTGTTAAAACCATATTGCCATATTGGACAGGTTTTGTAATTGATTTCGGAAAAGCAGCTTTGTTTTTGCGGTTACAATAAGGACATTTTTTGATCTCAGCACGATGTTCGGTCACTTTACGCCTTACAATTATTTCAAATTCTTGTCTCTTCTCGTAATTTATAACTTCAATCTTCTCAATGTTACAACCACAATGTTCACATTTATGTAGCTTATAAATGATTGTTTTATCAGGATTTTTAATCATCCTTAATGTAGAACCAGGATGCCCTTTTTGGCCGCCAGGACGTCTAAAACTTCCTTTTTGTGAACCTTTTGATTGAGGTATTTTATCAGTAGAATTGTTAGTAGAGGGAAGTCGATTTCTTTTTTGGTTTTGGTTATTCTTTTTTAGGCGAGATTCTAACTCATTAAGTCTTTCTCGAAGTTCGGTGTTTTCGGATTCAAGATTTTCATATCGAGATTCAAGCTCTTCGTGTCGAGATCCAAGATCTTCATACCGAGATTCAAGCTCTTCGTGTCGAGATCCAAGATCTTCATACCGAGATCCAAGATCTTCATACCGAGACTCAAGATCCTCAATATATGAAACAATGGATTCAGGGTCTGAACGGCATTGAGTAAGAATCTCTTCACATTTCATAAACCTCATTCCAAAATCCGATGATTTTTATATTAATCTATATGAAAAAAGTAATTGTTGAGTTTATACGAAATATAAGTTAGAAACAGAGGTAGCTGAATAGATACTAATAATGTATTTTAATCTTACTCACTTTTGCGATCTTAATCTTACTCACTTTTGCGATCTTAATCTTACTCACTTTTGCGATCGCACAAATTGAATATTTGTGGGATTTCCAGTGTAACTGGAAAATAACCAAGCAAAAGTACACTTTAAATTAGTTAACACCGCCGGAACGGCGGGAAGGGTCTGTGGACTCGTGGAGGTTGCTCCAGGGTATGAAGCAAGAAGCCGGTCGGTCTTTAGCCGAGTGGTAGTTCACATAATAGTGTGGGTTACCTGAGTTCCGCTTCCCGAGTTCCGCTTCCCGAGTTCCGCTTCCCGAGTTCCGCTTCCCGAGTTCCGCTTCCCGAGTTCCGCTTCCCGAGTTCCGCTTCCCGAGTTCCGCTTCCCGAGTTCCGCTTCCCGAGTTCCGCTTCCCGGGTTCCGCTTCCCGGGTTCCGCTTCGGGATCACAGGAAATCGAAGATTTCCTGGGAGTTGCGATGAAATCGCAACAGCACGGGGTCCGTTTCGCTCGCTGCGCGAGCTCAAGCGGACTATTAAAGATGTTTTGGTTTTAGAGGAACACGAGCTCTCACCGCCCGCCTCAGCGAGCGGCCTTTTCGTGAATATGAATGAAATACAAACTCCATCAGCATTTTTGATTTGAAAGTGCATATGCATTCGTTTTTTATTTTTAAGGTTCAGGTTTCAAATCTGTTTTTGAAGCTTCAAATAGGTTCAATAGTTGTTCACAAAACTGAATTAGCATTGGATCTTCGATTTCTCTTCCAATTGTCAAGGATTTTTCCAAATGTTCAATCGCTTTTTTGTATTCTCCGAGATCACTGTATGCTAACCCTAAATTTCCAAAGTCTGTACTTTCTCCGCGTCTGTCCCTAATTTCTAGAGATGTTTTTAGAGTGTCCATCCGTGGTTCTTTAACGGGAAACTCGTTGAACTACAGGCCGTCCTCAATGTAGAGCAATCCCTGAACTCAGTAGTTCCGATTAAGTATAGTTCCGAAGACATGAATTTTAACAAGAGTCCAGAGATGCATACAAGTACCTTGGATTTATTCCAATCATGGTATAACTTCATCAAAATACACAGCTCACTTAAATTAAAGATTAACTGTGGAAATAAGAAATGGGAACAGAGAACAGAGAACACCAGCAATAGCTGAAGGAATAGCTGATCATATATCAGCAATTCCCGTTTTGACTATAAACGTATGCAAGCGATGGCATAATATTTATATATTTCGTAACAATTTTATTTTATACTGATTTTTCTATTTGGGAAGCGTCGGAAAAGTACAAGATTATCCAAACATTGACTTATTTATTCATCGTTAATAAATTGAATAATTTCATATGATGCCGATTTGCGGAGTTGAGTTCAATGACTGTGTGAAGTTAGTTACCGATTCCAGACCTTTCAGACGCTTTCACTTACAGAAAAAACAACAATCACTGGTCTTATAATTTCAAACTTTCTGGATGTGGGATGATAAAATAAGGAGATAGTTCCTGTTAATTCCTTTCATCCGTTTAGTGACTTTTTAAACAATTTAGTGCCATAATTCCTTTCATTCTTTCGCTGTCAATATTCAAAATGTGCCTCATGATTTGTATTCTGTAAAAATCGACTCTGTAATAAAATAATTACAAACTATTATACAATTTAACCGCCTTCCGAGTGTGTTTTTATTCAAAACGGGAATTGCTGAAATATATGCAAGTTTTGAGGTGTTTTATGATACACTGCCTAATATTTATCTCGTGTCGCAGAAGACTCCTTCCTCGATGTTTCTAATCGAAGATTAGAAACTCCTGTTAAACCTACGGTTTAACATGACTCCGTGAGGAGGCAGGGAGGGGTTATTGACATCTAAATAGAAACACTTTAAAAGGATTAATTACTCATACATAAACTACCTCATGTATTTATATGAGTGTTATATATATTAATAATATATTTTCAGAGGTTTTGATTATGACAAAAATGTTAAAGATTATGGCACTACTTTTAGTGCTTGTAACTGTTGTTTTTGCAGCTGGTTGTGCTGCACCTGCTGAAGAAAACATTACTGAAGAAAACATTACTGAAGAAAACATTACTGAAGAAAACATTACTGAAGAAAACATTACTGAAGAAAACATTACAGAAGAAAACATTACAGAAGAAAACATTACAGAAGAAAACATTACAGAAGAAAACATTACAGAAGAAAACATTACAGAAGAAAACATTACAGAAGAAGTAGCAGAATAATTATTCACGTAGTTTTTATCTCAAACAGCAGAAAACTCCTTCCTCGCCAGTTCCGGCTTTGCCGGAACTGGCAGGTGGGAGATGAATGCGTATAGACTACGAGGACGGGACTCTATATTTTTTTAACGTGGTACTGATTGGTCAATCCAACAGAATCTTCTTTGTTGGTGTTTTTGTTGTACCCCGGTTTCCTGTGTCTTATCTGGTTTCTTCGGTACATTCTCCGTTCATCGTTTCGCTCTGGCATTCCAGCAAGAAGTTTTACCTCTCCTGAAATAAGTTATTTTTTCGGAAACTGCCGAAAACCCTATATTAAGGAACCCAGTATCGATTCCCAGGGGTGGTGTACATCAACTATTCTTTTTGGTTGTTAATAACAAAGACCTTCAAAAATTGTGTCCTCCTTGATTGGAGTGGGTCCACGTCGCCATTGTTATACTGGCTTGTTAATGGCCTGAACACTTCCTCTTCCTCTCAAGGATGTTTAATCCAGATCGAAATCTCCGAGAACGTGTGGAGTATCCTCGAATATCATAATCAGTATAACGAAAGGCTATTCAACCAGGGACTTGTCGAAACAAGCCTCCTCCTCAAAAACCTGAGTCCTCAGACTAAAGTTTTATTGGGGGTAATTGACATTTCTCACAAACTAGAAAAAACATCCTGGCCTTTCAAATCCTCTTCTGCAAAACAATCCATGCGCTTAGGACCAGGCCTCCACAACCCAAAGCAATAGCTCCGAGCACCTGTATTTTGTTCGCCCACTCAAGCGAGATAAGCCACATCCCAACAGCCCCCAGCATAAATAAGGTGAAGATCAAAAGGGATGAGGCTGACCCCACATCCGTTTCCACCTGTTCAAGTACCAGGTTGTTGCTGGGTGGCCTGCTCAAGCCCATGGAAAAAGTAATCAGGAACATGGGCAAAGAAAAGCTCCAGATCCCGTAATTTCCGGCGAAAAGGAACAGCAGTCCCCCTCCAAGCAAAATTCCAAAAAATCCAAGCGTCATCAGGTGTCTCGAATTGAAGCTTCTTGTAAGCCGGAGGCAGGAGAAGGCCCCTAACATCAGGGCAAAGGCGTTGAAGGCGAAAAAGTAGCTGTATCTCTGCTCACTCAGGCCAAACCCGTTGATATAGATGTCCGAAGAGCCTGCAATGAAGCTATACATGGGAAAGAAGCTCACCGACATTACCAGAACCATGATGATGTAAGAAGGATTGACCAGCAATCGACCGTAGGTGTGCATGACTCTGGTAAGAGGAGTTTTGGACACCTCTCGGAGCGTCTCCGGAAAGCGAAGCACTCCGGAAAATCCGATAATTCCCAGAAAGGCCTGCGTAAAAAAGATCCAGGGCCAGGAAAAGTAAGCCAGCATCCATCCCCCGAAAACCGGCCCCAACATAGGGGCAAGCGCCATGATTATCGCTATATGGGCAAGCACTCTTTCCCGCTCACTCCCGGAATAGATATCTCTCGTCATGGCCATGGAAAGGGCTGAACTGGCAGCAGCTCCCGCAGCCTGTAGTATGCGAAAAGCTATCAACATGAGGGCACTGGAAGCAAAAGCACAGCAGATGCTTGCAAGCACGTAGATGGCAAGCCCGAACAAGAGAGGAGGCCGACGGCCGAAACGGTCGGAAATCGGTCCGTAGAAGAGCAGGAAAAAGCCGTAGGTTGCAAAAAACCCGACCAGAATCAGGTTAATCACAGCAAGAGGCTGGCCCCAGCTTTCGGCAAGGGAAGGTATTGCCGGCAAAATCATGTCCGTGGACAGGGCAGGAAAAGCAGTCAGGAGAGCCAGGAGGGGCAGGGCTCCTTTCAAATTTTTTTTGGTGTGCCCTTTTGAAGTTTCTTCTGAAACTCCTTTCCAGTTTTTTTCTTGAATTAGTTTCAACTTTCCTTTTTTTGCCTGATAAGACATGAGAATTTCCTGTTTGCGTTTTTATAAAAATGACCCGCGGTAAAATGAATAATAAAGTGGGTTTAGGCGGATAACAGGGGCAGGTATTATATAATTTTTGTGAGAGATTGGGTGAAACTTATTTTTGAAGTTGAGGGTTTGCGAGAGAAAAATAAGGAAATTTCAGGAGAATTCAAATTCCTTCATGAGTGCGATTTAATTAATGCTTTAAATGGTCCAGGACCATATGGATTAACATGTATTTGATAAGTTCCATTCTCTTTTACGGTGAACACCGGAGGCGAATAGGTATAGTAAATTTTGAATGTATCCAGAGTATCTGCCCTGAACTTTTCGTATCTATTCAGCTACCTCTGTTTCTAACTTATATTTCGTATAAACTCAACAATTACTTTTTTCATATAGATTAATATAAAAATCATCGGATTTTGGAATGAGGTTTATGAAATGTGAAGAGATTCTTACTCAATGCCGTTCAGACCCTGAATCCATTGTTTCATATATTGAGGATCTTGAGTCTCGGTATGAAGATCTTGGATCTCGGTATGAAGATCTTGGATCTCGACACGAAGAGCTTGAATCTCGGTATGAAGATCTTGGATCTCGACACGAAGAGCTTGAATCTCGATATGAAAATCTTGAATCCGAAAACACCGAACTTCGAGAAAGACTTAATGAGTTAGAATCTCGCCTAAAAAAGAATAACCAAAACCAAAAAAGAAATCGACTTCCCTCTACTAACAATTCTACTGATAAAATACCTCAATCAAAAGGTTCACAAAAAGGAAGTTTTAGACGTCCTGGCGGCCAAAAAGGGCATCCTGGTTCTACATTAAGGATGATTAAAAATCCTGATAAAACAATCATTTATAAGCTACATAAATGTGAACATTGTGGTTGTAACATTGAGAAGATTGAAGTTATAAATTACGAGAAGAGACAAGAATTTGAAATAATTGTAAGGCGTAAAGTGACCGAACATCGTGCTGAGATCAAAAAATGTCCTTATTGTAACCGCAAAAACAAAGCTGCTTTTCCGAAATCAATTACAAAACCTGTCCAATATGGCAATATGGTTTTAACAATTGCAATTTACCTCCGAAACTACCAATTGATTCCCTATGACCGAATCAAGAAATTATTTAAAGATGCCTTTGGATTTGATATAAGCGTTGGTACAATAATTAGGGCAGAAAATAAGTTATTTCACAAGTTGAAAGGTGCTACAAACCACATCAAGAAGCAACTGATAAAAGAAAATGTCATCCATGGTGATGAAACTGGAATCGACGTTGGTGGTCAAGGGGAATACTGCCATTTAATCTCTACAAAAAAATATACATACTATTTCCATAATAGGAGTCGAGGATCAAAAGCAATGAATAAAATGGGAGTGTTGCCTAAATATAGAGGAATTATAGTCCACGATTTCTGGAAACCCTATTTTAAATACAAATGTGAACATGCGGCATGTAATGTCCACATTCAAAGAGAACTTAAAGACATTTATAACATATTCAAGCAAGTGTGGGCTGAGGAGATGTCTGATCTCCTATATGAAATTAAAAAATGCGCAGACTTTGCCAGAAAACAGGGCATACAAATAGATGAAGATACGCTCAAGACCTTTAAAGAAAAGTATCAGTCAATACTAATGAAAGGATTTGAGGACAATCCTCCACCTGAAATCTCGAAAGACAATGGGGTTAAAAGAGGAAGAAAAGCGCAGAGCGATGCAAAAAATCTCCTTGATAGACTTTCAAAGTATGAAAAAGAAATCTTGAGGTTTGCTACGGATCTAAGAGTTCCTTTCAGTAACAACCAAGCAGAAAGAGATCTCAGAATGATAACAGTTCAGCAAAAAATATCGGGAGATTTTAGGAAACCCCATGGAGCAGATGTTTTCTTTAGAATTAGGGGATACATATCTACACTAATAAAGAATAATATACCTACTATAAGTTCACTTCATGCGGCGATTGAAAATGTGCCACCCTTACCCTGAATAGATACAACTTTTCTTAAAAAGGAACGTAAGATCCGTTACTTATTGATACATCGATAATCAAAGGACCACAAAGGGCTTTCTCAACAACTATAAATTCATATTCTACTCCGCTACTGAGATTTACCTGATAAGTTGATTTGTCTGATACAGCAGCTCCGAAAACATATCCTTCATAATCATCATTAGAATAAGAAACATGATCTGAAATTACAAAGATAACAAGAAGTGCAATTAATAAGTATATGATGTAGTCATCTGACATTTTATACCCCCAAATGTAAATGTCATTTGTTGCATGAAATTGGAAATCTTCACCCGTTTTTATGGATTTCAAATCCCTTAGTTTTTTCGACATATTCATAAATTATCATACAATGATTGAAATTCTCTAAAATGGGACAATTTTGCTTTCCGATCCTGAACATTTAGATATCCGGCCCCGGCTTTCCAGATGATAATATTTATTAGGCCTGCCCCCAATTTTAAAAAAGAAATTGATGGAGTTTTCATGGATCCGGCTACCCTCACAACCCTCGCTCAGCAGGCCACAGATATTCTTGTTCCTGCCCTTTCCTTTTCCATAATCTGTGAAGAAGGTAAAGCAGTCGCCGGTAAGGCAATAGAAATTGTAAAAGGCAGGTTATACGAAGAAGCCGTTGATAAACTCGGCTCTGAATCTGTAAATAAAGCAAAAGCCCTGATGAAAAAGATCAGCCCCAGAATGAGTGAATCCCTTGAAAAGGCCTTCAGGAAAGCAGCCGGAAACTCAAAAGACCCCGAAGCAAAAGAAGAATTGCAGCAGGAAATCCTGAAACTGCTCAAAGAAAACCCGGACCTTGCCCGGGAAATCAATATTACTATGAATTTCAGTTTCGAAATCGAGCAGTTTGCAGTGGGGAATTATAACAATTTTTTCAAATTTGTAATCGAAGACGGTGATACTTTTTCAGATGAGTTCCTCAAAATCGCCGAATACATAGATTCTAAAAGAAAGGAAACCGCCAACCAGGAAATTCTGGGCAGCTACAACCCTTCAACTCTTCCCAATTACCCAGATAAATTAAAGCGATTTGTTAACGAAAATCGAGCGGAAGAACTGGCAAATGCCCTGAAACATATCGAAAATCAAAGAATCCTGTTACTCAGTGGAATAGGTGGGGTGGGCAAGTCCACTCTTGAAAGAGCCCTCGTAGATTTCAGACCTTTTAATGTCCCGGAACCGTTCTGGTTCGACTTCAACAAAAATCAGGACGCAAAACTGGGTGACATTTTTGAAAAACTTGCCTCTTACATGAACGCTCCAGAACTTGTAGCCTTCAAAACCGAAAAACGCGACCCCGGAAAAATCGATGTAGACCGCCTGACAGACGAACTGCAAAAAAGAACCTCCCTCTGGCTCATCTTTGACGACCTTAACTCAATTCTGAAAGACCGGCACTTCCGGGATGAAGGTCTTAACCTCCTCTTTTCCGCCCTCCGCTACAACACCCACAACGCAAAAATCCTCATAACAAGCCGGGACCGCCCAATCCTCAATAACGGGGAATACCTTATCAACGTGCTGGAAAAAGAAGAAAATTCCTCCCTCAAAGGCCTGAAACCCGAATTTGCAGCTGATTACCTCAGCAAAAATGGCCTTTCTAAATTAGAACCCCAAAAACTGGAAGAACTGGCCAAAGGTGTGGACGGCCACCCCCTCGCCCTCAATCTCCTCATAGGGCTGGTTAAAGAATTCGGAGTCGAAGACACTCTCGAAGACCTGAGCATGTACCGGGAAAGCAAAGAAAAGACCATTATAAAAGCAAAAAAACTATTCGATAAACTGGCCGGAGACGAAAAAGAACTTTTAGAACGCAGCTCGGTCTATTGTGAACCCGTGGGCATGAAAGGGCTCAAAGAGATGTTTACTGAAAAAACTCCCAACAATTCCATAAGAAAACTACTCGACAAATCCCTCCTCGAAACCGACCACAAAGGAACCTACTGGCTCCATCCCCTCGTTCAGGAATTCTCTTACGACGACATCAAAGACAAAAAAGCGGCCCACATGCTCGCAGTAAAATACTACTTGACTCTTCCCCGCCAGGAAAATCCCTCCAAAAAAGAAGACGTTCAGCAATTGATTGAAGCTCATCACCAAGCCTGTATGGCGGAAAAGTACGATTTGGCAGCAATAATTATTGGGCACACCAATCTCAGTTACCTCCTTGATCTCTGGGGTAATTCAAGAACACTAATCGAAATCTACGAAAAAATGTTACCCGAAGATTTCTTCAAAGACGAGCCACTCCTTAGAGACAAACAGATTCATGGAGCTGTTCTTGGAAATTTAGGGTTAGCATACAGTCGTCTGGGAGAAACAAGAAAAGCGATTGAATATTATGAACAGGCACTCAAAATTTCGAACGAAATAGGAGACAGGCACAGAGAAGGAACTCACCTTGAAAATTTAGGGATAGCATACAGTTATCTGGGAGAAACAGGAAAAGCAATTGAATATTATGAACAGGCACTCAAAATTGTAAGAGGTGTTGGAGATCGGTGTGGAGAAAGTATGGGTCTTGTAAATCTGGGGCGTGCATATAATCATCCAGGGGATCTAGAAAAAGCAATTGAATATTTCAAACGGGCACTCAAAGTTTCGAAAGAAATAGAAGACCAGCGTGGAGAAAGTATCGGTCTTGGGAATTTGGGGGACACCTACATTTATTTAGAGGAACCAGAAAAAGCAATTGAATATTACGAACAGTCACTCAAAATTGCAAGAGAAATTGGGGACAGACATGGAGAAAGTGCAGATCTTGGAAACCTGGGGGGTGCATACAATCATCTAGAGGAACCAGAAAAAGCAATTGAATATTACGAGCAGGCACTCAAAATTTCGAAAGAAATAGAGGACCGGCGTGGAGAAGGTATAGGCCTTGAAAATCTGGGGAGCACTTACGGTTATCTAGGGGAAACAAAAAAAGCGATTGAACATTTGGAAAAATCCTTGGCAATCGGGAGAGAAATCGAAGATCCAAGGATAATTCAGTTCTGTGAACAGCAACTGAATTCACTTGAAGCTCCGGAAACGGATTTAAAACCTCAATCATTGAACGCTAAAGCAAAAAAGTGGATTCATAAATGTTTTAGAATTTAATATGAGTATTTT
The DNA here is from genome assembly GCF_055394095.1 of Methanosarcina baltica. Classification (NCBI taxonomy): domain Archaea; kingdom Methanobacteriati; phylum Methanobacteriota; class Methanomicrobia; order Methanosarcinales; family Methanosarcinaceae; genus Methanosarcina; species Methanosarcina baltica. Next base: position 3,443,379 of record NZ_AP042463.1, on the reverse strand, counting down.
GAATGTAATAATTTCAAGATAGATTAAAAAATCTACCCCAGTTCTTCCATTGACAGTTGTTTTTGTCTTCTATCTATTCTTTTGAAAAAGGCCGTCCACTGAGGCGGGCGGTGAGAGCCCGTGTTCCTCTAAAAACAAAACTAAAAAACCCCGCCCCACAAAGTAGATAGAAGCCATCAGCAAACCCGGCCCATTTTATTGAAAACACAATTCTGACCAAAACATCCTTAATAGCCCTAATTTGACAGAAGCATACATTTTTAAATGTATCAATAGGCTTCATGCTTCTGTTTTTGCCATACAATTACATTTATTTATAGTAGAATATATCTATTGAACATTATTGCAGATTTAAATTGACATTATACCTATACAATGCGTTTTTTGTGACAAAATACTCTATTAATTAAAGAGATCTGTCAAACTCGGGTAATAGTCTGCTTGAACGAGCGTAGCGAGCGAAACGGACCTTGTGCTGTTGCGATTTCATCGCAACTCCCAGGAAATCTTCGATTTCCTGTGATCCCGAAGCGAAACTCGGGAAGCGAAACTCGGGAAGAGGAAACTGTATTAATTCCTCGTTTCTTCCTGTGTTGCTTTCCGATTTCAAAAAAGAATTGTTTTCCGATTACGAACAGAAGCCCTAAACATTTTAAGCTCCAAGTTCTTTTTCAAGGGCTTCCACAACGGTTTTCAGAACCTTCACCCGGGCATAGCGTTTGTCGTTGGCCTCCACCACGGTCCAGGGGGCATAGCTTGTACTGGTCCTGCGGAGCATTTCATCTATGGCTTCTTCATATTTTTCCCATTTGCTGCGGTTCCGCCAGTCTTCGGAGGTGATCTTCCAGTTTTTCGTGGAGTTTTCTTCCCGGCTTTTGAAACGGTCGAGCTGGGTTTTCTGGTCGATGTGAAGCCAGAACTTGAGGATGATTGCTCCACTGTCGGCCAGGATTTCTTCGAACTCGTTGATTTCCCGGTAGGCTCTTTTCCATTCCTCTTCACTGCAGAGCTTTTCAATCTTTTCTACCATGACTCTCCCATACCAGGTCCGGTCGTAGATGGTTATGTGGCCAGCTTTGGGAATTCCTTCAAGGAAACGCCAGAGGTAGTGGTGAGCTTTTTCAAAATCGTTGGGTGCACCTGCAGGAATCACTCTATAGAGTCTGGGGTTTAACTCCTTTACCAGCCTCCGGATATTTCCTCCTTTTCCGGCCGCGTCCCAGCCTTCAAAAGCGATTATCAGGGGGCGTTTTTCCCGGAAGAGTTCATACTGGAGTTCCTCAAGTCTGTGCTGGTAGGTTTTAATTTCTTCTTTGTATTCGTCAGCTTCCAGGTTTCTGGACAGGTCTACTTTATCCAGAATGGAGGTCGTAAGTTCAGGAATTTTAGGAGCGTCGTTATCCAGATATTTGATGGTATTCTGGGCAGGTATTCGAGTTACTTTTTCTATCTGGTTCTCTATTGCTTTTATGACAGTTGTGATAATTTTTGCGGACGCAAAGTTCTGGTCAGTGGCTTCCACGAGGATCCAGGGAGCATGGGGGAAACTTGTTTTTTCGAATACTCTTTCAATTATTGGTAGGTAATTATCATACTCATGGACAAAATCCGGTTTGTCTTTCTTGCAGTCTTTGTATTCATCCACGATCAGGGGAATATCCTTTTTCATGAGTTTCTGGAAACGTTCTTTTTGATCGTTTTTATCAATGTGCATGAAGAATTTGATTATGACGTATCCGTCATCAGTGAGCTGGCGCTCGAAATAGTTTATTTCATTCAGGTATTTTTCCAGTTCATCTTCTGATTTTTCGGGCCTGTATTTATCCATGACTGCTCTGGAGTACCAGCTCCGGTCAAAAATTGCAATCCGCCCCCGGATCGGGATTCTTTTCCAGAAACGCCAGAGAAATGGTTTCAGAAGTTCAGCGGGGGAGGGGCTGTTTATGGCATGGTAATCGTACCCCCGGGGATCAAGGGGCAGGATGAAACGATTGATGCTTTCAGCGATTCCGGAGGTGTGCCACCCCTCAAAAACAAGAATAATCGGAATTTTTAATTCCCAGGCCTTCCTTTGAAGTTCTCCAAGTTCCGGCTCAAGAAACTTCATATTTTTTTTGTATTCTTCATCATCCAGTTTTCGGGTTAAATCAATATTTTCAAGCATGTCTGCATTTCCCCCTGTTTTTCAGTTTGGTTTAATATTGGAAGCCCTATCTTTAATAATTGTTGATTGTATTTGGGGCGGTGCATATTAAAAAGTATTTTCGAATTTTGCATATATAGTTAAATTGGTTTATCTTGTGTCGCAGAAAACTCCTTCCTCGATGTTTCTAATCGAAGATTAGAAACTCCTGTTAAACCTGCGGTTTAACACGACCGCCGTAGGCGGGCAGGTGGGAGATGAATGCAACAAATTGGTTTAAATTTTAATTATTTGAATAAGTGTTGTCGATCTTGCAGTTAGTCGGGCACAGTTCTTTTTGATAGTGACACTTGTAATTGTCGTGTTCCAGTTGATGTCACACAATACTCCGTATCCTTTGGACATTCGACCCCGTACGAATCCTTCTCCTTTTTTAGTTCGTATTTTGTCGAATTTTCTAATTCCGAATATTTTACCAGTTGGTATTGATTTTTCGGATCGTTTGCCTTTGGTTTGCTGGTAATCTCCCGCACTAACATGTCTTTTGAAATATATTGTATCATCCAGTTGAACATGTTGATTGTCAGTGCAGCATATCTCGCAACTGCATCATTATAGTGAGTTTTCGGTAGTTTTAGTATTTGTTCTCGCTTGAATTTCGACTCGTAACCAAACGTTTCGTCGAATTCCCAGGATGATTTTTTAAGTTGAGATTTAATAATCCCAATTTCAGTTGCATGTTTTGTTTTGGAGGGAGATCCTGTAATTTTAAATTTGCCTGCATGTAATTCGTCATGACAGGTACGACACAATGTGATAAGATTATCGGGAGTATCTGTACCACGATTTGATCTGAATATAATATGGTGACAATCCAGTTTACGGTCTTTTGATTTGCCTTTACAATGCTGACATGTATATCCATCTCGACTCAGGACGTATGCTTTTGCATTATACAGGTTTTTCATAGGACCGTTTTGAGATCCAGTTCCCGAGACATTAGGATTTGTTATTTTGTGAATATCGAATGATGCAAGCTCGACTATCCATTTTGTTATCGGTAGGATGGACTCAACAAAAGATTTCTCTCTCAGATGAGATTCGATCTTGCTGCGAATTGACGGAGCTATTCTGTCTAACTTTTTTGAGTTATGACGATTGTTGAATCTTGCTGGTCGATATCTTGTTTTTCTACTTCTTCGTGTACGTCTATAACTGGATCGAGTTTTCATCTTTTTAGAGATGTCATCCCTAATTTCAATTTCAGATTGGTACACTACCTGATTATTGGAAACTGCGGCACAACCAATATGTTTTGATCCAGTGTCCATTCCTGCAATAATCGGCTGAGTATATTCCTCACTACCATAAAGTATTTTGATTGTGATCGGGGTGGTTTTCATCACTTTTGCCCTGTTAGTTTTTAACAAAATTCTGGCTTTCGCAGGATTCGTTGGCATGAGCGGCTTTCCGTTCTTGTTTAATACGTATACAAACATTTGTAATTACTCCCAATTAAATAGGGTTATGCGTATCTGAACTTGGTGGAGTCAAGTTCGGAATTCGTCTTCCTCTCGATCTGATATGGAAAGGTTTTGTATGATGCAAGCACTGTTCCTACCTCTCAGAACTGTTTAACTTACATCCTTAGAGCCTGAAACTGAGACGGCACCAGGGTAACTATAATATTATTTCCTATCGGCTACTGACTATATTAAACTCCTATTCAGTGATCTGGTCAATCGGGACTTGCTTTTACAAGCAAGCCCCTTCCTCGATGTTTCTAATCGAAGATTAGAAACTCCTGTTAAACCTACGGTTTAACATGACTCCGTGAGGTGGCAGGGAGGGGTAGTTGACAAGTTGTTCACACATTATATATTTTCATCAAATAATTGTATTTTTTTGAATAAGTGACTAAATATAGTCTAGTTCGTTCAGCTGTTCGTTCTAATAGATTATCAATTTAGTCCACCACCCTCATGGACTTAAAAAATATTATATAAATATAGGTATATAAAATTGCCTATTGAATACTTAAATACATGTTATATATAACATATTAGGGTTCTCTAATGACGATGTAGTAAATCGATCAACATATATTTTTAACATGTTTTAACATATATTCAGAATGATGTATTCATCCTTATTTTGAAATGGATTTTTTTTCGATATGTACTAGATTAAAATTACTGGTGTTAGATGGATGTTATATATTATTCTGTTAGTTTTGTATATTTTAAAATATAGCTATTTAGGAAACGTGACATTTTATTAATAATACATTAAAATGTACACATCAAACAACATTATTAATAATATTTATAAACAAGTACTATTATAAAATGACAGGTAACTTTTAAAAATAGCCCATATATTATATTAACGAAATACGTATAACACCTCATAGTTAATTCTATTTAAATATATTATCAAAAACCATTTTATATATTTTTATAGTTGTCACTCAATTTTAAAATTACGCTAATAATGTTGTCCCATAAAATTTAATAAGGCTATGTTTATATAATCTTTTTATGAGCTATACGTATAGACTATTTGCACCAACCATACATAGAGGCACATATGCATTTGCAGGGGATAACACGCCCTTTATTCTTATATATTATATGAATAACTAGTCAAATATTCTCCCTGAATCTTTCACCGTATTTCCTTCTATGTTTTTCCTACTTCATGGGGGGCCGCTATCGATGGAAAAGGCCGTATTCCTATATGATCTAGAATAATCGAGTTAACCCGAGCATAGGTCAACGGTAAAAAGAAACGAGATTGGAAATCCATTCTAGATGATATAGGAATGAATTTTGTAATCGGAGTTATTTTTAAAAAATAATTAGGCCACTGCATGAAAAAAGGTTAGTTTCACCCATATATGAGCATTAGTAATTATTCTTGCTGCAAATTATTATAAATTGCCATGTTCAGTAAGCCAGCATTAAATTTATAGGGCCGACCGGAAAAATGGAAAATAAAATGGAACATGTTCCAAAAAACTAAACTATGTTAAAAAGACCCGGTAAACTTTGTAGCTGCACAACAGAAAAACGGGGCCGAATTTTCTATAAGCTTTTTGATGAAATGTCCACAGGATTTGACCTGGTTAATATCTTATGCCTGACGAAGTTAATCAAAATTCGTTTAGGTAGAGAAACTTCTGGCCCGGGGATCGTATTAATATATAGTTACATAAATTAAATGGTGCCAAACAGGAATACTTCCCGTAAAATTTGATACTTGGTAACACAAATGAATATACATGTATGTTATTTTTAGACTATATTTATATAAATGATCCCAGATCAATTAGTCTATACCTTCTAAACTGAAAGGGGGTATAAACACATATTAAGAATATTTAATCAAGTGTCATTTTTTAGAGTGAAAATGCATTTTAAATACTTAATTATGGCTATAAATAATCCAGTATGGCTTTTTTTTACCAGTGCCATGGTCTTTTCGGAAGGCCAAAAATTCGCTAATCAGACTTAAAACTCAGGCCGGGTCTTCCAGTTGATCCGATAATTTATTAAACAAAGAATGGAACAATGGGCAACGCCGTTTATATTAGGGTAACTTTATTTTGTTACATGTGCTATCGGGTTCACATATTCTCCGAAAAGGTCAGAAGAAAAAAGGCATGCTGGTTTCGAGAATGACCATTTTTTAAAAATGGGGGTTATTGGATTTTAACCAAAACATAAGTAGTCGGTGTCTATAGATTATTCTATACTGTAATACAACTTCTTTTAAAGTATTTTTGAAAATTGAGGCAGGTCCACTTATCAAAATGAAAAATTATTGAGTGACCTTTACGACCGGTGGTAAACGTGACTATTCAAACCACGAACATAGCAGATAAAGTGATATGTCCATTTGTTGATCGAAAGAGTTTATTAAAGTCTTTCAGGAATCCATTGAAACTCTTAGAAAAAAAAAGTACAGCGTTCTGGTATACTATGGCGTGGGAGGAATTGGAAAAACCAGTCGAAGAAAAGAGTTACCAAAAATAATTGAAGAGCATAATGAATCCCAGAGAAAAATAGAGCTCTGGGGATCAATGGATTTTGTAGAAAAAACACATCAGAATCCTTACAAATTTCTTGAAGTTCTGGCCACCCATTTTCACTCCAAATATGGCTTGAAGTTTTACTCTTTTGAAATAGCACGAGCTATTAATTTAAAGAGAATTGACCCCCGTGCACCTCTTAACAGAGGTGATTTCTTCGGTGACGGAATAATCGTTGATTTTCTCAATGCCGGCATCGGGGAGTTTGACCCGATAAGTCTGGGACAAAAACTCCTGAAGCTTGTCAATAAATTTCCTGTCCTTTATCAAATCTGGTCCCTGCAAAGAAGAGAGGATATCGCAAAGTTGCCTGCTATGGAAGCCTCTGAAATAGAGAAGTTACTCCCCGTTTACTGGGCAAACGATCTTTGTGACCATCTGAATCACACTTCGAAAAAGGCTGTTCTTTTCATGGATACTTATGAAGCTCTGTGGAACAACGAAAAACACGAACGGAGCTTCAATGAGAAAGATGAATGGATCAGAACCCTTGTGGCAAACCTGTCTGAACGTGTTTTATGCGTGATATGTGGTAAAGACCTGCTCCGGTGGAAAGAAGAAGACCCGGATTGGGTAAACTATCTTGACCAGCGTGAGATCGGAGACCTGCCTGAAGAAGATGCCATTGATCTGTTAAATCAGTGTGGTGTTGTGGAGGAAAATATACGGGAAGTAATAGTCAAAGGCAGTAAAGGAGTTCCCTTCTATCTAGAACTCTCGGTTGACACACATAGAAAAGTAAAAAGGAATGGAGCCCCGACTCCCGAAGACTTTGCCCCAATCCGGAGCGAAATTCCTACCAGGTTCATAAACTACCTGGAGGACAGGGAAAAGTCTATCATAATGGCTCTTGCTGTTCCTAATTTCTGGGAATGGAATATTTTGGAAGCGCTGATCAATGATCCATTCTATGATCCTTCAAATCTTCTTAGATTCTCCTTTATGCACACGGACGATCAGGGAAAATGGAGAATTCATCAACTGATGAGGGAGAGTCTAATCGAACACCCGGACCAAAGGCAGATCAAAAAAATTAACGAATTCTTTTTCAAATACTATGATGGAAAACTGGAAGACATAGAAAACAGAAAGATAAGCGAAGAACATCAGATTGCCTTTTCAGAAGCCTTTTACCACGGAAAAATAGCATGTGATATCAAGAAATACTCAGACTATCAACGGCGGTTTACTTTTCCCCACTTAGGGCGGTTTAAAATTCCCCATCTTTTAATATAAAGTTTACTCAATTTTTCAAGAATTTTTGTAAAATTAGGTGTATGGAATTACAGTTTTTATGCCCTGTTTCTTCCTTTCTTTCTTTCAGCCTGTAGCATACATTTCGACCCCCACCAAAAAAAGCTACTTAATTTTTTTATTCATACAGTTTATTGTTCATTTTGCCCTATTTCCTAATTAATAATTCAAACTTCCATGACATATCACTGAAAAACAGGCTAACTTCGTGGTATTTTTTGTGAAGTTCGCAAGGAATTTTTGGAGAATTATGGGATTCAGCCAAAATCATCGAGTTTTTTGAGCTTGTGTCCACATTAGATTCACTAAATATGCACAGTTGCTTCAAAAATCACCTTATTTTTGAAAGGGGGGTCGAAATGTAAACTAGCTTTCTCCTTTGATGTTAATGGTAGTCCAATGTTATATGGTTGATGTTTTTATTATCAAATACCCAATATGTCTTTTGCTTGTGTTTTAGGACTCCGGGTGCAGGTTGATTCCGGCCACAGCAAAAAATGGAAAAAGGGAGCTTAAGGCTCTATTCTGATTATTTAAAATAATATCAACCGAATACAAATGGACCACTAAATGTAATTTATCGCTAAAACACATTGAAATTTGATCATAAAAACATCAACCAATAAACAATGGAATATCAAAAAAAGGAGAAAGAGACAAAAAGGACTCTGGATAGCCCCTCACTTAAAGAACTTGTTCAGAATCGGTATGCTGGCAAGCCATGACTTTTTGGCCTTTAGCTCTGGTTTTTCCACAGGTTTCTGTGGGGGTCTAGCCTTTTCCACAGGCTTTTTCGGAATCTTTCTTGATGAAGTTCCCGGTTTCCCCGTAGTTTTTCCCACCGTTTTCTTCGGTCCGTTCTGAGGCTTCGGTTTTTCCACAGGCTTTTCATTAGGGCCTTCTTCCTTCTTCTCTGTGACCATGGGAAGCAGAACCCGGAGGTCTTCCTCAACGGTCGCGTTTGGCCTGATATTGAATTTTTCGACCAGGACATTGAGGACATTTGGAGAAACAAAGGCCGGAAGAGTCGGGCCAAGGGTAATGTTTTTGACGCCGAGGTTCAAGAGGGCAAGCAGCACAAGCACGGCTTTTTGTTCGTACCAGGCAATATTGTAGGAAATTGGCAGGTCGTTTATATCCTCCAGACCAAAGGCTTCGGCAAGCTTCTGGGCAATCACCACAAGGGAATAACAGTCATTACACTGGCCTGCATCAAGCACTCTTGGGATGCCTCCAATGTCTCCAAGGTCCAGTTTGTTATAACGGAACTTGGCACAACCCGCGGTCAGGATGATCGTGTCTTTCGGGAGAGCCTTTGCGAAATCCGTATAATAAGCCCTTTCCTTATGCCGACCGTCACAACCTGCCATGACCAGAAACCTGCTGATCTGGCCTGCCTTTACGGCGTCTATAATTTTGTCGGCAACGGAGAGAGCCGCCGTATGTGCAAAGCCCCCCATGACGGTCCCGCTTTCAAGAGCTGCCGGAGGTTTGCAACTTCTGGCCTGTTTGATGAGAGGGGAAAAGTCTTTTGTGCCATCTTCTTTTGCGGAAATATGGGTGAGTCCCTCAAAGCCCACGACTCCTGTTGTATATATCCGGTTTCTGTAAGCCTCCTTTGGTGGAACTATACAGTTGGTCGTCATAAGGATTGGGCCGTTAAACTTCGTAAACTCCTCGTTCTGCTGCCACCAGGCGTTGCCGTAGTTTCCTGCGAAGTTATTGTATTTCTTAAAGGCCGGATAGGTGTTTGCGGGCAGCATCTCCCCGTGGGTGTAGACATCGATTCCGGAGTTTCCGGTCTGTTCAAGGAGCTGTTCGAGATCCCGGAGGTCGTGTCCGCTGATCAGAATTCCGGGCCTGTCTTTTACCCCGATGTTTATTGCAGTCGGCTCAGGGTCCCCGTAGGTGGTGGTGTTTGCTTTATCAAGCAGAGCCAGGACCGAGACTCCCACTCCTCCGCATTCCAGAACGAGAGGGATAAGGGCTTCGACTCCTATGCTGTCGTCCACTGTTGAAATCAGGGCTTTTTCTATAAATTCAAAGGTGGCATCGTCCCTGTATCCAAGGATATCAGCGTGGTGGGCATATGCAGCCAGGCCTTTCAGGCCGTAGATCAAAAGTTCCCGGAGGGAGCGGACATCCTCGTCTTTGATTGTAAGGTAGCCGACATCCAGGCCTTCGAGACTTCCAGGGGTAACGGTCGCAATGGAAAACAGGGGGCCATCGGCAGGAGTCCCTTCGGGGGGAAGTTTTCCTTTTATTTCATCCCGCAGCTTGAAACCTTTGTTAAGGAGCTTTTCAATCTCCTGTCCGTCAAAATTGGTGTTTGTGAGGGTGGCAAACAGGCATTCAATAATGAACCTGTCTGTGTCTTCTTCATTGAGGCCTTTGACCCTTGCTTTTGAGTTGTATAAAGCGACACTTTTGAGGACATAGAGCAACCTGTCCTGGAGATCTGCAACTTCTCCTTTTTTACCGCATACTCCGTTTTTCGTACAGCCTTTTCCATTAAGTGCTTCCTCACATTGGTTACAGAACATTTTTCCGCCTATTTCCTGTTTTTCTGCTTATATTCATTCTCGTAATAATGGTATATTTTAGATATTAGTACCATTAATAAACTAATCTTAATATGACACCCGTTTATATATAGAAAACAGTTTCGAATCAGATACCTGAAAAAAGTTCACTGGTAGGAGCTGGAGAAACTCAACTTTTTTTTGAGAAGATACCAATCACTGTTTTTAACCTGGCAGAAAAGCTCAGAACTCCAGAATCCCCTCGATTTGCAGGAATTTTCTGCTTTTTCGGTTTTTCCATATTTTCTTGCTCAATTCTGTGTTTTTTGCACGGGCCGTTTTTCGTACAGCCTTTTCCACTCAGGACTTCAGGACACTGGTCACAATACATTTTTTCTACCTATGGGCTTGTTATTTTTGGGGGGTTTCAGCACTTTTAAAGAGTTGTTATGTTTTGATTAGTACCATATTAATACCAATATCTTTTAGATACTGCATTCTAGTGTTACCAATGCATATATAACAGACAGTTTCAAAACCAATACCTGAAAACAATAAAAAACAGGTCAACTACCTCCCCACCTGCCAGCTTTCGGCTGGTGAGGATCAGAAATGCGCGCTGTCCGAAAAGTTCGGGCTGGAGGGGACTTATTTTTGCAAATGAGTGAACTACCCCCACCTGTCAGCCTTCGGCTGTCATGTTAAACCATAGGTTTAACAGGAGTTTCTAATCTTTGATTAGAAACATCGAGGAAGGAGTCTTCTGCTGTCTAAGAGCGTGTCTTAAAATTCAATTTGATTATACAATTGGGATAGTACTCACGTATTTGGACCAAAAAACGGTAACATTAAACCGTCAAATGTCTAAAGTCTAAGAGGCTGTCTAAATATTCACATTTCAGTTTTCTAAATGTTCTATCTTAGCCAGTCGTTTGCTCATTACACGGATCATAGCAGCATAGATGAAGGCTTGACTGGACTCTGTCAATCCTTCATAATCTTTGCTCAAACGCCGATATCGACCCAGCCATCCAAATGTACGTTCTACTACCCATCTGCGAGGAAGTACTTGAAAACCTTTGACATCATCCTTACGCCTTATGATTTCCAAAACCCAACTGCACGTAATATTGACCCAATCAATCAGTTTACCAGCATAAGCAGCATCAGCCCAAATAAGCTGCAATCGAGAGAATGTCCCATTAACTCGTTCCAGAACAAGTTTAGCTCCATCTCGATCCTGAATATTCGCTGCATGAACTACAACCGTCAATAGTAACCCTGTTGTATCCACCAGAATGTGGCGTTTTCGCCCTTTGACTTTCTTGCCAGCATCATAGCCGCGCACTCCAGGTGTTTCTGTGGTTTTGACTGATTGACTATCTATAATCGCTGCACTTGGTTCTGGTTCTCTGCCATTTGCAACTCTCAGTTTAGTTCTCAGCGCAGCATTTATGCGCTCCCAAATTCCTTTGATCCTCCAAAGACGGAAATAGTGGTAAACAGTTTTCCACGGTGGAAACTCGTGTGGTAACATTCTCCATGCACAACCAGAACGTAGCAAATAGAATATGGCATTCAATATTTTCCGATAAGAATGAACACGCTTTCGACCTCGATTATTTCTGGAATTTGGGATATGCGGCTTAAGTAGTTCCCATTCTTCATCAGATAAATCACTCGGGTAAGGCAGTCTTTCATTTTGTTCTGGCATCAACAAATGATTTGGGTGCAAGTATTATTTAATTATATTACACCCACTCAATTTTAATTATGATGTCCAATGAATTTGATTTTAAACATCGAGTAGATAAGTATGACTAAATTAATTTGCTGTGTTAGCTGAAGATCAACAATGCCTATTACCCAAATGTAGAAATGGTTTGAATATTCAGACAGCCTCTAAGAGAAATATTAAATTTTTTTGAGGATTCTCCATTCCTCTTCCTCACTCCATTCCCTCAAAACTTATTGTAAATTTTGATCCTTCCCCATTTTCAAGCTCGATGCTGCCCTCAATTTGCTCTACAAGGGTTGTTACAAGCTGAAAGCCAAGCGAGGAAGTATTTCTGAAATCGACGGTTTTCGGCAGGCCCTTTCCATTATCTGAGACAATTAATATAATCCGGGGTTTTTCGGCATTCTCTTCCCGGCAGAGTTTGATTTGAATTTCCCCATTTTTCCCGTCCGGAAAAGCGTGTTTTAAGGAATTGGAGATAAGTTCATTGACAATAATCCCGAGTGGGATTGCAGTGTCCATGTCAAGAAATATGTTTTCGAGCTCCAGTTTTAAGTGGATGGCATCTCCTCCCACTTTATAGGACCTGAGAAGATCCGTTGCCAGTCTCCGGAGGTAGGACGTAAAATCAAGCGATTCCGAATCTCCTGTTTTATAAAGTTCCTCATGGATTAAAGACATTGATATGACGCGGTTCTGGCTTTCTTCAAAAGCTTCGATGACTTTCTCATCGCTGAACTGCTCGGCCTGGAGGCTGAGGAGGGACGAGATTACCTGGAGGTTGTTTTTAATCCTGTGATGAATTTCCTTTTTGCGGAGATTTTCAGCGTCCTGAAGGGCTTTTTCTGCCTTTTTTCGCTCCGTAATATCAAGCAATATACCCACAATTCCGATTACTTTTCCGGAAACATTACTGTACCTGGCCTTATGTACAAGAAAGTCCCTTACCCTGCCATCCTCTGCACACCTTATCCGTACTTCATGGGGCTGGCTTATTCCTTCTTCAAGAAGCAGTCTGTCATAATGTTCGGAGATTCGAACCATTTCCTCTGAAAACTCTTCCTTAAAATCATACAGAGACTTTCCTATGATTTCCGCTTTGCTGTGGCCCAGAATAAAACCCGCAAACATCTCATTGCAGGTCTGGTAAACATGGTCCAGGTTCCTGTAAAACACGGGAGAAGGTATCGTATCAAGAAAAGTCTCGAGGAAATTTACATTGTTTTGGAGCTCTTTTTCCACCTGTTTACGCCCGGCAACTTCCAGAGAGAGCTGTTCATTCGTTTTCATAAGTTCGGAGGTCCTTGCTTCAACAAGTTCCTCGAGGTGTCCCCTGTACTGCTCCAGTTTTTCTTCCGTTTGTCGGTGTTCGATTACACCCGCAAGCAGAAAAGCAACCGAACTGAGGAAATAGGCATCCTCCCCGAAAAACTTCCTTTTTTTCGTGCTGTGGGCCCCCAGCACTCCATAGGGCTTTTCCACGTTGCCTATGATAACGCTCATCCCGCTGACCACGTCGTGTTCTATCAGGACGGGAGGAGCCCTGAAACGTGTTTCTTCCTTAAAATCTTCAACGAGCACGGAAGAACTTGAAAGCAGAGTGTATCCAGCCTGAGATTCATTATTACCTTCAACTACATATTTTCCCACATACCCGGGTTTCCAGCCCACACCGGCTCTGAGCAGGAAATTTCCATCTGGCAGGAGTTCCAGGATCTTACAGTATTCGAGTTCAAGGGTCTGAACGACCAGTCTTACGCTTTTGTCCATAAAGGCCTGGAGGTTTTCGTAGGTAAGAGCTATTATCCCTATTTTATGGAGCACATCATACTGTTTTTCTTTTTTCCGGAGTTTTTCTTCAAGCTTTTTCTGGCCGCTTATGTCAAACCCATAAATGTTTACGTACCCTTCTTTGAGCAAGGGATGAAACGAAACCAGATATATCCTATCTTCCACTTTGATTTCCAGCTTTTCCGGCATGTTCCGGAAAAATACCTTTTGCACAAAGTTTCCTAAAGATAAGGGCAGGTATTCTCCTATTTCCACACCCCATTCCCGCAGTAAAGGCTTTCCTGCCCTGTTCGAATAAAAAACCTTTCCATCTTTCCCCACACGGAAGACGGGATTCGGGTTATTTGATGGAAATTGTTCCATTTTTATTCCCTGTTTTTCGATTTCCAGGTTGCTTGCTTCCTTAATTCCTTCAACCCCTGAAATGATTTTGTCCCCAAAAACTGATAAAGTCTCAAAAAAAAGAGGATTTTGGTGTCCCTGAACCCGGCAGTTTCCTTTAACCAGGGGAGGGTTCTCCTGGTCTGCGGTAATAAATGATAATTATTATAATATTATCTGCTTCTTTATTATGGTTACTGTTATATATCTTTTTACGATAGGGCATATTTAGGGAGAATGTGGGAATGTTAGCCTTCCTTACAGGAACACAGCAGAAAGCCCCAGGGCTTTAGAAGCTGTCCGACAATTCAATTTCAAGGCAAAAACAGGAAAAATCAGGTATATAAAGCCTTTAAATCAAAAAAGAAGGGATTCGGGTATTAATGACAATAATTGTCGGACATCCGTTGCGATGTCACCGCAACTCCCAGGAAATCTTTGATTTCCTGTGATCCCGAAGCAAAACTCGGGTGGAAGATCATTCCAGAGCGTGCTGGATAACCCCATTTTTCGCGGCCCTGTAAGACTTCACCGCAAGTTCCGCACTTCCCTTGATTTCCATAATTTCCATATCGAAGTTGCGGGCAAAATCCCGGATGTTTTTATGGAAATCAGGGTCATATGAAAGGCCGGTATCGAGTTTTACGACTCTTGAGTATCTCGGGTCTTTCAGGAAATTCTCGCCGAAGGTCCGGGATTTCTTCCTTTCTTTTTCTCTCTCTTTCCAGGTCGAGGCCCACAAAAATTCAGGCAGGGAGCCCGGTTGCTTTAGCGCCGGGAGGAATGCCGCACTTCTCTGTCGAATATTCATAACCATCTGTCCTCTGTAATACTTTGAAGTATTTTTTATTAATAGAGATCCTTTTCCCCTCTTTGTTTTTGATGTCGAAACTACCCGATTTTCTACAAGCAACGGAACCAAACCATGTCCCTTTGTACTTGCCTTTGGGTACAACCGCCTTGACTGTATCGCCAGTTTGAAAACCAAAAAAGGTTTTTTGCCTGGGAAGGTATGAACGAGGAAAGCCGTACTTATCGAGATTTGTTCTTTTATATTGCCCTCTTCCTTTTGCTTTGATATGCAGGACGTTGTTTGTTGCAAAATTGATTTTTTCTGGAGTGGATTCTCCTACACAAATAGCATCGAAATGATGATCTTTTGGCAGCTCTGCCCTGATTCGGTTCATTTTTGTCCATGCACCCGTGCCGCATTCTACCGGAAGGCCTGTTTTAGTCAATGCCTCGAAAACTTTCCATCTGGTAGCTGTTACAATCGCAGCATCTTTAAGCGGCTTTTTAACCAGATTATATACTTCTGGATGTCCAAACTCTTCTGCAGTTTGACTTCCTTTTTTCTGGTTGCATTCTCTACAAGCCAATGTTAAATTGGAGACTCTGTTTGAGCCTCCTCTGATTTTAGGAATAATGTGTTCAATCTCCAACGGAACGTTTTCAGCTCCGCAGTACACACATTTTCTACCACATTTTTCAAGCAGGTATTCCCGGACCTCATAACCTTGCAGCTCTCCCTGCTGATACTCAATTCCACTTATCTCAGGGTTTTGCATGAGTTGAGTATCAAACTTGCAGTTTTCATAGGAAATATGTGTCAGTGGGCATAGTTTCCTGAGCCTATCTGCCCAATTTCCTATGTTATCTACACGGCTTTGCAGGGATGGAGGCAGCCAGCCTTCCCGCCTTTTCCGGTTCAGAAACCTCGGTTTTCTGTATCTGGTTTTGCGGTTTCTTCGGGTTCTCCTCATTGCTCTTCTGCTATCCATATTCTTTTTTATGCTTGTTTTGTGGTGCAACTGTGCAACCCAGACAACATTTGAACCTTTCAGAATAGCAAGACCCGTGTGACGGCTTCCGTAATCTATTTTCAGTCTAAAAGCCGAATTGTCCTTAGACTCTTTCAGCTCTTTGAGTCGAATTGTAAAGGGATATTTTTTGTGAATAACCGCTTTTCCCGCTTTAAGCAGTTTTCTTGCAACTGCTTCATGGCAGGGACTTAACGGCTCTTTGTTTTTGTTAAGTATAAAAATCATGCTGGATTTCTCCACTCTGCGCTGGAAACGAATTTCCATAGCAGGTAACGCAATTTTTGAAATTGTCTCCCCTCGCCAATGTTGGAAACGCTTGTCATGCGTAGCACACCGTCCCTACCTCTCAGGACTTTTAATACTACACGATAGAGCTGCAAACTGAGGAAGCATTCGCAGGTATCATGACATTTCCAACGTAGTCAATTAAGACTTAGGCTGGTCAACCAGGGCTTATACAAGCCCCACTGCTTTACAGGCTGTCCGATAATTACTGTCAGTAATAGCCGAATTTCTTCGTTTTTGATTTAAAGGCCTTATATACCTTTTTTTCACCTATTTTTGCCCTGAAATTGAATTGTCGGACAGCTTCTTTAGCGTGGGGTAGTTGACATGGGCGTGAAGTAGAGGGCGCCGGTTCCCCGGCAGGCATACATGGTTTCATCGTAGGCGGCGTTTCCTCCGAGGGTGGCACTTATGCAGTCTGCCACGATTTCTCCGTTTCCATCTTTCAGGCAGTAAAGGGGCACTCCAATCCCGAAAAATCCTCTTCCAGATTCTTCAGGGCTTCTCCGCAGCTGCAATAAAAGATGAGAATTCCATCCGAGAATGGGGCCATTTCTCGGATCTTCCCGTGGACTTCAGATTTAAGGAGGGCCAGATCGTCATGAAGCCCCAACTTAAGCAGGTTTACGACCACCGTTACCCTGTGGGCCGCTTTGAGCTTTCTCTTCTCTTGAATTTGCCTGAAAAAAGGAAGTGTTTGGAGGGGTTTTGTAATTTTTGTGAGGGCCGAGTCATGGCCGTTTCCCAGGAGAAGGAGGACCCTGTCCAGAGGCGCTGTTCGGGGGAGACAGTTTTCGGATTTGAGTTTCCGGAGCAGGCCGAAGCTGTCCCTGCCTTCCACCACAATCAACTGCTCCAGTTCCTCATCACTCGAAAGTATATGGGCAAGCTCATCCTCAAACATCCTGCAGGCGATAATACTCAGTACGGGCATATGAAAACCTCTTTCTGACTGTATTCTGACTGTTTTCCGGCTATTTTTCGATTTTAGATTCGATAGTTGACGCTTTTAGGAATGGTTAAAATATAACTCCAGAATTTATATCAGGAACTGCTCTCTCTATACTCATACATGTTGTGTTTTTGTTGGTAGAGATGTTTGGTGTGTGTGCACTCAAACCACGGAACACACGGAAAAAATGCAGAAAGACGATTTTAAGGTTGTTCTGGCATTTTTTTGTCCTCTTTCAAGAATTCAGGAACGTTTTTGAATCCGATTATATAAAGATCCAACTTACTCACCGGCCGAAGGCCGGTTTCCGTGTCTTTCCGTGTGTTCCGTGGTTGAACGTCCTCTTGCTAGTGATTATGGATCGAGAACTTCAAACGCGGCAGAAACTTACATTGATGGAACCCGGAAAAAAGGACGAAAAATGACAGACCGCAAAAAAGAAAGAACTAAAGGATGAAAGAAGAACAGAACCCCGAAGGGTTCCGCCGACCTTTTTGACGCTGATTATCCTGGCTCACCAGGCTTAATTATTCGCTCTGAAGCTTCTGGCCTGCGGCCTGAAGGGCTCCACCGAGTGTTTTTGCAAGCTCGCAGTTCTCGGAGCACTTGCACTGGCAATTGCAGTACTTGGGGACATTTTCTGCCATCCACTGACCGAGGAAACCGAAGGCTTTGAGTTCTTCTTTACTGGCATTCTGAACGTAGTTGTTTATGTCTTCTAACTCCATTAATTATCACCAGACAGTAAAAGGCAGTACATATTTATATACTTGAGCGTCATAATTCTATACAATGGGCCGGGCGGTGTAGAAAAATAACCTTATCAGAGCAGCTTTCAGGATCCGGTCCGGAATTCATTATCGTTTTTCTAATTAAAATTTTATAACTTTAAACGTAGATTGCGAGGAAAAATATGACCCATACGGCACAGGGGCTTCTGGAAACCCCTTACATCCAGGAACTGCATTCAATTAAAGAAGAAGTGTCTTCCCTGAGAAACGAGTTTTCCCGTTTTTTGCAGCGGGCCAACCAGCAGTACATTGACGTCATGCTTACGGAAATGAAGAAGAACTTCACGAAGCCAATGATCGATTACCTCTGCGAAGACGCAGGCGAAAAGATGCATGAGAACATGACCCTGCACTGCAAGATGAGGGAGCTCTGTGAGTCCGGATTCAAGGATTTTTTCCAGGAGACGGCCGGGCTTGTAGGTCGGGAAAAGGTGGATGAAGAGACCATACAAATATACAGGGGGAAGCTGAAAGACATGAAAGACCAGGCAAAAACCGAAAACTGCGGTAAATGTTTCTCGGAAGCCTCCAAAATGTTTGAGAAACAGATCAAACTCATGCGTTCCCTCCAGATTTATGAATCCGGGGAAGGAAAAGCCGGAGAGGTGGACATCAGTAAAATACAGCCCGATAAAATGGTCTCGGAGATCTGTGAACCAATCGCCAATAAACAGCGGCTTTTGATGCTGAAGGCCCTTTCCGGAGAGAGCAAAAGCTTTTCCGAACTCTCAAAAATCACAGGCCTCCGGGGAGGAAACCTGCTTTTCCACCTGCAAAAACTTGTGGATACCGGAATGGTCATGCAACGAAGCGAGCGTGGGGACTACATCCTCACCCGAAAAGGGTATTCCACCCTGCAGGGACTTTCACGGATCTATTCGGAAATTGGAGAAGTATAAGTCCCATCACAGGTGGGGGTAGTTCACTCCCCTCACCTTTTAATATAAAACCTTCACAAGGTTACAAGTTATTTACAATTCCAGGGGATACTTCCCGTATTTTATCGGAACTTCCATGAACGCCTTCATATTTTGCAGAGAACAATCAAGGGGAAGGTCGCATCCTGACCAGTAGATGTATCCTCCACCAGGAGCTGCATCTTTTATACACTGACGTCCTTCTTCCTCAATCTGTTCAGGCGTTCCCATGAAAAGGGTCTCTGCTGGATTGACATTTCCGGAAATGCAGACTTTATCGCCAATCTTCTCTTTAACCTCTTTCATACTAACTTTGTAGTCTAGGCTGAGGGCGCTTACACCTATTGAAGCCAGATCTTCTAGCCTATCAGCTGTATCTCCGCATATATGGTACAGGCAAGAATACTTATCCTTGTGGCTGGTAATCGCTTCACAGTACTTCTTTGCATAAGGCAGTGCAAATTCCCTGTAAAAGTCAGGGGGGATCAGGTCTCCGGATGCCGATGGGTCAGGGCAGAAAATCTGGTCTGCTCCGGCATCAAGCTGGACTTTTGCAACTTCTATAGATACATCCGTGCAAAAATCGATGAAATCCTTTGTATCGTCCGGTCTGTCGATCATGGCAAACATCAATTTTTCAATGCCTAGAACCAGCCCTGCTATCGTAAAAGGTCCGTTTGTGAGGCCATCTATAAAAGTATCATTTCCTCTTTTTTCATGCAGCCCCTTCTCCACCAGCCTGATTGTATCAAGCTGCTTAGAGATTGTAGGGTCTTTTTCAATGTCCGGAAATTCCAGGTTTTTCCAGTCTTCCACCCTATCAATTGCCGTTTTGGAAATTGCTGTCGTACTCCAGTAAGGCTGACTTGCTTCACATCCAAGGGCAATTGCCACAGGTTGATTGGACGAATAACACCAGACAAAGTCAGCATCAAAAAGTTCAGTTGCCTTGAAATGAGCTTCAGCCTGAATCTCCGGTGTGTTGAGGAATTTAGGCATACTGACATCTTTTTCTTTTTTGCCAATGCAGTTCAGGTTATTACCTGCTATATTTACTGCCCAGCTAAGTGTACAAAACGCCGGAACTCTATCTGGTTCCTTGAGGTCTATTGCTGCTCTGACCCTTTCTCCATGGCTCATCTCTTCTTTTGTGCTCATACATACCTCAATTTTTTTTTGCGAATTACTGGTAAGTCTTATTAGCCAGTTTTACGTTATTTCAACACACCTTCTGCAATCACATAAACTTCCACACTTACATGTATCTGTGAAGCCGGAAACCCGGGTATAGCTGCTGATCCACTTCAAAAAACCAGAATTTAGCTAATTTGTTCAGACTTTAGGACTTCGCAAATTTATTCAGATTTGTTTATTGTGCACCATTAAAACTCTTCAACTTCAATTCAATGAGGTGGAAGTGTCCCGAATTTTCTGCAAGCAAGGGGCCAAATTTCATAGATTCTTTAAATTTCACCGTTTTTTGGTCGTTTTACCATATTGGCCCTATCGAGAGCGAATCTGCCAGCCTGTAACAATGGGGTTTGTGACCTTGCAGAAATTGCGAGACATCATCTGGGATTTCACCCTGAAGATTCCATCCATGAAGCTCTTCGAGGAGCTACAAAATTAAAATACCAAATAAAATAATTTAAACGTTTTCAAACCATTAGAAACCCATCCCATTCATATAAAGCGGAAACTGAATAATAAAAAGAGAATAGTTAACTCACTCCAGTCAAGGTAATGAATATCTGACAAAACCGATACGCTGAAAGCCAGAATATGGGAAAATAAGGGATGATATAGTTTAGTAAAATATAAATATAAGATACATTTTTTTAAAAAAATTACTCTGATCTTTTTGTTAAATAGTTGTAAAAAGAGATTAATATTTTATTAATAATAATCTTGAGTTTTTTTTTATATTATAAATGTCTGCTTATCAAACAAAGCCCGGAAAAGAGATTTTACTCATCTAAACCTGCTCAAGGTTGCACCTGCGCCATATAGGCCAGCATTCTCTGGAATTTTGAACCTCCTACCATGAACATGAACACCTTTGTCGAAGTAGCTCTAAAAATAAGTACTGAAGTATTACAAATCAAATCCCGATTTGCTCACTGCAGTCAAGAGTTTCCCGGGAAAGACATATTATGGCTTCATGGCCGTTCCACTCTCCTTTAACGGATCTGGTCTCTAATGGAACCGGTTTTCCATTTTTATCGATTAATGAAATACCACAGAAAGATCTTTTTCCAGCCACCGTGTCAGAAAAGGTTCTGGCTGCATCCAGCATTTGAGAACGGGCACAGAGTTCAAGAATATTCATACCCAGAAGCTCTTCCTTTGAATAACCCAGGTGTTTAATAAATGCCGGGTTGCAGTGGACAATACATCCGTCCAGGCTGAGTATATAAAGAAAATCTTCCAATACATCAAACAGTTTTTGAAGGTCACTACTTTTCTTATTAAATTCTGTTTCACCCGTTGCACGTTCAATAACTACTCCCACCTGAGAAGCAATAGTTTCAAGAGAACTGCGCGAAGCTTCCGGAATATCGTTCTTGTCGTGTGATATAAGTTTGAGTGCGGCTATAATTTTTCCCCCGTACTTCAGAGGCATGAGGGCTGTAGCACGCAATTTTTCATCATGAGGTAATTTAACGGCCGTCATGGAAATGATTTCCGGATGGGTTTTGTACACGGGGTTTCCTAACATGAGCAAACGGACAAAGACAGAATTCTCATTGTAGTGGGAATCGTTTTCAATATGTTGAGGAGATAACCCCTTATAGGCTACAAGATCCAGAGCACCTGTGGATTTATCGAACACGTAAAGGCAACCGGAATCGAAGGGGCTTATATGGAGAGATAATTCAAGTATCTGTTTATATGTATCCTGTAAATCGTTGTTGAAAGCAAGGACATTTCCAAGGTCGCATTGAATTTGCAGGAACTTATTGCTCTTTTTATTTTCTGTTATGTCAACTATAATACCCTGAATGGAAGTGAGCTTGTTGTCTTCATCATACTCGATAAAGGTCCTTTCTTCAATCCAGCGCACCTCACCGGACTTCGTCAAGACCCTGTACTCCTGAATGTAATTATTCAAACCGGCTTCCAAACTCCTGGTATAATTATTTCTTACTTTCAGGATATCAGAGGGGTGAATTATGTCCCCGTACAAAAGTTCTCCGGATATGAAGTCTTCGGCTGAATACCCAAACTGCTTAATATTTTTGGATACGAATTCTACAGGCCAGTTGTGTTCAGCCCTCCAGAAAAAAATGACTACCGGACTATTATTTATAACATTCTCAATCATTTTTTTCATTTCATGAGAACGCCCCATTTCTTCCGCATATTTTTGAAGCGCCTCCTCGGCTTTTTTGCGCTCAGTGATATCGTTAATAAATGCGAAAAGATATTCTTCACCCTCGAACTTAATATAGTTTAACGTTGTCTCGGCAGGAAAAACACTACCGTCTTTTTTGCGGTAATAGCCTTCAAACATGACTAATTTTCCCTTTTTGTGACTGGCCCAGGCTTTTTCCCAATCTTCATCCCAGCTATTTTTTGAAAATTGAGTTTCAACGTCATAGACCATCATTGTAAGTAGTTCTTCTCGGGAATAGCCGTAATAGCTACTGGCTGCTTTGTTGACGTAGATAAAACGACCTTCTGAATTAATCCAAAAAATAGGCTCTATACTGTTTTCAATTGAATGTTGTACAAGAGGGTAAAATTTTTTTATTTCATTCTGGTCGGTGACACCAAGGTTTAGATTGTTGGAATCCATTTTTGTCCCCCATAAGTTGGATTGATGGCTGGTGAAAGTATCCACTGTTATCAATATATTAATCATTTCTATATATCACTATTGATTTTAGGACTTACGCAGTTGAATGAAAAACAGTAGCATGGGGCATAGAACGATCTAAAGCGTAATTTTGTTGATATGGCTCATGTACTTGGTTTTACAGATCAAGTAAGTAACTACTAGTGTCGCGTCATGCGTAAAATGACGTAACAGATATATTGCATGTTGTTCATATGAATCCCAGAGGAATTCTTATGAATAAATACACTGTGACACTTGCTGAAGATGAACGTAAAGATCTTTGTGAACTTGCCTCAAAGGGCAACCATAACTCACATAAAATTATCAACGTTCTTATCTTGCTTGGTTGCGACAAAGGTGAATGGAATGACAAACATTCAACCAACGAAGAAATCTCACGTGTCCTGAATATAAGCATGAGAAAAATTGATCGAGTTAAGAAGCGGTTTGTTGAAGAGGGTCTTGAAGCTACCCTTAACGGAAAAAAAGGAAGCCGCATTTACAAAAAAAAAGTTGATGGTGATTTTGAAGCCCATTTACTCGCCTTAAGTTGCAGCGAACCACCCGAAGGTTTTGCAATATGGTCTTTGAGGTTGTTAGCTGATCAGGTTGTAGAGCTTGGCTATATTGATAATATTTCTCATGAAACCGTTCGACGTGTTTTAAAAAAAACGAAATTAAACCCTGGCAACAGAAAGGATGGTTAATTCCACCGAAACAAAACAGTAGCTTTGTTGCAAATATGGAAATGGTGCTTGATGTTTATAAGCGTCCATTTGATCCACTAAATCCTGTTGTATGTATGGACGAATCTCCAAAACAACTGATTGCAGAAACAAGAATTCCTGTCCCGGGTTCACCCGGGAAACCAGCCAGGTATGATTACGAATACAAGCGTTGTGGAACGTGCAATATATTCCTTGCCTGTGAACCATTGGCAGGAAAACGCATGGTAAAAATTACCGAAAGTAGAACCAAGCGAGATTGGGCTTGTTTTCTGGAAGAAATCGCAGCTCAATATGAATACGCATATAAAATAACGCTTGTAATGGATAATCTAAACACACACATTCCTGGATCTCTTTATGAACAGTTTCCGCCAGAGAAGGCGAAGGCACTATGGGATCGGTTTGAGTTTGTGTACACCCCAAAACATGGAAGCTGGTTGAATATGGCAGAGATTGAATTGAATGTGCTTACAGGTCAGTGCTTAAAAAGGAGAATTGACAACATCGAGTTTGTTAGGAAAGAGGTATTGGCTTGGCAAAAATTCAGAAACAACAAAAACTCGAAGGTTAATTGGCAATTCACAACCGAGGATGCAAGAATAAAATTATCGCGTCTTTATCCGACACTTGAGGATTGACGCGACACTAGATTTATTTCTCATCAAATGTATACATAATCTCCACAGCTACTATTTTTAAAGATTTTTTGTATCCTCTTCAAGATTAGCGGTAAATGATTCAACCACGCAACTACTTAATCATTAAATTGGACAAGATTCAAATTTTAATGGGGTGCAGGTTGGTGATTCCCCAACTCATACAATTAATTCAATTTCATTCAAACTCATGGAATTCACGTTGCTACCCTAAATTTGAAGCGAATAAGATTTTTCTATATGTAGAGGATGTCTCTTTCATGTACACAATTCCAGAAAGATAGGTCTCCTGCGCCCTATCAGGAAGATTTCGCAGGATAGTGAAACAAAAATTCCCGGAAAATGCTATTTTAGAGAATTTGTTGCCAACAAGCTTTTATATCACGATTAGTTTGACCTGCCAAAGTGACTTTCAATAAGGCCCAAAAATTAGTTTTAATTTTTTTGTTTCCCCGAAGCTACATTGCAATAAATATTCCAACCTAAACCATCATATTTATAGTTTATCAATCTGGCCAATAATAAATTTTTTTTATATCACTTCGCACAATGCTATTTTTACATACTTAGATGAATGTAAAATTACTAAAAAATTATATTATATATGTGGCCTGGAGGGTGAACACCAGCCAGAACCATATATAAAGGCTATGAAAAATCACGGCTTAGAATGGTTTAAATGCCGTAAAAACAGCTTTTGGAATGAGAACGTTGCACCATAGTTCTCACCACACTATCTGCACCACTAAATGTGAAACCCTGGTAAAAAGAAGCGTGAAAAGAAGAATGCGAACAGACTAACAGACGAAGCATGCGAACAGACAGGAAAATCGATAAACTCAAACAAACTCAAACCCGTCCTCTGCATTTCACTTCAAGTATGGGGTCCGGGAAAAGGTTTCTTAAAAAAGCAGAGTGGTAATATGACTTCTAAAGAGGAAATTTTTGAAAGTCTGGCAAAAGCTGTGGTCAGCGGCAAGCAGGATCTTTGTGTGGAACTTGCAAACAAAGTGATTGAAGATAAAATAGATGCCTACGAAGCAATCATGAAAGGCTGTACTCGTGGGATGAGTATTGTGGGTGAAAAATATGATAAGAGGGAAATGTTTGTCCCTCACATTATGATTGCAGCCCGGGCCATGAACTCGGCCGTGGAAATCCTTCAGCCCTATGTGAATGTGGAAGCAGCGGAGAAACCCGGGGATGTGATCACAGGCGTGGTGTTCGGAGACGTCCATGATATTGGGATCAACCTGGTGGTCAGCTTGCTGGGAGCCGCAGGTTTCAAGGTCCATCACCTGGGAAAGGATATTCCCCCTGAAAAGTTTATCGAGGCCGCAAAAGAGTACAATGCCGATGTTATAGGGCTTTCCGCCCTCATGACCACAAGCATGATGGGAATGAAAAATGTGATCGAGCTTGCAAGGAAGGAAGTCCCGGGCACTGGAATCATGATTGGGGGAGGCCCTGTATCCCAGCGCTACTGTGATTCTATAGGCGCGGATGCATACGCCGAAAATGCCCCGGAAGCCATCAAAGCTGTCAAAGAGCTCGTAGCAACAAAGAGAGCTAACTGACCAAAAAAAGAAGCATAGAGTTACATAGCTAAAAAAATGTACGTGAAGGATTGCAATGAACAGTAAAGAACGTTTTCTTGCTGCCTTGAATAAAGAAGAAGTGGACAGGGTCTCTGTGGCCTGTCCTCTTCAGACCGCAACTGTTGAGATGATGGCGGAAACCGGGGCAACCTGGCCTGATGCACATTCCAGCGCGCAGAAGATGGCAAAACTGGCCCTTGCCGCCAACCGGTTAGGAGGAATCGAAAGCGTAAGGGTTCCCTTTGATCTCTGTGTTGAAGCCGAAGCCCTGGGTTCTGTCATACACGAAGGAAATTCCGATTCCCAGCCTTCCATCAAAGATCCGGTTCTCAGTGATCCCGATAAATTCTACTCCCTGGAAATCCCGAATCCCTCCGAAACCGGAAGGATGCCCGTGGTACTCGAGGCAATAAAGCTCGTGAAAGAAGAGGACCCAAGCCTCCCGATTATAGCCGGGATTACCGGGCCCTTTACCCTTGCCGGGCAGATAAGGGGTGTCGAAGCCCTGTTAATGGACATGTTCGACAACCCGAGCTTCTTTAAGGCCCTGCTTTCCTTCACAACCGAAGTACTGATCAGTTACGGGCATGCCCTTGAAAAAGCCGGAGCTGATGCGATCATTGTCATAGATCCTTCCGCAGGTAGTGAGCTCCTGGGGAGTGACTTCTATCAAGAGGCAGCCTATCCTCCCTGCTCCAAACTTGTCCACAGCCTGAGTAAACCGGTCATCCTCCACATCTGTGGGGACTCAACCCCTCTTCTGGGGATGATGGCGGACACAGGAGTTGCAGGTGTCAGCCTTGACCACCTGGTGGACATCCGGGAAGCAAAAGAACTCGTAGGGGACAGGGTCGCAATCATAGGCAACATCAACCCCCCGGACACCCTCTTCCTGGGAAGGCCAGAAGATGTCCGGGCAGAGGCTCTCAAATGCATTGCTGAGGGAGTGGATATCCTCGCCCCAGGCTGCGGGATTCCCCCCGGAACGAAGCTCGAGAATATAAGGGCTATGGTTGAAGCAGCAAAAGAATTATGAAAGGGAGAAAAAAAGAGGAGAGGAAGAAGGGGAGAAGCACAACACAAAAGCAATGAAGTCAGGACTTCATTGCATTTTTTTCATCCGGATACCCGGGTGCTTTTAACCTCCATAAATTATAAACATCCATTTTATATTTTTTTCGCAGAAACATATTTAACTTTTAACTGTGTTTTTTTATAAAAAAGGGAGTGTACCATCGCGTCAGCAAAGACGAAGTTATCGAAGTTCTCAAAACCGTTTACAAGGGATAATTAACAGAGGGGAACAAAATATGGGAGACCAGGGTCTTACGGACCTGCCGATGAAAATCAAACTGCCCGAGCAAAAACCTGCCGCCAGGAGCCTGATAGAAGCAGTGCTCGAAAAGCGGAGATCCGTGCGCTCGTACTCGGAAAGAGAACTGACAGAAAGTGATACAGCCCGATTCCTCCGGGCAGCCCAGGGGATAAGTTCCGAAGAAGGGTTCAGGACAGCTCCTTCCGCAGGAGCCCTCTATCCCCTGGAAGTGCACCTTGTGGCCGGAAACGTCAGGGGAATAGAGCCCGGGGTGTACAGGTATATCCCGGACGAAGACGCCCTTATCCGGGAACTCGCAGGGGACTTAAGAGCAGAACTTTCTGAAGCTTCCCTCTCCCAGCCCCAGGTCAGAGACGCACCTGCAAGCCTCGTAATCTCGGCCGTCTACCCGCGTATCACAGGAAAATATAGTAAAAGAGGAATCCGTTACGCCGATATGGAGGCTGGGCATGCAGCCCAGAACGTCTGCCTGCTGGCCGCGGAACTGGGGATGGGAACCTGTCCGATTGGAGCTTTCGAGGACGAAGATGTCAGAAAAGTGCTGAAACTCCCGACCAACGAGGATCCCTTATATATCCTGCCGCTGGGGCACCTGTAAAAAAGAATGGGGCCTCCAAAACCAGGCCCTTTTAAATTCATAGAAAAGTACTTTTTTAACTATGAAATTGTAACAGATCAAAACCAGAATCCGACATTCTCCCTATATAATATGATGCAAGCCCCATCTCTACCTTTCAGGACTGTTTAACTCAGCTTTCAAAGAAGAGCTATTTTTGCCTTGATTTGCCACAAAAATCAGTGGCAAGGAAGATCCGTTAAAAAAAATATTTGTAAGGCCTAAGTTCTAAATTACATTTAAAAAGCCTATTGTATCTGTTTTTTGAAGAAATATCTTTATATACGTAGAACCTAAATTTATATCATGGTTTTTTTAAAACAGAAAATAATCAACGGTAAAAAATACTGGTATATTATTAAAACTGGCAGAATTGATGGAAAAGTGAAAACTATATTTCAGATATATTTAGGCAATGCCGAAAAAATATTTGAAATGAAAAAACAGAGTGAATCATTGCCCTACATGAAACTGAAATCTTTTGAGTACGGCAAACTTGCCGCACTTCTTCATGTGAATGAAGAGCTTGGATTCGTTGACATAGTGAACAAGCACACTATGAAAAAATCAATCGATGGTTTAAGTGTCGGAGAGTATCTTTTACTTGATATAGTGGGGAAATCTCATGGAGTTTTAAGTGAAAACGGTATTGGGGAATGGTTCAAAAAATCGGCCTTATCTTTTAAGTGGAAATTCCCTCATAAATTAAATTGTCAGAATTTTTTGAATCATATGAATTACATTGATTCCGACACAATGAAAAATATTGAAGACGATTTGTGCCGAGTTCTCATCGAAAAAGGACTAACCCCTTCAGTACTGTTTGTGGATGAATCAAACTGGTTCACTTATGCTACCAATTATGATGAAAAAAGTGAATTGCTTCATAAAGGGTATAACAAAAAGCATCGTAAAGACAAAAATCAGGTATCTGTAGCGCTGGCTGCTAATGATTACAACTTACCTTTTATTCACGAGACATATCCAGGAAATGTGCATGATTCAGAGGAATTTTCAGGTCTGGTTGACAAAATAGTAAACCGTCTAACCGAATTGAATATTTGTTCGGAAGACCTTGTTCTTGTTTTTGATAAGGGAAACAATTCAAAGGACAACATTGAAAAAGCAACTTCAAAGATGAATTTTGTAGGGGCTGTAAAAGCAAATCAGGCAGATGATCTTCTTGAAGTGCCATTATCTAAATATCAATTTTTATATGAAAGCTCAGAAGGCCACAAAATTTATGGCTATCGGACAAAGCATCAGTTTTACGGGACAGAATTTACAACAGTAATTACTTTCAATGAAGGAACTCACAAACTTCAAAAAAGAACTTGTGAGTCAAATATGTCAAAAATAACTGAGAATCTGGAAGACCTACAGAGGAGACTGGAAAGCAACAGAGGAAAAGCAAGAAACAGGAGCAGTGTAGAAAAAGAGGTTGCAGACATTATTATCAAAAAATACAGAAGTATGGTGAAATATGAAATTACTGATGCTCCTGAAGGTAAGAAAAAACCTCAGTTAAAGTTCTGGATTGACGAAGAGAATAAAAATAAGCGCGAAAATTCATTAGGAAAAAATATACTATTTACAGATAAGCACCGTTGGCACACTAAAAAAATTGTGCAAACATACAACAATAAAGGCGCTATAGAGGATGATTTTAAGCTATTGAATGATCACCTGCTTGTCCCTGTGGGACCGGTGTACCACCACAAAGATGAAAATATCAAAGTTCACGTATTTCTGTCTATAATTGGCTTACTTTTCTACAGATATTTAGCCTGGGAGACAAAGAGATATGGTCTTTCTATGAGAAGACTAATTGAAAATTTGTCCGAAATTAGGCTGGCAGTTATCCAGGATAAAGAATCAAATAAGTGTAATATTATTCTGGAAGAGATGAGTACAAAGCAAGCATCATTATTTTCTTTCTTGAACTTGGGTAATTACCTGCCACCCCAATAAAAACGTCATCAGTAGGATTATTCATTCCTTAGGCCCACACAAACAAAGCCGCTTGATAACGGAAAAACATGCATCTTTGAAAGTAAAGTTTAACCTGCATCCTTAAAGTAAGGAATTGAGCCAGATAACAGATAATTGCTTCCAGTATTCCAAACAGTGCGGCAACTATTATACGCATTCCATATATTATATTACCAAGTTTTTTAATTCCTGTTAATACGTAGGTTGTTATCCATAGAAAAGCTGTAAAATTCATAATTTTCAGAATAATATTTAATTCAGGCAATTGATTCCTCCTTGATAATGTACAGGCAGCTTGCAACATACCCATAATTCAAAATAATTTTCAATCCTTGGGGGTTACTTGACTAATAAATTTAACGAAAACGGCCTGCAGATTAGCACACGGTATTAAAGCAATACTTATATAAATATAAGTGCTAGTCAAAAAATAAAGTTTTCTTCTCTTGAATATTATATTAACATGTAAATCTAAAAAAACTGAGGCTTCAGGATATGAGTCTGGTAATCACGTTCATCGGAAAAAACGGGGCCGTTATGGCCGGAGACCTCCGGGAAATTACTTTCCGGGGAGAAAAAACCGACCGGGAAAAACTTGAAAAAGAACTGTACAGCGGCGCAATCGCAACGGATGAGGAACTCGAAAAAAAGGCAGGGGAACTTGAAGTCGAAATAACGGTCAGGGACAACAAAAACAAGGTTACTGAGCGGGTCGGGATCCTTGTGGGGGAAGTTACCTCCTTTGAAGCCGGCGTGCTCAGGAGAAGGAGACTCTATGCTTCGGCCGGAAATTATGCTATTGCCGAACTTCGGGATTCCGAAATGGCCTTGACCGCTAAAAGCAAAGGCAGCAATTTCATCGTATTTGGAAACGACTTCACAAAACAGGTTGCCAATAAATGTTTTAAGGATAACTGGACGAAAAAAAGCGGGTTTCAAGACGCGATAAAAATCATAATCCTCGCAATGGAAAAAGCAGCCAGAGCCACGGCCTCGGTGAGCAAACAGTACACCCTCATACAAACCACCTCAAAAAAGGACCTGGCCGGAGTTATTGAAGAAGATAGAAAGGAACTGGCCTGATACTTCATTCAGGAATTGAACATCACAAAGACCTCTGTAAGAATAAACAGCAGAGCAAAGGCCAGGAAAAATACAAAAAACAGAAGGCTTGCTACCCTGTTTCTTTTCATACATATTCATATATAAGATCTCACTTAAATATATTTTTTGTCTGAGCTGGAAGCCGGAGGCCTGAATTAATATTTAATACCTGTTAGACAATTCTTCCACTCATGATTACCTCTTCTAAAAAACCCCTCTGGCAGTTCTGGATAGACCGTGGTGGCACGTTTACGGATATCTTGGCCCGGACCCCCGGCCGGAGAGCTGTTGACCCATAAACTCCTTTCCGAAGATTCGGTCCACTATGAGGACACCGCAATGCATGGGGTCCGCCAGCTGCTGGACCTCCCCAAAAACGTCCCCCTGCCCACCGACGACCTGATAGAACACATAAAAATGGGCACAACCGTTGGCACAAACGCTCTCCTCGAACGGAAAGGAGAACGCACTGTTTTAGTTACAACCAGGGGTTTCGGAGACGCTCTGCGGATAGGCTACCAGAACCGGCCGGATATTTTTGCGCAGCAGATAATCCTCCCCGACCAGCTTTATGAAAAGGTGATCGAAGTCGAAGAGCGTTTCGGAGCCAACGGACAGGAACTTCTGCCCCTCAACCTTAAAGCCGCAAAAGCCGGCCTGAAAGTCGCATTCGAATCAGGAATCCGGGCCGTAGCCATTGTCCT
Organism: Methanosarcina baltica; assembly: GCF_055394095.1. NCBI lineage: Archaea > Methanobacteriati > Methanobacteriota > Methanomicrobia > Methanosarcinales > Methanosarcinaceae > Methanosarcina > Methanosarcina baltica. The sequence continues at coordinate 3,412,114 of NZ_AP042463.1, read as the reverse complement.
GGTGCATTCCTACCGCTGCCCGGAACACGAAATCCGGAGAAGAAGAAGAAGAAGAAGAAGGAAAGAAAAACCAAAAAAAGAAGCTCGGAGTACTCAGAGCGGTTAATGGTTTGGCCTGATCTGGCAGGCAGCCTGAAAAAGCCCCGGGATAATTTTTTCAAAATACTACAAAAGGGGTAGCGAGTTTCCTAATAAATATATGGCTTACATAGTTGGATGAAGAATTGTTATGGGAAATTTACGGTTGTATCCACTTGATTAGTCCGCTTGAGTGAGCGGAGCGAACGAAACGGACCACGTACTGTTGCACTTGCAGTGCAACTCCCAGTAAATCTTCGATTTACTGCGATCCCGAAGCGCAACTCGGGTGCCGAAACGCAACTCGGGTAGTGCAATTCGGGTGAGACTAATTAGGAAAAGTAAAACTAAACATGCTGCCTTCTCCGAGTTTGCTTTCGACCCAGATTTTGCCTCTGTGCATTTCCACAAACTTCTTGACAAGAGCAAGCCCAAGGCCAGTCCCGGGTTGTGCTCTGGACTCAAATTTCCCTACCTGTACGAAAGGCTGAAAGACCTTTTGAATTTCATGCTCCGAAATACCAATGCCTGTGTCTGTGATAGAAAGCTGCATTTCATTATCTATCATTTGGGCACTAACAGAGACGAATCCATCTTCGGGAGTGAACTTTATGGCATTATCTACAAGGTTGTATAAAATCTGCTTGAACTTTGTCCTGTCTGCTTTTATGGATGTCAGTTTTTCATCCACCTGACACAATATATGAATATTTTTCTTTGAGGCCAGAGGTGCCAGTAAAATCCTGACTTCTTCGATTAAATCGGAGATGGAGAACTGTTCTAAATTGAACTCCATTTTCCCGGCTTCAACTTTTGAAAGGTCCAATATGCCGTTAATTAAGTTCAGGAGATGTGTGCCGCTTTTTGATATATTGCCAACCTGTCTTACCTGTTTTTCATTTAGCTCCCCAAAATTTCGGGTAAGTAACAGGTCCGAAAAACCTATTACAGCATTTAAAGGAGTCCTCAGCTCATGGCTCATACTGGCCAGGAAATCACTCTTGGCTCTATTAGCGGCTTCAGCTTCTATTTTTGCTTTAATCAGCTCACTCTGTATTTTCCTGTAATCTGTTATGTCCGTAATAATTGTATAGAGATATTTATTGTTGTCTATCACGATAGGATAACTGTAATTTTCAACGTCGCGTAAATCTCCGTTTGAAAGGCGATGGATAAAAAAGAAATGGTTAAGTTCCTTTGACTTTGCCTGGTGCAACATCCTGAATACCTGTTTTTCCGGAAGGGTATTGATGTCGGTGGATTTCATGTGAAGCATTTGCTCTCTGGTATACCCGTAGTACAAACAGGCAGCCGGGTTTACATTGACCAGACAACCGGTATCAGGGTTAATCAGGAGGATTACGGCACTGTTATTTTGAAAAAGAGAACGGTATCTGCTCTCGCTTTCCTGGAGCAGCTTATCCGCTTTTTTGCGTTTTGTTATGTCTTCAATTATGGAAATGGTCTGGACATGTTTGCCGGTTTCGTCTTTCAGGCCCGAGGAGTTCACGTTAATGTCTATTATTGTTTTATCTTTTCGGACCATCCTGTACTCCCGGTTGAAGGAAAAACCCTTTTCCGAGATTTCCCTCAAGGCTATTTTTGTTATTGGCTGGAATCCGGTGTGCATAATGCTGGACATGGGCTTTCCTATGAGCTCTTCTCGTCTGTAACCCAGGACGTTTACTATCCGTTTATTACAGTCGATAATGACCCCATTTTTGTCCACAAGGGTTATCAGATTGGCTGCGTCGTGGAACATCGACCTGTACAGTTCTTCTCCTTTATGGATTGCTTTTTCAGCCTTCCTGCGCTGAATTCCCATTCCAATAAGGTTTGATACTATCCTGAGTACGGAAATGTCGTCTTTTTTCCAGTTTCCTACATTAATCACATTGTCCATACCTATAAAACCGGAAAGTTTTCCTTTTTTATACAGGGGCAGGACTATGAGAGACCTGATTCCCTGCATTCCAAGGAGCTCTTTTTCAGCCTCTGCTCCGGGAGGCAAAGCCGAAACATCGGTAATATGGATTATTTCATCATTATGGAGTTTGTTTATCCACCAGGGAAACATATTGGAAGGACAATTCTGGAGTATATCTATCTGGGACTCCACTCCCGGAGCACACCATTCATAGGAATTGCTCATAAAACTCTCATTATCACAAAATTCGAAAATATAAGTCCTGCCGGCCCCGCAGAGTTCTCCGATTTTTTCAAGGGATACGTTAATGTCCATATCAATGTTTTCAGGAATAATGAACATTTTGGAGATTTCAAGCAAAGTTTCTTCAATCTTCAGTTTCTGTCTGATTGTTTCCCTTGAATTAATTTTGTCGCTGAGGTCAGTAATTATACTGAAATAAGAACTTGTGGTTCCTGCCAACCCGTACCGCATCAAAACTCTGTCATTGATTAACCGTACATCCCCGGACCCAGTCAATATTCTATATTCCAGAGTGAAATCCACGTCCCCGTTATTACAGTGTCTGGTAAATTCGGCCCGCACTCTCTCCAGATCATCTCCATAGATCAGGTTTTCATAGAAAATGCGCTTTGAGAAAAAATCGTTTGGAGTGTAACCCAAGCAACTAATCTTTTCCGACACAAATTCCACAGGCCAGCCATCTTCTACCTTTCGCAGAAAAATAATTACCCCGGTGTTTTTTATGACCGTATCCAGTTCGTTTTCTATCTCGAATTTCATAAAACCTCAGCAGGAAATCCCCTTATGAGTTACGCACTTGAGATGTAAAACCAAGCACATAAGAGCTTATCAAGAACATTATGCTTTAGACAGTTTGGTGCTTCATGCTACTGGCTTTTTGTTCAACTGCGTAAGTCCTACCCCTGTATTTTTAGCTAAGGGGTAGTTAAAGAAAAGTTTTAGAGGTCCAACGTAAAATCCACATTTCGACCCCCTGCCAATATGGGAACATTATTCTAGAATATTGATCATTTAATTGACAGAATCTCAACTAAATAGCATTTTTGTGCCATGAATTTGTACAAAAATGTCAGAAATCGAAATGTGAGTAAAATAGCATTTACTCAAAGATATATGCTAAATAGTTACTCTATCTTTTTATATATATAACTTTTATTTGAAATATATCATATTTTTCACAATATCGGATTTTTTTAAAATGCATTATATACTATTAAAAAATAATATTATATATATATGTAATATAACAAACCATATATTACAAAAGGCGCTAATAGCATCATAAGGCAAAATGGATTTGCAATTAAAAGAAGTACAAACTTTATGACATATTAGTAAAAGAGGCAACAGACGCCTCAATTTCCATAAGTATATATAGAGTTAGAACTTAATTAGATATCTACGTCTGTAAAGGTGGTAATGAATGGTAAGTATCCGTGCCAAAATTAATTCTAGAGTGGAGAAATTTATAGAAGTTGACGCCTCCGGATATCGCAGGGCCATTCTCTGCATATTCATCAAACTTAAAAAAGCGACTGTTGATGAAATTCACAACAAACTCTCTAAAAATTATAATGTTTCAAGGAATACAGTTGCTTCTATGGTTGGCTACATTCATTCGAAACTCGGGATATTACGTTCACATAAAGAATCCTACAAAACCCCTATTGTCTATTCTCTCCGTGAAGAATACCTTGACCTGATTTTAAAAGTTGTAAACCCACAGGCCAAAAAATCTGTAGAAACTACTACCTGATTTTAACCTGAACGTTATCCCCAGGGACCGCAATGTCTCTTGTAAAAAACGCCCCCAGAACCGCGACCACGATCATAGTTCGCTCCGATGCCAATACCCGCATAAGCCACACCAGAGACCCTTACTACAGCCTTATGCGACGAATTTTTCAGGAAGATGTAACAGCCGTGCGGGGCCAAAAATTTCTGATTTTGATCGAAGAACGCCAGGCAGCAGGCGACCCCGTCCGTACGGAAGAATGGAAAAACCTGCTCGAAGAACTTAATATAGGGCGTGCCTCCTTTTATGCCATGCGCAACAAGCTCCTTGGAGCCGGTCTGATTTCCATAAATAACAGGGAATACAGGCTCTCCGGTCAGTTTTCCAAAGATTTGATAGATCTGGCCCGCTGGTGGTGGACCGCAGTCCTGGACCAGGATGAGGGAAATCTCTGAGTTCTATAAAATTGTATGAAAGTTCGCCAAAAGTTATATATATCAGATATTCCTTTAAAAGATACGCTCAGGGCACAGGGATCTGCCTCTGATTACGAAAATTCATCGAAGCCCGGTAGTGTAGTGGTCAATCATGCAGGACTCTGAATCCTGCAACCTCGGTTCGAATCCGTGCCGGGCTACTAAACTCTTTTACCAATTCTAATAATTTGACTAAATTCATCGAAGCCCGGTAGTGTAGTGGTCAATCATGCAGGACTCTGAATCCTGCAACCTCGGTTCGAATCCGTGCCGGGCTACTAAACTCTTTTTTTTGACAAATCACAAGTGAACTACCCCTACCTGTCAGCCTTCGGCTGTCGTGTTAAACCATAGGTTTAACAGGAGTTTCTAATCTTCGATTAGAAAACATCGAGGAAGGAGTCTTCTGCTGTTTGAGATAAAAGTACACACAGTGCTTTCATGTCAAATAAATCGACAATTACTTATACATTATATTTCTTTTTTATATATGAATATTTAATGAAAGTTTATACACTTTTCAGGGTGTCTTACTGGTGGCCTCTCAATGTAAATTAATTAAAAGGCCTCCTACAATAGAGAATAGCAAAATACAAAAACTATCTGGATAAATCTATGGGGTGTTGGTAGACTTGCAAACTTCACGTCCTGGTTTTGTGATATATGATTCCACAGGGAATTTGTTAAAAGGAAACGAGTTTCCTGAAAAATATCGGGAATTGGCTCTTTATATTAATACTAACAAAAGTGCCCTTTACTTTGAATCCCACGAAGGCCATATTATCTTTGGGTGCAGCCTTCGTGTACAGGGAGAACATGAACATGAACATGAACAGGAAGAAAATGACCAGGAAGAAACACTTGTTTTCATACAGGTATTTGATGAAATAGCCGATGGTATAAAACAGATTCCTGAATTTTATGATAATGCGGTACTGGAAATCAGAAGGTTTGAATCTAAAAAATATAATATTATTGGTCTGTGGGATGAAGGAGACCTTAATAAAATAAAACAAACGGATGTGCCTAAAAAAGTCCTGGTTTATACAGCCGGAAAAATCATAGCCGGAGAAAAGGTCTCCATCCAGGCGTCTGATGCTAATCTCGCTATCAATTTAATCGTAAACGTAATTTTCATGTTGAAATCCGTACTTTTTTCAAACTTTATTTTCATAGCATCCCGGTATCCGTCGGAATCTGACCTTTCTATAAGCTTAAATGAGCTTAAACCGGAAATTATCTTTGACCCTGATTTGAAATCAAAAATCAGTAAATGTGCATACGGTTATTATTCACTTCTGTATTTCACTTTTAATAAGAGTAACAAAAAATTTAGTTCAAGAGAGTCACTGGCATTTGAAATTCAGAAAAAAACGATGGCCGAAAATGAAAGTACTTTAATTAATTCTTTTAATTCATGTAACGCCCTTCCGGATCTGTTTAGAATATATGATGGTGACATTGAAATTTTAAAGTGTATGGCTTTTAACCTTATTCATAAAAAAGACAGTGAAAAACTCATTCCAATCCTGAAAAATAACTCTGAATTAATGAAAAAATTAATGCCTGAATTAATCAAAGAAATCGTAAATTCAAACGAAATTCGTTCATTTGCAAAAAAGCTCTATGAACAATGTGAAAATAAAGAAATAAAAGCCTATTTAGAGGTATTGTATTACAAAAAGTATCCCTGCTCTCCAGTGGATTGTACATTTTACAACACCATTCAGAGGGATCTCATAATTTCTGCAATAAATACACAGAAACTCAGGCATTTTAATGCATTACAGGAGGAGCCGGTAAAAAATATTGCTGATTCTGGGAGAATTATAAAGAATGCAGTTCAGGACATGAACGATTCAAAATTAACTGATTTTGTTCGGTTTATTATTAAAGTGGGTGAAAAACCGGTAAATGGAACAAAAATTATTCTTGACCAAATATTTTCCAGATGGCTCTCCATCGGGTCAATTTCTCATTTATTTAGTTCTGAAGAACTGAATAAACTTGATTTGTTGTCGGACTCGAATTACGCTAGACAATGTGAAGATAAACATAAAGAAAGTTCCCCACATCTCGAAAAAATAGCACCAACGATTGAAACTTTTTCTGACCCATCATCAGCTTCAAATTTTTCAAAATGTACTGGAGATAAACAAAAAAAGAAGGATATAGTCCTGATTGGCGCTCTTGCTCTTGCAGGCCTGACTCTTATTTTGATTGGTGGGACAATGCTTCCGTTTACATTTTCACAGGAGGCACCAGGCAATCAGGCTACATACCCCAATGCAAATTTCACATTAAATGCCCTGTCCGATGACAGCTATTTTTCAGAAGAGACAAACACCGCCTATGCATTTGCCCCATTCTCCGCTCAATTTAAAGATACTTCTGAAAAAGCAACTTCAATAGAGTGGAATTTCGGGGATGGAAATAAATCCCTGGAAAAAAGCCTGAAATATACCTATTTCACAGCAGGAAATTACACATTGACCCTTAATGCCAGCAATGAAAAAGGCATCAGTAGCGCAAAGATGTTGATTAATATAATAGAGGCTCCTTATTCAAAAAACATCAATGAAAGTATGGATTATGAAAATGTAAGCTCTATTGCTTCAGGGAATAACATTAGCTCAGAAAACAAATTCGATGAAACAAACAATGAAACATTGAAAGCTTGCTTTGATTATATTCAGTCTCTTTCTTCTTCCAGCACAGTATATTTTCATGATAGATCAGAAGGAGAAATCGTTTTGTGGGAATGGTATTTTGGAGATGGAACTAAATCTATGGATAATTCTTCCAATGTACCTATATCCCATAACTATTCAACTGCAAAAACCATTATTTATAAAGTGTCTCTGACAGTCACAGATAAATATGGAAATACTGCTACAAATTATACCCAGGTTAGGGTAAATTGAGAAGATCAGGGCCAAAAAAAATCAGCCTTTTCCGACCCATTTCTCTTTTTTTTCGGGGTCCTGGCCTGATGTATCTCTACTGGAAAACCTCTGCAAAACTCTTCGCTTTGAGCCTGAAAGAACGTTTTTATACTAAGGGCTCGTCACAGAACAACTTCTGCATATTTCGCTTGAACATATTGATTTTCAAGATCAAGCTCGCCAATCGAAGTTACAATGAGTGATAAGGTGCATAGGTTATTTCGTTGCGGGTCCTAAAGCCACCTATTGAGTGAGTAGTCAATCAAATGAGCAAAAATATGGAAAATCAGATAAAGGACAAAAGATCGGCTATCCTGGAAGCATTTTGAGATCAAGCGAAGCTTGAGCCGCAGTATGGGAAAAGGAATTGAAACCGAGACCATATTCCAAAAAAAATTGAAAAGGCTGTGGTTTAATTTAATTAAATGGGGAGTGAATAACCCGGAGGAATTCCTTTTTGTCGGGAAGTTCTGTTCATCCCCATACATCACGAAATTCACCCGAGAAGAAGTGACGAGGGAGTATGTTTTCCTCCACGAACTTATGGAAGGCTTTAGAAAAAGTGACCCCGGGAATATTTCAACGGAACTGGCCATGACAATTTTTTACCAGTCCAGCAGAGCGGTGGTGAGCTTTATCTTGGAATCCAAAAGCCCCGGGGACACAGACGAAATCATCGAAGAAGGATTCCGGATTCTCTGGAATGGCCTTGCTCCGGAATAATTTTTTTTCACATAAATTTAGAGTAATCAGTCAATCATATTTATTAAATATCAATCAAAATATCAAAAATAAGGAGTGGCAAAAATGCTTTACAGGAAAATGCCTAAGAACGGAAACGAACTCTCAATACTCGGCTTCGGGTGCATGCGCCTCCCCGTAAAAGAAAACGGGACGATAGACGAAGAAAGGGCCAGAGCTCAGGTCCGCCACGCAATCGACCAGGGCGTAAACTACGTCGATACGGCCTGGCCCTATCACATGGGAAAAAGTGAACCTTTCGTGGGTCGAGCTCTTGCCGACGGCTACCGGGAAAAGGTCAAGCTCGCCACAAAACTTCCCACCTGGATGGTTGAAAGCCGGGAGGAAATGGATAAGTTCCTGGACGCCCAGCTCAAAAAACTCAACACGGACCACATTGACTATTACCTCGTCCACAGCCTTGTAGGGGAACTCTGGGGCAGGGTGGAAAAACTCGGGGTCGCCGATTTCCTTGACAGCGCAAAAACCGACGGCCGTATAGTCAACGCCGGTTTTTCCTTTCACGGTTCAAACGAAGACTTCAAGCGGATAGTGGATGCCTACCCCTGGGACTTCTGCCAGATCCAGTACAACTTCCTGGACGAAAAGAACCAGGCAGGGACCGAGGGTCTTGAGTATGCGGCCTCAAAGGGTCTCGGTGTAATCATCATGGAGCCTCTCCGGGGAGGAAACATTGCAGGAAAAGTCCCGCCCGCAATTGAGGAGATCTGGAACGAGAACCCGGTCAAACGGACAGCTGCGGAATGGGGTCTGCGCTGGGTCTGGAACCATCCTGAAGTAACGGTCGTGCTTTCCGGCATGAACGAGGAAGCCCACGTCGAAGAAAACCTTAAGATGGCGGGAGAAGCCCACCCGAATTCCCTCACAGAAACCGAACTGAAACTTGTTGGAAGAGCTGAGGAAAAATACAGGGAACTCATGAAAGCGGGCTGCACAGGTTGCAGATACTGTATGCCCTGCCCGGAAGGAGTGGACATTCCTGCATGTTTCGATGCATACAACAACCTGCACATGTTCGGCAATGCAGATGAGGTAAGGTTCATGTATGCCGGAAAGCTAGGCGGAATCCTTTCAGGTGGAGAACCCGGATTTGCTTCTCAATGTGTACAGTGTGAAGAGTGCCTGGAAAAATGTCCTCAGCACCTTGAAATTCCCACTCTCCTCAAAGCCGTGGTCGCGGACCTTGAGGAGCCGGACCTTGAACAAAGAGTTGCCATGGCAAAACAGCTTTTTGCAAATAAATCCATAGATTGAGAATTTTCCTGACTCATATTTAAACCCTCAATTTTCTGTTTTACAGCCCGGAGCAAAACCCTCTGGGCTCCGACACGGAGTTTTACGCTCTGGCCGGTGTTTTTATTTTTTGTTCCTGAAGCCACCACTGTTTCGAAATCATTTAATTTGTATGGGAATGTTTAAATACGATCCAGCCTTTTTGGGGATAAATCATTTGTTGAATTTGCATCAATTCAAATACAGATCATCAATATATGGACTATTGCAACATCACCTATCAAAAAAAAATCACTGAGGCATGGGCCGGGAGCTTAACAGGCGGACCAGGATAGCATTTTGTAAGGCTGTAAAACCGCAAGCTAAACCCCTGGAGGTAATAATAATGAATCGCGAATTTCATGAAAGACTCAGGCTGCTGGGGCTTGAAAATGATGCTCTTCACAATAAACTGTTCGGAGCAAAAATATGCAAGAAAATTGAAGACACGAAGGGCGGAATTGAAGAACTAAATAGAAACCAGCAGCTTGCGTTCATGACCATAGGGACGATAAAAGAAATCATGCCTTCCGAGATCGGGACATACCTGGCCATGGACCGCAGCAGCCTTTCAAGGATGGTCTTTTCTCTCGAAAAAAAAGGATTTCTGAAAAGGAGGGACGACCCTTCCGACCGCAGAAAAGTTCTGGTTTCCCTCACGGAAAAAGGGGAAAAGGTCTACGACATCCTGAACAGGGCAGTAGAGGAACGACTTTCTGAAGTGACGGAAGTCCTTGACAAACAGGATCTCAAAGATTTCGAGGAAAGTCTCAGAACCCAGGTCAGAATCATGAGAAAAATCAATGATGCAATGAGCTAAAAAGCCCCTTATTCCACTTACGGAGAATCATCATGACCCTGAAACTTATCCGGAACCTTCAAAAACTGGGTTTTACCGGAAACGAAGCCAAGATTTACGCCGCCCTTGTCTGCCGGAGGCCGGCCAGAGCCAGTGAAATCGCCGAAGCTGCGGGGGTTCCCAGGCCCAAGATTTATGGAATTCTCCGGGGAATGGCAAATAAAGGTTATGTGCAGATCATTGAAGGTGAACCTACTTTTTTCACCTGCCTCGATCCAGATGAATTGATTACAAGGATCAGGGCTGATTTTATACATTCTCTGGATGAGACCTCCTATCAACTCCATACCCTGGAACCTAAAGATACGGCACTGACTACCGGGAAACCCCTAGAAATCAAAATGAGGTGCTAAAACAGATTTTTTTTTGGGCCTCTGTATCTTTTTTAACTCTATTACGGTAAATTTTATATTAATCGACTTATTCTATAGTATATTCTCACGGAAAAACAAACAACCCGGACCGGTAGATACGATACGTCAACTACCCCTACCTAAAATCTTAGCCTTTAGGCTAATATTTTAGAGTAAGGGGCTTGCTTCGGTAAGCCCTAGTTGAATAGCCTTTCGTTATACTGGTCATGATATTCGAGGATACTCCACACGTTCTCGGAGATTTCGATTTGGATTAAACATCCCTGAGAGGTAGGGGAAGTGTTCAGGTCATTAACAAGCCAGTATAACAGTGGCGATGTGGACCCACTCCTGCAAAGGAGGACAGAACATAAGGTCACTGTCAAACAACATTAAGGTCCCCTGTTAAACAAAAAATGGGGGCCTTAGTCTCGACGCATTCATCTCCCACCTGCCAGTTCCTCCAAAGTCGGAACTGTCGTGTTAAACCATGGTTTAACAGGAGTTTCTAATTTTCAATTAGAAACATCGAGGAAGGAATCTTCTGCTGTCTGAGGTAAATCAATGAGTAAAAAACGCCTCCCTGGGGGGATTTACTATAAAAAACGCTTTTGAAAAACTGGGTATATTTATTGAAAATAACCGGGCGACTATATTCGCTATTATGTTTATACTGGTAATACTGTCCTTTCAGGGCTCCCAGTATATAGAAATGGCCTCCGGGACGGAGACTCAGGTTTCCAAAGATTCTCAACTGTACAAGGACTACGACCACCTCTTCCTGAACTATTTCAGTACGGAAAGCCTCGTCGTGATGGTTGATGGAGATGACGTAAAATCCTCTGCCATGATGAAAGCCGCGGACAGGCTTGCATATCAAATGGAAATGGTCCCTGGCGTAACCACCATCTCAAGCCCCGCAAGCATCCTGAAACAGATAAACTACAAACTCAACGGCAGGACCAGGGTGCCTGAATCAGACACAGAGGTCCAGGAACTGATTGAAGCTTATCCGGAGTACTTTGAAGCTCTCATGCCTGATGAGACCCACATGCTAATTTCCGTTGGAATAGAAGGCAGTGCGACGGATACGCAGAAAGAAGACATCTTAAACGCCCTGGAAATTTCCGCAAAGGAAGCTAATTTTCCCCCCGGCTACAACCTCATAATAACAGGCCATCCTGCCCTGCTGCTTGACATCAACAAAGAGATGAGCCAGAGTATGGGGGTTCTCCTGGGTATTGCCGCTCTCCTGATGGTAGTTGTGCTTTTCCTTGTATTCAGGCATGTCAGATGGGGACTTTTACCGCTTCCGGTCGTCCTGCTGGGAATTGTCTTTACCTTTGGTTTCATGGGTTATACCGGAGTTCCCATGACAATGGTTTCCATGTCCGCTTTCCCGGTACTTATCGGGATCGGGATCGACTATGCCATCCAGTTTCATAGCAGGATGGAAGAAGAACTTAAGTTCGGGAAAAGCCCGGAAAAGGCTCTTATTTATACGATCAAGCATACGGCCCCCGCTGTTCTGATTGCCCTTACGATGACCGCACTTGGTTTTGTTTCCCTCTTTACCTCCACTGTCCCCATGATTCAGGACTTCGGAAAACTCCTGCTGATAGGGATCATTATGTGCTATTTTTCATCGCTTTTTTTCGGGCTGGTAACCCTTTACAGTTTTGACTGGCTTGCTCAGAAGAATCCCTTAGGAATCTTTAAAAAGAAGAAAAATGGGAATGGAGGAGACAAAAATAAAAATGGGACAGAACCGGTCCCCGGAATTCATGCCCCCGGTCCCTTCGATAAAGTTCTGAAAGGACTTACCGGCTTTACCCTTAAACACACCTGGGCCATCCTCATAATCGCAGTCCTGACAGCTTCGGCTGGAATGTACGTTGATCAGTCAATTCCGATCAAAACGGATACCAATTCCTTCATCCCTCAGGACATGCCTTCCCTGGTAGACTTCCATCAACTGCTAAGTGTCATGCCAGGCCAGGGGGATCACCTGAACGTTGTCCTCAAAGTCAAGGATGCAAGTGACCCGGAGGTTCTGAAATGGATGGAAGAGTTTGGCCAGCACGAGGTTGCAAACCGGGGTCAAATCGACTCAGCAACAAGCATTGTGGACCTCGTGAAGGAAAGAAACGGCGGTATCCTTCCTGAAAGTTCCCAGGAAATAAAAGACATATATGCGGAAATTCCCGACAGCCAGATAGGTACTTACATAGAAGGAAACCAGCTCCTTCATATTGACCTGGACATAGGAAATGCAATGAGTGACATTCAGATAACAGGCATTTCCGAACTTAATGATATAGTTGCTGAAGATATCAACTGGATGCAGCCACCTCCCGGGGTCGCAGTCACAATTACCGGAGACTCGGCGGTGCTTATCGAGATGATCGCAGGCCTTACGAGTGGCCGGGTCCGGATGACGATGATCGGGGTCCTGCTTGTACTGATAGGACTTCTTGTGGTCTACAGAAACCCGGTAAAGGCTATTTCCCCAATCATCCCCATGCTGGTAGTGATCGGCTGGTCAGGCCTGGTTATGAAAGGGATGGGAATTGACTATAACCCCATGACTGCGGTTATGGGAGCCCTTATCCTGGGGGTTGGTTCGGAATATTCCATCCTGATGATGGAACGTTATTATGAGGAAAAGGACATGGGCCTGAATCCCACGGAGGCGATTAACCAGGCTGTAACAACCACGGGAACGGCTCTGATTGCCTCGGGAGCAACAACGGTTTTCGGTTTTTCAGCCCTGATAGCGTCCCCTTTCCCCATGATCAGCGACTTCGGGCTGGTTACGGTTATAGATGTCCTCCTGGCAATGTTTGTTACCTTTGTGATCTTCCCACCCTTGGTTGTCCTGATGGACGGGTACTGGTCAGGACGGAAAGGAGTGCTACCTGAATAAGCAAAAATCAGGAAAAATCAGGAAAAATCAGGAAAAGCTAAAAAACCGGGAAAAAAAGAGAAATCAGGGACCGAGAAAGATAAATATATATCAAATGTTGCCCAATCGTAAAGAAGTAATTGAAGAAGGAAAGATAAATGGCTCTCAGTTCCAACCGGTATGTGTGGAGATTCCTCACCCTGATCTCTCTGATTTTTGCATTTTTGTGTGCGGTCCTGTTTTATTTTCAGGACATTTTCATAGTCCTGATCATAGGAGCCATCCTTATCCTGGTTACTGAGAAGTTTCTCTTTTTTTATAACAGGATAATGGACAGATTTCCGGATTTGAATCGAAGAGTTGTGGGAATCGGTCTGCTTTCTTTTGCACTGCTTGCCCTTGTTTTTCTGGTTGGTAGCCAGATGCCGGAGATCGAGATCCTTATCACAGAATCCACGAAAGTGCAGGAGGACTATTTAAGCGGGGCTTCTGAACTGTTTGGAAAAGATTCTGCCCTCTCGGGACTTGTGGACTCCGGAGTTTTAAAACCCGAAGACCTGAAGAGAATCGGTAATGATATCTTTACGGAGCTTACCGGAACTATCTCAAAATTGTCATATTACCTCTTTGCAGGGATTCTTATAATTCCCCTTATGTGTGGCATGTATTTCAGGAACCGGCATAAATTGAGGAACTACATCCACGAAATAGCCCCCCCTAAATATGCCGAAGGAATTGTCAGGGCCCTGGAGGGCATTGGTAGGAAACTTGAGGACTTCTTTACTGCGAAGATGATCGAAAGCTCTGTGGTGGGCCTGATCTGCTGCATCGGGTTCTATCTTGTGGGAATCGATGGCTGGCTTTTCCTGGGAATTCTTTCGGGTTTTTTGAATATCATCCCCTATATAGGCCCGATAATCGGAGCGATTCCACCAATTATAGTGGGCTACATCAACAGTCCTGAGACGGCCTTCTTTGCGGCGGTTACGGTTTTCATAGCTCAGCTCGTGGATAACCTCTACCTTATCCCCTTCATGATTTCCGAAAAGGTAAACATCAACCCTCTTTTGAGCGTGCTTTTGACCCTATCGGCTTCAAAACTGCTCGGAGCTCTCGGGATGGTGCTTGCAATTCCTCTTTTCATTATCTACAAGACGATTATTAGTGAGGCCTATGAGGAACTTGTGAAGATTTATCCGGAAAAGGAGTAATAAGCGAGACTTATGATACCTTTTTTTAGACCTGTATTGCTTTTTGTTAGAACACTATCCGGGATGCTCGAAAGACAGGAGTTTCGCTCTCTCTGTTATATTGTACTTGAGACTCTGGGGCTCGGCACTTTTGTCTACCATAATTTAGAGGGATGGACCTGGCTTGATTCTCTCTATTTTTCAGTCATCACCCTGACAACGGTAGGCTACGGGGACTTTTCTCCCCAAACAGCCCCCGGAAAATTATTTACGATATTTTACATTTTTGCGGGGCTGGGACTCCTGCTCGGTTTTGTTTCTGTAGTTGGAGAGCAGCTTGTGGAAGATGGCCATGGAGCTATGCAGAGAAGGCAGCAAAAAAGGAAAACGTTCACAAAAAATCTCAGGCAAAAGGCCTGGCCTGAAAAACCGGAAGAAAAAATACTTGAATTATCGGAAAACTAAACGTTAGTTTTTCTTGGTTTATCTCAGATAGCAGAAGACTTCTTCCGTTTCTAATCGAAGATTAGAAACTCCTGTTAAACCTGCGGTTTAACACGACAGCCGGAGGCTGACAGGTGGGAATGAATGTGTCAAGGCTAACGGGGCCGGTTTGAGTTTATGTGAAAATATTATAAAAAGTATAATTCTCTGCTGGAACTAACTAATTTGTTAGTAATAAATTTATTAGTAACACTATATTTTTTGGAAGACCCGGTTTTCGGACGCTGGGTCTGGGAAATTCTTGTTGGGGTAGAAAATGAGGAGGAATAACTAAGGTGTGGATACCTGCTGGTCAACTGGAAGTTTAGAAAAGTCAGCTCTCAGTTCCTTCAAGTTCCTTCAATTTCTGCTCGCAAAAGTTAATTATCTTTGGGTCTTCAATCGCCTTTCCTATAGCAAGGGATTGCTTCAAAAACTCAATGGCTTTTCCTGTTTCTCCGAGCTGACTGTATGCACTCCCTAAATTTCCAAGGTGATTTCCTTCTCCGCGCCTGTCTCCTATTTCTTTCGAAATTTTGAGAGCCTGTCCATAATATTGAATCGCTTTTTTGGTTCTCCCAGCTGCCTGTATGCTGTCCCTAAATTTCCAAGAACAGCTCCGTGAATCTGTTTGTTTTTAAGGAGTGGTTCATCGTTGAAGTGGTCTTCTGGCAACAACTTTTCATAAATTTCAATTAGTGTTCTTGAATTTCCCCAGAGATCCAGAAGATCATAGAGATTGAATTGTCCTATAATATTTACTGCAAGATCGTACTCTTCCGCCATACAGGCCTGGTGCTGAGCTTCAATCAATGGCTGTACATCCTTTTTTCCTGAAGGCTTATCAGGCAGTGGAAGGGAAAGGTAATAGTTTGCTGCAAGTATGTGGGCTGTTTTTTTGTCTTCAAGGTCATCGTAAGAGAATTCCTGAACGAGGGGGTGGAGCCAGTACTTTCCATTGTGATCGGGTTTCGAGGAGGGATTTGTCGAGGAGAGTGTCAAGGGAATCAATGGGGGTGCTGTCTGTGAACATTATTTTGATGGCTTCGGGGAGTTCGGGCTGGCGGTAGACAGAGATTCTTTCCAGCAGCTCTTTTTCTCCGCCGACCAGTTTGTCGAAGAG
Source organism: Methanosarcina baltica (assembly GCF_055394095.1). Classification (NCBI taxonomy): domain Archaea; kingdom Methanobacteriati; phylum Methanobacteriota; class Methanomicrobia; order Methanosarcinales; family Methanosarcinaceae; genus Methanosarcina; species Methanosarcina baltica. Next base: position 3,395,982 of record NZ_AP042463.1, on the reverse strand, counting down.
GAACCTTGCTTTTTTGATGCGATCTTCCTGGTGCTTTCTGTAAAGACTGAGGTCTTTTAGTATGTTCTCTGCTGTATGTTTTTTTGCAAGACCCACAAGCAGTTTCAACGAGAAGGGGTGTCCATCCACACTTTCGACCAGAGATTCCAGTGTTTTGAGTTCGATTTTTTCGAGGCCGTTTGATCTCAGGTAGTTGACGGCAAAATCCGGTTTCAGGCCCTTTATCTCCTGCCGATTTTCGTCTTCGAGTTCATCGATCAGGTATTCTCCGTTGTCCAGCAACGGCGTAACCCGGCTGGTCAGGATTACCTTTGCTCTGTGGGTGTTGTCCCTGAGGGATGTGAAGAGCAGGCCAAGCCCCAGGTCTGTGAAATTTCGTTTTTCATCAACTATGTAACTCAGGTCGTCAAAAACCAGCCAGAGGGAGTTTCTTTTTCTCAGTTCCTCCGTAAGCCTGTTTATATCGGTTCTTCCGGCTCTTCTTATTCCTTTGAAGCTCATAATTTCAGGGGCGTCCAGATAGGCTGCAAGAGCTTCAAGCACATCTTCAAGGGTTGCATCCCTGTTATGATAAAAATTGAACCAGAAAGGCTCGGGGATGCCTGTAGGCCTGAAGTCGATCAGGACCCGCGCAAGGGTAGTTTTTCCGATACCTGCAATGCCGCTGAAAAGTAGAACTTTGTTTTCCTGAAGTCGGTTGAGGGAGTAAGAAATTTCTTCTGCCCTGTTTTCGGTGACAAATGTTATGAGATTATCAGAAAGCTCTGGAAGAGCAGAAGGGGTATAATTTCTTTGAACTTCCTGTATCAGTTCCTCTTTCCTCTTCCATTCCATATATTTCAGAACTTTGATCAGTTCTTCACCTTGAACGCCTTCCAGGTTCAGTATCAGGTTATTGTCTCCAAAAACAAGCTGCTTGACCAGGTCGATTTTGAGATTTATATTTACGATGATTTCTATTTCCCTGGCAAGGTCCGGGTTTTCCAGCAACAGTTTCAGGATTTCCTGCTGCAATTCTTCCTTTGCTTTCGGGTCTTCGGAATTTCCGGACGCCTTTGTGAGGGCTCTTTCCAGTGATTCACTCATTTTAGGGTTTAGCTTACCCAGCAGAGCCTTCACTCTTTTCCCGCTTTCGGAACCAAGCTTTTCAATTACTTTTTCGTAGGCCATTTCTTCAAGAATTTCTTTGCCTTTTTCAACTGCGGATTTTCCTGCAAGACTGAGGAAAGGCAGGGCTGGCAGAAGAACTTTAGTTGCCTGCTGAGCAATGGTTTCGAAAGTTGCCGGGTCCATAAAACTTCTCCAATTCTTTCTTGACATTGGTGGCAGGTAAAATAAGTTTTGTCATTTAAAAAGTTAAAAAGTGAAAGGTCCGGGTTTTTTTGCGATAAAATTCAAAGGTTGGTTGAAATTTCAAAGCTGCTACTTCTTTGCAGTCTTCAGGGAAAAGCCGTTCGCCTCCGGCGAACGGTGAGTGAACATGGGTGTTAAAACTCGATGGCTGCCCTGTTTTCTGAAAATGGGCAAACAAAAACAGCCCGGTTTCTGAGTAAAAATATCTCAAAAGTAATTGGTACTTCAGAAAATAAAAAATTCGAAAAAAGTAGGGGCAGGGAAAAATTCCCTGAATCGCTAAGTTACGTTACGTTAAGTAAAGTTAAAACTAAAGTTTACAGCTCCGCCCTTCTGTCAATAATCCTCTTTGCCTTTCCGCCGGTCCTTTCAATACTGCCTTTCTCAAGCAGTTCCACGTTCGTCCTGATGTTCAGGATGGCCTTGAGTTCTTTCTGGACGTGGTTCTGGATAGCTTTGAGGTCCCTGAGTTCCCCAGTAAAGGCGTTTTCTTCGAGTTCGACTTCCACGGTAAGTTCATCGAGCATGTGTTTGTTCCGGTCGAGGATGAGCTGGAAATGGTCTCCTACTTCCGGGATTTTTGCGATGACGTCCTGGATCTGGGAGGGGAAGACGTTGATTCCCCGGACGATCATCATATCATCGACCCGGCCCAGGAGGCGGGAGATCCGGGTTGTGGTCCGGCCGCAGGCGCAGTCGGATTCGAGCAGACGGGTCATGTCCCCGGTGCGGTAGCGGATGTTTGCGAAAGCTTCCTTATCAAGGGAGGTCAGGACAAGTTCACCTTTTTCCCCTTCGGACACCTGTTCCCCGTTTTTGTCCAGGACTTCCACAAGGAACTGGTCACTCCAGATGTGCAGTCCGTCCTGCTCCTTACACTCAAACGCGACCCCGGGCCCGAACATTTCTGAGAGCCCATAGCAGTCATAGGCCTTGAGGTTCAGCCGCTTTTCAAGCTGCTTGCGCGTGTTTTCCGACCAGGGTTCTCCCCCGAAGATGGCCGCTTTCAGGGAAAGTTTGTCTATAAGGCCCAGGTCCTCCGCGGTCTCGGCCAGGTAATAGGCATATGAAGGCGTACAGTGAACCGCTGTTACCCCGAAGTCGATCATCATCTCAAGCTGCCGGGCCGTGTTTCCGGTTGCAGCGGGCACGACCATGGCTCCCATTTTTTCAACCCCGTAGTGGAAACCCAGGCCCCCGGTAAAGAGCCCGTAGTTCATGGAGTTCTGAATAACGTCCTTCTTCGTAAGCCCGATCATAGTAAGGCTTCTGGCGATCAGGTTTGACCAGGTGTCAATGTCCTTTGCCGTGTAGCCGACAACCGTTGGTTTCCCGCTTGTCCCAGAGGAAGCATGGATCCGTACGATATCGTCATTGCTGGCAGCGAACATCCCGAAGGGGTAGTTGTCCCGAAGGTCGGTTTTGCGAGTATAGGGAAGCTTCCGGACATCTTCAAGAGTCTTGAGATCATCCGGCGTGACCCCCGCTTCCTCGAATTTCTGCCTGTAGAAGGGCACGTTCTCATAAGCAGTTTTAGTGCTCTTTTTAAGGCGTTTTAACTGCAGTTCTTTCACTTCGGCGTGACCCATTGTTTCGAATTTCGGCTGCCAGTAATTCATTATAAAGGACCTTCTTTTAGATTTTGTTATGTGTGGGTGGATTTCCCACATTATTTATTTGTTTATTTGTTTCGGTTCGTTATTTAGATCCGTGCCATGCCTCTGCGTGTCATGATATGCTCAAAGGCTTTGTTTTAGATGTGTGAAAATCGGAAAAATTATTCAGTAGAGTAATTCCTTTCCCCCATATAAATATTATTGAATTTAATGCGGGGTCGGGGAAAGAAGGAGTATTGAGAAGTACTCTGGAGGCCAGCTTTGTGTATGTAATGCTTTTCGAGACTTTGGAACTTGGAAATCGCAGCATTTAATTATTATTGAAAAGAAGTTATGTTCATGACAAGCAGAATTGTTTTCCTTATTCCCATCTTCTACGCCTGCGTCAATGCGCTTTCCTTCACCCTTTACGGCCTGGACAAGGTCAAAGCAAAAAGAGAACAGTGGCGAATTTCTGAAAAAACCCTTCTGATAGTCTCCTTTTTCGGGCCAGTCGGGGCCTGGCTCGGGATGCAGCAATTCAGGCACAAGACCCGGAAGCCGCTTTTCAGGTTTGCAGTCCCCTTCTTTATACTGCTTCACGTGCTCTTCGTGCTCCGGGCCAACCTTCAGTAAAAACAAAAAACGAAAAAATAGTTCCTGTTTTTCCTGCTTCCCAGGGTTCAGTATTTCAAAAAAATAAGGTTCCGGGGTTTTCAAAAAATCCCGGACACTCTCGATTTTAGGCCAAACTCATTTGGATAACTCTTCTTCCACCTCTTCGGCTCCGGCCTCAAGTTCCAGTCCCTGTTGCGGGTCGAACCTCAGAAGTAGAGCCTGAAACTCTCCGATGTGTGTCTTTTCTTCCTTTGCGATATCCAGTAGTATGGCTTTGATATCAGCATCCTTGGCCAGGCCTGCCATCTGTTCATAAAGGTTAATAGCATCCAGTTCGGCAATGATTCCGGCCCTCAGGATCTGTTTATCAATGTCTTCTTTCGATACGTTCTCAAGATTGATTGGAATTTTTGATAACAAATCATTTACCTCCCTTCTTTATATGGAAACACCCAATAATATAGATTTTCATCTCTTCCAACACATACTATTTTATTTTACAGTCCCTATTTTGAAGAAACTTGCAGGGAGGAGAAGGATATGTTCAAACATTTAAAGCCTGACTCAGCAATTCCAGTTTTAGTTGAAAACATATGTAAGCGACGGTTAAAATGGGAATTACGGTTCATCTGTCAGGTTGGTCAGGTCCTGCCATGCCCTTTCCTTATCCGGAGCGTGAGGAAAAGCAGATCCAAGGGCCCCGGCGGCCCATAGTCTCACATCCCTGTCTTTATCCGAGGCCAGTTTAATCAGGTCCTTCCAGGCCTGTTCTTTATCCGGCACATTAATAAACAAAGGGCCAAGGGCCCCGATTGCACTCATTCTCACGTAGTTGTCTTCTCTTCCGGTCAGTTTAATTAAGTCCTTCCAGGCCTGTTCTTTGTCCGGCACATTAATAAACAAAGGACCAAGGGCATCAGCTGCACTCATCCTCACAAACCTGTCCGAGGGGTCCTCTGCCAGTTTAATTAAGTCCTTCCAGGCCTGTGTTTTGTCCGGTACATGGGAAAAAACAGAACCAAGGACATCGGTTGCTCTCCGCTTTATATCCCAGTTTTCATCCGTGGTGAGCCTGTGTAAGGCCTTCCAGGCCTGCCCTTTGTCCGGGACATGAGGAAATACAGTGCCAAGGACATCGACCGCCCATCGCCTCACATCTCTGTCCTCATCTTCGATCAGTTTGTGCAGGTCTTCCCAGGCCTGCTCTTTGTCCGGCATTTGAGGAAAAGCAAAACCCAGGGTTTCGGCTGCCCGCCACCTTACATAATTGTCTTCACCTTCGGCTATCAGCCGGTGCAGGTCTTCCCAGGCCTGTCCTTTGTCCGGCATGTGAGGAAAAGCAGAAGCAAGGTCTCCTGAAGCCCGCTGTCTCACATACCTGTCTGAGGGGTCCCCGGCCAATTTAATCAGGTCCTTCCAGGCCTGTTCCCTGTCCGGGACGTTATAAAATACAGAAATCAGGACACCTGCCGACTCCCACCTAACATCCCTATTTTCGTCTTCGGTTAGCCTGTGCAGGTCATCCCAGGCCTTTTCTTTATCAGGGAAGTATAAAAAATTGAATTTGAATTGCCCCAGTGCCAGGATACGCTCTTCCGGGGAATCACTGAGACACTGGTTATGAATTTTCTCCTGGTCTACCAACACAAACACCACATATTTAGATAGAAACTTCCAAATATTATTATAAGAACTTATGAATTTATGTAAAGATAAAATAATAAAAGCATTAATGTTATGATTAACAAATTATAAAATATCTTTTAAGGCGTTTGAGGCTGTGTAAACACTTCCTACCCCGCAAATGTACTGGGTGATCTTGATAGCTTCCATCACATCCTCTTTTGTGGCCCCTTCCTGTAAGGCCTGCATTGCAAGGACCTTTACTCCTTCCGCTGCTCCTTTAGATGCGTCCAGCGCCATTGCGATCAGGAACTTATACTTCAAAGGAATACTGCCTTCCGCAAGCGCCATTTTGCGGGTATCTTCGAGGAGCTTGAAAAATTCTGGGTCCGTATTATTAATAATTTGCAGGGGATCTTCTGGCATTGTGTTATCTCCGATTGGCTATGTATTCTGAAGTATTTACGTTTTTTTTAATGTTTGAATTTGAAGTAAGTTTAGATAACACCTGAATAAATTTAAACCATTCGAAAATAAATAACCTTTTCTTCTGGTGCCTGCCTCAAATAAAGATCACAACTACCCCCGCTAAAGTAAAGAAGCTTTCTGCCTTTCTAATTAATAAGAAAAAGAAAAAAGGGCCGAAGCCCATTTAATTAAAGTCTTTCAAGCCTTCAAAATCCAGGGTTGCGAAATAGTCCTCGATGGTTTCGGCTCGTCGGATCATGACAACGCTTCCGTCCTCCCGGAGCAGAAGCTCGGCCGAGCGGAGTTTTCCGTTGTAGTTAAAGCCCATGGCATGCCCGTGGGCCCCGGAGTCATGGATGGCGAGGACGTCCCCGACCTCGATTTCCGGAAGTTCTCTGTTTATTGCAAATTTGTCGTTGTTTTCGCAGAGGGACCCTGTTACGTCGTATGTGTGGTCGAGAGCTTCTTTTTCCTTCCCGAGGACCGTTATGTGATGGTAGGCCCCATAAAGGCCCGGCCGCATGAGGTCTGCCATGCAGGAATCCAGGCCCACGTAGTCTTTGTAGGTGTGCTTGAGGTGCCTGACCTGGGAGACAAGATAACCGTAGGGCCCGGTAATAACTCTTCCGCATTCAAGGAATACGGAGACCTGGTCGAGCCCACTTGCCCCGATTGTCTCGTCATAGGCTGCTTTTGCGCCTTTTACGATTACGTCATAGGGGACAGGTTCCTGCTCGGGCCTGTAGGGAATCCCGATTCCCCCGCCGAGGTTGACGAAGTCGAACTTTATGCCGAGCTCTTTTGAAATCTCCACGATCAGCTCGAAAAGGAGCCTTGCAGTCTCCACGAAGTACTTCGGGTCAAGCTCGTTCGAGGCGACCATGGTGTGCATCCCGAAACGTTTTACGCCCTTTTCTTTAAGAATTCTGTAGCCCTCGAAGAGCTGCTCCCGGGTAAAGCCGTATTTAGCTTCCTCGGGAGTTCCGATAAGTGCGTTTCCTTCCTTGAGGGGGCCGGGGTTGTACCTGAAGCAGACGATTTCCGGAAGGCCGGCGTGTTTTTCGAGGTAATCGATGTGGCTGATATCGTCCAGGTTAATGTAGGCCCCAAGCTTTTTTGCCTTCACGAACTCTTCCGCCGGGGTATCGTTTGAGCTGAACATGATATCCTCCCCCGTTATCCCGGCCTTTTCCGCAAGGAGCAGTTCAGGCAGGGAACTACAGTCGGCTCCGAAACCCTCTTCCTTGAGGAGTTTGAGAATATAGGGATTCGGGAGGGCCTTTACGGCAAAGAATTCTTTGAAACCGGGAACATCCTGGAAAGCCTCCTTCAACCGACGCGCGTTTTCCCTGATGGCCTTTTCATCGTAGATGTGAAAGGGGGTGGGATATTTATCCATTATTTTAAGGATTTCTTCTTTTGTGAACGGGAGTTCTTTTGAAACCATTATTCTAACCCTTGTTATTGTGTGAATTGAATTGTGAGGATCTAAGGAATTCAATAGCTATTATGATATTCTCGTATTTCGACCCCACCCTTCAATAAAACATAATTTCTTTTTTAAATAAGTATTTTGAGCTCCCCTTCATAACAATTTATTAAATAAGAAACGATTTTTATAAAACGTGATTGATATATATTCACATGATGAATAAATCACTTCCACTTCTTAATAAAATACAAGCGATATCTTCTATGGAAGTGGACTACAACTGTAATAACATTTCAAAACACTTGAATGCAAATGAATTTCCACAGACAAAAACGACCCCATTTACAGTTATGGCCTCCAAAAATTATTTGGATAAAATGAATTTTGAATCCATTATCAATGACAATATTCGATGGGATCAAGATCAGTGGAGAATTTCTCCAGGAACACTTGCATTGAGTATAGTGTTAACTCCTTTTTTTCGAACAGATAAACGATATCCTTTGTGCAGTGTCGAAGAAATTGTTGAATTCATGGATTCTAAACTCGTTTTTGGTAAGGAATATCCCAATTTTTACTTCAATGATGATTGTTTAGGCTTGCTGTTGGATCGAATTCACGAAGCAGGGTGTTCTAGCCTTTTCAGCATGATTGTATTGCAAACTTTTGTAAAATTCAAAATTCCTTTTGATAATGTATTTCATGCGGATACTACTTCCCACGTTTGCTATGGGGATTATAAGGCATGTGAACAGGAAAATTATGAAGGCCTGAAAGTCACTTACGGCCATAGCAAAGCTCATCGTTCTGATAAAAAACAAATAATGAGTGGTATGATCACAGATTCTTCAGGATTTCCTCTTTATACAGAAGCACTTGATGGAAATACTGCTGACATTGTTTGGATCCCAAATGCAATACGCAATTTTAGAAAATTCTTTGGTAAAATGTGTGATGAATCAATATTCATAGCAGATTGTAAGCTGATCAGTAAAAACAATTTTAAAATTCTTTATGATAAAACAAATCCAATCACTTTTATTTCCAGGTGTCCAGAAAAATTCAGTGCAAGACTTGCAGAAAAGACAATAAATGAAGCTTATTCTCAGAATAAATGGAAATACATAGGGGCCTGCTGTGAAGATGAAGAATCAAAAAGAGCAATGGAGTATGAAGCACAGAGTTTTAATAAAATTGCTCATGAAAAAGAGTGTCGTGTGATTGTTTATAGGGACATCGGTGACAATGAAAAGATAGTTTATGAGATTAAAAAACAAAGGGAAATAATTGAAGCAGATATAAAGAAGAATTTTAAAGACCCTTATTCCTGTGAACCAGATGCACAGAAAGAAATTGATGAGTTCATTAAAAAATATAAAAACTCATTATTCAATATCAAATTCGAAATCCAGGAAGAAACAATTATAAAAAGACCAAGGGGAAGGCCATCAAAGAGTCAAGAAATATTTGAAATCATCAGTAAATTCCATGTAAAACTCAAAAGCCTTGAACAAAACAAAGAAAAAGTGGAAAAACGCAAGCGATCATTGGAAACGGTAGTACTGATTACAAATGTTCTACCCAAAACAAAAAATGATAAAAAAATCTTTCAGTTATATAAAGGTCAATATGTCGTTGAGACTAATTTTGAAGAATTGAAAAAACCTTCTATGTTTTACAGTATATTTCTGAAAAAACCAGAGCGTATTGAAGCATTGCTGATGCTGCTGCATGTTTCCTTGTTAGTAAGGGTACTTATGAGGATTATTGCAAGAAATAATTTGAAAACCGAAAAAGACCCTCTTCGTATCGATTTTGGCAGGAATATCCTGAAAAATCCTACCGCTGAAAAATTATTGAGGTTACTTTCCTTTCATAATGTTATCACTATGGGTGGGAAACATATAGTTTTTGCAAAAAACGGTAAAGTCGATCACTTGCAAAAGTTGCTACGGCTATTGGGATTGAATCTTGAACCTGGATGATCTTATTAAATCAAAAGGGATAAAAGGTTAAACCTAAGTAAACTTGTAGCGGTAGCTATACGTTTTTTGCTGACAATTTGGTTAATGAAGGACGAAAATATAACTATTTTGATAAGTTGAACTACTGGATTAACCAGAAAGTATGGTTATTGGATCAATATTAAGTGGAAAAATCAAGGGTGGGTCGAAATGTAAGATATTAAGATTTTCGGACTCATTTTCGATTAACCGGAGACCTCCGATCGGTAAATCAAATTATCAGTGATAGGTATCACTGAAAAGTGATAGCTATATTAAGTTATCAGTGATAACTCGATCCAGAAAATTCAAAAACAGTAAAATAGGCCTGCTTATAACATACTTACAGTTTTTAATTTTTAAGCATACTTGGAGGGATAAGGGTGGCAGTTTGTCCTATAAATTTTGATGAAATAGTGGAATGTCCATTTGTTGACAGGAAAGAATTCATAGAAGCTTTTGAAAACGCCTTCCAGAACATAAGCCAAAAGAATTACAGCATCCTTGTCTATTATGGCGTTGCCGGAATCGGAAAAACCAGCCTTCGAAAGGAACTTCCAGTCCTGCTCGAAAAACACAACGAATCGGACCGGCACAGGAGAGTTATATGGACTTCAATAGACTTCGCCACCGAACAGTACAGGCAACCTTACAAATTCCTCGAAGTCCTCTCCAGTCAACTGCGCCAGGAATACGGCATCAAATTCAACTCTTTTGACATTGCCCTTGCCACCTACTGGAAAAAAATCAACCCCCACGTTCCTCTGGTAAAAGCAAACTACTCTGAAGACAGCATTGTCCGCGATGTGCTGGACATCTGCGATGAATTTGTCCCAGCCAACCTGATACCAAATGTGCTTAATCTTGCCAGAGATTTACCTGAACGTTATCAGAAATGGTCCCTGAAACGCAAAAAAGAGATTTCCAGGCTTCCCAATCTTGAACCGGCAGACATCGATGAACTTCTCCCCGTTTACTGGGCCTATGACCTTGCTGACCACCTGCAGAACTGTTCAGAATCCGCAGTCATTTTCATTGACACCTATGAAGCACTCTGGGAAAAAGAACGAGATAAGGGAAGTTTTAATGACCGCGATAAGTGGCTCAGAAAACTTGTTGAAAATATACAAAAATCCTGTATGTGGGTAATCTGTGGAAGGGAAGCTCTCCGTTGGGAAGAAGTTGATGAAGATTGGAATAATCATCTTAACCAGCGTAAAATTGGAAAACTGCCAGAAAAAGATGCCATCAATCTGTTAGAACAGTGTGGAATCACTGAAAAAGACATCCAGAAAGTACTCATTAAAAGCAGCGAAGGCGTACCATATTACCTTGAACTTTCCATCGACACCTACAGAAAAATAAAGAAAAAAAAGCAACCCGCTCCGGAAGACTTTGCAAAGGTTCCGGATGGTATTTTCTGCAGGTTCGTCAAATACCTTGACCGGGAAGAAAAAGCGACACTGATAGTCTTATCAGGCCCCAGATACTGGGACCGTGAACTATTCGAAACCCTGGTCGATAAATTTAAAACCGAATACCCTGCGACCTGTTTTTCAGAATTGCATGGCTTTTCTTTCATAACCGTTGACGATAAAGGAAAATGTTCCATGCACCAGCTTATGAGAAAAAGCTTGCAGGAATATCAGGAAAGACAAAACCCATCTATTCAAAAAAAAGTTCACATATTTATGTTTAAATATTACAGCGAAAAACTAAGAGAAATTGATATAAAGCAGATAACTAACGAGAATGAAAAAGCTTTAATTGAGGCTTTTTATCACGGGAAAGTGATCTTTGAGAATAAGGAACTGGAACTTTTTAACTGGTACAAAGAAAAAGTTGAAATTTTCTTCAAAGCTGGGTTATGGAAATTTATTTTGCCATTACATTACGAAGTTTTGAAAATGTTAGAAACAAAATTAGGTAAAGGTCACCCAGAATTCAGAAATTGTCTTATAAATCTTGCACAATTGCATCATAGAGTTGGCCAATATAAAGAAGCAAAAGAGCTCTATGAACGTTCACTTAAGCTTTTTGAACATGACGTTTCTGTTGATAAAAAGGAGTTATCTATAACTTTGAACAATTTAGCAGTTCTCTATAAAGATATGGGAATGTACAGAGAAGCATTGAACAATTATGAACGAGCACTTGAGCTTCATAAAGAAGTCTTTGGTGCCAATCACTCTAGTATTGCCATAACACTGAATAACACGGGAGAACTTTATCGAATAATAGGGGAATATGAAAAGGCGTTGGAGGTGCATCAATGCGCTTTACAAATGCGTATAAAAAATTTAGGAGTTGATCATCCAAGTGTTGCAATAAGTTTTAACAATATGGCTCTGGTTTACATAAATAAAAGAGAGTATGAAAAGGCATTACCTTTACTAAAAAGTGCCTTAGAAATTACCAAAAAAAACTTGGGCCCTAATCACTACAATATTGCAAGTTATTTGAATAATTTGGGTGAAGTATACCATCACTTAGGTAGGTACGAAGAAGCACTTAATGCGTATCAACGTGCCGAGGAAATTTGTGAAGACGTCTTAAGTTCCAACGACATTTCTTTTGCAAAAATATTTAACAGTATGGCCTCTACATATCAAGATATAGGAGAGCACAAAAAAAGTATCGAGTTGTATCAACGCAGCTTAAATATTCTCGAAAGTAATTTTGGAAATATCCATCCATATTTTGCGACCACATTAAGCAACATGGCATCTGTTTATCAAGATGAAGAAAAATTTGAAAAGGCATTATCTTTTTTGCAGCAAGCAATCAATATTTATAAGCTTACTTTGGAAAGTGAACATCCTGATATTGCAAATTCTTACGTTGGACTTGCACTCATTTATTTAAAAATGGGCAAATATCACGATGCATTAAATCCATTCAAGACAGCTCTAGAGATATACAAAAAAGCTTTTGGACCCAATCACGTTGAAGTCGCAACAATTCTTAAAAATTTGGCTGGAGTCTATGAAATGATGGGTAAATATGATGATGCGTTGCCCCTATATGAAAATGCACTAGCTATTTTTGAAAAGAACATACTAAATGATTTTTATATTATAGAAACAGCAAATGATATTGAGAGAATACATCAAAAGTTGATTGATGAAGAAAGATCGATCAATAATGTATAATATATGACAAAGAAATAGCTATCTTTTTATTATGCCGATTACGGCTCTGTCGATTCCTTTAGGAATGGTGAAAATATAACTTCAGATTTTCAGTTCGGGAATTGCTCTATACTCGTAAAGGTTGTGTTTTTGTGAGAGGTGGTGTTTGGTGTGGGCATTCAAACCACGGAACACATTGAATAAGAACGGCCGGCAGAGGTAATTAAGGTTGCTCTGGCGTTTTGTTCACAATGGATTTTGAATCGATCCGACCTTCCGCAGAAGTCCACAAAAATGCCACATCTTTTCTCAATACGGCCATGGCTTAAAAATCAACTCGCCATAATATTGAAGATATTGGACAAATCGGTAAATTAATTATACATTTGTGTACATCTGCGAAAAGTGAGATCGATTATTTAAAGTCCGGCGTACTCACCGGCCGGCAGGCCGGTTTTCGTGCCCTTCCGTGTGTTCCATGGTTAAAGAATCGTAAACAAAAATACTTGATATTATATTTGAATCATTCCTTAGGAAACTTGCTTTTTTACTATTCAATAATCTGAAGGTTCTCATAAGGAAGCATAGTTTTCTAGCACCGCCTTTGCCATGTCCATACCCCCGTATCCAAGGCCCGCAAGGTCCAGTAAGACCTGAGAAGGAGCCACAACCCTTATTCCTTCGATCTCTCTGGAATCTTTAAAAACGTCCCTGTCAGGAACATAAAGGTAGACCTTTACCCCTTTACCTCTGGCCTCCTCCGCAGCTCCGGCCCCGCCAAAACTTTCCCTGAAAAAATTGAGTTCAGCCTCATTCAGGTAAAGATAGACCGCATCGTGCCTAACAGCATAACCGGTGTAAAGCCCTCCGGCTGTGTAAGTGGTAAAAGCGAATTTGATATTCTGCTTATTCAGTATATGAGAAATCTCCTTAGCCGCCTCTGTCGCATCCCCGTAATCGCTGATAAGTTCTCCGGTCTGAAGGTTTCTGAAAGGCCTCTCCCAGGCAAGCCCGTTCAATAATTTATTCACGTCCGAGATTCTCACATAATTTCCTTTCTTTGTGATAACTCCCTGCTCGATTAAAGCCCGAACCGTCGCATGGGCCCAGCCGTAAGATACATTTTCAAGAAGAGACAGCTGCCTGATGGAAGTCATTTTCTCCTTTAGCAGGCGGGATATTACCCTCCAGGCCTTTTCCGAACTGATTTTTACCTTCCTCTTCTGCACCCCCACATCGAAAGGCCCGAGCTTAAAAGAAGGTGGGAGCTGGACCAGTTTAATATTCAACTCTTTTGCCAGGTCCTCTTCCCCCGGCGGAATTACCTTTGCAGCTATAACCGGATAAAATCCGGGATTTCTTTTTCTTCCCTTTCTCCTTTGAGCAGCTCCTTTATTAGGGCAAACCGGGACATGCTTTCAACTGTAAGCCGGTTTTTTATCTCGATAAAGTATGTCCTGTCCCCGTCTTTTAGCACAAGGTCCACCTGAAAAGGAAGTCGCTTATCAACCACAAACTTCTCCCTTTCTACCTTCGTACTCTCAAGCAGGCCGAGTTTCAGGCGTAAAATTTCGACAAACTCCGGCCAGAAAATTAAGAAAGAGTAAAATAGGCCTGCTTATAACATATTTACAGTTTCTAATTATTATGCGAGCTCGGAGGGATCAGGTGGCAATACGTCCGACAGTTCAGATAAACCCGAAAGATAGGCCATTCGTTGACAGGGAAGAGTTCATAGAAGCCTTTGAAACCGCCTTTAAGAATTTCGGAGAAAAAGACTACAGCGTCCTCTCCTACTACGGGGTAGGCGGAATTGGTAAAACCGGCCTGAGAAAAGAGCTCCCCAAACTACTTGAAAAATATAACGAGTCCGACCGGAATACAGGTGCAATATGGGCCACGGTAGATTTTAGCATTGAGTCCCACAGGCAGCCGGATAAGTTTCTTGGAATCCTGAAAAACGAACTGCAAAAGTACGGCGTCAAATTTCACCTCTTCGACATCGCCAGGGCCGCCTACTGGAGAAAAGTAAACCCTGAGATACCTCTTCAAAGAGAAGGTTACTCCGAAGACAGCGTTGTTACTGAGCTTCTTGATTCTTTCGGTGGTTTAGTCTCGATAAATTACGGCAGCATAAAAAGTGTTGTGGAAAAAGCTCCTGACCGCTTTAAGGAATGGTCCTTAAAAAAAGATAAGGAAATCTCGAACCTGCTAAACATGGAAGCTCTGGATATTGAAAAAAGGCTTCCCATTTGCTTTGCACGCGACCTTTTAGACTATCTACAAAAGACTTCAAAATCAGCGGTCATTTTCATAGACAGCTACGAGGCCCTCTGGGAAAAGGAAAAAGGACAGGGTAGTTTTAACTCAAGAGATGATTGGGTCAGAGAACTTATTTCAAATCTCCCGAAATCATGTCTCTGGGTAATCTGTGGCCGGGAAGCTCTCCGCTGGGAAGAAGTCGATGAGGATTGGATAAAATATCTGGAACCAAAGCATCTTAAAAAACTCCCAAGAGAAGATGCTATTGATTTCCTGAACCAGTGCGGGATTAAGGAAGAAACTATTCAAAATGTGATACTTGAATGCAGTGAAGGTGTTCCCTATTACCTTGAACTTTCAGTTGACACATATGCTGAAATCAGGAAAACCCGGCCTCCGGTTCCTGAAGATTTTTCAAGAACACCGAGTGAAATATTTGACCGCTTTATGAAATACCTGGGCACTCAGGAACAGGAAACCCTAAAAGTGTTATCCTCTCCCCGTTTCTGGAATCAGGAAGTTTTTGAGGTATTAATTGAGAAATTCAAAACTGGATATCCCCTCACGGCCTTTTCGGAATTAAACCGTTTCTCCTTTGTACAGGAAACAAAAGGAAAATTCCAGCTTCACCCGCTTATGAGAGATAGCTTACAGATTTACCAGGCCCAGGATTTGAAAAAAGAAGTCCAGAATTTCATGCTTGAATACTACAGCGGCCAGATAAAAGACATCGATATCAAAGCAATAAATTCTGAACATGAAACCGCACTGATGGAGGTTTTTTACCACGCAAAAGAGGTGCTTGAAGCTGAAAAATTACTCGATTGTTTTATTACTGCCTCAGAACCTTTCGAAAAAGCTGCTTATTGGAAATTGATATTCCCCCTATATGAAGAAATTTTAAAAATTCTTGAAGAAAAACTTGGTCCTGCCCACCCTGATGTTGCAGGAACGCTCAACAATCTCGCCGTCCTCTATTATCATATGGGCGATTACGAGAAAGCACTAACACTTTATCAGCGTGCACTTGACATTCGTGAAAAAGTTCTTGGGCCTGCCCACCCAGATGTTGCAGGAACGCTCAACAATCTCGCCGCCCTCTATTCTCGAATGGGCGACTACGAGAAAGCACTAACACTTTATCAGCGTGATCTAAAGATCAGTGAAAAAGTTCTTGGGCCGGAGCACCTAGATGTTGCAGGAACGCTCAACAATCTTGCCGAACTCTATCGTCAGATGGGCGATTACGAGAAAGCACTAACACTTTATCAACGTGCACTTGACATTCTTGAAAATGTTCTTGGGCCTGTCCACCCAAATGTTGCTACAACGCTCAACAATCTCGCCGAACTCTATTGTCAGATGGGCGATTACGAGAAAGCACTAACACTTTATCAACGTGCACTTGACATTATTGAAAAAGTTCTTGGGCCTGCCCACCCATCTGTTGCTACAACGCTCAACAATCTCGCCGGCCTCTATGAAAGCATGGGCGATTACGAGAAAGCACTAACACTTTATCAGCGTGCACTTGACATTCGTGAAAAAGTTCTTGGGCCTGCCCACTCATCTGTTGCTACAACGCTCAACAATCTCGCCGGCCTCTATCTTCATATGAGCGAGTACGAGAAAACACTAACACTTTATCAGCGTGCACTTGACATTCGTGAAAAAGTTCTTGGACCTGTCCACCCAGATGTTGCAGGAACGCTCAACAATCTCGCCAGCCTCTATCGTCAGATGGGTGATTACAAGAAAGCACTAACACTTTATCAACGTGCACTTGACATTCTTGAAAAAGTGCTTGGGCCTGCCCACCCAGATGTTGCCACAACGCTCAACAATCTCGCCTTGCTCTATCTTCATATGAACGATTGCGAGAAAGCCCTCCCCATTTGTCAGCGTGCTCTAGAGATCAGTGAAAAAGTTCTTGGGCCTGCCCACCCAGATGTTGCTACAACACTCAACAATCTCGCCGGCCTCTATGAAAGCATGGGAGATTACGAGAAAGCCCTTCCCATTTATCAGCATGCACTTGACATTCGTGAAAAAGTTCTTGGCCCGGAACACCCAGATGTTGCTAACACATTGAACAATCTCGCCGCCCTCTATAAAAGTATGGGTGATTACGAGAAAGCACTACCACTTTATCAGCGTGCACTTGACATTCGTGAAAAAGTTCTTGGGCCTGCCCATCCAGATGTTGCAGGAACGCTCAACAATCTCGCCTTGCTCTATAAAAGCATGGGCGATTACGAAAAAGCACTAACACTTTATCAGCGTGCACTTGACATTCGTGAAAAAGTTCTTGGCCCGGAACACCCAGATGTTGCTAACACATTGAACAATCTCGCCGGCCTCTATGAAAGCATGGGAGATTACGAGAAAGCCCTTCCCATTTATCAACATGCACTTGAAATTTATGAAAATACGCTTGGCCCAGAACACCCATCTGTTGCTAACACATTGAACAATCTCGCCGCCCTCTATAAAAGTATGGGTGATTACGAGAAAGCACTACCACTTTATCAGCGTGCACTTGACATTCGTGAAAAAGTTCTTGGGCCTGCCCATCCAGATGTTGCAGGAACGCTCAACAATCTCGCCTTGCTCTATAAAAGCATGGGCGATTACGAAAAAGCACTAACACTTTATCAGCGTGCACTTGACATTCGTGAAAAAGTTCTTGGCCCGGAACACCCAGATGTTGCTAACACATTGAACAATCTCGCCGGCCTCTATGAAAGTACGGGAGATTACGAAAAAGCACTACCACTTTATCAGCGTGCACTTGACATTCGTGAAAAGGTGCTTGGACTGGAACATCCAGATGTTGCAAGAACGCTCAACAATCTCGCCGGCCTCTATGAAAGCATGGGCGAGTACAAGAAAGTACTACCACTTTATCAGCGTGCACTTGAAATAATTGAAAAAAAACTGGGGCCACAACATCCTGAAGTTGCAAAGGTTATGATCAATATAGCGGGTTTCTATGATAAAAATGGTAGATATGATGAAGCTCTTCCCCTGTTAGAACAAGCCCTTGATATTCTCGAAAAGAAACTGGGACCAGATCATCCATACTGTAATCAAATTATGGATAAGCTCATATCAATTTATGGGAAAGTGTAAAGCCACTTTCAATATTTCCCCGTCGCCTTCGCAACCGTTCTGTGCACCCCATGAATACTGATACCTTTTCCAAGATACATCATCGGACAGTGGCCTGTCATACACTCAACCCCCATTTCCCGGCAGGCCTCCACAGCTTTTTCTGTTTCAGTTGTCCAATGGAACCAGACTTTGTTTACGCCTTTTTCTTTTAAAACCGGGATCAGGTCAGCAGGCTCGCTTTTCGTTACACCGATTACGGCTCGGTCGGTTCCCACGGACAGGTCGGATACGCTTTTCAGAGAGTCGGCGGCCGGAGAATCGGAGAGGTCCACGACATAGACATTCTTGCCCCGGTTTTTGAGTTCGGATGCAGTCCATTTCATGGCGGGTTTTGTGTTGTCTGTAACGATTACAAAAGACTTTGCGATCCAGTAGTTTTCTCTATCGGATGTTCCTGTTTCCATCTGAATTCCCCCTGATAAATTCCTGAATATATATTCTTCCCGTTTGTATAATAATTATGATTTCCGAAATAATGTTTATAGTCCTCTTGAGCTCGCGCAGCGAGCGAAAAGGACACCGTGCTGTTGCGATTTCATCGCAACTCCCAGGAAATCTTTGATTTCCTGTGATCCCGAAGCGGAACTCGAGTTGCTGAGCAGCTTCCAGTGCCTGATCCGCGGGTCCGTCGTACTTTCGTCCCGGTGAACTCTCCTCTCCGCCGGCCTTTGGTTATTGAAGGACGGTCAATTACATAGATAACTTAATATGCCCGTCCTCTTATATTTGGAGCATATGGAAAGGAGACCGTACAGAGTAGAAGCTAATTATCCGGAAGGCCGGCCCCCACAATACTTTCTTGTAAAAGATGTGGGGTTTAAGGATAAAAAAAGTAAAGTAAAGAAATATCTGGGCAATACTCCGCCTTCGGAAAAGGATATTGAAAAACTGTCTATTGAACATACTCTTGAAATTGAAACCAGGGCCGCTGAAAAGAAGGCAGAGTTCAGTAGCGCTTTTTATACTCCAGACTATTTTTCCACTGATAAAGTTAGAGAAATTGAAGAACTTCGCTTCCTGTACAGGACATTCACCGGACTCCTGACCACCAACGAAATTGAAGCTTACGAACAAAAGTTCGAGGTATATTACGTCCAGGGAACGACTTCAATTGAGGGGAATACATTTTCAGTCCGGGAAACTCATGACCTGTTGATAAACGGCATCTTGCCCAAAGAAAAATCACTTCGAGAAATCAACGAAATCCAGAACTTCAAAAAAGTACAAACCTTTAGGAATAAGTATAAAGGAAAAGTAACTCCGGATTTCATAAGAACTCTACACTCTTTTATAATGAATAACATCGATTATGAATCCGCAGGCGTTTTTCGAAGAACAGATGACATTGGCATTGTTGGCTGTGATCTGAGGGTTACACCTTCTATTATGATTGAAGACGAAATAGAGGAATCAATAGAAGAATACTATACCAGTATTAAAAATGGAAAGTACCCTTTTGAACAGGCGGTTTTATTCCATTATAGATTTGAAATGATACACCCCTTTGCGGATGGGAACGGTAGAGTCGGGCGAGAAGTTTTCAATTATCTGCTACAGAAAGAAGGCTATCCAAAATTGCTATTTTTAGGAAAAGATCGAAATGATTATATTTCGGCTTTAAAAATGGGAAACGATGGCAATTACTCTGAAATGATTTCACTTTTTGCAGAGCTGATTATGCGCCAGCGTTCGGAAATTATAAAAGAAAATCTGAAGAAAGTTGTCATACCTCCGAAAAGGAAACAGATGAGATTGACAGATTTTGGACTGGATGAACTGTAACGATTTACATTTTAGAAGTATGACTCAAAATCGCGAAAAATTGAAGGAGAGAGCGTTATAATCCCTTCCATTTTTCCTATCTTCAGCAATCAATTCTATCCGGTTGGAATGAATCGATTGAACCATTCAAGAAACCCGGGCCAGGCGACTTAAAAGGCTTTTCACCAAGACCAGCTAAATATATTTTTTTTGTTATCCCGAGCTTGTCGGTCCTTCAACGCCGGGGCCTGTTTTAAAAAATATCGAATACACAGAAACCCAGACTTGAATACTGAAATCTCCACTTCATCTCAAAAAACGGTGATGGAAAAGTATGCATCAGTTATGTATCATTCTCGAAAAAGGCCGCCCTGATGGGCGTTGAGGGCCCGGTTTTTCTTTCCTCAGCAATCAATCCTCCCCGGGCATAAATTGATAAGTCCCTAAAATAATCGATTCATTACTCACTCGAATCAAACGTAAAAGCAACCGTAAATGGTGTCTACCGTCATTCTTTTTACCGTGCCCGAGTTCCGCTTCGGGAGCACGGGTCTGTTTCACTCGTTTCACTCGCTCAAGCAGACGAAAATATTTTCCGTGTGTTCCGTGTGTTCCGTGGTTTGAATTCGTTTTGCATCATACACAAAAAAGATGGCTATTCAGTCGTTGAGGGGCCGTTTTTTTCTGAACCACAACACCCAGTCCAGCTCTGCCAAAACAAAAACCTCATCTCACAAATCCGGGCCAGGCGACTCAAGAAGCTTTTCGCCAAGACCGGCCAAATATATTTTTCCTGTTCTCCCGAGCTTGCCGGCCTTTCAACGCTGGGGCCGGTTTTGATTTACGCTTCTTTACTTCATTCAGGACCCGTTTTTTCGGAACCACAACACCCAGTCCAGGCCTGTTAAAAAAATTTAGTTTTAACCACCTCATGGTCAGGTGTAACATTGGAATTTGTAATATTGAAATCCGTAAAATTGGAATCCGTAAAATTGGAATTCGTAACATTGGAATTTGTAAAGTTCGAATCAGACCGGTTAATGGTCACATTTCCCAAAACTTCCAGGCCGGTTTCGTTCTGTACAATAGAGTTGTTTCCAGGTCCAAACTCACTTTCATTCTCAGGAGAAACGTTGTCTAACCACCGGGAAGAGATATTGAATGGAAGGACTTCATTCCCGGAGGGGCCGATTCCCGGAAGGCCGGGCCCATAGTTCAGGAAAGCGAACGCGAGTATCCCGAACACGGCAAAAACCCCGAATATCAGGGAAAAAACGCGAACACGTTTCATCAACTTTTTTCGGCGTTTATGGTTTTTTTCCTCCCTTAATTCAAAATAATCGCTTCCGAGCCAGGTGTCCAGTTTTATCACATCATTCTCGCTCAACTCCAGGACAAAATCATTACCTGCACTTTGATCCACAAGAATCTTAAGAAGCAGTCTTCCTCCTTCAGCCACGCCATCCAGAGTGGAAAGAATATACTTTAAAAAATATACGGTTTCGGCCGGACCAAGGCCATCAAGCCCTCTGTGCAGTCCACTTATAAAGGCCTTCTTTCGAGAAGAATTTCCGGAAAAAGAAACCCCGGCACAGAGCGAAAGAAGGGAATGGGCGGCCTTACTTTTGCGGGAAGTTTCCACAAGCAACCCTGCAAGTTCGGAGACAAAACTTTCGTAGAAAAGGCCATTTTCCAGAAGGTAGCGCTGAACTTCTCCTTTTTCACTGCGGCTAAGCCCCCGGTACAGGTCAAGCATGAAGGCTTCAAGGCCCTTGCTTACGGAATCAGTCCTGCTCAGTTTCCGGACTACATCGGCTGCAAGTTTCTTGTCCCTGAATACAACGATCCTGTAGGTCCGGCCTTTAGCAATGAGAGAATCAGCAAGGGTTTTCAGGGCCTCGGGACTGTCCCGGCAAAGTTCGAAAAGGCTTTCAACATCTCCTTTTTTCAGAAAAGAATCGGTAATTTCGGAACCTGAATCTATGGTAAGAGCCTTCAGGATTTCCCCCAGCAATTCTTTACGGTTCCTGATATTTTCAGGAAATCCCTGCTTCTCTGTCATACGGACGAAAGCCCTATACCGAAATTCGTAATATTCGGCAGGATAGGAAGGCTCCAAATTCTTCGAATCCCTTGAGACCGGATTGAGTATTATATTCCCATTTTCAAGGTATAGGTCCGGATCGGATTCCCCCGGCCCGGCCGAAAAATCCACTTCAGACGGATAAAGAGAAAGAGCAAAACTGAAGCCCAGAGGGAGGACAGGCTTTAACTGTGAAACCAGGCTGCCTGCTAACGATACGCCTTCAGCCGGGCCGGAAACCCCTGCCGAAACCCGCTGCATGGAGAGGACTTTTCCGATGGGATAGGCAAGGGAATCCCCGGAGGGGGGATAAAAATCAAAGCTGTCCAGGTCCCCGGCTTCCCATAAGCCGATGACTTCATACCGAATGGATTCCAGCCCTTCGACGGCTGCTCTGGCCTTTTCGTAGAACTTTTTAATCCACATTCCTTCAGGGTCAAGCTTATACGAAGAGAAGACTTCTATAAAAACAACCCTTTCTTCCCGGCCCATCCGGATTCTGGCCAGCAGGCTGCAACCCAGAATAACTTTGTTGTCCCGGGATTCAAAGTAGAGGGCAGTTCTTTTAATGTCGAGCTGTTTTGCAAGGGCAGTGTACTCTTCAAACCTGGGGCTGCCTTTCAGAAGTTCCCCACTCGAACTATAAATCCCAAAATCAGAAACCGAATTTTGCAAGTTCACCCACTCTCCACGGGAATATCTGTGATATACGGTATTCGTCCTCGGACAACTCTTTACCTTTTACAACCCTGGGGGGAAGGGTTGCGTTTATACTAACTGTATAGAAATACACAGGAACCTTCCGCGCTCTGTTTTGGATTTCCTGGAAAGTATGGATCTCACTGAACATTTTGTAAATATCTCTTTCTATCTCCCCGGCTTCCTCCGAGTCTTCGGAAATTTCGGCCAGGTCTTTTAACTTATCGGTTTTGGTTAAAACAAAGGCATAGGACTTATCGTTTCCAAGCAGGTCCATGATCCTGACATAATGTCCGAAAAGGCGTGTTAATTCTTTTCTCCCGTTTTTATGATATTCGAGCAGGTGGTCTCCGTCGATGAGAAAAATAATCTTCCCTGAACTCTGGAGTTTTTTATACATCGTAGCCAGGATCAAATTATGAAATTGTTCACCAAGTTCTTTTGCATGTTCATTTTTTAGCAATTTAAGAAAGCTGAGCGTTCCTATCCTTCTGGAAACAGTGTTCACATTAAAGTTATTGAAATGCTCGCTAAAGCTCTGAACAGCTGAAATGTACTTTTTCGGGTCAATATCCGCAGTATATTCCCCACTATAATCAATAAATGTAAATTCAATTGGTTTAGGCCCTTTTTTCCCGGAGAGCACGTAAATTGCCATTTCGTCTCTCTGGGTACTTTCCGGGATATTCCCGTTTTCAACTTCTGCCAGTAAGGACTCGATTCTAAGCTTTTCTTCCCTGGCTTCTGCTTTGTCTTTATTAATGTTGCAGGAGACAACGATTTCCTGGTGCGTCCCATTGAAAATATCCACAAAGTGGCTGTAGAGAGCAAGAAGTAAAAGTGTCTTCCCTGACCTTTTAGGCCCGTATATAAAGACATCCGAAGCCCGGATCCCGCGAATAAGGGAAGTAAAATAAAAAAGAGCAAGAAGGGCTATAAAAGCAATTAAAAGGTTTTTTACTGCCGTAGATTCACTTTCCAGCAGGTTTACTAAACCTTCAGCCAAAAAGGGGTATGCAAGATCCAGGATCAGATAAAAAAGGTATGCTGCAAACCAGGCGAAAAAGATTTGTGAAGAAACCCTGGCATATCCTGCAAGAGTGGAAAACCTGTTTATTAAAATAAAATTACGAACTAATACCGCAGCGATAAAAAGCCCGGGCAGGATACCTTCTATCCTTAAAACTCCGGAATAAAGAGAAAAATTGTATAAAAAAGGTAAATATGCCCCCAGCAAAAATAACGCACCTCCGATTGACTGCTCATGGAAAAAAAGCCCGAAGGCACAGACAAGGGAAAACGTGAGCAGGAAACTGATGGAAATTGTAATATACCAGGGAAAACCCGAGATACTTACGGCTTTCCCGAAATGAAAAAAGAGTAAGGAGAGGCCAGGCCCGAGGATAAGTCCGGGCAGATACTGATATCCTTTCCGGTCCCCATGTATCCTCATTCGTTTAAGGCCTCCCTCAGGCTCTTCTCCTCATACAGTTCGGAAATGCTTTCAGAAATATTTTTCCCGCTTTTCTCCTGATTTGCGAGAGCTCCTGCCGTCTTGAGATCAAGCAGGTTTTTTCGGACAATGTACTTTCCTTCCTGGAGTTTGAGCACATGGTGCAGCACATTGTCCTTATTGTTCTCATAAATCTCCCAGAAACCTCCCCCCGCAGTAAGAGGAGAAATGTTGTCCAGGAAACCTGTGGCCGAAAAGAAGGTAAGGGCAACGTCCCAGGGTTTTGTATGGTTATGAGTGGCAAGTTTTGCATCGTTGTTGTTGCTCAGAGCAAGGATACCATTCATTTCTTCTCTTATCCTGTCAGCTATCTCCTCGCTTGCAATCCTGCCGGAGATATAGGAAGACCTTGAAGAGACCACAAGCACGGCTTTTCCGAAATTCCAGCGTTCCGTGGAGCTTATAGGGATCATGAGGTTATGAATCCCCAGCTTATAGCTTTCAATGAGGTTTTTGTAAGTCACCCTGATCTCATCAACAAGCTTATCCAGTTCTTGCTTCCCGCCGTCGTCCCAGTCCAGGTCCCTCATATCGGAACTGGCATCAATCAGGGAAAGAATCCTGGGATTTATGTCCCCGAACTTTGTCAGATAGAGACTGCTTAATGTTTTGTTTCCCGAATGACTGACATCGTTTATCCTGGAAAAGTCTTCGTAAAACCTGGAATACTCCCGGTTCAGGTCTCTTCTGCTCATTATTGTCTCTTCAGTAAGGGTTTCGACTCCCCTGAGGAACTCTTCGAACTTTTTCTTCCTTGAGTGTTCTTCTTCCAGCACCCTGGACTTTGTCCCGAGCCGGTCCTGTTTCCCTGAATAATCTTCCTTCCGGAGGTATCCGGCAGTAAGGACCTCTCTGAACATACTGCGTAATTTGGGTCTGTCTCCGGAATAAAAAGTCCTGGAAATTTCTTCAGTATTGACATCCGTTCGGTCAAGCCCGGAAAATATGGAATCCAGAATTGAAGCTTTGAGTTCTTCGGCCTTTTTGTTGAGGTTTTCACTCAAGAAATTTTCTGCGACATAGAGTTCGAAAGGACTCTTTATCTGGATATAGTCCTTCCCGGAGACTTTTATGAACTCTTCCCGGTTTCTTTTCTGGGCCTCGTACTTTCTGGCAAGCTTTTTCTTATTCCCCTTGATGGCTCCCAGGATCCTGTCTTTGAAACCGATTTTTTCACCTGCTTTCAGCTTGCTGTCATAGAAATAGTAAAGGGCAATTGCCTCAAGCAGGTTTCCGAGCCCTTCCAGGTTTACCTCGTTTTCCCGGCCCAGGGTATCGATTTCCCTCTGTATATCAGGGACCCCGGAAAGCAGCAGCCAGTTATTTTTTTCTCCTGTTTTGACATTCCCTGCCCTGAAATTGTTAAGGAAAACGTCTATTTTTGCTTTCAGTTTCTGTTCATTTTCCTGTATGTTTTTCAGCTTTTTCCTCTGTGTATAATAACGTTCGATGTCATGGTCATTATCCCCCAGAACCTTCTCAACGGTTTTTTCGACCTGCTGCTGAAGCTGTGTCAGAGACTTTTCTTCTCCCTTCCTTTCGTTTATTTCAGTTTCCGTTTGCAGGATTTCTTCTTTGAGGGTCCTGTTTCTGGCACTCAGTTTATCCACAAAGGTAACCATTTCCTGCTTGCCCTTGAGAATATTAATAAGTAGAGATTGCACAGCTTCTTCTTCAATCCCGGCTGCCCTTTTGAGCAGGGTCCCCGTATCCTCGACACTCTGCAGGGCTTCGGGGATCAGCCTGAAAAGTTTTCTGTCATTCTCATCTTTCAATTCTTCTTCCTTTGCGCTGCTGGTAAATGCCTTCACTTTTCCTATAAATTCAAGCAGGTTATCGTAATTTCGGAGGTTTTCAATCCCGGTTTCCACCGAAACGTTGTTGTTTATAAAAAATTCAATAGCTCCGGGAGTCTGGTAATTGAGAAGCTTTCCTATTTCATTTTTCCAGACCTTCTCAACATTGCCGTACTCTTTTTTGACAAACTCAAGTTCGGTCTTCGTTGGAACCGTCTCCGTTGAAGGGTCGAACCGGTCCAGGAGAGCTCTTACGTTCCGGTTGATTTCTTTTCGGGCAGTTGTGATGTTTTCCAGTTCCTGAATGATTCCCTCATACTGCTTTTTCAGGGACTTTAACTCTTCAACCGGATACTCGATAACGTGGGCATCCGCAAAAATAAAAGAGGAATAAAGGCGTTTCGGATCGCTGAGATTGATGTCTCCTTTTTTGATGTGGAAGAAATTGGTCAGGATGTGGGGGAACATGGCGTCAAACTCATGGACTTCCATCCTGGCTTCCTCTCCCTTCTTATATCCGGTGGGGCCCAGGGAAGTCAGGATTACGTAGTTGAAAAGCCTCTCATTCAGGTTCAGGTATTCAAGTTCGGTAAGTGCGATTGCCGCGTTTAGCTGCTCCTTTTCCCCTTCCTTGGTTGTGGGGATAACTGCAAAAAGCCAGATCTGCGTACTTTCCCCACGGAGCCCGCGAATGTAGCGGGCAAGGTCGATAAACATCCCGGAACCTGTTCCCCCTCCCAGGCCCACGATGATTGCTGTTGTCCCGGTATTGGGAAAAGTAGGAAAACCGCTTGCCTGTCCCTGGCTCAGGACCTTGTAAAAAATCGCTTTTGAAATAGCCCGCCGCCTGTGGACCCCGCCGCCGAAATCGTCAATTAAAAAAGGGTCAATGGACCTTAGTTCCTCAAAACTCAACCCGGAATCTCCCGGGTCATTTAACCACCAGGTAGTTACCGCGGGATCAGACTTCCTGTCCTTAATTTTTGTTGCAACATCCACACTCGCCAGGTCCGAGACCTGGTTTATGTTTGCCAGGGAGGGAAGGTAATAATATTTGTACTCGATATTTCCCCTGCCCCCCAGATCCTGGATACTGTCCTTAATTTCATTTCTGTGGACCTCATCTTCCGCTTTTTCGTTAGCATCCGTATCCATTGTGTAGATCCGGAGCCTTCTTCCCGGGGCCAGGTAGTTGCTCAAGATCCATTCGTGATTGCAGACTTCTCTGCACATACGTTTTCCGCATCCCCCCAGCCCAACAATTGTCAGGTCCTGCGGGAGCTGGAGTGTCGAATAAGGATCTTTCCTCGAATTCAAAATCCTTCCCCCTTTCTCCCTAAATTTAGAATAATTCCCCCACTTTCCCCGAATTCAGAATGATTTACCTCACTCCCGAAATTCATAATAAGTCGTCCTCCCCCTCATCTTCATCGGAACTATTGATTTTTACCCCCAGCACAAAACCTGCAACCAGGGCAACAATCAGGCCCAGAGCGAAGATCCATTTAAGGGTCGAAACGTCCTTTTTTTCCTGTATAAGGTAGTCCGCAAGCTCAGTGGCCTGACTGTCGAGCCCGAGCTTAAAAAGAGCCAGCAGGCGGGTATCAAGGAAAGGGTCTTCAAGTGCGATGAGTTTCTCACTAAACTGTTTGCTCTCTTTTTCAGAAACAGTGCTACTATTTTTCTTATCATTAAGGTGATTGGCCAGTTCGTTTGCCTCTTCGACAAGCCCCTTATCAAAAAGGTCCTGGAGGTAACTGTTCAAAACAGGGTCTTCTATTCCGGCTATATTGTTCCTGAAAGCATTGACTTCGGGGGCCAGGATAGTAAAAGTTCGGGTATCACTGTCTTTTATGGAATTTCCATCTTCGTCCGTCAGGCTAATCCTGTAATAGGCATATCCGGTCCTTTTTGGGTTGTACTTAACCAGTGTAATCCCTTCGTACTGTCTGACAACCTTTATTGCAGGAATCTGTCCTTTCAGCTTAACCTTAACACTTTTAATATCGGGGTTGACAGGAAGTACGAAATTACCATCATCACCGGAAATATTCAGATCCGTGAAGTTATAAACAGGCTCTCCCTTATATTTGCCGAGGTCCGTATCGAAATGGATGTAGTCCGCAGCATTGGGTATACCGCTTATTGTAAGAACACAATCGATTATTTGCTTTTCTTCTATGGCCTCAGGAAGTTCCCCATCTATCTGGACCTCAATTGCAAATGCTGGCCCTACAAGTAACAAAATAAGAAAGAATAAGAAGCATAAACTAATGCCATGAACGGCTTTATATCCTCCCAAATAACATTCCCCCCAAGGAAGCTTATAATTCCTATTCAATGTCCACATCATATGATAAATAATTATTTTTTACAAAATATTAAAAAGTAACAATAAATATAAGATGTCTATTTAGCTACAGATATAATTAAAAAATATTAGGGTGGATCAGATCAGGTTAATCAAAAAATTTTTCGAAAAACTGATGCCAACCCTGGACATGAATTGCGATTTCTTGAGACTCCGTTTTTGATAAAGAAATATGTCAGAGTCCCTGAAGCCTACAATTTATATTTTCTTTTCTAAGTTCTATTTCATAATCTACTACATTTGAAAATTCATCCCAGGGATTTTCAGCCCCATTAACTATTAATTCAATATTGTTGTGGAAGAGGTTATCGTTTTCTGTTTTATCTGCGACTTTTACCTTGTAGATTTCCGGACTTTTCGTTTCCTTGTACATATAAAGTGCCGTGTGGTTCAGGGCTTTGTCGAGGAGAGCTATTGATGCGCCTTTATTACTTTGGGAGCGCGGAGGGTCATGAATATCCCGTCCTTTAGGTCGGGGATGAAGTGAACCCTTGCAGGTTTTGTTGTGCTCCTCCCAGAGAAAACCGAAAGCAGAGTTTCAATCGCATAGATTGAGGTAATCTTAGCAATTGAAATTCGATGATTTCGGAGTATACGGGGAACCGCGCGGGCGGCCCATCAGCATACCCCGTCCTTTAGGTCGGGGATGAAGTGAACCCTTGCAGGTTTTGTTGTGCTCCTCCCAGAGAAAACCGAAAGCAGAGTTTCAATCGCATAGATTGAGGTAATCTTAGCAATTGAAATTCGATGATTTCGGAGTATACGGGGAACCGCGCGGGCGGCCCATCAGCATACCCCGTCCTTTAGGGCGGGGTGGCCGCACCCAATTTGATTTTTTATAACTCATAAATAAGGCATTTCCGGACAAAAAAGGAAGAAGTTTGGGGGATTAAATGTTTAAGGAACACAAATTAGGGTCTGGAGGCTACCCCTTATTAATTCCCGCACTTCTTTCTAATTTCCCTGGATGACGTCCCATCGTCTTCGTATTCGTCTACCGGGATGATTTCACATAACTCAAGAATCTCAGGGTTGACGGACATTTCAACGGATTTCCTGCGAAACACCATAAACCGTATATTCTTTTCCTTAAAATGGCCCAAAATAGAGGAAGTGTCTATTGCACCATCATAATATTTTGCGTCAAAAATCCTGTTGATGGTATCGGCTCCAACGATGAATGTGCTGTTCGGAAAAAGGGTAGCTTTTTGCAGGAAAAGCGGCGCACTGGTCAGACAAACCCCACCCATGAAGGCTTCGTCTTTGTATTTCCTTAATGAATCAAGCCTCTGGTCCAGCGAAATAAAATCAATTGGAGTTTTGTCAACGTTCGTCAGAGAAATCTCAAAATGGACGGGCACATTATATTTTTTCGAGGCCCACTTTGCCATAAAAACATGATTCTTGTGGCAGGGGTCAAAAGAGCCGGGAAATACAAGCTTTATCTCTTCGGATACTTTTGACTCATTGAAATTAATCCTTGCCATACCCACGGTTTCATAAGAACTATCCGGATTACAGCTCTGCTGTTTCAGGACATCTCCGACCGGGCCGGAAACTGAAGAATATTTTTCTAAAACTTTTTCCCCTTCTTCTTTCCCAATTCCACCCGGCAAATCGATTTCAGTAACGCCGCAGTGCCGGGCAAGTACGTTGAAAATCAGGGCCGAAGCGATCTTTTCTTCCCCTTCCCGTGTCCTTTCCGCAGTCAGTTCAAGTGTTACGACCCCGGTTTTGCAGGCAGCCTGTAGGGATACATGAATCTCATGTTTCCTGCCTTCCCGTTCGTTTGCCGACTTAAGCTTGCAGGTTGCTCCGATCCCGATTACATTCGGGTCTGCAAGTCCATCAGGACCTTTTGACAATTCCAGGGTCCGCTGGTAAGCGACCATTGCCATCAATCTTGCGGTTTTTTCCGAGCAGTACTTATCGGGTTTTCTTCCGAGAAACCGGTCCATTGCATTCGTACTGTACGGAACAACTGCATCCAGCACTGTTGCAGAGCCGCTGCCGTGCCGGAGCAATTCCCCGATAAGCTCGGCCCCTCCACCGGTTATTGCCAGAACGGTTTTGCAGGGAGATTTGTGGATCTGGAGAATACGTTCAAGAAGCATACTGTTATTATCTAAAGCCGATTTATTTGCCATCAATCAGATGGATACACTTAATCAGATTATAAATATTATTATTCACATCCATCGTTATTTCGGAGGGGCCTTTAAGGGCTCGCAACGAAATAACTGTGCAACTTATTATAATTATAACCTCGATTGGAGAGCTTGATCTTGAAAATCAATACGTTTAAGCGAAATATGCAGAGGTTGTTTTGTGATTAGGCCTAAGACTGGAACCAATAAAACCCGCGCCACCAGAAACAAAATTGCATGCAGCCCCCTCAAAATGGATGGGTATGCTTTGAGCCTCTCTTTTTCATTTACATTTTGGAAAGGCCAGGTGCCGAAGGCACCCGGTGAGAATCCGGGGTTCTGAATAGCGAAAAACAAAAGGGGTGCCAGAAAATTAGAAAATCCAATCTAAAAAAGATAAGGGATGCTTGGATTAAAATGGGAAATGGCTCTTCGATGTTTTCTATGGGTTGAAAATAGTTGTGTAGATGAGATGTTGTCGTTTTCAAAGAGACAAACATCGATCTTGTATTTGATTTTACACAACAAGTGTTTTTAAATATTATATATGTTGTTTCCAAATTTAGAATGTTGTTACAAATTACACACTCGAAATAGCGAAGAGCCTGGGAAATAATGGTATCATAAAGCCTTATTTATGGGGAAGTGATAAATGGTGAAGTGTTGAATTTATCTCGTGTCGCAGAAGACTCCTTCCTCGATGTTTCTAATCGAAGATTAGAAACTCCTGTTAAACCTGCGGTTTAACACGACCGCCGTAGGCGGGCAGGTGGGAGATGAATGCGACAAATTGGTTTAAATTTTAATTATTTGAATAAGTGTTGTCGATCTTGCAGTTAGTCGGACACAGTTCTTTTTGATGGTGACACTTGTAATTGTCGTGTTCCAGTTGATGTCACACAATACTCCGTATCCTTTGGACATCCGACCCTTTACAAATCCTTCTCCTTTTTTAGTTCTTATCTTGTCGAATTTTCTAATTCCGAATATTTTACCAGTTGGTATTGATTTTTCGGATCGTTTGCCTTTGGTTTGCTGGTAATCTCCCGCACTAACATGTCTTTTGAAATATACTGTATCATCCAGTTGAACATGTTGATTGTCGGTGCAGCATATCGCAACTGCATCATTATAGTGAGTTTTCGGCAGTTTTAGTATTTGTTCTCGTTTGAATTTCGACTCGTAACCAAACGTTTCGTCGAATTCCCAGGATGACTTTTTAAGTTGAGATTTAATAATCCCAATTTCAGTTGCATGTTTTGTTTTGGAGGGAGATCCTGTAATTTCAAATTTGCCTGCATGTAATTCATCATGACAGGTACGACACAATGTGATAAGATTATCGGGAGTATCTGTACCATGATTTGATTTGAATAGAATATGATGACAATCCAGTTTACGGTCTTTTGATTTGCCTTTACAATGCTGACACGTATATCCGTCTCTACTCAGGACGTATGCTTTTGCGTTATACAGGTTTTTCATAGGACCGTTTTGAGATCCAGTTCCCGAGACATTAGGATTTGTTATTTTGTGAATATCAAATGACGCAAGCTCGACTATCCATTTTGTTATCGGTAGGATGGACTCAACAAAATCTTTCTCTCTCAGATGAGATTCAATCTTGCTGCGGATTGACGGAGCTATTCTACCAGATTTTTTGGAGTTATGACGGTTGTTGAATCTTGCTGGTCGATATCTTGTTTTTCTACTTCTTCGTGTACGTCTATAACTGGATCGAGTTTTCATCTTTTTAGAGATGTCATCTCTGATTTCGATTTCAGACTGGTACACTACCTGATTATTGGAAACTGCAGCACAACCGACATGTTTTGATCCCGTGTTCATTCCTGCAATAATTGGTTGAGTATATTCTTTTATGGTGCTTTTTTCTCTTAACTCTCAGCCAAGCGTTGTAATCCCTTCTTATCACTAATAAAGAACGCAGTAATTGCCCCTGTCAAAAATACAGCTAAAGAACAGTACTTTTTTACAGAACGCATCGTATATCGGTGCAAATTCTCCATATTGCACGTTTTTTTGGCTAATTTAAATACGTCCTCAATGAGAGATCTAATAGGCTTAAGTCCTCCCCAATTTTCCATCAAAGCTTTAAATTTTGCTACAAGTCTTTTATATATTTTCTTTTCTTCTTCCGTATTTCTTTTTGAATCAAATATATTCAGGGGATAGCTTAGCATGTCGAAAAGTTTATTATAATTGCAATTTATCCTTGGAAAAATCATCGGAACTATTTTGTATTTTGCTATTCCTATTACATAATTTTCATATGAATAATAACCTTTATCGAAATAAAGGGTGTCTCCCGCTCTTATTTTCTTTCTTCTCTTTAGCTCTTCTAAAATCTGGGGATAAACCTTGTATTCACTAACATTTGCTTCATTAACGATGAATGCTAACGGTTTTAAGGTGGGATATTCCAGGGCAAGACTCAGCTTCATCCCTATGAAATAACCTCTGTGTTTAGAGTGGCCCCATTTAAAATCTCGATCTTCTAGCATTTTTTTGCTAATTTTTCTCTTAAACCAGTTAAGATCAAGATTGATGTCTGTGCTATCGATTATGATATGGCTTAAACCTCTTTTGCGACGAGAACAAATATTGGTAACTATTCAGCCTACTGATAAAAAAAGCATAGTTTCAGCTAATGTTGCAACTATCGGATAATAGCGGCGCTCCATTGAGCGCCGCTCGAATAGCATCCATGACATTCAAGCTATTCTTTCTAATAGGGGATATGTATCCCCGAATTCTGCAGAAAGCTACCGCTCCTTCGATGCTTCGGAAAGTTCCCGAAATCTTCTGTTGTAGCTTCATCATTCTGATGTCTCGCTCTGCTTGATTATTATCAAATGGAACTCTCAGGTCATTGAGGAATTTCAGAATCCTATCCTTGTATTTTATGAACCTATCAAGGAGATTCTTTGCTTTTGTTTGTGCTGGTCTTCCTCTTTTTTTAACCTGTTTTGAGAGGTCAGGAGGTGGATTTTCTTCAATTCCCTCTTTAATTATTTTATCGTATATTTCCTCGAATGCCCTGACTTTTATTGGATCTATTGGAATTTCCATTTCTCTGCATTCGTCGGTATATTTTTTTACTTCACTCAGAAGTTCATTTACTTTTTTAGCCCATTGCTGCTCAAAATTCTCTTCAACTCCAGTGAGGTCCCTCTTAAGATGAGCATTGCAGAGAGCATGTTCACATCCATATTTGTTGTATGATGCCCAACCATCATGAACTACTACCCCCTTGTATTCTGGAAGAAAACCCAAAGCATTCATTGCCTCTGATCCTCTTTTTGGATGTACAAAATAGTATGTCCACAGACTGTTTGAAACAACATGGAGCCACCATTTTGTCCCTAAAACCCTCATTCCTGTTTCATCACAATGTACAGAATAGGCTACCCGTAGATGTTCGAAAACAGCTTTTTCGAAAGGTTCCAATTTCTGGAATAATTCCTTTTCAGCTCTTTTTATGGTAGCAGGGCTGATACGTATTCCATAAAAGTCCTCTGACAAATCACAAATCCGTTTATAAGGAATCAATTGAAAGTTCCTTAAATATACAAGAGAGGATAAAAGGCGAGGTCCATATTGAATAGGGAATTTTATAGAGTCTGGAAAAGTACCTTTGTTTATTTTCCCACAGTGAGGGCATTTCTTGGACTCAGCACGATGTTCGGTAAATATGATGTTCACAGGAGGAATATCAGCTTCTTGCCTGCGTTCACAGTCCCGAACTTCAGTATCTTCAAGATCATGACCACAATTTTCACAGCAGTGAGGGGAATGAAATATTATATGGTCAGGATCCCCAACCATTTCGAAAGTACTTCCAGAATGACCTTTTTGACCACCAGGTTTTTTCCCACTTCTTGTGCGGCTACTCTTAGGTTTAGGTTTTTCATTCACAAAAACGTCAGTAGAAGGAGGTTTACTGCTGTTTTGGCTGTTTTGATTTAGACGAGCCTCTAAAACCCTTACACGTTCCTCAAGTTCAGCAATTTGAGAAGCCTGTTTCTCTATGATAGTCTCAAGTCTCTGAATTACAGCAACGACTGCTTCAGGGCCTTCTTCATAGATTTCAAGAATCTCTTCACGTGTAAGCATGATACTGAAGAGATAGAGTTATTTTATATGCAATTTTTCCTCGAAACGAGGAAAAATTGCCTTTGTTCAAAGTATGGCTGAATAGTTACAAATATTGTTAAGTAATCCAATAACGAAGTTGATAAACTGCTCCGGATCAAAGCCACTCATAATACTGTATACTTCATTTTCAGAAGGTACTGACTTGATACCTAAAAATTTTCGTAATTTTTTCTTATCCTTCAATTCACTGACCACATAAGAAATCTCAAAGCAAAAATACATGCTTACCATAACGATTTTTAGGGCAGGAATTGACTTCTCAAGAGGCAATATCTCATATTTTGCAAGAATCTGCTTAGTGGATCGTAAATCGAAAACACTTAATATCTCTGAAAGCAATCTCCATTTGTAATCTTCGTTTATTGGGATAAGCGGAGGTTTCACAAACATTCACCATAGGAGGATTAGTAGTCCTCCTCCATAAATTTTACGGTTTTTTAAGGCTTAAAATTTAATTTTAGACAAAATTAGAATGTATTTTTGGATTGGATTGCCTATTAAATACTTCTTTTGAGAAATAAGGCTCATATTTGCCTCGTATTGTCTAATAATTTTAAAGGTCCATATATTCTTTACTATCGTAAAGCAATTTGATTGTGAACGGAGTGGTTTTCATCACTTTTGCCCTGTTAGTTTTTAACAAAATCCTGGCTTTTGCGGGATTTGTTGGCATGAGCGGCTTTCCGTTCTTGTTCAGTACATATACAAACATTTTTCGTCTTCCTCTCGATCTGATATTGAAAGGTTTTGTATGATGCAAGCACTGTTCCTACCTCTCAGAACTGTTTAACTTACACCCTTAGAGCCTGGAACTGAGACGGCATTCCAGGGTAACTATTTTTACAAGCAAGCCCCTTCCTCGATGTTTCTAATCGAAGATTAGAAACTCCTGTTAAACCTACGGTTTAACATGACTCCGTGAGGAGGCAGGGAGGGGTTATTGACGTATTATTTCACTTCAATATCCTTTTTGAGTGTACTGCTACCTTTTGGATTCTTCACTTCTAATACGATAGTGTATGTATCTTTTAGACTGTAAGTGTGTTCAGGATTCTTTTCTGTCGAATGTGATGTATTGTCTCCGAAATCCCAGTCCCATGCTGTAGGATTACCAGTGCTCTTATCAGTAAACTTAAATTCCAACGGATGTTTTCCTGATATAGGACAGGCCAAAAAAACAGCAACTGGGTTTATATCTTGTTCCAGTTCTACCTTTGCTTTTTCTTTGAAGTTTTGAATTATTTCTTCTGAACATTCACACAATCTGTCATGAGCCTCTTGAGACTCCGTTTTATAGTCACAAATATTTTTATGAACATATTTTGGATCACATTTTTTCAGATCATAAAAATCTTTTATATCGGCACGGAGGTAAAGTTTGAACGCTAAATCTCGGTCCATTTTGAGGTATTTGACTAAATCATTTTTTTCGTCCATCTCCGTATAATACTTTGCCCTTTTCGTATACGGTTCTAGTTGCTTCTGCTCATAGTTTCCAAGCGGTTGTTTCCTTTTTTTGACCGGACATTCCATTATTTCTCCCAGGTTTCGAGTATCAAGGTCTACTTTCTTTATTATTTCCTCAGCATTGTATCCTGCCAGTTCTTCTATTGTCCTTATCTTTGCATTGTACAGCATATATGCCAGATCTTTAGGTAATCTAAGTTTTATGATAAAATCTGATTTTTCAACATCATATTTTTCAGTCCTGGATTTGAACTCCTCCTCGAATGCATCAGGTAGAATTTTTTGAACCCCCACGTAAACCCATTCTTCTACTGCTTTCGTAAAGAAACCTGCAATAAAGGAAAAAAAGAAGACGGAAATTTCATCTGTCAGAGTAGTGCCATCTGGTTTGCTGAATGGAAGAATATAAACAACTATTAACGCGATAAAGGGCGCAATAAGAATTCTCCTGATATATGACCAGGCAATGCTCATCTTTTTATATTCAGGAATAAGCTGGCCAAATATTTCTTCAATACTTAACAGGAGGTAAGAAAGAACTCCAATAGACGATGCAGCTATTATAACTGGAAACTCCACTCCCTCTATCCCATAAAATGTAACACTTTCGATATTGTGCTTATATAAATAAAGGAGAATCAGAGGCCATATCAAAACTGCAGAAATCACAATGAAATTTCTTACTATATCGTGCAGACTCATTATCAGGTTGCCCTGAAGCTTGTCCTGAAACCACTTTATTTTGAAGATTGTCTCATTTGTCTCATACAAAATGACTGCTATGGCTAAAATAATGAAAAGAGACATAAGGCCAAGGGGGGCATGGCGGATTACCCACGAGCTAGGGTCGAATGAAAAGATCGCAAGAGTCAGTGCTATAAGCACAAAAAACACTAAGCAGAAGTTCATTTTATCAAAAAACCTACACAACCAGCACAAAAAAAGGAGATAACCTACTAATATTGGTAGTATCAAAACCCATTGAAACGGATCTATTTTGCTTATCGTACTGCTTATTGTTCCATTTACTGTTCCATTTATGGTGCCGATCGCTGTTCCATTAATGGGATCATTTATCGTGCCGTTTATGGTTCCAATTATTGTTCCGTTTACTGTATCGTTTATGGTGTAATTCGAATTCGTATTTGCTTGATTGCTTTCTTCTGCTGCATAACTCCCCTGAATTAGCAGGCTGAGAATAAAGATCATCCCCAAAAATTTACAGGCTCCGCTTACCCTCCCCATAAGTAATTATTAGCAATCAAATTATATGAACGTATTTTTATATATCGCAGGCTAAATATTATTTCAAAAAAAATTCTTCGCTTTACCTTATCAGCAGTAATCCGGTTCATTTGCATTTTTTGCATCTAATACTCAAAACAACATTAATTCTCAGATCAGCAAATCCTCAATCCCGGCCCCTCTCACAATCTCAATTGCCCTCATCTGTTCCTCCAGAGTCAAACCCCGCCCGATTTCCGGATACTCCAGGGCCCGGTAGCAGGGCCTGTATTGAAACATCAGATTAAATCTGACCTCCGGGATATGCTCCACGACCCATTCAACAACTGAAACGGAATCCGGGGTGCTCAATATTTAATATAAAACAAGCAATAATAATATGGGGATTTATCAAATAGGCGGGGAATTTTTGTGGCCATTATCAACAATATAAGCATCGGTTTCTGGGATGTTCTTACTCTTCTACTCGTGTTTTTCTTTATCTACGCCGTCCTTTATCCGCAGTCGCAACTCAAAAAAATCCGCATGATGCGCCAGGCCCGCCTGAAAAAAATGGAGAAAAAACGGGGCTGCAAAGTGCTTACAATGATTCACCGGCGGGAAGCCATTTCCATGTTCGGGCTTCCGGCCTACCAGTTCATCGACGAGGAAGACGCCGAGCAGGTCCTGCGAGGCATCCGGAAATTCCGGGACCGCCCCCTTGAGCTCATCCTCCACACCCCCGGCGGCCAGCTCCACGCCAGCATCCAGATCGCCCGGGCCCTCAAAAATCACCCGGAAAAGACCAGGGTAATAATTCCCCACTACTCCATGTCCGGAGGCAGCATGATCGCCCTTGCCGCCGACGAAATTGTCATGGACAAAAACGCCGTCATCGGCCCCATCGATCCTCAGGTCGGAGACTTCATCCGGGGGACCTACCCGGCCGCCTCCTGGATCCGTATAGAGAACATGAAAAAAGAAAGAGCCGGAGACTTCACCCTTCTGATGAGCGACATCTCCAGAAAATCCCTTGAACTTACCCGGGACGTGGCCCTCGAACTCCTGGAAGGGAAATTTGAGGTCGGGAAAAAGGATGAAATTGTCGAAAAACTGGTCAGCGGGGAAATGATCCACATAACCCCGCTTTCCGCAAAGGATGCAAAGGCCCTCGGACTCAACGTGAACACTGACTTTCCGGAAGATGTGCATGAGTTCATGAAGTTTTTCAGGCCCGTAAAATCCAGCGTGGAGTTTGTGGAGTAAAGGGGAAATTCCTTCAGAGTCCGTTTTTTCTGTTTTCAGAAACGACTCATGAACACGATCCGTCAATTAATAATTGGGGAAACGGTGCTAAATCTATGGACTATAAAATAATTCTTGTATTGTTTTTAGTTGTGATCATTTCGATAGGGACACCCATGGTGTCAGCGGAATCCAGCTATTTAAGAGCTTTCAATCAGCACTACGATACCGGAGACACAAAGCTTGATTCGTGTGTTACCTGTCATAAAGGCCCAAACGGGGGGTCCGTGAATCCTTATGGGGAGGCATATTCAAAAAGTAGAAAGAGTTTTGCATCGATTGAAACTCTTGATTCGGATAAGGATGGATTTTCCAATTATGAGGAAATCAATGCCCTGACTTTTCCTGGAGATCTTAATGATTATCCACAAACCATATCAGAATTACCACCTGAAACAACCGTCAACGTAACTGAGCCGTCGGAGAATCAAAGTATAGAACAGCCAATCGTTAACGAAACTCAGGAACAAACAATCATTGATGAGATAATCAACAACACAACAGATGAAGAACAGGCCCCGGATGAAGAGCAGGCTCCAGGATTTGAAGCTATTTTTGCAGTTGTTGGAGTGTTAACCGTCGTGTGTTTGAAGAGAAGGGATTACCGAAAATAATGTCATTGGACCCTTGTGAATGAGGGATTAATACAAAAAACAGGGCAGATTTTGGAAATTTGAATCTATAAAGGTCCGGCTTACTCAACGACCGCATACCGGGCTTTTCGTGACTGAAATGGAAAATAATTTGAAAACAGAAATACGGGCAGGTTTTTGAAAAAGACACTCTCAGACTTTAGACCCCGCAGTCTTTAGCGTGCGTTTTGTCTTCATTATCATTTTGTCCCGCCCGGCCTCCTTCGTCGGCCGTTGAGAGCGCCGGTATTGGATTAATATTTAAAAAAATTCCACATATTCTCATGATTAATTTCCTTTCTTAATCCGCGCGTCCTCCTCACTAAGCCCGCACCAGACGACCTTATACCCCAGGCATTCAAGCACGGGATAATAAAGCCCCGGATCCAGCCCGAATTCCTCAAACAACCCGACCGCTCCAGCATAGCTATTCAGTTTTTCAAGCCGCCGGTCAAGTTTCTCAAGCAGGCCCCGCTGAAGCACAAAATCTTCAAGCAGCACATAGTCTTCCGACCCGGCCAGTTTTTCCGAAAGCAAGGCCTTGAGGGCCTCGGTCCATACCCCTTTTTCTTCTGCAAGCCCTTCAAGCCCGATAAGCTCCCCGGAAAGCTCGATTTCCATCCCCCGCAATTTCTCCAAATCTTCAGCAAACTTCTTTTCCTCATATTCCCGAAGAGCCTGCATAATTTCCCTGGCAGGGATTTTCTTATCGTAAAAGATCACATTCCGGCCGGGGAAGTCCTTCTCGGAGCACCTCAATTTTTTACCGACCAGCAGGAGCACGGTTTCCTTAACTTCTTTTAATTTCCGGATCTTCTTCTCCAGATATTCCGGAGTCCAGAAGCCCACGATTTCCACGAAAACTAAAACCCCGTCCCTCTCAAGAGAAAAATCCGGCACAAAAGCATAAGGCCCGGCTTTCAAAACCGTGGGTTCCCTCCGGGCTTTCCAGCGCCCGAAACCGAGGGATGCAAACTCCTTTTCCACGACACTGTCATAAGCTTCCTTTCTGGTTTGGGTTTTGGTTTCGGTTTCCGCAGATTCCTCCGGGCCGTAACTTTCCTTTCCTTCCTCTACCAGGCCGGGTTTGTGTAAGGGTCCGGGTCCGAGCCCGAGCCCAAAGGCTTCCTCCGAATCATCAAGAGTAAATTCGAGAATCCGCTTTCCCTGATATCCTTTATGCAGAATCCCGGCCCTCAGGCCCCAGCTCTCGCACTTCAGGAGGACTGGAAAGACCCTCGCAAAAGCATTTCCGTAACGTTCCGACATCCGGAAAAGAGAGGCAGGCCCGTCGAGGTGCAGCCGGACTTCTTCCTCTATTTTCCTATTAGTTTCCCCAGCTTCTCCAAGGGAATACATGAGCCCCGCCCGGACGACTGCCCAGAGCAATTGCTGATAATTTCCCCGGATCCAGAGGTCCATATCCACAGCCCTGAAGAGCAGGGTCTGGGTCTGGGAAATATTGTACTGACGCAGGAGCTCGGCCGGGGCCTGTGGTCGAAACTCTTTCAGGACCTGGTTTTCCTCAAGGTCGGCCCAAAGGGCCTCTTCAAGTTCGGGGACGGATACCGAAAACTTTTCCGAGGCCGTTTCCAGGGCCGCTTTCCTCTCTTCAGGTGTCGGAGCCATTCCCCCACAGGCCTCAAAAACCGCTTCCCTTGCGGAAGAAGGGTCCACGACTGAAACGGTCTCGACAACCGACCGCCGGATAAGGAGCTGGGAAAGCCCCCGGATGAAGCGGAAGTTCATTTCCTCAAAGCCTTCCAGTTCGGCCAGAAGTTCCCCATAGGGTTTTCCGACATGCAGCTTGAAAGTATCAATCAAAAGTTTGGCCAGGTCAAGGGTTTCGGGGTCGAACTTTGCATAGGCCGGCCTGATTGTTCCCTTTGAGATCCTGGTTATCAGAAGGTCAGAACTGAGCATTTTATTTGCCTCCTTCCGGTTTTTCCTGTTCTTTCCTTTCATCCCTTCCAGCTGAGCCTTTTCCCTTAGAAAGGCCCTCTTTCCGCCGTCGGGCGGTCCCGGTCTCCGAGGTTTCGGCTGCGATCAGTTCATAGAGCACGGCTTCCTTTCCCTCCTTTTTCCGGAGGATACGGCCCAGGCGCTGGACGTAGGCCCGTTTACTCCCGGTCCCGCTTACGATTATCCCCACCCCGGCTTCGGGGACGTCGATTCCTTCGTCGAGCACCTTCGAGGTTACGACCGCCCGGTAGGTCCCGTTTTTGAAACGTTCGAGGATGGAGTTTCTCTCTTTTGAGGGGGTCCGGTAGGTGACGGCCGGAATGAGGAATCTTTGAGAGATGCGGTGGACGAGGCGGTTGTGTTCCGTAAAAATAAAGACCCGGTCCCTACTGTGCCTTTGCAGGAGTTCGGCCAGTTTATCAATTTTAGCCTCGCTGTTGAAGGCAAGATCCCTTGCTTTGTTTCTTGAGAGAAGAGCCTGCCGGGCGGCGGGGTCCCGGCCGCTTTTCATGACGAGTTTTTGGAAGTCCTGTGGGCTCTGCATCCTCATGCGGGTTTTTTTGAGGTAGGCGGTGAAGACCGAGTACTGTTCTTCGTAAAGTTCCCGCTCTTTTTCGGTAAGAGCAACCGGGATTCTTTCTATCCTGTAAGGGGCCAGATGTTCGCCCGCAAGTTCGGGGGCTGTTTTTTCATAGACCTTTCCCCCGAGCAGGCGGGAAAGTTCCTCGTGCAGACCGTCTTCCCTTTCATAGGTGGCAGTCAGGCCCATCCTTCTGGGGGCTGCGGAAAACTCGGCAATGGTCCTGTATCCGGAAGCTGGCAGGTGGTGGACCTCGTCAAAAATGATGAGGCCGAAGTGGTTTCCGAGGATTTCGGCGTGGATGTAGGCCGAGTCATAGGTGGAAACGGTAATTGGTAAAAGTTTTTTCTCCCCGCCCCCGAGTTTTCCGATCTCCATCCCGAAGGCTTTTGAGAGTTGGGTTTTCCACTGTTCGAGCAGATCAAGAGTCGGGACGATAACGAGGGCCGGGGTGTTGCAGTCGGCAATGGCTTTGATTCCAACGACGGTTTTGCCACTTCCTGTGGGCAGGACGAGGGCTCCCCATTTTTCGTTTGCTTCCCAGGCTGCGAGGGCTTCTTCCTGGTAGTTTCTCAGGGTTTTTTTGTCCCCTGAGGCCAGGTAGGCGGCTTTCAGGTCCGGGCAGGGGAGAAGGTCGAGGACGGAGTCTTCAAACTCAATTCCAGAGTTCTCGAGGTAGGTTATGATCTCCCGGTAGTACATTCCCGGAGCCCGGAAAGCTTTGCTCCGCTCGTCCCAGACGGCGTGGGGACCCGCCCGGCAATTCCCCGAAATCAGGAGGGTTCCCTGCCTAAAAGTAAGTTTAATCATTGTTCAGTAAGACTTTGGATATGGTATATAAATCACCCGAGTTCCACTACCCGAGTTCCACTACCCGAGTTCCACTACCCGAGTTCCACTACCCGAGTTCCACTACCCGAGTTCCACTACCCGAGTTCCACTACCCGAGTTCCACTACCCGAGTTCCGCTTCGGGATCACAGTAAATCGAAGATTTACTGGGAGTTGCACTGCAAGTGCAACAGCACGGGGTCCGTTTCGCTCCGCTCAAGCGGACTGAAAAACGCCAGCACAACCGTAATTGGTGTATTTTGGCCTTTTTTTTCCGTGTGTTCCGTGGTTTGAATGCACACACAAAACACCTCCACAAACAAAAACATAGCAAGAATTAAACAGAGAACTGTCATCAGCAAAATTCGGAATTTTTGCATCAAAATGTAAGGAATAATCCAATACAATTCGGATTTATAATCCTGTATGAGTATATCTAAAATTGTTTCTCGATTTTTATAATTGAGATTCCCAGAGGTGGAGGCTATGGCCCAGAAAAACCAAAAAAGAAACGGCCAGAGAAGAAGCATGGAGTGTCCAGGAAAGTCAATACTCTGGCCGGATCTGGCAGGCTGCCTGCAAAAGCCCCGGGGGTTTTTTCAGAAAATTCTACAAAACGGGCATGAGGAGTCCAAAACCTCAATTTCAGGCCATTTTTAACACACCAGGCAATAAAATATGTGATTTTATGTCACAATGTTCACAAATCATATTGATAATAGGTCTGGCATAGCAGGAATTATCCTTTTTGAGACACTCCTCCAGAAAAGATACGGGATAATTTTTTTGAAATTATACAAAACGGACACTTTTATTTGAAACCACGGAAGACTTTAATTTATTTGAATCTGTTATTCAACGAGTTTCCTGCACTCTTTGTTGCTTACAGAGGTTTTGAGATTGATCTTTGAAAAAAATATCAGTCCACATGTTTGAAAACTTGCACAATATTTTTAGTGGAAGTGTAGATAACTTTTTTAAAAAA
Organism: Methanosarcina baltica; assembly: GCF_055394095.1. Lineage (NCBI taxonomy): Archaea > Methanobacteriati > Methanobacteriota > Methanomicrobia > Methanosarcinales > Methanosarcinaceae > Methanosarcina > Methanosarcina baltica. The sequence goes on along the minus strand of NZ_AP042463.1, from coordinate 3,352,792 downwards.
ATCCAAACGGCCGTCGTCAAAGTATCTTTCGAAAATAAGAGATCTCCTGGCAGATCCCTTTGACAAAAAAGAAAAGACGGATATATGAATATTCAAAGGCTGTCTAGGACTTCTTGAATAAGGACTAATCCGAATTCTGAAACTGGCAATAAACGCACCTTGATAACACGATCTATTTTTTATGCGAGAAGCCCCCTTAACATTTAAAAGAAGGAATACCAAGATGAGTCCGAATACCAGCTTTGAAAAAGCTGTACCCGAAAAAAATATTGTTCCCGAGCCTCTTTCTCTTGAGGCCCTTTGTCACAAATACGGAATCGAGCGAAGCCATGCTGATAACGTGGCCCGGAATGCGCTTGAGCTTTTCGACCTGCTGACCCCTGTCCACGGCCTGGATATAAAATACCGGAAACTTATGGAAATGGCAGCCCTTGTCCATGATGTTGGGGTTTCAACGGATCTGGAAAAGCACCACCGAGCAGGAAGGGATATCCTGTTTTTGCACCCTCCTTCCGAGCTTCCCGAATACCACTGGCCGGTCGTGGCCTGGACGACGTTTTTGCATAAAAAGAAAGCCGGGGAAAAGAAGCTGGAGAAACTCCAGGAAATGGCTTTTGCCGGGATGCCTGAAGACCTTCAGGAACTGACCCTGAAAATCGCGGCCCTTCTGCGACTGGCTGATGCTCTTGATTACAGCCGGATGGAAAGCAGGCTTGGGAGCGTAAGGTTTGGGGAAGGGGTTGTTGAGTTTGATATAAAAGGCGCCGGAGCGGAAATCGATGTGGAAAGGATGTATAAGAAAGGAGACCTCTGGGCCCTGCTCTTCAAGACCCGGCTTGAGTTCAGGCCGGAGAAGCCTGAATAAACAGGGCAGGAATCCGGAGAATAATTTATTTCTCGATTCTTTTTCTATGATTATCATTTGTGCCGACTGGGCCTACGGCCCGTAAACCAACCCACGGTTTATGAGCATAACTTCACTCTCAACCGCCGCAGGAATTGTAAACAGATTATTTTTCATTCCCGGCTCCTTTTTTTACGAAAAATTATATTTCAAAACCGGGCATAAATTTGTGTTCGATCTCCATATTATAAACCCTCGGGTTTCATAGGTTTCGTTTCTTCAGGTTATTACGTGGGCGGGGAAAAGAATGCTTGTAAAAAAAACACCGCACTTCGTGCAAGGGGAATCTCATGAATGATGATCTCATTTTTGAAGATAGGTGATGAGGGGGGTATGGGGGGAGAAGAGGAAAGGGACTTTTTGGAAGGGAGACAAGGAAAGAATAATCTCATTTTTGAAGATAGGTGATGAGGGGGGTATGGGGGGAGAAGAGGAAAGGGACTTTTTGGAAGGGAGACAAGGAAAGAATAATCTCATTTTTGAAGATAGGTGATGAGGGGGGTATGGGGGGAGAAGAGGAAAGGGACTTTTTGGAAGGGAGACAAGGAAAGAATAATCTCATTTTTGAAGATAGGTGATGAGGGGGGTATGGGGGGAGAAGAGGAAAGGGACTTTTTGGAAGGGAGACAAGGAAAGAATAATCTCATTTTTGAAGATAGGTGATGAGGGGGGTATGGGGGGAGAAGAGGAAAGGGACTTTTTGGAAGGGAGACAAGGAAAGAATAATCTCATTTTTGAAGATAGGTGATGAGGGGGGTATGGGGGGAGAAGAGGAAAGGGACTTTTTGGAAGGGAGACAAGGAAAGAATAATCTCATTTTTGAAGATAGGTGATGAGGGGGGTATGGGGGGAGAAGAGGAAAGGGACTTTTGGGAAAGGAGAAATGGGGAGGAAAATAAAATAAAAAGGCCGGTGGGGGGAGAAAAGGAAAGGGACTTTTTGGAAGGGAGACAAGGAAAGAATAATCTCATTTTTGAAGATAGGTGATGAGGGGGGTATGGGGGGAGAAGAGGAAAGGGACTTTTTGGAAGGGAGACAAGGAAAGAATAATCTCATTTTTGAAGATAGGTGATGAGGGGGGTATGGGGGGAGAAGAGGAAAGGGACTTTTTGGAAGGGAGACAAGGAAAGAATAATCTCATTTTTGAAGATAGGTGATGAGGGGGGTATGGGGGGAGAAGAGGAAAGGGACTTTTTGGAAGGGAGACAAGGAAAGAATAATCTCATTTTTGAAGATAGGTGATGAGGGGGGTATGGGGGGAGAAGAGGAAAGGGACTTTTGGGAAAGGAGAAATGGGGAGGAAAATAAAATAAAAAGGCCGGTGGGGGGAGAAAAGGAAAGGGACTTTTGGGAAAGGAGAAATGGGGAGGAAAATAAAATAAAAAGGCCGGTGGGGGGAGAAAAGGAAAGGGACTTTTTGGAAAGGAGAAATGGGGAGGAAAGGAAATAAAAAGGCAGGTAATGTTCAGTCAGAACCTGAAATCTCTGATACAGAGCCTACCACAACCCTTTCTCTCTTTTTAAGGTAGACCAGATACCCGAACCCCATCAGGGCAAACGAATAAATAACTGTCCAGGAAAAGCCCGAGATCAGGAAAGAAAGCGAAACCAGCGACAAACCGGAATAGACCCAGCGTCTCCACCCAACTTCGGTTTTCCAGTACGAAAGCAGGATAAAACCGTAGAGGAAAAGGAAGTTCTGATTCACGAGCATCAGGAGGGCCGAGAGCGGAACTTTGAACACATACGTCCCCAAAATCACCAGCACAAAAACCACGTACATGCTCAAAAGGCTCGCCAGGGGTTGCCCTTTTTTCGAGAGGGTTCCAAGGTATGCCGGCAGGACCCCGGTTTTGCCTGCGGTATAGAGCATTCGGCTGGAGGCGAAGTTCCAGGCCGTCACGTTTGCAACGATTACGACTGCCATAAGCCAGATCAACAGATTGCCGATGGGAGTAAAACGGACAAGTTCCACAAGCCCCGAGGCCCCTCCGAGCGGAACCCCGCTTGCGTCGGCCCCTATGCTTGTAAGGGCCAGCATCAGGTAAATGAAGATCGTCAGGCCAAAGCTCAGCCAGAAAACCCTGGGCACGTTTCTCTCAGGGTCCTGAAGTTCCCCAAGCCCGAAGGACATATTTTCCCAACCCAGGAAAGCCCAGAAGAGCATGGCGGAAATCTTCCAGACGTTGTGGAGGTTAAGCCCCTCCCCTCCTCCGGTTCCGGAGACAGCCCCGTGCAGGGCCTGCACTGAAAAACTGAGGCCGGTAGCAAAGAAATCAAAGTTAAAGAAAGTGAGAGCCGCAATCAAAAACAAAAGGATGGCCACGGCCGCATAGTTGAGAAGGGAAATTACCCGGACCCCGGCAACCGTGATGGTGGTCATGACCGTTATGAGCAGAATTGGTAGCAGATAAGCTCCCCAGGCCGGCAGGTCAAAGAGATGCTGCATGTACTCGCCGCCTATAAGGGCAACCGCCGGGATTCCCAGGATAAAGGAGCCACAGACAAGGGTGGTTACCGCGTATCCACCCCATTCTCCGACGGCTTCCCTTACGTAATGGGAAAGCCCGCCTGAGCAGGGAAATTTAACCCCGAGCCTGGCACAGATCTGTATAAGGGGCATTGTCGCAAAAATGATAAGGAGCCAGCCAAATACCACTTCCTGCACATTCCCTACATCCGCTATAAGGCCCGGAAGACCAAGTAGCCCCGACCCTATGACCATCAAGACGGCCAGGACAACCCCCCGGCCCAGAGTTACTGTTTTTCCAAGCTCGCTCATAAATAATTCCTTCAGAGATAGTGAAAATAAATTAACACATAATAAAAAATGAGTAATAAAAGTTAAGCATTAGAATTGGATGAATTGAACTATACCCGTATAACTTTAACGCCCGAGTTGCACTTCCCGAGTTCCGCTTCGGGATCACAGGAAATCGAAGATTTCCTGGGAGTTGCGATGAAATCGCAACAGCACGGGGTCCTTTTCACTCGCTTAGCGAGCTCAAGAGGACTATAAACCTTATTCGGAGAAACTGATTAAAAAACGCCAGAGCAACCGTAGTAGACCAGAAGGCCAAAAATATCCCGGAGACAGACAGGCCTAACGCCTCACCCTGCCCCTCCCGAGTGAGGCAAAGATCCCGATAAAACAGAGCACCGCAAAGAGTGTAAAGGCCGTGTGGACGCTTGTGAGGAGTTCCGCGTGATTTTCGGCCGTTAGCTCCACCCTGCCTATAAAGATTGAGAAAATCATCATGGAAAGCCCCATGCTCAGCATCTGCCCGATCAGCCGCATGGTCCCCATGGTCCCGGAGGCAATCCCGTAGTAGCGCCTGTCCACGGAACTCATGATGGCGTTTGTGTTTGGGGAGGAGAAGAGGGCAAAGCCAAGGCCGAGCACCATGAGGGTGGCGGTGATGGTTCGAAGCGGGGTTTCTTCGGTTAAGAAACTGAAAATAAAGAGGCAGAGAGCCGCAAGCCCCATCCCGACCGAGGCCACGATTCTGGGCTCCACCTTATCGGAAAGCCGGCCCGCAAAAGGCGAGAAGAGCGCCATGACCACCGGCTGGGCCACAAGCACGGAGCCTGCGGAAAGGGGAGAAAGCCCCCTGTTCAACTGGAGGTAGAGGCTCAGCAGAAAGGCGACTGCTGCCGTTGCGCTGTAGTTTATGAGGGCCGCGAGGTTCGAGAGGGCAAAGGTCGGGTTGTCCCGGAAGAGCCGCAGGTTCAGGACCGGACTTGCGTTTTTCAGTTCCCAGGAGATAAAGACCAGCAGCCCCGCAAAGCTTCCTGCAAGGAACGTAAACCCGGCCCTCTCAGGGACCCGGGAGAGCCCGTAGATCAGGGAAAAGAGCATGAAACCGTAAATTACAGTGCCCACGAAATCGAATTTTTCTTTTTTGCCGTCATTTGCAACCTTCACCCGGAAAGAGAGAAGAAACGCAGCAAGGCCCACGGGCACGATGGACAGAAAGATGCTCCTCCAGCCGAAAGCCTCCGCAAGCAGCCCCCCCAGGAAAGGCCCTGCCGAAAGCCCGATGTACACGGCCGAAACAGTGATCCCGAGTACCCTGCCCCTTTCGTTCCCCGGAAAGACCGCGGTCAGGAGAGCAATGGACGTGGAATAGATCATTGCCCCTCCTATCCCGGCCAGCATCTCGCAGCCGATGAGCATAGGGATAGATACCGAAAAACCGCAGAGTAAAACCGCAAGAGAATAAACAATTATCCCGGAAGTGAATATCTTCTTCATCCCGTAAAGGTCGGCCAGCCTCCCGAAGGGGATCAGCAGCACCGCCGAGGTCAAAAGGTACGTTGTGGGAATCCACCCGAGCAGCACCGCATCCACCCCGAACTCCTTCCCGATCAGGGGCAGGGCGATGTTGATGGAGGAAGCTATGTAAGGAGACAGGAAGGACGCCATTGTTGCTGCAAAGAGCACGCATCTCAGTTCGTGAGGCGTGTATTCGGGTGTGGGGGAAGCTTGACCGGGATTTGTCATGGAAATTCTGTCCTTCTTTTTCGGTGCTGTACTGTTGGCGAGTTATGATAGAGTTATGGGGTGAAGAAACAGGATTGAGCAACAAACTGGATAGTGAAGGAGAAGTTTTGCTTCCGAAGTTTAAAGAGTTTTCCAAATACCCTGAAAGTCTCCGCCACTTTTTTGAGATCCCACCCCCGCTACGTTTCAGAAGCCGAAGTCAGGTATTGGCACTCTCACCGGTCAGCTTGCTGACCGGCCTTCCCGAAAAAATGGAAAAGAAGATGAGCGAAAAAGATAGCCAAAACCTGCCTGTCATAAATGGATACTTCAATCGTCTGGCCGGGTTTTTGGGCCGGGGGACCAGGAAGGGACCAGGCCCTCAACGCCCATCAGGACGGCAAAACGAATGCATACTTTTCTACCACCGTTTTTTGAGAGGAAATGAAAATTTCAGTATTCAAGTCCGGGTTTCTGTAAAATTCGAAATTTTTTAAAAACGGCGACTGGGACGAGGGGCCGGCAACCTCGAAAAATCGAAAAAATATATTTGGCCAGTTTTGGCGAAAAGCCTTTTGAGTCGCCTGGGCCGGGTATGAGCTGAATTTTTTGCATTAACAGGGCTGGGTAAATTGCGGAGTCAAGGAAAAACAGGTCCTCAACAACTGAAGAGTGATCTTTTTTGAGTATGATGCAAAACGGATTCAAACCACGGAACACACGGAACACACGGAAAAAAGAATGACGCATGGACACCATTTAAGGTTGCTCTGGCGTTTGATCCAGAGTGAATAAACATACAGATCAAAAACGGCCCGTGGCGTTGAAAGCCCGGAAACCGATAAAAACAGAAAAAATATATTTGGCCGGGAATGGCGAAAGGCCTTTTGAGTCGCCTGGCCCGGATTTGTGAATGTTTCGAGATATATTCATTTCGGCCGGGCAGAAGTGATTGCTGAGGAATGGATCAAATATAATATCAAGTATTTTTGTTTACCATTTATTAACCACAGAAGACACGGAAACCGGCCTTTGGCCGGTGAGTAAGTTGGATCTTTATGCAATAGGATTCAAAAACGACCCTGGATTCTTTAAAATAACTAAAAAATGCCGGAAAAACCGTAATTGCCGTCTTCCTGCATTCATTTTTCCGTGTATTCCGTGTGTTCCGTGGTTTGAATGCACCACACCAAACACCCCCACTCACAAAAACACAACATTTATGAGTATGAAGCAACTCCAGAAATAAAACCTGAAGTTATATTTTCACCATTCTTGAGGGGAAGAAAAAACTGCCCCTCAACTGTCGGAAAGGCGGACCTGACTTTAATCGGACCTGACTTTAACCCGCCACTCATGCGCAAAGACCAGCATGGACTCTTCCTTGAGCTGGCCTACGAGCCCCACATTTGCTTTTTTAGCAGCCTCAACCCCTGAATCAAAGGGCATAGCTTTTGTGACCACGAGGGGGATGCCTGCACGTGCGGCTTTCAGCACCATGTACTCCGGCTGCCGGCCTGTTGAAAGAAGGTATAATTCCGAAAGGGGGAGATCGTTTAAGAGAGCTTTTCCGATCACCTTATCCACGGCATTGTGCCTGCCAACATCCACGGCCTGAAAAATGAGTTTTCCGTTCCGGTCAACCAGGGCTGCGAGGTGCGTCCCCCTGGTGACTTTGTAGGTTTCGGATGTAAGATAGTCTCTCCCTGCAAAGACTGTTTCCATCCCGAAAACCGCGTCCGAATTCACAACCGGGGTTTTCCAGCTTCCAGACCGCCGGGGTTTGGGCTCAAATGTCTTTATTTCAACCCACTTCCCCTCAACCGTTATTTCGGCTATATCCTTGAAGGTGAGGACCCCTTCCGAAACCATATGGCCTGCGGCGAGTTCTCTGAAATGGACAGGGGAAGCGAGAAGGGTTGTAAAATGCCTGCCATTTAGATATATCTCCACGGGGCATTCCTTTGCAAGTAAGATTTCCGTATTTTCGGCCCTGCCATCGGAAAGGATCTTTTTTGCGGAGTAAAGGGTTGTGTATTTTTCAGGCATTTTCATCCCTCTCCAATCAGATATACTCCCATGTAATCAATTAGGAGTGTGCCTTCCTTTGCCCCATTAATATCAAGTATTAGATTGGAGGTCAGGTTTTCAGGTGCATCTTCGGGCACCTGGACTGTAGTTTTGAATACGTACCATACATTATCATCAATCTTTGGTGACACTACTAGTGATAAATCAAACACTGAATTATAAAGTGTTAATAATATTGGTGGCATCGCACCTGAATCCTGATCTATGTCATAAAGATAAACTATCAGAATCGATACATTAGACACATTGTTGTCAAGTTTGCTGAAGTTTACAAAATCAAATGTTATTGTGGTATTTTCCTGTCTGTATGTGTCCTCCATAGCGGCATCCACCGGCACGTAGCCTTCAAGCTCTTCTACCCCTTCTCCTCCGGGTTCAAAGTACGACTCATTAATGCTGCTTGTATTACAGTCCTGAAGAGCTTCCACATCAATCGTCGAGTTCAAATTCACGGAAACGTTGTTGTAGGTGTACCAGTCCCCTATCAGCAGAACGCCTGCATAAATATAGTTCGACTTGACTTCGGAATCGGTGCCATTAATGTTCTCCACCGTTAAATTGACGGTGTAATTTCCTGCTGTATTGTAGGTGTGAATCGGGTTGGATATGTTGGAGGTGTTTCCGTCCCCTAAGTCCCCGAAGTCCCAAAGCCAGAAAGTTGGGTTCCCGATGGACGTATCATTAAACTGCACGGTCAGAGGAACCGGGCCGTTTGTTACGTTGGCTGTGAAGTTCGCTAACGGGTAAGTTACCGGAATTTCCAGGACTGTTATTGTTGCGGTTTCGGTGTCTGTCCCGTTTTCATTGCTGGCGGTCAGGCTAACAGTGTAAGTCCCCAGGTTAACGAAAGTGTGTAGCGGGTTTTCTTCAGTGGACGTGTTTCCGTCGCCGAAGTTCCAGCTCAAATTGATTGCATTTTGAGAATAATCTGTAAAATTGACGGTAAGGGGTGCATATCCTTCGCTTACATTGAAGGTGAAGTCGGCTACGGGATACACCAGGAATTCTTCATCGTATTCCCAGGCGGTATTTCCTTCGCCTCCGACCACGATTTCGGCTTTGATTGTGGCGTTGCGGAGATGTATGTTCAGTGTGCGGTTTCCTGCCAGATAGGTGAAGTTTACCGATTCTTCGGTAGAGCTAAGGGTATAGTTCTCGTTGAGGGAAAGACCTGCATTTCTGGCCGTCAGGTCTAAGTAATTTACCCAGGCCAGGGGATATTTTGTGGATATGTTGATTGAGAAATTTTCATGGGTGGGCAAATTTAATTCCGGTTCATAGCCATTTGCAGATAACTTGAGGCTGCCCCAGATGTTTCCGGAAATTGAATTAGGGCTTCCCAGAATCTCTACAGGATTTATGTAAATGTCGGATTCGTTTTCTGCATTCCGATTAAAGTTTATGAAGGAAGGCTGGTATTTCATGAGGAAATGGTCATCCTGTTCGAAAATCAGGGCCCCATTTTCGTACCAGAATAGCTGGTCCACGTAGTAGCGGTTGTTTGAATGGAATGTAACAGTCCCGCATTCATAAGTAGGATTATAAGGAGAAATAGTGTCATTAGGGTCATCAATCATGATTTTTATTTCAACCGTATGCGGAATTTCATTGACGGCAAGGGTTCCACTGGACTTCAGGGAGCCTACTACAGGAAGTTCTCCACCTCCCATAATTAACGGTACGCTTATCGAAATCCCGGCTTCAGCCGTAGAGTTATCAGAACCCATGAGTATTATCAGAGAGTCTACGTTTGATTTAACCTCTCCCATGTCCCCCCATACCTCGTTCATATGGGCGTACTCGGCATCGGTTTTCCATTCTGGCACGTATTCTACCTGAATTACGGCGTAGACCGTAAATGCAAGTGCAAATAATATAATTCCGGCAAGGGCAATTGCAGTCGCACTTTCAGAATTAATAAACGATGTATTCAACTTTACGGTGCCGGGAATTGTTGCCTTAGCCTTCATAATAATCCTTGCACGTTTTATAGAAATAGAAGCCTATTCTGAAAAAATAAGTTTTTTAATTGTTCCAGGCGTCTGAAAGCCTTACTTTGAGGAGTACCTGTTTCGATTCCGTGTGAATAAAATACAGGTCAACAGTGTCATTTTTTTCCATGTTGATGCTCCGCACCTGGTCCGTATCGATAATTATGGTATCTCCAAATTTCCATACCCCGTTTTCAGAATCACATGTGACGTCAGTATCTGAGGGCAAAAAATCGTATTTGTTTCCGTTGTGGTAGAGGGTTATTTTTATAGAATTGAGTTTTATGGACTCTCCCCCTGCATGTTCGACCTTTATCCTGTTGGTGGTTGTATTCACCATTTCATGAATCTCTACATGCGGGAAGTCATTTATTCCCAGCTGGCCGTACACGGCAACGGAAAGCGCTGAAAGAAGCAGTACCACAATTGCCGTAAGGAGAATATTTCCAAAAACTTCGGATACTCCTCCGGAATCGTTGATAAACTTTTTTAAGTTCTTGTTTTTGGTCACGGTGATGTTACTCCAAAGCTCTCTGGATCCATTACCCTGTTTTCAATGCGTCAGTTTCTTCAGCTTTGAAAGCTGTTCCGGAGACCCCACCGCAAGCAGGACCGAGTTATCCTTGATAACGTCATCTTCTTTCGGGTCAAAGGAAAGGGCCCCGCTTTTCCAGATCCCCACGATACGGGCCTCCGTTAAGCTCTGGCCGGAGACATCCTTCAGGGTCTTTCCGATGAGGGGGCTTTTCAGGTAGATGGGAAACTCCGTGATATGGATCCCTTCAAAAACCTCCGTGGCCCCGGTTACCCGGCTGACAAGCCTGTCCACCGCTTTCTTTCCTATATGCTGCCCGAACATGGACTTGGGAGAAACAACGGTGTCCGCACCTGCGTATTTGAGGTATTTGGAATTGCCCCGGTCCTCGACAATCGCAATTATCTTTATATTGTCAAACTCGTTGGCTGTCAACGCTATATTTGCGTTTCTTTCATCGGACTCGTTTGCAACAAGCACCCTAGCTTTTTCGATGTTAGAGTTGACCAGAGTCTGCCTGTCACTCGGGACCCCGAAAACACATGGAATACCCTTGTATTTAAGCTCCTTGATAAGCTCGGAGTCATCATCGACTATTACGAAGAGGATTTCCTGTTCGGTCAGTTCATCGATAAGGGTTTCCACAAGCTGGTTGTACCCGCAGATGATGATGTGATCTTTCATGCCCGAAGGGACCTTTCGGGGAAGCCTGAAAAGGAGAGCCTGGTCAAGCCGGGGCATTATGATGTATGTAACAAGAAAACCCGAGATAAGGATGATGCCCACGACCTGCACGATAATCGAAAAGAACTGGCCTCTCAGAGAGTTGAAAACCACGTCCCCGTAGCCCACGGTCGCAATGGTGGAGGTGGCCCAGTAGATGGCCGTGATGGGGTTTGCATGTTCAGGCTTGTGTTCCAGGAGCATCAGGTATTCGAAAGAAATTATGTAAAGTATCAGCAGTAAAAGAGCAAGAATCCTGTACGTCCAATAATCTTTTTTATGTACCAGTTTCCTGATTTTTTTCGAGCTGGAAGCCCTTTTTTTTCGGGAAGGAAGCATGTCTGAAACCCCATTATGTTAAAAATCTTATCTCAATTATCCCGGTTTTTTATGTACCAGTTTCCTGATTTTTTTCGAGCTGGAAGCCCTTTTTTTTCGGGAAGGAAGCATGTCTGAAACCCCATTATGTTAAAAATCTTATCTCAATTATCCCGGGACAGATTAAAGCATTAAAATGAATACTCCCCATTATTGACTTAGATATTTAAGGAAGTATCGCTGAAAAACTCGTATTTCGACCCCCTCCGTGAACCGGAACCGGGAAAAAGATAATTTGAGCTGGAAACCTGGCTTCAGGCCCAAAAAAGGATTCCCCGGAGAAATGGATCCTCCGGCCCCTTATCTCCCAAAAGATTTATCCCACAGCAAAAATTAATTAGCCGGCTTATTGCAGCCACTGCCCAACAAATGGCCCGAGCATCATGAAGACAAACGAGATCATTATCAGGAGCGTAAAGCTTGCGGCAATGGAATTGGAGACTCTGCTCGAGGTTTGTTCATTCCCGGTAATCCTGTATATAAGGGAATAGGTGTAGTCCCTGAACACATGTCCTCCATCCAGCGGGATTGCGGGGAGGCAGTTGAAAAGGCCCACGTAGAAGTTCAGCCAGCCAATCCAGAGCAGGGTGTTTGCAATCCAGAAGACCCAGATCCCAAAGGGTTCGGCCCAGCCTGCGGGCTGGTAAAACTGGAGGATCATGCCGGAAAAACCCCGGAAGCCTTCGCCTGTCAGGCCCATGATGGGAAGCCCGAAAAGGATCAGCCAGCCCGTGGGCCCGTTCAGCATGGAGGGGATTTTTTTGAGAGTTTCAAGATAGAGTTCTGCGGGGTACTCTCCGATTGCTATCCCGAGCACAGGGCACTGGATGCCACCTGTGGTCCCGAGGTAGATGCCAAGGAAGCCCCTGCCTTCGGATTGTGGGTGCGGAGTCAGAAACACATCGAACACGACGGTCCCGTTTTCCGTAAGTTCTCCGCTGTAGCCTTCCTGAGGATAAAGTTCGACCCGGATAGTCTGGTTGGCTTCCGTTGTGTCCATGAAAGCCACGAAGTCTGCCTCACTCCGGATTTTCGCGTCATCGATCCGGAACATCATCATACCGTCTTCAATGCCTGCGAGATCCGAGGGGCCGTCAGGTACCACTCTTACAGTCAAGCCGCTCAGGAGGTCTTCGGGAGGGGTGATAGCCTCAAATTCGTAGGTCGAAACCTGCCCTTCCTTTGCGGCCTGGAGCTTTACAGGATCGCCCGGCTTGACTCCGTCGAGGTAGAGGAGCAGTTCTCTTGCGTTGCTTATATCGGTATCATCTATGCGGGTGATGACCATATTTGCATCAAGCCCCACAAGGTCGGCCGGAGATCCTTCAGTGACATTGACGATCATGGCGTCACTGAGGGGAGCGATTCCTCCGAGTACGGGCCCAAAGAAAAGGGCGAAAGCTATGAAGGCCACGAAGAAGTTGGCCATTACCCCTGCGGCCAGGATGCGGGACCGCTGAGTGCGGGTGGCGGATTTTTTGGGTTTATCTTCGTCGCCGGCTCCGGTTTTAGACTCTGTTTCCTTTTCCTGCGGCCTTTCCTGCGGCCTTTCCTGTTCCAATTCCTGTGGCCCTTCCTGCACCTCTTTTTCCAGTTCCTGCTTTTGCTTTTCCCAGGCTTTAATTTCGTCGATTGTGGCGGTTAAGCCCGGTTCTTCCAGCTTCCTTTCAGGTTCTTCCTTTTTCCCGAAAAGCTCTTCTTCATCCGGTTCCGCAAAGCCGCCTATGGGAACAAGGGCAAGCAATATGCCCATGGACTTAACCCGGATGCCCTCGACCCTGCAGAGGATCGCATGAGAAAATTCATGCACCACGAGGGTCACGATCAGAGCGATAACTCCCCAGGTAAAGGGGATGAATTCGTTGACGCCGGGGATCAAAAGGATGTTTCGGGCGGCGTTGTATTTGCCGGGTTCCGGAACAGCGTTGTTCTGAAAGGATGTGTACATCGCAATGTCCGAGAGTACGATTACCAGAAACATCGCGATCATTCCCACAAACATAAGCAGGATGCCCAGGTTTGCAAAGTACCGCCAGTACTTTTTCGGCCGGGCCAGGACATCAAGTAGTTTGAGCCCTCTCGTGGTCCTGATCATCAGGATGGGAAGCGGGCCCCAGGTGCTGATATTGTACTTTTCGAGGATGCCTTTTTTATCAAGAATGGAAACGAGGCCCCAGTAGAGCAGAATGACTACCAGTGTGATGTTCGAACCGTTCGAAGAGATAATACTTGTGAGACTCAAAGAAATTCTCCGGAAGTTTTGGGATAAATAATGAGTGTTTGCTATGGATAATACTATTTGCTATAAATAGTTTTTAACTTTCAGGGGTCATGTAGTTATTGATTTATTAAACTTATAGTTATTATTTACTTATAAACCAACAACCTTATGTGCTAAAATACTGGTGCAACGGAAACACTAATTATAAACGATATGTTATATTAACATGAATATATATACACACTTCAATCTTTCAGGTGGATAGATTCTGTTTTATAAACAGCACCCATATTTATAATAGATATTAATGATAATTATAGATTATAATTATTTAATTTAATTGTTAATTACCATATATATTACTGGGAGTTCTGAAAATAAGAGCTTTCGTCACGGATCAACAGGCAGGAAGCCCGGTTGCTTTAGCGCCGGGAGGAATGCCGTACTCCTCTGCCGAATATTCGTAGCCATCTCCTCTCTGTACCACTTTGAAGTATTTTTGGTTAATTCCTTGTGCAATTCTTTTTCCTTCCTTGTTCTTAATGTCAAAACTGCCAGATTTCCTACAAGCAACGGAGCCAAACCAGATTCCTTTATACTTACCTCTGGGTACAACAGCTTTGGCTGTATCGCCAGTTTGAAATCCGAAAAAGATTTTTTGCCGGGGCAGATATGAGCGTGGAAAGCCGTACTTATCGAGATTTGTTCTTTTGTACTGTCCTCTTCCCTTTGCTCTGATATGCAGTACTCTGTTTGTTGCAAACCTGATTGTTTCCGGTGTGGATTTTCCTACAAAAACAGCATCAATATGATGATCTTTTGGCATTCCGGCCCTGATCCTGTTCATTTTCGTTCTTGCACCTGTACCGCATTCTACAGGAAGGCCCGTTTTATTCAAAACTTCAAAAACCTTCCATCTGGTAGCAGTTACGATTGCAACATCTTTAAGCGGCTTTTTGACCAGGTTATGCACTTCAGGATGTCCAAATTCTTCTGCTGTTTTACTTCCTTTCTTCTGGTTGCATTCTCTGCAAGCTAAAGTTAGGTTCGAAATCCTGCTTGAGCCGTCTCTACTTTTAGGAATAATATGCTCAATTTGCAAAGGAACGTTTTCAGCTCCACAGTACACACATTTTCTACCAAATTTTTCAAGCAGGTATTCCCGGACCTCATAACCTTGCAGCTCTCCCTGCTGATACTCAATTCCACTTATCTCAGGGTTTTGCATGAGTTGAGTATCAAACTTACAGTTTTCATAGGAAATATGTGTCAGTGGGCAGAGTTTTCTGAGCCTATTGGCCCAATTTTCTATGTTATCTACACGGCTTTGCAGGGATGGAGGCAGCCAGCCTTCCCTTCTTTTACGGTTCATGAACCTCGGTTTTCTGTATCTGGTTTTGCGGTTTCTTCGGGTTTTTCTCATTGCTCTTCTGTCATCAAGTTTCGTTTTAATTCCTGTCTTGTGATGCAGTTGGGCCGTCCAGACTACCGTTGAACCATTCAGGATAGCAAGGCCAGTATGACGGCTTGCGTAATCTATTTTGAGCCGAAATTCTGAATTGTCCTTAAACTCTTTCAGCTCTTTGAGTCGGATTGTAAAGGGATATTTTTTGTGAATAACCGCTTTTCCCGCTTTAAGCAGTTTTCTTGCAACTGCTTCATGACAGGGGCTTAAAGGCTCTTTGTTTTTGTTCAGTACAAAGACCATGTTTGGATTTCTCCTCTCTGCATTGGAAACGAATTTCCTCAGCAGGTAACGCAATTTTTTAAATTGTCTCCCCTCGCCAATGTTGGAAATGCTTGTCATGCGTAGTACACCGTCCCTACCTCCCAGGACTTTTAATACTACACGATAGAGCTGCAAACTGAGGAAGCATTTGCAGGTATCATGACATTTCTAACGTAGTCAATTAAGACTTAGGCTGGTCAACCAGGGCTTATACAAGCCCCACTGCTTCAGCGTGGGGTAGTTGACAGGTAGAGGGTTATTGACAGGATTAGTTTTATATGCTAGTTCTGCTGTTAGTTAATTGTTGGCTCTCAGAGCGGGAGTAAACAAGTTTATATTGAAAATAAAAACCGACATCTTGCGAGGGTTGCCGAGTGGTTAAAGGCGATGGGCTCAAGATCCATTCCCGCAGGGGTTCAAGGGTTCGACTCCCTTCCCTCGCACTAACTTATTATTCTTTTTTACGTTCACTCACTCTTTTGATTCCAATTGAACCTGTTTATTAATCCTCATCATCCGGGTACTGTGGTGGGTTTTTGCCCACATTTTCTATAATTTTCGGAAACGTTCCTTTTCCCGGAGAATCCTCAATGGCTATTACGTCTATCTGATGCAGCCAGCCGGCCCCGAAATCGAATTCATATCCAAAAGCCCGGCCAGGTTCAAGGCCCAGGGAATCGAGGGTTGTGCTGCGGACGTCCCCCGCCATCTTCTCCTCAAACCCCGGAATCGGCGAATCCATGGGCAGAGAATAAATGGCAGACCTGTCATCCGGCCCTTCCCCCAATAAAAACTCATAGAGATGTTCGTCGTAGCGATCGAAGGCCCTGTAGATGATACTGTGGAGACTCACCAGGTTCTGATCTCCCCGGATCTGGATGATGTGGGAAATAGTCACCCCATCGACCTCTTCAATAAACGGGCCTTCGATCAGATAGACTTCCAGAGTGTACAGCTTCAGGATCCTGTCTCTGGCACCTTCATTGTTCTTCTTTTCAGAGGACATATTCTTTGATATTGGTGGCGCGTTTAGATATTCTTTTCGAGAAACCGATTTTAAATATAGAAAGTTGTAAAAGAAGAGCAAGAGTTAAAAAGACTCACCGAGATACTTGAACAGAAAATCTTCTAAGAATAATAATCAATGTAGATGATTAAGAAAACGTCTCAGGGTTACAAAATGAGTGAAAATAACGTTAACTGGATTTCCAATTTCATCTGGGGTATTGCGGACGACGTGCTGCGAGACCTCTACGTCCGTGGCAAGTACCGGGATGTAATCCTGCCAATGACCGTCCTGCGGCGCCTGGATGCGGTTCTTGAGCCAACCAAAGAGGCCGTTCTCGAAATGAAGGCCAGGCTCGACAATAATGGCATCACAAATCAGGACCAGCCCCTGCGCCAGGCCGCAGAACAGGCTTTTTACAACACCTCGAAGTTCACCCTGCGAGACCTCCGTTCCCGCGCAAGCCAGCAACAGTTAAAGGCCGACTTTGAAGCCTACCTTGACGGTTTTTCTCCAAACGTCCAGGAGATCCTCGAAAATTTTGAGTTCCGAAACCAGATCCCCCGCCTTTCAAAAGCCGACGCTCTGGGCAAACTTATCGAAAAGTTACTTGACCCCTCAATCAACCTGAGCCCGAAGCCGGTGATGAACGGCGACGACTCGGTGAAGCAACCAGGCCTCGATAATCACGCCATGGGCACGATTTTTGAGGAGCTTGTTAGACGTTTTAATGAAGATAACAACGAGGAAGCGGGCGAGCACTGGACCCCCAGAGACGCCGTGAAACTCATGGCCCGGCTAATTTTCCTGCCCATCGCCGACCGGATCGAATCAAGCTCCTACCTGCTCTACGACGGGGCCTGCGGGACCGGCGGGATGCTGACAGTGGCCGAAGAAGAACTGAGAGAGCTTTCGGAGAAACGCGGAAAACAGGTTGCAACCCACCTCTACGGCCAGGAAATCAACGCCGAGACCTACGCCATAGCAAAAGCCGACCTCCTCCTCAAAGGGGAAGGAGACGAAGCCGACAACCTTGTGGGCGGCCCGGAGTATTCGACTCTTTCAAATGACGCTTTCCCGGCGCATGAGTTTGATTTCATGCTCTCGAATCCGCCTTACGGGAAGAGCTGGAAGAGCGACCTTGAACGCATGGGCGGAAAAGACGGGATCAAAGACCCCCGTTTCGTGGTGGAGCACGCAGGAGACTCCGAGTACTCGCTGCTTACCCGTTCAAGCGACGGCCAGATGCTCTTCCTGGCCAACATGCTTTCGAAAATGAAGCACGAGACAAAACTCGGCAGCCGGATTGCTGAGGTCCACAATGGCTCTTCCCTTTTCACAGGAGACGCGGGCCAGGGAGAAAGCAATATCCGCCGCTGGATCATTGAAAACGACTGGCTGGAAGCCATCGTGGCCCTTCCCCTGAACATGTTTTACAATACGGGCATTGCGACCTACATCTGGGTACTTTCCAACCGCAAACCCGAGCACCGCCAGGGAAAAGTGCAGTTAATAGACGCCACACAGTGGTACAGGCCACTTCGCAAGAACCTGGGCAAGAAGAACTGCGAACTGTCCGAAGAAGATATCCAAAAGATCTGCGAGACTTTCCTGGCCTTTGAGGAGTCCGAGCAATCAAAGGTCTTCCCGAATGCCGCTTTCGGCTACCGGAAGGTGACCGTTGAGAGACCGGTTCGCCTTTCCGTGGACCTGAACCCCGCTGCCTGCGCCGCTTTCCGCGAGACCTGTTCGGAAGCCGGGGAAGAGCAGCTTGCAGCCCTTGTGGAAAAAGCCGCCGAAAAACTCGGGGCCGGCCCACACAGCGATTTCAATGCCTTCCTCGCCTCCTTTAAAACCCTGGCCGGGAAAGCCGGGGTCAAGCTCAGCGCCAAACGGCTCAAATTCCTAAAGGACAAACTGGCCCGAAAAGCCGAAACCGCCGTCCCGCTTATCAAGAAAATCCACAAAGCCGGCAAAGCCGAAGCCGATCCTCTGAGGGGCCTTTTCGAGGCCACGGTAGATGGAAAACTCTGCGTTGTAGAGTACGAGCCTGACACTGAACTCCGGGATACCGAACAGGTTCCCCTGCTCGAAGCCGGAGGAATCGAGGCCTTTATCCGCCGTGAAGTGCTCCCCCACGCCCCAGACGCCTGGATTGACGAAGCCAGCGTAAAAACCGGCTACGAGATCAGTTTCACTCGCTATTTCTACAAAGCAAAACCGATGCGTACCCTTGAGGAAATCCGTGAAGATATTTTTGCGCTGGAAAAAGAAACCGGGGGCCTGCTGGATGAAATTATTGGGAGAAGGGAAAAATGAAGCTTGCAGGTGGTGGAAAGGGAATTGTCGTGACACTGTCACGACAATCTGGAATGAAAAAAACATTGCAAATATTAAATTATATTAAAGAAGAAATTGTCTACGCACTGCGGAGACAATCTGGAACGAAAAATACATTACGAGTATTGCAAAAATTTAATAAAAAAATTGTCGCCGCATTGAGGCGACAATTCAACCCACAAATTACCGGCCTGCGTATTACTGAAAAATTACATAAGTACGGTGCGGGAGGGATTGAATCATGATTCATGATCTCAGGCCCTATTCGGCATATAAGGACTCAGGCGTGGAATGGCTGGGAGAAATGCCGGAACACTGGAATTTTGGCAAGATCCGAGATGTGGCCCTCATCATCAATGGCTATCCATTTGATTCAAGCCGCTTTTCCATCTCTAAGGGCTACCCATTAATCCGTATACGTGACTTGAACAAATCACAGACAACTTTTCTATTTGATGGACCATTTGTAGAAACTGCTTGTGTTAAACCCGGTGAAGTACTCATCGGAATGGATGGAGATTTTAATGTAGGCAGATGGCGTGGATCTGATAATGGGTTACTAAACCAAAGAATGTGCTGTGTTCGCGGGCACTCACCAATCACAACTCGTTTTTTGCTCTATTTACTTCCAATTCCACTCAAGTTGATAAATGACGTCACATGGTCAACAACAGTCAAACATTTGGCTTCGAGTCAGGTAGAACGAATTCAACTTGGGATTCCTCCAGAAGGCGAACAATCCGCCATCGTCCACTACCTTGACTACATCGACAAACGCATCCGGCGCTACATCCACGCCAAACAGAAACTTATCAAGCTGCTGGAGGAAGAGAAGCAGGCTATAATCCACCGCGCCGTCACCCGTGGGCTCGATCCTGATGTAAAGCTTAAAGACTCAGGGGTTGAATGGTTGGGGGAAATACCGGAGAGTTGGGATGTAGGTGCACTTCGCCGCTACTGGGAAGTTGTTGACTGTAAACATGTTACAGTTCCTTTCGTGGATGAGGGGATTCCTCTTGCCAGTGTTCGCGAAGTACAGAGCTTCGACCTCGATCTTTCTACATCAAAGCGAACAACTGAAGAATGGTACGCTCACCTGATCGGTGGTGGTCGGCGGCCTAAAAAAGGTGACCTTATATATTGCAGGAATGTTAGCGTCGGAGCATGCTCACTCGTCGCGAATGATGAGAGGTTCGCCATGGGCCAAGATGTGTGCTTGATTCGATCTGAGTCTGAGAATGGGCGTTTCCTGAACTACTTTATGCACAGCCCTACAATGCAGCAGCAGTTGTCACTTGTGCTCGTCGGATCTACATTCAATAGAATTAATGTCAGTGAGATAAAATCACTCTTGATTGCTGTCCCTCCGCGCAATGAACAGGATGCAATTGTCTCTGCTCTCGATGCCAGACTTTCGACGCTAAATAAACCAATAGAACTGGCTCAAAAAGAAATTTTCCTCCTCAAAGAATACCGCACCCGCCTGATAGCTGACGTTGTAACCGGCAAACTGGACGTAAGAGAGGCTGCTGCAAATCTTCCGGAAGAATCCGAAGAGATACAGATTGAGGAAGATTTTAAGGAAGAAACAACAGAAGAAGAACTGGAAGAAGACATCATCGAGGATAACGACTGAAGGAAGGTGAACTATGAAAATCGAACTGAATGAAAAAGAAAAAAATCTCCAAAAAGCAATCGTGGAGCGGATGGGGAAGGTTCAGAAGTTGTTGGCCGACTATCGCCTGGATGATGACGTTCAGAAGCTGATTGAAGAGATGGGAAAAGATGCCCATGAACTTCATATGTCCCTCGATACAAACGGCCACACGCCACAACATCACGAATACATGATCAAGAACCGGGGTTTCCCACCAGAAAAACTGGAGTTCTACATGCATGTACATCCGGTTGAAGATTTGCTAGCGTATATTGAGGATGAAAATGCGAATAAAGATCCTCAAGACCAAACAATTGGGGAGATGTTTGATTTCAGAGTTTATTCGCGACGCTGGGGACATGATGATATCTACCATTTCATGCGGACGA
This sequence comes from Methanosarcina baltica, assembly GCF_055394095.1. Classification (NCBI taxonomy): domain Archaea; kingdom Methanobacteriati; phylum Methanobacteriota; class Methanomicrobia; order Methanosarcinales; family Methanosarcinaceae; genus Methanosarcina; species Methanosarcina baltica. The sequence continues at coordinate 3,332,345 of NZ_AP042463.1, read as the reverse complement.
AAGATGGATGGGATGTGAACTCACCTCCCATCGGGGGTTCTTGCGACAAAGGTGGTGACCCACATCTTTTTAAAAATCTCAGACAGGATTTAATTCACTACCCTATTGGTCTAAATAACTGGCTAGAGTGGCTCTGGGAACAAGCGGCTTCTAAAGGTCTATCCAAAGATGAAGTACAAATCGCATTACAGGAGCTTGCGGATTGGATAAGCATCACTGAAAAAAATGCACCTTCAAGTAAAGTATGGGAAAATTACTGTAAAACAGAGAAGTCAATCAAAACTGGAGTTATTACTTTCTTAGATGTACTTGGATGGAAAGGTGTCTATGTTAGGAAAACAGATGCAATTGCCACTCTGAAGAAATTCATAGAAGAAATCCACATTCAGGCAAATGTCCAGCGTGGCAGGGTAAAATATAACGAAAAGGTTGTAGAGGTAAGGAGCATCTCCGATACAATTATATTAATCACTCCTTGCTTAGAAAGTGATGCCTCAATAGCTATTGATATTCATGGCAAGCTGTGTAAGTGGATAATTCCCCGCTCGATTAACTTGGAAATTCCAGTTCGTGGTGCAACAGCTTTTGGGGAATTTGAATATGATCCTGAAGATAATATATATGTTGGCAAAGCGATTGATGAAGCAGCTACGTGGCACGAGTTGGCCGATTGGATTGGCGTAAATCTTACTCCATCTGCAGAGTATATTTTCAAAAACCAGACTGATGATACCTGCTGGGTTCAATATCAACCTCCAATAAAAGCTATACAAGGCTTAAATCTCTATTGCGTAAACTGGACAAAAGATTGGGATGACAGAGAGAAAAAGATCGAGGGCATTAAGACAAAATTCTGTCGCCTTGGTCCACTAGTACCTGAAATTGCAGGTAAATATGCTAACACTTTAAAATTCATTGAAGTTGCTACTGAACAGAACAAATAATATTAAGCTCTTGAAGGTGTAAAGTTACTCAGAATGATTTTTGAATATGATTATTTTAAAGACCCGGCAATCTACCGGCCATCAGGCCGGTTTCCGTGTCCTTCCGTGCTTTTCCGTGGTTAAGAGACCTTGAAATAAATTCATAAAAAACACTGCATACCTGCCCATTAAAAAAGTTCTGAGGAAAAAATGACAACCGACACCAGTGAAAACGGCCTTGAAACCCTGATCGTCGAAGCGATGACAGGAACAAGACCCAACCCCAAGCAACCCGACAAATACAGAGAAGCCAGCGCCCTCTACGGCGGCACCGGCTGGATACTCGGCCGCTGGCAGGACTACGACCGGGAATATGCCGTGGACCTGGTGCAGCTTTCGGCTTTCCTCAAAACCACGCAGCCAAAACTGACCGGAGCCCTTGACCTCGAAAACGCCAGCCCCACCCGGCAGAAGTTTCTGGCCCGCCTCCAGGGGGAAATAAGCAAACGCGGAATAATCGACGTGCTGCGAACTGGAGTAAAAAACGGCCCCCACGAACTTGACCTTTTTTACGGAACCCCCACGCCCGGAAACACAAAAGCCGAAGAACAAAACGCCCTAAACCGCTTCAGCGTCACCCGGCAGCTCAGGTACAGCCGGGACGAAAAGCAGCTTGCCCTTGACCTCTGCCTCTTTATCAACGGCCTGCCCATAGCCACCTTCGAGCTAAAGAACAGCCTCACAAAACAGACCGTGACCGATGCCGTGCAGCAATATCAAAACGACCGGGACCAGAACGAACTCCTCTTCAAATTCGGGCGCTGCATGGCCCACTTCGCGGTGGACGATCAGGAAGTAAAATTCTGCACTCAGCTGAAAGGAAAAGAATCCTGGTTCCTGCCCTTCAACCGGGGCCACAACGACGGAGCCGGAAACCCTCCAAACCCCACCGGCCTCAAAACCGACTACCTCTGGAAGAAAATCCTCACCCCGGAAGGACTCACCGACATCCTTGAAAATTACGCTCAGGTCGTCGAGGAGAAAAACCGGAAAACAACCCGGAAAAAGAAAATACAGATCTTCCCTCGTTACCAGCAGTTAGACGTCGTGCGAAAGCTCCTCGCCCACGCAGGACAGCACGGCGCAGGCGTCCGCTACCTGATCCAGCACTCGGCGGGAAGCGGAAAAAGCAACTCCATAGCCTGGCTTGCCCACCAGCTAATCAGCCTCAAGAAAGACAACAAAGAGATCTTTGACTCCATAATCGTAATCACTGACAGACGCATCCTCGATAAGCAGATCCGCGACACCATCAAGCAGTTCGCCCAGGTAGGCTCAACCGTCGGACACGCCGAACACTCGGGAGACCTGCGAAAGTTCATAGAAGGCGGAAAAAAGATAATCATCTCCACCGTGCAGAAATTCCCCTTCATCCTCGACGAAATAGGAAACGAGAACCGGGGCCGAAAATTCGCAATCATCATAGACGAAGCACACTCTAGCCAAGGGGGAAACACCGCGGCTGCCATGAACGAGGCCCTTTATGACCCCAAAGATAAACCCAAAGATGACTCAGGAAATGACCCCGAAGACATCATCAACGACGCCCTCCGGAAACGGATGGAATCCCGGAAAATGCTTACAAACGCAAGCTACTTCGCCTTTACCGCAACCCCGAAAAACAAGACCCTCGAACTCTTCGGCTGGGCCTACGAGGAAGAAGGAAAAGTAAAACACCGGCCCTTCCACACCTACACCATGAAACAGGCAATCCAGGAAGGCTTCATCCTGGACGTGCTGGCATACTACACGCCCGTTAACAGCTACTACAGGTTAATCAAAACCGTGGAAGACGACCCTGAATTCGATGCCAAAAAAGCGAAAAAGAAGCTTCGAATGTACGTCGAAAGCCACGACTACGCCATCCGGCTAAAAGCCGAGATTATGGTAGACCACTTCCACGAGCAGGTTATCAACCTCCAGAAAGTCGGCGGGCAGGCCCGGGCCATGGTGGTGACAGGGGGAATCAAGCGTGCCATCCAGTACTATCACGCAATCCGCAGCTACCTTATCGAGAGGAAGAGCCCCTACCAGGCAATTGTCGCCTTCTCGGGCGAACACGACTACGGCGGGGCGAAGGTTACCGAAGCCTCCCTCAACGGCTTTTCTTCAAACCTGATCCCTGAAAAGATCAAAGAAGACCCTTACCGCTTCCTGATCTGCGCCGACAAGTTCCAGACAGGCTACGACGAACCGCTCCTGCACACGATGTACGTGGACAAGGTCCTGTCCGGCATAAAGGCGGTGCAGACCCTCTCCCGGCTGAACAGGGCCCACCCAAAAAAGCACGACGTTTTTGTGCTTGACTTCATGAACGACACCGACACTATCCAGGCCGCTTTTTCAGATTACTACCGCACAACGGCCCTCAGTGACGAAACCGACCCGAACAAACTGCACGACCTGAGGGCCGACCTCGACGGCTATCAGGTCTATTCTCCGGTGCAGATAGAACAGTTCGTAGAACTTTACCTGGCAGGAGCCGAGCGGGAAAAACTCGACCCGTTCCTCGATACCTGCGTCGCCACCTACAAAGACCAGCTCGACGAAGACGGACAGGTTGACTTCAAAGGCAAGGGAAAGACTTTCAACCGGACCTACAGCTTCCTGGCCTCGGTTTTGCCTTACACAAACACCGACTGGGAAAAACTCTCGATCTTCCTCAACTTCCTGATTCCAAAACTTCCGGCCCCGCGGGAAGAGGACCTTTCAAAAGGCATCCTCGAAGCCATCGACATGGACAGCTACCGGGTTGAAAAACAGGCCGTCGTAAAAATCCAGTTGCCGGACTCGGATGCCGAGATCGAACCGGTCCCGACAAGCTCAGGCGGCTTCAGGTCAGAGCCCGAACTCGACCGGCTCAGCAATATCATCAGGAATTTCAACGACCAGTTCGGGGCCCTCTTTAAGGATCCTGACCGGATTGTTCGCCTGCTCACGGACGAGCTGCCGACCGCAGTCCTTGAAGATCCGGCCTACAAAAACGCCCGGCAAAACTCGGACAGGCAAAACGCCAGAATCGAGCACGACAACGCTGTTCGACGGGCCGCAATATCCCGTATGAACGATGAAACCGAATTCTTCAAACAGTTTTTTGATAATGAGGCTTTTCGCAGGACCGTACTCGACATGTTGTTTACGATGACTTATTCGTGAAGGTCGTGCAATTTGTCCTGATCCTGCACCAACTTATCATTCTTTTTTGTTTTTGCTTAATCTGATTATAGCTCAGGGTTTACCAAATATCTCCTCAAAGCTTGGTTCACCGAGAGCAAGGGCTTTTTCTACAGGCATTGCTCGTTGCATTGCCCTATTTAAATTAGAGATTTCAGCAATTACTTTGACTCCTTCCCATTTTGGTTCCCCGCATTCGAGTGTTCTTAGTGAAAGCGAAAATAAAGGCTCCGAAAGTGGAAACGCTGGGCCTTCGCGTTTGATTGTTCCTGTCATAAAATTTAGATCACTATCAAAACTGTCCTTCATGGCCTGAGCTACTCTTCTTCTATCCGCCCTGGTGAGATCAGGTGAGGTCATAGCAGCCACAATGGACGTCCTCAATAGAGTTTTTGCCCGCTCTTCTTCACCAAATAGCTGTGCGCTTATGGCTTCATTGAAGGGTTTACTGATGTTCGTGAGTCCGTCCATGTCATCTCTCTCCTCACGACTCTCAATCCGGAACAGCATATAAGTGCGTCCGGTTAACGGCTTGCTGTTATCAGCACTGGTCCCATAGCGGAGCCTGTCATTCACAACCCATAGCTTATTTGAATCCAGTTCATTTTCCTCTGCCAGTATCGCTGCCATATACCCGGCTTTCAGGGTGTTTGTACTGCCTCCGCCTTTTCCAACATATGCCTGATGCAAACCCAGATGCAGGTCTCCATTACTCGCACCGAGAAGCTCTTCAACTCCTGTCGCAATGGGTCCGGCAACATTAAGGGCAACGGATAACTGTGGCACAACCAGTATACTTGCAAAATCCCCCATTACTTTGATAAATCGGTTAAGATAATCGTCCCCCTGCATTGCCAGTATTCCGGCGGTCACTTCAACGACTCCTCCATTAAAAGGCATCAGTGAGGTCATGGGGTAGTTTAGTTGAATAACTCGATCCAGGTTACGGGAATTCACATCCGAGAGGTTTAAAGAGCCTGCAACGTAGGGAAGATTTACCTCCTGAGTTCCAAACCGGATGCTAATTAGTGAGTGAACTACCGGATACCAGCACTTAAACCATTCACGATCTTTAGCAAGACACATTTCACTGAGCCATAACCTGAAGTAATTCTTGCCTCCCTCCAGTGGTTCTGAACTGTAAGTGGCATCTTTTACATGGTCAAAATCGATCGGAGTATACATATATTTCCGGGCATTTCTGTCGAATAAATCCAATATCTTGTTACTTAGAGACATATTTCACTCCTTTAGCCTAACATCACATTATTTATTCACCTTCATAAACAATTGCCCCCTTAAAAATCGTCACCGAATAACCCGGGCATAATTTCAATTAAACATATTGATTTTCAAGACCAAGGTAGCCAATAAAACTTACAATAAATGATGAGTTGAACAGTTTATTTATCAATTAGCTCACTATTATTTATAAAAAGGGAGATCAGGTTTTTAAGCTATTATCATATAGAGTATTGTAGATATTTTTTTGAAAGTTTATATGAATAAAAAGAGGTAAAATCATGAAGATAATCGGAATACAGTCAAGCCCTAGAGGCAAAAAAAGCAATACATTAAAATTACTGGATGCAGCCCTGAACGGAGCCACAAAAGCAGGAGCCAAAGTTGAGACAATCAATGTTACAAAATTAAAAATCAAATACTGTAAGGCCTGCAATTCCTGTCAGGAAAAAGGAGTCTGCTCAATAAAAGACGACTATCAGCTCGTACTGGAAAAACTTCTGGATGCGGACGGTATAATCCTGAGCAGTCCCAATTACATAACGAATGTAACAGCCCAGCTCAAAACCTTCTTCGATAGAAGCCCTCTTGTCATTCATGAACAGCTCTTTGAAGGAAAGTACGGCTTTTCCCTGACAACCGCAGGCAGCGGGGAAATATATTTTGTCCTTGATATCATGAATAATTACATGGCACACTGCGGAGCTAACACCCTCGGAGGAGTGGGCTGCGCAATGGCAGAAGGCCCCTCAGCAATGAAAGAAGCCATTGATAAATCACATGAAATGGGCAAAGACCTCGTTGCAGCGATAAAAGAGAAGAGACAATATCCGGAACAGGATGCTGCACACGAAGCCTGGAGAGAACAGTTCAAGTATGTCATCCTTGCAAATAAAGACGAGTGGACGCACAATTTCAATTACTGGATGGAAAAGGGCTGGATCGAAGAAGAGCAGTCAATTACCCCCCTAAACCCTTCGTCTGAGGACTCAGATTTTTGAGGAGGGGGCTTGTTTCAACAGTCCCTGGTTGAATGCTGCCGGAGATAAAGTGTTGTCTACCTGTGCAAACCTTAGAAAATTCAATAAATCAAGATCTACTTGCGCAGGCGTTCAGGGATTCGAATCCCTTCTTTCAAATCGATTTTCTATTATATGATCCATTTTGGTGGTTTTTTGTCCTCAAAGATAGAACGTGAATTCCTTATTGAGTCCGTTGTGGACCTCCTCAGAAAAGCGGAAACCGAACTTCCGGAAGATGTCATAAATGAGCTGAAAAAGGCCCTCGAAAAAGAGGAAAGCCCCGTTGCAAAGGCCCAGCTCCAGGCAATCCTTAAAAATATAGATATCGCGAAAAAGCACAGCGTCCCCATGTGCCAGGACACAGGCATTATCATTTTTTTTGTGGAGATTGGAAGGGAACTCCAGCTTGACTTCGACCTCGAAGCCGCCCTCGAAACCGCCGTGCGGAAGGCAACGGAAGAAATCCCGCTCCGCCCGAACGCCGTTGACCCTCTGACCCGCAAAAACGACGGGGACAACACAGGAAACGGAATCCCGGACATCAATTACAGTTTTGTGCCCGGCAAAACCCTGAAAATCACTGTGGCCCCAAAAGGAGCAGGCTCGGAAAACATGAGCGCTCTCAAAATGCTCAACCCGACCGAAGTTCAGGGAATCAAAGCCTTTGTACTCGAAACAGTAATAAACGCAGGAGGAATGCCCTGTCCTCCAATTACCCTGGGAATCGGAATCGGAGGCTCCTTTGACAAATCTGCCCGGCTTGCCAAAAAAGCCCTGCTCCGGGACCTTGATACTCCCATGGACGCCTTCGAGCAGGAAATCCTGGAGGCCGTAAATGCTCTCGGAATCGGGAGTATGGGCCTCGGGGGAAGCACCACGGCTCTCTCGGTTCACATAGAAAAAGCTCACTGCCACACCGCCTCTCTTCCCGTAGCCATAAACATCCAGTGCTGGGCGAACCGGCACGCTACTCTCGTGCTCGGAGGTGAAGAATAAATGGAGTACTATCTGAAAACTCCCCTGAGCCCGGAAGACGTCCTGAAACTAAAGGCTGGAGACGTCGTTTACCTCACCGGAGAAATCCTGACCGCCCGGGACGAGGCCCATGCCCGCATCCTCGAAATAACGGAAAAAGGGGAAGAACTGCCCTTTTCTCTGGAAGGAGCAGCGGTCTACCACTGTGGCCCCCTCATGAAAAAGATTGAAGGAGAGCTGGGTGGAGAAGGAAAGAAAGAAGGGAAAGGGGAAAAGAAAAAAGAGGCCTGGAAAGTGGTATCTGCAGGCCCCACGACCAGCGGCAGGATGTCGAAAATGACTCCGCCTCTCCTCAAAGCCCATTCCGTGCGGGCGGTAATCGGAAAAGGAGGCATGAAAGACGTTACGGAGGCCCTCAGGGATAGCTGCGTTTACCTTGCCTATACCGGGGGCTGTGCGGCCCTTGCGGCCGAGCTGATCAAAGAAGTTAAAACCGTCCACTGGCTGGACCTGGGGATGCCTGAGGCTGTCTGGGTGCTGGAGGTCGAAAAGTTTGGGCCTCTTATTGTGGGGATCGACGCGAAAGGCCGGGACATTTTCGAAGAGGTCAGGGAAAAGGCACGAAAAGTGTTTGCAGGAGAGCAGGGATAACCTTTTCGGAGCTCTTTTTGTTGAATCGATTTCAAATACCGGCCCCCTCAACGACCGACGCAGGAGGCCGGGCTGTTCGAAATAAAGACAAAACACAGGCTAAAAAACACGAGTCCGAAAAAAAGAAAACACATCAATAGACCTCATTCCTTTTTTTGGCCTGATATTACATTGTTCAAAAAACCAGCATGTGATTCTGATTTCAAATATATTTCATATCTGTCACGAAAAGCCCGGCCTGATGGCTGGAAAACTGCAAAATTTACACAAATTATAAACGGAGGAGCGTACAAAGTCATAAGCGATTGATGATATGCAGTCCGATATTACACAATTGAGTCTTGATCAGCTGGAACAAAAGCTGAGTGAATTCTTCTCCAAAGTGGACAATGTTACAGTAGTCTATCTTTTCGGTTCAATCGTTCGGGGAGAAGCTAATATTTTAAGTGATATTGATATTGCTGTACTTTTTGATAATGTTCTGGAAAAAAAAGAGGCATTCAAGCTTCATTTAAAGTTGATCAGTGAACTGACAGGCCTTCTTAAAACAAACAATGTAGACCTTGTGGTACTCAATGATTCCCCCCTCCTTCTGACATACAATGTTATACGTGACGGGATAATTTTGAAATCCAATGAACCTGTAAGAGTTAAATTTGAAACAAAACTCATGTCCAGATATCTAGATGAACAATATCACATCAAAAGGCATGCAAGAGAAAGCCTTAGAAGAATAGCAGAGAGCGGATTTCGATGATAGAAGAAATCAACTTCCCGAGTTCCGCTTCGGGATCACAGGAAATCGAAGATTTCCTGGGAGTTGCACTGCAAGTGCAACAGCACGGGGTCCGTTTCGCTCGCTCCGCTCACTCAAGCGGACTGAAAACCGTAAATGAAAACCATAAATGGTATCTTTCCACCGTCATTTTTTCCGTGTGCTTCCATGAAAAACCAAATTTTTTAGAGGATTTAGGCCTTTTTGCTGAAAATTTGACCCCACCTAAAAACCGCGGGTTCGAACATATAAAATTCTTCAAAAAACCAGTCTGTGCTTTTGAGATCAATTTTTTTTCATATCTGTCACGAAAAGGCCGGCCTGCGGCCGGTGAGTACGCCGGTCCTTTAAAATAATCGGATTCAACTCCCGTAACCTGCCCCAACCCTCCTTCCCAAATAATAAATCCAACCGTTTTTCGGGACCGGGACGCGGAGTTTCTCATAAGTTTACATAAAGGCCCCGGACTTTCATGAAAAATCGTTATCATCCGGAAAAGCCAGTTTTTCTTATTTTAGGCTCCTGTCTGTTGCCCTGATCCCGGGTTATACTGTCAGATGATGTTGTTTATTCTCCATGACCAGAGGAACCGGGTTTCTATTTAAATAATATTTAATAAAATATTCAAATATTTATACTGCAAACGTATATAATTCTATAATTTTGTCCGGCATCCATTCATATAACAATATGGTGGAATGTTAGACGACTAATGGTGGAATTTACAATTTAATAAACCCGGACCCGAAAATCTCCGGCCTGACTCCTTGCAGCAAGCCCCTTTCTGAGATTCAAATCCTTTTTAAAGTTCATCCGCCTCTTCGGTGATCCTTAGATGTCAGAACTCTTGCTAGCCAGTGGTCTGGCCTTCCTGCTTCTCGGGACGGTCCTTTCCTTATTGTATCGCAGTAAAAATTGCCGGACAATCTCCCTGGGGCTGACCTTTCTGTCCTCGGGCCTGCTTTCGGGCTTTGCGGCCGGAGTGCTCTATGAGGGGCGGGAAGTGCTGATAGAAAGCTACAGCTTCCTTTCTCCCCTGGAGTTCACCTTCCTCATAGACCAGCTCTCGGCGGGCTTTGTGCTCCTGATAGCCCTTGTGTCCCTGGGAGTCTCGCTTTACTCCATAAAATATGTTGAGGACGAGAAAAGCGAAGGGCGAAAAAGCCTGCATGTAGCCCTGATGAACCTCTTCATCTTCTCAATGCTACTCGTCGTGCTCTCGGCAAACGGCTTTTCCTTCCTGCTCTTCTGGGAACTCATGTCCATCTCTTCCCTTTTCCTGGTAATCTACGAATACGAAAAGCCGGAAAGCGGAAAAGCGGCCCTGTTTTACTTTATCATGACCAGCCTGAGCACGGTCTTTCTCTTCTCAGCCTTTATTGGCCTCTATTCCAAAACAGGCTCCTTTGACTTCCGGGGCTTCGGACTCCTGGACCCAAAAACACTTTCCTGGATGTTCCCTGCCCTCTTTTTCGGTTTCGGGATAAAGGCCGGAATCGTGCCTTTCCATAAATGGTTGCCCTATGCCCACCCGGCCAGCCCCTCAAACATCTCGGCCCTCATGTCCGGGGTCATGCTCAAGGTTGCAATCTACGGGCTGCTGCGTTTCCTGCTTGCAGTCGAGCCTGAACTCTGGTGGGGGGTCCTGGTCCTTGTCTTCGGCAGTGTCTCGGCTCTTCTGGGAGTCGTTTACGCCCTGAAAGAAAACGATATCAAAAGGATGCTCGCCTACAGCAGCATTGAAAACGTGGGGCTTATCCTGATAGGAATCGGGCTCTACCTCATCTTCAGGGTCAGCGGACTTGCAGGACTTGCGGGGCTCAGCCTTGCAGCCGCGGGTTTCCATTGCCTGAACCACGCTATGTTCAAGAGCCTGCTTTTCATGGCCGCGGGCTCAATCGTGCACGAGACCGGAACCCGGAACCTGGAGGAAATGGGAGGACTTGTAAAACACATGCCTCATACCGCTCTCCTCTTCCTGGTCGGATCGGTTTCGATTGCGGCTCTCCCTCCCACAAACGGGTTTGTGAGCGAGCTTATGCTCTTCCAGGCCTTTTTCTCGTCCTCAGCCCTTGCGGGAGCAGAAGCCCCTTTCCTGAAAGTGCTCCTCATTATCAGCCTCTCAGCTTTTGCCCTTACAAGCGCCCTTGCTGCGTCCCTTTTTGTAAAAGTCTTCGGAACAACATTTTTGGCTCATCCCAGGACGGAAAAGGCGGAACGAGCAAGGGAAGTTCCAAAAATCATGTTGCTCGGACAGGCTGTCCCTGCTGTCCTCTGTATCGTAACAGGCCTCTTTTCCTCCCGGCTCTTTGCCTTCTTCGGGCTTTCGGTTGGGGTCGAGGCCGGGCTTCCGGCCGAGGTTCCGGACATGCTTTTTGTCGGCGGGATTTTGATTGTCACCTACCTGCTGGTCTGGCTTTCCGTCCGGAACTTCGGACCTTCCTCAGGCCCGAGGGTCAGTAAAGAAACCTGGGGCTGCGGGATCCTGGCCCAGCACCCGATAATGGAATACAGCTCGGCCGGCTTTTCCGAACCTCTCGTGCTAATCTTCAAAAAGATATACAGAACCCAGCTTTTGAGCAGCAGGACCTTTGCCGATAGCCGGGAATGCATATTCGAGCATGGGACCGCTGAAATCCGGCTTATGAAGTTCTTCGAGGAATACCTCTACCTGCCCGTGGCCCAGGCAGTTGATAGAGTCTCACAACAGGTATCGAAGCTGCAAAACGGGAGGCTGGACACCTATATACTTTACGTCTTCCTCACGGTGCTTGTGCTTATGATCTTTACGAGGTGGTTCGCATGATTTCGGACTCAAACCTATCTTTCATCCTCTTCTGCCTGTTGAACACAGGGTTCGTGCTCCTGGTCTCCCCCCTCTACATGAGCCTGATCAAAAAGGTCAAGGCCGCAGCCCAGGGAAGAAAAGGCCCGAGGCTTCTGCAAAATTATTACGACTTAAGAAAACTCCTGCACAGGGAAGTGGTCTACTCCCCGACCTCTTCCGGGATCATGAGGGTAACCCCCTATCTGAACCTGGCAGTCCTCCTGCTGGCCTCCCTCTTTGTCCCGGTCGTCTTTATCCCAAACGCTCCGGCAGGGATAGGAAACATCATAGTTTTCATCTACCTGCTCGCAATCGAGCGCTTTTTCACAGCGCTCTGCGGGCTTGACGCGGGCAGCGCCTTCGGAGGCATGGGAAGTTCGCGGGCAATGAGCCTTTCGGCCGTGATCGAGCCCACTATGGTTATATCATTCGCGGCTCTCGCATACGTTTTAAAGACCGTGGACCTGCACGAGATGTTCGCCATTACTTCGGCTTCCGTAATCCCGGTGAGCTCGACCCTTGTTCTGGTCTCCATCTCCCTTTTCATAATCATCATAGTGGAAACCGGCAGGCTCCCCGTGGATAACCCGGCAACCCACCTCGAACTTACCATGATAAACGAGGCCATGGTCCTGGAACAGTCCGGAAAAAACCTGGCCCTCATAGAACTGACCCATTCGGTTAAACAGACCCTTTTGATGGCGGTCCTGATAAACATCCTTGTCCCGGTCGGGCTTTCTAGCGGGCTTTCGGGCTCAGGCCTTGCAGTCTCGGTTCTGGCTTTCCTCGTAAAGGCTGGCCTTCTGGCAGTAGTAATCGGGCTTTTCGAGTCCTCGCTTTCAAAGATGAGGCTCTTCAGGCTGCCTGCTTTCTACATGATGGCCTTTTTCTTCTCGGCCCTTACCATCCTCATGGAGGTATTCGCATGATTTTCCCATTCCTTACAGACCCCGTATTTCTCGAAGGGGCGATCAGGATCCTCTTCGTCTTCGTGCTGGTCACAGCGGCGCTTGTCATTTCCTCAAGAAACCTCGCCTCGCTTCTGACCACCTATACTGTCCAGTCCCTGCTCCTGGCCCTTATTGCAGGCCTCCTCTATCTGATAGAGGGAAGTCCTATGCTGCTATCGATTGCGGTCCTGACGTTTGTCAGCAAGGTTTTGCTTATTCCTTTCTTCATAAACAGGGTTGAGGATAAAGTTAAAATCAGCAGGGACATGAAATTCAACTACCTGGAACCTACGTCTTCCATTCTGGTCAGCATTGGCCTGATCCTGCTGGTTTACGTTTTCCTCTCGGGCTTTTTCGCCCTGGATAAACTGTTCTTCTTCGGGGCCGTAATCGGGCTTTCCCTGACTCTTATGGGTATGCTCGTTATGTTCAGCCGCAGGAAGGTGATTACAAAAGTCCTCGGCTACCTTAGCATGGAAAACGGGGTGCTCCTGTTCGGGATCTTTGTGACAGAACTGCCCTTCATCATCGAGGTGCTGATTATTATTGACCTGATCATCCTGGTCCTTCTGACAACCATCCTGGCCGTAGGAATTGATTCCACGATCGAGGAATACCACCAGCGGCTCATGAAACTTAAAATTTGGTCCAGGAGGGAATACCTGTGATTATCTACAATTACCTTATAGTCGGGGCTCTGGCTTTTGCCCTGGTTTTACTTTCGAAATCCCACAGGGCGATGAACGCTTTTACAGTCCTGCACTCACTCGCATACCTTGCAATAGGCGCTTTTGCCCTTGCTAACGGAACCCACGGACTGACAGCCGAAAACAGCTATTTTTACCTGGATAGTCTGGGCCTCTACGAAGCTCTGGTTGCGGCCCTGCTCTTCTGCTTTGCCTCGGTCTACGCTAACGGCTACGTGGAAAGCCTTATGGAAGCCCAGGAACTGAACCGCAAGAACCTGAAAATATTTTATATGGCGTTCAGCCTCCTGCTTACGGTCACGACCCTGGCCTTCTTTTCCGATTCCCTGGCCCTCTTCTGGATCTTTGCCGAACTGACGACGGTCTTTTCAGCGGTCCTTGTGGCCATCCTCTCGGCCCGGGAAAATATCGATGCCGCCCTCAAGTACATTTTCATAGCCTCAGGGGCCATGCTCTTTGCCTTTATCGGGCTGATTTTCCTCTTCACACTCTCTGAGGAAGTTCCCGGCTGCGGAGGAGGAACCCTGAACTGGACCGTGCTTATGGCAAACGCGGGCTCCCTTTCTCCAAAAATGCTGACCGCAAGTTTTGTCTTCATCTTCATCGGTTTTGCGGCCAAGGCAGGCATAGTACCTTTCCATACCTGGCTCCCGGATGCTCACTCCAAAGCCCCGTCGGCTGTTAGCGCCATCCTTTCAGGCGTCCTTTTGAACCTCGGGACCTACGGGATTCTCAGAATGTACGTCCTGGCCCGACAGACCGGGGCCGGGCCTCTGGTCTCAAATTTCCTTATTGCTTTTGGCCTGCTGACGGTTGCGGTTGCTGTCCTGAACATGCTCAGGCAGAAAAACATGAAGATGTTAATTGCTTTTTCAAGCGTGGAACACATGGGAATAATCCTGCTGGGAATCGGTGCAGGTAGCCCCCTTGCCCTTTTCTGGACACTCTATTATGTCCTGGCCCATTCCCTTACCAAGGCCTCGCTCTTCTTTTCGGCAGGCATCCTGCACAGGCAGTACGAGAGTAACCTGGCCGGAGATATGCGGGACGTGTTCCAGCTCCAGCCTCTTGCGGGCTGGGGTTTTATTGTGGGAAGCGTTGCAATCGTGGGCCTTCCCCCATTCCCGATCTTTTCGGCTAAATTATCCATTCTTCTGGAAGCTGCCCGGCTCCCGCATGGAGGTATACTGGTCTTTTCTGTCCTCCTCTTCCTGGTGCTGGCCTCGGCGGCTTTTGCGAGGTTTTTGCTCGAAGCTTTTACGAGAAGTTCGGGATCTGTTTCAGAAGAGCAGCTTAAGCCCTATCACATCAGGTTGGGAATGAAAGTCCCGATAGTCATCATGCTCTGCCTGGTCCTTGTACTCGGGGTCTATTGCCCTCCTTTCCTGGAAAACCTCCTGAACGGAATCGTGCAGGAACTCGGATATATCTGAACGGAGGCCTTAGATGAAAATAAACACCGAAAGAGAGCAGAGTCTGAAAGGAATGAAGAGGGGATGCAAAGAATGAAAGAAAAAACGAGAATGAATGCCTCGGAATACATTACAGACCTTTTAAGGAATATTTCGAAAGAGTTACAGATAAGGAACGGCAAAAACGGGGAATTCTATATCCCTCTCCCGGAAAAGGAGTTTCAGGAAAGCTTACCGGTCTTTATCAAAGAGAATTTTATCCTGCTAAACCTCTTTTGCGTCCAGGGTTTTGAAGGGAAAAATGGAGATAAAGGAGATAAAGATAAAGGAGAAGCTCCGGCCTTCACTCTCTTTTACGCTTTCCGGAAAAGAGGCTATTCGGAAATCTTCATTTTCCTCCGTCCCGTGGAAAAGGAAGCGTCTTCGATTGCCAAACCCTTCCCCTCGGCCTGCTGGTACGAGCGGGAAATAAGAGACGGCTTCGGGCTGGACTTCCCGGATGCTTTTGATAAGCGCAGGCTCTTTTTGCATGAGGCCTACCCTGAGGGCTTCCACCCCCTCCTCAAGTCCTTTAAAAACGGAAAAATCCGGACAATTGAATCCCCGCAGGAAAATTATCCCTTCAAGCAGCTGGAAGGCGAAGGCGTTTACCAGATCCCTGTCGGCCCCGTCCACGCCGGGATTATCGAGCCCGGCCATTTCAGGTTCAGCGTAATCGGGGAACCCATTTTCAACCTGGAAATCCGGATGTTTTACAAGCACCGGGGAGTTGAGAAACTGGCCGAGGGAAAGACTCCGCAGGCCTGTCTTCCGATTGCCGAGGCCATTAGCGGAGACGAGTCAGCCGCAAACGCTGTTGCCTTCTGCATGGCCGTAGAAAAGCTGGCCGGAATGCGGGTCCCGGAGCGGGCCGAGTACCTGCGGGCTGTCCTGCTTGAGCTTGAGAGAATCAACTCCCACCTCGGGGACCTTGGGGGAATGGCAACGGACGTCGGGTTTCCCAGGATAACCTCGCCTTTCCTGATCCTTAGAGAAGAGCTCTTCAGGCAGAACGATATCCTTACAGGTTCCCGCTTTTTGAAAGGGGCTATGGATATCGGGGGCATGAAGCAGGACATTTCCGGCAAATTGCTTGAGAAGCTGGCCTCCTACCTGGAAAGCTTTGAGGGTCACTTTGAAAAAGCCTTCAAGACGGCCATGAGCTCTTCCTCTCTTATAGACAGGTTCTCGACAACCGGGGTGATCAAGAAGAACCTTATAGCTCCTTTGAACCTGACCGGCCCGATTGCCAGAGCCTCCGGGGCTGCCTACGATGTCAGGACGACCCAGCCCTACAGCGTTTACGGGAAAATGCCTCCTGAAAGGAAGGTGCTTTCCACGGGAGATGTACTTTCCCGCTTCAAGGTCAAAGCCGCCGAGATCCGGGCCTCGGGAACCCTTATACGAAAACTGGTTTCGGATATTCCGGAAGGGGCGGTGCTCTGCTCGCCTCCGGTTTCCGGTATTTCGGATGGTTTTGCTCTTTCGATGGTGGAAGCCCCGAGGGGGCAGACGCTGCACTGGGTCTGGGTGAAAAATGGGCTGGTTGAACGTTATAAGGTCCGTACGGCTTCATTTTGCAACTGGAAGGCCATTGAACACGCTGTGATAGATAACATCGTGCCGGACTTTCCAGTGATTAACAAGAGCCTGAACATGTCCTATGCGGGCACTGACCTCTGAAGTATAATATTAGTGTATAGATTCCAGTATTAGAGAAAAAGCCACGGAAAAATACAGAATGTCTGGGAGATGACATTTACGGTTGTTCTGGCGTTTTTTTTGTAGTTTAAGATGTATTAACAGAAAAAAAACCACGGAACACACGGAACACACGGAACACACGGAAAAAAGAATGCCGGAAGACGATAATTACGGTTGTTCTGGCGTTTTTTTTGTGGTTAAGATGTATTAACAGAAAAAAACCACGGAAGAAACGGAAAAGCACGGAAAAAGAATGCCGGAAAGATGACATTTACGGTTGTTCTGGCGTTTTTTTTGTGGTTAAGATGTATTAACAGAAAAAAACCACGGAAGACGCGGAAAAGCACGGAAAAAGAATGCCGGATAGATGACATTTACGGTTGCTCTGGCGTTTTTTCGTCCTCTTGAGGGAGCATAGCTCCCGAAAAGGACCCCGTGCTCCCGAAACGGAACTCGGGTGCCGAAACGAAACTCGGGTGCCGAAACGAAACTCGGGTGCCGAAGCGAAACTCGGGTGCCGAAACGGAACTCGGGTGCCGAAACGAAACTCGGGTTCTGCGTCAATCCGTGGTTAAAAATGTGAGGAAAGAAAATGGTAAACCCTCTGACCTACGTATTCCGCCCTAAAGTTACTGAAAAGTTCGATTTCGCCGATTCCGAACTTGAAGAAATCGGCTCCGCCCTGAAAAAAGAAGTTCACCATACCCTGGGCCGGAGTCTCACCCTCCGCGCACTCGACACCGGCAGCGACAATTCCACTGAAATCGAATTGAACAACCTCTCGGCCCCCCATTACGATATCGCCCGTTTCGGCATATCCTTTGCAGCCTCCCCCCGCCACGCCGATGCCCTGATAGTCACCGGAGCCGTGACAAATAACATGGCCCCGGCCGTCCTCAAAACCTACGAGGCCATGCCCTCCCCCAAATACGTAATAGCTGTCGGCGACGACGCTTGCACCGGTGGGATTTTCAGGGATTCTTATGCAGTGCTGGGAGGCGTCGATAAGATTTTACCTGTGGATATGAAAATTCCGGGGAACCCTCCGAGTCCAAAGGAGATTCTGAAAGGGTTGCTGGCTTTTATGAAACAAGGTTTAAAGTAAGAAAATAAAGAGAGTGGGGTTATTTTATCTATTATTGGGGGGTCGTTTGTTTATACAAGTTAGCGAAGTTGTTCCTGGATGTCACCAATAACAAAAACGTTTATATTTTTACTAATCAAAAAACTTGTTTAATATGTAAGTCAAAGGTTTTAAAGACTTGATTTTGGGCATTGTGCTGGGTGTCATTGACTGTCAAACAGAAAATAATAACGCAAATGCTGAGAGCATTCAAATCCGCTTTATATGAAACATGGAACGATACCTTTAAATTACATTGCTTCGATTTTGCGGCTACTCAGGAACATACAGCAACGGCTTAGAATTTTTCATTGAATAATCTATGCATAATCAATTGAACATATTGATTTTCAAGATCAAGGTTATAGGAAATTGTTGCGAAAACGAAGGCATTTATTACGATTCCTCAATTAACCGAAGACGAGTGTACTAAAATTTACTGTTTTTATATAATGCCTCATCATTACGATTATAATACAAATATTGAGTTATTAGACTTAATGATGAGGATTTTAAGTTTATATTAACAAAAAGGTGAACTCTAGTATTGGGGTGACAAAAAATATATGAAGTATGTAGTAATTTACTTCTGTTTATTTTTATGGATCTTTTTTTCTTATATAATTTTCATAAAATTGGAAGCAAAAAAATCATTCAAAGAAATTTATGGAATTATTTGTAGAGACAAAACAAAAAATAACAGAAATAAATTAAAAAATAATGAAAAAAAAGTTATTAAAAAGTTATATAAATACTTACTCAACTGTTCGCAAGAAGAGTTTTTAATATATAATTACAAACATGGTGCATTATTATATAATACATATAGTTACTTTATTATAATATTTATAATTGTTATATCGGGAATTATTGCTAATCATTTTGAATATATAAACAATTATACGTACCTATTGACTTTATTTTTGACACTTATATTATTATCAATACCTGAAATATTCGTATTGATAAGAACAAAGAAAGAAAATACAATGAGATATAATTCTATTATGCTCATATCAAAATTTAAAATTGTTTACACTGTTTATTTTATACTGATGGGGACTTTAATAGGTTTTATCATATGTTATATACTATATAACAAAATAACTATTCAACAAAATCAAGAAATAATCACAATGTTTGAATCAATGAAGCAATGGATAGCTACATATCTTACTATATCGTTCGATTCTTTCGATTCTTTCGATTCATATGGTAAAAAATATTCAAATCAAATATCGTTTTCAAGTATTTTATTTACATACGCAATTGGTGGAACAGTAATATTTTCGTTCGCTGATCACTACTGCAAGCAATTTAGAATACTTGAATCAAAAATGCATAAAACAAAAGAGTTTTACAATGAATGGTATTTAAAGAATAAAATATTGAATTTAGACCTTAAACAAAGTGATAACTTTTATAGAGCTTTGAATGAGCTTAGATATCATATAAAACCTTTCGATTATATTAATATTAGAGAGAATTTTGTTTTATACAGAACATTATCTTATTTTATTGCTGCGTTTTACATCGGAGGCATTATTTTTCTTATAGGTAATGACTATTTAGTAAGCATTTTATTTCAACTGTTTATACCAACATCAGCATTATATTTTTTGACATTGTATTCTATATTTACAACAACTGTAATCCAAAAAACAAAAAAAATCAATTTAGAAATAAATTCAAAGAGATCTCCGAAATATAACAACAAATTTGAAGAAAATGATAATAAGTATTATATAAATGAAAAAAATAATTAAAATTTTTATGGAAATTGGCTCCGTTCATAAATTACATCAATATTTATCTAATTTTACTTATTTTACGCATCTGATTTTTCAGAATTTTCAAAAAAAGCCCGGCCGCCTCCGTATGGAAAATCGAAAAAAAACAGGAAAGAAAAGCAGGGGCTCAAAAGGAAGTCGGCAGCGACAATTCCACCGAAATCGAACTTAACAACCTTTCGGCCCCCCACTACGATATCGCCCGTTTCGGCATATCCTTTACAGCCTCCCCCCGCCACGCCGATGCCCTGATAGTAACCGGAGCCGTCACAAATAACATGGCCCCGGCCGTCCTAAAAACCTATGAGGCCATGCCCTCCCCCAAATACGTAATAGCCGTCGGCGACGACGCCTGCACCGGCGGGATTTTCAAGGATTCTTATGCAGTGCTGGGAGGCGTCGATAAGATTCTGCCTGTGGATATGAAAATTCCGGGGAACCCTCCGAGTCCTAAGGAGATTTTGAAAGGGTTACTGGCTTTTATGAGGCAGGGTTTGAAGTAAGAAAAGAACGGGAGTGGGGAAAAGATTCAGATAATATTACCTGTGACTTTGAGGATATCATTATTCAGAAGATATAATTATTATTATATATATAATGTGTGTAATATTATCCTATACGGAAAATGTAAGGGATACTTATGGATAACTCAGATAAGGATAACTCAGATAAGGATAACTCAGATAAGGATAACTCAGATAAGGATAACTCAGATAAAAAACTAAAGATGATTACATTCATAATCCTTCTTCTAATTGAGGTACTTTTTGTTTTGAAATTATTTATTAATGGGCCAGATTCACTTTATTTCCTTATTTTCGGAACAGCCATTTTGATGGTGCTACTTATTAAAATTTCTGACCTCAAATCATTTGATTTGTTTGGGGGTAACTTTAAAGCTGAATTCCAGAGTAAACTTAACGAAACAAATAGACAAGTCGAAGAAACTAAAGATAAAGTAAAAGAAACAAACACTAAAGTGGATGAAACAAAAGATAAAGTAGAAAAAATGTTTTTATCAACAATGTCAGGCCCAATGTACCACAATTTAAAGAAATTAGTTAACCCTCCATTTGGCAAATATTTTATGACAAATGGGCTTAAAAGAGAGTTGTATCATCTGAGATATATTGGTTATATTAAGGTTACATCCGAAAGTCAAGGTTCTATTTCAAAAATTCCTCAAGAAGGTGAGGATCTTTCAAAGTATGTTAATGTTACAGATGTTGGGGATGAATTTATAACGCAAAGAGAAACAATTGCAAAATGAAAGATTTTTTATTCCCCTTATGAATTATGGTAGTGGGGGCGAGTTACTGAAAACCACAAGCATAAGAACCCACTACAGTTTTCCAAAACACGGAGAATGTGCTCTTTTTTTCAGGTTTGATCAATGACTCACCACCACGACCTAGAATGTTAAGTTAAGACTATTTCAACAAATTATCATTTTTGTGCAGTAAAATGATACGAGAGTGCTAAAATTTGGAATTGGGTTGAACATTACTTTTTCATAAAAATCATCAAAAAAAATATATATAAAAAGCACACTAGCTTATAATAAGACATTATTTATAATACATATCAAATAAAATGTAGAGGGGGCTAAGTTGACTGCGTGATGGGTTAGTGTTGATGTTGGAGCTAAACGACAGTGTCATGAATTAACACAAAAGTGCAATGTGTACTTTCATTCCTATGGGGTCAAAAAGAGGTTGGATTTTTGGCTCACAAAAATCCCACCATAGCGGCCCGTTTTACCTCTACGTGCCTAATATGGCGTTTTTTACTGCAGAATGGTAGATATATTGTAGTGGAACCATCGTACAACAACATGATTTATATACAAAAACTACTCGGCGTAACAAAAACGATAGCTTGAAGACGAATACTCAATTGAAAATTGGCTCTCCAAACTCAATATTTCCAACCCCATAATGACGCCATAGTTTCATTCTTTGTGCCTGTTATTCGAAAAATATCATGTTCGTTTTCTATAAATTTGAATTCGAATTTCTTATCATTGTTTGAAAAACAAGTAATGCTTTCGATTTCATAGAAAAATTGACGCACTGCCAAAGTCAATTGTGAAATTTAAACTGTTTTTAAGACAGATTGTTGAATGTATTTTTGAAATTATTCATAAAATAGAGGTTATTGAGCAATTTAATGTGAAAATTCGGAAACGGAGGGATAGATAGTATGCCAGCCATTTTAGAAATGAAAGATGGTGACCCTTATTGGTGGAACAGCCCTGATATTTGGGTCGTTCCAGGAAATGATCCAAATGGTTCTCCAGGTCAACCCATTGCAGGTGAACCGGCTTTTCTGTGGGGGAGAGTCCATAATAAAGGAGATAATACTGCATCAGGCACACGTGTAAACTTCTATTGGTCCAACCCGGCAACAGGGATATTGCGAAGTAATTCAACCCTGGTAGGTTCGGCATTCGTTGATCTAAATCCAAGAGATACAAAGGATGTCCTATGTGTAATTCCATGGATTCCTGAAATTGTGAATGATGGGCATGAGTGTCTAATCGCTGAAGTTATCCATCCTGGTGACCCACTGCCTTCCCCGTTGCCAAACGAGTTTGATCCATTCAATTACAACCAGATCGCTCAGAAAAACCTTACTGTTTTGGCTATGAAAAAAAATGCAATGGTAATGGCAATACAGTTAACTGCCCCCATTAGAAAAAAGAAGCTATTACACATAAAAACCGAAATTGGGGGTGAACTGGACAAACAAAGCCTTATTCAACTGGGGTTGAAGAATTTTCAGCCTGTGGGGTATGATTCTTTGAAGATTGGACTTTCTCTCGAATCCGGTTGTGGTGATTTGAGTAGGGAACGATTAGAAAAGGAGATCAAAATATCCATCAAACCTGGCACGTCAAAAGCCATTTACTTTAATGTTTGGCCACAAGAAGAACTGAGGCCAGAGACCTATGTGCTGCTTCATGTCATATCTCGGGACGAGGAAAAAATAGAGGGCGGAATGACATATATAGTGATTAATTCTGAACAGAGGTGAATATTAAATGGCCATTACACCAATGGACATACAGACACGTCCTTTTTCAGTAGAACCATTCACTAACATTATGTTACCTGATGGCATTTTTGACACAGCCATTAAGAAACAGCGGATTACATGTTTTTGCACGAACACATCAGGGGTGACACTTAATAAAGTAACAATATATCTTGAAGGAGTTGGAGACCCCGGAATCTTGCCTGTTGCTCAAAGTTATTTCTTCCAAGAGATTAAACCGGGAGCGTCTGTTCGTGTGTCGTGGTTTGCTGATTTTGAAAATGGTTCACCGGGGAAAAAACTCGTAAGCTTTATCGCACAGGCGCAGGGGATGTCGCCCGTAAGAACACTCAAGCATATCTTCGTCTCGAAGACAACACGTGATGTCACGACTGGTGAATATACCTGTATCGTTGAAGAAGGCATTTTCAAGGTCTCAAACTTTGAGGTCATAGGACCCAAAAATAAATGGCAGCCCTGTAGTGAAAGATTAATGGATTGCCGGCCAACACAGGGACCTTGGGTACCAGCCAAGATGTCAATGACCTTTTACCCAAATCCACCTTACACAGGCATTCATGGTGATTTACCTTTTAGCGATCCCTGGTGGAAGATCCTTGGCTGGATTGTAGCAGCTGTTGCTGCTATTGTGGCCATCATTGCGGCGGCCGCGGGTAAAGGCACAGCGGGCACTGCTGTTGGTGGAAACTTCGACGAGACAACGGGCGACATCAATTGCTGTGATCCAGCTCCGGGAGGTGGGCCTGGTGCTGGTACGACTGTTGCTGGAGTTGCATCCGCAATTGCTACAGGAGCTGTGGCCGTGGGTCTTTCCGACGATGCTGATCCCTGGTGGCGTGGTCAGGAAGCCACACCACCAGTCAGGGATGAACTAACGATTGCTGAAACAGTCAATGTTGAGTTTGATTATCCTGATGGCGCTCCCAATGCTGGTGTGCCTTACCAGGTTCATGTCAAATGGGATTATCAGCGCATCACAACAGGGAATACGTACACACATTCTGTTGAAGAAACACAAAAGAATAGTCATATTAACGAAGGTGTAGAGGTAGAAGTGCCGGATGTACATAACGCCTTCGCAAAGCCATTGATTATCAAAACGAGGTTCAAACGTGAGAACGGTAAGCTATTCGCCGGTGAAGATCTTTACGCATTCTCGCTGCTCCGATCTCCGGATGATGTGTACTTTATAGTCAATCTTTCAGATGACGGTATTGAACATGATGAGAAACCCAATGATGGTATCTACACCGGCTCAATACACATGGAGAAAATTTATAAGACCCTTTTGAAGCACAATTTAAAACTCGAAGGATTATGGCATTTGTACGTCTTCGCACAAGACGTGAATAATGCAAAACCTGAAATGCTCCCACAAATCGCTGCTAAACAGATAGGTGGATTCGTTGTTGCAAGTGGTTTGCAAATTACCTTTGATCCAACTCTGCCTTGCCCATTGAAATCTCAGGCAACAGTTAGAGTAGTGTCTTAATCTTGAAATCTCTGGTTTTTCAACCATTTACAAGGCAGTGGGGACCATGAATATTATAACCCAAGTTTGACAGATCTCTTTAATTAATAGAGTATTTTGTCACAAAAAACGCATTGTATAGGCATAATGTTCATTTAAATCTGCAATAATTCTCAATATATATAAACTACAATAAATAAATGTAATTGTATGGCAAAAACAGAAGCATGAAGCCCATCTATACATTTAAAAATGTATGCTTCTGTCAAATTAGGGTTATAAAATTAATATTAAGGTCCCCAATATTTGTAATATTAACCGGAGCTGTCACCCACAACATGGCCCCCCTTTATGAATATCTACAAAAATCTGCCAGTTTACTTTTCCGAGGATTGCCACACAGGAAAAGGGGTTCTCAACGGCCGTAAGGCAGGGCTTTTAGTGATTGATAATAAGAAATTGGAACTCAAAGAAGTCGTCCACCTCTTTTGAAATCATTTTTTCCACAGTTCCGGGCTTGGCCTTTTTTTGTATATCGAGCCAAAAGAGAAAAGAAGGTCGGAAGTAAAAAAGTTCGAGTTCCTGAAAGGCCTTCGGCCCGCCTCTTTTCCAGAAACTCCGGAACAAAAAGAGCCACGGAAAAGTGCACGAAGCTGGCCGGGACCGTAAAAAAATAAAGAATAAGTATTAAAACTACGATTTCCGTCCGCTTGAGCGCAGCGAAACGGACCCCGTGCTCCCGAAGCGGAACTCGGGCGAGACATAAAAGGAAAACAGGCCCGGAATCGAAAAAGTTAGAGTTCGTGAAAGTCCTTCTGCCCGCCTTTTTCCTGAAACTCCAAAACAAAAATAGCCACGGAAAAGTGCATGAAGCTGGCCGGCACTGCAAAAATATAAAACATAAGTCCTAAAACTACGATTTCAGTCTGCTTGAGTGAGCAAAGCGAGCGAAACGGACCTCGTGCTGTTGCACTTGCAGTGCAACTCCCAGTAAATCTTCGATTTACTGCGATCCCGAAGCGGAACTCGGGACGGACACAGTGCTCCCGAAGCGGAACTCGGGACGGACACAATGCTCCCGAAGCGGACGGTTTTTGGCATTGATGGTGATGAATTTGTGGGGGTACGGGCTGTTACCTAGGATCGGTCTTTTATTTATTTATTCCGGAGGGATCTCCCCTTTTACAAATACATCATCGATATACCAGCCGGAAAAACTGCTGATAACTCTGTCAGTTCCGAACCTGAACCGTATGATTACATATTTTTCGTCAAATGCTGAAATATCAAAAACTGCTTCATGCCATCTGGCGCCAACATAACTGCCATAGGCAGGAACCGGCCCAAGTGGATTGCCATTGCTGTCATCTATAATCGCCGGGTATCCGCAGGATGGCGTTATTTGTATCCAGGAACTGCCGTCATCACTGGATATTTCAACAATCGCCCCATCATAGCCGGTTTCTGTGTTGTAAAAATGCTGGAATGTTAACTGCGTTGACCTGATTCCACCCAGGTTGATAAGAGGTGATACCAGCGAAGCGTTCATGGACTCTGTCCCATAGTCCCCGGAAAGGTTGGTTGCCCACACGTTTGAGCCCGAATAGGCGCATCCGGGGCCTGATGCCGGACTGCCGTGCTGCCAGTTGTCCCCGGTTCCCGAATGTGTCCAAGCTCCAGGCCCGTTTTCCATGGTATCCTGGAATACTATTACAGGAGTTGTTGTTGTTGTTTCGGATACTTCCAATAACCCTGACGGATTGCCGACATTGTCGATCACTTTCATGCCGAAGTAATAGGTGGTACTGTTCAACAGTCCTGTAACTTTAAATGTCTCTAAAGAGCCTGATCTTTGTGGTTTTGGTTCACCTGAGGCTTTTATTGCCGAATCCCAGTTTAGATCGGTGAGGGGAGATGTAGAATACCTGATATCATATAATTTTGCAATTCCGGTGTTTCCATCATCTCCGGTAGCCTTCCAGGACAGAGTAACGGAATAAAATGTCCTGTTACTGACAGTAAGATCGGCGGCTCCAGAAGGAGGAACAGAATCGGCTTCCAGGCAATTATAGGCATTTAGTCTTCCTCCGGTCACTGTTTTTCCTTCAAGGGCCGGGACAGGGTCTACTGCTGCTAATAACTTTTCGTAACTATTCAGCCTACTGATAAAAAAAGCATAGTTTCAGCTAATGTTGCAACTATCGGATAATAGCGGCGCTCCATTGAGCGCCGCTCGAATAGCATCCATGACATTCAAGCTATTCTTTCTAATAGTGGATATGTATCCCCGAATTCTGCAGAAAGCTACCGCTCCTTCGATGCTTCGGAAAGTTCCCGAAATCTTCTGTTGTAGCTTCATCATTCTGATGTCTCGCTCTGCTTGATTATTATCAAATGGAACTCTCAGGTCATTGAGGAATTTCAGAATCCTATCCTTGTATTTTATGAACCTATCAAGGAGATTCTTTGCTTTTGTTTGTGCTGGTCTTCCTCTTTTTTTAACCTGTTTTGAGAGGTCAGGAGGTGGATTTTCTTCAATTCCCTCTTTAATTATTTTATCGTATATTTCCTCGAATGCCCTGACTTTTATTGGATCTATTGGAATTTCCATTTCTCTGCATTCGTCGGTATATTTTTTTACTTCACTCAGAAGTTCATTTACTTTTTTAGCCCATTGCTGCTCAAAATTCTCTTCAACTCCAGTGAGGTCCCTCTTAAGATGAGCATTGCAGAGAGCATGTTCACATCCATATTTGTTGTATGATGCCCAACCATCATGAACTACTACCCCCTTGTATTCTGGAAGAAAACCCAAAGCATTCATTGCCTCTGATCCTCTTTTTGGATGTACAAAATAGTATGTCCACAGACTGTTTGAAACAACATGGAGCCACCATTTTGTCCCTAAAACCCTCATTCCTGTTTCATCACAATGTACAGAATAGGCTACCCGTAGATGTTCGAAAACAGCTTTTTCGAAAGGTTCCAATTTCTGGAATAATTCCTTTTCAGCTCTTTTTATGGTAGCAGGGCTGATACGTATTCCATAAAAGTCCTCTGACAAATCACAAATCCGTTTATAAGGAATCAATTGAAAGTTCCTTAAATATACAAGAGAGGATAAAAGGCGAGGTCCATATTGAATAGGGAATTTTATAGAGTCTGGAAAAGTACCTTTGTTTATTTTCCCACAGTGAGGGCATTTCTTGGACTCAGCACGATGTTCGGTAAATATGATGTTCACAGGAGGAATATCAGCTTCTTGCCTGCGTTCACAGTCCCGAACTTCAGTATCTTCAAGATCATGACCACAATTTTCACAGCAGTGAGGGGAATGAAATATTATATGGTCAGGATCCCCAACCATTTCGAAAGTACTTCCAGAATGACCTTTTTGACCACCAGGTTTTTTCCCACTTCTTGTGCGGCTACTCTTAGGTTTAGGTT
This sequence comes from Methanosarcina baltica, assembly GCF_055394095.1. Taxonomy (NCBI): domain Archaea; kingdom Methanobacteriati; phylum Methanobacteriota; class Methanomicrobia; order Methanosarcinales; family Methanosarcinaceae; genus Methanosarcina; species Methanosarcina baltica. The sequence continues at coordinate 3,304,996 of NZ_AP042463.1, read as the reverse complement.
TTTCATTCACAAAAACGTCAGTAGAAGGAGGTTTACTGCTGTTTTGGCTGTTTTGATTTAGACGAGCCTCTAAAACCCTTACACGTTCCTCAAGTTCAGCAATTTGAGAAGCCTGTTTCTCTATGATAGTCTCAAGTCTCTGAATTACAGCAACGACTGCTTCAGGGCCTTCTTCATAGATTTCAAGAATCTCTTCACGTGTAAGCATGATACTGAAGAGATAGAGTTATTTTATATGCAATTTTTCCTCGAAACGAGGAAAAATTGCCTTTGTTCAAAGTATGGCTGAATAGTTACAACTTTTCTTTTAATTCTTCACCGGTGAGTTCCGGATCCCGGGCTTTGATCAGACCTGCCACGCCTACCACATGCGGAACTGCCATAGAGGAGCCGCTATTATATGCATAGGAATTTCCGGGAACAGTTGAATATATTTCAACTCCTGGGGCGCCTAAATCTACTGACGATGCCCCGTAATTGGATAAAAAAGACAACTGGTCATTATGGTCCGTTGCAGCAACTGAAACTATGCTGGGAACGTCATAGCTTGCAGGGTAATATGGTGAAAGATCGGTATCAAGCCGGTAATCACCTGCAGCTGTAACAAATAATATTCCTGAATCACCGGCAACTGATATGGCATCTTTTAACTCAGCTTTCAAAGAAGAGCTATTTTTGCCTTGATTTGCCACAAAAATCAGTGGCAAGGAAGATCCGTTAAAAAAAATATTTGTAAGGCCTAAGTTCTAAATTACATTTAAAAAGCCTATTGTATCTGTTTTTTGAAGAAATATCTTTATATACGTAGAACCTAAATTTATATCATGGTTTTTTTAAAACAGAAAATAATCAACGGTAAAAAATACTGGTATATTATTAAAACTGGCAGAATTGATGGAAAAGTGAAAACTATATTTCAGATATATTTAGGCAATGCCGAAAAAATATTTGAAATGAAAAAACAGAGTGAATCATTGCCCTACATGAAACTGAAATCTTTTGAGTACGGCAAACTTGCCGCACTTCTTCATGTGAATGAAGAGCTTGGATTCGTTGACATAGTGAACAAGCACACTATGAAAAAATCAATCGATGGTTTAAGTGTCGGAGAGTATCTTTTACTTGATATAGTGGGGAAATCTCATGGAGTTTTAAGTGAAAACGGTATTGGGGAATGGTTCAAAAAATCGGCCTTATCTTTTAAGTGGAAATTCCCTCATAAATTAAATTGTCAGAATTTTTTGAATCATATGAATTACATTGATTCCGACACAATGAAAAATATTGAAGACGATTTGTGCCGAGTTCTCATCGAAAAAGGACTAACCCCTTCAGTACTGTTTGTGGATGAATCAAACTGGTTCACTTATGCTACCAATTATGATGAAAAAAGTGAATTGCTTCATAAAGGGTATAACAAAAAGCATCGTAAAGACAAAAATCAGGTATCTGTAGCGCTGGCTGCTAATGATTACAACTTACCTTTTATTCACGAGACATATCCAGGAAATGTGCATGATTCAGAGGAATTTTCAGGTCTGGTTGACAAAATAGTAAACCGTCTAACCGAATTGAATATTTGTTCGGAAGACCTTGTTCTTGTTTTTGATAAGGGAAACAATTCAAAGGACAACATTGAAAAAGCAACTTCAAAGATGAATTTTGTAGGGGCTGTAAAAGCAAATCAGGCAGATGATCTTCTTGAAGTGCCATTATCTAAATATCAATTTTTATATGAAAGCTCAGAAGGCCACAAAATTTATGGCTATCGGACAAAGCATCAGTTTTACGGGACAGAATTTACAACAGTAATTACTTTCAATGAAGGAACTCACAAACTTCAAAAAAGAACTTGTGAGTCAAATATGTCAAAAATAACTGAGAATCTGGAAGACCTACAGAGGAGACTGGAAAGCAACAGAGGAAAAGCAAGAAACAGGAGCAGTGTAGAAAAAGAGGTTGCAGACATTATTATCAAAAAATACAGAAGTATGGTGAAATATGAAATTACTGATGCTCCTGAAGGTAAGAAAAAACCTCAGTTAAAGTTCTGGATTGACGAAGAGAATAAAAATAAGCGCGAAAATTCATTAGGAAAAAATATACTATTTACAGATAAGCACCGTTGGCACACTAAAAAAATTGTGCAAACATACAACAATAAAGGCGCTATAGAGGATGATTTTAAGCTATTGAATGATCACCTGCTTGTCCCTGTGGGACCGGTGTACCACCACAAAGATGAAAATATCAAAGTTCACGTATTTCTGTCTATAATTGGCTTACTTTTCTACAGATATTTAGCCTGGGAGACAAAGAGATATGGTCTTTCTATGAGAAGACTAATTGAAAATTTGTCCGAAATTAGGCTGGCAGTTATCCAGGATAAAGAATCAAATAAGTGTAATATTATTCTGGAAGAGATGAGTACAAAGCAAGCATCATTATTTTCTTTCTTGAACCTGGGTAATTACCTGCCACCCCAATAAAAACGTCATCAGTAGGATTATTCATTCCTTAGGCCCACACAAACAAAGCCGCTTGATAACGGAAAAACATGCATCTTTGAAAGTAAAGTTTAAGTCCTGGTTATATTCGATCTCCCCCCAGCTGTTGCTTATTATGTGTGCGCCCATCATGGTCGCGTACTTTATGCAACTTATGGCATCATCTGTTGTACCAAACCCATTACTATCGAAAAATTTGAGCGGCATTATTTTTACATTCCAGTTGACGCCTGCTATACCGGCGCTATCGTTGCCTGAAGCTCCTATTATTCCCGCACAGTGTGTTCCATGTCCTGTGTAGTCATCGTCATAAGGATCATTGTCATTGTTTGCAAAGTCCCAGCCATGGACATCGTCAACAAAACCGTTCAGGTCATCATCTATCCCATTGTCAGGAATTTCCCCGGGATTTGTCCAGATACTGGCAGCCAGGTCCGGATGGGTATAGTCGACTCCGGTATCAATAACTGCAATTATTACTGCATCATTGCTTCCTGTTTGCAATTCCCAGGCTTCCGGAGCATCGATGTCAGCATCAGGGATCCCCCCCGTCTGTCCCGTATTATCTAAGCCCCAGGACCTGTTAAAGTAAGGGTCATCCGGGATTCGAGCAAGATTAACTATGTGATAGGGTGCCGAATTTTCAACGTTCAAATCGCTACTAACTTCATCGTTCAAATCCCTGCCAATTTCATCATTCAGATTTATTTTAGTTTCATCAATGGTATTCTCTAAATTGCCGTTACCCGATATACCCTGAAGTATCGCCGTTCCGGTTATTAAGAAAATTATTATGAATATTAAGGCTATTAACTTCATGTTACCCGAGTAATTGTATGTAAAAATAGAAATGGAAAAAAGGTTCCTGCGGGGAGGAACCTATTTACACCTGAGCAATGGTGTGGTTATGACTTGGCATATTTGCGACAGTCAGAGTTACAGTTTCTGCTCCGCCTTTTTCACCCAATCTGACATTTGGTCCTGACCCGGCATGTACCGGCACACGACCGCGAAGATCAGGCAATCCGAAGGTGGTTCGACCGTCTCCACCGTAGGTCGTACCCAGGATAGAGAAGAGAGCCGTGTTTTGATTTATAGGGAGAATCTGTCCATCACAGAAAGCATAACCTCGAGGGGCAAAGTTTCCAGCAAACATTTTTATTTCACCTATAAAAGGCTCTGAATTTCGGCTTGGGTATACCCCAACAAGTGCAATGATGTAATTAACTCCTAAATAGGGTTGCTTATTATTGAAAGCCTGGGAGCTTCCAGTATATTCTGTATATAACCTATGTGTGTTGTTATCCCGGGCATCAAAGACGTTTACTTCACCGTCTCCGTTAATGTCCTCTTCTGGATCAGCTATCCCGTTTTCATTCAGGTCCCAGCATGAAAATCCTCTCGGTCCCTGGGCATCAGAAACATTTACTTCACCGTCTCCGTTAATGTCCTCCTCCAGATCGGCGATACCGTTTTCATTCAGGTCCCAGCATGAAATGCCGTCCGCACCATCAGCTCCTGATGGTCCCGTTTCGCCCTGTGGCCCTTCTGGTCCGGTTGATCCTGTGTCACCCTGTGGCCCTGTGGGTCCCTGCTCACCCTGTTCTCCTTGAGGTCCTGTTGAACCCGTTTCACCCTGTGACCCTGTGAGTCCCTGCTCACCCTGTTCTCCTTGAGATCCTACGGGTCCCTGTTCTCCTTGAGGTCCTGCTGGACCCGTTTCGCCCTGTGGTCCTACTGATCCCTGTTCTCCTTGAGGTCCTGCTGGACCCGTTTCACCCTGTGACCCTGTGAGTCCCTGCTCACCCTGTTCTCCTTGTGGTCCTACTGATCCCTGTTCTCCTTGAGGTCCTGCTGGACCCGTTTCGCCCTGTGGTCCTACTGATCCCTGTTCACCCTTTGGTCCTGCAGATCCCTGTTCTCCTTGTGGTCCTACTGATCCCTGCTCACCCTGTTCTCCTTGAGGTCCCGCCGGCCCTTCACTACCTCGACTACCTGAACCCTTAAGCCCCTGTTCACCTTGCTCGCCCTGTGGCCCTGTCGGTCCCGCTGGTCCCTGTTCGCCTTGCGGCCCCATTGGCCCCTGTTCGCCCTGTGAACCATTTCCCACGAGGCGAAGGGAACTTCTCAATTGCGGCCCTATTGGCCCCTGTTCGCCCTGTGAACCTGCTGGATCTGCCGGGTTCTCTGAACTGAGAATTAGATCTAAGTTGTCAATTTGCTCTTGCTGATCAGCAATCTGCCCCTCCAGAATACTTATCTTCGTCTGTAAACCCAGAAACCCCAACCACCCGTTCCCAAGTCCTGATTGTATATTTGTACCTTCGCCGCCCTGTCCTTGAGCCTGGTCCGCTAAAGCCAGACCAGGGATCGAAGATATCATTATAAAAACTACAAGTAAAGCTAAAATTTTTCCTTTATAAGTTCTCATTATTCCTTCACCCTTTTATTTTTAGTACATAGCAAAGAAAAATCGCAAAAAAAATGAACATTGTGTCATATTTTGCTGTAAGCCAATCTCGAATATTATTTTTTAGGAGTTAATGGAATTCCTTTCTGAATTTACAGTGAATTCCTGCTAAGTCCTCATTAGTATTCTTGAATTCCTACTTAGAGGGCAATCTACACACGTGTTTAAAAGCGATCCTCACTATATATTTAATTTGAATATATTAAAGAGTAATTGCTTCTCTACTTATTATAATAATACATATTTACAGTATAATAAATAAGCATATGTTTGCCAGGAAAGCTGCTAAATATCTACATCGCAAATCCTCATTTATGATTGTAATTTTATAAACACAACTTGCCGAAAATTATTTATAATATGTTAGTTCCTAAAAGCAGATTAGAATATTAGTTTCTTGTGAATAGTGCCTATAGTTACGTCACTTACAAAATAATGCAGATATTTTCTATAAGTCTTTTTTAAATAAGTTTTAAATAATAACTGTAGTATGACGGGCATATGGAAGGAAATTATGAAAAATCATGCTAACAGTTCATTCCATAACTCCCGGGTAGGGGAAATTGATTTTTTAAGAGCCTTTGCAATCCTGGCAGTAATAGCAATTCATACGTCTACAAACTTTTCAAAAATATTTAATTTAAATCCCCTGGTAATATTTAACCTGCTAATTGATGTTTTTTCCCAGTATGGTGTTCCTCTGTTCATTTTCATATCAGGGTTTGTATTGTCGAATAAATATTACGGACCCTTTTCGGTAAAGGAATTCTATAAAAAAAGAGTAATATCAATTCTCCCACAATATATTATATTTTCAATTCTATATATTTTATTCTTTGCGGTTTTATCCAATAACCTTCCGTCGTTTTCGGAAATTTTTTTGAAAATAATTACGGCAAATAGTGCCATTCATATGTGGTTTTTTTTAACCATTATGGGCTTTTATATATTTTATCCGGTTATTTTATATATTTATAGTTATTTTGATGAGCGGGAGAACCTCTTTACTTTTCTGGCACTCTCATTACTTATCCAGGTAGCGTGGTCCATATCGGTACTAATTATTGAAACCGGTGGATACGAGCCATTATTCATATATCTGGCAAAAAGGATCTTTATTCCATATCTTTTTTACTTCGTTTTAGGAATCTATGTTAGTAAAAATTTTCATATTGTATATGCTTACATGGAATCAATAAATAAATATAAAGTCATATCATTTTTGATTTTAGCCCTCATCACAATAATTATCTCATTTTTCTGGATAGTTGGTTTCGGGTATTATGTAAAAGGTTTTGATTCCTTTTATTCCATGTCCACCCTATATTTTGCTATCCCGATAATCCTCGAAGTTTTATATTATCCGCTTATATTCTTCTTTCTCTTCGAGGCATCAAGAAAACTCATGAAAAGAGAAAATCTGCTGACATCAATATTTTATTCTCTGGGCAGGTATTCGTTTGGAATATATTTAGTCCACTTTTTCTTCATAACTCTGATAATAATCCAGTTAGAGCATTTTAACATTTACAGTGACAATTGGGCATTTTATCCGATTCTTTTCGTGGGAACAACTCTTTTAAGTTTATTAAGTGTCAGCCTGATGTCTAATTTACCTTTCAGTGAATTAGTTTTCGGGGGCGCTGGTAATAGGAAAAGTATATAATGACATAACAATTACATTTTTAGATAATAGATCTGCCTGGTAATGTGCAAGTAATTCGTCAATAAACATCCCTTAATCAGCAAATCTCTAACCAGCAAATATCTCTAAAATAGTGATCAACTTGGCCGAAAATGAGATAACAAAAGAAACTTCCGCAAATTCCCTAAATGATGAACGTGGCAAGGGAGCAAAACCGGGTAAAACACCTAAAAATTATATTCCATATTTGATTCTTTTTGCCTCATTCTTACTGGTAATTGTATACTTGCTCTCAAGCGGAGTATTCAGCCCGGATTCTTCATCAAATCCCAATCTTGAGGGGGACGTCTACATTGAGCCGGTGTTGTACTCCGGCGAGATCCCCGAGCCTGACCTTAAGCCCGAATTTGCCGCTCTGTTTCTTGATAACGTCCCGGGAACGAGGCGTGTGAACCTCCTGATGGACCCTATGAACGTGGAAACCGAAGGAAAATTTGCATCTAAAGTGGTGGATCAGGCTAACGTACTTTATATTAACGATTCAGTCCAGACAGATTATGAGATAGAGTACTCCGTATACGAAATGGAAAGTCCCGAAGCAGCCAGTCAGGTTCTGGCTTATTATACCACTGAGAAAAAGTGGAATACAGTACCGATGCAAATAGGAAACATTACATTCTGGCTCTGGGAAGGCTATAAAGAAAACGCCCGCAGACCAGTTAACATGGAAATCTACTGGGACAACAGCAGTAACGGAGCTTTCCTTCCCATCGACCGCCGCGGTACTTATTATATTTCCCGTTCAAGTGACGAACTCATGTGCCTCCACGGGGAATGCGCTAAAGATAAATATTTCGTCATGGTGGATATCCACGCTCCCATGTGGAAAGTGAATGATTTTGGAAACTATTTCGTATCTATTCAGGGTAAGGGTGGCACATTTTCAATCGCCGCATGAAGTGAACTTATAGTAGGTATATTATTCTTTATTAGTGTAGATATGTATCCCCTAATTCTAAAGAAAACGTATCTATTCAGGGTAAGGGTGGCACATTTTCAATCGCCGCATGAAGTGAACTTATAGTAGGTATATTATTCTTTATTAGTGTAGATATGTATCCCCTAATTCTAAAGAAAACATCTGCTCCATGGGGTTTCCTAAAATCTCCCGATATTTTTTGCTGAACTGTTATCATTCTGAGATCTCTTTCTGCTTGGTTGTTACTGAAAGGAACTCTTAGATCCGTAGCAAACCTCAAGATTTCTTTTTCATACTTTGAAAGTCTATCAAGGAGATTTTTTGCATCGCTCTGCGCTTTTCTTCCTCTTTTAACCCCATTGTCTTTCGAGATTTCAGGTGGAGGATTGTCCTCAAATCCTTTCATTAGTATTGACTGATACTTTTCTTTAAAGGTCTTGAGCGTATCTTCATCTATTTGTATGCCCTGTTTTCTGGCAAAGTCTGCGCATTTTTTAATTTCATATAGGAGATCAGACATCTCCTCAGCCCACACTTGCTTGAATATGTTATAAATGTCTTTAAGTTCTCTTTGAATGTGGACATTACATGCCGCATGTTCACATTTGTATTTAAAATAGGGTTTCCAGAAATCGTGGACTATAATTCCTCTATATTTAGGCAACACTCCCATTTTATTCATTGCTTTTGATCCTCGACTCCTATTATGGAAATAGTATGTATATTTTTTTGTAGAGATTAAATGGCAGTATTCCCCTTGACCACCAACGTCGATTCCAGTTTCATCACCATGGATGACATTTTCTTTTATCAGTTGCTTCTTGATGTGGTTTGTAGCACCTTTCAACTTGTGAAATAACTTATTTTCTGCCCTAATTATTGTACCAACGCTTATATCAAATCCAAAGGCATCTTTAAATAATTTCTTGATTCGGTCATAGGGAATCAATTGGTAGTTTCGGAGGTAAATTGCAATTGTTAAAACCATATTGCCATATTGGACAGGTTTTGTAATTGATTTCGGAAAAGCAGCTTTGTTTTTGCGGTTACAATAAGGACATTTTTTGATCTCAGCACGATGTTCGGTCACTTTACGCCTTACAATTATTTCAAATTCTTGTCTCTTCTCGTAATTTATAACTTCAATCTTCTCAATGTTACAACCACAATGTTCACATTTATGTAGCTTATAAATGATTGTTTTATCAGGATTTTTAATCATCCTTAATGTAGAACCAGGATGCCCTTTTTGGCCGCCAGGACGTCTAAAACTTCCTTTTTGTGAACCTTTTGATTGAGGTATTTTATCAGTAGAATTGTTAGTAGAGGGAAGTCGATTTCTTTTTTGGTTTTGGTTATTCTTTTTTAGGCGAGATTCTAACTCATTAAGTCTTTCTCGAAGTTCGGTGTTTTCGGATTCAAGATTTTCATATCGAGATTCAAGCTCTTCGTGTCGAGATCCAAGATCTTCATACCGAGATTCAAGCTCTTCGTGTCGAGATCCAAGATCTTCATACCGAGATCCAAGATCTTCATACCGAGACTCAAGATCCTCAATATATGAAACAATGGATTCAGGGTCTGAACGGCATTGAGTAAGAATCTCTTCACATTTCATAAACCTCATTCCAAAATCCGATGATTTTTATATTAATCTATATGAAAAAAGTAATTGTTGAGTTTATACGAAATATAAGTTAGAAACAGAGGTAGCTGAATAGATACACTATTTCTTTACAGAAGCTGCCGCAAAGCTAAACTCCCTGGAAAATGCAAGCACAAAATGAGATAACACGCCAGACTATTTCTTGCTGTTCGGGTAGAGGAGGTGTCATTATTTGAAGGGCACGAACACCCCCAGTATTTACTCTGCACCTCTCTCACTCAAACCTGAACCTGGAAATCGCAGTTCCGAAAAAGAGAAAAGCCATAAACAGCAGCACCGCAACTTCCTTTAATATACCGGCAAGGCCCAGGTCAAAATAGAGGAGGTCATAAAAGCCATCCATTGCCCAGGCCGTTATTGTAAAATGGGCCAGATCCTGCATGAACTGGGGCTCGAGGAAGAGGGGCCACCAGGAACCTCCGATTGCTGAACTTGTCAGGACTATCAGCTCTGAAACAGAATTTGCCTGGTCTTCGGTTTTTACCAGTACCGCTACAAGCAAGCCCAGGCCTGTGCTTGCCAGGGTAATTGCAACCATAAGTATAATGAGAGCCAGGATGTCGCTTCCCAGGTCCAGTCCAAAGGCCAGTTTGCCGAAGCCCATGAGGACGACAAGCTGCACAAATCCTTTTAAAAAGTTGCTTACGATTTTTCCCCCAATGATATCAGCTTTGCTGATCGGAGCAGTTATAAGCCTTCTAAGGGTCCCGGACTTCTGCTCTAGTAACAGGCTGATAGCCCCTGCCTGGACAGTCGTGAACAGGAGGAACATAACCGCAAAGCCCGGGACATACTGAGTGAAGGGAGTGTATTCTCCAAGAGCTTCGGCTGCTATGCTTTCCTTTACCACCCTGACGGGGGGCGGATCGGCAAAACGACCCGCCACTTCTACAATCTCAAAGATATTCTTTTCATCCCGGACAGGGACTCCGTATTCAGCTACGGTCTTGACCACAACCACATCGGTTGATAACCTGCTGGTGTAGCTTTCCACTATTTTTTCCACCACCGTGTTCTGGTCATCCCGGGTGGGATCAAGGACCATCTGGAGTTCACTGTCTTCTCCCCTCAGCACGGAATCAGTAAAACCCCGGGGAATAATAACCAGGGTTATTTCCTCGCTTCTGACCTTATCCCTGGCAGCAAACTCATTGGATTCCATGTCCACATTCAGGACGTCCACATCTTCCAGAAACTCCACAAATCCCTTCGAGGCATCTCCGTTATCCAGGTCTACAACCAGCACATCGATGTTGATATCATCTCCAAAATCCAGGGCCAGCCCTGCAACTGTAATTATGATCATGGGCAAAAGGAGCATTATGAAAAGGGAATTTCGATCCCGCAAAATGATCTTCAGGTCCTTTTCGGCAATGATATGGAACTTCACATTTATCCCCCTTCCCCCATTTTGTACTTATTTCATGCTTCCCCTTTTCTGATTTTGTCTCCCGTTACCGTCTCAGCCGGGTCCCTGTCAGGTGGAGAAACAGGGTCTCCAGGTCCGGTTCTTTTATCTGGATGGAATCAACCTTTGTGCCGGAGGAGGTCAGGGAATTGACGATTTCTGCCAGCATTTCCCTGCCCCGCAGCAGCTGGATCGTCATAAGACCTCCGTCCACGGAGAGTTTCTGGACCCCGGCAATATTTTTAAGAGAATCCGCGGCTTTTTGTGTGATTTCCCCGGCTTCCACCCGGACCACATCACTTTCCCCGACCAGGTCCATCAGCCCTTCTAACGTGTCCAGAGCGATTAATTCCCCGTTGTCCACTATGGCAATCCTGTGACAGAGTTTCTCGGCGTCCTCCATCTGGTGCGTAGTCAGGAGCACGGTCATTCCCTGTCTGTTCAGGGCCTGGATCGTGTCATAGATCCTTTTTCGGCTCTGTGGATCAACCCCGGCAGTCGGTTCGTCAAGGAAGAGGATCTCTGGATTGTGTAGCAGGGCAACTGCAATGTTTATCCTCCGCTTCATACCTCCTGAATAGTTTTCCAGAAGATCGTCCGCCCGCTCAGCAAGCCCTACCATTTCCAGCAGGTTTTTAATTCGTTTCTTCATCATCGGGCCCGGAAGCCCGTAGATCTTCGCATAGAACTCCAGGTTTTCCCTAGCTGTCAGGGTATGGTAAAGGCTGATCTCCTGGGGCACGACTCCGATGATCTTTTTAACCTCAAGGCTGTCCTTCTCAAGGTCAAACCCGCCTATTGTTACCCTGCCGGAAGTGGGCTGCAAGAGGCAACACAGCATGGAGATGAGAGTGGACTTTCCAGCCCCGTTGGGCCCGAGCAGCCCAAAGATCTCACCCCTCCTGATCTCAAAGGAAATATCATTGACTGCAGCAACCACACCGAACTTCTTTACAAGATGCTCCACCCTGATTATGGCTTCTTTATTCACTCCAGTCCTCTCCATCCCTTTCTTCTCCGGTTCTTTCTTCTCCGGTTCTTTCTTCTCCGGCTCTTTCTTCTCCGGTTTTTTCTTCTCCGGTTCTTTCTTCTCCGGCTTTTCGCTTTTTCAGGTAATAATAAGCAAGTCCTGCGAGCAGCAGCAAAACCCCGGAAATCAGCAGGGGGTTTTTTAGAATATCTTCCCTGGCTTTTTCTTTATTTACCTCCGCAGGCACGTAGATGATATCCGAAACCCGGGTCTCGCCTTCGGAGTCTTCATATTCGACCTCGGCCTTGATCGGATAAGCCTTGGCTGCGGCATCGGAGTCCACCTCGATATTAAAAACGGCCCGGACTTCCTCTCCGGGCTCCAGGTCTTCCAGAAAAGCCGTATAATCCGTGCTGCTCAGGGGGTCCGAGAGCCTCAGGCGTGCCATGGCTTTTGATGCATTTTCTTCCCCTGTGTTTTTAAAAGTCATGCTGATAGGTCCGGTACTTCCCGGATAGAGGGAACTTTCCACGTCCGTGACTTCAAAATTGGCTTCTTCTTTGATAAGAATGAAGATTTCATGTGTTTCGTTGACGTCTTCGTAGAGGAAACTTAAGTCAATCCGGTTCTCACTTACATTGCCTTCAAGGTAGACGTCTTTCTGGAACTGGTAGGAAAGTTCCACTTCGAGAGGATAGCTGCCTGCGCCCGCATTTTTCCAGACCTCGATTTCAAACTGGAGGGGATCTGAGACCTGACCTGATGTGAGGCTTCCCGCACTCTGGGCCGGAGTCTTTATGTTCAGAGGGGCATTTTCCGCAGAAAGGGCCGCCGTGACCCCCAGAGCTGTGGTGATGCCGTATTCCATTTCACGTTCAAGCTTTGAGAGCTCGATTTCATTGGCGTTTTTGGGGTCATGCTCGGACTCGAACCCCAGGACCTTTCCCTGGTTCATGACCTGAAGCAGGACTGTGGACGAGTCGTCTCTCTTATACTCGGCGCTTCCTGTGAGACTCACAACCATTTCGGGACTGCCGTAGATGGTAAAATAATCCTCATTGAAGGTCCATTTATTGGGAGGGATATTTACCCCCTGGGCCTGCACCCCGGGAACCGTTAAAAATAGGGACATGGAAAGCAGCAGCTGTATCAGTAGAATCAACAGGATTGACAGTGTCGGCAGTATTGGCAGTACTGAAAGTATCGATTTTATCGGAAGTACCGACTTTATTGAAAGAATTATCTTCATTTCTTCCCCTGCTGTTTCCTGTAAACATAATAACCGGCCGCAGCCAGTATTCCGGCAATTAAGGCATAGTACCCGACTGCTCCAGGTCTTCCCTCTTCCGTCTCATACAGAAATTCGTCCATCCTGAAAGGGGCTTTCAGGGGCTCGGAGACTTTTTGCTCTCCCCGGCTGTCCTGATATTCCACTTCAGTCTCGATCCCGTAGACCTTCGGGAGAGCGGTTTCGTCTACCTCGATTATGTATTTCGCTTCGTAAGAAGCCCCGGGATTGAGAGTGCCCAGGAAAGCCTCGGCATCTTTGAAGGTGAAAGGATCTTCTTCTATGATCCTAGCTACCGCATGTTCGGCAAGTTCATTTCCGGTGTTTCTGTACGTTATGTAAAACATGCACTTCCCCCCGGCTGCCGGATGGGCCCTGGTACTTAGAACCTCGAAGTCTACTTCCGGTTTTATTGTGATATAAACAGGAAGTTCCTGCATCTTTTCAGCATACCAGTAGTTATACTCCGGCTCAGGGTGTCCTGTTACCTGCACTTCCTTCTGGTACTGGTAGCTGAGGTTCAGGGTGAGTTCATAGCGGCCCGCCGGAGCATTTTTGTAGACCTCGATCTCAAACTCCACCGGTTGTGAAGTCTCTCCTTCCCGGAGATATCCTCCCTCACGGACCCCGCTCAAGACCCTTACATGGGGGGATCCTCCCTGCCTGTTTTCCAGGGTTCCGAGGATGCCCACTGCCGTTGTCACGTCAGCTTCCAGCTCCAGCTCCTTTCCTGCGTCCGCAAATTCCCCGGCATCCTGGGGGACTTCATCCGTTTCAAACCCTTCCTGGGTCCCTTTATTTGTCAGCTGTATAAAGAGGATGGATGTGTCCCCGCTTTCAAATTCGGACTTTCCCAGGATAGAGGCAGAAAGCTTGGGACTGCCTCCTACGTCATAATAATCATTTATAAGTTTGCCTATGTTGGGTGGAATACTTTCTCCACAGCAAGCAGGAATTGCAAGCAGGAGTGAAAGTGCAACATACAGGAATATTGTTTTCCGCATCCTCATCCAGGTTAACCCTCAGACATATGTGTGATATGCAAATGTTATATGTAATATGTTATGCGTAACGCATGATATATGGCAATTAGGGTGCCCTTTCATCCCACCTGTTTGTTAAATTAACCTTCTTACTTTTTTCATTAATTCAGGCTTTTCAAGAAAACCCCGGCCGCCTGCATCGGCCGTTGAGAGTGCCGGAATCTGAAAAATAATACAAAAACGGCTGGGCGGTAGAGTCGAAAGCACTTTTTCACAGGCCTGGCCTCCGCATGGAACTTGCCGGACTTTTGGTGGAACTGGCCCCCCTTTATGAAAAAGTCGAGACAAAAAAGGAGAACAGGCCCGCAATAAAAAAAGTTCGAGTTCCTGAAAGGCCTTCGGCTCGCCTCTTTTCCTAAAACTCCAGAACAAAAAAAGCCACGGAAAAGTGCAAGAAGCTGGCAGGAACTGATAAAAAATAAAAAATAAGTTTTAAAACTACGATTAAAGTCTGCTTGAGTGAGCGTAGCGAGCGAAACGGACACCGTGCTGTTGCGATTGCATCGCAACTCCCAGGAAATCTTCGATTTCCTGTGATCCCGAAGCGGAACTCGGGCGAGACAAAAAAGGAAAACAGGCCCGCCTCTTTTCAGAAACTCCAGAACAAAAAAAGCCACGGAAAAGTGCAAGAAGCTGGCCGAAACCGAAAAAAAATAAAAAATGAGTTTTAAAATTACGATTTCAGTCTGCTTGAGTGAGCGTAGCGAGTGAAACGGACACCGTGCTGTTGCGATTTCATCGCAACTCCCAGGAAATCTATGATTTCCTGTGATCCCGAAGCGGAACTCGGGAAGTGCAACTCGGGGCAAGAAGCTGGACGGAACCACAAAAAACAAGTTTTAAAATTACGATTTCAGTCTGCTTGATTGGGTCAAGTTAACGTGTGATTGGGTCTTGGAAATCATAAGGCTTAAAGATGACGTCAAAGGTTTTCAAGTACCTCGTAGACGGGTGGTCATGCGTCTTCGGTTAAGTGAGAAATCGTGATAAATTGCCTCCATCGTTGCAACAAGGTAATATAATATACGTTGATGCGATGGTGGAACAAGGTATCGATTTTAGGTTTGGAGTCCAAATTAGAAATTAATTTCGGTTCTAAAATCGATAGCATATAGGCAAGAAAATTCCTTAACCGATGACCAATGGACGGGTGGTAGAACGTACATTTGAATGGTTGGGTCGCTATCGGCGTTTGAGTAAAGATTATGAAGGATCAACAGAGTCCAGTCAAACCTTTATCTATGCTGCTATGATCCATCTAATGAGCAAACGACTGGCTAAGATCAAACCTTTAAACAACTGAAAAATGAATATTTAGATTGCCTCTGAGAAATCGCAAAAAAACCTGACAACAAAAACATATGGAATAATTTATTATACTTTCATGATATTTTATATAGTACTGTACAAGGAGATTGATACTGTGGCAACCAGATGTATTACTAAAATTGGTGTATTATCACTTGGAAAGATCTTTGGATTGATTTACGCAATAATGGGCCTTATATTCGGAGCTATAATGACCCTCATGTCCATGGGAATGGGATCCATAATGGGAGACGAGGGAGCGTTAGCAGGTCTGCTGTTTGGGACAGGAGCTATCATAGCATTACCAATATTCTATGGAATTTTAGGTTTCATTGGAGGTATAATTACAGCCTTTATATATAACGTAGCAGCCGGATTCATTGGTGGTCTGAAAATAGAAGTTGAATAAACCAATAGAGTTTCAAGCTCTGTTTTGTAGTCACAACAGTCAACTACCCCTCCCTAAAACCTTCGCCCTCAGGCTAAGATTTTAGAGTAAGGGGCTTGTTTAGGCAAGTCCCTGGTTGACCAGATCACCGATTAGGAGCTTTGCAAGATTGGTTAAGCGATAGGAAAGAATTTAGTTACCCTGAAATGCCGCCTCGGTTTCAGGCTCTAAGGATGCCGGTTAAACAGTCCTGAGAGGGAGGGACAGTGCTTGCATCATCAAACCTTTCTATATCTTATCGAGAGGAAGACGAATTCCAGGATTGGCTCCACAATTCCGGATACGCATAACCCTATTCAATTAGGAGTAATTACAAATGTTTGTCTTGTGCTGAACAAGAACGGACACCGTGCTGTTGCGATTTCATCGCAACTCCCAAAAAATCTTTGATTTCCTGTGATCCCGAAGCGGAACTTGGGCTATGAAAGCTATAAATATTATAGCCAATATAGCAAAAAACATGACAACCACAACCATACAGGTAAAATCAACGACAAGAGACGAATTACGCTCCATTGGCTCAATGGGGGATGATTATAACTCCGTCATAGAGAAACTGATCCGGGAACACAACAGAAATAAACTGGTTGAATACAGCAGGAAAATAGTAGAAGAACATGAAGAAGAGTTTGTGAGCATAGATGAGCTTTAATGTCCTGGTGCTTCCGCGCCTCTTTGATGAGATTCCCACCGACCTAAAGGAGAACATTAAATCGGCAATCAAAGGTCTTAATAACCCATACCCAGGCTCAGGGGGCAATAAAAAGGAAATCAAAGGGGCCGGAGACTCTGCATATCGCTTGAGAGTAGGAAGTTATCGGATTTTTTACAGAATTAACAAAAACAAAAAGAAAGTTTACGTTTTTGATATTCTCACGGCCGAACAGGCCCATAAAAAATACGGCCGTATATAACTAACACCCACTGCTTTTTTTCAGATTATTGTAAGCTGAACTTTGAAAAGGCCGGCCTTTTCCGTCGGCTGTTGAGAGTGCCGGAATTTGATAACTGATACAAAAATTGCTGGGTGGTAAGACAGAATGCACTTTTTCACAGGCCTGGCCTCCGCACGGGACTTGCCGGACTTTAGGTGGAACTGGCCCCCCTTTATAAAAATATACAAAACTTTGCCGGTCCATATTTCTAAAAATTATCAAACTTGAACCGGGGTCCTCAACGGCCGTAGGCTAGACTTTTCTTGACTGATATTAAAAAATTGAAACTTAAAGAAGGCCTTTTCATTAAGGAAAATCGAGATTTATGAATTTCACCCGGAGTTTTTGGAGAATTGTGGGATTCAACCAAAATTATTGATTTTTTTGAGCTTGTGTCCACTAAATATTAAATTAATGTGTTGAGTTGTTGCAAAAATCACCTTATTTTTGAAAGGGGGTCGAAATGTATTTATTAATACTAATTTTATGAAAGATAATAATTTTTAATAATTTTTTTAAAAAAAGTGTTAACATTTAAATAGTAAATCGTCATTGATATTCATACTAGCAAAAAAGTTCAGAGCCCTTCAAAAAATTTTAAAAAATATCGATATTCCTTCAAATAAGGAAATTTTGTTAAGTGCGAAGAATAAGAATGCTAGAGACGACATTTTAAGGAATATAAATCATCTCTGGAAAAAGAGTATACAAACACTGTGGATGTCGTCAGGGAATTTAAGTAAGGGAATTTAAAGAAGACTAAACAAAAGTAAAGGGGAAATATCATGGAAACTAAAAGTAAAGGAGGATTTATTGCAGAACTTCCTATGGAAACTCAGAAGATCCTAAAAAATATGGATTTTCCTGCAAAAAGGGACAGCATTATTGAGCAAGAAAAGAAGAGTGGAGCAATCCAGGACATAATGAGGGAACTTGGCATGCTTCCAGACAAGAAATACAATAGCGCTGAGGATGTCGCCGAAGAATTACATAGAATATACATTGGTGTCCCCAACTAAAAAGTGTAATTCATTTTTTGATCCAGAGGGTGAGTCATTGATCAAATCTGAAAAAAAGCACATCCAGCATGTTTGAAAAAACGTGAAGAATTTCATAAGCTTATGGTTTTCAGTAACTCACCCTACTACCTTTTTTTTTCATTTATTGTTTTTGTTCAGGGCTCACCACTTGCATTCAATAAAGCATTAAAAATAATCCCTGAAGACTGTTATCTATACACGACAAAATAAGGGAATTTTATCGACTATACTCGATAGCTATATAAAGAAAAAACCCGTGATTATTCTTTGTGGATACAAGGGAGAAACTGAAAAGTGTTATTATCGAGTGGCAGGGAAGAGTATTACCACCATTGCAGAAGCGCAGGTATGAGTTGAACATCGATGCTCCGCATGTAAATGACATCGTGGGTGTCAGGAGATGCGGTAAAACATATTATATGTATCAACTGATATCGGAACTGCTTGAGCGGGGTATACCGAAGAGCAATATATTGTACCTGAATCTTGATGATGACCGTTTGCAACCGCTAAACGGGGATGAACTGCAGTTGTTGATAGAAACTTTCAGGGAAATGCAGGAGATCTCCGAAGAAGACCGTTTGTATCTTTTCCTTGATGAAATCCAGAACTTCCCTTCATGGGAACGGTGGGTAAAGGGCAGATACGACAGAATACAGAATGTGAAGATGGTAATAAGCGGCTCGAACGCATCCCTGCTTTCACAGGAGATATCCACCTTATTGACGGGCAGGCATCTGAGCACCAGGATGTTCCCTTTCAGTTTTGCGGAATTTCTGAATTATCATTCAGTCACCTTTGATATGAAAACACTCCCTTACCTGGAAGACAGGTCAGTTGTCAAACGCAGGTTCAACGAATACCTGGAAAAAGGAGGATTCCCCGAGACCATAGTCAATCCGTCGGTGCAGCATCGGGAAACCCTGCAGTCATACTTTGACGACATCATCTACCGGGATATCATTTCAAGGCATAGAATAAGGAATCCCCTGATATTCAAGGACCTTGCCCTGTTCTGCATATCGAACATCGCAAAACCGCATACATACAACTCTCTCAAAAGGCTGTTTGCCAATTACACATCCCTCAGCACGGATGCGATAATCAATTATATTGCATATCTTGAGGATGCATTCCTGCTCTTCAGCATCAGCCATTACAATGAATCGCTGAAGCAGCAGATGAACAAACCCAGGAAATTATATTGTATCGACACAGGCATGATCAATGCCGTTTCCTTCAAACTGTCCTCCGATACCGGAAGATTATACGAGAACCTCGTCTTCATCCAGCTCTTACGCTCCGGAAACGAAATATACTACTGGCAGGACCAGAAGGCCCTCGAGGTTGATTTTGTAATAAAGGAAGGGCTTAAACCCACCCACCTGATACAGGTCTGCTCGAATTTGTCTGATCCGGAAACAAAAGAACACGAGGTAAACGGCTTAATGGCCGGAATGAAGAACTTCAAAATGAAAGAGGGAACAATCATCACATCGGATCTTTTTGATGAGGAGTTTGTTGATGGGAAGAGGATAAGGTATGTGCCGTTGTGGTACTGGCTGCTTGAGGAGAAGGGTGGGGAGAAAAGTGGTCGTTAAAGAGAATGGGCTGGTGACGGTTGTATAACTGGCAGATGGAAAAATCGGTACTTTTTTTAGATTGCTTTTTTGGTACTGGAGTTCTCACCGGCCGCCTCCGTCAGCCATTGAGAATTTGAAAACTGATACAGAAACGACCGAGAAAAAAGCACCTGGGCACAGGCCTGGCCCCTTTTAAGAAAATAGAAACAAAAAGGAAACGGGGCTATTTACCAGCCGCAATGCCTGTTTACATGCCCATTCGGGCTTTTCCGTGATTAAGAAAGTTTACTGAGATGAATCTGGCTCTTCTCTCCAATTCAGCCGGCCCCATTAAGGAAAATAGAGACAAAAAAGGAAAAAAATCCCACGTTTCCGGCCCTGGTCTTCGTCTGTAGATCCTATAAATTTGAGCCGGTACAACAATGAGAACATTATGATACTGACCGCAAGTTTGAATGATAAGTCAACTTTCGAACTCACATATTAATTTAATAAGTAAGTGCTTCCCGGATAGAGACACTAAAACTTTAACTGTGGACATGCTTAAGAACCATAACTTTACTAAAACCTCTGGAGTTACTGCATGGAAAAACTCAAACAATTCTTTAAAAAAGATAATTTCGCTGCACATTCGGGAATAAAACTGCTGGAAGTCTCTCCCGGATACGCAAAGGCCGAGCTGGAAATCGAAGAAAAGCACCTCAATGCTTTAGGAGCCGTACAGGGAGGAGCATTATTCACTCTCGCGGACCTCACTTTTGCCGCAGCTTCAAACGCATACGGGAATGCTGCGGTCGGGATCAATGCAAACATCTCCTATGTAAAAGCCGGAACAAAAGGAACTCTCACAGCCGAAGCAAAGGAAACTTCAATAAACCCCAAACTCGCAACATATACCGTAAATATCACAGATGACAAAGGAGACCTCGTGGCGATATTTCAGGGGATGGTTTACAGGAAAAAAGTTCCGCTTGAGCTTTGAAGAGTCAACTACCCCCACCTGCCAGCCTTCGGCTGTCGTGTTAAACCATAGGTTTAACAGGAGTTTCTAATTTTCAATTAGAAACATCGAGGAAGGGGACTCCAGCTTATATAGTTGAATTTCAAATTTAAAAAAAAAAATTGATTATTTATAGAAAGCAGCGTAAAACTCCCAAGTCTTTAGCTCAGGGGATATAAGCGTCCACTTTCCAATATAAGGTTTAATACCATAACGTTAATATATTAATAATATATTTTAATTTCAATCACTTTTGCGATCGCACAAATTGAAAATTTGTGGGATTTCCAGTGTAACTGGAAAATAACCAAGCAAAAGTACACTTTAAATTAGTTAACACCGCTGGAACGGCGGGAAGGGCCTGTGGACTCGTGGAGGTTGCTCCAGGGTATGAAGCAGGAAGCCGGTCGGTCTTTAGCCGAGCGGTAGTTCACCTCAGGTATCTTTGTTTCTTGTCCGGTCTTCTGATGGATTGTCATCCTCATTGTCAGATGGTTCACCTGGTCCGAGGTCTCCGGCACCGGGCTGTGAATCATCGCTGCTGTGGTCATTATAGTGTTCATCACCATTTGCCATAACATTACCGGAAGACATTGTGATTAAAAACAAAACTACCATCGCAATTACAATTATTTTTTTCATATCAATAACTCCATAAGTAACTATAATCCTTATTTTATAGCCATTTTGTCATATATAATTCAGAATTATAATATTTAGAATGTTTTATAATTTTGAGATATATCTGGTTATTGCTCTGCACCTCTCTCATTCAAACCTGAACCTGGAAATCACAGTTCCGAAAATAACATAATAAATATTATAATACTTTTGACGGGTTTTCTAAATATGATTTTGCAGGATTTCCAAAAAAAGACCGGCCTCCTCCATCGGCTGTTGAAAGTGCCAAAATCTGAAAACGGATACAAAAACGGCTGGAAGGTGGAGCCAGATAGCACTTTTTAACAGGCCGGGGTATTCGTGACTGATTCTAAAAAATTGGAACTCAAATGTGCATGGCCTGTTTGCAGCAAGAAGTACTTTTTAACTACGGTCATATGCTCATTATTTAGACTTTGAGACATAATCAGGTTTACTTGATTTGATTGCAATTTATTTTTTTAAAAAGCTACATATAGCATGTATTCCCTGTTAATATAGATACTATTATAATCCAACTTTACTGGAGATGCTGTGCATGAATGTCTGGGAATATGATATAAAAGCGCTTAGATTCAGTGATCTGTCGAACACAAAAGAAGATCTTAATAATCTGGGAGTTGATGGCTGGGAACTGATCAAGTTTGCGGATGAAATGGATGAAAATGGTTTAATAAGGGCTGTTTTCAAGCGACCTGTTGATTGTGTTGACACAGCATTCTAAAAATATTGTGATATAGATTATTTCTTTTAATTGAGTTCCAAACCTGTTTTAACCTTACTTTCTTTATTCCTTAAGGAATGAGTCTAATATAATTTCAAGTATTTTTGTGGCTCTTCACCATTTCTTGTGGGTAAAATCTGAAATTCTATTTTAACCATCCCTTAGCTTCTGCTTTTTAATTTTTGCCTTCCCGATTTCCAAAGAATACAGCTTAAATAAGCGATGCTAGTTTTTGTGTTAACGTTGTTTATTAATAAATATATCAAAAATGTTTTATCACATAAAGTGTTACAATAATTCACAAAATTTTTAATAAATATGGGTCACATGTATTGGAAGTATAAATATAAAAAAGACGATAAAATAATAAAGCCCTGATTTAAAAAGGGGGGATTTCTACGAATAAAAAACTCAAGTTCAATCTGATGTTTTTTCTGCTGCTGGCCGTAATCAGTACCAGTGCCTGCATAAACGGAGATGAGGACGGAATCGCCAAAGGTGCGGATATCAACGTTTTTTCCCGGGAACTGACTGTGGGAATCAGTACGGATGTCAACAACTGGTACCTTGACAAATTTCCGGATGGAGACGGGCGTTTTGTCTGGTCTCAGGTCTATGAAACCCTTGTGAGGCTTGACCCCGACCTGAACATTGTCCCCGGGCTTGCCGAGTCCTGGGAAACGCCCGATGATGGCAAGACCTGGATTTTTCACCTGAGGGAGGGGGTAAGTTTCCATGACGGGACTCCATTTGATGCGGATGCGGTTGTTTTTTCCTACACCGAACAATCCTATGTCACCCAGGCTGTCCTGAAGCCCATCGAGAGTGTCGAAGCCATTGACGCCAACACCGTTAAATTCGTGCTGGCAAAACCCATGCCTCTGCCCTTTTACCTGACCCACGTTGCCTGGCCGATAATGAGCCCGAGCTGTGTTGATTCCGATGGAAAATTTGTAAACCCTATCGGGACCGGGCCATTCAAATTTGAAAGCCGGGCTAAGGACCAGGAAATCGTACTTTCTCGCAACGAAGAGTACCGGGGAGCAAAACCGGAGCTTGAAAAGGTCATTTTCAAAGTGATTCCCGAAGCTTCCACCAGGGTAATGGCCCTTGAGACCGGGGAAGTGGACATGATCCTCAAGGTACCCGAATATGACGTTTCAAGACTTGAAAGTGAAGAAGGGATAGAGGTATACAGGAAACTCACGACCTTTACGGACTTCCTGCAGTTTAACTGCGAAAAAACTCCTTTCAACGATAAATCGGTAAGGCAGAGCATTGCATATACAATAGATACTGAAATAATTACCGATGAGGTGCTGGAAGGCATCGGAAAAGCCGCAAATGGAAGACCCTATTCTCCTGTTATGATGTACTCAAACCCTGAGCTTGAAACATATTCCCCGGATCCTGAGAAAGCAAAAACCCTGCTTTCGGAAGCCGGCTGGAAAGATTCGGACAGGGATGGAATAGTGGAAAAGGATGGAGAACCCCTGAAAGTAACCCTCCTCATCAGCAAAGGAGTCTGGGCGAGCCGACACTCCCCCATGGCCCAGGCAATTCAGGCTGAACTCGCAGAGCTGGGAATTGATGTTGAAATCCAGCTCCTGGAAGGAGGGGCCATTACCCGGCTCGAAAACTCCGGAGACTTTGACATGATACTTCGCTCCGGCTACTTCGTCTGGGGCCCCTATCCGAAACATTTCTTCGTACACCATTCCATGGCTCCCTATTCGCACTACAATAACACGACTTACGATGAGCTCGTAAACGCAGCTGACATGACCGCGGATGAGGAAAAACAGCGGGAACTTTACTATGCTCTGCAAGACTTCGTTATCGAAGAAGTCCCGGCCTTCTATCTGGTCCACGAAGAAAAAGTTGTGGCTGCAAACTCCTATGTGAAAGGGTATACAATCAGCTCCGAGGACCCCTGGCTGAACCTTGAGGACGTTTATCTGGAAAGGGAATAATTTAGGAAGTGTGTTTTTACTTTCATTGGCATCTGAAAAAATTTCTTAAAAAAACCCGGACCGAAAAAAATGTGGAACTACATAGCAAAACGCCTGCTCCTTATTTCAGTGGTGATCTTCGGGGTTACACTCGTCACTTTTTCCGCAATGTACCTTGCTCCTGGAGACCCTGCCGAGGTCATTGCTCTTGCCAGGTATGGGCAGGACCTGAACGCCGAACAGATCGAAGCCGTCAGGGTAGCGGAAGGCCTTGATGCCCCTTTCCATACCCAGTACCTGAACTGGCTCGGGCATGTGCTGCACCTGGACTTTGGAAAGTCCGTCATAAGCTCGGACGATATCCTTGAAGAAATCCTGCTCCGCCTGCCAGCAACTGCCGAACTTGCCCTGGCAAGCCTTTTACTCTCCCTCCTGATTGCCATTCCCGCAGGGGTCCTGAGCGCGCTTAAGCAAAATACCCTGCTCGACAATACCTGCGTTTTCACGTCCCTCCTCGGGGTTTCTATTCCTAACTTCTGGCTCGGGCTGCTTTTGATCTGGCTTTTTGCCCTGAAGCTTCGTATGTTCCCAAGTTTTGGCTACGGGAACCTGGAACACCTGGTCCTGCCCACTCTAACCCTGGGCACTTCCATGGCCGCGGTAACGACCAGGCTCACCCGCTCCAGTATGCTGGAGGTGCTAAAACAGGAATACATCCTTGCGGCCAGAGCCAGGGGGCTTGATGAACGGTCGATCCTTTTCAGGCACGCCCTCAAAAACGCCCTTCTCCCGGTCCTCACCTTTGCCGGGATGCAGCTCGGCTATCTTCTGGGAGGAACCGTGATCGTGGAAACCATATTCGCCTGGCCAGGGCTCGGAAAGCTGCTTGTGGACTCCATCTTTGCACGGGACTTTGCCTTGGTCCAGGGCTGTGTGCTCTTTATTGCCGTCCTGTTTTCGTTTTCCAGCCTGGCAGTAGATATCCTCTATGCAGTGCTTGACCCGAGGATAAGGTATGATAAAAGTGACTGAAAGCCAGCATGGGCGCATAAACGTGAGAAAAAAAATGGCAGAAAAAGTGGCAGAAAAAGTAGCAGGAACAGGAAATATGACTCTTAATCAGCAGGCCCTGCAAAAATTCAGGAAAAACAGGCTTGCAGTATTCGGAATCCTGTTTATCACTTTTCTGGCTTTTCTTGCCCTCTTTGCTCCCTTTATTTCCCCTCACGACCCTCTCGAACAGAAACTCGACCGGAAGCTTGAGACCCCCTCTTTCGAATATCCTTTCGGGACGGATAATCTGGGGCGCTGTATTTTCTCAAGGGTGGTCTACGGCACGCAGGTCTCCCTCGGAATTGGGATCCTGGTAGTTGCCATAAGTTCTCTTGTGGGTACGCTGCTGGGGCTCCTTTCCGGGTACAGAGGCGGCCTGTTTGACGAAATAATCATGAGAGGAGTGGACATTGTCCTTGCGTTTCCGAACATAATTCTTGCCCTGGTTATTGCGGGCCTGCTCGGCTCCGGTTTTTTCAGTGTTGTGCTTGCCCTTTCCCTGACCCAGTGGCCGGTTTACACAAGACTGGTCCGGGGACAGGTCCTGTCCCTGAAAAAACGGGCCTTCGTGGAAGCTGCAAGGGCGCTTCGGGCCCCGGACTTCTATATCATGCGCAGACACATCCTACCCAACTGTATGGAAAGCGTGATAGTGCTCGGGACCCTTGAAATCGCCCATGTAATCATCTTTGCGGCAGCCCTCAGCTTTCTGGGGCTCGGAATCCAGTCCCCCACCCCGGAATGGGGTTCCATGCTCAAGGCAGGTATACCCTATCTCCGCAGTGCTCCCAACCTGACCTTTTTCCCGGGGTTCATGATCATGTTCACGGTTCTGGCCTTCAATTTTGCCGGGGACGGACTCCGGGACTGCCTGGATACGGGGACAGAGGTGATGACAGGATGAGCCTGCTCTCTGTAAAAAACCTGACCGTTTCTTTCAGGACCCGAAGAGGTCCCGTGAAAGCCAACGAGGCCATTTTTCTGGAGCTTGAGGAAGGGGAAGTCCTTGCTCTTATCGGGGAAACCGGCTGCGGAAAAACCACGTTTGGAAAAACTCTCCTGAGGCTGCTTTCGAAAAACGTGAAAATTGAAGGCAGAATCCTCTTCCGGGGTCGGGACCTTCTGGCCCTTTCGGAAAAGGAGATGAGGCAACTGCGGGGAAAGGAAATCGGGATCATGCTCCAGAACCCTTCCCTGGCCCTGAACCCCGTACTTTCAATAGGGGAACAGCTTGCCGAAGTCTACAGCTGCCATGAAGGCTGCGGAAAAAAAGAAGCAGGAAAAAAAGCCGGGGAAATGCTTGAACTTGTAGGAATAGACCCTTCCAGAATGACCGGGTACCCTCACCAGTTCAGTGGAGGAATGCTCCAGCGAGTTATGGTGGCTCTGGGGCTTGCCCTGCGGCCCGCTCTCCTGATTGCCGATGAACCTACCAGGGGACTTGACCCGCAAACGAAGCAGCAGATTGCGGACTTGATTTTAGGCCTGGTCAAACAGGAAGCCTCATCTTTGCTTCTGATTACCCATGACCTTGAGGTCGCGGAGCAGCTTGCGGACAGGGCAGCGGTCATGTATGCCGGAGAAATCGTGGAAAGTGGAAAAGTGGAGGAAATATTTTCAAACCCCAAACACCCCTACACCCGGGCCCTCCTGGAATCCCTGCCTGTAAACGGGCTCAGGGCTTTGCCGGGTCAGGGCCCAAGTTTTGTAACTCCCCCTTCAGGGTGCAGGTTCCATCCCCGCTGTGCCTTCCGGACGGAAAGCTGTTCCAAAATCCGGCCCGGGCTCCTTGAGCTTGAGGGGGGAAGAAAGGTCAGGTGCCTGCTCTATGAAAATTTAGGGAAGCCTGAGGGAATGCCGCTGGAGGGGAAACAAAATGACATTGCTTAAAGTTGAAAATCTTAAAAAGTACTACTCTTCGGGGCTCTTCAAAAGGCAGATTAATCGAGCCGTGGACGGGGTCAGTTTTGAGCTTGAAAAAGGCAAGACTCTGGGACTTGTAGGGAAAAGCGGCTGCGGTAAATCCACTCTCGGCCGGACAGTCCTGAGACTCCTTGAGCCTACGGCGGGAAAGGTATTTTTCGAGGGCAGGGACATTTCCGGGCTGAGGGGCCGGGAGCTTAAAAAGCTCGGGACCGAAATGCAGATTATTTTCCAGCACCCAGAGGCTTCTCTGAACCCGAAGATGAGGATTTATGACTGCATTGCCGAGCCCTTAAGGATACACGAGCTATGTGGAAAAAAAGCCGAACAAAACCGGGTTCGTGAACTTATCGGGACCGTGGCTCTGGACGAGGAACTGCTTTTCCGCTACCCCCGGGAACTGAGCGGGGGCCAGCTTCAGAGGGTGGCAATAGCCAGAATCCTGGGCCTTAGCCCCAAATTTATTGTTGCGGATGAGCCCACGTCCATGCTTGACCCCCTTGTGCAGGCTCAGGTCCTGACCCTTCTGAAAAAACTGCAGCGAGACTGCGGAATAAGTTTTCTTTTCATCTCGCATGACCCGGCCGTTGTGGAGTGGATGAGCGATGAGGTTGCGGTAATGGAGAAGGGAAAACTTGTTGAATTCCGCTGAGCGTTTCTGAATTTCTGAGGGTTCCGGTCTAAAAAAGCTGGAAAAATTAAAATAGTTTTATATAAAAACAAGTCAAAAACTATAATAGAGTAAAATCTAAGGGGATCTAGCACTTGAAAAAGACTGTTGATATAATGGAAAGGCCCGAGGTCGATGCGGACCAGTTTTTTAAACTCATGGATAACTCTGTCCGGGGTCTGAGAGAGTACCGGCTTATTAGCACGGCCCTCGAACTCGGGGTTTTTGAAGCTCTTGAAACCCCGGAGCGGGCAGAACCCCTTGCGGAAATGCTCGACTGTGACCCTTCCCTTATGCCCTATTTCTGTGAAGCTCTTTGCGGACTCGGGCTCCTTTGCAGACTTGAGGAGGTAAGCGGATATGAGGAGTCTGAAGAGTCTAAAAAGAAGAGCAGGTCTGAAAAGGAAGAGTATAATAAAGGAGAAGGACCGGTTTACGCAAACACCGGCCTTGCCAGCACCTACCTTCTGAAGAATTCTCTCTTTACCCAGGAGCACTACCTTTCTGAAAAGGAAAGGGACTGCAAAATCTGGGCCCGCCTGCCCGAGATCATGAAAGAGGGACCTGTTGTTTTCCCAAAAGCAGGTTTCTTCAAGCAGGTCGTCCACTCCATGGCCGAAAGTTCCCATTGCGGATCGCTTCAGGAGACTGTCAGAGTTGTTACCGAAAACGTGGACTTTTCAGAGGCTCGAAAACTCCTGGACCTCGGAGGAGGGCACGGGCTTTACGCTATCGCCTTTGCCGAACTTTACAAGAAACTGGAAGCTTTCGTCTTTGACCTAGCCCCGGTAACGGAGCAGACAAAAGTTTATATCGAAAAATATTCCGCAGACCGGGTCCGGCTAATTCCTGGCGATTTTTTTAAGGACGAGCTGGGGACAGGTTACGACATTATCTTTTCTTCCTTTAACCCCGGAGGCAAGGTTCCCGAACTGATCCCTAAAATTGCCAGGGCTCTGAAAGTAGGCGGAATTTTTGTAACAAGGCAGATCCCGGACGAAAAGGTGAAGGCAGACCCCCTCGAAAACCTGGCCTGGAACCTCTGGACCTTTGCGGACACGAAAAAGGGTGGTTCAGGTTTCACTTTCGAAAATAGTGTGCCTTTTGATGACTATGTGGAAATGCTCGGGGATTACGGGCTTGAGGTAAAAAAATCCATTGATATGAAAGACAGGGCCCGGATTGTGTTTGCGGAAAAAAAAGAGGAAAGGTAAAACGGAACGGGGACCCCCACCCACCTCCACTTTTTCCGGAAACCCCACATTTCCCCTGCCATAACTATTTTTAGCTCATCTGAAGGGGTTCGGCCTTCATGTATTCCCTGAGGACAGTTGTAGCATAACTTCCCTTAGGGAGAGTAAATTCAAGCACAGCCTTTGTTTTTCCCGGGTTCAGTTCGTCTTCCGAAACCCTGAAGGCGGGGTCAACCTTAAGGAGAATTTCCCTTCTGATCCCTCTGGAACCCATCTCCTGGACTTCCTCGACTCTGAAACCTTCAAGCTGGACATTCAGTTCCTCAAGAACCTCTTTTTCAATTTCTCCCGGAACGCCTGAGGCAAATTCGCTGGAATATCCCGGAAGCGGGGCTGTTACAAAGGCCCTTCCTCTTTTGATGAGGCGGTTTATGGCCTTTACCTTTTCAGCCGTAATAGCTTCGGTCCGGGAATTGTCAGGAAGCCCGGCCGCGTTTTTGAAGCAGACTATATCCCCTTCCACGGCCTCGTTCAGAGGAAGACCCCTTTCGATCCGCAGAGAGATTATCCGGTTATAAATAAAGGACTGGTAGCCGTGCACGAACATCCTGTAAAGGTTTTTCGGAAGCACCAGAAAGGACCCGGCATAGTCTTCCGGATTTGCGATCAGGTGATTCATCATGGCCCGCTCGTGCCCGAGCCTGAGGGGGTACTTATCCAGACCGGTTTTGAAGTCCCTGGTCTCTTTTACGTAATTGCGGGCAGCCTTTGTATCCTCGGGCTCGGCCGGGAAGGAATCCGCAATATAGCACATGGAGGCTTTCTCAAAATCGCCTTCCGCAATCATCTTTCCCACAACGTGGGTTACAGGCCGGACCGCCCCGAAACGCTGGATTCCGAAAAAGTTAGGGACCCCGCCTGCGGTTCGGATCTCTTCCGTGGTCTTTTCGAGCAGGGCTTCCGTTTCCTCCGGGGAGAGGTCAATGTTCCGGAGCGTGATCTCGAAACCGTTTCCGGTCAGATCCCCGAGTTCCACGGCCTTTTTTGAGCGGCCGAGGACTCTCAGTTCAACATCCTTCAGATGGACCTTCTCAAGCTCGGAGGCCTCCAGGTCCGAAATGCTTATCTTCTGGGTGGTAAGTGCCCTCTTGTCCTTTGTCCCGGCTACCCCTATCCGTTTCTGGCTGATCCTCAGGACCTTTGAAAGGGAACGGATCATGTGGTGGGTATCCCAGTTCAGTTTGGTAAGTTCGAGGATAAGGTACTTGCCTGTCTCTTCTTCCTCGCGGTTCGTAATCTCCTTTACCACAAAATCTTCCACTTCCTGGCGGAGCTTTCCCCCAAGACCTGCGGTATCCGTAGAGTAAAGGTAAATTCCTGTCTGTTTTTCTGTATCTGGAACGTCCATAAGTAAAACTGACTCCTTTAGCATTTAGCATTAACAATTTTTCTAATTTTTTTCAGGAAAAATTAAGGCAAAATTTAGGAAAAAGCCGGGTTTGAGCTGATGTCGATCACGGATCAACAGGCAGGAAGTCCGGTTGCTTTAGCGCCGGGAGGAATGCCGCACTTCTCTGTTGAATATTCATAACCATCTGTCCTCTGTAATACTTTGAAGTATTTTTTATTAATTGATATCCTTTTCCCCTCTTTGTTTTTGATGTCGAAACTACCCGATTTTCTACAAGCAACGGAACCAAACCATGTCCCTTTGTACTTGCCTTTGGGTACAACCGCCTTGACTGTATCGCCAGTTTGAAAACCAAAAAAGGTTTTTTGCCTGGGAAGGTATGAACGAGGAAAGCCGTACTTATCGAGATTTGTTCTTTTATACTGCCCTCTTCCTTTTGCTTTGATATGCAGGACGTTGTTTGTTGCAAAATTGATTTTTTCTGGAGTGGATTCTCCTACACAAATAGCATCGAAATGATGATCTTTTGGCAGCTCTGCCCTGATTCGGTTCATTTTTGTCCTTGCACCCGTGCCGCATTCTACCGGAAGGCCTGTTTTAGTCAATGCCTCGAAAACTTTCCATCTGGTAGCTGTTACAATCGCAGCATCTTTAAGCGACTTTTTGGCCAGGTTCTGCACTTCAGGATGTCCAAACTCTTCTGCAGTTTGACTTCCTTTTTTCTGGTTGCATTCTCTACAAGCCAATGTTAAATTGGAGACTCTGTTTGAGCCTCCTCTGATTTTAGGAATAATGTGTTCAATCTCCAACGGAACGTTTTCAGCTCCGCAGTACACACATTTTCTACCAAATTTTTCAAGCAGGTATTCCCGGACCTCATAACCTTGCAGCTCTCCCTGCTGATACTCAATTCCACTTATCTCGGGGTTTTGTATAAGTTGGGTGTCAAACTTGCAGTTTTCATAGGAAATGTGTGTCAATGGGCAGAGTTTCCTGAGTCTATCTGCCCAATTTCCTATGTTATCTACACGGCTTTGCAGGGACGGAGGCAGCCAGCCTTCCCGCCTTTTCCGGTTCAGAAACCTCGGTTTTCTGTATCTGGTTTTGCGGTTTCTTCGGGATCTCCTCATTGCTCTTCTGCTATCCATATTCTTTTTTATGCTTGTTTTGTGGTGCAACTGTGCAACCCAGACAACATTTGAACCTTTCAGAATAGCAAGACCCGTGTGACGGCTTCCGTAATCTATTTTCAGTCTAAAAGCCGAATTGTCCTTAGACTCTTTCAGCTCTTTGAGTCGAATTGTAAAGGGATATTTTTTGTGAATAACCGCTTTTCCCGCTTTAAGCAGTTTTCTTGCAACTGCTTCATGGCAGGGACTTAAAGGCTCTTTGTTTTTGTTAAGTATAAATATCATGCTGGATTTCTCCTCTCTGCGCTGGAAACAAATTTCCATAGCAGGTAACGCAATTTTTAAATTGTCTCCCCTCGCCAATGTTGGAAACGCTTGTCATGCGTAGCACACCGTCCCTACCTCTCAGGACTTTTAATACTACACGATAGAGCTGCAAACTGAGGAAGCATTCGCAGGTATCATGACATTTCCAACGTAGTCAATTAAGACTTAGGCTGGTCAACTAGGGCTTATACAAGCCCCACTGCTTCAGCGTGGGGTAGTTGACACACAAAAGTGTAAGCAGTGGAACTGCGATTTTGATTGATTTCCTGCCCTTTTTCATGAAATTCCTCTTGATATTTGGTCCGAGAAGTATTCTGTTCGGAACCCTTTTTTTCCGGCTTCTTTCTGGCTTTTTTCCTTATGTTTTCTTTTTCTGTTACACCGGTTTGTATAAATTTATTACAAAAGTTTCAGATCTCTGGTAACCTTGTCTATGAGTTCTTCTTTTGCGGGCCCGATCCCGAGCACGGTTATGGTCCCGGGAGGAATTTGGGTCAGGCCCGCGTCCTGGATTAAAGCGGTAGAAATGCCTTCTCTTCTTGCCTTTTCCTTGAGTTCGTAAAGGTCCTTGAGGGTGGGTACTTTAAGAACTATTTTTTTCTGCCCGCTTTCTTTCCACTTTTCATAATCGCCCTTACTGGCCCATTCCGAAGCCGAAACGGCCGCGTGAGCTACCTGTACTGCAAACTTTCCTTTGGAAAGTTTCAGGTCTTCTCTTGTAACTATGCATTGTTTATATTCGCTCATCGTTTGCCTCGGGCCTATTCAAAGTCCGCCTGTGAGTTAAATTTTTCCTGCAACTTATCTGACACCTGCAATTATCAGTTATAATATATAATTTAGACCTCATATCAAAACAATTTTACTTTTAAATATTTTATAATTTCTTCTGCGGGGTTTATTCCCCAGGTATCGTAAATCCCTTTTCCGGATGGGGTCCCGTTAACTTCAAGAATTTTCGGCAGGGTTTCCTCCTCTCCCTTTTCACTCCCTTCTTCTTTTCCTTCTATGAGGTCAACTCCGGCAAAATCGGCCCCGAGGGCAAGAGCGGCCTTTTCCGCAATTGTTTTTTCTTCTTCGCTCAGCACGCACCTGTCTGCTGTCCCTCCCTGGCTCAGGTTGTTAATCCAGGCCCCCGGAGGAGCCCGACGGTAGATAGCTCCGACCGCCTGCCCGTTTACCACAAAGGCCCTTATGTCCCTGCCGGGGTTTTCAATAAACTCCTGGATGTAGAGCATTCCCCCTGCCCCGAGCAGATCCTCAAGGGTTTCCTCGACAGAAACTGAAAAGGCCCCGACTTTTCGGTCTGAAAAAAAGATTTTTCCCGCGTTCACTCTTACGATTCCTTTTCCCTTGTACCCAAAAACCGGTTTTATAATAGCATCTCCAAATTCCAAAATAGCCTTAAGCCCGGCATCAACGCTCTGGACGGCTTTTGTTTTCGGGGTCGGGAGCCCGGCTTTTGCGAGCAGGTAGGAGGCATGGTATTTGTTGGCCGCGTTCTGGATTGCGGCCGGAGAATTGACGACCGGGATGCCTTCGGCTTCAAGTTCCCGCAGGATGTCAAACCTAAAAGAGACCCCCTCCAGGGTCCCGGCCCCGACGTCCCTTACAAGGACGGCGTCAAGCTCCGATAGGCAGGTCCCTCTGACTTCAGGAAGAGGATCAGGGGCAATGCTGACCTCTGCGGCCCGGAGATCAATGAAAAGGGGGGAGAGATCTTTTTCTTTTGCAGCTCTAAAAAGGGCTTTTGCAGTCCAGTCTTCGATGTCAGTGACTACGATACCGACTTTTTTCATAAGGTATGATCGAAAATCTACCTGATTAAGTTAACCCCGAGTTCCGCTTCGGGATCACAGGAAATCAAAGATTTCCTGGGAGTTGCACTGCAAGTGCAACAGCACGGTGTCCTTTTCGCTCGCTTCGCTCACTCAAGAGGACTATTTCGGTTTATGTTTTTTTTGATCCGGAGCAGGACTATTTCAGGTTATGTTTTTTTGATAATCCGGGGCAGGAAAAATGAAAATTGGAAAACAAAAGTATCTGATGCCCAGCCGGGAAATTTTCTAAATATAGTCAAGTTGTTAGTTTTTTGATTATAAATCATTAGTCAAATCGTACAGGTTATATCTTTTAATCGTGTTATACAACTTGCATAGCGAAAAAAGAGTGGGAGGTAAATCATACAAAAAAATGATGTGTATTTTCTTCCTGAAGATACGGTGGGCAGGGAATGTCTACAGAGGTTTTGGGTCCCTTTGTATCCCGCCCGTCCTTTTCCTTCTGAAAACTTCTATTTAATCTTCCCAAGGTTCAAGTCCCTGTTTTTTGCGGTAGTCGTTGATCGCCCTGTGGATACTTTCTTTGGCCACAACCGAGCATTCCAGTTTCCCCGGAGGTAGGCCTCCGAGAGCCTCGGCCACTTCTTCGTTCTTGAGTTCCCAGGCTTCTTCGAGGGTCTTGCCTTTTATCATTTCTGTGGACATGCTGCTTGAGGCAATTGCTGCCGCGCAGCCAAAGGTCTTGAATCTGGCGTCTTCTATGCGGTTTTCCTTGATCTTCAGGAAGAGCTTCATGAAATCTCCATGCGGATTTCCGGCTTCTCCCACTCCGTCGGCGGCTTCGATTTCTCCTACGTTACGCGGGTTTGTGAAGTGATCCATCACTTTTTCATTGTACACTGTACTATTCCTCTTTATCCCGAATGCCGGTTCAAATTCCTGTCGGGCTGTAGTGCGGAGACATGAGCCTCAGTTTCTTAACAATGCCTGGCAGGACTTCAAGCACGTAGTCCACGTCTTCGTCTGTGTTTGCGTCCCCGAGGGTCAGGCGGAGGGAGCTCTGTGCAATCTCCGGGACAAGACCTGTTGCCAGGAGCACATGCGAGGGGCCGTGGGAGCCGGAGGAGCAGGCGCTTCCTGTGGAGCCACAGATCCCGGCCCGGTCGAGCAGGAGCAGCAGGGCTTCTCCTTCGATATACTTGAAGCTGAAGTTCAGGTTTCCGGGCAGCCTCTTTTCCGGGTGGCCGTTCAGGCTGGTGTGAGGAATTTCCAGGATTCCGGCAAGGAGCCTGTCCCGCATTTTCCGGATTTTTGCGGAATGGGCCTCGATGTTTTGGGTCGCAAGTTCAATCGCTTTTCCCAGGCCCACAATTCCTGCAACGTTTTCCGTGCCGGCACGCCTGCCTTTTTCCTGGCGGCCGCCGTGCATGTAATTGTCAGGTTCCGTCCCTTCCCGGATGTAGAGGGCCCCGATCCCTTTGGGGCCGTAAAGCTTGTGCGAGGAAAGGGAGAGCATGTCGATGTCAGAATGCTTTCCTTTCATGTCCAGCGGGATTTTTCCGATTATCTGCACGGCGTCCGTATGGAAGGGAATCCCATGCTCGCGGGCAATTTTCCCAATTTCGAAAATTGGCTCGATTGTCCCTATTTCGTTGTTGGCGTACATGACTGAGATCAGCGAGGTCCCCGGAGGCCTGAGGGCGGCTTCAACTTCAGCCGGGTACACGACTCCTTGCCTGTCCACGGGAAGGTATGTGAGCTCAAAGCCCTGTTTTTCCAGATACTTGCAGGGGTGCAGGACCGCGTGGTGCTCGATTGAGGACGTGATGATGTGCCTGCTCTTTTTTCGCCTTGCGTAAGCTGTTCCGAGGACCGCCCAGTTGTCGGACTCCGTCCCCCCGGATGTAAAATAGATTTCATCAGGTGAGGCCCCAAGGGCCTTTGCCACCTGTGCCCTTGCGTTTTCCACGGCTTCCTTTGCTTCCCTTCCGGGTGTGTGTAAGGAAGACGGATTTCCAAAGTTTTCTTGAAGAAATGGAAGCATTGCCTCGAACACCTCGGGTTTTGTAAAGGTCGTGGCTGCATGGTCCATGTAAACTAATCGGTTTTCTCCCATCAAAATCCCCCGTGAAAATAGGCCCGTTCCCGATATGTTTTTTCTGTAATTTTTGGTCCTGATCGTTTTTCCTGAATATTGTTTTTCCTGAAAATTGTTTTCCTAAAAAATGTTTTTCTGAGAACTGTTCTCCTGATATTTTTGCTTCCTGAAAAAAGTATATATATAGCCCCTAACTTTTGACCCCTATTCAGAAGAGGAAGTTCTAATCGTGCTAAAACAGTTTTCAATTATTCTGAGCATATATTTCCTGGGAGAGGGGCTTCAGAAAGCCTTCAACCTGCCGGTCCCGGGAAACGTCCTTGGAATGCTTATACTCTTTTTCGGCCTCTATGCGGGCGTTGTAAAACTAGAAATGATTGACAGGGCAAGCGATTTTCTGCTTGATAATCTGGCTTTCTTTTTCCTGCCCGCAGGTGTCAGCCTGATAACCTGCTTTACCCTCCTTGAGGGAAAATTGACGGAAATCCGTATCTATTCAGGGTAAGGGTGGCACATTTTCAATCGCCGCATGAAGTGAACTTATAGTAGGTATATTATTCTTTATTAGTGTAGATATGTATCCCCTAATTCTAAAGAAAACATCTGCTCCATGGGGTTTCCTAAAATCTCCCGATATTTTTTGCTGAACTGTTATCATTCTGAGATCTCTTTCTGCTTGGTTGTTACTGAAAGGAACTCTTAGATCCGTAGCAAACCTCAAGATTTCTTTTTCATACTTTGAAAGTCTATCAAGGAGATTTTTTGCATCGCTCTGCGCTTTTCTTCCTCTTTTAACCCCATTGTCTTTCGAGATTTCAGGTGGAGGATTGTCCTCAAATCCTTTCATTAGTATTGACTGATACTTTTCTTTAAAGGTCTTGAGCGTATCTTCATCTATTTGTATGCCCTGTTTTCTGGCAAAGTCTGCGCATTTTTTAATTTCATATAGGAGATCAGACATCTCCTCAGCCCACACTTGCTTGAATATGTTATAAATGTCTTTAAGTTCTCTTTGAATGTGGACATTACATGCCGCATGTTCACATTTGTATTTAAAATAGGGTTTCCAGAAATCGTGGACTATAATTCCTCTATATTTAGGCAACACTCCCATTTTATTCATTGCTTTTGATCCTCGACTCCTATTATGGAAATAGTATGTATATTTTTTTGTAGAGATTAAATGGCAGTATTCCCCTTGACCACCAACGTCGATTCCAGTTTCATCACCATGGATGACATTTTCTTTTATCAGTTGCTTCTTGATGTGGTTTGTAGCACCTTTCAACTTGTGAAATAACTTATTTTCTGCCCTAATTATTGTACCAACGCTTATATCAAATCCAAAGGCATCTTTAAATAATTTCTTGATTCGGTCATAGGGAATCAATTGGTAGTTTCGGAGGTAAATTGCAATTGTTAAAACCATATTGCCATATTGGACAGGTTTTGTAATTGATTTCGGAAAAGCAGCTTTGTTTTTGCGGTTACAATAAGGACATTTTTTGATCTCAGCACGATGTTCGGTCACTTTACGCCTTACAATTATTTCAAATTCTTGTCTCTTCTCGTAATTTATAACTTCAATCTTCTCAATGTTACAACCACAATGTTCACATTTATGTAGCTTATAAATGATTGTTTTATCAGGATTTTTAATCATCCTTAATGTAGAACCAGGATGCCCTTTTTGGCCGCCAGGACGTCTAAAACTTCCTTTTTGTGAACCTTTTGATTGAGGTATTTTATCAGTAGAATTGTTAGTAGAGGGAAGTCGATTTCTTTTTTGGTTTTGGTTATTCTTTTTTAGGCGAGATTCTAACTCATTAAGTCTTTCTCGAAGTTCGGTGTTTTCGGATTCAAGATTTTCATATCGAGATTCAAGCTCTTCGTGTCGAGATCCAAGATCTTCATACCGAGATTCAAGCTCTTCGTGTCGAGATCCAAGATCTTCATACCGAGATCCAAGATCTTCATACCGAGACTCAAGATCCTCAATATATGAAACAATGGATTCAGGGTCTGAACGGCATTGAGTAAGAATCTCTTCACATTTCATAAACCTCATTCCAAAATCCGATGATTTTTATATTAATCTATATGAAAAAAGTAATTGTTGAGTTTATACGAAATATAAGTTAGAAACAGAGGTAGCTGAATAGATACGGAAATCCTTATTATTTCGCTGCTGTCAACTTTTGTAATCCTGATAGTCACGGGGCTTACCATCCAGTTTGTACAGGGCCTGCTTCCGGAAAAAAGTGAGACTCCAGCCTGCGGTAAAAATGAAGGGTTTGCGGCAGGAAAATTGATAGAAGAGCAGGTGAATTGAGATGCAGGCAAATCTGGAAGAACTTTTTTCAACTCCCCTTTTCGGGATTTTAATTTCCCTCCTGGCTTTCCAGATCGGGGTCGTCCTGTATAAAAAGACCCGAAATTCGGCCTTTAACCCCGTGCTTGTGGGAATGGTACTTGTAATCCTTTTTCTGCTGTACACGGGAATCGATTTTGAAACTTATAACAGAGGAGGAGACTACATCTCCTTTTTCCTGGGGCCTGCAACCGTGGTGCTTGCGGTTCCCCTTTATAAGAAAATCGGCCTTTTAAAGTCCAGTGCCCTCCCGATCCTGACCGGGATAAGTGCAGGCACCTTTGCGGGAATTTCAAGCATCCTCCTTATGGCCCGGGCCTTTGGGCTCGATGAAGTTATAAGCAGGTCTCTTGTCCCGAAGTCCGTTACCATGCCCATAGGCCTGGAGGTTTCAAAGCAGATAGGAGGCCTTCCCGCTGTGACCGTGGTCGCGATCATTATTACAGGAATTATCGGGGCGGTTTTCGGGCCTTTTATCTGCCGCCGTTTCGGGATCAGGGATAAAGTGGCCCTCGGGGTTGCCATAGGTACATCCTCCCACGCCCTCGGGACCACGAAAGCCGTCGAACTTGGGGAAACCGAAGGGGCAATGAGCGGGCTTGCGATTGGACTTGCCGGGCTGATTACTGTCGGGCTCGCTCCTTTTCTGGTCGGCCTTTTTGAGAAGCTGTTTTGAAAAAATTCGGGCTTACTCCCTAGTTTATTCCTGAAAATTAAAGCGTAAAAAGGCTCGCCCCAGCTTTTAAGAAGAAGGTTAAGCGGTCAAATCCTTGCGCTTCCGACAGATTTCCGGCGGGCTACTGAATTGTTTATACATGGGTAAACCCTTTTGGAGAATTATATAACAAAAGGTATCTTTTGTGATGCTCACATATTGACTCTTTTTTTCATCCGATAAAATCAAAAATGAGATATAACATAAAGAATTATAAATTATTCAAATGTATGGTCCAGAATATATTTATGATGAAGAGGTATAACTAAAAATCAAATTAAAAGAGTTATAAGGATGATAAACGAAAATTTGAATGAAGATATTAAGGAATACAATCATCTTGTACAAGTGGAATTACCGAAATGTCGGCATGGGGTAACAAGTAATCGTTTTTACCAAGATAATTTATTAAAACATAAACCAGGTGACCGTATTTATTTTGTATCTAAATTGGATCAGTGGGCAAATACAGGAGCAACCTGGAAAAAATGCGCTCCTATTGTACGTAAGATCAGGGAATTACTTCTACGAAATGAACCAAAGCGTAGATAAAACTGTAAGTGGAAAGGTGCAAAACCCACTTATTATCTTACATTTCGACCCTCACCCAAAAAATAAAAAATGAAACAAAAGTCCACAATAAAACGTTATTTTAATTAATTTGCAAGCACGGTTTATATAAATCATATTTAGAACATTTATATAACACGGGACTACCAAGTTTTTGAAATTCATCCATTTTATTCAAAAATAATTTTCGAATGTGATCTTATGGAAATACCAGTATTTCTCAGTTATGCAAAACCATTTAATCGAAAACAAGCTAAGTTTATATCTAAAGTGGAGGCACATTTATCGGAAAATGGTTTCAATCCAAGAACTCTGGGAATTACTGACTACAGCCTTTCAGCGCCGTTGATGAAAATAAAAGAGATCATGGATGAATGTTATGGCCTTCTGTC
Source organism: Methanosarcina baltica (assembly GCF_055394095.1). Taxonomy (NCBI): domain Archaea; kingdom Methanobacteriati; phylum Methanobacteriota; class Methanomicrobia; order Methanosarcinales; family Methanosarcinaceae; genus Methanosarcina; species Methanosarcina baltica. The sequence goes on along the minus strand of NZ_AP042463.1, from coordinate 3,265,736 downwards.
AATTGCATTTAGACGAGCTCACATAGAAAAAGGCACTGGAAAACTCGGTACCAACCTTACAGACCAAGAAGAGTACGATATTTCTGGAAAATGGATTACAAGTTCTTACTGTCAAATTGAGCCCTCTATGGCTTTTCAAATAGATATGCCGATTTTAATTTTTAGAGAAAGGGGCGTTATTGATGACGGTATTCTAGAGAGGGGTGTAGTTGGTTCTTATATGCCAGAATTTGATCTCGATTCTTCTATAGATCGATATTTCAAATCCCGAGAATGGAATCAATTGATTAATGAGTGGAAAAATTTAGTACTTGATTATAAGAGATTCGATCAGTTTAAAAAAAATGAATTTGTTCGGCACATAATAAGTTGTTGTATTTGTGAAAAAAAAGAAGTTTCTTTTGCTAGTTTATACGATGATTTTCAAAAATCTATTAATGATGGTTGGATCGAATATAATCGACTTGTAAATTTAATAGGAGTTGATGACCAATTTGAAAGTAGATATCGCATTTATAATCATTCATTTCAATCGGATGTCATAACAATTTGTCAAGATATTTTCGAAACGACATAATTTTAAAGTTGTTCCTAATTTATTCAGAAGTTGCTTTTCATTGAATTCCTTCATTTTCAATTAGTTTTTTGGTCAGCTTGTTTGTGAATATTTGTAGATAGCAAAAGACAATGGTTAAATATTTACAATTTTTTTTTTGGATTATATGTTGCAGTCCTTCCCGGTTCCCAAGTGGTTCCCAGACTTCCTCTCTCTTCTCCTGTGATCCTTGCAGGCTTCCAGGTTCCCAGGTGTTTCCCAGGCTTTCCTCTCTTTTCCTATGATCCTTGCAGGCTTCCAAGTTGCAGGCCTTCCCGAGTTGCTTGTTATATCCTGTATTAGTGCCTCGTTTATGCAAAAACCTAAAGGTATTCAATAGCATAGGATTTTTATACAGAAGCGTTTACAAACCTCTGGGTTTTTCCAGAATTTAGGCCACGAAAAAACATTATTGTTTTGTCTTATACACGTAGATTGTGTCTCTCTTATTATGGCTGTCAAATCGTGGATGATCCTCAAAATTGGGGACATTCTCTTGAGAAAACCATTTTATAGAATACGTATCTTCAATTTTGTATTTTCCTATATTTGCAATAATTGGATTATATTTCACATTTAAAGACAAATTCATATTTAGTGTTTTTTTTGGAATTTCTATGGTAGTATTTCCAACGGTTACTGATTCAAAAAGATCTGGGTATCTTTCCCGTATGGGTTTGGTTTTCAATAATATTTTCACTGCCTCTCCAGGATTTAAGTATTTTAACTTGTTTTGATCTTTGTTTGCATCAATAACTTTGTTATCAAATTTGAATATATAATTAATATTTATTGATTTTGCAACATTTTTTGAATTATTAGTAACTACGACATATAGTGTTCCAGATTCTAAAACGCTAGGTGTATCAATAGGTTCTTTATTTTTTGAAATAATTCCGGTAAGAATTAAAGGTTTTCTCGTATCTCTTATTTGAATAAAAATGAAGTAAATCAAAATTAAGTTGATTATAACAATAAATAGGTTTAATATTTGATCTAGGTTCATATTATCACTTCGTAGTGGAACTCATCTTTTTAATATAATTCATACTTTCCCTTTTTTGGTTTGTGTGGGATTTGCTGCAATGTGTAGATTGATAAGCGATAAATCTTTATGATTCCTTTATCTTATTTTTATTTTTGCAGATGAGATTATGTTATTGTTTTATGGTAATTGAAGCCTTAAAGAAGCCCGGCCCCGGCTCCTAAGAAGGAGGTTAAGCGGTCAGATCCTGCGCTCTTGGTACCTTAGTTCCCAAATTTTAAGCGCATATAAGCATTTTTACAAATCTATGGCCTCAATAGATGTCGATTTTAAAATACAGCCAACAGAATGATGTGTTTAAACATAAGCGCATAATTCAACATCAAGAGACATTTATGCACCTAAAAATGTGGAATGCAGGTTGAATGCACTTTCATAAAAACGCAGCAGGAAACCCCTGAGTCTTTAGCTCAGGGGTAGTTGACTTTAATTTTTTTCAACTTTTTTCAACTTTTTTAGCAGGATTCTCCTTCACTGAACGTTCCGGCTTTAACGGACCTGGCAGAGAAGGGTAATTGACCGCTGCAATGCAGTCCAGGACTTCGGAAAAGGCCCTGAGCTTGAAATCGCCCTCGTGCTCTTTTTCTTCCTGAAAGTTTCTGTCCCCGTAAGCTGCATAAGCTGTTTTTAGGCCAAGTTCTCTCGCAGGGGTTATGTCCCGCCGGAGGCTGTCTCCCACAAAGAGGGCCGCTTCCGCTTTTACCCCAAGTTCCCTCAGGACAAAATGAAAAGGGCAGGGGTCGGGTTTTTTACGGCCTGTCATATCAAAGGAGACCACCTTATCAAAATAGCCCTCAAGCCCCACTTTTCCAAGCCGCGCAGAGGTGTGGGGGCCATCGGCGTCGGTCAGGACAGCCAGTTTCAGGTCAAGTTTTTTTAGTTCCTCAAAGGTAGCTTTAACTCCGGGGTAGAGCTCAAGGTTTTCAAGTTTTTCCCTCTCATAAATTACCCGGCAGGTTTCGTAGTGTCTGGCCGTGAAAACCGCGTTGTCCTGCATGAAGTCCCTGATGTTTTCGTGGGCTTCAAATCCGTGCGTCCCTCTCAAAAAATACCTGAAAAGAGTATCTTCATTTCCCGAAACGGGCCTTCCTTCCCTTTCAAGGTAAGCCAGAATCTGCCGGCAGGCTTCCAGCTTTACCCCTACAAAATCAAAAAAAGTGTTGTCCATATCAAAGACCACGGCCTCAAGCGGCCCATAAAAGCTATTATCCATGATTTCTTTAATCCTTCCTGTTATTCCCGGTCTGCGGTATATCCCTCTATCCTTTATCTTGTGTCGCAGAAAACTCCTTCCTCGATGTTTCTAATCGAAGATTAGAAACTCCTGTTAAACCTGCGGTTTAACACGACCGCCGTAGGCGGGCAGGTGGGAGATGAATGCAACAAATTGGTTTAAATTTTAATTATTTGAATAAGTGTTGTCGATCTTGCAGTTAGTCGGGCACAGTTCTTTTTGGTAGTGACACTTGTAATTGTCGTGTTCCAGTTGATGTCACACAATACTCCGTATCCTTTGGACATTCGACCCCGTACGAATCCTTCTCCTTTTTTAGTTCGTATTTTGTCGATTTTTCTAATTCCGAATATTTTACCAGTTGGTATTGATTTTTCGGATCGTTTGCCTTTGGTTTGCTGGTAATCTCCCACACTAACATGTCTTTTGAAATATACTGTATCATCCAGTTGAACATGTTGATTGTCAGTGCAGCATATCGCAATTGCATCGTTATAGTGAGTTTTCGGCAGTTTTAGTATTTGTTCTCGTTTGACTTTTGACTCGTAACCAAACGTTTCGTCGAATTCCCAGGATGATTTTTTAAGTTGAGATTTAACAATCCCAATTTCAGTCGCGTGTTTTGTTTTGGAGAGAGATCCATTGATTTCAAATTTACCTGCATGTAATTCGTCGTGGCAGGTGCGACACAATGTGATAAGATTATCGGGTGTATCTGTACCACGATTTGATCTGAATATAATATGATGACAATCCAGTTTACGATCTTTTGATTTGCCTTTACAATGCTGACACGTATATCCGTCTCGACTCAGGACGTATGCTTTTGCATTATACAGGTTTTTCATAGGACCGTTTTGATATTCAGCTCCAGATACATTAGGATTTGTTATTTTGTGAATATCAAATGATGCAAGCTCGACTACCCATTTTGTTATCGGTAAAATGGACTCAACGAAGTGTTCTTCTCTTCGATGAGATTCGATCTTGCTACGGATTGATGGAGCTATTCTACCAGATTTTTTAGAGTTATGACGGTTGTTGAATCTTGCTGGTCGATACCTGGTTTTTCTGCATCTTCGTGTACGTCTATAACTGGACCGAGTTTTCATCTTTTTAGAGATGTCATCTCTAATCTCGATTTTCGACTGGTACACTACTTGATTATTGGAAACAGCAGCACAACCAATATGTTTCGAGCCCGTGTCCATTCCTGCAATAATTGGCTGGGTATATTCTTCACTATCGTAAAGCAATTTGATTGTGAACGGAGTGGTTTTCATCACTTTTGCCCTATTAGTTTTTAACAAAATCCTGGCTTTCGCAGGATTCGTTGGCATGAGCGGCTTTCCGTTCTTGTTTAATACGTATACAAACATTTGTAATTACTCCCAATTAAATAGGGTTATGCGTATCTGAACTTGTGGAGCCAAGTTCGGAATTCGTCTTCCTCTCGATCTGATATGGAAAGGTTTTGTATGATGCAAGCACTGTTCCTACCTCTCAGAACTGTTTAACTTACACCCTTAGAGCCTGGAACTGAGACGGCATTCCAGGGTAACTATAATATTCTTTCCTATCGGCTACTGACTATATTAAACTCCTATTCAGTGATCTGGTCAATCGGGACTTGCTTTTACAAGCAAGCCCCTTCCTCGATGTTTCTAATCGAAGATTAGAAACTCCTGTTAAACCTACGGTTTAACATGACTCCGTGAGGAGGCAGGGAGGGGTTATTGACTATATTAATTCATGTACACAGGATATAAACAACGACAAACTTAAATGTATTACGCAAGTCAACTTCAAGACAGATTTACCATATCCAATATTAGTACCAATTATTTATAGAAAATCTATAGGAAACACTAACATGAGTTCTGATGAAAAGAAAGAAACTGGTCTTGAAAGTGAAGCAAATGCCGCAGCATCAGAAGTGAATAATACAACAGTTGAAAATTCAAACGAAAAAACAGAGGCTCCCAAAACACTGGCTGAAGAAATAGATGGAGAAGAAGTAAAAGACGAAAAAGAAGTAACCCCAGAAGAGCTGGCTGCCGAGTGGAACGGATACGGGCTCGACCTGATCAAGATGGGGAAATACAGGGAGGCTTCCATTGCTTTTGATAACGCTCTGGAACCGGAACCCGAAAACATCTACCTCCTGAACAACAAGGCCGCAGCCCTTGAAGGACTGGGGAACTATGAAGAAGCCCTGAAGTTTTATGAAAAGGCCGTTACTATAGACTCACAGGACTCTGACCTCTGGAACAACATGGCTTATTCCTACTCTCAGGTGGGAGACTGCGAAAAGGCTGTCAAAGCTTACGCAAAAGCCCTTGAAATCAATCCTGAGTACCCCAACGCCTGGTACGGGAAAGCTCTGAACCTTAACCAGCTTGAAAGGTATGAAGAAGCCCTTGAAGCCTACGAAAAGGTCCTCTCAAAAGATCCCGATTACAAGGAAGCCTGGGTTGGGAAAGGGATAGTCTTCGGGCAGCTCATGCGCTTTGACGAGGCCGTCATCGCCTACGACCGGGCAATCGAACTCGATCCTAAATTTTCCGAGGCCTGGTACTACAAGGGTGTGGACATGGACAAGCTCGGCAATTCCACACTGGCCCTGAAAGCCTATGAAAAAGCCCTCGAACTTGACCCTGAAAACGATGACGCCTGGAATAACCTGGGTATCAACCTTGAAATCCTTGAAAGATACGAAAAGGCCCTCGAAGCCTTTAAAAAGGCAATTAAACTCAACTCAAAAAACCCCGATGTCTGGTACAACAAAGGCTTCACCCTGACAAAGATGCAAAAATTAGAAGAAGCCGTGGAAGCCTACAAAAAGGCAGTGGAACTCGACCCCTACTACCTTGAAGCCTGCACAAGCCTCGGCTTCATCCTGGCCCAGCTCCAGCGTTTCGAAGAAGCCCTCGGCTACTACGAAAAGGCCCTTGAAATCGACCCCGAAACAGCCGACGCCTGGTTCGGAAAAGCCGTCTGCCTGAGCCACCTCGCCCGGGCCAGGGAAGCGGAAGCGGCCCTTAAGAAAGCTGTGGAGCTCAACCCACAGTACGGGGAAATGCTCGGGAAAGGACAGTAAGAATAGTAAATCCTGAACAGATTTTCATAAGACTTTAGCAGAAAACCCCGGGGCTTTTACCCCGGGATTTTTACCCGTGCTCTGGGGGATCTTTTTTATGAGGTTGGGGGCCCCGGAGTAATATATAAAACATAGGCGATATTAAAGGTAATATGGCCTGTACACTTTTCTCTTTAAAATTCATCAGGCCTGATATCCGTGGGGAGGGAAAGTATGATAATCGGTATACTGTCTCAGGAGCCTGAGACCTATTCTACCCGGCGGCTGCTCGAAGCCGGAGCTGAGCAGGGCCATGAAATGCAGGTAATCGACACCCTGCGCTGCTATATGAATATCACCTCCTCAAAGCCAAGGATTCACTACAGGGGAGATCCTCTTTCAGATTATGACGCTGTAATCCCGAGAATCGGGGCGTCCATCACCTTTTACGGGACTGCGGTTGTGAGGCAATTTGAGATGATGGGGGTCTTTCCTGTCAACGGCTCACTTGCAATCACCCGTTCCAGAGACAAACTGAGGGCCCTGCAACTGCTCTCGAAAAAAGGAGTCGGGCTTCCTATCACCGGCTATGCCCGCTCCCCGGACGATATCGAGGACGTGATTAAAATGGTGGGCGGGGCTCCCCTTGTGATCAAGTTGCTGGAAGGGACCCAGGGAATAGGCGTGGTCCTGGCGGAGACCAGAAACGAAGCAGAAAGCGTTATTGAAGCCTTCCTGGGCCTGAACGTGAACATCATGGTCCAGGAATATATAAAGGAATCAGGGGGAGAAGATATCCGCTGTTTTGTTGTCGGAAATCGGGTCGTTGCGGCGATCAAACGCAAGGCAAAGGAAGGGGAATTTCGCTCGAACCTGCACAGGGGCGGGAAAGCCACTCCTGAAAAAATCACACCCGAAGAACGCAGGATGGCTGTAAAGGCGGCTCATATCATGGGACTCTGCGTGGCCGGGGTTGACATCCTGCGCTCCGACCGGGGCCCCCTTGTAATGGAGGTTAACTCTTCCCCCGGGCTCGAAGGAGTTGAAACGGTGACAGGAAAGGACATTGCCAGCACGATTATTGAATTTATCGAAAAAAACGTAAATTCCGGTAGGTGCTTTAGGGGAAAAGCATGAGTCCTAAAAATAGACAAAAAAAGGATAACAGGGACACGCCGCTGGAAATTGCCGGAATCGAGATCAAACCCGGAGAGCGAAAGTGCATCGAACTGCCTGCCGCAAGCCTCTATACCCAGACACCCATGAACCTGCCTGTTCATGTACTTCGGGGAAAAAAAAGGAGTGATCCTTCCCTCCCCGCCCCTCGCCTTTTTATCACGGCCGCGATCCACGGGGACGAGCTTAACGGCGTGGAGATTATCAGGCGCCTGCTCGCATCCTCCCGCCTGAAACACATGCATGGGACACTGATCGTGGTCCCGGTCGTAAACGTTTACGGTTTTATTTCACTTTCCCGCTACCTTCCGGACCGGAGGGACTTAAACCGCTCCTTTCCGGGCAGCCAGCGGGGCTCTCTTGCCTCCCGTCTTGCGAACCTGCTCATGAAGGAGATCATAAGCAAGTGCGAGTATGGAATCGACCTCCACACCGGGGCCATTCATCGTCCCAACCTCCCCCAGATCCGGGTGAACCTGGACACGGAAGGAGCCGAGCCCCTGGCAAAAGCCTTCAATGTCCCTGTCATCCTGGACTCCAAACTCCGCGACGGCTCACTCCGGGAAGCCGCAAGCGAATTTGGAATCCCCATCCTGGTCTTCGAAGGAGGAGAAGCCCTGCGCTTTGACGAGCTTTCGGTAAGAGTCGGGGTCCGGGGAATCCTGAGAGTCATGGAAACCATCGGGATGCTGCATACCACCTCTTCCAGAAGGATCAGGAGCATCGTACCCCTTATCGCCCGCTCCAGCCACTGGGTCCGGGCCCCTAAAAGCGGCATCATCCACCCCACTAAAGCCCTCGGGGACAGGGTCAGGGAAGGAGACAGCCTGGGTTTCATCGCCGATCCGTTCGGAAGTCCGGTTGCGGTGGCTGCGGTGGCTGCGGCGGATGTGGGTGGGGGGGTCCCCGTCCCCGCCTCCGGGGAAGAGCCAATCGTTGCCGAAAGAGACGGAATCATCATCGGGAGAAATAACCTCCCCCTGGTAAACGAAGGAGACGCCCTTTTTCATATCGCCTGCTATGAGGAAATCGATGTAGTGGAGTCACAGCTTGAAGAACTTCAGGAGCTGGAACTGCGCCCACCCGAACTATTTTCCGGGCCTGAAAGGCCTGATTCTTGAGCAACTCGGGAAGTTCTAAATACCTGAAAGGGTTTGTAGGTAAGAATTTGATTTACTTTTAAAAGGAACAGATGATGAAAGGCTGGATTTTATACAAGGACTCGGCTTCCGGACTGCGGCCCGAAGCTTATGAGATGCACCGCTTTGTCGAAGCGGCGAAAGAGAAGAATATTGAGATCAGGGTTGTCAGGCCCGAGCAGTTTGATCTGATCGTGACAAGGGACGACCGGAAGAGTATTTTACTGGACGGAGAGGTCGTCGCCCTTCCGGACTTTCTTCTCCCCAGGATGGGGGCGGGCACGACCTATTTTGCTCTTGCCGTCATCCGCCATATGGAACGCCTGGGGGTTTACGTCTTTAACTCTTCCGAGAGTATCGAGACCGTAAAGGACAAACTCTATTCCCAGCAGATCCTGGCCGAGCGAAATGTTCCCTTCCCGAAGACCATGCTCGTCAAGTACCCGGTTGATGTGGACCTTGTGGAAAAGCAGCTCGGTTTTCCGGTTATACTGAAGACCCTTTCCGGTTCCCAGGGCAGCGGGGTCTTCCTCTCGGAGAACTCTTCCAGTTTCCGCGACCTTCTGGAACTGATCCAGGCCACGAAGAGCAATGTTAATATAATCCTCCAGGAGTTCATTGAGTCCAGCCGGGGCCGGGACCTTCGTGTCCTGATCATCGGCGGTCGGGCTGTGGCCTGCATGGAGCGGGTCTCGACGGATGAGAGCTTCAAGGCCAATTTTTCCCGGGGTGGGGAAGTCCGCAAGTTTGATATGACCTCTGAAATCGAATGGCTGGCAACTGAGACAGCTCAGATCTTCGGGCTGGATATAGCCGGAATCGACCTGCTTTTTGACGGAGAGCATTTCAAGGTATGTGAGGCAAATTCCTCACCGGGCTTTGAGGGAATCGAAAAGTGCTGCGATGAGGATATTGCGGGCCTGATTTATGATTTTATTAAGGTCAGGCTCGGAAAGTTTGATTAATTAGTTTTGAGAATTTTAGCAGGCAGTTGCAGGGTTTCGGTGGATTCATAATTTTTGAAACCGACATTGGAGTTAGATGGCCGGCAACCTTTGGAAAACAGAAAAAATATATTTAGCAGGTCTTGGCGAAAAGCTTTTTGAATCGCATGGCCCGGATTTGTGAGCTGGATATTTTTGTTTTGGTGGGGATGGGCTGGTTTTTGTGGTTCAGAAAACCGGGCCCTCAACGCCCATCAGGGCGGCCTTTTTCGAGAATGATACAAAATAGGATGCATACTTTTACGCCGCTGATTTTTGAGAGGGAAAGGGATTTCTGCATCCAACGCAGGGTTTCTGTGTATTCGAAATTTTTCAAAACCGGCGGCGGGGACGAAGGGCGGGCAATCTCGGAAAAACAGAAAAAATATATATAGCCGGACTTGGCGAAAAGCTTTTTGAATCGCATGGCCCGGATTTGTGAGCCGGATTTTTTTGTTTTGGCGGGACATGATTGGTTGCTGTGGTTCAAAAAAACGGGCCCTCTACGCCCATCAGGGCGGCCTTTTTCAAGAATGATGCGAAACAGATGCATACTTTTCCACCACCTTTTTTGAGAGGAAACGGCGATTTCAGTATAGTTTTATTTTTCGGAAGTTTTGGGGCGGCTGTAGTGAAAGGTGTTCTGTGACAAGCCCTTACCAAAGCCAAGCTAAATTCTTACAGGAATAGAACATGACCACCTGTTATTCCCATCCGAAACCCTTCGAAATCAAGGCTGATAGAGTTCGACTTGTCCTTTATTGAAGGAAAGCTAAGGGTTAAAGGAGATTGAAGCTTACCACTGGTTTTCATTGAGTGCGAAGATTTCTTCAAATGAGTGTTGAACTTACTCAATCCACTTGATGAATTTATTTTTCAAAAGCAGCTTCAATTCATTGTTTATTGACCTGTCAACTGTATCATTAAATGTGCGATTCTTTTTGGATTGGTTATATATCGACAGTATATCGATTCCCTCTATAATGTCGTTTCTGATCTCCATTTTTCGGACCATGTCCGTAAATGTTTCCGAGCCTTCTTTCAGTTGTGGGAATAAACGTGTTGCAGGCTCTCCCATCAAAACAATTGCGTTTAAGGAATCTATTTGGGTCAACCTGCCTATCCACTGACCCAGGCAATTCTCAATTTGTTTTTTACTTGGCAATCTGTTCTGCCTGGTTATTTTACCAGATTTTTTGTTTTTCGGTTCACTGTACCAGGGGTAACAATTGCAGGCATGGACCCAAAAAACATTCTCCCTGAAAATATCCAGGTCTTTTCCCGATAGACCGAAAGCAGGCAGTACATCATTAATCAAGAAATTGTTTTCCACACTTACGAGTCCCCCATCAGGAGAATTGCTTGCTTTGCCGTTTAACCAGGCTTGTAACGAAGGTGATTGGCTGATAAGAAGTACTCTGGGATTTTCGGGGCCGTAAACTAATGGTTTTATGCAATCGATTTCATTCTTTAGCCATTTTTGATTGGCGTATACTGTGTCCTGATATAAGTTCACGAAGCATTTTTTGTCACATTCACGTATTTCTTCTGCAATTGTGTGCATTTTACATCCTTCTTTTTAGCGGAGAAATGGATAAAGCTGTATCAAAGTATTTTAACTGAATTAAGTCAACATTATTAAAATATCTTGTGGGTGTTTCAAAAGTGCCAGAAGCAGGGTTTGCAAATCTTATTTTTGCCTGTGAGGATGGGATATTGCATGAACTTTGCCGAAGTAACTTTAATTTCTATTAAAAAATCGTATCCTCTTCAAAATTTTGTTTTACCGATGCAGGTCTGTTTTTTGTGGTTCAGAAAACCGGGCCCTCAACGCCCATCAGGGCGGCCTTTTTCGAGAATGATACAAAATAGGATGCATACTTTTACGCCGCTGGTTTTTGAGAGGAAACGGAGATTTCAGTATTCAAGTCCGGATTTCTGTGTATTCGAAATTTTTCAAAACCGGTGGCGGGGACGAAGGGCCGGCAACCTTTAAAAAACAGAAAAAATATATTTGGCTGGTCTTGGTGAAAAGCTTTTTGAGTCGTATGGCCTGGATTTGTGAGCCGGATCTTTTTGTTTTAACGGGGCAGGGTTGGTTTTTGTGGTTCAAAAAAACCGGACCCTCAACGACTGAAGAGCGATCTTTTTTGAGTCTGATGCAAAACGAATTCAAACCACGGAACTCGGGCATGGAATACACGGAAAATATTTTGTCTGCTTGAGCGAGTGAAACGAGTGAAACAGACCCGTGCTCCCGAAGCGGAACTCGGGCATGGAATACACGGAAAAAAGAATGATGGAAGACGCCATTTAAGTATCCTCTTCAAAAATGATGGAATCTGAATCATAACTAAAATATAATATTAGTTTCACTTATTCATATTCACTTTTTGGAGATAAAAATGGATCTTGAAGCCCTCAAACAATCATTGGCATCTCTTAACATAAATCCTGATGAAATTGAGGATGAAAGGTATGCCATAGCTTTTCGTATTCTGTTCTCCGCCCTTGAGGAACAAAATAAAGAGATTGAATCCCTCAAAGTAGAGAACCAAAAGCTTCGAGATGAAATCAACTTACTCAAAGGTGAACAGGCCCAACCTAAAATTCGCGGTTCTAAAAAGAATGAGGATATTTCTTCTGAAAAAGAGAGGAAAAAAAGAAACCCTCAAAAAACCAAGAAATCAAATTCCAGAAAGAATAAAATAGATATCCATCAAACTGAAATTTGTAACGTGGATAGGGCTACTTTGCCAGACGATGCCGTCTTTAAAGGTTATCGTGGCATAACGATCAGAAATATCATTATAAAACCCTGGAATACCTACTATCTGGAAGAGGTTTTTTATTCCCCTTCAGAGGGTAAAACCTACTCAGGTAAATTGCCAGATGGTGTCAAGGGTGAATTTGGACCTGAGCTCAGGACTCTCGTCCTGACGCTTTACCATGTTGCCAATGTTTCAGAACCCAAAATTCACGAGTTTCTGAAAAACATGGATGTTTTCATATCCAAAGCAACAATTTCTCGAATCCTAACCAAGGACAACGAGATCTTCCATAAAGAGAAAGATGCGATTTTTCAGGCGGGTCTCAATTCCACAAGATATCAGCAGATCGATGACACAAGTGCCAGAGTAAAAGGAAGTAACTGGTACACTCAAATCATCTGCAATCCCTACTATACTACTTATTTCACATTTCCACATAAAAATCGAGAAACAATTTTGGATATACTCATGTGTGGAAATAAAAAAACTTACTGCTTTAATGAAGAAGCGTTTGATTTGATGCAAACGCTTAATGTGGCAAAAAAATGGCAAGATAAGCTCTCTCCTTTCAAAAATAAAATATTCAGTGACGAAGAATTACGTCGAAAGCTGGATCTTCTTCTCTCCCCAGATGGATATAAAAATACCAAGAAGTGGATTCGTGAAGCCTCTGCAATTGCTTCATATCATCAGATGACAAACATACCTGTGGTTACCACTATTTTAAGTGATGATGCACGTCAATTCAAGCAACTTACATACCATCATGCACTCTGTTGGATCCATGATGGGAGAAACTACAAAAAATTACGCCCCATAGTGCCTTATCACAAGGAAAAGCTGGAAGCTTTTCTGAAGAAATACTGGGCTTATTATGAAGAACTCTGTAAGTTCAGAGAAAATCCAAATTCGGAAGTAGCGGAGCAATTATCCACCGATTTCGACAAGTTGTTTTCGACCAAAACAGGATATGAACAGCTTGACGACAGGATCAGTAAAACGAAAGAAAACAAAGAAAACCTATTGATGGTACTAACTTTGCCAGAAATCCCTTTGCATAACAATGCAGCAGAGTTAGCAGCAAGAGCAAAAGTCAGAAAAAGAGATGTGAGTCTCCAATCCGTGACAGATGAAGGAACAAAGGCAAACGATACCTTCATGTCCATTGTTCAGACAGCAAAGAAACTGGGTGTAAGTTCATATGACTACATCTTTGATCGAGTGAGCAATAAATTTGAGATGCTATCTCTGGATCAACTCATTAGAGAAAAAAGCGCATTGAGTTGAAAGCAAAGAGCTTTCCACTCAATTTGAAAAGGATACCCATTTAAGGTTGCTCTAGCCGAAGCGGAGAAGCTAACTGATAAAAACCAGCCTGCGGTGTTGAAGGGCCGGCAACCTTTGAAAAACCGAAAACATATATTTAGCAGGTCTTGGCGAAAAGCTTTTTGAGTCGCATGGTCTGGATTTGTGAGCCGGATTTTTTTATTTTACCGGGGCTGGGTTGGTTTTTGTGGTTTAAAAAAAATGGGCCTTCAACGCCCATCAGGGCGGCCTTTTTCAAGAATGATGCGAAACGGATGCATACTTTTCCACCACCGTTTTTTGAGAGAATAAGAGATTTCAGTATTCAAGTCCGGGTTTCTGTGAAATTCTCAATTTTTTAAAACCGTCGGCAGGGACGAAGGGCCGGATTAGTGGAATAATTTTGATTCTCTTAGACGGCACTGGTTTTTGTTCTTTATCGTTTTTTTTTCTTTGTGTTTTCAAGAAAAGGCCGGTCAGCAAGCTGACCGGTGAGAGCTCTGTCTCCTCTCCATAAATAAAAAACGATGCTCTGGGATTGATTTTAAGCCATAAAAAAAGGCACTGGCTGAAATGGGAAAGGGCACATTTCAAAAATGGCCAGGAAACAGTGGGAATTTGTTTAGAGATAACTGGGCCGGGTTTTGGAGTGAAACGAACTTTTTGTTTTACCGGGGCAGGATTGATTACTGCATCTCAGAAAACCGGCCCCTTAACTCCCATCAAACCGGGCTTTTCGAAAATGATATAAAATAGACACAACTTTTCCAGCGTTCTTTTTAACAGAAAGAGGGACGGAGGGGGGCCCATTCTCCGTCCTCAAAAACCCGGGCCTTCAGGCAAAGGTTTCAGGTGGGGGTAGTTGACAGGTTGACCTTTACTTTTTTTCAACTTTCCTTGTCCACACGTTCTTTCTTGTTTCCTCTTTCTTTTCCTCTCTTCCTCTCCCCTCTTTTATAGCTCCTTCTTTTTTAGCTCCCTCTGTTTTTTGCCCTCTCCCTCTCTCCTTTTTATCACTACCCTCTGTTTTTGGTTCTTTCCTTGTCCATTGGCTCCTCATTTCTTTCGGAGCTTCCTTTCCTTTTCTCCTTCCTTTTTCTATTTTTTCTGTTTCTTCTTTTTCTTCTTCTTCTTCATCCATTTCGATTCCGAGTTTGGCACTTACGGTAAGTATGGCCTGCCAGGCCTCGGCATAGTCCGGCTTGATCCTGAAAGCCCTTTCATAGGAACCCAGGGCCTCGTCATATTTTTCTAACTTTGAGAGAGCCTGGCCCTTATAAAACCAGGCCTCGGCAAAATCAGGTTTTATCAAGATGGCTTTTTTACAGGCTTCAAGGGCCTGCCTATCTTTGTTGAGCCTTATAAGAGCAGGGCTTTTTCCGACCCAGATCTTTGCGTTGTTCGGGTTTAGCTTGAGGGCTTCGTCATACGCTTTTAAGGACTCCACAAACCTGTCCAGCTTGTAGAGAACAGAAGCTTTTGCTTCCCAGGTCCTTGCAAGCTTCTGGTTGAGCTTCAGAGCTTTATCATAAGCATCCAGAGCCTCGTCATATTTGCCAAGATCAGCGAGCACATTGCCTTTCCCATGCCAGGCCCCGGCAAGTCCCGGATTGGCAGCAAGAGCTTTTTTACAGGTATTAATGGCTTTATCATGCTGTCCAAGCCTGCAGAGCACCGAGGTCATGAGGTTCCAGGTCTTGTCGCTCTCCGGCTTTATGTCAAGCGACTTTTCAAAAGCCTGCAAGGCTTCTTCTTCCCGGTTCAGTTGCAGGAGCAAAAACCCCTTTTCAAAGAGATAGCTGGGGTTATTGGGTTCAAGCTCAAGAGCCATGTTAAATGCCTGCAGGGAACCTTTGTACTGCCGGTTTCTCATCAGCACCGCTCCTTTGCCTGCCCAGGCCCCGGCATCTTTGGGGTTTTTCGCAAGGACTTTTTCATGGACTGCAAGGGCCATTTTCAGGCGATCAGATGCACTATAATTTTCCTTTTTAGAATAATTTCTCATGGTATCGATCCGTATTATTTTGTTTGGGGGGGCCTCTCCCTCTTTTCTTTTCTGTAAAAAGAGAGTGCAGTACAATCCCATCCCCCCGATGAATGGAAAATTCCAGAATTAATCTTCTTTAAGAATAGGTTCTCTTATTTTAAGTCAACTACCAAACAACCAGAGCCCCGGGTAGTTGACACTTCCCTTACTCGAAACTCTCTTCAAATTCCTCATCCGGAGCCGACTGGTTTACGGAAAGGAACAAAAGGCCTGTATTTCCCGTGTTGTATACTGTCTCAAATGAGCCTTCAGGAATGTAAACGAGCTGGCCGGGCCGGAGTTTCACCGGAACGTCGTCCAGATAGAGAACCCCTTCTCCTTCAAGGACATAATGGGCTCTCGGAGTTTCCACCAGATGAGAAGTAATGCTTCCTCCGGCCTCCAGCGCCGAATAGCTGATGCTGCATTCCAGGCCAGGTTTCCGGTCAAAATCTTCAGGGTTAAAGAGTTCGGAGACGCTTATATTACCTTCATTTTCAAGGACTTCACATTCCTCGAGGTTCCTGGATATTATATATTCCTCCGGATAAAAGCCCGTCCCTATAAGGTAGGTCTGCTCTTTTCCGGAGGCCCTTTTGATGAATGTGTACTTTCTTGAAGGTTCGGCACTCTCCGGCCCGGGCCAGCTGTACTCCACCCAGCCTTCTCCCGCATCACTCAGGGCGGTTTCCAGAAAAAGTTCTCCTATGGGTTTGCCCTCGGAGTCCCGAAGCTCTTTCAGGTTTATGCCTTCCTTGCTGCCATTCGGGGGATAAACCAGCACTGTCCCGTCCATGCTCCCGACAAATATATAAAAGTCACCGTAGAACCAGGACGAACCTTCTTCCCGAAACTCCGATAAGCCCTCTTCGCCGTTCTTTTCAATCAGGCCGGCCGCAGTCCTGATCCGGGACTCAAGAATCCTTTTTCTGACTGCTATTTCACCGGTCCCGTTCTTCAGCAGTGAGGAGGCAGGAGGTTTCGGAATTACGGTGTTTATATTTTCCGAAACATTCCGGGATGAAGAATTTATCTCTCCACTTTTCTCTGCCTCTTCCAGGGTTTGTGTCCCCGCGGTTTCTTCCGTTCCCGGCTCGGGTATTTCAGTCAGAGAATTATTACTTACAGCTGCTCCCTCTTCCCCATTTTCCATTCCGGAAGCAGGTTTAGGTTCAAGTTCAGGTTCTTCAGGGCCTGCACTATTCAGGTCTCCACCGGTAAAAATCCCCACTACCAGAGCAAGGGCAAGCGTGCAGCAAAGAATTTTGATCAGATTCATACGATTTTCCATTTTTTCGGCTTATTTTTTGGCTTTAACAGCTAAACTTTCTCAAGAGACAATTCTAGTTCAAAGGATTCCATAAAATTTAAATCCTTTCTGATTTACTCTTTTAATTTTTCTATTTTGCATCTCCCTCAAGGCCTAAATAGCCCCATATCCAAATAAGAGACACAAAAAAGGGACATACGGAAAAGACAAATAAGAAACATACGGAAAAGACAAAAAGAGGTATCTCAAAATGCCAGGCCACTACAGGATCATCTCCTGGAACGTAAACGGAATCCGGGCCGTGATCAAAAAAGGCTTCCTGGACCTCCTGTTGGAGCAAAAATTCGACATAGTCTGCGTCCAGGAGATCAAAGCCTCCCCCGACAAACTCCCCCGGGAAGTAAAGAACATCCCCGGCTACCACAGGTACTTCGTCTCGGCCGAGCGCAAAGGCTACAGCGGGGTAGCTCTCTTCTCAAAAGAAAAACCCCTGAACATCGAAACAGGCATGGGAATTGAAGAATTCGATCGTGAAGGCCGCGTCCTCCGGGCCGATTATGAAAATTTCATTCTCCTGAACATCTACTTCCCCAACGGCAAAGCCTCCCCAGAACGCCTGGCCTACAAAATGGCTTTTTACGAAGCCTTCCTCGCCTACGCAACCCGGCTGGGAGCAGAAGGCAAAAAGCTCGTCATCTGTGGAGACGTAAACACCGCTCACAAAGAAATAGACCTGGCCCGCCCCAAAGCCAACGAAAAAATCTCAGGCTTCCTCCCTGAAGAAAGAGCCTGGCTGGACAGATTCCTGGCCGCAGGCTACATAGACACTTTCCGAATTTTCAACGATCAAGGAGAAAACTACTCCTGGTGGTCCATGCGCACCCGGGCAAGAGAAAGGAATGTAGGCTGGAGGATCGACTACTTTTTCGTAAGTGATAATCTCAGAGAAAACGTGAAATCCGCATCGATTCTTTCGGAAATTATGGGCTCAGACCACTGTCCCGTGGGGCTCGAACTGGATTTCCGGGAAACCATTCCTTCTGACTTCTAAAACCTGAAAGAAAACAAAAGGGGGAACCGGGCCTTCAGGCCTCGATTTTTGAAAAAAGGACAGTTCCGAGCCCGCAGATAAAGACCGCCAGCCCGGTAATTACCAGAAGGTCATAGTACACCCCAAAAATGCTCCCCCCAATAAGCGCTCCCCGTAGGCCGTCCACCCCGTAGGTCAGGGGGTCTATCCGGCTGATAAAGTAAATTGCAGGAGGCAGGTTATCCACAGGGAAAAGGGCTCCCGAGAGGAAGAAAATGGGCATTATCAGGAAGTTCATTATGACCTGAAAACCCTGCATGTCCTTCATTTTCGAGGCAATTGTCAGGCCCATCCCTGTGAAAAGGAGGGCTATCAGGAACATGAAAACCAGCCCCAGGCAAAAACCCGCAAGGCTCCCGGCTCTGAACCCGAGCAGGTAAGTAAGGCAAAAGACGACCAGGCCCTGGACCATGGCAATCGTGGCCCCACCGAGGGTCTTTCCGAACATGATCTCCGTCCTTGAGATCGGGGCCACAAGGGTCTCTTTGAGGAAACCGAATTTCCGGTCCCAGATGACTTCGAGGCCTGAAAAGACGGCTGTGAAGAGGATAGACATCGAGATGATGCCGGGGGCCAGGAAGTCCATGTAATTCGCGCCTCCGCTGGCCCTGCTGTACATGGGCCCGAAGCCGAAACCGAAGGCTATCAGGAAGAGCAAAGGCTGCCCAAGGGAGCCCACCAGCCTGGCTTTCGAACGCCAGTAGTGCTTGAGCTGCCTGAGCCAGAGGATGTAGATTACTTCTATCATCGTTTCCCTCTTCCTCTCATGAACCTCATCATTCCTCCACCGCCGCCGCTGTTTTCGTCCCTTATGTCCCGTCCGGTTAGTTTCAGGAAGGCCTCTTCTAAGGATTCTGTCCCGTTTCTTTCGTTTATCTGTTCAAGGCTGCCGGACTCGATGATTTTCCCGTGGTCGATTATTGCAATTTCATCCGCTATGGCCTCGGCCTCTTCCATGTAGTGTGTGGTCAGGAAAATCGTCATGCCCTTCTCCTCGTTCAGCTGCCTGATGTGCTCCCAGATCGAGTAGCGGGTCTGGGGGTCAAGCCCCACCGTGGGCTCGTCCAGGAAGAGGATTTTCGGGTAGTGGACAAGAGCCCTTGCAATCTCAAGCCTGCGCTTCATCCCTCCTGAGTAGTTCTTCACGAACTCCTTCTGCCGGTCAGAGAGCCCGACGATTTTCAGGGCGTCCTGGATCCGAGCTTCCCGTTCTTTTTTAGGCACCTTGTAGATCACGGCATGGTAGACCATGTTTTCGTAGGCCGTAAGTTCATCGTCGAGGCTCTGGTCCTGGAAAACGATCCCGAAGGAAGCCCGGGCTTTGTCTTTTTCTCTCAGAGCATCATGACCGTTGATCCGGATTTTCCCGGCAGTGGGACGCAGGACGGTCGTGAGCATCTTGATCGTGGTTGACTTGCCAGCCCCGTTAGGGCCGATGAAGGCAAAGACCGAACCGGCTTTTACGTCAAAGCTGATCCCGTCTACGGCGCTAAAGTCTCCATATTTTTTTGTAAGGGACTGGACTGAAAGGATGTTTTGCATAAGCTGGTGGACCTGATTGTCATTTTTTGCTAATTGTGATGAAAAAGAATCCTTAATTAGTTTCCTGAATTTGTTGATGGCCTGTCTGATAAAAAGGTATCGGTATAGGGCGGCCTTCAACTATATCGAAATTGAAAATTAAGAGTTCTTTAAAGAATTCCAGATGATTTTTGCCAACTTTATAAAAAAAGAGACTGGGGAAGAGAATGAAAAGGTAAAGAAAAAGAGAATAAAAAGTTTTCCGCCGGTTTACACGAGTTCAACCGTAACATCCATATTTACTTTTTTCTGTCCGGCAGGCACGCCGTGATGGGTCATGGTCAGGTAGTCGCCTTTTGAGATTTTTCCGTCCCCGTCAACATCGATATGGACAGAGAGGGCATAAGTCCTGCGGGCCTCAAGTTCCGGGAAACCCAGGCTGAAGGGGATTTCGCTTTCTTTCGAATCCGCTGCCACGTTTTCAATTATAGCTTCGGAGATAAGGATTGAGGAAACGTCCATGAGACTGACATCCTCAAGCCGGACGTAAGCGGAAGCCCCGTCAAAAGCTGTGGGCATTTCCTCAAAGAGGATGCTGCCCTTGATAAGCCCGTAGCTTTCCTCTTGTTCTCCCTCGCCGGCAGGCATATCATAGGCTCCCAGGACAAGGGTGCCGTCTACCCCGTTGACCCGGACCGTGTACTCTCCGGCTTCAAGGCCTTCGATGTTGATCGGGACGTGCTCCGTAAAGGGGACCAGGTTCATTGTGCAGGGGGCGTTTTCCCTGGTCAGGGTTGGCAGGTCCACGAGGATTAGTCCACCTTCCTGCCTCTCAACTGTTATGTTTCCGGAATCAAGTCTTTCACAGTTTCCTGCAAGCATGCCCGAGACAATGGCAGTTACCTGCGGGGGGATGGATCTCGTCATTATTATCATAACGTTATCGACGGCCGCCTTTCCGGGGGCATAGGTCTCACCGGGAGTCAGAATGTCGTAGGGGGTCAGTTCAAAGCCTGCTTCGATTCCGTTGACCAGAACCGTATAACTGCCGACCTCAAACCCTTCCAGATCAAGGGGGATGTTCTCCTCGAAAGGCACGAGGGCCTCGGTGCAGGCGGCCTCTGCAGGCCTTAGCGTGGGAACATTCATAACGATGTCAAAATTGTCTCTTTCTACCGTGATGTTGGCCCTGTCAATCCGGGTACAGCCGTCAGGCAGGTTACCTTTTACGAAAACGCTTATTTCAGGAGGGATTACCGTATTTTTCATATCGATCCGCGCCTCTTCGACGGAGGCGGTTCCGTATACGAAAGCTGTGCTCATGGAGTCTCCGTTTTCACGATTAATTGCTCCATCTTCCCCACTGCTGTCAATACAACCACTGAGAGGGAGCAACAGCAGGATAAGGGAGAGGGTAAGTAGTTTTGCCATTATTTTTGTTTTCATCGCATCACCGTTCTACCTCCTACGTATCCTCCCGGGAATATATGCCTTCCTTTGACTTCAAGGCAATCCGTAGTTATCCGGTCCTGTTTTTTTCCGCGGTCTTCTCTTTATCTCTCATTTTTTTATTGTTTCTGGTATTAATTCCTGCTGAAACTTTGCAGTGTTTCTTTTTTGAGTTCCTTTTTCGATTTTTTGACAAAAGGCCGGAATACTCAAAGTGAATCCGGATCAAAGGCCTGCGGGGTTTTAACATTTATTCGAGAGAAGGGATTTAAGTATGGAGGAAATACTTTTATGGGATAAACAGCGGGGGGAAATCCATTAAACGGAAATGGGAACAGGACCGGGGCCTGCAAGGCCGGATGCTTTTGACAATGTTTTTGCTTGCGGCAGTTTACCTCTTCTTTTTAGCCTTCCTCTCCTACAGCGGGACTCAACCCTTAATCATGCTTATTTTCGTGGGCCTTTTTCTGGGCGTCCAGTACTTTTACTCGGACAAAATGGTGCTCTGGACAACCGGGGCCCGGATAGTCTCCGAGAGTGAAGAGCCGGAACTGCACGGGATGATCACAAGGCTCTGCGTCCTTGCCGACCTCCCGAAACCTGAGGTAGCTGTTATGCAGTCTCCGGTACCTAACGCCTTTGCCACCGGCCGGAGTCCCAAAAAGGCTGTTGTCGCGGTCACAACCGGGATTATGAGCAGGCTTTCCGGGCCCGAACTTGAAGCCGTCCTGGCTCACGAACTGAGCCATGTCAAGAACCGGGACGTAATGGTTATGACGATTGCGAGTTTCCTCTCCACGGTCGCCTTTTACATCATGCGCTACAGCCTCTACTTCGGATACGGGCAGCGGAGGAAAGGCTCAGGGGGAATTGTAGCCATCTGGATAATCTCGGCTCTCGTCTGGCTCCTGAGCTTTTTACTTATCCGGGCCCTTTCCCGCTACCGGGAATTTTCCGCGGACCGGGGGTCAGCAGTCATTACGGGACAGCCCTCAAACCTTGCCTCGGCCCTCATGAAAATCAGCGGGACGATTGAGAGAATGCCTACAGAAGACCTCCGGAAGGTCGAGGGAATGAGTGCTTTCTTCATAATCCCGGCCCTTTCTGGCTCCTCCCTCATGAACCTTATTTCCACTCACCCGCCTGTGGAAAAGCGGCTTAAGGCCCTTGAAAAAATTCAGGAGGAGATGAGTTGATCGTAGGAAAGGCAGGCAGGGGGAGAGCCTGATGGGTTTCCGGGACTTCATGGACGCCGTCCTCGGCCGGAGCAGGCTCCCGAAAGCAAAACCTGATAGACTCTTTGCCATGTCCACGGCGAGCATCACGCTGGAAAGCAACCTGGGCCTGACCCCCTCGGAGATGGCCGGGCTTTGCTTCAAACCGGTCGAAGCCTCCGGGTATGCAGCTGCAAGACAGGAAATCGAGGAGCTGCTGGAGTTCAGCGCAAAGGAAACCGGGACGGAATTCAGGCTTGAAAAAGATGAGTACAGCTTTCTCTGGGCAGTCTTTAAAGACCCCGATTTTGAGGACCTGGTCGCAAACGTCCACCTGGTCAGTGAGACCCTTATGGGACACGGTTTTGGAAAACAGCTTCTCTGTGCCATCTACCGCTTTGAAAGGGAGGCCGAAAAGGATAAGGATAGTTCGGAGAGCGGGAGATATGCAGGCAGGAAAGCGGTTTACTGGATCTTTAACTTCAAGCAGGGGACTTATTATCCCTTCGTGCCTCTTCCGGGAAACAAAAGGGACAGCTCCTTCGAATTCAGGCTCAGGGCCGGGATGGAGCGGGAACTTCCGATTGAAAAGGATGTGGAAAGGTGGTATCCCCTCTGGGGAATACCTTTCTGATCTCGACATCGAATCAGGCTTAGAATCCCGGTTTTGTGTGGGGCTTCGGCCTGAAAGTTACTAAGGAATTGTAAAAATATAAGTTCAGATTTTCCGTTCGGGAATTGCTCTATACTCATACAGGTTGTGTTTTTGTTGGTGGAGACGTTTGGTGTGTGCATTCAAACCACGGAACACACGGAACACACGGAAAAAGGATGCAGGAAGACGATTTTAAGGTTGTTCTGGCGTTTTTCAGTCCGCTTGAGTGAGCGAAGCGAGCGAAACGGACCTCTTGCTGTTGCGATTTCATCGCAACTCCCAGGAAATCTTTGATTTCCTGTGATCCCGAAGCGAAACTCGGGAAGCGAAACTCGGGAAGCGAAACTCGGGTGCCTAAATAGATTTAAAGGGAAAACATGGCAAAGCTGAACGAAAAGCAGTCAAAAGCCCTGACGAAGTTGAAAAAGTTTGACCCAAAATTGGAAATCTTCTGGGATAAAAATATGAAAATTCCCAGGTTTATGCGGGGAAAGCTCTCAAGTCCTTCTTCCAAAAACCCGGAAGTCATAGCCCGAAAATATCTGGAAGAAAACCGGGACCTTGTGGACATGCAGGAAGGCCTGGTGGAATATCTGGAACTGGCGGATGTCGTGTCCGATATACATGGAGCTCACCACGTTCTTTTTCGCCAGTTTCTCTCAGAGCTGCCTGTTTTTGAGGGGTCCCTTCAGGTCCATATAAACCCGGAAGGAGTGGTCTTTGCCTGCAAGGACTACCGGCTTGCAGAGCTCAGGCTATCTCTCGAGCCAGAGGTAACTGTCATATCCGCAATAGAAACCGTGCTTGAAGACCTCGGGCCGAAAAAAAAGCTCAGGCTGCCCGGGGCCTGGCAAATGATTTACAGGGACCGGGAAAAACGGCCCCATCTGACCTGGCAGATCGAAACCCTCTCTGCGGAGGGCCTTGCGGGGAGCTTTTATTTTGTAGATGCCCGCACAGGGAAGGTGCTCTACAGTTTTTCCCAGATCCGGGATGCTCTATCAAGGCGGACCTATACCGCCCACAACGAAACCGAGGTCCCGGGAGAGCTTATCCTTGAAGACGAGGAGACCGTTCCCGATGAGGTGGCCCTGGCCGCTCATGAGCACATGGCAGTTGTGTACAGGTATTTCAAAGACAGGTTTGGCAGGGACAGCTATGACGACCGGGGGGCAGCCCTTGTCTCCACCGTCCATTTTGGGCGGAACTACAACAACGCCTTCTGGAGCGACTACTACAAGCAGCTTGTTTTCGGAGACGGAGACGGGTACCGCTGGAAACCTCTGGCTTTTGCCCTTGACCTGGTGGCCCATGAAATGACCCATGCCCTTTGCTCCCTCACGGCCCGCTTTGTGTACACTGAAGAAGCAGGGGCCCTGGACGAGTCTTTCGCAGACGTCTTTGCGGTTTTTATCTCGAACAGAGAGACGATTACGGACTGGCAGATGGGGGAAGGGGTCTATACCCCCTACCACGAAGGAGACGCCCTGAGGGACCTTTCCTCTCCTGAAAAATACGGGCAGCCGGACCATGCGGACAACTGCCACTACCTGGTCCCGGGGGAACGGTCGGACCCTTACAAAAACGACAGGGGATACGTCCATTACAACAGTGGAATTCCCAACAAGGTCGCCTACCTGATTATCGAGGGCGGGACCCATTACGGAATTTCGGTTGAGGGGATCGGAAGGGAAAAGGCCGAGCAGATCTATTTCCTTGCTCTTACCGCCTACCTTGCCAGCTCGACTCTGAGCCGCTGGACCTTCAGGCAGGCAAGGTACGCTCTGCTAAATGCCTGCTGGCAATTATACGGCCGAAAAGGCCCAGAATATGCCACGATAAAGGACGCCTGGGCCGCGGTGGGGATAGGAGAACCCAAAGCGGACCTGCACCTGATTGAAAAAGAGCTTTTCCCGAAGGCCTATGTCCCCGACAATTGTCCGGAAGGGATACAGAGTTCCATTTATATTCCGGAAGAGGGGCTGGTTGAGGATATCCGGGTGAGTGTGACTATCATGCACCCCTACCTTAGGGATCTGAGGGTTACCCTGTTCTCTCCGATCGGAGAAAGTGTGGTCCTGCATGACCGACAGAAGGATTCGAAAAAAAACCTTGTCAGGACGTACAACCTGGGCTCGGTCCCCGGGCTTCGGGCCTATCTGGGAGACCGGGTACAGGGGAAATGGACCCTGAGGGTTTCGGACCACGCAAGGGAACACAGCGGCTACCTGGTCCGCTGGGAGCTTAAGTTTCTGGCCCGGAAAGCCGAAAAGAAGGAACTTAAAAGGGAACTCTTCCCCTTTAAGGAAATTCCTGACAATGACCCCGCAGGCATAGAAAGCCGGATCGAAATCGAAAAGTCGGGAAAAATCGTAAACCTGGACGTTTCCCTGGACATCAGCCACAGCCGGATAGGGGATCTCAGGGTTTCTCTCCTTATGCCTTCGGGAGAGGAACTGGTCCTGCATAACAGGACCGGGTACGGCAGGAGAGATCTCCGAAAGGTTTACAGCACCAGATCCGGGGATGAAATGCAGGCTGCCGTGAGCAAAGATATAAACGGGATCTGGATCCTGAAGGTTGAGGATCTTGCAAAAAGAGATGTGGGGACCCTGGACAGCTGGGGCCTCTGTATCATTTATGAATGATTTTCCGGGAATAATTTTTCGGGAATAATTTTCCAGGAATAATTTTCCGGGTAATAGCTTTCCCAAAAATTGACCGGGATGTGAAAATAGTCTCATATGAGGGATCCTCTTCCTCCGGGCCTTCAGGAGGCTGGGGGAAGAGTCCACACCTTTCTGGAGAGATATTTTGCAGTTATGTTTGGAGGTAGGGCTGAGGAAATGGCAATAACCTCATGTTTTCCCTATGATACCTGTGAAATGCTAACTCATGAACCCCTTCAAGATTAGCATCTTTAAACTGCAATTTATACATTGTCTCTTATCTATAAAACATAAGTGGAATTGATTTTTTCTTTACTTTGATGCGATACATTGCATCGAAATTTTTTGGCGGACTTATCAGATAACGAAAGTAAAATTGTTCATGCCTACAATTCAATTATTTGTGCCATGTGTAGGTCTGTCCGCAGGACAACGAATGTATAGAGACCCTTGGGAAAAAGGTTAAGTTCCAGAGACATATGAAATATTTTGAAGTTCCCCCACCCAGATCAAGTTTGCTTTATTTACAAACCCCCCTTCCCGGATTGTTTGAAGGGAAACAGGAATTCCCCCCATTTTCATACCATCTGCCCTGTTTTTTCATGGGCCAACTCCCTGTTTCGTCCTTGAACAGCCCCTGGTTTTTCATCAGACCCTTCTGAAGGATTGGCCATTTCCTTAGGAAAAACACTTCATTTCAGGAAGATGTCCCTTTTGCTCATTCCTTTTCACCTGGCAGCCCGGCCCTCAAATATTCTGAAAATAATAAAAAACTTCCTTCCTCAACTAAACATCTCTTCCGGTAATTCATGCAAAAATTTACAAAGGATGAGTTCGTAAAAATTTATTCAATCTTTTACAGTTCCCGGATTCCCGGGAATTTTAGTTATCGGAAATCGGGGGTTAATCGAAAAATGGGAATTTTGGGGGCATCTTATTGAATCCTGGCCTTGAAACGGCTCTTTCGTTATCGCTGCCACTGGTACTGGCGTCCATTTTCGCAGGGTACCTGCTGGGCGTTTTTTCAGGCCTCGTGCCGGGCATCCACACGAACAACTTCGCCCTGATGCTTGTGGCCTTTTCCCCTGTGCTGACCGAGCAGGGCCTGCCTCCTTTCTATGTTGCCCTTATTATCCTCTCTAACGCTATCGCCCACACCTTCCATGATATCATCCCTTCCGTTTTTCTGGGGGCTCCCGATGGAGACACGGCCCTCGCAGTCCTGCCCGGACACAGGCTTTTGCTTGAGGGTTTCGGGGCCGAGGCGGTCCGGCTCTCGGCGCTCGGGAGTGCCGCCTCGGTTGTGGCGTCCCTGCTCTTTGTTATTCCCTTCTCCCTCTTTTTCGGGGCCATGTATCCCTACCTGGAAGAGTACATGGCCTGGGTCCTGATCTTCATAGTGTTTCTCATGCTTGCGAGTGAAAAGGGGGAAAAGCTGCCCGGCCAGGGCTCGCTTGCGGTTTACAGATACCGGGCCCTTGCCCTCTTCCTTTTCCTGATAACGGGAATTCTCGGGCTTTTTGCCTTCCGCATGGAGGGTCTTATGGACCCCATCATTAATTTCGGAACGGCTTCGATCCTGCTCCCCCTCTTGAGCGGGCTTTTCGGGGCCTCCCAGCTCGTCATAAGCCTCATGACAGGTTCAAGCATCCCGACAAGTTCCGAGACCAGGATGGAACTTTCCCGTAAACGGATCGTGAGGGGCGTGCTTACCGGAAGTGCTGCAGGCTCCCTTGTCGCCTGGCTTCCGGGAGTCTCCTCCGCAATTGCGGCGCTTCTGGCCCGGCTCCTTATGGGAGGGAATTTTGACACGGAAAGCGCAATCCTAAAAAGTCGGAAAAAAGAAGATTCAGGCCAGGACTCAGGTCTGATTACAGAAAGTTCCCCGAAAACTTACCCGGAGGCTGAAAATCAGGAAAGAGGCTCGCCGGCATCAGTATCTCCCGCTCCGCTTTCAGTTTCATGGGACGCAGACGATTCCGACTCCGGGCTCGAAAGTGCAAAAGAGTTTATCGTATCGGTCTCGGGTGTGAACACCTCCAACGCGATTTTCGGGCTTGTGGCCCTGATGGTTATAGGAAAAACCCGGAGCGGGGCGATGGCCGCAGTAAACGAGGTCCTGGGGCCGGAGGTTATCGGAAACGTTACGATCATCCTCTTTTTTGCGGCTATACTGCTCAGTTCCCTGCTCTCCTATTTTTCTACGGTTTTCATAGGAAACAACATCCACCGCTTCCTGATGAAAATTGATTACCATAAACTCTGTTTTTCCGTGCTAATCGGACTTGCGGCCATGGTTCTTCTCTTCACCGGACTTTTCGGGCTCTTTATTTTCATAATCTCGACTCCCATAGGGATGATGGCCGGTTTTATGAAGGTCAGGAAATCTCATGCCATGGGGGTTATTCTCCTGCCCGTGATCATCTACTTTTTGTGAAAAAGGGAAGGGATACCAGAACAGATGACATATATTCGATCTGTGGTGATGAAACGCCTTTTGAGTCGCATGGCCCGGATTTCTGAGATGATTCGAAAAATTATTATTCGGACCGGGTAGGATTGATTACCGAGAGTAGGAAAAACGGGCCCTCAACGGCCGACGAAGGAGGCCGGGCTTTTCAAGAATGATGGAAAACGGATGCACACTTTTACACCACTGTTTTTTGAGATGAATCGAAATTTCAGCATCTACCACAGGGTTTTTGTGAAATCAAATTTTTTATGTGTGTTATCACGAAAAGGCCGCTCGCTTGCGCGACCGGGGAGAGCCCCGTCTCCCCATCTCGAAATCATTAACTATTTCTGGAAATTGGGTTTGATTCGTAAAAATGAAGCTCTGGCCGAAGTGTAGAAGTGTACTTATCAAAACCGACCTGCGGCGTTGAAAACCCGGCAACCTTGAAAAACAGGTAAATATATTTGGCCGGACATGGCAAAAAGCTTTTTGAGTAGCCTGGCCCGTTTTTCTGAATGGTTCGAGATATGTTCATTTCGGCCGGGTAGGATTGCCTCCTGCAGCGGGTTGAGAGTCCATGTTTCCGAAAAATCCAAACTCAAAAAACCCGCTTCTGTTCGAAGTTTTAGCGATTATGCCGCCGGGGCCGGAATAATCATTTTTAAGCAGTAATCGCCCTCAAACCTTCCATAAGCTCCTTAAGCTTTCCCACAGGCAGCCCCATGGTCAGTTCCGAGTCTTTGATTCCGGTAAACTTCCGGCTCCCAGAGCAGCCGACCGTGATCCCGACCTTGCCGCTCAGGTAGGGCTCGGCCACGGCATCGGAACAGATGCTTTGCTTGCCTGCGAATTCGGCCTCCACCCGACCTCCCTCGTTGTAGAGGAGGGCCTGGGTCAGGAGCATTATCTGTATAGGAGAGCAGATAATAACCACTACATCCGGCATGAAGCTCACCTTTTCCAGGGGGCCGTAGAGGACGGCCTTCATGCTCTCAGCCTCCAACATGGGGACTTTTTCAAGAGTCTTTCTGGAAGCCTCCAGCGTCTTGAAATGTTTGAGATTCTTGTGGTAAAACTCCCCGCTTGCAAGTTTCGGGGGCATGTGCCCGAGACCCAGGGCCGCAGCCCCGCCTTTACAGGCCTGGTCGGCCAGGTAAGCAACGAACTCTTCTTTCGTGCTCCGCACGCGGTCCACCATCTGGCAGTGCTTCATCCCTTCTTCGATTTTTTTTATTCCTTTCGGGATTTCCTCCTCTTTCCGGATAAGGGCAACTCCAACAGGAGAAGTTTCCAGTTTCAGTAACTCAATTAGTTCTCTACCATACCCGTTTATTTTTTCTATCTGTTCAGGACTTATGGACTCCATAAGTATAACCTCTGATTTTTGAATGCGATTCAGATTTTTGATTTGACTTTTGATTTTAAAGAATATATAAAAATCAGAAGCAAGGCTTCTTTTTTGGCTTCGACA
Source organism: Methanosarcina baltica (assembly GCF_055394095.1). Taxonomy (NCBI): domain Archaea; kingdom Methanobacteriati; phylum Methanobacteriota; class Methanomicrobia; order Methanosarcinales; family Methanosarcinaceae; genus Methanosarcina; species Methanosarcina baltica. The sequence continues at coordinate 3,236,589 of NZ_AP042463.1, read as the reverse complement.
ATCTCTATGAAGATTTTCAGTATTTTTCACAAAAATGTCATAAAACTTAGAAAGTTGAGCCAGAAAGGGAGATTAAAATGTATAATTTAAAAAGTATTAAGGGAACTAGGTGTATTAAAAAATTATATTTAATAAATGACATCTGGAATAAAAATGGAAGTTATCTCTGGATGTCCGTTAAAATAAAAAAGGACAGTGTACCATGAAGGTAAAGCTTGAACAACGCCTGGAAGAACTTGAGGCTGAATATAAATCCGGCCAGAAGATCCTGATTGATATTGAAAACACCCTGAAAGGGCTCCAGAACCGGAAAGAAAACCTGGAAGAAACCCTGCTCAGGATAAGCGGCGCAATTGAGCTGCTTGAAGAGCTGCTGGACAGGCCGGAATCCGCGAGTGGGGTGGGCGAGACAGCGGGTGGGGCCGAGGAAAGAAATGAGGCCCCGGCTTTTAAAGATGAAGAAGAGGTTGAAGTCCCGAAAGTGGTCAGACTACCTCTCGACAAGGCCAAAAAAACATTGGAAGACGCAGGGCTGCAGGTAGGGGAAATCAGCAAACAACCCATTTTTGTGGCGGGGATTAATTTCGGATACGTGATCAAGCAGAACCCGAATCCGGGAAAAAAGGTCGGCCTCGGGAAGACCGTTGACCTTGTGCTGGCTACAAAGGGGAAGTTCGAGCCCGATCTGAGCCTAAATTCCAAGCTTGGCAACTTCTGTAACCGTTAAGGAATGGCTGAAAAATAACTTCATATTTTCAGGTAGGGAATCACTTTATACCCACACAGGTTATATTTTTGTTAATAGAAATGTCTTGTGTGTGCATTTAAACCACGGAACACACGGAACACACGGAAAAAGAATCCCGGAAGGCACCAATTAAGGTTGTTCTGGCGTTTTTTAGTCCGCTTGAGTGAGCGAAGCGAGCGAAACGGACCTCGTGCTCCCGAAGCGAAACTCGGGTATTTAAAGTCTCGGCTTACTCACCGGCCATCAGGCCGGTTTCCGTGTCCTTCCGTGTTTTTCCGTGGTTAAGAAATGGTAAACAAAAATACTTGATACTATATTTGACTCATTTCTAAGCAATAGGGAAAAAACCGGATAGTAAATACCAAACTGCATAAAAAAATCCGCATAAAAAAAAGGATGGAAACATGAATAGCATAGTACACTCAAAAAAAATCAGCAACCATCTGGATGAACTGAGCAACCACTGCAAGGCTGCAATTACTGCCTTTTCCGGAATTAACAGCTGCCAGGCGGGGGAGTCTCCCTCTTCTCTCTCCGAAAGCAAAAATTTATGTATTCAGGAGTTCTCAAAGGAAATTAAAAATATTGAAGGGATGTTCTGGAACAGGAACAACAGGGAATACAGGAAAGAAATCCGGGAAACCCTTCTTACCGAGGACTCTCCTTTCTTTACGAAAGGCGGGGCCGAAGAATACGGACTCCTGGGTCAGTTCCAGGCAGTCCGGGGGATTTATGCGTCCCTTTCCTACTATGAAGATTTCGGTAACTGTTTTGAAATTCTCAGTAAAGACCCTGAAAACGTTTCCGTCCTTTTCCAGAAAAGCGTGCTCCTCTACAAAACAGGCAGGCATTTGGAAGCTTTGGGGCTTCTTGATCAAGTGCTGGAAACTGACCCTTCCGACTATAAAATCTGGTTTAACAGAGGCGTGGTCCTCTCCGAACTCGGGAGGCTTGAGGAGGCCCTTGAAGCCTATGTCAGGACAAACGAACTGGAACCCGCCTTTGCGGCCGCCCGGGATAATAAAGGGGTGGTCCTCGCAAGACTCGGTCGCCATGAGGAAGCCCTGGAACTCTACGAAACCGTCCTCGGAGAAAACCCGGACTACGCCGAAGCCTGGGCCGGAAAAGGGGCAGTTCTTTCGGCGCTCGACCGAAAAGAAGAGGCCCTCGAAGCTTACGGGACCGCTCTGGTCCACAGGCCTGAATATCAAGAAGCCCTCGCCGCAAAAGGGGAACTGCTTGTCGTACTTGGAAGGTTTGAGGAAGCCAGGGACATGTATGACAGGGCTATTGAACTCTTCCCTGAGGACCTGAAACTCTGGTATAACAGGGGACTTATTTTACAGGAGCTTAAAGAGTATGGAGAAGCCCTGAAAAGCTACAACCGGACTTTGGAGCTGAGGCCTGGTTTTGGGCCGGCTCTTGAAAACAAGGTAAAGGTGCTTTCTGAAATAAGCCGGGAAAAAAAGCTGGCGGAAGAGTGAATATTCACGATTTCCGTATCCGGGAACAGAAAAAATATATACTTTCAAAAGCAAAAATTGATAAGAATTATAATAATACTAATTCAAATTAAGAACAACCGGAAAAAAGTGCAAACAGAATGCCGGAAAATTTGTTTTTGGAACAGGAGCGGGAACCTTTCTAAAAGGAGAGTGGTACAATAGCAAAGGATAACATAAGACCTGAGGACAGCGTCAAGCCCGAGGATCTCATGATAGAGGAATTACCTGGAAATGGGGAAAAAAATACATTTTCCCTCCTGAAACGTGCAAAAGAGACTTCAGATTACGATGAGAAAATAAAGCTGTATGACGAGGCTCTGGAACTTGACAGAAACTTTATGGAGGCTTGGTACCAGAAGGGTTTTGCTCTTGACCGCAAGGGAAAGTCCGATGAGGCCCTGGCCTGCTATGACGAGGCCCTGAAAATCGATCCTGAAAACCAGGGGATCTGGTGTCTCAAGGGCTTTGCCTTCAACAACATGCAAAAGTTCGAAAAAGCGATCGAATGCTATGACGAGGCCCTGAAAATTGAACCTGGTGATATTTTTAGCTGGTGCCAGAAGGGCACAATTTTCGAAAACCTCAGTAAATATGAGGACGCGGCCGAGTGCTACGACAGGGCTCTGGAAATTGACCCCGCTGATGCTTACATAAACGAGAGAAAAATAAAGCTGCTTCAGAGGCTCAGTAAAACGGATGACTTTGTAAGTAAAGTCATGGACTCTCTAAACTGAAGCAAAGTCCAAAAAAAGTTAGAAATTAAATTCGAAAATTAAATCCAAAGATTAAATCCAAAGTAACATCAGGAAAAACGTTAAGTCAACTACCCCTCCCTAAAATCTTAGCCTTCAGGCTCAGGTTTTTGAGGACGGGGCTTGTTTCGGCAAGTCCCTGGTTGACCAGATCGCCAGTAAGGAGCTTTGTAATACTGGCAGCCGATACGAAAGAATATTATAGTTACCCTGGAATGCCGCCTCAGTTTCAGGCTCTAAGGATGCTGGTTAAACAGTCCTGAGAGGTAGGGACAGTGCTTGCATCATACAAACCTTTCAGTATCAGATCGAGAGGAAGCCGGATTTGGTGGGTTGACTCCATAGACCCCAATACGCATAACTCCAAAAAATGGAGGTGAACTCTATGTTAGTTTACATTAAAAACCAGAACGGAAAACCACTAATGCCCTGTAAACCTTCAAAGGCCAGAAAACTTTTGAGGGAAGGTAAGGCAAAGGTTTTGAGAACCACACCATTTACAATTAAAATGCTTTTCGGAAGTAGTGGGTACACTCAGCCCGTGATAGCAGGCATAGACTCAGGCTCGAAAGTTGTTGGATGTGCTGCTATTGTTAACGGAAAAGTTGTGTACCAGTCGGAGATTCAGTTAAGACAGGATGTTTTTAAAAAGATGGATCAACGGAGGATGTACCGAAGAAACCGGAGAGGCCGGAAAACAAGGTACAGGCCCGCAAGGTTCAATAATAGGGCAGCTTCGAGGAAAGAAGGAAGGCTAGCCCCTTCAATCAGGAGTAAGCTGGAGTCCCATATCAGAGAAAAAAACTTTGTGGAATCCATCTTACCGGTTACGAAGTGGAAGGTCGAAACGGCTTCCTTTGACATTCACAAAATAACGAATCCGGAAGTTTCAGGTATTGAGTATCAGGAAGGTTCACTGAAGGATTTCTACAACGCCAGGGCTTTCGTACTGGACCGGGACGGGTACACATGCCAGCACTGCAAAGGTAAATCAAAGGATAAGCATTTGCAGTGTCATCACATCGTTTTCAGGTCTGATGGAGGCCCCGACACTCCGGAAAACCTTATTACCTTATGCAAAACCTGCCACCAAGCCCTCCATGCCGGAGAGTTTGAGTTAAAGAAAAAGCAATCAAAAACCAAACATGCAACCAACATGGGAATTATCAAAAGCCAGCTTAAAAAGTCAGACTGGGAGTTTGAAGAAAATTTTGGTTTTGAGACCAAGTTTAAGAGAGAACAATTTTTAAAACTTTCAAAAACCCACTATAATGATGCTGTTGCCATCTGCTGCGAGGACGGGCAAACGGTAAAGCTGGATAATACGGTTTACCATAAAAAACACGTTTCAGCCGGGGACTACAAGCAGACAACAGGTGCTAGATCAGAAAAGAAGATTCCAACCGGTAAAATATATGGAATTAGAAAATTTGACCGTGTAAAAACAGTTAAAGGGGAAGGGTTTGTGAAGGGAAAAAGAGCCACCGGCTTCTTTGCCATTCAAGATATATTTGGCAATGTGATATCAAACAGTGTCAACGTAAAGAAAAACTGTATTCGCCTCTGTGCGAGAACTACAACTTTAATCCAGGCGGCGAATGTTTGAACGCATTCCTCCCCCACCTGCCAGTTCCGCCAAAGCCGGAACTGTCGAGGATGGGGACCCCCCTGCTGAGGTAAGATGAGCTGCTTTTAGCTCATTTCTCAGACTTTTCCTGCTTTTCTTTCTCTTTTTCTTTCTCTTTCCGGATCTCTTCGACGATTTCAAGCAGTCTGTCTTTGATTCCCCGGATAGCTTCGATAGCCTCGCCTCCCATGTCGATGGGGGCTATTTTTTGCAGGTCGGCTTCAATAAGCTGGGTGTCGTAGGGGATTTCCCCGAGGACCGGGATTCCGAGCTCCTCAAGTCTCCCGTTGACTTTTCCACCCCCACCTTTGTTGACCACGGCAAGGATGTTCTTGACCCCGATTTCGGAAGACAGTTTCTTTATCCGTTCCGCGGTCTCAAGGGACCTGGCCCCGGGTTCAACAACTACAATCATAAGGTCCATGCCCCGGGTCGTGCCCCTTCCCAGGTGTTCGATTCCGGCTTCCATGTCCAAGATTACGGCACTCTTGTCCCTGATCATGAGATGGCGGAGGAGGGCCCGCAGGAAAGCCGAAGCCGGGCACATGCACCCGCTGCCCCCGCGGTCCACTGTACCCATGACAAGCATCCGGACCCCGTCAGGGCCCTTGATCCCATAACCCTCTGCGATGTCATCGACTTTCGGGTTATAGATAAAAGCGCCTCCCTCTTCTCCGGCCCTTTCTTCGATAAGATCTTTGTACTCGGTCAAAGGCCTTGGGGGGTTTTCGACCCCAAGAGATGAGGCCAGGTTCATATCCGGATCTGCGTCAATTGCAAGTACCTCGTATCCGTCCCTTGCAAGCAACCTTGCAAGAGTTCCTGAAAATGTTGTTTTTCCAACGCCGCCTTTACCTGTTATTGCTATTTTTATATTGAGTCCCCCGGTCAGGTTTCTGATTATAAATATTAGGGTATAATTATCTTTGCAGGAATATTATAAGTCAACTGTTTTATAGTTATTTATTTGTTTTTGGTTTTTTCAATATTATTCTAAAAAATTGAGAAGTCCAGGCTTTTTTATTTTCGCATATTATATCATTCAAAATATAATATTCAATATATATACTTTAAAGTAAAATTCCCTTTTCCTCAGCAACCTGGTCCAGGTACTTTTCAATATGTTTTCCTTCTTTTCTGGAAAAGCCCACGTCTCGGGCCAGTTTATCGAGCACCTTCTGGACCCCTGTCCCGTACTGCATGGCTTTTTTCTCTTTCCGGGCAAGCTCGGGGGAAAGCAAATCCAGGGCCATCTTCCTCAAGATATATTTTCGGCTGTAAACCCCGTCCATTTTTTGGACCTTTAGCTCCGGGCTGATCGCAAGCCCGACTCTGACCACTTCAGGGTCAAGAAAGGGCACCCGAAGCTCCACACTGTTGGCCATGGTGACCATATCGTCCCGCTCAAGGTTGACCTCCGAGATTTTGCAGATGTCTCCGAAAACTTCCCGATCAAGCACCTCTCCCCCGGCCTCCAGGAAAGCTTCGTGCCTCCTGTACCCTGCCAGCAGCTCGTCCGAGCCCTGGCCTGTTAGAAGCACCCGGACCCCGTCTTTCCGGGCGTGTTTTGCGATAATGTAGAGGGGAAGCCCTATTGAGACCTTCATGGGGTTAACGGACTCCACCGCCCGGATCACCTCGGGGACCGCGGCCTCGATTTCTTCAGGCGAGAGGATGTGAGTTACAAGTAAGTTCTCCATCCCGAGGGCCCGGGCTGCAAATTCGGCCTGTACGAGGTCGTGAGAGTCCGGCAGGCCCACGGCATAGAGCCGGAAATCTCTGGTTTTTTTTCCTGCAAGGGCAGCTACCACCGCGCTGTCAATGCCTCCGGAAAAAGCAATTCCGCAGCCAGGGGAAAGCCGGAGAGATACCGCCTTTTCAAGGGCCGCCCTTAAAGCGGCAGCAGCCTTCTCCTCGTCCGAGATCCGGAGTTCAGGGGGTCGGATTTTCAGGGACATTTCCCGGGTTTTTCCGGTTTTCACGTTGAAACTCAGGACGCTTCCCGGAGCTAAGGGGGATGCCTCAATTTTGTAAGGCAGGAGGGCCTTCTTTTCGGAGGCAAAGAAAAGTTCCGGCTTCCGGTCTCTTTCACCTCCTTCTCTGAGGCTGTAGAAAAGGGGTTTTACTCCCAGTGGGTCCCGGGCCAAGACAAGCTCGTCCCCCGAGAGATAGGCAAGTGCATAGTCTCCGTTCACGCGGGAAAGGGCGGCTGAAACAGCTTCCAGGGCCGGGGTTTTGGGGTCTTTTCCTGCCTCAGGCCCGTTTTTTTCCCCGGAATTGTCTGTCCTGTTCCCTATGCCGATCCTGTCCTTTATTCCGGTTTCAATCATGTGGAGGAGGGTTTCTGTGTCGGAAGTGGTCCTGAGTCCGAGGTCCGCTGCGATTTCCCTGAAATTGAAGATTTCCCCGTTAAGTACAAGGACCCCTTTTTCTCCCTTCAGAGGCTGGGGCATGTCGCCCGTGATTTTAAGGAGGGTGTTCCCTATGCTTACTTTCCCTTCGCTATGGACTCCACAGGCATCAGGACCCCTGTGTCTCAGGATTTCAAGCATTTTTTTAATTTTTGCCTCTATGTCAGGGGAAGGGACACTCCCCGAAGCTCCGGCGATTCCGCACATTAATTACACCTTTTTTTGTATATTCCGGCTTTTCAGGCACAGGCCCGAAAATGCCCTAAAATAAGAATCGAGTCAGATCCTGCTGAAAAAAACTTTCACAAAATCAGGTTCTGGAAATACAGTTCTATGAATGTATTTTTAGTTTGCGATCCTGGCCGCAGGTTTTCAGGATATAAAATTTTCAAAAAAAGCTGCGTCCTTTGAGGGGACAATTCCAACCTGGTACGCCAGTAAGGGGTTTTGAACTTTAACAAATAGGCAAAAAGTCCCCTTCCTCGATGTTTCTAATTGAATATTAGAAACTCTTGTTAAACCTATGGTTTAACACGACAGCCGAAGGCTGGCAGAGAGGTAGTTAACAAGCAAGCTTTTTATTCAAAACCCCCAATATACGCAACGTTTTTAAGTAACATACAATTTGTATGGATTAGATTGAGTACAGGTACGGACCACCTTTTGCATGTCCATTACAATTATCAAAATCTTATTTCCGCAAAAACCGCGGAATACCCGATCACCCAATCAATAATAATCCGAAACACTGAGGATTGACGAAAATGCAGTACCAGGCAACAGTAACCATTGAACAGAAGCCGGGAATGCTTGACCCCGAAGGCACGACCGTTAAAAGAGCCCTTGAACACCTCGGCTACGCAACCGAAAGTGTGAAGACCGCAAAACTCTTCACAATCGTGCTTGAAGCCGAATCTGTCGGAGTTGCGGAGCAGAAAATCGATGAGATGTGCCAGAAGTTGATCGCAAACCCGATCGTTGACAACTACACCATCGAAATCGAAGAGAAAAAATAAAGGCAAAATCGGAAAGAAAAATACTGAGGGAAGGATTATGAAAATTGCCATCATTCAGTTTGGAGGCACCAACTGTGACCTCGACGTTCTGCACGTCTTAAAAGAGGTCATGGGCCTAGACGCCGAGACTGTCTGGTACAAGCAGGAAGACCTGAGCGGTTTTGACGGGGTCGTGGTCCCGGGCGGTTTTTCCTACGGGGACTACCTGAGAGCCGGAGCAATCGCGGCCCGTACTCCCATCATGGATTCCGTGAAAAAGCTTGCAGCCGAAGGAAAACCTGTCATAGGCATCTGCAACGGCTTCCAGGTACTTACCGAGGCCGGAATGCTTAAAGGGGCCCTGACAACCAACGCATACCCAAAATTCAGGTGCCACTGGACCAGCCTGAGAGTGGAAGCCGTTGATACGCCTTTCACATCCAAATTCAGGAAAGGCGAAGTAATCAGGCTCCCCATTGCCCACATGGAAGGCAAGTTCTACGCCGAAGAAGAGGCCCTCGCCGAACTTAACGAAAACGAAAGGGTAGCCTTCCGCTACGTGGACGAAAACGGAAAGATTACGGACGAAGCCAACCCCAACGGCTCTATCGAAAACATTGCAGGAATCGTAAACGAAGGCAGAAACGTCATCGGGCTCATGCCGCACCCGGAAAGGGCTTCTGAAGCAATCCTCGGTTCCGACACCGGTCGCAAGATGTTCGAGTCAATGGCAGATTACATCACAGAGAACTTCTGAGTTCTCTGTTTTTTTCCTTTTTTCCCTGTTTTTTCTCTTACTTTTTCCCGATTTTTCTCTGCTTTTTCCCGATTGTCCCCCTGTTTCTCTTTTCAGAACCTTTTTTTCGAAACTTTGTTTCAAAACCTATATAATTATCAATTATTATTATTATAAAAATATATTTTATTTTTTAACACTTATATTCGGGGGATTGATACATGAGAGTTAAAAAATCTATTATAAGTTTTGTTGTAATCCTTATCCCGGCCCTGCTTATCATCGGGGCTGCTGTGGCCCTAGGAGACGGGACAACGATTACCGTGGATGACAACGGAGACGCGGATTTTGCCAGCATTCAGGAAGCGGTGGACAGCGCAGAGGATGGTGATGTAGTTTTCGTCTATCCGGGAATATATTCGGAAAACATTGAAGTGTATAGAGAACTGAGCATTGTCTCGGAATCCGGGCCGAAAAGCACTTTCATCATATCCAATGATCCGGAAGCCGATGTGCTTTATGTAACGGCCGATAACGTAAGCATTGACGGTTTTTCGGTTCTGGGCCTTCTGACCGAAACGGGCAGTATTTCCGAAAATGAATGGCCTGATGGCCTGGCGGGGATTTTCCTGAACGGGGCCGGAGGCTGTGAGATTGCAAACAATTCTTTCGTAATGAATGATGTCGGCATATTCCTTCTGGAGGCCGACAATTGTGTCCTGTACAACAACGTAGCGGCCCTGAATTACTGGGACGGAATTGACCTGCTAAACTCCAGCGGATGTCTGCTCTACGACAACCATGTGGTAAGAAACGACTGGGGAATCCTTTTAGATAACTCCACAGACAACACTCTCTTAAATAATACAGTGTCTGCCAGCAGTTATGAGGGCATAAGTCTTCTGGGGTGCACGGACTGTTTCCTGGAAGGCAACAGGGTATGCGGCAATGAACTCGGAATCTATATGAATGACTCCGAAAACAATTCACTGACCGATAATAGGCTCAAAAGGAATAATGAAGGAATCTTCCTTGAGTACTCCGAAAACAACCTGATCTACAGCAACCACTTTGACAACCTGGTCAATGCCGAAGATTATGGGACAAATGTCTGGAACGGTAGCTTGGGCAACCACTGGAGCGATTACAGCGGAGAAGATGCCGACAAGGACGGTATTGGAGACACACCCTATATCATCAACGAAAGCACGGACAGTATCGATTACATGCCCCTAATGGGACTTTTCCCACTTTCGCCTGAGGCTCCTGAAAACAATTCGACGAACAACTCCTCTTGAGCAGTGCTTTTCCGGACATAAAAATAGTAAACAGTATCAAACCTAAAACATACTTACTTTTTTTCATTTCATTTTTTCAGATCATCCGGTTCTGCTTTCTTTGCCCTATCCAGTTTTCCTTTTCTCAGATTTTACTTTTTTCAGATCAGCTTATATATATCTCTCTTAAATTCTAAGGTATGAAACTCACGGTCCTTGTTGACAACAACACCCTGATCGACAGGTACTTCCTCGCAGAACCTGGCCTCTCCTTCCTCATCGAAACCGCCAGCACAAAAATCCTTTTTGACACAGGCTATTCTGACATCTTCCTGACAAACGCCCGGAAAATGGGAGTCTCCCTGCTGGATCTCGATTTCCTGGCCCTTTCCCATGGACACCTTGACCATACCTGGGGCCTGGACCCATTTATCCGGCTCCTTACGGAAGCAAAAATCGAAGGGCTGTCCTATTCCTCTCCGAAACTGGTGGCTCATCCCCTTGCGTTCCAGAGCAAGCGGCTGGAAGGGGTCGGGGAAATTGGAAGCCTGCTTTCCTCCGAAAAACTTGCGGAACACTTCGAACTCAGGCTATCCGATGGCCCCCTCTGGCTGAGCGAAAACCTCGTCTTTCTGGGAGAAATTCCCCGGAGCTTTGATTTTGAAAACAGGGAAGCTATAGGTTATGTCGTGAAAGAAGGGGGAGAGCAGGAAGCTGATTACCTCTTTGACGATACGGCCCTTGTGTACATCGCGAGGGAAGGGCTCGTGATAATAACAGGCTGTTCCCATGCAGGGATCTGCAATATCACGGAATATGCCCGGAAAGTCTGTGGGGAGGAGAAGGTACTTGACATCATAGGCGGCTTTCATCTCCTGGGCCCTTCGGAAGCCCAGATGCGGGGAACCGTTGAATACCTGAAAAAGCTGGGACCTGAATGCATCCACGCCTGCCACTGCACGGACCTTTTTTCAAAAATAGAACTTGCAAAAGCCATCGATCTTAAAGAAGTCGGAGTCGGGCTGCGGTTAGAATACGACTGAGTTTTCTCTTTTCACAATTTCACTTTTTTACTGGCCTTATCCTTGACGAAGCCCTGCCTGAGGGCTGGGTGTACGCCCTGGGAAACGGGAGCCTGGCTGCTGCATGGATGTGAACGGAAAATTTTTTGAAATCTGACCTTCCGGGCCCTGAGTTATACGGGGCCGGGGTTCAATTTTTTGTTCCGGCCACAAAAATTCAGGCAGGGAGCCCGGTTGCTTTAGCGCCGGGAGGAATGCCGCACTTCTCTGTTGAATATTCATAACCATCTGTCCTCTGTAATACTTTGAAGTATTTTTTATTAATTGAGATCCTTTTCCCCTCTTTGTTTTTGATGTCGAAACTACCCGATTTTCTACAAGCAACGGAACCAAACCATGTCCCTCTGTACTTGCCTTTGGGTACAACCGCCTTGACTGTATCGCCAGTTTGAAAACCAAAAAAGGTTTTTTGCCTGGGAAGGTATGAACGAGGAAAGCCGTACTTATCGAGATTTGTTCTTTTATACTGCCCTCTTCCTTTTGCTTTGATATGCAGGACGTTGTTTATGGCATAATTGATTGTTTTTGGTGTGGATTCTCCTACACAAATAGCATCGAAATGATGATCTTTTGGCAGCTCTGCCCTGATTCTGTTCATTTTTGTCCTTGCACCTGTTCCGCATTCTACAGGAAGGCCCGTTCTCGTCAAGACTTCGAAAACTTTCCATCTGGTAGCTGTTACAATCGCAGCATCTTTAAGCGACTTTTTAACCAGGTTCTGCACTTCAGGATGTCCAAACTCTTCTGCAGTTTGACTTCCTTTTTTCTGGTTGCATTCTCTACAAGCCAATGTTAAATTGGAGACTCTGTTTGAGCCCCCTCTGATTTTAGGAATAATGTGCTCAATTTGTAAAGGAACGTTTTCAGCTCCACAGTAAACACATTTTCTACCGAATTTTTCAAGCAGATACTCCCTGATTTCATACCCTTGCAGCTCTCCCTGCTGGTATTCGATTCCACTGATCTCAGGGTTTTGCATGAGTTGAGTATCAAACTTGCAGTTTTCATAGGAAATGTGTGTCAATGGGCAGAGTTTCCTGAGCCTTTCGACCCAATTTTCAATGTTATCTACACGGTTTTGCAGAGACGGAGGCAGCCAGCCTTCCCGTCTTTTCCGGTTCAGAAACCTCGGTTTTCTGTATCTGGTTTTGCGGTTTCTTCGGGTTCTCCTCATTGCTCTTCTGCTATCCATATTCTTTTTTATGCTTGTTTTGTGGTGCAACTGTGCAACCCAGACAACATTTGAGCCTTTCAGGATAGCAAGACCCGTGTGACGGCTTCCGTAATCTATTTTTAGTCTAAAAGCCGAATTGTCCTTAGACTCTTTCAGCTCTTTGAGTCGGATTGTAAAGGGATATTTTTTGTGAATAACCGCTTTTCCCGCTTTAAGCAGTTTTCTTGCAACTGCTTCATGGCAGGGACTTAACGGTTCTTTATTTCTGTTCAGTACAAATATCATACTGGATTTCTCCTCTCTGCTTTGGAAACGAATTTCCGCTGCAGGTAACGCAGTTTTTGAAACTGTCTCCCCTCGCCAATGTTGGAAACGCTTGTCATGCGTAGCACACCGTCCCTACCTCTCAGGACTTTTAATACTACACGATAGAGCTGCAAACTGAGGAAGCATTTGCAGGTATCATGACATTTCTAACGTAGTCAATTAAGACTTAGGCTGGTCAACTAGGGCTTATACAAGCCCCACTGCTTCAGCGTGGGGTAGTTGACCTGTATCATTATTTTTCAGCTTCCGCATCAAGCTCCTTTCTGATATTATCCACGGTCTTCCAGGACTGCCTGACGATTTCCGGAAATTCGCCTCCGTGTTCCTTTCCCCATTTCAGCAAAAAAGCCTTCGTTTTAGGGTCTGCGGGGTATCCGCTCCCGAAATCCTGGCCCCATTCCTTTTTGAGTTCCTCGATCAATTCGTCCCGGCGTACCTTCGCAAGGATCGAGGCTGCGGAGACCACGGGATAAATGGTATCGGCCTGGTGCATTGAGATAATTTTGATTTTTTCGGCCTGGTCCGGATTGCTTTTTGCATACTGTTTGCGCAGGTTTTCCCCAAAACGCTCGGCTTTGACGTCGGCAGCATCCACGTATACGGTATCCGGCTGGAGCTTTTCAACTACCTTTGAGAAACAGATCACCATGATCTCGTTCATTGTCATGATTTTCCGGAGGTCGTCAATCTGGGAAGGGCTAACCTCCTGGACAAAATAGGAATCTGCGTGCTTTTTTATCAGGGATGCGAGCTGCTCTCTTTTTTTCGGGGTCAATTTTTTGGAATCCGCAACTCCCAGGACTTTAAGGACGTGGGCTTTCGATTCATCTATTTTGACGCCTCCTATGCACATGGGGCCTATGACGGGGCCTTTTCCTGCTTCATCTATTCCTACGATCATCATGCTTGCGTTCTCCTGAGCAGGTCTGCTGCCCTGTATCTGCTTAAGGAGAAAAACAGAAACTACATTATTTTAACCTTGCCTTCTTCTCAGAAAAGTTATGAGGCATTTTTGCCTCTTTGAGGGATGATTATGCTATGAAAAGTTCTAATTAGTATCACAAACAATCATGAATTTATGATATAAACTGTTCTTTGTATAGGGGGTTAACACTAACAGGGTGAAGCACAACACCCTCTATCCCCTCTGCAAAGGCATTAGGGACTGCTTTTCTAATCATGTTGTATGCTGCATTTACATCAGCATTAAGGAGAACTCCGGTAGCACTCCGGAAAAGTCCTCTTTTTACCCGTTTTCCAATATATTTGTCCCGGTGCTCCATTGGTTCATTATCAAGGAAAGAGCATTTGCTTGTATAGGACTCTTCGATCCTTTCAACTGAAATTCCAACTTCCTCGGCCTTGTACTCGACCATTGAAATAAGAGTACTGTGGGGAATCTGAGCAAACTTCTGGTTATTTTTTTTGCCCATGTTGGATTTTTGTTTCCAGAACGGGTTACTTCCTATGACAATTTTCTCCACTTTCATCTCCTGAGCATAGTCTATTATTGCCCTGCTCAGTTTGTGAAGTGTGTCTTTAATCCTTGAGTTTCGTTTGTGGGTAAGGACTTCTATTTTCTTACCGGTTTTGAGCCCGTGGGACTCATAAATGCTCTGGAGCTTTGCTCTTTCTTTGTTGTAAAACTGGTTTACGGACTTGGCAACTCCGCCCTTAACAATAATTGGAACTTCACCAAAATTGTTTCCAATGGTTACGAGGTTGACAACTCCCAGGTCAATTCCCAGGACTCTTCCAGAATTAATGGGTTCAGGTTCTTCTATTTCGGTTTCAAAAACGATTTCACAGGTGTACCCTACGTGTTTTGGAATGATCCTGACTTCTCTTAAATTTATATCATCAGAAAGTCTTGTCCGGATGGACAATGGAACTACTTTGGGGAACTTGAGTTTTCCGTCTTTAATCCTGACCTGCTGATTGGTAAAAACTAACAGGAACTCTCCATCTTTTTCTTTGTAATAAGGGGGTTTCGGCTTTCCTGTGAAAAGTTCGGGATTCTTTTTGAAAGCTTTCATAGCTTCAAAAAAAGATTTCCAGTTACTGTCAAGCACTTTTAGAGTCTGTTGAGCAGTTTGGGCCGGAAGCTCTTTGTAAGGCTCCGAATCCTTTACGAGTTTATAGAGTTCCCTGTACCTTATCCATTTCTTGTTTTTGAAAAACTCCTGTCTAACTATGTAGCTTGCAAAGTTATACAGGTTTTTGGATTTATGGCACAAATCACCAATTTCATCGGAACGAAATTGTATTTGCTCAACACGCTTAACCATCACTTTGATTCGACCTCTATCTCCAGGCGTTTATCTCTTCTTTTACTGTAATGTTTCATGGAATAGCAATGGAGCATTGAAATAATTTCATCAAATATTTCTTCAGAATCAAGCTTCTTATTGCCTATTTCAGACACCACTATTATTCGAGTACCAAACCTTGAAAACAGGTGAGAGAACAGTTCAAACCCGACTCTGCTTAACCTGTCTTTATAGGCAATTATCAAAAATTCAACTTCGTGATTCAGGATCTTATCAAGCATCTTGAAAAAATCATTCCTTTTCTCGAAAGAGATTCCAGATGCAACATCAGAGTACACTTCGTCAATTCGATGGCCTGAATTGAAAGCCCAACTCTTCAGCATTTCTATCTGGTTTTCCAGGTCTTTTTTTTGTTTAGAGGTTGAAACTCGTCCATATATAACGGTTTTCCTCATTACGTTTTTGTTGAATAATTTGTAAACATCGTCCTCATTGTAATCATAGTAACCGTTGTGCAGTTTGGTAACTCTTATTTTTCCTTGCTTAACGTAGATGCTTAAAGTATTTCTCGATACTTTCAATAGCTGGAGTACCTCTTTCGCTTTCATAGTATATAATGTGTAATATAATATTGATGCTATTTATAATTAGTGGATACTTTTGAGTACTATATACTTTTTTCGTCCATTAGCGGGAACCCCTAAAAAATAAAAAAAAAGATGATTTGAAAGATGGGTGGTTCCTCAAAATCCGGCGGGCTGTTACAACATTTTTATATCTGTTTTTTCCAGATCAGGAATTTCCATTTTGTCGGTGCCGGGCTTGGGGAGTTTTTACGCTCAAAATCGCCGCCGCCCGGGCCGCGCTTTCAGGCGTTGCAAAGACCGGCAGACCCTTTTCCTCAAACTTTTTCGCCAGTTTTTTCGTAAACGCCCCTCCCGGACTGCAAATAAGGACAGGTTTTTTGTGCCCGCCCTCTTCCAGGGTTTCCAGAGCTTCCACAGCTTCCTTTACCCGGTCAACGAGCTTTTCAGTAATCAGGGGGGGCCCCCAGAGCACGGTCACGATTGCTATATCGTATTCATCTCCTCCGAAAGCCTCCTTCAGGGCCTCCGCGTAGTGTTCGTCCAGCACATGCCCGGTCAGGTCGATGGGGTTTCCGGCGGCCGCAAAGGGGGGAATTTTTTCCATGAGGCGCACTTTTCTGGCCTCGGAAAGGGGGGGGACGACCAGGCCCCGGCTTTCGCAGGCATCAGCGATGTTGATCCCCATCCCGCCCCCATTTGTAATTATAAGGACCCGGTTTCCGGAGCCGGGATTGTAGGCATTCAGGGCCTTGCAGGCGTCCTTGAGTTCCTCGTAGCCTTCAACCTCGATGATGCCGCATTTTCGGAAGGCCGCCTCGTAGGCCTCGTAGCTTCCCGCAACGGCTCCGGTGTGCGAGGCTGCGGCCCTGGCTCCGCTCTCCTTTTTCCCGACTTTTACCGCGACAACCGGTTTTTTCTCCGCGCAGCGGGAAGCCGCTTCCAGAAAACTGCGGCCATCGTTTATGGACTCCACGTAAAGCAGCACGACCTTCGTGGCCTCGTCTTCCGCAAGGAAGGATAGGCACTCGCTCTCGTCCACGTCCACCCTATTCCCGTAGCTCACTATCCTTGCAACCCCTATTCCCTCGGCTGCGATCTCGTCCACTATAAGGGAGGCGAAAGACCCGCTCTGCGTAAGGATTGAGAGTCCTCCTGCTTCAGGTTTTTTGACGCGTTCGGGAGAGATGAAAAATGTGTCAACTTTTGAAACGGTATCGTAGATTCCGAGGCAGTTCGGCCCCATTATCCTGATCCCTTCGGTATCTGCCAGGGTTTTCAGTTCGGCTTCAAGCTCCTTTCCCTTCCCGCCTATTTCCTTGAAACCGGAACTCACGACAACAGCTCCTTTTACCTTTCCCAGCCCTTCCCGAAGAGCGTCCGGGATCTTTGGGGCAGGAAGGGCCAGAATGGCGATGTCGATAGTGTCTTCAATATCCTTCAGGGAAGCGTAGCACCTGAGGCCCATGATTTCTTCGTATTTCGGATTCACAGGATAGATCTTTCCGGGAAAGCCCATCTCTTTAAGGCTTTCAAGGATTATCCGGGAAAGACTGTCAGGTCTCGGGGAGGCCCCGACGATTGCAATTGACCGGGGGTTAAAAAAAAAGCTTATGTCAGAGGCAGGCATCAGCAAAACCCTCCAAACATGTCCAGGAATAGTTCCGGGGACGGGGGTTCAGTAACCGGGTTCAGGAGTTTCATATTTCATAAATTCTCCCGGAATCCTTATAAGTTATTCTCCGTGTCCCCTGTCAGCCATTGCCCGGGCCCCGGGATTATTGCCGGAAGGAAACCTTATGGAAAAAGAACTTTATTAAAAAAAGTTTAATATGAACTGCAAGAATAAGGATGAAGGGCCCCTGCACAAAGGCCCTTTCCCCCATTTTCCTGCACAATTGTAGCTGGTCTGTTTGTACCCTTATATCTGCATTATCAGGATACGCTATGCACCCTTTCCGGTTCATTCCCTGCACAGAAAATGAACTCTGGAAAACTCATATATTGCAGATAAATTAAGGTGGCATTGATCTGTCACGGTGGACAAGGTGTAATATGTCGAACCCATATTTAAGACTTTTCTTTTAATTCGTAATACCAATTACAAACTATCTATTTTTTATGTGTTACTCACTATTCTTCGGAATCCCCACTTCCCGGGAAGCAGTTTAGGCAAAAATGAAAAGAGAAGATGAAATAAGAAAATGAAATGAGATGATGAAAAGAGAAGATGAAAAAAGAAGATGAAAAAAGAAGATGAAAAAAGAAGATGAAAAAAGAAGATGAAAAAAGAAGATGAAAAAAGAAGGATGCAGGAAAAAAGCCCGTTTAATCCGGGTTATTTTCGAGCACCTTTTTCCCACGTTCCATCGGGACAATCGTCAGTTTCGCATGTGGGAACTCCCTTTTCAGGGGTTCGCCTTCCGCGATCCTGTCGAGAGTCAGGGCCACGGCCGCGACCTCGGAGTGGGGCTGGCTGCCCACGGCCACGTTCCAGTCCGCGAGTTGATAGATTTCGGGGGGAACTTTTTCCGCCCCTACGACGACCATGAGTTTGTCGCAGGCCCTGAGTTCGGGGGTGGCATCGGGCAGGTTTACCCCGTACATGGAAAGGTGGCAGACTTTGCCGCCCTCGGCTTTCCATTTCCTGATTTCTTCCTTGAAACTCACATTGTTTTTGACGTAAAAGTCCCCGCCCCAGCGCTCGACAACATCTTCGAGGGTCCCGATTATCCCGGGGTCGTTTGAGGCAAGCAACATGCCCTCGGCTCCCAGCAGGCGGGCTGTGAGTCCCACGTGGGTCGTGATCCTTTTGTCTCTTTCAGGTCTGTGCCCAAGGCGAAGTAATACAATCCGCTTCATAAATGGGCTAAAGTCGGGACAAAGTATTTAAAGTGTTTTGCCGGACTTCCGGTTATTTCCTGCCTCTTTACCTCCGGCAGCAGAAGGGGGGCTTCGACAGTTCCGGCAAAGCCGGAAATGGAAAGGAGGGGTAGTATACTCACTGAAAGCCGTATGTGGTCCCCGGGATCCTCCGGAGCAGCATACCCTCTACAATTATAGGATTTGTCCGCTGGGCAGTTGTTATGGCAATTTCGAGCTTGAACTCTTTTTCCGCATAGACGGTCATGATTGGGTCTCCTTTCTTCACGGCTTCTCCCATTTTCTTGTGAAGAGTGATTCCTGCGCCCTTGTCGTTTGGGGCTCCGGCAAGCCTTGCGACTTCAATGAGCCACTTGTTATCAAATTCAATGACATACCCGTCTGTGGAGGCACAGATCTCCGCGGTGTACTCGCCGACCGGGATGTCGTCCGGGGAAACATTCGGGTCCCCTCCCTGGATTTCTATGATCTCCTTCATCTTCGCAAGGGCTTTTCCGTTCCTCAGGGTCTCCAGGGCAAGGGCTTTCCCATGGTCTCTCGGAGCTGCCCCTCCCATTTCGAGCAGGATTCCGGCAAGGGCGGTACTCTTTTCTATAAGGCTATTCGGGCTTTCGAGGTTTTCAAGCGCCTTCAGGGCTTCTCTTACCTCAAGGGCCGGGCCTACAGTCCTGCCTATAGGGGAAGAGCCGTAGGTAAGGGCGCATTCCACGTTCATGCCGAGCCTGTGCCCGAGGTTAACAAGGACCCTGGCCAGTTTCTGCCCTTCCTGGATGTTCGCAACCTTTGTGCCGGCCCCTGTGGGGATGTCGATGACCACGTTGTCCGCTCCGATGGCCCCTTTCTTTGCCATGATGGAGGCAAGCATCTGGCAGTAGGGGTCAATGGAAAGCGGGTATTCCGCCCTGATGAGCTTGTCATCTGCGGGGGCGATGTTGGTGGCCCCTCCCCAGACAAGTACCCCTCCGACCTTCTCGGTCATTTCCTTTACTTCCTGGGCGCTGAACTCAACATTGCAGAGCACTTCCATGAGGTCGGCTGTCCCCCCGGCCCCGGTTATTGCCCTGGAACTGGTCTTCGGGATCAAAAGCCCGTTTGCGGCCACAATGGGGACAACAAGGAGAGATATCTTGTTTCCGGGCACCCCCCCGATGGAGTGTTTGTCCATTATGGGGTGGGTATCGAACTCGATTTTTTCCCCGGTGTCAATCATGGCCCGGGTCAACCACTCGATTTCATCGTCACTCATGCCGTGGATGTAGGAGGCCGTCATGAAGGCGGAAAGTTCAATGTCACTGAGGTTTTCGTCCACGACATCTTTTATGACTATGTTGATTTCTTCCCGGCTCAGGTGCTCTTTGTCCATCATCTTTTTAATTATCTTCCCGGACTTGCTACGAAGCGCAGGGACGACTTCCACGGGTTTGTCTCCTGCGGATTTGAGGTGTTCGTAGACCTCGGTAAAAACGCCCAGAGTTCCGACTTCTACCATATCCATTGTGGTGTCCACAATGGCAGAAACACTTTCATGGTCCCGGATTCGCACCCTGTCTCCCGGGTTAATCCCCAGTTCTTTTGCGTCCGCGATATTGAACAGCACTTTGTGCTGCCCGATTTTTATGTCAAAATGCTGTAGTTTTAACTGCATGGATACCCACTTTTCCTGTTTGTGCTCTACCTTAGGAATGGTGAAAATATAACTTCATGTTTTATTTCAGGAGTTGCTTCATACTCATACATATTGTGTTTTTGTGTGAGGAGGTGTTTGGTGTGTGCATTCAAACCACGGAACACACGGAATACACGGAAAAAGAATACTTGATATTATATTTGACTCATTCCTTAGCTTATGCTCTTCAAGTTTTTAATCTTTTGAGGTTTTGAAAAAATTAACCGGGAGTAATAAAAGTAAAAATAATTCTTTGAAATCCTATAACACTCATATTATTTTAATTAACTTTCGGCCTGGATCAGTACGACCGCAGAGAGCACGAGACAGATCCCTACAAGCTGCCAGCCTGAGAGCACCTCCCCGAAAAGCAGGACCCCCATGAGGCTTGCGACAACGGGCTCGACCGTGGCTACGATGGATGCGCGGCTTGATTCCACGGATTTAAGGCCTTTTGTATAGAGGAGGTAGGCAAGCACCGTCGGAAAAAGGCCGAGTCCGAGAAGGTAGAGCCAGAAATCCAGACCGGAAAATGTTACGACCAGAGAGGAAGAAATTGGGGAAGAGAACGGGGAAGAGAACGGGGAAGAAATCGGGGAAAAAGAAGAAGAGATAAAATTAAAACAGCTAAGAGGGAGGAGGGCGAGGGCTGCAAACACGAAGGTGTAGGTCGCAATGGTCATGGTGTGGTACTTTTCAAGAGCTGCTTTTCCAAAGATGCTGTAGAGCGCATAGCCGAAGCCCGAGCCAATTCCTGCCAGCAGTCCGAGCCTTGAAATTGTAATGGCTTCTCCTCCTATCCCCGGGAGGTAGCCTGTTACAAAGGCGCAGCCTGCTAAGGTAAAACCGAGGGAAAGAAGTTTCCTGAGGCCCAGGCTTTCTTTGAAAAAGATGCGGGAGAGGACCGCAACGAAGGCCGGGGCTGTGTAGAGCAGGATTACGGCCACCGAAAGAGAGGTCTCCTGTATGGTTATGAAATAACATATGTTAAAAAAAGCAAGGCTGAAGATGCCTGTTCCTACGAAATAAAGGGAATCTTGCAGCCTGATTTTTAGAAGTTCTCTTCTCGTAATAAACAGGTACAAGACCATGATAACTGCCGCACATACAACTCGCAGGGCCACGACCTGCAGGGGGCTGAAACCAAGTTCATAGAAGCCCTTAACAAAAAATCCGATAGTACCCCAGAGGGCTGCGCCTATCGCAATCAAAAGATATGCTCGTTTTTCCATGCATTTTTTCCTCAGGGCTTAAAGGCCAGTCTAGTTCTTATATCTCGGCCCCTACAATCGTCTGGGTTGCGGTGACGTCTTCACTTTCCCGAATCCGGTCCACAATCGAGTTTAAGGTGGTGAGGTCCCGGACTTCTATGATTACAACGAAGTCGTATTCTCCAAAGACGTGGTAGATGTCCTTGATCCCTTTGATTCTCTTTATTTCCTCGTATGCTGTCCTTTCAGCTCCCGGAAGGACGTTTACCATCGTAACTCCTATTACCATCTTTTTCACCAGTTTCCAGTTTCCTTTTACTCATGCCTTTTAATTATCAGATCTTAATTTTCAGATAACGGCTGCAAGTTATTTACTTTTTGTGGCTCCTCGTCTTTTTGTGTGGTTAAACCTCACAAAAACAGATACGCTCTTGGATTGAAATTAATCTTACCCACGAGAAATGGCGAAGAGCCCTTTTTGTTAGATTAGAAGATAAATGAATACCAGCTTCGTGGAAAATCGGCTTCCTATTGTGGTTTCCACTTCTTTCTGAAATCACCAATTACTTTAATAATATCAATGTATAATACAGGCTCATGTCTCATGAGTCACGCAGGGAAGAGGACGCTTCAGAGTCCCGATTTATTGATAAATACCTGAGTGAGTACGCAAGCGTTTCCTCTATCGTACGTGAGGCGTTGCCTTTTGAACTTATAGCAACTGTCGGAGGGGTCATTGCAGGAATTATTTTGTCCGGGATGACGGAAGAACTCGCAATGATTCCCGGTTTGATTGTGATTTATCCAGGGGTGCTCGGGCTTCGTGGAAATATCTCCTCGACTCTCGGCTCTCGCCTGGGCAGTGCAATCCACATGGGGCTGATTACCGATATTGACTGGAGTAACCCTGAACTTACGAATAATATATCCGGGTCCATGCTCCTGAGTTTTATTATGGCTGTCTTGCTGGGACTCCTCGGGCATCTGGCGACCCTTGCCCTGGGTTTTGAAAGTGCGGGCCCCTTTAAACTTGTCCTTATATGCGTTATCGCCGCTTTGACTTCCGGCATCATCCTTTCTTTTGTGGCTGTGCTCCTTGCAATCGGCATGTTCAGGTTCGGTTTTGACCCCGATAATGTGGTCACTCCTTCCATTGCAACAATCGGGGACATTGTTTCCATGTTTATGCTTTTCTTATCGGCAAAACTGGTGGTGATGTTCTGAGTAGAATGGCTGAAAAGCCCAGGTGCTACTATACGGTGAATGGAATCGTAAAAAGAGGGCTTCCGGTCCTTTCGCTTTCCTGCGTGCTTGCGATCATTGTGGGGCAGGTTCTGAGCTTAAAAGAAAGCAGCCTGCTTTCAATGCCGTCTCTTCTGGTCCTTATCCCGGCCCTGATAAAGATCGGGGGGGATACGGGAAGTATGCTGGGGGCTCGCCTTTCTTCCGCTTTTCACATGGGGCTTGGAGATCATATTTACAGGAACCCAGTTGTCCACAACAGCCTTATTGCGGCGGCTATCGTAGGCCTGATTTCCTCGGTCTCGGTCAGCGTGCTTGTCTGGGCCGCGAGCAGGATGCTGGGGTATGGGATGGCTTATTTGACCCTGCTGGAGATAAGCCTGATCGCGGTTTGCATAGAGCTCGTTGTTGTTTATTCCGCGACAATTGGTATCGCTTTTGCGTCCCACAGGTTCGGGATAGACCCTGATGACACAGTGATCCCTTTCATTGCGACGCTTGGGGACCTTGTGGGAGTTGCCGGGATATTTATAGCGCTGGAGATTTTAAATATAATCTAACTATTAATATAATTGAAATTTATATTTTATTCCAAATATTTTCGGGTTCTTTATATTTATTCCTTATTTAAATATTCAAGTTCAAATTTAAATATTCATACTCGAATTTGAGAATAAATAATTAGTATGAGCTATATAATGCAACATATCAATAATATATAGAGTTGATCAAAAGACCATGTTCCCAAAAGAATTCAGGTACAGTCCAAGGAATCTCAAAGATTTGTTGACTGAGATGAAGGACACGTCCGAACTTATGGTGGACCTCGCTTATTCTGCAATGATCTTTGACGATGAGGATATTGCAGAGGAAGTGCTCCACCTCGAAGAAAAAATGGACACGCTGGATTATCACATGAAAATGACCGCAATGCTTAGCACACGGCGGGTTAACGAAGCTGAGGAGTTGCTTGGAGTTTTAAAGGTCGCGTCCTCCTCGGAAAACATCGCTAATGCAGCAGGGGACATAGCCAAGATCGTCCTTATGAATATGGGTATTCCCATGGAACTGAAAGTGGCACTCCGCGAGGCGGAAGAGACCATTGTCAGGGTCACTGTGGCCGATGAATCCCCAATGACCGGGCGTACGCTCGGGGACCTGGAGCTTGATATCGAGGCCGGGATGTGGGTGATTGCAATTCGCAGGAAACTGGACTGGATCTATGATCCCGACCAGGAAACCCGGCTCCGGCAGGGAGACGTCCTGATCGCCCGCGGGCATGATGAAGGGGTTCCTCACTTTTTTGAGATGGCAACCACCACGCAGTATGTCCCAAAAGTTATCGAGCACGATAAGATCCTCAAAGACCTCGAACATGCCGTAGATATTATCGTGGATATGAAAAACATGTCCGAGCTTTCGATAGGACTTGCCTATTTTGCTATCCTCTTTGACAATGAGGACATAGCGTATGAGGTAAGCGCCCTTGAAGAAGAGATGGACTCCATGAAATACGATCTCCAGCACTGGGTACTTGAAACCGCAAAGCACGTCCAGGATGTAAACCAGCTCCGGGGAATCCTGCACCTTGCAAGCGCCTCTGAAGCCATTTCCGATGCCGCTTACGGGATTGCGGACACCGTGCTGCGGGACATTGAACTCCACCCGGTCATCACCCTGGCAGTCCGGGACTCCGAGGAAGTGATCACAAGGCTCAAGGTGGAGAAGTGTTCCCCAATTGTGGGAAAGACCTTTTCCGAACTGAAACTTGAGACCGAGACCGGGTTACATGTGATGGCAATCAAGCGGGAAGAACGCTGGGTCTATGCTCCGAAAGGGCACACAATGGTGCAGGCAGGTGATTTACTGATTGCAAGGGGCTCAAGGATTGGAGAAGGGGCCCTTCTGGATATGTGTGAGTGTAAGCTGCGGCAGTGAATGCCGCCCTATGTTTATTTTTGAAAACTTTTCAGCTTTTACTGAGTCTGATTTTCCTTTTTGAGTCCAGAATCTTCTTTTTTCCACGTATTCCATTCCGGTTTTTTATATATCGGGGGCTCCAATATTATAGTGAACTATGTAGAACTAAGATATGGTCAACTACCCCACGCTGAAGCAGTGGGGCTTGTATAAGCCCTAGTTGACCAGCCTAAGTCTTAATTGACTACGTTGGAAATGTCATGATACCTGCGAATGCTTCCTCAGTTTGCAGCTCTATCGTGTAGTATTAAAAGTCCTGAGAGGTAGGGACGGTGTGCTACGCATGACAAGCGTTTCCAACATTGGCGAGGGGAGACAATTTAAAAATTGCGTTACCTGCTATGGAAATTTGTTTCCAGCGCAGAGAGGAGAAATCCAGCATGATATTTATACTTAACAAAAACAAAGAGCCGTTAAGTCCCTGCCATGAAGCAGTTGCAAGAAAACTGCTTAAAGCGGGAAAAGCGGTTATTCACAAAAAATATCCCTTTACAATTCGACTCAAAGAGCTGAAAGAGTCTAAGGACAATTCGGCTTTTAGACTGAAAATAGATTACGGAAGCCGTCACACGGGTCTTGCTATTCTGAAAGGTTCAAATGTTGTCTGGGTTGCACAGTTGCACCACAAAACAAGCATAAAAAAGAATATGGATAGCAGAAGAGCAATGAGGAGAACCCGAAGAAACCGCAAAACCAGATACAGAAAACCGAGGTTTCTGAACCGGAAAAGGCGGGAAGGCTGGCTGCCTCCATCCCTGCAAAGCCGTGTAGATAACATAGGAAATTGGGCAGATAGGCTCAGGAAACTATGCCCACTGACACATATTTCCTATGAAAACTGCAAGTTTGATACTCAACTCATGCAAAACCCTGAGATAAGTGGAATTGAGTATCAGCAGGGGGAGCTGCAAGGGTATGAGATAAGAGAATACCTGCTTGAAAAATTCGGTAGAAAATGTGTTTATTGTGGAGCTGAAAACGTTCCTTTACAAATTGAGCACATTATTCCTAAAATCAGAGGAGGCTCAAGCAGAGTCTCCAATTTAACATTGGCTTGTAGAGAATGCAACCAGAAAAAAGGAAGTCAAACTGCAGAAGAGTTTGGGCATCCAGAAGTGCAGAACCTGGTTAAAAAGCCGCTTAAAGAAGTTGCAATTATAAACTCTACCCGATGGAAAGTTTTCGAGGCATTGACTAAAACGGGCCTTCCGGTAGAATGCGGCACGGGTGCAAGGACAAAAATGAACAGAATCAGGGCAGAGCTGCCAAAAGATCATCATTTCGATGCTATTTGTGTAGGAGAATCCACTCCAGAAAAAATCAATTTTGCAACAAACAACGTCCTGCATATCAAAGCAAAAGGAAGAGGGCAGTATAAAAGAACAAATCTCGATAAGTACGGCTTTCCTCGTTCATACCTTCCCAGGCAAAAAACCTTTTTTGGTTTTCAAACTGGCGATACAGTCAAGGCGGTTGTACCCAAAGGCAAGTACAAAGGGACATGGTTTGGTTCCGTTGCTTGTAGAAAATCGGGTAGTTTCGACATCAAAAACAAAGAGGGGAAAAGGATCTCAATTAATAAAAAATACTTCAAAGTATTACAGAGGACAGATGGTTATGAATATTCAACAGAGAAGTGCGGCATTCCTCCCGGCGCTAAAGCAACCGGGCTCCCTGCCTGAATTTTTGTGGAACTGGGCCTGGGGGCCGGGAGCAGGGACGAAGTTCAGGTAAAGAGTTCGGAGGTTCCGGAAATCAAAGAGATTATAGCCAACACTGCCTGATTTTATTGACAACGAGAAGAAAAATTAACCGGGGTTTTCAGGAAAATTGCAGGTCTGGCTTTCCTGAAAATTCTTAAATCCGAAAGACACATTTAATTTTATTCAACAACACCAATATATATTTATTTTCACCTGCCCCATATCTCATGGGGGTATTATTCCATGAAATGCGAAATCTGTGAAGCTGAAAGTGATGCTAGGTACTGTGATAACTGCGGGAAGATCATGAACGAGGTTATCAGGAAAGTCGGGGAGGCTCGCTGGGCTGCGATTGATGATTGTTCTTATATCTATCCTCTTGTCCGGAGGGTTGGGAAAGGAGAATTGACCGTCCATGATATAATCCAGTCCATGGACGTGGAGGACTGACTTTTTGTTTCGGTGCCTTTTTGGGAAACGGGATTTAACTCCTTTTATATAGTCCCCTTCCTTGAAGGCATCATCTCTCTATGAGACTGCTTCTTATCGGGGCCTGGCTGCGGGTAGCGAGGCTTCCGGGAGCTTCAATTAATATTTTATGTCCCTTACTGTATAAGGTAAATCATGAAGACATTTACTTTCTTTATTCTGGTTGTTGCAGCCCTGATCCCTGGGTTTTCGGGCTGCACGGATAATCACAAGTCTGTTTCCGGATGTTCCGGGGGAGCTTATGTAGTTTCCGACATCGAAAATGGGGGTGGACTTATTACTGAAAATATAAAATTTTCAAGCAGGGCTTTCAAACAAAACGCTTCAATCCCAAAAAAATATTCATGTGATGGGGAAGACATCAACCCGGATCTTGGGTTTGTGGGTATGCCGGAGGAGGCCGAAAGCCTTGTACTGATTATGGACGACCCAGACGCACCTGGAGGCACGTTCACTCACTGGCTGGCCTGGGGTATTGATCCGGCTTCGGGAATAGCGGAGGCAGAAAGGCTTGGAACGGAAGGCATGAACGATTTCGGGAAGGTCGGTTACGGGGGTCCATGTCCTCCGCGCGGGACTCCTCACAGGTATTTTTTCAGGCTTTATGCCCTTGATACGGAGCTTGCGCTTGAAGAGGGAGCTTCGAGAAAAGAGTTTGAAGCTGCAATGGCCGAGCACGTCCTTTCCGAAGGGGAACTGATGGGACGCTACGGTAGGGCCTGAGTGGGGCCGGGAGTTGAAAGCATGGAAAAGGATAAGGAAAAGAAAATAGAAACTCTGGAAAGCCAGGGAAAGGAGTTTTATGAGAATCCCGGCGAGGGGCTTGAGAAAGCCACCTTTGCAGCCGGCTGTTTCTGGGGAGTTGAATCGGCTTTTCGGCAGGTGCCGGGAGTTGTTGCAACGGCTGTCGGATACAGTGGTGGGACCCTCGAAAATCCGTCTTATGAGGTCGTTTGCACCGACAGGACCGGACATGCGGAAGCCATGCGGCTGGTCTTTGATCCGGGGGTGGTTTCCTATGAAGAACTCTTGAAGGTCTTCTGGCATATCCATGACCCCACCACAAAAAACAGGCAGGGGCCGGATGTGGGGTCTCAATACCGTTCGGTTATTTTTTACTATGATGAGGTCCAGAAAAAGGCGGCTTTTACTTCAAAGGAGAAGCTCGATAAATCAGGAAAGTTTAAGGATCCGGTTGTGACCGAAATTATTCCGGCAGAGGTTTTCTATTTTGCGGAGGCCTACCACCAGCAATACTTTGAAAAAAAGAGTTCTTATAAAGGGTTATAGGGAGTCTGAGGGGTTAAACAATATAATAACATTAATTTAGATGTATTCCTAACTATACCCGGATGGAATACGCAGTCTCGTTACGTAAGCTCTCGAAAACGTTCGGAAAAACCCGGGTTTTGAAAAACATAGACCTTGATCTGGCCAACGGCCGGTTTACGGTGATTTTCGGCCATAACGGGGCCGGAAAGACCACACTTTTGAAGCTTATAGCGACCCTGCTCGAACCGAGCGAGGGTTCGGTCCTTATCAGGGGCCTGGACGCAGCCGAAGAACCTGAGAAAGTCAGGAGGGAAATCGGCATGATCTCCCACGAGTCCTACCTCTACGGGGAGCTTACTGCATACGAGAACCTGCGTTTTTTTGGAAAGATGTACGGACTGGAAAAAGGGGCACTTGAGGCGAGAATAAGCTCTCTCCTGTGGGAAGTCGGGCTGGAAGACCGGGCCGACGAGAGGGTCAGCACCTTTTCCCGGGGCATGAAACAGCGGCTCTCCATTGCAAGGGCTCTTGTGCATTCTCCCTCGGTTCTGCTCCTGGACGAACCTTACACGGGTCTGGACCCGAAAGCAGCATCCGTTTTTGAAAATATCCTGAAAAGCCCTGAATTCGGGAAGAGCACCAGGGTTATGGTGTCCCATGACCTTGAAAGGAGTTTTGCGTTGTGTGATCGGGCCCTCGTCCTTAAGGGAGGCAGGGTTGAATATGACGCCCTGAAAACGGACTTTGCAGGCTTTGAGGAATTTAAGGAGAAATGCTCAGGCCTGCTTTTTTGATGGTAATCATGCTTTGTTTGAGTGATAGCTGATCCGGAAAAACGGGACACGTTTTGAAATACCGGATTTTCTTATTTCGGGCAGCCTTAATTGTCGTCTCCCCCGAGTTTCACTTCCCGAGTTTCACTTCCCGAGTTTCGCTTCGGGATCACAGGAAATCGAAGATTTCCTGGGAGTTGCACTGCAAGTGCAACAGCACGAGGTCCTTTTCGGGAGCTACGCTCCCTCAAGAGGACTAAATTAAATATAGTC
This sequence comes from Methanosarcina baltica, assembly GCF_055394095.1. Lineage (NCBI taxonomy): Archaea > Methanobacteriati > Methanobacteriota > Methanomicrobia > Methanosarcinales > Methanosarcinaceae > Methanosarcina > Methanosarcina baltica. The sequence continues at coordinate 3,207,609 of NZ_AP042463.1, read as the reverse complement.
TTCCTGCCGTCTTTTTCCGTGTGTTCCGTGTGTTCCGTGTGTTCCGTGTGTTCCGTGGTTTGAATGACACCCCAAACACCCCTCACACAAAAACACAACATGTATGAGTATGAAGCAACTCCATAAATAAAACACGAAGTTATATTTTCACCATTCTTAAAAATCAAATACTGGCCCTCCGAGAGTAAACCCATTCTACCAGACAGGCGGGAAAACGTATCCTCTTCAAAAATGATGGAATCTGAATCATAACTAAAATATAATATTAGTTTCACTTATTCATATTCACTTTTTGGAGATAAAAATGGATCTTGAAGCCCTCAAACAATCATTGGCATCTCTTAACATAAATCCTGATGAAATTGAGGATGAAAGGTATGCCATAGCTTTTCGTATTCTGTTCTCCGCCCTTGAGGAACAAAATAAAGAGATTGAATCCCTCAAAGTAGAGAACCAAAAGCTTCGAGATGAAATCAACTTACTCAAAGGTGAACAGGCCCAACCTAAAATTCGCGGTTCTAAAAAGAATGAGGATATTTCTTCTGAAAAAGAGAGGAAAAAAAGAAACCCTCAAAAAACCAAGAAATCAAATTCCAGAAAGAATAAAATAGATATCCATCAAACTGAAATTTGTAACGTGGATAGGGCTACTTTGCCAGACGATGCCGTCTTTAAAGGTTATCGTGGCATAACGATCAGAAATATCATTATAAAACCCTGGAATACCTACTATCTGGAAGAGGTTTTTTATTCCCCTTCAGAGGGTAAAACCTACTCAGGTAAATTGCCAGATGGTGTCAAGGGTGAATTTGGACCTGAGCTCAGGACTCTCGTCCTGACGCTTTACCATGTTGCCAATGTTTCAGAACCCAAAATTCACGAGTTTCTGAAAAACATGGATGTTTTCATATCCAAAGCAACAATTTCTCGAATCCTAACCAAGGACAACGAGATCTTCCATAAAGAGAAAGATGCGATTTTTCAGGCGGGTCTCAATTCCACAAGATATCAGCAGATCGATGACACAAGTGCCAGAGTAAAAGGAAGTAACTGGTACACTCAAATCATCTGCAATCCCTACTATACTACTTATTTCACATTTCCACATAAAAATCGAGAAACAATTTTGGATATACTCATGTGTGGAAATAAAAAAACTTACTGCTTTAATGAAGAAGCGTTTGATTTGATGCAAACGCTTAATGTGGCAAAAAAATGGCAAGATAAGCTCTCTCCTTTCAAAAATAAAATATTCAGTGACGAAGAATTACGTCGAAAGCTGGATCTTCTTCTCTCCCCAGATGGATATAAAAATACCAAGAAGTGGATTCGTGAAGCCTCTGCAATTGCTTCATATCATCAGATGACAAACATACCTGTGGTTACCACTATTTTAAGTGATGATGCACGTCAATTCAAGCAACTTACATACCATCATGCACTCTGTTGGATCCATGATGGGAGAAACTACAAAAAATTACGCCCCATAGTGCCTTATCACAAGGAAAAGCTGGAAGCTTTTCTGAAGAAATACTGGGCTTATTATGAAGAACTCTGTAAGTTCAGAGAAAATCCAAATTCGGAAGTAGCGGAGCAATTATCCACCGATTTCGACAAGTTGTTTTCGACCAAAACGGGATATGAACAGCTTGACGACAGGATCAGTAAAACGAAAGAAAACAAAGAAAACCTATTGATGGTACTAACTTTGCCAGAAATCCCTTTGCATAACAATGCAGCAGAGTTAGCAGCAAGAGCAAAAGTCAGAAAAAGAGATGTGAGTCTCCAATCCGTGACAGATGAAGGAACAAAGGCAAACGATACCTTCATGTCCATTGTTCAGACAGCAAAGAAACTGGGTGTAAGTTCATATGACTACATCTTTGATCGAGTGAGCAATAAATTTGAGATGCTATCTCTGGATCAACTCATTAGAGAAAAAAGCGCATTGAGTTGAAAGCAAAGAGCTTTCCACTCAATTTGAAAAGGATACGGGAAAACTCAATAAAACAAAAAGTAAAAAATGAATAAGTAAAAAACCGTGGAGTATAAAAAATGATCCGGAGTTTTCACATAGCCGTAAAAGATCTTAAAGCCGAATTTCGGACAAAACAGATGCTCAATTCAATGGTCATTTTTTCCCTGCTCGTGCTTGTGGTCTTCAGCGTTTCCTTCGGGGACTTCCTCGGAGATTCCGCAAAAGTCGCAAAAATTGCGCCGGGTGTGCTCTGGGTTGCCTTTACCTTTGCAGGAACTCTCGGCCTTTCCCGGACCTTCGTGCTCGAAAGTGAAAACGGTTGTCTGGACGCTCTCAGGCTCTGCCCTGTTGACCGGAGTGCGATCTACAACGGGAAGGTGCTTTCAAACCTTTTGATAGTCTTCATCACGGAAGCCGTGACCTTTCCGCTTTTCGTTGTCCTTTTCAACTACAGCATAGGTTTTTCATCCCTCCTCGGGTTTTCCCTGGTCCTTTTACTCGGGACCTTTGGCTTTATCGCGGTCGGAACGCTGCTCTCAGCCCTGACGCTCGGGACCCGCACCCGGGAACTTCTCCTGCCGGTCCTCCTCCTGCCCGTGCTTTTGCCCGTGCTCATCCCGGCCGTGGAGGCAAGTTCGGCCCTCCTCTCGGGGGGTGGCCTGGGAGACGTGGTTTCGGAACTCAGACTGCTTGCGGTTTACGATATTGTGTTTTTCGTAATAGCACAGCTCGTCTTTGAGTACGCAATCCAGGACTGAAAAGGTCCGGTTTAAAAAAGCTGGATAAAACAGGTAGGTAAAAAAAGTGAATAAGGAATGGTAAAAATATAACTTCAGATATTCAGTTTGGGAATAGTCCTATATTTTGGTGTGTGAATTCAAACCACGGAACACACGGAATACACGGAAAAAAGAATGCAGGGAGACGACAATTAAGGTTATTATGACCTTTTTTAGTCCGCTTGAGCTCGCAAACTAAGTATTAAATAATTCAGTGTAATCATTATGCAAAAAGTTTCAGAAAGAAACAGTTCTTCCCTGCAATTCACAAATTTTAAACAGACCGTAAATATGTTAATCCGGATATTTCATTTCGATTATACAATATCACACTAATCCACGGGAATAAAAATGGCAGCAAGTTCCAGAAAAACCGGGGCCTTAGGCCTCTTAACGGCAGGCGTAATGCTTCTTGCATTCTACATGATCTTTTTCTACCTGCCCCCTATGAAAGACGAGGCCGGGCAGGTCCTGAGCAGCAGTTTCAAAATCTTTTATTTCCATCTCCCCATAGCCATAAGCTCCTACCTGGCTTTCGCAGTCCTTTTTATTTGCAGTGTTCTCTTCCTTCGGGAAAAGGCTCCCCGCTGGGACATTTATGCTCGCTCCGCGGCCGAGGTCGGGGCCTTCTTCGCTTTCCTTGTGCTGCTTACGGGCTCGATTTGGGCAAAAGCCGCCTGGGGCTGGTACTGGATATGGGACCTCAGGCTGACAACGTCCCTCGTGCTTTTCCTGGTTTACCTTGCCTACCTGGCCCTCAGGCAGGCTGTGGATGAGCCTGAAAAAAGGGGCCGTTTTGCGGCCGTTTTCGGGATAATCGGCTTTGCCTCGGTCCCGCTGAGCTTTTTCTCCATCCGGCTCTGGCGCTCGGCCCACCCCCTCATGTTCGGCCAGGGGGCCGGCGGGACCGGTGGCAGCGGCGGGCTTGAAGGGAGCTCTCTTCAGCTTACCCTGCTTGTGAATTTCCTGGCCTATTTCCTGCTCTTTGCGACTCTTTTTTCGCTGAAGGTGCAGAATGAAAGGATGCAGGAAGAGCTTGACGAAAAACTCGCCGGAGGGCTTGAAGAGTAAATCTGGTGGGGAGTTTTCTTCGGTTTTCCTCTCTTTCTTTTTTAAGTCAAACCGCCGGTAAAGATAAAGTCATTGTCGGCTCTTATAGCGTGGCAATCGATGCAGCTATTAACCTTCCCTTCTGAATCTACAGTCCCGTTCGGGCCGAACTTTAACCAGTACCAGTCGTTATTTTCCGGGTCAAAGCCCTCTACCTTATGCATGAGGGTCACGGCCAACAGTCTGGCTTCGCGGTTGTAGTTTTCTTTTACGACCGTACTTCCCGCAGGCATCACCCCGCTTTTTGCCTCAATTGCGGCAAGGGCCTCATTCGAGACATAAATGGTTACCAGAGCCCCGTGAGGGCTGGTCCCGTTTGAGAGAGCCGCTTTGCCGGGAAGGAGGGGCCAGTTTTTGTAGTCGTTCTCCACGGTTACATATTTGTAAAGCTCTTCTCCTGTAAGGACAGGATCTGCAGGCATTTCAGTATCTTCAGGCATTTCTTCCTCTACCGGTTCGGTTTCTGCAGGCATTTCATCCTCTACCATTTCATCCTCTACCGGTTCAGCATCTGCAGGCATTTCTTCCTCTACCGGTTCAGTTTCGGCAGGTGCTTCTTCTTCCGGTGCGGCGCAGCCAAGGCAGAAGGCCGCAAGCAGGACCAGAACTATTGTGTACGTAAAATATCTGATTTTAGACATTTCCTTATTCCCCCACTGTACTACTTCATCTCTTATTTTCTATATTTTTCATGTTTTTGGCCTATATTCCTGTCAATTTATTCTTAAACAATTATATTTCTGTCTATTCTATATTTTCAGAGAGCAAGGAGGAGGAAGGAATCCCGGATCATTCTTATTCCTTTTTTCGTACCCTCTTTTCCTGAAATTTTCCAGAAAAGTATATACAAACCTTTTTCCTATCCTTTAGCATGATTTTTGATCCGATTCGAGTATGCGGGATGGACCTCCGGAACCGTTTTGTCAGGTCCGCGACCCAGGAGTTCATGGCCGAAGAGGATGGCACTCCCACGGAGAGGCTAGGAGCCCTTTACGAGGAACTTGCCGAAAACGAGGTTGGACTGATCGTTACCGGCTATGCTTACGTCCTTCCGGGAGGCCTGAGCGATTCCCTCCAGCAGGGGATCTACTCCGACCGTTTTATTGAGCCCTACCGAAAAATTACAGAACGGGTCCACCGCCAGCAGGGAAAAATCGTGCTCCAGATCGTGCACGGGGGAAGACAGGCTACCGTTTCGAAGGAATATCCGGTCCCTCTTGCCCCATCCGCCGTTAAAGACAGCCGTTCGGCGGTAACTCCCCGGGAGATGAGCGAAGCTGAAATCCTGGACATGATTGAGGCCTTTGTGGCCGCCGGGGTCCGGGCAAAGCAGGCGGGGTTTGACGGGGTGCAGCTCCACTGTGCCCACGGCTTTTTGCTCAGCAATTTTATTTCTCCCTACACCAACAGGCGGACCGACCGCTGGGGTGGCTCCGTGGAAAACCGGGTCAGGATTGTCACGGAGATTGTTCGGGGAATAAAAGAGAAAGCAGGAGCCGATTTTCCGGTCCTGGCCAAAATGAACGCAACCGACGGTTTCAGGCCCGGCTCCTCAAAGGCAAAACTGGCCCTTGATGCCCCGGAATGTGCGGAGCTTGCCAAATGTCTGGAAAAGGCCGGGATCTGTGCTATTGAAGTCAGCGGGGGAATCTCCGAGGCAGGCAGCGTTACCATAAAGACCGCCATCAATTCCCGAAAAAAGGAAGCCTATTTCAAGGAATATTCGAAACTGATTAAGGAGGCCGTGGACATCCCGGTTATCCTTGTGGGGGGCATCCGCACGGTTTCACTTATGCGAGAACTTCTTGAGGAGGGCTACGCAGACATGGTTTCCATGAGTCGGGCCTTCATCAGCGAGCCTGACCTTATTCCTAAAATTAAAAGCGGAGAGATCGAGAAGGCCAGGTGTGTCTCGTGTAACCTCTGCTTTGATATTAAGGGGATCAGGTGCAACTTTGAGTTTGACTGACCGGGCAGTGCCTTTTTTATGGTTTAAAATCAATCCCAGAGCATTGTTTTTTACTTTTGGAAGAGGGAGACGGAGCACTCACCGGTCGCATCAGCGAGCGGCTTTTTCTTGAGAACACAGAGAAAGAAAATCACATAAACCCAGGGTCTTCCAAGAGATTCCAGATTATTTCAATAATCCGGCCCGGGTTTTTCTGAAAACTTTTTTGCTATAACCGGCCAAATATATTTTTCTAGTTTTCCCACAGGCTGTCGGCCATTAACCCCACCGGCGGTTTCAAAAAATCGAGTTCACAGAAACCCGGGCGTGGGTTTCAAAATGCTTTTTCATCCCAAAAAAGAAAGGTGGTGGAAAAGTATGTAGCTATTTTGTATCATACTTGAAAAAGATCGTTTTTAAGTCGTTGAGGGGGCGGTTTTTTTGAACCACAACAACAAACCCCACCCCGGAAAAAACAAAAGATCCATCTCACAAATCCGGGCCATGTGACTCTAAAAGCTTTTCGCAATGGCTGACCAAATATATATTTTCTGTTTTTCAAGGTTGCCTAATCCCCAAAATAATAGATTCATAACTCACTCCGGATAAAACGCCAGAAAAACCGTAAATGGCGTCTTACGTCATTCTTTTTTCCGTGTGTTCCGTGTGTTCCGTGGTTTGCTTCCTTACACCACACGAAAAGATCACTCTTCAACCGTTGAGACCGGTTTTTCCAGACCACAACAACAAACACCACCCCGGAAAAACAAAAGATCCATCTCACAAACCCGGCCCAGCTTTCTCTAAAAAAGTCCCTGCTATTCCCGGCCAAATATATTTTTTCTGATTTTCAACGGTCGCCGCCGGTTTCAAAAAATCCAAAATCCACAAAAACCCGGCCACAGTTTCCGGAATCCTTCATTCACTTCAAAAAAGAAAGGCGGCAGAAAAGTACGCATTCTCTAAAATTTCCACAAAAATTCAGGCAGGGAGCCCGGTTGCTTTAGCGCCGGGAGGAATGCCGCACTTCTCTGTTGAATATTCATAACCATCTGTCCTCTGTAATACTTTGAAGTATTTTTTATTAATTGAGATCCTTTTCCCCTCTTTGTTTTTAATGTCGAAACTACCCGATTTTCTACAAGCAACGGAACCAAACCATGTCCCTTTGTACTTGCCTTTGGGTACAACCGCCTTGACTGTATCGCCAGTTTGAAAACCAAAAAAGGTTTTTTGCCTGGGAAGGTATGAACGAGGAAAGCCGTACTTATCGAGATTTGTTCTTTTATATTGCCCTCTTCCTTTTGCTTTGATATGCAGGACGTTGTTTGTTGCAAAATTGATTTTTTCTGGAGTGGATTCTCCTACACAAATAGCATCGAAATGATGATCTTTTGGCAGCTCTGCCCTGATTCGGTTCATTTTTGTCCTTGCACCCGTGCCGCATTCTACCGGAAGGCCTGTTTTAGTCAATGCCTCGAAAACTTTCCATCTGGTAGCTGTTACAATCGCAGCATCTTTAAGCGACTTTTTGGCCAGGTTCTGCACTTCAGGATGTCCAAACTCTTCTGCAGTTTGACTTCCTTTTTTCTGGTTGCATTCTCTACAAGCCAATGTTAAATTGGAGACTCTGTTTGAGCCTCCTCTGATTTTAGGAATAATGTGTTCAATCTCCAACGGAACGTTTTCAGCTCCGCAGTACACACATTTTCTACCAAATTTTTCAAGCAGGTATTCCCGGACCTCATAACCTTGCAGCTCTCCCTGCTGATACTCAATTCCACTTATCTCAGGGTTTTGCATGAGTTGAGTATCAAACTTGCAGTTTTCATAGGAAATATGTGTCAGTGGGCATAGTTTCCTGAGCCTATCTGTCCAATTTCCTATGTTATCTACACGGCTTTGCAGGGATGGAGGCAGCCAGCCTTCCCGCCTTTTCCGGTTCAGAAACCTCGGTTTTCTGTATCTGGTTTTGCGGTTTCTTCGGGTTCTCCTCATTGCTCTTCTGCTATCCATATTCTTTTTTATGCTTGTTTTGTGGTGCAACTGTGCAACCCAGACAACATTTGAACCTTTCAGAATAGCAAGACCCGTGTGACGGCTTCCGTAATCTATTTTCAGTCTAAAAGCCGAATTGTCCTTAGACTCTTTCAGCTCTTTGAGTCGAATTGTAAAGGGATATTTTTTGTGAATAACCGCTTTTCCCGCTTTAAGCAGTTTTCTTGCAACTGCTTCATGGCAGGGACTTAACGGCTCTTTGTTTTTGTTAAGTATAAATATCATGCTGGATTTCTCCTCTCTGCGCTGGAAACAAATTTCCATAGCAGGTAACGCAATTTTTAAATTGTCTCCCCTCGCCAATGTTGGAAACGCTTGTCATGCGTAGCACACCGTCCCTACCTCTCAGGACTTTTAATACTACACGATAGAGCTGCAAACTGAGGAAGCATTCGCAGGTATCATGACATTTCCAACGTAGTCAATTAAGACTTAGGCTGGTCAACTAGGGCTTATACAAGCCCCACTGCTTCAGCGTGGGGTAGTTGACCTTAAACCACAAAAGTCTCCCCGTTTACGGGCGCATGGGCCTTTACCCCGACTTCTTCCCTTATCCACTCGGCAAACTCCCCGGTCTTTTCCCCGTGCATAACAAAGACCCTTTCCGTGCCCCGATCACAGCACTGCCGGACAAGTTCTTTCAGCTCCTTATCGCCGCAGTGTGCGGATAAATCGTACTGCTCGACTTTCGTTCTGAGGCTGAAGACGGTCCCGTTATCCTCTATAAGGTGATTTTCCAGGGCCATTCTCCCGTTTGTGCCCTCGACCTGGTAGCCGGTAAGGAGGACTTTTGATTTTGCGTCCTTGTGGAGTTTTCTCAGGTAATAAAGGACCGGGCCGCCATTTAGCATTCCCGCGGTGGTGACAATGACCGCAGGCTCCTTCAGGACAGCTGCCCGCTTTTTATTTTTCACGGAAGTTGCCCACCCGAAGGCCTTCTGGAGAGCTTTCGCGTCCCGCAGGTAATCAGGGTGTTTCATGAAAATTTTGGAGACCTCCCGACCCATACCGTCCACGTAGGTGGGGATTCCATGGGCTTCCAGGAGCATCAGGACTTCCTGTGTCCGGCCAATGGCAAAGGCCGGGACAATGGCGGTCCCTCCCCGGTCGATGGTTTCCCAGACCGACTCTATAAAAGCAGCCTCGGTTTCCTCCCTGGGGACATGGTCTTCCCCGAAGTAGGTGCTCTCAATCACAAGAGTCTGGGCCTCAGGAATCTTTTCAGCTCCCTCGACCAGCCGGGTCGGCTGAAGGCTCAGGTCTCCCGTATAATAGAGGTTTTCTCCTTCCTCCGACTCAAGGTATATACCGGCCGCTCCCGGGATATGTCCGGCCCTGTAAAAACAGGCGTTGTAGCCGTGAGTTTTAAAGCTCTGGCCAAAATCAATTTTTTGAGTCCTTCGGGTAAGCTCCTGCAGGTCGGCCTGGTCGAAGGGGCCAACTCCCGAAAGACTGTAATTCGCAAGCTTGAGGGTATCTTTCGCCAGGAGGGCTGCAAGGTCCGCAGTCGGTGGAGTCATGAATACATCGGGTTTGCCGTACATGAGGCTCGGGACCGCCCCACAGTGGTCCAGATGCCCGTGAGAAATGAGCACGGCTCTGGGATCCATGCCGTCCAGAGGGTATATTGGAAACTCTCCGGGCTTCATCCCGTAATCAAGCAGGACCTCCCCGTTGACCAGAAAGGCCGAGCGGCCCACTTCCCCACAGCCGCCTTTAAAACTCAGTTCCATTAAAAAACTCCTTAGGAATGGTAAAAATATAATTTCAAATTATCAGAACCACGGATAGACACGGATAGACACGGATTGGAAATATCTGTGTTCATCTGTGTTCATCTGTGTTCATCCGTGGTTTATTTTCAAATTTTGGAGTCGATACAATAGTTCCATTTACCTAATAATCATTATTGTTAGCAAAAATCCTTGATGTTATATTTGAATCGTTCCTTAAAAACTCCCATTTAATATTTCCCTCTAAAACCTCATCATTCAATCGGTTTTTTTACAGTTTCTGCTGTTTCCACTGTTTCCGCAGTTTCTACAGTTTCTACAGTTTCTACAGTTTCTACAGTTTCCGCTGTTTCCGCTGTTTCCGCAGGTTTTTCGCCACAGGCTCCCTGAAGCTTCTTGATCTTACCTATGTTGATACCGGTCAATTTTGAGAGTTCAAAAGAATCAGCTAACACAAATTCCCTGACACTTGAGATCCCGGCATCTTCCAGTTTTCCGGCTGTTATCTTCCCCACGCCTTCAATGGCTTGCAGGGATTTCGGAAGGTCTGTTTCCAGTTTCCTGGCCTTTTCTTCCTCCTGTGTTTTCTTCCATTCTATGAAATTGCACTGAGGACAGCCCAGGTCCCAGGGACGTTTCCCCCCGGTTATAATCTTTATGTGGTGTAACCCATGGTCCTTGCAGGTCTTTTCCGTGACCACGATCTGCCCACTTCTCGGAAGAGGCAGGGAAAAACTGCAGTCAGGATAGTTGTTGCAACCAATAAACCTGCCCCCCCTCTTCGAGCGGCGGATCATGAGCTCTCCCCCGCAGTCGGGGCAGATGCCTATTATCTTGTCTTCCCTGAGGCCTGCCTGGAGGGACTCAACGATCTTATCCCGGTTCTCCTCCAGGCCCCCAAACACGGCATCCAGCATGGCCCTTGATTCTGTCAGGACATCTTCCTCCGAGATATCGCCCTCGGCTATCCTGTCCATGTCCTCCTCAAGCTTGCTGGTCATGTCCGGCAAGGTGATTGTCGGAGAGTAGTTCTCAAGGGTATCCACAACGGCAAAAGAGGTCCTGGTAGGCTGTATCGGGTTGCCGTGGACGTAGGCCCTTGAATTGAGCTTGCTGATGATTTCGTGCCGGGTGGCCTTCGTGCCCAGTCCGAGTTCCTCCATTATACCGATCAAACGACTCTGCCCGTAGCGGCCCGGGGGCTGAGTTTCCTTGTCCAGCAGCTCTTTTTTCGTAACTTTCAGGGCTTCTCCTTCCCGGAGTTCCGGGAACAGCCGGTTGGCCGGAGCGTTGTAGGGGTAGTACCATCTCCAGCCCGGTTCAATCAGTCTGGCCCCGTTTGCCCTGAACTCTTCCCCGGAAATGTCGAGCTTTATGCGCATGGTTTCCCATTCGCTGGCGTCCGCAAAGGTTGCTAAAAAGCGTCTTACAACAAGCTCGTAGATCTTCCATTCGTCCTCTTTAATCTCTTCTTTTTTCGCAAGGGAAGCCGGAAAGATCGGGGGGTGGTCCGTTGTCTCCTTTTTCCCGCGGGTGGGGACAAGTTCCGGTTTTTTAAGGAGAGTTTCGGCTTCCTTCTTAAAGGGCCCGTCTTTGAAAGCTTCAATTAGGGCCCTCAGGTCCAGGCTTTCGGGATAAACGGTATTGTCGGTCCTCGGGTATGAAATGTACCCGTTGGTGTAGAGGCTCTCGGCTATGCGCATGGCGTTTGACGGGGATAACCCGATTGCGCTTGCCGCGCTGATAAAGCCCGTGGTATTGAAGGGAGTCGGGGGCTGTTCGGTCTTTGTGCCTTTTTCGAGGCTTTTGACCTCAGCCTCGTCCCCGAGTTTTGCAAACACTTCCCCGGCTTCTTTCAGGTCCTCGAAGCGCCGGGTCGAGTGCTGGGCCTCGAAGCTTTCCCCTCCGGGCTCCGTAAGTTCGGCGTGAATTTCCCTGTAAGGGGTAGGGATAAAGGCTTCCCGTTCCTTTTCCCGTTCCACTATCAGGGAAAGAGTCGGAGACTGGACCCTTCCGACTGAAAGAAACATCTTTCCCAGCCTCCCTGCCGAAAGGGAAATGTAACGGGTAAGGGCCGCACCCCAGACCAGGTCAATGACCTGCCTGGAATGGCCCGCATCGGCCAGGTTGAAATCAACCTCTGCCAGGTTTGTAAAGGCGTCATCGATGGCTTTCGGAGTGATTGCGCTGTAGTGGGCTCTGTCAAAAGCTATTCCTGGGTTTACCCCCCTTATGATGTCCAGGGCCTCAACTCCTATCAGTTCCCCTTCCCGGTCGTAGTCCGTGGCAATCGTGACACGTTTGGCATCCTTCCCGAGCTTTTTCAGAGCGGCAACGATTTTCCGGTTGATTGGAGTTGTTATGACATCGGCATCGATAAGAGCCCTTGCATCTACTTTCTGCCAGTTGTTATACTCCCTGGGAAAATCAATTCCCACAATGTGGCCGGAAAGCCCAATGACCACGGTTTCCTCTCCCTGGGCGAGTTCATACTGGTAGCTGTCCACACCACTTATCCTGACTTTTTTTGGCTTCTTCGGTGCAAGGATAGCGGCTATACGCCTGGCCGCTATGTTCTTTTCGGTTACGATAAGATGCATCTAAAACTCCGGTAAAATTGTCTTTTTGATGAAAGGGCTGTAAAATGCCCCTGTATTATCCAACTTTTAACTTAATTTAAACTGCTTACTCGTTCTTTCTTTTTTGAATATAAGTTTTTGGATCAGATTATACCGGGATAAAAGCCATTTTCATGGTTTTTCCGGGCTTTTAACCTCTCTTACCCCTTTAACCTTACTTATATTCAAGCACCATCTCCGGTTTTCTTGGTTTCGGACCCACTGCAATTTCCGAAAGAGTCCCGTATTTCCCACTGACCACAAACAGGAGCTCGTCCACTTTTTGCAAGCACTCCCCACACGGTTTTGCAAGATATTTCGTCGCAGGCCCCTACGCCTATGACCCTATCTGTAGCACTCCTGTCGTTCCCCTCTCAAGATCATACCCTTAAGGAATGGTGAAAATATAACTTCATGATTTATTTTGGGAGTTGCTTCATACTCATACATGTTGTGTTTTTGTGTGAGGGGGTGTTTGGTGTGTGGGCATTCAAACCACGGAACACACGGAACACACGGAACACACGGAAAATGAATGCAGGAAGACGATAATTACGGTTTCTCGGGCATTTTTTCGTCCTCTTGAGGGGCGTAGCTCCCGAAAAGGACCCCGTGCTCCCGAAGCGGAATTCGGGTGGTTAAGGAATGGTAAACAAAAATACTTGATATTATATTTGACTCATTCCTAAGACAAACCCTATCAGATTACATATAATGACTCTGGACTTCCACAATTTCAGTACTGTTTTTCGTCTGCGAGTATTCCTCAAGCGGTTCATGGTTCAGTTCCAGGAAACTGTGTCCCCAGTTGAACTTGGACATTACCTTTTCAGCCTGCTCCTTATGCCCCAGGATATAAAGGGCCGCCGCAAAGGCCTCCGCGGAATTGAGCCTGAAAGGCCGCCCGAAGTTTATCGGGTTTCCCGCAAGGAGATACGGAAGGGCTCTGTGTTGCAGATTCAGTTTCTCCAGTTCCGGAAAAACACGCTCGACCTCTTCCCAGGAACAATCCAGGACCGTGATGCCCTTTTCGACATTATCAGCCGGGGAAAGGGCCTTTTCAGCCATGGGGTCCAGCAGGACCGAGTACCTGGGCAGTTTCGAGATTTTTTCATACAGGCGGGCCAGGTTGAAGCGGGCCATTTTCTTGCCGGTGCACTTTTTTGGGTTACATTGGCCGGCATGATACATATAAAGGGGGATGTCCCGGTCTTGTATCGGCTTTGTCATTGCTCCCCCCTCTGGAAGACCCGACATATATGTTTTACGCATTTTCAGGCAAAACTCACCCCGTTCCGGGAATTCGGACTCAAACCGGGGCCAGCGTACTCCCCGGCCACAGGCCGGTTTCCGTGCTTAAAAAAGTCCTTACAGAAAATATCGCCAGTCAAATTTCAAACCACAGAAGACACGGAAGGTACGAAAAAAAGAATGGCGGAGATACGCCATTTAAGGTCAATCTTGCGTTTTTTTAGTCCCACATGCGTTAGCAAAGCAGACCTCGGTTTTCCAGTTCGCCTGATTGAACAAAAAGGAACTCGGTTTTCCAGTCCCGTCTGATTGAAAAAAGCATAACTTGGTTTCATAGTCCGCTTGAGCTCGCACCGCGAGCGAAACGGACCGCGTGCTGTTGCGATTTCATCGCAACTCCCAGGAAATCTTCGATTTCCTGTGATCCCGAAACGCAATTCGGGAAATGCAACTTGTTTTTCCAGTCCACCTTCGGATGCTTCAATCTTCTTTTTCAGTACCTAAAGTCGCTTCAACAGCGCTGCCTGCTGAACTGCCAGAACCTCATGATTATTTTTCAAGAGATTTGAAGTACTTATCGGTTTCCGCGACAACAACCCCGGAAAGTGCCAGGAGGGCGATGAGATTCGGGAAGGCCATTAGCCCGTTGAAGATATCGGCGATGATCCAGACGGCTTCGATTGAAAGGAAACCTCCGGCGGCCACCAGAAAGATGTAGACGGCTTTGTAGGGGAGAATGCCTTTTACGCCGGTCAGGTATTCCATACAGCGTTCCCCATAGTAGTTCCAGCCGAGAATAGTCGTAAAGGCAAAGAAGATCAGGCCTATGGTCACGATGTAGGAACCTGCGGCCGAAAGTGTCCCCGTAAAGGCGGCGTTGGTCATGTGGGCGGCTTCACTGGCCCCGTTTTTCCAGGTGCCGGAAATGATCAAAGTAAGGCCGGTCATGGTACAGATGACGATCGTATCAAAGAAGGTCCCGGTCATGGAAATCAGGCCCTGTTTGGCAGGTTCCCTGACTTTTGCGGCTGCGGCTGCAATCGGAGAACTGCCGAGTCCGGACTCGTTTGAGAAAATACCCCTTGCGACCCCCATCTGTATGGCAAGCATTATGCCCGCCCCGAGAAAACCGCCGGAAGCTGCAGCCGGGGTAAAGGCGCTCTTAATGATCAGGGCAACGGCCGAGGGCAGCTTATCGATATTGAGGCCTATGACAAGGAGACAGCCGATTACGTAGGCGATTGCCATGAAGGGGACCATTAACTGGGCAACCCTGGAGATGCTCTTAATCCCTCCGATGGTAACGAGGGCCACCAGAAAGGCCAGAGCGATTGAAGTGTCCACTCCGGAGATGCCGAAGGTGGCTTCCACGGAACTCACGATTGCGTTTACCTGAGTAAAGGTGCCCACCCCGAGGCAGGCCGCGCAGACCCCAAAAAGGGCAAAGAGTTTGGCAAGGACTCCACTGTAGCTCTTATGGGCCAGGCCGTTTTTGATGTAGTACATGGGCCCGCCGGACATCTGTCCGTTTTCGTCAACGGTCCTGTACTTGACGGCAAGGAGAGCTTCCGCGTATTTGGTCGCCATCCCGAAAAAGGCTGCAAACCACATCCAGAAGAGGGCTCCAGGCCCACCTCTCGCAATGGCTGTTGCGACCCCGACGATGTTTCCGGTCCCGATTGTGGCCGAAAGCGCCGTACAGAGGGCCGCAAAACTGGATATATCTCCCTCGGCCCTGCTGTCAACGTTGCGAGACCCGAGCACATCTTTCAGGGCCATGGGTAATTTGAATATCTGAATTAATTTCAGGCGTAAAGTCAGGTATATGCCGGTCCCCACAAGCAGGATAAGGAGAGGAGGGCCCCAGATAAACCCGTCGATTCCGTTCAGAAGGGATACTACCGCTTCGGAATTTAACGCTTCGAATATCGTGCTAACTACCATAGTAACGAACCCTTAAAATAAATATATAATATGCATTATGAATTAATACTAACAGTATGGTCCTGAATACAGGCCATTTTCCCGGATGCCGGAGAGATAAATCCGGATCAAATCCGAATGATAATACTGCATGAAAGACTCTGCATATAATATTTTTATATTTAGTTTTTTGTAAAAGGATATAAATTAAAAAGATACTTAAGTGCATTGATTTTATTTTTAAAATAGTTTTAAAAGATATGTGTATTAATTGGGGTTTAAAATTAAATAATTTCTAAATGTTTTGGGTGAAATAACCTGACTTATAATCTTGTACTCAAAGGATACCAAACAGAGACATTTTTAAAAAAGTGGTAAATGGGTAAAAAAGCGGGTAAAAAAGTGGGTAAAAAAGTGGGTAAAAAAAGGGCAAGGGTAGGAATGGGTGAATGTTGGGATAACCGTTGGGATTTGTTGGGATTGTGTACGCTTGAATTTGTTGGGATAACGTACTTTGGATTTGTACATTGGGATTTGTACAATCTGGTTACTAAAAAAAGACCCGTATACCTAGAACTTACCCTTAATACTTTTTATGTAGTTGTATTATATAAAGATTGGGATGTTCTCAGGATATATACAAAAATTACTATGGTAATTTTTAATATATATAATGTACGGATATGTCAACTCCCCCCCCCTAAAACCCTCTCGGGATGTCTCAGGTTTTTTAGGACAGGGAAATCCTGCTGACTGAGTTGAAATCAAAAATTATTGATGCATAAATATTAAATTCTTAAATATTTATAATATTTTTTCAAATAATACTTTCTAAAATTCAACTTTCAGGGAATCCGGGATAAATGAATACTAAAAAACCGAAAAAAGCCGAACTCACGCTGAGTGTAATGAAAGAGAAACTGGGGGTCTGTCGCCTGGAAAAAGACAGGGGAAAAGGCCATAATATCCCGGATTGGGCAACTCGGGATGGGTTTTATTCGCTTACAAAGACCGCTGATGAACTTTCGGTAGTCTGCCCTGAAAAGAATATTCCGGAAGGGGTCCGGTGCGAACCGGGCTGGAGGGGCCTGAAGGTCGAGGGGCCTCTGGACTTTGGCCTGATAGGGATTCTCGCAGCTCTTTCCACCCTGCTTGCGGAAGAAGGCATAAGTCTTTTTGCGCTTTCGACCTACGATACGGACTACGTTCTGGTAAAGGAGGAAACCCTGGAAAAGGCGGTCAAAGCCCTTTCAGACGGAGGACATAAGGTCCTCAGTGCCCCCCTGGACGGCAAATTATAACAGGCATCAAAAGCCTCTGGAGATCATGAGTAAAATGCAGGTAAATATATTTGAAAATTTGTCTAACTCGACTGTCTATTTAATATCTGCCGGGGGACTTTTTCTGGTAGTCCTTTTTTTCAGTTTAATGTTCAGATTCGCGGAAGCCGAAAGGCTTTCCCTTGTACTCCTGATGGGCCTGCTGGCCTCGCTTACGGCCATTTTCGTTGTGAGGTTTCTGGTCTCCAGGCTACGGGGCAGTGATTCTTAAAACCCTTCACTGATGCTGAAAAGCCAGATCATGAAACCCGAATAGACCAGTATCAGGAAGAGGCCCTCGAATCTTTTGATTTTCCAGCCGGTCCAGATGAAGAGAAGAAAGAGCAAGCTCATGAAAATCATAAAGGGAGTTACGAAAAAGACGCTCAGCTCCGTTATCGGCAGAGGATAGAGGAGGCCTGCACAGCCGAGGACCAGGAAGATATTCGTTATGTTTGAACCGATGGCGTTTCCGAGGGCAATGCCCCCGCGACCGCTTCGGGCGGCCGTGACCGTGACCATCAGTTCCGGAAGCGAAGTCCCAATGGCAACAAGGCTTGCCCCTATTACGGTTTCCGGCACGTTCAGGAGCTCTGCAAAAAGAATGGATTCCTGAACAAGATACCTGGCCCCCAGGACGATTGCTACCCCGCTTGCAATGAGTTTTAAAAAGTCCTGAGTAAACCCGCTTTTTTCAGGAAGGGGCGGGTCCCCTTCTTCCGACCTGTTTTTATCTCCTGCTTTCTCTTCTCCGTTTCCCTTTTCTTCGCCTCTCTCTTTTCCAGCTATCTCTTTTCCAGCTATCTCTTTTCCAGCTATCTCTTTTCCAGCTATCTCTTTTCCAGCTATCTCTTTTCCAGCTATCTCTTTTTCAGCTCTCTCTTTTTCAGCTCTCTCTTTTTCAGCTCTTTCTTTTCCAGCTCTCTTTTCTCCGGCATCCTCCAGTTTTTCACTTTCCTGCTTAAATCCTTCACGGAATTTTGTCCTGATGTCAAAAAGGTATTCAAATTTGAAAAAATAATATAGAAAGTCCTGGAAATAGACCACCTCTTTTTGTTGATGCACCCTGGTAAACAAAAAAAGGATGTAGGCTATATACAGCAGAAGAAAAACCAGGGCTTCAGGGCGGGAAATCCGGAAATCAAGCACGAAAAGGAGAAAAACCAGGGCTGAAAAGAACATGATGTACCCGTCTCTTTTCAGCATCACTTCGTCGGTCCTGACAGCCGAGAGCACGCCTGCTGTGCCCACGATCAGCCCGATGTTTGCTATATTCGAGCCTATCACGTTTCCGATCACAAGCCCGCTAGCCTGCTGGAAGGAGGCAGCTATGGAGGAGGCAAGTTCGGGCACGGAGGTCCCCATGGAGACCAGAGTCAGCCCGATTATGAATTCCGAGATCCCGAGTTTTTTTGCGATTGAAGAGGAAGAGGCCACGAAAAGATCGGCCCCCTTTACGAGCAGGAAAAGCCCGAACGCAAAGAGGACGATGTCGAAGACAAGCACAGATGAACTTTGAATCCGGGTTTTATTTAAGCATATCTTTTACTGCCGGTTTATTCCTTTTTTCGGCGCGGAACAATGTTGGGGATGGGAACTACCGGAGTATTATCAAAGCTTACGAGCACTGCTGAACTCAGGATAAGGACGCAGCCCAGGACTGTGCTCAGCCGGAAGGGGACGTCGAGTATGGTGTAATCGAAGAAAATTCCGGCCACGGGTTCGGTCAGAGCCAGAATACTCCCGGTCTGGGCGGCCAGACGAGAGAGCCCGTCCACGCAGAGCAGTTCCGCGATTCCCATGGATAGGAACCCGAAGAGGAAGAGGATAGGCAAGTTTTCCCGGAGGGTTTCGAGGGAGACTTCAAAGGCCCAGGGGGCTGAGAGCAGGGTGCTTATCGCAAGCCCCCAGAAGGCCAGGGAGATTGAAGAGTATTCGTTTTTGAGGTATCTGATGTTGATTATTGAGGCCCCGTAAGTAATCCCGGCAAGCATTCCGAAGACTACGCCGGTTACGTAGGCGCTGTTTAACTCTATTCCGGAAAACCCGGCCTCGGGTCTTACAACCTGTACGACCCCGAAGACGGCGAGGAGGAGGGCGAACATACTCCAGGGCCCGATTTTTTCTTTGAGGACGAGGGGGGCGAGCAGGGTCACGTAGACCGGGGCCGTGTACTGCAGGAGGATGGCAATGGATACGGAGGTGTTTTTAACCGCCACAAGGAAGGAAAACATGGTTATTGCTATGAAGCTGCCCTGGACCAGGAGGTTACCCTTTTTCTTTCCGAGCCGGACTTCGGAATACCTGCCCGTCAATGCGAGATAGAATACGATCGTAAGAAAACCGAAAAAAAGTCTGTAAAACAGAATCGGGCCGATTTCCATCCCCCGGATATGTTCCAGAAAAATACCTGTCATCCCGAAAATAGTACAGGCTATTGCAACCTCAGGGTATGCCCGTTTTGTTCCCGCACTCATTGAGGCTATAATTACGGATTTAGTTATATACTTTTTTAAAGAACTTCCCGGACCGGGAAGAGGGGAAAACAATCAAATAATCAAATAATCAAATAATCAAATAATCAAATAATCAAGGAACATTTTTTCAATTCCTATCAAAATAAGTTTGCAATTATCTAAATATTATATAGGAAACTATATATATTATACTGCATGAGTTAAATGCATGTTGGATTGAGACGTTTTAAATAAGTTCTAATTGGTTAAAAAAGGTCTCAAAAGGCTTGTTGCGTTTTTATGATTTGTAAAGTTTTTATGATCTTTCATAAAGGCCTGCAACTACCCGGGATGTACATTCTTTTGTGCGGACTTTTCAGGTTCATTGGGCCTGAAGCGGCAAAAACTGTGCACATATCTGTGTGTTGTTTTCGTGCAACCTGTAAGGAATTACAGCTACTTGCAACCCCCGTGTTTTCCATCGTAGTTCATAACTATCAATATTAGGACTTACGCACTTGAGATTCCGAAAAGATGATATTATTTAAATTATAATAAATAAACAATAATTCCCAAAAAAATAAGGAGTTATTGTTATAAATCCACCCAAATGTAGCGATATTGATTACATTAATTTCCTCATTGCGACTTCTAAGGTTTTTAGTTGTACTGAAGCCACTAGATGTTATCAATTAACAGCTAAGGCTCCTTCTCATGACGCCTTTACTCGTTGCCTTCAAAGGCAACTTCCAAACACAGAAAAGCTATGGGAAAAAGTAAAAGCTTATGTCAAGCTTAAAGGCGGCTATTTTATTTTAGACGATTCAACATTAGATAAACTATACGCAAAAAAATAGCGTTTGTTCGCCGTATGTGGAGTGGAAATCATCATCGCACTGTAATGGGCATAGGTCTTGTTACCTTAATTTGGACAGATGGTACAATCATTATACCTGTTGATTTTCGAATTTATAATATCGATGAAGACGATAAAACGAAGAGTGACCATTTCCGCGATATGCTTGACAAAGCCAAAGAACGTGGTTTTAATCCCAGATTTGTTTTGTGTGATACATGGTATGCAAGTGTGAAAAACCTTAAAGCCATTAAGGCCAAAGGATGGCATTTTCTCACAAGGTTAAAGAAAAATCGTTTGGTATATCCTGACAACACGAAAAATGTGCCACTTGAAACGGTAGATATTCCTCCAGAAGGACTTGTGGTTCATCTGAAATCATATGGATTTGTAAAGGTGTTTAGGATCGTTTCCACAGACGGAGACACGCGACACTGGGTTACAGATGTACTGGATATGGATGAATCAAAACGCGAGGATTTGGCGAAGAAATCATGGAAAATTGAGGAATATCACAGAGGGATAAAACAGTTCTGTGGTGTAGAAAAGTGCCAGGTAAGAAAAGCAGAGTCACAAAGAGCACATATAATATTTTCCTTAAGAGCTTTCCTTAGACTGGAATTACAAAGAATCAAAACAGGAATATCCTGGTTTGAGATTAAGGTAAAAATTACAAGAGTTGCAGTGGCAGCATATTTAAATAACTCACTATACACATTAAATTAATTTTGATATTTGTGATGTTGCTGAAAAACGGCATGTTGAGAACCAACTGCGTAACTCCTAAATATTATCAATAATAACTGGATTTTAAAAAGAATCTTCGGTTAACCCGAGGTCTTATTGTGGATAGAAAGGTAAAACTAGAAGTAAAAAATATTACTAAGATTTTTGGAAAAAACCCTCATAAAGTACTTTCTCTTCTTGAAAAAGGATTTTCAAAAGAGGAAATACATGAAAAAACGAAACAGACCGTCGGGCTCAGGGACGTCAGTTTCAAAGTGTATGAGGGGGAAACTTTTGTTATAATGGGGCTTTCAGGTTCCGGAAAGTCCACTCTTTTGCGCTGTATGAACCGCCTGATAGAACCAACCGGCGGGGCTATTTTGATTGACGGGCAGGACATAGCGAAACTGGACCGGGAAAAACTGCGGGAAGTCCGCAGGGCCAAACTCGGAATGGTTTTTCAGAACTTCGCGCTGCTTCCTCACAGGAACGTGCTCGACAACGTGGCCTACGGTCTGGAAATCCAGGGTGTTTCTAAAGAAGAACGTTATTTAAAGGCTGAAAAAGCCATCGATACCGTCGGGCTCAAAGGCTACGAGCAAAGTAAAATCACCCAGCTCAGCGGGGGGATGAAACAGAGGGTGGGGCTTTCCCGGGCTCTTGCCAATGACCCCGATATTCTCCTTATGGACGAGGCTTTCAGTGCCCTCGATCCTCTTATCCGCTGTGAGATGCAGGACGAACTGCTATCTCTTGAAGACGAGATGCAAAAGACCATCATCTTCGTTTCCCACGACCTTGACGAGGCCCTGAAACTGGGAGACCGGATAGCTCTCATGAAAGACGGAGAAGTCGTCCAGATCGGGACGCCGGAAGAAATCCTTACCGAGCCTGCCGACGCCTACGTCTCGAAGTTTGTTGCTGGGGTTGACAGGTCCAAAGTCCTTACCGCAGAGGCCGTTATGAAACGTCCTAACCCCATGGTTGCTGTAAACTCAGGGCCCGGGGTTGCCATCCAGCTGATGAAGGAATACGGGATTTCCTCTATCTACGTCGTGGAAGGGAAAAACAGGCGTTTAATGGGAATCCTGACAATAAAATCAGCCCTTGAGGCCCTGAAAACCAAAAAAAGCCTTGAGGAATATATAAACCGGGAAGTCTCCACAGTGGCCCCGGATATGCCTCTGAACGAGGTAATCAATGTCATAGTGGACAGCGAGTATCCCCTTGCCGTTATCAACGAAAATAAGAAATTTCTGGGAATAATTGCCCAGGGGAGCGTGCTGGGCGCCCTTGCAATGTCCGGGGAAACTGAGGAAGTCGGGGAGGTAACCAAAGAGGCAGCTGAATCCGAAACCGAATCAAAAAGCCAGGAAGAAAATTTTCAGCCCCCGGATTCTGGTTCAGGCCCTGAAGTGGTTCTGGCTGTGCCTCCTGAAAGTGAGCTGGGAATTGATGCCGAAGCAAAAACGGGAGAAAATGCTTCTCCTGAAGGAAATCAGCTTGAAAAACCGGAGCTGAAATCATGTTAAGCTCAATAATTCCCAAAATCCCCCTAGGGGACTTTGTGGAGTTTCTGGTAAAATGGATTGAGGCCCACTTTGGGACGGGCCTTGACCTGCTGAGTGATAAACTTGACTTCCTTATCACTGCCCTGAAGGACTTATTGCTTTTCCTGCCTCCGGAAATCTTTATCCTGGCCCTTTCGATTTTTGTCTACTTTGCGGGAAAACGAAACATCAAAATGGCGCTTGGGGCAGGGGTCGGTTTCCTGCTCATCCTTAATATGGAGCTATGGGAACTGTCCATGCAGACGCTTGCCCTTGTTCTTTCTTCGGCGTTTCTCACCCTGTTTATCGGCATCCCGGTGGGAATCCTCTGTGCAAAAAACGATCTCCTGAACAGGCTTGTAAGGCCCATGCTCGACCTGATGCAGACCATGCCCTCCTTTGTCTACCTCATCCCGGCTCTGATCTTTTTCGGGCTCGGAAATGTTCCCGGTATGATCGCAACGGTTGTTTTTGCAATGCCTCCTGCCATCCGCCTGACAAACCTGGGGGTCCGGCAGGTCCCAAAGGAACTGAACGAAGTTGCGGAGGCCTTTGGCTCAACCAGCTGGCAGAAGCTTTTGAAAGTGGAACTTCCAGTCGCTCTCCCGACCATCATGGCGGGTGTTAACCAGTGCATAATGCTTTCCCTTTCAATGGTTGTAATCGCCTCCATGATAGGAGCCCGCGGGCTTGGCTACCAGGTTCTTTTCGGAATCCAGAGGGTTGACATAGGGCTCGGTTTTGAAGCGGGGCTCGGAATTGTCATTATCGCCGTGGTCCTGGACAGGGTCACCCAGAGCCTGAGTCCGAAAGCCTGAGCCTGGAGCCCGGAGTAAAGGCAGATAGGAGAAGGGGGGTCACTTCTCCCCTTTCCGGAAGAAGTGTGAGCAAAGGGCCTGGGCTTATGTCCTCTAAAGCTCCGCATTATCCATATCCCGATTAACACTGTAAATGAATATTAAATTTGTAATATGAAAGGTTGTAGATATTTTGAAAAGATCAATTACAAAAAAAATTGGATCGATATTAATAGTAAGTCTGGTGCTTGGCCTCTGCCTTTTCGGGGCAGGCTGTGCCGAGAAAACAGATGGTGACGCGGAAACTTCCGAAGCAGGTCCTGCTTCCGAATTTACTGAAAAGATAACAATCGGCTACGTCCTCTGGGACGGCGAAATCGCAAGCACCAATGTTATCCAGCAGGTGCTTCAGAAAGCCGGATATGAAAATGTGAAGATTACCGCAGTTGACGCAGGTCCCCTCTATAAGAGCGTGGCTGACGGCGATTTTGACTTCACGACCTCGGCGTGGCTTCCCCAGACCCAGAGGAACTATTGGGACACCTACGGGGACCGGATTGATGTTGTTGGGGTAAACCTTGAAAACTGCAGCATAGGACTTGTTGTCCCTTCATACGTGAATATTTCCTCCATTGAGGAGCTCAATGCCAACAGGGATCTGTTCGATGGCGAAATCATAGGGATAGAACCCGGAGCCGGGATGATGGGTATCACCGAAACCGCGATTGAAGACTATGATCTGGACCTGGAACTGGTATCGAGCAGCGGTGCGGGAATGGCCACAGCTCTGACAAAAGCCATAAATTCCGGAGAGCCAATTGTGGTTACCCTCTGGTCTCCCCACTGGGCCTTCAACCGCTGGGACATTAAATATCTGGAAGATCCGAAGGGCATCTTCGGAGAAGCCGACCATGTGGAAACTCTCGCAAGGAAGGGCCTGCAGGAAGACATGCCTGGACTTTATATGATTCTTGAGAGATTCGAGTGGACCCATGAGGATATCCAGAGCGTTATGATGGATATCGAAAACGGAACAGCTCCTGAAGAGGCCGCTGCAAAGTGGGTTGAAAACAACCCCGAAAAAGTACAGGAATGGATTGGAGAAGAATAACATCTCTTTCTCCAACATTTTTTATTTTTTTACATCCCTTCACATTTTTTGCTTTTTTTAATTTAGTGATGATGGGTCATTGGTGCCTCTGTTGTTTCCTGCCCCGCATTTCTGTCCGGAGGCACGGTCATGAGTTTGGAGTACTGCACCCCTTTCTGGCTAAGGATCTTTTCCGCAAGTTCCACGATGCGCTTCCCGTCTCCTTCCAGGATGATTACCTCGAAGCAGAAAGGGGGTTCGAGGTGGATGCGGACAGTTGAGTGTATCATGTCGGTGTACTGGTGCTGGATGTTTTCAAGGGCGTTATTGACTCCTTTTTTTGAACAGTCATAAACAATCGAAATTGTTGCGGTCCGTTTTTTCTCTATGCCCTGCATCCATTCATAATGCTGGTTATAGCCCCTGATAGCGTCCCTTATCCCTTCCGAGCGGGAGGAATACCCCCGGTTGAAGATTATGTTGTCAAATTTGTCTAAAAGAGATTTCGGAAGAGATATTCCTATTCTCATAAGTTGCTTTTCCATTATGGCTCCTCCAAAAAATAAATATGGGTTTTTAAGGCCCGGTTTTGTTTCCCGGCTCTTCCGGCTTCATTTAAAGTGCCGGAAAGAATGTACTACTTTTCAAAATACTGAGTGCAGTGGAAGCTACACATATAATTACAATCGAACTCTTTGCCCCCATACTATAATAAAATGGGTTGATATTTAATATTTTGTAAGCAAATATGTCCACTAAAGTAATATTAAATGTTAATTTATCTGTAAAATAACTATATTATTATATCATTGATCTCTTCCCCGGTCCCTCTAAGAAATTCCGGGAAAACCCGGAGGGTCCCCGGCCCCATCCCATAATTCTAAAATAATAATTACACTGTTGGCCAGGGGAAGAGGATTCCGGCCGGAAAACCCAAAAAGCTTATTAAAGGCTGAGATATATAAGCTGGGACACGGCAGAGATATATTTGCTCAGAGTTATTAGAATTCATATCAAATTTCAGTAATTATCATATTCATCAAATATAATAAGAGAGTTGAACATTATGGCAATCCAAAAAGGCGATTTCATAAGATTAAGCTACACAGGTAGATTTGACGACGGCAGGATCTTTGACACAACCAGCGAGGAACTTGCAAAGGAAGAGGGCATCTACAACGCTCAGGGCCTTTATGGCGGAGACGTGGTCATTGTAGGCGCAGGGCACACCATTACAGGCCTGGATGAGGCTCTTGAAGGCAATGAACTCGGTTCCACCGGCAGCGTTGAGATCCCCCCTGAAAAAGGCTTTGGCCTGAGCAACACCAAACTTATCAAGACCCTTTCCATCACCAGGTTCAAGGACAAAAAAGCTTACCCCGGCATGAGTGTGGAAATCGACGGCAAGAGAGGTATGGTCACCAGAGTTATCGGGCGCAAGGTCTCAGTTGACTTCAACAGCCCCATGGCAGGCAAGACCGTCACCTACGAGTTCACCATCGAGGAGCTCATCGAAGGCGACCTTAACAAGATCCAGGGTCTGCTTTCCCTCTACACCGGCATCAGGGACCTGGTAGTCGAGATCGAGAACGGCACCGCAAACATCTACATCCCTACCGGCCTGACCTTCAACCAGCGCTGGCTCATGGCCAAGAACAAGATCGCAACCGAGATCATGAAGTTCGTGGAACTCAAGGAAGTCCAGTTCATCGAAAAAGTCGAGGTTGAACCCGAAATCACCCCCGAAGACATCGAAGCAGCTCTTGCAGAAGCAGTAGCTCCTGAAGCAGAAGCAGAAAAAGCTGAAGACGCAGAAAAAGCTGAAGACGCAGAAAATTAATACAGTGGAAGTGAAAAAGGGGCTTTTCCCCCTTTTCCTTTCACAAATTTTATATACTATAATCTGTTTCTATAGATTCCTGAATACGGTTCTTCATATATGCTGAGGTAGCCAAGTGGACTACGGCGCCGGTCTTGAAAACCGGTAGTGCTGACGCGCTACAGGAGTTCGAATCTCCTCCTCAGCGTAAAAATATATTCTTACAGTCTTTTTTTGCAGATGGTTCCAAAATCCAGTAATTGGTGGCTCATTAAAAAAATCACCTGATTTTGAAATTTGCATTTGAGCTCATTATAACATCACCTAAACAATGGTTTAAGGTAATGTATTATGGAACCCCACCTCCAGATCAGATTTATGATTATTGAACTTATATAAAGGATAAAATGGTAAAAAGTCAAATACAAGAATGCTGTGATTGTGTGAGATTCCTACAGAAAATATATGGTGAAAAATTAATTTATAATTATGTATTCAAAGCTATGGCCTGGAAATATAAGGATGAAAAAAGCGAGGATTATTTAAAAAATACGTTGCCAGGTAATGTATCAAGTAATCTATCTAAATTGGAAGCAAGGGGAATTTTACGAAGTAAAGAAAATAGTGAAAAAAATTTGGAATATTGGGATCCCTCTATCCCTCTGAAAAAAAAAGATATCATTTAAAAATTTTTACTCAATCATCCAGCCTTTAAGCCGTCTTCTTATCTCCTCTTTTTCTTCCCTTGTAAATCCTATATTTGAATATTGTTGTAACGAGGTTGCTTGCGTGTACCCTTGTCTAAGGCAGATTTGTATTTCAGAGACTCCCGCCGCCAGCATCCAGGACTCTATAGTTTTCCGGTAGTTTTTGCAGAGAAACCCGAGGGTCAAACCCGGCTTTTTTAGCCCACCGTTTAATATTATTATTCCAGCCGTCCCGACCCGGTGGTTTTTTTGTCTTTAAAGAAATAAGGCAAAATACTTACCAACTGCGGAGGGAGAGGTAAAATATTCGGAATTCGAAAATTTGATTTCATAGAGACTTCAAAAGGCAGTGGATTCGTAAAAGGGAAGCGACCAAGCGGATTTTTTGCAATCATGGATATATTTGGGAACAAAATTACAGATAGCGTTAATGTAAAGAAAAACTGTAAACGATTGAGGGCTAGGTCAAGTACATTAATTCAAATGATGGAAATTCGGGAAGTTTACGCCCTCCCCTGAGCTAAAGACTCAGGGGTTTCCTGCTGCGTTCTTATGAATTTCCCCGCTATACAGCGGTTTTTCGCTATGTTTCGACAAATTCTTCAGATCAGGTCCGAATATACCGGATTTAGCTCCACGGCTTTTTCGTAGGCTTCTATGGCTTTCTGGTGCTTATTTACCCTGTCATATATGATTCCTTTCCCGATCCAGGCTTTCGTGAAGCTCGGGTTTATCTCAATCGCTTTTTCAAAAGCTTTCAGGGCATCAGGGTATCGTTCAAGGTCCCGGAGCGCTACTCCCTTGTTATACCAGAACCTGGCGTTTTCGGGGCTGGATTCAATCTTTTTGTCAAAGACCAGCACGGCCTGTTCAAAGTGCTGTTTTGCTTCTTCCTGTTTTTCGAGCCAGCGGAGAGCTACCCCTTTGTTGTAGAGGGCCTTTCCGTTCATGGGATTCAGCTCAATCGCTCTGTTAAAGGCCTCAAGGGCTTCATTATAGCTTCTGACCTTGCAGAGATTTATACCTTTTTTACACCATTCACTTGCATTTAAGGAATTGAGTTCACGGTTACTCTCGAAGAGCCTGATGGCTTTTTCAAAGTCATCCATGGCTTCTTCGTAGGCCCTCATCTCCCGTAAAGCGACCCCACGGTAATGCCAGACCTCGGGGTCGTTCGGATCGATTTCCGTGGCCCTGTTAAAGGCATTCAGGGCATCTTCATATTGCATCAGGTCAAAAAGGACACTGCCCTTGCTGTACCAGAGTTTTGCATCATCCGGGCTGATCTCGATAGCTTTATTGAAATCATTAAGGGCTTCGTCACACTTAAACAGGGCTTTGAGAGTCACACCCCTATTATACCAGATTTTTGAATTATCGGGGCTTACTTCCAGGGCTCTGTTAAAAGCCTCCAGAGCTTCACCGTACATTTTAAGTTCGAGAAATGCAACACCTTTGCTATACCATTCATTGGAGGTCATAATAATTGTCCAAAGTTTTTTCAATTTTAGCCGTTTTACACTGTTTCAACCTTCGTCTTCCGTTTTTTAATACCCGAATCTCTTAATAGCAATATAATATGCTCTCAGAGTCTTAAATTCATTTTGTACCTTATCTACTTAACAGAGATAAGAGCCTCATCTACAGTTACCCACTATAATCTACGGGCTAATCATTTTTAAATATTGTCAATTACCCCCACCTAAAACCTTCGCCTAACGGCTCAGGTTTTAGAGTAAGGGGCTTGTTTTGGCAAGTCCCTGGTTGACCAGATCGCCAGTAAGGAGCTTTGTAATACTGGCAGCCGATACGAAAGAATATTATAGTTACCCTGGAATGCCGCCTCAGTTTCAGGCTCTAAGGATGCCGGTTAAACAGTCCTGAAAGGTAGGGACAGTGCTTGCATCATACAAACCTTTCAGTATCAGATCGAGAGGAAGCCGGATTTGGTGGGTTGACTCTACAACTCCCAATACGCAGAACTCCAAAAAATGGAGGTGAACTCTATGTTAGTTTACATAAAAAACCAGAACGGAAAACCACTAATGCCCTGTAAACCTTCAAAGGCCAGAAAACTTTTGAGGGAAGGTAAGGCAAAGGTTTTGAGAACTATACCATTTACAATTAAAATGCTTTTCGGAAGTAGTGGGTACACTCAGCCCGTGATAGCAGGCATAGACTCAGGCTCGAAAGTTGTTGGCTGTGCGGCTATTGCTAACGGAAAGGTAGTTTATCAGTCAGAAATTCAATTAAGGCAGGATGTTTCTAAAAAGATGGATCAAAGGAGAATGTACCGAAGAAACCGTAGAGGCCGGAAAACCCACAGGCCCGCAAGGTTCAATAATAGGGCAGCTTCGAGGAAAGAAGGAAGGCTGGCCCCTTCAATCAGGAGTAAGCTGGAGTCCCATATCAGAGAAAAGAACTTTGTGGAATCCATCTTACCGGTTACGAAGTGGAAGGTCGAAACGGCTTCCTTTGATATTCACAAAATAACGAATCCGGAAGTTTCCGGAATTGAGTATCAGGAAGGTCCACAAAAGGATTTCTATAATGTTAAAGCTTTCGTGCTGGATCGGGACGGGTACACATGCCAGCACTGTAAAGGCAAATCGAAGGACAAACATTTACAGTGTCACCACATCATTTTCAGGACAAATAGAGGTCCCGACACTCCGGAAAACCTGATTGTTTTATGCAAACCCTGCCATCAGGCCCTCCACGCAGGAGAGTTTGAGCTAAAGAAAAGAAGATCGAAAACCAAACATGCAACCGAGATGGGCATTATCAAAAGCCAGCTTAAAAAGTCAGACTGGGAGTTTGAAAAAAATTTTGGTTTTGAGACCAAGTTTAAGAGAGAACAATTTTTAAAGCTCCCTAAAACCCACTATAATGATGCTGTTGCTATCTGCTGCGAAGACGGGCAAACGGTAAAGCTGGATAATACGGTTTACCATAAAAAACACGTTTCAGCCGGGGACTACAAGCAGACAACAGGTGCTAGATCAGAAAAGAAGATTCCAACCGGTAAAATATACGGAATTAGAAAATTTGACCGTGTAAAAACAGTTAAAGGGGAAGGGTTTGTGAAAGGAAAAAGAGCCACCGGCTTCTTTGCCATTCAAGATATATTTGGTAATGTAATATCAAACAGTGTTAATGTAAAGAAAAACTGTACTCGCCTCTGTGCGAGAACTACAACTTTAATCCAGGCGGTGAATGTTTGAACGCATTCCTCCCCCACCTGCTGAGGTAAGATGAAAGAAATGGATGCACTGGAAAAAATATTCGGAAAAACCGCTCAGATGACGGTCCTTAAAAACCTGATCGAACACCAGGACGATTCCACCTACCTATCCGGAATTGCCGAGGATACGGGCCTTTCCCATTCAAGTGTCTCAAGAGTCATAACCCCTCTTGTCGAAGCTGGAATAGCGATTGAAAAACCCCTCGGAAAGCAGATCCGCACCTTTCACTTAAACATGGACAGCGAAGCAACAAAACAAATAGTTGATTTTTATAAAAAAATTAACGAAATTCTGATCTGAGGACGTTTTTTTTTCAAGCAAGCCTCTAACCCCCGGGCCCTTAGCCTGCCTGAAACAACCTCCGGTCCAAAATCTTAAACCCGGACTATCAAGCCCTTAGAGCCTCAGGCTTCTCTCAGGCACGGCCCGTAATTCAAGGTTTTTATGCGATGAAAAATAACGGCTCCCCCGAACCCATCTTCGAAACCGATGAGGCCCGGAATTACTTCCCGACTATTTTCAAAGTTCATCCGGAAGCCAGTAAAAAGGTGAGTGAACAAATCATTTTAGAAGGTAAGAAACTGGAAATCCTTCGCATCTGCATGGAAGCTCAATCAAGAACAGAAATTATGGCTGAAGTTGGCCTGGAGAATACTTACCATAACTTTAAGAATTATATCCTTCCCCTCATGCAAGAAGGGTTTGTAACTTACACTATCCCCGAAAAACCCCGAAGCCAGTTCCAAAAATATGTAATTACCGGAAAGGGCAGCTCTTTTTTGAAATCAATTGAATAACATGAATGCACAAAGTTACAAGTGTTACAAGTGTTACAAGTGGCACATGTATCTAATCCTTACCTCTGACTTTTTTCCCACAAAAGCAGCCGCCTGTCTGACGAGTTCTTCCTGAGCCTCAGGGTTTCGCGGAGAATTTTCCAGATGCAGGTCTTCCATCTCCACAGAATACAGAACCCTGAGAGGAGAGGGATCATAAGATACCCAGGAATCGCAGAGACAGACAAACCCAGTAAAACCGGCGGCCTTCATTTTTTCCCAGGGAGTGAACACTCCCGGATAGAACATCCCGGCAAGAAGCGACGGCTCCCTGAGCACGACGTAGAGATTTCGCGGCATTTAGGCCGTCTATTACAGGCATTTCCAGCGGGGTTAATAGTGAGGGCATCATGAAATAAGTAGGGAGAGAGTCAATTACCCCTCCCTGGAACCTTCGCCTTCAGTAGTGGGTAGTTAACAGTATCCAGCCATAGATGGCTGTTAATCCCGTGACATAAACCCCGAGAGCATAAAACCACCTTCCGTTAAACTTGGGCGTTCGGACCGGTGCTAAATTAAAGACAGCCATAAACATAAACATTGTATATATAATGACTGAAAAAATTGTATGGCCAAAGAAACCGTCAAACAGAAAGACAAAAGCAAGAATAATGACATTGTTGTCAAGTGCCAATCCCATGTATGTCGAATTATCGACCAGGCCGAAAACATTGAAATAACTCAAGCGTATTGCACCGGTAGCGACAATTACGAATGCACCTGGTAAGAACCATGGACTGAATTCTCCATAGCTCAAAAGAAAAACAGCGGGGCAAATTCCAAAACTTACAATATCTATCAATGAGTCAAGCTGTCCCCCGAAAGCTCGATATTCATCAGTTCGCCCCTTCATCCGGCGGGCAATGATTCCGTCTCCCCAGTCAAAAAAAACAGCCCAAATCATTCCAATTATCGCAACCGGAAAATTGCCTAATATAGCATAGTATATACTAAGAACCGCACATAACAACCCTGCAAGCGAGCAGATATTTGGAAGATCTCGAGCGAAAGCAAGCATTCCTGTCTTATGTGATTGTTGACCTTGCAAATCGTTCATCAGGATTCTTCCGTTTTCTTTAAGCCAATGATATCTGCCAATGCTTCAACTAATTTGCAATTTTCTGTTTCAGTACGGCTGGCAATACGAACATAACGATCAGAATCAGGCAAAGTTTTGTCCTGACAGTGTTTTATGTACATGTTATGCTCAATAAACAACCTCTTCGTAACTTCAGGGCCACTTTGTGCATAATCCGGGAGGCGGCAGAAAATAAAGTTTGCATCAGGTTTGTAAACAGTCATTCCCTGGATAGCACACAGGTTTTTATACAGATTGTCCCTGTCGGTCCGTACCTGTTTACAGCTTTCGACAAACTCCTGTCTGTAATCGGGCAAAATCCGCAGAAACTCTTCGGCAAATCCATTAATATTCCAGATATGTACGCCTTTTCTTACAGCTTCGGCAAATGCTGAATTTGCAGTTAGCATATAACCGATCCTGAGACCGCAGATACCATAGGCTTTGCTCATGCTTTTAAGGATTGCCACATTCGGGTAATGTTCTATTTCATGTTCAAGGGTTGTCTGATCCGGGTTATGTGCAAAATCCATGAAGGATTCATCGACGATCAGCATACAGTCATGATTTGCAAGTTTTTGTGCAAGAGCTATTAAATCGGATTTGGGAACCAGCATAGATGTTGGATTATTAGGTGTTACCACAACAGCAACATCTGCTTTAACCCTGATCGCTTCCGCAGCAAACTTATCGACATCCAATTTAAAAGATGGATATTCAAGAGGAAATTCAACTACCTGGCCTGCAGGCGCTGCATTCGCATATTCATTAAAAGAGGGCACTGGAACGATTAACTTGCTGGATATATGGCCGGATATAATTTTTATAAGTTCGGCAGCGCCGTTTCCTACAACGATTCTTTCAGCAGGTTGATGGATCAGATTTCCTACAAGACCGGCAAGAGCATCCTGTGCAATCGGGTAGTTAAGGACAATGTCGTGAATTTGATCTTTAAAGCTTGTAAAAACTGCCTCTGGAGGGAAATATAGATTGTAAAGATAAGCATGGTCTATGAAATGATGATGATAGTAACCACCATGCTGTCCGGAAACGAATTCGTATTTTTCAGTTTGAGTCTTATAATTATACTGCATCATGAATTTTCCTTCATTATTTGTTTTTAGGAATGGTAAAAATATAACTTCAGATTTTATTTTGGGAATTGCTTACTCATACATATTGTGTTTTTGTGTGAAAAGGTGTTTGGTGTGTGCATTCAAACCACGGAACACACGGAACACACGGAAAATATTTTAGTCTGCTTGAGCGAGTGAAACGAGTGAAACAGACCTCGTGCTGTTGCACTTGCAGTGCAACTCCCAGGAAATCTTCGATTTCCTGTGATCCCGAAGCGAAACTCGGGTGCCGAAGCGGAACTCGGGCATGGAATACACGGAAAAAGAATACCGGAAGACACCAATTAAGGTTGGTCTGGCGTTTTTCAGTCCGCTTGAGCGGAACGAAACGGGGGTCTCCATGTCCTTTCGTGTGTTCCGTGGTTAAAAATTCTCTTGCCAGTGATTCTGGATCGAGAACTTCAAACGATGCTGATATACTCATACAAGTTTGGTTTTCAGAATTATATTGGGTTATTGCCTTGCATTTTGATGTAAAAATTCCATATTTTAGCCTGAATGATTATGTTCCATTTCCCATAATTATCATTTTTATTACACAAATACTTGATATTACATTTGACCCTGCATTCCGTATTTTTAGGCGCATAAAGGCCTCCAGATATTGAATCATGTGCTTAAAATATAAGCACATGATTTTTTTGACTGAATTTCAAAATCGGTATCAATTGAGACCATATAATGCTTATATGCGCTTAAAATTAGGGAACTAAGGTTTGACTCATTCCTTAGGTAGCATTTCTATTTTTAGAGCCTTAGCCTTAAGAATTGGCTTTAAACTTAAAGACTTGGACGAAGGGAATGATCTTAAACCAGAAATAGAACGAGTAACCTTTTCCTTCTCCCTTCCTTTTGTTTGTTGAAAAAACGACCTTGATATTCCAGGGGTTTGCCGCGTGATGTTGTAAGGAATTATTGTTTCGGATTTGTCTGCCGAAAATAGTTTCTCAGCCTCTGCCAGATCCTTAATGGTGTCTATTTCATACCATCGCTTGCTGTCAAAAGAGACTGTTTTAAGAGAGAGACTATCATCAGCCACCATTTCCGCAAATACGGTTTCATAATAATCGTTTACTCTGCCGGCTGAAATGTACTGGTCCAGTCTTTTTGTAATCCTATGCCATGAAGAGAGCGAAAAACTGTAAATGTTAACAGTCTTGTATCTGATCTCATCAGAAGGCTTGAGAGTACCGCACTGGAATTTCTGAACATCCTGGGATTGATCGATTGTGACAGTGGAACCATTCATCCAGGGTTGCATGTGTGCAACGGCAATTCTGTCAGGAAAACACATGTCATCCAGAAGAGATACGTCAAAAACAAGATCACTTTCAACCAGGAGAAAAGGCTCATTAATAATTTTACGGGCCATCCAGAGTGAATATATGTTATTGGTGGTTCCATAACGGGGGCTGAAAATATATTCGATTTTCATTCCGCAAGCCCGCGTTCCTAAAAAATCGCGAATACATTTTTCCTGGAACCCTGTGACTACAACAAGACGTTTGAAGCCTTGTTTACTCAAATTGATGACAAGTCGTTCGAGCATAGATGCTTTATGAACCATTGTAAGGCATTTCGGTGTATCGCGTGTCAGACTCAGCTTTCAAAGAAGAGCTATTTTTGCCTTGATTTGCCACAAAAATCAGTGGCAAGGAAGATCCGTTAAAAAAAATATTTGTAAGGCCTAAGTTCTAAATTACATTTAAAAAGCCTATTGTATCTGTTTTTTGAAGAAATATCTTTATATACGTAGAACCTAAATTTATATCATGGTTTTTTTAAAACAGAAAATAATCAACGGTAAAAAATACTGGTATATTATTAAAACTGGCAGAATTGATGGAAAAGTGAAAACTATATTTCAGATATATTTAGGCAATGCCGAAAAAATATTTGAAATGAAAAAACAGAGTGAATCATTGCCCTACATGAAACTGAAATCTTTTGAGTACGGCAAACTTGCCGCACTTCTTCATGTGAATGAAGAGCTTGGATTCGTTGACATAGTGAACAAGCACACTATGAAAAAATCAATCGATGGTTTAAGTGTCGGAGAGTATCTTTTACTTGATATAGTGGGGAAATCTCATGGAGTTTTAAGTGAAAACGGTATTGGGGAATGGTTCAAAAAATCGGCCTTATCTTTTAAGTGGAAATTCCCTCATAAATTAAATTGTCAGAATTTTTTGAATCATATGAATTACATTGATTCCGACACAATGAAAAATATTGAAGACGATTTGTGCCGAGTTCTCATCGAAAAAGGACTAACCCCTTCAGTACTGTTTGTGGATGAATCAAACTGGTTCACTTATGCTACCAATTATGATGAAAAAAGTGAATTGCTTCATAAAGGGTATAACAAAAAGCATCGTAAAGACAAAAATCAGGTATCTGTAGCGCTGGCTGCTAATGATTACAACTTACCTTTTATTCACGAGACATATCCAGGAAATGTGCATGATTCAGAGGAATTTTCAGGTCTGGTTGACAAAATAGTAAACCGTCTAACCGAATTGAATATTTGTTCGGAAGACCTTGTTCTTGTTTTTGATAAGGGAAACAATTCAAAGGACAACATTGAAAAAGCAACTTCAAAGATGAATTTTGTAGGGGCTGTAAAAGCAAATCAGGCAGATGATCTTCTTGAAGTGCCATTATCTAAATATCAATTTTTATATGAAAGCTCAGAAGGCCACAAAATTTATGGCTATCGGACAAAGCATCAGTTTTACGGGACAGAATTTACAACAGTAATTACTTTCAATGAAGGAACTCACAAACTTCAAAAAAGAACTTGTGAGTCAAATATGTCAAAAATAACTGAGAATCTGGAAGACCTACAGAGGAGACTGGAAAGCAACAGAGGAAAAGCAAGAAACAGGAGCAGTGTAGAAAAAGAGGTTGCAGACATTATTATCAAAAAATACAGAAGTATGGTGAAATATGAAATTACTGATGCTCCTGAAGGTAAGAAAAAACCTCAGTTAAAGTTCTGGATTGACGAAGAGAATAAAAATAAGCGCGAAAATTCATTAGGAAAAAATATACTATTTACAGATAAGCACCGTTGGCACACTAAAAAAATTGTGCAAACATACAACAATAAAGGCGCTATAGAGGATGATTTTAAGCTATTGAATGATCACCTGCTTGTCCCTGTGGGACCGGTGTACCACCACAAAGATGAAAATATCAAAGTTCACGTATTTCTGTCTATAATTGGCTTACTTTTCTACAGATATTTAGCCTGGGAGACAAAGAGATATGGTCTTTCTATGAGAAGACTAATTGAAAATTTGTCCGAAATTAGGCTGGCAGTTATCCAGGATAAAGAATCAAATAAGTGTAATATTATTCTGGAAGAGATGAGTACAAAGCAAGCATCATTATTTTCTTTCTTGAACCTGGGTAATTACCTGCCACCCCAATAAAAACGTCATCAGTAGGATTATTCATTCCTTAGGCCCACACAAACAAAGCCGCTTGATAACGGAAAAACATGCATCTTTGAAAGTAAAGTCAGAGGATACAAACGACTACCCTTACCAGCTGCCAATAGTAATGCTGTAGTTATGACTCCAGTATCACTATTGCAGTGAGTTAAATTCATTGTAAATCCAATTGTCTGTTATTCATCGCAGGTATAAAGGTTGTTATGAGTGTTAAAGGATTGTGCAAAAGGGGTTGTGCGAATATTTGGTCTATTTCACTGAATCCTTAGTTCCCAAATTTTACGCGCAGATCCATGTTTCCACAAATTTGTTATGTCCATTGATTGCGTTTTTGGAATTAGGACTCAAATATAGTGTGCTTAAGTTTAAGCACATAATTCAGCATCAAAAGTCTTTTATGTGCCTAAAAATCCGGAACTTAGGCTTAATCTGCGATTATTTTATTTGAATAATGGGGGGGACTTCTTCCCACCAGAGCGGCTGCCTGTCTGACGAGTTCCTTCTGAGCCCCCAGGATTTCGCAGAAAATTTCCCAGATGCAGGTCTTCCAGCTCCACAGAATACAAGACCCTGAGAGGAGATGGATCATAAGAAATCCAGGAGTCGCAGAGGCAAACTACTCCGGTAAAAACCGGCGGCCCTCATTTTATGGAAGTGAACACTCCTGGATAAAGGAAAGCTTGAAAGACCTTTACGTTTTTTTGAAGATCCGACTCGGACTGTAATTCAAGGTATTTATGCGATGAAATCCTTGTTAAAGCTCAAAGAGCCACTCAGGAAGGTTACCTAAAAATGCCGCTGCCAATCAACATTAACGAACTTATCAATGGGCTTACGGTCGAATGGGAAAGGATAGAATTCAAGAAGTCCTGGAACCCTGAGGCCATTTTACACACCATCTGTGCTTTTGCAAACGATATAAACAACTGGGGTGGTGGCTATATAATTGTAGGAATCGAGGAAAAAGACGGCAGGCCAATTCTTCCTCCCTCCGGCCTTGAACCTTCCCAGATCGATGCGTATCAGAAAAAATTTCTGGAACTCTGCCACCTGATTACTCCAAATTACTTTCCTATTGCAGTCCCGACCGTTTTTCAGGAAAAGCACATCCTGATTTTATGGTGTCCCGGAGGGGATACACGGCCCTACAAGGCCCCGAAAACCCTTGGCAAAAAGTCCGAATCGCTTTATTACGTCCGGCATTTTTCTACAACTGTCAGGGCAGGCTCAGCCGAAGAACAGCAGCTTTTCCAGCTTGCAGCCAAGGTCCCCTTTGATGACAGGATTTTCCACAGGGCCGAAATCGAAGATATGAGCATAACCCTGATCAAGGCTTTTTTAAAAGAAGTCAAGAGTGAACTCTACGAAACCGCAGACCACATTCCCTTCAAAGAACTCTGTCTCCAGATGCAAATTGCAAGAGGCCCTCCGGAATACCTGAAACCCGTAAATGCGGGCCTGCTTTTCTTCAATGAAAACCCGGATAAGTTTTTCAGGGGAGCACAGATCGAGATCGTGGAGTACCACAACGACATAGGCGACAGCTTTTCCGAAAAGATTTTTTCAGGCCCTCTCCACATTCAATTGAGGGATGCCCTTCAGTACCTCAAAA
Source organism: Methanosarcina baltica (assembly GCF_055394095.1). NCBI lineage: Archaea > Methanobacteriati > Methanobacteriota > Methanomicrobia > Methanosarcinales > Methanosarcinaceae > Methanosarcina > Methanosarcina baltica. Next base: position 3,169,526 of record NZ_AP042463.1, on the reverse strand, counting down.
ACAATGTCCTGAAAGAAGAAGTGCGAAAAATTCCCGACCAGGCCGAAGCCCGAAGGTTTTTCAATTATCCCTACGTCGCCCTTGAAGAAGCTCTCGCAAACGCAGTCTACCACAAAAGCTACGAGCTGCAAAACCCCATAGAAATCAACGTCCGGCCCGACTGCATAGAGATATTATCATTTCCCGGCCCAATTCCCCCGATAAACAGTGAAAACCTTAAAAAGCCCCGTGTGGTCGCCAGAGACTACCGCAACAGAAGAATAGGGGACTTCCTCAAAGAACTGCACCTTACCGAAGGCCGGAGCACGGGAATACCGAAAATTCGCAGAGCAATGGAAAATAACGGCTCCCCCGAACCCATTTTCGAAACCGATGAGGCCCGGAATTACTTCTTGACTATTTTCAAAGTTCATCCGGAAGCAAATAAAAAGGTGAATGAACAAATCATTTTAGAAGGTAAGAAACTGGAAATCCTTCGCTTCTGCATGGAAGCTCAATCAAGAAAAGAAATTATGGCTGAAGTTAGCCTGAAGAGTACTTACCATAACTTTAAAAATTATATCCTTCCCCTCATGCAGGAAGGACTTGTAACTTACACTATCCCCGAAAAACCCCGAAGCCAGTTCCAAAAATATGTAATTACCGGGAAGGGCAGCTCTTTTTTGAAATCAATTGAATAACATGAATGCACAAAGTTACAAGTGTTACAAGTGTTACAAGTGTTACAAGTATCGAATCCTTACCTCTGACTTTCTTCCCACCAAAGCGGCTGCCTGTCTGACGAGTCCCTCCTGAGCCTCAGGGTTTCGCAGAAAAATTTCCAGATGCAGGTCTTCCAGCTCCGCAGAATACAGGACCCGGAGAGGAGAAGGATTATAAGAAATCCAGGAGTCGCAGAGGCAAACTACTCCGGCAAAACCGGCGGCCTTCATTTTTTTCCAGGGAGTGAACACTCCCGGATAGGACATGCCAGCAAGAAGCGACGGCTTCCTGAGCACGACATAGAGATTCCGCGGCATTTTTTGGCCGTTTATGGCTGGCATTTCCAGCGGGGATAATAGTGAAGGTGTCGTGATAAAAAGTAGGAAGATATTGGATATAAATTTTCATCAGTTTTTTATGGAATAATATAAGAGTTTGGAAATGAGGGTTATAATGATAGTTAATGAGTTGTCAAATGAAAAGTCAGTCATGGCTGCAAGTTACTTAAAAACGTAAGCATGACAAAACCCCTGCATTTTTTTCATACATAGAGAATGTGCTTGTTTTTTTAGATTTAATCTACAGCTAACGAAAATGGCCGAAAATTCTTAGTCGCCCATTTTCTGAAAGATTTAGAACTTTTGAAATTTTAGGGGATTTTATAGTAATTAGTATTTTTTGGGAAGCACTTCAATATTCAGGAGATAAAAATTACGAATCATGTGGTACTTTATGTGAAAAATAATCTTGACAGATAGGATAAATATATAATGTTCAATGATCGTATCTATTCAGCTACCTCTGTTTCTAACTTATATTTCGTATAAACTCAACAATTACTTTTTTCATATAGATTAATATAAAAATCATCGGATTTTGGAATGAGGTTTATGAAATGTGAAGAGATTCTTACTCAATGCCGTTCAGACCCTGAATCCATTGTTTCATATATTGAGGATCTTGAGTCTCGGTATGAAGATCTTGGATCTCGGTATGAAGATCTTGGATCTCGACACGAAGAGCTTGAATCTCGGTATGAAGATCTTGGATCTCGACACGAAGAGCTTGAATCTCGATATGAAAATCTTGAATCCGAAAACACCGAACTTCGAGAAAGACTTAATGAGTTAGAATCTCGCCTAAAAAAGAATAACCAAAACCAAAAAAGAAATCGACTTCCCTCTACTAACAATTCTACTGATAAAATACCTCAATCAAAAGGTTCACAAAAAGGAAGTTTTAGACGTCCTGGCGGCCAAAAAGGGCATCCTGGTTCTACATTAAGGATGATTAAAAATCCTGATAAAACAATCATTTATAAGCTACATAAATGTGAACATTGTGGTTGTAACATTGAGAAGATTGAAGTTATAAATTACGAGAAGAGACAAGAATTTGAAATAATTGTAAGGCGTAAAGTGACCGAACATCGTGCTGAGATCAAAAAATGTCCTTATTGTAACCGCAAAAACAAAGCTGCTTTTCCGAAATCAATTACAAAACCTGTCCAATATGGCAATATGGTTTTAACAATTGCAATTTACCTCCGAAACTACCAATTGATTCCCTATGACCGAATCAAGAAATTATTTAAAGATGCCTTTGGATTTGATATAAGCGTTGGTACAATAATTAGGGCAGAAAATAAGTTATTTCACAAGTTGAAAGGTGCTACAAACCACATCAAGAAGCAACTGATAAAAGAAAATGTCATCCATGGTGATGAAACTGGAATCGACGTTGGTGGTCAAGGGGAATACTGCCATTTAATCTCTACAAAAAAATATACATACTATTTCCATAATAGGAGTCGAGGATCAAAAGCAATGAATAAAATGGGAGTGTTGCCTAAATATAGAGGAATTATAGTCCACGATTTCTGGAAACCCTATTTTAAATACAAATGTGAACATGCGGCATGTAATGTCCACATTCAAAGAGAACTTAAAGACATTTATAACATATTCAAGCAAGTGTGGGCTGAGGAGATGTCTGATCTCCTATATGAAATTAAAAAATGCGCAGACTTTGCCAGAAAACAGGGCATACAAATAGATGAAGATACGCTCAAGACCTTTAAAGAAAAGTATCAGTCAATACTAATGAAAGGATTTGAGGACAATCCTCCACCTGAAATCTCGAAAGACAATGGGGTTAAAAGAGGAAGAAAAGCGCAGAGCGATGCAAAAAATCTCCTTGATAGACTTTCAAAGTATGAAAAAGAAATCTTGAGGTTTGCTACGGATCTAAGAGTTCCTTTCAGTAACAACCAAGCAGAAAGAGATCTCAGAATGATAACAGTTCAGCAAAAAATATCGGGAGATTTTAGGAAACCCCATGGAGCAGATGTTTTCTTTAGAATTAGGGGATACATATCTACACTAATAAAGAATAATATACCTACTATAAGTTCACTTCATGCGGCGATTGAAAATGTGCCACCCTTACCCTGAATAGATACCAATGATCTTTTATAGAAACATAACTAATTTATTTACAGTATTATATACTTATAAAACATATAGAATTTTTTATGTGATAACTAATGTTAGGAAAACGATTTCAAACTAAAAAAAGTCAAAGTATAGATTCTGACAAAATAATTCAAGAAAATGAAGAAGAATTTTTGTTCCAAGAGAAACCTCAAATATGCCTCATAGATATTGAAGATGAAAGTAAAGATAGTTTGAAGAAAAAAGGATTTAATGTTACTGAGGGAACACTTGGTAAAGCAATTCAAGTTCCAAATAAAAATGAATTTGGATCTGAAAACCATAAATGTCTCCTAAATTTATCTCTCCCCCAAAATCTTCATGAATATGAAGTCATAGTTTTAGATTTAGAAGATAAGGGAATGGTTCCATATTATATAGACCAAAATAGTAAAAAATATAGAGAAGGATCATCAGATCTTTTTTTTTATAGTGAATACCCAGAAAATTTGTTCGATCCAAAGCCTTATGGGTCTTATATATTGAGATCAAAATTACTTGAAAACGATTGCAATCCAACCATTCTAGTGATTTTTGCTGCCGTTGATTCAGTGAAAGAATATCAATTAGCCAAAACGACAAACTCTGGAATTAAATTTGGAAGTACAAAAAAATGGAGTAATTATTCATTCTGTTCAAAAATACCTTATTCAATAAATAAATTCGGTAAAGAATTGATAGTACAAACAGAATCAAAAGACTTGAAACTATATGATTTTTTGAGCAAATATACGGCAGGGGCTACATATCAGATTGTTTTTAAAAGCCCAAAAATTGATGAAACATCTGAGACATTTGTACCTTTGATCAAAAATTCTCACGATGAGATTGTGTCTTTTTTAAGAGCATTTGACAACTATGTACTTTTTGTTTTCCCACAAATCGAAGAAAAGTGGTATCTATTCAGGGTAAGGGTGGCACATTTTCAATCGCCGCATGAAGTGAACTTATAGTAGGTATATTATTCTTTATTAGTGTAGATATGTATCCCCTAATTCTAAAGAAAACATCTGCTCCATGGGGTTTCCTAAAATCTCCCGATATTTTTTGCTGAACTGTTATCATTCTGAGATCTCTTTCTGCTTGGTTGTTACTGAAAGGAACTCTTAGATCCGTAGCAAACCTCAAGATTTCTTTTTCATACTTTGAAAGTCTATCAAGGAGATTTTTTGCATCGCTCTGCGCTTTTCTTCCTCTTTTAACCCCATTGTCTTTCGAGATTTCAGGTGGAGGATTGTCCTCAAATCCTTTCATTAGTATTGACTGATACTTTTCTTTAAAGGTCTTGAGCGTATCTTCATCTATTTGTATGCCCTGTTTTCTGGCAAAGTCTGCGCATTTTTTAATTTCATATAGGAGATCAGACATCTCCTCAGCCCACACTTGCTTGAATATGTTATAAATGTCTTTAAGTTCTCTTTGAATGTGGACATTACATGCCGCATGTTCACATTTGTATTTAAAATAGGGTTTCCAGAAATCGTGGACTATAATTCCTCTATATTTAGGCAACACTCCCATTTTATTCATTGCTTTTGATCCTCGACTCCTATTATGGAAATAGTATGTATATTTTTTTGTAGAGATTAAATGGCAGTATTCCCCTTGACCACCAACGTCGATTCCAGTTTCATCACCATGGATGACATTTTCTTTTATCAGTTGCTTCTTGATGTGGTTTGTAGCACCTTTCAACTTGTGAAATAACTTATTTTCTGCCCTAATTATTGTACCAACGCTTATATCAAATCCAAAGGCATCTTTAAATAATTTCTTGATTCGGTCATAGGGAATCAATTGGTAGTTTCGGAGGTAAATTGCAATTGTTAAAACCATATTGCCATATTGGACAGGTTTTGTAATTGATTTCGGAAAAGCAGCTTTGTTTTTGCGGTTACAATAAGGACATTTTTTGATCTCAGCACGATGTTCGGTCACTTTACGCCTTACAATTATTTCAAATTCTTGTCTCTTCTCGTAATTTATAACTTCAATCTTCTCAATGTTACAACCACAATGTTCACATTTATGTAGCTTATAAATGATTGTTTTATCAGGATTTTTAATCATCCTTAATGTAGAACCAGGATGCCCTTTTTGGCCGCCAGGACGTCTAAAACTTCCTTTTTGTGAACCTTTTGATTGAGGTATTTTATCAGTAGAATTGTTAGTAGAGGGAAGTCGATTTCTTTTTTGGTTTTGGTTATTCTTTTTTAGGCGAGATTCTAACTCATTAAGTCTTTCTCGAAGTTCGGTGTTTTCGGATTCAAGATTTTCATATCGAGATTCAAGCTCTTCGTGTCGAGATCCAAGATCTTCATACCGAGATTCAAGCTCTTCGTGTCGAGATCCAAGATCTTCATACCGAGATCCAAGATCTTCATACCGAGACTCAAGATCCTCAATATATGAAACAATGGATTCAGGGTCTGAACGGCATTGAGTAAGAATCTCTTCACATTTCATAAACCTCATTCCAAAATCCGATGATTTTTATATTAATCTATATGAAAAAAGTAATTGTTGAGTTTATACGAAATATAAGTTAGAAACAGAGGTAGCTGAATAGATACGAAAAGTGTTCTTTTTTAGACGAATTGTTAACAAATCAACTGCCTACGTTATTTCCACGTACATTTCCATATAACTCGGAGTTTAAATGGCTTGAAGAAGAAGTATATATACTACCAAAGGAAAAGCATTTGCTTGAACAACGAGAAAATTTAATTGAAGAATTAGAAATAAAAATTGGAAAAATAGATAAAGAAATTGAAACTAACCATAATAAATACGCATGCCTTCATCATTTATTAACAGAGAGTGGAGAAGAATTAGTAAAGTGTGTAAAGACTTTTCTTGAATGGTTAGGCTTTGAAAATGTAAAGAATATGGATGAGATCAGTGAAGGGAAATTAGAAGAAGACTTACAAGTGGAGACAGAAGAAGGGCTACTTGTAATAGAAATCAAGGGTATTGGAGGCACATCAAAGGATGAAGAATGTAGTCAGATTGAAAAAATAAAAAATCGAAGGATGAAGGAGAGAAAGAGTTTCGATGTTTTTGCCTTATATATAGTCAACCATCAAAGACATCAGCCTCCGTTAATGAGAGAAAACCCTCCGTTTAAAGAACAACAAGTAAAAGACGCGGAAAATGACGAAAGAGGTTTATTGACTACTTGGCAGTTATTCAATTTGTACTTTTCAATAAAAAATGGGTGTATTTCAAAAGAAGAGGCAAGGAAAACTTTATTAAAATATGGTTTAATTGAATTTTCACCTCAAAACTGCGTTTCATTAGGAAAACCTAAAGATTTGTATCGCAAAGGAGAAATTATTACTTTAGATCTACATCACAAACTCGAAAATAATAATGAATTAATAATAAAAAGAGGGAGCAGATACCTAAAAACTAATATTTTAGAAATTCAAGTTCATGATGAAAAAGTTGATTCTGTCGATTCTGGTCCAGTTGGAATTCAAATTCAAATTCCTATAAAAAAATCAGATGAATTATTCATAAAAAATAACAACTGAGTGTGAGCTTTATTTTTTTAAATGTATCATTATAACTATATGCAAGAAAGCTGTGAAAAGAGCGGAATGATCCAAAAAACATTTTAAATAAAATTTGATTCTGCGATATTTGCGAATTTCTATTTGTTATGATTAAATCTCCCTTCCCATACCTTTTAATATTCCCATCGCCGTTCTATGCCAAATAAAGACATGTTGTTTAATTTCAAAATTATCAGGTGACTCTAATAATGTATTCCGACCGCATTAACGCATTACCTCCATATCTTTTTGCAGCGATCGACGAAGCTAAGGACAAAGCACGGGCCAGGGGAGTTGACGTTATCGACCTTGGAATCGGCGACCCGGACCTTCCGACCCATCCGCACATCGTGGAAGCTTTGTGCGAGGCTGTGAAGGACCCGAAAACCCACAGCTACCCCTCCCACAACGGGCTTTATGAGTTCCGGAAGGCTGCGGCTGACTGGTGCGAGAAGTACAAGGACGTTAAGCTTGACCCTAACACTGAGGTCCTGGCCCTTCTCGGGTCCAAGGAAGCTATAGCTCACATTCCACTCGCTTTTGTCAACCCCGGAGACATCGTGCTCTATACCGACCCCGGCTATCCCGTGTACAAGATCGGAGCCGAGTTTGCAGGCGGAGAGCCTTATCCTCTGCCCCTGAAGGCCGAAAATGACTTTCTGCCCGACCTTGACGCAATCCCCGAGGACATCCTGAAGCGGGCGAAGCTCTTCTTCTTCAACTACCCGAACAACCCGACCGCAGCCGTTGCGGACCTGGCCTTCTTCGAAAAGGTTGTGGAGTTCTGTAAGAAAAACGACATCATCGCCGTGCACGACAACGCTTACTGCCAGATGGTCTACGACGGGTACGAGGCTCCTTCTTTCCTTGCGGCAAAGGGGGCCATGGACATAGGAATCGAGCTTTACTCTCACTCCAAGACCTACAACATGACCGGCTGGAGACTCGGTTTCGCCGTCGGGAATAAGAACCTTATCAAGGGGCTCGACAAAGTTAAGTCCAACATCGACTCCGGGACCTTTGAAGCCGTGCAGCTTGCGGGAGCAGTCGCCATGAACGGGTCCCAGGCCTGCGTGGCCGAGATGAATGAGATCTATAAAGAGAGACGTGATACCCTTATCGAAGGGCTCAAATCAATGGGACTTCACGTCAAACCCCAGAAGGCCACCTTCTACATCTGGGCTCCCCTACCCGAAGGCTTCACCTCAATCGAGTTTGCAGCTTTCCTCCTTGAAAAGGCCGGAATCGTCGCAACTCCGGGTGTGGGCTTTGGAGCCGCTGGTGAGGGTTTCATCAGGTTTGCTCTGACCCGACCTGTCAAAAGGCTTCAGGAAGCCGTTGAACGGATGAAAAAGCTCAAGTTCTAAATTAATAAGCTGAGCCGATTCAAAAACAATTTAAAATCGAGCTTAAGGCTCAAAAAGCGGTCCGGGTTTTAAAGCTCGGACTTGTCTTCTTTTTTTAGCAATTATTGTCAAGATCCGGGACTTTTTTTGATAAATCGATTTTCGATTCCGGCGCTCTCAACGGCCGACAAAGGAGGCCGGGCTTTTCAAAATGAAGCTGAAAATTGAAGCCTGACTAAAAACCGTGGGGTCGAACGAAAGAAAACACATCACTGAATCACATCCTTTTTTGTTTGACTGGACATCAAATTCTTCAAAAACGGTCTGTTCTTTTAAGATCGATTTTTCCATTTAAGTCACGAACAGGCCGGCCTGCGGCCGGTGAGTACGCCGGGACTTTAAATACCCGAGTTTCGCTTCGGGATCACAGGAAATCGAAGATTTCCTGGGAGTTGCGATGCAATCGCAACAGCACGAGGTCCGTTTCGCTCGCTTTGCGAGCTCAAGCGGACTGAAAAACGCCAGATCAACCTTAATTGTCATCTTCCCCGAGTTCCGTTTCGGGAGCTATGCTCCCTCAAGAGGACTAAACAACACCAGAACAACCTTAATTGCCGTCTTCCGACCTTTCTTTTTCCGTGTGTTCCGTGTGTTCCGTGGTTTTTGAATGCTCACACCAAACACATCCTCACACAAAAACATAAGATGTATAAGTTGAAGCAATTCCAAAACTGAAAATATGAAGTTATTTCTCAGCCATTCATTACCAATGAAATATATTGGATTAAACTGTTAATTGCCAATGAAATATATTGGACTAAAGTATTAATTGTCAATGAAATGTTTCAAAAAGCCCGAAAAGCACTTCTTTTTTAAGCCATAATCTTCTTATCAGAGCAGTATGCCAGAACCCGCTAAAGAAACTGAAAACAGACTCGAAAAAGGACCCGTAAAACCCCCGATCAAAGAGCACTTCCAGCTCAAAGAAACAATCGTCACGATCCTGGCCGACGAGCAGGCCCATATCGAAGCCGCAAAGGAGGCCATCCGCTTTCACAGGGCAAAACTCGAAACCCATATCCTGAAGGACCCCTTCTTCAAACTCACTCTCGAACCCCACACCTGTCCCGAAGACGCTCCCGAAATCATCCGGCGGATGATCAGAGCCGGAAACGCAATGGGGATCGGGCCCATGAGTGCTGTTGCGGGTACGGTCTCGGCCCTGGCGGTCGAAGCAATGGTGGATTCCGGGGCCGTTTATGCCCTCGTGGATAACGGGGGAGATATTGCCCTTATAAACGACAGGCCGGTCGTTGTGGGGATTTATGCGGGGCAGTCTCCCATAAAAAACCTGGGTTTCGTGCTCGAACCTCGAAACACGATTACCGGCATCTGCACCTCGGCCGGGACCGTCGGGCCTTCCATCAGTTTCGGAATGGCAGACGCTGCGGTCGTGTTTTCCGATGACGTGTCCCTGGCCGACTCGGCGGCAACGGCACTTGGAAATGCCGTGGACGTGGGACGGGAAGCGGTTGAAAAAGCCTTTGAAGTTGTGAAAGAGATCTCAGGGATTAAAGGGGCAGTCGTTGTCCAGGGAGAGTACATCGGCATGTGGGGAAAGGTTCCAAAAATCACGCGGGCCGAGGTCCGTTACGAGTGCATCACTAAAGCCTGAACGAAGCCTTAACGGATTTGAAGGTGCAAATACTTTTATTTACGAACCCTGTATAATTATAAAAAAGAAAATATTGTTTATTCAAATTTTATATCTGTATTTTTAACCGGGGGCTGGTTATGCTGGGAGCTTATATCGGGAAAATCCTGGAAGTTGATCTGGGGAGCGGAAAGCTTAGTGACGTGCCACTTGATGAAGAAATGATAAAACTGTATCTTGGGGGAAAGGGCCTCGGCCTGAAACTCGTTTATGACGAATTCAGGCCTGATATGCAGCCTTTTGATCCGGACAACCTGCTTATTTTCGCAACCGGGCCTGCCACGGGCCTTAAAATCCCGACTGGCGGGCGCTATAATATCGTCTGTAGCAAGTCCCCCCAGACAGGAACCGTGGGCAGCGGAAACTCAGGAGGGAAATGGGGACCCTACCTGAAATTTGCGGGATATGATGCCATCCTCTTCCGGGGCATTTCCGAAAAGCCGGTTTACCTGAACATCGTGGACGGGAAAGCCGAACTCTGGGACGCTTCCGAACTCTGGGGCCTGACGGTTTTTGCGGTCACGGACGAACTGAGCGAAATAAACGGGGATCCGAAAAAGACTTCCGTGGCCTGTATCGGGCCTGCGGCGGAAAAACTGATTCCATTTTCCGGCATCATGAACGACAAATACCGGACCGTGGGCAGGACTGGGATCGGGGCTGTGATGGGGAGCAAGAAACTCAAAGCCGTGGTGGTTACCGGAAGCAAAAAGGTCGAGCCTGCCAACCCCGAGCTCCTTAAAGAACGGGTCAAGGCCTCAATGGCAAAAATCAAGGAAAACCCGGTTACCGGCCCCAAAGGAGGGCTGAACACCTACGGGACCGCGGTTCTTGTAAATATTCTCAACGAACACGGGGCCTACCCCACAAGGAACTTCAAGGAAGCATATTTTCCCGAAGCCGACGAGCAGAGCGGGGAGACTCTTGTAGATAAATACCTGACAGGCCGGTCCGGCTGCTGGGGTTGTCCCATTGTCTGCGGGAGAAAGTCCGACGTGCCGGAGGGCCCCTACAGCGTCCGGAATTCCGAAGGGCCTGAGTACGAGACCATCTTTGCGTTCGGGGCCAACTGCGGGATAAAGGACCTGGACGCACTGGTAAAGGCCAACCACCTCTGTGACGAGTTCGGACTGGACACAGTTTCCATGGGGGGTACAATTTCCTGTGCTATGGAACTTGTTGAAAGCGGGAAAATCCCGGAAGAGAAATTGCAGGGCCTGAACCTGCGTTTCGGAGATGTCGGAGCGATGCTCGATGCCATCTGGAGGACGGCCTATAAGGCAGGCTTCGGGGCCGACCTGGCCCTTGGCTCGAAAAAACTGGCGGAAAAATACGGAGCTCCCGAGCTTTCAATGACGGTCAAGGGCCTGGAACTTCCGGCCTACGACCCCCGCTCCATCCAGGGCATAGGCCTGAACTACGCAACCGCCAACAGGGGAGGCGACCACGTCTACGGCTACATGATTTCCCCCGAGATCCTGGGCCTGCCCGAAAAACTTGACCCGGCCTCCATTGAGGACAAACCCGGGTGGACAATTCTCATGCAGGATCTGGCCTCGGCCATTAATTCGATGGGGGTCTGCCTCTTCACGACCTTTGCTCTGGGCTTTCCCGAATACGCCGGGATGCTTGCAGCCGCAACGGGCTGGGACCTTGACGCTGACAAACTGCTGAAGATTGGGGAGAGGGTTACGAACCTTGAAAGGCTCATGAACAATATGTACGGCTTTGACAGGAAACAGGACACTTTGCCTAAACGCCTTCTGGAAGAGCCGGTTCCCGAAGGCCCCGCCAAAGGTCAGCTCTCCAGAGTCCCGGAAATGATCGACGAATACTACAGGCTCCGGGGCTGGGTTGACGGAAAGCCCACAGAAGAGAAGTTGAAAGAACTCGGGCTTGCCTGAGGGGTCAATAACCCGTTCCTCCTTTCCCTTCTCCTTCTTCCTCATGCGGAGATAAAACATTGAAAGTAATTATAAAATTCCTCGCCACAATCCGGCAAATCACAGGTGAACCCCTTATTGAGTTTGAGCTTCGTCCGGGCAATAATACCATATGGGAAACCATGCGGGCCCTTGAATTCCGCTACGGGCCTGAGTTTAAGGAAGCTACAGCCGGGACCTATCCCGGCGGAATCCCGAAAATCAGGATCCTTGTAAACGGCAGGGATATTGACTTTCTGAAGGGGATAGAGACCGAACTGAAAGAAGGGGACGTCCTTGTCCTGGTCCCTCCGGTTGCCGGAGGTTGAAAAACTGAATATTTAAAAGAAAAAAGTGAAGAGAGATGAACCTGACAATAATTGATCTCACTCTCAAAACGCTACTTCAATTATTACTCTTTTTTCTTTTTTAGGTTTTTTTTCGCATATATCCAGTCAACTACCCCCCACCTGTCAGCCTTTGGCTGTCGTGTTAAACCATAGGTTTAACAGGAGTTTCTAATTTTTCAATTAGAAACATCGAGAAGGGGGACTCCTGCTCAGAAGGTTGAATTATTCTGATCTGCGTACTCTTAACTCTCTGTATTTGTAACTATTCAGCCTACCAAAATAAGGCTATTGATATTGATTTTGACGCATTAGATATGTCTTATTACTAACTGAGATAAAATGAAATAACACAATCAGCCGCCAACAATTAAAGAAAAGGCATATGCTGAAATTTGCCCATTGAATCTTACTAAAGATGGCTATTGATGTTGTTTTGCCTAGGCTGAATAGTTACCTGTATTTTTAAAATTTGTCATTTCACAGAAGGTTTCCACTTTTGTTTTTTGGTATCTATTCAGCTACCTCTGTTTCTAACTTATATTTCGTATAAACTCAACAATTACTTTTTTCATATAGATTAATATAAAAATCATCGGATTTTGGAATGAGGTTTATGAAATGTGAAGAGATTCTTACTCAATGCCGTTCAGACCCTGAATCCATTGTTTCATATATTGAGGATCTTGAGTCTCGGTATGAAGATCTTGGATCTCGGTATGAAGATCTTGGATCTCGGTATGAAGATCTTGGATCTCGACACGAAGAGCTTGAATCTCGGTATGAAGATCTTGGATCTCGACACGAAGAGCTTGAATCTCGATATGAAAATCTTGAATCCGAAAACACCGAACTTCGAGAAAGACTTAATGAGTTAGAATCTCGCCTAAAAAAGAATAACCAAAACCAAAAAAGAAATCGACTTCCCTCTACTAACAATTCTACTGATAAAATACCTCAATCAAAAGGTTCACAAAAAGGAAGTTTTAGACGTCCTGGCGGCCAAAAAGGGCATCCTGGTTCTACATTAAGGATGATTAAAAATCCTGATAAAACAATCATTTATAAGCTACATAAATGTGAACATTGTGGTTGTAACATTGAGAAGATTGAAGTTATAAATTACGAGAAGAGACAAGAATTTGAAATAATTGTAAGGCGTAAAGTGACCGAACATCGTGCTGAGATCAAAAAATGTCCTTATTGTAACCGCAAAAACAAAGCTGCTTTTCCGAAATCAATTACAAAACCTGTCCAATATGGCAATATGGTTTTAACAATTGCAATTTACCTCCGAAACTACCAATTGATTCCCTATGACCGAATCAAGAAATTATTTAAAGATGCCTTTGGATTTGATATAAGCGTTGGTACAATAATTAGGGCAGAAAATAAGTTATTTCACAAGTTGAAAGGTGCTACAAACCACATCAAGAAGCAACTGATAAAAGAAAATGTCATCCATGGTGATGAAACTGGAATCGACGTTGGTGGTCAAGGGGAATACTGCCATTTAATCTCTACAAAAAAATATACATACTATTTCCATAATAGGAGTCGAGGATCAAAAGCAATGAATAAAATGGGAGTGTTGCCTAAATATAGAGGAATTATAGTCCACGATTTCTGGAAACCCTATTTTAAATACAAATGTGAACATGCGGCATGTAATGTCCACATTCAAAGAGAACTTAAAGACATTTATAACATATTCAAGCAAGTGTGGGCTGAGGAGATGTCTGATCTCCTATATGAAATTAAAAAATGCGCAGACTTTGCCAGAAAACAGGGCATACAAATAGATGAAGATACGCTCAAGACCTTTAAAGAAAAGTATCAGTCAATACTAATGAAAGGATTTGAGGACAATCCTCCACCTGAAATCTCGAAAGACAATGGGGTTAAAAGAGGAAGAAAAGCGCAGAGCGATGCAAAAAATCTCCTTGATAGACTTTCAAAGTATGAAAAAGAAATCTTGAGGTTTGCTACGGATCTAAGAGTTCCTTTCAGTAACAACCAAGCAGAAAGAGATCTCAGAATGATAACAGTTCAGCAAAAAATATCGGGAGATTTTAGGAAACCCCATGGAGCAGATGTTTTCTTGTATCTATTCAGGGTAAGGGTGGCACATTTTCAATCGCCGCATGAAGTGAACTTATAGTAGGTATATTATTCTTTATTAGTGTAGATATGTATCCCCTAATTCTAAAGAAAACATCTGCTCCATGGGGTTTCCTAAAATCTCCCGATATTTTTTGCTGAACTGTTATCATTCTGAGATCTCTTTCTGCTTGGTTGTTACTGAAAGGAACTCTTAGATCCGTAGCAAACCTCAAGATTTCTTTTTCATACTTTGAAAGTCTATCAAGGAGATTTTTTGCATCGCTCTGCGCTTTTCTTCCTCTTTTAACCCCATTGTCTTTCGAGATTTCAGGTGGAGGATTGTCCTCAAATCCTTTCATTAGTATTGACTGATACTTTTCTTTAAAGGTCTTGAGCGTATCTTCATCTATTTGTATGCCCTGTTTTCTGGCAAAGTCTGCGCATTTTTTAATTTCATATAGGAGATCAGACATCTCCTCAGCCCACACTTGCTTGAATATGTTATAAATGTCTTTAAGTTCTCTTTGAATGTGGACATTACATGCCGCATGTTCACATTTGTATTTAAAATAGGGTTTCCAGAAATCGTGGACTATAATTCCTCTATATTTAGGCAACACTCCCATTTTATTCATTGCTTTTGATCCTCGACTCCTATTATGGAAATAGTATGTATATTTTTTTGTAGAGATTAAATGGCAGTATTCCCCTTGACCACCAACGTCGATTCCAGTTTCATCACCATGGATGACATTTTCTTTTATCAGTTGCTTCTTGATGTGGTTTGTAGCACCTTTCAACTTGTGAAATAACTTATTTTCTGCCCTAATTATTGTACCAACGCTTATATCAAATCCAAAGGCATCTTTAAATAATTTCTTGATTCGGTCATAGGGAATCAATTGGTAGTTTCGGAGGTAAATTGCAATTGTTAAAACCATATTGCCATATTGGACAGGTTTTGTAATTGATTTCGGAAAAGCAGCTTTGTTTTTGCGGTTACAATAAGGACATTTTTTGATCTCAGCACGATGTTCGGTCACTTTACGCCTTACAATTATTTCAAATTCTTGTCTCTTCTCGTAATTTATAACTTCAATCTTCTCAATGTTACAACCACAATGTTCACATTTATGTAGCTTATAAATGATTGTTTTATCAGGATTTTTAATCATCCTTAATGTAGAACCAGGATGCCCTTTTTGGCCGCCAGGACGTCTAAAACTTCCTTTTTGTGAACCTTTTGATTGAGGTATTTTATCAGTAGAATTGTTAGTAGAGGGAAGTCGATTTCTTTTTTGGTTTTGGTTATTCTTTTTTAGGCGAGATTCTAACTCATTAAGTCTTTCTCGAAGTTCGGTGTTTTCGGATTCAAGATTTTCATATCGAGATTCAAGCTCTTCGTGTCGAGATCCAAGATCTTCATACCGAGATTCAAGCTCTTCGTGTCGAGATCCAAGATCTTCATACCGAGATCCAAGATCTTCATACCGAGACTCAAGATCCTCAATATATGAAACAATGGATTCAGGGTCTGAACGGCATTGAGTAAGAATCTCTTCACATTTCATAAACCTCATTCCAAAATCCGATGATTTTTATATTAATCTATATGAAAAAAGTAATTGTTGAGTTTATACGAAATATAAGTTAGAAACAGAGGTAGCTGAATAGATACGTTTTCTTTAGAATTAGGGGATACATATCTACACTAATAAAGAATAATATACCTACTATAAGTTCACTTCATGCGGCGATTGAAAATGTGCCACCCTTACCCTGAATAGATACGTTTTTTGAAAGCAACAATTGGGATAACTGTTTCAGATTTTCAAGCAACTTATCAAAAATGACAGCATTAAACATATTATTTTTTAAAAATATTTGCTAAATGTTGAACTTATTAAAAATTGACCAATTCATCCTGAAAAAATACTCTTTTGAAACCTTTGAATATTAAAAAAGTCGTAGGTATATTATTTTTCGGAATCAATAGGCTTATTTTTTGATAAACAGCATATACTATTATTTATTGCATATAATGTATTTATCGCAATACATTCCATAATGATTTAAATGAAGTATATTATAATAATTTATTAATTTTTAGAAGTGTGTCAAAAATTATTACGTACATTTTTAAAAAAAATAACCAAATTGCATAAAAAACTAAAGGATGTCTAAAATGACTAAAAACAAAATTCCAACCCTTTTACCTTTTATGGTTCTCCTGCTGCTTCTGGTAGGAACAGCAACAGCAATTATACCAGAAGTGACGCCAGAAGTGACAACTCCAGGCGTCCTTTACGTCGATGACGTGGAAGACGACTCCGGAGGCAACTTCTCCACAATACAGGAAGCCGTGAATGCGGCAGATGAAACTAATAAAACGATTTTAGTGTACCCGGGAACGTATGAGGAAAATGTGGAAGTAAACAAAGAGCTGACAATAAAGTCTGTTTCTGGCAATCCGGAAGACACGATTCTTAATGCTTCTGGTTCCGACCATGCTTTTGATGTAAGTGCAAATAACGTAACCATCAGCGGGTTTGAAATCAATATTCCTGCGAACTCTAGCATAGCAGCGATAAAAATTTCGGGTCAGAATAATACGATTTTTGACAACACCATCACAGGAAACAATAACTCGACTGGATACGGCATATACATCTATCGTTCTGACGGAAACGAGTTGAGAAACAATACAATCTCAGAATGTGGTTATAAAGGCCTGAGCCTCTATTATTCTGATGAAAACGAGCTGAGTAACAATACAATCTCAGACTCAGCTTTCAAAGAAGAGCTATTTTTGCCTTGATTTGCCACAAAAATCAGTGGCAAGGAAGATCCGTTAAAAAAAATATTTGTAAGGCCTAAGTTCTAAATTACATTTAAAAAGCCTATTGTATCTGTTTTTTGAAGAAATATCTTTATATACGTAGAACCTAAATTTATATCATGGTTTTTTTAAAACAGAAAATAATCAACGGTAAAAAATACTGGTATATTATTAAAACTGGCAGAATTGATGGAAAAGTGAAAACTATATTTCAGATATATTTAGGCAATGCCGAAAAAATATTTGAAATGAAAAAACAGAGTGAATCATTGCCCTACATGAAACTGAAATCTTTTGAGTACGGCAAACTTGCCGCACTTCTTCATGTGAATGAAGAGCTTGGATTCGTTGACATAGTGAACAAGCACACTATGAAAAAATCAATCGATGGTTTAAGTGTCGGAGAGTATCTTTTACTTGATATAGTGGGGAAATCTCATGGAGTTTTAAGTGAAAACGGTATTGGGGAATGGTTCAAAAAATCGGCCTTATCTTTTAAGTGGAAATTCCCTCATAAATTAAATTGTCAGAATTTTTTGAATCATATGAATTACATTGATTCCGACACAATGAAAAATATTGAAGACGATTTGTGCCGAGTTCTCATCGAAAAAGGACTAACCCCTTCAGTACTGTTTGTGGATGAATCAAACTGGTTCACTTATGCTACCAATTATGATGAAAAAAGTGAATTGCTTCATAAAGGGTATAACAAAAAGCATCGTAAAGACAAAAATCAGGTATCTGTAGCGCTGGCTGCTAATGATTACAACTTACCTTTTATTCACGAGACATATCCAGGAAATGTGCATGATTCAGAGGAATTTTCAGGTCTGGTTGACAAAATAGTAAACCGTCTAACCGAATTGAATATTTGTTCGGAAGACCTTGTTCTTGTTTTTGATAAGGGAAACAATTCAAAGGACAACATTGAAAAAGCAACTTCAAAGATGAATTTTGTAGGGGCTGTAAAAGCAAATCAGGCAGATGATCTTCTTGAAGTGCCATTATCTAAATATCAATTTTTATATGAAAGCTCAGAAGGCCACAAAATTTATGGCTATCGGACAAAGCATCAGTTTTACGGGACAGAATTTACAACAGTAATTACTTTCAATGAAGGAACTCACAAACTTCAAAAAAGAACTTGTGAGTCAAATATGTCAAAAATAACTGAGAATCTGGAAGACCTACAGAGGAGACTGGAAAGCAACAGAGGAAAAGCAAGAAACAGGAGCAGTGTAGAAAAAGAGGTTGCAGACATTATTATCAAAAAATACAGAAGTATGGTGAAATATGAAATTACTGATGCTCCTGAAGGTAAGAAAAAACCTCAGTTAAAGTTCTGGATTGACGAAGAGAATAAAAATAAGCGCGAAAATTCATTAGGAAAAAATATACTATTTACAGATAAGCACCGTTGGCACACTAAAAAAATTGTGCAAACATACAACAATAAAGGCGCTATAGAGGATGATTTTAAGCTATTGAATGATCACCTGCTTGTCCCTGTGGGACCGGTGTACCACCACAAAGATGAAAATATCAAAGTTCACGTATTTCTGTCTATAATTGGCTTACTTTTCTACAGATATTTAGCCTGGGAGACAAAGAGATATGGTCTTTCTATGAGAAGACTAATTGAAAATTTGTCCGAAATTAGGCTGGCAGTTATCCAGGATAAAGAATCAAATAAGTGTAATATTATTCTGGAAGAGATGAGTACAAAGCAAGCATCATTATTTTCTTTCTTGAACTTGGGTAATTACCTGCCACCCCAATAAAAACGTCATCAGTAGGATTATTCATTCCTTAGGCCCACACAAACAAAGCCGCTTGATAACGGAAAAACATGCATCTTTGAAAGTAAAGTCAGAATGTGATTATCAAGGCCTGTACCTCTATGATTCCGAAGGAAATGAGCTGAGTAACAATACAATCTCAGAATGTGATTCTTATGGCCTGGACCTCTATGATTCTGACGGAAACGAGTTGAGAAACAACACAATCTCAGATTGTAATTATCAAGGCCTGTACCTCTATAATTCTGATGGAAATGAGCTGAGTAATAATACAATCTCAGAATGTGATTATGGCCTGTACCTCCATGATTCTGACGGAAACGAGTTGAGTAACAATACAATCTCAGAATGTGATTCTTATGGCCTGCGCCTCCGTGATTCCGAAGGAAATGAGCTGAGTAACAATACAATCTCAGAATGTGATTCTGATGGCCTGTACCTCTATTATTCTGATGAAAACGAGCTGAGTAACAACACAATCTCAGATTGTAATTATCAAGGCCTGTGCCTCTATGATTCTGACGGAAACGAGTTGAGTAACAATACAATCTCAGAATGTAATGATTACGGCCTGCTCCTCCATTATTCTGACGGAAACGAGTTGAGAAACAACACAATCTCAGAATGTGATTCTTATGGCCTGTACCTCTATGGTTCTGACGGAAACGAGTTGAGAAACAACACAATGGAGAATAATGAATACAACTTCTGCGATGATGGAGACGAACTAAACAACGATATCGACTCCAGTAATCACGTAGATGGAAAATCAATTTATTATCTCGTAAATGAATCGGACATTTCGGAGGATTATTTCTCCAATGCAGGAACAGTATACCTTATCAACTGCTCCAACGTAACAGTTCGGGATCAGACCTTGAAAAACAACTACTATGGAATATCCCTGATCAACACCAATAATTCAATTATCGAAAATAACAGTGTAAACCAGAACCGTAAAGGCATCAATGTATACGAAAGTTCCTACAATAACCTCACAGGAAACACTGTAAACAATAGTGGAGCTATGGGTCTGCACCTGTACAACAGTTCCTACAATACCGTATCTGATAACGTTATAACATACAGTGAGTGTGTTGGTCTTAGAATCGAAGGTTGCTACAATAACCTCACAGGCAACAATGTGAGCTTCAACGACGGTTCCGGAATTGTCATTTCTGATTCTGATTCGCACAACACCATCATAGAAAACAATGTTGTGAACGATAACGACTGCAACGGTATCCGCGTAAAGGGCTCGGACAACTATGTTGCAGGCAACACCGTGTGCAACAATGAAGACATGGGAATTTTCGTCGGGACCTGTGATGAACCAGGCAATAATACGGTAATTGAAAACACTGTCAGTAATAATTTTATAGGTATTGGTTTCAGATACCTGTTTGATAGTGAAGTGACCGGTAATACCGTAACTGACAATGGTATATTTGGAATTATTCTTTCCGAATCCGAAAACCTGACCCTACAAAGAAACATAGTGAAGTCAAACGGATACCTGGAAGAAGGAGAAGAAGAATATCTTCGTGCATCCTTAATTGTTAATTCGGATGAAAAGGAAGAATGCAGCAAGCATTCAGAAGAACCTGGCATTGTAAAAGCTTCATATCCTGTGGTGGGCGAGAGCATGGATCTGGAACGGGCAGGCATCTACCTGGAGGATTCCAGCAAAAACTACCTGATCAGCAACACTGTTGAAAACAACAGCGATTCCGGATTGTGTCTGAGTGACTCCTCCAATAACACCATTTACGATAACTACTTCAACAACATTAACAACACCGGATTTGCAGAAGGATTTCTGGTAGATGCTAGGGAAGGAGATGAAGAGGAAATCAACATCTGGAGCATCACAAAAACCACCGGCTTGAACATAATTGGTGGTCCCTATCTTGGCGGGAACTTCTGGGCCCTTCCGAACGGAAACGGCTTCTCCCAGACAGCTGTGGATACCGATGGAGATGGCATCTGCGAATCTGCATACAGCGTCACTGAAGATGCGGAAAATATCGATTACTTCCCGCTTACAGCTGTCCATACCTCCAAATCTGTGAGCAGCAGCTCTCCTAACTATATCCCCGCTCCAATGTCAAGCAGCACTGGCAACATTGATGCCACACAGACAAGAGTTTCTGCAGGTATCCCGACAAAGGTCGAACTGAGTAACCCCAAAAATGACGTGTTCGGAATAGGATTCGAATCAAAGCAGTATTCCGGAACGGTTGTCGTAAGAGTTGGAGATAGCGATGGAAGTGAAGCGGCTAACTCCGGAGAGCTCGGAGGCAAAGTCTACAAGCATATGAACATCCAGCTTGGAAACGAACGCTTCGAAAGTTCCGACAATATCAACGGAGCATACATTGAGTTCCGTGTCTCGAAAAGCTGGGTGGAAGAAAATGGAATCGATCCGGCCACAATTACTCTTAACAGAAACCATGATGAAGCCTGGAACTCCCTCTCAACCAAAATGACCGGAGAAGATGAAGAGTTCTATACCTTCAGAGCCGAAACCCCGGGCTTTTCCCTGTATGCAATCACGGGAGAGGAGAAAGAAACAGGAGTTTCTGCGGTAACCAGAGCAATTACTCCAGGTGAGGAAGAAGGAACAGAAACGATTCTCGGAGAAGAACAGGAAACAGATGAGAAATCCGAAAGCACCCCCGGCTTTGGAACTCTCTTTGCTGCCCTAGGAATCCTGGGATCGGCATTCATTGTAAGAAAAGAAAGGAGACAGAACTAATTCTGTCTTCACTTTTTCTCTTTTTTTGCTTAGGAATGAGTCAAATATAATATCAAGTATTTTTGTTTACCATTCCTTAACCACGGAAAAGCACGGAAGGACACGGAAACCGGCCTGATGGCCGGTGAGTAAGTTGGATCTTTATACAATAGGATTCAAAAAATACCCTTGATTCTTTTAAGAGGACTAAAAAATGCTGGAAAAACCGTAATTGCCGTCTTCCCCGAGTTCCGCTTCCCGAGTTTCGCTTCCCGAGTTTCGCTTCCCGAGTTTCGCTTCCCGAGTTTCGCTTCGGGATCACAGGAAATCGAAGATTTCCTGGGAGTTGCACTGCAAGTGCAACAGCACGGGGTCCGTTTCGCTCGCTACGCTCGCTCAAGCAGACTGAAAAACGCCAGGACAACCTTAAATATTGTATTCCTGCCGTATTTTTCCGTGTATTCCGTGTGTTCCGTGGTTTGAATGCACACACACCAAACACCCCTCACACAAAAACACAACATGTATGAGTATGAAGCAACTCCCAAAATAAAACATGAAGTTATATTTTCACCATTCCTTAACATTCCAATAAGGATTCCCGACACCTTCCCTGAAATCCACGGAAAGCTTTTTTACAGCATCTTCATTTTCATTAGTATCACTTTTATCTGAGAGGGTAATAATTTGAAAGCACTGGCCATCATAGATATGACAAACGATTTCGTGTTTGAGAAATACGAGCATGAGGGCAGGGAATATGCAGGACAGCTCGTAGCTCCCCTGGGAAAAACGATCGTGAGGCCTATAGTTGATCTTGCAAAAAAGGTGATTTCCGGGGGTAACACCAGGGTAATCAGGCTTCTCAAAGACCACTATGATGCCTTCACAAACCCCGAACTCGACGAGAAAATCCGGGAATTCGGAATAGAGGAAGTCTTCATAACAGGCCTGGTTGAGGAAATTTGCGTTTACCACAACGCCCTCGGCTTTCTTCAAAGGGGCATCCGGACAAAAATTATCAGGGGCTGCACCGTCCCCTTTGACGAAGAAAAAGGAAAAGAAGCCATGAAAAAACTCGGAAAATGTGGGGCAGACCTGGTTGAGGCGGACGAGGTCCCGGCCGATGTGGAGCTTATCATGCTTATCGAGGATGAGCACGACGAGAACTCGGAGGAGCTAAAATCAGGAGAATGGCCGCCCCATAACATGAAAGGAACAGCCGGGTCGTTGACAGTCAGGCAAATCCGGGAAGCTCTTCCCTGAGCTTCGGGAAAATTCAGAACCACTTCTCCTTTTTAAAATAAGCAAACATAATCAGGGCTGTCAGGAGCATCAGGAAAAGGGCCACAGGGTAGCCCCAGGCCCATTTAAGTTCCGGCATGTACTCGAAGTTCATGCCATAAACCCCGGCTATGAAGGTCAGGGGGATAAAGATCGTTGCAATTATGGTCAGGACCTTCATGATGTCGTTCATCCTGTTGCTCACGCTTGAAAGGTAGACGTCGAGCATTGAGGAGAGGATATCTCTGAAAGCTTCTATCCCGTCAATGACCTGAATCGTATGATCGTAGACGTCCCTGAGATAGAGCTGGGTAGAGTCCTTTATCAGTTCCGATTCAACCTTCTGCAACCCGTTTATGAGTTCCCGGAGGGGCCAGACCGATTTCCTGAGGAGAATCATATCTCTCCTGAAACTCTGGATCTTTTGCAGGGTTTCGGGCCTGGGAGCTGAAATAAGGCTGTCTTCGAGTTCTTCAATCTGCTCTCCTGACTTTTCCAGAATCAGGAAATAATTATCGATTACCGCATCGATCAGGGCATAAGCTAGGTAATCTACACCGGATTTCCGGAGCCTGGAACCCGGGTTTTTCAGTCTTTCCCGGACAGGTTTAAAGACATCTCCTTCCCTTTCCTGAAACGAGAGGATATAGTCGGGCCCGAGGATTATGCTTACCTGGTCCATAACTATCTCTTCGGTTTTTTCATCAAAAAGGAGCATTTTTAAAATGGAATATATGTAGGTCTCGTAATCTTCCATTTTAGGCCGCTGTCCGGTATTGAGGACGTCTTCGAGGGTCAGGGGGTGGATATTAAAGCACTTCCCGAGCTTTTCGATCACATCTATCTGAAAAAGCCCGTCCACATTAACCCAGAGCTTCATGCCGGGCTTTTCCCGGAAGGTCAAACATTCCTCCACACCCTCCAGCTCTTTTTCCACCAGTTCATCCGCATTGTAGGCCCAGACCCTGACCACTACTTTTTCAGTTTTCTTTTCCCCCACATGCACAAGCGTTCCGGGAGCAAGTCCCAGTTCTGATTTTTTGCTTTTGAATTTTCTGAGCTTCACGGTGACTTCACCTTGGAAATTATAATGATAGCAGATGAGTTTGTATAACTGAATTTACCGACATGGATTTATATATATCTCAGATAGATTTTTGTATTATACAGGCGATATTATAAATCGGAATATATAATAAAAACGCATCCGGAAAGGGGTTCCGGAGAGTTAAATAAGTTA
This sequence comes from Methanosarcina baltica, assembly GCF_055394095.1. Lineage (NCBI taxonomy): Archaea > Methanobacteriati > Methanobacteriota > Methanomicrobia > Methanosarcinales > Methanosarcinaceae > Methanosarcina > Methanosarcina baltica. The sequence goes on along the minus strand of NZ_AP042463.1, from coordinate 3,145,441 downwards.
ATTAAAAATAAACCAGATGGGAGTGTTTGGCTTGGTCCAATCGGAGATCATGAATAGTTTGTTAGGTATGGTAGATCAGTTCATATCATTTATTCCGACCCTTGTGGCGGTTATTGTCCTGCTGATTGTGGGATGGATCCTCGGAAGCATCCTCGGAAGTATCGGGTCAAAGATCCTGGATAAAATCGGGCTTGACGACCTCATTGATAAAACAGCTATCGGAGGAATGATCAAAAAAGCTGAAATGAGTACCGTAAGCTTTTTTGCAGCGGTAATCAGGTGGTTTGTTTATATTATATTCGCTGTGATTATTATAGATGTCCTGGAAATCCAGATTGTTGCGGACTTCATTACCAGGATTATTTTGTTCATCCCGCTTATTCTCACGGCTTTCCTGGTATTGTTAGTAGGCCTTTTGATTGTTGATTTCATAAGCAACATTGTTAGAAAAGTGGTGATAGCCACCGGAATCGACGATAAATTTGAAAAAAGTTCCGTTGGAGCTTCAGTAAAAGCAGGAGGGATGGCAGCCTCCGGAATCATAGCCGGCCTGATTAAACTTTTCGGTTACCTGATCTTCATTACGGCCGCGGTGGATATCTTACAGCTTTCCATGTTCACTGAGCTTCTTATCGATATAACCGAGTATCTGCCACGCCTTTTTACAGGCATCATTATCCTCATGATAGGGATCCTGGCAATTGACATCGTGATGGATTACCTGGAAAAAACAATCGAAGGCATGGAGATCGAAGGAGCTAATATTATAGTTTCTCTGCTGAGAGGATTTTTAATCCTCGTCGTGGTCCTTCTTTCCCTCGATACCATGCTCATAGACACCGGAATCCTCTACCTCTTCTTCGGGCCGCTCGCCTGGGGAATTGCCGTCGTGGTCGCCTTCAAGTACGGGATCAAGGAAGCAATCGTTGCATACGCAAAAGAAAAGAAATAAACTCCACCTACCTAATACCTTTGTCTAACGAGGCTGTCTGACAATTCAATTTCAGGGCAAAACATGTAAAAAATATGCTGTCTAAAGCCTTTAAACGAAAAAAAGAAATTATGTTATTACTGATAGTAATTGTTGGACAGTTTGTAACGACCAATGTTTTTGTGAAAGGAGTCTTCTGCTACCAGAGATAAAGCTCCTTTCGAATCTTATTTTCTTTATTTATGATGTGTATTTCAAATTAACAGGATGAAAAATATTTTTTACAAAACCTGAAATTCAAAATTTTAATTTTTTTAAAAAGATGCGTTTTTGACTGGATATTCTTAATTATTTTACATCATTTTTTGAGTACCTAATAAAATAAGATAATATATATATTATTTAATATTATATTTCGTAAATTATAGGTTTGCATAAATAAAAAAATGAATAAAAAAGTAATGAAGCACATAAAAGCAAATATGGATCAAAAGGCCCCTCAAAAAACCCATATTATATTCTAGAAAATTGAATTTTTAATACTGAGAAACAGAGGGGTGAAATGGCACAATTATATATTATTATTATAATTCTTTGTAATTTTATATAATTCGTAGTATTCAAATACTCATTTTATTATATAAATATACGTATTTTACGATTTGAGGATACGTAATTTATGGTCCAAAGAAATCTGCTTTACGATCTAAAAATACGTATTTTATGATCTGAAGATACGTCAACTATCTCTGAGTTAAAGAATCAGGGGTTTTCTGTTGCGTTCTTATAAAAATGTGGGGGAATAATATACGACACTCAAAACAAAGTATGGAATAGGGTTAATAATGGCCCTATTCCTGTTATCAATTACCGCATACGCGGTTTCAGCTGCCGATTTAATGGCAGATGAAAATAATTCCACGGATGACACGGATGGTAACGCCACGGATGACACGGATGGTAACGCCACGGATGGCACGGATGGTAACGCCACGGATGGTAACACCACGGATGAAACGGATGGTAACGCCACGGATGAAACGGATGGTAACGCCACGGATGGCACGGATGGTAACGCCACGGATGAAACGGATGGTAACGCCACGGATGGCACGGATGGTAACGCCACGGATGGTAATGTTACAGAACTGCAAAATATAATCGATACTGCAATAGCTAATAATTTCACAACCTTTGTTACAGCAGTGGAAGCCACAGAACTCAATTTCACCTTCAAAGAAGCGGGGCCGTTCACGGTCTTTGCCCCGACGGATGATGCCTTTGCCGCCCTTCCTGCAGGTACGCTGGACGCCTGGTTGAACGACACGGAAGCTCTCGAAAAGGTCCTGTTCTACCATTTTACGGTTCAAAAATTGAATGAATCCGACATCATTAACATGACCAATATCACAACCATGGAAGGCAGTAACCTGTCTGTAAACGTAACGGACGGGGTGATCATGGTCGATAATGCAACGATCATAATGTCGGACATCCAGGCGATGAACGGGGTTATTCATTCCATCGATGCCGTGATGCTCCCACCAGGGGATGGCAATGAAACGGATGGCAATGAAACGGATGGTAATGTTACAGAACTGCAAAATATAATCGATACCGCAATAGCGAATAATTTCACAACCTTTGTTACAGCGGTGGAAGCCACAGAACTCAATTTCACCTTCAAAGAAGCGGGCACGTTCACGGTCTTTGCCCCGACGGATGATGCCTTTGCCGCCCTTCCTGCAGGTACGCTGGACGCCTGGTTGAACGACACGACAGCTCTCGAAAAGGTCCTGTACTACCATGTCGCGGATCAAAAATTAAATGAATCCGACATTATGAACATGACCAATGTCACAACTCTGGAGGGTAGTAACCTATCTGTAAACGTAACGGACGGGGTGATCATGGTCGATAATGCAACGATCATAATTTCGGACATACAGGCAAGCAACGGGGTTATTCATTCCATCGATGCCGTGATGCTCCCACCAGGGGATGATAATGAAACGGATGGCAATGAAACGGATGGCAATGTTACAGAACTACAAAATATAATCGATACCGCAATAGCGAATAATTTCACAACCTTTATTACAGCGGTGGAAGCCACAGAACTCAATTTCACCTTTAAAGAAGCGGGCACGTTCACGGTCTTTGCCCCGACGGATGATGCCTTTGCCGCCCTTCCTGCAGGTACGCTGGACGCCTGGTTGAACGACACGGCAGCTCTCGAAAAGGTCCTGTACTACCATGTCGCGGATCAAAAATTAAATGAATCCGACATTATGAACATGACCAATGTCACAACTCTGGAGGGTAGTAACCTATCTGTAAACGTAACGGACGGGGTGATCATGGTCGATAATGCAACGATCATAATTTCGGACATACAGGCAAGCAACGGGGTTATCCATGCCATTGATACTGTGATGCTCCCACCAGGGGATGATAATGAAACGGATGGCAATGAAACGGATGGCAATGAAACGGATGGCAATGAAACGGATGGCAATGAAACGGATGGCAATGAAACGGATGGCAATGAAACGGATGGTAATGTTACAGAACTACAAAATATAATCGATACCGCAATAGCGAATAATTTCACAACCTTTGTTACAGTGGTGGAAGCCACAGAACTCAACAACACGCTGAAAGGAGAAGGCCCGTTCACGGTCTTTGTCCCGACGGATGATGTCTTAGACGCCTTTCCCGAGGGTACGTTGGCTGCTCTCCTGAACGACACGGTCGCCCTGGAAAAGGTCCTGTCCTACCATGTTGCGGATCAAAAATTGAATAAATCCGACATTATGAACATGACCAATATCACAACTCTGGAAGGCAGTGACCTCACTGTAAACGTGACTGCCGAGGGGGTCATGATCAATGATGCAATGATCACAATGTCGGACATCCAGGCAAGCAACGGGGTTATCCATGCCATCGATGCCGTGCTGCTTCCACCGGAAGAAGTGAAACCCGGGGTCTGGCACTTTTTCTCAATGCCCCAGAAAGCGATGAACCCTGCCGCAGACTACCTGCTTGCGGGCGTGGATTATGATTCTCTGATCTACTACAACAGCACGGACGGGCTTTATGAAAACGTAATAGAGATTGAACCGTTAAAAGGATACTGGATTCGGACGCCGGCAGGAAGCGATTTCAATACAACGGAAATCTTTGCTTCCATTGAAGAAGAAATGCCTGTAACCCCAACATCCCTGTACCTGTATCCGGGCTGGAACGCTGTTGGGTCCCCGGTGCTCTCCGCACTCTCTGCAGAAGCTGCCTTTACGTCCATGGATGCCTATTATGCAAAGGTCGTGGGCCCCTGGGTCCCGAATGAGAGCGGCTCCGGCAGCTATTCATATGTGGGCTACAACGGACAGAGTGGTATGCTCAACGGAAATCAGGTGGGAACGGACAACTTCACAGTAGATCCCTATGAAGGATACTGGGTATACGTGCTCGAAGAGACTACCCTGGCCTGAGCTGGCAGCCTTATTAAAAAATGAAAAATCAAGTTCTTAAAAAAGGATTATAAAACTAAGAGGTTGAAAATAAGAGGTTGAAAATAAGAAGTTGAAAAAACAAAAAGAATCTCAAACCGTTTATTTTTTAGCAAACGGATGGGAAGCGGGGGGAAGGAAACCCCCCGATCTCAAAACCTGAAATCATGCAAAGGTTTTAGGTAATTCCCAATCTTTTTATACATATAGTATATAAAGGCACTATATATGCTTCCTTTTTTTCTCGCATCCAAAAGCCTGACATCTTTGGGAATAAATTTTGCCCGACCGATTGCCTGGCTTTCGGGCAACATAAGCACCCTGTTTGCTATCATTTTCATATCCCTGATTACTGTTTTTTTTGCAAGAGTCGCAGACCACTTGATGCAAAATTATTTTAAAAGGATAAGTGACCGGCTAAATGTGGACATGACGGCTTTTAGGATGCTCAGGCACATAACTATCGGAATCATTTATTTCCTGGGCCTGATGGCGATCATCTCCCAGATCCCGGACCTTGAGAAACTCTCGGTCGCTCTCTTTACCGGGGCCGGAGTTGCTGGTGTCGTCATAGGTTTTGCGGCCCAGAGCACGCTGAGCAATGTAATAGCCGGCCTCTCCCTTGCCGTGTTCCAGCCCTTCCGGGTAGGAGATCGGGTGACTATCCGCGAAGAGTACGGCAAAATTACGGATCTTAACCTCAGACACACCGTAATCACCACCTGGGACAACAGGAGGCTGATCATCCCCAACGCCGTGATCAGCGATGAAGCTGTCATTAACTGGACTATCGAAGACCCGGCCATTATCTGGCCCATAGATATAGGGGTAAGCTACGATGCCGACATCGACCTGGCCCGCAGAATCATGATGGAGGAAGGAAAAAAGCACCCGGACGTCATGCACCCCGGAATAGAAGAATACAGTGTGATGAAGCCGATTTTTCCAGGCAGCGAGCTGTTAAGATCGAAATTTCTGGATTTCCATACTTCACTCAAGGAAATATCTCCCGACCAGAAAGATCGCGGGAAAATTGAGGTCCTCCTTACCGAACTCGGGGACTTTGCCGTGAACCTGCGGCTGCTTGTCTGGTTCAGAGACAGGAGCCTTGCATACAATGCCGGTTGCCAGATCAGAGAAAATATCAAAAAACGCTTTGATCAGGAAGGCATAGAAATCCCATTCCCATACAGGACTATCGTGTACAAGAAAGACCTCGAAGAAGAGGCGATTCCGAAAAAAGAGCCAGCCGGGGAGTAAATTCCCCAGAAAAAAATGGCTGGCCTGCTGGCTGGTGCCCGGCAAAATTCCCGGCACCCCAGAAAGCGAGACCCTCCCCACCCAACCCCGTTTTGATTTTTGAAAACTCTAAGCCGGGCCCGGCTCACTTATAAAAGAAAACGTAGGGGACATTTATCAGAGAAACTTTTTCAGAGGTCCCTTTCATCAATCACTCTTTTTGTCTTTTTCATGCTGCGGGGGAGTTCTCCTATTTTTACTCCGACGATGTTCACCGTAACTCCGATAAAGTCCTTGAAGGCCTTTTTCAGAGCCTTTTCGGTCTTTGCCTTCTTTTCCGGCTCATCAGCAGCTTCGATTTCCACCCTGAAGTCCATGGAGTCCCGGCCTTCTTTGCGGGTCAGGAGGATCTGATACTCGCTACTGACTCCGGGGACTTTCTGAATTATGTCTTCAATCTGGCCCGGATAAATGTTTACGGCCTTGTACTTGATCCGGTCGTCCGTCCGGCCCAGGATGCGGTCGATCCTCGGGAAGGGGCAACCGCATTTGCAGAGGCCGGGGATGATGCGAGTCAGGTCCCCTGTCCTGTAGCGAATGAGGGGGCCTCCTTCTTTCGTGAGGGTCGTAATCACGAGTTCCCCAAGAGTGCCTTCAGGGAGAGCTTCACCCGTGATCGGGTCGATAATCTCGAAGAGCAGGTAGTCGGACCAGTAGTGCATTCCCTCATGGAAGGAGCAGTCCAGGGCAATTCCGGGCCCGTAGATTTCCGTAAGACCGTAGATGTCGAAGGTCTTGATCCCGAGTTCCGTCTCGATCCTGTGGCGCATTTTATCGCTCCAGCGCTCGGAACCCACGATCCCTACCCGCAGATGAACCTGGTCTTTAAGGCCCCGCTTCTCGATTTCCTCGGCTAGCAGGAGGGCATAGGAAGAGGTACTCGCAAGGGCTGTTGATTTAAGGTCGGTCATCAGTTCGAGCTGTTTCTCGGTGTTTCCGGGGCCCGTGGGGATAGCCATTGCCCCCAGGCGCTCGGCTCCTAACTGAAAACCTATTCCTGCGGTCCAGAGCCCGTAGCCGGGGGTGATCTGTATCCGGTCCAGGTTCGTGAGGCCCGCGAGCATATAGCAGCGCATCATCATCCGGGCCCAGGTATCGATGTCTCCCCGGGTGTAGGGAATGATTATGGGTTTGCCCGTGGTCCCTGAGGAAGAATGGATTCGGACAATCTCGGAATCGGGCACGGCCTGCAACCCCAGGGGGTAGGCGTCCCTGAGTTCTTCTTTTGTGGTGAAGGGCAGGTTTTTCAGATCATCGAGACTTTCGATATTCTTCGGGTCCACCCCTGCCTCTTTGAACTTTTTCTGGTAAAAGGGACTGCTGGCAGCCACCCTCTCCAAAAGGTCCTTCAATTTTCCAAGCTGGTCGTCTTTTGAAAGTTTTGGGTGAAGCTGGACGGCAGGGTCGAGTTCAGCTTCCATACACGCATCATACATTTCTTTTCACGATTCCTCAGGCAGGATGCCTGCGACTTTATTTGTGGAAGGAATGCCGTCAACTTTCAGGCATTCCGTTCCACGTTTGGATTTCTCCACTCTGCTTTTGAAACAGGTTCCCGTAGCAGATTACGTAGTTTTTGAAACTGGCTCTCAGGACTTTTAATGTTATATTCATACAGGTTTGGTTTTCAGAATTATGTTGGGGTATTGCCTTGTATTTTGATGCAAAAATTCCGAATTTTAAAACTGGGTGAGTATATAATAATAGTAAGGCCCTCTGGCATTATAAACAAAATGCACATGTATGAGCATTATTGGATTATTACGTACGTAAGACACCAATAAAAAGCTTTTGTTTTGGACAAATGAACCCAATAATTTTTACATTCAGGAGGAAGTTTTGGCAAAAATTATATGTAAGTTATACACTATTACATCATAAATAAATATAACTTGAAAAGTATTAATACATTGAAGAAGTCCAAAATAAGGGTGCTTTAAAAATGCCATTTCACGTGATGCTGATTCCTACACTGGGCTGTCCTTCCAATTGCAAATACTGCTGGAGTTCCGAGGAAGGGTCTCCGATAATGAGTATTGAGACCATCAAAGCGGTGGTTGAATGGCTCAAAGATTTCCGGGATGATTCGATAACCTTTACCTTCCACGGGGGGGAGCCTCTCCTTGCAGGCGCGGATTTTTACCGGCAAGCTCTGCCCCTGCTTTCCAAAGGCCTGAGTGACCGGGACCTGGCCTTTGCCATACAGACCAACCTCTGGAAAATGACTCCGGAAATAGCCGAGATTTTTGCGGAATATAAAATTCCCATAGGCTCGAGCCTTGACGGCCCGGAGGAGTTAAACGATTTTCAGAGAGGAAAGGGTTATTTTAAAAAGACCACAAAGGGTGCTGAAATCGCAGAGGCCCATGGTCTCAATGTGAGGTTCATCACCACCTTCACCTCGCATTCTATAAAATACAAGGAAGAAATATTCAATTTCAACATGGAAAGGGGCCAGACCCTTAAGCTGCACGCTTGCCTGCCCTCTTTACGTGGAGACGAGCCTGAGAAATGGGCTCTTGACCCGAAAGAATATGGGGAACTTCTGGTTTATCTTCTGGACAAGTACCTGGAAAACATGGGCAAGGTCGAGGTCATGAACATAGACCACCTCTGCAAAAACGTTTTTACCGGCCGGGGTACGGTCTGCACCTTCGTGGACTGTATGGGAGATACTTTCGCAATCGGGCCCGACGGAGGCATCTACCCCTGCTACCGCTTCGTGGGAATGCCAAAATACGTTATGGGAAACGTCTACGACAACCCGAGCGTCGAAGACCTGGCCCAATCCGAGGCCTGGAAGCTCATGCACGCGTATAAGGACTACGTGGATCAGGAATGCAAGAACTGTCCCCACATCAATTATTGTCGGGGTGGCTGTCCCTACAATGCCATCACCCCCAACAACGGGGAAATAAACGGTGTTGACACCCACTGTGTTGCATACAAACGGATCTACGATGAAATAACCGAGCGCTTCAATAACGAGTTATTCGGAGGGTCCGGAATGGGGATGCCCGGTTTTTCGGACGAAGCCGGAGGGTCCGGAAAACCTTCCAGGGGCGGAATCATGTCCCTGATGCTCAAGAAAATATAATGCGCAGAGCTTTTGCGTACCTGATTAAAACAGGGATATGAGCCCTCATGTCCTCTCTTTTTTTTGCTTTGAGGCTTCCTTCCTTTTCCCGTCTGGCCCTGGGAGAACTGACTTTCCTGGATTCTACAACATTTTTATATATATGATCGTGGAAAATACCGGAAAAAACGGAGGAAATTTAAGTGGAATGGATTTATCTTTTAATTGCAGGCATTTTCGAAACCGGATGGGCCATCGGAATGAAGTACAGTAACGGTTTCACCAGATTTTACCCGACCCTGTTCACAGCAGTTAGCCTTTTTTTGAGCATGTACCTTCTGGAAAAAGCCCTGAGAGTAATACCCATCGGGACGGGATATGCCGTATGGACAGGAATTGGAATTATTGGCACAACGCTGCTTGGAATTATTCTTTTTGGCGAATCCACAAAAATTCAGGCAGGGAGCCCGGTTGCTTTAGCGCCGGGAGGAATGCCGCACTTCTCTGTCGAATATTCATAACCATCTGTCCTCTGTAATACTTTGAAGTATTTTTTATTAATTGAGATCCTTTTCCCCTCTTTGTTTTTGATGTCGAAACTACCCGATTTTCTACAAGCAACGGAACCAAACCATGTCCCTTTGTACTTGCCTTTGGGTACAACCGCCTTGACTGTATCGCCAGTTTGAAAACCAAAAAAGGTTTTTTGCCTGGGAAGGTATGAACGAGGAAAGCCGTACTTATCGAGATTTGTTCTTTTATATTGCCCTCTTCCTTTTGCTTTGATATGCAGGACGTTGTTTGTTGCAAAATTGATTTTTTCTGGAGTGGATTCTCCTACACAAATAGCATCGAAATGATGATCTTTTGGCAGCTCTGCCCTGATTCGGTTCATTTTTGTCCTTGCACCCGTGCCGCATTCTACCGGAAGTCCTGTTTTAGTCAATGCCTCGAAAACTTTCCATCTGGTAGCTGTTACAATCGCAGCATCTTTAAGCGACTTTTTGGCCAGGTTCTGCACTTCAGGATGTCCAAACTCTTCTGCAGTTTGACTTCCTTTTTTCTGGTTGCATTCTCTACAAGCCAATGTTAAATTGGAGACTCTGTTTGAGCCTCCTCTGATTTTAGGAATAATGTGCTCAATTTGTAAAGGAACGTTTTCAGCTCCACAGTAGACACATTTTCTACCGAATTTTTCAAGCAGGTATTCTCTTATCTCATACCCTTGCAGCTCTCCCTGTTGGTACTCGATTCCACTTATCTCAGGGTTTTGCATGAGTTGAGTATCAAACTTGCAGTTTTCATAGGAAATATGAGTCAGAGGGCAGAGTTTTCTGAGCCTTTCGACCCAATTTTCAATGTTATCTACACGGCTTTGCAGGGATGGAGGCAGCCAGCCTTCCCGCCTTTTCCGGTTCAGAAACCTCGGTTTTCGATAACGGGTGTTTCGATTTCGCCGTGTTCTCCGCATTGATCTTCTGCTATCCATATTCTTTTTTATGCTTGTTTTGTGGTGCAACTGTGCAACCCAGACAACATTTGAACCTTTCAGAATAGCAAGACCCGTGTGACGGCTTCCGTAATCTATTTTCAGTCTAAAAGCCGAATTGTCCTTAGACTCTTTCAGCTCTTTGAGTCGAATTGTAAAGGGATATTTTTTGTGAATAACCGCTTTTCCCGCTTTAAGCAGTTTTCTTGCAACTGCTTCATGGCAGGGACTTAACGGCTCTTTGTTTTTATTAAGTATAAATATCATGCTGGATTTCTCCTCTCTGCGCTGGAAACAAATTTCCATAGCAGGTAACGCAATTTTTAAATTGTCTCCCCTCGCCAATGTTGGAAACGCTTGTCATGCGTAGCACACCGTCCCTACCTCTCAGGACTTTTAATACTACACGATAGAGCTGCAAACTGAGGAAGCATTCGCAGGTATCATGACATTTCCAACGTAGTCAATTAAGACTTAGGCTGGTCAACTAGGGCTTATACAAGCCCCACTGCTTTACAGGCTGTCCGACAATTACTATCAGTAATATCGAAATTCCGTTTTTTTCGATTTAAAGGCTTTATATGCCTTCTTTTTACCTGTTTTTGCCTGAAATTGAATTGTCGGACAGCTTCTTTAGCGTGGGGTAGTTGACCAACATTGGAAGGCTTTTCTGCATCATGCTAATCGCCTCGGGAATAATGGGGCTCAAGTTCGTATAAAACGTTATTATTTTGATAGTCCAGTGCTGCATGGTTGATGTTTTTATGGTCAAATATCCAATGTGTCTTTTGCTTGTGTTTTTGAACCCTTAGTTCAGGTTGATTCCGACCACAGCAAAAAATAGAAAAAAGGAGCTTAAGGTTCCATTCTGATTATTAAGGAATGGCTGAAAAACGACTTCATATTTTCAGTCAGGAAATCACTTTATACCCATACAGGTTGTATTTTTGTAGATTGAGACATTTGGTGTGTGCATCCAAACCACGGAACACACGGAACACACGGAACACACGGAAAAAGAATGCAGGAAGACGATATTTAAGGTTGTTCTGGTTTTTTTTAGTCTGCTTGAGCTCGCGAAGCGAGCGAAACGGACCCCGTGCTCCCGAAGCGGAACTCGGGAAGCGAAACTCGGGTATTTAACGCCTTTGAAATATTTGATGCTATTAAATATTTTAATATATACATATAATTTAATATAATTAAATAATTTCATGATAATAAATATTTCACGGCGTTTATGTTAAGTATCGAGAAGTCGTAAGAAAGATTGTAGATTGAGAGTTAATGGGTTTTCTCTTAATCTCGGGGTTGGATCATCGATAGGAACTGATGGCGCGAAACAAAGGTTCCTATCATTCTACTTCTAAATTATGTTTTGCTAACTACTACCCTACACCATTTTACTCCTATATAACGTTTTTGAATTTTTTCGCCGTTTTATAAAATTTTTTAAAATCAATTGAAATAAGCTCTTTTCTGTGTGGATTTCTCGAAAAGGCCACACTACGTGCGTACAGGCTCGACCTTGATACGACTATTAAGGTTGTTCCGGCCCCTTTTTCTGGATTTCTACCATATGAAAGCCGAAAAGGCCGTCAGACAGAGGGCCAAAAAGGACCTCCGGTATTTTGAAGAAGAGCCTACCCTGATCAAAATCCAGGGCCTCAAAAACAAGTGGGGGAGCTGTTCAAAGACGAACCAGCTCAGGTTTAACTGGCGGATTGTGCTTGCAAAAACCTCTGTTCTCGACTATGTAATAGTACACGAATTCTGCCATTTGAAATACAAAAACCATTCAAAAGCCTTCTGGAACGAGCTGCGAAAGGTCCTGCCGGACTATGAGGAAAAAAAAGAGTGGTTAAGGGTACATGGGGATTTGCTGAAAATATAAATGTCCTGCCGGATTAAGGGCAATAAGCACAGTACTTCCAAAAAATGGAGCAATAATTCTTTATTTCTTTAATTTTATATAATATCGTGCATTATTATGAATTAGGGCATCTGAGAAAAGCTTTTTTTCTCACGTAATTTCCTCCAAACATCTTTCCCCCCATCCATCAACACCTCCTCCTAAAAATCAGATGTCCTATCCCCCTATTCCCTATTATTCAACTTTTTATTCCTATCGAGAAGGCCTTCCCAAGGGCCTTTCCAATCCCATAATAAGTGCTATCTCCGGTCCCGTACACCATCGGCCTGATTTTTTCAATATCCGGCTTTCCTTTTTTATCCAGCACGGCCTCTTCCGCTTTAATATCCAGAATTTCTCCCACAAAAATGGTGTGGAGGCCTATTTCAAAGTTGTTGAGGAGCCTGCACTCAAGGACAAGGGGAAACTCTTCGATATAAGGAGCCTGGACAAGCTCGCTTTTAACAGGAGTAAGCCCGGTTTTTTCGAACTTGTCCTCATTTTTCCCGCTAACGATGCCGAAGTAATCGGTTTCTTTTATATAAGCCTCCGAAGGAATGTTCACCGTGAAGGCCTTATTCTCAAGAATAGCGGCATAGCTGTGGGTGGCCTTTCTCAGGGACACGCTGACGCAGGGAGGCTTCGAGCAGCAGATCCCGGCCCAGGCCGCGGTCATTGCGTTTGCTTTTCTGTTCCGGTCGTAAGTCCCGATAACCCAGGCCGGGGCCGGGAAGGCCAGAGGCTTTGCTCCGATTGAACGCTTCATGATAAAACCTTCTTTTCGCTGGTACAAAACACTTTTCTTTACCTCTGTATTATTGAGGTTACTGAGAAATTAAGGTTTATATTACGGAATAATCAGGATCTGGGTGTTAAAAAATGTTATATCGAAAAATCCCGAAAAACGGAGACGAGCTTTCCATACTCGGCTTCGGCTGCATGCGCCTTCCGGTTAATAAAATCGGAGCAATCGATGAGGGAAGAGCCAAAAAGCAGATACGCTATGCAATAGACCACGGCGTAAACTACATCGACACGGCCTGGCCCTACCACATGGGAAAAAGCGAACCCTTCCTCGGAAGAGCCCTTGCCGACGGCTACCGTGAAAAAGTCAAACTCGCAACAAAACTCCCCTCCTGGACAGTGGAAAGCCGGAAAGACATGGATCGGATACTCAACACCCAGCTTGAAAGGCTCAAAACCGACCATATAGATTACTACCTCATCCACGGGCTTGTCGGAGTCCTCTGGGACAAAATGGAAAAACTTGATGTGCTCGAGTTCCTTGACAGGGCAAAAGCGGACGGCTGCATAGTCAACGCCGGTTTTTCCTTCCACGGTTCAACTGAGGACTTCAGGCGGGTGGTGGACGCCTACCCCTGGGACTTCTGCATGATCCAGTATAACTTCCTGGACGAAAAGAGCCAGGCCGGAACCGAAGGCCTTGAATACGCAGCCTCAAAGGGCCTGGGCGTGATTATCATGGAGCCTCTGCGCGGGGGCAAACTGGCCAGACCCATACCCTCTTCAGTTCAGGAAATCTGGAACGAAAGCCTCCTGAAAAGGAGCCCTGCGGAATGGGCCCTGCGCTGGATCTGGAACCATTCGGAGGTTACGGTCGTCCTTTCCGGTATGAACGAGGAAGCCCACATTGAGGAAAACCTGAAAATCGCGGGCGAGGCCCACCCGAATTCCTTCACGGAAACCGAACTGGAGCTTGTAGAGAGAGTCGAGCAGAAGTACCGGGAACTCATGAAAACAGGCTGTACCGGCTGCCAGTACTGTATGCCCTGCCCGAACGGAGTGGCCATTCCTTACTGTTTTGAGATATACGACAACATGTACCTTTCCGGAAATGAAGCTGAAGCAAAGCTCATGTATGCGGCAAAACCCGGAGGAATAATAAGAGGCGGAGTTCCTGGCTATGCATCCCTCTGCCTGAAGTGTGGAGAGTGCCTAGAAAAATGCCCGCAGCACCTGGACATACCGGGCCTTCTTGAGGCTGTTTCAGAAGAGCTTGAAGGGGCTGACCTGAAGGTCTGGGAAGAAAAAGCCAAGCAAATTTTCAGGAAAGATTGAAGTATAAAAGTGCTGTCAAAGTCAGGTTTTATTCACAGTACTTCCGGAAAATGGAGCAATAAATCATTATTTCTTTAATTTTATATAATATTGGATATTATTATAGAGTAGGGCATCTGAGAAAAGCTTTTTTTCTCAAGTAATTTCCTCCAAACATCTTTCCCCCCACCCATCAAACCACCTCCTAAAAATCAGATGTCCTATCCCCCACTCAGAATCATCTTTCACTTCTTTTTTACATAGTTCACGAGGTAGGAAAGTTTTCCACAGTCCTGGATAGAAACGGCTTTCTGTCTCCACTGCGGGTAGTGTGCAGAGAACTGTTCGGAAGAGATAATTGTCTCCGGGAAACTGTATAAAAATCAGGAATAATTGCAAAATATTCTAATTTTCCGGAAAATCGGTCACGAAAAAGACACTAATTTTTAGAAACGATGGTTGTTGCAGGGCCCCTCCGATATGTGACAGATAGGAGGGAACCCTGCTGAGTTAAAAAAAGGAAATGTGGAAAAGGAAAAAAGCTTTCCTTTTCGTTTTTTGAAATATTCGAACTCAGGCGCAGTGGATGTGAGCATCCACAAGGGCCTTGATTTCGTCATTCTTGCCGTAGAGTTTTTCACTGAGCTGGTAGTCGTCGAATTTCTTGAGGTCTGCTGCGGCCCCTTCGAGCATACCCTCGGTGAAGACATCGTACTGCATGAAGATGTCCTTCAGAGCCATGAGGCCCTCTGCGGATTCCCAGCAGGAAGCAGGGAGGTTGTCAAGCTTTTCAAGGGTGTCCTTGTGCTCTTCCTCGAAGATGTTCTTGTTGCCGATGTAGAGCTCTTCTGCACGTTCAAGCCCGTTTTCCATCTCAAGACCGTAGCGGGCACCAACACAGAGGGATGCGAGGAGACCGTAGATGTCAGCGGAACCATCGGCTGCACGGAACTCGTAGGTCTGCTTTCCGGAGTAGTCCCTGAGATCTTCGGAGTAGTTGGGGTTTGCCTTAGTGATCATTGCACTTGCGTCGCCAGCCCAGCCGAGAGGTACACGGATAAGGGCAGATCTGTTCCTGTCTCCCCAGCAGATGTTGGTGGGAGCTTCCTGGTGAGGCACAAGCCTGAGGTAGGAAGTGGGTACCTTGTTTCCGAAGGCGGTTACTCCTGCGGCAACTTCGAGCACACCGGCGATTACCTTCTTTGCGGGGTCGGTAAGTTCACCGTTCTCGATCATGACAGGCTTTCCGTCCTTGGTGAGCTTCATGTGGATGTGGAGCCCGGTTCCGGCCTTTCCGACAGTGATCTTGGGGGCGTAGGTGATCTTGACACCGTACTGCTGCCCGATCATTCTGAGCATCCATTTTGCGATGATGAGACGGTCTGCGGAGTCCTCAATGTCGGTTGTCTCGAACTCAATTTCGTTCTGTTCGTAGTAGAACTCTTCGTCGGTGAAGTTTCCGACTTCAGAGTGGCCGTATTTGATAAGTCCGCCGGCCTGAGCGATTGCCAGTAAGGCATCCTTTCTGAGCTGTCCGAATTTGGTGAAGGGACCGTCTTCGTGGTATCCTTTCTGGTCTACTGCAGGGAAGTCCATGTCGACATCGTCCTTGTCGCAGATGACGTAGTACTCGAGTTCGCCCATTGCTTCGAGGTCGTAGCCGGTCTTTTCATTCAGAACCTGACGGGCCTTCTTCAGGATGTTTGCAGGGGAGCTTGCGAGGGGGTTTCCATCCTTGTCGAAGTATGAACAGAGGATGTCAAGAGTAGGGATTTCTTCGAAGGGGTTCACAAAAGCTGTGCGGTACTTGGGGACAACGTAGAGGTCGCTTGAACCAGCTTCAATGTAGGAAAATATGCTTGAGCCATCCACTCTTTCTCCGGTGGAAAGGAGGGTGTCAAGGTGCTCTTCACTGGTGAGTACGAAGTTGAGGGCCTTGAGCCTGCCGTCTCCACCCACATAGCGGAAGTTGATCATCTTGATGCCGTTTCCCTTAACGAACTTGATGATGTCATCCTTTGTGAACTCGCTTGCGGGTTTCTTGAGGTACTGTACCAGATTGTTTGGATTCATTTCTAATGATGATGATTTCATTATTTATCCCTTCTTTTTAAGTTTGAATATTCAGGTACTTAACTCATTCAATAAGCTTGATTAGGTACTTCCTCAGGCTCCTCTACATATTGGGGGGTATTGACATATTTGACCAATTTTCATTAGCAATAATAGCCTGACAGGAAATAGTTAACTGGCTGCCTTCTATATAAATGTTTCCTTTAAGGGATATATATTCTGAATATTTATAATACAGGGAAAATCGGCAAGTGTTTAAACAATACACTAAAATTTTGTGATAAATATATAGAAAAAGAGATTGGGGAGGATAAGTAACGAAAAAGGAAAGAATAAGTAACGAAAAAATAAAGAAAAAGGAACGAAAAAAAATTAAAGGTGGGGAAGCCCCCTGTCTTAACTTCAGATCTCTTTTTCCTGCTTATCCAGTTTGTTCTCTTTTTCTTGCCTGGCTTCAAAAAACCGGCTCTCAACGGACCTTAGTACAGGATCGCTCCCAAGCCCGAGAGTCCTGTCGAACCTTTCCGTAACCGTAAAGGCCGGAAGGCCTGGCTCCAGTTCAAAGCTGTCCCTGACCGGGACTTCAGGCCGGATTTCAGCGCCCGCTGTCGGTATAGCGGTGGAAAGCCCCTCCACCCGGGCGGAAAAGAGCCTCGGGTGAGCCTCGCTGCTGAGTCTGGGCTGGCCTGCGGGAGAGAGCCCCAGGTCCCTTTCAGGAGACAGCCGCCGGTTCAGGTCGGGAAACACGCCCAGGTACTGGTCAAGAGCCGGCTTTGCGAAGGCTGCCGATTCATAGTTCGGAGAAACTGAGGATGCGACCTGCGGCTTTTGCTCTGGTTGTTTGTATGATTTTTTAGTTGAAATCGAATCTACGGATTCACGGCTCTTCATAGACATAAGAATTGTACAGCCCCTATATATACAGTTAGGGGAGAAGAGCCGGAAGGAGAAATGCAGAGACCGCAGAGGCCGGGGAAACCGGAGATATAAGGGCCCGGTTCTGGAAAGCTTCCTTAAGGAATACTTTGCTCGCAAAGTTCCTTTCCGGCCTTTGCCACGGGGTTTCCGGGACTCAGTCTAAGGGCCCTTGTATAACATTTGAAAGCTTCTTTGTATTCCCTGAATTCACAGAGCAGGTCTCCTCCGCTGAGGAGAGAATTCAGGTGTTCAGGATCACTTTCAAGGGCTGTTTTGTAAGCTTCGAGGGCCTTTTCTTTTTCGTCCAGGCTTTCAAAGACCTTTCCTTTCCAGTACCAGGGTTCGGCCTTATTCGGGCGAAGAACCGGGGCTTTGTTCCGGGAAAAGAAGCTGAACCTCGGTAATTTACAGGCCCAGTCCGAAGCACTCTTTGGCTCCACAGCCAGAGCTGCCTCGAAAGCCTCCAGAGCCTTTTCAGGCTGACCAGTCCTGAAGAAGACTATACCCCTGCTGGTCAGGACTTCGGTGGAATCAGGGTTTAAAGCCAGGGATTTATCTAAAGCTTCAAGGGCCTCTTCGTAGCGGCCAAGGGCCGAGAGTACAAAACCCCTGTTGGACCACTCGGTAGGGCTTTCAGGTTTTGCTTCGAGGGTCTCGTCAACAACTGCCAGGGCCTCGTCATATCTTCCGATTTTAAAAAGGGCCATGCCGGCACTGGACCGGACCTCACAGATCAGGCTGAGGACTTTCTGACTATCTTCTTCTTTTCCGTTTTCAGAGAGGAGGGCCGCCACCTGCTGCCAGACAGTTTCGGCGTCTCTGTAGGCCTGCAGGGCTTCTTCATACCTTTTCATCTGGAAAAATACTTTCGCTTTACTGTAGTTCTCCTCGGCCTTTTTATCAAGGGTTTTCAGCGTTTTTTTCATGGTTTTGCCTCATCTCCCGGTTCTATCCGTAAGCCTGAATGAATATTTCATATATTATATTTGAAATTATATAAAATGTAGCGCTTTACTATATTAAAATTTTTATATAATAACATTATTAACGACCTTTAAAATCCATCATATTTAATTTTTGGAATTTTTATTCAGATAAATAATATATCCTGCATAGAATTTAGAAAATGTTATATTGTTGCAATTAACATGTTACATGGTTTCTTGAAATGTTTAGATGTATTCCATAATCATCGGAATATGTAGAATGGGGATGTAAAAAGGGGAATAACTCACTAATCATTGAATAAAAATCCCGATTGTTCACAAAATAAGTCTCTTACTGCCGGGAAATGAACTCAAACGCCCCGAAAAAACGAATTTTTTGGATAAAATACTGAAGAAGGTGAAAGGATAAAACTGTATTTGAAAATAGGATTTTTTCTTATACTATTCATAGTTGTACTAACGTTTCCGGCCTATGAGAATACTTATTCAGAGCAAAAAGGAGCCGAATACGGATCATTGAATAACAGCAGCACAGGCAGTCTGGAAAATCCTGAAGAGAACACCACGGTTTCTTCGGAAGAGGACTTCAACAGAAGTAAAAACGCTTCTTCAGGCCCTGTTGCAATTTCTCTTGAAAAACCGCCATTTATTGATTAAGGAGTGATAACTTTTGAAAATTAGAACGAGATTATTGATACCACTTGCACTTTTAGGTATTTTATTCCTGATGGGGAGTGCCAGTGCAGCAGTTGATTTCCCGGCAGACGAGGCAGGAATTTCTGCTTATGTTCATGCTAAACCAAGCGGTATTGATTTAAATTCTGCAAAATCTGCTTTTTCAAGTATTGAAAGGGAAACCCCAGATTATATAATAGGCACAGTTGCCCTTTATTTGCATGCCGAAGAAGAATACCCTCATGTCTACGTAAGCACCGATGGATGGGTGGTAGCTTACTATCCCAATGAAAGGCCTTCAAGCTGGATATTGCCTTGGGCTTATTACAGTGGTGGCGCTGTATCTTCGACCACATTAAGCAAGGCTGTAGGACAAGTAGCTACAGCAGTTGGAGGAACCTCGAGCGGGGTAAAATACTATGATTTCAGGTATGAAGATGCGAACAAAATGATGATCATTACCGAGTCCATTCAACATGGAACAAATTTTTTCAAGTTTACTATTCCTACCACTTTCCAGACTTATGCAGTTGATTGGTCACACTACAATAAAGATGAATATACATCTAATTCCAATTACGGCAAAAGTTATGCATACTTGAATGGAGTTTCAATAAGTTATTTAGCTACAACGGACACGAATTATGGTTCATTCACCGGACAGGTCCAGAATGGTGTAGAACAAATAATAACAATAAAAACAGATGACGATGCAACCGGAAGAGTAGGTTTGGTGCTGGAGTATGCAGAGTAAAGTCGTGGGAATAATTATTTTATTATTCTTAATTAACACGACTGTGGCTAACGCAGAGGAAATCTCGGTTATAGATGCTGATTACGTCTGGAACCTGACGTTAGATGCTGCTGCTGAAGTTGGTCATCTTGATGGTGAACCCGACGTAATGGTTGTCAAGTATGCTGATGTGATTGCCTCCAGTTCACTTGAAAAAGCCGCTGGAGTTGAACACCTTGAAGGTGATCCAGGTGTAATGGTAGTCAAGTATGCCGACGTGATTGCCTCCAGTTCACTTGAAAAAGTCGCTGAAGTTGAACACCTTGAAGGTAGTCCTGGCATAATTGTGGTGAAATATGCAGATTATATCGCATATAAACCACTTGAAGATACAGACAATATTCAAAAGAAAAACCTGGAGCTGACAATTGATTTTCCACATAATGGGGATATTGTTCTCAATTCCCCGGTAACCGTGCACGGTAGCGCCCTGTCTCCAAACAATGTCACGAATGTGAGCGTAAACGGGGTTCCTGCAAACGGTAACACTTCCTGGAGTGCTGAAGTCCCGCTTTCAATCGGTGTCAATACGATAACCGTGGAAGCTGTAACCAACACATCTTACAGCCGAAACGATAGTATCAAAGTTTTCTATTATGTTGAGGGGAACTTTACTGATGCTGACGGAGACGGAATAGTTGATGTCTGGGACTTGGAAAATGATACGGTTCAGGGTTATCTTGTGAACCCGGAGGGTAAAGGGTTCCTTTTTGGAGATTTCAATAACAATGGAAGACTCGACAGTGGCGATGTAACAATTTTGATGCAAAGGATTCTGGAGTTCTTGCCATGAAGAACCTCTCCCTCCTTTTTTTACTTTTATGTACTATTTCATCCGCTTCTGCGCAGAGTGTAAGCCTTGGAGACTATTCGGTAAATCTGGATTCGGAAGTTTCAGTTCCTGTAGTGGTCAATGATGCTGAAATTGTGGCAGGAGGCATTGTAAAGATTTCTTTTGACCCGGATATAGTCACTGCGAAAAACATAACTTCCGGTGATTTTGGAAATCCACAATCACTAATCAATAATTCGGAAGGCTGGGTTAAACTGATCGCCGCTGACTCTGAGGCCGTAAACAAAAACAAGGCCGTTCTGGCAAAAATCACTTTTAGAGGGATTACGGGCGGGAACACAGATATTCTGTTTTCTTATGCCGTTTTGAATGATGAAAGCGGGACACTCATAATTCCTGAAATCAGCAACGGAAGTATTGCTGTAAGTTCTTCTGACCTGAAAGCCCCTGAGCTTACTGTCAATTATCCATTGCAGGGACAAAATGTGTCTGATCGATTCATTACGGTTTCAGGAACGGCTTTTGACAATTCTGGGCTTATGGAAGTTAGCGTAAATGGGGTTCCTGCATCCGGTAAAGAAGAATGGAGTGCTGAAATCGAACTTGTTGAAGGTGAAAACAGCGTCGTAGTTGTTGCAAAAGACTTTGCAGGCAACGAAAAAACAGTCAAGGTCCAGGTATTTTACGATTCAGGAGAATGGATTTCTTGGTTTGACTCCCGTTCGGATGAGGGTAAGCGGATAACAACTGCTGAACTGCAGGAGATTATCTATTACTGGATGAATGATCTGACTGCGGGGCCACTCTCTGAATAAAGTAAATCAACTACATTGGGTTGTATTTACTTACCATGAAAATGCCGGGTGTATTTAGAACTGCTATTGACATTAAATCCAATCATCAGGACAAAAAATTTCAAATTCTGAAACCTGACGGCACATTTGACGTCAAGGGGGAAATATGAGAAATAAATCGATCAAAAAAGTATGCATTACAGCGATTATACTATTAGGAGTTGTAATGAGTATGTCTGTTGCTTCTGCAGAAGACGAACGAATAGCAGAAGCCATTGAATGGTCAGAGTCTTATATGGGCTCAACTGGTTATAATTATTGGTGTTTAAAATTTGTTCAGGATGCTTATCAAACAGGTGCTAATTCGAATATACAAAGATATGGATATGCAAAAGCAGCCGCAGATGCATTACATGCCGAAAATAATAAAGATTTGCCACCAAGAGGTGCTTTCGTATTTTATAACTGGTATGGAACGATAGATGGAGTTTACAAAAATTGGGGGCACGTTGGTTTATCTTTAGGTAATGGACAAATTATTCATGCCTACGGTTCAGTAAAAAAATCACAATATGATTCAATATCCTCTACATAGGATGGGCATATCCTCCACTAACGCCCTCAATAACTGATACAGCCTCTGAAAAAACCCCACTTGCTGGCGATTTATATAAAGATGGGAATGATATAAAAGGAACTTTCGATCCCGAAACCAACGAGTTTATTTTTAATGGGAAAACAGTAATTTTTGGAGAAAGAGGAGATTTGCCCGTTATTGGGGATTGGAACGGTGACGGCTATGACGAAATAGGCATTTACCGACCAGACCATGAAGGAAATTCTTATTTCTTCCTTATTACCAGACATTGGAATGATTTGAGTGAAAGGGTTGGAGAGGCGGATAAATCAATACTATTTGGGCCTTATCCTGAAAATATACCTATTACAGGGGATTGGGATGGAGATGGCGACGATGATGTTGGAGGTTTTTATTCCAGCAATTGCGTATTTTACCTGTATAAATTAAATTTAGGGGCTTCGTCTGTAACAGCTCTTAATGAAAATGTTAATTTTGGAGAGGCAGGTGATTTACCAATTATCGGTGACTGGAACGGGGATAAGAAGGACGATCTGGGTATAATGAGGGAAAATGATCCTTGCCAGAACACAAACACTTTCCACTTTTATCTTCGTTTAAATGGACATAATTTTGATCTTGATGAATATGAGTATCAAAATACCATCGGTAAACCAATAATTGGAGACTGGGATGGAGATGGAGATGACAATATAGGTGTTTACAATCCTTCAAACAATGACTTTAAGACCAAGTCAGATGCTCCGGTTTTACCTTCTCCCCCTGGAACGCCTTCGATCTCTTCTTCAACGCATCCCAATCAAAATATCCCGTACAAAAACAACGACCCTTCATTCAGGTGGACAACTCCCTCAACTTCATCCGGAATTGCAGGATATAGTTACATTCTTGATCACTCTTCTTCAACAATACCCGATACAACAGTTGAGACAACAGGAACCAGTAAATCATATTCGAACCAGGCAGACGGGACCTGGTACTTCCACATAAAGGCAAAGGACAGCATGGGAACCTGGGGAAGTACAGACTATTACAGAATAAAAATTGATAGTACCCCACCTTCACCTCCTTCGCCTGACGATGAAGTTTCAGGACCCAATGAAGATACCACACCTACTTTTTCTTGGAATGCTCCCTCAGATTCAAGCGGAATTGCAGGTTACTATTATAAGGTAGACAGCGGATCGGACCAGTGGACGACTTCAAGATCCGTAACCCTGCCAGTGCAACAGGAAGGAATTCATACTTTCTATGTCAAAGCCCAGGATCAAGCCGAAAATTGGGGTAATTACGGGTCCCACCAGTTTGAAATCCGTGAAACGGACAATACAGCTCCCTCAGTGATAATTAGTTCTCCATCAGGTGGAGAAAATTGGGAGTGCACTACAGATCATTATATTTTCTGGACAGCAACCGACAATAAAGGAGTGACTTCCATTGATATATCTTATTCCACTGACGGTGGTTCAACCTGGAAACAGGTCACAACCAGTGAACCGAATGATGGAAGTTATCAATGGACCGTTCCATCAGACCCCTCCGAAAACTGCAGAATAAAACTTTACTTTCAAAGATGCATGTTTTTCCGTTATCAAGCGGCTTTGTTTGTGTGGGCCTAAGGAATGAATAATCCTACTGATGACGTTTTTATTGGGGTGGCAGGTAATTACCCAAGTTCAAGAAAGAAAATAATGATGCTTGCTTTGTACTCATCTCTTCCAGAATAATATTACACTTATTTGATTCTTTATCCTGGATAACTGCCAGCCTAATTTCGGACAAATTTTCAATTAGTCTTCTCATAGAAAGACCATATCTCTTTGTCTCCCAGGCTAAATATCTGTAGAAAAGTAAGCCAATTATAGACAGAAATACGTGAACTTTGATATTTTCATCTTTGTGGTGGTACACCGGTCCCACAGGGACAAGCAGGTGATCATTCAATAGCTTAAACTCAGCTTTCAAAGAAGAGCTATTTTTGCCTTGATTTGCCACAAAAATCAGTGGCAAGGAAGATCCGTTAAAAAAAATATTTGTAAGGCCTAAGTTCTAAATTACATTTAAAAAGCCTATTGTATCTGTTTTTTGAAGAAATATCTTTATATACGTAGAACCTAAATTTATATCATGGTTTTTTTAAAACAGAAAATAATCAACGGTAAAAAATACTGGTATATTATTAAAACTGGCAGAATTGATGGAAAAGTGAAAACTATATTTCAGATATATTTAGGCAATGCCGAAAAAATATTTGAAATGAAAAAACAGAGTGAATCATTGCCCTACATGAAACTGAAATCTTTTGAGTACGGCAAACTTGCCGCACTTCTTCATGTGAATGAAGAGCTTGGATTCGTTGACATAGTGAACAAGCACACTATGAAAAAATCAATCGATGGTTTAAGTGTCGGAGAGTATCTTTTACTTGATATAGTGGGGAAATCTCATGGAGTTTTAAGTGAAAACGGTATTGGGGAATGGTTCAAAAAATCGGCCTTATCTTTTAAGTGGAAATTCCCTCATAAATTAAATTGTCAGAATTTTTTGAATCATATGAATTACATTGATTCCGACACAATGAAAAATATTGAAGACGATTTGTGCCGAGTTCTCATCGAAAAAGGACTAACCCCTTCAGTACTGTTTGTGGATGAATCAAACTGGTTCACTTATGCTACCAATTATGATGAAAAAAGTGAATTGCTTCATAAAGGGTATAACAAAAAGCATCGTAAAGACAAAAATCAGGTATCTGTAGCGCTGGCTGCTAATGATTACAACTTACCTTTTATTCACGAGACATATCCAGGAAATGTGCATGATTCAGAGGAATTTTCAGGTCTGGTTGACAAAATAGTAAACCGTCTAACCGAATTGAATATTTGTTCGGAAGACCTTGTTCTTGTTTTTGATAAGGGAAACAATTCAAAGGACAACATTGAAAAAGCAACTTCAAAGATGAATTTTGTAGGGGCTGTAAAAGCAAATCAGGCAGATGATCTTCTTGAAGTGCCATTATCTAAATATCAATTTTTATATGAAAGCTCAGAAGGCCACAAAATTTATGGCTATCGGACAAAGCATCAGTTTTACGGGACAGAATTTACAACAGTAATTACTTTCAATGAAGGAACTCACAAACTTCAAAAAAGAACTTGTGAGTCAAATATGTCAAAAATAACTGAGAATCTGGAAGACCTACAGAGGAGACTGGAAAGCAACAGAGGAAAAGCAAGAAACAGGAGCAGTGTAGAAAAAGAGGTTGCAGACATTATTATCAAAAAATACAGAAGTATGGTGAAATATGAAATTACTGATGCTCCTGAAGGTAAGAAAAAACCTCAGTTAAAGTTCTGGATTGACGAAGAGAATAAAAATAAGCGCGAAAATTCATTAGGAAAAAATATACTATTTACAGATAAGCACCGTTGGCACACTAAAAAAATTGTGCAAACATACAACAATAAAGGCGCTATAGAGGATGATTTTAAGCTATTGAATGATCACCTGCTTGTCCCTGTGGGACCGGTGTACCACCACAAAGATGAAAATATCAAAGTTCACGTATTTCTGTCTATAATTGGCTTACTTTTCTACAGATATTTAGCCTGGGAGACAAAGAGATATGGTCTTTCTATGAGAAGACTAATTGAAAATTTGTCCGAAATTAGGCTGGCAGTTATCCAGGATAAAGAATCAAATAAGTGTAATATTATTCTGGAAGAGATGAGTACAAAGCAAGCATCATTATTTTCTTTCTTGAACCTGGGTAATTACCTGCCACCCCAATAAAAACGTCATCAGTAGGATTATTCATTCCTTAGGCCCACACAAACAAAGCCGCTTGATAACGGAAAAACATGCATCTTTGAAAGTAAAGTTAAAATCATCCTCTATAGCGCCTTTATTGTTGTATGTTTGCACAATTTTTTTAGTGTGCCAACGGTGCTTATCTGTAAATAGTATATTTTTTCCTAATGAATTTTCGCGCTTATTTTTATTCTCTTCGTCAATCCAGAACTTTAACTGAGGTTTTTTCTTACCTTCAGGAGCATCAGTAATTTCATATTTCACCATACTTCTGTATTTTTTGATAATAATGTCTGCAACCTCTTTTTCTACACTGCTCCTGTTTCTTGCTTTTCCTCTGTTGCTTTCCAGTCTCCTCTGTAGGTCTTCCAGATTCTCAGTTATTTTTGACATATTTGACTCACAAGTTCTTTTTTGAAGTTTGTGAGTTCCTTCATTGAAAGTAATTACTGTTGTAAATTCTGTCCCGTAAAACTGATGCTTTGTCCGATAGCCATAAATTTTGTGGCCTTCTGAGCTTTCATATAAAAATTGATATTTAGATAATGGCACTTCAAGAAGATCATCTGCCTGATTTGCTTTTACAGCCCCTACAAAATTCATCTTTGAAGTTGCTTTTTCAATGTTGTCCTTTGAATTGTTTCCCTTATCAAAAACAAGAACAAGGTCTTCCGAACAAATATTCAATTCGGTTAGACGGTTTACTATTTTGTCAACCAGACCTGAAAATTCCTCTGAATCATGCACATTTCCTGGATATGTCTCGTGAATAAAAGGTAAGTTGTAATCATTAGCAGCCAGCGCTACAGATACCTGATTTTTGTCTTTACGATGCTTTTTGTTATACCCTTTATGAAGCAATTCACTTTTTTCATCATAATTGGTAGCATAAGTGAACCAGTTTGATTCATCCACAAACAGTACTGAAGGGGTTAGTCCTTTTTCGATGAGAACTCGGCACAAATCGTCTTCAATATTTTTCATTGTGTCGGAATCAATGTAATTCATATGATTCAAAAAATTCTGACAATTTAATTTATGAGGGAATTTCCACTTAAAAGATAAGGCCGATTTTTTGAACCATTCCCCAATACCGTTTTCACTTAAAACTCCATGAGATTTCCCCACTATATCAAGTAAAAGATACTCTCCGACACTTAAACCATCGATTGATTTTTTCATAGTGTGCTTGTTCACTATGTCAACGAATCCAAGCTCTTCATTCACATGAAGAAGTGCGGCAAGTTTGCCGTACTCAAAAGATTTCAGTTTCATGTAGGGCAATGATTCACTCTGTTTTTTCATTTCAAATATTTTTTCGGCATTGCCTAAATATATCTGAAATATAGTTTTCACTTTTCCATCAATTCTGCCAGTTTTAATAATATACCAGTATTTTTTACCGTTGATTATTTTCTGTTTTAAAAAAACCATGATATAAATTTAGGTTCTACGTATATAAAGATATTTCTTCAAAAAACAGATACAATAGGCTTTTTAAATGTAATTTAGAACTTAGGCCTTACAAATATTTTTTTTAACGGATCTTCCTTGCCACTGATTTTTGTGGCAAATCAAGGCAAAAATAGCTCTTCTTTGAAAGCTGAGTAAAAGTCGTGGCAAAGGATGCGGCAGGGAACAAAGGAGAGGATGTAAGTAATTCTAACTTTAAAATAAATGCACCTGAGAAGCCTCTCTACGTTACAATATCTAAAGCTCAGGATCTTGTGAATTCCGAATCGAGTACCGAAGTAACCACGCATGTCACCTCTACCGGGAATACTCCTGTATATGGAGCAACAGTGATAATTTCGGTAAATGGAGGTAGTCTTACTCCTTCAAGTGGGACAACCGACTCAAATGGAAATTTCGTATCCACCTATAAAGCTCCCGTAGTTTCAGGGTCTCAAACGTATACAATTTCCTCAAAAGCCTCTCTTACAGGTTACACAGAAAAAACAGCCTCCGATCAGATTACCGTAAATCCCGTAGCCTCTGACTGGAACCCCTGGAACGATCCAGATTCGGAAGAGGGAGATAAAATATCAACTCTTGAACTGCTAAAAGCGGCAAATACCTGGCAAAATGATGAAACTGTTCCAGAAACAGGAGCTGAAATGACAACCCTTAGATTACTATACCTTGCAAACTGCTGGCAGAATAATGTGCCTGCGGATAAATGAGCCAGCTTAATCTTAGAAAGGAGGGATTGTATGAAGATTAATGCTTATATGAAACAGAGGAGATGGGTCAGGACCTTAATAGATGTAGCAGGTATTCTGATACTTTTGATTAGTACGTTCACAACACCTTCCATGGCCGCTGGAGAGCTAACAGGTAATAGAAATATTCCGGATCAGGAAGTAAAACCGGGAGAGACATTCGATGTTTCTGTAGAGCTTACCCTGAACGAAGCCCTCTCCTCATTTAATTTGAAAGAAACTTTGCCTGAGGGTTGGATTCTAACATCCAAAAATGATGACGCTAATTCCAGGCGAACCACAGGCAGTTCCACTGAATGGGTCTGGCTTATGACCTCTTTTGAGGCAGGTACTGTTAAAATCGTGGAATATTCAGTTTTCGTCCCGGAAGATGCCGAAGAAGGAAGTTATCATATCACAGGCAATACCCTCATAGAAGTAAATGGGGCAGGAGTGACAACGGATACAGGCGGAGATAGTGAAGTTAGGGTAAAAAAAGCTATTTCTGAATCCCCCTTGACTTCAAACAGAAATATTCCGGATCAGGAAGTAAAACCGGGAGATACATTCAATGTTTCTGTAGAGCTTACCCTGAATGAAGCTCTCTCCTCATTTAATTTAAAAGAAACTTTGCCTGAGGGTTGGATTCTAACATCCAAAAACGATGACGCTAATTCCAGGCGAACCACAGGCAGTTCCACTGAATGGGTCTGGCTTATGACCTCTTTTGAGGCAGGTACTGTTAAAATCGTGGAATATTCGGTTTTCATCCCGGAAGATGCCGAAGAAGGAAGTTATCATATCACAGGCAATACTCTCATAGAGGTAAATGGAGCAGGAGTGACAACGGATACAGGCGGAGATAGTGAAGTTAGGGTAAAAGATGAAATGATTCTCAAAGCAGACTTCTGCTCAAATAAAACAGGAGGTTCAGCTCCTCTAACAGTTAAATTCACTTCACTTTCAACAGGAGGTCCTTTTAACTGGGAATGGAATTTCGGAGATGGAGATGTGTCCACTGAAGAAAATCCTTTACATGTTTACTCTAGCTCAGGGGACTATACGGTATCGCTCACAGTTAGCAATGCAGGAGAAAGTGATTGTGAAACAAAAGAAAACTATATTTGTGTACAGTCAGAGACCAACTGGATTTCCTGGATTGATCCCCGTTCGGATGGGGGTAAGCGAATAACGACAGCTGAACTGCAAGAGATCATCTATTACTGGTTGAATGATCTGGATTCAGGCCCACTCCCGGAGGAATGAAGTTTCTGAAGTCGGCTGACCACCAGAATATTTAAACAAAATTAAAAGCTGTTTTTGCAGCTTTCTTTTTTATTTTATTGATTGGGTTTGCTCCAGGGATGGAGTGAAGCCTTTCGATTTCCTTTTTTATATAATCAGCAATCCTTTTTCTCACCCCCAGTTTCCTGATATTCAGGAACCTCCACCAAACTCCGGATTCTACTGACCAAATACCCCGAACCCATATCATCTCAAACCAGGAATATCCGGAAGCTTCTTATTCTTATCAGGCACATTCAAAAAAAAGAGGACATTGAAATGCTTGAAATTGATGAATGGATTCTGATACAGGACCTGAACTCAAAAGGCTGGAACATCAGTGGAATAGCCAGACAGACAGGCCATGCCCGAAAAACTGTCAAGAAGTACATCAATTCAGAGGAGCCCCCAAAAGCAAAAAACCGGTATAGGAAGAGCAAACTTGACCCATACCGGGAATATATTATCCGAAAAGTAAACGGAGGGCCTTTTACCGCTGCTCAACTATACCGGGAAATTCAGGAAATGGGATTTGAAGGCGGCTACACCATAGTCAAAGATTTTGTAAGAAAAATCCGACATACCGAAAGTTTAGAAAGAGCAACCTCTAAAAAAACCTTGCATTCAAAAAAGGGGTCAAGGGGATGAATCATCGATAATATCTAAAATAACAAGCATATCATCCGGGTCTTGAGAGCCGGAAAGGTCTGCACAAAATATTTAACAATGGAGGAAGCTTTCGTTTTTCTGTTTTTTAACATTCCGCGATTTGCTGAACAGGAGAAAATATGGACGACACAGAGGTTATGCACCCACATCTACGCAGGTATCGGGAGAATCTGTCATGTTCCACATCATTCCAGGATCAGGAAAGGTTCAAGCCTTACCGTATCTTTTTTTGTCCAGTATCCGCAGACCTTACAATACTGATATTCAACAAAAGACTGGTTTTCAAGTTTGGAACCACATTCCGGGCAGGTTTTCAGGCAAGTCATCTCTTCTGTCCTCCTTTTCTAAATCCTGGATATGATAATAAGAAGCCACTCAAATATACTCTGAAATATTGACACCTGTGCGCTACTGTGAGATTGTTTGCACGTAAGCACCAATACAATTCCTACTTAATATTATATATAGTTATGCACAAACTTAATATTATAAAAATAAAAACCGGGAAAACAAACTCAAAACATTCATTAACTTCTCTCAAGCTTCTTTTCCGCTTCCAGCACCTTCAAGGTGATTTTCATCACGGAATCAGGGTTAAGGGATATGGACTCGATTCCTTCCCTTACAAGGAACTCCGCAAACTCCGGATAGTCGCTAGGGGCCTGCCCGCAGATCCCGCTGTGCCTTCCATTTCTTTTTGCGCCCTGCACGGCCAGGGAAATCATTTTCATGACCCCGGGGTCCCGCTCGTCAAACTCGGCGGCCAGGAGTTCGGAGTCACGGTCAACCCCCAGGGTTAACTGAGTCAGGTCGTTGGAGCCTATGGAAAAACCGTCAAAGAGCTCACTGAACTCGTCGATTAAAAGGACGTTGTTTGGAATCTCGCACATTACATAGACTAAAAGTCCGTTTTCTCCTCGCACAAGCCCGTTTTTTTTCATCTCGGCGAGAACCTTTTTTCCTTCCTCAAGGGTCCTGCAGAAAGGAATCATGAGGATAAGGTTCGTCAGACCCATCTCGTCCCTGACCCTTTTCATGGCCCTGCACTCGAGAGCAAAGCCTTCCCTGTAGCGCTCGTCAAAGTAGCGGGAAGCTCCTCTAAAACCTATCATGGGGTTGTTTTCTTCCATCTCAAAATAGCTTCCCCCAAGGAGGCTCGCGTACTCGTTGGTCTTGAAATCGCTCAGGCGGACAACCACGGGTTTCGGGTAAAAGGCGGCCGTAATCGTCCCGACTCCTTCGGAAAGGCGCTCAACAAAATAATCTTCCCGGCTCTCGTAGCCCCGGGTCAATTCCTCGATTTTCCGGAGTACTTCAGGATCCTTGATTTTTTCCGGGTGGACGAGGGCCATAGGGTGGACCCCGATGAAACTGTTTATGATAAACTCCAGGCGGGCAAGCCCTATCCCGTCGTTCGGGATCTGGGAGAAACCAAAGGCCTCGTCTGGGTTTCCGAGGTTCATCATGATTTCGGTCTTGGGCCGTTCGAGTTTCGTCAGGCTCAGGGAGTTTATCCTGAAAGGAAGGACCCCCTCATACACAAACCCCGCATCCCCTTCCGCACAGCTCACGGTAAGCTCCATGCCGTTTTTGAGGACTTCGGTTGCATCTCCCGCTCCAACGACCGCCGGAATCCCCAGTTCCCGGCTCACGATGGCCGCATGGCAGGTCCGTCCTCCCTTATTCGTAACAATAGCAGCAGCCGTTTTCATGACCGGCTCCCAGTCCGGGGTTGTGGTATCGGCAATCAGGACTTCCCCCGGCCGAAAGGAGGGCAAATCCGAGACGTCCGTGATAACGTGGGCTTTTCCAGTGGCGATTCTGTCTCCCACGCTGCTCCCCCGGACCAGGATTTCGGACTTTTCTTCAAGCACGTAGGTCTCAAGGACGTCCATCCGCCTCTGAGATTGGACGGTCTCGGGTCTGGCCTGCACTATAAAGAGTTCCCCGGTTTGCCCGTCCTTGGCCCACTCGATGTCCATGGGCCTGGACTCCATGTACTTTTTCGAGTAGTGGTTTTCAATTGCAATAGCATAGCCGGAAAGGGTCAGAACCTCCTCATCGTCCAGGCAGAAGCGCACCCGTTCAGCCTCCGGGACCTCGACGTTCCGGGTAAGCACCTTCGAGTCCCCCCGCCCATAAATCATTTTTATTTCTTTGCTCCCGGCCTTTTTCCGTATGATGGGCCTGAAGCCTTCCCGGAAGGTGGGTTTGAAAACATAGAACTCGTCAGGGTTGACCTGCCCCTGCACAACGTTTTCCCCGAGTCCATAGGCCCCCGTGATAAAGACGACGTCTCTAAAACCGGTTTCGGTATCCAGGGTAAAGATAACCCCGCTTGAGGCGAGGTCGGACCTGACCATTTTCATGACCCCGATTGAGAGAGCTACCTTGAAGTGGTCGAAGCCGTTCGTGACCCGGTAAGAAATCGCCCGGTCCGTAAAGAGGGATGCAAAACAGCGAATACAGGCATCCCTGAGGGACGGGTAGCCCCGGATGTTCAGGTAAGTCTCCTGCTGCCCCGCAAAGGAGGCCGTGGGCAAATCCTCGGCCGTCGCCGAACTCCGGACAGCGACATCAGCGTCAGGCCCGTATTCCTCGCAGAGCTGATCGTAAGCGTTTTTAATATCTCTCCAGAGCCCATCCGGAATCCCGGCCTCAAGGATCAGGTCCCTGGCCTCTTTTCCCCTGAGGGCAAGGTCCCGAACGTCCGAGATGTCCAGGCCCTCCAGGGATGCTTTCAGTTTATCAAGGATTTGGCCCTCCTCAAGCAAATGCCAGTAGGCCTCGGCCGTAACTGAAAAGCCATTCGGGATCTTAATTCCCTGGCCGGTAAGTTCCCTGTACATTTCCCCAAGCGATGCATTCTTTCCGCCCACAAGCGGCACGTCTTCTATCGTGGTTTCACTGAACCAGCGGATGTATCTGCTTTCCTGCATTTTTATCCTCCCCGGCGTATAATTTAGTTTATGCGCTGAAAGAAGAAATGAGTTTGGGAAGGAGAAATAAATGGGATTATGATGAAGTAGAAATTATTTTTAGAGCATTGGAAATGTCTATAATTACCCAAAAGTAGGCCCATTCGATCATTGTATATAAATTTAATAATTCCGCATGATGTTGATTTATTGAATTGAATTTCAATGACGGTGTGTGATTAATTATAGACTCCAGACTTTTCAACGCTGTATACTTATTATTATTGTTTTAATATGGTAGACATCGTTGAAATATTAATACTTTAGTTGAATTCAATCTTAAATTCATTTACTTGGTTAATATTTAGCATATTAGCAATATAATAAAAAACAACTAACCTAAAATAGGTATCTGCTACATAAAAATGTAGATTATCAAAAAATCTAGATCCATCAATCGACTTCTTGGTTCTGTATTTTGAAGGCTGAATAAAGAGGCTCCATAAAATATACTTTAATTGATAATTTATACTTTCTCGTTTTTCTATTTCAACTCCTATAGAATGCAACTCTTTCTTAATCTCAGAAAATACCGAAGTTCCTTTAAATGCGTACGAAAAATCTTTGTCAATATTGTACATGAACTTGGATTCAAACTTACGCAAAGACATTTCATTAAATCCATTTTTAAGCATTTCTGTCAATTGATTCAACAACCTTTCATCAAGCTCTACCAAATGAATATTTTTAAACGAACTTTGATATTTTTCTCTGGAGTTGTAATATAATTCCTGTTCAAACTGTTGTATTTTTGCGATGGTGATTTTTAAATAGTTATACCGTTCATGGCTATTTAGAAAATGTGACAAAGGTATATATTCCACTTTCAACAATTCTTCGACAATGTTTTTGATTTTTATATCCTCATTGGAATTATATTTATGTCCAAATTGCATTTGCAATAAATAACATTTTAATAATAATAAATCGATAATGTTAAATGACATATTTAGCTCGTTATCAACAGAGCTTTTTTTGCCTATGGAATACGTATTATTTGGTTTTAATGTTATTGAAATTGATTTATCTCTACTAACACTCAAGTGATATAGTTTATTTTTAACTTGATCAAGCTTATCTTTTGGCAAATCGTTAATCTTTAAAAACAGGTAAATGTTATTACAAACAAGCAATGGCAGTTCTTCTCTTTCTTTTTTAATGTAAACGATTAACTCATTTGCTTGTTTTGCTAATAGTATAATTATTTCATCGCCATTCCAATAATTCTTTTTAAATGAATTTATATATTCACGAGCAACATCTAATTGAATATATGAAGCCGGAAAATTATAATATAGAATGCAATTAAAACTAAACATATTATTTTTTGAATTTGCACCTTCTGACAATTTTATTCCCGAGTTTAGATACGCAATATTATTACTTGTTTTATAATATCTATTTGCACCATTATAATGCATGTAATGTCTAGCTTCTTCTAGATCAAAATCAACAAGTAACCCACAACTATAATTTTTGATATGTTTACCTGTTTTTATTTCAGCATCCCATGAGATTTTTTTTAAACCATCTTCAGTCATGGGTACAAATAAAGCAAGCTCTTTTCCACTTTTTAGATTGTAAGGTAGTATTTCTTCTGTATATTTGGATTCCTTATCAATTATTTTAATTTTGAGTTGAAAATCCAAAAAAGTTTCTTTTATATATTTTTTAATCTCATCAAAATCAAGCCTCAATCGTTCATCTTCATATAAAGTGATAGACGTGCCTGTATTTTCTTTATTTCCATCTATTTTATTTATGAAAAAACACCCATCATAATTCGGAATATGAATGTCAAGAGCCACACCATCATTGTCATAACTTTTAGTTATAACGCTCATTTCTTTACATACCATGAAAGCTGAGAGGAAACCTATACCAAAATTGCTAATTGGCTCATATTTTATTTCCTTTGTTTTTTGTAATTCTGAAAATTCTTCAGAAACATAGAAACTTCTTCCAATACTTGTAAAATATCTTTCAATTCTAAAAGTGTCCATACCAATACCTTCATCAATAATACGAAGATATTTTCTGGATGCTCCATTATTAGGTTTTTCTTCTTTGCCTAACTCTATTTTGATAGTCTTATCAAAATCTCTTGAATCCAGTTTTTCTCTTAGAAGGATTGCATCCAAAGAGTTTTGAATCAATTCCCGTATAAAAACCTCTTTTTGGTTGTATAAATTATCTCCTGTTAATAAAGGTAAAAGTGTTGGTATATACGCTTCAAAATTAAAGTTTTCTAGATCATAATTGTTTTTTTCGACCTTAGGAGTAAGGTAATATATTTTCAGTCCTAACTCTCTAAGACATTCATCAAATTTATCCAATCTTTTCTCAAAATCTTTAATAATTAGTACTGCAATTTTATGAACGGTTGGATCTTTACACTTGAACTTAATGATTGAAGATCTTTTTTCTTCATCACTATAAATTTTGATGGTTGAAGATGGAATATTCCTATGAAAAGTATTTTCAGGTAATCTAATGTTTACATTTATTCCTTCGTGTTTGTAATAAAAATCTCCATATTGACGAAGGGTTAAATATAAATCAGTAAAAAAGATGGCAATAGTTGCATAAGCTGTAAAGGCTCGATCTCGTGGATTTGATTCCCTTTCTATTATAGAATAGCAACTTTCAAATTTAGAGTTATCATCTGCTTCAATCATTTCAAAAAGTTTTTCTTTATAACCTTCAGACATATCAATATTTGAAAAATGTTCTCTAATATCATTTAGAATCATTTCACTATCAGGGGAATTCTTTCTTATTTGATTTAAGATATTAATCCTATAGTGAATAGAAAGCAACAAAATTAAATTTTTTTCATGATTCGTTTGCAAATCTTTTTTTACCGTTTCAAACGGTGTAATTGCTTTCCCTATATTCATTATGATTTCATCGATTCCTGAATTCGATGAAACATTATCAGTATCCTTTATACAATTCTTATACATTTTATATTCATCGGGGAATTCGCTAGAAAATACTTCTAAAATCTCAATGCTTGCATCTTTCTCATATATTTTTTTAGGAGGGATAGAAATATCTTCTGTAGTAAAATCTCTTTTTTTATAATTGAACCTTTTCACATTTGCAATCTTATTTTCTTTTGGACCATAAACATCGATAACTTGAAAAGATTGTTCTTCACCGTTCTTAGAAAAACTACCTGCAGAAAAAACGTATATTAGTGAATCAGGATTGGAAAGATACGCTTTGTTAGCAATAGGCCTTATTATCGGTAAATGCTTATGCCCATGCAATACTATTTTTACATTGTACTTTTGTAATACTTTTATTACATCATCAAAGTTGCGAATTAAACTACAATCACCGGTTCTATCATAAATTTCAGGAAATGGGTAAAAATGATGATGAAAGCATGCAACTACCGTGTAATCTTCAATATTCGAAATCTTCTCGTCGAATTCATCAAAGGCATGAGTTAGTTGAGCACGCTCTATTTTTCCATAATCGTCCCATTTGCTCTGGTAACATTTCTCTATTTTATTCCTTATGATTTTTTGTTCTTTTTCAGTAAAAGTCTTATCATCCCATTCAATATCATTTATCCATCCAATATCTTTAACATCGCAAAATTTTAGCATGCAAGAATTCAAACCTACAATCACAATTTTTTGCATCTCAAAAATCTTAATTATAAATAACTCATCATTATTATAATTACGATCAAAGTAATCTTCTGAATGGAATTTTTTCAAAAAAGATTTATATTTATCAAAATTCCCCTTGCCGTCATCGGTTCTAATTAAATCATGGTTACCAGGGACGAAAACAAAGTCTTCTTCTTTTAGATGAGTAGCTTCAACCTTTTTGTTTAACCTTTCTTTTAACGTCTGGAAAAATGATACAGCTTTTTCAATATCATAGTCGGATTGCCCATCAAAAATATCGCCAGTAACAATTACACAATTAATTTTAGTAGAGTGTTCTGCAATATCATTAACTGTTCTACTTGCAATATCTTCAACTGATTCATTCGGAAGTGTATTTCCTATATGAGTATCGGAGATGTGTAATATGTTTAATTTTGGCATGGCATATCCTTCTTGCTTTATAATCTGGAATTTTTTTGCCCTGAAAATGAGGATTGATACCTAAAGATGACCAAAAAAACAAATTCAGAGGGTATAACATATTAATCATCTCCTTTATAAATTTTATTTATTTAGATTGTCAAATCGATGATTTAAGAAATTCTATAGTTTTTCATTTTTTGGAATTATATCGTTCAGGTTCATTTTCACCGTTATTTGTATAACCAGTGGGAAATGTGGGGTTCTCGTGCCGGAAAGAACAACCTAAAAATAAAAAAAGAGATTTGGAAACCGGCCGCCCCCTTGAATCTCCTTTCAAAAAAAACCAGGCCTCTTTTTTGAATCCTATAAACAAAGATTCCGGCGCACTCACCGGACGAAAGGCCGATTTTTTCGAAATTCCTTCTCACAAACCCTGCCCCGGATATTTTCCTGAAATCCAGAACAAAAAAGAGCGCCGGAAAAGTGCACGAAGCGGCCCGGGACCGCAAAAAAATAAAAAATAAGATTTTATATTACGGTTTTCGTCCGCTTGAGCGTAGCGAAACGGACCGCGTGCTCCCGAAGCGCAACTCGGGAAGCGCAACTCGGGAAGCGCAACTCGGGAAGTGCAACTCGGGAAACGCAACCCGATATCGTACTCTGGGTGTACTATATTTATTTATACGGCCTCTTACATAAGAGATATTTACTAAGGAAACGCCTATTTTGCAATTATTTACAAAATATTGCAGTTCCATCTCAAGGTTCATTCATTCGAAGAGGGAGTTGAAAATATGCTTATTGAATTTAATATCGAGAATTATCTTTCTTTAAAAGAAGGTTTTTCTTTTAGCCTGCTGGCTTCAAAAAGTGATCACTCTCTTGAAACAAATCTAATTTTGGGAGAAAAAGCCATAAATATGGATGGTGATGTCACAAGAAATTCACTGGGAAAAGGTAATAATCTGCTCAGGAGTGCTGCAATATATGGGGCAAATGCTTCAGGAAAAAGTAATTCTTTAAAGGCTCTTGGTTATTTGAAACACATTATTACAAATTCAATTAAAACTATGCCAGGAGACCAGATTCCTTTCTATCCATTTAAACTTGAAAAAAAATACTTAAATGAACCTTGCACGTTTGATATTGAGTTTATTTATGAAGGTATAAGGTACGACTATGGGGCTTCTTTTACAGCTAAAAAAGTAATTAATGAATATCTTTATTATTATCCGAAAGGATCTGCTGCAAGAATATTTGAAAGAAATGATACCAGCGATTATAAATTTACTGTCGATAAAGTTAAGCAAAATAGAATTGCAGATGATACTAATGAGAATGTGTTCTATTTAGCGAGTTCTTCACAAAGAAATTATAATAAAACAATTAATGCCTTTAAATGGTTTAAAGAAATACTTGCTCTAATTGTTCCTTCTGAAAAAATATCCATAGGTTTCACAGTAGAATTAGTTGATAAAAACGAAGCTCTAAAACAGAATATAAAAAAAGCACTAAATTACGCCGATTTGGGTATTATTGATTTTGAGTCAAAGATTGAAAACGTAC
Organism: Methanosarcina baltica; assembly: GCF_055394095.1. Lineage (NCBI taxonomy): Archaea > Methanobacteriati > Methanobacteriota > Methanomicrobia > Methanosarcinales > Methanosarcinaceae > Methanosarcina > Methanosarcina baltica. The sequence goes on along the minus strand of NZ_AP042463.1, from coordinate 3,107,010 downwards.
CTTATGAGGAGCTTCCAGAATCACTGAAAAAATGGATAGACAGTTCGGAAAAAAAACTTGATAGTTTGGATCATCTAGAAATAAAAGTGTTTCACAAAGGACTTGATGAAGAAAATAATGATATTAAAATCCCGTTTGAATTTACCGAGGAATCAGACGGTACACAAAAAATGTTTACATTGCTGGGGCCTTGGCTTGATTCATTGAAAAATGGGTTAGTATTAGTAATTGATGAATTGGATTGTAGACTACACCCCATTCTATGTGATTATTTAATTCGTATGTTTAATAGTCCGAAATCTAATACATCCAACGCTCAACTTATCTTTTCTGCACACAATACCTTTCTAATTAATTCAGAATCATTAAGAAGAGATCAAATATGGTTCACTGAAAAAAATATCGATACCGGCAATACTGAAATTTATTCATTACTTGAGTTCAAGCAGAGACAGGGTACAAACTTTGAAAAAGGGTATCTGAATGGAAAATACGGAGCAATCCCTTATATCAAAGATTTTATGGATGTATTTGAATGAAAGGTCCTAAAAAAGGAAAGACACTTAGAAGAATAGAAAATACAAGGTCTATCCGTGGGAATGTTTATATTTTTTGTGAGGGATTGAGGACAGAAAAGGGATATTTTGAAAGTTACAAATCAAAGATATGCAATGGGAGGTGCCGGAGGAGAAAACTTCCGGAAATTAAAATAATTCCCTCTAAAAACTGTGGTGCACCTGCTAATATCGAATTCATAAATAGTTATGCGAGAAACAAAGCAGTCTCCGAAAAAGATGGAGACTATGTAGTCTGTGTAATAGATTGTGACGCAAACAAAGATGAGGATATTAATAAAGCTATAAAAATGGCAGAAGGTAAAAAAGATGGTAGTGAAATCAAAGTAAATATATGCCTTTCGAATCCCTCTTTTGAAATCTGGTATCTTTTGCATTTCGAACTTTATAATAAGCCACTTAATCAAGAAAACCTTGAAATGAGGTTGAAACAACATATCAAGCATTATAGGAAAGAGGAGAATTATTATAACGCCTTAGAAAAAGATCTTGAAATAGCTGTGGAGCGTGCAGAATACTTAAAAAAACATCATTCTGAAAAGGGGATTAAATTATTATCGGTTAAAAGTAATCCTTCGACCATGGTTCCTTATTTCTTAAAACACATCAAAAATATTATATTTGAAACATGACCCATTCTAATATTTAATAATAAGTACTTTATTTTTGCAAGGTTGGCCTTCCCTATCGGCTGTTAAGAGCGTGTCTTAAAATTCAATTTGATTATACAATTGGGATAGTACTCACGTATTTGGACCAAAAAACGGTAACATTAAACCGTCAAATGTCTAAAGTCTAAGAGGCTGTCTAAATATTCACATTTCAGTTTTCTAAATGTTCTATCTTAGCCAGTCGTTTGCTCATTACACGGATCATAGCAGCATAGATGAAGGCTTGACTGGACTCTGTCAATCCTTCATAATCTTTGCTCAAACGCCGATATCGACCCAGCCATCCAAATGTACGTTCTACTACCCATCTGCGAGGAAGTACTTGAAAACCTTTGACATCATCCTTACGCCTTATGATTTCCAAAACCCAACTGCACGTAATATTGACCCAATCAATCAGTTTACCAGCATAAGCAGCATCAGCCCAAATAAGCTGCAATCGAGAGAATGTCCCATTAACTCGTTCCAGAACAAGTTTAGCTCCATCTCGATCCTGAATATTCGCTGCATGAACTACAACCGTCAATAGTAACCCTGTTGTATCCACCAGAATGTGGCGTTTTCGCCCTTTGACTTTCTTGCCAGCATCATAGCCGCGCACTCCAGGTGTTTCTGTGGTTTTGACTGATTGACTATCTATAATCGCTGCACTTGGTTCTGGTTCTCTGCCATTTGCAACTCTCAGTTTAGTTCTCAGCGCAGCATTTATGCGCTCCCAAATTCCTTTGATCCTCCAAAGACGGAAATAGTGGTAAACAGTTTTCCACGGTGGAAACTCGTGTGGTAACATTCTCCATGCACAACCAGAACGTAGCAAATAGAATATGGCATTCAATATTTTCCGATAAGAATGAACACGCTTTCGACCTCGATTATTTCTGGAATTTGGGATATGCGGCTTAAGTAGTTCCCATTCTTCATCAGATAAATCACTCGGGTAAGGCAGTCTTTCATTTTGTTCTGGCATCAACAAATGATTTGGGTGCAAGTATTATTTAATTATATTACACCCACTCAATTTTAATTATGATGTCCAATGAATTTGATTTTAAACATCGAGTAGATAAGTATGACTAAATTAATTTGCTGTGTTAGCTGAAGATCAACAATGCCTATTACCCAAATGTAGAAATGGTTTGAATATTCAGACAGCCTCTAAGAGAAACGGTATCAGAAATAGATTCAAAAAAAGGCTGTTTCTTTTGAAACTTTACTTTTCACATCCCTTTCCTCGGATTAACAAAAAAAAGGCTGTTTCGAGCTTTTTCCTGAGAACTCTATAAAAAATCGCTCCGGCGAAGTGCACGAAGCTGGCCGGGATAACATAAAAATAAAAAGGAAGATTTGGAGAAGCAGGCCGCCCCGTTGAATCTCCTTTCAGGAAGTCAGGCCCCTTTTTTAAATCCTGTAAACAAAGGTTCCAGCGTACTCACCGGCCGCTAGGCCGGTTGTCAGGTAAGTTGGGAGGATTGCTCCTCCTTTCTCCCCTAAGAACCGTACGTGAAAGTCTCCCTTCATACGGCTCAAGCGTTTTCAAACCCTTTCTGTATCGGGCATCAGTTATTTATCCATAACTGATTTTGTGATTTCGGATAACAGCCCCTTAACATTGCTGTCTGTAAGCCTCTCACCGGTTGGTGTCTTTGAGTATCTTACATTAGTGAGTTTGTTTCCGTTTTCACAAGAAAACACCTTCAGTAAGTTTGCATCCTTTCGGATAAAGGCAAAGTTTGAACCTCTATTCAATCCATTACAGATTGACATTCGCTTTATACTGATTCCTTTACCCTCTATGTCATCGTACATCCTTACGGATTTCCTACCCATTAAGGGAACATATAGGGCTTACCAAGTTCTATATCCTAAATAATTATGGATTCCTTAGGAGCCATCTATAAGCCGAGAACCGTTTGTCCATTCCCTGTAGCGTCACGGAAGCCACCACAGTCTGATTCTGTACCTTTTGGTTCAAGCGCAGTCCATTTTCGCTTGTCGGAAATCACGACTCTTACAATGATTCACATTACATTCTCCATAGAATCCTTACCCTAGCAAATATTCCAAATTGGACTTTCAGAGGTCTTCACATTGTCCCAGGAGCTTTGCACCCCACCATTACTAGCGACGCACATCCTGGTAGGGTTACCCCGAATGGAGGGGATAGCGTTTCCGCAATTCATGATATAACTTCTTGTCGCACTCCGTGTCTTTCCGTGTGTTCCGTGGTTAAAAAGAAGATGACAAAGTGAATACGAATTTTAAAACGCAAAAGGCCCGGAAATAGAAACTTCCGAACTCTACGGGCCGCCTTCTTAAAAATTTCTTTTCACCGGCCCTGCCCCGGATCTTTTTTTGAAATTCCATAACAAAAAGAGCGCCGGAAAAGTGCACGAAGCTGGCCAAGACAGCTATAAAATAAAAAAAGAGAGTTGAAACCACGTTTTATAGTCCTCTTGAGCTCGCGCAGCGAGCGAAAAGGACCCCGTGCTCCCGAAGCGGAACTCGGGCGAGCCAAAAGGACCGCGTGCTCCCGAAGCGCAACTCGGGAAGTGCAACTCGGGAAGTGAAACTATTTTAGGGGATAACAGATATTATATAATACCATGAAAAGAGGACAAAAAATGTGGACTTCTAGTCCACAGAAACTTCCCAAACCTAAAGTGCCAGAAGATCTGAAAAAGGAGGTAGAAACGAAAGCAAAGGAGCTTGTTGAATCGTTTCTAAAGCCTGAACACATCAAGGCCCCGCCTGAAGACATGCAATTTAACTATGTGGTGGACATTTATACGAAATGGTATCGCAACTACTTTTACTTCGGTGCAAAGTACGCATCCCCTAGCCCAAATGCTATATCCCCATTTTTTGAAACAAAGTTTGCCCGCATGGAATATGTAGGGGATGGTCTTTTCAATCTTTCATATATGAGACACACGGAGAAATGGTTTGAAATTTTTCAAGACTTATCCGTAGATGAATGTTTAGAAACAATCAAGGATTTTCCCCACTTCATGCCCTGAATTGATATCGTTTTCTAATTTTTTGTGGCAGATCAATAAACTCAGCAATCATCATCCCCAATTACTTCCCTGACCACCTGCCGATACGGATCAGGATTTTGCAGCATTCAGAAACGCGGCTGTCAGGTCGGTAACGTCAAGAAAATTTTATTTTGAAAAGGCCAGGCTCCTCCGCTGGCCTTTGAGAGCGCCGAGATCAAAAAATGATTAAAAAAAGAAGGCCACACCTTTTGAATCTTTAGTTCTCACAAACCCTGCATCGGATTTAAAAAAAGGAAAAGGAAAAAGGATGTTTCGGGCCTTTTCCTGAAAAACTTCTAAATCAAAAAGAGCTCTGGCGAAGTGCGCGAAACTGGCCTGGACAGACAAAAAATAAATAACAATATTTGAAAAATGGCGCTTGAAACAACAGGAAAAATTGGCAGAAATTACAGTTAAGAAATTACAGTCTAAAAACAAAAAAAGTTAACAAGAATCAATGCACTAATAAAAAAGATATAAAAAAATTATGGAGGTCCATAAGGTTTAATCTAAATTTAATGTCGTTTAGTTCTGTACTCATTATTCTTCAACTGACTTATTCAACTGACTTATTCAATTTACTTATTCAACTGACTTATTCAATTTACTTATTCAACTGACTTATTCAACTGACTTATTCAACTGACTTATTCAACTGACTTATTCAATTTACTTATTCAACTGACTTATTCAATTTACTTATTCAACTGACTTATTCAATTTACTTATTCAACTGGCTTATTCAATTTACTTATTCAACTGACTTATTCAATTTACTTATTCAACTGACTTATTCAATTTACTTATTCAACTGACTTATTCAATTTACTTATTCAACTGACTTATTCAATTTACTTATTCAACTGACTTATTCAATTTACTTATTCAACTGACTTATTCAATTTACTTATTCAACTGACTTATTCAACTGACTTATTCAACTGACTTATTCAACTGACTTATTCAACTGACTTATTCAATTTACTTATTCAATTTACTTATTCAATTTACTTATTCAATTTACTTATTCAATTTACTTATTCAATTTACTTATTCAATTTACTTATTCAATTTACTTATTCAATTTACTTATTCAATTTACTTATTCAATTTACTTATTCATTCAAGGTCCTAATTTAATGCAGTTTGGTTCTGTACTCAGTTAGTTAATACTTATTTAAGTTGTTACTCAGTTAAGTTACTACTTACTCAAGTTACTACTTACTTAAGTTACATACCTTCTTTGTACGTATACATCCGGGATTAAACCTATGGACCAATTATATATATGTACGTAGTTGTATAAATAACTGACGATATGGTCGTTGTTTTTTAGGTGAAATTGACCACTAAAATCGGGTTGTTATCGTTTTTCCCAAATGATTCTGGCCTTTCTCACCCGAACCACTTTTCGTTCAAGTACGGTCTGTCAATCAGAGAAACTCTTCTATTTTTAAAATCCTGCTCTCTCTCATCCGAAAAATCTTGCTCTTGTACTTCAGCAGGTAAGCAGGCGTAACCCCCGAGCACGGCATAAATGGAAATCAGCTCATATGGCAACGGATGAACCGCAGCCAAAAAGCTTGTTTAAAAATAGCAGTTCATTATTCTTAACAGATACATTTATACATTCAGGCCTACTTTTTACGTTAAGTTTCCAGCTAATTATTTAAGATTTGAGGTAACTATTCAGCCTACCAAAATAAGGCTATTGATATTGATTTTGACGCATTAGATATGTCTTATTACTAACTGAGATAAAATGAAATAACACAATCAGCCGCCAACAATTAAAGAAAAGGCATATGCTGAAATTTGCCCATTGAATCTTACTAAAGATGGCTATTGATGTTGTTTTGCCTAGGCTGAATAGTTACGATTTGAGAACCATTCGAAGACAGAGATATTTAAAGTACAGGGGATTGAGCGGCCTTAAAAAGCGAGGCCCTGATAAAAATTTACGATTATTAGAGCTATGGGAACTTTCCATAGATAATTAAGGTGAAAGCATGAGTCAATACGATTATAAGGAACTCGGACTGAAAGCGGGGCTTGAGATCCACCAGCAGCTGGACTCCAAAGAAAAACTATTCTGCAAATGCCCGACTTCGATCCGGGATACGGCGGAATCGAACTTTGAATTCTTCCGATACCTCAGGGCCACGGAAAGTGAGATGGGAGAGAAAGACAGGGCCGCGGTCGAGCAGACGAAGGTCAGAAGAAAGTACATCTACAAGGCCTACGACAGCACCTGTCTCATAGAAAACGACGAGGAGCCACCACGGGAAATTAACCAGGAGGCCCTTGAAATCTCCCTTGGGGTCTCAAATCTATTCAACATGAAGCCCGTTGACAGAATGAACATCATGAGAAAGATCGTGGTGGACGGGTCGAACACCAGCGGCTTCCAGAGGACAGCCTTACTGGCAAGTGACGGCTACATCGAGACCTCCCACGGGCACTGCGGCATGGACAGTCTCTGCGTGGAAGAGGAAGCCGCCCAGAAAATCGAGGAAGTCGGGGACACTATAACCTATTCTCTCGACAGACTCGGGATCCCACTCGTGGAAATCGCAACGGCCCCGGACATCAAATCTCCGAAGCAGGCCAGGGAAGTTGCGGAATACATCGGGATGGTGCTCCGCTCCACCGGAAAGGTCAAACGGGGGCTCGGGACCATCAGGCAGGACATTAACATCTCAATTGCAAAGGGTGCAAGGGTCGAGATCAAGGGAGTGCAGGCCCTGGACATGATCGAAGAAATCGTGGCAAGAGAAGTCGAGCGGCAGGTCAGGCTCCTTGAAATAAGGGAAGAACTCCTCTCCAGAGGAGCTTTTGTCTGCGAAGAGGTCTACGACGCAACCGGGCTTTTCCAGGATACCAGGTCCCAGGTACTCCTTCAGGGCATGAAAAACGGGGTCATCCTGGCCGCTCACCTGAAGGGCTTTGATGGCTTCGTGGGGAGAGAGGTCCAGCCCGGAAGAAGGCTCGGGACCGAGTTTTCAGACCGGGCGAAGACCGCGGGTGTGGGTGGGATCTTCCACACCGACGAGCTTCCCAACTACGGGATCACCGAAAAGGAAGTCCAGGCCCTCAAAGACGGCATCGGGGCAAAAGAAGGCAGCGCTGTTGTCATGGTCGCGGCCGAGCCTGAAAAAGCCAGTCTCGCAATCGAGGCCGTCATTAAAAGAGCACAGGAAGTCCTTGTAGGAATTCCGGAAGAAACCCGAAAAACCCTTCCAGATGGAAACTCCTCCTACATGAGGCCGCTTCCGGGAGCTGCCCGTATGTATCCTGAAACCGATGTCCCACCGGTCGAGATTTCCAGGGAATACTATGAGTCCATCGAGACCCCCGAACTTCTGACCGAGAGGGCAAAACGCTTTACTACCGATTACGAGCTGAACCGGGAGCTTGCCGAAAAAATTGCTTACTCAAAAGACCTCCCCCTCTTTGAAAACCTGATCGAGATCTACAGGAAAGATGAACTAGTAGGCGCCACTCTGATCGTCCGCACCCTGGTGGGGATCATTCCCGAACTCAGGAGAAGTGGGGTGGATGTCGAGGTCCTGAAAGAAGAGCACTTCGCAGGCGTTTTTGCCGCCATATCAGCCGGAGAAATCGCAAAAGAAGCCATTCAGGAACTCCTGACCGCCCTTGCAAAGGAGCCGGACATGCCTGTGCCCGAGGTGATTTCAAGCCTGGGACTTTCAGCCTTTGACCCCGCTGATATCGAAAACTTTATCGCGGAACTTGTCAGGGGAAAAGGAGAATTTATCCTGGATAAAGGCCCTGCGGCTCTCGGTCCCCTCATGGGAATGGTGATGAAGGAATACAGGGGCAAGGTTGACGGGAAAATCCTGAGCCAGCTCTTGAAAACAGAAATTAACAGGTTCATTAGCCAGAGCTAAACTCTGGCCTTTTCTTTTCTTTTCTTTTCTTTTCTTTTCTTTTCTGTTCGTTTCTGTTCGTTTCTGTTCTTTTCTGTTCTTTTCTGTTATTTTCTTTCTGTTTTCCTGTTTTCTCATCAATATTTTCTAATTTTTTTTTACAGATTTAAAGGTCTCAAGGACCCTTTTAGTTCCTTTGTTAAAAATGACAATGTGTTATGAACATCGATTTTATATCATTGAACTTTTATTATTCGATTGTTATATTGTTATTTTTTTGTTCAAATATAGTATCATGTTACTTTTTTATAATATCTCTTTGTTTTATATTTAATAAGCAATATTTGCAGAACAATCTAAAAAAGAGCCTGTTATGTATATTATACACATCAACAATTTCAACAGGTTCCAATTCGTAATAAACCATGAATTCTAAAATGTAAATCATGTATTAATTCTCATAATAATTTTTTGAAAAATGATGCTTATCCGGGAATCACGTATGTTTTTACTTCCTGAATTTAACCCTGAAAATGGAGACCACCCCATGAAAATCTTACTTGTAGATGACGACCCCATGTTTCTGGAGATTTCACAAACGTACCTGGAGGTGTTCTATGACATTTCATCCGATGTAGTGGAGTCTCCTCTCGATGCCCTTCAAAAACTGGAGAACGAAACCTATGATGTTGTGGTCTCCGACTATGAGATGCCGTTAATGAACGGGATCGCCTTTTTGAAGGCCCTGCGTGATAAAAAGAAAAATGTTCCATTTATCCTGTTTACCGGCAGAGGCCAGGAAAGCATAGCATTCGAAAACCAAGAAAAAGGGGTCAGTTATTATCTTCAGAAAGGGGGAGACCCGAAGAGCCAGTACTCTAAATTGTCAAAACATATTCAGGAAATTAGTAAAAAAAAAAGTTTGAATAAATTGAATACAAACACTTTGTGCAGGCCTTGTCCCCGGTTTTCCCCCCGGAACCCGATAAAAAGTAAAGGTTGACTTTTTTACGCCTTTTTTTCTTACGACTATTTTCTAATGACTTTTCTTCACCTGCCGCCCCCCGAAAAAGCTTTCCGGGAAGATATTTATCCCATAATCCTCAATGCTTCTGTGGGGGAGTACTATGAAGAAGTATGGACTGCTTATTGGGGGAGAATGGATAAATTCATCAACGGCTGATACTTTTGCGGACATAAATCCGGCGACTCTTGAGACACTGGCTTACCTGCAACTTGCAGGAGAAGAGGATGTGGACCTGGCGGTTGAGGCCGCCCGGAAAGGTTTTAAAGTATGGAGTGAGACACCTCCACCTAAAAGGGCTGAAGTGCTCTTCAAAGCCGCCCGCATCCTGGAGGAAAGAAAGGAAGAAATGGCCGTCCTCATGACGAAAGAAATGGGAAAAGTCCTGTCCGAGGCCAGGGGGGACGTCCAGGAGGCCATTGATATTGCTTATTATGCGGCCGGGGAAGGGAGGAGGATGTTCGGGGAGTCAAGTACCTCTGAACTCCGGGACAAGTTCTGCATGACCCTCCTGAGACCTCTCGGGGTTGTGGGGCTTATATGCCCCTGGAATTTTCCGGTAGCGATTCCGAGCTGGAAAGTCCTGCCTGCCCTTGTGGCCGGAAATGCGGTGGTCCTCAAGCCGGCAAGCGACACCCCACTCTCAGCCATCGGGTTTGTGGAAATCCTCGAAGAAGCCGGGCTTCCTCCCGGGACCATGAACCTTGTAACCGGGGCTGGTTCGACCGTGGGGGTGGCCCTTGTCCGGCACCCCGACATCCGGGCAATTTCCTTTACCGGCAGCCTGGAGACCGGGAAATGGATCATGGGAGAATGCGCAAAGTCAATGAAACGGGTCTCTCTGGAGCTCGGAGGCAAAAACCCGGTCATTGTTATGGACGACGCCGACCTCGAACTTGCTCTTGATGGCGTGCTCTGGGGGGCATTCGGGACAACGGGCCAGCGCTGCACCGCAACAAGCAGGCTTATCCTGCACGAGAAAGTCAAAGAAGAATTCAGTTCAAAGCTCCTTGAGAGGACTGAAAAACTGAAAGTCGGGGACGGGCTTTTGCCGGAAACGGATGTTGGCCCCGTGATTAACAAATCCCAGCTCGAAAAGATAGAAAGCTACGTCCGGATAGGGCAGGAGGAAGGGGCAAAACTCCTCACCGGGGGAAAGCGGACCAATCCCGGGCTTCCCGGCTATTTCTTTGAGCCCACCATTTTTACGGACGTTAAGCCCGATATGAGGATCGCGCAGGAAGAAATCTTCGGGCCTGTCCTGAGCATAATTCCGGTCTCGGGCTTTGAGGAAGCCCTGGAAGTTGCCAATAATACGGAATACGGGCTTTCCTCGGCAATCTACACAAAGGACATGTCAAAAGCCTTCCAGGCGGTCGAAAAGCTTGAGTGCGGAATCACTTACGTAAACGCCCCCACCATAGGGGCCGAGGTGCACCTACCCTTCGGGGGCGTGAAGGGGACAGGAAACGGGTTCCGGGAAGCCGGGACCGAGGCCATAAGGGAGTTTACGGAAGTTAAGGTCGTGTACATTGATTACAGCGGGAGACTTCAGAAGGCCCAGATCGACACTTCCGGTCCTTTGGTCCGGGAAAGGGAGGGAGGGAAATGAAAGCAAGACTGGAAAAAAAAGAAACGGCAGGAGAAAATCCTGAATATTTTATTGAGGTCGAGGAGTCGGATTTCAAAACTGAAACGAAAGATTATGTTGAGGTTGAGGAGTCGGACTTTAAAACAGAAAAGAAAGATTATGTTGAGGTTGAGGAAGAGGGGCATCTCAAAAGCGAAGTTCCGTCCCTGCTTGAAATGGTGGGCCTGAAATCGAGAGGGCTTATCGAACAGGACTGCAAGATAATGTCCGCCTGCGAGACCAGACCCTATCCTCTGGTGGTGGACAGGGCGAAAGGCTCCATAGTAACGGACCTTGACGGCAGGGAATATATCGATTTCGTTGCCGGAATTGCGGTCCTGAATGCAGGCCACTCGAACCCGGCTGTTTCTGCCGCCATCTCCGCTCAGCTCGAAAAAATGACACACTGCTGTTCTGCGGATTTTTTTGCCGAACCTCCCCTGAAACTTGCCCAAAAACTCCAGGCACTTTCCGGCTACTCGAAGGTCTTTTACTGCAACAGCGGGACTGAGGCCGTGGAAGCCGCAATCAAGCTTGCCATCTGGAAAACCGGTCGGCAAAACCTTATCGGTTTTTACAACTCCTTCCACGGCAGGACCCTGGGTTCTCTTTCCCTGACCGCCTCCAAAGCCCGCCAAAAAGAGCACTTCCCCGGTATCCGTACCGTCCACACCCACTATGCCTACTGCTACCGCTGCCCCATGAATCTGGAATACCCCGGCTGCGGGGTCGAGTGCGTAAAGCAGATCGAAAACCTGATCTTCAGGAAAGAACTGAACCCCGAAGACACCGCAGCCGTTTTCGTAGAACCCATCCAGGGGGAAGGCGGCTACATCGTCCCTCCCCCCGAGTTCCACAAAGAACTCCGGAAAATCTGCACCGATAATGACGTCCTCCTGGTAGCCGACGAAGTACAGGCAGGCTGCTTCCGGACCGGCCCCTTCCTTGCCATGGAAAACTTCGGGGTCAAACCGGATATCTCCTGCCTTGCAAAAGCCCTTGGTGCAGGCCTTCCCATGGGCGCAATGCTTGCCGACTCTTCCTTGATGGACTGGCCCCCGGGCGTTCACTCAAACACCTTCGGAGGAAACCTGTTGGTCTCAGCAGGCTCCCTTGCGGCCCTCGAATTCATGGAAAAAGAAAAAATTGGGCAAAGGGCAAAGGTTCTGGGGGACCGCATCCAGAAGCGTCTCCGGGAACTTCAGGAAAGCTATCCGTGTATTGGAGATGTTCGAGGTTTAGGGCTCATGATCGGGGCTGAAATCGTAAAACCTGATAAGTCAATTGATCCAGGCCTGCGGGATCGGATTGTAAGGGAAGGCTACAAAGAGGGGATAATGCTCCTGGGCTGCGGGGAATCCGTGATAAGGTTTTCTCCTCCGCTGGTTATGACGGATGAAGAGGCTGATACGGGGCTGGAGAAATTTGAGGAGGCGTTGAAGAGGGTGGTGAGGTGAAATCAAGGCCGAGCCTGTACGTACTAAGTGAGGCCTTTTCGAAAAATCCTCGCAGAACAAAAAATTATCAACAATAATACAAAAAAGTTTATAAATTTATAAAAAATTTCAAAAACGTTATTATAGGTGCAAAACGGTGTAGAAGAATAGTTGGCAAAACATAACTAAGAAGAGAATGATAGGAACCTTTGTTTCGCGCCATCAGTTCCTATCGATGATCCAACCCCGAGATTGAAAGAAAACCCATTAACTTTCAACCTACAACCATTTTTACGACTTCTCGATACTTAACATAATTGCCGTGAAATCTCTATTATTATAATAATATTCGATTGCATTAAATTTTACACATTTCTTAAAATACGACGTAGCATCCAATATTTTAAGTGTATCAAAATATTCGATAGCTTAAAAACATGGAATGATATTCTGGAATTGTTTTCGCTCCAGACTGAGCTTTTACGTACGCAGTGTGGCCTTTTCGAAAAATCCACGCAGAACAAAAAATTATCAACAGTAATACAAATAATTTTATAAATCTATAAAAAATTTCAAAACGGTTATATAGGTGTAAAACGGTGTAGAAGAATAGTTGGCAAAACATAACTAAGAAGAGAATGATAGGAACCTTTGTTTCGCGCCATCAGTTCCTATCGATGATCCAACCCCGAGATTGAAAGAAAACCCATTAACTTTCAACCTACAATCTTTTTTACGACTTCTCGATACTTAACATAAACGCCGTGAAATCTTTATTATTATAATAATATTTGATTGCATTAAATTTTACATATATTTTAAAATACTGCATCGCACCCAATATTTTGGATACATTGAAATATTTAATAACTTAAAAATATGACAAGGTTTTGTCTTTTTTTGTCTGTTTTTGAATAATTTCTCCACCTCTTTTCCCGGCCGTTTTTTTCTCGAAAGTAAAACTTATAACCCGGCCCCTGTATATTCCGGAGAAAGCTTTTCTATGCAGGAACGAAAGCTTAGGTCATACTTTTAAGGAGACAAAGTCCATTGAAAAAAACCACCATCCTTGGAATCGAGGGCACTGCCTGGAACCTGAGTGCCGCAATCGTGACCGAGACTGACATAATTGCCGAGGTTACGGAGACCTACAGGCCTGAGACCGGAGGGATTCATCCCAGGGAAGCTGCCCAGCACCACGCAAAGTACGCGGCAAGCGTGATCCGCCGCCTCCTCGATGAAGCCCAAAAAGAGGGTGTGGAGCCGTCTGAAATCGATGCCATCGCCTTTTCTCTGGGGCCGGGGCTCGGGCCCTGTCTTAGAACCGTTGCAACCGCAGCCCGGATGCTTTCTATCTCCCTCGGGGTCCCGCTTGTGGGAGTGAACCACTGCATCGCACATATAGAGATAGGGATCTGGAAGACCCCGGCAAAAGACCCGGTCGTCCTCTACGTGAGCGGAGCCAATTCCCAGGTCCTGGCTCACAGGACCGGAAAGTACAGGATCTTTGGAGAGACCCTTGATATTGGGCTTGGAAATGCCCTCGACAAATTCGCACGCAACGCCGGGCTTGCCCATCCCGGAGGTCCGAAAATCGAAATGTACGCGAGAGAGGCAAAGAAATACCTGCCCCTTCCCTATGTTGTCAAAGGCATGGACCTTTCCTTCTCAGGACTCTCCACGGCCTCCACAGAGGCCCTGAAACGGGGCAGCCTTGAAGACGTCTGCTACTCCTACCAGGAAACCGCCTTTGCCATGGTCGTGGAGGTTACGGAAAGGGCCCTTGCCCATACCGGGAAGGAAGAAGTCCTCCTTGCAGGCGGAGTAGGAGCAAACGGGAGGCTCAGGGAAATGCTGGCTTCCATGTGCGAGGAGAGAGGAGCAAAGTTCTACGTGCCCGAAAAGCGCTTCATGGGAGACAACGGGGTCATGATAGCCTATACCGGGCTTTTGATGTATAAGGCAGGTGACACCATAAGCCTTGAAGAGTCTGGGGTAGACCCCGGGTTCAGGCCCGATGAGGTGGAAGTTACCTGGATTTCCGAAGAAGCCGAAAAAGCGGAGATTTCCCCTGAAGCTTTAGAGCCTGGAAAAACTCCCGCGGACCTGCTGAAAAGCGGGGCCGAAGCTATAGTTTTCCTGGAAGACGGGGCCGCGGGTGAAAAAGTACTTGTGAAAGAAAGGGTCCCGAAGCCTTACAGGCTAAAAGAAATCGATGAACGGATCCGGAAAGAGCGGAACCGGACCGAAGCCCGGATGCTCTCAGAGGCCCGGAGGGCAGGAGTTCCCACTCCCATTGTCTATGATGTTGAAGACTTCCTGATCAAAATGCAGTATCTCGAGGGAAGGCCCATTAAGTACCTGATAAACCCGGAACTCTGTGAAAGGGTTGGGGAACTTGTAGGAAAACTGCACAGTGGAGGAATCGCCCACGGGGACCTGACAACCTCGAATCTGGTGCTTGCGGAGGACAGGCTCTACCTGCTTGATTTCGGACTGGCCCATTTCGATAAAGGCCTGGAAGCCCGGGGCGTGGATGTCCACGTACTCTTCCAGACCCTTGAGAGCACACACCGGGAGCCTGAAGCCCTGATCGAAGCTTTCAAAAAAGGATATGAAAGTACTTTTATAGAGGCGGATGAAGTACTGAAGCGCGTTGAAGAGATTAAAAAGCGGGGACGCTACTCATGACTGTCGAAACTGACAAAACTGTGAAAAAAATCGTATTTGTAACCGGTAACAAGGGCAAGTTTGCCGAAGTCCGGGATATCCTTGCCAGTCGCGGAATCGAAGTAATTCAGAATAAAAATGGTTATCCCGAACTTCAGGAAGATGAACTCGAAGCCATAGCCGCTTACGGGGCCATCTACATGGCCGAAAAACTGAACATGCCCGTGATGGTGGACGATTCCGGGATTTTCATAAAGGCCCTGAACGGGTTTCCGGGCCCATATTCTCGTTTTGTCGAGGATAATCTTGGAAACCGGAAGGTTCTCAAACTTATGGAAGATGAAGAGGATAGGTCCGCTTATTTCAAAACGGTTATAGGCTACTGTGGCCCCGAAAAAGAGCCCCTGGTCTTTCCGGGAGTGGTGGATGGAAAAATCGCCTATGAGGAACGCGGGACCGGAGGTTTTGGCTACGATCCCATCTTCGAGTACGAGGGAAAGACCTTCGGGGAACTCGGAGACGAAATAAAGAACACCCTTTCCCACCGCCGCAGAGCTATTGATAAGTTCCTTGAGTGGCTGGACAGGCAGGCCTGAAATAAGGAAGGAGGTCAACTACCCCTGAGATAAGATTCAGGGGTTTCCTGCTGAGGTTTTATGAAAGTTGAAGCAGGGTGGTAAACTACCCCTCCCTAAAACCTTCTCCGTAATGCTCAAATTTTTGAGAAAGATTCCTTCGGCCGTTACCAGATTTTGTTTTTCGCGATACACATAGCTACATTGAGCTGGTTTAAGCCCAGTTTCAGGGCTATCAGGATGACCTGGTTGTTCGGAATACGGGTGTTATCTCTCTTTATAGAACAGAGGTCGTCTATGCACTGCTGGTCCAGAACCAGCGGACCTTCCAGGAGCTGTTCCGGAACCTGTTCAGTTGGGTGGCTCCCTTTACCCCCGTTCCTGTTTTCAATCTCCTTAATTATCCCCTCAACCTGCTCTTTTTCCCGCATGGAAGCTTCTTCATCAATCATCTTTTTTCTTTCATGTTCTTCCATTTGCTGTAAACAGGCAGTTAAACAGACGTTTTTTAAAAATTCTTCCACCTCCATCCCGTTCAGGTCCGCATAATGATTTATTTTGGAAAGCTGCTCATCAGAAAAAGAAATACATAACAGGTTTTCCTCATCTTTTTCTTTAATAGAAATTCCCCACAGTTCTCATTTATTTCAATTATTCTATCAATTATTCATTTTTTTGCTTACTTTTTAACACACCTTCTTTATTTATTTACCCACCGATCTAAATTTTTTTATGAAATGTGCTCCATTATTTTGAGTATGAAACCTTTCTTCTCCAATAAGGAAGCTTCAGACACAATCCCGCTCAAGCTTGTGGTCTACCTGGGCCTGCTTGCAGTCGTCCTCCTGCTCTCTGCCCGGGCCTGGGAAAATACCGCTCCTGTCCTGGAGGCTGCAAAAACGGAAAATCAGCTTGATGAGGCTGCCCTTTCCCTCCGCTCAATCCAGACCGGGTACGCAAGGGAGCTTTCGGACAGCCACAGCCCCGACGGAACCATGTGTTCTCTTAGCTTTTCCCTGCCTGCTTCGGTCAGTTTTGTGAGTTTTGGGGTGGACCCTGACCCCGACCTTTCCGGGAACCTGAGCGATTCGGAATGGCTCTTCGCAAATAATACCATCATCTATCAGTATGCTGGTGGAGTTAGAAAAAGAGTGTTAATGGAAGGCCCTCAGGTCTTTTTTTGCCGGGGGGAGATAAACGAAAAAGGACGGTGGGAGCCAACCCTACTCCCATATGGTCCCGAAAATACGGAAAATACCAGCTCTCAGGCCGGGCTCCGGCAGGCCGGGGTCGTGATCGAAGTCCCGGGCTCGGGCAACTTTGTTTTCGAGCTGGTTTCTGAAAACGGGACCCGGTACACGATGTCCCGTTTCTGAATCTCCCTACATGCATCAGGAATCAGCAATCAAAAGAACGCGGGCAGGGGCCCCGTCACACCCCTTGATTTTCAGGGGCAGGCAGAGGAAGTAATAGAACCCTTCCTCCACGGCCCGGAGGTCAAGGCATTCCACGATATTTACGGAGTTTGAAAGTAAGATGTGGTGAACCGGCAGGCTTTCGGAAGCTACGCTGTCAACCGAGAACCCATCCACTCCAACGGTTTTGAACCCATTTTCGACAATCCAGACCGCGGCATCTTCTTCGAGCCAGCGGGAATCCGGAGGGGTTTCAAAATTTGCTTTTTCCGTGCTTTTTATCGAATTTTTCGTTTTCAGGAGCAGGACTGAAACTTCACTAAAATCTCCTGCATTTTTGAAGGCAGTTTCGAGAGCCTTGCCCGAAATTCCTCCTGTCCCGGAAGAAAAGTCAAGCAGCAGGGCTTTTCCCATCAGGTCTGAAAGGTCCAGCTGATCCGAGGTTTTTCCCTTTTCAAGGATATGGGCCGGGGCGTCAACGTGCGTGCCCGTATGGCTCCCGAAGCTCAGCTCCATAAGCTCAAAACCGTCCTTTTCGAGCGTGCAGGCTTTTTTCAGGGACGGTTTCGGGTCTCCGGGATAAACCGGAGTGGAGGGGGATATCGGGACTGTGATGTCAATTAGCTTTCCCTGAGGGATAGCTTCTTTCAGGAAATGATTTTGATTTTGATTTTCCGGCATAAGGTTTCTTTTCCGTCTCTTTATTCAATTTTTTTCTGGCATCAGAGCTTCTACCGGGCCTGCGGTATAGTACGTAAAAGTACCCAATAGATATAATTAGTATTCATAATATATTATATTGTATCCACTATAAAAGCAAAAGAAGTGCTCAATCTGCTAAAGGTATCAAGAAATACATTAAGCATCAGAAATATTTGACGAAATAATTTCAATGCTCCATTGCTATTCCATGAAGCATTAAAGTAAAAGAAAAGAAGAAAGGTTAGAAATCGAGGTCGAGCCAAATTGATAATTAAACGTGTTGAGCAAATCCAGTTTCATTCCAGGGAAATAGGGGATTTGTGCCATAAATCCAAAAACCTGTATAACTTCTCTGATTATATTATCAGACAGGAGTTCTTCAATAACGGAAAATGGATCAGGTACAATAAACTTTATGGGCTTGTGAAGTCCTCTGAGCCTTACAAAGAGCTTCCTGCTAAATCTGCTCAACAGACTCTAAAAGTACTTGACCGTAACTGGAAATCTTTTTTCGAAGCTTTAAAATCTTACAAAAAGAATCCAGAACTTTTCACAGGCAAACCAAAGCCTCCAAAGTACCTGGAAAAAAACGGGGAATACCTGTTAATTTTTACAAATCAGCAGGTCAGTATCAAAGACGGAGTGCTCAAGTTTCCCAAAGTAGTTCCGTTATCCATTCAGACAAGACTTCCTGATGATACTAATTTGAAAGAAGTCAGGATCATTCCAAAACACGCAGGATACACCTGTGAAATTGTTTTTGAAAAGGAAATCGAAGACCCCATACCTCTCAATTCCGGTCGAGTCCTGGGAATTGATCTTGGAGTTGTCAACCTTGCAACCATTGGAAACAATTTTGGAGAAAATCCAATTATTGTTAAGGGCGGGGTTGCCAAGTCAGTAAACCAGTTTTACAACAAGCAGAAAGCAAAGCTCCAGAGCACTTATGAGAAGCATGGGATCAAGACCGGAAAGAGTATAGAAGTACTTACCCATAAACGAAACTCACGGATTAAAGACGTACTCCACAAACTGAGCAGGGCAATAATCAACTATGCTCTGGAAATGAACGTGGAGAATATCATTATCGGAAGCAACCCTTTCTGGAAACAGAAAACCAACATGGGCAAGAAAAATAATCAGAATTTTGCTCAGATACCTCACAGTACCCTTATTTCAATGGTCGAATACAAGGCTGGAGAGGTTGGAATTTCGGTTGAACGGATCGAAGAGTCCTATACAAGCAAATGCTCTTTCCTTGATAATGAGCTAATGGAACACCATGAAGAATATCTCGGAAAACGGGTCAAAAGAGGGCTTTTCCGAAGTGCCACGGGAGTTCTTCTTAACGCTGATGTCAATGCAGCATATAATATGATTAGAAAAGCAATCCCTAATGCCTTTGCAGAGGGGATAGAGGGTGTTGTGCTTCACCCTGTTAGTGTTAATCCACTATACAAAGAACAGTTTATATCACAAATTCATAATAGTTTGTGATACTAATTAGGACTTTTCATAGCATATATCAGTTTCTCATTTGTGTTGCAGGGCCGTCTTTTGAGAACAATTTCTCAGAAACCGGGGCTGTCTTAATTACCATATTCCGGCAGTTTCACGCGCGAATGCGCAGGTGGGCTTGAATGGCATAAAATAAGACTGTTCCGGATACGAAAAAAAATCAGTCATAAAAATCCGGCAGGCCCTGCAAAAAAGAACCCTTATATACAAAAAACCCCTTGCAGGCCTCAGACATGAAAAAACTCATTGAAGATGAAACCGGCTCTTTTCAAAGTTACCTCTCAGAAGGCTGTGTACTCTGCCAGCAGGGTGCGAAGATGGTGCTCTTCGTAACAGGCCTCTGTCCTCGACACTGTTTCTACTGCCCTCTCTCCAATGAACGAGGCGGAAAGGACGGGATCTTTGCAAATGAACGGCCCGTAAAGACCGACCTGGATGTTATTGAGGAAGCAAAGATTATGGACGCCCTTGGGACAGGCATCACGGGTGGGGAGCCTCTCCTGAAGGTCGAACGGGTCCTTCATTACATAAGACTCCTGAAGTCCACTTTCGGAAAGGAGCACCACATCCACCTTTATACATCCCAGGCCCCGGAGAGAGATACCCTCTCTGCTCTGGCCGAAGCCGGGCTTGATGAGATCCGCTTCCACCCTCCTCAGGATTTATGGGAGGACCTGGAAAACAGTCCCTATGCGGCGTCCATTCAAACGGCTGTCGAACTGGGAATCACAACCGGAATAGAGGTCCCGGTCCTTCCGGGTGTGGAAAAGCTTGCTCTCTTTGCGGCCAAAGTCGGGATATTCCTGAACCTAAACGAACTTGAATTTTCCGAAACCAATTTTGAGGGCTTGATTGAGCACGATTTTGCTCTGGAGTCCGATAATTCCAACGCGGCGGCCGGGTCCCGTGAAATAGCAGAAGCTGCCTGCAAAGTCGGGGATATGGTCCATTTCTGCTCCTCAAATTATAAAGACGCTGTCCAGCTCCGAAAACGCCTCCTGCGGATTGCCGGGAACACGGCCCGGGAGTTTGATGAGGTCACGGAGGACGGCACTATTATGTACGGCCTGATCGAGGGTGGAGTCCGGGAACTGGAGCTTGCAAAAACGGTCCTGAAGGAACAGGACGTCCCGGCCGAACTCTTCGAAACAAAAGAAGACAGGCTCGAACTTGCCTGGTGGGTCCTCGAAGACCTCAAAGAGGCTCTCAAGCTCTCCGGCACGGCCCTCTCCATAATAGAACGCTACCCCTTTGAAGACGGCCTGGTGGTTGAGGTTATCCCCCTCTGAGCCCCCCATTAAAAATTTAAAATTTCATTCTGGAAGCCGGGGGTCGGGTAAGGAGCAGAAGCTCAGTTGCGGCAATCCGGCTCAAATTCTTGATAAGGAACTAACATCTCTTTTTAAAATATGTTAGATTTTTATGAATCAGGTCTCTATATTTATTTTAAAATTGAACTTTATAAATGTCCATAAATTTGTTTGATTTGTTATTCTCTCTTCAATTCATCTGTTAAACGCTAAGAGGGAATTCTCTGTTTTATTTTTTTCAATCCCTAATTCTAAATTTTTATAATAACTATTATACGACGTTTTTCATAAACCCGATTAATATAGTTATGTTAGTTCCTTAAAAAACAAGATTTAGAGACAACATTCATAATAATTGTATATTTAATCCAAAGTACTTTATAGTGAATGAATCATAGATCTTTTTGTTAAAGTACTCATAGATATTTGGGAATGGTGGGGACCAGAACTCAAGGCTTCTAAAATTGTATCCGGGCTAAAACCTTCGAAAAATTACAATCAGTATGAGGTTTAGCTCTGAAAAATATCACAATTTGTATGAGGCCCGGTTTCGGAATAAATTGGAAAATCCTTTAAAAAAGTCCACATCATGCTTCCGGCATATTTTGAGTACTTGAGCAAACAAATAACACGAGGGATGAAGGCCCTCGCGGAATTTGCTGTAACGAAAACCACCACGTACAGACACGACGGTTAATGAGTGCCCGCTTAAACTCAGCTTTCAAAGAAGAGCTATTTTTGCCTTGATTTGCCACAAAAATCAGTGGCAAGGAAGATCCGTTAAAAAAAATATTTGTAAGGCCTAAGTTCTAAATTACATTTAAAAAGCCTATTGTATCTGTTTTTTGAAGAAATATCTTTATATACGTAGAACCTAAATTTATATCATGGTTTTTTTAAAACAGAAAATAATCAACGGTAAAAAATACTGGTATATTATTAAAACTGGCAGAATTGATGGAAAAGTGAAAACTATATTTCAGATATATTTAGGCAATGCCGAAAAAATATTTGAAATGAAAAAACAGAGTGAATCATTGCCCTACATGAAACTGAAATCTTTTGAGTACGGCAAACTTGCCGCACTTCTTCATGTGAATGAAGAGCTTGGATTCGTTGACATAGTGAACAAGCACACTATGAAAAAATCAATCGATGGTTTAAGTGTCGGAGAGTATCTTTTACTTGATATAGTGGGGAAATCTCATGGAGTTTTAAGTGAAAACGGTATTGGGGAATGGTTCAAAAAATCGGCCTTATCTTTTAAGTGGAAATTCCCTCATAAATTAAATTGTCAGAATTTTTTGAATCATATGAATTACATTGATTCCGACACAATGAAAAATATTGAAGACGATTTGTGCCGAGTTCTCATCGAAAAAGGACTAACCCCTTCAGTACTGTTTGTGGATGAATCAAACTGGTTCACTTATGCTACCAATTATGATGAAAAAAGTGAATTGCTTCATAAAGGGTATAACAAAAAGCATCGTAAAGACAAAAATCAGGTATCTGTAGCGCTGGCTGCTAATGATTACAACTTACCTTTTATTCACGAGACATATCCAGGAAATGTGCATGATTCAGAGGAATTTTCAGGTCTGGTTGACAAAATAGTAAACCGTCTAACCGAATTGAATATTTGTTCGGAAGACCTTGTTCTTGTTTTTGATAAGGGAAACAATTCAAAGGACAACATTGAAAAAGCAACTTCAAAGATGAATTTTGTAGGGGCTGTAAAAGCAAATCAGGCAGATGATCTTCTTGAAGTGCCATTATCTAAATATCAATTTTTATATGAAAGCTCAGAAGGCCACAAAATTTATGGCTATCGGACAAAGCATCAGTTTTACGGGACAGAATTTACAACAGTAATTACTTTCAATGAAGGAACTCACAAACTTCAAAAAAGAACTTGTGAGTCAAATATGTCAAAAATAACTGAGAATCTGGAAGACCTACAGAGGAGACTGGAAAGCAACAGAGGAAAAGCAAGAAACAGGAGCAGTGTAGAAAAAGAGGTTGCAGACATTATTATCAAAAAATACAGAAGTATGGTGAAATATGAAATTACTGATGCTCCTGAAGGTAAGAAAAAACCTCAGTTAAAGTTCTGGATTGACGAAGAGAATAAAAATAAGCGCGAAAATTCATTAGGAAAAAATATACTATTTACAGATAAGCACCGTTGGCACACTAAAAAAATTGTGCAAACATACAACAATAAAGGCGCTATAGAGGATGATTTTAAGCTATTGAATGATCACCTGCTTGTCCCTGTGGGACCGGTGTACCACCACAAAGATGAAAATATCAAAGTTCACGTATTTCTGTCTATAATTGGCTTACTTTTCTACAGATATTTAGCCTGGGAGACAAAGAGATATGGTCTTTCTATGAGAAGACTAATTGAAAATTTGTCCGAAATTAGGCTGGCAGTTATCCAGGATAAAGAATCAAATAAGTGTAATATTATTCTGGAAGAGATGAGTACAAAGCAAGCATCATTATTTTCTTTCTTGAACTTGGGTAATTACCTGCCACCCCAATAAAAACGTCATCAGTAGGATTATTCATTCCTTAGGCCCACACAAACAAAGCCGCTTGATAACGGAAAAACATGCATCTTTGAAAGTAAAGTTAAAAAAGCGATACTCGTAGTGGACACTTTGTATATTTGTCGTTGATGTATATAAAAGTGGTGGTGATCGAGAATGAAATGAAAAGGTGATATATATGAGAAAATTATCAATGATATTGGGAATTGCTATGCTTGTTGCATTAGCAATTCCACTTTGCACCACGACAGCGTTAGCCGATGGTGATGCAGATGATGCTGCTGTTGCATTGGGTCTTGAAAATGTGGCTGTAGCAGAACTGGCCATCGTTGACGAGTTTGATAATGCAATAACTAGCAACCAGACTATGAATTCCTCGACCCTTATGTATACTCCACCTGATGCATATGCAATAATCAAATGTAACGACGTTAATGGGTGGAAATTCGAAGTAAGCGGAGAAACAAGAGAAGGAAATCCTTGTGGCCACATGCACGATGTAAATGAGTCCATTTATCTCAGAGAGCAGTTTGAGGTGAGGTACAACGGCAATAATTATGAAACCTTGAATGGTGGCGATTCACTTGATGATAATTTCGGCACTGGAGAAGACGCTACAACT
Source organism: Methanosarcina baltica (assembly GCF_055394095.1). Classification (NCBI taxonomy): domain Archaea; kingdom Methanobacteriati; phylum Methanobacteriota; class Methanomicrobia; order Methanosarcinales; family Methanosarcinaceae; genus Methanosarcina; species Methanosarcina baltica. The sequence continues at coordinate 3,083,376 of NZ_AP042463.1, read as the reverse complement.
CCTAAACTTTTGGCCAGCAGTATTAAGGCCAGCAGCGAGAAGAAGCACCTTTATATGAGACAGGAAATAGTAGAGGGTGTTGATTATTGTGACGCTGCAGGAGATTACTATATAAAACTTAATTTCGTCCTGACACCAAATTAAATAGAATGTTTAGAGCTGGATTACCAGTTCTATTTTTTTACTTTTTTTCCATTGGGGTGTAATATATGAAATATTTTCTCCAAAAATTATACACATTTTCCTGTTTATTTATGATCACCATACTAGTTATTAATTCTCTATCAGTTCCTGCCTCAGCAGGTGTTAAAATTTCTGGCATTAAATATATGGGTGAAGTTTTAGCCGGAGAATCCGTTACACACGAAATCATATTATATAATAATGTGGATCAGTCTGCTGATTATTCGATAAGTATAAACGGATTTGGGCAAACTTTAGAAAGTACTTATTACACGCTAGAACCTTCTGAAGATGTCAGCCCTTATTCAGCATTATCTTTTCTTGAACTGGATAAAGATAAAGTGCATCTGGAACCTGAAAGTTCAGGAAGCATTTTAGCAACGATAAATGTCCCAAAAGACGCTGGTTTTGGTGGAAGATACGCTATAATCAAAGTACAAAGTTCATCGGAGGGAAATGGCAATTTGGGAATTGGTACTATTATTAATGTACCGATTATGCTCACCATCTCTAAGTCGGATATTATCAAAACAGGTGAAATTACCGATGTGAAGATGGGGGAAATTGTAGGTGGTCAACCTCTTGCAGTATCCACAGTTCTGAAAAACACCGGAAACCATCATTATTATCATGTAATAAACCAGGTAAAAATCCTGGACGAAGAAGGAAATGAAGTGGCTTCTTCCTCGACTGATCCGGCTCCATCTGCTATGATCCCCACCTATTCAGTCAGGTTTGAAACGAGCTTTGAAGAGGAATTTTCGATAGGAGAATATACCGCCCATTCAACAATGATGCTGGAAGACGGCACTGTTCTTGATGAAAAAACCGCTAGTTTTGAAATTACTGAACAATATTTCCCTCCGTTTGAAGAAACAAGTATCACACTCACTCCGGGAAGCCCTGCTATCCTCAAAGACTCTAACAGCCGTTACACGGTATCTTTTCCGCAAGGTTCAGTTTTAAGTGATGTTGATGTGTTCCTTAAACCCGCTTTTAAGAGCCAGCTCCCCATGCCTTATGGAGATGAAAAGCTGGGTGCCAGTTGTTTCCGGCTTGAAGGGGTCCAGGGCCTGTTGAATAAAGACGCTGAAGTGAAAGTTGTTTACTCAAATGACGATCTGGAAATTGCCGGGGGCAGTCTTTCAATGTTGAAACTTGCCTATTATGACGAGGTTGAAAGAAACTGGGTGGTTCTTCCAACAAAAGTAAATGAGGATGAGATGATCCTTTCAGCTTCTACAAACAGGCTTGGAACCTGGGCTGTAGTGGCGTCCTCAACGGCAAGCACGAAAAGTCAGCCTATTAAAGGCGAAAACAATCAGGCAGCTCTTGGTGGGATTATCCCCCTGATTGCGTTGATCGGAAGTGTGATTTTGTGCTCGTTTGTAAAAAAACGTAAATAATTAATTAATTGGAGAGTATTAATTGGGAATATTTCCCCAAATATCTTTTTTAATTCAGAATATTATAATTTAGTATCTTTTTATAATATTATAGTTATAAAATTACGCCGAAATTGAAATGAGATATTGACCAATTGTAGATAAATTAAATTTAAATAATCCATTAAAATCTTTTGGGACTGAGGGAATTGAACTTAAACTATTTAAGATGTATTCTACCGTGTTTCTTATTTTTCTTAATTCTATTTACAACTATACCAGGGTACTGTGAGGCTTCCAGTTCACAGTCATTATCCGTAGTATTAACCCTGGATCGTCCAACCTGTGTGTACGATATGACACTTGCCTCGCAAAAGATCTCAAATTCAGAAATTACAAATCCGGTTAACACAGTTTTTCTCCGAGATTTTGATGGCGTGGAACATATTGATGGAAATACTTATGTTGCGAAAATATTTAATGAAAAAAATGAGTTTATGTCCACTATTCCTCTCGATCTGGTAACAACCATTCCGAAAAAAAAAGAGGGACACCTGGTTGCTGATAAACCGGAAAAACTTACAAATATGCAGCCTGGGGCTTACTATGTATTCGTATATGTAATAACAAAAAGTGGCGAAGAGGATATTCTTCCATTTGCATGCAGTGTTGAAGAAACCCTGAGTCCTCGCTGTTCGTCCGGTCCAGGTTGCCTGTATACATATGGTGATAAAAAAACTTTCAGTCCTTATGGCAAATACCGAAATTACGATAATTGCAGTGAATCATGGTGCTGTTGTTGCGGCTGTGAATATCTAATACAAAGAAAAAAATCCAATATGTTCTATGTATTTTCTAATTACAAGGAGGTTGAAAACGAAGAGGAGATTGATTATGAGATAAAATATGAGGATTGTAGTTCAGATGAATTTAGTTTGTTTCAGTATATTGCAGGAAAACTTGATGTTTTTTGGGATGAATTATAACCTTTTTCAGAAAATTTGAATATATATAATTTTTTATAATGTACTGGTGCTCGAGATTTTGGGACATTACCATAAGGTGCTTAAATTTTGTAGATTTTGTATACTTTTTTACTATAAAGGAAATGATTTTTACATTTCTATTTTTTTATGAATTATGATACCGGTTTTTACTTTTAATGAAGGTCGGATCTCAGGGACTTATAGTAACGCCTGCATTTGATGCGACATAAATTGCTTGATTACACATCGTTTTTTGTCGCATTATTTACGCTCGTGATTATAGGCAGATTATCTTTCAATCCTATTATTTCTATATTTAAGAACCGACTCAAAATAGCCAAAACAAAAAGGCAATCCTAAAATATATAAACGATAAGGATATAGGGGAATCGCTTTTACTTAACTTGAAATGTTCCATTTCACATAGCTTTATAGCTCATAATAGTAATAATATAATCTGAAATCGATATAATTTAAATTATCATTGACTGAGGTGTCCGAGACTGCAAACTGCGGAAGAAAGAGTTAGAGCGAGATTAATTAAGTATCTCGGCAGGGATGAAAACGGGATACGGAAGGTTGTGCTCAATCTCTTCCTGACCGGAGGCAAGTTCACGACCGGTGAAGTTTTTGAGTTCCTTGACAAAGGAAACTTTGAGGTCAGCTACCGGGGAGTGTCAGCCATGGTCGGGTTGATGAATACCCGACTTGGGATTTTGAGTATCAACGTTACAGGGGACCACAATGTGTATTCCCTGAAAGATACCTACAAAAGTATTGTAGGGTCTGTCCTGGAGAACTATTAAGGCCTGTGCCTTAAATTCTTCTCTCGAGTTCATGTAAAACTTTAAACATTACTGCTTTTGAAAAATGGGGCCTGTCGACGTTTTCCTGTGTATTTTCCGTGCAAACCATTCAGGCCAACATTGCCCAGTTATCTGCAACTTCGTGGTTTAAGCCCTGAGCCGGAGCAGTTCCTTTTCTGGAGAGTGATGCTAAGGAATGATCTTTAATTAATTTTAAAAAGTATATTTAAATACTTTGAATCCGAATGAAATTTAATTGAGTATTAAAGTTTAATCTCCCGATTTTTTTTCATAACTATATAGCTTGAAGGAAGTGTGTGCACGGGTTTTAAAATGGGGTCAAGGGCGTTCAGGCTTCTTAAAGTTCCTATCATTGTTCTGAAAAATCGCGTATTCAGGGTCTTTTACAAGCAGTATGAGCATAAGCTCACGAAGGAGATAGGGAATTCCGAAATTCCCTCTCATGTTGCTGTAATCATGGACGGAAACCGGAGGTATGCAGGAAAATTCGGGAAGGCGAGAAGTTTCGGGCATTCCATGGGAGCTGAGACCACGGAAAAAGTAATTGAGTGGTGCCATGAAATCGGAGTCAAGCAGCTTACACTCTATGCATTTTCCACGGAAAACTTCCAGCGTTCCAAGGAAGAAGTGGACGGGCTCTTTGAGCTCATAAACAGAAAGTTCCATAAAATCGAGAAAGACCCGAGGACCCATGAAAAGAGGATGCGAGTCCGGGTTATAGGGGACAGGTCCAGTCTGCCAGCCTACCTGCTGGAGTCCATCGAACGGCTCGAAGAGGTGACCGGACACTATGAGAAATTCATCCTTAACGTGGCAATCGCTTACGGGGGAAGACAGGATATCATCCAGGCCGTACGTGAAATTGCGGTCCGGGTCGAGCGGGAAGAGCTGGCCCTCGAAGACGTGAGTGAGGGCCTGATCTCAAAGCACCTTTATCCTTCTCCGGACCTCGCGGTTCCCAACGTTGACCTGATTATACGAACAGGCGGAGATGAGCGGGTCTCCAACTTCCTGCCCTGGCAGGCAAATGGAAGTGAATGTGCAACCTATTTCTGTGCCCCTTACTGGCCCGAGTTCAGGAAAATCGACCTCCTGCGCTCTGTCAGGGTTTATCAGGCCCGGAGAGCCGAAAAGAGACAGGACCATCTGAACCGCTTTGCAAAGGTCACTTATATGCTCAGACACCCGAGTTCCGCTTCGGGATCGCAGTAAATCAAAGATTTACTGGGAGTTGCACTGCAAGTGCAACAGCACGGGGACCCCCGTTTCGCTCCGCTCAAGCGGACTATAAACCTTAACTCCTATCTTTTTTTCCGTGTGTTCCGTGTGTTCCGTGGTTTGAATGCCCATACCAAACACCTCCTCACACAAAAACACAATCTGTGTGAGTATAGAGCAATTCCCTAACTGAAAATCTGAAGTTATATTTTCACTATTCCTTAATTTCCTGTGTTGCGCATATTTTCGGAAAAAGAGAACGTTAATATCCTTCAGGCCCGTAATTTAATTTACTGCTGTATTTGCTAATTTTCATCTTCAGGAACCGGGGGGCCGGAGGGTATGAGGTTCAGAATTTTTGTTAGTTTCCTACTGAGACCTTTTTTCAGCTTTCCGCATCTTCCTTTCAGGGAACATGCGGAAAAAGGGGTACTTGCAGCAGGAAAGCTACAGGAAGCTGTGGAAGCTTACTGTGCGGATGACATGAAAATGGTGGAACTCCGGAGTACTGAAGTCGATTTGCTTGAAACCGAAGCTGACGCTATTAAGCAGGATATTCGAAAAAACCTGCCCTCTTCTCTTCTTCTCCCTGTTGATGCAAAGGATATTCTGTTTTTCTTAAATCAGCAGGACTCAATCCACAATGTCGCCCAGAGTGCGGCTTACTGGATGACCCTGCGTCCTGGCCCCCTTCCGGAAGATATTAAACGAGGCTTTCTGAGACTTGCAGCAACAACCCTTGAAACCGTGAAGGTGTATTTAACCCTCGTCTCCGGTTTTTATGAATTCCTTGAAGCTCCCTGGGTAAAAGAGAATCTCAGACAGACCCTCGCTCTCGTCCCTCAGGTCGAAAAACTGGAACATGAAGTGGACATCATTGAAAGCGAACTTTTGAAAAAGATCTTTGCAAACGAAAAGATTTTTGGAGGAGCCGGGGTCTGCCACCTCACCGACCTTGTGGAAAAAATCGGTGATGTTGCCGACAGGGCCGCAATTGCCGCAGACAGCCTGAGGACAATGCTCCTCAGAAGGTGAATTGAGTTCAACATTCCGAACCCCGGACTTTTGAAAATCGACTGATTAACCGGATATGGAATTATGGAATGTAGAAAAACGTTGCTGATGCCAGACTGGCAGGCTCCCCTTCCTTTTTTGCTAATCCAGAAAAACCGCCCGGGTTCGAGGATCTGAATTTGTCTATTCTCAGGGCCCGGAGTGGGAAGTTTTGAAAACATTGCATGTTTTTTGACACAAATCTTCTTGAACATAATATTGAATTCATGGAAACATAGGGAGTATGTGGAAATCAGGGTAATTTTACGCAAAAATACCCTTATTGAGGGGAGATATTTCAGGGCTAATTGAGGCTTAAAACTAGGATAAGCTAAAGGCTTAATATGATGAACGCATATTGAATTTGACTTCAGGCAGAGATGAAAATTATTAATATAAAAATCGCCGTATTAAATCGAGGACTTACCGAATTGAAGGGTTTTTTTGGAAGCTTATTTTGGGCAGAGTTTTCTGGCGAATTTTGAAAAATATAATAATAAGTTAAAAGCTGCCCGATAGTACACATTAACAATATAATTTTGATGGAGAATAAACCCAGATGAGTGATAAACAGGTTTATGACGCTACACGCATTCAGGTGCTTGAAGGCTTGGAGGCTGTCAGAAAGCGGCCCAGTATGTACATAGGGAGCACGGACAGCCGGGGATTGCACCACCTGGTCTATGAAGTTGTTGATAACAGTATTGACGAGGCCCTTGCGGGCTTCTGTACCAGGATAGACGTCACGCTTAACCCCAACGGGAGCATTACGGTCCTGGATAACGGGAGAGGAATTCCCGTGGATTCACACCCGGTGCACAAAAAATCCGCTCTGGAAATCGTGATGACTGTTTTACATGCAGGGGGAAAGTTCGACAAGGATTCTTACAAAGTATCCGGAGGGCTGCACGGAGTGGGAGTTTCCGTGGTAAACGGGCTTTCGGAATGGCTTGAAGTAGAAGTCAGAAGAGATGGTAAACTTTATTTCCAGCGCTATGGCAGGGGGAAGCCTACGGAGCCGGTAAAGGAAATCGGAATCTCGGATGAAGCCGGGACAAAGACCACTTTCATGCCTGACGCGACGATTTTCGAGACCACGGAGTTTGAGTACGATCTTCTCCTGAGCCGGCTCCGGGAACTTGCTTTCCTGAACCGGGGAATCACGATTCACTTTAAAGACCTGAGGGGGCCCGAAGGTCAGGAAAATATCTTATCCTACGATGGCGGAATCGTTGCCTTTGTGGAGTACCTTAATAACAAAAAGCCTGTCCTGCATGAGAAACCGATTTATTTCGAGCGGCAAAAGGATGAAATGACCGTGGAAATAGCGATGCAGTACACAGGCGGTTATGCGGAAAACGTCTACTCCTTTGCAAACAACATCAACACCCACGAAGGCGGGACCCATATCATCGGGTTCAAAACTGCCCTTACCCGTGTGGCAAACGACTACATAAAAACCAACAAACTTACAAAGGATGACACGAAACTTTCGGGAGACGATATAAGGGAAGGGCTCGCCGCCATTATCAGCGTGAAACTCATGGAACCTCAATTCGAGGGGCAGACCAAGACCAAACTGGGAAACAGCGATGTCAAGGGAATTGTGGACTCCATGGTAACGGACGGGCTTTCCGAGTATTTTGAAGAAAACCCGAAGGTCGCGAGCATTATCATTGAAAAAGCCCTGCTTGCGAAAAAGGCCAGGGACGCTGCGAAAAATGCAAGGGAACTTACCCGGAGAAAGAACGCCCTTGAGGTCAGTACGCTTCCGGGCAAACTTGCGGACTGTTCGGAAAAGGACCCTACGCGCTGTGAGATCTACCTGGTAGAAGGAGATTCCGCAGGCGGATCGGCCAAACAGGGACGAGACAGGGCTTTTCAGGCCATACTGCCTTTCAGGGGGAAAATCCTGAACGTGGAGAAAGCCAGGTTTGCAAAGATCATCAAAAACAACGAGATCGTTTCCCTGGTAACCGCCCTCGGGACAGGGATCAGTGAGGACTTTACCCTTGAAAGCGCCCGCTACCACAAGGTCATAATCATGACGGATGCCGATGTTGACGGGGCTCACATAAGGACCCTCATACTGACCTTTTTCTTCCGCTACATGAGACCTCTGATCGATGCCGGTTATATTTACATCGCCCAGCCGCCCCTTTATCGCATAAAGAAAGGCAAGAAGGAAGAACACTACGTGTATACGGACAGGGAAAAAGACAGGATCATCGAGGAGATCGGAGAAAAAGGTGTCACGGTCCAGCGCTACAAGGGGCTTGGAGAAATGAACCCGGACCAGCTCTGGGGGACCACCATGAACCCTGATTCCCGGACACTTCTCCAGGTAACTCTGGAAGACGCTCTCCGGGCCGATGAGATCTTCCGGATCCTGATGGGCGACGAGGTCGAACCACGCCGGAATTTCATTGAAAAGCACGCTAAAGAGGTTGAGGAACTGGATATTTGAGGGGTGAAAAAATGGCAGAATACGAAGAAGAAAATGCTGAATACCAGGACCCTGCAACCCGGACCCCCGACGCTGCGGAAGAAGGAGACAGGCCTGAAGTAAAAGGAATCGTGCGGGTCCTGATCGACGACGAGATGAAGAAGTCCTACATCAACTACGCCATGAGCGTGATTGCGGGCAGAGCTCTTCCTGATGCGAGAGACGGCTTGAAGCCAGTCCACCGGAGAATCCTCTTCGCCATGAAAGAGGCCGGGATCACTCATGAGAAAGCTTACAAAAAGTCCGCCCGTGTGGTCGGAGATGTGCTCGGTAAGTACCACCCCCACGGGGACACTGCCGTGTACGATTCCATCGTGCGCATGGTCCAAGACTTTGCTCTCCGCTACCCGCTTATCGACGGGCAGGGAAACTTCGGGTCCATTGATGGGGATTCCGCTGCGGCCATGCGTTACACTGAGGTCCGTATGGACAAAATCTCTCAGGAGATGTTGGCCGATATTGATAAGGAGACCGTGCCTTTCAGGCCCAACTACGACGGGTCCATGGAAGAGCCCGTGGTCCTGCCGGCAAAACTTCCGAACCTCCTGATCAACGGGTCCACGGGAATCGCCGTCGGGATGGCAACGAACATGCCCCCGCACAACCTTAGGGAAATCATTGACGGGGCCCTCATGCTGATAGATAACCCGGAGACGGAAATCTCCGACCTGATGACCGTTATCAAAGGCCCGGACTTTCCGACAGGGGCCCATATCCTGGGAACAGCCGGGATCAAGTCAGCCTATACCACAGGCCGGGGGCCGGTGAGAATTCAGGCGGTTTCCGAGATTGATGAGTTCAAGAAGGACAGGGCCAGGATTATTGTCACGGAACTTCCCTATCAGGTGAACAAGGCCAGACTGATCGAGAACATCGCTCAGCTCGTCCGGGAAAAGACCGTTGTCGGGATCTCCGATTTAAGAGATGAGTCCGACCGGGATGGGATCAGGGTAGTAATCGAATTTTCCAGGGGCGTAAACGCAGGCGTTGTCCTGAACCAGCTCCACAAGCACACCCAGCTCCAGACCAGTTTCGGGATAATCAACCTGGCCCTTGTGGACGGGCAGCCGAGAGTCCTGGACCTTAAACAGCTCCTGACTATCTATCTGGATTACAGGATGGAAGTTGTCCAGAAAAGGACACTTTTTGACCTCCGGAAAAGCGAGGAACGAGCCCATATCCTGCGGGGGTTAAAGACTGCCCTGGACAATGTGGATGAGGTCGTAAAACTGATCCGCGGTTCCAAAACCGGGGATGTGGCTAAAGAGGGTCTTATCTCAAACTTCGGATTTGACGAGCTTCAGGCCAAAGCCATTCTGGACATGCGTTTGCAGCGCCTGACGGGCCTTGAGACGCAGAAGATCCTGGATGAACTCGAAACTCTCGCCGGGCTGATTATCGACCTTATGGAAATCGTTGTCAGCGACGAGCGGAAATACACGATTATCAGGGATGAACTCCTGGAAATCCGGGAAAAGTACGGAGACGCGAGAAGGTCCAGAATCGTGCCTGCAACCGGAGATGTTATGGATGAAGACCTGATCCCGGAGGAGGAAGTGGTCGTGACCATCACGGACAGCGGCTATATCAAGCGGATTCCTTTGGATACCTATAGCAAACAGCACCGGGGAGGAAAGGGCATTATCGGCATGGATACGAAAGATGAAGACGTTGTCGAGAACCTTTTCATTTCGTCCACGCATAATTACATCCTCTTCTTCACGGACCGGGGCAGGCTCCACTGGCAGAAGGTCTACGGGATTCCCGAAAGCAGCCGCCAGTCGAAAGGAAAGGCCATTGTGAACCTCCTGGAACTCCAGGACGGGGAAATGGTCAACGCCATGATTCCGGTAAAGGAGTTTTCTGAAGACCGCTACCTCCTCATGGCCACAAAGGCGGGAACAGTCAAGAAGACCCCGCTTTCGGACTTCAAGAACCCGAGGAAAGGCGGCATTATTGCCGTGGGCCTGGACGAGGGGGACGAGCTTGTGAAAGTCCTCCTGACCGACGGCACAAAGGAAGTGCTGATGGTCTCGAAGAAAGGAAAAGCCATCCGTTTCTCCGAAACCGCCATTCGCTCCATGGGCCGCAATGCAAGAGGCGTCCGGGGCATGACCCTTGAAGGCCCCGATGACGAGGTAGTCAGCGTGGACCTGGTGGATGAAAACACAACCCTTCTCACCGTCACCGAAAACGGCTACGGCAAACGCACGAAGTTTGACCAGTACCCGGTCCGGCACAGAGGCGGCAAAGGCGTGATAACCATCATCACAAGCCTCAGAAACGGCCACGTGGCCAACGTCAAGGCCGTTGCCGATGGCGACGAACTCATACTCACAAGCGCCGAGGGAATCATCATCCGCATCCCTGCAACCGGCATCTCGGTCCAGGGCCGAAACACCCAGGGCGTCCGGGTCATGAACCTGAACTCCGGGGACAAAGTCGTAAGCATGGCCAGGATCGAAGCCGGAGAAGCAACAGAAGAAGCGACAGAAGAAGCGACAGAAGAAGCAGAAGAAGCCGGGGCAGAACAACCCGTGACTGAAGAAGAAGAATAAATAAAACATTCAGAAAATTACTAGCCACCACCGGCATGAAATGAATAAGGATTCTGAAACCAGAAGCCGGCGGTGGCAGCTTTTTTTATTTTTAGAAATAACTGCGTTTTTCCCATACAGCTTCCTGAATATTATTACGGGATGCCATTTTTAGAGGGTTTTTTTCAGAGAGGATTTGCCAGCCAAAATCCGGAATATATTCAGGAAAATGCTGATTTTTTGAGAGTATATAAGCAAATATATATAGAAAACCGGAAAATGAATTATTCGTAACAATTCTTCGATTCCAAGTTACATTCAAAAACCCAGACTTTTTGAGATCCACCCATTAATCAAAAAATACCCATTATAGTCAGATTCCAAAATTCTCGAACTAACCTCGAACTAACCTCGAATTAACCTCGAATTAACCTCGAATTAACCTCAAACTAATCTCAAAAGAAAATTTAAACCACGGAAGACACGGAAAAAAGAACGATGGGGATACGCCATTTAAGGTTGCTCTGGTGTTTTTAGTCTGGTTTCGGGTTTTTAGTTCGGTTTCGAGTTCTTAGTCCGGTTTCGGGTTTTTAGTCCAGTTTCGGGTTTTTTAGTCCAGTTTCAGGTTTTTAGTCCGCTTGAGTGAGCGCAGCGAGCGAAACGGACCGCGGGCTCCCGAATCGCAACTCGGGTGCTGAAACGAAAATCGGGCTCTCAAATCGCAACTCGGGAAGGGCAACTCGGCTTTGGAATCGATAAACAAATTTCCGGAGATGTTTCGCGAATGGAAATCAAATCGATTGATTCATTTATACCAACCCTCATCGCGTGCGTTGCATCAAATGATGACGCCGACAGTGCAATTGATTTCGCCGTTGATTTTGCGGCCAGGCATTCAATTTCCCCGAAAATCCTGTTTGAGCTTACTCCAATCTGTGAAAAGGAGGAAATGTTCCGGGAAAAGTATGTTTTTGCCAGGGCCTGCGCCGATAGCTCAGACGGAAAACTGCGGGAAGACGCCTACCTGCTTGCAGGTGATACGGCTTTTTTCCTGAAGCAGAAAGACCGGGCCTTACAGGACTATCTGGCAGTACTTGACCTGAACCCCGAAAGCCCCGAGGCCCTTGCCAGACACGGTTTAACTCTGACAGAGCTCAACCGGCCGGAAGAAGCCATCCAGGTCCTTGAAAAAGCCCTTGCTCGGCATCCCTTCCACCTGGATACCCTCTGCAATTACGGCTATCTCCTCCACCGCCTGGGCCACTTAAACGAAGCCGAGAGAACCTTCCGAAAAACCCTGGTCCTCAACCCCATGCACGTAAACACCCACTGCCGGTACGGGATCCTCCTCTCCGAACTCGGCCAGAATACAGGTGCTCTCTACCACTACAAACGGGCCCTCGACCTCGACCACATGCACGTAGAATCAAACTACCGCTACGCCCTCTTCCTCGACCGGGCCGGAAAACCAATCGACGCCGAGGCCCATTACCTGACCGCCCTCATGCTCGACCCGAACAACCTCCCGGTCCACCGCAGCTACGCCCGGATGCTCTCCGACTGCGGCCACATCGACGGGGCCAGAAAACACTTCCTGTACGCCCTCGACCTCGACCCCGAAGACGTCGAGACCCTGACCGGCTACGCCCTCCTCCTAACAAACTTCGGCCACCGCCACGCCGCCGAAGTCCAGTACAAAAAAGCCCTCGATTTAGATCCGAACAATATCAGGGCCCTGCACGGCTACGCTTATCTTCTGAAAGAAAAAGGGTTTGAGGGAAGATCCGAGGAGATGTACAGGCGGGCGTCTGCTCTGGAAGTTGATAGTTAAGGAATTGATATCAGTTCAGATTTTATTTTGGGGATTGCTCTATACTCATACAGCTTGTGTTTTTGTTGGTGGAGACGTTTGGTGTGTGCATTCAAACCACGGAACACACGGAAAACACGGAAAAAAGAATGCAGGAAGACGACTATTACGGTTGTTCTGGCGTTTGTTTTTTAGTCCGCTTGAGCGTAGCGAAACGGACCCCGTGCTCCCGAAGCGGAATTCGGGTGGTTAAGGAATGGTAGACAAAAATACTTGATATTATATTTGACTCAGTCCTAAACTGAAAGAATCCATAGGCTCGCCGCCGGAATTGAGATTTTTTGAGGGAAATTTCCGGGGGTGGGTTTAAAGTGGATGGTCTGGGGAGGCCGGGGGGTTTACTTTTTTTGGGGCCGGATTTTTTTTGATTGGATTTTTTGGATAGGTTGGGGGCCGGATTTTTTTGAAGGATTTTTTCAGAATTTGGGGGTGGGGTTTGATTTTTGAGATTTCTAAGAAAAACGGGGCAATCACACGTCTACGAAGCAGGCGGCATAGTCCAAAATTTAAAAAATACAGATCAAATGATGCAAAATTATTAATTAGTTGCTTCATAAGAAATATGAAACCGTAAATTACAGGTGAAAAGATGGAAACAGATATTTCAGAATCAGATCCGGAAAGTAAAAATGAACAGATGAAGGAAATCATAAACCAGCAGTATGAGAACCAGGGAAAAAGTATTTTCATTTCCTCTAAAAAATATGAAAAAACAATTTATGATACTGTTGTAATACCACATGCTGCGGATTGGAACAAATTATCCGAAAAGGAAAAATTTGCTTATGAACTCCTTTTAAAGAAATCAAAATTGCGGTGATGCCCCCACTGAAAGCATAGGCATATGTTTACACCACCGCTTAAACCCAATAAAAAAAGAGATGGGGTTGATTATTAGATTCAGCAGAACTTCACGAACAAAAAATAATGAACAGATATCAAATAATATTCCGGTGATTTTCGAAAAATAGTCCATAAGCACAGCAAGATGGTATTCGGCTGAAATATTATTTATATCAATGGATGAAAATGTCCAGTTCATACAAAAAACGTAAAGGCAAATAAACACAATTATATAGTTGTTACCGCCATCTCATTAAAAATATTCAGATTATAAAGGTGTATACAAATATAGAGGCGAATCATGAGATTAAAACAAATTACAGTTGAAGGGTTATTTAATTTATACGATTACAAAATTCCCTTAAATATAGATGAAAGAGTAACTGTAATAATTGCTCCAAATGGTTATGGAAAAACTACTATATTTAAACTTATTGAAGCAGCAATCAATGTTGACGTATCGTATATGCAAAAAATACCATTTAACGTGTTTAAAATTGAATTTGAAAAAGAAACTTCATCTAAAGACATCGAAAAAATATGTAGTCTCAAAGTTATAAAGCAAAGAGTTATTCAAGGCAATGATAGAATTCCAGTTGAACTAATAGTATATAAAATAACTAAATCCAACGGAGATTCTAATGATTATCAACTGATGCGAGATATAGAAGAAGAGAGGAATGATTATGAATTTAGAAAAACTATAAGAAGAATAGAAAGACAAGAAGAAATTGAAAGAATAGAGCACAATAAATGGAAAGATTTGAGTACAGACAAGATACTAGATATATCAGATTTGATTAAAAGTTATGGATATTTAGTTCCTCCTCAATATTCTTACTTTACTGATTATTATAAATTAAAAGATGAGTTAAAAGATATAAAAATTCATTTGATAGAAGTTCAAAGGCTAATGAGATACGATTCCCAAAAAAAAGATCCTCAGGAATATCGTTCTAGTCGAGCAAAAAGAGAGCCAATTCCAGCTGTTATCAAATATAGTAGAGATCTTACAAAAATTATAGAGGACAAAAATTCTGAATATGCAAATGTATCTCAGAAACGCGATAGTACATTTCCCCACAGATTAATCCAAAATGTGGGTTCATCTAATATCAAGATGCTCGATGAGGAAGCGATATATGAGAGGATTCGAGAGATAGAGGTAAAAAACCAGAATCTGATGGAGTTGGGTATTTTAGAGTCTAGAGAATCCAATGACTTACCTCAAGAAAAGATGACAGATGAAAGAAGAAGAGTCCTTACACTTTATATTGAAGACACAGACATTAAATTATCTGTATTTGATGACTTAGAAAGAAAAATAAGTCTGTTGGAAGAGATAATTGATACACAATTTTCAAATAAGTCAATTGAAGTGAAAAAAGGCAAAGGTTTTATTTTTAAGCTCAAGAATGGCGAAATTTTAACTCCAGACAAACTATCATCAGGTGAGCAACACGAAGTCGTAATAAATTATGAATTACTGTTTAAAACAGAACAAAATTCTATAATTCTAATTGACGAACCTGAGATCTCATTACATATAACATGGCAAGAAGAAATAATCAAAAATTTACTGAGGATAGCAGAACTTAGTAAACTAAACATTATTATCGCTACACACTCACCTCAAATTATTGATGATCGTTGGGATTTAACAGTTGACCTCGAAGAAGGTGAAGGTCAATGAGAAATAAAATAAAAGCTGAAGCAATTGCAAATGAAATATGTATGAATAAAAAATATCATAAAGGCGCAATTGTTTTGGTGGAAGGTCCCACAGACAAATCTCTTTTTAACAAGTTCGTAGAGAATAAGTGTTGTTATATAAAAGATGCTACAGGAAAACAAAAAGTAATTAAAGCAATTCCAATCATTAAAGAAAGGAAACCTAATTTAAAAATTTTTGGGATTGTTGATTCCGATTTTTATCGACTTGATGATAAAGATATTAATAGAGATATTTTGATTACAGACACTCATGATATTGAAACTATGATGATTAAGGCTAATGCTCTTGATAATGTCGTGAAAGAGTATGCAAATGAAGTAAAATTAAAAGATTTTTTTGAAAAGAATGATAAAAATATTAGAGAACTATTATTAGAAAGTTCTATTTGGATTGGATATTTATTATGGATATCTCAAAAAGGATTTCCACTAAGTTTCAAAGATTTAGATTTTAAAAAATTTATTGACAATAAGAACTTAAAGTTTAATTTAGAGTGCTTTATTTTTGAAATATTAGGCAAAAATGGAAATTGTCAATATGATGCACAAACTTTGATAAATAAATTAAAAGAAGTATCTGATCCAGCACATGATAAATGGCAAGTTTGTAGAGGGCATGACATGGTAAAAATATTGAGTTTGGGGCTTCAATATATATTTGGCATATGTGACTGTAAAAAGTTAAATGAACAAGATCTTCATGATATTATTGAATCGAGATTAATAGAAGGTTATGATCTATCAGATTTCATTGAGACTGAACTATATAATTCAATAAAAATATGGGAAATAGAAAATAATCAAGTTACATTAAACCCAAGCTTATGAAATTTCAAATCCAGTGACTTCTTAAATAAACACGCTTTTCGATATTTAGACTCATTGTATACGAATAAATATATATTTAAGGTGAAAACCCAGACCTTCTCAAAACAATTTTCCTCCAACCTCTTCACCGTACACATTCGCGTACATCTCAAACTCCCCACTCTCCTCATCAAAAAACAATCTCTAACCTCACACACATTTCAAGAAAGAAACTCAACGAACTTCTACTCAAACCAATTATCTGCCAGCCTCTCCTCTTCTCCCCCCTGAAAACTTGCATAAACCTCATACTCCCCACTCTCCTCATCAAAAACGAACCTGTAAACCGTCTGGAAATAGGCCCACTGTTTTACATAAGCATTCCTTGCATCGCTCAAAACAACATTGACCGCCCCGTTTTCTTTATAAACTGAATAGACGGGATAATCAACCTCCTGCGGAACCCCTGTCCTGTAAAGTTCCCCGGCCCTCGCTGTATAAACTGAAGCTTCCGGCACGTCCCCGACCACGGACACTTTTTCAATAAACATGCTCCGCTCAATTCCTGTCCAATAGCTGAATTCCAGGACCTTATAGTGAGTGGCATTATACGGATATGCGCTCAGGAAATCACCGGTGGATTCGGGATAGGTATGCCAGTAATTGAGATCGACTCCTTCGACCTCAGCCACATTTTTGACCAGCAGTAATTTCGAAAACGGGGCCACCATAAGCCAGACGAGGAGCACAATAAGCAGGACCGTGTAGACTTTTTTTCCCTTTCCGCCCATGAAGGTGCAGAAGTTCTCGAACCTGCCCTCTAATTTTCCCCTGCGTTTCAGTTCTTTTATCCCCAGAACGAAGAGAGGCAGGAGGGGAAGGAGGTTAATCAGGGGGTCGAAAAAATAAACGGATCCCATGATTAAAGAATCGGTGCTGAATGGATAAAAGGGACGCATTTTCCAGCTTGTGGAGTAATCGAGGTAGCAATGAAGAAAAATTGAGGAAAACCCGGCTATGGTAAAAAGGCGGTCTTTTGTTTTTAGCCAGATAATAAGCGTTATCAGGAGGATGAAAAGGAGAGAATGCATGAACTCCCTGTGGCCGAGGATGAAAAAAAGCTGGTTTCGAGCTGTATGGGTCAGGCCGTCACTGACCAGGAAAAAAAGAATGTGGGGAATAAAGTCCAGGTCCGGAAGGATTGAGAGGAAGGCAACTGTTTTAAGGCGCTTTCCTTTGAGGTTCAGAGCGAGGGCAATCAGGAGACCGAATCCGAGGTGTGAGATTGTGTTTACCATGAATTATTTTCCGGGTTTTATGGCTTTCGGATAATGACAGATTTCAGCGGCGGAATGAAACGAGAGTAAGGGCTAATAAGGCGGCGAGGAGTGTGAATGCTGGGATGGATTCAGAGGAAATTGAACTTGAAGAAGGTGATGTAGTTTGTGATGGGACTTTTCCTTCGTAGTATTCATTGGAAATAGTACAATAGGCAACTGTGAAACCACTTTCCACTAGAGGTTCTGGACTCCCATGGTCATAAATTGCATAATATATATCTAAGGGCAATGATCCTCCAGCCCATCTATCAGTTGTTTTTGCTAGCCACTCATACTCTATCGTAGAGTTCGCCTCTAATATTTTTGCTTTCGAGTAGCCACCGATTTTTGAAGTTGGACCATCTATAATTTCAAAAGAACTCTTTTCCATGCAGAATAGTGACACATAAACATCACTTTTTTGATTTACTGTTAAATTAATTTTTATATAAAATGGTTCCCCTATTTTTAAAATCGGTTTTGCCACTTCTGTTCCCGGTAAAAGTTTATCGTTAAAGTAGACATCATAAGTGTAGACATCCCCATATGGATTATACGCAGATACCACATTTGTCATTAAAATTAGCAATAATCCGACTAAAATTATTTTTATTTTCATATTTGCTCCCCCAGATCGAATAAAAGATTTTCATATGAAGTAGAATTTTCAGTAGAACCTCCCGCTTTATCTCCAACACCTTTTGGACCTGGGCCTACAATTGTGGTAGCATAACCAGCGAGATGAAAAGTAATTACTTCGTTATACCCTAATTTTAACGCAATTCCATTTTCATCTTTTTTAAATGGATGTATTATTTGTGAATTTTCCCTCACATACCTCTGCCCTTTATGCCCAAAATAAGGAACGGGAATCACTTCATTATCGTTGTCAGTAACAACAAACTTATCATACATTCCAACAATCTCATAAGTCCATACATTTATGGTAAAAACCCAGTGAGGAGGAAGTACAGGCAAGCCACAGGGAACTGCTTTCATAGTCTTCTGCAATTTTTTGGAAACTTTATTCCCAAGCTCCTCACCAAACCTATCCACGCTCTCGTTTACCATTCCATTCAGTTCACTATCGATTTGCTCAAAACAGGCATCGATCATGCCCCCTCTGCTTACCGTGACAGCACAAATTCCATTGGAAATTCCTGTTCGGACGTCAGTGTCTACACGGTTCAATGCAGCATCGAGTTCATCCCCGGTTACTGAAGGATTTGAATTCTTGATTTCTTCTTTGATTATAAAGGAAAGTTCTTCCGCAAGTTCACTGCTGGAAGACTTGTTTAGAATTTCATCATAGGAAAGCCGGCCCAGATGATTGAAAACAAGCATCTGAACTTTTTGCTCCGTTATACAATCCAAAATAACAGGATTTGCACTCACTTCAGATGCAATTTCTTCAGTAATCCTGAGTTTCATCTCTTCCACATAAACCCGCTTCAGATCATTGACTTCCTGATCGAGTTCTCCGGTATCCAGCGAAATTCCCTGTTCACTCAGGTTCTGCTCAAGCAGGGCCACTTCTTCACTCAGGCTCTGGATACTCTGACTGATTTGCTGTGAAGTCTCCGTTTTCACATATTCCGTACCTGAACCAAGAGCATCTGCGATTTCTTCGGAAATTCCTGTTGTGAAGACACAGGTGTTCCGGACACCCAGAGGATAGATAGTCCTTCCTCTGGGATCTTTTAACTCGTATTCTCCCCTCAAATCAAAATCCGGATCGTGATAGAGATAATTAGGTTTCTGATCGATGATCAGAGTCATGTTTTCGGTCCAGTTGTATTTGCTCTCAGGCCAGCCGGTTACGGTTATTGTGGATATGATTCCCATATCCTGGCCGAGGGCCGAGGCAGCTTTCTCGATTGCCGGATTATTAAAAAGGCTCATGGAACCTGAAGTTACACTGTCCAGCAGGGAAGTATCCATTCCCTTTTTATCGAGAGCGTCAAGGACGTGTTTATCCAGGCCTTCATCCAGTTCCCTGTTTTTCTTGAGGATTTCATTATGAAGTTTATTATAAGCTTCGTTCCTTGCGATATACCGGGCCGCATCATTTGAAGTGTAAATATTCCCGGCCGGGGTTTGATGCATGTTTTTATTCACATAGGCTTCCCGGCTTTGTTCGAGGTCGGCGGCAAGTTTTCCGGCCGTGGCAAGTTGAAGATCTGTTGGATCCCGGCCCGGGTTTTCGAGAAGCGAATAATCAAAAGAAGGGTCATCTGACTCAATTGAATCGAGCATCGCCAAAACCTCTTCTCCCATTACTTTATGAAGCCAGGGCGGAATGTCGCAATGAACTGTTTGCTGGTGCAGGGATTGTAAATTCGGGAAAAGTGTGTGCTCCATTTCAATTTCCATGAGGTTGACATACTCGGCACGGTATTTGTCGGCGGCGTCGGAGCAGCAGGGGTCGAATCTTTCGGTTCCGGAAACGCTGACATTGGTTTCCCGGTATTCTCTTTCAATGAGGTCAGAATAGGTATCAAGGCCCGCATATCCTCCCGTGGGCGGGCGTTTGTGGTATATAATCGTCAGGTTTTCGGTTTCCGTTTCAGTGTGGGAAAGAGATTCACTATCTGTTTTGCTTGTGGTTTCCGAATCGGAACCGCTGCTTCTTCTTCTATGCACTGTTGTAGTAGTATTTCCATCTGCTCCTTCGCTTGTAGTTGTCCACTTGTACCTGTATCCGTACCCATAGTTAATTCTCCATTTTGTTTTTATTTCGTAAGAGATGGTGTACTTTATGTCCCAATCAAAACAGTGTCTTTCCCAGTCCAGATAACCCTCTGTCCTGCTATCCTCTAAAAGATGATCATTACCTCTGTATACATAGCTGGGCGTTACCTTTACATTGGTGATTTCCACATCATCAAACCTACTTACTGAAGCAGATGAAACCCACCATCTGTACACACGCCCCTGTGGAGGAGTAATAGAAGGACTGACAGTCTTTGAATAAGAATTGTCCTGATGATCACTCCATGAATAGGACGGCACAAGAGCCCCTTCATGCTCTCCAGCAGTATCATAGGAAGCCCTCCAGCTAACGGAATCAGTTCCATGAGACACCGACCTCGGAGAAACACTTTGACCTATGGAACTACTGATAGGATCAGGAGGATTAAAGCCGTCCCTCTCAACCTGCCCCTCCACGTCAGCTCTGTAGATATCGTAAGTAATATCATGAATCAGGTCAGGAAAGTCCTGGTCCCAGGCCCGTTTATTGAAGACCCAGTCATCGAGTACTCCTTCGGTATAATCGGAGGCTGCAACCGTTATTTTTGAATTTTCAGAGAGGTCGTCCAGGGAAGTATTGGCGTCTTCCAGAGATTTCTCGATTCCTTCCTCCGGATCGAATTCAAAGGACTTGTTAGCGGCAAGCGAGTCATAGGTTACTGACATGTTCCCATTCTCTCTTTCAAAAGAAGAAGAGTTTACCTTGCTCGCCTTCCCCCGGGCGGCCCCCACATCCTCGTAGAGCACTTTCCCGTTGTAGTAGGTGGTGTACGTCAGAGCCAGCGGGTCCACGGAATCAAAAACTCGCTTTTGAGTGTAAAGCGCGGCCCCGTTTACGGCGCTCGCGAGGGACGGGTTGGTGAAAATGTTCAGGGGGCCATTTGCATAGCGCTGCCAGGGGCCGTAGGTGAATGTCCTCAGGTTCATGGCTCCGAGCACGATGTTTGAAGCAGAATCCGGGCCTGAACCTTCCTGGAGTTCATTTTCATATTCCTTGACGAGGGATTCCAAAAGAGGTTCGCGGGAACATATTAGAGTTGAGACGGTCATGCTCCTGTTTTGAGTCTCGCCGGTTTCCAGGTCCACGAAGCTGTAGTTCAGGTTAGGGATTTTAAAGACGTAGTAGATCGTGTAGGTTTTGCCGGTCGGGTTGATTTCCCTCCCAAGGCTTCCGTTTACATTTTCGATGATGATCTGCTCAGGTCTGATGTCGGGTTCCACGTTTATGGCGTAGTCCATGAAGGTGTGCATCTCGTCCTGATAGTTCTGGTAAAGTAAACGGTTCAGGCAGTCAGCGGTAAGGTCTTTTATAGGACTTGACCCGATTGAAAACCAGTCCGAGGCTTTGAGTTCTTCCCCGGAATAAAGTTCAAGGGAAGCGTAGCCGATTCCTGCGGTTTCCGGGATGTTGACCGTTTCTTTGAGGGAAACATTGTGCAGGAATCCCGTTGCCTGGCCGTAGTTTATGTTCTTTATTTCAACTCCATCCGGATCTTTTACAATAAGGACGACATCCTTGTTTTTCCAGAGGACTTCAACCCGGCCCCAGACGTCGGTTGGAAGACTCATTTCGATTTGCAGGGAGTCTCCTTTCTCAAGCCACTGGGTTCCGGGAGTTACGGAAAAACCGTCTTCGGCCATTTTTTCTACCTGCGTGCCCTCGGGCTGGATTACCGGGTGTTCTCCCTGCCACTCCAGGGCCTCCATCCCGGCGTAGTTCAGGCAGCGAGCAAGATCGGCAGCTGCAAGGTTGACGGCCGTTTGCCTGGGGTCACTTTTTTCCGTGGTGTAGATGGTTTCGGCGATTTCGCAGTCCATATTAAGGAGGTAGGCCGAGGCGAAAGTTGCGGTCAGGAGGATGAAGATACCTATTACGGTATAGGGGATATAGGCGTCACTGTTACGAAAAAAAGATGCCTTCTCTTCTGGTGATATCTTCCCCATCTGTAACTCTGGCCCCCCGGCAAAACACCATGGAATATTAATTTATCAATGAAGTAAAAAATATTTAACTCTTTGCCTGTTGGGGTATGTTTCAGTTCGGAAATTGCTCTATACTCATACAGGTTATGTTTTTGTTGATGGAAACGTTTGGTGTGTACATTCTCAAAACACCGAAAAAAACGGAAAATAACGGAAAATAACGGAAAATAACGGAAAATAACGGAAAAAGAATGCAGGAAGACGCCATTTAAGGTTGCTCTGGTTTTTTTCAGTCCTCTTGAGGGAGCATAGCTCCCGAAAAGGACCCCGTGCTGTTGCGATTTCATCGCAACTCCCAGGAAATCTTTGATTTCCTGTGATCCCGAAGCGGAACTCGGGTATTTAAAGTCCCGGCATACTCACCGGCCATCAGGCCGGTTTCCGTGTCTTTCCGTGTGTTCCGTGGTTGAAAGCTCTCATGCCATTGATTTTGAATAGAGAACTTCAAACGACGCAGGTATATTCATACAAGTTTGGTTTTCAGAATTATATTGGGGTATTGCCTTGCATTTTGATGCAAAAATTCAGAATTTTAAAACTGAGTGAGTATATCTTATATCTTAAAAACCGTGACCCGGGTTTACCGGACCGGCTTATCCTCTCATTCCTTTCCCGTCTTTATATTCTCCCCAAGAAAAACCTTCATACCCACAGGAGAAGCCTTCCCGTAAATTCCCTCCAGCACCTCAAGCAGTTCATCTTCTCCGCGCCAGAAGGGGAATTTACCGAGCCGCCGGGGAAGGGCCGCCGGAACCGAAGGGATATGGACAACACCCGCAGCTCCTTCCTGTCCGGTTTTTTCAAATGCCCGGCCCCAGAAAATTCCGGGGTCCAGGGAAAGTGCTTCGGGAGGAAGGAAAGGCCCCTTATCCTCTTCTTCAAGGACAGGCAGAGGGCCTGCTTCTTCTCCCATTCCAATTTCCATTCCCGGCCCCGGGCCGGCAGAAGAACCCAGCGCAGACAGAAAATCGTCCCGGTCCACCCCCCGTAATTTGAAGAGCAGGAAAGGATCCCGGTCAAACTCCTCGGCCATCAGGTAGTAGACGGCCGCAATGTGCTTGCAGGGGACCGACCAGTCCGGACAGGAACAGTCAGTATCAAGGTCATCGATTTTCTTCGGGAAAAGGGAAAGTCCGACCTCCTCGAAAACGGACTCAAGGCCCTCGGGCATCTCCCCTGCCAGGAGTTTTGCCGCAAATATGGGTTTTCTGGCAAGTTCTTCGGCAAGCCTGTCCCATTCGGAGGCGGTCAGGGTCCTGACCTTGATCGTCACGGCATAGGGTTTGGAACTCGAACCCTGGACCTTTGACTTTACAAGCCCGGTCTCGATTTTTATGGACATGACCTGGCCCTTGCGGGCATAACTTTTTCCACGGGTGAGTCTGGCTCCGATATTGAAACTCTCAAGAACCTCAATCCAGCGCCTGGCCCACCAGTTCTCCCCAAATTTGCCCCGCTTCGATTTTGCCTTGATTCCTCCTTTAACGGCTTTCGGTTTTGAGGGCGCGTAGCCGTATTCCCAGTAAGCTGCCATTGTCTTTTTCTCTCCTTTTTTTGTCTACCTGTGTTTGTCTGCCTGTGTTTGTCTGCCTGTGTTCGTTTGCCTGTGTTCGTTTGCCTGTGTTCGTTTGCCTGTATCCTGCCTGCGGCTGAATTATTCTCCGAGGGCCTCTTCCCGCAGGGCAAAGAGGTCTTTGAGTTCCTCATTGGACATTTCGGTTAGCCACTGCTCGCCTGTGCCCACGATGTTTTCGGCAACTTCCGTCTTGCGTTCGATAATCTCGTCTATCCGTTCTTCGAGGGTGCCCGCACAGATGAACTTGTGGACCTCCACGTTTTTCTCCTGTCCAATCCTGAAAACCCTGTCTGTCGCCTGGTTTTCCACAGCCGGATTCCACCAGCGGTCAAAGTGGAAGACGTGGTTTGCCCCGGTCAGGTTCAGGCCTGTTCCCCCGGCTTTGAGGGAGAGGACAAAGATTGGCAAAAACTCTTCTTCGGCCTGGAAACGCTCGATCATGAGGTCCCGCTGTTTCCTGGAAACCGCTCCGTGCAGGAAAATGACCTCGCAACCGAAAGTGGCCTGAAGGTGCTCTTTGAGGATTTTGCCCATTTCCGCAAACTGGGTGAAAACAAGAGTCTTTTCCCCGTTTTCTATAATAACTTCCAGCATCTCCGTAAGTCTCGCAAGCTTTCCGGACCTCTCCGGGATGCTCGAATTATCCTTCAGGAACTGGGCCGGGTGGTTGCAGACCTGTTTGAGCCGGGCAAGGGCCGAGAGAATGAGGCCCCGCCTCTGGATACCCTCGGAGTCCTCCATGGCCTTTTCTATATCTTTCAGGACAGCAGCATAAAGGGAAACCTGCTCTTTTGTGAGGGAGCAGTAGGTCTTCATTTCCATTTTCTCCGGAAGGTCAGTGATGATCGACCTGTCGGTCTTCAGGCGGCGGAGAATGAAGGGGCCGGTGATATCCTTTAACCTTCGGGCCGCATCCTGGTCATGCTCGGCCTGGATCGGGATGAAGAAATTCCGCTTGAACCCGGCCTGAGTCCCCAGGAAACCCGGGTTTAAAAATTCCATGATGGACCAGAGGTCTCCCACGTTGTTTTCCACCGGGGTCCCGGTAAGGGCAATCCGGTATTCAGCTTTCAGGCTCCGGGCCGCCACCGCCTGTTTGGTCACGGAATTCTTGATGTTCTGGGCCTCGTCGAGGACCACACCCGCCCATTTTACCCCTTTAAGGAAAGCAAGGTCCCGGTGGAGCAGCCCGTAGCTCGAAACCACCAGAGCGTGCTTTTTTGCTTCCGCTTTAAACTCCTTTTCCTTTTTCCGGTTGACTCCGTGATGGACCATAACCGACAGTTCCGGAGTGAAACGGGCGGCTTCTTTTTTCCAGTTGTTAATAACGGAGGTCGGACAGACCAGGAGCACGGGTTTTTTAGATTTTCGGTTTGCCCCCTCTTCCCGGTCTTGCTGGACCAGAGCCAGGGTCTGAATGGTTTTTCCAAGTCCCATATCATCCGCAAGACAGGCCCCCAGGCCCCACTGTCGGAGAAATGCCAGCCAGGAATAACCCCGGACCTGATAGGGCCGAAGCGTGCCGGAAAAAGTGGCAGGGGCCGGGAGTTCTTCAAACCCGGCTTTTTCCTTTAAGCGGCCAAGGAGGTCCTCAACCCAGCCGGAAGCTTCCACGCCTTCGAAATCCAGACCCTTTGCCTTCCCGGAGCCCTCGACCCCGATGGCCATCTTCACAATATCCAGGGCACTGACTTCGCCTGTCGGGTTTTGCTTCCAGAACTCGATTGCGGCCCGGATTTCCCTGTCGTTTACCTCGACCCACTGCCCCCGAACTTTCACAAGCGGGGTTTTGAGTTCCGCAAGGGCCTCAAGTTCCTCGATTGTGAGCTTTTTGTCCCCGAGAGCCATTTCCCAATCGAAATTGATAACCTTCTGAAGGTCCAGCCCGCTTCCGATCTGCAGTTGCTTGCTCTCAACCTTTGCCCGGCTTTGCAGTCTGGCTTTTGTGCCCTTCCCGGTCCACCAGGCCGGGAGCATGACCCCGAACCCGGCCTGGTTCAGGGAAATCGCCTTTTCTGTAAGGAACTCGTAAGCTTCCTTTGTGTCCAGAGGGTGGCCTTCAGGGTCCGGATTTTCAAGGCTTGACTCAATCCAGGACATGATGCCTGCGGCCTGGCCCAGAGAAAAAAGGAGAAACTGACGGATGTTTTTCACGTCATATTTTTGCAGGGGACTGGTTTTTCCGGGTTTCCAGGCGTCTTTTACCGGAATCAGAAGACTCGGGTCATCGTGGGCCTGGAGGAGATAGCGGACATTCCACATGCTTTTGGGGATTTCGAAACCTTCATATTCTTCCTCTGTTTCTTCCAGCCCATTTTTTCCCTCAAGTTCTTCAGGTTCTTCCAGGCGAAAACAGAGCCTGAAAGGAGATGTTGTCATAACAACAACGGGACGCTTCCACTCCATGAGCTGGCCGGAAAGCTGCAGTATCTCATTACTTTTCCCGTAAATGAGACTGTCAGGAGAGGAGGGCCCTCCCCGGAGGGCCGAAACCCAGGCGTCGTGTACGCTGTCAAAAGAAGGTTTTTTACCCCGCTTTCTCTTCTCAGGTCCGGTCTTCCCTGAAACTGTGAAACGCACCAGGTAGTCCAGGGCCCCGGAAAGGAACTCTTTCAGGACCTGCGTGGCCGGAGTGTCCGGAGGCAGGTGTGCATCCGCGGGGGAAAGGGCCCGGGTCGCGGGAGGCATTGTTTTTGCGTGTCCGGCCAGTTCCGAAGCGTGCGTTCCGGTATAAACCGGCTCCCAGCGGGCCCTGAATTCCCCGGCTTCGAGCCGGATTCCGGGTAGGTAGGCCTGTCCTGCGACCAGGCTTCCGGCAAACTTCAGAACCTCAGTCCACCAGAGCAGGTCGTTTCCGGAAATTAAGCCGGGGGCCAGGACTTTTTTACCCATGACGGAACAGAGCAGGTCGGAAGCTTCCCCCATATCGAGAGGAAAAGCGGATATGGTCCAGGGCAGGAGGGTAGGCCGGGCCTTTGAAACCGGCATTTCTGCAAGCATGGAACTTGAAGGAAGCGGATAGCGGCCCAGGCCAGGAAGCCAGGCACTGACCTTTACCGGGCTTTTTTTCTTCACCGACAAACCCAGGGAAGCCAGAGCCACGCCCAGCTTTTCGGCCCCGGAGTCGTAAGGATAGGGTTTTGCTTCCGGCATTTCCGGGATTCTGCCTCTTCCGGAAGGGAGTTTACTTTCATCTTCCAGAGGGCTTTCTCCCCAGACAAATAACTGCTTTTCAAGCCAGGCCGCGTGCAGGATGATCATGATTATTACCTTTTTTACTTTATATCATTCAATTCACCACAAAAGATATAAAAATCATGGGTTCCGTAAAGGTTTTCAGGTAAATTTCGAAATTTCAAAAAAAAAGATGAATGTTAGGAGAAGATTTTCAGAGATTTTTCAGGAAATTTTTTGAGAATTGCTTCAAATTCCCGGTCAGTTCAAATTTCCCTAATTTTTTTAATAAGGGTCCGATCGGTCCTGTCCACCTCGAATTTCGCCACGGCTCCGACCCTCATTCTGTTGAAGTCTTCCCTGCTAAGCCTATAGACCACTATTTCGTTTTCCACGCAGAGGTGGGTGCGGACAGTGTATTCGATTTCAGGATAAACGGCCTTTATTTTTGCTTCCATGGATTCATTTACCAGAAAGTCGGAGGAAAAGGAAGAGGGAAGGGTCCCCCCTTCGATTACTGAGGGAAAGAAACTCTCAAAGCCCGGGCCAGCTTCGATTCCCTCATAACTCTCCCTTAGCAGTATAAATTTTTCATCCCCTTTTATTCCTGTAATGGTTTTCTCTTCTATTGCTGCTTCTTCAGTGACCGGGGAGATGTAAATTTTAAGTGAAAGGAAAATTAGGGCCGCGAGAATAATTAGGGCCGCCCGCTTCAGGTGTACAGTATCAATATCCAGTATCCCCCTTTTTTTATCTTTTCCCAGTCTTCCCTGTTTTCCATATTTCTCTTGCTTTTCAGTCAGGCGGCCTACCCCCGGATAATACTGGTCAATGTAATTAAATAATCAGTAGTTTGCCATACTATTGATGAAAATTATAAGTGATTTTAGCAGAAATATACTATTATAGATAAGAAGTGATAAAACCAAATAAACTTTTTGACCTGCATTAGATAAGTTAACAGGAAATTCATTATTATATAAACCAAAAAAAGAATGCAAAACCCCACAATTTCAGCTCAGGCAGCAGGGGGGTCCCCATCCTCGACAGTTCCGGCTTTGGCGGAACTGGCAGGTGGGGGAGGAATGCGTTCAAACATTCACAGCCTGAATTAAAGTTGTACTGCTTGCTCTTAATCTGATGCAGTTTTTCTTAATATTGACACTTGTAGTTATCATGTTACCGAAAATATCACACAACGTGAAATATCCAGTTGATCTTTTGCCCCTGATAAAACCGGTCCCTTTTTCTGTTATTACAAGATCGAACTTCCTAAGGCCAAACACTTTTCCAGTAGGAATTTTTTTCTCTGATCGCTTACCCCTTGTTTGCTGGTAATCGCCTGCAGGGATGTGTTTTTTATGGTAAACCGTATTATCCAGCTTTACCGTTTGTCCGTCCTCGCAGCAGATGGCAACAGCATCATTATAGTGGGTTTTAGGGAGCCTTAAAAACTGCTCTCTTTTGAACTTTGTCTCATATCCAAAAGTTTCTTCAAACTCCCAGTCTGACTTTTTAAGCTGGCTTTTGATAATGCCCATGTGGGTTGCATGTTTGGTTTTTGATTGCTTTTTCTTTAGCTCAAACTCTCCTGCATGGAGGGCCTGGTGACAGGTTTTGCATAAGGTAATCAGGTTTTCCGGGGTATCGGGTCCACCATCTGATCTGAAAATGATGTGGTGACACTGCAAATGCTTATCCTTTGATTTACCTTTGCAGTGCTGGCATGTGTACCCGTCCCGGTCCAGTACGAAAGCCCTGGCGTTGTAGAAATCCTTCAGTGGACCTTCCTGATACTCAATACCTGAAACTTCCGGATTCGTTATTTTGTGAATATCAAAGGAAGCCGTTTCGACCTTCCACTTTGTAACCGGTAAGATGGATTCCACAAAGTTCTTTTCTCTGATATGGGACTCTAGCTTACTCCTGATTGAAGGGGCCAGCCTTCCTTCTTTCCTTGAAGCTACCCTATTATTGAACCTTGCGGGCCTGTACCTTGTTTTCCGGCCTCTCCGGTTTCTTCGGTACATCCTCCGTTGATCCATCTTTTTAGAAACATCTTGCCTTAATTGAATTTCTGACTGATAAACTACCTTTCCGTTAGCAATAGCCGTACAGCCAACAACTTTCGAGCCTGAGTCTATGCCTGCTATCACGGGCTGAGTGTACCCACTACTCCCGAAAATCATTTTAATTGTAAATGGTGTAGTTCTCAAAACCCTGGCCTTGCCTTCCCTCAAAAGCTTTCTGGCCTTTGAAGGTTTACAGGGCATTAGTGGTTTTTCGTTCTGGTTTTTAATGTAAACTAACATAGAGTTCACCTCCATTTTTTGGAGTTATGCGTATTGGGGGCTATGGAGTCAACCCACCAAATCCGACTTCCTCTTGATCTGATACTGAAAGGTTTGTATGATGCAAGCACTGTCCCTACCTTTCAGGACTGTTTAACCGGCATCCTTAGAGCCTGAAACTGAGGCGGCATTCCAGGGTAACTATAATATTCTTTCGTATCGGCTGCCAGTATTATAAAGCTCCTTACTGGCGATCTGGTCAACCAGGGACTTGCCGAAACAAGCCCCTTACTCTAAAATCTTAGCCTGAAGGCTAAGATTTTAGGGAGGGGTAATTGACTGTGGGGCTGCCAACTTTCAATATCCTTTCCAAATTTTCCCAAAACATTTTTTCTAAATATTCATTCCAAGAGTTTATTTTTACTTTCTCACTTTCCTCAGGTTCAGGAAAACAAGAGAAAACAGGAGCCAAACCCCCGCAGAAACGAGTTCAAAACCGGGCATACCCTGAGATTTTTCCTGTTCAGCGCCTGTCTTTACGGTTTCCGAGCCTTCAACTCCCTGACCCTCATCTTCACCGGTGGGCTTCTTTTCTATTTCGGAAGCTAAATTTCCACTGGCTTCCGGGCCTTTGCCCGTAATTGCAAAGGAGGCAAATTCCGGAGAAACCCCGGCCTCGAAATAGAAGAAGCCCTCGTCCTCGTCCAGCCGACTGGTCGAAAGGGAAACCCAGGTCCCGTTTTTGCTATCGTACCTGCAAAGGGAGATTGAAGATTCATTGATACCGTTTTCCCTGACCCAGGCCTTTTCGACCTTAAAACCAACAGTCGCGTTTCCGAGGTTTTCCGGGCTGGCCATCCCGCCACTTCCGACCCAGATGTTCAGGTTTTTGTAGACCGTACCGTCCGGGAGGCCTGTTACAAGCATAGACTTTCCTTTCAACATCTCGACAATGGCCGTTATCTTTCCAAAAGACCGCCGGGCATCAAATTCTACATACTTAACACAGGTCACATTCCTTGAAAAATCAAAACGGGCGCGGTTACCATTGCTGACAAATTTTTGAGCAAGTTCCTTTATTTCCACGTTGCTTGCAGGTTCAGAAGAACCGCTACCTCCACCACCACTGCTTCCTCCGGAATTTCCGGACGAGTCTTCTGACAATGGGGTATAAGAGACCAGAGCTTTTACAGAGAACCCTTCCCGGGAGTAACCCGTAAATTCATAGTATGAACCAAGGTCCTCATAGCTCGTCTCAAGCCTGGTGACAGTCCCATCATGCAGGCTCAGAATGGCAAAGTTCTTCGGCCCTCCTCTGAAGTCCACATAGGCCTTCGGAGCAGTCATTACAATATATGCGTCCGTTACGTCAGGTTCTTCGGGCCAGTTCTTTTCAATTGACAGGGAGTAGGCGACCTCAATGCTTTCCGCAAAACTTTTCCCCGCAAGCTGAAAAGCTTTTTTTGTAGAGTTATCGGGCGTACCCGGCACCACAGTGCTTGTAAGGTTTATACTGCTATTGAAAAGCCCGGAAAGGTTTCCTGAAAGTGTTGCGTTAAACGAAACCAAGACACGGGTCAGGTTTCCTCCAAGGTCCAGAGTTTCGAGGGCTTTTTCAAGGCCTGCTCCCGTATAGTTGCCGGTCCAGTTCCCTCCATCTGTGTTAAAACCTGCCCCATCTGCGTAAATGGAGAGGGTCAGGCCGGGGTTTTTAACCCTGAGCATGCTGTTGTCAGAAGAAATTTCTAAATTATCACCACTGGCACTGATTGTGATTTTTCCTGAACTGTCGTTAATTACTGCCTTTTCATCCCCTCTGAAAAGCGAAGAAATAACCGGCTCCGGGATAAAAGGCCTCACATTGATCAGAACCGTTTTCCGGGCTGTCCCGTTGTAGTTACCCACCGTCAGCTCAACGGTATACTCGACGGAGGCCTCTTCTCCTTCTTCTGTCCGGAAGACCCATACAGGTGAAATTTCATTCGAGTCTTCAACCCCGTCCCCGTTAAAATCCCAGGCCCGGGATTCTACATTCCCTGTAGAATTGTCCTTAAACCGGACGAACAGAGGGCTTATTCCTTCGGAAGGTTCGGCCGTAAAATCGGCCACAGGATAAATGGGCTCCTGAACTCTTATCACAACGTCGTTTTTTGAACTGTTTCCGTAAGCGTTGCTGACAGTCAGGTTCACTGTGAAACTGCCTGCCCTGCTGTAAGTATGTACGGGATTCCTTTCAGTCGAGCCGTTTCCGTCCCCGAAGTCCCAGGTATAATTAAGCGCATCTCGGGACCTGTCCGTAAACTCTACGGTCATGGGCCTTACGCCAAGGCTGCGGTTGACCGTAAAATTGGCCACAGGATAAATGGGCTCCTGGACTCTTATCACAACGTCGTTTTTTGAACTGTTTCCGAGAGCATTGCTGACAGTCAGGTTCACTGTGAAACTGCCTGCCCTGCTGTAAGTATGTACGGGATTCCTTTCAGTCGAGCCGTTTCCGTCCCCGAAGTCCCAGGTATAATTAAGCGCATCTCGGGACCTGTCCGCAAACTCTACGGTCATGGGCCTTATGCCAAGACTGCGGTTGACCTTAAAGTTAGCAACGGGAGGGAATTCTTCCATAAAAGAAAGTAGAGGTAGGTAGTCGGTATTGTTTTCATCAAACTGGAAGGGTAGCACACAGATCCCGTCTCTGTTACTGTCCTCGTGGGTCTGGCTCCATCCGCTCCCATTCGGAGAGGCCCAGAAGTTACCACCCAGGTAGGGACCGCCAGCAATGTTCGGGCCTTCAGTCCTGCTGGTGTTCCAGATGTTGCCGGAGTTTATGCCTTCAAAATATGTGTTGTTTGTGTTGTTGAAATCGTTGTTAAAGATAGTGTTACTGGCTGAATCAAGCAGAAAGATCCCGTAAACATTTGCCTTTACAGAATTGTTGACCAGTGTATTGAAATAAGCCTCTTTAAGGGCGATGCCGCATGTGTTTTCCGACAGAATATTTCCTGAAAACACATTATAACTGCTGGACTCATCCAGCGAGATGGCATATTCATTCCCTGAAACATTGTTGACGGAAAAGGTATTCTGGCTGGAACTGACAAGAACGGAACCACAGTAATTTAAATATATTCTGCTGCCTGATATCGTATTACCGCTAGACCCAAGCATTCCTATGCCACAGTAGCATTCCGAAAAATCATTGTTCTTAATAATACAGTCATTAACCCCATCAAGAAGTATTCCGCAGTTGTCGTTGAAACCTTCTATGGTAAGTCCGGTTATGGTCACGTTGTCCGCTGTTATGTAAAAAACGTTGCCCGGGTCTCTGGCCAGAACAAGTGCGGGTTCTCCTCCACCTTCTTCCATGTCGAGGACCGAGCTTATCGTCAAACTTTTGTCCACATGCACGTTTTCCTCATATGTACCCGGCCTAACAAGAATAATTGCACCGGTAGAGGCACTGTTCACTGCTGCCTGTATGGAATTGAAATCCGCGGGCTGATCATTGTCAACCGTGAGGTAAACCCCTGAAGAAAGTTCAATGTTTGCGAAGGGGTAAAACCTGAGAGTATCGGAATCAGCTACCCGGAACCGGATACTATCCGTGAGGGGGATTTCCGAATCTCTGTACAGGTAAACATCATCATGATTTTTCATTAACAGGCGGTCTCCGGATACTGAACTTACTTCCATTTTGCCAAACCGGGCCCCTTCCTCAATTTCAAGGGAAGTGTCCGAAGCCTGGAATATGCCCTTAACAAATACCCCGTTCAGGCCTACATCATTGAAAATGTTCCCAAAATGAACCGCTATTTGCGGGACCTCAAACAGGGTTCCGGCCGGAGCAGCCCTGTAAACATAATCCTGATTTATGCCGATGAGCCCGGAATCGAGCAGGACACCTTCCTTTTCCAGCTCGATGGATACCTGATTTTCGGCAGGGTCAACATTGGCGATCCTGAGGGAATAACCGTCTCTCAGAGGCAGGATAGATCCTGCATAGAAGCGTTCGTTCTCCGATTCATCGAGAAGCACTCTGCAGAGTTTGCCTTCCGAAAGCAGGTCCAGGTCTTCTGCCACAAAGGTCGTATCTCCTGAAGAATATCCCGCAAGGTATTTTTCTGCCATAAACCAGACTGCCTGATATGAACCCCATTCCCTGTACTCAAATTCCGCGTCCACGGGAAAACTCAGGTATTGCAATGTTCCTTCGGGAAGTTCTCTGCCTTCAATGGAATTGACTCTTAGAGCCTCGGAACTTATACCTGTCTTCGGGTCATAGTGCAAAGCCGCAAAATTCAGGCCTGTCCATACCCGGGCTGCGGCCCCTTCGGCTATTTCTCCATGGACTTCATACGTGCCTGAGGATGTGTATTCTTTAGATAGATAAAAACGGAGTTCGTCATCATCGATAACTTTGAATTTCAGGTCTCCGGCAAGCACCTGTTCCGAATCACGAACAAGGGAAACGGCTTCAAAATTTCTGAGCTGCAGGTAATCGTGGCTGATAGTATCAACCTCAAAGACCCCAAATTCATCGCCAGATCCAATCGTAAAGGCGTTAGCATAATCGATTAACCAGAGTCCCTGGACCTGTACAAAACCCTTTCCTTCTTCATCCAGCAGGACATCGTTTATGTGGGCTCTGAATACTACAATGTCATTTTCATATTCGATATCGTCAAGGTCCATGATCCAGCTTGAGTCAAGGTCGCCCGTTTCAATGATTTCATCATCGACAAACTCCCCGTCCTTTGTAAATTCCAGCCAGACCTTTTTACCATCAACATCGATCTGCTTGGCCTCAAGCCCGTAGCCGTATCCCAGGTCAAGGATTTCCCCGGTCCGCAGGGTGTATTTTTCATCATCGTCAAGGACCAGCGAGGCAAGTTTATCAGGAGAAGTGTTCAGGGGCACAAAAAGATCCCCGAAGAAGCCCAGCAGGTCATACTGCTCACCAGCCCAGTCCTCTCCTTCATATTCGTAAGCGGTTTTTCGGATCGTTGTCCTGTATTCAAGGCCTTCTTCAGGGATTTCCCTGGCTTCCCCGGCATGCAGGACGGAGAGTTCTTCCCCGATGGCTCCGTTCTCCAGGTCATAATAAAAGTCAACGAAAGTCCTGCCGTCTATTTGAAGGGCTTCACCATTTGCATTAAGAACCGCCCAAAGATCCGGACCACTGTAAACCGTACTCCTGATTTCCAGACTCTCCCTGCCAATTGGCCGGATGGCGGGCTCAACAGCCAGGCCTTCATCCGAATTCTGCTCAAGATCCCTTATGATTACGAGCTCGTTTTCTTCCCCCTGGAATATTTTCTCAAGCTTAAAGGTAAGGGTGACCTGATTTATGCCATTCGTTGATCTGTTGTAATAGTAATTGCTGCCTACGGGCAGGATCTGCTCGTCCAGATAAATACCATCTTTTGTTAGCGAAAATAAAGCCTTGTCCCCATTAAAACCGATGGCTTCCGGCTTCAGGACGTAGTCCTCTTCAAGCTCTAACTGCCCCAGCTTTTCCAGGACTATTTTGTCATCAAGGGCAACGGTATTGAGGTCGGAATTCCGGGTATAATCCGAAGAAAATTCAACACAGCTGGTGGATTTTCCTCTGAACACTCTATTTACACTGAGATCCAGAATTTGCCGGAGGCTTCCATCCCCTGAATTTTTCCTGAAGTACTGGTAAGCACTCGCCTCTTCAAGGACGTCCTGATCTACGACCACATTGTCTTTCAGAAGAGAAGCAAAAGTCCCTTTATTATTGGAAACCTCATTTATTTCCAGCACATAACCGTCACCAAGGTCCCAGGAAGCTCCGGAATCCACCAGGACCACAGGATCAATATCAACTGTGTTTTCATCAGAGAAAATGGTATAATCACCTGTCAGTTCCACATATCGGACAGAATCGGAATAAAACAGGGCTGATAGAGGGACTTCCAGGATGGTCTTTATGTTTCCACTGCCTGTATCCTTTCTCTGGTAAATGTAACTTTCACCCCCAACGTTCACTCTCCGGTCCACAAGAACATTATTTTTTTTCAGGGAAAGGATACAGCTCTCACTTTTGAACCCCACATCCTCCAGCCCGAGGGAATATGCATTTTCAAGTTCCAGTTCCTCTCCGGCCCTGAGGATAAATACAGAATCGATGGCAACTGTGCCAGCGTCAGAATACTGCCCCTCTAAAAAAAACTGGGCAGTCGAATCCACGGATCCCTTGAATACAGACTCGACCAGAAGGTCTATAATGACCTTATTTTCTCCATTGTAAGACCTGTTATAGTAATAATGGTCTCCTGCTTCCACGAATCTTTCACCAAGAAAATCCCCGTTTTTTGAAAGACTTACGAGAGCTTTATTCCCCTGTTCATCAACTTCGACCAAGGTGAATAAATAGCCTTCATTTAACTCCAGGGACTCTCCGGGCCTCAGAGTATATTTGTCCCCGACAACCGGGCCGGAGCCGACAACGTAATCTCGAATTCCTGCACTCTCAATGTATTTGTCCCCCGTAGCCGGCCCGGATATGGGACTGGCAATATAATATATATTCCCGGCTTCCAGAATGCATTCTTCAAGAACTTCCTCGCCTTTGAAAAGTTTGACAAGCACCCTGTCCCCATTAGCGCTAAAGTCAGAAACCCGGAGGATATAGCCTCCTTCCAGTTCCATTTCATTTATCGGAACCTGCACCTCATTTCCCGAAACCTGCAACTTTGTATTTTCCAGGCTCAATTCCGGGAAATCAAATTCAAGCGACTCAGACCCATAAGGTCTGGCTTCTGCTAAGGCGCTCATGGATAATTGCCTCCTTTCGGAGAAGCCCTCCGAAGTTTCGGAAACTACCTCAAGCCTGCCGGGTGAGACAAAGTTTATCGAACATAGCCCCTCATCCGGGGAGTTTTCGTTTACAGCAGCCCGAAAATAATCACCGGGATGAACGGAGATTTCAATTGCTGTCCCCACACCAGATCCACTAATCAGGATTAGAAAAATCGCGGATAAAAGTATTATATTATTCTTTATTCTCCACATGGTAACCTCTGTAATATAATTGAATAAGAATTTATAAAATAATTTTACCTGATACATGATAAACTTATTGACACGTGATGTGAAAAAATAGAATGGGTTTGGGAGCAATATATTCACTGGCTTTGAGTATGCTGGCTCTGAAAGCATATTTTTAAAAACCGGTGAATAAACGGGTTCCTGACTTTTCTGCAATGTTTTTTAGGAAATACATTTAGATATTATGTTTTTTGTCCGGAAGCTATTTTAGCCATAACCTAATTCAAGAAATACATCAGTATTTCACAAAAAGTTCATTGGGTTCACGGAAGCACCCCGGAGTTAAGGAGTTCTTATAAAATGTTTCAGACAGAACCGATACTTTATTTGCAGGCCCTAGCCTCCGACTGGCTTACACCCCTCATGCTTGCGATTTCTTCCATGGGCACTGCGGCCTTTTTTGCGGCCGTGATAATCGGAATTACTTTCGGGGTCAATTTCCGAAAGGGTTTTTTACTTTTCCAGTTGCTGCTCTGGACGGCGGCTGTTACTGAGATTTTTAAGGTTTTGTTTGCGTTTCCAAGGCCTTATTTTGTGGACTCGAAAGTCCTGGACCTTGAAAAGGGACTGTCTTCCGGATCTGCTTTTCAGGGCAAAGGCGCAAAAAGTTTTTTATCCCTTCCTGAGAGGGAAGTTTTTGAGGCATTCCGAAACCAGGTAAGCTCTTTTATGGCTTACGGCTTTCCTTCCGGCCACGTCTCGACGACAACCGCCCTCTGGGGTGGGACCTCCCGGATTTTTGAAAACCGGAATATTGGGAGACTGGCCCCGGGCGTGGTGGTCCTGATGGCTTTTTCAAGAATGTACCTGGGCAGGCATTTCCTGGGAGATGTGATAGGAGGAGCTTTGCTGGGACTACTTTTGCTGCTTACATTTTCCCGATTTCTCGGGAGCCCCCTGGCTGAAGCTTTTTTCAGGAAAGAAAGCTTTGTCCCGGTCTTCAGGGGAAAGGGGCCCAGTGTCCTGTTTTATTCCTTTATGTTCATTGTTCCCCTCGTGCTTGCAGCCTCGTCCCTGATAGGCCCGGATGTGGCAGGTTATCTTACAGGAACAAATGCGGCCTACCTCCTTGTGATACGAAAAGGGCTTCCCGACGACCACGGAAGCCCCGGTAAAAGAACTGCTCGGGCCCTGGTAGCACTCCTGAACTTCGCCATAGCTTCCTGCTTTATGGCGGTCGGGATCTATCTGATGGAGGGTGCCGGGATTCCCGGAACAGGGATTTTCCAGACAGGTTTTCTCGGCCTCGACATTCTTGAATTTGCGGAAGCTTTCGTCCCGGCGGCCACGATATGGATTTCCGTGG
Organism: Methanosarcina baltica; assembly: GCF_055394095.1. Lineage (NCBI taxonomy): Archaea > Methanobacteriati > Methanobacteriota > Methanomicrobia > Methanosarcinales > Methanosarcinaceae > Methanosarcina > Methanosarcina baltica. The sequence goes on along the minus strand of NZ_AP042463.1, from coordinate 3,045,959 downwards.
AAATATGTTCCAGGCTGGGGTTGTATGGAAAAGAAGAGGCTGCAGGAAAAAGCAGTGAATGAGGACAGAAAGGAAAGGAAAGGTTTCAAAAAAGGCAGATCTCCCGGATCGGCCTTTTCCTGAAAATTCGAAGAAAAAAGGAATTAACAAAAACAGTACAAGGATTTTACTCCACTGGATTCTCGTTTGACCTGACCACCATTACAGGCACCTTGCAGTGCTTGACAACATTTCCAGCGACGCTGCCGAGCAGCAGCCTGTCAAGCCCGGTCCTGCCATGGGTTCCCAGGATGACCAGGTCCATTTCCTCTTTTTCCGCGAAGTCGACAATTTCGGAGAACGGATGCCCTTCAAGCAAAACGGACTCGACCGTGACTCCGACTTCTTTTCCGGCTTCTTCTACGAGCTTCAGGCACTCCTGCCCTTCTTTTTTCAGGCCCCCATACATGGTTTCCCAGTCAATGTCCATTGCTATGGATGAATAATAGTCAGTTGACACAACATAGACTGCGTAAACCGTGGCCCCGGTCTGCCGGGCGAGTTCTATTCCGGACTTAACCGAATTTTTCGTATTCTCAGATCCGTCCGTTGCGATCATTATTTTCTTGAATGAGTTTCCCATAAATTTCACCTACATATATATTTATATTCAAGAGATATAACAGCATCGGTGATATTATCAATAATATATATCTACGTGTATAGGTAAATCCCGAATGACAGCAGAGGAGGAAATTTCGTCAGGCCGGGTTTTCCCCGAACCCTATCCTGAACTCCGTTCCCTTATTAATCCTGAGTTCAACCATCCATGTTATGCCGCTTTTTCTCTCTTCGGGCTGTTCGATATCCTTAATGCGGTCAACATCCAGGATTTGTTTCTGGTTTTTTTAGAAAATTGAATATTTTAGCGTACAGCAGATACAGCAGAGTAACTTACTCTAATGCCCACTTAACCGCTCCATCTTTTCCCAGGTTTTTTTTCTTTCAATCTTCGAAAGCCGGGGTTTCTTCTCCCACCTTCTCCTCCGTCTTCTCCCCCCTCACGACCATCACCGGCACCTTGCAGTGCCTGACAACGTTTCCAGCCACGCTCCCGAGCAGCAACCGGTCAAGTCCGCTCCTTCCGAGTGTCCCCATGACGACCAGGTCCATCCCTTCCTTTTCGGCAAAATCGATCAGTTCGGGTGCGGGATGGCCTTCGAGCAAAACGGACTCAACCGGGATCCCGGCTGCCTTTCCGGCCTCCACGACAGCCTCTATGGCCTCCTCCCCTTCCTTTTTCAGGACCTCGTACATGGTCTCCCACCCGAAGTCCACCGACATGGAGGAAAAATAGTCCGTTGATACAACATAAACCACGTAAACCGTGGCCCCACTTATCCGGGCGAGCTCTACCCCGGCCTTAACCGAGTCTTTCGTATTCTCGGACCCATCCGTCGCAATCATGATTTTCCTGAAAAACGAGCTACCCATGCAATTTCCCCTTTTGGTTATTCGATTGCATTAAATATAATTGCATCGATAATTTTTGAGATCGATTCTGAGGCCTGTTTTTTCGGGGAAAAAGCCCGCCTGTTACTACTCTATTTTTATATTTATTTTTAGCCCGATGGCTCTCCCGATCGGTAGTCTCCAAACAGTTTAAAATTCTGCACATATATTTAATATGGGAGACATTTAAATATTTTTGACACATTTTTCAAACTTACAATCTAAAATTTTGAGTATGATCGAAGAAAGCCTGCTCTCAAAAACGGTTCTTAATAAGTTGTTCTTAAGTTTGAGGTGATTTCATGGAGACCAAAAAATCACATATTTTGTTTACCCTATCAATCGTCGGCCTGTTGCTTCTCGTAAGCATTGCTCTGACAGTGGCATCAGGCGATTTCTTGAACCAAAATACCGCTTCCAGTGTTAATGCCAATTACAAACCTTCGGCCGACCCGGAGTCAAAAATCAAAAATGTTATTGTCCTTGTCCCTGACGGGTGTTCCCAGAGTTTACAGACCCTTACTCGATGGTACAGCGGGAAACCTTTGCAGCTTGATGAAATGATAGTTGGAACAGTGTCCACTTACAGTACTGATTCTGTTATCACGGATTCTTCTTCTGCTGCAACGGCATTTGCTACCGGTTATAAAACAACAAATGGGTTTGTGAGTGTCGGCCCATCCGGAGATACTTTGTTAAGTATACTGGAAAAACCTTCCGAAGACTTGCAATACAGCCCACTTGCAACAGTGCTTGAAGGTTCAAAGTTTGAAGGCAAAGCTACCGGGCTTGTGGTAACCACTCGCGTTACTCATGCCACGCCTGCAGCTTTTGCATCTCATGTAGATAACCGGGATAAGGAAAACGAAATCATGGAACAGATGGTTTACGAAGATATTGATGTGGTCTTCGGCGGTGGTTCCCGTCATCTTATACCAGTGGCTGAAAGGGGAAAAAGGACTGATGGAGAAAATCTGACAAAAGTGCTTCTTGACAGAGGCTACCAGTTTGTTGACAGCAAAGATGAAATGTTGAACCTTAGCTCCGGCAAAACCTGGGGGCTTTTTTCCAGCAGTCACATGGCGTCGGACATTAATCGTCCCTTCCTTGCCCCTGATCAACCCTCTCTTGCAGAGATGACTGCAAAGGCTGTCGAGCTGCTCTCCCGGGACAAAGATGGCTTTTTCCTGATGGTTGAAGGCAGTCAAATAGACGGGGCAACCCACGCAAATGATCCTATCTATGCTGTTACCGAGTTCCTGGCTTTTGACGAAGCTGTTAAGGTCGCAGTTGACTTTGCTGAAAAAGACGGACATACTCTTGTGCTGGTCTTCCCGGATCATAATACGGGAGGCATGACTATTGGCAGTTACTCGGATTCCGAATACGAATCCACATCCATTGAAGACGTTATCGGGCCTCTCGAAGGCATGAAGCTCAATTCCATAGGTGTTGCGGCAAAAATAGGAACGAACCTCTCTTCCGAAAATATCAAAACCCAGCTAAAGACGTGGTGGGGAATTGATGCAACTGATGAGGATGTCACCGAAATTCTCGAACTTTACAACAATGGGAATGGTATCTCACTTTCCTATGCTATCAGCGAGGTAATCAGCCGAAATCATACCGTTATCGGATGGACTACTCATGGGCATTGTGCTGAAGATGTCCCCCTATGGGCTTATGGCCCTGACCACCCCGCAGGTTACATGGATAATACCGAAATTGCGGAATACATCGCTGAAAAAATCGGTTTCAACCTGGATGAAACTAACAGCTGCCTGTTTGTCGAAGTAGGGGAAGTATTTCCCATAGACAATGAAGACGGACAGGCGGATGAAAACGAGTATTTGCTGGATATGACAGATTCTTCAAACCCCGTGCTGAAAATCGGAGACGCCGAACTGCCAGTGAATAAGAATGTCCTTATCAAGGACGGAATAACTCATGAGCTCAAAGGAGTGGTTGTCTACGCTCCGGTAACAGGCAAAATTTACATTCCTGATGATGTACTTTCACTTGTCTGATGCAAGCGTTCCTGTAAAATTCATGAACAAGGGCTTTTAGAAGGAGTGAACTACCCCCAGCCGTGTTTGGCCGGGGGGGCCTTTTCCTTTTTTACTTCCGGCATCACCCCTGAAGCGAACCAGTTGTGAACCAGTAATGAACTTTTCAAAAAACTATCATCCTTATTGGTTCGCTCAAGTGGATTAAAATAACTGATTTTTTATTTTTCCCGGCGGCTCCACCGATCAGTACCCTATTAACCGTTTGAATTAATCGAGTTCCTGTGGGCTGAAGTTCTAGAAGCCGTTTTCTTAAAAATCGATAAGGAGGAAGCCGCGATTTTTGAAGAGGGGGAGAAGGAAAACGGCGGCTATTTCTCGATATGAAGTTCGCTCAAGCAGATTAAAATAACTTCTTTTTTATTTTTCCCGGTGGCCCCGCCCATCAGTTCCCCATAAACCGTTTGAATTAATCGAGTTCCTGCGGGCTGAAGTTCTCGAAGACGTTTTCTTAAAAATTGATAAGGAGGAAGCCGGGATTTTTGAAGAGGAGGGGAAGGAAAACGGCGACTTTTTCTCGACTGAAGTTCGCTCAAACAAATTAAAATAACTTCTTTTTTATTTTTCCCGGCGGCCCCACCCATCAGTGCCCCATGAACCGTTTGAATTAATCGATTTCCTGCGGGCCGAAGTTCTCGAAGCCGTTTTTTTAAAAATCGATAAGGAGGAGGCAGAGATTTTTGAAGAAGAGGGGAATAAAACCGGCGACTGTTTCTCGATCTGAAGTTCACTCATGGACTAAAATAACTTCTTTTTTATATTTCCCGGCGGCCCCACACATCAGTACCCCACAAACCGTTTGAAAAATCGATTTCCCAAGGGCCGAAGTTCTCGAAGCCGTTTTCTTAAAAATCGATAAGGAGGAGGCCGGGAGTTTTGAAGAGGAGGGGAATGAAACCGGCGACTATTTTGAGTTATAGAAAAGGAAGTTGAATTAGAGATGGTGATCAGAGATTAGGCTTTAGGAAGATGGAGGTAAGGACATTGGAGTGTTTTTATTATTTTATTTTTGGGTGGACGGGTTTACGTTAGGTAGATTTTGCTGCGGTTTATTGGATTTGATTGTTGATTTATATGATAATAATATACGGGATAATTTTTTTAAAAAACTTAAAAATATCTTAATCTTCTGTAAATTGCAATAAGTCCGACGATAACAAATGATAAATAAACAGCTTTTATAGCTTGATATAATATGTCATTCGAGAATACAACCCTTTCTATATTTTTATCTATGTTGCTTTTAATAGTTACATTCAACTCTTTTTTTGCTCCCTCTTCTAATTCAAAATTCTTAGTTCCAAATAATGAGTCTTTATTCAATTCTATCGTATAATTTCCATCACCCAAAGTGAACGTAGATATTCCATAGAGGTCTGTAGTTGTGACTAAATTAGTACTTTTATGAGTGTATTTATTATTACTGAAGACATAAATTGATACATTTTCTACCGGATTTCTCTTCATATCAAACACTTTAACAGTTACAGTGGAAGTATTGGTGTATTTACTTGTTACATCTTCGAATGTTCCGTTTGGGTACTCTGAAAATACATAAGATACTTTCCAGTTCCACTCTTTTTCATAATATCTGGGAAAAACATCGTAACCGTCTTCGATGTTCCTCCAAGTGAGAGTAGGATCAACAGTTATCCAACTTCCATTTATGTAAACTTCATTAAAGCTATGATCTTCGGCAGCAATATGAATTCTTCTGACAGGAATATTCTGGGTTTTTATAAATTCCATAAAAGCAAGAGAGTTTTCTCCACAAGCTCCGTATCTTGATATTAATGGCCATTTTCCATTTTCATTTCCTAACGGTCTTAAACAAAGTATAGGTGGAAATGTTTTTACCAAGAATATATTTGTGTATAAGATTCGGTAACTATTTTTGTATGTATTGTGAGGTAACAACTCTCTTTTATTCCACATTAAAACAGCTTTCACTTTTGATATATCATCAGTTTTATTCTCAAAAATAGATTCTGCCATTTCTTCAAAATATCCATTATTATCGTAATGCTTCACGATAGAATTCATAAAGTATGGAGTATAAATTGGAGAACTTATTATAAAAAATAAAATAAGGAACGCAACGAGTTCATTTTTGTCTAGTATTTTCTTCAACTTAGTTTCAGATATGTTTGCAAGCTTCTTTTCTCTAAAATGAAATATACAAATTGTTCCATAAGCACCAATAATTAAGTAATACAAAATTGTCCAAAAAGAAACTGATTCAATGTTGATGGACAGGAAAATCGCGGTAATTGCACCCAAAATTATGCTTTTTATAAAAAAGATAATGATGTTTTTCCTCATATTAGGTTTTGATAAATTTTGCGTTATTGATTCCCACTTATTTCTTTTCATAAAAAACCTTCATCATTATCATAAATTTTAAATTTTGATTGCGAAGATTGAACTCACTTTTGTAGTCTAAAGATTATGCGATTAAATCAAGTGTTAGTTTTAGGTTAATCCATAATAAGCCAACACTGCTTTCATAATTAAATCAAGAGATATGTCTGTTGCTTTGCCCAAAGCACCTGAAAACAATTTTTGAGAAAAATTAGAAATCCATGTCTGGACGTTTGATCCGATCCCTTTCTTTTCTTCTCCATAGTTATCGTTTTTAATTGCAACTTCCACGTTTTTTATTTCGCTTGAAGGAATCCCAATTTCCTCAAGATATTTCAATAAACTGGGCAGATCATTTTTCTGTACATGTTGCTGTACAATTTGGCAATTATCAAAACTACTAGCTATAGAACACTGCCCCCCGAAAATGTAAGTATGGAAAATAGTTGAAACCTCGTTTTCTGGGATTTTTGGAATATTATCATTAGAGTCTTGAATGTCTGGACATTTTTCTTGAAGTTCCAAAATGAAATCCAGTAAACGAGTTCTTATGTTGTCCAAAACTTGTTCATATAGTTCAACATTAACTGCCTTCCAAGCCTCTCCACAGGCAAAATCAACATAGAATTTATCTGAAAAAAGAGCAATTATTTCTGGAGACCAGGGATATTTAAAAGTATTTTCCCCACTTTCAATTGCACTTTCTAGAGATTTCACTCCATGATACAAGTCAAATTTATCCAAACGTTGTCTAACTTTTTCTGGAATGTTCATGAGAGTTATAGGAGCATTCTTTAACTGCCTTCCAAAAGAATCATAAAAATTCCCTCTGTTTACAGCACTAAATCTCCTATAATCAGGTAACTCCTTTCTGTCACTATAACCATTCAGCTCATTGTTTACCCATGCTTTCATCTCTTCGTTTTTTAATTTATAAGCAAGAACTTTTGCTTTTCTTAAGATCGATGAAAGATCATTTGATTGATTCAGAATATCTTCTTGTAATTCGTTAATCAAATTCATGCAAACCCAAGTAATTAACTATGTTCTCATATTTAAATATCATTTTAAAGTTGTTCTTTTAGTTATGTGTGATGAAAGTAGGAAATCAATTAATTATTTTTTAAAAACTGATAAACAATAAGAAATATCAAAATTGAGACCGAGAGACAAATAAAATGATCATTAGGAGAACCCAGTGGATGAACTAAATTTATTATTTCCAAAATAACAAAACCTAAGAATCCTGCTATAGTTGCAGAAGATTCAATTGCTCTCGTTTTGCTTTGATTCTCAACTTGTACTGTGGGTATTAGTGCGATAATAGTAGGTAATATTTCATATTGTTTTGTGAGGTCTTTTTCATTCTCTATAGCTTCAATTTTATCATAGATTTTTCGATTTTTTGTAGTATTTGGAATCACAGATTCTAAGGAAAAAATAAGATTTTGTACATATCGAGTCATTTCTTCCTGACTACCGATTTCCCATTTCTGAACCTCTCGACTGACAGCGCATGCAATTTCTTCTGTATCAGTTCCTTGAGATATCTGGCACGCGGTCTTTGCTTTTTCCTGAATTTCTTCGAGAAGGAATTTTAGATTTCGATCGAGAATGGGAAGCCCTTTTTTCATTGTGGCTGTAGCAAACGGTGCTTTTTCTTCAGTATTTTTCATTAACTTTGCGGCTTGTTCACAGTATTTCCTATAAAAATTAAGTTCTCCCTTCTTTGCTTCCAGATCCATATTTTCAATGTTCTGGACTTCTTTTAATGCATTAGCAAGATTCTCAATCGCTTCAATGAGTAATTCTCTATTAATTGACCAACCGATCTCGCTCTTTGCTTCTGCAAGGTATTTCTCAACTTCATCTATAGCCTCTCGCTTTTTAGTAGAAATTATTGTGTAAAATGAACGGTAAAATGGGAAGCAAAATTTAGATGGATTATCCAAAATGGATTCTTTAGCTGCCTTTTCAAATAAATCAATCGCTTTTTTCAACTCTTCTAAATATGCTTCCTCAGTCTCGGATTTTGATGCCTCGTAAATAGAAATTCGACCCAGAGAATGATATGCTTTGACTCTTACATAGATATCTTGATCTGACGTTAGTCTGATTAAGTATTCCCACACCATTTCTTTATCAAGTGCATGTTGAAAAACAGTTCCAAATGCTACTGTTGCACTCTCTCGCACACCCCTGTCTTGATCTAAAGTCAGTCTGTGTAAATCTTCCAAAGCCTGTTCCTTATCAGTAGCATAGTGAAAAACAGTTCCAAGTGTCTCTGCTGCCCTCCATCGCATATCACTATTTTCATCTAAAGTCAGTCTGTGTAAATCTTCCAAAGCCTGTTCTTTATCATGCACATGCTGAAAAACAGTTTCAAGTACCCCTGCTGCCCTCCATCGTACATCGCTGTTTTCATCTAACATCAGTCTGTGTAAATCTTGCCACACTTTTTTTTTATTAGGCACATGCCGAAAAACAATTTCAAGTATCAATGTTGCTACCCATCGCACATGGCTATCTTGATCTAAAGTCAGTCCGTGTAAATATTGCCACGCTTTTTCTTTATCAGGTACATATTGAAAAGCAGTTCCAAGTACCCATGCTGTACTGCATCGCACATGGCTATCTTGATCTAAAGTCAGTCCGTGCAAATCTTGCCACGCCTTTTCTTTATCAGGCAAATATTGAAAAACACTCCCAAGTACCCATGCTACCTCCCGTTGCGCATGGCTCTCTTGATCTGAAGTCAATCCAACTAAATCTTGCCACGCTTTTTCTTTATCAGGCACATATTGAAAAACAGTTTCAAGTACTTCTGCCGCCTTCCATCGCACAAGTTTATCTTGATCTGAAGTCAATCCAACTAAATCTTGCCACGCTTTTTCTTTATCAGGCACATATTGAAAAACAGTTTCAAGTACTTCTGTCGCCTTCCATCGCACAAGTTTATCTTGATCTGAAGTCAATCCAACTAAATCTTGCCACGCCTTTTCTTTATCAGAAAGATATTCAAAACTATTACGTAGTTGATCCACTGCATCTTCATGTTCATTTGGATCATCACTATTACATTTTCTATGAATCTCTTCCTGATCTACCAATTCCCTACACCATGACCCTCTAACATCTCTAAATTAATAAATCATTCTTTTCCATATCATCCCCTCCCCATCTACTCATAACCTCAAACATCCCCTCTATTATTCCACCTCCTCCAGAAATTATCCCTCAATTCATACCAGATGTTTTTGGTCTCCCCTTTCCCCCTCACTTCATTTTCATATTAAATGTGTGGACCAGCGTATACAACAAATAAACCAAAAAGGCCAGCCCCAAAAGTTGTTTCGTATATACAACCTCCACCCTGACCGGTTTTTCCGTGGTGGTCCTGGAGTCGTTTATGATGCGGGAGTAAATATCGGCCTGAGTATAGATTTTGCCGCCGTTTTCGAGGATGGCCGTTTTGAAGTTGGGGTTTTCGCCGATGTAGACGTACTCGTCGGGCTGGTTGACGGCAACGCGCCTTTCTGAAATATAGTTGATCCCTAATTTTTGCGGAGTTACGTAGGCTTCGTACATGTTTTTGCCGATGGAAGTAATTTCCAGCGGGGTCCGGTCGAAACTCAGTTCCGGAGTCCCTTTTTTCCGGGCCGTGATGAGGATTCGGCCGGGCTGGTTTACTTTGAGGTCAGGGACTTTTAGCCGGATGTCCTCGGCCGTTTCGGTGTCGGCCACGGCCCAGTTAAGGGTATTTGTAATAACCAGGCTGTCTTTTCCCGAGTAGAGGGCCGGAGCCCAGGGGATGCCGTGGCCGTTCCCGTTATCGGTTGTGATTGCTGCAACCCGGCCGAGGCCCAGCCTCCGGACCGTAATAAGGGGTTTTCCGAGCCTTGTTATAACCAGACGGTTTGCTTCGGGGCGGGGGGTTACTTCATTATAGCCCAGGACCTCATTGGAAATCTCAGAAACGTCCCGCGTGATGAAATGTTTCGGGTTGTAGATTACCACCGAGCCGCTAGAATAGTTATCCAGGGTCTCGGAATCTTTCTCTTCTTCGGAATAGCTCAGCTTTAGTCTCTGGCCGGGCTCGACCCTCTCATATTTTTCGTAGAGGCCGATACTTCTCATAAAGGTCTCGGCGTAGTACTGGCCCTCTTTTGTGACCTGGCTCTCGGTCTTCGGGGAATGGATATGAGCAAAATATATTCCAATACCCTTTTCCTTAAGCCCGTCCGCCCGCTCAACCGCCCGCTCAACCCGGCCTTCTCCCAGATACGGGTCTCCGATTCCGCCGTCCGAGATGACCACGATTTCAGCCCCAGCCCCGGTTCCGTCATCCTGAGCCTCCAGAAGGCGGCTTGCAGTAAGAAGGCCCTGTTCAAGGGATGTCGAATCCCCCGAGGGTTTTGTTTCGTTGATCCTGGCATCAAGCCACTGCCTGTTAGCCTCCCTTGACATGTCCAGAAAGCCCTCCGAAATGTCCTGGCCCTTGCTCCCGAAGGTGATCACATCCACACTTGCGTCTTTCAAAAGGTCGCTTTCAAGAAGTACGATGGCATTTGAAAGTATATCATCCAGGATTCGGCCCCCAATCCCGTTTTCCTGAAGGGTGCTTGGGGATACATCAAGCATCAGGACAATGTTTCGGCCTCCCCTCCAGTTCGAGGGCCTGGACGTAACCGGCAGGAGAGCTTCAAACTCCGTGTCCTGATAGCTCTGCTCGACCGGGTAATCAAAAGAAGAATCTCCCCCGACCACCACCAGCCCGCCCCCGTTAAGGACAAATTTTCTAAGCGTCTCGACCCCGGCGGCCGGAATGGCCGAAACCTGCTGGTTGTCGATTATTACGGCATCTATCAGGCTGTCTTCTTTTTCCAGGACAGCATACGGGCCGGCTGAGTTGCCAGAACTAGTCTTCTGTACATCGTAAACTTCATACAATATATCGGCAAGAGGGGACTCGGGCTCGTCACTAACGAAAAGCACCTTCGGCTTCGGGGTTACGTACACACTTTTCATAAATTGGTTATTGTTTTTGAAATCGTCCAGCCCCTCCGGTTGTACGTTTTCCGGGTGAAGGGTCGCTTTCAGGGTATGCGGGCCGAGGGAATCGAAACTGTGGTTGAAGTCAAGACTTACGGTCCTCTCGGTCGGGGAAATTTCCCGCTCCAGGATTTTTACAAGGTCAAGGGTAACTCTTACCCTGTAAGTCATTTTGTTTTCAGTTGATTTCCGGATGTGAACTTTAAAAAAGGCCTCCGTATCGACCGAAACCTCATTCGGGCCTTCAATTTCTACGCTGAGCTCCTCTTCAAGGGTCTCAGGGACGAGAGCCCCCACCGGGAACCCGTTTTTAGAGCAAAATGAGAGAGCATCTTCAATCGAGGTCCCGGAGTTGCTCTGCCCATCCGAGATTACCAGCACATAGTTTTCGGACGAGGCCTGCTGAAGAATAGCATCCCCGAGAGGGGTATTTTCCCCTGAAATCGTGGTAAGTGTAACCGGGACCAGGCCGCTGAGGTTTTCCGAAATCTTTTCGGAAACCCCCTGCCGGAGCAGTTCCATACCTGCACTTTCATCAGAGAGAATGGTAATCCGGGAATGGTCGCTTTTCAGGGAAACCATTTCTGCAGAGTAGGGGGCAGCAAGCGCTATAATCAGAAGGAAGCCCACAAGGGCATGGAAAAACAGGTGTTTTTTATTGATTTTTTTTCTGAACCCCATAACTAAAAAAAAGGCCAGAGGAAGCAGGAGCAAGAGCTCCCCCCAGTGTAAAAAATTAAAGCCATAAGGAATACTGTTGCCATTAAGAGATGCGGCCCGGTTCAGAAGCTCGGTTCCATCCGGAAGTCCTGTACCATTCAGAAAATCGACACTATTCGGAAATCCTGCACCATTCAAAAATCCGATACCGTTAAGAAAATCGGCCACATTCGGAAATCCGGCGGTCATATGACCCTCCTCCTGAACATGATTATGTTTTCAATTACGAGAAGCAGCAGTAAGGCATAAACCAGGTATTTTCGGGGCCTGTACGGGGATTTTATCCTGAGTTCCTGTTTCCGGACCTCTTCGTTTTCACCTGTGAGGTCCAGCCGGTTTTCCGTAAAAGTATTTGATTCCTGGGAATCGTAGAGGTTAGCAGCAATGGTCTGCCGGTTCAGCTCGTACAGGCCGCAGATATTGTAGTAAACGAACTTGCTGTTGATAGTTTCACCGGGGGTTTTGACTCTGACGGTGTGGTCGAATGTCAGGTACCTGCCGGTTTTTACATTTGTATCCCGGATGTCCCCGATTCCCCATATGTATTTGAGCAGTTCCGCCCAGAAAACAGGGTAGGTGGGAATAGTATGAAAATTGTTCCAGGCCTCGTTTTCAGTAATGTCGCTAAAGCCCACATAAACAACAGTCCCGTTGTTTATATTCCGGGTAGAGACCAGAGGTCCTGCTCCTTCCATTTTCACAAGTACGGCGGCCCCTTCCTTCGGGGAGCTTTCCAGGAACTTTCTTAAATATACCTCATCAAAGGAAACGTCCTCAAAAATCTCCCGGCCGCTTCCGGAAGCTTCAACCGTCTGGCCTTCTCCCCCTCCTCTTTCATCGTCTCCCGCTTTAACCGAGTTTATATCTACCGGCAGGACCGGAGAAAGCCCCCGCATTGCCGAAGAGTTGAATAAGCAGCCATTTCCTATGACCACCAGGTCTTTCCCCTCTTTAGAATAAGAAAGTATTTCCAGGACGGTGCGGGCCGGCAGGGGTTCATACTTACAGTTTATGAAGATCGTATCGTACTTTCCAAAATCAGCCGGAAGCTCATCGGAAAAGTCATAATCCACCTCAACGACGGCTCCGGGAATCAGGGAGATCGCCGTTATCAGGGCCGATCTGTTAACGGCAGGGTCGAGGTCCGTTAGTACAAGGACCTTTCTTTCTTTGACTTCAGGGATTGAGATATACGCGATATTGTCGCAGGAAACCGCATCTTCATTGAGAATTTCCACCGTGGACGTGCCCTGGCGGATATTTGAGAAAGTGACCTGTCGGGTCCCGAAGCCTGCCAGGAAAACCGAATTGCTCACTTTCCGGGGGGAGAAGAGCTCTGATTTGCTTTCCATTTGAAGTTCGACTTCGGCGTTCTTATTATTGAAATTTTTTATGGTGCAGGTATATTCGTAAGTCCCGTCATTGCGGTCTGTCAGATACCCGTCCACGATTGCGATGTTGGCCGTTTTTTCCCCGACCTGCAAAAATTCGAGTTCGATACTTCTGGAATTGGCAACCCTGATATACGTCTCAGGGGCTTTTCCCTCCCAGTGTTCAAAATCGGATATGACCAGGACTTTCCCGTTCTGACTCTCCCTGTCATCCAGGACCGCCAGAATGGCTTGCGGGACATCGCCCCTGGTATTTCCGGCCTCCATTTTCTCAATCACTTCTTTTGCACCGGCCGCATCAAGGCCCTTCGCAAGCACAACCGGAAGGCTTTCCGCAGAGACAACGGTATTTTGCTGGCCCAAATTTTCTATAGCCAAGGTTTTTGCCCCGGAAATCCGGTCGGTTGCACTCATGCTGGCCGAAGAGTCCAGGATGATTATGACTTTTTCCGAGTTTCCCACAGGCTCTTCTAGCAGGGGCCCCGCAAGGGCCGTCGATATAAGGGCCAGGGCCAGGAGCTGCAGAAAGAAGAGCGGGTCTGTAATTTTTGTACTGATCCTGCGCCGGGAATCGAGTACGTTGTGGCTTATTCGCCGGATGAAGAGCAGGGATGGCAGGATAATCTGTTTCGGGCGCGGTTTAAGCAGGTATACTATCGTCAGGGGAATTATACCCGCAAGCGCGGCCAGGCCCCGGAAAAATTCAAAGTCCATGCAGGACCACCCGATTCACCCGACTTACCAGACTCACTCGAATCACCTGCACCCAATTCACCCGATTCACCTGCATCCGAATCACTCGAATCATCCCTCGCCTATGATTTTGAGAACCGTATCAAAGGGCCGGTTTTTTATGTTCACTCTGAAATATGGAATCTTAAATTCATAGACGATTTTCTCAAGCTCGGTTATGTGTCTGGCATATTCTGAAGCGTATTCTTTCCTGAACTTCGGACCTACCGAAATATTGAGTTCCTCATCTGTTTCACTGTCAACAAACTTTATTGACCCGTCCGTGCTTTCAGGCAAATTTACCTCGCTTTCGTCGTAGAGGCAGACAAGAACGGGTTCGTGTCGGGACAGTTTGCGGACAGCATAGCGGATTGATTCGGGCTCGTCCAGGAAATCCGAAATTATCATTAGCATTGATTTCGATTTTATTCTCGGATAGACGGAATCCGCACAGTTTGCAAGTTTCGTGGTTCCGCTGACTGATATTTCGGATAAACTGTCAATGGTCCGGAGAAAGTCGGCCCTTCCTTTCCGGGACCTTGTGTAGTCCACGCTGTCCGTAAAGGGGTAGATCCTGTACCTGTCGTTGTATTTCATTACGATGTAAGAAACCCCGAGGGCTATTGTTGACGCGTATTCGAATTTGTTCGGGCTGCTGTCCGGAAAGAGCATACTGCTGCTCGCGTCGAGCAGGACGACCATGTTCATGGTTTTGTCTTCTTCAAAGCGCCTGACGTAAAGTTTTTCAGTACGGGCATAGAGGTTCCAATCGATGTTTTTTAAGGAATCGCCCTGGTTGTACTTCCTGTGGTCCACAAGGTCAAGCCCTGCTCCCTGCCTGGTAGACAGATGGCTACCCGGGTGGACTGCCGTCACTCTTTTTCTAAGAGGGAGCGTGTATTTATCGAGCCGGGCCAGAAAGGAGGTGTCGATCTTATGTTTGGTTTTATGTTCAATCCCGGCCACGTTTAATCCCCTTCCTCAGTCAAGGTCAATTCCTCCCCCGATCCATGGCCAATCACTCCCTCCAGCCGGATTTAATCGCTGGCTGAAGGGATGTGAGCTCAATTATTTTGTCCGTAATTGAGGGGTCTTTCAGTATTTTCTTTATAACTTTGTCTCCGGTGACGTTTTCTCGTGCAGCGTCAAAAGAGAGAAGGAGCCTGTGGCGGAGGACCGGAAGGGCCATGGCGTCAATATCATTTTTTTCGACGTATCTCCGCCTGTCGAGAAAGGCGTTTGCCTTTGCGCAGAGGATGAGAGCGATCGATGCCCGTGGAGAGGCTCCGATTTCTATCAGCTCCGGCATGTTCCGGGTCCGGTTCACAATGTCTATTGCGTATCTTTTGAGCTTGTTGGAGATTGGAATTCTCCGGGTGATCTGCTGGAGCTCGAGGAAGGTCTGTTTATCTATGCATTTCCGGACAACTGGCTTCGAAAATTCCGCGTAGCGGTTTACAATTTCTAATTCTTCCTCGGGGTCCGGATATGTAAGGAGGATTTTCATTAGGAACCTGTCAAGCTGGGCCTCGGGTAAAGTGTAGGTCCCTTCCATTTCTATCGGGTTCTGCGTTGCAAAGATAAAGAAAGGCCTGTCCAGGGTATACGTACTGTTTGCAATCGTTACCTGTTTTTCCTGCATGGCTTCGAGAAGAGCAGACTGGGTCTTCGGGGACGCCCGGTTTATCTCGTCCGCGAGCACAATATTTGCAAAGACCGGGCCCTGTTTAAACTGGAAATGTTTAGAACCTTTTTCCCCCTCTTCAATGATGTCGGTCCCTGTGATATCCGCAGGCATCAGGTCAGGCGTGCACTGTATCCTGCTGAACTTCATGTCCATTATCCGGGAAATGGTGGATATGGTCAGGGTTTTTCCAAGGCCCGGGTTGCTTTCGACCAGGACGTGCCCCTCGCAGAGCATGGCAATAAGGATCTGCCGGACCATTTCCCTCTGCCCGACGATGGCGTTTCCCACTTCCCTGAAGATCATTTCGAAAATCTCCGGGGCCCTTTCATACGTTGGCTTTAAGTTAAGTTCCGAGTCTTCAAGCTGGATTTCCTGTTCCCCTCTCATATTGAAACCCCTCTATTTTTTATAAATTAATTTATTAAGTTTGAAAGTCTAAAAGTCTGAAAGTCTGAAAGTTTGAAAGTTTGAAAGTCTGAAAGTTTGAAAGTCCGAAAGTCCGGGAATATTAGATTATTTAAACTGGCGAACGGTCCTTAAGACGAAAGGTCTTCAAAGTACTGTTTTATCATGGGCTCGTATTCTTCCGGCAGGTTTTCCGTATATGTCCGTCCGTAACTGAATATATCGTTAAAATTGTCTGCACTTCCATTTATGTCATTTCCGGTCTCCGCATCGGTTCTGCTCGTGAACCCGAGACCGAGGCCCGGGTTTATTTCCATTTCAACCTTTTCCCCGTTTTTTATGATGACAGCTTCTATATTGTATGTAAGAGCAGGAGAGGTTTTGTTCTCGTATTCCTCGTCAGGCGTGATTTCTCCGGTCAAATCAGGGATGTTTTCCAGAAACCTGTCCATCAGCCGGCCGGGGGACACATCAAAGCTAAATTCTTCGTTTATACAGAAAAAAATCGCTCCTGTAAGCAGCAGGAGTACTGCAAGGGATCTGAACATCCGGGTGTATGGAATTACCTTATTTATGCTGATTACGGCCAGTTGTTTATGCACTTCCTCAAGCAATTTCGTTGTAACTATGTTGAGGTTTTGCCTATTGTCGTATGCTGTGCTCAGTTTTGTCCTGAGTTCGGGAAAAGTCTTTTCGAGGCAATTGACCAGGGATATTTTTCTTTTTTTGTTGACCAGCCTGGAGCCAATACTGATAAAAGCGGTCAGTATCCCTGCTTCCACGACCATTAAGATGATGTTAGCCAGGTAAGGGCTAGCGTAGGCCTGGGTTTCAATAAATGTATTTAATTCAGGGAAATAGTGAGCAAGTTTATACCCATCAAATAAAATAAGCAGCAGAAACAGGATGGCAAATTTTTCAGCCATTTGCAAAAAACCGAGGCCCCAGCAGGATAGCCTCAGGTATTTTTCATACTTCTTCAGTAGGGACTCAACAAGCATAGAATCTCAAACCACAACATCAATTTTTAGTAATTGTATTGTAGATGTTACTAAAAAAACTTTGCTAAGAATTTCAAGTATTCTAAGAAAGAGATTTGAATGAAGGGCTTGTTTTCAGTTCAATTTTTTGTGCCGGTTTTTTCCCTACCAATATGAAAAAATAAGTAGGTTTTTCTATAACGTCTAAAATATACTCATTACATATTTGAAATGTTTAAAATTTACTTGCGAGCTTAATTATCAACGGAAAAATATGGAGGGAATTTGACCGGGTCGACTGAATCCAGGGGTTTGATTTTCCTGATCTCGGCTCGGATTTGAATATCAGTCCGGGATTTCATCAGGAAACGGGCCTGAATGAGCCTGAGGGACATGGACCTCAAACCTGGCTCCCTTCCCGTATTCTCCGGTCTCTTTGATTTCCAGGCCGCAGATATAGAGGATTTCCCCGGATAAAAAGAGGCCAAGACCGGTGTTTTTTTCGAATCCGCTCTCAAAAATCACTCTAGATATTTTTCGACCTCCCCGTCCTTCAACCTGATCACCCTGTCCACATACTCCACATGCCAGGCCTCATGAGTAACCATGACAATCGTCTGCCCCTCTTCCTGATTGAACTTCTTAAACATGTCCAGCACCTCCTTCGAGGTCTGGGAATCCAGGTTGGCACAGGGTTCGTCCGCAAAGAGGATGATGGGGGAATGAGCAAGCGCCCTTGCAACCGAGACCCTCTGCTGTTCTCCTCCGCTCATCTTCGAGGGGAGCTGGTTTAAACGACTCCCCAGGCCGACGGCCGTCAGGATTTCGGCCGCAACAGCCTCATATTCTTTTTTATTAATCCCCTGCATCATAAGGGAAAGGTAAACGTTTTCTGCTGCGTTGAGTTCCGGGAGGAGGGCATAGTCCTGAAAGACATAACCCAGGTTGTGGAGGCGAAAGGCCCCTTTTTCTTTTTCCGAAAGGGTAGAGGTATCGGTCCCGGCTATGCTTATCCTGCCGGAATTGGGGGTATCGAGAAGGCCTAACTGGTTAAGAAGGGTGGTTTTCCCGGAACCGCTCGGGCCCATGATCGCAACAAATTCCCCACGCCGGATTTTCACGGAAACCCTCCGAAGGGCCCGAACTTCCACATCCCCCATTTTAAAGGTGCGGGTGATGTCCAGGCCTTCGATTATAATTTCACTTGTTGCTTCAGCTCCTGTTTTTTCCCAGGTTTCGGTTTTTGCTTCTGCTTCCGTTTCGGCTCCTTTTTCTGCTCCCGTTTCATTTCCCTTTCCGGCCCCTTTTTCTGCTCCGTTCCCGGTTCTATTAGCTGTTTCAGGCTGATTTTCCATATTTTTCGCCCCCTCCCTTCACTTCTCCCAGATCAGTTCCAGCAGGTCCTTATTCGCCAGTTTATAGGCCGGGACCACGGAGGCTGCAACCGAAGCCAGGAAAAGGAGGACTGCCCGGCTAAGGGCCTCGAAACTGTCCAGGCTCAGGCTAACTTCCCCCAGAGGGGCCCTTATTGGGTGGACGACCGTATAGGGAACGATCCCGTAACGCATCAGGAGGTAGCCGAAAATCACCCCGCAGCCCGCATAGAGCATGGCCTGGAGGACAAAGGAGGCGATTATCACGTTCTGCTCGATCCCAATGGCTTTCTGGACCCCAATCTGGCGCTTCTTGTTTACAATGTTAACATAAATGACCACGAAGATAATCACAAAGGCGATCAGGAGCCCGATTGCGTTCAGAAGATTCCGGATAAGGCCGAGGGTCTCTTCGAGCAGGCGGAGGATTCCGGCAAACTCGTGCCAGGTACGGATGTTTTCTTTGACCCCTAGGGAAAGAAGTTTCCTCCGGAACTCGTACTCGTCAGTGCCCGCGGTGGTCTTTATCGCAAGCTCATGGGCCAGGTCCCGACATCCTTTTCCTTCATCAAGGCCAATCATTTCTTCCATATCGGTCCGGCTGATATAGGCCCCTGAATCGGCCATGAAAAAAAGGGTGCTGTAGATGCCCTTGACCCTGAACTCCCGGCCCTCTCCGCTAATGGTCAATTCAACCGTATCCCCGACTTCCACGCCTCCCAGGGAGCGGGATTCCATAAGGGCCCCAAACCCGCCCGAGACCTCCCGGCCCAGGATGATCTCGCCGCGGTCGGGTCGGCTCAGGAACTCCCCGCTCACCATTGCACCTTCAATTGCCGTAACAAAGCTCTCCTCGGCAGGGTCAACCCCGTATACCGTGCCTCCGGCCTCTTTTTCATTATAACGGACTGAGCCCGCCTTTTTCAAACGGGCAGAGGTCCCCACGACTTCCGGAAGACTCTCTATCTTTTTTTGCAGAGCTTCCATATTTTCAATATACTTTTCATTTTCCTCAGGCTCGATGACCACGTTTCCGGTCTGGTAGTCCACCATGAGTTCGTTGAACTTGACCGTAATCCCGGCGAGAATACTCGAGAAAAGCACGAGCTGCACAAAGATCAGGGTCAGCACGAAGATTGTGAAAATTGTTATTCCCTTATTCCCCCGGCTAATCGAGCGGGCGGCCAGGAAGAAGGAGACTTTTGCTTTTTCGAGCATATTGGATATCTCCAGGGCCGGTTTACAGGTGTTTCCTAAAGTCGGTCATTTCCTCTCCCTCAGAGCTTTCTCATCCCTTTCTTTTTCATGAAAAATACCGCCACGGCTAGCACTACCAGAGCCCCGAGAAGAAAAGGGGTCAGGTTTCCCGAATCCCTTACCACATTGAAGTTCAGGCTCTCAGTAAGCTGGTGTTTCCCGAAATCATCTTCGTATTCCACCAGGAGAGTTACTTTCTCTTCCCCGGCCTTTTCCGGGATGAAAGTAAAGACTACGGGGGCATCGTCGTCCTTTTCAAGCCTTCCGAGGAAAGCCCCGGGACTGCCGCTACCGCTGCCTTCAAACCCTTCAAGCCGGGCTTTTACGAAACGGGCTTCCCCTTCCCCAACATTTTCAAGCCTCACAATCATGGAGACTTTCTGCCCCCTAACCGGCAACTCGGGGTCGAATTTCAGGCTTGCGATGTTTATCTCGGCTTTGTGCAGGACGTTGAACCCGATTTCCTGAACCCTGTCAATCTGCATGGTCTCGGCTTCGTTTGAGGCCGTGACTCTTAGGGGGATTTTATAGGGCTGCACCATGGCGTTGCTTCCGAGCAGTAATTTAAAAGAAAGGTTTTCCGAACTTCCGGCTTCAAGTTTTTCCAGGAAACGGACGTTGTCTTCAAGTGAGACGAGAGGCGACGAGGAGTTCAGGTCCAGCCGCAACCGGATGTTTTTTGCGTTTCCGTTTCCGGCGTTTTTAACGGTGGTCCGGATGTAAAACGCCTGTCCCGGGACGAGGGAGTCAACAGAAAAATTTTCATTTGCTGGAATGATTTTCGTTCCCATGAGCACAAGGTCGGGGTTTCCTTCCACCCTGACCGGGATCCTTTCTGAAAAAGCGGTTTCTCCGTTGTCCATTATCGTGAACTCAAGCTCATGAACCCCGGAAACCGCTCTGGAGTCAACCCTGAAATGGAAGTTCAGCTCGACATTTGAGCGCTGCCTGAGCTGCTCAATCTCGAATGTTTTTTCGGTGTTTGTCCCGCTGCCGTATTCTTTTGAAGTGCTGTACCTGAATTCGAAGGGGTAGAGGTCCTCAATCCCTATTTTGATATTCCGGGCCGCTTCGTCTCCGCTGTTTTCGAGATTGATTTTTATGAGCAGGTCTTCTCCGGGCCTGGCCGGGTTGGGACTGATTTCAGAAACGGTCACGTCCAGGTGAGTGTCTCCAGAAATTACGGCCGCAGAGCAGGGGTTTGCCAGGAAAGACAGAAAAAATAGGAGAGACAGGAGCATGGCAAAAAACAGAAACGCAGCCGGACCATCCGGCCAGAGGGTTTTAAAAGCCGGAATTTTCCCTCTACTCCGGGAGGTTTTGTGCGGGGTATAAACACTGGTGGCCTTCATGCTTGACTATTGGTGAAATTAACTTATAACCCTTGCACTGTAGCAGTATTTCAAGACAGGAACGGCAGGTCAGTAGAAAGAAACGGTAAATGAAGGGAACCATATATGAGCTACCAGTAAGATTAATAAGCTGACTATCGGAACGGTGAGGTTATCATCAACATTCTCGATTCGCTCAACGAACGAGCACACTATTCCCGCAAAAATTCCGGCAGGCCCCATTTTAGCACCTATGATTATGCACAGGACCAGCATTCCCACAGTGCCTTCCCAGGCTTTTGTCCTTCTGTTATATTTGAGGTTCCTGATTATTCCGGTAATTCCGTCCCCGTATGCCATGAAAAGAACGGGGATAACTCCTAACCAGAACGTTTTGTCAATGTACCATGTGAAAAACACTATCAGGCCCCAGATAAGTGAGAAGTCTACCTCGTAGAGGTTGTCCGGGTCCTGAAACCAGTACATCAGCCTGCCAGTCCTGTGCGGGACGTATGTTGCAAAAGCAAGTCCGAGTGCAAGGGCTGCCGGCACGATAGGCTCCCGGGCAAAAAAAGGCAGCAACATTGCGGTCAGGCCTCCCGCTAAAAAATGGACTACTTTTCTGGCAAAGTATATTGAAGAATTGTGTGATCTTCCCTTCTCCAGAGCAAATTCATAAGTTTTTTTTGCAAGAACCAGGATTACGAATAAATTCCAGACCCCAAGGGCTGCAAATAAGGACAGGTCAGCTATTATGGCTTCCAATGGGATTCGGAGGAAGGTTTCCATAACACCCTGTATATCTTTTGTATATAAAGTATTTTTGAATTTATGTGATCTCTCACCCTGATGGGAATTTCTTACCTCTCGCAGCAGAAGGCCCCTTCCTCGATTGTTTCTAATTGAAAATTAGAAACTCCTGTTAAACCTATGGTTTAACACGACAGCTGAAGGCTGGCCTGCGGTCGGTGAGTGCGCCGGAATCTGAGGAAACCGACTTCAAAACCCTGCTTGAACAGGCTCACGAAATCCGCAGAGAAATGTATATATTTCATTATTATATATGGCATATTATAAGGGGGCGTATGATTGAGTCTTTTGAGCACTATGTGGGGATTGCTTGTACTGGTATCAGTTGCGTGGGTTATTTATGATGTATTGATGAAAAACAGAGGCTTGAGCGATCTAATGAAAATAGTGTGGATATTAGCTGCCCTGATATTCGGCATATTGGGAGCAGCGGCCTATTACCTGTTCGGGAGGAGGAAATAAGCATACCCATATTATGCGATTGATTTCCCGCAATCCTTTTTTGTTTCTTAGCTTCCCGATGCCCGTGAAGGAACGTTAGCCAATTGGTTTTCAAACCGGCTTTTGTCCTTTTTTAAATCTATTTTCGATACCGACGCTCTCAACGGCCGACGCAGGAGGCCGGCCGGGACGAAATGAAAATGAGGACAGAACGCATGCTAAAAACCGTGGGGCCGAACAAACGAAAACGCATCATCCGACTGTATTTTTTGACCTGCCAGCACTCTATTCAAAAAACAAGTACGGGTATTTGATTGCTATTTTTTCCATTTCAGTCACGAAAAGCCCGGCCTGCGGCCGTTGAGTAAGCCGGGCCTTTAAAATACTCAAATTCAAAAACTGCTCTGAATTCCCGAAAATAGATTCAATGAAACGGCCGGCTTCTTATTTTTAGAAATAAGTAAGATATAATCTCAAGTATTTTTGGGTGGTCCATTTTTATTCGGTTGATATTATTATTATTATTATTATTATTATTATTAGGAACGAGTCAAATATATTCACCCAGCTTTAAAATTCGGAATTATGAAATTTTCCATCCAGAATCACTAGCAAGAGGACTTTCAACCACGGAACACACGGAAGGACACGGAAACCGGCCTTCGGCCGGTGAGTAAGTTGGATCTTTATGCAATAGGATTCAAAAAATACTCTGAATTCTTTAAAGATGACTAAAAAATGCCGGAAAAAGAGGATAAAACAACACCAGAGCAACCGTAATTATCATCTTCCTGCATTCTTTTTCCGTGTATCTTACATTTCGACCCACCCTTGATTTTTCCACTTAATATTGATCCAATAACCATACTTTCTGGTTAATCCAGTAGTTCAACTTATCAAAATAGTTATATTTTCGTCCTTCATTAACCAAATTGTCAGCAAAAAACGTATAG
Organism: Methanosarcina baltica; assembly: GCF_055394095.1. Lineage (NCBI taxonomy): Archaea > Methanobacteriati > Methanobacteriota > Methanomicrobia > Methanosarcinales > Methanosarcinaceae > Methanosarcina > Methanosarcina baltica. Next base: position 3,022,909 of record NZ_AP042463.1, on the reverse strand, counting down.
CTACCGCTACAAGTTTACTTAGGTTTAACCTTTTATCCCTTTTGATTTAATAAGATCATCCAGGTTCAAGATTCAATCCCAATAGCCGTAGCAACTTTTGCAAGTGATCGACTTTACCGTTTTTTGCAAAAACTATATGTTTCCCACCCATAGTGATAACATTATGAAAGGAAAGTAACCTCAATAATTTTTCAGCGGTAGGATTTTTCAGGATATTCCTGCCAAAATCGATACGAAGAGGGTCTTTTTCGGTTTTCAAATTATTTCTTGCAATAATCCTCATAAGTACCCTTACTAACAAGGAAACATGCAGCAGCATCAGCAATGCTTCAATACGCTCTGGTTTTTTCAGAAATATACTGTAAAACATAGAAGGTTTTTTCAATTCTTCAAAATTAGTCTCAACGACATATTGACCTTTATATAACTGAAAGATTTTTTTATCATTTTTTGTTTTGGGTAGAACATTTGTAATCAGTACTACCGTTTCCAATGATCGCTTGCGTTTTTCCACTTTTTCTTTGTTTTGTTCAAGGCTTTTGAGTTTTACATGGAATTTACTGATGATTTCAAATATTTCTTGACTCTTTGATGGCCTTCCCCTTGGTCTTTTTATAATTGTTTCTTCCTGGATTTCGAATTTGATATTGAATAATGAGTTTTTATATTTTTTAATGAACTCATCAATTTCTTTCTGTGCATCTGGTTCACAGGAATAAGGGTCTTTAAAATTCTTCTTTATATCTGCTTCAATTATTTCCCTTTGTTTTTTAATCTCATAAACTATCTTTTCATTGTCACCGATGTCCCTATAAACAATCACACGACACTCTTTTTCATGAGCAATTTTATTAAAACTCTGTGCTTCATACTCCATTGCTCTTTTTGATTCTTCATCTTCACAGCAGGCCCCTATGTATTTCCATTTATTCTGAGAATAAGCTTCATTTATTGTCTTTTCTGCAAGTCTTGCACTGAATTTTTCTGGACACCTGGAAATAAAAGTGATTGGATTTGTTTTATCATAAAGAATTTTAAAATTGTTTTTACTGATCAGCTTACAATCTGCTATGAATATTGATTCATCACACATTTTACCAAAGAATTTTCTAAAATTGCGTATTGCATTTGGGATCCAAACAATGTCAGCAGTATTTCCATCAAGTGCTTCTGTATAAAGAGGAAATCCTGAAGAATCTGTGATCATACCACTCATTATTTGTTTTTTATCAGAACGATGAGCTTTGCTATGGCCGTAAGTGACTTTCAGGCCTTCATAATTTTCCTGTTCACATGCCTTATAATCCCCATAGCAAACGTGGGAAGTAGTATCCGCATGAAATACATTATCAAAAGGAATTTTGAATTTTACAAAAGTTTGCAATACAATCATGCTGAAAAGGCTAGAACACCCTGCTTCGTGAATTCGATCCAACAGCAAGCCTAAACAATCATCATTGAAGTAAAAATTGGGATATTCCTTACCAAAAACGAGTTTAGAATCCATGAATTCAACAATTTCTTCGACACTGCACAAAGGATATCGTTTATCTGTTCGAAAAAAAGGAGTTAACACTATACTCAATGCAAGTGTTCCTGGAGAAATTCTCCACTGATCTTGATCCCATCGAATATTGTCATTGATAATGGATTCAAAATTCATTTTATCCAAATAATTTTTGGAGGCCATAACTGTAAATGGGGTCGTTTTTGTCTGTGGAAATTCATTTGCATTCAAGTGTTTTGAAATGTTATTACAGTTGTAGTCCACTTCCATAGAAGATATCGCTTGTATTTTATTAAGAAGTGGAAGTGATTTATTCATCATGTGAATATATATCAATCACGTTTTATAAAAATCGTTTCTTATTTAATAAATTGTTATGAAGGGGAGCTCAAAATACTTATTTAAAAAAGAAATTATGTTTTATTGAAGGGTGGGGTCGAAATACGAGTGTATTCCGTGTGTTCCGTGGTTTGAATACACACACACCAAACACCCCCTCACACAAAAACACAACATGTATGAGTATGAAGCAACTCCCAAAATAAAATATGAAGTTATATTTTCATCATTCCTTAGAGCGTGTCTTAAAATTCAATTTGATTATACAATTGGGATAGTACTCACGTATTTGGACCAAAAAACGGTAACATTAAACCGTCAAATGTCTAAAGTCTAAGAGGCTGTCTAAATATTCACATTTCAGTTTTCTAAATGTTCTATCTTAGCCAGTCGTTTGCTCATTACACGGATCATAGCAGCATAGATGAAGGCTTGACTGGACTCTGTCAATCCTTCATAATCTTTGCTCAAACGCCGATATCGACCCAGCCATCCAAATGTACGTTCTACTACCCATCTGCGAGGAAGTACTTGAAAACCTTTGACATCATCCTTACGCCTTATGATTTCCAAAACCCAACTGCACGTAATATTGACCCAATCAATCAGTTTACCAGCATAAGCAGCATCAGCCCAAATAAGCTGCAATCGAGAGAATGTCCCATTAACTCGTTCCAGAACAAGTTTAGCTCCATCTCGATCCTAAATATTCGCTGCATGAACTACAACCGTCAATAGTAACCCTGTTGTATCCACCAGAATGTGGCGTTTTCGCCCTTTGACTTTCTTGTCAGCATCATAGCCGCGCACTCCAGGTGTTTCTGTGGTTTTGACTGATTGACTATCTATAATCGCTGCACTTGGTTCTGGTTCTCTGCCATTTGCAACTCTCAGTTTAGTTCTCAGCGCAGCATTTATGCGCTCCCAAATTCCTTTGATCCTCCAAAGACGGAAATAGTGGTAAACAGTTTTCCACGGTGGAAACTCGTGTGGTAACATTCTCCATGCACAACCAGAACGTAGCAAATAGAATATGGCATTCAATATTTTCCGATAAGAATGAACACGCTTTCGACCTCGATTATTTCTGGAATTTGGGATATGCGGCTTAAGTAGTTCCCATTCTTCATCAGATAAATCACTCGGGTAAGGCAGTCTTTCATTTTGTTCTGGCATCAACAAATGATTTGGGTGCAAGTATTATTTAATTATATTACACCCACTCAATTTTAATTATGATGTCCAATGAATTTGATTTTAAACATCGAGTAGATAAGTATGACTAAATTAATTTGCTGTGTTAGCTGAAGATCAACAATGCCTATTACCCAAATGTAGAAATGGTTTGAATATTCAGACAGCCTCTTAGTAATCCAGGTGGGTCAACCACTAAGCAAAATCTTAGGGTAGTTTTCAGGCCCGGTTTTCTCCCAGCTCTTTTTTCTGCTTTTCGGCCCCCAGTTTCCTGAAATATTCCCCGGTCTCGGCCACAATAACTTTTCTCAGCATCAGAAGCGCAATCAAATTCGGAATAGCCATGAGCCCGTTAACGATATCCGCGAGGACCCAGATCGTGTCCAGGGTAAGAAAGGCCCCAGAGGCGACTATTAAGATGTAGAGAATCTTATAGGGCAAAATTCCCTTTACCCCAAAGAGGAATTCCGTGCAGCGTTCCCCGTAGTAATTCCAGCCGATGATGGTCGTGAAGGAGAAGAAAATCAGGCCCACGGTTACGATGTAGCTACCAGCATCGGAAAGCACGGTCGAAAAGGCGTAGCTGGTCATGTAGGCCCCGGCGAGGTCACCGGTCCAGGAGTCAGTCATGATAAGGACAGTCCCGGTCATTATGCAGACGACGATTGTGTCGAAAAAGGTCCCGGTCATGGAGATCAGGCCCTGTTTTGCGGGCTCCTTTACTTTTGCGGCCGCGGCTGCTATGGGTGTACTTCCCAGACCGGCTTCGTTTGAAAAAATCCCCCGGGCAATTCCCATCCGGACGGCGAGCATCACACCGGCCCCGAGAAAACCCCCTCTAGCTGCGGTTTCTGTGAAGGCTGAGCTGAGGATAAGGGAAAAGGTTGCAGGGATTTTATCCAGGTTCAGGCCAATAATTATCAGGCAGCCGAGCACGTAGGCCGTTGCCATAAAAGGCACCAGGAACTGGGCAACCCCCGCAATTCTCTTAATTCCCCCAAGGGTCACGAAAGCCACCAGCAGGCTCAGAACAGCCGCGGTCAGGACTTCCGGGATATCAAAAGCGATCCGGGCCGAGTCCGTGATGGCGTTGACCTGCGGGAAGGTTCCGATCCCGAAAAGGGCCACACTGAGCCCGAAGAAAGCAAAAAGTGCTGCAAAAGCCTCGCTGTACCACTTATCCGCAAGTCCGTTTCTAATATAATACATAGGGCCCCCGGACATCTGCCCGTTTTCGTCCGTGACCCGGAACCGAACCGCGAGGAGGGCCTCGGAGTACATTGTCACCATTCCGAAAAAGGCTGCAAGAAACATCCAGAACAGGGCTCCGGGGCCTCCCATCTTAACGGCCGTTGCAACGCCTACAATGTTTCCGGTCCCGATTGTTGCTGCGAGGGCCGTTGAAAGGGCCGCAAAACTTGAGACATCTCCTTGCAGGCCGGCCTCGTATTTTCTGGAGTTTACGACATATTTAAGGGCGAGAGGCAGCCTGAAGATCTGGATCAGGCCCAGGCGGAAAGTCAGGAAAAAGCCTGTACCTACAAGAAGAAGGAGAAGCGGAGGCCCCCAGACAAGGCTGTCGATTTCTGTTAAAAGGTCGAGTATGTTTACTCCAGATAGTTCCATCGAATTCCTGACCCCCGAAAATAAAGAAATGATTTTTTACTCGGTATTAATATTTAAACTGTCATCATGTTTTGATATTTATCCTGTCATTTGTATTTTGGTTTGTTTTCCCGGGTTTTAGCTTTATTTTCAAGCAGAAAGTTTATACGCTATCATGTTCTTTTAAGGTTCTGTTTGCGGCACATTAGCCCGCAGCATCCCATTTCATTTAAACTTATTTCATGCATTGGAGTCATGAAGTTTTCATATGAAAACTGTATAAGCAGAATTTCAATGCTTCATGAAATGTGTTAAAAAACCAATGAATGATGAAAAATTGCGCAACTTGCAATTTCGAAGGAGATATTTATATGGCACAATTCGTTAATATCGACGTACCCGAAGAACTCGCAAATAAAGCACTGGAAGCCCTGGAGCTTGCCAGAGACACAGGAAAAATCAAGAAGGGAACCAACGAAGCTACAAAAGCCATCGAAAGAGGCATCTCAAAGCTCGTTATTATCGCAGAAGACGTCGAGCCCGGGGAAATTATTGCTCACATCGCCCCCCTTTCTGAAGAAAAGAACGCTCCTTACATCTTTGTAAAAACCCAGAGAGAACTCGGAGCTGCCTGTGGACTTAGTGTCTCCTGTGCAACCGTCTCAATCGTAGACGCAGGGAAAGCCGCAGAACTTATTCAGGACATCGCTCAGAAGATCGAAGCCCTTAAAGAATAAAAATAAAGGGGTATGAAAATGGCTGAAGAAAGTAGCGTATCTGGCTTTGCCGCTGAGGTAATTGATGTTATTGGGAACACCGGTATGCATGGAGAAGCCAGTCAGATCCAGTGTCGGGTCCTTGAAGGCAGAGACCGAGGCAGAGTAATCACCAGAAACTGTGTGGGCCCTGTCAGGACCGGAGACATCTTTATGCTTATGGAAACCTCGAGAGAGGCAAAGAAGCTTACTACCAGGTAAGCCAGGTGATCTGATATGGAACAGAGAAAATGCTATTTTTGCGGAGAAATGCTTGAACCGGGTACCGGTAAGCTTTACGTAAAGAAGGACGGCTCCACCTACTACGTGTGTTCATCCAAGTGCATGAACAACCTCAAGCTCGGCAGGCTCCCAAGGCGTGTTACCTGGACCGAAAAAGGTAGAGCCCAGCTTAAGAAAGTTTAAGGTGTTTACATGGAACAGACGTACGTTATGGTAAAACCTGACGGAGTCCAGCGTGGACTCGTCGGGGAAGTCATTTCCAGGATTGAGAAGAAAGGTCTGAAAATCGCAGCCCTCAGGATGAACATCATCGCCGAGGCCACCGCAAAGGAACACTACGGTGAACACGCGGAAAGATCTTTCTTCCCCTCCCTTATTGAGTACATAACCTCGGACCCCTCCGTTTCAATGGTCGTTGTCGGGAAAAACGCCGTCAAGGTCATGAGGACCGTAAACGGGGCAACCAACCCGGTGGAAGCCGCACCCGGCACCATCCGCGGAGACTTTGCCCTCGATATCGGCAGGAACATAGTTCACGCATCCGACTCCCCTGAAGCGGCAGCAAAAGAAATTGCAATCCACTTTAAGGACTCTGAAATCGCGGACTATTCCCGGATCGACGAAGTCTGTATTTATGAATAAACCGTTAAACCGTTTGAAATTCGCAGCGGGACTCTTTTCCGCTGCGAGTACAATTTTTACCGACCCTGATACGGACTCTTTCTGTACGTAAAACCAGGACCAGCAGATAGAAATTATTTTGAAGCCAGAGGGTTGCATATGGCTGACAAGAAAAACTTGCGGACGCCCATCGTTTGTGTGATGGGGCACGTGGATCACGGGAAGACTACTTTACTTGATAAAATCCGGGGTACCGCCATCGTTAGCGGAGAAGCCGGAGCTATCACCCAGCACATTGGGGCAACGGAAGTCCCCATTGATGTTATTGTGAAAAAACTCGGAGATCCAAAACTCAAGGAACGCTTCCTCGTACCGGGGCTGCTCTTTATCGACACCCCTGGCCACCACGCCTTTACGACGCTCAGGAGCAGGGGAGGCGCTCTTGCCGACCTTGCGATTGTGGTTGTGGACGTAAACGAGGGGTTCAAGCCCCAGACCTTCGAAAGCCTGCAGATCCTGAAGCGTTTCAAGACACCTTTTGTGGTTGTTGCCAACAAGATCGACAGGATCGGAGGCTGGATCCCATACAAGGATATGCCTTTTGCCCCAACCTTCAAGAAACAGAATGAAGAGGTCCAGAGCCGGCTCGACATGAAGCTCTATGAGGTCATCGGAGAACTCTACACCCAGGGTTTTGCCGCAGATCGCTATGACAGAGTTGCGGATTTCCAGAAATCGCTCGGCGTGATTCCCGCCAGTGCCATTACCGGGGAAGGAATCCCTGACGTGCTGATGATGCTCCTCGGGCTTGCCCAGAAATTCCTGGAAGCAAACCTGGAGTACAGCGCAACAGGGCCCGGAGTTGGGACCATCCTTGAAGTCAAGGAAGAAAAAGGACTCGGAGCGACGGCGGATATTATCCTCTACGACGGCACCCTGAAGAAAGGGGACACGGTGGTAATCGGGAGCCTGGGAGAGCCCATCCAGACCAAGGTCAAGGCCCTTTTAAAACCCAGAGAACTTTCCGAAATCCGCTATGAGAGCAAGTTCCAGCAGGTCAGGAGTGTCACGGCCGCGGTGGGTGTGAAAATCTCGGCCCCGGGGCTTGACAATGCCCTTGCAGGATCTCCCATACGGGTAGCTGATGAAGAGACCCTTGAAGAGATCGTCCGGCAGGTAAAGGCCGAAATCGATGAGGTCCGGATTGATACGGACTCCGTCGGGGTAATGATCAAGGCGGATACCATCGGCTCCCTTGAAGCCCTTGTCCACGAGTTCAAGAAGGAAGAGGTCCCTATCCGGAAAGCCGAGGTAGGCGACATTTCCCACCGGGACGCGGTCGAGGCTTCCACAGTGGAAGACCCCCTCTATTCGGTGATTGTTGGCTTTAGCGTAAAGATGCATGCGGATGCGAAGGAATTTCTCCAGGGCAAATCCGGGAAAGACGTGAAAGTCTTCATGAATGATGTCATCTACCGCCTGATCGAGGACTACCAGGAATATGTCAAGGTGCAGCAGGAACTGGCCGAGAAGAAGATTTTCGAGACGATCATCCGGCCCGGAAAGTTCAAGATCCTGCCTGGCTGCGTCTTCCGGCAGAGCAAACCTGCGGTTGTCGGGGTCAGGGTTCTTGGGGGAATCATCAGGACAAACGCCGATGTCATGCTTGATAACGGGTCCGTTGTGGGCAAGGTCAAAGGGCTCCAGTTTGACGGGGAGAACATCGCCGATGCCCGTTCAGGCAAAGAAGTCGCAATGGCAATCGAAGGTGTAACCGTGGGCAGGCAGGTCAAGGAAAACGACGTGCTTTTCATCAATGTCCCGGAAAGGCATGCCAAAGTCCTTGAACATGAGATTTACGATTCCCTGTCCAGTGACGAGAAAGAAACCCTGGAATCATTCCTTGTGATCAAACGCAGGGAAAACCCGTTCTGGGCCAAGTAAACGGTAAAGGCAGTCAAAAGAAAATAAACGTGAAGGTACGATGAGGACCAGTTACGTATTTATTTAATAAGATAGTCGGAGGATTCACATGGCAAATTTTAAAGTTGTAGTTTCAGATCCAGAAACCGCGCTTGCCTACCAGCTCGATGTAAAGGATGCTGAGGCAAACGCACTTATAGGAAAATCAATCGGAAATGTGGTTGAAGGAACCCCAATGGGCCTTCCCGGATACCAGATCAAGATCACAGGCGGTTGTGACGGCAGTGGTTTTGTAATGCGCTCGGACCTTCCCGGTCCCAGAAGAATGAGGATTATGACTGCCGAAGGTGTCGGTTACATCCCGAAATCAAATGGACAACGCAGAAGAAAAATGATGCGTGGAAAGGAAATCGCCCCGGACATCGTCCAGATCAACGCCAAGATCGTTGAACGCGGCGAAAAATCCGTCAGAGCTCTCCTCGGCCTCGAAACCGAAGAAGCCGTAGCAGAATAATTGCACTAAAGGGTCAATAACCCCCCACTAAAGTGGGAGGCTTGTTTCGGCAAGCCTTGATTGACCAGCCTAAGTCTTAATTGACTACGTTGGAGATGTCATGATACCTACAAATGCTTCCTCAGTTTGTAGCTCTATCGTGTAGCATTAAAAGTCCTGAGAGGTAGGGGCGGTGTGCTACACATGACAAGCATCTCCAACATTGGCGAGGGGAGATAGTTTCAGAAACTACGTTACCTGCTACGGGAACTTGTTTCAATAGCAGAGTGGAGAAATCCAAACGTGGAACGGAATACCTGAAAGTTGACGGCATTCCTCCCACGACTAAAGTCGCAGGCATCCTGCCTGAGGAGTCATAATTTTTCAACTATATAAGCTGGAGTCCTTTTCCTCGATGTTTCTAATTGATAATTAGAAACTCCTGTTAAACCTATAGTTTAACACGACAGCCGAAGGCTGACAGGTGGGGGTAGTTGATTCACCCTTTTTTGCTTTTACTGATTTTTTGAATTTTTAATTTCTGTTTTTAAATTATTATTCGGTTTTTTGATTTTCGACATTTTTAAAAAATAGTGGCCTAAAGGCTGTTTTTTTCCAGTCCCATAGACCAAATAACAATTTTTTTAAGATGAATTATAAACCTTTCAAAGAAGCTGCTTTCCGGCCTCATTTCCGGACTTACACTCGTAAACTTCCGTGATCTTCATAAAGGCAAGGGCCTTTGCAGGGTATTTGTCTCCGAGTTCCTTGACCATTTTGTACATCTTCTCGTACTCTTCCCCTTCTGTCCTCAGGTCAATGTCTCCTTTAATCTGGAAACAGCCCTTGATTTCAGCCCCCCATACGTAGATTGCGACCCTCGGGTTTTCCTCAAGGTTTGCGCGGGTCTTCAGGAAATAGTTATCAGCAATCCAAATGGTTTCCCCATCCTCCTGAAGCTTACAAAAGCCTATTGGAACGACGTTTGGGTTTCCGTCCTTTGAGGCGGTTGCAAGCGGGAATATTCTCATCTTGGAAAAAGCTTCTTTCATTTCTTCAGTTAGTTTTGCCATATCTGTTCACCTGTGTTAATTTTTACTTTTATATAGTGTCGGCCTTAATATAATTGTAGCGTCTCAACAATTCCAGAAACCTGTTTATAAATATATATAAAAATCTTTTCAAAAAAGCAAAAACCAGGCTAAATCCAACTCTTCTAAATTTAAGAAGCTGGCCTCTCAGCCCCCATAAAAATTGAAAAAAAAGAGGGTTTGACTCACCCAAAAATTTTATCCAGGAAGTACTGGTGGATACGCATATCCTCAGTAAGTTCCGGGTGAAAAGCAAGGACCATCACATTTCCCTGCTCGGCCGCAATAATCATGCCGTCAAGTTCTCCGAGTACGCGCACCCCTTCCCCACATTTCGTAATCCCCGGAGCCCGGATGAAAATCCCGGTGTAAGGAGAATCAAGAATCTCAAGCTCAAGCTCAGCCTCAAAAGAATCCCTCTGCCTTCCAAAAGCATTCCTGTTAACCGTAGTGTCCATAATCCCGAGCAGTTCCTGACTGGTCTTTTCCACCTGCTCATCCCCGGCCTTTGCGAGCACAATAAGCCCCGCACAGGTTCCAAGAATAGGAACTCCCTTAGAAGCTGCCTCCTTCATCTCCTCAGCAACCCCCTCCCGGGCCAGCAGCCGGCAAAGCGTGGTACTCTCCCCACCGGGAATCACAATCCCGCTGCACTCCGGGACAATACCCTTATGCTTGATCTCAACAACCTCAGCCTCTTCCCCTCTCTCGGCAAGGGCCTTTTTCAAAGCCTCAACATGTTCGGAAACTGCTCCCTGGATAGCAATTACACCTATCTTCATTGAAAACACCTGTTTTAAAAAATAAGTCCTTAAAGTTGATTATTTAATCAAAGATTTTTCAAAAACAAATTGACTTAAAAATTGGATTTGTTGATCTGAAATTAAAACTTATTTGAAAATCTAAATTGATTTGAAAATCTAATAAATTTAAAAATTGAATAGATTTGAGTCTCCTTCCGGCTGACCGGAAGAAAGCTCATTTTCAAAAATTAATTAACCGTTTAGTCCGCTTGAGCTCGCGCAGCGAGCGAAACGGACACCGTGCTCCCGAAGCGGAACTCGGGTGGGTTACCAACCGCGTTCTTGCAGCCCTTCTCCCTTCGGGATTGTGTCTGCACTGATGCCTTTCATGCCTTCGCCGATGCCCTTGGAAATCTCGGCGAGTTTTGCGGGGTTTTCGTAATTGTTTACGGCTTCCACGACTGCCTTTGCCATAAGAGTTGGATTTTCGGCCTTGAAGATTCCGGACCCAACGAATACGCCGTCTGCTCCGAGCCTCATCATAAGGGCTGCGTCGGCAGGGGTTGCGATTCCGCCGGCTGCGAAGTTCACGACAGGCATGCGCTGCATCTCAGCGGTTTCCATCACAAGTTCGATAGGGGCTTCGATTTCCCTGGCGACCTTGATCAGTTCTTCCTTGTTCTTGCCTGCAAGGGCTCTGATTTCTCCCTGGATCTGCTTCATGTGCTTAACAGCCTGACTGACATCTCCGGTCCCGGCTTCGCCTTTCGTGCGGATCATGGCAGCGCCTTCGTTAATCCGGCGGAGGGCTTCTCCGAGATTCCTTGCGCCACAGACGAAGGGCACGGTAAACGCGGTCTTGTCTATGTGGTAGAAGGGGTCGGCTGGGGTCAGGACTTCGGACTCGTCAACCATGTCTGCACCGAGGGCTTCGAGGATTTCAGCTTCCACAAAGTGCCCGATCCTGGCCTTTGCCATAACAGGAATTGTAACGGTATCGATAATCTGCTGGACGATTTCAGGGTCAGCCATCCGGGCAACGCCTCCGGCTTTCCTTATGTCGGCAGGCACGGCATGGAGGGCCATAACGGCAACTGCTCCGGCTTCTTCTGCGATTCTGGCCTGTTCAGGGGTCGTAACGTCCATGATCACTCCTCCCTTCTGCATCTTTGCAAAGCCCCGCTTGATCAATTCGGTCCCGTGTCTCAATTTTTCAAAATCCATGAATGTCATCCTCTTTGATTGGTAAGTGATATTATTGAAAGGTATTTTCGTAATACATCCTTATCGCAGTCTCTTGACCACATTTTGGGGGTATTATATCCGGTGCGGTATTTATTACTGCTGGCTTATGAATTGTGAATACCTTCAATAGTAAAAGGCTTTATTTAAGTTATTCTCTAGCCACAGTACTACATTATAAATTAGATTGGATTTTACGCTCCTATCCTTAAACTTTTGCCTTTTTTAACGCTGCTTTTTTTAACTGCCTTTTTTAACTGCCTTATTAAATCACCTTCCGCATTCACCGGTTCCAGAACTCCGGGGTAAAGAGCACGATCACTGTATAGACTTCAAGCCGACCTATCCACATGTTTGCGATAAGGATCAGTTTACCGAGCGGCGGGATCGTGTTAAAGGTGCCCATGGGCCCGACCACATTGAAACCGGGGCCGATGTTGCCAAGCGTTGCGATGGAGGCCGTAATCGAAGTTATGAGGTCCATGCCGAGCACCGAGAGAATAACGGTACTTGAAAGGTAGACCAGCAGATAGATCACCACAAAGGAGATGATGGAGTTCACGACCTCATCGGGCACGCTTTTGCCATTGAACTTGATGGTCTTGATGGCTCTCGGGTGCGTGACCTTGAAAAGTTCCCTCCGGCCGTGCTTGAGGAGGAGAAGGATGCGGACCACCTTGATCCCTCCACCCGTAGAACCGGCACAGCCCCCGATGAACATGACCATCAGGAGGATCATTTTTGCGGAATCGGACCAGTAGTTAAAGTCCACTGTGGCATATCCGGTCGTGGTTATGATCGAGACCACCTGGAAGATGGCGTACCGGAAGGACGTTAAGAGGTCTGTGCCCATGTCCCTCCAGAGCAGGATGGTAAGGAGGCCCGAGGCCGCAAGCACGGTCGCGGTGTAGAAACGGAACTCGTCATCCTTGAAGAGGAATTTCTTGTTGACATAGATGGCCCGATAGTGCAGAGCGAAGTTCGCCCCTGCCACGAACATGAAAAAGGTGATAATGGCCTCCACGAGGGGGCTTTCAAAAGCCGCGACACTCATGCCGTAAGGAGAAAAACCACCGCAGGCCATGGTGGTAAAGGTATGGGTTATTGCGTCATAGAAGGAGAGCCCCGCAAGAAGGAGAGCAATGACTTCCACAATGGAAATCACAAGATAAACCATCCAGAGGATCTTTGCGGTTTCCCGGATCCTGGGTTTTAACTTATCTTCCGTGGGACCCGGAGCTTCGGCCCGAAACATCTGCCGGCCGGCGACCCCGAGTTTAGGCAGGATGGCAATGAAAAGAACGATAATTCCCATGCCTCCAAGCCACTGCATCATGCAGCGCCAGAAAAGTATGCTCCGGGAATGGCTCTCGATATCCACAAGGATGGTTGAACCGGTAGTAGTAAAGGCGGACATGGACTCAAAAAGGGCATTTAAGGGAGTAATCCCATCCAGTGCAAAGGGAATTGCCCCGAAGATCGCAACTGCAAGCCAGCCCAAACCCACAATGGCAAAACCCTCTTTTAGTAGCCATTCCCCTTTAGACTTATATGTAAGCAGAAGGAAACCTACGAGGGAGGTTATCAGAATCGCAATTAAAAATGGAGTAAGGCTCTCCCCGTAGTAATAGGCAACAGCCAGAGGGATGAGCATCAGCATCCCGAGAAGCCGGAGCAGGCCGCCAAGAACGTAAAGGACGATCTTAAAATTCATAATGATCCTCTGTTTTTAGAATTATTATAACACCAATCCTCAACCTTTATCTTTCGTAGCAGAAGCCCCCAGATTCTAAAATCAGAGATTTTAGAGAGGGGGAGTTGACCCTTCATTTAAAGAATTTCTCCACAAGCGAGACCGTAGAGGATAGCGCAAAGATGATTACCCGATTCCCTTCCCTGATTATGAAATCTCCTTTGGGGATCACGATATCGTCTTCCTGCACCACCATGGTGATAATTGCACCTTTAGGGAATTTTACCTTGCTGAGGGGCTTACCCACAATTTTCGATTTTGCGGATGCCGTGTACTCGATAATTTCCGCTTTTTCTCCCTCAATGCTGGTAATCGCTTCTATACCCCGGCCCATGGTAAGCTTGAGGACCTCGTTTACGGTTGCCTCCCTGGGACTTATCGCAATGTCGATTCCTACCATTTCAAAAAGGGGGACATAGTCCGAACGGTCAGCTCTGGCAATCACTTTTTTTGCACCCAGTTGCTTTGCCAGAAGGGAGCAGAGAAGGTTTTTTTCGTCGCTGTCCGTAACCGCGACCACGACATCCATGTCCTCGATGTTCTCCTCTTTAAGAAGGCTTACGTCCGTGCCGTCCCCGTTGAGGACGAGAGCGTTTTCGAGCATTTCTGCAACCTCAATGCAGCGACTTTTCCGGTACTCGATGATTTTAAGGTCCGATTTATCAGCTTTGTCAATCAATTTAGCAAGGAAAAAGCCCACTATCCCGCAGCCAATGAGCAGGATTCTGTTCCTGCGTGGCCCCTGCTGCCCGCCGAAAAAGCTGTTGAGGTCTTCCATTGCAGCGGGTTTTCCAATTATTACCATATGGTCATTGACCATAATGATATCATCCCCACGGGGGATGATGATTTCCTCGTTCCTGAAAATGGCACTCACAATACAGCAGTCCGAAAGCCGGAAGTCCTGCATCCTTTTACCCACAAGCTCGTTTTTAGGGCTGATTGCAAACTCCATCATCTGGACCTTGCCCCCGGCAAACATTTCCGCATCGATTGCCGAAGGGCTTGCGAGCACCTCGGCTACTTCAGATGCAAGCGCCAGTTCAGGGCAGATCATGAGGTCTACCCCCACCTGGGCTCTTGAAGTTACGGGTACGTCTATATAATCAGGATTGCTGACCCTTGCTATGGTTTTTGTTTCCTTTTCTCCGGGCATGGACTTTATAATAAGTTTGGCTGTCATGCAGGCAACGATATTTACCTCGTCAACACCCGTGACAGCAACCAGAAGATCAGCATCATAAAGAACATTGGCAAGAACATCGGCATTTGCACCGTTTCCCTCCAAAACCTGGACATCCAGCTCGTCTGCTCTTTTCAAAGCCTCTTCATCTTTTTCAATGACAATTACATCATGTGTCATAGAAAGAGCCTTTGCAATATGATAACCGACTTCACCTGCTCCTATTATTACCGCTTTCATAAAATTCCTTCAAAAGAGAACTGTTTGCTGGTAGATTAATCTGCAATATTTAAGTATTTTTGGAAACGCCCGGAGAATTGGAACGTTAACTACCCTTCTCTGCCTCCTTCGACTTCGAGAGAGGAGGCTTCCCACTTGCGGACATAAACGAATCTGAATAACATAAAGCTTATGCTATTATTTCCTCTTCCCTTAACCTTAAGTGAACTACTCCCACCTGTCAGCCTTCGGCTGTCGTGTTAAACCATAGGTTTAACAGGAGTTTCTAATTTTCAATTAGAAACATCGAGGAAGGGGCTTCCTGCTTCGTACCCCGGAGAAATCTCCACGAGTCCACAGGCTCTTCCCGCCGTTCCGGCGGTGTTCCTTTAATTAATTTGCAAGTGCAAACTTTTTGATGTTAATTGCAGCGTTAATATCCCTATCGTGGAACGTTTTGCATTCAGGACATTCCCATTCACGGATACTTAATGTTATATCAGGATTACGGAACCCGCAAACGTTACAGGTTTTTGTCGAAGGCTCAAACATTCCTATTTTTAAGAGGGTTTTCCCTACCCTCTCCGCCTTGTACTCTAACATTCTAACAAAAGAACCCCACGAAACACTACTTATCGCTTTTGCAAGTTTGTGGTTCTTTCGCATCCCTTCAATGTTCAGCGTCTCCACGGCTATGGCTGCTTGGCTTTCGCAGACTATTTTTGAAGACTGTTTTTGCTGAAAATCCGTTCTTTGGTTTGCGATTTTTTCGTGTTGTCTTGCAAGTTTTCTTACTGCTTTTCTTCGGTTATTGGAACCTTTAACTTTCCTGCTTACTCTTCTTTGAAGTACCTTTAGGCGTTTTTCTGAGTTTTGCAAGTGTTTGGGGTTCTCTATCTTTTCCCCATTTGACAGGATTGCAAAGTCCTTGAGTCCCAGGTCAATTCCAATAGTTGTATCCTCTGAATATTCAACCTTTTCCGGTGCTGCTGTTCCGTCTTCCGTTAGGATACTTACGTGGTATTTTCCCGAAGATTTTTTTGAAACAGTTGCAGTTTTGAAAAAGTCCTTATTCAGATCTTTTTCGATTATCCTGTCCCCGTTTAAGTCCGTGTAGGTAATGCAATTTTCCATTATCTCAGGCGTTAAAAAATCCCTGTGTAACTTGATTTTTATCCACCCGATTTTAGGCAAATATATTTTGGATGTAGTCAGATTAATCTTGTAACTTTGAGGCACCTGAAAAGATTGATCTAGATCGTTTTTTGACTTGAATTGTGGATATCCTCTGCCATGCTCAAACATATTCTCAAATGCAGTGAAAAGGTCCTTATTTGCACTCTGGAGGGATTGAGAATTAATATCCCCCATCCAATCAAAAATAGTATGTTTGGCCACTGTCAAGTATTTTTGAAGTTGCTTTTTTGTGGGACTTGCCCTAAACTTCTTATACATTTCTGTCTTAATATTGAGAAAATGATTATACACAAAACGGTAAGCTCCGAAGTGTTGAGCAAGTGCTATTTCCTGTTCTTTTGTTGGATATAGCCGGAAAAGATTTCCCTGTTTCATGCAATCGTCTATATATCTTTAATATTATACAAAAATAATTATAAACATTTGAACTTATTTAAACCGGGCCCCGTAGCCCCTACGCATTCACCTCCCACCTGCCAGTCCCTCCAAAGTCGGAACTGTCGAGGAAGGAGACCTCTGCTGTTTCAGTTAGAAATGTATGGGACATATAATGATTTTTAAAAAATTAGCAGTTAAAAAAACGCACATGAAATTCTTCGAATTACATGCACAAAAAATGAAAATACACATGATACTTTCATACTAAATAGGCACCCGATAAGAAATTCTCAAAACTGTATAATCCAAAAATCTGGAAAAACGAGGAAGGAAGGATTCAACCCTCCAGGACGTCCTTCACTTTATCAAAAAACCCTTTTTTGGATTTCTCACCTTTTGCACCTTCACCCTCGGTTTTCGGGTGCTCTTCTTTTTTTTTCTTTTTACCTTCGTTTAGTCCCTCAAACTGTTCGAGCAGCTCTTTCTGTTCCTTCGTCAGTTTTGAGGGAGTCTTGAGAATAACCCTTACAAGGTGATCCCCTTTGCCATGTCCATGCAGGTGCTGGATTCCTTTTTCCCTTAGCCGGAATACGGAATGGGTCTGGGTCCCTGCCGGAACGTTCATCTTCATCTTCCCGTGAAGGGTTTCCACCAGGACATCGGCTCCGAGTGCAGCCTGTGGGAAACTTATCGGAAGTTCGGATATGACATCATAGTCCACCCTCCTGAAATGCCTGTGCTCCATTACCCGGAGCAGGACATAAAGGTCTCCGGCCGGGGCTCCGGGTTCGCCTGCTTCGCCTTCTCCGGTGAGCCTGAGAGTCATACCCGAATCTGCTCCTGCCGGGACGCTGACACTGATCATCCGGGTATTCCGAACCCTTCCAGACCCTCCGCAAACAGGGCAGGGGAATTCGATGATCTGACCTCTGCCATGACAGCTCGAACATGGAATGGTGCTTACGAACTGCATACCGAAGGTCGTCTTTGTGGTCCTGACCTGACCCATGCCTCCGCAGGTCGGACAGCTTTTCGGTTTCGTGCCTTCCTTGGCCCCGCTTCCTTTACAGGAGCTACAGTTTTCAGTCCTCGGAATATTGAGATCCTTACGGACCCCGAAAGCCGCCTCTTCAAAGGTGATATGGAGCTCATACTGAAGGTCAGACCCTCGCCTGGGTCCTCGATAACCCCTGTGGCCTCCGCCTCCGCCTCCGCCTCCAAAGAACATCTCAAAGATATCCCCGAAACCTCCGAAATCCGCATTTCGGAAGATGTCTTCGGCCGAGTACTGGCCGTCAATTCCGGCATGTCCGAAGCGGTCGTACTGGGCCCTCTTATCAGAATCGGAAAGAACAGCGTAGGCCTCGGAAATCTCCTTGAACTTTTCCTCTGCCCCCGGTTCATCGCTCCTGTCAGGATGGTATTTCAGAGCAAGTTTCCGGTATTTTTTCTTGATCTCGTCGGCCGAAGTGTCCTTTGAGACCCCGAGAATTTCATAGTAATCGCGTTTGGTTGCCATCAGGATTACCCTGTTAGTTTAAAAAAGATAGTGGGTGCCGGAAAGGCCCCACAATTAACATATTTTAAATTAGATGAACCGGAATTACCGGTTCAGGCTTTCTTTTCGTCATCGACGACTTCATAATCCGCATCAACGACCGTCTCTTCCGGACCCTTTGCGTCTGTTGCACCTTCCCCTGCTGCTTCCTGGGCTGCGGCTGCTTCTTCCTGGGCTTTCTGGTACATAACGGTAGTGACCTCGTAGACGGCGTTCTGGAGAGCTTCGGTTTTGGACTTGATTTCCTCGAGGTCCTCACCTTCAAGGACTTTATTCAGGTCCTCGATTGCGGCGTTAATTTTGGATTTCTGCTCTTCCGTTGCGATTTCCTCAGCTTCCTTGAGGGTCCTTTCCGCGGCATTGACGAGGCTTTCGGCGTTGTTCCGGGTCTCGACCTCTTCCTTGCGCTTCTTGTCCTCTTCAGCGTGGAGTTCGGCGTCTTTGATCATGTTCTCGATTTCTTCGTCCGAAAGTCCGCCAGGCTTCTTGATGGAGATGGACTGTTCCTTGCCGGTTCCGAGGTCCTTGGCGTTTACGTGCAGAATCCCGTTTGCGTCAATGTCAAAGGTGACCTCGATCTGCGGGATGCCTCTTGGAGCAGGGGGTATACCGTCCAGGATGAAGCGCCCGAGAGTCTTGTTTTCGGAAGCGATTCCGCGCTCGCCCTGAAGTACATGGATTTCCACGGAAGGCTGGCTGTCTGCGGCTGTGGAGAAAATCTGGCTCTTCTTGGTTGGGATGGTGGTGTTCCTCTCGATAAGCGAGGTGGAAATTCCGCCAAGGGTCTCGATTCCAAGGGTCAGGGGGCTCACGTCGAGCAGAAGGACGTCTTTTACATCTCCTCCGAGCACTCCGGCCTGGATGGCTGCCCCGACGGCAACGGCCTCATCAGGGTTGATATTCTTGTAAGGTTTCTTCCCGATGAAGCTCTCCACAAGATCCACGACTGCGGGCATCCTTGTGGACCCGCCGATAAGGATTACCTTTTCGATGTCTTTGGGGCTGAGTTTGGAGTCACTGAGAGCCTGGCGCATGGAAACCAGAGTCTTGTCGAGGAGGTCTTCGGTAATCTTCTGGAACTGAGCCCTTGTAAGATCAACATCCATGTGTTTTGGGTCCCCGTCAGGGCCAACGGTCAGGAAGGGCAGGTTGACGTTTGTGCTGGCGACCCCGGAAAGCTCGATCTTGGCTTTCTCGGCTGCGTCTTTAAGGCGCTGGAGCACGGCCTTGTCCTTGGAGAGGTCAAGCCCTTCAGCCTTCTTAAACTCGTTAAGCAGGTATTCTATAATACGCTGGTCGAAGTCGTCCCCACCAAGGCGAGTGTCTCCGCTTGTGGATAGGACTTCAAAGACCCCTCCACCGAGTTCGAGGATGGATACATCAAAGGTTCCTCCACCCAGATCGTAGATAAGGATCTTATGGTCTTCTTCTCCCTTTTCAAGCCCATAGGCAAGGGATGCGGCCGTGGGTTCGTTGATGATCCTTAAGACTTCAAGGCCCGCAATCTGTCCTGCGTCTTTTGTGGCCTGCCGCTGGGCATCGTTAAAGTAGGCCGGGACTGTGATAACTGCCTGTTGAATACTTTCCCCGAGGTAAGCTTCGGCGTCGGCCCTGAGCTTCTGGAGAATCATTGCGGAAACTTCCTGCGGACTGTATTCTTTACCGTGCAGGGTTACCTTGTAGTTTGCGTCCCCCATGTGCCTTTTGATGGAGTAAACGGTATTGTCGGGATTTGAGATGGTCTGCCTCTTTGCGACCTGTCCGACAAGCCGTTCTCCTTTTTTGGAATAGCCCACAATTGAAGGAGTAGTCCTGCTGCCCTCAGCATTCGGGATTACAACGGCCTCTCCGCCTTCCATAACTGCCACACAGGAATTAGTTGTTCCGAGATCAATGCCCAGTATTTTTGCCATATTTTTTCCTCACAGTAAATTAAATTTAGGTTCTGAATTTAAAGATTAGTGGAGTATAAAGTAAAAGGAATACAGTAATGTACATTATCAACTGTTATTCTTCAGTGTCGTTCTTCTCAGCATTTTCGCTGCCCAAACTTTCGTTTCTGGCAACAGCGACCATTGCGGGCCTTATGACCTTTGAGTTAAGGCTATAACCCGGCTTGTAGACCTCAAAGACCGTATGGTCCGGAAGCTCCTGCGTTTCCACGTACTGCACGGCTTCATGAAGGTGGGGATCAAATTCACTGGTCTTTCCACATTCGATTTTTTCCAGGCCGTGTTTTTCAAGGATTGAATTGAACTGTTTGGAGAGCTGCTCAACCCCATTTACTATGGAATCCATATCTCCGGTTTTCTTCGAGGACTTAAGAGCCCGCTCAAAGTTATCGGAAACTTCAAGCATCTCGACCAGAATCCCTTCAAGCACAAACTTGCGGGAATCTTCCATCTGACGAACGGACCGCTTTCTATAATTATCAAAATCCGCGGCCAGGCGGACAAGCCTCTCTTTAAGCTTTTCATTATCTTCTCTGCAGGCCTCTTCGGAACCAGGTTCAGAGCTTTCCGGCCCCTGCCCGGATTCTGCCTCACAGGAAGCTTCGTCTTCCTTTTTTTTAGAGTTTTCCATTTGTGTCATCCCCAGGTAAATATTTCTACGGTTACGCTCGTCCTTGGCTGTGATTGTTTGTAATTCTATAAATAGTTTTCGCATCCATTCACTTATCTGAAAAAGACACTAAAAGAGAATTGTAAGTAGAAAAGAAGGGATTTTGGAAAACAGAAAAAATGCAAAAAATCCTGCCCGAAAATCAAGATAAAAAATTAGTAAACAAAATCATGAAGCTTGTATGAGAGCAGTTTGAGCATTACCACACTAATAATCATGGACGCCGCAATTGCGGAAGTGATCTGTTCGAGACCTATCTCGGAAATTCCTCCTTTGAGAGCAAACTGGAAGCCCCCTACAAGGGAAACAAAAACAAAAGAAAACCCGAACCCTGCAACGACTCCGCCAAGAAGGGAAACTACAGGACCAACTCCGTGCTTTTCATAAAACACAAGGCCTGTAATGAAGACCACCGCGAAAATCAGGAATATGGCAGACCCAGGGAAAGGGCCCGATTTTGTGTAAAAAAATCCATAGAGCCCCAGTCCCATATCGACCAGAAACACGGCCATAAGGACCGAGGTCAGAAGGGTCCGAACAAAAGGGTTCTCAAATACAGAGTATGAATCGGGATTTTTGCTGCTTATGTTACCAGGCACCTTTAAGTTATTATAAGATAATCCGATGAGGGGAAATACACACCCAACGTCCAGGTATGGAAAGTATCTGACCTTTAAGGCTTTAGCCCTCAGTGTTCTCTAAAATGAAGCTCTGCAATACATAATCTATATTTATTAGAAATTTAGCCATCTTCGCCTGTCATTTCCGACAGGGCCGGAAATATCGAGAGAGAAGCCTTCCTGCCCATATAACAAAAAGCTGCAATCGTAGAAAAGAAGAATCATGCGTGAGCGGGTTGGGGAGTATGAATTGGGGGTGTTGGGGGGTTGGGGTTATCTTGTAAAAAGAGAGTCCCGCTCACAAGTAACAGTAATGCTGAACTAATATAAGTATATTACGTATTGAACCGGGATTTTACGGGTTAAACCCAAAAGATATATATATCTAAATGGGAAAATCAATGGACAAAATATAATAATCAACTGAAACCATACTTTTTTTATCAGTAGCTGAATAGTTACATTTTAAATAATAATTTTTGAAAGAATGGCCAGTTTATTTTTCCAGTGGTCAACTCCTCGCTTTGCCGCATACCAGTCAAAAAGGTCTCCCTCGTCCACTATCTCTCCGGCCTCGAATTTTTTTCTGAATTCGTTCGAGTTCATGTCATACTTTTCTTCAAACTCATCACAGATCATCGCATACCTGTTTACTTTATATTTTGCGATATGCTTTTCATGGTTAATGGCGGCCTGGACGACCTCGGTCACTTCAGGCTCCGGTAAATCGGTCTCTATCTCAATGGTGATTTTCATAACTATCCCCAAATATGATTAATTCGTCATTTTATTTAAAGTGATAAGTCTTCTCTGGACCTGCAAAACCCTGGTCTAAGAATTCGGAACTTATACTCATTCAGTTTTAAAATTCGGAATTTTGAAGTTTTTTGTCAAGAATCACTATCAATAGTCCTTTCAACCACGGAACACACGGAATACACGGAAACCGGCCTGATGGCCGGTGAGTATGCTGGGACTTTAAATACCCGAGTTCCGCTTCCCGAGTTCCGCTTCGGGAGCACGGGGTCCGTTTCGCTCCGCTCAAGCGGACTGAAAAACACCAGAGCAAACATAATATTCGTCCACACGCATTCTTTTTCCGTGAATTTCCGTGAATTTCTGTGGTTTGAATGCACACACCAAACGCTTTCACCAACAAAAACACAATTCGGAATTTTTGTATCAAAATGCAAGACAACACCCCAACATAATTATGAAAACCAAACCTGTGTGAGTATAGTACGTAATAGCACCCAATAGATATAATTAGTATCCATATTACATTATATAATATCCACTATAAATGCAAAAGAAGTGCTCAATCTGCTAAAGGTATCAAGAAATACATTAAGCATCAGAAATATTTGATGAAATAATTTCAATGCTTCATTATTATTCTGTGAAACATTATAGCAAAAGAAAAGAAAAAAGGTTAGAAATCGAGGTCGAGCCAAATTGATAATTAAACGTGTTGAGCAAATCCAGTTTCATTCCAGGGAAATAGGGGATTTGTGCCATAAGTCCAAAAACCTGTACAATTTCTCTGATTATATTATCAGACAGGAGTTCTTCAATAACGGAAAATGGATCAGGTACAATAAACTTTATGGGCTTGTGAAGTCCTCTGAGCCTTACAAAGAACTTCCTGCTAAATCTGCTCAACAGACTCTAAAAGTACTTGACCGTAACTGGAAATCTTTTTTCGAAGCTTTAAAATCTTACAAAAAGAATCCTGAACTTTTCACAGGCAAACCGAACCCTCCAAAGTATCTGGAAAAAAACGGGGAATACCTGTTAATTTTTACAAATCAACAGGTCAGGATCAAAGACGGGGTGCTCAAGTTTCCCAAAGTAGTTCCATTATCCATCCAGACAAGACTTCCTGATGATACTAATTTGAGAGAAGTCAGGATCATTCCAAAACACGCAGGATACACCTGTGAAATTGTTTTTGAAAAGGAAATCGAAGACCCCATACCTCTCAATTCCGGTCGAGTCCTGGGAATTGATCTTGGAGTTGTCAACCTCGTAACCATTGGAAACAATTTTGGAGAAAATCCAATTATTGTTAAGGGCGGGGTTGCCAAGTCAGTAAACCAGTTTTACAACAAGCAGAAAGCAAAGCTCCAGAGCACTTATGAGAAGCATGGAATCAAAACAGGAAAGAGTGTAGAAGTACTTACCCATAAACGAAACTCAAGGATTAAAGACGTACTCCACAAACTGAGCAGGGCAATAATCAACTATTCTCTGGAAATGAACGTGGAGAAAATCATTATCGGAAGCAACCCTTTCTGGAAACAGAAAGTCAACATGGGTAAGAAAAATAACCAGAATTTTGCTCAGATACCTCACAGTACCCTTATTTCAATGGTCGAATACAAGGCCGAAGAGGTTGGAATTTCGGTTGAACGGATCGAAGAATCCTATACAAGCAAATGCTCTTTCCTTGATAATGAGCTAATGGAACACCATGAAGAATATCTCGGAAAACGGGTCAAAAGAGGGCTTTTCCGAAGTGCCACGGGAGTTCTTCTTAACGCTGATGTCAATGCAGCATATAATATGATTAGAAAAGCAATCCCTAATGCCTTTGCAGAGGGGATAGAGGGTGTTGTGCTTCACCCTGTTAGTGTTAATCCACTATACAAAGAACAGTTTATATCACAAATTCATAATAGTTTGTGATACTAATTAGGACTTTTCATAGCATATCTAAGTATTGTGAACGCTTTTTTTCAAAATGAATATATGCATATATGTGCATATTTCCATATAGGTATGTTAGAAAAAAAAGTCAAATTTTTTAAAGCACTTGGAGACGAGACCAGGCTCACCATCGTTTCCTACCTGCTAGAGCATAGTTACTGTGCCTGTCAACTACCCCACGCTGAAGCAGTGGGGCTTGTATAAGCCCTGGTTGACCAGCCTAAGTCTTAATTGACTACGTTGAAAATGTCAGTGCGACAAGAAAGCTATAATATGAATTGCGGTAACGCTATCCCTTCCATTTGGGATAATCCTACTATGACATGCGTTGATGGTAACGTCAAGGTGTGAAGCTCATATGACAATATGGAGAAGTTTAGAAATCTAATCTAAACCATCTGTTAGGATAAGAATTCTAAGAAGAACGTAATGTGAACCATTGTAAGAATCGTGACCAACAACAAGCGAAATTAGATTGATACGCTTGAACCAAAATGGTAATGAAATCAGACCAATAAGGCTTGACATACTTATTGGGAAATGGACATATGATTTTCGGTTTAAAGATGGCTTCTAAGGTATTCACAATTATTCATTTTATAGAACTTGGTAAGCCCTATATGTTCCCCTCGGGGTAGGAATCCTGCAAAGGATGACAATGACATAGAGGGTAAAGGAAAGGAGTAGAAAGCGAATGACAATTTGTAATGAACTGTATAGGGGTTCAAAATTTGCCCTAATCCAAAAGGATGCAGACTTACTCCGTGGTATCAAAACGTAAGAATGAAGGTATGACCTATGAATGTAAGTCATTCAAATACGCTGATCGAGAAATCAATCCGCGAGAAGCTTACAAACAAAACACATGTTAATAGGCTGCAAGTCATGACTTACGAAAGCAGTTATTAACCAAATAACTGCTGCCCAATATAAAGGGTTATGAGATACTTGAGCTGTATGAGGTGAAAGTCTCACGTACAGTTCTTAGGGGAGAAAGCGGGAGCAATCCCGCCGACTTACCCGACTGATACCTGCAAATGCTTCCTCAGTTTGCAGCTCTATCGTGTAGTATTAAAAGTCCTGGGAGGTAGGGACGGTGTACTACGCATGACAAGCATTTCCAACATTGGCGAGGGGAGACAGTTCCAAAAACTGCGTTACCTGCTACGGAAATTCGTTTCCAGAGCAGAGAGGAGAAATCCAAATATGGTATTCGTACTAAACAAGAACAAAGAGCCTTTAAGTCCCTGCCACGAAGCAGTTGCAAGAAAACTGCTTAAAGCGGGAAAAGCGCTTATTCACAAAAAATATCCCTTTACAATCCGACTCAAAGAGCTGAAAGAGTCTAAGGACAATTCAGAATTTAGGCTCAAAATAGATTACGGAAGCCGTCATACTGGCCTTGCTATCCTGAATGGTTCAACGGTAGTCTGGACGGCCCAACTGCATCACAGGACAGGAATTAAAACGAAACTTGATGACAGAAGAGCAATGAGGAGAAACCGAAGAAACCGCAAAACCAGATACAGAAAACCGAGGTTCATGAACCGGAAAAGAAGGGAAGGCTGGCTGCCTCCATCCCTGCAAAGCCGTGTAGATAACATAGGAAATTGGGCCGATAGGCTCAGAAAACTCTGCCCACTGACACATATTTCCTATGAAAACTGTAAGTTTGATACTCAACTCATGCAAAACCCTGGGATAAGTGGAATTGAGTATCAGCAGGGAGAGCTGCAAGGTTATGAGGTCCGGGAATACCTGCTTGAAAAATTTGGTAGAAAATGTGTGTACTGCGGAGCTGAAAACGTTCCTTTGCAAATTGAGCATATTATTCCTAAAAGTAGAGACGGCTCAAGCAGGATTTCGAACCTAACTTTAGCTTGCAGAGAATGCAACCAGAAGAAAGGAAGTAAAACAGCAGAAGAATTTGGACATCCTGAAGTGCATAACCTGGTCAAAAAGCCACTTAAAGATGTTGCAATCGTAACTGCTACCAGATGGAAGGTTTTTGAAGTGTTGAATAAAACGGGCCTTCCTGTAGAATGCGGTACAGGTGCAAGAACGAAAATGAACCGGATCAGGGCCGGAATGCCAAAAGATCATCATATTGATGCTGTTTTTGTAGGAAAATCCACACCGGAAACAATCAGGTTTGCAACAAACAGCGTACTGCACATCAGAGCAAAGGGAAGAGGACAGTACAAAAGAACAAATCTCGATAAGTACGGCTTTCCACGGTCATATCTGCCCCGGCAAAAAACCTTTTTCGGATTTCAAACTGGCGATACAATCAAAGCTGTTGTAACTGGAGGGAAGTACAAAGAGATCTGGTTTGGCTCCGTTGCTTGTAGGAAATCAGGCAGTTTTGACATTAAAAACAAGGAAGGAAAAAGAATTGCACAAGGAATTAATAAAAAATACTTCAAAGTGGTACAGAGAGGAGATGGCTACGAATATTCGGCAGAGGAGTACGGCATTCCTCCCGGCGCTAAAGCAACCGAGCTTCCTGCCTGTTGATCCGTGAGAGCCCGGAGACTTGTCAAATTTGCAGAAATAAGGACAACGGTTAAAAAAAAGGAGATGAATAAATGGATTCGGATGAAAAAAAGAAAATTATCAAGATGAAATATGGGGAAATTGCGAGTTCTGATACTTCCTGTACTTGCGGCTGCTGTGACAGTAATATGAATTCTGAGGAAATCCTGAAATCGATCGGCTATTCCACGTCCGAAATCCAGACGGCCCCCGATGCAGGCCTGGGGCTCGGCTGCGGAAACCCAACGGCTTTAGGGGAATTAAAGCCGGGTGAAGTGGTCCTTGACCTGGGTTCCGGGCCCGGATTTGACTGTTTCCTTGCCGCAAAAAAAGTGGGGCCCCCCGGGAAAGTTATCGGCGTGGACATGACCGGAGAGATGATAGAAAAGGCAAGGGAAAACGCCCTCAAGTACGGGTACGATAACGTGGAGTTCCGCCCGGGAAACATCGAAGCCCTGCCCGTTGAGGACGAATCTGTGGATGTGATTATCAGCAACTGTGTAATTAACCTTGCTCCGAATAAAGAAAAGGTCTTCCGGGAAGCATACAGGGTCCTCAAAGCAGGGGGCAGGATGTACATTTCGGATATGGTGCTGCTGGCAGAACTTCCTGAAGAGCTGCTAGAGGATGAGGACTTGCTGGCAGGCTGTGTGGCCGGAGCTGTCCTGAAAGAAGATTATATAGGACTAATGGAAAAAGCAGGCCTGAATGTGGAAATACTGAATGAGGATAAAGAAATCAGTGACAGGCAGTATGGAGGCCTTCCGATCGAAAGCCTGAAGTTAAAGGCCTGGAAATAAGAGAGAAAATCGTCCTCATCGTCCCTCTTAAATTTTTTTACAAACAGTCCGTATTTCAGCCAGACAATCAAGGTTAGCTTTTCCAGAACCGACTTTCTCGGAACCAACTTAACAATAAATATTATTCCGAAACGGTGATTCAATAATTATATCCCCGCCTAGATTTAATGATTATTGGATTATTCTTTTTGGATTTCCGGGAATTTCCGGGCCGGTCATTGCAGACTTTTAATGCTTTTTCGCATGGGGAAAGTGGGGAAGGAACCACTTTAAAAGGTGATGTGACTGATATCCATCCAGAGCGTAAAGACCTGTTTTGCAGTTGCTTCCTTATTTTTGATGCTGAGCGCAGGCCCGGCCAGCGCTGGAAGGATTAGTGTGGGAACCAACGATAACATGGACTATTCCTCGATTCAGGCAGGCTTGGACGCTGCAAAGCCCGGAGATACGGTCTATGTTTACAGCGGGTTTTACAGGGAAAACGTGGACCTTGATAAAGAAATCACCGTGCGTTCCATAAGCGGAAGGCCCGAACTTCATATTGTTAAGGCAAAAGACTCCGGGGACCACGTCTTTCACGTCCACTCAAACAACGTGACGATAAGCGGTTTTTCCATAAAAGGGGCCAATGCCCCCGATAAAGCCGGCATATACCTTGAAAACACCCGGGGAGTTATGATAAGCAATAACAACCTCTCGGATAACCGGCTGGGGATCTGTCTTGAGGACTCGACTGGCAATATGCTGAACCTTAACAAAGCTTCCGGAAATATGGTAGGGATTCTCCTGAAAACTTCAGAGGGCAACCTGGTTATGAATAACAAATTAGACGTAAACAACCTTGAAGGCATCCTCCTTCAGGCTTCGGACCTGAACCGCCTGAACGGAAACATCCTGCGCCTCAACCTAGAACATGGCCTCCTCCTCTCAAACAGTAGCGGAAACCTGATATTTGACAACTTTTTTTACAATGCCGCAAACGTGGGCTACAGCGGCACAAACCTTGAAAACACCTGGAACATCAGCAAACACCGGGGCATAAGCATTGCAGGCGGCCCCTATACGGGAGGCAACTACTGGACAGCCCCTGATGAAGCCCTCTTTGTCATTGAAGATCTTAACGGAGACGGTATTTGTGATGCATCCTACGACCTCGGAGAATGCAACATCGACCACATGCCCCTTATCCGTACCGGAGGGATTGAACAACCCTCTCATATTATTGCAATTTCCCTCTTTGCGTCTGCCCTTATAGGCCTGGCTCTTGCCGTATATATAACAAAGAAGATACTGAGGTGGTAAGGGGATTGCCGGCTGAGGGAAAATGCTTTCAGTCCGGAAAGTAGGAAAAGGGGAGGTCCCCCTCCACCGGTCGGGTCTTGAAGAGGGCAGGCTGATAAACATGTGCCATTTTTCCCTGACCCCGGTTAACTCAAATCTCATATCAGAAACTCTCTTCTACACCCTTTTTTATAGAAAGCAGCGTAAAACTCCCGAGTCTTTAGCTCAGGGGATATAAGCGTCCACTTTTCAATATAAGGTTTAATACCATAACGTTAATATATTAATAATATACGTTGATATTATTCACTTTTGCGATCGCACAAATTGAATATTTGTGGGATTTCCAGTGTAACTGGAAAATAACCAAGCAAAAGTACACTTTAAATTAGTTAACACCGCCGGAACGGCGGGAAGGGCCTGTGGACTCGTGGAGGTTGCTCTAGGGTATGAAGCAGGAAGCTGGTCAGTCTTTAGCCGAGCGGTAGTTCACAACATGCTGCCGGAATGATTTAAGATAAATAATAATTTAAATATAAATTTTTTAAATTGAGTAGCCGGACCCGTGATGCAATATGTACCTCACCTATGCCCGAGCCCTGTACAGCAAAGCCCTTGCTTTTCTAAACCTGAAGAAATATGCCGAAGCCCGGGTCATTTTTGAAAAAGCTCTGGAATCTTTTGATACGGCTCTCCTGATAAACCCGGAGAATGCCGGGGCCTGGTACTATAAAGGAAATTCGCTGAGCTACCTTAACCGGCCTGAAGAGGCTCTGGAAGCCTTTGACAGGGCCCTTTCCCTTGACCCGGGTTACTCCGAGGCCTGGTACTGCAAGGGGCTTGCGCTCGGCTACCTTAACCGGCCTAAAGAAGCCCTCCGGGCCCTTGAAAAGGTGCTTGAGGAAAACGACAGGGATGCCGGGGCCTGGCACTACAGGGGGCTTGCCCTCCACAACCTTAAAAGGGATGGAGAAGCCCTTAAAGCATTATCTCGTTCCCTTGAAATCGATCCTGAAAATACAGGGGTCCTGTATTACAGAGGACTTGTCCTCAATTGCCTTAACCGGCCAGAAGAGGCCCTGGAAGCCTTTGAGCAGGCCCTGGAACTGGATCCGGCCCATGCTGGAGGCCTTAGAGGAAAAGCAAAGGTTCTGCACGCCCTTGGGAAGCCAGAAGAGGCCCTGAAAGCGTTTGATTCGGCCCTGGAACTGGACCCCGGCTTTGCGGGGGCCTGGGACGGCAAAGGCGAGGTGCTCGAAAGTCAGGGAAAGTCCGGAAAGGCCCTGGAAGCTTTCGAAAAAGCCCTGGAACTGGAAGATGATAACGCAGGTGTCTGGAACAATAAAGCAAAGACTCTCGTCACCCTTGAAAGGTATGGAGAAGCTTTCCTGGCCTTTGACAGGGCCCTTGACCTGAAAAAGGATTTTTCCGAAGCCCTTGCTAACAGAGGAAGCGCCCTTCTGATACTTGACCGGTATGAAGAAGCCCTGGAGACCTTTGATTCGGCCCTGCTCCTTGAACCGGAAAATGTCAGGACTCTGAGGGGAAAAGGAAACGCTCTTTTCGGACTCGGAAATTATGAAAAAGCTCTGGAAGCTTATGAAAAAGTCCTTTCTCTTGACCCCGGGAACAGGGGAGCCCTGTGCGGGAAAGGCAGCGTATTTTTCGAAATAAGAAAGCCTCAAGAGGCTCTGAAAGCTTTTGAAGCGGCTCTTCTCTTTGACCCTGCAAACCCTTATGCCTGGAGTGGGAAGGGTAACGCCCTCTGCGAACTGGGGAACTATGAGGAGGCCCTGGAAGCTTACGAGGAGTTGCTCGGGCTTGACAATGACAGCCTTTCCGCACGTTACAACAGAGGCGTTGCCATCGGCAGGCTCAGAAAAAGCCGTCCCGGATATGATGGGGGGGAAGAGGCCCTGCTCCAGATAGCTTTTTCCAAATATCTGGAATTTTCTAAAAAAATAAGGAAAGATGGAGCGGATTCCACAGGCCTGAAGTACAGGGGGCTTGCCCTGGCCGAACTCGATGAGTATAATGAAGCCCTGAAAGCCTTTGATCAAGCTTTACAGCTTGAACCGGGAGGGGCTTCTGAACTTAACAGAGGGCTTGTGCTTATCTACATGAAACGTTATGAAAAGGCCCTGGAAGCTCTCAAAAATGCTGAAGACCCCCTCCTTTCAGAAGCCGTCCTTACCGCCAGAGGCTTTGCCCTCACTTCCCTCGAAAGATATAATGAAGCTCTGGAAACTTTTGAACAGGCCCGGCTGAAGGGAGGAAATGGTGATTCTGACTGTCTGGGACAGGGCCTGGTCTTTTCCCGGCTCGGGGAGTGGAATAAAGCCCTCAATTCCTTTGAAAAAGTCCTGGACACGGAACCCGAAAACCCCTCTGCCCGTGTCCTGAAAGCCTTTACCCTTCTGAGGCTTGGGAACTATGAAAAAGCCGGGGCCACTCTGAAGGACCCAACAGTGATTCCTGTATATAAGGACATGTCCCGGCTCCTCCTGGGCTTTGCCGCAGACCGGCTGGAAAGACCTGCGGACGCTCTTCGAGAATACAGGAAAGCCGTGGCGATCAACCCGAAAAATGTCCATGCCCATAACGGGCTTGCGGACCTCAATTTCAGGCTTGGGGACAGCAGAGGAGCTCTGAAAGAGCTTGAGTCCTCGATTGCGACAGGGCAGGAAAACGAATTTTCCAGGTGCCTTAAAGCCAGGCTCGAACTTGAGGGACAGGACTACGGGGCTGCCGTGGAGTCCTTTGGAAAGGCCCTTTCCCTTAATCCCGGAAACCCGAAACTTCTGCTCTGGGAAGCCTATGCCAGCTACCTTAAGGTGGAAGTCAGTTTCAAATTCGGGAGCCCTCGTTACCGGCATATGCTCCTCGGAATAATCAAAAAACTGGAACATACGGCCTTTTCCGGGGGAAATTCCTTCCCATCCGGGGAATCCTGGGAGAAGTCTCTCCCTTTTGAAGGATCCCGGGGCCGAAGAGAAGCCGAGGGCCGTGAAATGTGGGCCTGTCTCCTTTATTTCACAGGTTTCTTTTACTACAGGGCAGGCTATTTCCGGAAGGCCGCAGAAAAGCTCGAAGCCTGCCTGCGGCTTGATGGGGTAAAAGAATGTGAAAGAAAGGCGGCTGGGACCACTCCCTCTCCTCTCCTTTCCCGGAAAAGGGCTGCGGCTCACCTGCTTGATAAACTAAGGAAAGGCCCTCTCAGGCCTTCGGGCCTGGAATGGTGGCTTGCGTCCCCTTCACATCACTGGCTTAAACGGGCTTTTTTTGGCATAGTCCTTGTTTTTGCTTCCGGTCTGCTGCTTTCTCACCCGGCATTTGAATTTCCGGGTGTGGGTTTCACTTTCCCGGACTGGGGACAGTTTGGTACTGAATATGTGATTTTCCTCGCATGTCTGTTTTTTATTCTGCTATTTCCAGCAATTCGGACAGGAAAAGAGCCTGAGGGACTCGAACTTGAAATGCACGAACCCCCTTCTTTTAAGTTCGATGTACCGGATGAAGTCCTGGACGAACTGGAAGAGGCAATTGAAGCGAGCCTGCTAACTCCCGAGCTTATGAAGGATAAAATAGGGGTACTGGAACGTTTTTTATGGGTTTCCAAATAGTCAACTACCCGCAAAATCTAATGATTTAACAAAAGATTTAACAAAAGATTTAACAGACTTCCTGCTAATTCTCCAAAGCAATTTCCACAGATCCACATGCCCTACCTGCCGCCCCGGCGGGGATTCATTTATTAGTTTTTTGCCAGGTTATTTTTCCAGTTTCAAGGAAAATTCCACAAATTTTCAATTCATCCATCCATGATGCCACACCATAACGATTCACATGAAATTATGGGTTTTTGAAAAACAATATTTGAATGTCATTTTTTATTTAAAAATGATTAGATCACCCACGATTTCTGTTTTTTGAAAAAAATAACTAAGTATTTATACGCCGGCAACCGATTTATTTACAAGGACATTTTTTTGGAGATGTATTGGCAATGGAAACGGACGTTATCGAAATATTCGTGTCCGAGCTTATTGAGCGAGTTGCATCGAAAGGAGATAATCTCGGTCCTGCTGTTAATTTTGCCCTGGATTATTCTAAAAGAAATTCAATATCCCCGAAAACACTTTTTGAGCTTACTTTGATCTGCGGAAAAGAAAAGATGTACAGGGAAAAATACGTTTTTGCCAGGGCCTGTGCTGAACTTTCTGAAGGAAAGATGAGTGAAGATTCCTGTTTGCTTGCGGGAGAAACTGCTTTCTTCCTCGGAGAAACGGAAGAGGCCGAGAAAAGTTACGAAAAAGTGCTGAACTCAAAGCCGGAAAATGTGGATGCTCTTTACAGGTTTGCCTCTGTTCTAACAGATTTCGGAGACCTGAAAAGAGCCAGGGTTTTTTATGAAAAGGCTCTTGAATTACACCCCTTTCATATAAACACCCTCTCAGGTTACGGAAAACTGCTACACCTGCTCAAAGAAACAGCTAAGGCTGAAGATGCCTATAGAAAAGCCCTGATTTTAAACCCCGCCCATGCAGAAACCCACTACAGGTACGGGATTTTACTCCGTGAGTCGGGGGACAAACTGAAGGCAGCCTACCATTATGAAAAATCCCTTCAATCGGACCCGCAGCAGGTGGCTGCTAATTACCACTATGCCCTCCTCCTTGAGGATATGGGAAAAGCCCTTCAGGCTAAAACCCGCTACAGAGAGGCCCTGAAAACCGATCCAGAAAACGTGAGGATTCATCAGAGCTATGCAAGACTGCTCTCTGGAGAAGGGAACCTGAAAGGGGCCAAACAGCACTTTAAACTGGCCCTTCACCTGAACCCGGAAGATGTGGATACCCTCTCAGGATATGCAAAACTGCTCGCAAGGTTAGGATACGGGTACGCAGCTGATGTACTATATAGAAAAGCTCTTCGAGTTGACCCCTGCCATGAGGAAGCCCTTTACAATTACAGGGAGTTACTTCTGGAAAATAGCTGAGCGGATTTTTTGCCAAAAAAGATAAGCTGGATTTTTCGGCCAAAAAAATGGCCGGATTTTCCGGCCTCTCCTCAATTTAGTGCAGTTTGAGGGGTTCAATGCCTTTTTTTTCCATAAGACAGGCCGGGATGTCGATCACTTCGGAAACTGCGTCTATAATAATTCCGTCGGAGGTTGCGATTACGGGTTTTTCTTCGCTGTCATTCCCGAAAATTTCCCCTGAAGATTTTCCGGCGGTTTTCAGGTCAAAATCCACATGCTTTGAGGTGCGGGCCTCCCCCGGAATTCCTTTTTCTTTTAGCCTGTTCCGGATAATTCCCGCCAGTTCCCCGCTCCGGCTAATCTGGGAATCGAGCAGGATGGTCACGGATTTCGGGCCGGTTTCGGCGAGGAAGGAGAGCAGTTCTTCGAGGGCTTCCTCTATATCATCGGCATGTTTTGCCTTTCCGAAATAAAAACGGGTGTCCCGGATGAAACTGTCATCGCAGAGCCACATGATTTCCCCTTTAAGCAGGCTGTCCACGCTCAGGAGGACGTTGTACCCGTCGATCAGGAGAGCTCTTCCCCTGATCCTGTCATACTTGAGCTTTTTCTTTGCCCTGCTAACGGTCCTGTCCGGGGGCAGGACTACTCTTATAAGGACCTGCCTCTCCCGGGCATCCAGGCCGGCGTGGTCCGCAACGAAGCGAATGGTGGCAAACTTCGGGTAACCCCAGCGGAGGATACTCCGGATGTCGGCTGCGGGTTTCAGTAATTTATCCCGGAGGTTGCTTGCGGAAATTTCTTGCATGTCTGGCACCGGTTTCTTTTATTTTCAAGATTGTGGATAATTTAGAGGGTTCGGGTATATATTATATATCATACCACTACAATTTGTTATGATAGGGCATTGTTAGACAGTAAGCGTCTGCAAATATAGATCAATTTTTGTATATTGTTACGGTTTCTGAATTTTGCTTAGGAATGGCTGAAAAATAACTTCATATTTTCAGTCAGGAAATCATTTTATACCCATACAGGTTGTATTTTTGTTGATTGAGACATTTGGTGTGTGC
Organism: Methanosarcina baltica; assembly: GCF_055394095.1. NCBI lineage: Archaea > Methanobacteriati > Methanobacteriota > Methanomicrobia > Methanosarcinales > Methanosarcinaceae > Methanosarcina > Methanosarcina baltica. The sequence goes on along the minus strand of NZ_AP042463.1, from coordinate 2,988,244 downwards.
ATCCAAACCACGGAACACACGGAACACACGGAAAAAGAATCCCGGAAGACGACTATTACGGTTGCTCTGGCGTTTTTTTGTCTGCTTGAGCGAGCGTAGCGAGTGAAACGGACCCCGTGCTCCCGAAGCGGAATTCGGGTGGTTAAGAAATGGTAAACAAAAATACTTGATATTATATTTGACTCATTCCTTAAAGGGTTTGAGAATCCTTCGCGGGTTTGAGAATCTTTGGTGGACCCGAATAATGATTTAAGGATTGGAAGCCTTTGATCGGTTGATTTCGAGATAATATTGGAGGATTATTTTATGGAAGTCCTGTGGTTGGAGCAAGAAGAAGTGAAAAGTGTTGTGGACATGCGTTCTACAATGGAAGTGGTTGAAAAGGCTTTCAAGCAGCACGGGCTCGGAAAAGTACAGATGCCTCCCAAGTCCTACCTCTATTATACCGAATATAACGGGGACCTAAGGACCATGCCCGCCTATCTTGAGGAGGAGGGCATAACAGGGGTAAAGATCGTAAACGTACACCCCGGAAACCCTGAAAAGGGCCTTCCCACGGTTATGGCCCTTATCATCCTGATTTCTCCGGAAACCGGAGCCCCCCTGGCGGTCCTGGACGGGACTTACCTGACGGACATCCGGACCGGAGCCGCGGGCGGGATTGCCGCAAAACACCTCGCAAGGAAAGACTCGAAGGTCATCGGGCTTGTGGGAGCCGGACACCAGGCCCGGGCCCAGCTTGCCGCTCTTTGTGAGGTTTTTGAGCCTGAACTTGTAAAAGTCACCTCAAGGAGCAAAAAAAGTTTCGAGAAGTTCTGCGAGAATACGGAAGCCTGCATTCCCTGTGAAATCCGCTGGGAAGAGAGTATCGAGAAGGCCTGCGACTGCGATATCCTTGTTACCACCACCCCGGTCCGAAAACCCATCGTAAAAGCCAGATGGATCCGGGAAGGAACCCACATTAACGCAATCGGAGCCGATGCTGTGGGCAAGGAAGAACTGGACCCCGAAATCCTTCTGACCTCCAAGATAATCGTGGATGACATTGTCCAGGCCCTGCACTCGGGCGAGGTAAATGTCCCGCTCTCTAAAGACTACATCTCAGAAAACGACATCTACTGCCAGCTCGGAGAAGTAATAGCAGGCCTGAAACCCGGACGGACCAGTGAAGAGGAAATCACGGTCTTTGACTCAACAGGGCTTGCCATCCAGGACGTCTCAAGCGCTCACCTCGCCTATAAAAGAGCTTTAGAAAAAGGTCTTGGAAAAACAATGAATCTGTTCTAACGCCCGAGTTGCGCTTCGGGAGCACGCGGTCCGTTTCGCTCGCTGCGCGAGCTCAAGCGGACTGAAAACCAAGTTTCGTTTTGCTCATTCGAGTGGACTGAAAACCAAGTTCAGTTTTGCTCAATCAGGCGAACTCAAATCCGAGTTCCATTTTTCCCACTCAAGCGGACTGAAAAACACAAGATCAACCGTAAATGGTGTATCCCCGTCGTTCTTTTTCCCGTGTATTCCGTGTATCCCGTGGTTTAATTTTTTTCTGACAGTCAATTTTTAACCACGGTAAAAACACGAAAACGGTTAACTGTTTTTCAATTGTTCCAAAACTGTTTTTCAGTCCTGGAAATTTCAGTTTGTCAGGGCCTGGATGGGAGCCGGGATTCTGCCTCCCCTTCTGATGAAGGCTTCGGAGCTGAAACCGTGTACCTTCATGACGGGGGCCCTTCCGAGTAGCCCTCCGAATTCCACGCTGTCTCCTACTTTTTTGCCGGGGGCGGGGATGATCCGGACTGCGGTCGTTTTTTTGTTGACCATGCCGATTGCCATTTCATCTGCGATGATTGCCGATATTGTGGAGGTTGGGGTATCTCCGGGGACTGCGACCATGTCGAGACCCACGGAACAGACGCAGGTCATGGCTTCGAGCTTTTCCAGGCTCAGGGCGCCTGCGTTTACGGCTTCGATCATTCCTTCGTCCTCGCTTACCGGGATGAAGGCGCCGCTTAAGCCCCCGACCGAGGAGGATGCCATGGAGCCTCCTTTCTTGACGGCGTCGTTTAAGAGGGCAAGGGCGGCTGTTGTCCCGTGGGTCCCACAACGTTCAAGCCCCATGGCTTCAAGGATCCTGGCCACGCTGTCCCCTATGGCGGGGGTGGGGGCAAGGGAGAGGTCGAGGATTCCAAATTCCACGCCGAGCCGCCGGGCAGCTTCCCGACCTACCATTTCTCCCATGCGGGTAATCTTGAAGGCGATCTTTTTGATGGTCTCCGAGATCTCGGTCAGGTCAGGGTCAATAAGTTCCCGGAGGGCCGCGTTTACCACGCCTGGGCCACTGACCCCGACGTTGATCACGCAGTCGGGTTCCCCTATCCCGTGGAAGGCCCCTGCCATGAAGGGGTTGTCCTCGGGGGCGTTTGCGAAAACCACGAGTTTGGCACAGCCGAGCCCGTCCCGGTCGGCCGTTCTTTCGGCGGTTTTTTTGATTGTGTGCCCCATAAGGGCCACGGCATCCATGTTGATTCCGGCCTTCGTGGTTGCGACGTTTACGGAAGCGCAGACCTTATCGGTGCAGGCCAGAGCCTCGGGGATGGAATTGATAAGTTTCAGGTCTCCCGGCGTTATGCCCTTGTGAACAAGGGCGCTGAACCCTCCTATGAAATCCACACCCAGTTCCTTTGCGGCCGCATCAAGGGTCTTTGCGATGGATACGTAGTCCTCTGCAATGCAGCTTTCCGCAACTATTGCAATGGGGGTTACGGCGATTCTTTTGTTGATGATTGGGATGCCGTAGAGGTTCTGAATTTCTTCCGTTGTCCGGACCAGGTTCCGGGCGTAACCCGTGATTTTCTCGTAGATATTTTTATTGAAAATCTCGATGTCCGGGTGGGAGCAGCCCCTGAGGTTGATGCCCATGGTTACTGTCCGGATATCCAGGTGTTCCATTTTTACCATCCGGATGGTTTCCAGAATTTCGTTTGGGTTGATAAGCATTAAAGCCCCTCTCCTTTTGGGTCAGTTTCTCTTTTATTTTTTATCAGGTTCTGAATTATTTTCTCAGGTTCTGATTTAGATCCTGTGCATGAAGCGAAAAATGTCTTCGTGCTGTACCTTGACCTCGACTCCCAGGTTATTCCCTTCAGCCTCCATTCCCTTCTGGAAAGCCGGGAGATCAAATTCTTCCTGCGAGGCTTCGGCCAGCATGATCATGGTAAAGATCCCCTGCATGATGGTCTGGGTGATATCTACGATGTTTACTTTGAAGCTTGCCATCACCGTGGTGATGCTGGCAACGATTCCTACCCTATCGCTACCGATAACCGTGATTATGAAACGACTTGACGCCATAGTTTTTCTCCTGGTATTTTTTGATAATGGGAAAACGTTCGTGGAAAGGAATGCAATTAGAGTAATTCGGGGTCAGAATGAAGCGTTAATAGATAATAAAGCCAACTTTTTAATTTCAATTTATAAAACCAGTTATTCAATAACCGGTTATACCGTAACCTTCCAATAATTCCAGAATGCTTTCCACAACTTTGATATTTTTTTCCCCGCCTCTGAGCCTTATGGTAATGTTGGCATATCTTTTGTAGAGGGCGATCCGTTCTTCATAAATTTCTTTTAGACTCTTCTCGTGAAAACCGACGATTCCCCGGTTCCCGGGGTTTTTAACCCTTTTTATGATGTTTTTTAAAGACATATCCAGGAAAATTATTGTGGACATTTTCTTCAAAAAAGTCATTGCTTCTTCGGAATAAATCACACTGCCACCCGGCGATATGATACTCCCGTCTTTCAAGTCAAGCCCGAGAACGGCTTCTTCCTCCAGCCGTACGAGGACGGAATCTCCCTGTGTATCGATGAGCATTTGCAGCGGCATGCCTGCCTTTTCCTTAATCACTGAGTCCACATCAATGAAGGTGTAGCCCAGACGCTTTGCAAGAGCCTTTCCAATAGTACTCTTACCCACTCCGGACATGCCGATTAATGTTATATTCATAAAAACCTCTTCTTGAGCCATATGTAAGTAGACTCAATTATTTAATCTTCGCCCTTTAATAGGGATAATATGCTTTAATTTGCACCTGCGAAAGTAAGATCTTTTAATATGTCAATTACCCCCCCTCCTAAAACCTTCGTCTGAGGACTCAGGTTTTTGAGGAGGAGGCTTGTTTCGACAAGTCTCTAGTTGAATAGCCTTTCGTTATACTGGTCATGATATTCGAGGATACTCCACACGTTCTCGGAGATTTCGATCTGGATTAAACATCCCTGAGAGGAAGGGGAAGTGTTCAGGTCATTAACAAGCCAATATAACAGTGGCGATGTGGACCCACTCCAATCAAGGAGGACAAAACTTTTGAAGGTCTTTGTTATTAACAACAAAAAAGAAACACTAATGCCCACGTCACCCAGAAAAGCGAGAATATTGCTAAAAGAAGGACGTGCGGAAGTGGTACAAAGGAATCCTTTCACTATCAAACTTCTTTATCCTTCGGGAAAAAATACTCAGGAAATAACCCTGGGAATCGATAGTGGGTACCTTAACATAGGATTTTCGGTAGTTTCCGAAAAAGAAGAACTTATTTCAGGAGAGGTAAAACTTCTTACTGGAATGCCAGAGCGAAACGATGAACGGAGAATATACCGAAGAAACCGAAGAAACCAGATAAGACACAGGAAACCTGGGTACAACAAAAACACCAACAAAGAAGGTTGGTTGGCACCATCTATCACGCATAAGCTTGAAAGCCATATCAGATTAATAGAGGATCTTGCCGAAATCTTACCCATAACAAAAATTATAGTTGAAGTTGGAAATTTCGACATTCAGAAAATCAAAAACCCGGAAATTGAAGGCAAAGCATACCAGGAAGGAGAGCAAAAAGGATACGATAATATTCGGGCCTATATTTTACACAGAGACGGATACTCTTGCCAGAACCCGGACTGCAAAAACAAATCAAAACAGCCTTTACTTCAGGTGCATCATATCCAGTACAGAAGTAACAGTGGTTCTGATCGGCCTGAGAACCTTATCACACTTTGCAATAAGTGTCATACTCAAAAAAACCACAAAGGATTCCTTTTAACATGGAAACCAAAGGTAAGAGGCTTCAAAGATACTACATTCATGAATATAGTACGCTGGAAGCTCATGGATATTTTAAAAGAAAAGTATGATGTTGAGCACACTTTTGGATATGTCACAAAAGCAAAAAGGTACGAGCTTAATCTTGAGAAAACTCATTCAACCGATGCTTTTTGTATTGCTGGAGGGGAAACTCAGACTCGATGTTCTCCCCATGAAATACTACAAATAAGAAGAAATAACAGGAGTCTTTCGAAGTTCTACGATGCGCAGTATATTGATTTGAGGGATGGCACTCAAAAAACCGGACAGGACTTAAATTCTGGAAGAACTACCAGAAACAAAAATTTTAACGGGGAAAATTTGAGAGTGTATAGGGGTAGGAAAACAAAGAAAGGAAGATACAGCATAAGGAAAAATCATTATCCAATTCAGCCAATGGATTTAGTTGAGTACGAAGGAGAGCTATATTATGTAGCTGGAGCACAAAATTACGGAAAGTATGTGAAACTTCGAGCCTCAGCAATTAAATCATCCAAAGTAGTAAATATTCAAAAAGTTAAAATTGTAAAGTACGGCAAAGGATTCTGTTGGATTGACCAATCAGTACCACGTTAGAAAAATATAGAATCCGGCCCCCGTAGTCTCGACGCATTCATCTCCCACCTGCCAGTTCCGGCAAAGCCGGAACTGTCGAGGAAGGAGTCTTCTGCTGTTTGAGATAAAAAATACCATCTCAAAAATGCCCTTACTTCCGGGGCCGGTATTTTTCAGGGCCTGAAGCGGAAAGGGTTTCAAGGGCTTTGAGCCTTTTTTCAGCCTCATCGGGAGACGTAAAGGCAGAGAGGCATTCCCGGAACACGAGTTTTGTGCCTGAGACATATTCCCGCAGCATGACTTTTGTACTCAGATTATCAACCTGCTCCAGGGAGACAATTGAAAGGTACATGAGAACCCTGATAATAAAAACGATGTGGAGCACGCACATTTTGACCCAGGGACTGTCCGAGCTGATCGCCATCCCGCAGATCCAGTTGCAGAATTTAAGGGAAATGGAAAGCAGCCGAAATTTATAAAAGTGGAAAAATACAGATAAACCGAGCAGGAAAACTGCACACCCTGCGATTAAATTAATATTTTCGACTATCAGGCCCATACCGGTTGTAAGTTTACTTTTCTCTGTTATTTTAATGTATGTTTTGGCTCCAGATTCGAAGGTGGTCGGATTTTACCTGAAAACATCATTCAATTTATTTAACCTGCTTTCAGGAACGTCTTCTTTGAGGAGGGAGAAAAGCAAACTATCAAAATATTTACCACCCACGAACCAGTATTTTCTTTGTCTGCCTTCAGGCTGAAAACCTGATTTAATCATCACTTTTTCCGATCCTGTATTTTCCTGAGCGCAATCGCCTGTAAGCCTGAATGCGTCTATAACATTGAAAGCATAATGTACTAAAAAAGCACCGGCAGCAGTCCCGTATCCTTTTTTCCACTGAGTATCATCTATCTGATACCCGATCAGGAAATTCCCGTTTGTGAACTCTATCGGAAGCAATGCGCACTGACCTATGAATTCGCCGGTACTGTTTGTCCTGATGGAGAATACATGATAATCCGGTATTTTATCTTCCTTTAAAGAAGCCTCCATTGATTTGACCAGCGGAGAAAAATAAGCCAGGGTATCTTCTTCTTTGTTTGGCCCAAAAAACATGTATTTGCATACGTTTTCTTTTGAAAGCATTGAGGCTATGTCCTTCAGGTCTGCCTCCACACAATAGCTGAAAGCTATGTCATCCTTGATCCACTTTGTTTTCATTGATACACCATTAATTTATAGAAAGAGTTATTATTTTTACAGTTTTCAGGAACTCACAACCAGGACCGGATCAGGCTGCTTTTCTTCACTCATACAAAACTCCCGAAAGTAGTCTGGACTTTTCCCTTCATCGGTTTTTTTCCCTGCCTGAATTCTTCGATCTTATCCGGGTTGTTAGCCAGATATGCCAGTATATCTCCATGGCATGGATCAGGCCAGCACCAGCATACGAGAACTTTGCCTGACAGTTCCCCGGGGATTGCTCTTAAAAGGTCCGGCCTCGTTCTCAGGTAGGCCTGGTGCTTTTGCATTACTTCTTCCCTGGTCCCATCCTTAGCTATTGAAAAAGGGCTGCCCCATTTCGTAGTACGATCAATTATTACGGCGTTTTCTTCCCCATAGATGGCCCTGCATCTCTCAAGTTCCTTGCTCTGATTTTTCCTTTTACTTCTAACGAGGGTTTCTTTGACTTCAACCATATTATCTACATCTCCCTGCATACAACACCCCCTCACCATCCACACAGTTCACAAAACCCCTACAATACAATATATAAACCGGCGGAACGTATTTTTTTCTATCGGAAAACGGAGTTCGGGTAGCAATGGCAAAAAGGCTAAAAATTACAAATCAGGCCCGTTGTATTGGCTGTTATTCCTGTATGATGGCCTGTGCACGGACTTACTATGATACTATTTCTCTGAAAAACAGCGCAATTGATATCCAGACAAGCGGAGGTATCGAAAGCGCCTACGTCTCCATTGTCTGTCACGCCTGCATAGACCCCCCCTGTGCCCGGGCCTGTCCGCAGAACGCCCTGGAAATACGCAAAGGAGGAGGGGTAATAGTCCATAAAGAGCTGTGCAACGGCTGTGGGAACTGTATGGACGCCTGTCTTGTTGGAGCAATTCATCTGGACGCCGGAAAAAAAGCGATCATCTGCAGGCATTGCGGCATCTGCGTGAAGTTCTGCCCTCACGACGTACTTGAAATGGTTGAGGTGGATGAAAACGGAAACGAAGTAAGGGAAGAGAAGAAAGAAACAGAAGAGAAAATAGAGGAAAAAAAAGTAGAGGAAGGAAAAATAGTAGAAGGGAAAATAGAGGAAAAAGAAAAGACCAAAGAAAAGGACGGTGAAAAGTGATGTCCCAGTCAGAACCCATTCCCGGACTCAGAAATATCCTCTACCTGGACCTTACGAATCATACTTCAAAAGTTGTGGACCGCCGGGACCTCTATGAAATCTTCCTGGGGGGAGCCGGGGTAGCCACGGCTCTCATGCTTGAAGAGTATAAGGAAGGAACAGGCCCCCTTGACCCTGAAATGCCTGTGATTTTGAGCACGGGCCCCCTTACCGGAGTTTTTCCAACCTGCACCAAGGTGGTTGCGATGTTCCGCTCCCCCTTAAACGGGGAACTGGGAGAATCTTACGCTGGTGGACACCTCGGCATGTCCATGCGTTATGCGGGCTACGAGACCATTGTCATCACGGGAGCCTCCGAGTATCCTGTTTATGTGGCAATTCATGACGACGACATCACCTTCAGAGACGCCTCTTCCATCTGGGGGATTTCCTCGGCGAACGATGTGGGGAAGATCCTCAGGGGTATCGAAAAGGGAGCCGGCAGGCGCAGCATCGTCCGTATAGGCCGGGGCGGGGAAAAAGGGATCAAATACGCAAGCGTGAACGTGGACACCTACCGCCATTTTGGCAGGCTGGGCCTGGGCGCGGTTTTCGGGGCAAAGAAATTGAAGGCTATCGTTATTTCCGGAAATAAGGAAATCCTGAGCCCGGACCATAAGAATTATAAGAAGATGTATAAGGTCCTCTACGAGACCATCGTAAAGACCGGGCTCATGGAAAAGTACCACAACCTCGGAACAAGTGAAAATATCCTGGGCCTGAACGCACTCAAAGGCCTTCCCACCCGGAACCTGCAAACAACTTCCTTTGAAGGAGCAGAAACGATTTCCGGGGAACATTTCGCAGACAACTACCTGATCAGGCGTGTGTCCTGTGCAGGCTGCCCCATAGGCTGCATCCATATAGCCATGCTCAAAAAACCCTTCTCAAAGTCCCATGAGTACGAGACCATCAACATCTCTTATGACTTTGAGCTGATCTACGCCCTTGGCTCGAACCTCGGGGTCTCGGACCCAAAAGCCTTGCTTGAGCTTATTGATGCCTGCGAAAAGACCAGCATAGATATCATAAGTACGGGGGTGGTCCTTGCCTGGGCCACCGAAATGCAACTTGAGGGAATGATTTCGACGGAAGAGACCCTGGGGCTTGAATTGGACTGGGGAGACTGTAAAACCTACCTGAAGGCAATCGATTTGATCATCCAGGCCCCGAACGAGTTTTACGCCGCCCTCGGGAAGGGTGTGGTTTACGCCTCCGAAAAATACGGAGGAAAGGATTTTGCGATACAGCTCGGAGGACTTGAAATTCCGGGCTACCATACGGGCCTCGGAAACATCGTGGGGCTTTCCATGGGGGCCCGGCACTCACATCTGGACAACGCCGGGTATTCCGTGGACCAGAAAGCCTTCAATAAGAAGATTTCGGACGAGGAAATCGTAGACATCATCGTCAAGGAAGAGAACCTGCGCTGCATGTTAAATTCCCTTACCATCTGCCTCTTTGCCCGGGGAGTCTACTCTCCGGAGGTCGTCTCCGAGGCTCTGGAAACAATCGGGATTCACATGACTCCGGAACACCTTGTTGAACTTGGGAGGGTGATTTACAGGAAAAAACTCCTCCTTAAGAAAAAGTTCGGGTACAATCCTGAGGACCTGACCCTTCCAAAAAGGTTCTTTAAAACCGTATCCACGACCGGAAAGCTTGACGAGAAAAGAGTCAGGAAGGCCCTTGAGCTCTACAGGAAAAAACAGGGAATGGACGAGGAAGAAGAAGAAAAATAAGAAGAGGGAAACCTCTTTCTCCCACTCCCGAACATGCGCAGGGCTGAATCTAAAAAAATCAGCCGGAGAAGGCCCTTTTTATAATTTTATTTTAGATTCCGGCACCCATAATCTGAGTTGCACTTCCCTGGTTGAACTACCCGAGTTGCACTATTCGAAACAACAACAATCATGTTGAATTTTTTGTACAGTTCTGGCTTCGAAAAACATGGAAAAGAAAGTGCAGCATCAGAAAAAATTACTATTCTGTTCAGCCGGTGTGTCCTGTGGAGTATGAAGGACGTTTGTATTATGTAGTAGAAAGCACAAGCTACGAAAAGTATTTGAGTCTCCTAGACCCTTAAAAAAAATCAGGTAAATCGGTAAACAATCAAAAAGTCAAAATTATAAAGTACGGTAAAGGGTTCTGCTGGGTTAACCCGGAAGTTCTCTGTTAAATAAAATACAGAAAAGAAGGGGCAGGAGTGTTGACGCATTCCCTCTGCCTGTCATTTCCGGCAAAGCCGGAACGGTCGAGGAAGGGGTCCCCTACTGAGGTAAGATGGAAAAATACGATGTAATTGTTGTCGGTGCTGGAGTAAGCGGGCTTTTAGCCGCCCTCACGCTTTCCAAACACGGGAAAAAAGTGCTCGTCCTTGAAAAAAGCCGCGACCTGGGCGGGAATTGCAACAGTTATATGGTTGACGGGTTTCAGGTAGATACGGGAGCTCACGCAATTACTCACCTGCATGAAGGCCCACTCAGGCGCCTGATGGATAACTATTTCGATTACCAGCCCGTTTTTGAGGACTACGGGCATTATTTCGTAAGGACCGAAGACCACTTCATGAAAGTGCCCTCAAACCTGAAAGACTTTGTGACCTTTGATGTGCTTCCGAGAAGAGACCGGGTGGTGCTCTCCCAGGCAATTACCAAGGCCTTTACCCTTTCTTCTTTCGGGTTTGACCTCTCCGGACAGTCCGTTTATGACTCGCTCCCGAAGAACCTTTCAAAGGACACCTATGACTTCGTGGACACGATCTCCACTTTTCTTTCCGGAAAGTCCATGAAAGAGACCTCCACCCAGCGGATCCTTTCGGGCAGCAGTTTTGTGCGGGACAGCATAACCCAGGAACAGTTCGATGTGATGATCGGAAAAATCGAAACGAAACGACGTCAGTCCACTGAATCCATCCTTGAGGCCGTAATCCCTTACAACCTTCATGTTTCTTTAAAGGCCCGCGTGAACAGGGCATCCCAGCCCTTCACCTCTCTGGAAAGGCTTGCGACAAACCGGGTACACTACTCCCAGGGCTATCCCAGAAAAGGCTTAAAGTCCCTTTTAAACGCAATCCTTTATTCCCTGCCGGAAACCGTGAAAATTAAAACCGAATGTGAGGTTAAACAGATCCTTGCCAGAGACGGAAAGGTCTTCGGAGTGGAAGCCGATGAAATCTACCAGGCGAACCTCGTGATCCATACCGGTTTTGCGGCGGACCTGCCAAGACTTATCAAAGACCTGCCAGCCCCTTACGTGGAAAAACTGAAAGAAATAGTCCATACAAAGAGCCTGTCGGTCTGGCTTGGGCTTGATCAGGAACTGCCAGAGTTCAACTATACCGGCTCGGAGATCTGGTTCAAGGACTTCCCCTACTGGGCAATGCCTATAAGCAACTATGATTCTTCCCTTACTCCCACGGGCAAGCAACTGGTGGGTTTTTCCTTTGTTATCGATGAAAACAAAAGCGAAAAATCAGAAAAGAAAAAAGCCTATGAAACGATTTTCAGAGCCCTCCCCGGAATTGAAAATCATGTCGAGATGAAGCACGAACAGGTCATGATCCCTGAAAAGGCCGCAGTCACGATTAACGGCTACTTTGCCGAAATCCGGGGGCCGGTAAAGAACCTTTACATCGCGGGCACGGATACGGACAAACGCAGTATGGGAATTACCAGGGCGGCCTATTCGATCATCGAGCTATTAAAAACTCTGAATGATGACGGGAACCTCTACTGACCCCATTATTGTTTTTACTTTTTTTCAATTTTTTATTTTCCAACTTTTCTTATTTTCATCCATAGCCAGGGATCCAAAAACCGACCTTCTGCAGAAGTCCATAAAAATACCACCTATTTTCTCAATATGACCATGGTTTAAAAATCAACTCGAAATAATATTGAGAATATTGGACAAATCGGCAAATTAATTATACATTTGTGTACATCTGCGGAAAGTGAGCAAAAAGTCAGAAATCGAAGTTTAAAACTGAAAAGCCTGGCCCAGACTGGAAAAAGACAATTTTGCCGTATATACTCACACAGGTTTGGTTTTCAGAATTATGTTGGGGTGTTGCCTTGTATTTTGATGCAAAAATTCCAAATTGTGTTTTTGTTGGTAGAGACATTTGGTGTGTGCATTCAAACCACGGAAAGGCACGGAAAAGCACGGAAAAAGAATGCATGAAGACGCCATTTAAGGTTGCTCTAGTTTTTTGTCCACAGTCGATTCTGAATAGATTATTTAAAGTCCCGGCATACTCACCGGCCATCAGGCCGGTTTCCGTGCCTTTCCGTGCCTTGTCAGGTAAGTTGGGAGGATTGCTCCTCCTTTCTCCCCTAAGAACCGTACGTGAAAGTTTTCCTTCATACGGCTCAAGCGTTTTCAAACCCTTTCTGTATCGGGCATCAGTTATTTATCCATAACTGATTTTGTGATTTCGGATAACAGCCCCTTAACATTGCTGTCTGTAAGCCTCTCACCGGTTGGTGTCTTTGAGTATCTTACATTAGTGAGTTTGTTTCCGTTTTCACAAGAAAACACCTTCAGTAAGTTTGCATCCTTTCGGATAAAGGCAAAGTTTGAACCTCTATTCAATCCATTACAGATTGACATTCGCTTTATACTGATTCCTTTACCCTCTATGTCATCGTACATCCTTACGGATTTCCTACCTATTAAGGGAACATATAGGGCTTACCAAGTTCTATATCCTAAATAATTATGGATTCCTTAGGAGCCATCTATAAGCCGAGAACCGTTTGTCCATTCCCTGTAGCGTCACGGAAGCCACCACAGTCTGATTCCGTACCTTTTGGTTCAAGCGCAGTCCATTTTCGCTTGTCGGAAATCACGACTCTTACAATGATTCACATTACATTCTCCATAGAACCCTTACCCTAGCAAATATTATGAATTGGACTTTCAGAGGTCTTCACATTGTCCCAAGAGCTTTGCACCCCGCCATTACTAGCGACGCACATCCTGGTAGGGTTACCCCAAATGGAGGGGGTAGCGTTTCCGCAATTCATGATATAACTTCTTGTCGCACTCCGTGTATTTCCGTGTGTTCCGTGTGTTCCGTGGTTGAAAGGCCTATTGATAGTGATTTGGGATTAAAAAAAACTTCAAAATTCCGAATATTAAAACTGAGTGAATATATCAACCGGGCGACCGAAAAGTTGAGGATCGAATTTCAGAAACCGGGCCTCAACAACCGCCGGAGGCGGACGGCCCTTTTCTGGACAAAAACGACAGAAGACGACTATTAAGGCGGCATCGGTTTCCAGCGGAATTTTGATTTCATATCCTGGTGCCGTCATTTAAATTAAATTCATCTTCATCCCCGCCTGCCCCGGATTTCCTTCAACCGTTCCTTTCCAAGTTCCACGACCTTCTTCAGTTCCAGGTAGTCTTTCTCTGAAATTTCGCTGCCCACAGCAACCTTCCTGACAAAATTTCCGTCCGAATAGAGCAAAACCCCGTCCCAGGCCGTAAAGTGGAGCCCGCTTATGTACTCGCAGGGAAGTTCCCAGCGGAAGGCCACGTTTTCAAAAGCTTCGAGGCGATAGTACCTTATTCCATTTTTCAAAACAGGAATGAATTCCAGGGTCGTTTTGTCCATATTCTCAACTCAGGAGAAATAATGGATATTCCGGTACAAAAAAGTAAGGGAGCGAGAAAGAAAAAAAGAAAGAAAAGTTCGGATATGTCCCGAAACTTTCAGAACTTAAAATCCGAAACCTTCGCGCCTTTAGCTGAGGTGACCGTGACCTCGATGTCTTTGAACTTCGGGACTCCTGTGCCACCGGTCTCGTCCGAGACAAGCATGTTGGACCAGGGGCTGTTGGGCATATAGGCAATTCCTTTGTGAGGAGTCTCATAGCCGGACTCTTCGGCCTTTACCACGACTTTCCCGAAAGAGTTTTTCAGGATAACCGTATCGCCTTTCTTCACGCTCAGGCTCTTGAAGTCTGCGGAGTCCAATTTTATAATAGTGGATAGGGCCCTGTAGTCCTCTCCGAAGCGGTCCTCAATCATGGCCTTGTTCTGGAAAATGTCCCTGTAGGTGACTATTTTCACCTTGATTTCAGGGGCTGCAAGGAAAGATCCGAAATCCATCAGAGTGCCTCCATGAGTTTGCTTAGAATTTCCTCATCCGAGGGACGTTTCGATTCGATTGCCGGTTTGAAGGTAACCTGCACCCCATCCATCCGGGTTGCACTGCCTCCTGTCTCAACTCCACTGAATCCCGAGCGAATAGAGACTTTTGCCTTCCTCGAACTCAGGGTCTCGCAGGAGTCTATTGTGATTAGCGGGATTTCAAGGAGCTCTTTTGCAATTGAATTGGGCAGGCTTGCCAGAGGATCGGTGCCTATAATAAGGGCCGCATCCACGGTCTTTGCTTTCAGAGACTCCACAACCGAATACTCGGGGCCGTGTTTAACAATACCTTCCTCGAACTTTACACTGTTCACGAACCCGGTCTTCTCAAAGAGATTTTGATTAAAGCCCCGCATGTTGTATTGGTCCACCATGGGGATCAGGTAAAAGTCTCCTTTCGCCTTCTCGTTGAGGACGTCCATGAGTTTGATAAGGGGCTCAAGGTCTTTCAGGGAATAGATCAGGCCCAGGCCCACAAAAATAACCCCGAACTTCGCACCTTTCAGGATGTTTGCAAGTTCCAGAAGTTTCTTTGGGGGGAACTTGTAGGAGGTTTTGGGCAGTTTTCCGGACAGGCCAGTTATCAGGGCCTCCATGAACTCGGCGTCTCCTCCGGGTGGGACCTGGTAAAACTCGTTTCCACAGATCTTTGCGGTGTGGGATTTCCTTATATCAACGGCAATTGCTGTCCTATCCTCTTCCCAGCCCTTCTGTTTTTCCTTGCCTCTCGGGAAGTAGGAATACTTTGAGAGGTGTCGGGGGTGGGAGTCTGAGGGGTCGGATCCCCAGAAGAGGGAAATGTCGGCCTTATTTCTTACGTCGTCCAAGGTGCAGGTCTTAAATTTCTCCTGCAAGAGCGCCTCAATAACCGGGCCGAGGCAGAAGGAGGAGGTGTCGTCCAGGGTTGCGTTGAGCTTTTCAGCAAGCTCGATTGCCTTTTTCTGGGCCTCGTTTGTGGAGTTTCCGAGCCCGAAGATAAGAGGATTTTTGGCGGCTTTGAGGATGGTCGCAGCTTCCCCTATTGCGGTCTTTTCGTCCACGTTTTTCCCGTCCATCAGGTATTCAGCCTCACCCGGGCTTTCCTTCATGTGGGCGACCCCCACCCTGCAGGCGGTGTGCACCTTGCTTACAGCCCCTTTTTCCATTTCGAGCTCGATATCCTCGCAGAGCAATCCGCAGCCGGTACATGCGTAATATTCTTTTTCCATTCACTCACCTTCAAACGATAAACTCGATTGCCTCTACCGGACAGGTCACAATGCAGCCAGTGCAGAGAATTTTGTTTTTCCCGAACCGCCGGCATTCGTCCACATTCATGGCTTTGACGATCCCGTCTTCAATGGTCAGGATAAGCTTTTCGGTATTTATAGGAGCGTTGCCCGCCCCCACTCCATAAGGGTCATTGGCCACGTTGACAGGACAGGCCACAACACAGTTCCCGCAGCCAAAACAGAGTTCTTCATGCACGATCAGGCCGGTCTCAGTCGCCCCCTCCCCAGCACTTGTAAGCTCTTTGATTTGTTCATATTTTTTCTTATATTTGGACTCATTTTTAAGGGGCGGACAGTCATCAACCGTGAGCTCACGAGCCATAAGGGCAACCGCAAAGGCCATGCAGGAAGTTTTCCCGCATTCCTTACAGTTGGTTTTTGGAAGCAATTGATAGAGTTCCATTGCGTTGGTCATTATTTATCACTCTTGAAGATATTACATTATGAGTATATTATAACATTATGAATGTTAGGGGCATCTAGCATAAATGATTGCTTTTTGATTTGCACTGTTAATTCGGGGCCGAAATCTTAAGGCCCTGCTTCCCTATAACTGCTGCCGACCTACCCCCTATAAAAACAACGGCTTTTGCCCCGAAAGACGGTTTCCCCTGGAAAAATGAACATTTCTGGCGGGAAAAGAGACCTTGCAGGACTGAAAAAAGTCTGCAAGAACAGGCTATGAAGGAAGAATAAGAAAAGGACTTTCCCCTTCTCCCCCCCTTAATCGCCTTTAAAAAAGAGTTCACAGTGGCACTTGCCGTCCTGTTCTATTTCGTCTTTGTGGTAGATGCAGGGACATATGATTTTCCTGTCCTCTTCCTCATCTCCCGTAACCACCCTGCAGGGGCAGTAGCGCCTCCCGAATTTTACCTTTCTGGTGGCAAGCCCTTCAAGTACGTAAGCAAGGGCTTCTTTGTCCGGGTTGAGTTTAAAACCCATTTTTTTGGCATATTTTTCGGTCCATTCGTACATACTTTTTACTAAATCCTCTTCCGGGCTCATTTGAAAACTTCCTATATATAAAAATAAATATGCAGGTCAATTAATATTGATTATATGGAACTGACTCTTATACGCATCAATTGTTTACTATCAACTATTCGATTGGTATTTATAAACCATTCCTGAGTCAGGCCACTCGATCAGACCGGGGGCCTTCAACTCTATGAATTATTGTTTTGATTATAAATCAATTGGTCCGTTTTCTTTTTAAACTACTTTCTCATAAAATATATACTTAAAAACTCCGATTTTTGAAAACGGAGCCCACACTTCCCACCTGCCTGTTAAAGGCCGGCCGGTTACTTTGTTACAACCTCTGAGGAAATCAGTCAATCTTTTATTGTAACTCATTTCATATATAATATATGTGGATTTAATAGAAATAATGATGCCGGAATCCATCAGGCCGTCTTCGATACGGAGAAAGGTTTGACCTCTTATGTAATGAAAAAACCTTTCTTGAGAAGGCATTCCTGAGAAGGCATTCCCAAAAATGTTCACAGATAAAAATATAATTGAAACCTATAATAAAGGTTTTGATTTTTCAAAAAATGGGATTTTTTCTTAGGAGATATTTAGAAAACTATTTAAATAAGCTGTTGTGGGGAGTCTCCCCACAACTCTGCCCTATCTACTATTTCCTCTATGACTTTGAAAAATATGGACAGTTTCCAGGTTTTTTTCGGGCTTTCCGGAGGTATTTACCCGAAGACTTACGTCTTTTTGACAGGAGTACGGGGCTTCACAATGACAACAATTGAAAAAATATGTATTATATAATTACGCAGCAAAATAAATCAAAAGTTATATCATACCCCAGTTCTTAACATTAGTCATAGATAGAAGGAGTTATTGATATGAAAATAGGAGTATACGTTTGCCACTGCGGACTGAATATCGCGGGTGTTATTGATGTTGCGGCCCTTCAGGAAATGGCGGCTGAACTGGAGGATGTAGTACTTGCCCGGGATGTGCAGTTTCTGTGTTCGGATTCCGGACAGGAAGGAATCATCCAGGACATAAAAGAAAACAAGCTGGAGCGGGTAGTCGTCGCCGCCTGTTCTCCGCGACTGCACGAAAAAACATTCCGGAGGGTCGTTGAAAAGTCGGGCCTGAACCCCTACCTTATGGAAATGGTAAACATCAGGGAACAGTGTTCCTGGGTCCATGCGCACGACCCCCAGATGGCTACCCAAAAAGCCTTTGACCTGATCCGTATGGGAGTTGCAAAGGCAAAATACCTCAAAGAATTAAGTGCCATGAGTTCGGAAGCCAGCAAAAACGTGCTTGTGGTAGGCGGAGGAGTTGCCGGAATTGAATCTGCCCTCAACCTTGCAGACACGGGCTTTCCCGTAACCATGGTGGAAAGGGAATCCACCATAGGAGGGAAAATGGCCCTCATGAACGAGGTCTTTCCCACAAACGACTGTTCCATCTGCGTGCTCGCCCCCAAGATGACCGAGGTCCAGAACCACCCCAATATCACACTTTACACATATTCCGAGGTCACCGACGTCTCGGGCTCGGTCGGGAAGTTTCAGGTAAAAGTCACCAAAAAACCCAGGTTTGTAATTGAGGACAAATGCAAGGGCTGCGTGGACCTCTGTGCCGAAGTCTGCCCCGTGGAAATCGATAACCCCATGAACTACGGCATAGGAAAGACGAAGGCCATCTACATGCCCATCCCCCAGTCCGTGCCCCAGGTGGTCTTAATCGACCCTGAGAAATGCGTGGGCTGCGGGCTCTGCGAGCAGGCCTGTCCTGCCGAGGCCATTGACTACGCCCAGAAACCCGAGGAAATCGAGTTTGAGGCAGGCGCAATCATAGTCTCCACAGGCTACCAGCTCTTTGACGCCTCCCGGAAAAAGGAGTACGGCTTCGGGAAGTACCCCGACGTTATAACGAACATGCAGCTTGAGCGTATGCTCAACTCCGCAGGACCGACGGGGGGCAGGGTGCTTGTTCCATCTTCCCAGGTGCCTCCGAAGAGTGTGGCGTTTATCCAGTGCGTGGGATCAAGGGATAAGACCGTCGGAAACGAATACTGTTCGAGGGTCTGCTGTATGGCGGCTCTTAAAAACTCCCAGATGATCAGGGAACGTTACCCTGATTCCGATGTCACCATTCACTACATCGACATCCGGGCCGCCGGGGAAATGTACGAGGAGTACTACGAGAGGACCCAGCGGATGGGGGTTGACTTTATCCGGGGAAAGGTTGCTGAAATTTATCAGAAAGAAGATGGAAAACCGGTTATACGCTACGAAAACACCCTGGAGTGCCGGGCTGAGGAAGAGACCCACGACCTTATAGTGCTCTCGACCGGCTACGAACCGGCCAAAGCCGCGGAAGGGATTGGCAGGATGCTTAACCTTTCCCGACGGCCGGACCGTTTCTTTGCAAGTGCTCACCCGAAGATGCGCCCTGTGGATGCTCCCGTAAGCGGGGTCTTCCTAGCTGGCTGCGCCTCGGGCCCGAAAGAAATCCAGGTCTCGATTGCCCAGGGAGGCGCCGCAGCCGCTAAAACCATGCAGCTCCTCGGCAAGGGGGAACTTGAAGCCGATCCGATGGGAGCCCACGTTGTGCCTGAAATGTGTGTCGGGTGCCGGACCTGTGTGGATGTCTGCAAGTTCGGGAAGATAAGGATCGAGAACAAAAAAGCTGTTATTGACGAAGTTTCCTGCTATGGTTGCGGAGATTGCAGTGCGGCGTGCCCCGAAGGGGCGATTGTTATGCGCAATTTCGAAAACGAGCAGGTCCTGGCCCAGATCCGGGCGGCAACCGCCAATAAGTCCCAGAGCCCCTTTGTTGTGGCTTTCCTCTGTAACTGGTGCAGCTACGCCTGCGCGGACCTGACGGGAATGTCTAGGATTCCCTACCCGACGAACATCAGGATCATAAGGATGATGTGCTCGGCCAGGGTAAACCCCGAGTTCGTGCTTGAAGCCCTCAAATGTGGAGCCGACGGGGTGCTTGTCGCCGGCTGCCGGATGGACGAGTGCCATTACATCTACGGAAACTACGATGCAGAAAAGCGGATGAACGTCCTCAGGGAAATTCTCGGGGAAGTCGGGCTTGATACGAAACGGCTCCGGACTCTCTGGATCTCAGCGGCCGAAGGAGAGCGTTTCTCCAATACTATCACAGAGTTTGTGAAGGAGCTTGAGGAAATTGGGCCTATAGGGACCGAATTGAAGGAGGGATCGGAATGAGCGACGAGTATCCCGAAGAAGAATGTAAGGAAGAAGAAAGTTCGGACCGGATCACGGTCGTGACCATGATGGACCTGCAGGGTTCCCATTTCATTTACACCCAGGAGACCGAAAAGTCCCTCAAGACCATTGATTACGACTACAAACGCTGCAACGGTTGCGGGATCTGTGTGGATATCTGTCCCACAAAAGCCCTCGAACTCGGCCCCATGTTTGAGATCGCAACCGGCATGGACGCCCCTCCGGTAATGATGGACCTTGATAAGTGCACCTTCTGCCGGATGTGCTCAAACCTCTGCCCGGTCCACGCCATTACCTTCGAGGCCGTAGGGGAGGTGCCTGACGAGACCCTCTATCCGAAGTTCGACGCTTTTGTAAAGGTAAATGAAAAGTGTCTCCCCTGCGCCCTCTGTGAAGGGGCCTGTCCCCAGGACGCAATCGAGGTCGAGTTCACTTTCCCGAAAAAAGAGGAAATTGCCCCCTTTAAGGAAGACGCCAAAGGAGAAATCGAAATCGACCTGGAAAAGTGTAACTTCTGCGGGATATGTGCCCGTTTCTGTGACGCTTTCATCCTGCTTGAAAGAGAACCCACTCCCGAAAACCCGGTACCCTTTGAGCAGATTCTGGTAGATGAAGACCAGTGTGATTACTGTGTGCTCTGCCAGGACATCTGCCCCGAGGAGGCTATAAAGGTCAAAGGAGAGCGCCCGTGTGAAGCCCCGAAAGTGGAAGGCAACGTCAAAATAGACGACCTGAAATGTACACACTGCGGCTGGTGCCAGGCAGTCTGTCCCTACGAGGCTGTGGACCTGCAAAAGCCCATGGAAGGAAAGCTCACCCTGGTCGAGGCCAACCTCAAAGAGTGCGACCCCCAGGGCTGTCACGGCTGTTTCAATGTCTGCCCCTCAAACCTCTGGTACGTGCCAACTGACCCCGAGGACCCGAGAAAGCTCGCTTTCGTGGAAGATTTCTGTACCTACTGTGGAGCCTGTGTGAACGCCTGCCATGTGAACGCCATTAAGGTTGAACGGACGGCCATAAACCACACGGAAATTCCTGCTTCTCCCTGGGCTTCCCAGTGGAAAGACGCTATCGAATCCCTCAAGACCGGGGTCCGGAGTGGGGTTGAAAGGGCCGTTGACAGAAAGACCGAGACCCTCAAGGCCCAGAAGTTCACGGGAGTGGAGTTCCCGGAGGTTGATGAGGCACAGCTTGCGGCTGTCCGGGAAAAGATCGAAAGTGTCATGCCGGCCCTTAAGAGTGCCAGGGTTAGGAAACTCTGGGAAAAGGATTCTACGGAAAAGACCCTTGCGGCCGTGAAGAAAAAGATGGAAGTTTAATTGCCCGAGTTCCGCTACCCGAATTCCGATTCGGGAGCCCGGTGTCCGTTTCGCCCGCTTTGCGGGCTCAAGCGGACTATAAACCTTATTTTGGAAAAGTGAACTAAAAAACGCCAGGGCTGAAAACTCTGGCAAAAGGCCCTTGAGGCCGTGAAGAAAAAGATAGAAGTTTGAGAATCTCAAACTTCTTTTTTCACTTTATTTTTTGTATTGGAAGTTAGTTATTGAAAATCGGTTGTAAAATTACTTCCAATAAATGAACCAAAAAGATTTGGATGTGTATGTTTTCCCAACCACTATCTTCAGAATTTTAAAGCTGAGTGTATAAGCCCACTACAAAATAAAATCATTTACAATCTCTATTTAGGATTCCATCTTTCTTTTTTTGAGGAATTCCTTCAAACAGTTCATCAATCTCCATCGGTGCAATAATCATATGATACACAATTAGATTCATCAAACCAAACAATTTTAAAACCGTTTTACTGTCATTTTTCAAGTCGATTTCTTCTGGATGAACAGCTTCATTTCCATACACTCGTAAAGAATCAAATGCCTTCTGAATCCCTAAAGGTAAACCTTTTTTTACCAAATTCTTAATATCCTGGTTAATGTTTTTACCTGGTTCTCCCAAATGTTTCATCAGCTTTTGTAGTGCAAGTCTTAGTAAAGCAGCAGCAGATCTTGGAGAAAGTCCAACTATAAGCCTAGCTTCTAAATAATCATCCTTTACATCACATGGCATCTCATCATAAGGAAAAGGAGCTAAAGAACCCAAAGGATATACAAGTTTTTGATTTAACCAAATACAAATTCCATTACAATCATCATTCAAACAGACATTGAATTTCAAGCAATCAACAAGGTAGGTTTCACCATCTACACAATCACTATATATATTATTCCACTGTTGTTGGGCGAGTACACCACAATGAGGACAAGTGAAAACAGACAAATTGAATTTGGGATTTACAAACTTGGCCATAAAAGAAACAAATTACAAACAACATTAAATAGTTTTTTAATTTGCATCGATACTTACAATTAAAGGTTTTTGTGCGTTCAGATAGAGCGGAAAGACAGTTTAGAAAGAATCAGAATGAAAAGTAATAAAAAACGCCCATGAATTTTCCATATTATAGGCACAAAAAATGAAAGTACGGTGGTACTTTCATGCTATATAGAAAGTTTTTTGAGTAAGATGTTTTACACTAAAACACATGGTAGATAATTACGATTTTGAAGTTTATGATATTGATATTGCTACACTTGATACTGAATGTTATCGTTGTAAGGATATATATGCTTATTTTGGGCTTACAATGTTTCATATTCAATGTTTGGAAAGAACTTTATCCATGCTTAGCGCCACAGTATACAATTCTAATGTAAACCTCATTAATAGACCTCAGTTTGACTGCCTTCTTGAAGCTAATTTTGGAAAGACGCTCGGTCAACTAATAAAAAACATCAAAAGATCAGTGGATTTGCCAGATGGTTTTGAAAACAAGCTTTCTGAAGCATTGAAAAAAAGAAATTTTTTGACACATAATTATTTTTGGGAACGTTCTTTGAAATTCAGCCACAAACGGGGTCAAGAAGAAATGATCGAAGAACTTAGTAAATCTTGTGTTTATTTTGAAGAATTAGATCAGGAATTAGAGATTGTTTTAAGAAAATGGATGAATTGTCGAGGTATAAATAAAGAGTCTATTACTAAAATTATGGATAAGTTACGTTCTGTAGAAGTCAAAGATAATGAATCTATTAAACAGGTTTTACAGAAAATATAAGTCACTACCTACTTTTTCTTTGTGTTCTCACGAAAAGGCCGGTCGCAGGCGACCGTTGAGATCCCCGTTTTCTCTTTTCGAAATTTTTAATGATTGCCGGAATCTGGATCAATCCGTAAAAATGGCCCCCTGGTCAAAGTGAAGAACCGTAAATATCAAAACCGGCCCACGGCGTTGAAGGCCCGACAACCTTTGAAAAACAGAAAAACAATATTTGGCCAGTTTTGGCGAAAAGCTTTTTGAGTCGCCTGGCCCGTTTTTCTGAGCTGCATTTTTTTGTTTTACCGGAGCAGGGTTGATTGCTGAGTTTCAGAAAAAACGGCCCCTCACCAGCCGATTGAGTAGGCCAAACTTTTCAATCCTTTCAGGAACTTACTTAATCCGCCAGCCTGTAGTTTGATATGATAATATGAATGCCGTAAAAATACTCGGAGTTTCAGGCTCCCCCAGAAAAGGCGGAAATACCGACATCCTGCTCGACAGCTTTTTAAAAGGAGCGGAATCAGCAGGAGCTGAAACGAAAAAAGTCATGTTAAGGGAATATTCGATCGAGTCCTGCATCGGCTGCGAAGCGTGCAGGAAAGCCGGAACCTGTGCAAAATTCCATGACGGGATGAGTCTGCTCTATCCCGAAATAGAGGAAGCTAAAGGTCTTATTCTCGGCTCTCCAACCTACAATTACAACGTTACCGCGCCTATGAAAGCCTTCATCGACCGGCTCTACCCCTTCTACAATTTCACTGACGAACGCCCGGGACCTTATTCGAGCAAGCTTGGAGACCAGGGGAGAAAAGCCCTTGTTTTTACAGTCTGCGAGCAGCTGAAAATCGAAGAAATGGGTTTTACCTTAGAAGCACTCGGGATGCCCCTTGAAGCCCTGGGTTATGAGGTGGTGGAAAAGTTTCTGGCGCCTGGCCATTTTGCTAAGGCAGCGATTTCTAAAGATGAAGAAATTATAAGGAAAGCGTATGAGGCGGGGAAAAAAATGGCAGAGAGCCTTCAGTAATCGATGTTTTACAATAACAGGAAAAATATATGTGGTCGGTTTTGGTGAAAAGCTTTTCGAGTCGCATGGCCCGTTTTTCTGAAAGGTTCGAGACATGTTCATTCCGATCATGCAGAATTGATTGCAGAATCTCAGAAAACCGGGCCCTCAACGCCCATCAGAGCGGCCTTTCTCAAGAATGATACAAAACGGATGCATACTTTTCCACCGCAGTTTTTTGAGCGGAAATGGAGATTTCAGTATTCAAGGCAGGGTTTCTGCGAATTCTATTTTTTTCTTTGTGTCATCACGAAAAGGCCGTTCGCTGATGCGACCGGTGAGAGCACCGTCTCTTTCTCTTAAAATCATGAATGATTGCCGGAATCTGGATCAATCCGTAAAAATGGCCCCCTAGCCGAAGTGGAGAACTGTAAACATCAAAACCGGCCCGCGGGATTAAAAGGCCGACAACCTTTGAAAAACAGAAAAAATATATTTGGCCGGTTTTGGCGAAAAGTTTTTTGAGTATCCAGGCCCATTTTTCTGAGCTGCATTTTTTGTTTTACCGGGGCAGGGTTGATTGCTGAGTCTCAGAAAAACCGGGCATACAATTATAAAAAAATAATAAAAAAGAAATAAATAAAATAAAAAAAGAAAATGAATTTATTCAGAGGTTGTACTTCATAACATCCTTAAATAAAACCCTGAGGTCCCAGAGCAGTTTCTTGTTTGCCTTGAAGAGGGCCTGAAGGAGATCAAAGAGTCTCATCCTCTCGAACTTTATGCACTTCAGAGAATGGGCCAGAGCATTTAATTCGTTGTCATCCAGCTTGATGAAGCAGTTTTTCACGATAAGGCTCATATCGATATCGCGGCCCACTGTTTCTCTCCATCTCTTCTCATAGAGTTCTCCGAGTTTTTTCTCGGAGACGTCCCCTGCGGAAATGGCCTTGAAGGCTGCTTCCCCGGCGATTTTGCCTGCGTCCATGGCGTTTAAAATCCCGCCGCCTGTTATCGGGTCGGACTGGCGGGCAGCGTCTCCCACAAGTATGAGGCCGTTTGCGGAGGTCTTTTTAATGCTTCCGGAAACCGGGACTCCTCCCATGACTATCTCAAGGATTTTGCCTTCGGGCATGTACTTTTCCATGAAATTGTTGAGGTAATCTATGGGTCTGAGTTTAAATTTCCCGGTCCTGTTTCCGAGAATTCCTACCCCAACATTGGCCTTGCCCTCACCTTTCGGGAAAACCCAGACGTATCCGCCAGGGGAAATTTCATTTCCGATGTAAAACTGGCAGAACTTCTGGTCAATATCCAGGCCCGCAACCAGGTACTGGGCACAGGTCTCGACGTCGATGGGCTTGAGGGAGGTGTCTATCCCGGCCCAGCGCCCGATCTTGGATTCGATCCCATCTGCGCCGATTACGATATCCGCCCGGACCTCGAACTCTTTCCCGAGGTGCATAAGCTTTGCTCCCCGCACGAAACCGTCTTCTATAATCAGACCCGTTGCCCTGGTCTTGACCCTGACTTCGGCCCCGGCCTTTGCAGCGTTTTCTGCCAGGAAGCGGTCAAAGAGCTTTCTTTCAAGCACGTAACCGACTTCTCCCCCCGCAATCTCCTCGGCCATCTCCACCATGGTCCCGTCAGGGGCATAAATCCGGGAACCTTTCAGGTCGGCACAGATCCACTGTTTGTTAATTTCAACATGGTTTTTCAGATACTCTTTCCCGACTCCTTCCGCGCAGCGCACAGGATCTCCGATCCCCTGACGCTTTTCGATCAAAAGTACGTCAAGCCCTTTCTCAGCTGCGGTTTTTGCAGTAATGGAACCTGCAGGTCCGGCTCCTACCACTATAATATCGTAGCGGTCTTTCATTTTATTACCTCAATTGCTCCAACAGGGCAGATTCGGTCACATGTTCCACATGATATACACATGCTTTCATCGACCTCCAACCAGGTCTCTACAAGTTCGAGTGCCCCACTGGGACAAACTCCTACACAAGTACCACAATATCCGCACTTGTATCTGTTTATGCTTATGCTCACCAGCTCACCTGCAATAATTAAAAGGAAATTTTGGATTTTTTACTAAAAATTCTGAAGATCTCGTAATAGTTTTCAAAATATTAATGTGAATAGTGAATGAAGAATCAAAGTAAATTATAACGTTTAAAGTAAAGCTCGTATGTGAACTACCCCCACCTGTCAGCCTTCGGCTGTCGTGTTAAACCATAGGTTTAACAGGAGTTTCTAATATTCAATTAGAAACACCGAGGAAGGGGCTTCCTTCGAGTACTTGAATCATTTAGGAATTGGTTCTAAGAACTCAATCCCTATCTTCAAGCCTGTTTGTCGAAGATTATCGGCAAAGTACCGATAGCCCGTCCATAAGGCATTCTGTGATAGGAAACGTTCCATTATATTTATCGCACTGTTTCTATCTCGGTCGATTTCGTTTCCACAATCACATTTCATAGTTCTTTCCCATAAAGGCATATTATGTCGTTTTTTACAGACATAGCATTCTTTAGAGGTATAACTTTCATCAATTCTTATTGTTTTCTTACCTATTTTTTCCGCTTTGTAGGTTAAGAATTCGATGAAACGGGAAAGATACCCCTGATTTTGAGTAGACCTATTTATGCCCTTCTTTCTCTTGCCTTTGTACTTTTTAGATTTTGCCATTTTTTTGACACTGAGCTTCCCCACGATGATAGTATTCGATTTTGTGTTCTCAACCATCGTTTTAGAAAGCTTATGCTGAAAGTCTTTTATTTGATTGGACTTTTTCTTTTCCATTTTCCGGTAAATTCGATGAAGTACCCACCACCTTTTACTATGTTTTTTGCAGTGATCCCGGCGGGACTTAATACTGTCCATTTTTTTATTCCAGTACTTATCAGGCCGTGGAGTTACGACTTCAAAAAATTTACCTTCGGAGTTAACTGCGGTTACGGTTTTTGTAATCCCTAAATCAATCGCCTGATATAATCCATTATCCTTATATGTTAGTTCTGGCTCATAATCGAAAACGATCGATATGAAAAATTCCCCTCTTGCCTTATAAGGATCAGAATTATATATTTCAACCTGTTTTATATTAAGGTTGTCGTACTCAGACCCGATTTTAAAGGATAAAGGTACATCATTTACCTTATGTGATAATTTTATAATTCCGTCCTTAACCTTGAATCCTGATTGATTATATTTCAAATTCTGTAAGTACTTGTATCCTCTGAAATTCGGAGGACGAGACGACTTATCGCCATTCTTTACAAGTGCAAAAAATGATTTATAATTTGCATCAAGTGTCCTTAATGTTCCTTGAAGGACTTTTGAATATACTTTTTTGTATTCTGGAAAACGCTCTTTAAGTTCGGGGAGCTTATTCTGCTGTTCGACATAACCGATTGAATTTCTTTTCGTAGTCCATGCCTCTTTACGTTCTGCAAGTGCAAAATTATAGATATTCCGGCATAGCTCTGAAATGGTCCAGAGGACATCGACCTGTTCCTCTAAGGGGTGGATTTTGACTTTGTTGGTTAGGTGCATGTGAACACCATATAAAAGCTTTAATATTATGTGAATATATTATATATATTTATATTATATGAGATATTTATGAATGATCCGCCCGTTCTGGTATATTGGCAGTGTGATATATTTAAACCGGCCCCAGTAGTCTCGACGCATTCATCCCCCACCTGCCAGCCTCCGGCTGTCGTGTTAAACCGCAGGTTTAACAGGAGTTTCTAATCTTTGATTAGAAACATCGAGGAAGGAGACTTCTGCTGTCTGAGTTAAAGTCAATTGTGCACTTATAATACAAGTAACCGATGTTCGGTGTGTATTTTTTTCCTCGACAGATTTTTTCGATTGGCCCCTTTTAAATATAATTTCGCAGGATAGCATTTAAGTTTTTTCAGGAACATAGTACCTTCTCTTTCTAAACGATTAATTGTTCCGGCAGGCTCCCTGTTTGGACATAGAACAGACCTGTTTGATAGATGGGGTGCAATAAAAAATGGTAGTTGACAACTGGCCAGCCCTACAAAAAACGAAAACATCCTGGAAACTTTTTCCCGGACCGGGCCTCTTCTGCATGAGTTTTTTCGGACCCGATCCTTATTGTTTCTCAGACATGCTCCAGTTTAACCCGGCCCCTGCTTATTTCAAAATTGAACTTCCGGTCGATATACTCCCTGGCAGGGCCTTTTCCATGCACGAGCAGTTCCACAAGATCCTCGGGTTCATCGATATCCGTGCTCGCAAGGAGGG
The DNA here is from genome assembly GCF_055394095.1 of Methanosarcina baltica. Lineage (NCBI taxonomy): Archaea > Methanobacteriati > Methanobacteriota > Methanomicrobia > Methanosarcinales > Methanosarcinaceae > Methanosarcina > Methanosarcina baltica. The sequence goes on along the minus strand of NZ_AP042463.1, from coordinate 2,960,095 downwards.
AATCGTAGACCTCAAAGCTCTGGCCTCCGGCCTCCGCAATTGCGCAGTGAGTTAAAAAACTTGAGCCATAATACCTGACCTGAAAACGGGAAGGGTTCTTTATGAAAATAAGGTTAGTACCCCCGCCTTTTCCGGGCACGATGCAGATGTCCCGTTCGGTAGCTACGATTTCTCTTATATGTGTGGCCAAGAGCAGGGGCAGGTCGGCCATGATGATCAGGACCGGCTCGCTGACTTTCCCCAGGTAGGTGTTCAGGGCCTCATTCAGGTCAGCCTCATCTATAATAACCCCGGGCTGCACATCCTCAAGCCCGTAAGTCGAAGGACTTATAATATCGATATTTTCAATCCCTGCCTCCCGGAGGGTCTCCATCACTGAATTTAACATCAGCCCCACGAACTCCTCCCGCTCCCGCAGGCTCAGGATCGAGGACAGGCGGGACTTTGCGCCGGTTTTCTTATAAGGGATAACGGCTCTCATCTGAACTCCTTCAAATATTTCGTTTTTTATTTTTATTTATTTAAAATTTTTCTTTTTCTACTCTGGTGGTTCTTTACTTCAAAATCGTGGACCTGAAACAACAAACTTCACGATTCCTCAGGCAGGAAGCCCGGTTGCTTTAGCGCCGGGAGGAATGCCGTACTCCTCTGCCATTCTTTTTCCTTCTTTGTTCTTAATGTCAAAACTGCCCGATTTCCTACAAGCAATGGAGCCAAACCAGATTCCTTTATACTTCCCTCTGGGTACAACGGCTTTGATTGTATCGCCAGTTTGAAATCCGAAAAAGGTTTTTTGCCGGGGCAAGTATGACCGTGGAAAGCCGTACTTATCGAGATTTGTTCTTTTGTACTGTCCTCTTCCCTTTGTTTTGATGTGCAGTACGCTATTTGTTGCAAACCTGATTGTTTCTGGTGTGGATTCGCCTACAAAAACAGCATCAAAATGGTGATCCTTTTGAATTCCTGCTTTGATCCAGTTCATTTTTGTTCTTGCACCCGTACCGCATTCTACAGGAAGGCCCGTTCTCGTCAAGACTTCAAAAACTTTCCATCTGGTAGCATTTACAATCGCAGCATCTTTAAGCGGTTTTTTGGCCAGGTTATGCACTTCCGGATGTCCGAATTCTTCCGCCGTTCTGTTTCCTTTCTTCTGGTTGCATTCTCTGCAAGCTAAAGTTAGGTTAGAAATCCTGCTTGAGCCGTCTCTACTTTTAGGAATAATATGCTCAATTTCTAAAGGAACGTTTTCAGCTCCGCAGTACACACATTTTCTACCAAATTTTTCAAGCAGGTATTCCCGGACCTCATAACCTTGCAGCTCTCCCTGCTGATACTCAATTCCACTTATCTCAGGGTTTTGCATGAGTTGAGTATCAAACTTGCAGTTTTCATAGGAAATATGTGTCAGTGGGCATAGTTTCCTGAGCCTATCGGCCCAATTTCCTATGTTATCTACACGGCTTTGCAGGGATGGAAGCAGCCAGCCTTCCCTTCTTTTCCGGTTCATGAACCTCGGTTTTCTGTATCTGGTTTTGCGGTTTCTTCGGGTTCTCCTCATTGCTCTTCTGTCATCAAGTTTCGTTTTAATTCCTGTCCTGTGATGCAGTTGGGCCGTCCAGACTACCGTTGAACCGTTCAGGATAGCAAGGCCAGTATGACGGCTTCCATAATCTATTTTGAGCCGAAATTCTGAATTGTCCTTAGACTCTTTCAGCTCTTTGAGTCGGATTGTAAAGGGATATTTTTTGTGAATAACCGCTTTTCCCGCTTTAAGCAGTTTTCTTGCAACTGCTTCGTGGCAGGGACTTAAAGGCTCTTTGTTCTTGTTTAGTACGAATGTCATATTTGGATTTCTCCGCTCTGCTTTGGAAACGAATTTCCGCGGCAGGTAACGCAATTTTTAAATTGTCTCCCCTCGCCAATGTTGGAAATGCTTGTCATGCGTAGTACACCGTCCCTACCTCCCAGGACTTTTAATACTACACGATAGAGCTGCAAACTGAGGAAGCATTTGCAGGTATCATGACATTTTCAACGTAGTCAATTAAGACTTAGGCTGGTCAACCAGGGCTTATACAAGCCCCATTGCTTCAGCGTGGGGTAGTTGACTCATTCTCCACTACCGATTCCCTGTTTACCCCGGTTCCGGACCAGAGCAGTTTTCGGCTCCCTGGCTTCAACATGTCTGTAAAGGGTGTCCCTCTGCATCGGGATTTTTCCGGATTTCTTTATCATCCACTCGAATTCCTGCGGAGTGACTAATTCTCCATTGCTGCCCCCGGCAGCCGTTGAGATCTGGTCTTCGGTCAGGGTCCCCCCGAAGTCGTTGGCTCCACAGCTCAGGGCCACATGAGCAAGCTTTTTCCCTAGTTTTACCCAGGTCGCCTGGATGTTGTCCACATGAGTATGGAGGATCACTCTGGAAATCGCAATGAGTTGCAGGTCCTCAAGCCCGGTGCTGCTGAACTTACCCGAAGCCAGCATCTGTTCTCCGATCCTGTTATTGTAGGGCAAAAAAGACATGGGAATGAATTCGGAAAAGCCGCCTGTTTCCTGCTGTATTTCCCTGATCGTAAAAATATGGTCCAGGCGTTCTTCCAGGGTCTCGACATGCCCGTACATGATGGTTGCGTTTGTGGAAATCCCTGCTTTATGGGCCATACTTACGGTATCGATCCACTGTTGAGTACTGATCTTGCTCGGGCAGATAATTTTCCGAACCCTGTCGGACAGGATCTCCGCCGAAGTCCCTGTGAGGGAATCAAGCCCGCTTTTCTTAAGTTTCCCGAGGGCTTCTTCCACGGACATGCCAGAAATTCCCGCCGCGTAGTTTACTTCCATGGGGGAAAAGGCGTGGACACAGAGGTCAGGAAACTCGGCTTTCAGAGACTCGATAATCTCCAGGTAAAACTCCATATCAGCTTCCGGGGTGTAACCTCCCTGGATGCAGACCTCAACCGCGCCTGTATTCCAGGCTTCTTCGGCCTTTGCCAGGATTTCCTCCACGCTCAGGATGTAACCCTTGTTTGTCCTGTAAGCGCAGAACCCGCAGTTTCCGATACATTTGTTTGTGATGTAGATATTTCGGTTCACCACGTAGGTTACCACGTCGCCCACGGCAAGAGCCCGCAGTTCATCGGCAAGTTTAAAAAGCTCAAAGGGGTTGCCTGCAAGCAGGAGCATGGCGTCTTCTTTCGTGCATTTCCCCTGGTAGGCCCTTTCCATGACATCATCAGGGATTGTCATTCCGGTTGTTATCATCCTGATCTTTCCTGTGTTTGTTTTTTTAAGAATGAAGCAAAGAGGGTCCCTGAGGCTTTAGCTCAGGGATAATTGACATTATAGTCAAGAACACAATGTCCTTAATAAACTCATCTCAGGTCTCATAAACATGGAAATTTAACTCATCTTAGTCTCATAACCACGGAAATACACGGAAGGACACGGAAACCGGCCTGAAGGCCGGTGGATTGCCGGGTCACTAAAATAAGCATTTCAAACAAATTAGGGATAAAACGCCAGAACAACCGTAATTGTTGTCTTCCTGCATTCTTTTTTCCGTGTGTTTCCGTGTCTTCCATGGTAGAAATTACGCACTGAGATAGGTGGTAGAAATTACGCACTGAAATAGGTGGTAAAAGTTACGCACTGAAATGGGTGGTAGAAATTACGCACTGAGATAGGTGGTAGAAATTACGCACTGAGATAGGTGGTAGGAGTTACGCACTTGATATATAAAACCCGGCATATGATAGTTTGGTGCTTCATCTTACCTCAGCAGGAGACCCTTTCCTCAAAAACCTGAGCCGTTAGGCAAAGGTTTTAGGTGGGGATAGTTGACACCTGCTGGTTTTTTGTTCAACTGCTTAAGTCCTATATGATTTTAATTTTCGCTATTCTTTCTGATTATTCGGAAGCTCCATATCCAGGAACTTCTCTCCGGGAAGCTGAAACCAGTTCGTTTATACCCTTCTGTCTATTTTCTATACCCTTCCGTGTCCGATAGCTTTTCTATCAACTTGCTTATCCGGGCCGAATACCAGCCTTTTTTGATGTACTGAGGATAGATGGGCAGGCGTTCCTTAAGAGGCATTGCTCCCAGTTTGGCCTGCAAGTCTTCCACGACCGGCCAGGCGGCTTCGGGGTTAATCCAGTCAATCGTAATCGGAGAAATCCCGCCAAGGTCCGTCACACCCTTTTCGATCAAAGTCTTCGGGTCGATCAGGTTCGGGGCGACCTGAACTGAGATGTCTTCAGGCAAAAGCTGCCGGGCCAGGACAACCGTATCCGTCATTTCTTCTTTTGTGGGCTCAGGCCAGCTTTCCATAAGAGTCCCGGGTTTTGGAGCGAAGTTCTGTATAATGACTTCCTGGATGTGCCCGTACTTTTCGTGCAGGCCGGAAATTGCCTCCAGAGACTCAACCCTGTCTTCCCGACTTTCTCCGATCCCTATAAGGAGGCCTGTTGTGTAGGGAATCTTTAGCCTTCCGGCATCCCGGATAGTTTCAAGTCTCCGCTCGGGAACTTTTCCGGGACAGTCTTTATGAGCTTCGAGGGCAGCCGTGGTCTCAAGCATCAGCCCCATGCTCGCGTTTACAGGTTTCAGGGCCTTTAACTCGGCCCGGGTCATGACCCCCGCATTCGTGTGCGGAAGAATTCCTATATCGATCGCGGCCTCGCAGAGATAAACAAGATATTCGATTGTGGAAGAATAACCGAGAGCCTCAAGCCATACCCTGTACTCGGGCAGTTCTTCCGCGTATTCCCCGAAAGTGAAGAGGGCTTCCGTACACCCCGCCTTCACCCCGTTTTTAAGGATAGGGATTAGTTCTTCCGGCTTCATGAGCCGGGCTCCGATTTGTCCGGGTTCCCGCCTGAACCCGCAGTAGGCGCAGTGGTTCCTGCAAACGTTGGTAACAGGAAGGAAGACGTTTTTTGTGTAGCTTACAAATCCTGGGTTTCTGGGGTGAATGCTAAACACCTGCTTGAATGATTTTTTTTAAATTTCAGGCTTTTATAGTCAGGTACCAAAATTCTCCAACTAATCTCGAAAGAATACTTAAACCACGGAAAGGCACGGAAAAGCACGGAAAAAGAATGTCGGAAGATGACAATTAAGGTTTCTCTGGTGTTTTTTAGTCCGCTTGAGCTTAGCGAAACGGACCCCGTGCTGTTGCGATTTCATCGCAACTCCCAGGAAATCTTCGATTTCCTGTGATCCCGAAGCGGAACTCGTGTCCCGAAGCGGAAATTGGGGAAGTATCAATCGAGGTTAGATATAATGCTGAGTGTAGATTTCCGGTAAATTCTTTCCGTGTCCTTCCGTGTGTTCCGTGGTTGAAAGTCCTCTTGCTAGCGATTCCGAATAGATAACTTCAATCGACACAGATATATACATACATGTCTGGTTTTCAGAATTATATTGGGTTATTGCCTTGCATTTTATACAAAAATTATAATTTTAAAGCTGAGGGAGTATATAAGATCTGAGATGAGTTTAAGATGAGTTATTTGGAACATTGCGTTCTTGATTTTAACCCAGAATTTTCTTCATGGTATCGACAACTCCAAGGGCTATTCCCTCGACTTCGATTCCTCCCCGGCCTTTGGCCCCGTCTCCGACAACGTAGAGCCCGGAAACCGGGGTCCCGTTTCCGACATCCGTGCCTGAAGCCGCCCGGTTAACCGGCCAGTCGTCATGGTAGGACTGTATGAACAGAACCCCGTATCTTTTGCCCGGGAAGATTTCCTTAAGGTCCGCAAGCCCGAGTTCGATTTCCTCCTCAAGGAACTTTACCCTCTCAGGACTTACGTGCTGGTGAGCCATGGTAAGGTGTTTTCCTGCCGGGGCGAGAGCCGGGTCAACGTGTGTAACCTCGTTAATCCCGTTAATCATTTTTGCGTAAGGAGTCAGGAGAACCCCCGAATGTCCTATAAGGGGTTCATCTGCCGCAAGACAGATCTTTATGCCGGCTGAGGGTTCCTGAGTTCCGGCCTGCTTGAGGTAAGCTTTCCAGCCTTCTACCTCCGGGCCTTTTTCCTTTTCTCCGCAGAGCCCTGCGGTTGCGGGGTGGCCTATGTCGCTGATTACCAGGTCGGCTTTTTCTCTACCGCCATCCACGATTAAGCCAACAGCCTTTCCGTTTTCGATCAGGATTTTCGAGACCTCGCTTTTTGTATGGACCTTTCCCCCGTTTGCCGTAATTACGGCTTCCAGGGCTTCGATTACGCCTTTACAGCCTCCCATGGGGATACCGGGGCCGCCATAGCGGTAGAGGTTTTCAATTATCTCGAAAGTCTCTTCCACGGAGATCTCCTCACTCTTTAAACTCAGAGACCAGCCACAGAAGGAATCCGCAAGTTTTACCAGCCAGTCGTCCTCGTCTTTGAGCTGGGCCTTGATCCAGGCCCTCAGGGAGCTTCCCGTGGGCCGGGTTCTCCTGGTACTTACAAGAAGATAGGCAATTTTCATACGGTCTTTTCTGGAGAGCCTGGAAGGAAACTCACTGAAGGGAATATCCCGAAAACCCTCTGTATAATCACTGCCCCCTTTTTCCAGAGGTACGCGCACCATTGTCAGGGGTTCCGAGCGCACGACCTTAACCTCAGCTCCTACTTCGGAAAGCAGGTGTGCAAGGGGACCTCCCGGACCATGGGGGAGCATATGAAAAGCCCCGCTGGAGAGCTGGAAGCCTTCGTATTCAAGGTTCGTGAACCTGCCTCCCGTGATGGGGAGCCTCTCAAAGACCTCTACCGCGTACCCGGCCTTTGAAAGCCTGGCCGCGCTCAAAAGTCCTCCAAGTCCGGCCCCGATTACCAGCGCTTTCATGCCGACACCTTAAGTTCAACTTCAATAGCTTTAACAGGGCAGTAGGAAGCACAGATCCCGCATTCCACACAGGCGTCTGTTATCCTGGCTTTTCCCAGGACTTCAATTGCATTTTTTTTGCAAAAGGCAGCGCACTGCCCGCATCCTACACAATTTTCGTTTACCCTCATGAGATAGCACCTGCCTCCCTATCAGGAAACGTATTATTATAATGTGTTGGTTCTTATAAACGGTTTCAAGGTGGTTTCAAGGTGGTTTTAAGGTGGTTTTAAGGTGGTTTTAAGGTGGTTTCAAGTTGGTTTCCGGGAAAGCCGGCCCAGTATGTTCTATAAACGCTGTATTATATATTATTATATATATTTTATTAATAGTAAATCCTCGCAGTTTTTAACTGCCAGTAACTTTACAAAAGGTATTGTAAATAATTTAATTCGTTTTTCAGACGATACGCCACACTCTACAAAATATATTATGAATCCGTGAAAATATATAAAAAGGTCCCCGATTTTATGGCCATTTTGTCATTATTAATAATAAAGTATTGGGAGGTTTTTTATAGCTATTAATATAATTACCCCTCGTATTCATTCCTCTATATTTAAGTTCTAAAATTAGCAAAATTAGCAAAATTAGCAAAATTCCTTTAAATAGGCTCTTCCGTGCACATTCTTTAATAATATATTTATTTAATGTATTATTCTGGAATATGTTGATAGTTGTGCCACAAGGTTCTGTTTTCTTCCGGGCGGGATCCGGAGGGTCAGAGTTCTAATTAATTATACTGAATATTTATATATTATTAATTATCTAGCAAATACCTATATATAAGTCCTCTATCATTTGCAGAATTATTAGTGGAAAATGGAATAATAATTATAGATTATCAATTATAATTACCTCCTAATAAGTTCCTGAACTTTCCCACTATATATTCGATCTGTAAAAGGGCTTACGACCTTGTTTCGGAGGGTGTATTCTCCGCTTCCGGGTTAATAAATTCACATATTAATGCCCAGGTTATAATAGACCTGCAGAGTTTCCAAGACTTGTTAAAGAATGTATATAGTTTAGGATTATCAAATACCTGCAATTTCAGATTATTGCACTTTTAAAGGTCAATAACCCCCCAATAAAGGGGGAGCTTGCTTCGGCAAGCCCTGATTGACCAGCCTGAGTCTTAATTGACTACGTTGAATATGTTATGATACATTTGGATGCTCCCTCAGTCCAATTCCCTATCGTGTAGTACTAAAAGTCCTGAGAGGTAGGGACGGTGTGCTACGCATGACAAGCAGATCCAACATTGGCCGAGGGAAAATAATTTCAAAAACTGCGTTGCCTGCTACGGGAACTTGTTTCAAAAGCAGAATAGAAAAATCCAAACGTGGAACGGAATGCCTGAAAGTTGACGGCATTCTTCCCATGATTAAAGTCGCAGGCATCCTGCCTGAGGAGTCGTGATATAATGGCTGGAATCATCGATAGTTACATACCAGTTGCCATATTCCTTGCCGTGGGCCTGATTATGCCGCCCGTGACAATGTTTTTAGTAAAGCAACTGAGTCCGAGAAGCAAGGCAGCAAACAAATACACAACATACGAATCAGGTTCGATTCCCACCGGGACTGCCAGGATCCAGTTTAATGTTGAATATTATCTCTATGCAATTGCTTTTGTCCTCTTTGATATTGAGGTGCTTTTCCTCTACCCCTGGGCCACGGTCTACAAGGGGCACGGGATTACCACAATCGCGGTTGTTGAGATGTTTGTCTTTGTTTTCATACTGCTTATCGGCTATCTCTATCTCTGGAAGAAGGAGGCCCTTACATGGGTGAAATAAAGTCAAAAAAAACGAGCGGAACAACAGAGGAAGATTCTATTGATGGAGTTCCCGGAGTGATTACAACCACCTCCGGAGCGATCAGTAACTTCCTCAAGAAAACAATAGCTCAGGACCTGATTAACTGGGGCCGGAAAAACTCGCTCTGGTTCATGACCCAGCCCATGGGCTGCTGTGGTGTGGAAATGATTGCCATGGGCTGTGCTCACTATGACACGGACCGTTTCGGGATCATTCCGAGAAACTCCCCCAGACAGGCAGACGTCATGCTCATCAGCGGGTACGTGACCAAAAAGTACCTGCCGGCTTTGCAAAGGCTCTGGGACCAGATGCCTGCCCCGAAATGGGTGCTCTGTCTTGGAGACTGTTCGATCAGCGGCGGGCCTTTCTACGAGTCCTATAGTACGGTTCAGAACATTGACGAGATATTCCCAATCGATGTTTTCGTTCCCGGTTGCCCCCCACGGCCTGAGGCCATGCTCCAGGGTTTTGTGGAACTTCAGGAAAAGATCAAGGCCAAAAAGGACCTGGGCACGGAATACTGAGGTTTTTCGGATCATTTTATTCGAGGAAAAATCATGGATGCCAGAACAATTATCGAATCATTAACCGGCAAGTTTCCTGAAATGATTTCGGAAGCCGAAATCAAATCCGAGATCCGCGTCCAGGCAAACGTGGACGGGGAAAAAGCAAAGGAAGTCTGTCAGTACCTGAAAGATTCCCTGCAGTTCGGCCACCTTGGCAGTGTTTGCGGAGTAGACTATCCCAAAAGAAACGAGATGGAAGTTGTCTACCATATCGCTTCCTACGACCATCCTGTGGTCCTGACGCTCAAGGCAGTGCTTTCCAGAGAAAGCCCGAAAATCGAGTCCGTTGTGCCGGTCTACTGGAACGCCAACTGGTATGAAAGGGAAACCTACGAACTCTACGGAATCGTATTCAAAAACCATCCGGACTTAAGGCCTCTGTTACTTCCAGAGGAAATGCTGGGTGAGTGGCCTCTTCGAAAAGACTACGAAGGGTTCCCGAACAAAACAGCCAGAAACCTGGTGTGAGGGAGAAAAATGGAAGAAAATGTCGGATCAGATGAAATGATCTTACACCTGGGTCCTCAGCACCCAATGCAGCCCGGTCCCTTCAGGCTTAACCTGAGGTTAAAAGGGGAATCCGTGCTGGATGCTGATGTGGAACTGGGTTACATTCACAAAGGAATTGAAAAAATCCTGGAGAATAAAACCTACCTTCAGGGAATTACAATCGTTGACAGGATCTGCTACCTTGTGGCCCTCACAAACGAGGAATGTTTTGTGGGCTGCGTGGAAAAACTTGCAGGAATCGAGGTTCCGAAAAGGGCTCAGTACATAAGAGTCATCATAGAAGAACTCTCAAGGCTCCAGAGCCATCTGCTCGGCCTGGGGGAATTCGGGGAATTCATCGGTTTCGTGTCAATGTTCATGTACACGATCAGGGAAAGAGAAGAAATCCTCGGCCTGATCGATATAGTCACGGGAGCCAGGGTTACACACACTTACCTCAGGTTTGGCGGAGTGCGAGAAGACCTTCCCGAAGGCTTTAAGGAAAAAACCCTTCCGGTCCTGAACTCCCTCAAGAAAACCATCAGCGACTACGAGGAAATGTTCAACTCGGACAGCATCTACAAGCAGAGGTCCATAGGGGTGGGAATCCTGACCGCCGATATTGCAAAAGACCTCGGGGTCTCGGGCCCGGCTCTCAGAGCAACGGGTGTTCCTTTCGATATAAGGAAGGACGAACCTTACCTGGTCTACGAAGACCTGGACTTCAAGGTCTGCACGGAAACCGCAGGAGACATCTTCGCAAGGATTCAGGTCAGGCTTAACGAGATGCGGGAAAGCATCTACCTTATTGAGCAGTGCCTTGACCAACTACCTTCAGGCCCGATCTTCCCGGTAAACACTCCCTATGGCAGGAGAACTCCCGTAATGAGAGTCCCGGCTGGCGAGGTTTACCACAGGGTCGAAGACCCGAGAGGCGAGATGGGCATGTACATGATCTCGGACGGCTCGGACAAACCCTACAGAGTAAAGGTCAGAGGCCCCGTTTTCCCGACTCTGCAGGCCCTGCCCCCCTTAATCATTGGGACCACGGTTGCGGATGTGGCAGCAATTGCAGGAAGCATGGACGGCTGCACCAGTGAAGCGGACAGGTGAGCGCAATGATAGAAATTCCTGAATTCATAGTTCCATTTTTTCCCTTAATCCGGGGCATTGTGGGGCTTGCACTTATAGGCGCCATTTTCCTCGGAGCAATGGGAGCTGTCTGGATTGAACGGAAACTTTCCGGAGATATCCAGCAAAGATACGGCCCCATGAGGGTAGGTAAATACGGGCTGCTCCAGCTTGTAGCCGACGCCATCAAGCTCTTCACAAAAGAAGACCTGATGCCTCGAAACGCTGACAAAATACTCTTTAAGAATGCCCCTATTTTCATGATGAGCTCGGTTTTCCTGATGCTTGTCGCAATCCCGGTCGGGGCTGTCTTCGTAAACGGAGTCGAATATCCGCTTGCGGTCACTGAAATAGACATCAGTATCCTCTACATCGAGGCAATGTCTGCAATCTCGATTTTCGGGATTTTCATGATGGCTTATGGATCCAACAACAAATACTCTCTTCTCGGGGCTTTCAGAAACTTTGCCCGCATGGTCGGGTATGAAGTGCCTCTCGGAATTACCATAATCAGTATTGTGGTAATGACAGGTTCCCTCAACATCGTGGAAATTGCTCAGGCCCAGGGCCTGCTCTGGAATATATTCTTGCAGCCACTCGGGTTTTTTGTTTTCTTTGTTGCCCTTATGGCCGACATGGGAAGACTCCCCTTTGACCAGAACGAATCCGAAGAAGAACTGGTCGCCGGCTGGGTTACCGAATACAGTGGAATGCGTTTCGGGCTTGGTTTCTTTGCCGAATACATCCACATGATCCTCGGGTCTTTCCTTGTGGCTCTGCTTTTCCTTGGTGGTTGGAACGTACCGGCTTTTGTCTCAAACAACGCTGTTTTAGGCCTGATCGCACCAACGTTCTTCCTGCTTATCAAAACCGTCCTTGTCCTCTGTACTATTGTCATGATGAGATGGGCTGTACCAAGGTACAGGATCGACCAGGTCATGGACCTGAGCTGGAAAAAACTCCTGCCTCTTTCCCTTCTGAACCTTGTCTGGGCAGTGGGGCTCGGGCTCTACCTGGGAGTGTAAAATAATGGTTTTTAAAAATATTAAATATGCGCTGAAAAACATCACAAAGCCCCCGGTAACCAGACTATTCCCGGAAGTTGAATCTCAGCTTCCCGACAGGTTCAGGGGTCTTCAGATCCTCGATAAAAGCAAGTGCATTGGTTGTGGGATCTGCGCCAACACCTGCCCTAACAACACAATCAGGATCGTAAAAGCTCCGATTGCCCCGGGCAGCACTAAAGAACGCTGGTTCCCGGAAATTGATATAGGTCACTGCCTCTTCTGCGGGCTCTGTATTGACCAGTGTCCAAAGGGCGCTCTTTCCAGCGGGAAAGAATACACTAAAGGAGTTGTCAAGTGGAAACACAAAGACATGCTCATGACCCCCGCCAAGCTGGCAAGAGAAGTTGACATTGATGAAGGTGATGAACGATGATAGGACTCGAAACCTTATGGGCCCTTCTTGAAATGGGAGCTTTTGGCCTGCTTTCCGGGGTAACGGTCTTCTTTGCAGTCCTTGTGGTTATCGCAAAGGACGTTGTAAGAGCCGGGCTTTCCCTTGTTGTATGCATGTTCGGCGTGGCCGCGCTTTACATCCTCTTAAACGCCCAGTTCCTCGGAGTTGTCCAGGTCCTGGTCTATATAGGAGCCATAGGTGTGCTGATTCTCTTTGCCGTGATGCTGACAAAACGTGAAATAGGAGGTGGATCAGGTGCAAAATAACAGACTCGCAGCCTTAGTGGTGTCCGTCCTTTTCCTGGCCATTGTGGTGCTTGGAGCTTTCGGGACGGCCTGGAACCCGGTCTCCCAGCTTCCAGGAAACCTTGAGGACCCCAGTAACATCGAAGGGCTTGGAATGCTGATTTTCACCCATTACGTGGTGCCCTTTGAGATCCTGTCCGTTGTCCTGCTCGCAACCCTGATAGGCGCAATCTATATGGCAAAAGGGGAGGGAAGTGAATGATTCCTTTAAGTTTCTACCTCGGCCTTTCAGCCCTGCTCTTCTCGATCGGGCTTTTTGGAGTAATGACACATAAAAGCGGTATCAGGCTTATCATGTGTATCGAACTTATGCTCAACGCCGCAAACCTGAACCTGGTGGCTTTTTCAAGTTACACGGACACTCTAAACGGACAGGTCTTTGCCCTCTTCTCAATCGCCCTTGCGGCAGCGGAAGCGGCAATAGGGTTTGCGATTTTCATGGCAATCTTCAGGATGCATGATAAGATCAACCTTGATGAGCTCAACCTTCTGAGGTGGTAAAAATGGCTCTGGAAAACCTCGCGTTTTTAATTCCGGTGCTTCCTGCACTGGCGTTTGTAATCACGTTCTTCTTCGGCAAAAATATGAAGTCCGGAGGGGCAATTGTCCCGATTCTCGCCATTGCCGCCTCCTTAGTAATTTCCTTAATGATTACCCTCAGGCTGCTGGCCAATCCCGAAGAGGTCGTCACCCAGTCTATTTCCTGGTTCGCAATGCTGAACCTCGGGGTATTAATTGACCCGCTTGCCGCGGTAATGCTCTGCATGGTCTCCTTTGTGAGTCTGCTGATCCACATCTACGCGGTAGGCTACATGTCCCATGACCCGGCAAAGTCCAGGTACTTTGCGGAAACCGCCCTTTTCACGGCCGCAATGCTTTCCCTGGTCCTCTCGGACAACATTTTGCAGCTCTTTGTTTCCTGGGAACTTGTGGGACTCTGTTCCTATCTCCTTATCGGGTTCTGGTTCGCAAAACCCTCGGCCGCAGCCGCAGCCAAGAAAGCGTTCCTGACTACCAGGATAGGAGACGTGATGTTCCTGACCGGAATCGTCGTGCTTACCTCTGACCTCCTGAAAATAGTCGGTGGAATCCCTGAAGGAGTCTACCTGCTCCGCTTCAACGAAATCTTTTCCTACATCCCAGAGCTTTCTGCAATGCAGGCAAATATCTTCGGGACGGAAATCAGTCACCTTACTATTATTACACTGCTCTTCTTCGGAGGAGCCGTCGGAAAGTCCGGGCAGTTTCCGCTGCATGTGTGGCTGCCTGACGCAATGGAAGGCCCGACAACGGTTTCGGCTCTTATCCATGCGGCAACAATGGTTACCGCCGGGGTTTACCTGGTCGCAAGGACCTTCCCAATGTTCCTCGCAGCTCCTGGTTCCCTTATGGTAGTAGCCTACGTCGGTGGGTTTACCGCGCTCTTTGCAGCAACCATGGGCATTGTGATGAACGACATCAAGCGTGTGCTTGCTTTCTCCACCATCAGCCAGCTCGGATATATGATGCTGGGCCTGGGGCTCGGAGCGACAATCGGAATGGAAGCAGTCGGCATATCTCTCTTCCACCTGATCAACCACGCCTTCTTCAAAGCTCTCCTCTTCCTCTGTGCCGGAAGTGTAATCCACGCTGTGGGCACTCACGACATGAGAGAACTTGGAGGAGTTGCAAAGGTAATGCCAATTACCGCAGCAACCATGACCGCAGCGGCCCTTGCCCTTTCAGGCATGGGAATTCCCGGAACTTCTATCGGGACAAGCGGTTTCTTCTCCAAGGACGCGATCATTGAGAGCGCCTACCTGCTCGGAGAACACAACGGAAACTGGCTGCCTTACATTTTCTCAATCCTGGCTGCGTTCCTGACCTCGGTTTACATCTTCAGGCTGATCTTCATGACCTTCACGGGCAAGCCCAGAAGCAACTACGGAGGCCATGAGTCCCCTTCCACGATGACCGTTCCCCTTTCAATCCTGGCAGTTCTTGCCCTGGTTTTCGGAGGCCTGACTCAAACCGGCTTTATGCGCTTCCTTGAGGAAACCTTCAGCAACAGTTTCGTGAACGTTGACATCGGAAGCCTTGCAGCCCTCGGGGGAAACGAACTTGTCCACGCAACAGGACATGAGCCCCTCTTAATCATCTGGCTCCCGCTTATCGTTGCCCTTGCAGGACTTGGGATTTCCTTCGTGCTCTACTACATGAGAGCTGTGAACCTCGGAGCCATCGCATCCGAAAAGAACCCTATCTACAAACTGCTTTACAGGCGCTACTACCAGAACGAGATTTTCACCGAGTTCTTCTCCATTGGAATCGTTTACGGCGTAATCGCATTCCTCACTCAGGTAGTGGACGTCATAATTGACAGCATTGTGGAATCAGTCGGAATCATCACGGTTGAAGCCGGAGAGGTCCTCAGAAAGGTCCAGACCGGGGTCGTGCAGACCTATGCAGCCGTAGTGGTCGCAGGAGTAAGCCTGCTGATCATACTTGTTAAGTTAATAGTGGAGGTGCTTTGATGCTGCCGGTCGCATCCTTATTGATTCTGGTGCCGCTGATTTTTGCAGCAGTAACCTTTTTCACAAAAACGAAAGACCAGGCCGCAACGCTTGCCCTTGCAGGCTCCCTTGCAACCCTTGGCCTGACCCTCTTTGCCTACCTGAACTTTGACAGCAGCACTGCAGCAATGCAGTTCTTCGAGTCCATGAACTGGGTCCCGTCTCTCGGGATCAAGTACAGCGTCGGGATTGACGGCATTTCCATGCCTTTGATCCTCTTAAACGCAATCGTGACTCCTCTCCTTGTCCTCTATTCCTGGACTGAGGAAAGGCAGTCCCCGAACGGGTTTTTCGCCCTTATCCTGGCCATGCAGGCAGCCGTCATTGGTGTCTTCGTGTCTCTGGATTTCTTCATGTTCTATATCTTCTGGGAGCTTACCCTCATTCCCCTCTTCTTCATGGTTAACCTCTGGGGAGGAGAAAAGAGGAAACACGCTTCCTACAAGTTCTTCATCTACACTCATGTGGCGTCCCTGGTGATGCTGCTCGGGATCTTCGGGATCTTCTTTGCCGCCTGGCAGCAGACCGGAATCCCGTCCTTTGACATCCGTGAACTGATTACTCAGTTCCAGTTCATTGAATCGGGAATACTGAGAGATGCGATCTTCCTTGCGCTACTCTTCGGTTTCCTCGCTAAAATCCCGAGTTTCCCCTTCCATTCCTGGCTTCCGGACGCTTATTCCGAAGCCCCGACCGCAGGCAGTGTACTCTTTGTCCTGCTGAAAATCGGTGGATACGGGCTCTTCAGGATCATGCTCCCCATGCTCCCCAACACCGGCAGTCCTGACCTGCTCATTATGGTCATGGGCCTCCTTGGTGGAGTTAGTGTACTTTACGGAGCTCTCCTTGCCCTCAGGCAAAAAGACCTCAAGCGCATGATAGCTTACTCCAGTGTGAGCCACATGGGCTACGTGACTCTCGGCGCAGCCGGCCTGGTAACAATGTCAGTTTCCGGCGCCATGTTCCAGCAGTTTTCCCACGGGCTTATCATGAGCATCCTGTTCATGTCCGCAGGGGTAATCCACAAAAACACAGGGACCAGAATCATCAACGAACTCGGCGGGCTTGCAACTAAAATGCCAAAGCTTACCGTGATCATGATGGTCGGCTTCATGGCCTCCCTGGGCCTTCCGGGCCTGACAGGATTTATTGCCGAGTTCCTGGTCCTGACCTTTACTTTCGGAGAGCTGCCTATCTTTGTGATAATCGCTCTCCTGGCAATCGTAATTACCGCCGGTTACCACCTCTGGGCAATGCAGAGGGCAATGTTTGGCGTGTACAATGAGAAACTCGGACCTGTGGCGGACCTGGACATGCCCCAGACCCTCGCAATGGCCGTAATTGCCCTTCTGGTGCTTTACTTCGGCCTGAATCCGAGTCCGGTGCTTGATATGATGATTACGAATTCGGATGCAATAGTCGGCCTTGCGGCTGCAGCGGGGGTGTGAGCTATGGAAAACCTTATGCTCCTGGCCCCTGAAATCGCGGTCGTTGTGACCGGCCTGATTGTGCTTCTGGCGGGACTTTTCATGTCCCCCCAGAGCAAAAACCTGCTCGGATACCTGGCAACTCTCGGCCTCCTGGCTGCTCTTGGTCTGACCATTAACAGCTTCGGGACTAATGCCGCGATGTTTTCCGGCACTCTGAGTATAGACGCTCTTTCCCAGTTTTTCAAACTGGTCTTCCTGGTAGTGGCCCTTTTGGTCTCAATTGCCGGGGTCAAGTATAACGAAAACAGTAGCCATACCGAAGAGTTCTACGCCCTGTCGCTCTTTGCGACCTTCGGCATGATGATCGTGGCTTCCGCCAATGACCTCATCGTGCTCTTCTGTGCCTTTGAACTTGCAAGTCTTGCGACCTACGCCCTTGCAGCCTTCGAGAAGCAGAACCCGAGGTCCCTTGAAGCCGGCATGAAGTACTTTGTGATTGGCTCGGTTTCGGCCGCCCTCATGCTCTTCGGCATGACTTTCGTCTACGGAGCAACCGGGACTACAAGCATCCCCCTGATTGCAGCCAACTCGGACCTCCTTGCGAGTTCCCCGATAGGCCTTGTTGCAGTCGTCCTCCTGATTGCAGGGTTCGGCTTCAAGATGGCTCTGGTTCCCTTCCACATGTGGGCCCCGGATACCTACCAGGGAGCTCCCTCGATTGTGTCCGCCCTCCTGGCAGCTGGCTCGAAGAAGATGGGTTTTATCGCAGCCTTCAGGGTCTTCATCGTGGCCCTTGCTGCGCTTCAACCTGACTGGCAGTTCGCCTTCACGATTCTCGCAGTGGTCACAATGACCCTCGGAAACGTGGTCGCAGTCTCCCAGACCAGTGTCAAGAGAATGCTCGCCTACTCCTCTCTGGCCCAGGCCGGATACATCGCAATGGCCTTCGTGGTCATGTCCCCGATGGCCCTTGCAGGCGGTATCCTCTACACTCTGGCCCATGCCTTCATGAAAGCAGGCGCCTTCATCGCCGCAGGCGTGGTCGTCTGGATGGTAACCTCCGAAAAGAGAGGCAACCTGAAAATCCCTGATCATCTGGACAACTTCAAAGGCCTCGGGAAAAGAATGCCCCTGACCGCCTTTGCCATGATGATCTTCGTCTTTGCCCTTGCAGGAATCCCGCCAACCGCGGGTTTCATGGCCAAGTTCGTGCTCTTCTCCTCGACCATCGAAGCAGGCATGACCTGGCTTGCCGTGATCGCGATCCTGAACAGCGCGCTCTCCCTCTACTACTACGCAAGGCTCGTGAAATATATGTACATCCTGCCCCCCGAAGGTGGCCGGGTCAGCGAACCCTTCCCCTACGCAATCGCCCTCGTGCTTGCAATGGCAGGTGTACTTGCAATCGGCCTCTGGCCCGAACCCTTCGTACAGTGGGCTATGGAAGCCGCAAAGGTACTGGTATAAGGAGGTATGAGATATGACAGATTGTGATCTATGCGGTCGTGGAATTCCAACCGTAAACCCAGTGCGCGTACAGGGGGGTCCCCTCCTGAAATTCGCCTACCCCGAAGGCGTCTGGAAAGGCCTCTGTGAGGTCTGTCTGGAATCGGCCCAGGCCACCCTTGCGAAAGTAGACAGGGGAGACCTGGCCGGAACCTCCGGCAAATGCAAACTCTGCGGGACAAAAACCGATCTTTATCCTGTGGAACTGCATATCCCGAACTTCAGGAAAGGTGTTGTAAAAGAAAACGTGATGCTCTGCGAAGAATGTCTGAAAGTTTCCGGACAGGCCTTTGCGAAGTTTAAAAGAGAAGAGGCCAAACATAGGCATCATTAATTATATTTTTTTTGGCGGGTGCTGGAGAGTTTTTCTCTCCGGTATCCAGGCCTGCTTTTTTGTGGTTTATGTTTTTGATTCATTAATACTATTTTTCAAGTGTTTTTTTGCCCTGTGGAACTGCAAGTTCCGAACTTTGGGATGTTCATTGTGAAAGAAGGCTTGCAGATCTGCGAGAAATGTTTGAGATCAGGCCTTGGCCAAATTCAAAAATGAACAGGCTACATGCCGAAAGCACAATTAATACAAAAGTAAACTTTTGGCATCCTCTTCAAAATCAGCGGTGAATTTTCCACCCAGGCAAATACTTAATTGTTAAATTCACGAAGTTTATAACTTAAATGGGTCGCATGGATGTGATTCCACAACTAATAATATTAATTTGATTCTACTCAAATCCGTGGAATTCACGTTGCTACCCCTAAATTTGAAGAGGATACCTATATTAATCAATGAAAATAATCTATTTTTGTCGAAATGAAATAAAAATTGAAATGGGATATTACCCAATTGTAGAATCCATTTTAGTTTTGATACAACTTGTATTATAAATTTGCAATTTGATATAATTTTTGTATTGCATTTTGAAATATGGGGGTTAGTACAATTATGTATTTTAAATCTGATGAATTTAAAGATAGAAAATTGAATTTGAAACAAATAAAAGCAACAGGAAAACTGTTTATTTTTGTTTTATTTTTTATATTAACAACTACTAACGCTTCTGGTTTCCCAGGTGATTGGTATTACAGATATGGAGGCACAGGTGGTTCATATACTGAATCTGAACAGATTTACAGCGGGATAGCAGTAGAAGGGGATTATGCTTATCTTATTAATATAGATTCAGCCAACATTAGACAGTCTTTTGTGGTTCTAGATATACATGACCCTGAAAATCCTACTTTTGCAGGAGAATGTGAACTTACCAAAGAATATACGTATTCTGATATAATCAAAATAAAGGGAAACCGTGCTTATCTTACTTCAAATATATGTCCTATGATAGTTATAGACATAAATGATCCAAATAATCCAGAAATTATTACATATGAAGAAACAAGTCAATTTGAATATGGAATATCTTCCTATGATATCGAAATAGTAGACAATTTTGCATACGTCGGGACAAACTTAGGTCTTTTAGTCTATGATATCAGTACTCTGGATCCTCAATTAGTAGGGGAATATGAAGACACTGAAGAAGAAGTAGTTAGTGTCTGTGTTGTTGAAAACTACGTTCTACTTGGCATTGGATCAGGAGCATCGGGCATTTTAGTCCTTGATATTACGACTCGTTCTGAACCAAAATATGTTGATAAGTATTATATTGAAGAGAAGGTTGAATACATTGGCATTGGGGGGACTGAACGTATTGAAGTGGAGGTTACTGACGTTGAAGTCGTCGGTAATTATGTATTCTATGCAACATCATCTCACCGTGATAATTCATTCTTTGTTTTGGAATTATCAGATATGGGTGAACTCTCTCCTGTAGATGGAGAAGAGGAAGGGGATAATAATTATATGCGGCCAATTGATGATATCGTCATTGATGGAACTCGCGCATATTTGCGTTCTTCTGGCGTAGTAGAATATATAGATATATCGGATCCATTAAATATTATACTTATAGGAGGGATAGATTCCGGAGCAAATGGAATAGCTTCAGAAAATGGATTTATTTACTTGATATTTAGTGATAGACACTTTTATGTTGGTCAAATGGTCCCAATATCAAGAATAATCGTGGAACCTAGGGATCTCTATACAGGTGAAAGCTCAGTGATAACCGTATATGATGAACTTGATGATCTTAACGAGTTTGTAAATAAAGACGTAGACATACTTGGATATTCTTACGAAACAACAGGTGGATCTATCATTGGTTCTGGAAATCAAGTTACTTGGGTGGCACCGGATGTTCCTGGAGAATATCACATTTATGTGACAATGTATACAACTGAAGAGACGGGAACAAGTAGATGTACTGTTACCGCATATGAAAAACCAAATTTTGTACCTGTTATTGAAAATATCGAAGTACTTCCAACTGAAATCCCGCAGGGTGGAACAAGTATTATCAAAGTAACAGCTTACGACGCAGATGAAGATGAAATAACAT
Source organism: Methanosarcina baltica (assembly GCF_055394095.1). Classification (NCBI taxonomy): domain Archaea; kingdom Methanobacteriati; phylum Methanobacteriota; class Methanomicrobia; order Methanosarcinales; family Methanosarcinaceae; genus Methanosarcina; species Methanosarcina baltica. The sequence continues at coordinate 2,939,506 of NZ_AP042463.1, read as the reverse complement.
ATTCATACGAGTCCTCTGGTGGTTTCATTAATGGTGAGGGAGCAATTATTACCTGGACAGCCGATGTTCCTGCTCCTGGTGCACCACCAATTGTTGGTACTTTTTTTGTAGACGTAACTGTAAGTGACGGAAAATCAACTGACACTGAAAGGATATATATAGATGTTACAGGAGAAGAAACTTCTAACCATGCTCCTATTATTCAATCTATAGATGTATCACCATCTCAGATTACTCAGGGAGAATCAACTACAATAAGTGTTGAAGTTTTTGATTATGAAGGAGACAGTCTGATTTATTCTTATGAATCATCTGGGGGATTCATATCAGGAAGTGGTTCTGTTGTAACATGGACTGCAGATTTACCAGCATCTGGTGCACCTCCAATCACAGGGACATTTTTTGTAGATGTAACGGTTAGTGACGGAAAAGAAAGTGATACGTCACGAGTTTACATTAATGTTGAGGAACCTGAAGTAGACCCCATAGAAATTGTTTCTGCAGTATGGGAAGATGAAGAAGATGAAATGGTTGTACCTTACGATCAGGTCAAATTAGATTTCACTTTCAAGAACAATTTGCCCGATACAATACATAATGTAAAATTCTCATTCCAGAGTAACGATGAAGTAGTTTCTGTTGAAGATAATGAAGTAATTTACGAAGGCAATGTCTTACCAGGTCAAGAATTTTCTGTAACAAATTGGATAAACGTTGCAGGTGTAGAAAACGATGATATCTATAAAGGAGTAATCTGTGCCAACCAAAAAATTGAGCTGACAAATTCAATAAAAATCAAAATTTCCTATGATACAGACACTGATTCCGGAGTAGATGGGAAAGAATTGGATGTATCACCGTTCACAAAACCAGAATCAGAAAATGGTGAGGTATTGTCCATTCAGTATCCAAATTTCTATACTGAGCCGTATAAGAGATATCAAGATGAAGATCTTACATACTATAAGGAAGGTGACACTGACTTTTCCCATATAAGTAATCCGCTTGTTCGTAAATATGCATTAATAGCAGCCTCGACAAATCCAGAAACTCACTTGATTGATGCTTTTCCCGACGATCCTGGAAAAGTTTCATTTAATGTATTTAGATTTGTTGATGATAATCTAGAATCTGATATCTCGAAAGGAATAAGACAAAATGATGTTTGGATACTTAGTGAATTAGAAAATGGAGCTCTAGACACCCATTCTCCGTGGGTCTGTATTACACATGCTTATCTGTTTACATCATTTGAGCGTGCATTAGGTTTTCCTTCTCGAGAACTCACAGTAGCAGAAGGTTACCCATCAATTGGTTCTATTACAGTATATCTACAAAATGGTGCAGCTGAAATTTGGCATAGTGATAAGTGGAATTTCTACGATCCTTGGACTTCGGGAACATTGAGAAATGGTGCATACGTTGCTTATCTTGATTTAGAAAATTATTTGGATGACGATCACAATGATTTGACGATGATCAAATACAGGGCATGGTATGCATTTGATAAACAAACAGCAGTAACATTTAAAGAAAGGGAATACAAAGGACATAAATTTGAGATATGTAAAGTCTATGTACCATTAGTTTGTGAGCTGGGTTGTTCCGATGGTGCTGGTTCTCCTGTGGAACCTTATGGCTTTCAGTGGAAGTTCCTAAAAGAAGACAGTGGGAGAAGACGCACCATCATTATAGCAGGATCTCCTATAAAAATGCTACTTAAGGACAGTCAGGGTAGATTAGTTGGGAGTACAGATACGGGGATTGTTAATGAAATAATTGGTGCAAAATACATGCCACCAGGTCAAATTGGTTATTCGGATAGAGGCGATCCTGACACATTATTTGAGCTGGATGAATTCATTTCCTTACCAGATGATTTCAAAGGTGATTATGAATTAATAATCAAGGGAACTGAGGATGGAGAATACCTTTTGCAATTTTGTAAATTTGATCCTTCATTAGTTGATGAATATTCAGAAGTAACCACTCTTAGAAGTACCATAAAGAAAGATGAAGTCCATGAATACAAAGTTAGTATCGATGAGTCTTCCATTAAGCCAGAGATACCCCTATCTCCTGTCTTCAATCTCCAATCCGCCAACGGTACAACTTGGATAAATTGGACCTGGACAAACCCCAATGACCCCGACTTCAACCACACCGAAATCTACCTTAACGGCACCTTCAAGACCAACACCTCTGCCGAATACTTCAACGCCACCGGCCTCCAACCTGAAACAAGTTATACAATCGGTACGTGCACGGCGGATATTTACGGGAATGTGAATGAGACGTGGGTCAACTTGACTGCAACGACCAAAAAAGCACCGATAATTGTTGACGCAGGAACGGACCAAACGGTGGAGGAAGGAACCAGTGTGAACTTTGAAGGGAACTATACGGCTTCAGGGTCACACACGTATTCCACCAATTGGGAGTTTGGTGATGGATTAATAGTAGAAGGAACGGTAGTTGATGGATCTTTTGTCACTTCTCATGTCTACGAAGATGACGGGGTCTACACAGTGAACTTAACTGTAACTGACGAAGAAGGGGACTCTGGAAATGATACACTATTGGTTAGTGTGATGAATGTTGTCCCCGTTCCGGATGCAGGATCTGACCTCGAAGTGTTTGAAGTAGATCTCATTCAGTTTACCGGAAACTTTACAGATCCAGGAGCCAATGACAGCCATACAATAGAGTGGGACTTCGGCGACGGATTAACGTCATCAGGGGATCTGAACTCTTCACATACCTATGTGGACAACGGATTGTATATTGTAACTCTTAATGTAACGGATGATGACGGTGGGACTGGAACCGATATCCTCAATGTTACCGTGATGAATGCTGTCCCCGTGGTGAATGCAGGATCTGACCTCGAAGTGTTTGAAGGGGATCTCATTCAGTTTACCGGAAACTTTACAGATCCAGGAGTTCTCGATAACCATACCATAGTGTGGGACTTCGGGGACGGCTCAACGATTGCAGGAGATCTGAACACCTCTCATAATTATGCGGATGACGGTGTGTATACTGTAATTCTCAATGTAACGGATGACGACGGTGGGGTTGGGACAGACAACCTTACGGTTAAGGTGAGAAACGTTTCCCCACAGGTAAAGGCCGGAGCTGATATCTCAGTGGTCGAAGGTTCTAGGGCCAGCTTCTCCGGAAGCTTTACTGATCCGGGAGTTCTCGATACCCATACCATAGTGTGGGACTTCGGGGACGGCTCAACGATTACAGGAGATCTGAACACATCTCATACTTATGCGGATGACGGTGTCTATACTGTAATTCTCAATGTAACGGATGATGACGGTGGAACTGGAATCGATACCCTCAACGTTACCGTGCTTAATGCTGTCCCGGTAGTAACCGCAGGCCCTGATCTTGAAGTTACTGCGGGTGACCCTGTTTCTTATGCAGGTAATTTCTCTGATGCTGGCTGGCTGGACAAGCACACCGCCGAATGGAACTTTGGGGAAGGAACGGTTGAGACAGGTTCGCTTACAGAGGAGAACAGGAATCCTGAGTCAGGTGGCACGGTTTCCGGAAACTTCACCTATTTTGAACCGGGCGTGTTCAATGTAATTCTGAAAGTTTTGGATGATGACGGTGGAATCGGGCAGGATCAGCTAACAGTCACTGTTCTTCCGATTGTTGCAACAGTTGATTTCGACCCCGATACCCTTAACCTGGGGAGCGGTGGAAAATGGGTTACTGCATACATCGAACTTCCTGATGGGTATGATGTTGCCGGAATCGATGCATCCAGCATGTTCCTATTTAGTATTTTCCTGAACGATGAAACAGTTTCGGCAGTTACGGATCCGAAGTACGGTTTTGTCAAGGATGAAAGCGAATATCTGATGGATCGGGATGGAGACGGGATTCTTGAGAGAATGCTCAAGTTTGATCGGGAAGAAGTTGAAGCTATCCTTGAAACTGGAGATGAGGTAATCGTAACTTTTAAAGGAAAAGTAGGGTATGAAAATGAAGTAGCTTCGGGTATGGCTTCTTTTGAGGGAACAGATACGATAAAGGTGATCGAGTCTTTGAACACCAGGAAGAACAACGAGAAGAATAAGTAAGCATTGATTAAACGCATCCATTTTTGTTGAAAGGTGCGGGTTCCAGTAACTCGCCCCTTGATTTGTTTTTTGCTATCTTTTTTAGTTCCTTCAGGAAGCCGTCTATCTCTGGCTGAATGATATACCGGTTCCGGAAACCGGAGAAACACTAAAAACCGAAAGGCTGCAAAAAATAATCGACTGCTGGCTCAACAATTAACAGAAAAAAGAACTCTGACTTTACTTTCAAAGATGCATGTTTTTCCGTTATCAAGCGGCTTTGTTTGTGTGGGCCTAAGGAATGAATAATCCTACTGATGACGTTTTTATTGGGGTGGCAGGTAATTACCCAAGTTCAAGAAAGAAAATAATGATGCTTGCTTTGTACTCATCTCTTCCAGAATAATATTACACTTATTTGATTCTTTATCCTGGATAACTGCCAGCCTAATTTCGGACAAATTTTCAATTAGTCTTCTCATAGAAAGACCATATCTCTTTGTCTCCCAGGCTAAATATCTGTAGAAAAGTAAGCCAATTATAGACAGAAATACGTGAACTTTGATATTTTCATCTTTGTGGTGGTACACCGGTCCCACAGGGACAAGCAGGTGATCATTCAATAGCTTAAAATCATCCTCTATAGCGCCTTTATTGTTGTATGTTTGCACAATTTTTTTAGTGTGCCAACGGTGCTTATCTGTAAATAGTATATTTTTTCCTAATGAATTTTCGCGCTTATTTTTATTCTCTTCGTCAATCCAGAACTTTAACTGAGGTTTTTTCTTACCTTCAGGAGCATCAGTAATTTCATATTTCACCATACTTCTGTATTTTTTGATAATAATGTCTGCAACCTCTTTTTCTACACTGCTCCTGTTTCTTGCTTTTCCTCTGTTGCTTTCCAGTCTCCTCTGTAGGTCTTCCAGATTCTCAGTTATTTTTGACATATTTGACTCACAAGTTCTTTTTTGAAGTTTGTGAGTTCCTTCATTGAAAGTAATTACTGTTGTAAATTCTGTCCCGTAAAACTGATGCTTTGTCCGATAGCCATAAATTTTGTGGCCTTCTGAGCTTTCATATAAAAATTGATATTTAGATAATGGCACTTCAAGAAGATCATCTGCCTGATTTGCTTTTACAGCCCCTACAAAATTCATCTTTGAAGTTGCTTTTTCAATGTTGTCCTTTGAATTGTTTCCCTTATCAAAAACAAGAACAAGGTCTTCCGAACAAATATTCAATTCGGTTAGACGGTTTACTATTTTGTCAACCAGACCTGAAAATTCCTCTGAATCATGCACATTTCCTGGATATGTCTCGTGAATAAAAGGTAAGTTGTAATCATTAGCAGCCAGCGCTACAGATACCTGATTTTTGTCTTTACGATGCTTTTTGTTATACCCTTTATGAAGCAATTCACTTTTTTCATCATAATTGGTAGCATAAGTGAACCAGTTTGATTCATCCACAAACAGTACTGAAGGGGTTAGTCCTTTTTCGATGAGAACTCGGCACAAATCGTCTTCAATATTTTTCATTGTGTCGGAATCAATGTAATTCATATGATTCAAAAAATTCTGACAATTTAATTTATGAGGGAATTTCCACTTAAAAGATAAGGCCGATTTTTTGAACCATTCCCCAATACCGTTTTCACTTAAAACTCCATGAGATTTCCCCACTATATCAAGTAAAAGATACTCTCCGACACTTAAACCATCGATTGATTTTTTCATAGTGTGCTTGTTCACTATGTCAACGAATCCAAGCTCTTCATTCACATGAAGAAGTGCGGCAAGTTTGCCGTACTCAAAAGATTTCAGTTTCATGTAGGGCAATGATTCACTCTGTTTTTTCATTTCAAATATTTTTTCGGCATTGCCTAAATATATCTGAAATATAGTTTTCACTTTTCCATCAATTCTGCCAGTTTTAATAATATACCAGTATTTTTTACCGTTGATTATTTTCTGTTTTAAAAAAACCATGATATAAATTTAGGTTCTACGTATATAAAGATATTTCTTCAAAAAACAGATACAATAGGCTTTTTAAATGTAATTTAGAACTTAGGCCTTACAAATATTTTTTTTAACGGATCTTCCTTGCCACTGATTTTTGTGGCAAATCAAGGCAAAAATAGCTCTTCTTTGAAAGCTGAGTCTGAGGAAAAACGGTGCGTGTTCAGCACCTCTTCCTCATTTCTTCCTGCCCCGTTTATTTCCAGACAGATCTCTTTTGAGGTCTGCCGGTTTTACTTTTTTTCCTATGCAATCGCCCCTGTTTTTGCGGTTACAGAAGGGCTCGCAACTGACCTCAACGGGTTTCATGTCCGGTTTTTATTTTTCGGCTTCAGGAGAGAGTAAGGGCGCGGAATTTCAACTGTGGATCCCTTGCGCTTTTCCCGTCCCCTCCTGAAATTCGCATATCCCGAAGGCGTCTGGAAAGGCCTCTGTGAGATCTGCCTGTTTTTCTTTTTTTCGCATTGCCTGCGGCCCTCTTCAAACCGCATAACCTCAAAACTAAAATACCTTACAACCACTATTCTAATCAGGTGGAAGCTTATGACATGGCGAGAGCGTATCATCATTGACCCGACGGTTTTTGCAGGCAAGCCAATTGTCAGGGGCACACGTCTTGCAGTCGAATTCATTATAGGCCTGCTGGCTCACAAATGGTCTGAGGACGAGATCCTGCGAAACTATCCCGGTTTGACTCATGAAGATATTCAGGCCTGCCTGAGCCATTCAAATTCCTGAAAAAGGTGATTATGTGGCCGATTAGCAAAAACAATATGTGGTTGATGAAAATGGGCAGAAAGTAGCGATTATTCTTCCCCTTGAGGAATATGAAAAAATGATGGAAGACCTGCATGACCTTGCTATCGTTGCGGAAAGGGGGAGTGAAAAAACGATTATTTTTGATGAGCTGAAAAGAAAGCTGTAAAGCAGATCCGGAAAAACATCATCATCTTTGCAGGTAATCTCCAGCCTCACGTTCTGTCATACCTGCACAACCTCGCGGAGGATGCGTTTTCCTATTCTCGGTTTCAATGAACTTTTCATTACAAGATCCACATTCACGCAGAGGATATCGGAAAGGTCCTGTTTGAGCCCGACGAATTCAAGAAGGTCAGGGGCCTCGGAAAACTCTACCAGGATGTCGAGGTCACTGGCTTCTTTTTGTTCTCCCCGGACATAAGAGCCGAAAATTCCCAGAAAGCTGATGTTATACTCTCTTGAAAGCTCCGGGAGATGCTGCCTTAGACTTTACTTTCAAAGATGCATGTTTTTCCGTTATCAAGCGGCTTTGTTTGTGTGGGCCTAAGGAATGAATAATCCTACTGATGACGTTTTTATTGGGGTGGCAGGTAATTACCCAGGTTCAAGAAAGAAAATAATGATGCTTGCTTTGTACTCATCTCTTCCAGAATAATATTACACTTATTTGATTCTTTATCCTGGATAACTGCCAGCCTAATTTCGGACAAATTTTCAATTAGTCTTCTCATAGAAAGACCATATCTCTTTGTCTCCCAGGCTAAATATCTGTAGAAAAGTAAGCCAATTATAGACAGAAATACGTGAACTTTGATATTTTCATCTTTGTGGTGGTACACCGGTCCCACAGGGACAAGCAGGTGATCATTCAATAGCTTAAAATCATCCTCTATAGCGCCTTTATTGTTGTATGTTTGCACAATTTTTTTAGTGTGCCAACGGTGCTTATCTGTAAATAGTATATTTTTTCCTAATGAATTTTCGCGCTTATTTTTATTCTCTTCGTCAATCCAGAACTTTAACTGAGGTTTTTTCTTACCTTCAGGAGCATCAGTAATTTCATATTTCACCATACTTCTGTATTTTTTGATAATAATGTCTGCAACCTCTTTTTCTACACTGCTCCTGTTTCTTGCTTTTCCTCTGTTGCTTTCCAGTCTCCTCTGTAGGTCTTCCAGATTCTCAGTTATTTTTGACATATTTGACTCACAAGTTCTTTTTTGAAGTTTGTGAGTTCCTTCATTGAAAGTAATTACTGTTGTAAATTCTGTCCCGTAAAACTGATGCTTTGTCCGATAGCCATAAATTTTGTGGCCTTCTGAGCTTTCATATAAAAATTGATATTTAGATAATGGCACTTCAAGAAGATCATCTGCCTGATTTGCTTTTACAGCCCCTACAAAATTCATCTTTGAAGTTGCTTTTTCAATGTTGTCCTTTGAATTGTTTCCCTTATCAAAAACAAGAACAAGGTCTTCCGAACAAATATTCAATTCGGTTAGACGGTTTACTATTTTGTCAACCAGACCTGAAAATTCCTCTGAATCATGCACATTTCCTGGATATGTCTCGTGAATAAAAGGTAAGTTGTAATCATTAGCAGCCAGCGCTACAGATACCTGATTTTTGTCTTTACGATGCTTTTTGTTATACCCTTTATGAAGCAATTCACTTTTTTCATCATAATTGGTAGCATAAGTGAACCAGTTTGATTCATCCACAAACAGTACTGAAGGGGTTAGTCCTTTTTCGATGAGAACTCGGCACAAATCGTCTTCAATATTTTTCATTGTGTCGGAATCAATGTAATTCATATGATTCAAAAAATTCTGACAATTTAATTTATGAGGGAATTTCCACTTAAAAGATAAGGCCGATTTTTTGAACCATTCCCCAATACCGTTTTCACTTAAAACTCCATGAGATTTCCCCACTATATCAAGTAAAAGATACTCTCCGACACTTAAACCATCGATTGATTTTTTCATAGTGTGCTTGTTCACTATGTCAACGAATCCAAGCTCTTCATTCACATGAAGAAGTGCGGCAAGTTTGCCGTACTCAAAAGATTTCAGTTTCATGTAGGGCAATGATTCACTCTGTTTTTTCATTTCAAATATTTTTTCGGCATTGCCTAAATATATCTGAAATATAGTTTTCACTTTTCCATCAATTCTGCCAGTTTTAATAATATACCAGTATTTTTTACCGTTGATTATTTTCTGTTTTAAAAAAACCATGATATAAATTTAGGTTCTACGTATATAAAGATATTTCTTCAAAAAACAGATACAATAGGCTTTTTAAATGTAATTTAGAACTTAGGCCTTACAAATATTTTTTTTAACGGATCTTCCTTGCCACTGATTTTTGTGGCAAATCAAGGCAAAAATAGCTCTTCTTTGAAAGCTGAGTTAGAATTTTTCTAAAATTGGCCGCATCTTTAGTTTTTTCATCTTTTGACTTTATCCTGGTATTGGTTTCCATATTGATTCCTGAAGGTATTCTATTTTCCGTTATTCAGGTTCTTTCTTCTCAATATATTCGATCACATACCCAGCAAATTCATCAAAATCCCCCAGTTTTGCTGTCAGGAATTCTTCAAGAATTTCCAGGTCCACATCCTCGTACATGTGGACGAGTACATTCCTGAACCCGGCGGCCGGTGTAAATTTTTCTGCAAAATTTTTCGGGAGGATTGAATGTTTTCCCAGAACGATGAAGACGCCTTCGTAATCAGGGGGTCTTTCGAATCCTTCTTCCGAGATGATAATCTCTCCTATGTCAATAGCGCCCTCAATTGCGAGCTGGAAATTTCTCTCGACTGCGCTTCGTTTTTCGTAGTCGTATTCCAGATCCAGGGTTTCGGGGTCAAGGGATTTTAGGTAATCAACGCACCTTTTCATAAAACTTAATTTTCTGAAAATCGCATCTGAACTTTTCATAAAACCTCTGCATGAAACCCTTAGGAATGGCTGAGAAATAACTTTATATTTTCAGTTTGGGAATTACTTCATACTTATACATGTTGTGTTTTTGTTTAAGGAGGTGTTTGGTGTGGGCATTCAAAAACCACGGAACACACGGAACACACGGAAAAAGAATGCCGGAAGACGGCAATTAAGGTTGTTCTGGCGTTTTTTTGTCTGCTTGAGCGAGCGTAGCGAGTGAAACGGGGGTTTCCGTGCTGTTGCGATTTCATCGCAACTCCCAGGAAATTTTCGATTTCCTGTGATCCCGAAGCGGAACTCGGGTGCTGAAGCGCAACTCGGGTATTTAAAGAACCGGCGTATTCACCGGCCTTCAGGCCGGTTTCCGTGTCCTTCCGTGTGTTCCGTGGTTAAGAAATGGCAGACAAAAATACTTGATATTATATTTGACTCATTCCTTAATGGAAGACCGGTTTTGATTAAACCGGATAGCCTTCCATGTAGTTTATTTCACGCAAGAACTGGCGCATAAAGGTATTCTTGAAATCCAAAAAATAGTTCTTTTGTTTTAGCAATTCCGCCCAATGCTTCCTTAGCATCGCTTATTGTATGGTATTTGAGTTCAAGAAGTCCTGGCAACTTTTCCTGGCTGAGTTCTTCCACACCTGTTTCTATGTAATTAGAGAGAACGAAATCCAGAAACTCTTTTTGCTTTTCATCCAGCCCTTCAAAAATTCTTGATCGAGCCTTATTTACTCTTATTTCCCTTGTGATAGGCGGCAGGGCAAAAGAGACGTAATCCAATACATCAAAAAGATCGCTTTTTTCAGCATCTATAAGTTTTTGTAATGTTGTGAGTTCATCCATACCATAACCTGCTTCGGCAAGCTTTTCAAGAAATACACTACGTGTTTCCGGATTTGACCAGATTACACGAAGTTCATGTTCATTCTTAAAAAATTCTGGCAAAACACCAAACAGATTTTGTAAAAACTCCTGTGCTGAAATCGGTTTACCATCGACACTCCAAAAAGAAGTTGAAATCGTGTGTTGAATCTCGCGCTCTTTGCCATCACACAGCTTTATTTTAAGTATTTTCTTCGCCTCTTTTTCGGCCTGTTCCGATGAGACATAGGGTTCTTTCGGCTCTTTTACTTTCGGAGGGTCAGGATCCATCGGCTCTCCGTCCCATTCCTTATCGGCAAAATGAAGGTGAGCTTTTACAAAATCGTAAATGGTGAAATATTCTTTTCCATCGAACAGCCGCGTGCCACGTCCAACTATCTGCTTAAACTCAATCATGGATTTTATCTTACGCATGAGAATTATATTTCGGATGTTTCGGGCATCAACGCCGGTGGAAAGCTTTTGTGAGGTGGTGAGAATCGTTGGGATCGTATTTTCGTTGTCCTGAAATTCACGCAAATACTGTTCACCAAGCGCGCCATCGTCAGCTGTAACACGAACGCAGTAGTTCGGATCACTACTATCCTTATATTGATTGACCAAATTCCGAATTGCCATTGCATGATTTTGAGTGGCACAGAAAACAATAGCCTTTTCTTTCTGATCGATTTGAGAAAGAAATATCTTCACTCTTTTTGCTTCACGTTCTTTGATTTCGATGATTCGATTGAAATCTGCCTCCGTGTAGGTTTTCTCTGTTTCGACTTCCCCATCAATGACCAGATCGTCCGGAGTGTAAACATATTCATCTAATGTGCTTTCGATCTGCTTTACTTTAAAAGGCGTAAGGAAACCATCGTTAATGCCTTCTTTTAGTGAATAGACGTAGACCGGCTCGCCAAAATATTTGTAGGTGTCCACATTGTCACTGCGTTTGGGCGTTGCGGTTAAACCAAGCTGGACTGCCGGAGAAAAATAATCCATGATTCCACGCCAGTTCCCCTCATTATTTGCGCCGCCTCGGTGGCATTCATCGATAACAATGAAATCAAAATAATCCGCAGGATAGGCCCCAAAATAAGGTGTGCCTTCCGGCCCGCTCATGAAGGTCTGGAAAATGGTAAAGAATATGCTACCGTTGGTTGGCACCCTTCCTTTTTTGTTGATCTCTTTAGGACTGATACGCACCAGCGCGTCTTCCGAAAAAGCCGAAAAAGCATTAAAAGCCTGATCAGCGAGTATATTTCTATCTGCCAGAAACAAAATCCTCGGCCTGCGTCCCCCATCCCGCTTCAGGTTCCATCGGGTTTGAAAAAGTTTCCAGGCTATCTGAAAAGCGATGAAAGTTTTGCCCGTACCGGTTGCCAGGGTGAGCAGGATGCGCTGTTTTCCTTCGGAAATGGCAGTCATGGCCCTGTTGACCGCAATTTCCTGATAAAAACGCACGGCTTTGGTTCCGCCCATATTTTCAAAAGGAACCTGAGAAAAGCTGTCACGCCACTGGTTTTGAGTAACGAATGTCTTATTCCACAATTCATCCGGCGTCGGAAAACTATCAACTAATCCTTCTGCCCCAGTTTTCATGCAGATCCGGTAAATTTCCCTGCCATTGGCAGCAAAGGTCGTTTCGATATGCATTTTTTCGGCATAGTTTTTGGCCTGGGCCACCCCTTCGCCAACTTCAAGTTCATCTCTTTTGGCTTCAATTACCGCAAGTTTACGGTCTTTATAAACAAGTACATAATCAGCTTTGAGCGGTTTAGCACGTTTCCCCCCGGTCTGAATCCTACCCAAAGTTATATAGTGCTCCCGAAGAATTTTTGAACCTTCGACAACCCCCCAGCCGCATTCCCTTAACTTCGGGTCAATGAGCTCGGCCCTGGTTTCGGCCTCATTCATAATTACGCCCCCGTAAGTTCGCCATCAAAGGCTTTTTTCAACACAGCCTTTTTCAGCTCATCCAGAGCGGCCAGTTTTTGCTGGTAGATTGCTTCAAGCTTTTTAGTTTCAGCAGAAAGCGCATCGAGTTTGGCGACGATAGAGGTTTGTTCGGAAAGAGAGGGTAATGCAATTTTTAAATCTTTAATCATCCCCAATTTCAAGAACTTGGTACCAGCTCCAACTGATTTCATTTTGAATTCTTTGAGGCTATTTAGCATTTGGAAATAAAGATACCTATAGAGCACCCTGTTTTCTTTATTGACAGTAATCACGTATGTTCTCTGGTATGCATTGAATTTACCTTTATAATGTTTCACATTAAAATCGCCTACAGCATTATTCCCTGCCAAAAGAATTGCTTCACAATCAAAAGCAAATTTGTCGATAGAGAATATATCTCTTGAACAAGTAAAAAATGGATATTGTCCATTCTCTGTTGCAGCATTTGCATTTAACTTGCCGGTTGTGATATCTACTAATGATCCTAAAGACTCTTTCTCTGCATCCAAACTTTGCAGATACGAATCAAAAAGCTCGCGGGAGTTTTGCAGGTTTTTTTCGGCGTTTTCTTTTGCCTTTTCGATGGCAGCAAAAGTTTCCTCAAGAATAGAAACGATGCGTTGTTGTTCGGAGAGGGGTGGAATAGGGCACTTTAAATTTAAAACATCTTTTCTTGATATCCCTGGAATAGCTGCACCATTACCCAAAGATTGGAAAAAGTTGTATTGCAGAACAAGAAATGCATAAATGAAATTGGTTTCAGCCTTGTTGGTTCTAATCGCCATGAGTTGACGGCTAATTGCAACTTCGTCAATGTGAAGTAAATTTATTTTACCAATACCTGATCCTTTTACAGTAATTAAAATATCATCTTTATGGGCCGTCACTTTAGGGTACTCTGTCCACTTTGACACTATGGGATGCAAAGAGCCAAAATCTGAAGGTCCGGTTAAGTAGCCTATACCTTTTGATTGGGTGTTATAATTTTTTGATTCAATATGTTGGCCTGATATCAGTTCGCATACTTCCCCCAGCTTCTTTACTTCCCAATTCTTCTTCATACCAACCCTCGAATCGAATTAAAGATTTCTGCACTTTCCTTATCCAGCGCCTGAATCTCTTCCAGAATTTCTTGAGGATCACGCAGCACTATTTCATCATTTTTATGAGGGTTCTTCGCCGACAGGTCATAGATGGTTTTGTCCACATCAGCAATGTTTACAGACCAGGAATTTTCGGAATCGGCTTTTGTTTTCTGCAAGTCCACAAATTCCGCCAGATCGTTTTCGTTCAGCGGGTTGGTCTTGCCGAGGTTTCGGTCCAGATTTAGCTGATAGAACCAGACATTTTTAGAAGGTTCGCCTTTTTCAAAAAAGAGCACGACTGTTTTAACCCCTGCACCTGTGAAAGTGCCGCCGGGAAGGTCCAGTACAGTGTGGAGGTTGCAGCTTTCCAGCAGCAGTTTACGCAGGCTTACGGATGCGTTGTCGCTATTTGAAAGAAAAGTGTTTTTGATTACTATGCCAGCTTTGCCGCCTGCTTTGAGAATTTTGATGAAATGCTGGAGGAATAGAAACGCGGTTTCACCGGTTTTTATAGTGAAGTTCCGCTGCACTTCGGCGCGTTCCTTGCCACCAAATGGGGGATTGGCAACTACGATATCGTAACGGTCTTTATCCTGAATGTCAGAAATATTTTCGGTGAGGGTATTGGTGTGCACAATATTGGGAGCTTCAATGCCGTGCAGAATCATGTTCATGATGCCGATGATGTAGGCAAGCGACTTCTTTTCTTTACCGTAGAATGTACTTTTCTGGAGGAGCTCCATATCTCTGGTGGTCAGATCCTTGTCCGTGGTCAGTTTCTTGCTCTCTTTCATGTATTCAAAGGATTCCACCAGAAAACCGGCTGAACCCACGGCCCCATCGTAGACCCTGTTGCCGATTGAGGGTGCAACCACTTTCACGATTGTTTTGATAAGAGGTCGGGGTGTGTAGTATTCGCCACCGTTTCGGCCAGCATTTCCCATTTTCTTGATTTTGTCCTCGTACAGGTGCGAAAGCTCATGCTTTTCGACCTGAGAACGGAAGCGGAGTTCATCAACCATATTCAGGACTTCACGCAGGTTGTAACCGCTCTGTAGCTTATTACTTAACTCGCTGAAGATCTCCCCGATTTTGTACTCAATAGTATCCGCACTCTCGGCATCGACTTTGAACTTTTTCAGGTAGGGGAACAGCTTGAGGTTTACAAACTCTTTCAAGTCCTCGCCGGTAAGTGCTTTATTATGATCGATTTTCTTATCTTCGTCTTTGGGGGCTGCCCAGGTTTCCCATTTGTACTCGGGGCTGATAATGGCTGTATAAGTACTGGATGACAACTCAGCAGCATCTTTTTTATCATTTTCAAGATCATCCAGATATTTCAAAAAAAGGATCCAGGAAGTCTGCTCCACATAATCAAGTTCGCTACTGCAACCGGCATCCTTACGAAGGATGTCATCAATATTTTTAAAAGTTTGTTCAAACATGCTCTTATCGTTCCGTTAATCTATTTTTTAATTAGCCAGTACCCTCGGCTTTGCTCAGAATGAACATTTACAATGTATTTAAGGGGTTTGGGTTAATAAACAATTCGATTCCCTAAGGAATGGTAAAAATATAAGTTCTGATTTTATTTCGGGAATTGCTCTATACTCATACATATTATGTTTTTGTTTGAGGGGGTGTTTGGTGTGGGTATTAAAAAACCACGGAACACACGGAACACACGGAAAAAGAATGCAGGAAGACGGCAATTAAGGTTGTTCTGGCGTTTTTTTGTCTGCTTGAGCGAGCGTAGCGAGTGAAACGGGGGTCCCCGTGCTGTTGCGATTTCATCGCAACTCCCAGGAAATTTTCGATTTCCTGTGATCCCGAAGCGGAACTCGGGTAGCGCAACTCGGGTATTTAAAGGACCGGTGTACTCACCGGCCCTCAGGCCGGTTTCCGTGTCCTTCCGTGCTTTTCCGTGGTTAAAAGATCTCTTGATAGTGATTTTGGATCTAGAACTTCAAAAATCCGAATTTTAAAGCTGGGTGAGTATAATACAAAATCAAATTAGAATCATTGAAAACACGAAAAGAAGGTAAAAGGGAAAACTGAGAGTATACAATTAACCGTTTCCGTGTGTTCCGTGTGTTCCGTGGTTGAAAAGTCCTGGTAAAAGAATTAAGCCACGGAAAGCATGAAAAAACATGAGAGGAAGATTAAAGGGAAAATAGCCAGTTAAACATTTCCGTGTACCTGTTGCATGATTTGTCACCATGACAATATTAAAATGTTTTAACAGTGGTTGATTAACTAACTATCTATGAAAAATTATCTATCTATTTTATAAAGAACCCTTAATTTGTTTCTCAAGCCTTTTTACCAAATCCCGGAGCCTTATGGCCTCCTCGAAGTCCAGCCGCTCCGCAGCTTCCCGCATCCCCGCTTCCAGTTCAATAATCATATTCGGAATGTCAGATTTCGGGATGTGTTTTGTGTCGGTGATGTCCACGACCTTTTCCCTGATCGGTTTCCTTATAGTCTCAGGGACGATTCCGTGCTCAGCGTTGTAGGCAAGCTGCATGGCCCGACGGCGCTCGGTTTCCCGGACGGCCTGTTTTATGGAATCCGTCATCCGGTCGGCGTAGAGGACCACCATCGAGTTCGCGTTTCGAGCCGCCCGGCCTATGGTCTGTATGAGGCTTTTGCTGTTTCTCAGAAAACCTTCCTTGTCTGCGTCCAGAATGCCGATAAAACCCACCTCGGGAATGTCCAGGCCTTCTCGGAGCAGGTTGATTCCTACCAGGACATCGAATTTTCCAAGCCTCAGTTCCCTTATAATCTCGGTCCTCTCAATGGTCTTGATGTCCGAGTGGAGATAACGGGTCTTAATCTCGTTTCGGGCCAGAAAGTCCGTCAGCTCCTCGGCCAGTTTCTTGGTAAGGGTGGTAACCAGAGCCCGGTCTCCCCGTTCGACAACCTTCCGAATTTCCTGCATAACGTCCTTGACCTGGCCCCCGAGGGGTCTGACCTCGACCACAGGGTCCACAAGCCCCGTCGGGCGGATGATCTGTTCCACGATCCCGGAAGACTCTTCCAGCTCGTAGGCTCCAGGGGTAGCTGAAACGAAGATCGTATTTTTCATGTAGCCCGCAAACTCCTCAAAGCGGAGAGGCCGGTTGTCGTAAGCGCTCGGGAGCCGGAAACCGTAGTCCACAAGGCTCCGTTTCCGGGAATGGTCCCCTTTGTACATCCCGTGGAGCTGGGGGATGGTCTGGTGGCTCTCGTCAATGACCAGCAAAAAGTCGTCAGGGAAATAGTCCAGGAGGCAGAAGGGTTTTTCCCCGGTTTTCCGGTGGTCGAAGTGCCGGGAATAGTTCTCGATTCCCTTGCAACTCCCGGTCTCCCCGATCATTTCCATATCGTATAGGGTGCGCTGTTTCAACCTGTGGGCCTCGATCAGGTCGAGCTCCGGGAGACGCTTTTCAAGTTCCTCAAGGATCTCCTTGATTGCGCTTTTCTGCTCCTCCTCAGGAATTACGTAGTGCCGGGCCGGGTAGACGAAAAAGTAGTTCATATCTTCCTTTCGCTGGCTGGTCTGCTTATCGATTTCCGAGATGCGGTCCACCTCGTCCCCGAAAAGCTCGACCCTTATAATATTGTCAAAATAACCGGGAATCAGGTCGATTGTATCCCCCTTTACCCGGAAGCGGCCCGGCATGAGTTCCGTATCGTTTCTCTCAAAGAGGATGTCAACCAGATGGCTGAGGATTTCTTTTCTCGGAATCCTGTCCCCCACCTTCAGCTCAAAGCCCATCTTCTGAAAATTCTCAGGGTTGCCGAGTCCGTAGATACAGGAAACCGACGCCACAACAATCACGTCCTCCCTCGACATCAGGGAAGCTGTAGTCGCAAGCCTCATCTGTTCGATTTTGGGATTGATCTGGGCGTCCTTTTCGATGTACTGGTCCCGGGTCGGGAGATAGGACTCGGGCTGGTAGTAGTCGTAATAAGAAACAAAGTACTCCACCCGGTTTTCCGGGAAAAAGTCCCGAAACTCGTTGTAGAGCTGGGCGGCCAGGGTCTTGTTGTGGACCACCACAAGGGTCGGTTTTTTGATCCGGTCGATAACGTTTGCAACCGTGAAGGTCTTGCCCGAGCCGGTTACCCCCAGGAGAGTCTGGAACTTTTGCCCGGTTTCCAGGCCCTCCACAAGCTTTTCGATGGCCTCGGGCTGGGAGCCTTTAGGCTCAAAATCGGAAACAAGTTTGAACTGCGGGCTGGCTTCCTTTTCAGCAGGTAATTCGGTGGATTTTCCGGATTTTGATGTCATGATATACTCACATAGGTTTGGTTTTCAGAATTCTGTTGGGGTGTTGCCTTGCATTTTGATGCAAAAATTCCGAATTGTTTTTTTGTTGGTGGAAGCGTTTGCTGTGTGCATTCAAACCACGAAAAGGCACGGAAAAAGAATGCAGGAAGACGCCATTTAGGAATGGTGAAAATATAACTTCAGGTTTTATTTTGGGAGTTGCTTCATACTCATACATGTTGTGTTTTTGTGTGAGGGGGTGTTTGGTGTGTGTGCATTCAAACCACGGAACACACGGAATACACGGAAAAAGACGGCAGGAAGACAATATTTAAGGTTGTTCTGGCGTTTTTCAGTCCGCTTGAGTGAGCGAAGTGAGCGAAACGGACCTCGTGCTCCCGAAGCGAAACTCGGGTGCCGAAGAGAAACTCGGGTGCCGAAGAGAAACTCGGGTGCCGAAGAGAAACTCGGGGAAGACAATATTTAAGGTTGTTCTGGTGTTTTTTAGTCCTCTTTAAAGAATCCAGGGTATTTTTTGAATCCTATTGCATAAAGATCCAACTTACTCACCGGCCATCAGGCCGGTTTCCGTGTCTTTCCGTGTGTTCCGTGGTTGAAAGGCTTCTTGATAGTGATTCTAAATAAAAAAATTCAAAATTCCGAATTTTAAAACTGAGTGAATATACCAGTTGTTTGGGCCATTTATCTGACCGGGCAGAGCTTACGAGAGAACTGATTTCTGTCTGAGCAGGCGATTATATGTGATTGCGAACCTGTGGGCCTCGTCCCGGATTTCCTGGACAAAGAGGGAGGCCTTCTCGTCTTTTTTAATCGGTAGCGGGTTTTTAAGTCCTGGCACGTAAATCTCCTCTTCCCTCTTTGCGATGGAGATTAGCGGGACCCTGACCCCGAGTTTTCGAAGTTCCTCAAAAGCTGCCGAGAGCTGCCCCTTTCCTCCGTCAACGATAATCAGGTCCGGCATTTCGTGCCCGTCTTCGAGCAGGCGGGAGTAGCGTCTCCTCACGACCTCGGCAATGGAGGCAAAGTCATCAATCCCTTCCACACTCTTTATTTTGAAGCGGCGGTAGTTCTGCTTATCGGCCCTCCCTCCCCGAAACTGCACCATGGAGCCGACCGTGGCCGTACCCGAGAGGTGGGAAATATCGAAACACTCGATGACGTTCGGAAGGCTCGAAAGGGACAGTTTTCCCCCGAGGGCCTCAAGCTTTTTCCGGTCCCCGAAAAAGCCAAGCTCAACGTTTTTCCGAACAAGGTCCAGAAGGTCCTTTTTCTCCCCCTGTTTCGGGACCGTGACCTTAACCTTCTTCCCCCGGACGTGCGAGAGAAAGTCCGTGAGCCCTTCGTCCAGGGCCTCGGGCACGATAAGTTCTCCCGGAGGCTCGTTTTCCGAATAGTACTGAACCAAAAACTCTTCAAAAAAAGCCTCTCCGGCCGCAAAAACAAAGTCCTGCTTGTCCTCCAGAGTGCCCTTATAAACCTTAAAAAGCATGAGGTAAACCATATCGGCTTCAACAAGGTAATTCAAAATATCCTCGTCCTGCGTTTTCTGCCGCTCCACGTTCTGTTTTTCTCTGAGGCTTTCAAGGGCCGAAATCTCGTCCCGGAGTTCAAGGGCCTGCTCGAACTGCTGCTTTGCCGCAAATTCCCCCATTTCGGCCTTCAGAGTTCCTATAAGTTCCCCGATGTTTCCATTCAGGACCGAGGCCGCCTTCTGCACCTGGCCTGCGTATACCTCTTCGGTAATTTCCCCGGTACAGGGGCCGCTGCAGACTCCGATATGGGAACGGAGACAGGGCCGTTTCGGGAGACGCTTGCAGGTCCTGAGCCGGAAGGTCTTCCTGACGACCTCGAAAATATAGTCCCTCTCCTTTGCCGAGACAAAGGGGCCGAAAAAGGTCCCTCCTTCACTTTTCTTCCGGGCAATCCTGAGCCTCGGGAACTTATCGGCCGTAAGCTCGATTCCCGCATAGCGTTTAGAGTCCTTGAGGTTTATATTGTATTTGGGCCAGTGTTTTTTAATCAGGGTGTTTTCCAGAAGCAGGGCCTCAACTTCCGTATTCGTGACGATAAAGTCCAGGTTCCGAGCCGCCCGGACAAGACTTTCGGTTTTTGGGTCATGGTCCCGTTTCTGAAAGTAGCTGCTCACCCTTTTTTTCAGATCCTTTGCTTTACCCACATAAAGCACGGTCCCGGCTTCGGCTTTGAAAAGGTAGCAGCCCGGAAGGTGGGGGAGGGTCTCAAGGTCGATCATTTTTTTCCAGCCTTATTTTAATCTTAACATGAAATGTGCTTCCACAAAAATTCAGGCAGGGAGCCCGGTTGCTTTAGCGCCGGGAGGAATGCCGCACTTCTCTGTCGAATATTCATAACCATCTGTCCTCTGTAATACTTTGAAGTATTTTTTATTAATTGAGATCCTTTTCCCCTCTTTGTTTTTGATGTCGAAACTACCCGATTTTCTACAAGCAACGGAACCAAACCATGTCCCTTTGTACTTGCCTTTGGGTACAACCGCCTTGACTGTATCGCCAGTTTGAAAACCAAAAAAGGTTTTTTGCCTGGGAAGGTATGAACGAGGAAAGCCGTACTTATCGAGATTTGTTCTTTTATACTGCCCTCTTCCTTTTGCTTTGATATGCAGGACGTTGTTTGTTGCAAAATTGATTTTTTCCGGAGTGGATTCTCCTACACAAATAGCATCGAAATGATGATCTTTTGGCAGCTCTGCCCTGATTCGGTTCATTTTTGTCCTTGCACCCGTGCCGCATTCTACCGGAAGGCCTGTTTTAGTCAATGCCTCGAAAACTTTCCATCTGGTAGCTGTTACAATCGCAGCATCTTTAAGCGACTTTTTGGCCAGGTTCTGCACTTCAGGATGTCCAAACTCTTCTGCAGTTTGACTTCCTTTTTTCTGGTTGCATTCTCTACAAGCCAATGTTAAATTGGAGACTCTGTTTGAGCCTCCTCTGATTTTAGGAATAATGTGTTCAATCTCCAACGGAACGTTTTCAGCTCCACAGTAAACACATTTTCTACCGAATTTTTCAAGCAGATACTCCCTGATCTCATAGCCCTGCAGCTCTCCCTGCTGATACTCAATTCCACTTATCTCAGGGTTTTGCATGAGTTGAGTATCAAACTTGCAGTTTTCATAGGAAATATGTGTCAGTGGGCATAGTTTCCTGAGCCTATCTGCCCAATTTCCTATGTTATCTACACGGCTTTGCAGGGATGGAGGCAGCCAGCCTTCCCGCCTTTTCCGGTTCAGAAACCTCGGTTTTCTGTATCTGGTTTTGCGGTTTCTTCGGGTTCTCCTCATTGCTCTTCTGCTATCCATATTCTTTTTTATGCTTGTTTTGTGGTGCAACTGTGCAACCCAGACAACATTTGAACCTTTCAGAATAGCAAGACCCGTGTGACGGCTTCCGTAATCTATTTTCAGTCTAAAAGCCGAATTGTCCTTAGACTCTTTCAGCTCTTTGAGTCGAATTGTAAAGGGATATTTTTTGTGAATAACCGCTTTTCCCGCTTTAAGCAGTTTTCTTGCAACTGCTTCATGGCAGGGACTTAACGGCTCTTTGTTTTTGTTAAGTATAAATATCATGCTGGATTTCTCCTCTCTGCGCTGGAAACAAATTTCCATAGCAGGTAACGCAATTTTTAAATTGTCTCCCCTCGCCAATGTTGGAAACGCTTGTCATGCGTAGCACACCGTCCCTACCTCTCAGGACTTTTAATACTACACGATAGAGCTGCAAACTGAGGAAGCATTCGCAGGTATCAGTCGGCTAAGTCGGAGGGATTACTCCCTCTTTCTCGCCTAAGAACTGTACGTGAGACTTTCACCTCATACAGCTCAAGCATCTCTTAACCCGTTAGGGCAGCAGTTATTTGGTTAATAACTGCTTTCGTAAGTCATGACTTGCAGCCTATTAACATGTGTTTTGTTTGTAAGCTTCTCGCGGATTGATTTCTCGATCAGCGTATTTGAATGACTTACATTCATAGGTCATACCTTCATTCTTACGTTTTGATACCACGGAGTAAGTCTGCATCCTTTTGGATTAGGGCAAATTTTGAACCCCTATACAGTTCATTACAAATTGTCATTCGCTTTCTACTCCTTTCCTTTACCCTCTATGTCATTGTCATCCTTTGCAGGATTCCTACCCCGAGGGGAACATATAGGGCTTACCAAGTTCTATAAAATGAATAATTGTGAATACCTTAGAAGCCATCTTTAAACCGAAAATCATATGTCCATTTCCCAATAAGTATGTCAAGCCTTATTGGTCTGATTTCATTACCATTTTGGTTCAAGCGTATCAATCTAATTTCGCTTGTTGTTAGTCACGATTCTTACAATGGTTCACATTACGTTTTTCATAGTATTCTTATCCTAACGGATGATTCGAATTAGATTTTCAAACTTCTCCATATTGTCCTATGAGCTTCACACCCTGACGTTACCATCGACGCATGTCATAGTAGGATTATCCCAAATGGAAGGGATAGCGTTACCGCAATTCATATTATAGCTTTCTTGTCGCACTGACATTTCCAACGTAGTCAATTAAGACTTAGGCTGGTCAACTAGGGCTTATACAAGCCCCACTGCTTCAGCGTGGGGTAGTTGACGTTTTCCCATCCTTTTTTCCTACCCAATACATAGGAGGCCTTCCCATAAAATCATATCAATTTTTGTCCGGGAAGAGGAGCAAAAAATCGAAGGACGGGAACCGGGACAAAACCCCTAAGAAAAAAGAAAAGAGAAAAAAGAAAAAAGAAAAGAGAAAAAAGAAAAAACCTTAAAATTTCGGATAGTTCATGTAAAAATAGACCTCAGTTTCTCGTATACCGGATTTACCGCATCCAGGGATTCCCGCACACACCAAAAATTTTAATCAAGTGCGGCATGGCTTGAATTGATATCCATTTGAGTCGCGTTTACGAGTTCTATTTCCTGATCTATGAGTCCCCTGCTTGTGTTCAGGGCCTCTTTACTCTTGTTTATGGACTCAAGAGTTGAGCCCAGGTCATCAGGACTTGCGTTTATCGTGTCCAGGTTAGAGTCCACAAGCCCGAGCACTTTCTCCAGAGTTTCGAGCATGGAATAAGCAACGTCAAGCATTCCTTTTACAGTCTGCAATAAACCTCCCATGGACCCGAGGAGCGAGTTTATCATTTCAAAAAATGAGTTTGTGCTCTCGGTGATCTGGTCCGGGACATCCGGGGTCGAAGGGCTTTCCTCACTTATTCCTGAAAATACCTCCCCCAGAGCCGGCTGTATCGTTAATAAAGTAGCGATTAAAACAAAAAACACCATTAAAAGCGAAATTCTTTTTTTCGTAGCAACACCCTCGCGAAATCAAATTGAAATTAAGGCCTGATTTTCCAGGCCAGAAAGCTTAATCAAACAATTTAATTTAATTTATATGTATAAATATGTATTCCTTATATTTGCCAGTCGAGGGCTTGCTTCTGTATTTCTTTTTCCATTTTAGCCGGCTATTTTTCGGATAATTTTTTTTCTTACGTATCTGGCCTCGGGGGGCTTCCCGCGTTCTTCATTCTCGTTTCCCGAATATTCCCCGGAAGCACCCTTTTCTTCCACAAGTTCGGTCCAGATCCTGTAAAAAGAATCGCTTTGTTCCTTGAGATCCCTTATACGGATTTCAAGCGGGTTTTCCTTTGTTGCCTTTCTCTTTCCCGCAAGTTTTTCTCTGAAAACTTTTGCCACGGCGAGGTCAGGCCCGGCGGCGGAAATTACCCCAAGCATTTCTCCAGAGCTGTCCGTGGCAACAAAGGTCTTTCCTTTTTTCGAAATTTCGGCCTTCCCACTTCCGGCTTTTTCCCTGAGAATCTCTCCGGGGAGTTTTTGCCTTCCCCTGTCAGGAGAAGAACTTCTTTCCGTTTTATCAGGGGCGGCTCCTGTCCCGTAAGGGTTTCGGGTTTCTGCCAGGTACTTTTCTTTCTTTTCCTTTTGTGTCCCTTCCTTTTGTTTCCCTTCCTTTTCTTTATTTTTCTTTTCTTTTTCTTCCTGCTTTGCGGGAGGAACATACTGGGGTTTTCCAAGGAGCTCGTGCAGGATCATTATGGCGGCATGTTTATCCAGGGGCTCGTTATTGTTTCCGCATTTCGGAGACTGGATGCAGCTCGGACAGCCTTTTTCGCAGGGACAGGTCTCAATGGCTTTGAGAGTCCCTTCAAGCACCTTTTCAATCTTTGCATACCCGGCCTCGGCATATCCCACCCCTCCCCTGTGCCCGTCGTACACGAAAATCCCGCTCTTTCCCCCCAGGTCCGGGTGGGCCGGAGTGGAAAGTCCTCCCACGTCGTTTCTGTCCACCAGGAGGTGGAGGGGGTACATGGCAATCATTGCATGTTCAATGGCATGGATCCCGCCCGCATAATCAAGCCCCCGGGCTTTTACCAGTTCCCATAACCTGTCCGGGAGTCGCAGCCAGAGGGCCACGGTCTCCAGAGTAACGGGAGGCATTTCAATTGCATGAGTACTCAGGGTGTCATTACTGTAGTGCTGGACTTTCCTGTACCCGACAACCCTGTCCGTAACCTCCACCGTCCCAAGCCCGACTTTCACATCCTCTGCGTGTCCGAGCTTTTTTTCGGCGGATTTTTCCCGCACGTTAAGGGTGGCGTCTATCAGGGGCATTGTGTAGTGTCCTTCATGGGTCCTGGCCGCCCGGATCTCTTTTTTTTCATGATCGATGCCGGTTATGTGATAAGACTCTCCTCTGTGCATGTAAACGGCCCCGGGGTGGCATTCCCGGAAGGCCAGGTTCTCTTCGATATTTTTTTCAAGTCGCTCGGGTTTTCCACTCTCAAAAGTGATAATAGAATAACTGTTCTGGTCCAGTCCCCGGAGAGATACATGTTTGTGGGGGAAAGGGTCGGTTGAGGTCTTGAGCCCATCTCCTGCCAGAAGGCCTTCTTTTTCCAGGAGTTCCACGGCTCTGGAATATCCGGGCCCGAAGTATTTTTCGTCCTCCGGCCTGAGGGAGAGCTCCTTTGCTGCACAGAGCAGGTGTCCTGTCTGGATATGGGGGTTTTCAGGGTTGAGTACGGCGTTTTCGCTGCTTTTCCCGAAGAAGTCTTCAGGGTTTCGCATATAATACTGGTCCAGGGCGTTTGTGCCTGCCACCAGAACCACAAGGCATTCCTTCCCGGCCCGGCCGACTCTTCCCGCCTGCTGCCTTGCGCTCATGACCGTGCCCGGATAACCGTCCAGAATACAGGCGTCGAGGCCACCGATGTCGATGCCGAGTTCCAGGGCGTTTGTGGAAATGACACCCCTGAGGGTGCCTGAAGCCATCTGCGTTTCGATTTCTTCCCTTTCTCTGTCAAAATACCCACTCCTGTAGGAACAGATGGAGGCGGGAAGCCCTCTTGCCCGGAGGCGTTCTCTGCAGCTCCTGTACATCCGCTCGACCCCCTGCCTTGAACGGGTGAACACAAGGGTTTGCAGCCCTTTCTGGACAAAACGGGTAAAAAGATCCGAGGCTTCGGGAAAACTGCCTTTCCGGAGAGTATTGCCTTTTTTATTGAGGTAGAGGGGCGGGTTCCAGAACACGAACTTCCGGGCTCCTGCGGCAGAGCCGTTTATCTCCACGAGCGAGGCATTCCGGCCAATGAGAATTCCGGTATGTTCTTTCGGGTTTCCGATGGTTGCCGAGCAGCAGATGAACTGAGGAACGGAGCCGTAGTACTCGGCGATCCTTGAGAGCCTCCGGAGCAGGTTTGCCATGTTGCTCCCGATTACTCCCCTATAATAGTGGCTTTCGTCCACGACAATGAACTTCAAGTTGGAGTAAAAACGCTTCCAGAGGTGGTGCCAGTACAGGAAACTCATGTGGACCATTTCGGGATTTGTGAAAATAATATTCGTGTTCCCTTCCCGGACTTTCCTTTTTTCGGGAGGTGACAGGGCTCCGGTGTAGCGACTTATGCCGGCCTTGCTTCCGACTTTTTCTTCAAAGTCAAGGAAAGTTCTCAACTGGTCGTTGACAAGGGCGTTTAAAGGAGAGATGTAGAGGGTTGTCGCTTCCGGGTCTTTCAGGAGAGCTTCAAAAATAGGGAGCATGTAGGTCAGGGACTTTCCGCTTGCAGTGGTCGTGCTCAGGACAAGGTCTTTTCCTTCCCGGATTTTCTCGATGGCCTCAGTCTGGTGGCTGTAGAGTTCTTCGATTCCCATTTCGGAGAGGGCTGCTTTTAAGGACACCCCGAGTTCGATGCGGCCGTAGCTGGCTTTTCTTTCGGGAATGTTTTCTATGTGCACTATCTGGTTTTCATAACGCTTTGACTTTTTTATTTCCTCAAGCAGGATCTCCAAAACTTTTCGCTCCCTTTTTTCTATTTTTTGAAGGTTATCAGAAGTATTACAGGAGTGTATAACAGGAGTTTGCAGGAAATATATTACAGGGGGTATATTACAGGGGGTACTCCCGGCTTATTTTGTTTTTTCGGTTTTCAGGATTTTTTTATTCGCCTGTTGTCGGCTGAGCAAAGCTTTAAATGTCATGAATCTGCTTGTATCGAATGTTTCATTTTTCGGGATTGAATCCCGGTGGGATGTGGCTCTTTAAAAGGGCTGAACCGTGAAACTTAAAAGTGAAATTGGTGTTTTTATGGCAAAATCTTTTTATGGATACATACGCGACGCATGGAAAAATCCTGCTAATACTTACGTGAACGAACTTCGCTGGGAGCGCCTTCAGGTCTGGAGAAAGGAAGGTTCAGTAACCAGGGTCGAAAGACCTACCAGAATCGACAGAGCACGATCCCTTGGCTACAAGGCCAAACAGGGTATCGTTGTCGCCAGGGTTAGGGTCCGCCGTGGTGGACTCAGAAAGTCCAGGTATATTCGTGGTAGAAGGACCCAGAAGATGGGGAAGAACAAGATCTCCGGAGGTATGAGCATCCAGAGAATTGCGGAAGAAAGAGCCGACCGCAAATTCCCGAACATGGAAGTCCTGAACTCCTACTGGGTAGGGGAAGACGGGAAACAGAAATGGTATGAGGTAATCCTTGTTGATCCACACCACCCGGTAATCAAGAGCGACAAAAACCTTAACTGGATCTGTTCCTCCGCCTCCCGTGGCAGAGCCCACAGAGGTAAGACCAGTGCAGGCCGGAAGGGCAGAGGTCTTGGCAAACGCGGTAAAGGTACCGAAAAGACCAGACCAAGCATCCGTTCGCACCAGAGTCGAGGAAAGTGATTCACCACATAAATTTCCGCGTGCTTGCTCACGCAACCGAAGACACATTCAGGGTCCGGGAGGCCCTGGACTTTTTTTTATCCGGTTCCGGCGTTCGGGACAGTGTCGAACTGATTGAGGAGCTTTGCGTGGAAGGACACCATGGCAATCCCATCACAATATATTCCGCCCTGCTAAAAAAGAAGGCAGCCTGCCTTGCCTTTGCGCATTTTATAAAGGCCGGGATGTCGGAAAAGGACGCCCTGCTGTTCCGGGAAGAAATGCCTGAGAGGCTGGATGACGACCTGGTCTTTCACCTCCGCTTTGATAAGCAGGCAGCATACCTCGGAGAGGTCAAACTCACGGAGTCTTCGGATGCGGTGACCGCAAAAGTTAAGATTGCGACCTATCCGAAGAATCGGGAAAAAGCAGGCCTTTTATTGGAGGAATTGTTTGGCTAAGCGGAAATTCTATGATTTCGGGGTCCACCCGGCTCCTGAAGGAGAGAATTCTCCAGAGGAACTGGCGGCTCTCGCAAAACATTTAGGATACAGCGGACTTGCCTTTGTTCCTCATTCCGATAAGCTTTCTTCCGGACTTCCTTCTGTCCCTTCAGAAGGGAATTTTGAGATTATTAAGGGCGTTGAGCTTAAGGAAGAAAACCCTTCAAAACTCCACGGCCTGATAGGAATGTTCAGGAAAAAGGTTGACGTGCTGGCCGTGCACGGGGGCTCGGAAAAAATCAACCGGGCCGCTGTTGAAAACTCCAGTGTGGACATCCTGAACCACCCTTCTCCTGAGAAGGGCAGGGGCCTTAACCAGGTGCTTGCAAAGGCGGCCGGAGAAAACGAGGTCGCTATCGGGCTGAGCTTGGCTGCTCTTCTTTATTCCAGGGGCTTTCGGCGGGTGCACCTGCTTTCCGATTACAGGGCGACCCTTGAGCTTGCCAGGAAGTATGATGTGCCCCTCCTCCTTTCAAGTGATGCCATGTCCTGCTTTGACCTTCGGGCTCCCCGGGAAATGGCCGCTTTTGCGGAGCTGTTCGGGATGGAGGAAGATGAGGCTCTCGACGCTATCAGCACGGTTCCTGAAAAGGTCCTTGCAAGAAATCGGCCTTCTGCAGGTTATGTAAGACCCGGGGTGGAAGTAGTGGAAGTTATTGAAGAAGGTGAGCTGCTTTGAAACGCCTCATGCCTTCGCTTCGCCCCAAAAAACGCTATTTGGCCATTGAGTTAATCTCAGAAGATGCGACTAGCCGGGGGGAATTTACCCGGGAAGTCTATTTCGCGGCATGTTCTCTTTTGGGAGACGTTTCGATAAGTGAATGCGATCTCAAAGTGCTCGGCTTTGAAGACGGGCTGGGCATAATCCAGTGCGCCCATACAAAGCTCAGTGAGACACGAGCGGCCCTTGCTGCTCTTACACAGGTTAACAGAAAGAGGGCGTTTGTCCATGTGTTCGGAGTATCCGGCACTGTTAAGGGAGCAACGGAAAAATTTCTTGAAGAAAGAGTTGCTTTCAGTGTCAAATCCCTCTCTCTTAAATCTTCGATTTTAGCATAAAGGACTTGTTTCAAGGATCTGTTTCGGTAAGCCCGGGTTGAATAGCCTTTAGTTATGTCGGTCATGATATTCGTGGACACTTCACGTGTTCACGGAGATTTTGACCTGGATTAAACATCCCTGAGAGTAGGTCAACTACCTACGACTAAAGTAGCATGTATCCTGCCTGAGGAATCGTGAGTAACACCCTGTATTTTGGGGGAAAATGGCTTTGAGAAAGGCCCGGGCTTTCACAAGCATTATAACGGAGTAAATACACTCTAGTAAGTTAACTACCCCTCCCTAAAATCTCCGATTTTAGAGTAAGGGGTCTTCTGCTAACGAAGATAACGGAAAGTCTCACAGGAAAGTAAATTTTCCGTGAGGTCTTAGAAAAGGGACATTATCCGAAGGTTTGCGTCAATCTTTGGCCCGGGTATAACTGACGGGCCCAACACTGGCAGATCTGCGGCTCTATGCCCTGAGGCCCCTGGAATGGGGTGGGTTTAAAGCCAGTTCAGGCGTTTGTAACAGATATAAGGAGAAAGAAAATATGCAGATGGCACCACAGATGGGTTATGATAGGGCAATTACTGTTTTCAGTCCGGATGGACGGCTTTTTCAGGTAGAATACGCCCGTGAGGCAGTCAAAAGGGGAACAACTGCGGTGGGAATCAAGGCAGCCAATGGGGTAGTGTTGCTTGTTGACAAAAGGGTAACAAGCAGACTCGTGGAAGCCGGGTCAATTGAGAAGATTTTCCAGATTGACAATCACATAGGGGCTGCAACGTCCGGCCTGGTCGCAGATGCCCGCGCGCTCATCGATAGAGCAAGGGTGGAATCCCAGATCAATCGGGTTTCCTATGATGAACCCATAGGCATTGAGGTTCTTTCCAAAAAGATCTGCGACCATAAGCAGACCTATACTCAGTACGGGGGGGTGCGCCCTTACGGGACAGCGCTTCTTATTGCCGGCGTGGACGACCACAGGCCAAGGCTTTTCGAGACCGACCCGAGCGGAGCCCTGCTGGAATACAAAGCAACGGCCATCGGGGCCGGCAGGAATGCCGTGGTTGAGGTCTTTGAGGCGGATTATAAGGAAGATATGAACGTCGATGAAGCGGTCCTTCTCGGAATGGACGCCCTTTACAAGGCTTCGGAAGGTAAATTCGATGCCGCAACCATTGAAGTGGGCGTTGTGACCCTCGAAGGCAGACAGTTCCGGAAACTCGCACCTGAAGAAGTCGAAAAATATGTCCAGCGGGTTATTGAGAAGCACGGTAATGCAGAGGAAAAAGAATAATAAAACATAAGTAATATTCAAGGTATGTTGTAGCAGAGAATCTTCTGATTCTCATCTTTTTATTTCATAGAAGGTATTCAAAAATGGTATCTCTGGATGACGCAGTAACTGCGCGGCTCAAGCGAGGCAGCAAACACTTTGAAGTAATGGTGGACCCAGAAGGTGCACTGGCGTATAAGAGAGGAGAAGAGGTTAAGCTTGAAGATGTGCTTGCCGTGGAAACCATCTTTGAAGATGCAGGCCGAGGTGACCGGGCAGCTGAATCCGATATTCTCAATGCTTTTGAGACTACCGACTACCTCAAGATTGCCGCTGTGATCCTTAAAAGCGGAGAACTTCAGCTTACCAGTGAACAGAGAAAGCGTATTTTGGAAGAGAAGAAGAAAAAGGTTATTTATACAATTGCAAGGAATGCAATAAATCCCCAGACAAGGGCGCCTCATCCCCCGAACCGGATCGAAAGGGCAATGGAAGAGGCAAAGGTGCATATAGATCCTCTGAAAAGTGTGGACCAGCTTGTAAAAATTGCTATGAAAGCTATTCGTCCACTCATACCTATACGCTTTGAAGAAATTGATGTTGCTGTGAAAATTCCTCCCGAGTTTGCGCCCAAGGCATATGGAGAGATTGCCGCATTCGGGACCCTGCTTAAAAATGAATGGCAGAACGATGGGTCCTGGATTGCGGTTGTTCGGATTCCTGCGGGAGTTCAGAATGATTTTTATGCTCTTTTAAACCATCTCACCAAGGGAGAGGCTGAAACTAAACTATTGTAAGAGGATGTCGGATGGATAAAAGAATAGTAATTCCCGGTGATTTCTTATCCAAAAACACAAAGAAAGCCGGATACGGGACGTACGTCAAGAACGACATAGTCTATTCTTCGTTGTGCGGTATTGAAAACGTTAAAGAGGATAGAGTAGGGGTGATCCCGCTTACCGGGGCTTATATTCCCTCTGCTAACGATGTGGTGATCGGGGTTGTGATCCTGGTTACGCCTTCCAACTGGATAGTGGACATAGCTTCCCCTTATGATGGTCTGCTGCATGTATCCGAATATCCGAAAAGACTTCGTTCTGAAGAGATGCCAAAGCATCTGAACGTTGGCGATTCCGTGGTCCTTCGGGTAAAGGCTGTTGACGGTTCTATGAAGATCGAACTTGCTCTGCGTAATTCCAGTCTCCATATACTCAGGACAGGGCAGGTTTTTGAGGTTTCGCCTGTAAAGGTCCCACGTGTGATAGGACACGGAGGTTCTATGATCTCCATGCTCAAGAAGGAAACTAATTGTAATATTTTTGTCGGACAAAATGGTAGGGTCTGGTTCGATGGAAAAGACGAGGATATGGAGCTTCTGGAAAGCGCTTTTCGGTTGATTGTGGCTGACGCCCAGCGTTCCGAACTGACCGATCGGGTCTATGAATTTATTCAAGTAAAAAAGGGCAGGAAGCCCTTCACAGGTACTTTTTTTAAAAATGAAGCAGGCAGAGAAGCCGATAAAAAAGAGGACCATCCTGAAGAGACCTATAGAAAGATCGATGTTTTGCTGGACCCTAGCAATTGAAATCGGGATTGGTCGAAGAATGGGACTTTTGAGATGTATTTGGAGAATTTATTATGAGTAATAAACCCGAGGATTTAATATTAATCAATGAAGAGGGCCTGCGGCTTGACGGGAGGCGCAAAGGTGAAATCAGGCCCATGAAGATTGAAGTTGGTGTGCTCTCCAGAGCAGATGGTTCCTGTTATCTTGAGTGGGGCCGGAATAAAATCCTGGCCGGGGTCTACGGGCCACGAGAGGCTCACCCCCGCCGCATGCAGAAGGCTGATTCTGCGGTTATCCGTTATAAATACAACATGGCTGCTTTTTCTGTGGAAGACAGGGCACGTCCGGGGCCGAACCGTCGCAGTACTGAAATTTCCAAGGTCAGCAGGGAAGCTTTTGAGCCCGTGATCATGGCCGAACTTTATCCGAAGGCTGCTATTGATATCTTCGTGGAAGTGCTCCAGGCTGATGCGGGGACCAGAACTGCTGCCATCAACGCGGCTTCAGTCGCCCTTGCGGATGCGGGAATCCCTATGAGGGGACTTGTAAGCTCCTGTGCTTTCGGAAAGGTGGAGGGGCAGATTGTGCTTGACCTCGACAGGGATGAGGACAATTACGGAGAAGCCGATTTTCCGGTGGCCCTCAGCCAGGACGGAGAAATTACTCTCGCCCAGATGGACGGGCACCTTACTCTGGAAGAGATTAAGGAAGGTCTGGCACTCGTAAAGGTTGGCTGCAAACAGATCCTTCAGATACAGAGAGAGGCTCTCCAGAAGAAGTTCGGGCCAGTCGAAGAAGAAAGTAAGGACAAGGCCCCTGAAAAAGAGAACGCAAGAGAGCCTGTTGAATCAGTTGGGGCATTAGAAGAATTTAAAGCAGAAGCTGAGGTATTCAAAGCTTTTTCTGAAGAAGTGGAAGCTGAAGCCGAAAAGGTGGAAGCTGAAGAAGTAGAAGCCGAAAAGGCGGAAGCTGAAGCCGAAGAAGTGGAAGCTGAAGCCGAAGAAGTGGAAGCTGAAGCCGAAGAAGTGGAAGCTGAAGCCGAAAAGGTGGAAGCTAAAGAAGCAGAAGCCGAGGAAGTGGAAGCTGAAGAAGTGGAAGCTG
Organism: Methanosarcina baltica; assembly: GCF_055394095.1. NCBI lineage: Archaea > Methanobacteriati > Methanobacteriota > Methanomicrobia > Methanosarcinales > Methanosarcinaceae > Methanosarcina > Methanosarcina baltica. The sequence continues at coordinate 2,906,797 of NZ_AP042463.1, read as the reverse complement.
AAGAAGCCGAAGCCGAGGAAGTGGAAGCTGAAGAAGCCGAAGCTGAAGAAGCCGAAGCCGAGGAAGTGGAAGCTGAAGAAGCCGAAGCTGAAGAAGCCGAAGCTGAAGAAGCCGAAGCTGAAGAAGCCGAAGAAGCTGAAGAGGCAAAAGCCGAAGAAGCTGAAATGGAAGCTGAGTTCGAAGCTGAAATCGAAGCAGAAATCAAAGCAGAAGAAGCCGAAGAGGTAGAAGCCGAAGAAGCTGAGTTCGAAGCTGAAAACCCCTGGGAGCTTACAGATAAGCTCCCGGAAGAAGAGACAGAGATCGCTTCGGAAGCTGAGGAAGAACCCAAAGTAGGAGCTGAAGCCGAGGAGAAAGGTCCATGGAAAGTCGTAAAAGATCCAGGGAATTCCGGTTCAGGAGATGAAGAGAATGAGTAATGAAGTGATCCCCACCCTGAAAAAGGATTATATTTACAACCTCATGGTAAAAGGCAAGCGGATGGGGGCCCGGAAGTTTGACGAGTTCCGTGAGATCAAAGTAGAAACAAATTTTATTGATAAGGCAGATGGGTCTGCAAAGGTAACTCTCGGCTCCACCCAGGTGCTTGTGGGCGTGAAGCTCCAGCCAAGAACTCCTTATCCGGATTATCTGGACGAAGGGGTTATTATAACCAACGTGGAACTCAACCCCATCGCATCTCCCGATTTTGAGTCGGGGGGCCCGAGAGAAGATGCAGTAGAAATGGCCCGGGTAGTGGACCGGGGAATCCGGGAATCTGGCGCAATCGATATAAAGAAGCTCTGCATTACCGAAGGAGTAACTGTCTGGACCGTTTTCATTGACGTGCATGTCCTCAATGATGATGGGAATCTCATTGACGCGGCCAGTCTGGGAGCCATTTCGGCTCTTCTGACCACAAGGGTTCCCAACAAAGAGAATGAATTTGGAGAAGACACGGACCTTGCCATGAAAGAGACCCCTGTGGGCGTAACCGTTGCCCGGATAGGAGGAAAACTCATGGTAGATCCCTCAAGGGACGAAGAAGCTATCTGCGAGGCTAGGCTGACGGTAGTGTCCAGCCCGGACGGGGCGGTTGCAGGGATGCAGAAGATGGGTTCATCCGCCTTTACCGAGGCAGAGCTTCTGGAAGCCATCGAGCTTTCATGCAGGAAGTCCAGGGAAATCAGGGAACGTTTCCTGATGGAACTGGCAGCAGAAAGGATTGCCACCGAGTAAGTCAACTACCCCTCCCTAAAATCTCATATTTTAAAGTAAGGGGCTTGCTTCGGTAAGCCCTAGTTGAATAGCCTTTCGTTATACTGGTCATGATATTCGAGGATACTCCACACGTTCTCGGAGATTTCGATTTGGATTAAACATCCCTGAGAGGTAGGGGAAGTGTTCAGGTAATTAACAAGCCAGTATAACAGTGGCGATGTGGACTCACTCCTGCAAAGGAGGACAGAACATAAGGTCACTGTCAAACAACATTAAGGACCTGCAACGAAATAACCTATGCAATTTACCATTTATTGTAGCTTCGATTGACGCCCTTGACCCTGAAAATTAATAGGTTCAATTGGAAATATGCAGAGGTTGTTCTATGACGAGTCCTAAGGTCCCCTGTTAAACAAAAAATGGGGGCCTTAGTCTCGACGCATTCATCTCCCACCTGCCAGTTCCTCCAAAGTCGGAACTGTCGTGTTAAACCATAGGTTTAACAGGAGTTTCTAATTTTCAATTAGAAACATCGAGGAAGGAGTCTTCTGCTGTCTGAGGTAAATATAAATATTAAATGCCAGTATTAAGGCAGTATTATAACTGCTTATTATACCCCTATTAGGGATTAATGATTTCGATTCAAGGAGTTTGCAACAATGGCAAAAAAATACACGAAGAAAGGTAGAATTTCCAGATCCGCAGGCAGGTTTGGGGTCAGGTATGGGAGAAAGGACAGAAAGAGGGTCGCTGACATCGAAGCACGCATGCATGCTCCTCACGTATGCACAAAGTGCGCTCGCCCGAATGTGAAGAGGGTCGGAACCGGTATCTGGAAGTGCACCAAATGTGGACACACCTTCGCAGGCGGGACCTATATCCCCTACACCAGCGTCGGAAAGAACCTGTTGCGCACCATGAAGAACGCTCTTGAGGCACAGTAAACATTACTTTGCCCTCTTATTATCTGTCTGAAAATGAGAGGTTGGTATGGGCTACAAGTGTACAAGATGTAAACAGAAGGTAGAAATCGACTATGAATATACAGGTGTCAGGTGCCCCTATTGCGGGCACAGGATTCTTGTAAAGGAACGTCCGACTACCATCAAACACATTAAGGCTGAGTAAGAAGTATGTTCATTACTTCTTCTCGCAAACCTTCCGCAAAGACCCGGACGTTTTGCAAAAAGCTCTCACATTTTACGACTTTCCGCTACGTAAACCGCGGCAAGACAGGCATGCGAGAGCTGCTGGACCTTGCGGAAGGCGAAGCTTTTCTCACTGCCGGCGAATACCATGGAAACCCCGGGAGCCTGGGTTTTCACGGGCCCGAAGGAAATCTCCTTTTTTCCCTTCGGTTTTCAGATGCTTCTCTGAAACAGGATTCCTCTTATTCCCCCAGAAAGCTTCCAAAAATCTCAGGAACCGGAGAAACGGCAGAAGCCCTTGTTTCCTACCTGCCTTTCGAAAGGGTTAAGGACGTTTCATCTCTCCCGAAAGGTTCCCGTGTACTCGTTGTTGATAAGGACATACTGGAATTAAGGGAAGGCGAATCCTTCGTTTTAAAGCTCAAACTAAAGGGCTTTAAAAGGTATGATGAAGCTGAAGAAGGATCTGAGACCGAAGTAGAATCTGGAACAGAACCTGGAACAGAACCCGGAACAGAACCTGAAGCTGAAGCAGGACCTAAAACAGAATTTGGAACTGAAGAAAAGGTCGGAGACGAATTCAAATAATCGGAGAGGGCCAGGTGAAGCTTAACGCAGAATTCATTTTTGAGGCCGAAAACGCAAAGGACATCTACAGTTCAGTCCTTCCCGAACTGGATGATAATTTTTCTGAAAGGTCCGTTATAGAGCTTGAACTCCAGGATCCTGAGAACCTTATGCTGACCGTCCGGGCCGAGGATGTGGTCTCAATGCGTTCGGCCCTGAACACCTGGTTCAGGCTCCTTCAGATCGCTCAGGAAGTGGCTGAGGCGGCCCGCAGGTAAGGGTCGATGGGAAATACTTAGGGAAATAGCCCTGTTAATGTCCGGCAATAAGCGGGCCTACTCATTTTCTGAAATATATTTTTTATTTTTTCTTTATTTTTCCAGCACTGATTTTTTTTGATAGTCCGATATCCTTGGGTTTTGGATAATTTCGGTTCTGATTTCCAGCCCCAGGTCCCTTAATAAAACCAGGACAGCCGGAAAAAAATCTAATCTCTTATTAGCATTCCTTTCGAAACATTCTTATTTTGTGAACGGGTTATATGCCGACGACGTTAAACAATTTTTTAAAACAAAAAAGAATTTGATTTATATATATTTGTCTCTGGGTAAGATACTAATTATTATAATCGTGTTATCTTTGTGGTAATTATCGTCACCCGCAAAATTGGAAATCAATCTGTGTTTCGAACACGGGCAGTCTATTTCCGGTAAACAAAATACTTAAATTGAATCCTTATAGATTTATATATATAAACATTCTATCTAGCATCGAAAAATTGCATCGGAGTGTTAACAACCGAAAATTGATTTTAATCTCGTTTCCGGAAGGATGGTTTAATTTATGAATATGTTAATATACCTCGCACCAATGTGCGCCCTCATCGGCCTGATTTTTGCAGGCATGTCCTATAAAAATGTACAAAAAGAGGGCGAAGGTAATGATCTAATAAAAAAAATAACTGCGGCAATCCACGACGGTGCCATGGTCTACCTTAACAGACAATATCGTGCAATTGCCGTTTTTGTCGTTTTGCTTACAATTATAATTGCAATAATTCTGCCAAATGGCCCTCTTACAGCGTTATGTTTTGTCTTTGGTGCGGTGCTTTCCGCGACAGCCGGATATATAGGTATGTTTACGGCTACAAGTGCAAACGGAAGAACCACAAATGCCGCCACAAGAGGTATTGGGCCGGCGTTTAAAGTTTCATTTGCCTCAGGGACCGTAATGGGAATGAGTGTTGTGGGACTCGGTCTCTTTGGACTTTCCGCTTCATTTATATTTCTTACAACTACCTTTACAGATCTGGATATACTCACCATTGTGAACATTCTGGCGGGTTTTTCACTCGGGGCCTCGTCCATTGCTCTCTTTGCTCGCGTGGGGGGCGGAATATTTACCAAAGCTGCTGATGTCGGGGCAGACCTTGTAGGAAAAGTCGAAGCAGGAATTCCCGAAGACGACCCGAGAAACCCTGCTGTAATTGCCGACAATGTCGGAGATAACGTAGGAGACATTGCAGGAATGGGGGCTGATCTTTACGAGTCATATGTTGGTTCAATCCTTGCAACAATGCTTCTTGCAGCCTCAACCGCAGCAATAACTTTCCCGGGGATCCCGATTCAGAATGTTATTATAACTCCACTGATAATTTCAGCTACCGGGATTCTTGCATCCATTATAGGTACTTATTTTGTCCGCACAAAAAAGACAGAGTCTTCTGCTATTCACAGGGCATTTAATACCGGCCTGATTGTAGCAATCGTTTTTGCGACCATTGCCTCATACTTCATTACGGATATGCTGCTTGGGAAATTCGGGTTGAATGTCTTTTTTGCAACTGTAGCCGGGCTTCTCTCGGGTTTCCTCATAGGACAGATCACCGAATACTACACAGCATATGAAAAGAATCCGACTCGTACGATTGCAGATTCCTGTACAACAGGCTCGGCCACAAACATCATCACCGGTTTTTCAAAAGGGATGGAGTCAACTCTCTGGCCAGTCATAATCATTTCTCTTACCATCTATATCTCCTACAATCTTTCCGGTCTCTACGGCATAGCTATCGCAGCTGTGGGAATGCTTGCAACACTCGGGATCTCCCTCTCAGTCGATGCATACGGGCCTGTCGCTGATAATGCGGGAGGTATTGCAGAGATGTCCCACCAGAAAAAAGAGGTCCGCGAGATCACCGATACGCTTGATGCGGTAGGTAATACTACGGCCGCTATCGGTAAAGGGTTTGCAATCGGCTCGGCCGCTCTCACTGCTCTTGCCCTCTTTGCCTCATATGGTATTGCAGTGGGGCTCAAGTCCATCGATGTTATGAACCCCAATGTATTCATCGGGCTTATGATCGGTGCAATGCTTCCGTTCCTCTTCTCCTCAATGACGATCATGGCTGTCGGAAAAGCGGCAGGTGAAGTCGTAGTTGAGGTGAGGAGACAGTTTAAAGAGATTGCAGGTTTGATGGAAGGTAAGGCTGAACCTGATTATAGCAAATGTATTACAATCTCAACCAACTCTGCTCTGAAAGAAATGATCGCTCCCGGTGTGCTGGCCATTGTTGCTCCGCTTTTAGTTGGACTGGTGCTCGGTCCCGGGGCGCTTGGCGGTCTCCTTGCAGGTTCCCTGGTTTCGGGCTTCATGCTTGCAATCACAATGTCCAACGCCGGAGGGGCGTGGGATAACGCAAAAAAATATATTGAACTCGGAAACTACGGCGGAAAAGGTTCGGATGCCCACAAAGCAGGCGTCACGGGCGATACGGTGGGAGATCCTTTCAAGGACACAGCAGGGCCGGCAATCAACATCCTCATAAAACTCATGAGTATTGTGGCGGTTGTGTTTGCACCCCTGTTTATCATGGCCTGATTCCCTCACTTTTCCTTTTTTTATTTTTTCCAGTTTTTCCAGAAACGACTATTTTCATAATCAGTTTCTGGAGATGCGGGGAGATGTATCAGGGCTCCGGAACTGCCTGCAAAAACAGGTTCCCTAAAAAGCGGATTGTAAAAGTGAAGGATTTTTATGAAGCAATCGTTAATTGATCTGATTTTTCTATCCCGGAAGAGGAAAGAACTCCTCCTTTTCTTAAAAGGAACTTCCCGGACAAGGGAAGAAATCAAGGCTTTACTTCAGGTAAGCTCGGTTTCCATCCAGCCCCAGCTAAAAATAATGAAAGATGCTGACCTGATTGTAGAGGAGAAGGGCATTTATGAATTGTCAAAGGTGGGGGAGGTTCTGGTTGTAAAAATGCAGGGTTTCCTGAGTGTGGTAGAACTTTTCGAGGGCAACCCTGAATACTGGGCAGAACACGATTTGAACGCCATCCCTTCCTTTTTACAGAACAGGATAGAAGAGCTGGGTCGTTGTGAAACCTTTGAGCCTGAGGCCGCGCAGATGTTCGAAACCCCCCGGCATTTTGCGGAAAACCTCCTGAAATCAAAAGAGGTCATGACCTTCGTTTCCTATTTCCATCCCGAGTCCCCTTCCCTTTATGCAGGCCTTGTTAAAAGGGGTGTGGAGCTAAAACTCTGCATGACCGGAGAAGTTGCAGAACACCTCTTTCGGGAGTATCCCGAAGAGGCAGGATTCATGCAGCAAGCAAAAAATTCAAAATTATCTGTTTGCCGAAAGCCTGTAAAATTACCCTTAGTTGTGGTGACCGACTGCTTCATGATCCTCAAACTTTACGAGAAAGACGGGAAACTGAGGGACCAGTTGCTGATGTCCTCTGAGGAAAGTGCTCTTTCCTGGGGCAGGGAACTTTTTATACATTATAGGGAACTTTCGGAGCCGATATTTTAATAAGAAGGGCCCTATATATTAAGAAATGGATTAAAGGGAGGGGACAGGAAGATGGGGGATCTTTTCAAAAAAATACTGATTGCAACCGACGGTTCGGAAAATTCCAGAAACGCGGTTTTTTACGGGCTGGATATTGCAAAGATGAGCGGAGCTGAAGTGTACGCCCTGTACGTAATTTCCGATAAACACGCAGCAACTATGCGAAAGGTCATGGGCTGGACCGAGGCAATTGAAAAATATCTGGCTGATAGGGGAGAAATTGCAACCGTCAGTGTAGTAAAAATTGGAAAAGAGGCTGGAGTTAAGGTGGAGTCCGTATTTTCAAAAGGCAATCCAGCTGAAGAAATCCTTGATTATGCTGAGAAAAACGGAATCGACCTGGTAGTGATGGGCACTCAGGGCCTGACAGGAATCAAGAAATTCCTGATTGGCAGTGTGGCAGAAAATGTCCTCAGGCATTCAAACGTTCCGGTAATGGTTGTCCGCTAATTTCTTTCAGTCGAATACCCCGCCAGCTTGCTGCGGGGTGCGCCAGCGCAACTTTGATTTTCATCACTTCCTCATTTTTTCTTTTCTTCAATTCGTCAGTCGGCTCCTGAAAACAGGGAAATATTTAATTAAGCTTGCAGGCATTTTCAGACATCTATCTCAGGCAGCAGAGGCTCCTCCATCCTCAGTATCCAAAGGCTGAAAGGGAGGGGTAGTTCACTCCTTATCAGGATCATATTTTGAGGTTTTTAAATGAAATTCTGGTTAATTAAATCCGCAAGCACAATTGAAGACGAAGAAGCGATTCTTGATCATAACGTGATAAGCATAGGCTGGTCCGAGTTTCCGGACTTTTCCGGAGTTGAAAGCGCGGCCCGGGTAAAGGAGATAATGCTTGAAAAATATCCGACAATGCAGGAAGAACGCTGTAGGACCTGGGCCGGGGAAATTTACCGATTCCTCAGGGAAATAAGGTCCGGAGACCTCGTGGTCGTGCCTCTCAAGGCCAGAAAAGAAGTGCTCATCGGAAAGGTGATGGGTGATTACGAGTACCGGCAGGTCAGCAATTTCATAAACCACGTCAGAAAGGTCAGGTGGCTCAGGTTCATTTCCAAAGGGGACTTCGAAGCTGAGTACGGCGTGAACCTGAATACCGAGGAGGCCCTTTTCGAAATTCCGGTCAGCCCCGAAAAAATTGTCGGAATTGTCAATATAAAAGGCGTTGAGACCCTTCTCACCGAACTTACTTTTGCTCTTGATGACCTCGTCTTTTTAAGAGAGCAGATGGAGGGGATGGTAGAAAAACTAAAGGAAACCGAAGATCTTTTAGAAGTAAGGGCAATTGCGCTTGAAATGGAAAAAATGCTGAAGAAGAAGGTGTGAACGACCCGCCACTAAGGAATGGTGAAAATATAATTTCAGATTTTATTTTGGGAATAGCTCTATATTTTGGTGTGGCATTCAAACCACGGAACACACAGAAAAAGAAAGGCCGGAAGACGTTAATTACGGTTGATATGTCTTTTTTTCACAATGGATTTTGAATTGATTACATTAAGTACCGGCGTACTCACCGGCCGCAGGCCGGCTTCCGTGTCCTTCCGTCGCCCGAATTCCGCTTCAGCACCCGAGTTCCGCTTCGGCACCCGAATTCCGCTTCGGCACCCGAATTCCGCTTCGGGAGCACGGGATCCGTTTCGCTCGCTGCGCGAACTCAAGCGGATTATAAACCTTATTTTGGAAAATTTTCTGTGTCTTTCCGTGTGTTCCGTGTGTTCCGTGTGTTCCGTGGTTAAAGTTCCTCTTGATAGTGATTCTTGATAGATAATTTCAAAATTCTAATTTTTAAAGCTGGTTGAGGAAAAAATACTTGATATTATATTTGACCTATTCCTAAGGAAAATACAAAACGAAAAAAAGTTAATATATATTTACCCAGTGCTAATTTCCGTGTTTCCAGAAAAAAAAGCAGACAAGAACCACGAAAACACGGAAAACACGTAAGAGGGTTAAATGGAGAAAATTAAGGGGGAATTATGGGCCGATCAGAAAAAGGACCCCCCTTAAAAATCCCTCTTATTTATAAAAAGTTTATCTGTAGTCTGCTTGAGCTCGCGCAGCGAGCGAAACGGACCCCGGGCTCCCGAATCGGAACTCGGGAATCGGAACTCGGGTGGCTCAGGCTTGCATGTCCGCAAGGTCGATCTCAAAGCCTACAACTGCGTACCCGAGTTCGAAATTGCTGATGACCTCGGGGTGGAGCTCTCCGAAGCCCCCTACTTTTTTGCCGGCAACGTAGATGTCGGCCCGTCTGCCTTCGAGGAAGGCCGGGTCTTCTGACTCCCTGACCTCGTATTCCAGCATCATTTCCCGCAGGAGGGCGTCCACGACCTCATAGATTTCCGTGAAGTTTGCCTGGGGGTGGATGGAGACGGCTGCCACATGCTGTCCGTTCTTTTCATTTACCGCGACCTCCCCTACCTCAAAGATCTTCTGGGGAAGTTCCCGGTGCTGGTTCAGGGAAAGGATCTCCATCAGGTTCGGAAGAAGAGTTGTCCGTACCATTGTCTGGTCCTCACTGATCGGGTGGAGCACAAATGTAACATCCCCTGTCTCCGGCCTGCGCATGTTCTCGAAATGGATCTTCTCGCTTGTCAGCGTGAAGGGCATGACCTCAAAGTAACCGAGACCCGTCATGACCTCGCTTACGGCGATCCTTGTGAGGGAGAGGGGATGGGCCTTTCCTGTGGTGTAGGTCTCGGGGAGTTTTGCTTTTATGTTGTTGTAGCCGTAACCAACAGCGACATCCTCGATCAGGTCGAAGTTGTGCAGGATATCCGCTCTGTAGGCCGGGACCTTCACCTCAAGGGTCTCCTCATCAAGGGCCTTTGCCCCGAAGCGCATCCTCTCAAACTGCTTTACGATTTCTTCCATGGAAAGGTCCATGCCTATAAGGGTGGTAACCTCGGTCCTTGTAAGGATCCTGACTTCAGGCTCAAGGTCAGGAAGCATCATTTCTTCCCCATCGGGCTTTATGACTCTCACGAACTCGATCTCCCCTCCCCGCTCGGCAAGGGCCGTGACTACGATGTTCAGGGCCATGTAGACGGCTTCCCCGAGGCCCGTAACGTCAATGAAGAGATCGGTTGTAGCTTCGGTCACAGACGTCAGGTTTCCGTTGATGATGGGTGGGAAGGAAAGGACGTTGTCTTTGGAATCCAGAATAAGCGGGTACCTGTCAAAGCCCTCAACGAGATGAGCAAACTTTGTACCTTTGGGGTGCTTTTCCAGAATATCCCTCATGCTCATCTTTTCAGTGAAATCCAGGGGCACAAACTCGAAATCCGGGTCCATGGTCAGGTACCTGAAAGGAGGTTCGACGTTTGAGAGGTCATGGACCCCAATGGAAACTTTTTTCCGGTTCCGGCCAAGGCCCCAGTGCAGGTCTTCCTGCAGGTCCATGAGGGACTTGATGGACTCGGAGTTGAATTTTATCCCGCGCACCACCGCACAGCCCAGAAAAGGCCTGATCTTCAAAATATCCTCACTGACGGATATGGAGACCTCAAAGGGTTTAGCTCCATATTCCGGAAGCCCGGGTTCAATGTCCAGAAAACCGCGCATGGCCCGGGCCACGCCTTCCACGCTGTAGAGGTCGGGCCGGTCAGGGAAAAATTCGATGTCGATGGACTCGTCTTCAATCCTTTCGATATCTGCCCCTATCATGGGCACCCTTTCGATAATGGTTTCCTTCTCGCTTCCGGTAAGTTTTTCGAGGTCGTTGTAATTCAGGGTTATTATCGGCATGGAGGCTTCATCTCGTTTATAGTAACTTAACCCCAAAAATAACCAACTTTAGATTTAACGTTTTTGTTCCCGGCAACCTATGGAGTTTGGCTTCATGAATAAAATGTCCCTGAGCTAAAAACTCAGAGCTGCTCTGCTGAATTTCATAGCAGTGCCGTTTTGCCGGAGGCTACAAATATATCCCACACATTATAATATTAATATCATAATTGTTACCTAAATTGATAAATACCTGTAAACGGGGGGATGTATTATACTTCAATCGGAGGAAACACGGGCAGTAGAACGTGGGCTTTTAGCGGTTGACCGGCAGGACGAAGGGGAAGTTTTGCTTGTTATTGACTCCTTGAGGGAGCTTGGAATAAGCCTTACAAGGCGGGGTGGGGGAGCTTCCATCACCGGGTCCGGGTCGGCGTCTGAAAATGAAGATGAAGCTGAAAATGAAGCTGAAAAAGTGATTGCGGAAATAGCGGAGCTCGGGGAAGCGGCGGCCAGACAGGATATCCCGGTGGGGGTCCTCAATACGGTCATTTCGCTCGGAAAACTGGGAAAGGAAGCCGCAAGGGTCGGAAATGCTGACCTGCTGCTCCGGGTAGCCCTGGCGCTCGGAGAAACCGGAAAAAACGCGGCCAAACAGAAAATGAAGGTGCCGGTCCGGGTTACGGCCTCGGCCCTCAAGGAAGTCGGAAAGGAGGCCGCAAAACAGAAAATGGAAGAGGGTGTTATAGCAAGCCAGCTCTTATTGAAAGACCTTGGCAGTTTTGCAGCCCTCAGAGAGGAGTGCTTTGAGGGGCTTTCCACCTGCGTGGTGGCTCCACTACGGGAAATCGGAAAAGCAGCCGCAAGAGAAGGGCTTGAGGCTGCCACCACCAGTGCTGAAGTCCTGCTCGAAGACACCCAGCTCCGGCTCAACAGGGAATTTTTCAAGCAAGGGAATACGGATCCCGGAGAACGCAAGTATTACGAAGAAAGCTGTAACGCTCTCGAATGTCTTGGAGAAATCGGGAATATTTCGGCCCGTAGACAACTGAAAAAAGCCACGGCTCAGGCTTACCTTTCCCTGGATATAATCCGAAGGGACGCAAAAGCCAGATACCTGGGAAACACCACCCTCAACGCGGATGCCCAGCTTGATTCTCTGGGAATTATGAAAATGCCCGCCGGAGGTCAGGCTGGAGCCCGGGAAGAAGTCGAAAATCTGCAAGCTGAAATCTCGGGCCGTCTGGATATGCTTTTATAAGACATACATACTTGCCGGAATTTTTTTGATTCCGGTTTTTCCTGTTTTTCTTCGTTTTTTTCTGTTCCTGTTTTTTCCGGATTTTCTTCGTTTTTTTTCCGTTTTTCCACTATTTCGTTACAGGGAACTTGCGAGAACATTCCACATTAATTTTGTATTAACTTAACTTTATTTTCCACCTATTCCAGGATTTTTACAGACCCATTCCCTGAAAGGGGCCTGTTAACCTGTCGGTAAATTTGTAACCTTTGGGCCTTAAAGTACAGAATATACAGTATATATTTTAAAAAATATAGGAAGACTAATATCACAATAAACGTATAAGGGGGTAAATGGTTAAGCAGGCCGTACAGTCAACTACCCCTCCCTAAAATCTTAGCCCTCAGACTAAGATTTTAGAGTAAGGGGCTTGCTTCGGTAAGCCCTAGTTGAATAGCCTTTCGTTATACTGGTCATGATATTCGAGGATACTCCACACGTTCTCGGAGATTTCGATCTGGATTAAACATCTCTGAGAGGTAGGGGAAGTGTTCAGGTCATTAACAAGCCAGTATAACAGTGGCGATGTGGACCCACTCCTGCAAAGGAGGACAGAACATAAGGTCACTGTCAAACAACATTAAGGTCCCCTGTTAAACAAAAAATGGGGGCCTTAGTCTCGACGCATTCATCTCCCACCTGCCAGTTCCTCCAAAGTCGGAACTGTCGTGTTAAACCATAGGTTTAACAGGAGTTTCTAATTTTCAATTAGAAACATCGAGGAAGGAGTCTTCTGCTGTCTGAGATAAAGGAAAAAAGTTCGGAGCGGTCCGGGCTTACCAAAAAGAATGATAATTATAGGGGTGTAAGCATTTTCTCGACAAACGAAAAAAGAGCGATCGAACTGGGTGACGCCGGATTAAATGCAGCCAGAGATAAAAATGAGTATGAAGTTATTCAGAACATCGAGTACCTGAAGGAGCTTGGGGAAGAGCTGATCAGAGAAAAATACGAAAAGGACAGCAAGACCGTAGCCATATCCCTCCGAAACATCGGTAACAAGGCAGCCCAGAATAATATAGAAGAAGCGGCAATAGCTGCCATAAAAGCTCTAAGGGAGCTTTCGGAACAGGCCTTTGAAAATAGTTACTCAGATTCCCTTTTTTCCCTTGCGAGGGCCGTTCAGGAGATAGGGAAAGCTTCCGCAAAGTCCGGGCTGGAGAAACCCACACATTACGCGGTCGAAACGCTCGAAATGATAGGTCTAAAGGCCGTTGAGCACAAAATGGAAGTGGTAACTCTCTGGACAACCCTTGCTCTCGGGGAAATCGCTTACGAGTCCGGAGAACGACAGCTTGAAGCCCTGAAGGAAGCCGCAAAAGCCGCCCTCGAAGCTATCATAAAGGAGGCGGAGGCCAGGGCCTTCATTACCAGGATCCAGATCGAGATCTATCCGAAACTGATCTGTGATACCATCAAGAGTTTCGGAAACTACCCGGACCTTGCACCTGCCGGTTACGATGCTACTCCAAACGAAGAATTCACGGAAGAGGAATTTTTAGAAGGGGAAACCGTGGAAGATTCCGAAGAAGAGGCTAAAAAAGAAGAAACGGAAATGAAATAATTTTGAGTTAATTCGGGTGGTCGCTCATTTGAAAAGCGCTATCCTGTTTTTTTTCTTCAGCATTTCAATTTTTCCACCGGTTTCCGGAGGCTTTTCGGGCGGAAAAGAGGAGGTGCTCTTCTCCAACCTCAGGATTCAAAAACATCCGGCCCGGTCAGAAAGGGTTTCAGGAGATGCCGGACACTTTTCTATTTTGACATCTTCTATCTTCCCTTCTCCCGTTTTAGCTCTGGCCTCCAAAAAACTCCTTGCGGCTTCCAGGAAGTTTTCTATAATTTTCATACCTTCCGGGGTCAGGACGGATTCGGGGTGAAACTGGAGCCCATATATGGGGTATTTCTCATGTTCTACGGCCATAATGCTCCTGTCCTCGGCCCTGGCCGTGACCCGGAGTTTTGGGGAAAGTTCCCTGATTTCAAGGGAATGGTAGCGTCCTCCCGGGAAAGGGTTTTCGAGTCCTTCGAAGAGGGAAGGAGAAATGTAGTGTATATCCGAACTTTTCCCATGCACGGGCCCGTACATCCCTCGCTCGACCGTACCTCCGAAGGCCACGTTAATGGCCTGGTGTCCGAGGCAGACCCCGAGCAGGGGGATTTTCGGCCCGAACTCCCGGATCAGGTCTATACAACGCCCGATATCGCCGGGTTTTGCGGGGTGTCCGGGGCCCGGGGAGATTACAAGCACATCAGGCCCGATTTCTCTTACCTCTTCCGGACTGATGGTGTTCGGGACCACAAGCGTATCTTCCTCGAAGCGGGAAATGTAGTCAACCAGGTTCCAGACAAACGAATCCCTGTTGTTTACAAAGAGTATTTTCATAAAACCTCTCCTTTTACCGTGCCTTCATTTATTATATTTTCAGATTTTTCAGATTTTTCAGATCGAATTTCGTTTCCTTTAGCGCTTTCTTCCCTGACTCCGGCTCCGACCGCCCTGAGCATGGCTGCCATCTTGCGTTCGGTTTCCAGAAACTCGTTTTCGGGAACGGAGTCCGCAACAATTCCGGCCCCGGCCTGCACGGAAGCAAGCCCGTCCTTTACGAGCAGGGTTCTTATAACAATTGCAAAATCCGCATCCCCATTCCAGGAATAGTAGCCGGCTCCGCCTCCGTAGATCCCACGAGGCGTGTTTTCAAGCACGGCAATGATTTCCATAGCCCTGAGTTTCGGGGCTCCGGAAAGCGTCCCTGCCGGAAAGACCGCCCTTGATGCGTCGAACTGGTCACATTCGGGCCGCAGTTCTCCCAGGACCGTGCTTTCGATATGCTGGACATGGGAATATTTGAGGACCTTCATAAAACCCTCAACCTTTACCGAGCCGCTCTTTGAAACCATCCGCACATCGTTTCGGCCAAGGTCCACGAGCATCACATGCTCGGCCCTTTCCTTTTCGTCCCCCAGCATCCGGGCCGCCAGGGCCTCGTCCTCGGCTTCGGTCTTACCCCTCGGACAGGTGCCCGCTATCGGATTGCTGATGAGGGTCCGCTCATTGACCGACAGCAGAGTCTCGGGGCTGGCTCCCACAATCGCAAGCTTCCCGAACTCGAAGAGATACATATAGGGGCTCGGGTTAATCGCCCGCAGGCGCATGTATAGCTCGAAAGGGGATTCCGTAGTCCTGAAGGTGCGACTGCGGGAAAGGACCACCTGGAAAATATCCCCGTCGATAATGTGCTGCTTTGCCGCAAGCACCGCGGCTTCGAAGGCTTTTCTTTCTTCTTCGGGCGGAAGGTCAAGGTTTTGAACTTCTCTCTCCTGTGCTTTTCCGGGCCCTTCTTCGGTTTTTTCTCCCCCAGTTTTTTCTTTTTCTTTTTTTTCTTCTTCTTCCAGAACTTCGGCCTCCTTCAGGAGGGAATAAAGTCCCTCAGCCTCTGAAAGGGCTTTTTCGTACAGGGTTTCAGGATCCGAGTCCGGGCCGATAAAGGGGGTGAGGACAATGTAAACATCTCCTGTCAGGTGGTCGAAAAGAAAAGTCTTTGAGATGAGCAGGAACTGGTGGTCCGGGACATCGGACTCGGGGTGGTTCTCAAGCTCTAACCAGCACTCGTAAATCGAATCGTAAGCCGTGTACCCGATGGCCCCTCCGAGGAAGGTCTGCCTGGAAAAACGTTTACCGTTTAAAAGAGGAATCCCGTTTGCGGTCGGGAAAGCCGAGCGGAGTGCATCGAAACCGTCCTTTCCGGGAAGAATTGAAGCCCTGAGTTTTAAAGGGCTTTCCGTTTTTTCTGTATCCTCTGTTCCTTCCTCCTCAAGCCTGCAGGCTTTTCCTATCCCTCTGCGGAGCTCCTCAAAGAAGCCTTTGTCTCTGGAGGCTAAAAACTCCAGGTTGAGTTCCTTTCCCTTTATGCTCAGCATGGCCTCGGGTTTGTTTCCGACAAAAGAATACCTGGCCCTGGTCTCTTCTTTTTCCACGGACTCCAGGAGGTAAGAGTAATTACATTCTTCATTGTCTTCGGCTTCCCGCAGGCGGCAGTAAAGCCTGAGAGGACTACATTTTGAACCGGTCTTTGCCAGGAGCTGGACAAAACCCGGGGTTTCAAGCTCCCCGGCAAGCTTCATGAATTCTTCTTTATCAAGGTCAAAGGAAAGCATCTGCACACCTCACAGCTTTCATAAACATATTTATCTTTAGGGCGTCTTTTTTGCCTCCGGTCTCAACCCCGGACGCCGTGTCCACAGCATAGGGGGATACGGCCTCTATGGCTTCCTGCACGTTTTCAGGCTTCAGGCCTCCTGCGAGGATAACCGGAAGGGAAGTCTCTTCAACAATCCGCCGGCTCAGGGTCCAGTCGTGGATAAGCCCCGTTCCACCGGGCATGTTTCCCTTCCCGGTATCAAGCAGGACGGCATCTGCGGCCCCGGAGTTTTCCAGTTCCAGGACCATTTCAAGCAGTATAGCCAGGGAAGAGTTTCTTTCAGTTTCCTGCCCAGCGGGCACGGAAAGGGCCTTTATGATAGGAAGGCCGGTTTTTTTTTTGATAACTTCGAGCTCCGGGAGGGACAGGCCCGAGTGGATCTGTACGATATCGGGCCCGACTTTTTCTATAAGCTCAAGGGCCCGGGTAGAGTTTTCCGGCATTATGACAAGCACGGAGTCAACGCCCTTCGGGACCTTTTCCACGAGAGCGGCAGCGGTCTTCGAATCGATCTTTCTCGGAGTCTCGACCGGGACTTCTGTTAAAAAGCCCACTGCATCGACTCCAAAACGGACCGCAAGTTCCAGTTCTTCAGGACTGCGGATCCCGCAGATCTTTGTCCGGGTTTTTACTTTCATGTTTTTTCCTTCCTATCTTCCCTTCTTCCGTCTTTTTTTCTTCCTATCTTCCCTTCTCTCTTTCAGCCCGGGTTTTTTACCGTCCTGGCTTCAGGACTGAAAAGCAGCGGGGCTTGTCAGGCTTCCTTTTAATATGACATCGTTCTGCCTTTCGGACCGGGGAGTAAAGCCTTTGAACTGGTTGAACTTGACCATGACTTTCCCACTGTCAATTGCGTCTTCCGCAATCGTGATGGCCTGTCGGATGGAGCCCACAACTCCTCCCACATAGAGGGCAGCGGCAGCGTTTATTACCACGAGGTCCCTTTTGGCTCCCCTCAGTCCCTTAAAGATGCAGAGAATATCCCGGGCGTTTTCCTCAGGTGAGCCGCCCTTAATTTCTTCAGGTTTTGCTCTGCTGAGCCCCAGGGCTTCGGGAGTCAGGGTATAGGTGCTGACCTCTCCGTTTTTCAGTTCGGCTACAAAGGTATCTCCCACATTGGAGATTTCGTCCATCCCGTCCCCGTGCACAACAAGGGCGTGCTCGGAACCGAGTTCCTTAAGGGCCAGGGCCAGGGGTTCACAGAGTTTTCTGTCATAAACCCCGACTACCTGGGCCCTCGCCCCGGCGGGGTTGGTCAAAGGCCCGAGGATATTGAAAATCGTCCTGATTTTGAGTTCCTTCCTTATAGGGGCGACCCGTTTCATGGCCGGGTGGAAGACAGGGGCAAACATGAACCCTAACCCGATTTCCTCGATTGATTCCCTGACAGCTTCGGGGGAGTGGTCAACCTTTATCCCGAGGGCCTGGAGGACATCCGAACTTCCGGAAAGGGAGGTTACCGACCTGTTTCCGTGTTTTGCTACCGGGACTCCCACCGCAGCGGTGATTATTGCAGCGGCTGTGGAAACGTTGATCGTATTGTACATGTCCCCGCCAGTACCTACAACGTCCACAAGTTTCCTGAAAACGGCCGGAGAAATCGTATGGGCGGCTTTTTTCATGCCTCGCACAAAACCTGCGATTTCTTCCGGAGTCTCCCCTTTTTCCTTCAGAGCCAGCAGGAATTCCTTTATTTCCTCGTCCGTGGCCGAGCTCAGGATGTTCAAAAGAGCAGTCTCACTTTCCGGGGCTGAGAGATCCCGGCCTTCACGCAGTTTTCTGATGTATGATTCCATATTCTTTCCCTCCCTTATTTTTCATTAAACGTATTTTTTAGATAGCGGGCGTCTCTGACGCATTCCTGATTCCCGTTTTAAGCTCCCTTGCAAGGGCTTCAAGCTGCTTTTCAAGCTCTTCCCTCTCTTCAGGGGCTGTGTTAGAAGCTATGATATTGACAAAAGCCGAGCCCACAATCACGGCGTCGGCTCCGGCTCTTATGAGGGCTTCGGCTTGCCCGGCGCTTGAGACCCCAAAGCCCACGGCTTTCGGAAGGTTTGTCTCCACCCTGGCCAGAAGGGCGTTTACTGAAGTCCCTATATCTTTCTGGGCTCCTGTAACCCCGAGCCTGGAAAGCAGGTAAATAAAGCCCCCTGTTTCCGAGAGGACCCGTTTGATCCTTTTTTCCGGGGTCGTGGGAGCGATTAAAAAGATTGGGGCAACCGAGTGCCGCCCGCAGGCTGCTGTCAGTTCCCCGGCTTCTTCCACGGGCAGGTCCGGGACAATGATCCCGCTGATTCCGGAGGCCCGGCACTTTTTAACAAAGGTTTCGGGGCCGTAGTGGAAGATGAGATTATAGTAAGTCATGCAGATTAGCGGGACTTTGACATCCAGTCCCGCGACAAGTTCGAAGTAGCGCTCGGGGTTCATGCCGGCTTCAAGGGCTCTTCCACCGGCTGCCTGGATTGTGGGGCCGTCGGCCACGGGGTCCGAGAAAGGCATCCCGAGTTCGATCAGGTCCGCCCCGCCCCGCACGAGGGCCCTGACTATCGCCGGGGTCGCATCAGATGTGGGGTCGCCTGCCATCACGTAGGCTATGAGGGCGCCTTCTCCTTTTTCCTGAAGGCTGGCAAACTTTTCTGAAATCATTGCGCTCATTTCAGACCCTCCCTGCCATTTTGAAGACGGAGTCGAGGTCTTTGTCTCCCCGGCCCGAGAGGTTCACGACAACCATTTCCCCAAGTTCTCCGGATTCAGCAGCCTTTTTCAGGTAGGCGAGGGCATGGGAGGATTCAAGAGCCGGGATGATTCCCTCAAGCCGGCTCAGTTCATGGAAGGCCTCAAGGGCTTCTTCGTCAGTGACGTAGCAGGCCTGTACCCTTCCGGTTTCCGAGAGCTGGGCAAGTTCGGGGCCTACCCCTGAGTAGTCCAGACCCGCGGAGATGGACTCGGATTCCAGGATCTGACCGTGGCTGTCCTGCAGGATCTTTGTCCTGGCCCCGTGCAGGACTCCTTCGGTTCCGACACAGAGGGAAGCTGAGTGAAGAGCCGCTTTTTCCGTGTAGGTCAATCCTTTGCCTCCGGCTTCCACGGCGAACATTTTGACGTCTCTGTCTGCCACATGGGGATAAAAGAGCCCCATGGCGTTACTTCCTCCACCTGCGCAGGCGATCAGGGAATCAGGGAGTCGGCCTTCTTTTTCCAGGATCTGAGCCCTTACTTCTTTTCCGATTACGCTCTGGAAGTCCCTGACCATCGCGGGGTAGGGGTGAGGTCCTACGACGGAGCCTATCAGGTAGTGCGTGTCTTCGACGTTTGTGACCCAGTCCCGAAGAGCCTCGTTGATTGCGTCCTTGAGGGTGGACGAGCCGATGTGTACCGGTCTTACCTCGGTCCCCATGAGTTCCATGCGGTAGACGTTTGGGTGCTGGCGTTCGACGTCTCTTTCTCCCATGTACACGACGGTTTCAAAACCGAAGCTTGCGCCCACCATGGCGGTTGCGGTTCCGTGCTGTCCTGCTCCGGTCTCGGCAACGAGTCGCTTTTTTCCCATGTGTTTTGCAAGAAGGCCCTGTCCGATTGCGTTGTTTAACTTGTGGGCTCCGCCGTGTACCAGGTCTTCCCGTTTGAGGTAAACTTTGAGGCCGTATTTTTTACTGAGATTCCGGGCGTAGTAGAGGGGAGTTTCCCTGCCTGCGAACTCTTTGAGGTAGTGGTTGAGTTCCTTCAGGAATTCGGGATCGTTTTTGTATTTTTCGTACCCTTCTTCAAGTTCCTCAAGGGCCGGCATAAGGACCTCGGGCACGTACTGGCCCCCGTATTTCCCGTATTTTCCCCCTGCTCCGGATTCCGGGCCGGTGGATTCGCTCAACGAATTGTTTTTTTGAGATTGTGAAATTGTAGCTCCGGTCAATTTTATTTCTCCTTTTATCCTGTTCCTGAGTATGATTTTTGAAGTGAATTTTTGAAGTGAATTTTTCCCGTAAAATATCAGGAAAAATTCCGTAAAAGTTCAAAACCCGGGATCCGGTTTCCGGATTGAAGTTTCAAATCGGATTTTCGGGTCGGGGTTTGAAAGAACGTGAAATAAATCCCTGGCTGTGAAAGGCCAAAGAAGGCCATTTTTAAAAAAAGCAGTCACCAGCGCCAGGCAGGGCCCTGGACAAGTTCTTTTGTTTTTTCGAATACGGATTCACTTTCCATGATAGAGCTTCCGATGAGCACCGCGTCAGCCCCTGCAGTAAGCACCCGCCTGATGTCTTTGGGTGTGCGGATCCCGCTTTCGCTCACGATTATGTGGCTGGTTTCGTTTTGCCGGTCGTGTTCCCGGATGAGGGGCGCGAGTTTTTCCGTGGTCTCAAGTTTGATTTCCATTGTTTCAAGGTCCCGGTTGTTGATCCCGATAAGCTCTGCCTTTGTGGAAAGGGCTTGCTTAAGTTCTTCGAGATTATGGACTTCAACGAGGGGCTCAAAGCCCTTCGACCGGGCAAGCTCGACAAATTCGGGCAGTTTTTCTATCAGGAAGCCCGCAATCAGCAGGACGAGGTCGGATTCGATTTCTCCGAACTGTTTCCTGTCGATAATAAAGTCCTTCCTGAGGACCGGAATGGATACTGATTCCCTTACCCTCTCAAGGTTTTCGAGGGATCCCCGGAAAATTTCGGGTTCGGTCAGCACCGAGATCGCAACAGCTCCGGCAGCTTCCATTTCCTTTGCAAACCTGGCTGCCAGTTCTGGGGATATTTCCCTGAAAACTTTTCCCGGGGAGGCAGGTTTGACTTCCGCGATCACCGGCACCCGGCCTGCGGCCTTCGCAGCGGCTACGGAGGATGCGAAGTTCCGCTTCTGGAAGGGCCCGGCCCGGGTTTCAGGCCCGGTCTGAGACTCGAAGGCCTGAATACGGTTTTTTGTTGTGGTGAGGATTTGCTGGATTGTAGGGTGCATTGTTAATCACTGGTGTATAATTATGTACAATGATGTGTGATAGTGGCGATTGTATAAGAAGGTTTCGGAAAAGGTAGTTGTGGATCCAGCATCTTCAAGTAATTGATATATATGTACTAAATTATATATATGTTTTTATTAAAATGGTTCAATATTTGCACGTTGGTGCCTATTCATGAAAAAGAGATTACAGGATAATCAGTTCAGCGAGCCCCATCTCCCCTATCCGGGATTTTCCTGTATTTCAGAGTAGGGATCGGAGCTGGAGAAATCGAATTTACAGAGTATTGTGACCTCTAATACCGTATCCAGGTCGAGCCTGTACGCACGAAGTGTGACCTTTTCGAAAAATTCCTAAAAAAGAGCTTGTCCTCAATAATTCTTAAAAATTTTATAAAATTGTCCAATATTTCAAAAACGTTATATAGTTGTACAACTATGTGAAAATAGTATTCATCAAAATATAACTAAGAAGTAGAATGATAGGAACCTATGTTTCGCGCCATCAGTTCCTATCGATGATCCAACCCCGAGATTAAGAGAAAACCCAATAACTCTTAACCTACAATCTTTTTTATGACTTCTGGATACTTAACATAAACGCCGTGAAATATTTATTATTATGAAATTATTCAATTACATTAAATTTTACACATATATTAAAATGCTACATGGCACCCAATATTTTGAATATATTAAAATCTTCAATGGCTTAAAAATGGGGCGTGGGCTGATTTCTTTTTGAACAATTACCCCACCGGTTTTTAATATCAGTCCTCCACCGGATTGTTTGGGGATTAACCAAATTCCGGGACATCAACTGGAAGCAAAAAGGAAATTCTGAACTCCAGGCAACCTGAATAGCCGTATCCAGGCCTGTACACGCAGTGTGGCCTTTTCGAAAATCCATCGAAAAAAGCTGATTTTAGACATTCTGAAGAATTTTATAAAATTGCTAAAAATCTCAAAAGCGTTATATAGATGTAAAACGATGTAGGAGAGTAGTCATCAAAACATTACTAAGAAGAGAATGATAGGAACCTATGTTTCGCGCCATCAGTTCCTATCGATGATCCAACCCCGAGATTAAGAGAAAACCCATTAACTCTCAATCTACAACCCTTAATACGGTTTCTCGATACTTAACATAAACGCTGTGAAATCTTCATCATTATTATAATATTCGATCGTATTAAATTCTACACCTCTATTAAAATACCATGTAGCACCCGACATTTTGACACGGTTGAATTATTCAACAACTTCAAAATCGAGCTCTTCGGGAGCAAAAACAAATTCCATACACTTAACAAATTTATATTTTTAGCAAATTTCCCCGCACCCTTAACAACTCTTTTCTTTTTCAAAAAAGAAATTGCCCCTGAGCTCGGCCTAAAGACTCAGGGTTTTTGTTCTCTCTTTTTCTCTTTTCTTCAGTCCTGTTTTCTACGCCTCAAAAAAGCAATGCTCAGCAGGCCTGCAAGGGAGAAGAACGCCCCGAAGCCGGGAGTTTCTAATTCCTCATAGTCGCCTTCCGGCATTACCGCCTCTCCGTCCATGGCATCTTTTTCGTAAGCCATTCCCTCATAAGCTGGAGCTCCTTCCGCACCTACTTCCATTGCCTCCTCCTGTGTGGAGAATCCCTGTGTGGGAGCGATGGCATTCGTATCCGTGGCAGGAGATGAAGAACTTTGCACAGAATCAGCATCCATCGTTTCCTTTCTTTCTTCCAGGAGTTCGACGGAAACATCTTCCTCATATTCCCCACCTTCAGTTTCCCCGATCAACTCAGGCAGTTCCACAAAGAGGGATGTATAGGGAGTAACGAATTCAAACTTCAGGGAAAGCTCCGTGACCGCAGCCACCAGGCTTTCATCTTCCCCTTCCACCTCGATCCTGTCCAGCAAGTCCTCAATAGTGCTGTAGGCCCAGAGCCTCGGAATGAAAGCATTTTCAGCCGAAGAGGCCACCGTAAACTCGTTTGAGAAAGTTCTGCTCCCGTCCCTCGTGGTTGCTGAAAGCACTGAAGGAATGCTCCCGCTTCCGGGGCTGTATTTCCCGAGAACAATGGCATCAGAGCCCGCAAAGAGGTTTTTTTCCCCGTTATTCACAGGCTCCGAGACTTTCCCGCCATAGGAAAATACCAGGTCCGTAACCAGGGGGGTGGAAATTGTATTATAGAAGTTGCCAATTTCCTCTTCCGAATTGGTTTTCGGGGCGAACCATTCAGCCGTTCCGTAGTTTTCCAGGCTCATAGCCTTCAGGAAACCGTAGTCACTTTCGTCATCTATCCCGAAGGCCATGGAGAAAATCGAGACCTTGGCCCTGTTTGCGGCTTTGACGTTTTCGCGGATTACATAGGGAGAGGTCACTCCCACGGTGGGCATCCCGTCTGTGAGGAAAACGATTATCGGCACCCTCTCACTTTCCGGGCTGAACATGCCAAGGGCGGTCACAAGGGCGTCTTTGATGTTCGTGCCCCCTCCCGAGTCCAGGCCGTTTACGAAATCAAGGGCCCCGTTTTTTGAGTCGGGTGTGGCTTGCCTGAGCGTGTCGGAATAGCTCTGTATGCCGCTGTCAAAAAAGATTATGTTGAAGCTGTCCTGGGCGGGAAGGGATGCGATTATGTCCCCGAAGGCCTGCTTGACCTGCTCCAGTTTGTACCCGCTCATGGAACCTGATTTATCAAGCACGAAAATGATGTCTTTTCCGAGAGCCGTGGTCCCCAGATCTTCTTCAGTCGGGGAAAAGATATGCATCATATACCCTTCCCCGGCTTCTTCGTAAAAGAGCATGTTCCCGGAAAGGGGCGGGTTCTGTGTCTCAAAAACAACCCTCAATTCCGAGCCTGTCCCCAGGTCCGAGCCTGAGCCGGGAAGTCCACTGGCCTTATAGCTAACCTGTCCTTCATTTGCGGAAAGATAGCGGGCCTCAGTGTCCGGAAACCCGGGAGTTTCAAGCCTGATGAGGGAATTTACCGAGCTTATGTTTACAGTTGCGGAAAGGGAATTTACGGCCAGGGGACTTTCCAGGTACTGCACAAGTTCGTATTCCCCCAAGGTCTTTTTGAGGGCCTGTTCATAAGTCAGCTTCACGGTGATGCTCTGCCCGGGCTCAAAGCTCAGAGCATAGGAAAAGAGGTTGTTTTCTTTTGTCTCCAGGAGCCCTGCCGTCCTCCCTGCCGAGGCCGCGGCTTCGAACTTCTCCGTGGCCTTTTCTTTTGGCAGGACGTCGGCCCTGTACTCTTTTCCGTCAATCGTCAGAGAAAAGCCGGATATGAAAGCCCCTTCCGGGATCAGGAAAGAAAACTCCCCCTGAATCGCCGTGGCCGCGGGGTTGGTCAGTTTTTCCTCGACCGTGCTTATGGCGTAGCCGTTATTCACCTCAGTGTTAATATTAAGGTAGTCCGAAATGGGAGCGGCGGCTCCTGGCTGGACAGCCACCAGTAAAACCAGACATATTATCAGAATTTTCTTTATCTCAAACAGCAGAAGACTCCTTCCTCGACAGTTCCGGCTTTGCCGGAACTGGCAGGTGGGAGATGAATGCGTCAAGGCTACAGGGGCCGGTTTAAATATGTTTAACTGTAAATAAGTATTTTTAAATTATATTAAATGTATATAGGGGTTTGCATGAAACAGGGGCTTGTGTACCGGATCTATCCGGCAAATGATGAACAAAGAACGCTAATTGAAAAGCATATAGGGTGTTCCAGATTCATCTATAACAAGTTACTAGAGTACAAACAAATTTTCTATGACAAATTTAGAATCAACATATCTCTTACTGAACTTGATAAGCTAATTCCGGTTCTCAAAGAAATATATCCGTGGCTTAAAGAAGTCAATTCGCAGTCATTACAGCAGGCCAGAAGGAACCTGCAAGATGCATATACAAGATTTTTCAAAGGCCAGAACGGATTCCCACAAAGGAAATCAAAAAAAGACACTAAACAATCATTCAAGGTGCCCCAACGGTACAAGATTAATCTCACTTCCTCAGAGATCTTTTTTCCCGGAATTGGATGGATGAATATTAAAATCCATCGGGAACTATTAAGCCCTGAAATTATGGATAACCTCATTGAAAAAACGCTAGTCAATGGGGAAACCATAATAGAACAGAACTTAAATTCGAAGTTTTTTAGAACGGCAACAGTTCGAAGAACGCCCACTGGTAAGTACTACGTAAGCATCTTAACCGAAGATGGAGAAGAATATCCAGAAGTTCAAGAGTATTCTGAAAGTACTACAATAGGCGTAGATGTAGGGCTAAAAGATTTTGCAATAACTTCCACCGGGGAAAAGATCGAGAACCCAAGATTTCTTAAAAATTCTCTTAAAAGGCTCAAAACTCTTCAAAGAAGAGTAAGCAGAAAGGAAAAAGGTTCAAAGAACCGAAGGAAAGCAGTACAAAAACTTGCAAAAATTCATGAAAAGATAAGCAATCAAAGAAACGATTTTCAGCACAAGGTTAGTAATGACCTTATAAGCGAGAACCAAGCTGTAGCGGTAGAATCGTTAAACATTGCTGGCATGAAGAAGAACCATAAACTTGCACAGGCTATAAGTGACGCTGCTTGGGGGGGTTTTGTGAGTAAGTTGGAGTACAAGGCCAAAAAGATAGGGAAAACAGTAATCCGTATAGGCCAGTGGGAACCTTCTACTAAAAATTGTAGTGTCTGCGGGTTCCACAATAAGGAAATAACATTAGATGTTAGAAACTGGAAATGCCCAGAATGTGGAACAGAACACGATAGGGACATAAACGCAGCTATAAATATTAAAAAGTTTGCACTTGCGATCTAAATTAAAGATACACCGATGGGACATCGGGAAGAGCCTGTGGACTCGTGGAGATTACTCCGGGGAACGAAACAGGAAGCCCCTTCCTCGGCAGCCGAAGGCTGACAGGTGGGGGTAGTTCACACTAAATCCCCCTTTTGGATAAGGATTAAAACGAATTTTTTTTCTGGTCTGGAATGCAAAAATGTGAAAATATGCCAAAAAAACTTGTTCAGTTAGTAAAAGAAAATACGGTACTGTTTTATTTATACATGCCTTTAACTGCGAATCTGTTCGCAGTCATTACTCACCCGGCTTTAAAATTCAAAATTTTTGCATCAAAATGCAGGGCAGTAACCCAATGTAATTCTGAAAACCAGACCTGTATGAATATATTTTTGTCGTTTGAAGTTCTCTATCCAGAATCAATGGCAAGAGGACCGTCAACCATGAAACACACGGAAGGACACGAAAAGAATTTGCCGGAAATCTACACGCAGCATTATAAAACACCAGAGCAACCTTAAATGTCATCTTTCTGCATTCTTAGGAATGGTAAAAATATAACTTCAAATTTTATTTTGGGAATTGCTCTATATTCATACAGGTTGTGTTTTTGTTGGTGGAGGTGTTTGGTGTGTGCATTCAAACCACGGAAAAGCACGGAAAAGCACGGAAAAAAGAATGCAGGGAGACGACAAGTACGGTTGCTCTGGTGTTTTGTCTACCAATGGATTTTGAATCGATTATTTAAAGGCCCAGCGTACTCACCGGCCCTCAGGCCGGTTTCCGTGTCCTTCCATCGCCCGAGTTCCGCTTCGGGAGCACGGGATCCGTTTCGCTCGCTGCGCGAACTCAAGCGGATTATAAACCTTATTTTGGAAAATTTTCTGTGTCTTTCCGTGTGTTCCGTGTGTTCCGTGGTTGAACGTCCTCTTGATAGTGATTCTGGATGGAAATCTTCAAAATTCCTAATTTTAAAGCTGGGTGAGTATATTTGACACGTTCCTAAAAATAATGTCAACCGAATACAAATGAACCACCAATGGATTTTGAATCGATTATTTAAAGACCCAGCGTACTCACCGGCCCTCAGGCCGGTTTCCGTGTCCTTCCGTGCTTTTCCGTGGTTAAGGAATGGTAAACAAAAATATTTGATATTATATTAGACTCATTCTTTAACACTATTAAAAAGAGAATCAGGCTGAGTATTTTTCTGGGGGAACCCCTGAAGGTTTTCTCCTGTTTTTCCTGTTTTCTCCTTTTTTTCCAACCTGCCCGTTACTCGCTTACGATTACTGTCCCCTTCATGAAGCGGTGGAATGTACACAGGTAATCATAAGTTCCTGCTTCTTCGAAGGTGAAGGTAAAAATATCTCCTTTCCTCATGTCCTGCGAGTCAAGGCCCGAACCATCCACATCATGGACGGCAGTATCGTAGTTTGTCCAGCGGACGGTCTGCCCGATCGAAACCGTGAGTTCTTCAGGAATATACTTGAAGTCGCGGATTTCCACATCAATAATATCGGTTTCTGTCCCCTCTCCAGTTTCTGCTCCTGTTTCCGTTTCTTCCTCAACGTTTTCTTCCTCAACGTTTTCTTCCTCGACGTTTTCTTCCTCGACGTTTTCTTCCTCGATGGTTTCTTCCTCGATGGTTTCTTCCGCAGGCCCGGTCTCCTCCGAGTCTCCATACCCTGCACAGCCCCCGGCAATGAGGACGCTCAGGACTATAAAGAAAATTCCCAGTTTGTTTCTTAGTTTGTGTCTTTCCATCTCTTTTCCCCCAATTTCTCTACCTTTTGCTATTCGTTTATGGTTTTACGTTGGGCTGCAAGCCAGAAACCCCTTTTGGAAACTTATTTAGGGAACAAATTTAAGGAACATCGTTCTGTTTATAAAAAAAACATAGAATTCTTTATCCGAAACGTAACCCCCAAAAACATGAAAGCCAGGGGGCCGAGGACAAATACTTTAATAATAAAGGAATGACTATTCATTCTAAATTTCAGCTTCATTTTAACTTATGTTTACATTTACAATCACTCCCATTTAAGGTGAATTTATGACATTAGCAAATCTCAGAACACATTACACAGCAGACGTAATTCCTGAAAAAATTGAAGACGGTGCAAAAGTCACCCTCGCCGGCTGGGTCTACGAGGTCCGGGACCTTGGCGGAATCTGTTTTGTGGTCCTCAGGGACCGGGAAGGGAAAGCCCAGATAACACTTGTCAAGAAGAAAATAGACAGGGAACTCTTCAATGCCGCAAGGAAACTTGTGCGCGAGTCCGTAATCTCAGTCACAGGCTCCGTAAAATTCGAAGAAAAGGCCCCAAACGGCTACGAGCTTATCCCTGATGAAATCAACGTCCTTAACGTTTCGGCCTCTCCTCTACCCATGGACACCACCGGCAAGGTTGAAGCCGAACTCGACACCAGGCTTGACTCCCGCTTCATTGACCTCCGAAGGGCTGAATCCACCGCCGTCTTCAAGGTCAGGCATCAGGTCCTTCAGGCAGTCCGGGAATTCTTCGTGGAAAACAGGTTCATCGAAACCGCAACCCCCAAGGTCGTCGCCACGGCAACCGAAGGCGGAACCGCGCTTTTCCCTATAACCTACTTTGATCGGGAAGCCTTCCTTAACCAGAGCCCCCAGCTCTTCAAGCAGATCCTCATGTCCGGCGGGCTTGACAGGGTCTTTGAAATCGGGCCCATCTTCAGGGCGGAAGAACACGACACCAGGAGGCACCTTAACGAAGCCACATCAATCGATGTTGAGGTCAGCTTTGCCGACCACTTCGACGTCATGGAAATCCTTGAGAACCTGGTGGTCTACGCTTACACAAAGGTCATTGAAAACTGCAAGGCCTCCCTTGAGATTCTGAATGTGGAACTCAAGGTCCCGGTGACTCCTTTCAAGAAACTTACCTATGAAGAGGTCATCGAAATCGTAAACGAAAAATCAGAAGAAAAAATGCAGTGGGGAGACGACCTCGGCACCCAGTCTGAGCACATCATCGGGCAGCACGTCTTCGAGACTACAGGCGAGTCCCACTACTTCATCATCGACTGGCCGACCGCAATCAAACCCTTCTACGCCATGCCTTACGAGGATAGGCCAAAGTACTCCAAATCCTTTGACATGATGCACCGCACCATGGAACTCTCCTCGGGCGCCCAGCGGATCCACCTGCCTGAGCTCCTGATAAACCGCATCGAGTCCCAAGGCTTGGACCCCGAAGGCTTTGATTTCTACCTCAAGGCCTTTGAATTCGGGATGCCCCCGCACGCAGGCTGGGGCTTGGGCTGCGAACGCTTTGTCATGACCATGCTCGATACCAAAAACATCAGAGACACCGTCCTCTTCCCGAGAGACAGGAGAAGACTCTCTCCCTGATCTCTTCTCCTTTTTTTGTTAAGGAATGGGTCAAATATAATATCAAGTATTTTTGTTTACCATTCTTTAACCACGGAAAAGCACGGAAGGACACGGAAACCGGCCTGAGGGCCGGTGAGTAAGTTAGATCTTTATGCAATAGAATTCAAAAAATACCCTCAATTCTTTAAAGATGACTAAAAAATGCTGGAAAAACTGTAATTGCCGTCTTCCCCGAGTTTCGCTACCCGAGTTTCGCTTCGGGAGCACGAGGTCCTTTTCGGGAGCTACGCTCCCTCAAGAGGACGAAAAAATGCCAGAGCAACCTTAAATATAATCTTCGGGTCTGTTTCACTCGTTTCACTCGCTCAAGCAGACTAAAATATTTTCCGTGTATTCCGTGTATTCCGTGTGTTCCGTGGTTTGAATGCACACACACCAAACACCTCCTCACACAAAAACACAACATGTATGAGTATGAAGCAACTCCCAAAATAAAACCTGAAGTTATATTTTCATCATTCTTAAATGGATCATTAATCTGTCAACTACCCCCACCTGTCAGCCTTCGGCTTCCGAGGAAAGGGGCTCCTGCTGAGACAGTTGAATTTTGAATGGTAACTTTTGAATGTTAACTTTTGAACTTTATATATTAATCTTTAATTGTTAACTTTTAAATTTTAATTATAACTTTTGAATCTTAACTTTTGACATTAATTCCAAATTAATACGAGGTGAATTTTAATGACAGACAGAAACGTATCCGGAGAAAATCCCGGGAAACTGGCCGCGGGTGTCGCTGCCGCCGGGCTTGTTAGCTCCGGCATGGTGGTTGGCCTGGGAACGGGTTCCACGGTTGCTTACACGATCAAAGAACTTGGAAGAAGGATTAAGGAAGAGGGGCTTGAGATCCTGGGAGTCGTCACCTCCTACCAGTCCGAGATGCTCGCAATCGAGGCCGGGGTCCCCCTGACAACCCTTGCCCAGCACCCGGTCCTGGATCTGGCAATCGATGGAGCCGACAGGGTTGACTCCGAATTTTATGCAATCAAGGGCGGCGGGGCTGCGCATACCCGGGAAAAGATCGTCTCGATGTCCGCAAAGCGCTTCGTGATCGTCCTCGACCCTTCCAAACTCTCCGAAAAGCTTGACCACTACGTCCCGGTGGAGGTCCTGCCCATGGCCCGAGAACTCGTTACTGCAAAACTGAAGGAGCTCGGAGGTAAACCCGAACTCAGGCTTGCGTCCCGAAAAGACGGGCCCGTGATCACCGATAACGGGAACTTCGTGCTCGATACGGACTTTGGGACAATCGAGGACCCGGTTGAACTTTATATGAGACTTTCAATAATTCCCGGAGTAGTGGAGCACGGAATTTTTTCTAACGTGGACGAGGTCTATGTTGGGAAGCAGGACGGGACAGTAGATATTCATAAGAGAATGGATTCCTGAATAAGGAATTCCTTTTCCTGATTCCGGATTCGCTACATTTTTCATTAAGTTCATCACTGCCATAAAGGCAGGTAAATAAGAGAAACGTATTTATAGAAGTATTAACAGTAATTTTGTGAGTGTTCGGTTTATAATTAATATACTCACGAAATATACTGATATAATATATTCATAACTTGTATAACACATTCATAACTTGTATTATACTTCATAACTTATCTGAATCAAATTACTAAGAGGAGGCTTATTTTCATGGCAGGTGGCCAGCCAGTTTACATTGTAGATCCTAGAAAAGAGCAAACAAAGGGAAAAGACACGCTCAGTATGAACATTGCAGCCGCAAAGGCTGTTGCAAGTATCGTTAAGTCCACTCTCGGCCCGAGAGGTATGGACAAGATGCTCGTAAACCCTCTTGGGGACATAACCATCACAAACGACGGTGCAACCATCCTCAAGGACATGGACATCGAGCACCCGGCTGCCAAGATGGTTGTCGAGGTCGCCCGTTCCATGGAAGACTCTGCGGGAGACGGGACCACAAGTTCCGTTGTTTTAACGGGAGCCCTCCTTGAAAAAGCCGAGGAACTTATTGAGAGTGGAGTACACCCCACAGTCGTTATCAAGGGTTACAGGCTTGCGGCCGAAAATGCAATCGAGACCCTGGAGGGCATGGCTCTGTCCGTGGCCGAAGGAGACCACGAAATGCTCGAGAAGGCCGCCAGGACCGCAATTACGGGAAAAGCCGCCCAGAAGTACAACATCCTGGTCGCAAAACTTGCATCGGATGCGGTTCTTGCAGTTCAGGAAAGGGGTATTGTAGACATTCAGCGTATCCTGATCTCCAAGGAAGTCGGCGGCCTGATTGAGGACTCCGAGTTCGTGGAAGGGGTCGCGATTGATAAAGTGGCTCTGGACCGGAATTTCCCGCTCAAAATCGAAGGTGCGAACATTGCGATTATCGACGCCCAGATGGAAGTCGGAAAGACCGCAAACAAGGCAAAATTGCAGATCACCTCCATTGAGCAGATGGACCTCTTCGTAAAGGAAGAACAACAAAGCCTCATCGATATGGCGGACTACGTTATCAAATCCGGAGCTAACGCGGTCTTCTGCGGAAAAGGCATGGATGACAAGATCTCCGATTACCTCCAGAGCAGAGGGATCTACGCCGCCCGCAGGGTGCCGGCTGCTTCCCTCCTGAAAATCTCAAACGCAACCGGAGCCAGGATTGTCAGGAATATCAAGGAACTTGAAGCAAAGGACCTCGGACACGCAGGCCTGCTCGAACAGGACCGGGACGGAGACCAGGGCAAGACCTACCTTAGGGACTGTGCCGCTGCAAAAGCCGTTTCTATCGTCATCCGTGGCGGGACCGAGCATGTGGTCGACAACATCGAACGTGCCCTTGACGATGCTCTCTGGGTCGCAAAGTCCGTCTTCGAAGACGGGAAGGTCGTGGCCGGAGGAGGAGCCAGCGAAGTCGAAGTCGCCCTCGCTCTGCGCGCCTACGCCTCAGGGATCAGCGGTCGGGAACAGCTTGCCATCATGGCCTTTGCGGACGCAATCGAAGAAGTCCCCAGGACCATCGCCAGAAACGGCGGGATGGACGCCATTGATTCCATCCTGAACCTCAGGGCAAAGCACGCTGAGGACAAAAACGCAGGTTTCAACGTCTTTACCGGAGAATTCGAAAACATGCTTGAAAAAGGCGTTATCGATCCCCTCAGGGTAAAGGTCAACGCCATCAAATCAGCCTCAGAAGCCGCAGAAATGGTGCTCCGGGTGGACAGTATGCTCAAGGCCCAGAGTCAGTCCGTACAGGACGTCAAACTCGAACACCAGGCAAACTCCTACGATTCGATGGCTCCTGGCCCCACCATGTTCTGAGACCGGACCTAAAAAATAATTCGGAAAAATCAGAATACCGGTCCCTCCTGAAGATCAGGGAAGAGGGGCCGGTAAAAAGCCCTGCGGACAGGTTCTGCAAGGTTTCTTCTTTTTTCTTTTTTACCTGTCATTTTTTACTTTTCGAAAAAGGCCACCCTGATGGGCATAGAGGCCCCATTTTTCTCTGGAAAAATAGATGATAGAGGATCAATGTCTGATTTCGAAAGCATTCATAGAAAAAGGGCCATGTTTGAAAGCAGACACATAGAAAAGAGCCGGGTTTTGTGGAAAACCATCTTTGCTTTCCGCCTCGTAAA
Source organism: Methanosarcina baltica (assembly GCF_055394095.1). Classification (NCBI taxonomy): domain Archaea; kingdom Methanobacteriati; phylum Methanobacteriota; class Methanomicrobia; order Methanosarcinales; family Methanosarcinaceae; genus Methanosarcina; species Methanosarcina baltica. The sequence goes on along the minus strand of NZ_AP042463.1, from coordinate 2,874,036 downwards.
ATAGGGTAAAATTGAATTATTCTCAAAATCTGGAGCTTACAGGTCCCCGTAAAAACGCCTGTAGTCCTCAATGGCCTTTCCGGCCTGCTCCGGAAACTCTTTCCTCAAATATTCGATAAACTCGTCCCTGGACTCCATCCTCCCAATTAACTTAACGAAGCGGGAAACGAGCTCTTTTGACGCCGGGTTTCCTTTTTCAACCTCGAAGGAGAGACAGAGGGCCTCTTTTGGGAAATACTTCCTTCTGATATGGGGGGAAACCGAACCGAGCAGTACTCCCTCTTTAAGGACACTGAAGGCAGGAACCCCGATTTTCCTTATCCGGTCTTTTCCTGCAAGTTTCTCAAAGTTTTCCTTTGAATACGAGTGCAATTCGATGTAAATGTCGGGCCTGAATTTTTCAATGGCCTCAAGGAGGGGTTTTCCCGGTCCCGGATAGTAACGCTCGTCCAGGGTTGATATGTACTCCCCTTTGCTGACCAGAGGCAGGAGCACGAGAGTCCCGGTTTTCGGAGTTTTTCCTTCACCCTCTTCTCCCTTTCCCGTATCCCGGATTTCCTCCAGGATGCCTGAAGTTTCCCTCCACTCGTCCCCGTGCAGGCCTGCGGCAAAGAGGCGGACAGGTTTTCCGCTGCCTAATATTTCCGCCACTGTTATTCCTTCTCCTTATTATTCTTCCCGTAGGGCTTCCGAATCTGTTTCCGTATTCACTTCCATTTCCGCTTCTACATCGGTTTCCGCTTCTACATCGGTTTCCGCTTCTACATCGGTTTCCGCTTCTACATCGGTTTCCGCTTCTACATCGGTTTCCGCTTCTACATCCGTATCCGCTTTCCTGTCCCCTGCCACCGGTTTTCTGGCAATTATGTAAATTTCCTGTTTTTCGGATTCGAGTACCTGCAGGATTTCGAGGCCCAGGGCTTCGATCTGGCTCAGAATGGGCTTCGGGTTTTTGCGTCTGAGGAGTTTGATTACCTGAAGCAGTTTGCCTTCTTCCTTTAAGAGGGGAAGCAGCTTTTCAAGGGCCTTTATGGAGGATTCGGAGTCAAGCGTCATGTCGGAGAGGATAACGTCCACGGGCTCCTCGGCGAGTTCTTTCAGAGGCACGGAAAAGACGTTTCCGAACATAATTTCAACGTTTTCCTTCTCGTAGGCGAGTTTCCCGAGTTCGCTCCGGAAGTCCCGGCTGAACTCGATCCCTTTTATATGGCCCACGATTTCCGAGGCAAAGGTCAGGAAACCTCCGACGCTTGAACCGAGGTCAAGCACCCGGTCTCCGGGCTGTAAGATCCCACTTTGTTCCTGGATTCGTTTCAGTTTGAAATAGCCCATAGGCATGTCCAGGCCTTCCCCTACCTCGATTTCATCAAGGGACGACACGTCCTTTGAAACCTTTTTTACAGCCATGCCGTTAACCTTTACGCTCCCGGCAAGGATGGCGGACTTTGCCCGGCCCCGGGACTTGAAATAGCCCATGTCTACAAGATATGCATCCAGTCTCATGGGGCAATAGTATTTTCAGGCCTGTATATATAGTAGATGACCGACCGATGACAATGTGAAAGGTGTAATTTTTCATGGAGGAGGTCTATGAAAAATACTTTTGTTTATATATATTTTCTATTTTTTGTAAAGCTTTATAATTAATCGTCAATAAATAGGTATATTTTTAAGGAGATACTCCTTTGTATTTTTATATATTCATATTTACTAAAATATTTATTTTAAATTTTGATTCGAGAATTTCAAACCTGAAAAAATAACGCCTTCATATGCCTGCTCTACAAATCTACATATCTTGTCCTGCATACATTTTCCGGCCTGATATTTCACTCTCTTCATAAATTTATTTATCAAAACCAGGAAAAAAGGAGTAATTCAATGCTTAAGAAGTTCACATCGTTATTTCCCCTCTGGGCGGTGCTGCTCTCCGCTGTAGCGTATGTTTACCCGGAGTACTTCGTCCCCTACAAAGGCCTGATCGTGCCTTTCCTGAGCCTGATCATGCTGGGGATGGGGGTGACGCTTTCCGTAGGGAACTTCCTGGCAGTCTTAAAAAGGCCTTACGTGGTCCTGCTGGGTACTCTCATGCAGTACACCCTCATGCCCTTTATTGCGTGGATTGTCTGTATGGCCCTCAGTATTCCCACGGAAATCATGGCTGGCTTCATACTCCTGGGCTGCTGCCCCGGAGGAACGGCTTCAAACGTGATCTGCTACCTGGCAAAGGGGGATGTGGCCCTTTCAATCGTGCTTACCACCGTCTCCACCATGGTGGCCTTCATTGCAACTCCCTTCCTGACCTGGGCCTATATCGGGCAGACCGTACCCGTGGATATAATGGGAATGCTGCTGAGTGTCGTGAAAATCGTGCTTGTACCCGTGATTTTCGGGCTTTCGATAAATTACATGCTCGGAAAACACATTGAAAAGGTCAGGGACATCTTTCCCGCAATCTCGGCCCTTGCGATCGTGATTATTATCGCGGTCATCATCGGGGTTAACAGGGAAAGCCTTGAGCAGATCGGCCCTCTCGTCCTGCTTGCGGTAGTCCTGCATAACGGGCTGGGCCTGGCGAGCGGTTACGGGATTGCAAAGGCTTTTAAGCTCAGCGAAACGGAAGCCCGAACTATTGCCATCGAAGTCGGGATGCAAAACTCCGGTTTGAGCGTGGCTCTTGCGATAAAACATTTCACGGCAGTTGCAGCTCTTCCGGGTGCCATTTTCAGTATATGGCACAACCTATCGGGAGCCGTCCTGGCAGGGTACTGGTCAAAAGAAAATGATCAGGGCCCCCCAAAATAAAAAGAGGCCCGCAATTAAGGGAATCCGAAAGAATTACAAATCTCACGATGAAAGATAATTTAAGCAGCTCCCGGACGCCATTTTCGTGTATGGTTAAGGTTCCAGGAGCTTTCCGGTAGGGCGCTGGTCAAAATAGAATGATCGGCCTTCCGGAATAAAGAGAGTCCCGCAATTAAAGGGAATCCTAAATAACTTAAGTATGAATTGGGGAATTCTACAAAAAAAGGTCCGTAAATCGAGGAAAAACCTGAATGCCGGTGTTTTTCCTCTTTTTTGGGCACCCGAGTTCCGTTTCGGGAGCACGGGGTCCGTTTCACTCGCTCCGCTCGCTCAAGCAGACAAAAACATTCTATGTGCTTCTTTGCTTTTTTGCTATTTGAATTTCCAGTGCTTTTGATGTTTGCGTTTTTCATTTTTTGAAAGTAATTCAAACCTCCGGAAAAAAGAGAGGGCCGTAATTTAAGGAAATCTGAATGAATTTTCTTTGGAATTCTGAAAGTTATGTCTGATTTTATCCAACTATTGATTAGAAACAATCAAATTTATATGATTTAATAATGAATAGTTATTAATTGATATCTAAAAACTACGAATCCATAATCATATCCGTAAGTCTTGGAGGTTAATCAACCATGGTTGGAGAAATTCATGTTAACAGAGTCAAGCCTTCCCCGACTCTGAAAACCATTTTGATGGTGGAAGATACTCTAGAAAACATGCCAGGGAGTGTCGTGACTGTCGCAGAACTTAAAAAAATGCTCCCAAAGCAGGTAAATCATAATACAATGATGGTTATTCTGGATTATCTGGAAAAGAGCAACAAAATTTACGTAGGGCTAAAAGGTATAACCTGGATTTTTAACTCCAATGAAAACCTGAAAAAAGCTATATCTCAGGGACTTGAATTATGAACAGTGTCAGAGTTTTTCTTTCCCCAGAGGCCGCAGAAACCTACAAAAGTCTGAAAAAAGAGGCTCTGAAATCTAAAGATGAAAAAGCGATACTCGACTCTTTACACAAAAAAACAGATCTCATTAAGGAAAATATCCACTTTGGCCAACCCATAGCGAAAAAGCTAATTCCAGATGAGTACAAAACCAAATATAATACAAAAAACCTTTTTAGAGTTGAACTCCCGAAATACTGGAGGATGCTTTATACACTTACAGGCAGCGGATCAAATATCGAAATTGTAGTTCTTGTCATTGATGTTATGGATCACAAAACTTATGATAAAAAATTTGGCTACAGAAGAAAATGATATGCTTTTCAAAAAAGAAAGGCGGTGGAAAAGTTGAATCTGTTTTGTATCATTCCCGAAACGCCCGTCCTCCTTCGTCGGCCGTTGAGGACCCGGTTTTCTGAGACGCTGAAATCAACCCTGCCCCGGTAAAACAAAAAAAACCGGCTCATAAATCCGGGTCATGCGACTCAAAAAGCTTTTAGCCAAAACCGGCAAAATATATTTTTTTTGTTTTTCATCGGTTTCCAGGTCTCTAAAATAATCGATTCATAACTCACTCTGGATAAAACGCCAGAGCAACCTTAAATGGCATCTTCCGTCATTCTTTTTCCGTGTCTTCCATGCCCGAGTTCCGCTTCGGGAGCACGGGGTCTGTTTCACTCGTTTCACTCGCTCAAGCAGACTAAAATATTTTCCGTGTGTTCCGTGTGTTCCGTGGTTTGAATCTGTTTTGCATCATAAAAATATCGCTTTTCAGTCGTTGAGGACCCGGTTTTCTGAGACGCTGAAATCAACCCTGCCCCGGTAAAACAAAAAAACCCCGTTCAAAAACCCGGGTCATGCGACTCAAAAAGCTTTTCTTCATACTAGTCCAAATATATTTTTTCTGTTTTGAGGTTGCCGGCCCTTCGTCCCCACCAGCCGTTTCAAAAAATTTAAAATTCACAGAAATCCTTCCACTGTTTCCGTTTTTTGAAAGTAATTCAAACCGCCCGCCGGCTTAAGAATACAAAGAAAACCGATAGCAGTCCCGATTTTAATATATATTCTACAAAAAGGATGGAGGCCAGGTCAGGAATACTTTCACCCCGCTATATGACTTTATTAATACCCGCCCCACGTTTTGAGTCGTGAGTCGTGTCCGTGAGTTACTGACAACCATTAGCATAAGAATCTCTATGCATTTTTCCTAAACACGGGGAATGTCAGGCTGTCTCAAAACTCTGCTCGATTGTACATTTGGGTGAGAACTATCGAAATCTTTATGTTCATTAAAATCATATATTACATAAAAAGTATACTTTTTATGAAAATCAATCCAAGTGTTTCACCATGTTCAAAAGGTACGATCAAAAGCAGCAATTATTACTTCCACTAAGCTTGGAAGAGTTTGTTCCTGAAAACCATATCGCTAGAGTACTAAACGACATCATAGATGCCGTTGATATTAGCGAAATTGAATCCACTTACTCTGAGGAAGGTTGCCCTGCTTATCATCCAAGACTTCTTCTAAAAATCTTACTTTATGGGTATCTGATAAACATTAGAAGTTCACGCAAGATAGAGCAAATGACTCAAACTGATACCGCTTTCATGTATCTTGCAGCCATGCAAAAACCAGATTTCCATACTATTTGTCGATTCCGTTCAACTCATCTTGAACCAATTAAAATTTTCTTTTCACAGGTTGTCACTTTTTGTAAGGAACTTGGTATGATTAGTTCCAGTATTTCGATCGATGGAACAAAGGTTAAAGCAAACGCTTCTCCAAGACAAAGTAAGAGTTTGAAAGCCCTTGATAAAGAGATTGATAAGATACTCAGGGAAAGCATTGAAGTCGATAAACATGAAGACGAAATTTATGGTGATTCGACACCATACCAGGTGCCAGAAGAACTGACTAACAAGAAGAAAAGATTAGAGAAAATTGAAGTCGCTAAGAAGAAACTTAACGAAGAAAATTTAAAAAAAGTAAACATCACAGATAACGATGCTAAAATTATGAAACATAAGGATGGAAGTAAAAAACCTTCCTATAATTGCCAGGCTGCCGTTGATGAAAAGGAACAATTAATCGTTGCAGCAGACGTTGTCGATGAAGAAAATGACTTACATCAGATTGAGCCAATGATAGAAAATGTGTATCTATTCAGGGTAAGGGTGGCACATTTTCAATCGCCGCATGAAGTGAACTTATAGTAGGTATATTATTCTTTATTAGTGTAGATATGTATCCCCTAATTCTAAAGAAAACATCTGCTCCATGGGGTTTCCTAAAATCTCCCGATATTTTTTGCTGAACTGTTATCATTCTGAGATCTCTTTCTGCTTGGTTGTTACTGAAAGGAACTCTTAGATCCGTAGCAAACCTCAAGATTTCTTTTTCATACTTTGAAAGTCTATCAAGGAGATTTTTTGCATCGCTCTGCGCTTTTCTTCCTCTTTTAACCCCATTGTCTTTCGAGATTTCAGGTGGAGGATTGTCCTCAAATCCTTTCATTAGTATTGACTGATACTTTTCTTTAAAGGTCTTGAGCGTATCTTCATCTATTTGTATGCCCTGTTTTCTGGCAAAGTCTGCGCATTTTTTAATTTCATATAGGAGATCAGACATCTCCTCAGCCCACACTTGCTTGAATATGTTATAAATGTCTTTAAGTTCTCTTTGAATGTGGACATTACATGCCGCATGTTCACATTTGTATTTAAAATAGGGTTTCCAGAAATCGTGGACTATAATTCCTCTATATTTAGGCAACACTCCCATTTTATTCATTGCTTTTGATCCTCGACTCCTATTATGGAAATAGTATGTATATTTTTTTGTAGAGATTAAATGGCAGTATTCCCCTTGACCACCAACGTCGATTCCAGTTTCATCACCATGGATGACATTTTCTTTTATCAGTTGCTTCTTGATGTGGTTTGTAGCACCTTTCAACTTGTGAAATAACTTATTTTCTGCCCTAATTATTGTACCAACGCTTATATCAAATCCAAAGGCATCTTTAAATAATTTCTTGATTCGGTCATAGGGAATCAATTGGTAGTTTCGGAGGTAAATTGCAATTGTTAAAACCATATTGCCATATTGGACAGGTTTTGTAATTGATTTCGGAAAAGCAGCTTTGTTTTTGCGGTTACAATAAGGACATTTTTTGATCTCAGCACGATGTTCGGTCACTTTACGCCTTACAATTATTTCAAATTCTTGTCTCTTCTCGTAATTTATAACTTCAATCTTCTCAATGTTACAACCACAATGTTCACATTTATGTAGCTTATAAATGATTGTTTTATCAGGATTTTTAATCATCCTTAATGTAGAACCAGGATGCCCTTTTTGGCCGCCAGGACGTCTAAAACTTCCTTTTTGTGAACCTTTTGATTGAGGTATTTTATCAGTAGAATTGTTAGTAGAGGGAAGTCGATTTCTTTTTTGGTTTTGGTTATTCTTTTTTAGGCGAGATTCTAACTCATTAAGTCTTTCTCGAAGTTCGGTGTTTTCGGATTCAAGATTTTCATATCGAGATTCAAGCTCTTCGTGTCGAGATCCAAGATCTTCATACCGAGATTCAAGCTCTTCGTGTCGAGATCCAAGATCTTCATACCGAGATCCAAGATCTTCATACCGAGACTCAAGATCCTCAATATATGAAACAATGGATTCAGGGTCTGAACGGCATTGAGTAAGAATCTCTTCACATTTCATAAACCTCATTCCAAAATCCGATGATTTTTATATTAATCTATATGAAAAAAGTAATTGTTGAGTTTATACGAAATATAAGTTAGAAACAGAGGTAGCTGAATAGATACGAAAATGTAAAGGTAACACTGGGATACAAACCGACAATATTGCTGGCAGATGCAGGTTATTTTTCATATGACAATGTAAAATTTTTACTAGATGAAGGAATTGATGCTTATATTCCTGATAACTTTTATAAAGTAGAGAAACGAGGAAAGACAAAGAAGTTCAGGAAATATCTCTTCACTTATGATGAGAAAAACGATTGTTATTATTGCCCTGCCGCATTTGAGATGCCATTTACAAGAATCCAAAAAAGGCCAAATGAGCCTGATTTGCGCTATTATGTCTGCAATTATTGTTCTCTGTGTGTGTTAAAAAATGCATGTACTGAGAGTAAAAAAAGGACAATCTCAAGAGATCCCAGAGAGTACCTAATGGAGGATATGAGGGCTAAACTGAACACAGAAGAAGGAACGGAAAAGTATCAGAAAAGAATGTCTACTGTAGAACCTGTGTTTGGTCAAATGAAAGAGGATAGAGGATTTTGGGAATTTCTTTTGAGAGGGAAAAAGAAGGCAAAAATTGAATTTGTTATGATGTGTACTGTACACAATATAAAGAAAATAGCAAATTTCATGAAAAGAGAAGGTATAAGCCTGAAGGAAATTCTGGAAATGATAACTGGGAGGGGAAATGAATGTGGGAATAAACGGGGAGTTGTAGCAGGAAAAACAAATAAGCTATATTGATCAATGAAATTTAATATTTTTTTGTCGAAATGAAATAAAAATTGGGCAAATGAGCTATATTAATCAATGAAAATTAATCTATTTTTGTCGAAATGAAATAAAAATTGAAATGGATATTACCCAATTGTAGAATCCATTTTGGTTTTGATACAACTTGGAATGTGCTTGTTTTTTCTGATTTAATCTACGACTCAAGGACACGACCGACAGTCGAAGTACTGATATTCAGCTTTCTGTAACTGATTTATATAGGTTTTCTACAAAACTCTCTTACATTAAAAGAAAACTACTAATATGAAAACTACCTTGATATCATATTATAAAAAATAAAAGAGATTTATTCAGCGAAAAGCGTTATGTGATTATAAGGATAATAACAGAGTGAAATACTATGTATTATGCCCATTCTACCGACAGCCAGGATAAGAATGACTGGCAACCCCTTAAAGCTCATCTGGAAAATGTAGCAAATTGTGCCAGTGGATTTGCCAGGGAATTCAATGCCGAACAATTCGGATATGCAGCGGGGTTATTGCATGATATTGGGAAATACTCGCCTGAATTTCAGAGACGTTTAGATGGGGCCAGGATCAGAGTAGATCATTCAACTGCCGGAGCGAAAGAAGCTGGAACACTATATGGTATATTTCACAGTAGGGTCCTGGAATATATTATAACGGGACATCATGGTGGTCTTCTTGATTACGGAACTCCGGAATCGGGTCTAAAGGAGCGTTTATCAAAACCCTACTTACCAGATTATTCGGAATATAAAAATGAAATATTAACCCCGGATTTGAACGAATTTCATCCTCATCTGACTCCCATCCACAATAGGATAGGGTTTTCTTTTTCTTTCTACACTCGTATGCTCTTCTCATGCCTGGTTGATGCTGATTTTCTTGATACGGAAAGATTTCTTTCACCTGACAAATCCTCTCTAAGAGGGCAATCTGAGTCTTTCGACACACTTTTCGAAAAATTCGATGAACACATGAATGCCGTACTTTCGAAAGCTGATGATAAACCTATCAATAAATATCGAAGGGAAATTTATGAACAATGCAGGGAAAAAGCAGAATTACCGCCACAGATGTTTTCTCTGACTGTCCCGACAGGTGGAGGAAAAACTCTCTCATCAATGGCTTTTGCTCTGGACCATTTGAAAAAACACAATTTGAACAGAATTTTCTATGTCATACCATATACAAGCATTATAGAACAGAACGCAGATGTATTCCGTAAGATTTTTGGAAATCAAAATGTGCTTGAACATCATAGCAACTATGATCCAAAAAACGAAAATTCTGAAAATACCGATGTTGCACAGGAGAAGTTGAAACTCTCATCTGAAAACTGGGATATTCCTATCGTCGTTACAACCAATGTCCAGTTTTTTGAATCTATTTTTTCCAACAAAGTTTCCCGATGTCGCAAGCTGCACAATCTTTCAAAGAGTGTGATTATTCTTGATGAGGCTCAGATGTTACCGACAGGTTTTTTGAAACCGTGTCTTGCCGCCCTCTCCGAACTGGTAGTCAATTATGGATCAACGGTTGTTATCTGTACGGCAACTCAGCCGAATCTCAATGGACTTCTGGACGAGAGTGTCAGGCCTGTTGAGATTATACGTTCACCTCAGGAACTGTACGAAATATTCCGGCGTGTCCATGTGACAGATCTTGAGGATATGGATGATGAGGACCTTTCAGGTAGACTAAATGCGCATAAACAGGTTTTGTGTATCGTTAACACCCGTAAACACGCACAAAAGCTGTATGAAAAACTTTCCGGACCTGAGGGATGCTATCATCTAAGTGCAAGAATGTGTCCGGTTCACAGAAGAAATAAACTGAATGAAATCAAGGGTCTATTGAAAGAAGGGGCTGAATGTCACGTCGTTTCTACCCAGTTGATCGAAGCTGGCGTTGATATTGATTTTCCTGCCGTGTACCGGGCAAAGGCTGGTATTGATTCGGTCTGTCAGGCTTCCGGAAGATGTAACCGTGAAGGAAAACTGGATTTTGGAGAGGTGTATGTCTTTCGATCCACTGAAGCCTATGGTAAAGCGACATCCTGGCAGAGCCGTGTTGCTGAGATTGGCAGTATGATTTTTGATGAATGGGATGATCCTTTATCACTTCCTGCTGTGGGCAGATATTTTGAGAGACTTTATTCCTATGAGGGCGAAGGACTTGATAAAAAGAGAATTCTGCCCTCCTTTGAGGAGAGGTTGAGAGATATTGCATTTCCTTTTGAGGACGTGGCTGGTAAATTCAACCTTATTGAAAATAATACACGGGATATTATTATTCCGTACGATGATAATGCCAGATCCATTATCAAACAGATCCGGAGGACTGGATTTCCCGGGATGTATATTCGAAGTTTACAGGGATATACAGTAAGTATTTACCTCGAAGAGTTCAAAGCACTCGAAAGAATCAATGCAATTTCCTCCATCGCGGATAGATTTTTTGTTCTGGAGGACGGAGTGGATTATTATTCTGAAAACATTGGACTTTTAAACCTAAAATGTGATGATGAATATTCATTGTTAACTGCTTAAGGAGGTGATTGGAATAGCATTTGGAATAAAACTGAAAGTATGGGGAGATTATGCCTGCTTCACGCGACCGGAAATGAAAGTTGAACGTGTAAGTTATGATGTCATAACTCCCTCAGCAGCGCGAGGAATTCTTGAAGCTATTTACTGGAAACCTGCGATTTGCTGGAAGATTGACAGAATTCATGTTCTAAACCCGATCAAGTTTGACAATATCCGCAGGAATGAGAGGCCGGGAAAAATATCTGCAAGTAAAGTGAAAACTGCTCTTAAAGGGGGCGATGTTGCTCTTTATCAGGATTCCACAGAGGATACGGTTCAAAGGGCTTCTCTTGTTCTGCGTGATGTCTGTTATGTTATTGAGGCACATTTTGAGATGACAGACCGTGCAGGGCCTGATGACACCGTTGAAAAACATTACAATATTGCACTTCGGCGGATGAGAAAAGGACAGTGTTTCCATCACCCATATTTTGGCTGTCGTGAATTCCCTGTTCAATTTGAATTAATTGAAGGGGAAGTTCCTGTGTCTTATTATCTTGAAAAAAGAGAAGGAGAACAAGATCTTGGGTTCATGCTCTATGATATTGATTTTTCTGAAGATATGAAAGCCATCTTTTTCCGCGCCTGTATGGTGGATGGGGTGATTGATGTTCAGAAATGCCTGTTCCATGGGGGCTTCTCATGATTATTCAGTCCCTTTGCCGCTATTATGATATCCTTGAGGGAGATGACGCCAAAATACCAAGGCTCGGGTATAGTAGCGCCAAAGTTTCATTTTCCCTTGTTATTTCCTCAGATGATAAACTTTCACATATTGTTGATCTCCGAAGCGAAGACAAGAAGCCAAAACCACAAAATATTGATGTGCCTTTCCGAAAGTCTCGTGCTAATGCAATATTTCCATATTTTGTCTGCGAGAATGCAAAGTATGTTTTTGGTGTTGAAAAACTGAAAAGAAATGATTTTGAGAAAAAATTTAATTCTAATTCAAAGAAAAATCTTGGAGAGTATACAATACTTGAGGAGAATGATAAAGAAATCACTCTTGTTCATCAACGTTCTAAAGAATGCTTTGAAGCCTTCAAAACACTTCACCACAATCTATTGGATAGTATGGATGATCCCGAAGTCCGCAAATTCCTTAATTTTCTGAATAGCTGGAATCCGGAAGAGTTCCTTGAAAATCCAAAGATCAGTCAATACAAAGATGAACTTCTTGCTGGTGGAAATTGCATTTTTGAATATGATGGGAAATTCTTACATGAAAATAATGTGGTAAAAAAAGCCTGGGAAGCGAATTCCCATGATGAGACCGATGACACAGTGGTTGCTCAGTGCTTGGTAAGCGGGAAAGTGGAACCGGCTGCTAAGGTGCATCAAAAAATAAAAGGAGTTGTTGGGGCCCAGTCAGCAGGAGCTTCTCTTGTCAGTTTTAATAACGATGCTTTCTGTTCTTATGGTAAAGAACAGAGTTTTAATTCCCCAGTCAGTGAATCATCGATGTTCAAGTACACGACTGCTCTGAATCACCTTCTTTCAAGTCAAAGTAATAAAATACGGATTGCTGATACAACAGTCGTTTTTTGGGCTGAGACAAGTGATAAAACCGGTAAAAAAGATTGTGAAGATCTTGCAAAATTCCTTTTTTACCCTCCGGAAATAAAAAAGGGGGAAAAAGATCCGAAAAAAAAGAAAAATGAAGAAAAGAATATCGAGGGTTCTCGGGTACAGGACATCGGCAAGACCAAACAGATCGAGGATATTCTCAATAAGGTCCGAGCTGGAATAAAAATAAATCAAGAAGACATTAAGACAGATCCGGAGACTAATTTCTATGTCCTTGGTTTGTCTCCTAATAATGCACGGCTTGCTGTCCGTTTCTGGTATGCTGACAGTATTGGGAATTTTATTGAAAGAGTGGCCCACCATCATCTGGACATGGAGGTCATTCGGGGGGATTATGATCCACAGTACATCTCAATATACCGCCTGTTAAATGAGACCGTCCCTCAGACTCAGCTTTCAAAGAAGAGCTATTTTTGCCTTGATTTGCCACAAAAATCAGTGGCAAGGAAGATCCGTTAAAAAAAATATTTGTAAGGCCTAAGTTCTAAATTACATTTAAAAAGCCTATTGTATCTGTTTTTTGAAGAAATATCTTTATATACGTAGAACCTAAATTTATATCATGGTTTTTTTAAAACAGAAAATAATCAACGGTAAAAAATACTGGTATATTATTAAAACTGGCAGAATTGATGGAAAAGTGAAAACTATATTTCAGATATATTTAGGCAATGCCGAAAAAATATTTGAAATGAAAAAACAGAGTGAATCATTGCCCTACATGAAACTGAAATCTTTTGAGTACGGCAAACTTGCCGCACTTCTTCATGTGAATGAAGAGCTTGGATTCGTTGACATAGTGAACAAGCACACTATGAAAAAATCAATCGATGGTTTAAGTGTCGGAGAGTATCTTTTACTTGATATAGTGGGGAAATCTCATGGAGTTTTAAGTGAAAACGGTATTGGGGAATGGTTCAAAAAATCGGCCTTATCTTTTAAGTGGAAATTCCCTCATAAATTAAATTGTCAGAATTTTTTGAATCATATGAATTACATTGATTCCGACACAATGAAAAATATTGAAGACGATTTGTGCCGAGTTCTCATCGAAAAAGGACTAACCCCTTCAGTACTGTTTGTGGATGAATCAAACTGGTTCACTTATGCTACCAATTATGATGAAAAAAGTGAATTGCTTCATAAAGGGTATAACAAAAAGCATCGTAAAGACAAAAATCAGGTATCTGTAGCGCTGGCTGCTAATGATTACAACTTACCTTTTATTCACGAGACATATCCAGGAAATGTGCATGATTCAGAGGAATTTTCAGGTCTGGTTGACAAAATAGTAAACCGTCTAACCGAATTGAATATTTGTTCGGAAGACCTTGTTCTTGTTTTTGATAAGGGAAACAATTCAAAGGACAACATTGAAAAAGCAACTTCAAAGATGAATTTTGTAGGGGCTGTAAAAGCAAATCAGGCAGATGATCTTCTTGAAGTGCCATTATCTAAATATCAATTTTTATATGAAAGCTCAGAAGGCCACAAAATTTATGGCTATCGGACAAAGCATCAGTTTTACGGGACAGAATTTACAACAGTAATTACTTTCAATGAAGGAACTCACAAACTTCAAAAAAGAACTTGTGAGTCAAATATGTCAAAAATAACTGAGAATCTGGAAGACCTACAGAGGAGACTGGAAAGCAACAGAGGAAAAGCAAGAAACAGGAGCAGTGTAGAAAAAGAGGTTGCAGACATTATTATCAAAAAATACAGAAGTATGGTGAAATATGAAATTACTGATGCTCCTGAAGGTAAGAAAAAACCTCAGTTAAAGTTCTGGATTGACGAAGAGAATAAAAATAAGCGCGAAAATTCATTAGGAAAAAATATACTATTTACAGATAAGCACCGTTGGCACACTAAAAAAATTGTGCAAACATACAACAATAAAGGCGCTATAGAGGATGATTTTAAGCTATTGAATGATCACCTGCTTGTCCCTGTGGGACCGGTGTACCACCACAAAGATGAAAATATCAAAGTTCACGTATTTCTGTCTATAATTGGCTTACTTTTCTACAGATATTTAGCCTGGGAGACAAAGAGATATGGTCTTTCTATGAGAAGACTAATTGAAAATTTGTCCGAAATTAGGCTGGCAGTTATCCAGGATAAAGAATCAAATAAGTGTAATATTATTCTGGAAGAGATGAGTACAAAGCAAGCATCATTATTTTCTTTCTTGAACCTGGGTAATTACCTGCCACCCCAATAAAAACGTCATCAGTAGGATTATTCATTCCTTAGGCCCACACAAACAAAGCCGCTTGATAACGGAAAAACATGCATCTTTGAAAGTAAAGTCAGAGTTCTGACAAAAAAACAGTTTCGCCACTTCTTGGCGGCCTGATTATGCGTTCAATCCTGAACAATACGGTCTATCCTGTATCTTTATACAACGCAATTCTGAGCCGTGTAAAGGTAGAGGGCTCAATTAATTCAGTCAGGGCTGGTTTTATCAAGGCATATTTGCTCAGATTAAGCAGAGCCGGATTATTAAATGTTAAGCAGGATTTGATTACCATGAGTTTAAACGAAGAGAGTTCAAATGTGCCATATCAGCTTGGAAGGTTATTTTCCACGCTTGAAAAAGTACAGTATGACACAAACAGAGAGATGAAAAGCACCATCAACAGCAAGTATTTCAGCAGTGCATCATCCACGCCAGCTGTTGTGTTTCCGGTGCTGTTAAAACTTGCACAACACCATATCGCAAAGTCTGACTGGGGGTTCTGGTACAATCAATTGATTGAACAGATTCTGGAGGATGTGGGTGAGTTTCCTGCATACCTGAACCTTGAAGACCAGGGCATGTTCATGCTTGGTTACTATCATCAGCGTAAGGCTTTTTTCAAGAAAAAAGAGGTTCCTTCAAGTGAGGAGGTTTCATCATGAGTGAAATTATTGGAAATCGGTATGAATTTGTGCTGTTATTTGATGTAGAAAATGGAAATCCGAATGGCGATCCTGACATGGGCAATATGCCCAGGGTTGATCCACAGACTGGAAACGGGTTAGTAACTGATGTCTGTCTTAAGAGAAAGATCAGGGATTATGTTGACCTTGTGAAAAGTGAAAATGCAGGTTATGAAATATACGTCAAGTCCGGTGCCGTTCTTAATAATCAGCACAAGAAAGCCTATGAATATCTCGGAATTGAACCTTCCAAGAAGAAACCAAAAGACGAGGAACTGACAAAGTTCATGTGTCAGAATTTCTTTGACATCCGGACCTTTGGGGCCGTAATGACCACAGAGGTCAACTGTGGTCAGGTAAGAGGGCCTGTACAGTTTGGTTTTGCTCGCAGCATTGACCGGATTTTCCAGCAGGAAATAACAGTCACCCGTTGTGCGGTTACCAATGAAGCAGATGCTGAAAAAGGCCAGACAATGGGCAAAAAACAGATTGTACCATATGGCCTGTACCGTGCAGAAGGATATATCTCGGCTCACCTGGCCAAAAAGACCGGATTTACTGAAGATGATCTGGCACTGCTCTGGGATAGTCTGGTCAATATGTTTGAGCATGATCATTCGGCTGCAAGGGGGAAAATGTCTGCAAGGAAACTGATTGTTTTCAAGCATGAAAGTAAACTTGGTTGCTGCCAGTCTCATATCCTGTTTGACAAAATAAAGGTGGAGGGCCTCTCCCAGGACCTGCCACCCCGTTCTTTTGGGGATTATAAAGTAACAATCTCTGGCGACATGCCAAACGGCGTTGAGTTGATCGAGAAATTATGATCGAAAAGAAATATGCCGAAGACGAGCTGCTCTCGTTGTCCGGCATACAACATTTTCATTTTTGCAGGCGTCAATGGGCGTTGATTCATATTGAGCGCCAGTGGGAGGATAATCTTCGGACAGTCGAAGGCCATTTTCTCCATGAGCGTGTGGATGATCCCTTCTTTAAAGAAAGCAGAGGCGATGTTGTGCTATCAAGGGCGTTTCCACTGGTTTCGTATCAGCTTGGGCTGTATGGTGTGGCAGATGTTATTGAATATGTCCGCTCTGAAAATGGTGTTTCTCTTCCTGGTTATGAGGGTTTGTGGAAGATGCGCCCTGTGGAGTATAAAAGGGGTAAACCAAAAATTGATGAACGCGATGAAGTTCAACTCTGTGCGCAGGCAATGTGCCTGGAAGAGATGTTTAATGTAAATATAAACACAGCGGGTTTTTATTATAATGAAATCAGGAGAAGAATTCAGCTTAAGATAACTGATGAATTGAGAAGTCTTGTGATTTCTTTGTCTGATGAAATGCATTCTCTTTTCAAGAAAGGAATTACTCCACCTGCTGAAAAATCTCGAAACTGCAAATACTGCTCTCTTGTAGATGTCTGTGTTCCGAAATTGACGAAAAAGTCTGTTTCTGCCCGTAAATATGTCAGCAAACATTTGAACGATGCATGTACGGGAGATCTCTAATCTAATTATATTTTTCAAGAAGTATTTATTAATCCAAACCTGTATGTTTGGTCGAGGGGCTCTATATCCATGAGAAAATTGCTGAATACATTGTATGTCACAACCCCTGAATCTTATCTGCACAGAGACGGGGAAAATGTCGTTGTTAAGGTAAAGGATGTTGAAAAGTTTCGTATTCCGATACACAATATTGAAGGTATAGTTTGTTTTGAATATATGGGTGCCAGCCCTCAGCTGATGCGACTTTGTACTGATAACAATGTTGGCCTATCTTTTTTGACTCCGTATGGAAAATTTCTGGCTCGCGTTAATGGACGAGTTCGAGGAAATGTTCTTTTGCGGCGCACACAATATAGAATAGCAGACAATGAAGATGGTTCTTTGGACCTCGCTAAGTCCTTTATCATAGGAAAAATTGTCAACTGCAAGACTGTTCTTGGAAGAAGTACCCGTGACCACGGAGATGTAATCAATGTCGATAAAATTCATTCAGTTGATGCTTTGCTGATAGAGAATCTCAAGAACATTGATTCCTGCTTTAATTCGGATTCTCTTCGGGGCATTGAGGGAAATTGTGCAAAATCTTATTTTGGTGTATTGGACGAACTTATTCTTAAGCAAAAGGATAATTTTTTCATACATAATAGAAACAGAAGGCCTCCTCTTGACAATGTGAATTCACTGTTGTCTTTTTTGTATACATTACTTGCTCATGACGTTGAGTCAGCCTTAGAAACTGTCGGGCTTGATCCGTATGTTGGTTTTTTCCACTCCGATCGGCCTGGAAGAGCCAGTCTTGCGCTTGATTTGATGGAAGAACTCCGGCCTTTCCTGGCTGATCGCCTTGCTTTGAGTGTGGTTAATCTCAGGCAGGTCGATGGAAAAGATTTCCTGAAAAAGGAAAATGGAGCTGTCCTCATGACCGAAGACGGAAGGAAAAAAATACTGGCGGCCTGGCAAAAGAGAAAATATGACCAGATTACCCATCCGTATTTAAAAGAAAAGATCCCCATCGGCCTGATTCCATATGTCCAGGCAATGTTACTGGCTCGCTATTTAAGAGGAGATATTGATGGTTATCCACCATTTTTTATGAGTTGAGGTGTTTTAGGTGATGGTATTGGTAACGTATGATGTGAATACAGTATCAGAAGGTGGAAAAAGAAGACTGAGAAAAGTGGCAAAAGTGTGCTTAAATTACGGACAGAGGGTCCAGAACTCTGTATTTGAGTGCCTTGTAGATCCCGCTCAGTTTACGCAGCTTAAACATTCATTAGATGAGATTATGGATGAGGAGAGAGATAGTATAAGATATTATTATTTGGGTAAAAATTGGAAAAATCGGGTGGATCATTTTGGTGCAAAAAAAGGATATGATCCAGAAGGTTTGTTGGTTATATGATCTCTGCGAACCTATAGTGAACATTGATTTACTGGGAGCTTCGCAGAAAAAATCTATTCATTATATTTATCATTTTTGGTTGTTCCTGCGGAATTCCAGAATATACACTTTTTGAAAATGTCTGTATCAACGAGATTGATATATTATATAGAGTGACTAAATCGCCTGCACTAGAGGGAGCAACCATTTTAAATATTAATGAGGTTGATATATTGTATGGAGTTAATTATTCAGCCCATACAAAACAACATCAATAGCCTTCTTAATTAAAATTCAATGGACATATTTTTGCGAATTGATTTCATTTAATTGTTGGCTGTTGATTGCGTTTATTTGATTTCCATCCTTGGTGATCAAATATCCCTGTTGCATCAGAATCAATATCAAGCAACTGTTTTTTGTAGGCTGAATAGTTCTAATGTGAATTAATTTGCGGTCGCACCCCTCGCGGGTGTGTGGATTGAAATAAGGTCTTTATCGGCACTAATTTCCCTGTCTTCGTGTCGCACCCCTCGCGGGTGTGTGGATTGAAATTACACAAGGCAAGAAGAAGACGCAGCTATCCTGATGGTCGCACCCCTCGCGGGTGTGTGGATTGAAATAGTACGATGATGAGAAAGAAGAGTGGGTGTTTGGTCGCACCCCTCGCGGGTGTGTGGATTGAAATACGAGGGATACATCAACGGCCTGGTGGACGATGTCTAATGTCGCACCCCTCGCGGGTGTGTGGATTGAAATATAATTTCCCTCGGTTAATACTGCGGCCATCACTGTCGCACCCCTCGCGGGTGTGTGGATTGAAATTTAATATCAGCCCGGAAAGACTCGACAAGGAAGAGATGTCGCACCCCTCGCGGGTGTGTGGATTGAAATTTTTGAGAGCCGGTCATGAGTGTGTTTATATGCTCGTCGCATCCCTCGCGGGTGTGTGGATTGAAATGCTTGAAGCCTCACAGGATTATCAAATCTTAACGGGTCGCACCCCTCGCGGGTGTGTGGATTGAAATTTTGATAGGCGAGATATCCCAACAGAAGCCGAAAGTCGCACCCCTCGCGGGTGTGTGGATTGAAATAGCTTATGCCCGTCAATTTCTGGGGCTTATGAAGTCGCACCCCTCGCAGGTGTGTGGATTGAAATGGTATATAGTAAAGAATTACTTAGAAAAATAACATCGTCGCACCCCGCACGGGTGTGTGGATTGAAATTGATGCGGAATAATTATAAGTATCTAATTATAATTATACTCCTAAGATATAGATTAAAAACTATTATCTTAACTACTCACTATTACTCAAACCAAAGCAGGATTAAAAATCCTGGTGAAAAAAATATGAAAAATATCATTATAAAGGGAGCCCGGGAACACAATTTAAAGAACATAACCGTGGAACTCCCGCGAGACAAATTTATTGTTATTACCGGCGTTTCGGGATCAGGGAAGTCCACCCTGGCCTTTGACACGGTTTATGCGGAGGGGCAACGCCGCTACGTGGAGTCGCTTTCTGCCTACGCTCGGCAGTTTCTGGGGCTCATGAACAAGCCTGACGTGGACAGTATTGAGGGCCTGTCCCCGGCCATATCAATCGAGCAGAAGACCACATCGAAAAACCCCCGGAGTACAGTTGGGACGGTCACGGAAATCTACGATTACCTGAGGCTGCTTTTTGCGAGGGTTGGAACCCCTTACTGCCCGGATCACAACATTAAAATCGAGTCCCAGACCCCGGAGCGGGTCGCGGACAGCATCAGCTCCGAAATGGAGGGCATGGTCACGGTTCTCGCCCCCATCGTTCGCCAGAAAAAGGGGACCTACCAGCAGCTTTTCAGGGACCTGGACGCCGATGGTTTTGCCAGGGTCCGGGTAAACGGGGAAATCTGCCGGACAGACGATGAGATTACCCTTGACCGCTACAAAAAGCACGATATCGAGGTCGTAATT
The DNA here is from genome assembly GCF_055394095.1 of Methanosarcina baltica. NCBI lineage: Archaea > Methanobacteriati > Methanobacteriota > Methanomicrobia > Methanosarcinales > Methanosarcinaceae > Methanosarcina > Methanosarcina baltica. Next base: position 2,853,792 of record NZ_AP042463.1, on the reverse strand, counting down.
GACAGGCTGGACCCGGCGGAAGACCGGTCGAGACTTGTGGAGGCCTGCGAAAACGCGCTTAAAAAGGCCGAAGGGCTCCTAATTGCGGTGGATTCCGACGGACAGGATAAACTTTACTCCTCGAACCTGGCTTGTCCAGTTTGCGGAATGGCTTTTGAAGAACTCCAGCCCAGGATGTTTTCCTTCAACAGTCCCTTCGGGGCCTGCGAGACCTGTAACGGGCTCGGAATAAAGATGGAATTCGACCCCGAGCTAGTCATCCCGGACAGGGACATGTGCATCGCGGACGGGACCGTGGCCCTTTACCGGAACTTTCTGGACGGCTACCGGAGCCAGCACCTCGCAGCCGTCGCAAAACACTTCGGCTTTGACATCTTCACCCCCATCTCGGAGCTGACCGAAAAGCAGTACACTGCCCTTATGTACGGCTCGGAAGAGCGCATCCAGTTCAGCATGAGCATGAAAAACGGGGATGCCCACTGGTCCCACAAAGGGGCCTGGGAAGGCCTGCTCCCACAGTCCGAAAGACTTTACCAGCAGACGAAGTCCGATTACCGAAGAAAAGAGCTTGAAAAATTCATGCGGGTCCTGCCCTGTCCGAGCTGTAAGGGACAGCGCCTGAAAAAGAAGGTGCTCGCCGTAAGAATCGCGGACAGGTCCATAGCGGAGGTGACGAGCCTCTCGATTTCCGAATGTATCGAGTTTTTCGAGACCCTCAAACTTTCCGAGAAAAACGAGGGAATCGCAAAGCAGGTCCTTAAAGAGCTCCGCTCCCGCCTGAGTTTCCTCGAACATGTGGGCCTCGGCTACCTGACCCTTTCCCGAAATGCTGGAACTCTCTCTGGAGGGGAAGCCCAGCGCATACGGCTTGCAACCCAGATCGGGGCGAACCTCATGGGGGTGCTTTACGTCCTGGATGAGCCCTCCATTGGCCTTCACCAGCGGGACAACGCCCGGCTTATCGAGACCCTGCAAACCCTGCGGGACCTTGGAAATACCCTGGTCGTGGTCGAACACGACGAGGACACCATAAGGGCCGCGGACCATGTGCTCGATATTGGACCCGGGGCTGGCATCCACGGGGGATATGTGGTAGCGGAAGGGACCCCTGAGGAAATCGAGCAAAACCCGGAATCCCTGACCGGGCAATACCTTTCCGGGGTAAAACAGATCCCGATCCCCGCTTTACGGAGGCAAAGCGAGGCTTTCATAAGGCTCAGGGGCTGCCGGGAAAACAACCTGAAAAACGTTGATGTCAATATCCCGATTGGGGTCTTCACCGTGGTCACCGGGGTTTCAGGTTCAGGGAAATCCACCCTGATCTACGATACCCTTTACAGGGCCCTGATGAAGAATATCAACAAATCGAATGAAACTCCGGGCGAGCACGATGAACTGAGTTTTGACTCCGAAATCGACAAGGTTATAGTAATCGACCAGAGCCCCATCGGTCGGACTCCCCGCTCGAACCCGGCCACCTACACCAAGGTCTTTGACGCGATAAGGCTGGCCTTTGCGGAGACGAAGGAAGCCAAAGTCCGGGGTTATAAGGGGGGACGTTTCTCCTTTAACGTTAAGGGGGGCCGCTGTGAGGCCTGCCAGGGAGACGGGCTGATAAAGATCGAGATGAACTTCCTGCCCGATGTTTACGTCGAGTGTGAGGAGTGCGGAGGAACCCGTTACAACCGGGAGACTCTGGACGTACAGTACAGGGGAAAGTCCATCGCCGAGGTCCTGGACATGACTGTAGAGGAAGCACTGGTCCACTTCGAAAACATCCCGGCCATCCGGAATAAGCTGGACACCCTATCGAGGGTGGGCCTGGGCTACATCAAGCTCGGTCAGAGTTCAACGACCCTCTCCGGGGGCGAGGCCCAGCGGATCAAGCTGACACGGGAACTTTCTAAAAAAGGAACCGGCAGAACGATCTACCTCCTGGACGAGCCCACGACCGGGCTACACTTCCATGACGTGAAGAAGCTTATCTCGGTCCTTAATGACCTTGTGGGCAAAGGGAACAGCGTGGTCGTAATCGAGCACAATCTGGACGTCATCAAGTCCGCGGACCACATCATAGACCTGGGACCCGAAGGTGGAAATGCTGGCGGGGAAATCATCGCCTGGGGGACTCCCGAAGAAATAGCAAGAGTGCCGGAAAGTTATACGGGCAGGTTCCTGGCAGAGAGGCTGGGAGAAACTGGTCGAGAGGTCGGAAGTGGAAGAGCCGGAATGGGACTTGTGGAAGGCATTTCAAGCGAAGGTTTGATTGATGCGGTTTATGAAAAGGCGGGGCCGGATGAAGTTTATGAAAAAAGAAACGAGCAGGAATAATTTTCGATGTTTCCGGAATGAGTTTAATATACTCACCCAGCTTTAAAATTTTGAATTTTGAAGTTTCCTCACCAAAATCACTATCAAGAGGACTCTTAACCACGGAAGACACGGAAGGACACGGAAACCGGCCTGACGGCCGGTGAGTAAGTTGGATCTTTATATAATAGGACACATATTTCGACCCCTTGCCAAAATGGGCAACTAATTCCGGTATATTGGCCATTTAACTAATAGGATCTTAACAAAATGGTACTTTTGTACCGTTAATTTGTACAAAAATACTAAAATTCGAAATGTGAGTAGGATTCAAAAACGCTTCTGGATTCTTGAAAGAGGACTAAAAAATGCCATCACAACCGTAATTGTCGTCTTCCGACCTTTCTTTTTCCGTGTGTTCCGTGTGTTCCGTGGTTAAATGAAAATTTGACAGACAAGATTGACAATCAAAAATTTATGGCCAGATAATAAGTCAACTACCCCACGCTGAAGCAGTGGGGCTTGTATAAGCCCTAGTTGACCAGCCTAAGTCTTAATTGACTACGTTGGAAATGTCAGTGCGACAAGAAAGCTATAATATGAATTGCGGTAACGCTATCCCTTCCATTTGGGATAATCCTACTATGACATGCGTTGATGGTAACGTCAAGGTGTGAAGCTCATATGACAATATGGAGAAGTTTAGAAATCTAATCTAAACCATCTGTTAGGATAAGAATTCTAAGAAGAACGTAATGTGAACCATTGTAAGAATCGTGACCAACAACAAGCGAAATTAGATTGATACGCTTGAACCAAAATGGTAATGAAATCAGACCAATAAGGCTTGACATACTTATTGGGAAATGGACATATGATTTTCGGTTTAAAGATGGCTTCTAAGGTATTCACAATTATTCATTTTATAGAACTTGGTAAGCCCTATATGTTCCCCTCGGGGTAGGAATCCTGCAAAGGATGACAATGACATAGAGGGTAAAGGAAAGGAGTAGAAAGCGAATGACAATTTGTAATGAACTGTATAGGGGTTCAAAATTTGCCCTAATCCAAAAGGATGCAGACTTACTCCGTGGTATCAAAACGTAAGAATGAAGGTATGACCTATGAATGTAAGTCATTCAAATACGCTGATCGAGAAATCAATCCGCAAGAAGCTTACAAACAAAACACATGTTAATAGGCTGCAAGTCATGACTTACGAAAGCAGTTATTAACCAAATAACTGCTGCCCTAACGGGTTAAGAGATGCTTGAGCTGTATGAGGTGAAAGTCTCACGTACAGTTCTTAGGCGAGAAAGAGGGAGTAATCCCTCCGACTTAGCCGACTGATACCTGCGAATGCTTCCTCAGTTTGCAGCTCTATCGTGTAGTATTAAAAGTCCTGAGAGGTAGGGACGGTGTGCTACGCATGACAAGCGTTTCCAACATTGGCGAGGGGAGACAATTTAAAAATTGCGTTACCTGCTATGGAAATTTGTTTCCAGCGCAGAGAGGAGAAATCCAGCATGATATTTATACTTAACAAAAACAAAGAGCCGTTAAGTCCCTGCCATGAAGCAGTTGCAAGAAAACTGCTTAAAGCGGGAAAAGCGGTTATTCACAAAAAATATCCCTTTACAATCCGACTCAAAGAACTGAAAGAGTCTAAGGACAATTCGGCTTTTAGACTGAAAATAGATTACGGAAGCCGTCACACGGGTCTTGCTATTCTGAAAGGTTCAAATGTTGTCTGGGTTGCACAGTTGCACCACAAAACAAGCATAAAAAAGAATATGGATAGCAGAAGAGCAATGAGGAGAACCCGAAGAAACCGCAAAACCAGATACAGAAAACCAAGGTTTCTGAACCGGAAAAGGCGGGAAGGCTGGCTGCCTCCATCCCTGCAAAGCCGTGTAGATAACATAGGAAATTGGGCAGATAGGCTCAGGAAACTATGCCCACTGACACATATTTCCTATGAAAACTGCAAGTTTGATACTCAACTCATGCAAAACCCTGAGATAAGTGGAATTGAGTATCAGCAGGGAGAGCTGCAAGGTTATGAGGTCCGGGAATACCTGCTTGAAAAATTTGGTAGAAAATGTGTGTACTGCGGAGCTGAAAACGTTCCGTTGGAGATTGAACACATTATTCCTAAAATCAGAGGAGGCTCAAACAGAGTCTCCAATTTAACATTGGCTTGTAGAGAATGCAACCAGAAAAAAGGAAGTCAAACTGCAGAAGAGTTTGGACATCCTGACGTGCAGAACCTGGCCAAAAAGTCGCTTAAAGATGCTGCGATTGTAACAGTTACCAGATGGAAAGTTTTCGAGGCATTGACTAAAACAGGCCTTCCGGTAGAATGCGGCACGGGTGCAAGGACAAAAATGAACCGAATCAGGGCAGAGCTGCCAAAAGATCATCATTTCGATGCTATTTGTGTAGGAGAATCCACTCCGGAAAAAATCAATTTTGCAACAAACAACGTCCTGCATATCAAAGCAAAAGGAAGAGGACAGTATAAAAGAACAAATCTCGATAAGTACGGCTTTCCTCGTTCATACCTTCCCAGGCAAAAAACATTTTTTGGTTTTCAAACTGGTGATACAGTCAAGGCGATTGTACCCAAAGGCAAGTACAAAGGGACATGGTTTGGTTCCGTTGCTTGTAGAAAATCGGGTAGTTTCGACATCAAAAACAAAGAGGGGAAAAGGATCTCAATTAATAAAAAATACTTCAAAGTATTACAGAGGACAGATGGTTATGAATATTCAACAGAGAAGTGCGGCATTCCTCCCGGCGCTAAAGCAACCGGGCTCTCTGCCTGAATTTTTGTGGAAAAGGCCTTGAGATGCCGGAGGATTCATGGACACGATAGAAGAAAGGGAAAAAGAAGTCCGGGAAAACCCGGAGTATGATGTTATAATTATTGGGGCTGGCCCTGCCGGGATGTTTGCCGCGTACGAACTTGCGGGCCAGGGGCTAAAAAGCCTGATTATAGACATGGGCCGGGACATAGACAAACGGCACTGTCCCATGAGCGAAAAGGGCTACTGCACGCACTGTACCCCCTGCGATATCATGTGCGGGGTTGGGGGTTGCGGGACCTTTTCGGACGGGACGCTGAACCTCAGGCCGGATATCGGGGGAGACCTGGCGGAGCTTACGGGGGACCAGGATACGGCCTGGGAGCTTGTGGATCAGGTTGACCGGGTTTTTCTCAAATGCGGAGCTCCCGAGACCTCTCTGTCTCTGGAAAGCCCGGAAATTGAAAAACTGAAACGGAGGGCGGCTTCGGTCGGGGCCCGGTTTATCGAGATCAAACAGCGGCATATAGGCTCGGACAACGCCCCGGCTGTGATTGGGAAGTTCAAGAGAAAACTGGAGGAGCTGGGAGTCAAGTTTTTGCTTGAGACCGAGGTTAAGGACCTGCTGGTCGAGGACGGGACCTGCCGGGGAGTCTTGCTTGCTTCCGGAAAAACTATCAGGGGAGTCCCTTACGTGCTCCTGGCCCCCGGCCGGAGGGGCTGCGACTGGGTCTCGAAGATGGTTTCCGGCCACGGGATTGAGGCCAGCTACGGCGGGATTGATATCGGGGTCAGGGTGGAGGTTCCGGCAATTATCATGGATCCGGTGACGAAAATTAACCGGGACCCCAAGTTCCATATCCAGACCCGGCGCTATGATGATTTCGTGAGGACTTTCTGCACGAACATGCGGGGTTATGTGGTTAAGGAGGAGTACGAGGGCTTTATTGCAACAAACGGACACTCCATGGCCAATGTTGAGTCGGATAACACGAATTTCGCATTCCTGGTACACGTCGAGCTTACCAAACCCATGGAAAACACGACGAAGTACGCCCGCTCGATTGCCAAACTCGCCACGACCATCGGCGGGGGCAAGCCGGTTTTGCAGAGAATGGGAGATCTTCGGAGGGGCCGGCGCTCAACCCGGGAACGCCTGGCCAAAAACCTGGTGATCAATACTTTGAAAGACGTAACCCCGGGAGATATTTCGATGGCACTTCCCCACAGGATCGTCATGGACATAATCGAGGGCCTGGAGACCTTAAATGAGATCATTCCGGGCGTTGCCTCGGATTCAACCCTGCTCTATGCTCCCGAGGTCAAGTTCTACGCCATGCACATGCAGGTGGACCGGAAAATGGAAACCAGCATCAAAAACCTCTTTGCGGCCGGGGACGGGGCCGGGCTCTCAAGAGATATTGTCAATGCGGCAGCAACGGGAATTCTGGCGGCCCGGGGGATTCTGGAGAAAGACGCGGGGGAGAAGGAATCAAAACCAGAAAATAATCAAAGCACAGAAAAACCAGCAAGCTCCGCTAAAAAAGTAGCATAAGTTAATTCAGACCCACACCCCGAATCCCCTCATCATTTCTGAATCTTTTTTTGCCCCATAACTTCCACATATTCATGCTCGCAAAACCTGCACCTGTAATAGCTGGTTGTTTCCACTATCGAATTATATCCGTATTCTTCCACCTCAGGCGAGCAGGCCTGTACGTAAGCAAATTCCTTCCCGCATTTTTTACATTTTCTGGCCCCGTAATAGTCTGTCATTCGCTTGAGAAACGCCCCTGAAATCAGGAAAGCATAAGACAGAAGAAAAACCCCGAGCGTTTCCAGTTTAAACCCGAGGATAAACAAAAAAATGCCCATTCCGAAAAACAGGATGTATATTTGGACAACCGCCTTCTCCCCAAGTCTGGGAAGCAGAAACTCGGATGCATGTCCCGTAAAAGAGTCCTCCTCGACATAAACCCCGAAACCTGTTGAAAACTCCCCTCCGGGGTCTTCAAGCTTCAAAGAATCAGCTCCGTTCCCAAAAACCGGCCTCCTAATTCTGAAAAATTAAATAACCCAAACCCTTTTTTCAATACGGCCCCGGAAGACATAATCCTGTTGTGGAAAATTTTTGTATAAGAATGGTTTTGCCACGTACAGGTTTTGATGATGGATTTCTTTTGATTAACAATTTTTAAGTGTGCTGAGGGCCATGAAACCACAAAAAATTTAAAGACTAGAAAAGTGATCTGTCGCAACCTCTTCTTCCGTGTAATATCCACCCTTTTTAATGTCTTCCTGCTCTTTTTCTATCTTTTTAATGGTCTCGTCACAGGGGTTTGTAATCACCTCTTTAAAATATCCCAATTTTGGGACCAAAAGTTCCGATTTTTAAAGCTGGAGGGGAATAAAATTGAAAGGAAATGTCACCCAATTGTATAATTTAAAATGGTTTTAAGACTTATTTTCCCCATACTTTTTTTTATTTTATGAATATTTCGTAACACTAATATATGTTTAGGTAATAAGCCACATGTATTGTTAATATCTTTCATTCAAATTACCAGATGATTAGTAGGGTAATTCACAAAAATGAGGTGTTCTGTAATGGAGAAAAAAAAGTTATTAGTATTATTTTCTGTTTTCCTGACAGCTCTGACCTTAATGACGGCGGGCTGTATTGGTCAGGACAGTGCTCAGGCCGGGAAATTGGCTGAGGAGACCCTGGCTGAGAATACTACTGACGGATCACAGTATGCGGATGTTGTTTATCTGACTGGTGGGGATTATGGCTATCCACAACCGTTTTCGATATATCCGAGGGGTCCCGGATCATCAAAGGTCGGAATGATCTTTGATAGTCTGGTAGAAAGAGATGAAATAGGTATAATTCCCTGGCTGGCTGAAAACTGGGATGTCAGTTCAGATGGAACAGAATATACATTTCATCTCCGTGAAGGTATCAAGTGGAACGATGGAGCACCTTTAACGGCAGGCGATGTTAAATTTACTTTCGATTATGAGCAGGAAAATGTACCTATCTCAGGTGGTATGGAGTCCGGTGTTGTAGATAATGTTCAGGTTGTGGATTCCAACACCGTCAGATTCGTACTGATTCAGCCTGTTTCAACATTCCTTTACAAGCTTACGGGTTTTAAGGTCATACCCGAGCATATATACAAAAATATCTCGGATCCTACCAGTTTCCTTGATTCTGAGGCAGTCACCGGTACTGGCCCGTTCATTCTTGATGAGTACAATAAAGAGCACGGAACATACCGGTTTGTAACAAACGATAAATTCTGGGGGCCGGATACGGCCGTTAAATCCGTCGAATTTATTCCGGTCAGCGATTCATTAATAGCTTTTGAACAGGGAGAAATAGATTTCACAGGTATATCACCTGATATTCTTGATCGGTTCACATCAAACCCTGATGTAAGAGTAGTCCAGCAGCCGGCTTTCTGGGGATATCAGTTTTATTTCAACATGAAAAAATGTTCGGAGCTAAATGACAGAAAAATAAGACAGGCCTTTGCTTATGCCATTGATCGTGATGAACTTGTGGAAAAGATCGCGAGAGGTGCAGGGAAATCCGGTAAAATGGGCATACTCTCTGAAGACCACATCTGGTATAATCCTAACCAGCCGGAATATGGCTACAATCCGGATAAGGCCGGAGCATTGCTTGACGAGGCCGGATGGATTGATACGGATGGGGATGGAATACGGGATAAAAACGGGGAAAAACTGTCATATTTATTGTCTCTTGGCAGTGGGGAAGTTCGTATCGGCGAACTTATAAAAGTGAGACTTGGTGAAGCGGGAATTGACGTTCAGGTGAAGGCCCTGGAGAGCAAATCCCGGGATGCCAATCTAAATAACGGAGATTTTGAACTTCTGATCAGCGGCTTTGGAGGCTGGGGAAGGGATGCGGATTACCTTCGTACAAGATACTGTGATACGGATTCACAGTCAGGAATGAGTGTATCGTCCGGGGCAGCCGTATATGGTTACCACAATGAGACCCTGAATGCTCTAGGAGCCCGGGAATTGCAGGAATCTGACGATGGTAAACGGATGGAAATAATATACAATATGCAGACCGTGCTTGCGGAGGATGTACCCGTAATCCCACTTTATTATACTACAAGCTACGATGCATGGCGGATTTCAAAATATGACGGCTGGATGAATATGTATGACCACCATGCAAGAACACACAGTATTCTTTCATATCTTGAGAGGGATGGAATTGCAGAAAAAAGATAATATTAATAACCTGACCGAATGCTGGAAAAAAGCTACAGGTAACGCTTTGAATATTCCGGATGAGGGCAGGACGGCAGAATTATGGAACAAACGCTCTGAGAATTATTCAAAGAATATTGATAAAGATACCAGAAGGAAGAAAACCGATGAGATTCTCAAATTTCTTGAAGAATCCGGTTTCAATCCTGAAGGTTCAAAAGTTCTGGATATCGGGTGCGGGCCCGGAACCCTCACCCTCCCTCTTTCAAGGCTCGGAGCAGAGCTGACTTCCCTTGACATCTCGTCCGGAATGCTCAAAAAGCTAAAAGAGACTGTGAAAAAAGAGGCTCTTCCGGTAGAGGTAATTGAATGCTCCTGGTGGACAGCAGACATAGATGAGCTTGGATTCAGGAACAAATATGACCTTGTAATTGCCTCCATGACTCCCGGAATAAGGGATGTCGAAAACTTTGATAGGATGACGGCCTGCTCAAAAAACCTCTGTTATTACAGTAACTTTCTGAGAAGAGAGGAAGACAAAGCGTATCGTGAGCTCCGTTTAATTCTCGGGGAAAAATCTGTGAATAATATGAACGGAATAATTTACCCGTTCATGTACCTTTACCTCTCAGGCTACCGCCCATCGGTCAGGATTAACCATTCCGAATGGAAGGAAAAGACAGAATGGAAAGAAGTTGCAGAACGGGCAATAGAATTCATCGGACGAGGCCGTGATTTTGATGATGAAACAAAAGATAAAATAAGGGATTATTATCAAAACGCCTCTCCGGATGGAATGTACCATTCGGAGTCGGATGCATATACCGGTATGATGGTCTGGAAAGTTAACGGTAAATTGTCAAATGGAAAGTTAACGGCAAATTATCAAATGGAAAGTTAACGGCAAATTATCAAATGGAAAGTTAACGGCAAATTATCAAATGGAAAGTTAACGGCAAATTATCAAATGGAAAATTAACGGCAGATGATCAAATGGAAAAAGACAGAAATTCATTTATTTACAGATTGTTATTGACCCTTTTTGTAATTCTTGCCATTAATTTTTTTCTTCCGAGGATGATGCCCGGCGATCCATTCTCAACCACTTCCGCAGATGAGGTAGGAGAAGAGATTGTTGTAATGACGGAGGAGCAACGTCTTTATTATGTAAACTATTACGGACTTGACAGGCCACTTCATGAACAGTTTTTAGTATATATGAAAAACCTGATGACGGGCAATCTGGGCAGGAGTATCTATTACAAAATGCCGGTCAGGGATGTAATAATGCTCCATCTCCCCTGGACTATGCTGATTATCACAGGCTCTACGGTAATCAGTACAATCCTCGGAGTGGGGCTCGGCATACTTTCGGCAAAGAACCGAAAAAAAGGGAGTGATAAAATTATGATGGCAGGCATGATTGCCTTTGCAGAAATTCCCTCCTTTCTGCTTGGCCTGATTCTGCTTCTGATTTTTAGTGTATATTTCAGGCTTTTTCCGCTTGCAGGGGCTATTACCCCCTTCGCAAACTATAATGGTTTGGAAGAACAGGCCTGGGATATACTGCACCATGCCTTTTTGCCCATTGTAACTCTATCACTTGCACAATTGACCGACGTCTACCTGCTCACCAGAAATACCCTGATTACAGTGACCACAAAGGATTATATCAGGACTGCCCGAGCCAAAGGGCTGGGGGAAAAAATCGTATGGAACCGACATGCACTCAGAAATGCACTGCTTCCTGTAGTGACAAGGACAGGTTTTATGATCGGTATGATGATGGGAGGTGTTGTACTTGTTGAGAGTGTTTTTTCTTATCCCGGTATAGGGATGACCCTCAGAAGTGCTGTAGTCGGCCGGGATTATCCTCTAATTCAGGGTATTCTTCTGGTAATTGCAGTCTCCATTCTTATCTGCAATCTGCTGGTTGACAAAATATACGGGAAACTTGATCCGAGAGTTGCGATATGATAAAGAATATTACTACCTTTGAAAAAGCCGGAATACTCTCTTATATTCAGGCTTTTATTCATGCTGTTATTCAGGCCATTAGTCAGGCTTTAAAAATTCGCAAAGTTACCCACAGTATAACCAGGATACTCTTCAGGTTCAGTACTGAAGGTAAAATTGGGGTCTTTGGTATTGCCTGTATCATTTTAATGGCCGTTTTTGCGCCTGTGATTACAGATTATCCCCCTCAAAAGATTACGGGGGATTCCCTTGAGCCTCCCGGGCCAGGGCACATACTTGGAACCGATGAACTTGGTATGGATATCTGGTCACAGATATGTTATGGTGCAAGAATGAGCCTCACAATAGGCCTTGCAGTAGCCTTTGCGGCAGGTTTCGGGGGAGGAGCTCTCGGAATACTGGCCGGGTATATGGGAGGGCACATTGATCAGGGCCTGATGAGGGTAATTGATGTGACGATGGCTCTTCCGAGTTTTCCTCTTCTGATTGTAATATCTGCTTTTCTCGGTCCAAGTATTTTTAATGTAATTTTCATACTTGTTCTTTTCAGCTGGGCCAAACCCGCACGTATTGCACGTTCTCAGACGCTGTCCTTAAAGAAGAACAACTATATTATTGCCGCCCGGAATTACGGGGCAAAACCCTTTTACATGCTTTGGAGGCATATTTTTCCGGAAGTTATGCCTGTTCTGCTTGTGCTTATCATCGGCATATCCTCACATGCAATCATAGCCGAAACAGGCCTTGCCTTTCTGGGCCTCGGAGATCCTACTTCCAAAAGCTGGGGGATGATGCTTAATCATGCAACCGTTTTCAGGTCGATATATTTTACACCTTACTGGCAATGGTGGCTATTGCCTCCGCTGTTTATGCTTATTTTCCTGCTGCTCTGTCTTGCGTTCATAAGCAGGGATATGGAGAGAGTGCTTGATCCGAAATTAAAGATAAAGAAAGGTTTCTGATTATGAGTCTGCTTAATAAGAGTTCTGATTATGATAAAGTTTAAAAAAGGGTTCCGATTATGAGTCTGCTTAAAATCAATGATCTAAAATGCCATTATCTGACTGACAGTAACACTGTTAAGGCTGTTGACGGCATTTCTTTTGAAATTGAAGCCGGAGATATTCTGGGTATTGTTGGAGAATCCGGAAGTGGCAAGACTACTGTTGCCCTTGGGATCATGGGGCTTTTGCCAGAAAATACAACCTTTTCCGGGGAAATTCTTTACCAGGACAATGTAATATCTTCTCTGCCCGAATCCGGAATGGACCGATTCAGATGGAAAGATATTGCAATCGTTTTTCAGAATGGCCTGGAGGTTATGAACCCTGTTATGAAAGTAGGCGTTCAGGTAACGGAACCAATGATAAGGCATCTTGATATCAGCCCTGACAAAGCCCGGAGTAAATGTGCTGATTTATTCCGGACTGTCGGCCTTGATCCAAAATGGATGGATTCATATCCGCACCAGCTCTCCGGGGGTATGAGGCAGAGGGTTCTTCTGGCAATGGCTCTTTCCTGCGATCCGAAATTACTGATTCTTGATGAAGTTACTTCCGCACTTGACGCATTTACCCGAAAGGAGATCCGGGACCTTCTGGTTGACCTTCAAAAAAAGAATGGTTATACGATGTTAATGATCTCTCATGACATCACTTTTGTGTCTTCTGTGGCGTCCAGGATTGCTGTTATGTATTCAGGAAAAGTTGTGGAAACCGGACCTGTAAAGGATATTCTCGTATCTCCCCGTCATCCTTATACAAGAGGGCTTGTCCATTCGACCCCGGATATTTTCGTTTATAAAGATTTATGGGGAATTCCGGGAGAGGTTCCGGCAGGGGACGGATTTAAAGGCTGTCCTTTCAGCCCGAGATGTACACAAAAAATCGAGATCTGCAATAAAGCTTCTCCGGCTCTGTTGCCAGCAGGAGACGGGCGGGAAATTGCGTGCCATAGAGGAGGCATAGCAGGCCTTCTGGAGGCTAAAAACCTGAGTTTCAGTTATCGTCTGCCAGATGGAGAATATCTCCAGGCAGTTGAAAATGTTAATCTGGAAGTGAGGGAAGGAGAGGTCCTTGCAATTGTCGGTCAGACCGGTTCAGGCAAGTCAACCCTTGCACATATCCTTGCAAATGTAATAAGGCCCGAATGTGGAGATGTCCTGTTTATGGATGGGAATGTCAGCGAGGGAAACTATGGAAACAGGGTCAATGGCATTCAGATAGTATTCCAGGACCCGTTCAGTTCAACCAGTAACAGGTTTACCGTGCTTGATGCAGTCAAAGAGCCTCTTTATATCAATAAGATCGGGTCCAACGGAGATAGACTGCAAATGGTTAAAAATGCCCTTGAACTGGTTCGTCTTCCCAGTACTGAGAATTTCCTCAGTAAATATTGCGGGGAACTCAGCGGCGGGCAGAGGCAAAGGGTTGCACTTGCCAGAGCGATGGTTATGGAGCCGAAACTTCTTATTGCCGATGAGATAACTTCGGCTCTGGATGTTTCAACCTCTGCAAATGTATTGCGTCTTTTAAAGGGCCTTCAGAACAGGAGAGGGTTTGCAATGATATATATTTCACATGATCTCTCCCTGACCCTGAAGATTGCTGACAGAATAGCCGTTATGAATTCCGGAAAGATTGTAGAAATGGGAAATTCTCACGATGTGATGCTTTCGCCTTCCGATGAGTATACAAAAAGACTTGTGGGTTCAAGAATCGGGCTTTGCTGTCATAATCATTAAGAAATAAGTCATATATAATATCAAATTTCAAGGCAGGGTTTCTGTGATAGCAAATTTTGTATGTGTGTCATTAAGAAAAGGCCGCTCGCTTGCACGACCGATGAGAGCCCCGTCTCCCCTCACTTGAAATAAATGAACAATTGCCTGAAGTTTGGTTTAAGCCACAAAATCAAGACCCTGGCTGAAGTTGAGAAACGTACATATCAAAACAGGCCCATGGTGTTGAAAGCCCGGCAACCTTGATAATCAGAAAAAATATATTTGCCCGGTCTTGGAGAAAGGCTTTTTGAGTCGCCTGGCCCGGAATTTTGAACACGATTTTTAGTTTTACCGGAGAGGGGTTAATTGTTGTGATTCAGAAAACCCGGGTCCTCAACAGCCGAAGCAGGAGGCTAGGTGTTTCAAAAATGATGTGATACGAATGCATACTTTCGTGCCGCTGTTTTGAGAGTAATTGAAGATTTTAGCATCCAACGCAGGGTTTCTGTGAAATCAAGTTTTTTATGTATGTCATTAAGAAAAGGCCGCTCGCTTGCGCGACCGGTGAGTGTACCGTCTCCTCACCCGAAATCAATGAACAATTGCCTGAAGTTTGGTTTAATCCACAAAATCAAGACCCTGGCTGAAGTTGAGAAACGTACATATCAAAACAGGCCCACGGTGTTGAAGTGCCGGCAACCTTGAAAATCAGAAAAAATATATTTGCCCGGTTTTGGCTAAGGAATGGCTGAAAAATAACTTCATATTTTCAGGTAGGGAAGCACTTTATACCCACACAGGTTATATTTTTGTTAATGGAAATGTCTTGTGTGTGCATTCAAACCACGGAACACACGGAACACACGGAAAGAATCCCGGAAGACACCAATTAAGGTTGTTCTGGCGTTTTTCAGTCCGCTTGAGTGAGCGAAGCGAGCGAAACGGACCTCGTGCTCCCGAAGCGAAACTCGGGTGCCGAAGCGAAACTCGGGTGCCGAAGCGAAACTCGGGTATTTAAAGTCCCGGTGTACTCACCGGCCATCAGGCCGGTTTCCGTGTCCTTCCGTGTTTTTCCGTGGTTAAGAAATGGTAAACAAAAATACTTGATATTATATTTGACTCATTCCTAAAAGCTTTTTGAGTCGTCTGGGCCGGATTTGTGAACTGGATTTATTGTTTTGCCGGATCTGGGCCGGGTGTTGGGGGTCAGAAACCCCAAGTCCTCAACAGCCGACGCAGGAGGCCGGGTGTTTCAAAAATGATGGGATACGAATGCATACTTGTGTATCACTGTTTTATGTGGCAAAAACAGCACCACCAAAAATTACATCGGAAGAAAATATACCTGCCGAAAGCAGGCTAATGAGGAATTTCTTTTGATTAACAATTTTTAAGTGTGCTGAGAGCCATGAAACCACAAAAAATTTAAAGACTCGAAGAGTGTTCGGTCTTATATAATTATTATAGAAATGTTCAACCCCCTTCCGGATGACTGCACGATGGAAAGTTTTGATAAAAGAGAGCTGAGTGAACGGGATATTTGCACTAAGTTCATAACCCCCGCAATCAAGAGCGCTAAATGGGATATCCGTAGCCAGATAAGGGAAGAAGTAAACCTGACCGAGGGCAGGATAATTGTCAAAGGTTCAGTTCCAAGGAGGGGGAAGCTGAAAAGAGCTGACTATATCCTTTTTTATAAACCAAATATTCCTCTTGCCGTGGTGGAAGCAAAAAAGAACAGTTTTGGGGTAGGGGATGGGATGCAGCAGGCCCTTATGTATGCCGAGATGCTGGACCTTCCTTTTGTTTTCAGTTCCAACGGGGACGCTTTTTTGCTGCATGACCGGACCGGGACTCTTGGACGGGTGGAGGAGGAAATCCCGCTTGAAAAGTTTCCTTCTCCGGATTTTCTCTGGGAAAAGTACTGTGAGTGGAAAGGGTTTGATGAAAACCGGCAAAAAATAGTGACCCAGGACTATTATACAGCGACCGGCGGCAAAGCTCCCCGTTACTACCAGAGGGTTGCGATAAACAGGACCATTGAGGCGATTGCCAGGGGGCAGAACAGGATTTTGCTTGTGATGGCAACAGGTACGGGAAAGACGTTTACGGCTTTTCAGATCATCTGGAGGCTCTGGAAGGGAGGTATGAAAAAAAGGATCCTTTTCCTGGCGGACCGGAATATTCTGGTTGACCAGACCCGGATCAATGATTTCAAGCCCTTTGGGGGCGCCATGACCAAAATCAAGAAGCGACAGGTGGACAAGTCTTATGAGATTTATCTTTCCCTCTACCAGGCGGTTACGGGCACGGAAGAGGTGAATAACATTTATAAGCAATTCTCCCCGGACTTTTTTGACCTGGTGGTCGTGGACGAGTGTCACAGGGGAAGCGCAGCCGAGGACTCGGCCTGGCGGGAAATCCTGAAGTATTTCTCTTCTGCGACCCAGATCGGGCTGACAGCCACCCCGAAGGAGACGAAGGAGGTTTCCAATATCGATTATTTCGGTGAACCGGTTTACACTTATTCCCTGAAACAGGGGATTGAAGACGGTTTCCTTGCGCCGTACAGGGTGATCCGCTTCGACCTTGATAAGGACCTCCAGGGCTGGAGGCCGGAGAAAGACCGGCTGGACAGGTACGGGAAGCTTATTGAAGACAGGATCTACAACCAGAAAGACTTTGACCGGGACCTTGTGCTTGAGAAAAGGACGGAAATTGTTGCGAGGCAGGTTTCTGAATTTCTGAAAGCTGAGGGCCGCTTTGACAAGACCATTGTGTTTTGTGAGAACATCGACCATGCCGAGCGAATGCGAAGGGCCCTTGTAAATGAAAACAGCGACCTTGCGGTCGAAAATCGCAGGTATGTCATGCGGATTACGGGAGACAACCCGGAGGGAAAGGCTGAGCTTGGCAATTTTATCGACCCTGAGAGCCGCTATCCGGTGATTGCCACAACCTCTAAACTGATGAGCACCGGGGTGGACGCTCAGACCTGCAAGTTGATCGTGCTGGATAAACGCATCCGGTCCATGACGGAGTTCAAGCAGATCATAGGCCGGGGGACGCGCATCCGAGAAGATTACGGGAAATTCTATTTTACCATTATGGATTTCAAGAAGGCCACGGAACTTTTTGCGGACCCGGATTTTGACGGGGAGCCGGTGGATATTTACGAACCCGGAGGGTCGGGGATGTGGGGAGGTTCGACCGGGGAAGGGTCAGGGAAAGAGAAATATTTCGTTGACGATGTGGACGTGGAAGTCGTTACCGAGCGCAGGCAGTATTACGGCCCGGATGGAAAGTTGATTACGGAATCCCTGAAGGACTATACGCGAAAGACCGTGCTCGGGGATTTCGAGTCTCTGGATTCCTTTTTGCAGCACTGGAACGAGGCGGAAAAGAAGCAGGCCATCCTTGAGGAACTTGAAGAGGAGGGGCTTTTGCTCGACGCTCTTTCTGAGGAGGTCGGCAGGGACTTCGATCCTTTTGACCTGATCTGTCATGTGGCCTTCGACTGCCCGCCCCTGAGCCGGAAAGAGCGGGCTGAGCAGGTGAGGAGAAAGGAGGACTATTTCAACCGTTATGGAAAACAGGCGAAGGAAGTCCTGGACGCTCTGCTGGAAAAGTACGCGGACGAGGGAGTCGAAAATCTGGAGAGCCTGAAGGTCTTGAACGTCAGGCCGTTTGACCGGATAGGCACCCAGATGGAAATCGTAAAACTCTTCGGGGGAAAGGCCGGGTATCTGGCTGCGGTCCGGGGCCTTGAGGACCAGCTCTATTCGGTTGAGGGCTGATTGATGGGGGACTCGAAGGGCTTATGAGGGATTGTTCGGTAGTGTTCCTGTTCAACCGCCCGAATTCCGCTTCAGCACCCGAGTTCCGCTTCAGCACCCGAGTTCCGCTTCGGGAGCACGGGGTCCGTTTCACTCGCTACGCTCGCTCAAGCAGACTATAAACCTTATTTCGGAAAAGTAAACAAAACACCGGAAAAACCGTAATTGCCGTCTTTCTTCATTCTTTTTTCCGTGTGTTCCGTGTGTTCCGTGGTTAAGAAATGGTAAACAAAAATACTTGAAAACTCACATTTCGATTTTTGACATTTTTGTACAAATTCATGATACAAAAATGCCATATAGTTAAAATTTTGTCACTTAAATGGCCAATATTCTGGAATTATTGTCCCCTATTGGCAGGGGGTCGAAATGTGGATGAAAATATATTTGACTCATTCCTTAACGACGCTTTAATAACATGTTAATAACAGTTTAATTATATTCCAATTCATACAACTCATCATTTACACGGAAAAAGGAATAACAATGTCTCTAAGTACCACTATCAAAGGCATTCAGGATATCATGCGAAAGGACGCAGGCGTTGACGGGGACGCCCAGCGCGTCAGTCAGCTTGGCTGGATGCTGTTTCTGAAAATTTTCGATGCACGGGAAGAAGAATACGAACTCGACGACGAAAACGAATACGTCTCCCCTATCCCCGAGGAACTGCGCTGGCGCAACTGGGCAGAAAAAGACGAAGGCATCACGGGGGAGAAACTGCTCGATTTTATCAATGAAAAGCTTTTCAAGACCTTAAAGGCCCTCTCTGTTGATGAAAAGGCCGACCCGAGAGGTTTTGTGGTCAGGGACGCTTTCGAGGATTCCTACAATTACATGAAAGACGGGACTTTGATCCGCCAGGTTATCAACAAAATCAACGAGATTGATTTCACCAGTTCAAAGGACCTGCACACCTTCGGCTCGATCTACGAAAAGATCCTCAAGGACCTCCAGGGCGCCGGAAACTCCGGGGAGTTCTACACTCCAAGGGCAGTTACTCAGTTTATAGTGGACATGGTGGACCCGAAAATCGGGGAAACAGTCCTGGACCCGGCCTGCGGGACGGGCGGTTTCCTGACCGCGACCATTGAGCACATGAACAAAGACAAGGACAATATCGAGGAGTTAAGGTTAATTCAGGAAGCCATCCACGGGATTGAGAAAAAGCAGCTCCCACACCTGCTCTGTGTAACCAATATGCTTCTCCACGGCATGGAAGTCCCGTCCCGGATCCGGCATGATAACTCCCTGTCCCGCCCGCTTCGGGATTATTCCCGGAAAGACCGCGTGGATGTAATCGTTACAAATCCCCCCTTCGGAGGCATGGAAACCGACGGCATAGAAGACAACTTCCCGGCAACCCTCAAGACCCGCGAAACCGCCGACCTCTTCCTGATCCTCATTATGAAGCTCTTAAAAGAAGGAGGCCGTTGTGGCATAGTCCTCCCGGACGGCACCCTCTTCGGGGAAGGCGTAAAAACCCGCATAAAAGAAAAACTTCTGAAGGAGTGCAACCTCCACACAATAGTAAGACTCCCAAACGGCGTCTTCAGCCCCTACACCGGCATAAAAACCAACCTCCTTTTCTTCACCAGTGGAACCCCCACAAAAGAAGTCTGGTTCTACGAGCACCCCTACCCCGCCGGCTACAAGTCCTACTCCAAAACAAAACCCATGCGCCTCGAAGAGTTCGCCCCCGAAAAAGCCTGGTGGCCCACCCGCATCGAAACCGAACACGCCTGGAAAGTCCCCGTTGAAGACATAATCGCCAGCAACTACAACCTCGACATCAAAAACCCCAACACAATCGAAAAAGACAACGGCGACCCCGAAGAACTCCTCAAAGAATACCAGGCCCTCCTCTCCGAAATCAAAGAAACCCGGCAGGAATTGAAAGAAGAACTCATGGCTTCACTGGCAGGTAAAAACGCATGAACCCCGACATTTTCTTCAAAAACTTCGAGCTACTGGCCGAGGCCCCAAACGGCATAAAAAAGTTGAGGGAACTTATCCTTCAACTCGCCGTCCAGGGAAAACTTGTGGAACAAAACGCAGAAGATGGACCGGCCTCGGTTTTACTTGAGAAGATAGAAGCTGAGAAGGAGAGGCTGGTAAAGGAAGGGAAAATCAGGAAATCAAAAAAAATACAGGAAATAAATCCTGAAGAAATACCTTACAGTATTCCAACTTCATGGATTTGGACTCGATTAATCGATGTATATGATGTCCGAGATGGGACACATGATAGTCCAAAATATTTAGAAGAAGGTATCCCCCTCGTAACTAGCAAAAATCTTTCTGATGGATTTTTAAATTTGACCAATGTCAAATATATTTCTGAAGATGACCATTCTAAAATTTCAGAAAGATCAAAAGTAGAAAAAAATGACATACTATTTGCTATGATTGGGAGTATCGGAAATCCTGCAATAGTTAATGTAGATTCAAAATTTAGTATTAAAAATGTCGCACTTCTTAAATATTATTCACTTGAAAATTCTGTACCAAAATATTTAAACTTGTTTTTAAGATTCGCCTCTAAGCATATGCGTAAACAAGCTGCTGGAGGGGTTCAATCATTTGTATCTCTTGGATATCTAAGGAAATATACCTTTCCTCTCCCGCCTCTCGCCGAACAAAAACGCATCGTCTCAAAAGTTGACGAACTCATGGCCCTCTGTGACGAACTCGAAACCCGCCGGCAGAAAAAACAGGAGCTTCGAGCAAAACTTAATGGGGCGGCTCTTGACAAAATGTTGAACGCCGAAAGCCAGGAAAAATTTGAAGAGAGCTGGCAGCGCATTTGTAAAAATTTTGATATTCTCTACGATAACCCTGAGAACGTTAAAAAACTCAGGCAGGCAATTCTTCAGCTTGCGGTTCAGGGAAAAATTGTGGAACAGAATGGAGAGGATGAACCGGCCTCGGTTTTACTTGAGAAGATTAAGGAAGAAAAGAAAAGATTGATCCGAGAACAGAAAATCAAAAAAATAAAAGTACTACCCGTAGAAAATGGAAAATTACCTTTTGAATTACCTTGTGGATGGGAATTTTCAAGACTTGGAGAAATCACAAAAAAACTTGGTGCTGGGAGTACACCTAAAGGTGGAAAATCAGTCTATCTGGAAAGTGGTATAAAATTTATCAGATCTCAAAATGTCTGGAACAATGGGCTCAAATTGGAAAATATTGCATGTATCCCTTCTGAAATTCATGAAAGAATGAACGGAACTTTTGTTGAACCCGGAGATATTCTTCTAAACATAACTGGTGCATCTATAGGAAGAAGTAGCATAGTTCCTCATGATTTTGATGAAGGAAACGTAAGTCAGCATGTGGCTATTGTCAGGTCAATTGATCGTGAAATTCGTGAGTATTTACACCTTTGTATCATTTCCCCATATATCAAAGATTTAATCATGAGTGAACAGGTTGGGATTTCACGTGAGGGCCTAAGTATGACTCGACTCAAAGAATTTTTAATTCCCATACCACCCCTCGAAGAACAAAAACGCATAGTCAAAAAAGTCGAACAGCTTTCGACCCTCTGCGACGCCCTCGAATTAAAACTTAAAAAATCTCAGAAGGACAGCGGGCAGTTGATGGAGTCGGTTGTTCAGAATTTGCTGGCAGAAGCGGCGGAATAAAGATCATAAAGGAATGGTAATAGTCCGCTTGAGGGAGCGCAGCGACTGAAACGGACCCCGTGCTCCCGAAGCGGAACTCGGGCTGAATAAGAATGAAATTCATGCAAAAAAAACGAATACGTACAGCAGAAGATGAAAATATCCCAGAACTATGGAATATTTGTGAAAATGCGTTTCCCCTCTATGAAAGAAGAATTCTTGAGCAGCAAATTGAAATTCTGGATAAGAGCTCATACAAACTGGAGGCCTGGATTGGAAATAATCGAGTAATTGGTTTTATGGGATGGTGGGACTTCGATCTCTTCCGGTATGTGGAACATTACGCGATAAATTCAGAATACAGGGCCAAAGGATATGGAAGCAAATTCCTCCGGGAATGGCTTGGAGAATCAACAACAAAAGTGATTCTGGAAATTGAGCCAGTTGTGGACGAAATAACTTACAAAAGACTGAAATTTTACAAGAAACTTTCCTTTGTTGAAAATGATTACAAACATATCCAGCCCCCATATCATAAAAATGGAGAAAGTCTGCCTTATAAAATATTGTCATATCCGGGAAAAATTCAACCTGGTCTGTATAATTATTTTGTTACAAAACAACGATTAGAGGTCATGCCTAAAATAGAATGACGAGGCAGGAAAAGGCCTTCTTAAATCGTTTTTTATAAAGGCACGACCTCGTTGAGAATACGTTCTCCAATAGCGGGTTTAAGGCCAGTTTTCGTCACCATGTCCACCTTTACCCCAAGGAGGTCACTCAAATAATATTCCAGTTCGATGTATTTAAGGAGGCCCGGAGCTTCATAGAACTGCACAAGGACATCAAGGTCACTGGAATCGCTTTGCTCCCCACGGACGTAAGATCCGAATAACCCTAGATAACTTACACTGTACTTTTCTTTTAACTCGGGGAGATGTTGCTTCAATATTCCGATAAAGTACTCTTTATCCTTTAACTCTGGGGCAGGCATTGTTTTTGTTATCCTCCAGATAATCCTTAATTGTCGTTATATCTCCACAGGCTAAATTTCAAAGCCAGTTATATCCCTTTTCACGAGGGATTATTTCGAGGACGAAAACGACGTTATCTTCCACCGCATAGATAACCCTGTAGTCACCAACCCTTAATCGGTACAGGTCATCTCTTTTATTCGTTCCTTTCAGTTTTTTGATTCCAGAACGAGACCTGCTTTTGAAAGGATCAATTTCAAGGCTTTTTATTCCTGTTTTTAGCCTTTCCTTTGTGTCATGATCCTGATCTACCAGAAATTTTACTGCATCGGGATGCAGCTTTACCTCAAAAATCATTAAATTTCATCCAGGGACACGAATTTCTCTTTTTCATCCAGTTTTTTGTACTGGCGTTCCATGAATGACTCATAATCGGATTCATCCATCAGGCGTTTTAGAATATCGTTGTAAGTTTCTCCCTTAATACCAAATTGTTTTAGTCTGTCCCTTATGTCTTTTGTTACCGGAATTGTTGTTGCTTCACTCATAATGTTCATTTGATTATTATAGTTATAAGGACTTATAATTTACTATAAACTACTTATAATTAGACTCCCTCTTGAAAAAGCCGTTTGCTGTGCAAACGGGACAGTGGCCCGTTTTCCTGATTTCCCCTAAAATAAACGCAGGCCTCCACATGTCGGCCTTCGACTTTTGAGGAAGGAGCCCCCTTCTTCTCGCCTGCAAAGTTAAATCACCGACAACATTTGAATGATATTGACATAGACTTCCCATTAATATCTTCAATTATTGATTTCCGTTTATATATATAAATTTAAATAAGATTAACAAAGAAATCCCCCTAATATCTTCAACTACTGATTTCAGCTGGCCGAAAAGCATTGTGAGCTAAGATACATACACCAGAGTGAAACTTAAAATATTATGTTGCATAGTACAATTATGCAGTTTACTTTACAGAAAAAATTGTTAAATAAGATGCTTTTTGCCAGATATGCGTTAAAAAAGTCGAAGAAGTGATGTGGTTTTATGGCACGAGAAGTCTGGAATACGAGAGTAGGCTTTATCCTTGCAGCGGTAGGGTCTGCGGTGGGCCTCGGGAACATCTGGAGGTTCAGCTACGCTGCATATGAAAACGGGGGAGGAGCTTTTCTCATCCCGTATTTCATTGCTCTGCTGACCGCGGGAATCCCGCTTATGATCCTTGAATTCAGCATGGGGAGCAAGTTCAGAGGAGCTGCTCCCATGGCTTTCAAGCGAGCAAAGAAAAGTTTTGAATGGATAGGCTGGTGGGGAGTGCTTGCCAGCTTTATTATCACGACCTATTATTCGGTCATAGTGGGCTGGAGCCTGGTATATCTCTTAAAGGCCTTCAACCTCGGTTGGGGTTCGGATACGGGAGCTTTCTTCAGTGAAACACTTTTAGAAATCTCGGACTCCCCCTGGAACCTCGGAGGTTTTGCTCTCAATGTCCTGGCAGGGCTTGTCGCTGTGTGGTTTATCATATGGGTCATTGAAATGAAGGGCGTACAAAAGGGAATCGAGAGGGCAAACAGGGTCTTTATGCCTCTCCTCTGGATCCTCTTAATCGTCCTCGTTTTCAGGACAATAACCCTTCCTGGAGCCATGGACGGGATTGAGTGGTACCTCAGACCCGACTTCAGCAGGCTTACGGACCTCAGTGTATGGCAGGCGGCCTACGGACAGGCTTTCTACAGCCTGAGCCTCGGGATGGCGATCATGATTACCTACTCAAGCTACCTCCCTAAAAAAAGTGATATCGTAAACAACGCATTCATTGTCAGCCTGGCCGACGGAGCCTTCAGTTTCACCATGGGTTTTGTGATTTTCGGAACCCTCGGGTATATGGCTTTTGCAAAAGGTCTGGGACTTGAAGAGGTCGTTGCCCAGAGCATAGGACTTGCTTTCGTTGTGCTGCCCGAAGCCCTCAACATGCTACCGGGTTTAAAAGCCCTCACGGCTGTTGCCTTTTTCCTGAGTATCGTGGTGGCCGCGCTTTCTTCTTTAATCTCTCTTGTGGAAGCTTTCGCTTCGGCCCTTATGGACAAGTTCGAACTGAAAAGAGGCATGGCAGTAAACCTGACCATTGTCCTCGGGCTCCTGTGCAGTCTGATCTACGCAACTAAAGCCGGTCTGTACTGGCTTGACATCGTGGACCACTTTATCAACACCTACGGCCTGATGATAGTGGGAATCTTAGAAGCCGTCGCAATCGGCTGGATCTACGGCGCGGATAAGATCAGGGAATGGGCAAACTCTTACTCGGATATCCGGGCCGGAGCCTGGTGGGACATCAGTATAAAGGTAGTCCTCCCGCTTGTCCTTGTCTACCTGGTGCTTAACGAAACAAAGACAAACCTCACCGTAACCTACGGAGGCTACGAGCCAGCCGCTGTGATGGTGGGGGCCGGAGTGATCGTTCTGGGAATTGTTATATCCTTCCTTTTGCCCCTCGTAAAGAAGGAGGTCGAGTAAATGCTGTCCACAGGCAGTATCGCAATGGCCATTTTCGGGTTCGTAGTCCTCTACGGAGGACTTGCCTATTTCCTGAACCTGGCCCTTAGAAAGAAGATGCTCTGATCAAAGAAAGACAAAAATTAAAAAAAGGTTGTAGGAAGCTTTTTTCACAACCATTTTACTTTTTTAGATCAGTTTTTTTTGCATTGCTGGTTTTTTGTATTGATCAATTAGTATCAAAAAATATAATAGAAGATGATTTATTTAAAATGATGGTATTAAGGAATGAGTCAAATATAATATCAAGTATATAATCGTAAGTATTTTTGTTTACCATTTCTTAACCACCCGAGTTCCGCTTCGGGATCACAGGAAATCGAAGATTTCCTGGGAGTTGCGATGAAATCGCAACAGCACGGGGTCCGTTTCGCTCGCTACGCTCGCTCAAGCAGACAAAAAAACGCCAGAGTAACCTTAATAGTCGTCTTCCTGCATTCTTTTTCCGTGTGTTCCGTGTGTTCCGTGGTTTGAATGCACACACAAGACATTTCCATTAACAAAAATATAACCTGTGTGGGTATAAAGTGCTTCCCTACCTGAAAATATGAAGTTATTTTTCAGCCATTCCTAAATAAAAAAATCACAATATAAAATTATACGTTCTCCCCTAACTTCCAGAACTTCCTGAAAAAAACTTCTGAGAAAAAAATACCCAGAGAAAAAAGACGAGTCCCATGCAAAGTTATCTGACCTACTGTTACCTCTTTCCCGTTGCCGTAGTTATTGCAATCCTTGCGATGTCCGCGGGCATTTCGGGCACCAACTTCTGGATCCCGGTTTATCTTATCTGGCTCGGGATCGAACCCAGGACTTCTTTCTGGCTGGGCCTGCTGACAATGATCTTCGGGTTTGGGTCAGGGATTCTCAGGAACCTTTATCAAAAAACCATTAACTGGTACATAGTAAAGGAGTACCTCAAAATCACGGTTCCCGCGTCTATTTTAGGAACTCTGCTTGTCCCCTTTGCTCCGGTGAAACTACTCCTG
The DNA here is from genome assembly GCF_055394095.1 of Methanosarcina baltica. Taxonomy (NCBI): domain Archaea; kingdom Methanobacteriati; phylum Methanobacteriota; class Methanomicrobia; order Methanosarcinales; family Methanosarcinaceae; genus Methanosarcina; species Methanosarcina baltica. The sequence goes on along the minus strand of NZ_AP042463.1, from coordinate 2,827,741 downwards.
AGCCTGTTTGCCGGTTTTATTCTGCTCTACGGGGCCTATCTGGTGCAAAGATACTGGTTTTACAGGAAAGGAAAACTGCCGGAGCCTGAGGACCACGAGAAAATCTACCGGGGACGGGCATTTATCGCGGGTTTCCTGAAGGGCCTGATCGCAACCGGGCTTGGAAAACTGATAGTTCCCGGAATCATCGGACACAAAAAAATCCGGTCCCCCGCCGAGGCTGTGGGTTCAACGCTGGTAGTCATTTTTGTAGTGAATGGCTGTGCCCTGCTCTTCCGCCTTACCCCTGACTTTCTTTCCGTCCTTGCAGCCCAGAAAAGCCTGCTTTTTAACATCATGATCTGGGTGGCTCCGGGAGTAGTTCTGGGAGGACAAATCGGGCCTGCGGTCGCAAGAAAACTGTCGGTGCAGGGGATGAGGCTGTATGTGGGAAGCCTGCTGATAGGCATAAGCCTGCTGATCTTCTTAAGGACTTTTGTACCGTCCTGAAAGGAGAAAAAGAAACAGGCCTTCCAAAAAAACAATATAGATGGAGATATCAATAACTTTCTACAATTTAAAATACAATTCAAATTCAAAAAACCCTCTTAAAAAAACCCTAACTAAAACAAAACCCTAACTAAAACAAACAAAAAAAGGCCAGCCATGTTTCTGAAAATATTCTCCCTCTTCCTTATAATCCCGCTTGTTGAACTCTACCTCCTGTTGACGATCGGCGAGATAATAGGGGCCTTTAACACCGTGCTTATTATCCTCATTACCGCGACAATCGGGGCCTATCTGGCAAAGAGCCAGGGCTTTCTCGTGCTCCGCCAGATCCAGAATGCGACAGGTCAGGGTTACATACCTGGAAATGAACTCCTGCACGGGCTTTTCGTACTCGTAGGGGGTTTTGCCCTCCTGACTCCCGGTTTCCTGACCGACGCTGCAGGGTTTTCCATGCTTATCCCGCAAATCCGGAATATCTACGTGGGCCTGGCCCGGGAAATGATCCGGCGAAAAATCCAGAGCGGACAGTCAACTACCCCATGCTAAAGCAGTGGGGCTTGTATAAGCCCTAGTTGACCAGCCTAAGTCTTAATTGACTACGTTGGAAATGTCATGATACCTGCGAATGCTTCCTCAGTTTGCAGCTCTATCGTGTAGTATTAAAAGTCCTGAGAGGTAGGGACGGTGTGCTACGCATGACAAGCGTTTCCAACATTGGCGAGGGGAGACAATTTAAAAATTGCGTTACCTGCTATGGAAATTCGTTTCCAAAGCAGAGCGGAGAAATCCAAATATGGCATTCGTACTAAACAAGAACAAAGAGCCTTTAAGTCCCTGCCACGAAGCAGTTGCAAGAAAACTGCTTAAAGCGGGAAAAGCGGTTATTCACAAAAAATATCCCTTTACAATTCGACTCAAAGAGCTGAAAGAGTCCAAGGACAATTCGGCTTTTAGACTGAAAATCGATTACGGAAGCCGTCACACTGGTCTTGCTATTCTGAAAGGCTCAAATGTTGTCTGGGTTGCACAGTTGCACCATAAAACAGGCATAAAAAAGAATATGGATAGCAGAAGATCAATGCGGAGAACACGGCGAAATCGAAACACCCGTTATCGAAAACCGAGGTTTCTGAACCGGAAAAGGCGGGAAGGCTGGCTGCCTCCGTCCCTGCAAAGCCGTGTAGATAACATTGAAAATTGGGTCGAAAGGCTCAGGAAACTCTGCCCTCTGACTCATATTTCCTATGAAAACTGCAAGTTTGATACTCAACTCATGCAAAACCCTGAGATAAGTGGAATCGAGTACCAACAGGGAGAGCTGCAAGGATATGAGATAAGAGAATACCTGCTTGAAAAATTCGGTAGAAAATGTGTTTACTGTGGAGCTGAAAACGTTCCTTTAGAAATTGAGCACATTATTCCTAAAATCAGAGGGGGCTCAAACAGAGTCTCCAATTTAACATTGGCTTGTAGAGAATGCAACCAGAAAAAAGGAAGTCAAACTGCAGAAGAGTTTGGGCATCCAGAAGTGCATAACCTGGTTAAAAAGCCGCTTAAAGATGCTGCGATTGTAACAGCTACCAGATGGAAAGTTTTCGAGGCATTGACTAAAACGGGCCTTCCGGTAGAATGCGGCACGGGTGCAAGGACAAAAATGAACAGAATCAGGGCAGAGCTGCCAAAAGATCATCATTTCGATGCTATTTGTGTAGGAGAATCCACTCCAGAAAAAATCAATTTTGCAACAAACAACGTCCTGCATATCAAAGCAAAAGGAAGAGGGCAATATAAAAGAACAAATCTCGATAAGTACGGCTTTCCTCGTTCATACCTTCCCAGGCAAAAAACCTTTTTTGGTTTTCAAACTGGCGATACAGTCAAGGCGGTTGTACCCAAAGGCAAGTACAAAGGGACATGGTTTGGTTCCGTTGCTTGTAGAAAATCGGGTAGTTTCGACATCAAAAACAAAGAGGGGAAAAGGATCTCAATTAATAAAAAATACTTCAAAGTATTACAGAGGACAGATGGTTATGAATATTCGACAGAGAAGTGCGGCATTCCTCCCGGCGCTAAAGCAACCGGGCTCCCTGCCTGAATTTTTGAAGATGAATATACAGACCGGTTTCAATTAATTCGGATGCCTGAATTTAGATTTCAGCTTCAACGAGGGGGAGTTGACCTATCTCCCACTCCCTCCAGTATTTCTGCTTCGTTGGTCATTTCAGGCTCTTCGGAGAAATCGAGCCCTAATTTACCCATGATTACATAGCTCATCAGGTATCGTGAATCGGCCTCGATAATAAAGGTGTCAAGCGAATGGGCAGCCTGTATAATCGCATCCTCAAAATTCAATAAATCCGGATTTTCAGGGCTCATTTCAGGATCAAAAATGGCGTCTTCCGGCAAGCCCTCCCGATTCTCTTTTGCAAATAAGATTCCGGCAAGCCCGGACATGCCAGAGCTGCATACGATAATTTCCCCCCCGGAAGGAATCCCTCCCCCCCAGGGCAGAGCTCCGAAAAACCCGGAAAAATTCCCAGAATTTTCGATCTCGTAGTTCTGACCCTGCCTGTATACGGAAGTCCCAATAGCCCCGAGAGAAAGGGGAGCCACAAGGGATTCCCTCTTCAGTTTTTGGAGAACTGAAACGTTTCCGATCGCGCCCAGATAGGAAGCCGCAACCTTTACCGTCACCTCCAGATCCTCCTCGGCGGCAGCTCTACCTATCGAATAGAGAGAATACATGATACTTATGCAGGCATCTCCCAGGTTTTTCCCTGATGCGGCTTTTGCCATCCTCTCAAGAGACCTGAGGGCAAGAAAAGCCCCGACCTCCATTTTCTGCCTGGCGGCCGCATTTCCTATATCTTTTATCAGGGTTATGGCCCTTTTTGCATCTAGCTCAAGCTTCTTGTTAATGTAGTCTGTTCCCAATTCTGTCAAAAAATCGATGGAGCGGAAAACTCCCAGTTCGTCATTTACTTTAACTGAGTTCAGCCCCAGGTCTATTGCCCTTGTTTCGTTCAATCTGGACATTTTAGCATCCCCGGGTTATCGGCTTTGTTAATGGCAGTTCTCTGCCTCAAAAATAAGATAAATCATGTGAAAGTTTTGAGTATTGGAAGTTTAGTAGGCTTCCGAACCATTTTGCCATTTTTCGGTTTTTCTGGATTTTTTCGATCCCTTATTGACTTTGATCTTTTCAAGGTTTTGCAGAGCCACCCCTGCAATGATAGAAGCGCTCATCATGTACCTGTCGTCTGCATCAACCCTGATCGTTTCAAGGGAGTAGGACACCTGGAGCAAGGCCGCTTCAAGTCCCTGTTTGTCTGCGGCTTTACCTATACCTTCAAGGGAACGGGCGCTGGTATCTGCGGCCTCTTTCAGGTTTTTATTAATAGCTGTTATCCCAATTTCTTCCAGAAGAAACTCGGCACTCATAGCCGCATTTTCAAGATTTTGAGACGCTGCGGCCTTCCCCGCTTCCCCGAGAATGGAAATGGCACTATTGGCAGCGTCTCCAAGGTTCTGTTTTGTAAGGGCCCTTCCGATTCCCCCCAGGGAATAGACCACCGCAACGGATTCTTTTTTCAGCTTTCGGAAAGCTGCCGTGTTTCCCATTTCCCCAAGGCAGGAAGCTGCAACTTTTGCAGTAAGCTCAAGTTTTTCCGAGGCTGCGGTTTTGCCAATCTCCCCCACGGCCAGGGCGATCCCTACAAGGACATCTTCCATCTCCACTCTGTATGCCAGCCTTGCAAGCGGAGAATAGCTCATGACCGCATTCATAGCTTCGGGTTCAAGTCGGTGCAGGACCGCAGATTTTCCAATATCTCTTATATACTTGATTATTCTCACTGCGTCTTTTCCCTGTTTTTCCCTGACGTATTTCAATGCAATATCAGTCAGGTACTCAAGGGCCTGCAATATCCCGGCCTCATCTTTTTCATGAGCCGCAGCCATCCCGAATTCAAAAGCTTCGGTTTCATCAAGCAGTAAAATATTATCCGGCCCCCCCACGGTGCTTAAGATAGTTTATATTAGATATGGGACTGTGAGCTTATTAGTTTTGCTATGCGAGTGTATATTTCTTCGGCTATCGTTTTTTCAAAAAAATACAAGAATAAAAAAGGAAAATAAAATAAGATATAAAAAAAAGAGAAAAGAACATGAGAAAGTAAAAACTAGAGAAAATTAGAGAAAATTAGAGAAAATGAAAAAAAAGGGAAAATTAGAGAAAAGGGAAAAATAAAGAAAATAGAAAAAAACTTATCTCAGACAGCAGAAGACTCCTTCCTCGATGTTTCTAATCGAAGATTAGAAACTCCTGTTAAACCTATGGTTTAAAACGACAGCCGAAGGCTGACAGGTGGGGGTAGTTCACTCATCCAGGCCTTTTCTTCCGAACACGTAGTTTGCGACCCTTAATGCGTCCCTATCCCCGGTTTCTTTTTCCCCGGAGTCGCTCAGTTTTACGACCGGGATGCCGTTGATTTCATGCAGTTTGATAACCATGTTGAGGGGTGGGCTTTCGTGGAAGAACTCGGAATTATTGGTCAGACTTGTCCCTATCCCAAAGCTACAGTTGATTTTGCCTTCGCAGTACTCTTTTAGCCTGATTGCGTCTCTGGCGTGCAGAGCATCGCTGAAAACGACTACCTTTTTCATAGGATCAATGCCCATTTTAGTATAATGTTCAACCACCCTTTCCACAAAGACAAGAGGGTCCCCGCTATCATGGCGAACCCCATCGTAAAGTTTTGCGAGTTTGAGGGTAAAATCCTTGAAAAAGGCCTTTGAGCCAAAGGTATCGGAAAGGGCAATCCCGAGGTCTCCCCCGTAAACCTTTTCCCAGATTTCAAAGGCAAAATAGTTGGCTTTCCGGAGTCCCAGCAGGGCCGAAATTCCCATGATCCATTCGTGCCCCACAGTTCCGATGGGGGTCAACCCATATTTTTTTGCAAGGTAGACGTTGCTTGTACCTGCGAGAGCCGAAAGTCCATTGAGGGTTTTTATTACCCGGTCGTGAACCTCGAAACTCCTTCTCCTGCGAGTCCCGAATTCCGAAAAGCTGCACTTTTTCCCGTCAAGGGCTTTTCCCATCTCAAGGACTTTTTCCTCATAGGCTAGCAGGAGGTTTTCGTAGGAGGAATCAGCAGCCGGTTCAGGTCCGGAGGGGAGCTTTCTGCAATTTACCTTCCACCCGGTTTCGACCTTGCTGAAATACAGCTCGGAAACCATGGCCATGAGGACGATTTCCCAGAGGATCGTGCTGTGCCAGGGCCCTTTGATCCGTATGTCCAGGTTCATATCCTCATTCAGGACCACACATACTTCTTCGGGCCTGAACCGGTAGTTCCTGAGATATTCAAGATACATGGGCTTGAAAAATGGACATTTTTCCCGGAGCCAGAGGTACTCTTCCTCCGTAAGGACCAGTTTCGGGATGTCCTCTTCTATGGCCCTTTTCAGCTCTTCGACAAAACTTTCAGTGAAGCGTTGTTTTCCCCGATTGGTAAAACGGTATTCTGCATGGGTATCAGGAAAGAGTTCAAGCACCGCCATCTGCATAGTAAATTTGTAAAGGTCATTGTCAAGTATGGATTTGATCACGCAGGGCCTTCCTTTTAACGTTTTTCATATAGAATCATGTTAAAATATATAAATTCAATATCCCCTTTTCAATTTATACTTATTATTATTTTAAAGTTATGAGCCACTTTCAGGCTGGTGAGCCGGGCTGCTTCATGGATACTCAGGAAAACCGGGAAACCATCCGGTTTGTGCAGTAAACGGCCTTTTAGGGAGCATGGGATCTTTTTCGGGAGCTACGCTCCCTCAAGAGTACTAAAAAACACCAGAAAAACCTTAAATATCGTATTCCTGCCGTCTTTTTCCGTGTATTCCGTGTATTCCGTGTATTCCGTGGTTTGAATGCACACCATTGGTCATCGGTTAAGATACGAATTGTTACAAAAGTGTTATTTTCATCATACTTTCTGTCAACTACAAAATTGGAAATCGATATGCTGTTAGAACACGAGTAGTCAATTTAGGGTAAACAAAATCCTTAACCGAATACAAATGAGGAGCTATGTTGAAATGCATGGGGGCAAAAATCCGGGTGGAGTCAAAACCCGACAAAGGCAGTAAATTTATTTTCACGATTAGGACTTGCGCAGTTGAACAAAAAACCAGTAGCATGAAGCACCAAACTGTTTAAAGCACAATATTATTGATAAGCTCTTATGTGCTTGATTTTACATCTCAAGTGCGTAACTCATAACGATAAATCAGGCAGGATGCTCGTGACTTCAGTCATGAGAGGAATGCCGTCCACTTCAGATGTTCCACCGAATATTCATACCCATCCATTCGATTCAATACCTTGCAATATTTGTGATTTATACCCTGTGCAATTCTTTTTCCCTCTTTGTTTTTCAAGTCAAAATACCCGGATTTTCTACAGGCAACCGCCCCAGACCATGTTCCTGTGTACTTCCCTTTCGGAACTACAGCTTTAACAACATCTCCGGTTTGAAATCCGAAAAAACTTTTTTGTCTGCTTAAATATGCTCTTGGAAATCCGTATTTATCGAGATTTGTTCTGCAAAAAGAACCTCTTCCTTTTGCCTTTATGTGCAGAACACTGTTAGTGGCAAAATTGATTGTTTTGGGTGTGGATTGACCTACACAAATAGCATCGAAATGATGATCTTTTGGTAATTCCATTTTTATTCGGTTCATTTTTGTCCTTGCACCGGTACCACATTCTACAGGAAGTCCTGTTTTAGTCAATGTCTCGAACACTTTCCATCGGGTAGTGTTTATAATTGCAACTTCTTTAAGCGGTTTTTTGACTAAAGTATAAACTTCCGGATGCCCAAATTCTTCTGCGGTTTTACTTCCTTTTTCCTGGTTGCATTTTCTGCAAGCTAAGGTCAGGTTGGAAATTCGATCTGATCCCTCTCTACTTCTTGGGACAATGTGTTCAATTTCTAACGGAACGTTTTCGGCTCCACAGTAAACACATTTTCTACCGAACTTTTCAAGCAGGTATTCCCTGACCTCGTACCCCTGAAGCTCGCCCTGTTGATACTCGATTCCGCTGATTTCAGAGTTTTGCATAAGCTGAGTATCAAATTTGCAGTTTTCATAGGAAATATGTGTCAAGGGACATAGTTTCCTGAGTTTTTTTACCCAATTTTCTATATTATCTACACGGCTTTGCAGAGACGGAGGCAGCCAGCCTTCCCGCCTTTTCCGGTTCATAAATCTCGGTTTTCGATAACGGGTTTTTCTATTTCTCCGGGTTCTTCGCATTGCCCTTCTGCTATCGAGACTCTTCTTTATGCCGGTTTTGTGATGCAACTGTGCTGTCCAGATAACCTTTGAACCGTTCAGTATGGCAAGACCTGTATGGCGGCTTCCGTAATCTATTTTCAGCCGAAGTTCTGACTGATCTTTAGACTCTTTTAGTTCTTTGAGTCTAATTGTAAAGGGATATTTTTTGTGGATAACCGCTTTTCCTGATTTGAGTAGTTTTCTGGCAACCGCTTCGTGGCAGGGACTTAACGGTTCTTTGTTTCTGTTCAGTACGAATATCATACTGGATTTCTCCACTCTGCTTTGGAAACGAATTTCCGTAGCAGGTAACGCAGTTTTTGAAACTGTCTCCCCTCGCCAATGTTGGATATGCTTGTCATGTGTAGCACACCGCCCCTACCTCTCAGGACTTTTAATACTACACGATAGAGCTACAAACTGAGGAAGCATTTGTAGGTATCATAACAACTCCAACGTAGTCAATTAAGACTAAGGCTGGTCAACCAGGGCACATTACATGCCCGTCACTTTAGTGGAGGGTAGTTGACGATTCCCCGAAAACAGGAAACCATTCAGGAACCGGCTGCCGGCTGACCGGCCGGCCAGTTTCAAAAACCCGGGGAAAAAAGACCCCCGGAATTTCGAGATTTCCGAAATAGATCAACTGTCTGCCGAAAGGATACAAAATTATGCCCTAACTAAAATAATAAATACAGGGTATAATAAATTAATGATATAATATAAAGGAGATCAGGGAAAATAAAAGATAAAAGCTGGGGGGCCTTTATTGAATATCAGTCTTTTGAAAAAGATAGATTTTAAAGAAGTGCTTACAATCCTTGTTTTTCTGATTCTTTAATATATCTATCACTTTTCAAACGGACGACTGGTTGAATAATACCAGCAGGTAAAGCGCAACCCTGATATTCAGGGTCAACTGCCTCCCGGCTAAATGCCCGGGGGTTTTCTGCTGAGGTCTTATAAAAAGGAGAGGTGAGAGTTATGCCATCAGATAACGAAAACAGGGTATTGGAAGAAAACAAGGTATTGATGCTGGGGCTTTCCTCGATTGAGGAGGATTTTGAAGAGGGAGCGGTCCGGGCCCTGGACTTTCTGACAGAACGGGGCTCGGGTTTTTTTGCCGGAAATCAGGTAAACGAAGCAAAGCGTACGATAGCCTTCATAAGCGAAATAGGAAAAGCTGCGGCCCGGCAGAAAATGGAGATGGCAACCGTCCTTGCTCTCAAGGCCCTTGAAACCTTTCTGGACAACTCCATGGGGCAACAGATGGAGGATACCACGGTAAGCATCCTGCTCTCCTTCGGGAGCATAGGAAAGGAAGCAGCCGAAAAAAAGATGGAGATGGCCTCAAAGATCGCAGCGTCCATCCTGGGAGGAATAGGAAACACGGCAGCTCTCAGAGACCTGAAAAGAGAAACCATAGCCGTTGCAATTGGACTCGGGGAAATTGGAAAATCAGTCGCAAAGGTAAAAGTCCCGACCCGTGACGAAGACACAGCAACCTGCATATCCTGCCTCGGAGAAAACGGAGTCACCGCCGCAAAACAGGACCTCGAAGACGCCGTCATAGGGGCCGAACTCATGCTCGAAGAAATAGCCCTCGAAGCCCTCGAACAAAACTTTGAAAACCCGGCCAGGGAAATCAGTTCGTCCCTGGAAGAAATCGGAAAAGCCGCAGAAGAGGAAAGAATGGAAAGCGCGGTCCTCCAGGCAGCCTCAGCCCTCCAGACCATAATGACCGAAGCCCGGGGACGCTACCTGAACAACGCCTCGATTGCGGCTAAAGTGGCCCTGGAATCCTTCAATGAAATAGACACCATCAACGAAGAGGCCAGCATAGAAAAAATAAAAGAAATCAGAGAAACCATGAAAGATCTCTGGATGGAAAAAGAGGGCTTGAACGGAAAAAGAAAAAGAAAAGCCTGAATGGAAGGAGAAAGGGAAAAGCCTGAATATTCAGGTCTCGAACAAAAAATTGAACCCTACAAGCTGTCTCAAAACTAAATCCGATTATACAATTGGGGCAAAATATTCTACTATAAGGTAAAACTATTCCAGAATTATAGAATAATTCTCTGCATATATTTAAAGCCCACAATAATCATTATCCAATTGTAGAATTGAGTCGAGTTTTGATACAGCCTCCCTAACACTCTTGTACCAATATATTGCACAAAAAAGTCATTTTGCTGATATGGAGTCAATAAAACGACCTGAAATCGTGCATTATTTACCTATCTTAATAGGGGTTCGAAATGTGCATTTAAAGAATAAGTTAGAGTTGTTTCTAACTTATGTTCTTTAATTATGTTTGTATGTTGGATATAACTAGTGTCGTGTCAGCAGTAAAATGTCGTATATAATCGATTACATCTATTCAGAATTATTTAACCCATGAGGATTGACGCGACACTAGCTGCAAGTCAACAACCCCACCTACCAGCTTCTGACTGTCGAGAAAGGGGACTTACCGCATGAAAGTTAAATGGAACTTTATCACGACTTAAATCTTAAATTTATGAAATAATATATACTTTTTTGGACGGAAACTATAGCAAAAAATAAAGTAAATTAAAAAAATTAAAGAAAATCAAATCCTGCATTCCGCATTTTTTGGCGCATAACGACCTCATGATATTGAACCATGTGCTTAAAATATAAGCACATGATTTTGTAACTATTCAGCCATACTTTGAACAAAGGCAATTTTTCCTCGTTTCGAGGAAAAATTGCATATAAAATAACTCTATCTCTTCAGTATCATGCTTACACGTGAAGAGATTCTTGAAATCTATGAAGAAGGCCCTGAAGCAGTCGTTGCTGTAATTCAGAGACTTGAGACTATCATAGAGAAACAGGCTTCTCAAATTGCTGAACTTGAGGAACGTGTAAGGGTTTTAGAGGCTCGTCTAAATCAAAACAGCCAAAACAGCAGTAAACCTCCTTCTACTGACGTTTTTGTGAATGAAAAACCTAAACCTAAGAGTAGCCGCACAAGAAGTGGGAAAAAACCTGGTGGTCAAAAAGGTCATTCTGGAAGTACTTTCGAAATGGTTGGGGATCCTGACCATATAATATTTCATTCCCCTCACTGCTGTGAAAATTGTGGTCATGATCTTGAAGATACTGAAGTTCGGGACTGTGAACGCAGGCAAGAAGCTGATATTCCTCCTGTGAACATCATATTTACCGAACATCGTGCTGAGTCCAAGAAATGCCCTCACTGTGGGAAAATAAACAAAGGTACTTTTCCAGACTCTATAAAATTCCCTATTCAATATGGACCTCGCCTTTTATCCTCTCTTGTATATTTAAGGAACTTTCAATTGATTCCTTATAAACGGATTTGTGATTTGTCAGAGGACTTTTATGGAATACGTATCAGCCCTGCTACCATAAAAAGAGCTGAAAAGGAATTATTCCAGAAATTGGAACCTTTCGAAAAAGCTGTTTTCGAACATCTACGGGTAGCCTATTCTGTACATTGTGATGAAACAGGAATGAGGGTTTTAGGGACAAAATGGTGGCTCCATGTTGTTTCAAACAGTCTGTGGACATACTATTTTGTACATCCAAAAAGAGGATCAGAGGCAATGAATGCTTTGGGTTTTCTTCCAGAATACAAGGGGGTAGTAGTTCATGATGGTTGGGCATCATACAACAAATATGGATGTGAACATGCTCTCTGCAATGCTCATCTTAAGAGGGACCTCACTGGAGTTGAAGAGAATTTTGAGCAGCAATGGGCTAAAAAAGTAAATGAACTTCTGAGTGAAGTAAAAAAATATACCGACGAATGCAGAGAAATGGAAATTCCAATAGATCCAATAAAAGTCAGGGCATTCGAGGAAATATACGATAAAATAATTAAAGAGGGAATTGAAGAAAATCCACCTCCTGACCTCTCAAAACAGGTTAAAAAAAGAGGAAGACCAGCACAAACAAAAGCAAAGAATCTCCTTGATAGGTTCATAAAATACAAGGATAGGATTCTGAAATTCCTCAATGACCTGAGAGTTCCATTTGATAATAATCAAGCAGAGCGAGACATCAGAATGATGAAGCTACAACAGAAGATTTCGGGAACTTTCCGAAGCATCGAAGGAGCGGTAGCTTTCTGCAGAATTCGGGGATACATATCCACTATTAGAAAGAATAGCTTGAATGTCATGGATGCTATTCGAGCGGCGCTCAATGGAGCGCCGCTATTATCCGATAGTTGCAACATTAGCTGAAACTATGCTTTTTTTATCAGTAGGCTGAATAGTTACGAAAAAAAAATTGAAAGTTATAGGACTTACAGCACTTATTCTCCGTTTTTTTCCAGTGATTATTGACAGGAGTAAAGCGCTCCCCAATCCGTGACCATGTACTCGTAAAATGCGCTTCCCTCTTCAATATTTCCTCCGACTTCGATAGAAGCTGTACGGGGTTGGAATGCCATGAAGTCAACAAATGACACAGGCTGCCCACCAAAATATGAAGATTCATCAAACTGGACCACACTTTGAGCTTTTACATTGATGTGCAGGTCAGGTGCTGATACTTCAAGCGTTGAAGGCCGGATTACAGGCACTCCATTTACCGTCAATTCCGTCCAGTCACTTTCAACTACATCCAGCTCATCCCCGGAGTATTCTGCGATCACTTCACCTGTATTTTTATCCAACAGGGTCAGATGCCTGTAAGTATAGTTAGAGTAACCATCTTCAAGTCCCCTCACAGCATAGAGCACGGTCTGGTAATTATCCGTCGTAAGTTCCGACCAGGTCCATCCATGCATTTCCATTTCCCATGAGGGCATGTCAACGGTATAAGGAATCATATGATCAAAATATCCATCAGCCTGTGTAACCCTGTATTTTTTCCCGTCAAGCTCCACGGTACCGTAAAGGTTTCCATAGGAGCTTTCATAAGTTGTAAAATTTACGGGTTCATTGCAACTATCCACCGTTTTCTCAGCAAGGGGTTTGAAAACCAGATTCAATTGCATATTATCGAAGTCGTAGTCCAACCGGTAGTGCTTGGAACTTGAACCGTAAAAGCTCCCCAGACCTTCAGGGTAATTGAAATCAAGATAAGGTACATGAAATGTGACATAATTTTCAATATCAGACCGGTTTACAAGAATCTGTGTAAAATTATGAGAAGCCGTCTCCCCATAGGGATAAAGTCCGTAAAAGGTTGCCATGTGTGAACGCTGTACTCCGGATTCCGGATCATTTAACATGATCGGAGACTCCTGATGCGTCATTACAACAAAAAAGCCATGTTTTTCTGTTCCCCGTCCTCAGAAACAAGTCTCATATCCCCGTTCTGGTACCACCATTCCGACATAAAGTTAGCACCGAAATCGGTATCGTAATGTCCACCTTCCGTGTAGTCCAGAACTATTCCATTTTCTGAAAATATTTCGTTTGGTCCCGCTTCCGACATGCCCGCAAGGCACAGTACAAGAAGCGCTAAAACCATTATTTTCCAGCATTTCATGTTCAAATAACTCCTTTTGTAGATACAAACTGTATTCATAAGCCTCTCTTCAAAATTATTCTTGAGAAAACATCCGTAGACGAGATAAAACAATCTTATTAACTTTAGTAATCAAATATTGCACAGAGTATAAATTACTTATTAAAATTAATAGACACTTTTAAGATATTTATGCTGATGTTGAAAAAGGGAAAGCAATTTTAGGAATGGTAAAAATATAACTTCATATATTCAGTTTGGGAATAGCCCTATATTTTGGTGTGTGAATTCAAACCACGGAACACACGGAAAAAGAACGACCGGAAGACGACAAATACGGTTGCTCTGGCGTTTTTCGTCCTTTTGAGGGAGCGTAGCTCCCGAAAAGGACCCCGTGCTCCCGAAGCGGAACTCGGGTGCCGAAGGCCGGTTTCCATGTCCTTCCGTGTGTTCCATGGTTAATGAATGGTAAACAAAAATACTTGATATTATATTTGACTCATTCCTTAACAATGGAAAATAGCGCACTCAAATGCACATACTTGTTTTTTGAATTGAGAAACAACAGGTCAAAAAAAGCAGTGTGATAATACTTTTTCGTATCTATTCAGCTACCTCTGTTTCTAACTTATATTTCGTATAAACTCAACAATTACTTTTTTCATATAGATTAATATAAAAATCATCGGATTTTGGAATGAGGTTTATGAAATGTGAAGAGATTCTTACTCAATGCCGTTCAGACCCTGAATCCATTGTTTCATATATTGAGGATCTTGAGTCTCGGTATGAAGATCTTGGATCTCGGTATGAAGATCTTGGATCTCGACACGAAGAGCTTGAATCTCGGTATGAAGATCTTGGATCTCGACACGAAGAGCTTGAATCTCGATATGAAAATCTTGAATCCGAAAACACCGAACTTCGAGAAAGACTTAATGAGTTAGAATCTCGCCTAAAAAAGAATAACCAAAACCAAAAAAGAAATCGACTTCCCTCTACTAACAATTCTACTGATAAAATACCTCAATCAAAAGGTTCACAAAAAGGAAGTTTTAGACGTCCTGGCGGCCAAAAAGGGCATCCTGGTTCTACATTAAGGATGATTAAAAATCCTGATAAAACAATCATTTATAAGCTACATAAATGTGAACATTGTGGTTGTAACATTGAGAAGATTGAAGTTATAAATTACGAGAAGAGACAAGAATTTGAAATAATTGTAAGGCGTAAAGTGACCGAACATCGTGCTGAGATCAAAAAATGTCCTTATTGTAACCGCAAAAACAAAGCTGCTTTTCCGAAATCAATTACAAAACCTGTCCAATATGGCAATATGGTTTTAACAATTGCAATTTACCTCCGAAACTACCAATTGATTCCCTATGACCGAATCAAGAAATTATTTAAAGATGCCTTTGGATTTGATATAAGCGTTGGTACAATAATTAGGGCAGAAAATAAGTTATTTCACAAGTTGAAAGGTGCTACAAACCACATCAAGAAGCAACTGATAAAAGAAAATGTCATCCATGGTGATGAAACTGGAATCGACGTTGGTGGTCAAGGGGAATACTGCCATTTAATCTCTACAAAAAAATATACATACTATTTCCATAATAGGAGTCGAGGATCAAAAGCAATGAATAAAATGGGAGTGTTGCCTAAATATAGAGGAATTATAGTCCACGATTTCTGGAAACCCTATTTTAAATACAAATGTGAACATGCGGCATGTAATGTCCACATTCAAAGAGAACTTAAAGACATTTATAACATATTCAAGCAAGTGTGGGCTGAGGAGATGTCTGATCTCCTATATGAAATTAAAAAATGCGCAGACTTTGCCAGAAAACAGGGCATACAAATAGATGAAGATACGCTCAAGACCTTTAAAGAAAAGTATCAGTCAATACTAATGAAAGGATTTGAGGACAATCCTCCACCTGAAATCTCGAAAGACAATGGGGTTAAAAGAGGAAGAAAAGCGCAGAGCGATGCAAAAAATCTCCTTGATAGACTTTCAAAGTATGAAAAAGAAATCTTGAGGTTTGCTACGGATCTAAGAGTTCCTTTCAGTAACAACCAAGCAGAAAGAGATCTCAGAATGATAACAGTTCAGCAAAAAATATCGGGAGATTTTAGGAAACCCCATGGAGCAGATGTTTTCTTTAGAATTAGGGGATACATATCTACACTAATAAAGAATAATATACCTACTATAAGTTCACTTCATGCGGCGATTGAAAATGTGCCACCCTTACCCTGAATAGATACACTTTTTCCTTCGTTCGGCCCCACTGTTTTTAGCGTGTGTTCTGTCTTTGTTTTTATTTTGAAAAGCCCGGCCTCCTGCGTCTGCCGTTGAGAGCACCGGAATCGAGAATAGATTCAAAAAAGAGCTTGCAGGCAAATAGCTTTTGGGCTGTTTACCTGCCAGATAATGAACTTATAGACTTACCTGAAAGACCTTCTCAAAGAAAAAATTACAGATTTTCCTCAGCCCATTTTGCCGCATCTTCCAGGACCTTCTGGTTAAAGTCAATAACCTTCGGTTTTCCTGCGAAGTTCTCGGCCAGGGCCTCTTTGAAGGCTTCTTCGGATAGGCCTGTAACCCCGAGCCCCATAAGGACCCCGAGCATGAAGGAGTTGGCGGCTTTTTCCGTACCTGCTTCCTTGGCTTTTTCGGCCGCCGGGATTGCGACTGCTCTGACGCCTTCCGGGGCTTCGAATTCCCCGATTGTGCTGTCGTAGAGAGCCAGGCCACCTTTCCTGACGGACCCTATGAACTTTTCAAGGGAAGGCCGGTTCATGGCAATCAAGATGTCCGGAGAATAGACAACGGGAGAACCAATGGCTTCCCCTGAAATCACGACAGAACAGTTCGAGGTCCCGCCGCGCTGTTCCGGCCCGTAGGAGGGATACCAGGAAGCGTTGAGCTTTGCCTTCACTCCGGCCTGAGCCAGGATCAGGCCCAGGCTAAGCACACCCTGCCCACCAAAGCCCGCGATCTTTATCTGGACCTGGGTAAAGTCCGTCCTTGCAGCTTTTTCTTCCTCGCTGGCTTCGATCCCGAAGAGTTTATCCAGGGCCTCTTTTGAAAAGTCGCTGACTCCTCTCTGGAGGGCTTCGGCCTCTGCGGAATTGTTCCTGAAGTTTTTAAGCGGAAACTCCTTTTCCATTTCCTCATTAATGAAAGCCGCAGCCTGCTTGGCATCCATTTTCAGGTTAGTCGGGCAGGGGGCGAGCACTTCCACAAAAGCATAGCCTTTGCCGTCTCTCTGGATTTCCATGGCCTTCCGAACAGCCTTTCTGGCTTTCCTGATATGGGAGATGTCCGAAAGGGAGACCCTTTCAATAAAGACCGGGGCCTTGAGGTTATTCAGGAGTTCGCACATGTGGAGCGGATATCCGGCATAGCGGGGGTCCCGGCCCTCGGGGCAGGTGACGGTCTTTTCGCCCACAAGAGTTGTTGGAGCCATCTGACCGCCGGTCATCCCGTAGACGGTGTTGTTCACGAAAAATACCGCGAGTTTTTCTCCCCTGTTTGCGGCCTGGATAGTCTCGTTAAGCCCGATTGAAGCCAGGTCCCCGTCTCCCTGGTAGGAGATAACGACCGCGTTTTCCTCGGCTCTTGAGACTCCGGTCCCGACCGCGGGAGCTCTTCCGTGGGCCACCTGGATGTTTCCTGCATCAAAGTAGTAGTAAGCAAAGACCGCACAGCCAACAGGGCTTATCATAACGGTCCTGTCCTGAATTTCCAGGTCATCGATTGCCTCGGCGATGAGCTTGTGCAGGATCCCGTGCCCGCACCCAGGACAGTAGTGGGTAGCCGTGGGGGCAGCTCCACCCTTTCTTACGTATTCGGCATAGAGGGCATCAGGCTTTCCAATTACCTTTTCTCCATCAATTATTTTTGCCATGTTCATGCCTCCCCTGCAATTTCTCTGATTTTGGCCATAACCTGGTCAAGGGTGATCAGGTTTCCACCCATTTTATTCACCAGTTCAACAGGCCTTAAGCAGCCGGTCGCAAGCCTGATATCGTCTATCATCTGTCCGTTGCTCATTTCCACAGAGACGAAGGTGCAGCCTTTTTCGGCAAGGGCTTTCAGTTCGGCCTCGGGGAAGGGGAAAAGGGTCTTTGGCCTGAAGAGTCCGACCTTGAAACCTTCCTTTCTGGCCTGGTCCACGGCGTTTCTGCAGATCCTGCTGCTGATCCCGTAGGAGACAAGGACAATAGAAGCGTCTTCGATCAGGTATTCCTCGTAATCGACTTCATTTTCCTTAATCAATTCATACTTGGTCTGCAGTTTTTCATTGAACTGCCCGAGTTCGTTGAAGTCCAGGAAGATAGAGGTCACAAGGTTCGGCCGGGTTTCTGCCGTGCCGTTGACTGCCCAGGATGTATCAATTTCAGGGACTAACGCTTTATCAGGGAACTCCAGGGACTCGATCATCTGTCCGAGTACCCCGTCAGCCAGGACCACAACCGGGTTCCTGTACCTGAAAGCAAGATCAAAGGCCTTCATGGTAAAGTCACACATTTCCTGCACGGAGTTCGGGGCAAGCACTATGGTTTTGTAGTTCCCGTGCCCACCGCCCTTGACGACCTGGTTGTAGTCTCCCTGTTCGGGCCCGATATTCCCGAGCCCTGGGCCTGCCCGCATGATGTCCACGATTACGCAGGGAAGCTCAGCGCCTGCGAGGTAGGAGACTCCTTCCTGCATCAGGCTGATCCCTGGTCCGGAGGAAGAGCTCATGACCCTGTGTCCGGTAGAAGCTCCACCGAAGACCATGTTTATTGCGGCCTCTTCGGACTCGGCCTGGACGAATTTTCTCCCGAGTTTCGGGAAATATTTGGATGCGTCGTGCAGTATCTCACTTGCGGGGGTGATCGGGTAGCCAAAGAAGCAGTCGCAGCCGGCATAGAGGGCCCCGATGATAACTGCGGAATTTCCTTTAACGAGTTGTGTAGCCATATTTTTTACCTCCCTTGGGCCTTATTCGGCCTCCACCTCGTTTTCTTCATTTACTTCGTTTTCTTCGTTGCCTTCTTTCAGGGGAATGTGAATTTCGATAGCCAGGGGTTCGGGGCAGGTGTAGTAACAGCTCGCACAGCCGGTGCAGCCTTCTCCTTTGTATTCCACGTAATGGTAGCCCCGGTCGTTGAGTTCCTCACTCATCGAAAGTACGCCTTTCGGGCAGGCAAGAAGGCAGCGCCCGCAGGCCTTGCATTCAAGGATATTGATTACAGGATATGCTTCCTTTTTATCAGTTTTTGACATGTCAAATCCTCTTATTCTTATGTCCACTTTGTACCTTTCAGTATGTCCTTATCATGCCGTTTTCGGGTACTAAATCAGGTTTTCGCTTAAGTTATCCATAATTAACTTATCTATAATAAATTACCGTGACAGAATTTTCGGTCAAACCTGCCCTAGCAATTTTGGAAAATATAAAAAGCCTGCGGGAACAGGAAATCTATTTGATTCTATTGACTCTATTAACTCTATTGATACCATTCCATTTGGTCCCCGCATTTTCGGCCTGAAAGCTCAGGCCGATATCTTACATTCTAATGATAGTGAACTGTTTTATAATCCTTGTTATTTTTCAGCGTTTTAGCGTTTTTTGGGAAAATCAGGCCTGTTCCCTGTCCTGGTCGCGGATTTCCACCCTGCGAATCTTCCCGCTGATCGTTTTTGGAAGTTCGTCCACAAATTCCACGATCCTCGGGTACTTGTAGGGAGCCGTGACCTTCTTGACGTGATTTTGCAGCTCTTTTTTAAGTTTATCCCCGGCGGTGTAGTCCTTTGTAAGCACGATTGTGGCCTTGATGACCTGTCCCCTTACAGGGTCCGGAGCTCCGGTAATGGCACATTCAAGCACTGCCGGGTGCTGGATCAAAGCGCTTTCAACCTCAAAGGGCCCGACCTTATAGCCCGAGGTCTTGATGATATCGTCGCCTCTTCCCACGAACCAGAGGTAGCCGTCTTCGTCCTTCCAGGCCATGTCTCCTGTGTGGTAATAACCATCATACCAGGCCGCAGCGGTCTTTTCAGAGTCTTTCCCGTACCGGGCAAAAAGCCCGGCTGGTTTTCCGGCTTTCGTGTTGATTACGATTTCGCCTTCTTCCCCGACGTCACAGATCTTACCGTCCCTGTCCATGATTTCGACCTTAAACCCTGGCGAGGGTTTTCCGATGGATCCCGGCTTTGGCTCCATCCAGGGGTAGGTGGCAATGACCACAACGGTTTCGGTCTGCCCGAAGCCTTCCATGAGCTTGAGCCCCGTGAATTCCAGGAAACGGTTGAAAACTTCAGGGTTAAGAGGCTCACCCGCCACAACAGCGTAGGTGAGAGAACTGAAGTCGTACTGCGAAAGGTCTTCCTTGATAAGGAAACGGTACACGGTCGGAGGGGCGCAGAAGGTGGTAACCCCATACTTCGAAGCATTTCCAAGCATTTGTTTGGCATCGAACCTGTCGTAGTCATAGACAAAGACCGCACATCCGGCAATCCACTGCCCGTAGATTTTGCCCCAAACGCATTTGCCCCAGCCACTGTCCGCAACCGTATAGTGTAGCCCTTCATCTTCCACGTTCTGCCAGTAGCTTGCGGTCAGGATGTGTCCGAGAGGGTATGTAAAGTCGTGTTCCACCATCTTCGGGAAACCCGCGGTTCCTGAGGAGAAGTAGGCCAGGGAAATATCTTCGTTGCAGGTTGCAAAATCTCCTGTTGGCCGTTTGAACTCAGAGGAAGCCTCTTCGAGTTCCTTCCTGAAGTCAACCCAGCCTTCTCCCGCGGCTCCGACCACGGCCTTGACGAGCGAGAGGCCGGATTCCCCGGATTCGGCATGAGCCTCATCCACACGTTTTGGGACACCGTCCTCGGCTATGCAGACGATCATTTTCAGTTCCGCTTTTTCAATCCTGTAAGTAATGTCCCGGGCCATGAGCATGTGGGTTGCGGGAACGGCAATGGCTCCGAGTTTATGGAGGCCCAGGATACAGAACCAGAACTCGTACCTGCTCTTGAGGGTAAGCATGACGTAGTCGCCTTTTCCTATCCCGTGTTTGGAAAAGAGATTGGCGGCTTTGTCGCTGTAGTATTTCAGATCCTTGAAAGTGAAGATTTTTTCATTTCCGAGGTCGTCACACCAGACAAGGGCCCGTTTTTCAGGGCAGGTTTCCGCATACCTGTCCACGACATCATAGGCAAAATTGAAGTTTTCCGGGACAAGTATTTTGAAGTTTTCATGAAAGTCCTCGTAGGACTCAAAATCGGTTTTCGAAACAAATTGGCTCAGCAAAGAGGACATGTTTTACACCCGTTTTGATGTGCTATATTTAAAAAGTTCGGTTAAAGTGATAGGATAAATGAATTGGTGAAAAGTTTGAAAGAGTGAATTTAAAGAACTTTTTCATATAAAAAAAGGCCTTTCTTCATCCCTTTTTCGGTTCACATAATCGATGCCAGGAACCTGGCAGGTTTGCCCCCAAGGGCTTCCATGGCGTGTTCGTATCCAGAATCAAAGAAAATGGAATCGCCTGCTTCAAGAACGATTTCGTTGTCATGGATGTAAACCTTTAGGCTCCCTTCAAGCACGTAGTTAAATTCCTGTCCGTGGTGGAAGTTTGTGGAAGGTTTGCTTCCGTCAGTCCTTGGATCAACGCTTACGATGAAAAATTCCGCTTTTTTATGAATAAACTTCTCGGACAGGTTCTGGTACTTGTACTGCTTTCTCCTCTCAACACTGACCCCTTTATCGGCCCTGGTTACGGTAAAGATGTTCATCCTCGGCTCTTCTCCTGTAAGGAGAGTTCCCATGTCCACCTGCAACTCATGAGCTATTTCAAAAAGGATACTGGCCGGGATGTCCTCGGTCCCTTCCTCGTATTTCCGGTATGTTGCGGCTGGAATTTCCATACTTTTCGCCATTTCTTCAACCGAAATATCGGACAATTCCCTAAGTTCATGGACACGGCTTGCGATTTCTTTAATTTTTTCCTGCATGTAGTATATTCTCCCGCTTTGATTTTTGCAAATGCCCGGGGCACAGCCTGTTAGAATACCCGTGCACCTTTATGAAAGTTTTTAGTTTGAATGCTCTGAAATGAATCGATTTTATTGACCATGTTATATATAATTGTGCTGTAGAAGATGCTGATTGAATAATTTAATTTTAGAAGGGTAGAGAGTAGAAAACAAAAATATGGAGGAAAATGGAAAAGAAAGAAGAAAAGAGAAACTCTCAGAAATAACTGACGATCAGGGCCACAAAATTGTCCCGGTGGTTTTTTTGTTCTTCTTCCGTGGCCTTTTTCAACCATTTTTCACTTCCGTGGATTGCGTGGTCTCCGCAGAGGAAAAACAGCGTCCCTTTCCCGGCCCCGGTAACTATTTTCCTGACGTTTTCGTCAACAGCCCTGGCAGCTATTTTCAATTCGTCCCAGCTCTCCGCCCTATGGGAGTAACGGTCAAGGGCCCGAAGGTGCACCGCCAGAAGTTCTGGCTCCTTCCCAAGAGCCCGGACCGCAGCCTCTGCGATTTCCCGGTCATAAGCCAGGATGTCTTCGGAATTGGGGACCCCGTAAATATCCATAATCATGCCCCTGAAAGTCTCTGCCCCCTCAGCCTCGATTACGACCGCGGCCTTCCTTCCGGCTCTTGCCGTCCATTCCAGGATGCTCCTGAGTTTGGGGTTTTCCGGATCTTTGCCCCGTTCCGTGTAGATGTCCCCGGTCGAGTATATTTTGTGTTCTTCAGGCCGGTAACCCGTAAAGATAGAGGCAATGGCCGGGGACGTGTGGGTTGCCGGAGACCTGCATTTGAAAAGGAGACCTTTTTCGGCAAGTTTTTGGGTGTTTTCCATTATAGGGGCAAATTTTTCATAGAGCGAATACCCAAGGCTGTCTATAATCAGGATTACAACTCTTTTGCAGCCGTGTTTTTCAGCTAAAGTTTCCACGGAGGACAGGGGCCTTCCCGTGGGAACTACCATGGGGATGGCCAGCAGTTTTGAAATCGTGGGTGCAATGTCGATTGTACTGCATTCTGGAACGGGCCTGGAATCTGTCATGGTAGATAAAATTGGGGCTCAAATTATAAGAACGCAGTAGAAAACCCCTGAGTCTTCAGCTCAGGGGATGAATGCATCAAGACTACAATTTTAGGTAATCCAGTGCTCCATGGTTGATGTTTTCATATTCTAATGTACAATGTTCCTTTTGCTTGTGTTTTTGGTCGCCGGGTGCAGGTTAATCCGGCCACCGCAAAAGATGAGAAAAAGGAGTTTAAAGCCCCGTTCTGATTATTAAAAATAATGTCAACCGAATACAAATGGACCACCTATTTTCTTGTATCGTCATTAAATGTTATTCTTTTAATATCTCCTTGCGTAAAAAGAATTTCAGTCCCACGTTTTATCTCAGAAACTGCTTTCATATCCTTATCCCGTATTATTTGAGTGGGTTCTTCAAGAACTAATTCTCTGGGCTCATGTTTCCTGTGTGAAAACCATAGTAACTTTCCTTCAAACTCAGAACTATCCGAAGTAATGACAGTTACGTAAGGAGCTCCATCTTTACTCTGCTTTTTCAGGGAAGTATTCCAAACATCTTGTGAAATAGGCTTATGATGGGGATAAATAACATATCTCCCCACAAATCCACTAAAAATTCCAAGTAGAATGCAAATCAGAAATAGTTTAAAAATGGTTTCAATTTCAAACAGATTACTTCCCAATTCTTGAACAGATGCTATCCCTAAATGAAAAAAATACGCTGTATGTATTGAAAAACTGAGAAATAAGCAGATTAAATAATACTGTCTATCAGATAATTCCGTCTCAATAACTGAAAATTTTCTAAAACATTCAAAAAATAAAAATCCAGGGATCAGGAATACAACAGCTTCTATAATTTCGTTAGTCATGGTTTTTAGATTTATTATTTATTGGTTTAGGTTGTGGAGTTGGAGGTTTAGATTTTTCAGAATGTTTAGTCTCAAGTGTAAAAATAGCAAAATTTCTTTCCGTTTGATCTTTTTTAGAAGAATCCGTCAAAATACCACCTCGCAAATTACCTATTTTTATAACCAAGTTAATCTCGCAGGTATTTAAACACTCTTTACCTGAAGGATTGTCTGAAGTCTCCAACATAAAGAGCCGCCGCAATAGCTCAATCCCCCGAAACCCACCCCTTTCCCCTTGAGCCTCAAGATCCAGCCGGGCCGGGCTGGCAAAAAGAGTATAACCAGATCAAACCTTTCTTTCTGGCAAAGGGGAACAAATAATTATGTGTAACTCATCATTACAAGTTTTTCACTTAAATTCTTGAGAGATTCATCAAATTCTACCAGTTCAGTTAAATGCGATGTTAATACATCCAACCCTAGAACCTCATTATATATCCACAATCCAATATTACTCGACTTATCAAACGTTGTAATATCAAGGTAGATTACCTTTGAATCAATAGCATGATCCACTATTGATTTAAATATATTTACACTACAACCTCTTAAATTTCCAAATAAACCCGGTTTAAATTCTTCCACTATACTGCCGAACTCTTTTTCCAATTCATCTAAATTGAGAAGTATGTATTTGATACCTAATAAAATGTCATTATCTATTGAATACGAAATGTTTCCATTAGGAACAAAGGAATCTATACAGATATAATTACATTTACCTTCTTTAAGGCATTTGATTATATATTCTTTGTTTTCATTTGAAATGGTTCTTGTTTTTTCATGATCTTTTTCTTTTGTACTTTCGGATAGTTCTTTTAATTTGATTCTAGTTTCAGTATTACTTTACTTTCAAAGATGCATGTTTTTCCGTTATCAAGCGGCTTTGTTTGTGTGGGCCTAAGGAATGAATAATCCTACTGATGACGTTTTTATTGGGGTGGCAGGTAATTACCCAAGTTCAAGAAAGAAAATAATGATGCTTGCTTTGTACTCATCTCTTCCAGAATAATATTACACTTATTTGATTCTTTATCCTGGATAACTGCCAGCCTAATTTCGGACAAATTTTCAATTAGTCTTCTCATAGAAAGACCATATCTCTTTGTCTCCCAGGCTAAATATCTGTAGAAAAGTAAGCCAATTATAGACAGAAATACGTGAACTTTGATATTTTCATCTTTGTGGTGGTACACCGGTCCCACAGGGACAAGCAGGTGATCATTCAATAGCTTAAAATCATCCTCTATAGCGCCTTTATTGTTGTATGTTTGCACAATTTTTTTAGTGTGCCAACGGTGCTTATCTGTAAATAGTATATTTTTTCCTAATGAATTTTCGCGCTTATTTTTATTCTCTTCGTCAATCCAGAACTTTAACTGAGGTTTTTTCTTACCTTCAGGAGCATCAGTAATTTCATATTTCACCATACTTCTGTATTTTTTGATAATAATGTCTGCAACCTCTTTTTCTACACTGCTCCTGTTTCTTGCTTTTCCTCTGTTGCTTTCCAGTCTCCTCTGTAGGTCTTCCAGATTCTCAGTTATTTTTGACATATTTGACTCACAAGTTCTTTTTTGAAGTTTGTGAGTTCCTTCATTGAAAGTAATTACTGTTGTAAATTCTGTCCCGTAAAACTGATGCTTTGTCCGATAGCCATAAATTTTGTGGCCTTCTGAGCTTTCATATAAAAATTGATATTTAGATAATGGCACTTCAAGAAGATCATCTGCCTGATTTGCTTTTACAGCCCCTACAAAATTCATCTTTGAAGTTGCTTTTTCAATGTTGTCCTTTGAATTGTTTCCCTTATCAAAAACAAGAACAAGGTCTTCCGAACAAATATTCAATTCGGTTAGACGGTTTACTATTTTGTCAACCAGACCTGAAAATTCCTCTGAATCATGCACATTTCCTGGATATGTCTCGTGAATAAAAGGTAAGTTGTAATCATTAGCAGCCAGCGCTACAGATACCTGATTTTTGTCTTTACGATGCTTTTTGTTATACCCTTTATGAAGCAATTCACTTTTTTCATCATAATTGGTAGCATAAGTGAACCAGTTTGATTCATCCACAAACAGTACTGAAGGGGTTAGTCCTTTTTCGATGAGAACTCGGCACAAATCGTCTTCAATATTTTTCATTGTGTCGGAATCAATGTAATTCATATGATTCAAAAAATTCTGACAATTTAATTTATGAGGGAATTTCCACTTAAAAGATAAGGCCGATTTTTTGAACCATTCCCCAATACCGTTTTCACTTAAAACTCCATGAGATTTCCCCACTATATCAAGTAAAAGATACTCTCCGACACTTAAACCATCGATTGATTTTTTCATAGTGTGCTTGTTCACTATGTCAACGAATCCAAGCTCTTCATTCACATGAAGAAGTGCGGCAAGTTTGCCGTACTCAAAAGATTTCAGTTTCATGTAGGGCAATGATTCACTCTGTTTTTTCATTTCAAATATTTTTTCGGCATTGCCTAAATATATCTGAAATATAGTTTTCACTTTTCCATCAATTCTGCCAGTTTTAATAATATACCAGTATTTTTTACCGTTGATTATTTTCTGTTTTAAAAAAACCATGATATAAATTTAGGTTCTACGTATATAAAGATATTTCTTCAAAAAACAGATACAATAGGCTTTTTAAATGTAATTTAGAACTTAGGCCTTACAAATATTTTTTTTAACGGATCTTCCTTGCCACTGATTTTTGTGGCAAATCAAGGCAAAAATAGCTCTTCTTTGAAAGCTGAGTATTAATCCTAATAGTATCTTTTTTTTCATCGAAGGCCTCAGAAACAATATCTTGGCTTAGACCTTTTAGTTGATCCAATAAATCTTCATTAGTTGTTGGGTTATTAATAGTATCAATAATTCTATCAATTCGGGGGATTAAACTTGTTTGAATTTTTTTCGAAAATACTTTTAATTTCTCCTTTTCTTTAATTCTTTGTTCAAGTTTTTGCTGTTTGATAATAGAATATACAGCTAAAGCTACCCCTGTTATTCCGATTATATATCCAATCACATCTATCATAAAATATTTTTCCTACAGTTATAACGTTTAATTACATTAATGAGATCTAAAACTCTTCTTCTCTCTATTCTCTTAGAGGCTGTCTTAAAATTCAAGCAATTTCTACATTTGGATAGTACGCATTGTTGATCTGAAGTCCACTTAGCAAATTAATTACATCGTACTTATTCACTCGATGCATAAAGTCAAATGCATTAGACATCGTGGTTAAAATTTACACTTTAGACATTTAACGGTTCAATTCTACCGTTTTTCTGTCCAAATACATGAGTCCTATCCCAATTGTATAATCAAATTGAATTTTAAGACACGCTCTTACCTCAATCCCGCATTCTTTTCTATCGCCTTATTTCATCATTTTTACCAAATCAAAGTATAAGTTTCTGTAATTACACAACAAGATTATATGCAGAGTATCCTATACTATAAGTAAGGTGAGGAATTTCTATGAGTTTTACGCATTTTATGAATGATGAAGTTACTTTAATCAAAAAAAACGGAGAACTATTTAGAAATATTCGTGCCCTTGTTCAAACGAACACTATACTTATTGACGATGTGTCAATACCTATTGAAGAAGAAGATCAAATTAAAAGAATACTTCCTAATGGTTTAAAAGAAAAATATCTTGTAATTGACAGGGGTTATAAAGGCCCTATTGGTAGTTTTAAGGCTCACTATCAAGTAAAAGTAGAAAAAGAAACAAAAGTAAAAAAAGAAGTAAAAAACTCTACAATATATAATGTAGAAGGGAATAATTCACGGATTAATATAAATTCACCTGACTCTTCCACAAACGTAATCATTGATTCAATTAATGAAACTAACGTCTTTGAGAAACTAAGGGAAAATATTGATCTTAATTGTAGCAAAGAGGAAAAGCAAAATTTAATAAGTCAAATTGATGAATTAGAAAGAACAAAAGGAACGCATGAAT
The DNA here is from genome assembly GCF_055394095.1 of Methanosarcina baltica. NCBI lineage: Archaea > Methanobacteriati > Methanobacteriota > Methanomicrobia > Methanosarcinales > Methanosarcinaceae > Methanosarcina > Methanosarcina baltica. The sequence continues at coordinate 2,800,472 of NZ_AP042463.1, read as the reverse complement.
ATACAAAAGTGTTTAAATCTTTTATTCAATCTGCTAAAGATTGTATGGAAACAATAAACCCATTCATCCTTGCCCTCTCGACATTCTTTCAAAATTAATATAGATTATTAAGCTCTGTAGAAAACCTCTTAAAATCAGCTGCATGAGGCTGAAAATAAATAAAAGCGTATCAATCAATTCAGTTCAAATCAATGGGGGTTAATTATTTCTGACTGTTAGTTTTTGATACAGGAACTCTTGAATACTTTTCCCTAGATTCGTTGATATTAATCAAAAATAACCTTCTGCGGCTTCAGTCCTCGGGACCCTGGCCTACTTTTCAATAGTTGCTTTTTTTAATCCGGGAGTCTGCCAAAGTGAAAGGCGAAGAAAGAAAGGGGGATTGTAGTAGATGGAAGCGGCTGCTGCCCTTGAGGCATCAACGCCTGACAACTGCCACAAAGAATGAAAAAATCGAGCACGAGCCAGTCAGATTTATGAGTTACGCACTTTAGATGAAAAAACAAGCACATGAGAGCTTGTCATGAATATTGTGCTTTAGACAGTTTGATGCTTCATGCTACTGGTTTTTTGTTCAACTGCGTAAGTCCTAAGATTGTAAGAACAAGATCACAAGTCATTTTTTTTAGGCACAGTCAACCTTTTTGTAATAGTTTTGTGACTGGTTTCAAATTTCAGAGTACAGTTTAAATCTTTGCAATTTTCTAAATATATCAATTCTTTTTTTATGAATATGTCTTGTTCAATTCTATCATTTGCTTCAACTCTGATAGGTTCAAAAGAAGAATGACGGGTTGTCAAATTATTTAATTTTAAGTTAGTAAAACGTGAGTCATCTGAGTAAAAATCAATTCTTGAAATAGTTGTTGGTTGTTTGCCTTTATTTCTTATATCTATTAGAAAATCAACTTTTGTACCACCTACACCACCATAGTCACTTAAAGGCGCTGTGGTGAAATATGCTGATTTTATATCAATTTTTAACTTTATTTGATCTTGATAGTATTCTCTTATCTTTAAAAAAGATAACATGAAAGCCGTAAGAGATCCAAAGATATTAAACCAATCAATTAGCCTATAAGAGTTAATATCTAATAATAACGCTGTAGAATTCATTTTATGTAAGTCTTTAAAAGAGAATTTAAACATTACGGAAATGCTTTTATTATAATCACTAAACTTTCCACGGTGGCAACTTTATACCCCCTTTTCTTACCCCAAAATTCTGAAATTTTCAATATAATGAGCCACTGAACTTTAAGATTCAAGATCCAACCGGCAGCCATGCATTTCCTTAGAAGCTCACATTCCCTTATCGGATCGTAAGAAGGAGATTAAGCGGCCCGGAAGAACTCGGCGTGTAGTAGAAAGCCGGTCATGACTGCAAAAAAAAGATTCCAGCGCTAGCCCAATTATAAAAAGCATTCTTATCAGACAGAGGGCTGTATCAAAAACTCAAAAAAGAAATTTAAAAAAGGAATCCGGGAAAACCCCGCACCTTTTTTTAGACATGATAAGCAACGTAGAAACGGTACATGACCTTGATTTCGTCGAGTTCTCCGGCCTTCGGGATAAAAGGTTCCTGCTGTGCTGCATATACCTGATCCCCAAAGTTTCTAAAAGTGGCCTCACACTTTATGTTCTCGGGGACCTCGGCCTGGAAAAAGTCGCATTTCCGGCAGATTTTTTGGCTGACAGCTTCCACTTCCTCCGGAGAAAAGGCCACTTTCTGTTCCGGCCTGTAGTTAATCTCGACCGTAAGCTCTTCCTTGCTTACCAGGTCGGCCCAGAATCCGGAAAGTTCCGTACCCTCAAGCCTGTAATCCTGAATTTCAAAACTCCTTGTGATCGTGTTCTTAAGCTTACTTTCGGACATAAACTAAGCTTTGAAAGTGAAAATATATAAAATAGCTCCAGAGAGTGGAAAAATTCACTTTTAAGTTTCTTATTATCTTTTTTGAGGTCTGGTAGAGCCCGGTAAACATTATAGATGATGTAAAATATATAATTATAATTTTTAAAATGATAAATATATTAATGGATGAAAATCATATATTGAAACCGGGGAGATATTGCTACTAAAACCCCTGGTTTTTGAAGTTTCGAATTAATGTATAGATTGGCGGGGGGATAGTATACCTAAGTTTGAAATATACCATGATATAAGTGGGGGATACCGCTTCAGGTTGAAAGCGAGAAACGGCCAGATTATTGCTATAGGCCAGGCTTACAAAAATAAAGAAAACTGTCTAAAAGGCATCGAATCGGTAAAACAAAACGCACCTATCGCAGAAATAATCGAACTTGAAGGAAAAGTAGAGGTAGAAGAGCCGGAAATAGCACACACATAAGTTTGACACACATACAATTTGACACAAATACAGTTTTTTCTTCGTTTATCACCCACCTTCATTTTTTTATTTTTTTGAGATTCACTTTTTTTCAAAAATGATACCTTCAAACCTGCATTCAGTCAGCTTTTTCCTGCTAAGAAGATAGAGAAATACCTTGAAGAGGGCATACGTTCTGAAATAGGCGGAAAGCAGGGCAGGGGACCGAAAACCACTTATATAAACGATCTTTTTATCGTCCCGGCAGGAGTCGTCCCAAAATTTAACCAGACCGTCAAAATGATCCCTTTCGAGAACCTTTCCCTGAGGGAGGCGAGGAGACAGTACTATTACATCTTCTTCCATCCCATCCGGGCCTTTTGTGCCCTCAATGAAGCCGTAATTGAAAATAGTGGGAATAGGGGAAAAAAAGGCTATTTTGTAGCCGCTTTCAGTTTTATTGTACTTAAAAAAGCTGTATTTAGGGGTTTCGATAACGATTTTCATGAAAATCGGGGCCTTTCCTCAAAAAATTATAAAACCGGAAACGGAAATAGAAACATTTTTTGCTCCGGCAAGACTTTAATGATTTTTTTTCTATTGCGACTTTAAATATTTTTCAGGATTCCTCAGTTCCGGAAACGGCAATTTCCGAAACTGCATCCCATTTACGGGCATTCCGTCTCCTCAATAGGAACACAACCGATACGGAAAGCAGCCCCAGCACAAACAGTGGGACTATGAAAGGTTTCAGAAGGTCTTTAAGGATATTTATGCGGTCTCCGGTCGAAAGAGAAAGCACATCTTTTCCTTCCCGGTTGTTTTCAGCCCCTTCTCCCACTGAAGATGAAACCTCTACTTTATTTTCAACGCCGCCGGTCTCTGCCCCGACTTCGTTTATCTCCACTGCCTGGATTATCGGCATTTCAGGCTCCTTTTCAACGGGTTTTGGGGGTAAAAACGAATCGTCTTCAAGCAGGACCGAAAAAGCGGTCCGGTTTCGGCCAAAAAGATAGACCTTTCCGCCGTTTCCTCCGGCCGCAAGTGTAGAACTGTCCAGGGAAACCGAGATGCTGTTAATGCATTCCCCGGTTTCGTTCTGCCAGAGCCCCTTGTGCCAGAGTTCCTGACCTTCCAGTCCGAGCACATAAAGGCTACCGTTCCAGTTTCCGGCTGCAATATAGGAGGTGTCGGGGGCCACGGCCACATTATATACGGTATCTTCGGTATCGTAATCCCAGAGTATTCCCCCGGTCCTGTTGAAAAGGTAGACTTTGTTATCAAAACTGCCGGATGCCAGGTAAAAGCCATCGGAACTCAAAGAAACACTGCTGATCCAGTATTCCGGTTTATGGATCCAGGAAAACTCCCCTTCCCGGTCAAAAAGGTAAACGTTGTAATTGGAGCCTCCCGATGCGATATAGGAAGCCCTCGGGGTCATGCATACTGTATTGATTACACTGCCCGTCTTTTTCTCCCACTGCCTTACCCCCTCTCCGTTGAGGAGATATACGAAATGGCCGGAATCCCCGGAGGTCACGTAAGAACCGTCTCTCGAAACCGCAACGCTCCGGACCGCATCCCTGCAGGTAAAATTCCAGAGCAGGTCCCCTTCCCGGTTAAAGAAGTAGACATGCTTATCGTCACTCCCGGCCGCAATGTAGAAACCGTCGGAAGAAACGGCCACGCTGTTAATATTGCCGCCTGTTTCGTAATCCCAGAGCAGTTCCCCTCCATGGTTGAAGAAGTAAACACTATTGTCGTTACTCCCGGCAGCAATGCGGGAAGCGTCCGATGACATGGAAACTGTATATACGAGATCGCCCGTCCCGTATTCCCAGAGTTTCTCTCCCTGCCTGTCAAAGAAAGAAACATTGTGGTCAAAGCTGCCCGTCACAGCGTATTCCCCATATTCGGAAAGTGCGATACTGTTGACAATGGAGCCTGTTTCACAGATCCCGAGCAGCTCAAAAGCTTCAAGTTCACTTTCGTTTGTGCCCTCTTCCAGCGGCAGGTCTTCAGCTGCCGCAGCAGTTCCTAAAACAAAGAGGAGAAGGCCAAAGATAAAAAATAATTTCATTCCAAAGAGCGCCCCTTCATAAGCATAAAAAGTATTTACTCTCAAACGATCGGACCATGGTTTTTCTCTACCAGGGCCCATTTATCAATACAGATGACCCTACATTATAAGAATTTGGTATATGCCTTATAACACATAAAGTCGGCCCAGGGATTGGAAACCGAGATATTGATTTCGAAAAGAGAAAAAAGGATTACGTTGAGAAATTCTCAACGTGATATTTTTGGTCAATTTTATAGTATATGTATGCAGAGCTGTATGCCAGTAACATAAACAGCAGGCCGGTTTCCGGGGAGCTATTTGCGAATTTGATTATCATAAAGATAAAAAATGAAAACTGGACAACGGCAAGGAATACATGAACGGTTTTCAAACAATACTTTTTAAACAAACTATAACTATCAGCAGGATCGTCAGATTCTTCATCCATTGAATATCGTCACTCCGTTAAAAACGAAGGAATTTCCTATTATTAATTATTTTATTTTATCTGTATTTTATGGGCCAAAGCCCGGCTTTCCCTTTAATAAGATATTTTTCCTTTATTCCGGATTTCCACACACCTGCTATATTTATATATTTTTAATATATGCATTGCATACACATATACTTTATGTTTGAACTATAATATTAATCTTATGTTTTTTCTGTAATCTGTTTGTATGAAAAAATAAGAGGTAACGGAACCGGTCCCTCATGCCTCCAGTTCGGATGCAAGTTTTTCATGCAATTCCTTTATTTCCCGAATCTTATCAATGTTTTCGCTGCTGTCGAGCCCCTGGAAGGGTTTAAAGGTCTCAAGAGCAACATCAGTCACTATATCGGAGTTAGTAAGGACTTTTTCTTCGGCCTGAGCCCGGAAGGCTTCAAGCGCCCTCAGGCTCTGGAGCATTGCAGGTTCCAGCTTTTTCTTAATCGAAAGTTTACCTATTTCCTCCACCGCAAGAGCGGCTTTGCTCAGGCCCTCGTCCAGGTAGGCTTTGGATGCTTCGTCACCTATTTCTTCGAGAAGTACGAGGATACTTAAGGTTTCACTTTCCAGGCCCATTTTTATAGCCTGTATCCCGATTTCCCCCAGGAAGATGGAGGCATTGCTGACGGCTTCTTCCTGGCCTTTTCGAGCCGAAACCACCCCGATTTCCTTCAGGAAGAGAGCCGTGGTGATCGTTTCGTCCCTTTCCTTTCGCAGGGCAGGGTTTTTCCAGAGCTCCATGAGGGTCGTGACCGCAACCTTTGAGCCTGCCTCAAGCTCATGTTCTGCTGCCGTTTTCCCGACTTCCCCTATTGCCAGAACGCATTTTTTGACCACCGGTTCAAAACCTTTTTCAGTCGCAGCCTTTGCAAGGTTTCCGAAAGACAACGTGGAATTGATCGCAACAAGTTCCATTTCCGCGGCCGCGGCCGCCACCGCGATTTTTTCGATACAGTGGACCACCCTTTCCGCGTCTGCTTCTTCATTTGCTTCAAGAAATTCGGCCGCAATTCCGTTCAGAGAATCAAGGGCCTGAAATACCCGGCTTTCGTCCCTTTCCTCCACCGAGCTAAGGCCTGTATCAACAGAGTCTACTTCACTTAATGAAATCATTTTCTTGTGTCCTTCCTTTAACTTATCTGGAATTTCCTCTAAGAATTCATAAGAACGCAGCAGGAAACCCCTGAGTCTTTAGCTCAGGGGTAGTTGACCTCTGGTTATACTTAATTCAGGCTTCTGTTTCCAGGATTACTTTATGAAATTATGGGGTTATTAGTGTTACCATTACATTTTAATTATATGAACCCTGAAAAGAGTGGAAAGAGAACGAGAATCAGGAAAATAACGCACATCCTGGTAGGATTACCACAAATGGAGAGGATAGCGTTTCCGCAATTAATGATATAATTTCCTGTCACACTCTATGTTCTGTACGCACGAAGTGAGGCCTTTTCGAAAAAACCACATAGAAAAGAGCTTTTTCCACACAGTTCCAAAAAATGATATAAAATTGACAAAAATATCAAAAGTGCTATATAGGTGTAAAACCATGTAAAAAAGTAGACATCAAAACATAACTAAGAAGTAGATGACAGGAACCTCTGTTTCGCGCCATCGGTTCCTATCGATGATCCAACCCTGAGATTGAAAGAAAACCCATTAACTTTCAACCTACAACCTTTTTTACGACTTCTCGATACTTAACATAAACGCCGTGAAATATTAATTATTATGATATTATTCAATTACATTGAATTTTATATAGATATTAAAATACCATGTGATGCCTGTAATTTTGTTTGCATTAAAAAGTTTAATTGCTTGAAAATGACGCTCTGAAAAAAGTACAGCAAAAGTCAACTACCTCCACCTATCATTCCTGGTAAAACCGGAATGTTAAGGAAGAGAACTCCTGCTGCAAAAGATTGAAAGGTTTTTCATTTTTCTTTTTTCATTAACAGATTCAAAAAATCCTGGATTTCTGAGGATTTCATATATTGTTTATTTGGGAATAAACTTGTTTTAAAAATACTGAAAGTTTTTGCGAAATATATATATATTATTAGACAGGTAGAAAGATTCCGTTGGATGAGTGAGATATAATTTAAGATGTAAATACCTGAAAATGTAAAAGAAAGAGGATGATTCAAAAATGGCAAATGAAGAAATTTTCGACAAGCTTCGTGATTCAATCGTAAACCAGAACATATCTGGCTGTGTGGAATTAACAAATGAAGCTCTTGCTGACGGGATTTCAGCACTTGATATTATCTCAAAAGGTCTCTCCGTTGGGATGAAGATCATCGGGGACAAGTTCGAAGCCGCAGAGATATTCCTGCCTCAAATCATGATGTCCGCAAAGGCAATGAAAGGCGCAATGGAAATCCTCACCCCTGAACTTGCAAAGAACAGGGTTGAAGGAGACGAAACCGGAACCGCAATTACCTTCGTTGCAGAAGGAGACATTCACGACATCGGCCACCGCCTTGTCACCACCATGATCGGCGCAAATGGCTTTGACATCATCGACCTCGGCACTGACGTCCTCAACGAGACTGTCGTTGAAGAAGTTGCAAAGCACAAGGGAGAAAAGATTATCCTTGTCGGTTCAGCTCTCATGACCACCTCCATGCTCGGCCAGAAGGACCTCATGGACCTGCTCAAGGAAGAAAACCTCCGAGACAGTGTAAAGTGCATGTTCGGAGGCGCACCCGTATCCGACGGCTGGATCGAAGAAATCGGCGCAGACGCAACCGCAGAAAACGCTGCAGAAGCCGCAAAGGTAGCACTTAAGATCATGGAATAATCGTAGACACAGGAGATATTGATATGACGTTCACCAACTCATTTGACTGCTACGAATTCTATGACCGTGCGAAAAAAGGCGAGAAGTGCACCCAGGACGACTGGGATCTCATGACAATCCCCATGAAGTCCATGGAACTCAAGCAGAAGTACGGGATTGACTTCAAGAACGAGATCATCCCTACCGACAAAGGCATGATGGAGAATCTCTTCAAGGCCGGATTCGAGATGCTCCTTGATTGCGGTATCTACTGTACCGACACCCACAGGATCGTCAAGTACACCGAAGAAGAGATCTGGGATGCCCTCAACAACATCAAGACGGAATTCCAGTTAGGAACCGGCAGGGACTCAGTAAAGTTCAAGAAGAGAAGCATTGGCGATAAGAGAAAGCCAATCATCCAGGGCGGTCCTACCGGGTCCCCTATCTCCGAAGAAGTCTTCATGCCAGTCCACATGAGCTACGCCCTTGAAAAGGAAGTAGACACCATTGTGGACGGGGTCATGACCTCCGTTCGTGGCAAGCCCCCAATTCCGGGAAGCCCCTACGAAGTCCTTGCAGCCAAGACCGAAACCAGGCTCATCAAGCAGGCAGCAGCCCTTGCAGGCCGCCCCGGTATGGGCATATAGGGCCCCGAGACTTCCCTCTCCGCTCAGGGAAACATTGCCTCTGACTGCTACGGCGGCCAGATCTCCTCCGACAGCCACGAAGTCTCTCAGTTAAATGAACTGAAGATCGACCTCGATGCAATCGCAGTTATCGCCCACTACAAGGGGAACAGCGACATCATCATGGACGAACAGATGCCAATCTTCGGCGGATACGCCGGCGGCATTGAAGAGACGGCCATAGTGGACATCGCAACCCACATCAACGCCTTCGTCATGAGCAGCGCAAGCTGGCACCTTGACGGGCCTGTCCACATCCGCTGGGGTTCAACCAACACCAGGGAAACCCTGACAATCGCAGGCTGGGCATGTGCAACAATCTCCGAGTTCACAGACATCCTCTCCGGAAACCAGTACTACCCATGCGCTGGTCCATGTACCGAGATGTGCCTCCTCGAAGCCTCCGCCCAGTCCATGACTGACACAGCCTCAGGCCGTGAAATCCTCTCCGGAGTCGCAGCCGCAAAAGGTGTTGTTACTGACAAGACCACAGGTATGGAAGCCAGGATGATGGGAGAAGTCGCAAGAGCAACCGCAGGCATGGATATCACCGAAGTAAACGGTATCCTCAACAAGCTCGTCGGCCTCTACGAGAAGGACTACGCAAAAGCCCCTGAAGGAAAGACCTTCCAGGAATGCTATGACGTTATGACCGTCACACCAACCGACGAGTACGTCCAGGTCTACGACGGCGCAAGGAAGAAACTCGAAGACCTCGGTCTTGTATTCTGAGCCAGGTTCTGGGTTTTTCAGGTTTCGAAATTAGCAGGTTCAGGAACTTTTCGGTTTTCTTTGATTTACCTGAACCTGTCGCATCCTCCTTAAAAATTTATGATCTGCTTAAGGAAGGGGTGGCCTGCATCACCCCCTTCCGAGATATATATTAATAATTTAATTATTTTTCCTGTTCTTTAGCAGAGCCCCGCGTGCAGTAATACCTGAATTCAAGTCCGGATTTGTTGGTTACCGGACAGTCAGAGCAGATACAACCTTTTTCTTCAGTGATACATGTGCTCTCTCCGATAGTCCCGAAACAATATCCCCCTTTTTCACCACATTCCACCCAGGAAGGGCATTCCTGGCAGATACAGAGCGATAGAACCATTTCTTCCTGTTTTTGTACCCTTTTATGACTCATTTCCGTGTCCATAAAATCTCCTCCTAATTTATAAAAGTCCGAATAATAATAGAGCCCTTCAATATGAATATTGACGTTTGGGTTTCAAATATTTATCCGGGATCTGGTCGGGGCCTGAAAAAATAGAAAAATTAGAGGGAAATTCATAAAATACTCAAAAAAAACGAATGATTAAATTTACGAAAAAAAATCAGGTCACAAAACCCGGCCCCTGATAACCATCAACTCCTCAAAAGAAACCTTTTTCCTCCCCACGATATCGACCTCAAACCCCATGCCTTCCATCTTCTCCTTCACTTCCTTTACCCCCGTAATCGAAGAGATCAGCACGAGAACTTTCCCGCCCGGCCTGAGATAATCCCTGACCTCATCTAAAAACCGGTCCAGGGTCTCCCGCCCGCTGACCCCCCCGTCAAAAGCGTAATTCAGCCAGCCGGAAACCCTCTCCTCTCCAGAGGTGGGAAGGTAGGGCGGATTGAAGAGAATCAGGTCAAAAAGCCCGCCCGTACCCCCTGACTTAAGACCTTTGAACATATCGGCCCTTATAACTTCTACCCCATTCTCTTTCGCACAGCGAGCGGCATGTGGGTTAATCTCAGTCGCAAGCACCCGGACGGAAGGGTTGCCGGCCCTGAGAACGGCCGAGACAAAACCGGAACCGGCCCCTACCTCCAGGACACGCATTCCTGGCCCGACTTTTCCGCGTTCTCTGAATTCTTCGAGAGCTGCGTCGGCCAACAAAAAAGAGTCTTCTGCGGGCTCGTAGACCAGGTCTTCGGGGCCGAGCTTCACCGTCACGTTTTTATACTTAATTTCTACCATAATTTCTCAAAAGGACCGGGGTCAGGTTCAGGATTCGAATTCAGGTTCTGGCCGGGATTTTGCTTTTAATTCTAATATCCGGTTCGCCACCTCGGCAAGTTCTCCGGGTTCGAGGTTCTCGGGCCTTTTGCTAAGGAACTCAGCCGGGAGCTGGCTTACGACTTCCTTAACGTCCGGGATCCTGAGGAGGTGGTTCGTGTTCAGGATGGCGTTTCTGAGTTTCTTTCGGCGCTGACTGAAGACAGCAGTCACGAAGTCCAGAAAGAAAGTCTCGTCTCTGACCTCAAAGGGAGAGGGACGGGGGACGAGCTTTATTACAGCGGAGTTCACTTCCGGGACGGGCTGGAAGACCTCTTTGGGGACATTCATGAGGATGGAGGCCTCGGCAAAGTAAGAGGTATTCACAGTCAGGCGGGAATAGTCCTTGCAGTTGGGGGGAGAGACCATGCGCTTTGCGAACTCGTACTGGTACATGAGGACCCCCATTTTGAAGGGGTGGCGAAACAGCTTGAAGGTGATTTCCGAAGAGATGGAATATGGAAGGTTCGAGACCACCTTGTCAAATTCCGGGAAATCTACTTTCAGGACGTCCCCGTGGATGATTTTGATGTTCTCAACATCCCCGAAACGATCTTGCAGGACCTCGACCAGCCTGGGGTCGAGTTCGATTGCGATCACTTTTTTTGCGTGTCTGGCCAGCCTTTCGGTCAGGTTCCCTATCCCGGCCCCTATTTCAAGGACAGTGTCCTCCGGCCCCAGTTCGGCCGCAGCCACTATCCGGTCAAGGTAGCCGGTGTCGATAAGGAAGTGCTGGTCAAAAGTGCCTCCCTTTATACGGTATTTCTTAAGAATTGAGCGGACCAAGATACAAGCCTCCTAAAAAAGTAAGTTAATAAAAAATTAAATTTTAAAAAAGTAACGGGATTGAAAGTTGATTGAGACTGAATTGATACTATTCAAAGTTCTGCAAAGTCCCGAAGGTTTCTTCACTCAATCGTGTCTCTGCTGGCGCGGAGGAAGGGTAAAGAGCCTGTACTTAATGAAATCGTCCTTGAGCTCTTCCTCGATCCTGTGGGAGATAAGCTTTGCGGGATCATGCAGGGACGGGATCCTTTCGTGGATATTCTGGAAACTCGTGAATTCCCCTTTCTTACGTTCATCGATGACGGCCCACATGAGCTTTTTCCCGATTCCGGGCAGGAGGTCAAGCATGTGCAGGCGGGTGGTGATGGAGTGAGCCTCATTGAAAAACTTCACAAGCCTTTCTTCATGGTACCGGACGCAGGCCTCCAAAATAAAGGGAAGTTCGAGGTTTGCCCCATGGGTCAGGTCCTCATAACCGATCCGCTGCTTTACATGGTCTATGACATCCCGGTCATTGGTACCTATGTAAACCCTAGACTGGATTTCAGGGACTACCCCGTTTTTGGGGACAAGTTCCATGAGTGTGAATTTTTTATCACCCACTGCCTGAACAAGCGGCTTTTTTTGAATTAAGGACATAGTATCTATGGATTTCCCGTAGGGGAGATAATCAAGCACCCAGACGTATTCCTCTCTTTCTACCGTGCCGCCTCCTGGTTTTCTGGATGAGCGAGACTCTCTATCAGGATGATTTTTGCCTGTCGGGTGTCTGCCCGAAGAATACTTTTCGTTATTAGACCTGCCCGCATGAGGAATTCCAGTCTGTGATCTATCTGCTTTCATCAACACCCATCCAATTAATCCATCGAACTACATTAATGATTGAAAATCCAGAAGGATTTCACCTTAAGGATTATTTTATATCCATTAGCATAAGGGGGAGTCCCCGTCCTCGAATTTCCGGTTTTCCGGAAATAGCAGTGAGGGAATGAATACGTCAAGATTCTTGCCGCTTCTTCTGTTGCTTTTTTGACAAATACATTTTCAGTATTGGTCTCCTTTTCAGGAGTGGGACCACATTGCCAATGTTATGCTGGCCTGTCAATGACCTGAATACCCCTCTAACCTCTCAGGGATGTTTAATCCAGGTCGAAATCTCCGTGAACATGTGGAGTATCTACGAATATCATGACCAGCATAGCTAAAGGCTATTCAACCAGGGCTTACCGAAGCAAACCCCTTACTCTAAAACCAAAGGTTTTAGGTAGAGGTAATTGACCTTCAAGTGGTTCCGACCTTAATGAATCTCAAACCCCTATGGCTAATTTAATTGGCTAATTTAAGCCAAAGCTAATGTGAACTAATCCCGTGGCTAAAATTTTAGCCTGAAGGCTCAGGAAAGGGATGCCCCCACTTCCCGCCTGCTCGTTAAAGCTGTAGTTTAATCTATTGCTTCAGCTACGTATTCCAGAATCTGATCCAGTTCCTCATTACTCAGGGTGTACTTTTCCTTCGTATAAATTGCTCTGAGTTCATCGCGGGACCGGGGCGTGAGATCTGTGATCCGAACTGCAATAACAGGCCTCATTTTCTCCAGTTCAAGCAGTCTATTTACCAGTTCCCGGGATTTTTCCCCCCCGGTCTTTGCAAAGAGGTCTGCGTGGTGAAGGGATTTTCTGAATTCGTATCCAACCTCCAGGTCCCTCTCTCTGCGTTCCTCCATTATTTCGGTCAGCAATTCCTTGACTTCGGCAAGTGTTAGTAATTCTTCACTCAGGACATTCTTTACTATCATTGGAATACACTCTTTTCTAATTAAAAGATAGAATTCAGTTTAATTATACAAACTGCCCGTACCCTCTTCCATCCTGTCCGGATCATATTTCGTCTTCATGCCCCGCCTTTCAGCGTATATTGAAAACCTTGAATATGTTTGGAATTACTTTTCTTTGACAATATTCAAGTATATGTCCGATAAAGAATATATAATTATAGATGTTTTCAAACAACTATAAAACATTTTTTAAAGGTCATCGCTGTTTTCAAATATTTACCGTTAGATACGGCCAGGGCAAAAAGTCTGATATATTAAATCGTCGAGCTACAAACCAGACCTGGTTACATTGGTCATCGGTTAAGATACGAATGATTACAAACGTGTTATTTATATCATATTTTCCGTCAACTACAAAATTGGAAATCGATATGCTGTTAAAACACGAGGAGTCAATTTAGGGTAAACAAAATCCTTAACCGAATATAAATGGACCTGGTTATTAATAGGGCAGGGTCAATAGGGGGCAGCCATATCAACCGGTACGGACATTGAGCAGATTATATTCGATGAGTGCTGGATCAATGGCCGACCAATTCGAGATTATTGCTCTGGTATTCGTACGTTACCCTGAAGACCAATTAATCCATCGGCCAGTAAAATATCAAAGCACTGCTCAGCTCAATATTAAAATTATAAATCCAAAAAGATGGAATTCAAACCTGTTTCCATTATGTTCTCTCCATAGTGCATCCTCTCTGGAAACTATTCTTTGCCGGGACTCCGGAATAGAAAAGTTATGATATAAAATATACCCAGAGGCCGGTCAGAACGAAGAGACTATACAGGCTGAAAACCGGCAGGACTGAAATCCAAACGTCGAGCTTTTAAGACCCGACATTCAGATTGCCTGACATTTTAATTTGTTGAATTAGTTGTATTTCTGTGGTTTGAGGTGGCCGGGCAGGGAAATAACTTCTTTCATTGCGTTTCCGTCTCTCACCTTAAGCAGGTATGCGCGTCCGCGCTGGCTGATTACTTTTCCGGTAGAACCCTGGAACTTGGCGTTAGGCATGCCTTTCTGGATGCTCGGGTCGATGTCAATGTGGACCATTTGCCCTTCTTCGAATTCCTGGATTGACCTGACAACAGGGGAAATACCTCTCTCACGAACTGTTTTCTGTAACTTGTACCTTGTGCAGCGTCTCTCACCATGTGAATTTGTCATCGCTTTTTCCTCCGTTAGAATGCTCAAATACTTGAGTTTTTTATTAGTAATTTATCTCAGACAGCAGAAGACTCCTTCCTCGACAGTTCCGACTTTGGAGGAACTGACAGGTGGGAAATGAATGCGTCGAGACTAAGGCCCCCATTTTTTGTTTAACAGGGGACTTTAATGTTGTTTGACAGTGACCTTATGTTCTGTCCTCCTTTGCAGGAGTGGGTCCACATCGCCACTGTTATACTGGCTTGTTAATGACCTGAACACTTCCCCTACCTCTCAGGGATGTTTAATCCAAATCGAAATCTCCGAGAACGTGTGGAGTATCCTCGAATATCATGACCAGTATAACGAAAGGCTATCCAACTAGGGCTTACCGAAGCAAGCCCCTTCCTCAAAAACCTGAGCCATTAGGCGAAGGTTTTAGGGAGGGGTAGTTGACATTTAAATGAAATTCCGATAAATGAAATAGATCCAATTTAAACTTTGTTCCATTGCAGAGTCTTAACTTTACAAATCGCCATCCGCTTTGGAAAGATCCCGGAACCGGTTAAAAGAACCGGTCAACATGACCGGGCCAGTTCAGGACATCAGATTTCAACATCGACATCGATAACGTCAAGTTCCTCGACCGTTGCAGGGATTCCTAAGAGTCCGGTGAGGCTTGGTTCTGTCCTTCCTTCATCCCCGGAGACCAGCTCTTTCACGTAGAGCCCGCCTGCGCAATGCACGGTGATATGGGCTCCAGCCTCTGAAAACTCATCGAGTTCCATCCTGTGCACACGCCTGTCTCTGACAAGATCAGCCCTTCTGTGCATCACCCTCTGGGGGGTCTGCTGGGCAATCTCAGCACCGCTAAGAGTATCAAGGCAGGATTTAAGCTTTTCCTCTGAAACAGGCTCTTTAAATGTAACTTTAAGCTTATAAGCTTTATCCGCCTTCGAACTTTTAAGGGTTTCAATAACACCCTTTGAAACGAATTTGAAATCCCTGACCTCTACCTTTCCAGCTGCGTTTTCATTTATCTCCCGCATTAGTTGCGCAAGATCAAAGTTCCGCCGTTTTGGACTCTTTGCCTCCACCACGAAAGGCCTGCCCGTGCCCAGCATCAGAGCATCGATATCTTCCCTGCCCGCACCGTGGAAAGCCGTATCTACAGCCTCAAAAGCCTCGACCACGGGGGCCTTCATAAGCTCATCCACGGACTCAGAGTACTGTTTGCCCGTAAAGTTGCAACTCTCACAGCCTTTCCCATGGCATTTGCGGCAGGGCCAGCGGGTCTGGGGAATACCCCTTACAATTTTCCTGTACCTGCCGTAGATATAGACAGAACGGACCTGAAGGTCCAGCGTTTCCTTTGCCAGGTCAAGGGTTATCATGATATCGGGGTTCTCGAAAGCGACATCTTTTCCCACCTTCTCGGCAATCCTCTTTCCGACCTCCCGGTTTACCTCAGTTTTTAACTGCTCGGCATGGGTGGTCCCGCTCTCGGCCCAGAGAATCTCCTCGTTTTCACTGAGAAGCCCGCTCACCTTCGTGCCCACAAGGAAAGTCGAGTACTCAAGGCCCTCAAGAATCCGGGCAGCTTTTTCGGCCCAGAAATCGAGTTTTTTAAAGAGGTCAAGGCAGACCCAGCACTGTTCGTCCTCTTCCTGAAGCCTGAGAACCTTTCTTGCAAAAACACTGCATGGGACAAGGTCCTGCAGGAGGGAATCGTCGTTTTCGCTTTTGTAGAGCCGGTCCCCTTCCAGAGCAAGCGTGAGTTTGACAGCCTGCCCCCGCTCCCGGTTAGTGAGCCCTGTGGATAACTTTGCGAACTGCCGGCCCAGGCAATTGTCGCAGATCGGACCTTCCTCTAATATTTTTCTGGAAATTTCAATGATGTCCATCGGTTGCTCCCTTTTTGTGAATTCTGTAAAACGAACATGAATGCTCTGAAATGAATGTATAAGGGTTGATAACTAAGAAGTGAGTGTCTGAATTAGTGAATTCCGAATATGCCACTGAATGTATACCTGCGGTATAAGCTTATTCGTTTACCGTATCGGTTTTTAAATCTTGCTCGCCTGTGCCTGCATTAATGTTTTCAACCCGATCCATTTCATTGTTGATGAGGGTTATGCAGTGGTTGGAATGAAGTGATATAGGGCCCACGGATATAATTTTTGCCCCGGCCTCCAGGAGTTCCGCTTCCTCTTCTTCCGTAACCCCGGTATGGTCTCCCAGGACAAACACGGGATCGGAAAAGGTTTCTACGACCTCCCGGATGTCTTCTCCATCTTCCCTGAGGTAATAAATGGAACGGCCCTCAAACTGGTCCAGGAGGGTTTTGAGGGTTCCCCTGCGGATCCATACCCCTGGGGTAGAACGGACATAGATATCAGAAGCCTCTTTCATGAGGGCCTTGTTTATGAGAGAGCCACTGCTTCTTTCGTCCGGGTTGAGGTACCTCAAATACTGGCCCTCAAAACGGATGATTTTTTCGGGGTCAGGTTCCCCCAGCAACAGAAGGTGCACGTTTACGTCCCGCCTCATCCCGAAAGAGAGGAATAGAGCTGAACTTACGCAGCGGCAGAGAATGTCCATCCGGCCCGCGGCTCCCGGAAGGTCATTTAAGGAAAAATCACTGCTCGTTTTGGCTTTGTGCCCTATGATTACAATATCACGCATGGAGGCATTATATTTACGGAAGGGATATAAAAGATGTGTGCATGTTCATGGACACGGATTATGACTTGAAAATTATAATCAGATACAGGACCCAGAAATAAGAATTAGATACAGAATCCAGAAATAAGAATCAGATACAGAATCCGGAAATATACTCACCCAGCTTTAAAATTCGGAATTTTAAAGATTTCTATTTAGAATCACTATCAAGAGGACTTTCAACCACAGAACACACGGAAAGACACGGAAACCGGCCTGCGGCCGGTGAGTACGCCGGGATTTTAAATCATCGATTCAGAATTTACTGTGAACAAAACGACAGGGCAACCGTACTTGCCGTCTTCCGGCCTTCTTTTTCCGTGTATTCCGTGTGTTCCGTGGTTTGAATGCACACACAAAACACCTCCTCATACAAAAACACAGCAAGAATTAAACAGAGAACTGCCATCAGCAAAATTCGGAATTTTCGCGTCAAAATGAAAGGCAATAATCCAATATAATTCGGATTTATAATCCTGTATGAGTATAAGAACCAGATACAGGACCCGAAAATAAGAATCAGATACAGGGCATTACTCAGGTGGGACAAAATGAAGATACTCGCTATTTCCGACCTCCACGGAAAATATTCAAAAATCAAATCGATGCTTGAAAAAGCCGGAGACTTTGATCTCGTTGTCATAGCAGGGGACCTGACCAATTTCGGGCCTGACGAGCAGGTTAAAGAACTTTTTGAGATGTTTGACAAATTTGATAAACCGGTGTTCGCGATTCCCGGGAACTGCGACCTCAAAAGCATCCTGAAAACGCTCGATGAATCAAAGGCTACGAACCTGCACGCTCGGGCTGAAAACCTCGGGAACGTCCGCTTTATAGGACTTGGAGGCTCAAACCCCACTCCCTTTGAAACCCCCTTTGAGCTCCCGGAAGAGGAAATCGAAGAAACCCTTGAGGGTCTGGTCTGCTCGGCGGAAAAATCAGAGGAATGTGGACCCATAGTACTCCTGACCCATGCTCCTCCTCAGGGAGCCTGTGACGAAATTTCCTGCGGGCATGTGGGAAGTGCCGCCATAAGGAAGTTTGCGGACAGAGTGGATCTTATCATCTGCGGGCACATCCATGAGGCAAAAGGTATCGAAAAAGCAGGAAAAGCCGTGATCGTGAACCCAGGGGAAGCCAGTAAGGGGGCCTGCGCCCTGATTACCCTTGCCGAAAAGAAAGACGGAAAGCCCATTGAAGTAGAACTGATAGAAGTCTAAGCCACGGGCCCGGATATCCCCATTATTTTTTAATCCCATCTCTTTTTTTATTTACATTTTCATCCTTTTTATTGTCCTCTTTTTACTTTTTCAGTACAAAGTCCAAAAATGGGAATCGAAGTATTAAAATAATTTAAATACTTAAACTGTTACATATAACCATCTGAGGTATTATCACGGATATCGTACAGGAATTTGGTTTTGACCCAGTAATTCTGGATTTTTTTAAAAAATTGGCAATTTCATTCCTTATAGGGATACTTATAGGAATTGAAAGGGAACATCGGAGCCAGGCACATGATATCTTTGCGGGAGTCAGGACTTTCGCAATAACCTGCGTAACAGGCATGCTTTCCGCCTTTGTGGCCCTTTCTAACGGGCCTGAATTGCTTTACATAACGGCCCTTTTTTTTGCGGCAATCTCATGTATCATAGCGTATTCAAAAATATTTCTCTTCCAGCGCATAGGAGTAACCAGCCCGATATCTCTTTTCCTGACCTTTCTGCTGGGGGTACTCGTAGGCTACGACTACTGCCTTTTTGCGATTGTCTGTGCCATCCTGCTGGCTTTCCTCCTCCTGGAAAAACAGCCCATGCACAGGTTTGCAGAAAACCTTTCCAGAGAGGAACTTTTGAACGCAACGCAGTTTCTTGCCGTTGCTTTCATTCTCTACCCCGTAATGCCAGACAATAAATTCTTCGGGCTGGTCAACCTGAAATCCGGCCTCATGATAGTGGTCCTCGTATCCCTAGTCAGTTTTTCGAGTTACGTGCTCCTGAGAAAATTCGGGGCTTCCCGGGGACTCTCTTATTCGGGAACCCTGGGTGGGTTTGTGAACAGTGAAGCCACCACGGGGGCCCTGGCCGGGATTTCAAAGAAAAGTGAAGCTATGACCGCCCCCGTCTTTAAGGGAATCCTGCTCTGCAATACCGCAATGCTCCTCAGAAACCTCCTGGTTGCCTTTATTGTGGACCCGAGCGGCAAGACCACCTTTCTGATGCTGCCCCCCCAGTTAGCGGTCATACTCATCTCTATCTTAATAGTACTGAAGGGAAACAAAAAACTCTGCCTCACGGGAGAGGAGGGGCTTTCGATCCAGTCCCCCTTTTCCCTCGGCCCGGCCTTCAAGTTCGGGCTGGCCTTTACCCTGATCCTTATCCTGGGAAACTCTGCAAACCAGGTGGCAGGGACAGCCGGGGTCTACGCAACCGCCCTTGGGGCCTTTGTGAGCAGTTCCGGAGTTATCGTATCGGTTGCCCTCCTTGCAGTAAACGGGAGCATTTCCTATACGACCGCCGCGAACACGGCCGTGCTTGCAAGCCTCATAAGCACCTTAAATAAGATACTCCTTACAAAGATTTCCGGGTCGGGGGAACTATATTCCCTGGCAAAAAAAAGGTTCGGGCTGCTCGCCTCCGTGGGGCTTCTGGCCCTTGTTCTATGGAGTTATTATCTGAACAATATCTGAAGAACTAACGGAAAAATATAGGGGAGCCTGACTTATGCTAAATGCCTGATAGTTATAATTTAACATTATATTATATAATTGGAGTATGTTATATCTAAGAATAAGAAAGGTCTATTTCTTAAGGAAAGGATAAAAATAAGAAAATATGGGTAAAAAATATAAATATTTCCTCATATACATTTAGGAATGGAAATTTGACAAATACGGGTTCTGTTACGGTTATTTCCTGATATATCGAATTATGAATAAGCAGGTGGGAATTATATATATGAAGCTAAAGATACTTGTCGTACTTTTCTTGTTAATTTCGGTATTGTTTGCGGGGTGTATAGGGGACGAAGAACCGACTTCTGAAGAAGTGGAAATCCCAACTGAGATAGAAACTCCTGAAGAAGTGGAAACCCCGATTGAAATAGAAACTCCTGAAGAAGTGGAAACATCTGAAGAGGTAGAAGTTCCTGAAGAAGTGGAAATTTCTGAGAAAAGTGAGCCAAAAACCTATCTGATAAGGCTTGAAAAATATCTTATGAGACCTTCGGAAGTGGAAATAAAAACAGGTGATATAGTCGTCTGGAGAAATTCCCAGGAACCCAGAAGAATTTTTACTCTTGTTAGTGAAGAAGAACTTTTCGAAAACAAGAATCTTGAGTACGGAAAACCTTTCACTCATGTATTCAATGAAACAGGCATATATAATTTCAGCATAATAGGCCAGCCAAAAATGACTCTGAATGTTAGTGTGATCGAAGCGTAATGATACTGTCGTAAAAGTCCAGAATTGCCCCGAATTCGGCCGATTTCATCATGGAGACTAAAATCAATAAGTCCACATGATGCCGATTTATGAAATATATATTCGATTACTGTATGTGATTAATTAGAGACTCCTGACTTTTACGACGCTCTCGTAATAGGTACATCGAATTCAAAGAGTAACTTGCTAAAAAAACATTTTGAACCGGGTTTTGACCGGAAGCTTCGGGCCTCCAGGGCCGGACTTTCTCTATTTTTAAAAAACAATTTCCTGGCAGAGAGAACTGCTATTTTTCAGGGTTAAGTCTGGTTATCATGGTTTACTTCATAGTAGTCACCAGGGAGAGCTTTTCTAATGTCTTTTAGAAATCAATTAATCATTTTTCAAACATATTCAAAAAATATTAATAGGTATTTTATTATTCATAAGAATTGCATATAAGGAGGGGGAATTAAGAATGAGTACAAAGAACTTAGTCCTGCTTCTGCTACTTGTATCAGTGCTGTTTTCCGGATGCCTTTCTTCTGAAGAAAAACCGGAAGAAATGGAAATAAAGGAGGAAACAAGAGCATCCGACGCAAAAGCAGTTCCGGAAGAACCAGAAACATCTGAGGGGGAAAAAGAGGCTGAAATAGCGCTAGAAACAACGGTCGAAACAAAAGGACTCAATACTTCAGAAAATTTGAGTGATGTTGAAGAACCTGAATCTTCAGAAAAAAAGCTTGAAATTCTGGAGCCTGATGAAAGCAAGCCTGAGACTTATCTGATAAGGCTTGAGAAACACCTGATGAGGCCTTCCAGACTTGAAATAAAAACAGGGGATACGGTTGCCTGGAGAAATTTTCAAGAACCCAGAAGGCTCTTTACCCTTGTAAGCGAGGAAAACCTTTTCGAAAACAGGACCCTGGAATACGGGAGACCCTTTACCTATATATTTAATGAAACCGGTGCGTATAACTTCAGCATCATCGGCCAGTCCGGAATGAAAATGACCATTATGGTAAAATAAGACATAGAAGAATAACAGCCATTTAGATGAACTGTAAAACAATCGTAGAGGGTACGACAAAACTTCTGGTCCCGATTCCTCTTGAGGACTCTAATTTTCCCCCCTCTGCGGCTCCTGTCTTTTATAACCCCGCGATGGAACTCAACCGCGACATAAACGTTGCGGCAACGGCTGCTTTTGTAAAAAGGCTGCTTGCAAAGAGGGACATGGCAATTGAAGATATACGCTACCTGGATGCCTTTTCCGCATCCGGGATACGGGGGCTCAGGGTCGCAAAGGAGGTAGGGGTCCACGCAACCCTGAACGACTGGAGCCCGGAGGCTTTCGAGCTGATAAACAAAAATATAGAACTTACCGGGCTTTCGGAAAAAGTGGAAGCGTCCCGGAGAAACGCAAACGTGCTGCTCCATGAGTCGAAGTTCAATATTGTAGACATTGACCCTTTTGGGACGCCGTCCCCATTTCTGGACGCGGCATCCGTTTCAGCTCTTAACCTGCTTTCGGTTACGGCAACCGATACCGCACCTCTCTGCGGGGCCCACCTGAATTCCGGGATCAGGAAGTATGCGGCGGTCCCGCTTAACAGGGAGTTTCACAGTGAAATGGGGCTCAGGGTCATGCTCGGGGCCTGTGCCAGGGAGATTGCAAAGCATGATAAAGCAATGGTCCCTCTCCTTTCCCACTCCACCCGCCACTACGTCCGCGGCTACCTTGAAATCCGAAACGGGGCCAAACAGGCAGACAGAACCCTTAAGTGCATGGGCTTCCTTTCCTACTGCCCGCATTGCGGGGGGAGAGAAACAGTCCGGGGGCTTGCTGTCCATATAAAGCCGGAATGCCCTTCCTGTGGAGGACTTACCGAAATTGCAGGCCCCCTGTGGCTTGGCCCCCTGCGAGAAAAGGAATTTTGCGACGAGGTGCTCATAGAACTGGAAGAGAGGCCCCTGAGCACAAAGGAAAAGGCCTCAAAGATCATAAGTTTCTGCAGGGACGAACTCGATATCCCCATGTTTTACGACCAGCACGTCATCTGCAAGCAACTGGGAGTTTCGGCAAGCGGAATTGACCTTTTAATCGCCTCCCTTAAAATAAAAGGCTTTAAAGCCTCAAGGACCCACTTTAGCGGGACGTCTTTCAAGACCGACGCATCCGTTGCAGAAATAAAAGAAATAATCCGGGCCCTCGGATAAAAGTTTCAAGATTCCACAAAAAAGTCAAGTGTGATAGCATGTCCGAAGAAGATGCAGAAAAATTATTTTTGCAGGAAAAACCAGCTCTTGCTCTGCTTTTTGTAGGTTTTACGGAAAAAACCTATGCCTCCGTTATTTCAAAGGAAATAGATTCCACCTTTGCCCATACCACAAGGATACTCTCTAAAATGGAAGAGTGTGGACTCATCAGATTCACATATGAAGGACGGATAAAATTCGTTGAACTTACGGAGTACGGAAAGAGAGTAGAGATTTCCCTTAAGGAATTCCGGGACCTTCTCCGGGAGTCAGGCCCAGCCGGGGAAAAGTTCCGGAATCCCGAAGGTATCGAAGATATCGAAAACACCGAAGATACCAGAGATATCGAAAACACCGAATATACAAAAAATACCGAAAATACTGAAAATATCGAAAACGTAAAAGAACTGGACCCTTTAAATGCCGGGATCTTTGAAAAAATCCAGGCCCTCCATAACAGGATTGAAAATATCTACAGAGAAGCTATGGAAAGGAAAGAGAGCCAGGATTCAATCTCCCGAAAACTTGGCCCCTTCAGCCGGGATATTAAGAAACTCCGGGACCAGATCGAAGAAGCCGAGGGCAAAGAAGAAGGCGGGGGGGGGTTCCCCCCCTTCATCGATGAAACAGTAAAGGATGCCCTTGACGAAACCTTAAAGTTCCTTGAATCGTGCCTCAGGCCCTGAGCCCGGAGGGCCCGATTACAGGAAAGTAAAACCTAACAGGAAGAACATGAGAACGATAGTAATATTTCAGCCCATATACGGGAACCGGGAACGAGCAATCAGGTCCCTTAAAGCCCTGATCAATAACGACTTAAAAGACCTTGAAGTAGAATGTGAAATTTCGGTATCTCCGGAAGGCTGGGCAGAGCTTAAGCTTGAGGGAGAGGATGAAGAAGTTTCGTTAAACTTTTTAAATACCACATACGGCAGCCCTGTGAAAAAAGCAGAAGCAGGAAAGCTTTACAAAGGCTTTGTCCGGGCCGTGGAAAAAGACGCCATCCTGGTTGATATAGGCTGTCCGGTAAAAATCGGGGCCCAGGGACTGAAAAGCCTTGGAGGAGGGACACCGGAGCAGATTGCATCAAGGTTCGGAATAATCCCCTTCCTCCCGGTGGAAGTGGTGATCCTTGAAAATAAGACGGAAGTCGTGGGCCGTTTCAGTAAGGAACTGCTCGACCGTTTCTGGGCCTGGAAAAAGTCCGGGACGGACAGAGTCATCGTAAACTCCGCCACCCGCTCGGAACTCAAAAGCGCTATAAAGAAAACCAGGCACGGAAGGGATATTTACGAGATTGAACGGCTGGGGCTGCTTGAGCACGCCGTCGTGTGCCGGGAAACCACGGACGGGCCGGGAATTGTAGCGGCAATAGGACCGCTTCTTAAATCGCAAATCGGCGTTGTAATAGGAAAATCTGAGTAAATTAGGTAAAAAAGAGAAAAACTGTGTCAGCTACCTCTTAAGGACCCGAGCCCGGAGACGAAGGTTTTATCTGGGGGTAGTCCACAGGAAAATCGACCACTTAAAAATAATAAGTATAATGTAATGCGAAAAATATAATATATTATTTCCATATGATTCTGCATTAAAAATTTCATTCAGTTATGGTGAACAGGCAGTGCCCATGGCCGGTCCCGTAACATTCGGTCTCTTTTACCCTGAACTCTTTTCCGAGTTTTCCCTCAAGGATGCCTTCTATAAGCCCTTCTTCAAAAGAACAGAGGGTTTTTCCGATACTCAGCATCGATCCTTCTTTAAAGGAGTCTTTGACCACTACGCTTAAGGGGTCTTTTTTTACAAGGATTCCCTTCCCCTGCAGTTCAAAAAAAGAGGCCATTTCTCTGAGAAGCCCTTCAGGGTCCTCAGCCCTGAATTTCAAAGCCAGTTTGTCCCCTATATCGTTTCCTATTTTTTTCATGATCGGGGCGTTGTCAAGCCCGTAAGCTTCACAGCCAAAGCAAAGGGCGTGAAAAAGGGATTTCATAAACAAGAAATGGTCCTGGTTCCGGACCAGGGATATCTGCTCCAGAACCATGTTGTAGTTTTCAAGAGCGGGTTTGCGGGAACAGCCCATGTACTGGCAGGTAAGATAATAGTTTTTCCGGCGCCGGTCAGCAGGGTCTACCTGCTCCTCCACAAGTTCCCTGGCCCTGAGTTTATTGAGATGAACGGAAATCGTGGACTTGGCCTTTGAGGTATGCCTGACTATTTCATCAAAGGACCTGGAGTCCTCTTTAAGCAAATTCAATATTTTCAATTTTACAGGACTGTCTACAGCAACAAGGCCTTTTTCAGTATAGAAAAATTCCGTTTGATTTCCAGGTCCTGTCATAATATCTTTACATAAGTTGTATTCTCGATATATAAATGTTCGCTGTTGTACGAATAATTAAACATATTATATATTTTGCCCGTTATATGTACACTGGGTCGGATAAAGTGAGAATACAATTCAAAATAATTAGTTTATATATGACCCGGAATATCCTCTAAAAATTTAGAAATAGAAAAGAAAACCTTCAAAATCAAACTTTCGCCAGTATCATAAAAAAAAGCAGTAGTGGACTCGGCGGGATTTGAACCCGCGGCCTTTACGTTGCGAACGTAACGATCTACCCCTGATCTACGAGCCCTCGAATGAAAAAATAGAGAAAGAAGTATAAATAAGTGTTGCTGGAACAGCGTCCGAGCAAGAACTTATTTTATAAAGTTAAAGGCGGCCGAGTTCCAGGATCTGGATACTTTCGGCACCCTCGACTTTTGCGAAAGCTTCTTCGACAGCTTCGGTCCCGCCTTCCTGGTCCCCGACGATTACGGTGACGATGAGGGCCTTGAGGCCGAATGCAACAGGTTCTTCGATGATTTCCCCATAGACTTCGGAACCTTCCGTAACGGCTGCTCTAAGCTTGTCTTTGAGTTCGCCGAGGTCGGTTTCCACGTCTGAGGGCATGATTTTCATTTTTACCGCTACTTCACCCATACTTTATTCCTCTGTATTTTATTTATTTCGCTTTATTAGAAATTCGCGAGCTTATGGCCCCTGGTACCCACATGCGGAACATGTGTATAAGTTGCCCTGCTGCCTGCAGCTTGTGCATCTCCCAATTTCCTTTCCACAGTTCGGGCAGGGGAATCTTACATAGCCTTTCTCTACAAGGCGGATCCCACATGAGGTACAGTATTCGACTTTGGTTGACATTTTATACTCCGATTAAATTTGTTTCTAATAGTAAAATCTGCAATGAATGAAGGCCTGTAACGAATAAAGGTGCTCAGGCTTCCTGCCTCTTCGGCACCCTGAAGTGTCAAGCTTTAAAGCAGAAACAAGCCTTAAAGTGAAAACACTTTTTCTGGAAACGGCCTGCTCCTTTTGCACTACTCATATACCATATCCGATTTAAATATTCCCCTTTGCCACAGTACCCCGGACAGGCTTTCCGGAAAGCGCTCCAAGCACCCTTTCAGGGAATTTCCCGTTTACGATCACACAATCCATATGGTTTTCCAGAAGAAAGGCTGGTAGGGCAGGGTCCGTACAGCTTACCTCCATCAGGGCAAGTTCGGCTGCGGAAACCTCTTTAAGGAGTTTTCCGTCCCGGAAAACCCCATCCACATCCGTAACTTTCACCAGTTTCGCGCCCGTCCTGCGGGCAACCCAGGCCGCAATGCTATCCGAGGTCACGTCCCAGGAATGAGGAAGAGGGTCTTCTTTTTTCAGGACCCTGTAAGGGAGCAGCACCCTGACTCCGCCCGCCGGGTTTTCAGGGGATTCCGCGCCCTCAGCCCCGCTTTTTTCCATAAGGTAGTAGGCGTACTGTTCCATAGCTAGCACGGCCATCCAGTGAGAGGCCTCGTTTCCTATCCCGAACTTTTCGTCCGCAGCTCTCACGGCATCCGCAAACATCCCGCCTCCGGGGACGATCAGGACTGAAACTTCTTCTTTAGGGAAAAAAAAATCAGATACCTTTTCTTTGGAAACTTTTTCACATTCAACCGGGCTTTTTCCGGAGGGAATCCCTACATGGCCGAAGTGCTCAAGCAGCATTTTAACGATTTCCGGGGCCTCCTCTATGAGGCTGCCCCCGATTTTAACAACCGCTTTCATTTTAATCATGCACCTCTTTTGTATATTCCTTGCCTCTTTTTTCTGCCCTGTCCCACCTCTCATACGGGCCCGGTTTTATGAATGCTAAAAATATAATTTCATAAATTATATCCTTGGTTCCAAAATTTTAAGCGCATAGGAGCATTTTTACAAATTCATGGTCTCATTAGATGCCGATTTTAAAATACAACCAAAAGAATGATGTGCTTAAATTTAAGCGCATAATTCTACATCAAGCATTTATGCGCCTAAAAATGCGGAATGCAGGTTATATCGGGAATTGCTCTATACCAATACAGGTTGTGTTTTTGTTGGTGAAGACGTTTGGTGTGGACATTCAAACCACGGAACACACGGAACACACGGAAAAAGACGGCAGGAAGACGATATTTAAGGTTGCTCTAACGTTTTTCAGTCCGCTTGAGTGAGCGAAGCGAGCGAAACGGACCTCGTGCTGTTGCGATTTCATCGCAACTCCCAGGAAATCTTCGATTTCCTGTGATCCCGAAGCGAAACTCGGGTGCTGAAGGCCGGTTTCCGTGTCCTTCGGTGTGTCCCTGGATAAAAAGTTCTCTTGATAGTGATTATGGACAGAGAACTTCAAAATTCCGAATTTTAAAACTGGGTGAGTATATAATATTTGACTCGTTCTTTACTCAAGCTCCAGCATCCGGGCCGCCGCATAGGCCGGAAAGACCTTCGAAATGTCCTCACCCCAGCGTTCGGCCACAGAAACGCACTCAAAGCCCAAGCTTTCGGCCGCTTCCCGAACCATAAATTCCCCAAGTCCCGCAGTTACGACTTTTTCAAGCCCGTGTCTGGTCGCAACTTCGGAAATCGCAGTCCTGAGCCTGGAGATTTGTTTTTCCTTTACCTGCCGGGCGAGTTTCAGTAGTTCACTCTCCGAAATTTCAGAAAGATCCGCACAGACAACCCGGGCGAGTCTCCTCATGGCTTCGGTTTTGCTCCTGCCCGCCCCGTCCGCGGTCTCGCAGGTGAACTGCTCTTCCGTGATGTCCCCCAGAAGGAGGTAGGCGTCCGCAGTCGTTGCGAAAAGTTCGGACGAGGTCCTGCACCCGCCAGCTTCAAGCTCGACACTTTCCAGAAGAGCCGCAATATTTGTCCGGAGGGTCCCCGCATACACGAGTTCACTCCGAAGAAGCCTTGAGAAATCGGTGAGTCCGGCTCTGTGTTCTCCGTCGAGAATAGGAATGATGTCGCTTGTGGTGCTGCCCACGTCCACAAAGACGCAGTCTCCCATCTCGGCCCCGATCAACCGCGCGGAGGCCGCCCAGTTAGCCGCGGCGAGGTCCCGGAAGGCTTCTCCGGCTTTGAGGAACCTGCCCCTGCTATTGACGTATGAGACCTTTTCCTTTCCGAAAGCAGCTTCCACGGCTTCCATGATAAAGCGGATGCCTTCATCCTTATCCTCAAAGCAGTCGGCAAGTTCCCCGGTCATGACCGCGGCAACCTTTTCAGGCTGCAAACGCTCTGCGATTTCCCTGAGGACCTCCGGGAGTTCTGTGTTTTTCCAGAGAGGCAGGTAGTGCAATTCTATGAGTTTTCCGTCCGCAGAAGCAAGTTTAGTGTTTGCGCCTCCGATATCGAGCCCTATAATCCTTGATGACATATTTGATACCTTTTTTAACTGTTTTTTTTCATTCCGGTTCGTTTCGTTTCAAAGACGCTTCCTTTTGACCCGAAAAGTTCCCCTAACCGGTCTTTTGAAAACCTGTATTCCCCTTCAAGCGTTACGGAATCAGGCAGCGTCCCGAAGCGGTTTTGGAGCAGGAGCTCCCCGATTTCTTCTTTCATGACCCTGCTAATCCCGAAAAGGGAAGCCGTAGGCCGAGGGTTTACATCCACCACATAGGGCCGGTCCGCAAGTACGATGTCAACCCCTATGTAGCCCGAACACTTCAGCACTTTTGCTGCGGCAAGGGCGGTTTCAATAAGTTCATCTCGTCTGGGGGTTTCAAAAGGAGTGAGGCTTCCGTTGTACTTTATGAAGGAAACGCCTTTTCCGGAGTTATTTCCACTTATTTCACATTTTCTGCATTCTCTACATTCATCCCTTTCTCTACTTTCTTCACATACTATATTTTCGTCACTTTCTCCGGCCTGCGGGATGAATTCGATAAACTGCCTGTTTACGGTAAGAGGCAGGGATTTTTCCCCGGCAATCAGGCTCACACTCAGGTGCATGCCCTCGATATACTCACAGGCGATAAACCCCTCCTTTTCCTCGAATTCTTCCACAAGGCAGGTGTTTTCGGCCCCGCAGCCAGATCGGGGCTTGAGAATATAGCGTTTTCCCGCCTCCGGCCTTTCAACGATTTTCGGGGCCGCTATACCGGCTTTTATGAGCAGTTCCGTGCACTTCAGTTTATCCGCGCAGCAAGCCGCCGATTCCGGAGAACAGCCCAGGTTTTCCGTGTATTCCTCCAGGAGCCCGTTAAGCTCAGGGAGCATCTCATCAGGAGCGATCAAAAGCCCGGCATCGCATTCCTTTGCCTGCTTCTCGATTACGGCCAGGAAGCTCTCCGCAGAGGACTCAAGGGGATTTCCGCTGTCAACTTTCGTGCCGGCCGTCGGGTAGAACACCTCATGCCCAGACCTTTCGAAACTCTGTGCAAGGGTCTCGAGCATTGCGGCCCCCTCGGGGATCAGAAACCTGTCGGCGTCCGTCCCGACAGCGAATTCTGCGATCAGGATTTTCATCGGGAAGGAGAAACCTGTCATTTTATAAAAATGCAGCCGAAAACCCCTGAGTTTTTAGCTCCAAGAATTGCCGGAAGCATTTCTCAAAAATTATTTATGGAGAGGAAGCAAAACTTAGAAATCAAAAAGAGTTTTCTGGATCTTCTTTTCAGGTTTCCCGGTTTTTTTCATTTTATCGGAAACCCCCACAGGCCTCTCATACCCGTCAGCTTTATTCTCTACGTGATTTTGCTCGACTCCAGGGCCCTCATTTTTCTTCAGTTCACCGGCCTGACCCGTCACTATGCTTTCAGATCCCGGACTAAGGACCGGAGGACTAAGAACCCCAGGGCTAAGGACAGGAGGACTAAGGACCGGCGGGGCTTTGCTCTGGTCCCCGGCATGGGTTTTTTCCAGCAAACTTTCCAGAGTTTTCTGGCCTTCCGGGGTTTTCTGGCTTTTTAAGGCTTTTTTCGGGGTTTTGAAGAACCCGATTTCTTCTTTTTCTCCTTTTTCACTCAGGAGTTCCTGGGCCGAATCATAGATTTTCTGGACTTTTTTGCTCAATTTCTTGCTTCCGGTCAAGTACATGAGCTCTTCCAGTTCAAGCCCAAGGCCTGCCGTTATGTCAACCGCGTAAGCATCGTCCCCTGCCATCCGGGAATAGGTCCCCAGAAGCTCGGTTCTTGAGTTATGCATGGACTCAAAGCAGTGTTCTCCGATCTTTGTCGCGACATTGTCCCGCATGTTCCGCTGCGACCGGGTCTGGCCCATTTTCCTCCAGATTGAGGGGGGCTGGTATCTTATAAAGCCGGGGTAAGCCCTGGACTTTGCGGCCACAGTCCCGCGGACCATCAGCGTGTTTGCATACCTCCACATCCCGTAGTTCTGGCGTTTTTTGACCCGGCCCAGAAAACGATCCGCTTTTGCAAGGTATTCATACCCTGTCCTGATGTCTGTCAGGTCTTCTCCGGCATACTGCTGGGGGAGGTTTTCATCGATCCATTGCACGAGTTCCTCGGGGTTTTCGTCAATCCCGGAGACAGATTCAAGAGCATTTTTCGGGTCCGTGCTCTTGAAAATCTTCTGCATGGCTTTGAAGATGTTGTCCTTCACATCCCTCTCTGCGGTCCGGACATCTTCCACCTCAAGGGCCGTCTTCCCGCTTGCTGCAGCCTGAAGGTCATTTACGGCGCTCCTTATATCTCCTCCCGCACTTTCCGCGATTTTCTGGACTGCTTCAGGGCTACAGTAGATTTCCTCCACCTCACAAATCTGCCTGAGCGTGGGGATAATGGAACGGCTCTGTATGGAGGTAAATTTGATTTCCAAACAGAGGTTCCGGATCGTGGGGGTAAGCCCGTACACGTCATTTGCAATCAGCACCATCGGCTGACCCGTGTTTTTGATAATCCCGGAGACTGCCCGCATCCCCCCCCGGTCCGAACTGCCGTGGATATTGTCCGCCTCATCGAGAATAATAAGCCGCCTGTTTCCGTAAAGGCTGTCCATGGAAGCCGCGGACCCCGCAATCTTTTCAATAACCTTTGCAGTCCGCTGGTCACTTGCGTTAAGTTCAATTGCATCCCAGTCCAGGTCCCGGGCAAGGGCATGAGCAGAAGAGGTCTTGCCAACACCTGCGGGCCCATGGAGGATTACAGCTCTTTTTTCAGGTATATCTCCCGAACGCCAGGCCTCGGCCCACATCCTGAAATCCTGCAATGCCTTTTTATTCCCCACAATGTTTTTGAGGGTCCGGGGGCGGTATTTTTCAGCCCATTCAATAGATTCCGTCATTTACAACCATACCAATAAAAAAGGGAAAATTAATTAATGTTTGCGTTGCTTTTCCTTAGAACTACCGGAAATATTTCCAAAATTTCTGATCGACATGAATGACAACGCCATGTACGGACTGCTCAAAGCAATCGAAGAACGGGCCCTGGCAAACCGGGCAAAGGTAGCTATGGGAATTCGTTCCCCTACCCCCAAGTTACTTGAAAGCGCAAAAAAAGCTCAGGACGAAGGCTTTGCGAGAGTCGTCCTTGTAGGCGACCTTGAGGAAATTAAGAAAATCGGGACCGAGCTTGAGGTAGTGGACAGCAGAGAACCCGAAAAAACCCTTATAGAGCTCCTTGTGTCAGGCGAGGTCGATGCGGCAATCCGGGGCACGGCAAAAGCGTCGGGGACACTTTCTAACCTGAAAGAGGCCCTTGGCCTGGAAAAGATCTACAGGCTCACCCTGCTGCTTACTGCGGACGGCACTCCCTTTTTCCTTGCGCCCGTGGGAATCGATGAAGGCAACTCTCTCGGGGACAAGCTCAAACTTGTAACCCTCGGGGCCGAGCATATCCGGAGGTTCGGGGTCGAACCCATTGTAGGGGTGCTCTCCGGGGGCAGGTTCGGAGATGTGGGCCGGGACGAAAGGGTTGACCGGACCCTGGCCGACGGGGAGTTTATTAGCAGGAGGCTCACGGAGCAGGGCATCCGGGCAAAGCACCATACCATCCTTATAGAAGATGCCATAAAGGAGGCTAACTTCATCATGGCCCCGGACGGAATTTCAGGAAACCTCATTTTTCGGACCATTGCCTTCCTCGGAGGCGGGGACGGGCTCGGGGCCCCGGTCCTTATGGAAGATCACGTTTTTGTGGACACCTCAAGGGTAGGCGGGCATTTCACGAAAGCCATTATGCTTGCAAGTGCACTTTCCCACATGAAAAAGGAAAGAAAAGGGTTAATAAATTGATAAGGGGCAGGATTGATGAAGGGCGATAGATTGATGAGGGGCAGGATTGATGAGAGGCGATAGATTGGAGGCGATAGATTGAATACAGTTTCAGAAAACTGGCCGGTTGTAAAAGGCGATTATACCGTGGGAAACCCGGCCTCCCGAATCGCGGTTGTAACTCTCGCGAGCAACTTTGATGCCTACCCCGAAGCCGCTATCTGGGGCAGTTCAAAGACCGAAAACCTCGGCGTGGAAAAGCTAATCGTAAACGTTATTTCAAACTCAAATATCAGGTATGTCCTGGTCTGCGGAAACGAGTCACGGGGCCACCTGGCAGGTCACTCCCTCCTTGCAATCCACGCAAACGGAATCGACGCGCAGGGCCGAATCATTGCTTCCGAAGGCGCAATCCCCTTTATCGAAAATGTTTCAGGGGAGGGTGTGGAGCGTTTCCAGCGCCAGGTCACCATGCTTGACCGGATAGGGCTTATCGAGCTTGAGGAAATCAAAAAGATCGTGGAAGAGTACAGAGCAATCGGAGCCCCGTATCCGGAGGAGCCGGTGGTGATCTGTGCCCCCAGAAAGAGACAGAGCCAGTTCTCAGTTGAAGGCCCCGTAAATGGGGATATCCTGATTTCCGAAGAGTTTGTGATGGATGCGGCCTCAGGGCTTATATGCTCTGCATGTGACCTCTGAACCGGGCCTGTGCTTTTCAGGAAATATTTAAAATCATTGTAAAGATAATAATTATATTAATAAATATTGAAATAATTATGAAAATAATTACGGTCCAATCGAGGTATAAAAATGTTCAGGTTCCAGAATGAGCAGGAAATCGTAAACATTGCGGGGGTAAAGGTCGGCGGCCAGCCGGGAGAGCTTCCAACCGTGCTTGCGGGGACCATCTTCTATAACAGACACGGCATTGTAGAGGATGCGGCAAAAGGCCTCTTTGACAGACAGGCGGCCGAAAGGATCCTCAACATGCAGGAAAGCGCATCTGAGGAGACAAAGAACCCCCATATGGTCCATATCTACGGGACTACCCCCGAAAGCATCTGCCGCTACATCGATTTTGTTTCAGAGCTGTCGGACGCGCCTTTCCTGATCGATTCTTCCGAAGGCCCGGTGCGCGCACATGCGGCCCGCTACGTGAGTGAAATAGGACTTGCAGACAGGGCGGTCTATAACTCAATCAACATGAGCATTAGCGAAAGCGAGATTGAGGCCCTGGCCGAGTCCGACATTGACAGTTCCATTATCCTCGGTTTTAACGCCATGGACTCTTCCCTTCAGGGAAGGATGTCAATGCTTGAAGACGGAGGCAGCCTGCTTGACCGGGGCCTCCTGTCGATTGCAGAGGAATGCGGGATTGTCAATAAACTGATTGACCCGAGCATCACCCCCATGGGAAACGGGGCGGGTGTTGCCCTCCGGATGACCATCACGGCAAAAGCTAAATGGGGACACCCAACAGGTTCCGGCATCCACAACGCCCCTTCGGCCTGGAGCTGGCTTCAGAAGAAAAAAGAAAAAGACCCCCTTCTCTACAAAATCTGCGACATAGGCTCCACATGCCTGCAGCAGGCAGCAGCCGGGGACTTCATTCTCTACGGCCCCATAGAAAACGCGCCCTACATCTTCCCCATGGCCGCCATGAGCGACATCATGATCGCGGAAGCTGTCGCAGACCTGGGGATCGAGCCTGCGGACGAGCATCCCATTAATTTCCTGGTCTGAAGCGACTTAAACTAATATAGGTTTCAACTTTTTACGGGGCTTTGTCCCTGCTCTTTTTTTGAAATATTGAGTTTTCCCAGTATTTTCCTGAAATTGCCGGGATTTTCCCGAAATATTTGTAAGAAAAAATTCTCAGAAACTTTGCTTCCATAAGTATTTACTCATTTGAATAAAAATATCATTACAGTTCATCTTAAAATCAGAATTATTCCTAAATAGGCAAATTTTCTAAATTGTGGGAGTGGTATAGTACGTAAAAGCACCCAATAGATGGACATTTCGAACCCCTGCCAATATGGGTAAATACTACACGATATCAGGTCATTTTATTGACTCCATATCAACAAAATGACCTTTTTGTGCAATATATTGGTACAAGAGTGTTAGGGTTCGAAATGTGAGATAGATCTAATAAGTATCCAGATTATATTATATAATATCCACCATAAATGCAAAAAAAGTGCTCAATCTGCTAAAGGTATCAAGAAATACATTAAGCATCAGAAATATTTGACGAAATAATTTCAATGCTTCATTATTATTCTGTGAAACATTATAGCAAAAGAAAAGAAAAAAGGTTAGAAATCGAGGTCGAGCCAAATTGATAATTAAACGTGTTGAGCAAATCCAGTTTCATTCCAGGGAAATAGGGGATTTGTGCCATAAGTCCAAAAACCTGTACAATTTCTCTGATTATATTATCAGACAGGAGTTCTTCAATAACGGAAAATGGATCAGGTACAATAAACTTTATGGGCTTGTGAAGGCCTCTGAGCCTTACAAAGAGCTTCCTGCTAAATCTGCTCAACAGACTCTGAAAGTACTTGACCGTAACTGGAAATCTTTTTTCGAAGCTTTAAAATCTTACAAAAAGAATCCTGAACTTTTCACAGGCAAACCAAAGCCTCCAAAGTACCTGGAAAAAAACGGGGAATACCTGTTAATTTTTACAAATCAGCAGGTCAGTATCAAAGACGGGGTGCTCAAGTTTCCCAAAGTAGTTCCGTTATCCATCCAGACAAGACTTCCTGATGATACTAATTTGAGAGAAGTCAGGATCATTCCAAAACACGCAGGATACACCTGTGAAATTGTTTTTGAAAAGGAAATCGAAGATCCCATACCTCTTACTTCCGGTCGAGTCCTGGGAATTGATCTTGGAGTTGTCAACCTTGCAACTATTGCAAACAATTTTGGTGGAAACCCAATTATTGTTAAGGGCGGGGTTGCCAAGTCAGTAAACCAGTTTTACAACAAGCAGAAAGCAAAGCTCCAGAGCACTTATGAGAAACATGGGATAAAGACCGGAAAGGGTGTAGAAGTACTTACCCATAAACGAAACTCACGGATTAAAGACGTACTCCACAAACTGAGCAGGGCAATAATCAACTATGCTCTGGAAATGAACGTGGAGAATATCATTATCGGAAGCAACCCTTTCTGGAAACAGAAAACCAACATGGGCAAGAAAAATAATCAGAATTTTGCTCAGATTCCCCACAGTACCCTTATTTCAATGGTCGAGTACAAGGCTGGAGAGGTTGGAATTTCGGTTGAACGGATCGAAGAATCCTATACAAGCAAATGCTCTTTCCTTGATAATGAGCTAATGGAACACCATGAAGAATATCTCGGAAAACGGGTCAAAAGAGGGCTTTTCCGAAGTGCCACGGGAGTTCTTCTTAACGCTGATGTCAATGCAGCATATAATATGATTAGAAAAGCAATCCCTAATGCCTTTGCAGAGGGGATAGAGGGTGTTGTGCTTCACCCTGTTAGTGTTAATCCACTATACAAAGAACAGTTTATATCACAAATTCATAATAGTTTGTGATACTAATTAGGACTTTTCATAGCATAGTGGCGATAATTAAGAATAAGACCCATCACATAATCCGTTTCGTGGCTTACCGGGCTGACGGGACCGAGATGCATCAGAAAGCGACCAAAATCCCTCCTGACCAGAGTCGTTACGTTGGCAAGGACTATGTAGGGGACATTGACTGGTTCATAATAACGGCTTTCCTGCCCGCGAGCGAGATCCGGGACCACGTTGATGTGGACATCCTGCCAGCCGTAAGGGACGGAGACGATGCCCTCGCTTTTGCAAAAGTGGGAATAGAGGAAAAATTCGTGTTTGTGGAAGATACTGAAAAGAAGGGGTTCAGCTTTTATCAGGCCGAAAATGAGCCTGAAGGCGAGATCCACGGTTGGTAATGGCTACAAAATACATTATTTATAATATTGTTCAAATGATATGATACCGGACCGGGGTTTGAATTCGATTATTTTTCAAATTCCAGCGTACTCACCGGCCGCTGAGATTATTTTTAATCCGCTTGAGCGAGCGAAGCGAGTGAAACGGATACCGTGCTCCCGAAGCGGAACTCGGGTGTTGAAGATACTGAAAAGAAGGGGTTCAGCTTTTATCAGGCCGAAAATGAGCCCGAAGGCGAGATCCACGGCTGGTAATGGCTACAATATACATTTTTTACAATGTTATTCAGTTTGCATGATACCGGGCCGGGGTTTAAATCATATTATTTTTCAAATTCCGGCATATTCACCGGCCACAGGCCGGCCTTTTCGTAACTGACATTGAAAAAAACAGATCTCAAAAGTCCAGTCCGGTTTTTTTGAGTTGGGTAAAGGATGATCACGGATCAACAGGCAGGAAGCCCGGTTGCTTTAGCGCCGGGAGGAATGCCGTACTCCTCTGCCGAATATTCGTAGCCATCTCCTCTCTGTACCACTTTGAAGTATTTTTTATTAATTCCTTGTGCAATTCTTTTTCCTTCCTTGTTTTTAATGTCAAAACTGCCTGATTTCCTACAAGCAACGGAGCCAAACCAGATCCCTTTGTACTTCCCTCCAGTTACAACAGCTTTGATTGTATCGCCAGTTTGAAATCCGAAAAAGGTTTTTTGCCGGGGCAAGTATGACCGTGGAAAACCGTACTTATCGAGATTTGTTCTTTTGTACTGCCCTCTTCCCTTTGCTTTGATGTGCAGTACGCTCTTTGTTGCAAACTTGATTTTTTCTGGTGTGGATTCGCCTACAAAAACAGCATCAAAATGGTGATCCTTTTGAATTCCTGCTTTGATCCTGTTCATTTTCGTTCTTGCGCCTGTACCGCATTCTACAGGAAGGCCCGTTCTATTCAACACTTCAAAAACCTTCCATCTGGTAGCAGTTACAATCGCGGCATCTTTAAGTGGTTTTTTGACCAGTTCGTGTACTTCCGGATGTCCGAATTCTTCCGCCGTTCTGTTTCCTTTCTTCTGGTTGCATTCTCTGCAAGCTAAGGTCAGGTTAGAAACTCTGTTTGAACCTTCTCTACTTTTAGGAATAATATGCTCAATTTCTAAAGGAACGTTTTCAGCTCCGCAGTACACACATTTTCTACCGAATTTTTCAAGCAGGTATTCCCGGACCTCATAACCTTGCAGCTCTCCCTGCTGATACTCAATTCCACTTATCTCAGGGTTTTGCATGAGTTGAGTATCAAACTTACAGTTTTCATAGGAAATATGTGTCAGTGGGCATAGTTTCCTGAGCCTATCGGCCCAATTTCCTATGTTATCTACACGACTTTGCAGGGATGGAGGCAGCCAGCCTTCCCTTCTTTTCCGGTTCATGAACCTCGGTTTTCTGTATCTGGTTTTGCGCTTTCTTCGGGTTCTCCTCATTGCTCTTCTGTCATCAAGTTTCGTTTTAATTCCTGTCCTGTGATGTATTTGGGCCGTCCAGACTACCGTTGAACCGTTCAGGATAGCAAGGCCAGTATGACGGCTTCCGTAATCTATTTTGAGCCTAAATTCGGAATTGTCCTTAGACTCTTTCAGCTCTTTAAGTCGGATTGTAAAGGGATATTTTTTGTGAATAACCGCTTTTCCCGCTTTAAGCAGTTTTCTTGCAACTGCTTCATGGCAGGGAGTTAAAGGCTCTTTGTTCTTGTTTAGTACAAATGCCATATTTGGATTTCTCCGCTCTGCTTTGGAAACGAATTTCCGTGGCAGGTAACGCAATATTTAAATTGTCTCCCCTCGCCAATGTTGGAAATGCTTGTCAGGCGTAGTACACCGTCCCTACCTCCCAGGACTTTTAATACTACACGATAGAGCTGTAAACTGAGGAAGCATTTGCAGGTATCAGTCGGCTAAGTCGGAGGGATTACTCCCTCTTTCTCGCCTAAGAACTGTACGTGAGACTTTCACCTCATACAGCTCAAGCATCTCTTAACCCGTTAGGGCAGCAGTTATTTGGTTAATAACTGCTTTCGTAAGTCATGACTTGCAGCCTATTAACATGTGTTTTGTTTGTAAGCTTCTCGCGGATTGATTTCTCGATCAGCGTATTTGAATGACTTACATTCATAGGTCATACCTTCATTCTTACGTTTTGATACCACGGAGTAAGTCTGCATCCTTTTGGATTAGGGCAAATTTTGAACCCCTATACAGTTCATTACAAATTGTCATTCGCTTTCTACTCCTTTCCTTTACCCTCTATGTCATTGTCATCCTTTGCAGGATTCCTACCCCGAGGGGAACATATAGGGCTTACCAAGTTCTATAAAATGAATAATTGTGAATACCTTAGAAGCCATCTTTAAACCGAAAATCATATGTCCATTTCCCAATAAGTATGTCAAGCCTTATTGGTCTGATTTCATTACCATTTTGGTTCAAGCGTATCAATCTAATTTCGCTTGTTGTTGGTCACGATTCTTACAATGGTTCACATTACGTTCTTCTTAGAATTCTTATCCTAACAGATGGTTTAGATTAGATTTCTAAACTTCTCCATATTGTCATATGAGCTTCACACCTTGACGTTACCATCAACGCATGTCATAGTAGGATTATCCCAAATGGAAGGGATAGCGTTACCGCAATTCATATTATAGCTTTCTTGTCGCACTGACATTTTCAACGTAGTCAATTAAGACTTAGGCTGGTCAACCAGGGCTTATACAAGCCCCACTGCTTCAGCGTGGGGTAGTTGACAAAGGCGGTATGGTGATGTGTTTTCGTTCGCTTCCCACTCTTTTTTAGTGTGTTCTCTGTCTTCATTTTCATTTCGAACCGCCCGGCCTCCTCTGTCGGCCGTTGAGAGCGCCGGGACTTAAAATCGATTCAAAAAAAGGACCATCTCTTTCTAGATCTTACCTCTCAAAAAAAGCCGCCCCCTCGTATTTTTTCTTCATAATTTTCCTTACCTGAAAGTCCCCGTTTCATCTGACTTTCCTTCTTCCGGAGAAAAGGCCCTTCCACTTCCCCGTTTTCCATGGGCGCAGTGCAGACAAACGCCTTTTCTATGGTCCATGCACTGCTCACATACAAGTATTCCGCATAAGGAACAGGTATAGAGTTTGGCTGCCCTGCCACAAATTGCGCATATTCCCATAACTTCCATAAACCGGCCTCCCACGAATAACAATAAGCTGCAATGAAAAATGGCCGCAGGGGCCTATAAATATTTCCTGTATTTCAGAAAAACAGGATTATAAAAAACAGATAATCCTGGTTTCCAGCTTCAAACAACCGGGTTCAAAAAAGAGTAGGAAAGGGCCGGACCGAAAACCAGCCCTCTTTTCTAAGGTATTTTGTTTCCCTGCAAAGACTCTTCAGTCCACGATCCCGCCGGTATTTGCGGAATGGACCCCGCGCTGGTAACGGGCGAGGTAGCCGCTAACTTCCTTTTTCGGGGGAACGAATGCGGCCTTTCTCTTTTCGAGTTCCGACTCCGAAACCTTCAGGTTCAGAATCCTGTTGGGAATATCGATTTCTATCAGATCCCCTTCCTCGACAAGCCCGATGGGGCCTCCTTCGATGGCTTCGGGGGAAACGTGCCCTATGCAGGGGCCACGGGTCCCGCCCGAGAAACGGCCGTCGGTAATCAGGGCCACGGAATCAATCATACCCATGCCGGCAAGGGCAGCGGTCGGGGAGAGCATTTCCCTCATGCCTGGTCCTCCTTTCGGGCCTTCGTAGCGGATAACAAGCACATCGCCGGGCTTGATCTGGCCTGCCATAATGCCTTCCATCGCAGCTTCTTCACTTTCAAAGATGCGGGCAGGGCCGGTGTGGACGAGCATTTTCGGATCCACGGCCGCCTGCTTGACAACGGAGCCATCCGGAGCCAGGCTGCCTTTAAGGACCGCGATTCCGCCTTCGACGTGCCTGGGGTTTTCAAGGGTGCCTATGATCTTCTCATTGAGTTTCGGGTTAATAACTACAAATTCTTCCAGGTTTCCCTCGATAGTCTTTCCGGTAACGGTAAGCTCTTCCCCATGGAGTTTTGAGGCAAGCCTCTGGAGAATGGCCTGGACCCCACCTGCCCGGTCAAAGTCTATCATGAAATTCGGGCCGCCGGGGCGGAGGGATATGAGGTGGGGGGTCGTCCTGCTCAGTTTGTCAAAGGCCTCCAGGGGTAGTTCAAGCCCGAACTCGTGGGCAAGGGCCGGCAGGTGCAGGGTCGTGTTCGTGCTGCCTCCGACTGCCATGTCAACCATGATTGCGTTATCAAAGGATTTTCTGGTAACGATTTTCCGAGGGGTCAGGTCTTCCTCGACCATTCTGACGATTCGTTCTCCGGACTCTTTGGCAATCCTGGTCTTCTTTGCGTCCACCGCATGGGCTGTTGCACAACCCGGCAGACTCAGGCCCAGGGCCTCGGTCATGCAGGCCATGGTGTTTGCCGTAAACATGCCGGCACAGGAACCTGCTCCCGCACAGGAGAGGTTTTCGAGCCTTGCGAGTTCGTCCTCGGAAATCTTGCCTGCCTGTCGGGCTCCGACCCCTTCGAAAACAGAGATAAGGTCCGTGTACTCATCGTTCACGTAGCCCGGAAGCATGGGGCCGCCGGTAACAACAATTGCGGGGATATCAAGCCTTCCGGCCGCCATGACATGGGCCGGTACGATCTTGTCACAGGCGGGCATCAGTACGATCCCGTCAAACTGGTGGGCTCTGACCATCAGCTCGATGGTGTCCTCGATAACTTCCCTGCTGGGAAGGGAATATTTCATACCCTCGTGTCCCATCGCAATCCCATCACAGACCCCAATGGTGTGGAACTCGAAAGGCACTCCTCCAGCGCTCCTGATCCCGGCCTTCACAGCCTCGGCAAGTTTATCCAGATGGATGTGCCCGGGAATGATGTCGTTCCAGGAGTTTACAACCGCAATAAACGGCCTTTTCATCTCAGCATCCGTAATCCCCGTCGCTTTCAAAAGAGAACGGTTGGGGGCCCGCTCAAGTCCTTTCTTGACTATGTCACTTCTCATTATAAATCTCCTGATGATCTGAAATGTATAGATTAGGAAAAAACTTCATGGTATAAAACAGGTCTCATGTAAAGGTCTCGCGGAAGGCCCTCCGGGGACCACCCTCCTCCTTTCCCACCCGGGGTTTTCATAAACCCGGCCATAGAGAGACCTTTTAAGGATAATTTCTTAGCATCATCTGGCACAAAAAGGATACAAATGATTAAAAAAACTCAATATTTATATATACCTTCAAATGAGGGAGAAATGTGCAAGTGAATGGTGAACGGGCCAATTTTACAAGATCACACATTCCCAGCAATTGAATACCAGCAATTTTCATATCCCAGCAGTATAACCCGTTCACTCATTTTAACAATTTCTCTTCTATTTCAGATATGTGACAGTATGATTATATTTATATTTAGGAATGGCTGAAAAACAACTTTATATTTTCAGTCAGGAAATCACTTTATACCCACACAGGTTGTATTTTTGTTGATTGAGACATTTGGTGTGTGCATCCAAACCACGGAACACACGGAAAAAGAATGCAGGAAGACGATATTTAAGGTTGCTCTGGCGTTTTTCAGTCCGCTTGAGCTCGCACAGCGAGCGAAACGGACCTCGTGCTCCCGAAGCGAAACTCGGGAAGTGAAACTTCGGGTATTTAAAGTCCCGGCGTATTCACCGGCCATCAGGCCGGTTTCTGTGTCCTTCCGTGTGTTCCGTGGTTAAGAAATGGTAAACAAAAATACTTGAAATTATATTTGACTCATTCCTTTAGCTCGGTTTGACATAATAACCAGTCATTTAAACATTTTTGTGTTTGATTCCATTATCTGTTTATTTTTATGGCTATGGCTTCCGTATAATTTAGCTGAGAATACTGTGATTATTGTAAGAACGTCCTCAATTAATTCCTCTTCATACGTTTTATCCTCAGTTTGATTTATTATTTCGATTTTAACTCCATTCGATTTGCATAATTCTTCAAAAAGTTCAAATCCGAATCTTATTAACCGATCCTTATAATGTATAACAACCCTTTCAATGTCTTTGTGTTCTATTAATTTAATTAGTTCTTCGATGCCTTTTTTATTATAATTTAAAGCAGAACCGACATCATTTATTACCCTAAATTGATACCCGTTTGCAACACAATATTTAGAAACAGCATCGACCTGGGTTTCCAAATCCTCTTTCTGCCCTGATGTCGAAACTCTGCAATATCCAATTGTTAATTTATCATTTCTTGGTTTAAATTTATATTTTATTAATAATTCTTCAGTATATCTCCTATGCCCGCCTTCGGTTCTTTCGGGGTTGATTTTCCCATCCCTTTCCCACCTTCTTAGTGTTTCGGGGTTAACGCCTAAATATTCGGCTGCTTCTTTTATATTGAATGCCCTTTTAACCATCAATAGTATACATTATGTTAAATATTATAAAAATTAGTGGTTATTTTGGTTTCAGTTTATATCCCAAAAGACATGGTTTTTCAAAATGAAGAAGCGTTTTTTTCCTGGATTGCCTCTACCTGTTTTCCCTTCACTGAAAAAGTACAGAGAGAGCTGCGTAAAACCTTTATCCTGGAAGCTGTCGAAAGGTATCTTGCCGACTTTCCTGCGGATGCAGGGGGGACTATCCATATCAGGATGATGAGACTGGAAATCGAGGCCCGGCCCCGGAAATCTTAAAGGAAATTGCAGAAGCTATCAGGTTTTCCCCGCAATCAGTTTTTTTTGATTTGTATTTGAGAAA
The DNA here is from genome assembly GCF_055394095.1 of Methanosarcina baltica. Classification (NCBI taxonomy): domain Archaea; kingdom Methanobacteriati; phylum Methanobacteriota; class Methanomicrobia; order Methanosarcinales; family Methanosarcinaceae; genus Methanosarcina; species Methanosarcina baltica. The sequence continues at coordinate 2,757,593 of NZ_AP042463.1, read as the reverse complement.
TTAGATATTCCATAAGGGATAAATTTACACGGGGAAATGAGCAGGTCCCATATACGGACATACGCCGCGAACAGATTCAGAAAACAAAAGCCTGCTGATCGGCATCCCATTCAGGAGCCGGTTTATTACCAGGAGTGAAAAATATGGACTCCCGTAATTTGGAAAAAAACAGCCGGATAAATAAAGGACTTTCAAAGGAAGAGCTTCTGGATACCTGTAAAAGGGAGGAAAGGGCTCTCGAAGATGCCCTGAAGAGAGAAAAAACTCTGAAGACCGTCATCAATAACAGCCCTGTAATTGTTTTTTTATGGAAATATGAAGAAAAGTGGCCTGTGGAGTACGTGTCCGAAAACGTGATCCAGTTCGGGTACACGGCAGAAGATTTTGTGAGCGGGGGACTGCTTTATGGGGACATCATCCATCCCGAGGACCTTAAAAGGGTTGAAGAGGAGCTCGACCGGCAGACCCGAGAAGGGGCCGTGGATTTCAATATTGAGTACAGGATCCTGGCAAAGGCCGGGAACACACGTTGGGTTAGTGAGCGGACCTTTATTCAGCGAGATGCAACGGGGGAAATCACACACTACCAGGGCATTATCCTGGACGTTACAGCTAAAAAGGAAAACGAAGAAGCTCTCAAAAAGGCCCTTGAAGAGGTGGAAGTGCTCAACACTGTCATCAATAACAGTCCCGCAGTGGTCTTTTTGTGGAAAAATGAAAAAAAGTGGCCTGCGGTCTTTGTATCGGAAAACATTGTGCAGTTCGGGTACACGAGCCAGGACTTTCTCTCAGAAAATGTCCTTTATGGGGAGATTCTCCACCCTGATGACTTCGAAAGAGTAATCAAAGAGCTTTCCCGTTGCATAAAGGAAGGATATAACGATTTCATGATGGAGTACCGGCTCTTTACAAAGGACGGAAAACTGCGCTGGGTCGATGAAAGGACCTTTATCCAGCGAGACCCGAAAGGCGAGGCCACTCACCTTCAGGGGATTGTTGTGGACGTTACAGCCCGAAAGGAAGCCGAACAGCTCCTTGAAATCGAGCGGGCCCTGGGCACGTCCCTGAGCTCGACCTGGAGTTTGCAGACAATGCTTGAAGAGGTCCTGAATGCCTGTTTCCAGGTAGAGGGAATAGATTCAGGAGGGATCTATCTGGTTGACGAACTTGTGGACAAGATAAACCTGGTGGCTCACAGGGGGTTTTCCACCGAATTCGTAGAAAAGGTTTCCACCTTTGAGGCAGGATCTTCCGAAGCAAGACAGATCACGAGAGAAAAACCCAGCTATAAACTCAGTTTTTTTTCTGAGAAACTGCTGGGGGAAGCCCTTGGGGAAGAAGGCCTGCGGGGAGTTGCGGTAATCCCGCTCAAGTATAAGGGAGAGATCATAGGCAGCCTGAACCTGGCTTCCCACAACATGGAGGAATTCGCCCCGAATATCCGCACCTTTCTGGAAACCATTGCCCTTCAGGCGGTGAATTATATCGCTCCTATTCGCATAGAAGCTGATCTGGCCTGACGGTCCGGGGAACTAAAGAATTGGTCAACTACCCCTCCCTGCCAGTTCCGGCAAAGCCGGAACTGTCGAGGAAGGGATCTTCTGCTATTTGAGATAAAGGAGTTGTCCAGAACATTCATAAAAATTAGTAGACATATAAAACTCATTGAATATTTGTTTGAAATTACCGGGAAATAGAGGGGGAATTTTTTGAAAGCGATAGTTGTCTATCTGAGTACTTCGGGAAACACAAAAGCTATGGCTGATGCAATTGCCGAAGGGATTGATTCGAAAAATGTTGATGTAAAGTCTCTGAGTTTTTATGATGTGAAACCAGAAGAACTGAAGGAAGCTGATGCGATAGCCGTGGGCTCTTCGACCTTCTACTACAAAATGCTGCCACCCATGGAAAAGTTCATGGAAGAAACCCTATCAGCCGCAGAACCGCAGGGAAAACTGGGGGCAGCTTTCGGGTCCTACGGCTGGAGCGGAGAAGCACCCATAATGATTGCGGAAAAAATGAGAGACCTGGAAATGCAGGTAATAGACCCTGTGCTCCGCATCCTCCACAAACCCACGGATAAAGACCTGAAGGAATGCAAGCGGCTGGGGGTCGATATCGCGGGGTGGTTGAAACAGCACAAAACTTAAATTTTTGGAATTCGCGGGTAGTTGACAGATCGTCGGCCAGGATCAGCAGCCAGGATTAGCAACAAGGTTATCAGCCCATTACATTCCGGAGCTGTCTTGCGAACTCCTCGGGGTTTTCCGGAACCAGGACGACCTGCCGGAAAAACCCTTCTTCTTTTTTGATAAGGACCGCTCTGGCATGTTTTCCCACAAAAAGGATTTTTCTGCCGTGAATCCTGAGCCCCCAGCCCGTGTACCAGGGAATCCCTTCAAGGATTTCAACGGAACTTATCCCGGAATATTCGATTACGTACCTGAAAGGCGGAAAATAAACCAGAACCTTCTGCCGGGTAAGCTGAAACTTCATGCCGTAAAAGCCCCACATAGAAAAGCCGTAGAGCAGAACTACGAACGCGATAATATGCTGTTCCCCGTTTTCCAGGCCAAACCCATAAAGCCCGAAAATCGAAAACATGTAAATGGCCAGAATCAGCAAAAAACCCAGAGTAGTCAGGACTTTTACCGGACTGCCGTAAGGGGCTTTCTGCTCGTGCAAGATTGTTATTGCTTTTCCTCCTGAACCGATTAATAAAGTCTGCAGGAATAAAAGAGTCTGTATTATTTAAGGATGAATTGATAAATATATTGTAACTATTCAGCCTACTGATAAAAAAAGCATAGTTTCAGCTAATGTTGCAACTATCGGATAATAGCGGCGCTCCATTGAGCGCCGCTCGAATAGCATCCATGACATTCAAGCTATTCTTTCTAATAGTGGATATGTATCCCCGAATTCTGCAGAAAGCTACCGCTCCTTCGATGCTTCGGAAAGTTCCCGAAATCTTCTGTTGTAGCTTCATCATTCTGATGTCTCGCTCTGCTTGATTATTATCAAATGGAACTCTCAGGTCATTGAGGAATTTCAGAATCCTATCCTTGTATTTTATGAACCTATCAAGGAGATTCTTTGCTTTTGTTTGTGCTGGTCTTCCTCTTTTTTTAACCTGTTTTGAGAGGTCAGGAGGTGGATTTTCTTCAATTCCCTCTTTAATTATTTTATCGTATATTTCCTCGAATGCCCTGACTTTTATTGGATCTATTGGAATTTCCATTTCTCTGCATTCGTCGGTATATTTTTTTACTTCACTCAGAAGTTCATTTACTTTTTTAGCCCATTGCTGCTCAAAATTCTCTTCAACTCCAGTGAGGTCCCTCTTAAGATGAGCATTGCAGAGAGCATGTTCACATCCATATTTGTTGTATGATGCCCAACCATCATGAACTACTACCCCCTTGTATTCTGGAAGAAAACCCAAAGCATTCATTGCCTCTGATCCTCTTTTTGGATGTACAAAATAGTATGTCCACAGACTGTTTGAAACAACATGGAGCCACCATTTTGTCCCTAAAACCCTCATTCCTGTTTCATCACAATGTACAGAATAGGCTACCCGTAGATGTTCGAAAACAGCTTTTTCGAAAGGTTCCAATTTCTGGAATAATTCCTTTTCAGCTCTTTTTATGGTAGCAGGGCTGATACGTATTCCATAAAAGTCCTCTGACAAATCACAAATCCGTTTATAAGGAATCAATTGAAAGTTCCTTAAATATACAAGAGAGGATAAAAGGCGAGGTCCATATTGAATAGGGAATTTTATAGAGTCTGGAAAAGTACCTTTGTTTATTTTCCCACAGTGAGGGCATTTCTTGGACTCAGCACGATGTTCGGTAAATATGATGTTCACAGGAGGAATATCAGCTTCTTGCCTGCGTTCACAGTCCCGAACTTCAGTATCTTCAAGATCATGACCACAATTTTCACAGCAGTGAGGGGAATGAAATATTATATGGTCAGGATCCCCAACCATTTCGAAAGTACTTCCAGAATGACCTTTTTGACCACCAGGTTTTTTCCCACTTCTTGTGCGGCTACTCTTAGGTTTAGGTTTTTCATTCACAAAAACGTCAGTAGAAGGAGGTTTACTGCTGTTTTGGCTGTTTTGATTTAGACGAGCCTCTAAAACCCTTACACGTTCCTCAAGTTCAGCAATTTGAGAAGCCTGTTTCTCTATGATAGTCTCAAGTCTCTGAATTACAGCAACGACTGCTTCAGGGCCTTCTTCATAGATTTCAAGAATCTCTTCACGTGTAAGCATGATACTGAAGAGATAGAGTTATTTTATATGCAATTTTTCCTCGAAACGAGGAAAAATTGCCTTTGTTCAAAGTATGGCTGAATAGTTACAATATATTTTGCGAAAGAAAACTAATAGGGGTTCTGGAAACCAGTAAGCTGTAGTTTCTGAAAACAAAGAGGAGAGGGCATGGAAATGAACGACATATCAGAAAGTGTCATTGAAAAGCAGCTTGAAGAAGAGTTTCACATCTGCGAGAACTGTGGATACAGGAGAGGATTTCACATCTCCTTTGCCAAAAAAAATGACATTTTTGAAATAATATTGATCTGTCCGGACTGCGGGCAGAGGCACAGGGTTGGCTGGCCTTTCAGACCTCTGTGACCTGGGCCGCACCTTCAAGCAGGTGGTCGAAGAGTTCTTTTCCCCACTGAAGGCTTTTTGGTTCGGAGCACATCAGACTCTCCCTGTCAAAGAGCCTGGCTTTCGGGAAAAGGGAAATAAGCATGAACCTATCCGTTACGGTAAGGGCTGCAATTTTCATGTCCTCGGGGAGGACAAACATTTTTATGTTTTTAAGATTCAGCATATTTTCCAGGGCTTCCCTATAGTCCGTTTTGAACCTCTGGAACACCGGTTCGGTCAGGAGGATAGAAATTTTAAGGCCTTTTTCCGCAAATTCCGCATATAACGATGTGAACGCCGGATGGAAATAGGCGGAAAAACCATAGACATAGCCGGATTTGAAGACCTGGTCCACAAATTCCCGGTTAAGCTCAAACATGTAGTTAAGGTCAGGTCTTATCAGGGTACATTTCCCGAGTTCCCCCAGCCTCATTCGGAGAGAAATGGGGATTCCCTGGAGGTCCCGTTCCGACCAGTACTCAAAATTCCCCTCGAACAGTTTAAAGGTATTTAGAAGAGGTTCCATCTTTTCAACGATTACCTTGCCGATAACGGAAAGTTCATAATTTTTGTCTTTCTGGAATACAAGCTGCTCTTCTTTCAGTTTCTTAATCTGGGGAAGGATTGAAGTGGGGGTCACGGAAAGGGCTTCTTTTATTTCCTCCATACCTTTGGGGCTGTTTTTGAGGAAAAGCAGCAGGTCTTTCCTTTTTTCAGAAAGAAATATTAAATTGAGCAGAAACGGATCCATCTTTACCCCTATCTTTATAAAATTTTTACTAGCACCTAGTAAAATTGGGTTCAGCCTTTATAAAGATTACTGTTAGTAGTTACGCACTTGAGCTGTAAAACCAAGTGCATGAGGCCATATCAACAAAATTACTCTTTAGATAGTTCCATGTCCCATGCTAATGTTTTTTCATTCAACTGCGTAAGTCCTAACTGTGTTTCAGAAGGGAACTCACTTTTGATTCCGATTTTAGAAGGGGGAAAACATAGCGTTTTTTTCTCCTTTGTACGTACAGGAAAAAGTACAAAGTTTCGGAAAAATAAAAAGGACCGATGTAAAAGAAAAATTTGGATATGTATGATTTATAGAACCCGCTCATCCAGCTCGAGTTGCAGCCCCTCGTTCTGCAATCTATCGGAATCACGGGCTCCCCGAAGTCAAAAAGGGAAGTCTGAGGTCCACGGCCCTCAGGCAATGATTTCCCTTGCCCCTTCCTTGGAAAGGATATAGGCTATCATTGCAGGGTTGAGTTTGCTCTCCCTTGAGATCTTTTCTTCGATCCTCTCAGCCGGTGTACCTTCTAATCTCATTTCCTTGATCTTTTCGATCACCGAAGAAGGAATACTATAATATTCGTTGATGTCTTTCCTGTGTCCCCATACGTCCCCTTCAATAAGCTGGATTCTCTGCATCTCCAGGAACATCTCTATAGACTTTGAAACCGTGCGCCTGTATGATTTCGGAAGCTGGATTACTTCGATCTTCGGACAGGTCTCAACAAGTGCAAAAATGTCTTTGTTCGAAGGTCTGAAAGCAAGGTGTACGATTCTCTCGTTAGGATTCAGCGTGAAAATTTCTTTTCTGGAACTTACGACCCTTATTTTCATACGATTTCCCCCCACTTTTTTGCTATTTTCGTTTTAGTTTATAATAATACACACTCATTATAAATATTTATCTCCCCGTGAAAGGTTTTTTGACACTGTGCGAGAGATGAAAACTCCGGAAAGGAGGAATCATAATCAGGATCGCTTTAAAAATCATTATTATTTGTTTACACCTCATAATTCATTTTTTCCATTTATGTCCCGATTTCTGGCTTTATTTTTTCAAAAAAAAGGTAATTTTTCATTGTATGTAGGCATCCTGAGGAAAAACCCCTCTGCTAGAAGGCCTATGTAAAAGATATGAAATTAAAAGTAAGGAATTTCCAAAAAATGAGGGGAAAAGATTAGAAGTAAAAATAAGGAACATAAGGGTTTTTTAATGCGAAAAAAGGGCAATTGAAGGCTAAAAAGAGGAATTCCCCTGCAAAATAAGCCAATATCGCTAATTCCCTGAGAAATATAAGGTTAATAAAAAAATAAAGGCCAGATACTGAAAAAAATAAGAGAAAAACGGGAAAAAGAAAAAAATAAGGGTAAGAATTTAAAAAAATGAAAAATCTGAAAAAATCAATAAAAAAGAAAGAATATATCCGGAAAAGGGCATAGTAAGAAACGTAGATTTTCCAAAATAATCTTCACAACCCGGCCCTTTCAAGCCCCCACAGAACTCCTGTCAGCAGGGCCGCAGCGAGCAGCACGACTATCCACTGGCTGACCCCCAGGATTTCAGGCAGGGTTGCGTCCCCGTAATATCCTCTGTTGAGGATTCCACCTTCCAGTTTCGGATACAGCTCGGCAAAGACCCCTGCCCCGAGGAGGGTGCCCGCAATCCCTCCCACCAGCACGTCCAGAGAACCGTTTCCCACTGCTCCTGCCATCGTCCCCGGACAGTAGCCTAAAATTCCAAAGCCGATTCCGAAAAGGAGACCTCCGATCACGTTCGTGCCAAGAGCCCCGGCCTTAGGATGAAGTTTTGCAAGCCCCAGGGTTTTGAGGAAATATACCCCCAGCATCCCGGTGACAGTTGCCGAAAGCATGATCTTTACCACCGTGAAATCGGTAAGGAGGAGCTGCCCTATAATAACATTGTAATGAGAAACTCCTCCTTTCTGGAGCAGGAACCCGAAAATAATTCCGAAAAGAAAGCCCAGGCCCAGTTGAAGTTTTTTCCTTGAATGAAGTCCTTCTAACATCCGGTCCTCCCTGCTAATTTATTTCCTAATTTACCGAACCTTCAGGTCCCGGAGAAATAGAGCAAAAAAGCGGCTCCCACTCCTCCTATGAAAAAACAGATTACCGAAATCCAGCTCCCCAGAGTAAGCTGGAGAGTCCCGGAAATCCCGTGCCCGCTCGTGCAGCCTCCGGCCCACCTGGCCCCGAAACCTATAAAAAAGCCCCCTACAAGGGCCGCGAACACCCTGATGAAGGGGTCAGGCCCAAAAGCCGCACCCCAGACGGAAGGGACCCACTCAAAGCGGAAAATACTCGAAAGCCGAGCGGAGATGAAGGAACCGAAAATAATCCCGAGTACGAGCATCCATTCCCAGTCCACAACAGGGGGGAATTTTTTAAAGTAGGCCATCTGCTCCACCTTCTTCCCCCGAAACAATTTCTCAATCATTCCTGCGGTCCGGGCGTAGGCGGTTGAAGTCCCTATAGCCTTATCGGAAAGCAGGAAGGTAAGCCAGCTTAAAATACCTATGCCGATCCCGACCACATGGGGCGACCACGTTTCCATAGTGAAGATTCCCAGGGTTTTGACCTCCGTTTCCTGATTTTCTTATCTTATTTTCTATTTTTTTCTGCTTTCTCTACTTTCTCTACTTTTTCGGCTTTTTTCCGTCTGAATTTCCCTTCCTAGAACAGCTCAGGTCCGTTTTTTGAGGTCACCCGCCCAGGAAAGGGAGCACATCTGGCACTCAGGCCCAAACCCTGCGGCGTTAAAGCCCGTCATCCCGCCCGCGGCATTACAGACCTTTTTAAAACCATGCTGTTTCAGGATGCTGCTTCCCATGCTTGACCTGTGCCCCGTACTACAGATAAGAATAGTATCGGCTTCAGGGTCAAGTTCGGAGTAGCGGGTCCGCAGGTCCGGGACCGGGATGTTCAGGGCATTTTCAATATGGAAGTTCTCGTACTCGGAAGGAGCCCGGACATCCACGACCACGAGAGGTTTCTCTTCCCGGATCCTTGCATAAAGTTCCGGAGTGGAAAGCTGCGGGACATGCTCTGCAGGAAGACCTGCGGTCACCCAGGCAAACGTTTCTCCATTCAGATAGCCGATAATCTTATCAAGCCCGACCCTGTGCAGCCAGACTGCGGCCTCCCGGGCATGGGCCTCGTCATAGCTCACAAGCAGGATCTTTTTATCAGGGGACAGGAGCCAGCCCGCAAAGGTCCCGAAGTTACCCGCTATATCGATGCTATAGGAGCCCGGCACATGTTCTCCCCCGAAGCCTTCATAGCAGCGGGTATCCAGGACAAGAGTGTCGTCTCTTCCGGAAAGTTCGAGAAACTCCAGGGGCGGGACTGCTCTGAGAGAAGAAAGTTCCTTCAGGAAAGCCGGGCCTTCCCCGTTCACGGCACTGCAACGGCTGAAATGGTCCGGGGCCGGGGGCATATAGGTCGTAAGGGCCTTTATGAAATCCGCCCGGTCAGGGATTTGAAGGGCGTAATTGTACTTTCTTTCGTAGCCTATGGTGCTTGTCCGTTTGGCCCCCATGGCTCTTCCGCAAAGCGAACCTGCCCCATGGGCCGGGTAGACCTCGCAGGAATCGGGAAGGGTAAGCAGTTTATTGTAAAGGCTGTCATGGAGTTTGGCCGCAAGTTCTTCGGCCCGGCCCGGGAACAGGTCGGGTCTTCCCACGTCTCCCACAAAAAGGGTGTCTCCACAGAAAAGAGCAACAGGATCCGGACCCCTGGAGGTGTCCGAGACCACATAGGAGATGTGTTCAGGCGTATGGCCCGGAGTTTCAAGTATCCTTATTACCATGTCCTCGATTTCGAAGCTGTCTCCCTCAACAAGCCCCACATGCTCAAACTTGCAGTTCCCGGCTTTCGGGACGTAGATTTTTGCCCCGGTCTCTTTAGCAAGGTCCAGATGTCCGGAAACAAAGTCAGCGTGCAGGTGCGTCTCAAGGATGTGCGTGATCTTTACCCCCATGGCCCCGGCGGCCTCGACGTAGATTTCGGTATCCCTGCGCGGGTCAATGACCGCACAGCTTTCCTTTCCTGCCAGGATGTAGGAACTGTGCGCTATGCCTCTCACAAAAAATTGCTGTATTATCACAAAATACCCCCCGGTTTTCAGATAATTTCTTTGATTGTATTCATTTTGTTAGGATAAAAATGATTTACAGATGAAGATTACAGATGAAGAGTTACTGATAATGATTTACAGACGAAGATTACAGATGAAAATTACATATAAAGGTAAATCAGCCCCACCGCAATGACAAGGAAGATCAGAGTCATGCCCCCTCCGGCCCTCATATAGTCCACGTTCCTGTACCCTCCGGGCCCCATCAGAAGGGCGTTTACCTGGTGCGTGGGCAGCACGAAGGAGTTGGACGCCGAAACTCCCACAAGGAGGGCAAGCCCCCTGGGAGAGAGGCCTGTGGACTCTCCTATGAGCAGGACCAGGGGCACAAGCAGGACTGTTGCCGCAACATTGGACATGGAGAGGGAAAAGAGGGTTGTCAGGCCCGCAATCGCAAACATGATTACCAGGGGATGGCTCCCCCCGACCACCGCCATCACCTTTCCTGCGAGAAATGCCGCCGCCCCGCTTGATTCCATGGCAAGCCCCAGAGGGATCAGGCCCCCGAGCAGGAGGACCGTCCTCCAGTCAACAGCCCTGTAAGCCTCCTCAATAGAAAGCACCCGGGAAAGGACCATGCCCATAGCCCCGGAAAGCAGACTCACAGCGAGGGGAAAACCCGAAAAAGCCAGAAGGATTGCCCCGATAAAGCAAAATGAAGCCTGAAGAAGCTTTGACTCTTCCTTATTTTCCTCCTCAACAGGAGTCAGGAGCACGAAATCCGGATCATCCCCCAGGGCCCTGATCGAACCCCAGGGCCCGTACACGACCACCGTGTCCCCGGTCTGTAGTGGCCGGTCGGAAAAGTCACCCCGAACCTCCTCGGGCCCGCTCAGGAGAAGGAGAGGGTCCACCCCGTAGGTCTTGCGCAGGGCAATTTCCCGGAGAGCCTTTCCCACAATGGAGGCTTTGGGGCGGATGATAATTTCGGCAAACCCGGCCACATCCCCTTCCGAAAGTTCGGTACATATGGAAGAGGCCTTTATCGGAATGAGTTTGTTGTCTGAAATAAAACGCTCAACCTCCTCAGGCCAGCCCAGCAGAGCAAGATCCTGCCCCGGAAAAAGCCGGGTATAGCGCCAGGGGGCATGAGAGATTTCTTTTCCTTCGGCAAAGGCCAGCAGGTGCAGTCCGTACTCCTTCCAGAACCCGGCCTCTTCCCGGGTTTTGCCCGCAAGGGGGCTGCCCTCCGGAATATTGCAGCAAACAATGCGGGAAGGGAGCTGCCAGGTCTCAACAAGCTGCTTCTGAGGTGGAAGAGCGGGAGGATGAGCGGATGGAGTGGAGGGGTCTCCCTCGACCCCGGCCCCCGAACCAGCAATGCCACTGCCACTGCCCCCACCTCCTCCACTCTCAGTCCCCGTATTTTCAGGCAGCACGTACTTTCCAAAAATCAGAAAATATCCGGTTCCGGCCAGGAGCAGGGCGACTCCTACCGGGGTCACACTGAAAAGCCCGAAAGGTTCGAATCCTCCCTGCTTGAGGAGGTCGTTGAGGATAATCAGGGGCCCGGACCCGACCATAGTAAGAGTGCCCCCCAAAATTCCCGCAAACCCCATGGGCATGATTAAGCGGGAGGCCGGAATCCCCGTATTTTTAGAAATCCTGAGCACGGCGGGCAAAAAGATGGCTACCGAACCTATATTCTGCATAAAAGCCGAAAGTGAACCCACAGCGGTGCAGAGCACCCCGAGCAACTTTTTTTCACTGGACCCTGCCAGGGCCACAAATTTCCGGCCCAGCCTGTTCATAAGCCCGGTCTTTCCTATCCCCCTGCCGAGCACCATGACCCCGATAATTGAAATAACTGCATTGCTCCCGAAACCGGAAAAAGCCTGGAGCGGGGTCACAAGTCCCAACCAGGCCAGGCTCAGCATGACAAGCCCCGCAATTATGTCCACCCTGAAGACCTCGCCCACAAAAAGGAGGATGGTGCCTGCGAGGACCAGGAGCGTGAGCAGGATTTCAGGCGTAAGGCTGGGAAAGTAATCCAGGCTTTTTCCCCTCCTGCATGATGATTGCCCTGGGTAAGGTTCTAACCATCACAGGCTTCGTGGTTTTGATCGTAATTCTGTTCTTAGTTTTTCTGATATCAACTTCGGTAATTACCCCAATCATAATCCCCTTTAACAATCGTCTCCTATCTTAAAAAATATAAGCATTCGTATAAAAATTTGTAATTGAAATAAGCCTTTAAGGAAAAAACTACAATTAACTCCTATGTACGAACTTGTCTCTCCCGTGGACCCCCTGGCCGTCCTGAAGTACACAGGGCACATCCTCGTGGCCTTTGCGGCGGTCCTGCTGGTGCCCATGGGGGCGGCCCTCCTCCTGGGTGAACCGGCTGCGGTTTCCATTTACGGGGTGACAGTTCTCCTGACGGCGGTTGTGGGAGTTCTCCTTCACAGGTCTCTTCCGGATTACGAGCTTGAGCTGAAGGAAGCCGTAATCCTTGCGGCCCTGATCTTTCCCCTCTGCTCATTTATAAGCGCGGTCCCCATGGCCCTTTCCACGGACATGCCCTATCCGGATGCCTTTTTCGAATGCGTCTCGGGACTTACCACCACGGGCCTGAGCGTGGCCCCGGCAGGAATGAGCCCTCTTTTTCTCTTTACCCGTTCCTGGTTACAGTGGATTGGGGGGATAGGAATAATCGTACTTGTGCTGGGTGTCCTCATACGGCCAGGGACTACGGCTTTCCGGCTCTACAGGGTAAACCTGGGCGAGGCCCGGGTCAGGCCGGGTGTTATTGCAACTGCCAGACTGCTCGGCCGGGTCTACCTGGGGCTGACTCTGGCTTCGTTTCTGCTCCTGCTCGCGGGCGGGATGAACGGGTTTGACGCTCTTTCCCATGCGCTTTCCACAATTTCCACGGGAGGCTTTTCGACGAGATCCGAAAGCATCGCGGCCTATCCGGGGGTTTTGCCCGCGTTTATGATAGGACTTTCCAGCCTTATGGGAGCGATCAGTTTTTCCCTCTACCCGGGGCTTTTGAAATCTCCCGGAGGTCTGAGAGGAGACCTGCAGATCAGGTATCTTCTGAAGCTTGTAGTGGCAGGGACAGTTTTATTCGCCTTCACCCTTGCCCCGGGCCCTGAGATGCTTGGGTATCTTCCTGCTGCGGCTTTTCAGGTGATCTCGGCCCTTACGACCACGGGCTTTTCGACCATGGACCTCGGGCCGGTTTCGGACGCTTCCAAGGTATTCCTGAGCGTGTTCATGTGCATAGGAGGCAGCATGGGCTCAACCGCGGGCGGGATCAAGATCTTTCGTCTGATTGTGGTCATAAGCCTGATTAAAATGGTTTTTTTCCGCTTTTTCCTGCCTAGAGAAGCCATCACTCCCCTGAAGGTTAACGGAAACGTGATCGAAGCGAATGAGGTTTACAACCTCACAACCTTCGTGCTGCTTTACTTCGGGCTGCTGATCTCCTCCGCCTTCATCTTCATGCTTGCCGGAACCGGAGCCGCAGACGCCCTTTTCGAGGTCTCAAGCGCCCTGGCAACAACCGGGCTTTCGGTTGGGGTTACGAATCCTGCCATGCCTCTGTTTTTGAAGCTTGTGCTCTGTGCGGACATGCTGCTCGGGAGGATCGAGATCATACCGTTATGTATATTGCTACTACCACAGACCTGGATTCGGAAATAATGGATTCAGAGCGAAGTTTGATTGGGAGTTTGAGATTTGATTTGGGGGTTTGAGTCATGAGAATAATCATTGTCGGAGCAAGTCCACTCGGGCTGCATCTCGCCCGAAGTATGATCATGCAGGGAAATGAGGTTATCCTGATAGAAAAGGACGAAGGGCTTGCAAGGGAGCTTGCGGAGGAGCTGGACTGCACCGTCATCCATGCCGAGGGCACTCATCCCGACATCCTGGAAAAAGCCGGTATCGGAGACGCCTATACGGTTGTCGCCTGTACAGGGCACGACCAGGACAATATCCTGATAGGGCTGATTGCCAGAGAGGCGAACGTTGAAAAGATAATCATCAAGACCGACGACGAAAAGTTCACGGCTGTCGGCAGAAAACTCGGCTTCCACTACCTTATCAACCCCCCTCACCTCGCTTCCACGGTCATTGCAGATGCCCTGCGAGGGGTAAACACCGTTGAACTGAGCAACCTCATGCGCTCGGACGTCCGTTTTACAAGCGTGATTCTGGGGGAACACCTGGCCGGAAAAAAGGTTTTAGAGCTCCAGCTTCCGGAAAACACCGAAATCATCGGGTTCTACCGGAAAAAAGACTTCACTTTGACCTGCGGGGAAAAAGATGGAGGAGCTCGCCTGGAAGAAGAAGACGAACTGCTCATAATAACCCGGGCCGAGCACATTAATCGGGTCTATGAGATGCTCAAAGAGCCAGAGGAGTCCACCTCACCCTGATAGATAAATTCTGCATATTTTATCAGGGGCCATTCCGAAGCGAAATAGGAGTTAATATTTTTAGTGAGATGTGCCCGCAAAACCTTGCAGACCTGCTGAATAATTTTAGGTACAGTGGAAACTGATAAGTAGTTTCAAAAATAGAAAAGAGTGCGTTGTGGCAGTGGATGTTGAAATCCTGCATTGCTCCGGCCTCTAATCAAATATTTAATAAGCACACTCTACGAAGGTATTTTGTTATGGCAATGACTAAAAAAGATAAAGGAAGAAAAGATCAAGCCCGCAAAGATAAAGTCGCAGGACTTGAAAAACTGGCTGCTGCTGGTAGCAAGGACGCAAAAAAGAAACTGGCAAAGCAAAATAAGAAAAAATAATTCCCTGATTCTTTATTCCCTATCTGTCAATTACCCGATCTGGCCAAAAATTAAATTTCAGGAAATTGTCAGAAAGCCTTTTCAGGCGCCGGGTAATTGACAGGGATTCCTGTTAGTTAGAAATCAGTACCTTTTGTGGGGTATTGCAACAGCTTCTTTTTTAATTATATATGTGCAGTTTTACAGCAGCTTCTTTTTTAATTAATTTATGGAATGCCCGGCATCCTCCGTCGGCCGTTGAGGACTCGTTTTTCAGTGAAAAACAGGAAAAAATACCCGGCATTAATTATAACTGCCATAAACTCTATTTTCCTGCCCATGCTAATAGGACTTACAGGCACTCCCGGGACCGGGAAAACCTCGATCAGCAAAATACTTTCCGACAGGAGGGGCTGGAAGGTCATTCACCTCAATGAAATGATCCGGGAAGAACACCTTTATTCGGAAGTTGACGAAAAACGGGACGCTGTTGTTGCGGACATGGACCTTGTCCGGGCCCATCTGGATAAAATTCTTGCCGAATGCGGGGAAGGCGAAGAAGGCGAAAAAGGCAGGGAAGGCGAAGACAACATAAGTAAGAAAAGCGGCACTGGTGGAGAAACCGGTGGGACCACAGGTTCCAGGGTAATAATCCTTGAAAGCCACATGGCCCATTACATAGCTGACCTTGTTATCGTGCTCCGGGCCTACCCTCCGGAACTGAAAAAAAGACTTGCGACACGCGGCTACTCTGAAGCGAAACTTGATGAAAACGCGGAGGCTGAAGCCCTGGACGTGATCCTTGTGGAAGCTTTCGAGTGGTGCGAAAAGGTCTTTGAAGTCAACACCACCGACAGGACTTCTGAAGAGAGCGCGACAGATGTGGAAATTATTATAGACCATCTCCTGAGCGGGTCAGAGCAGGAGCTGGAGGCCTATAAACCCGGTTCTTTAGACTGGATCGATTCGGTTTCCTGAGAATTGTGTTTCCGAAAAAACAAAAATTTCCGTAATCGCCTGTGACCTGCTCCTGGGAATGGCCACGGGAAAAACACAGGAAAAAAATTACAGGAAAAAAAGTTACAGAAAAAGGTTGTCGTTTGCGGTGACGTTTTTGAGGCGGGTTACCCCATCAATTTCCTCAATTACCTCGACCACAGGCTGGGGGGTCAGATGTTTCCACTTTTTTCCCTCGACCATCCGTTTCCGGATCTCGGTCCCTGAATATTTGTCCCTGATGTAAAGGGGGGACTCTTTCACACAAAACCCGGCTTCTCTGAAGAGCTGGAGAACAAGGGGATTGTTAGAGTACACGACGTCAAAGCGAGGAGTCCGGGCGGCGACGTGGGGGACCCAGATAGAGTTGTACCTGACATCTTCTATCGGGATTACGTAGCAGCGGATGCTGAGCTCCTCAAGAGCATTGTTAAGCATCAGCACCCGTTCTCCGGCCGTGAACGGATCACCGGGCTCGTGGCTCTTCTGGGCACTTCCAATCCCGATTACCAGTTCGTCAACTTCCTCTGCGATCCTCGTGATCACATTATGGTGTCCGAAATGGTACGGCTGAAAACGTCCGATGTAAAAGGCGCGCGTCATCCCGGCTCCTGACCTCTCTGATCTTATTTAATAGTTCTTATTCAACGGATTCCCGCGCCGGGGAAGGAGAACTTTTCACAGACTTCCAGATAATGCTCGACGTTGCCTTTGCGCTTCAGGCCGATGAGTTTCTGGACAAGGTCCATACCCGGTTTGGGATCATCCATGAGCTCCAGCCCTTCTTTAACCATATCGAAATATTTCTCGCCTGCATCCGTCCTGATAAAGACCGAGTTCCAGCCGTCCGGGGCTCCGACGGATCCTACCGAGATGTCGGCAAAGGCCGAGGTGTAGTCACAGCAATTGTGGCAGGGATTCCTGGCGTAATGGGCAATGTCCTTGATCGGGACATTATGGACTTCGCCTTCTCTGGTGTAGACCCAGAACTTGCCCTTGGTAAACTCCATCTTTACGATATCACTGGCATTGACCTGCAGGACCTCGGAGATGACCTTCTCAAGCATGGTATCATGATGGAAACTCTCCATACAGAGCAGCCCGATAATAATCACGATCTTTTCGTTGAAGTTTTCCTGGATTAAACGAGCCCCATGGACCTGGCAGGGCACGCCCACAACTGCGATCCGCTCGTATTTTTCAAAGGCTTCCCTGAGGACTCTGAGTAAGGGGTCCGAGGTGTACTTGGTCCCTCTGGTCTTATCAACATCTTCCGCGCTGGTCATGATGACAAGATCGGTTTCCCAGTCATCGTTTCTGGAAATTCCGATGGCGCAGTCGATTTCACCCTTCTTAAAGAGAGCCTTTACGATTGCGGAAGTTACTCCACCGTCCTGGCTGCCGACTGACGCTGCATCTTTTGCGGCAAAGAATTTCCGGACATTTGCGAGTTCGTCTTCCTTGAAGCCATCAACTACCGGACAGACCCTGCTGCAGGTAAGACAACCTTCACAGGCCTGGAATGCGGCCCCTTTTTCGTAAAGGTCCGGGTTATTCGGGTCCCTGATTTCCGCCGCCCTCTTAACGATTACGGCTCCAATCGGACATACGGCCTCGCATGCACCGCAGGCCGCGCACACGTCGTACTCAATGATATCTGCAATTTTTGGTGGCAATTAATAACCTCCAGTGCCTTGAATTTCCTGCCTTGACATCCTGCCTTGACAGGCAACTGTTTTTTAAAATATATTCAAACGTTTCCGGAAACATGTTTTTTAAGCTTTTTTAAACTTTCGAGCTTTTAAACTTTCGAGCTTTTAAACTTTCGAGCTTTTAAACTTTCAAACATGTTTCCAGAACGCTCTTCAAATGATTTTTTAAATGATTTTTTTAAAGAATTATTGCAATCCGTTATGGTTGCTAAAAGATTTTCAAATTATTTTATCAAATAAAATAATTTGGAAAACTTAGAGCTTGGCAATAATTTCTTTTCCTATAAGCTTTATTGCTTTTTCCTTGTTAGGTCCGATTGGGGAGCCTGCAACGACCTGGGTTACGCCGATGGCTTCAAGTTCCTTGATTCTCTTTACGCAGTCATCGGGGGTTCCGCAGATGGAGAAAGCTTCGACCATCTGTTCGGTGACAAGACCGCCCATGAGAGCGCCGAAGTCTCCCTTGGCGATTGCCTCTCCGATCTGGGCCTTGGCTGCTACGTCGATGCCGTGGCGTTCGAGGACGAGGTCAGGAGATCCTGCAACAATGAAAGCAACTACTACCTTTGCAGCGTTGACAGCTTTTGCGGGGTCCTTGTCAATTGAGAAACATGCATAGGCTGTAACGTCAACTTCCTTGGGGTCGCGACCTGCCTTTGCTGCACCCTTCTTGATCTGCTCTACAGCGACTTCGAAGTCCTTGGGGTGGGAAGCGTTTATCAGTACACCGTCTGCGACTTCACCTGCAAGTTCGAGCATCTTGGAGCCCTGGGCACCCATGTAGATTGGGATGTCTCCGGTCTTGAAAGCGAGTTTTGCGCCGCCGAATTTGACCTGGTCGCCGTCCATGGAAACTTTTTCGCCTGCGAAGAAGCCTTTGACTGCCTGGATGGTTTCCCTGGTGGTTGCGAGGGGCTTGACCCATTCGACACCCATGGCATCGAAGGTTGCTTTGTCCCCGGGCCCAAGACCTAAAATGGCCCTTCCGCCGGAGATTTCGTTAACGGAACCAATGCTTGATGCGGTGATTGCAGCGTTCCTTGTGTAGGAATTTGTGACTCCGGACCCGATCTTGATGCTGTTCGTGTTCAGAGCGAGCACGGTGAGGGTGGTGTACACGTCACGGTTGTTGTAGTGGTCAGTGATCCAGACGTTGTCAAATCCCTGCTGTTCTGCGAGTTTTGCATAGTGTGCGATCTTTAATACCGGGTCGCTAGGTACAAATTCGATTCCGAACTTCATCTTTGATTGCTCCTTTAGTATTTGTATTCTAATAATTTATTTTAATAAAGAGTTATGTTGAATAACTGTCTGATTATAATCAATATCGTTTTTCAAATAAGACATTAATTATAATTTGGAGTATGGAATTGACATAACTGTATTTAATAATCTATATATATTTAACTGCATTAAACATGTAATATATTATTGTTTTGATTGAATTGATTATATATAAATTCTGTTTATAATACATGCGGTTTCGGTTTTGACCGGAATATAAAATGGCTTAAAATTCAGCTTAATTCTCTGCCCACATTTTCAAAAAGTTATGCCGCCCACGTACTTTTTTGAAAAATTGTCCTTGATAATATATAATATGTACTTCTGCCAAATAGAATGTGCAATTTGTGTATTTTCCATTGAAATCAGAAAAATACAGATTGAATGGCCTAAAGCCGCCCGGAAAACTATGCTTTGAAGCTGTTTCCGGAAGGCTGCAGGAAATATATTTATATAATAATTTTAGAGGAGGTGAAATTTATGGCAGTATCGGCTGTTGGAGAAAAATATCTCTGTGAAATCTGCGGCAATGAAGTGACCGTTACAAAAGTTGGAGGCGGGACTCTTGTCTGTTGCGGGGAAGATATGGTCCCCATTGAAGAAAAATAAGTGAGGCAGACAAACAAAATTTTTTAAAAATGTAGAAGGGACTGTTTTGAAACTGGGGGGCCCGGGCTGGAAAAACCCGGGCCGGAAACCATGGGGAATGGACATGAAATGTTATATGTGCGCCAAAGAAGGAAAGGATACGGATGCGCTTGCGATCTGTATCGTATGCGGAATGGGGGTCTGCCAGGAACACCTGATCCATGAGGAGACTCCGGCCTGGGAGGGAGACTATCCCATTGAGCTCAAAGCGGACGTCGACCACATCAAGCGAATCGTCTGCAAATCGTGTCATGATGCCCTGAAGGAGAACTGCATGTTTGATGAGGTCTGTTGAGGTGGTCAGGATGTTGAAATGCTATGATTGTGTGCAGGAAGGAAAGGACAGTGAAGCCGTTAGCATCTGCATTGTTTGTGGGAAAGGACTCTGCATGGACCATGTAAAGGTCATGGAAATGCCCATGAAAGGGAGTTACCCGATGCCCCATAAAATGCTCAAAAAGGGGCTTTCCCGAATGCTCTGCCGGGAATGCGTTGATACGATCCTGGGCCCAGGTTTCTGTACTTGAGCCGCTCTTGCCAGGTACACCCACACCCCCATCCATACTGATACACTATGTTTTAACTGATGGAGGGCCCGGAAAATAAAGGCTCAGTACGGTTTCTGTTTAATACAGAGACAAAAAGCCCGGGGGGTCTGCATGCTTGTTTCAGGCCGGCCTCCGGATCAGGAGAATTTGAGGTCTGGATAATTTATATATAAAAATAGGATAATATTATAATAATTATTAATTATCGATTTTTAATGAGTTGAGTGGAGGAAAGAGAATGGAAGAACACAAAGAGATAGTGGACAGTATAGGTGAAAAATTGGGGTTTACCCCTCACGTCCTGGAAACACTGGGAGAACTTGACCCGGAATTCCTTCAGAAGTACAGGAGATGTGACCATAAGATCCTGACTGATGGAGCCCTCCCGGCAAAGATGAAAATCCTGATTGCACTTGCGGTGGTGGCGTCCAAGCAATGTGAGGCCTGTGCCATATCCCAGATGAAAAGCGCCATTAAAAACGGGGCCACGAAAGAGGAAATCATGGAGACAATGGACGTGATTTTCATAACCTCGGGAGCTCCGGCAGTTTCGGCTTGCAGGGATGCCCTGAAACTTTTGAAGTAAAAATAACTAAAGTTTGTTGAAAGTCAACTACCCCTGAACTAAGGAATGGGTCAAATATAATATCAAGTATTTTTGTTTACCATTTCTTAACCACCCGAGTTCCGCTTCGGGATCGCAGTAAATCGAAGATTTACTGGGAGTTGCACTGCAAGTGCAACAGCACGGGGTCCGTTTCGCTCGCTTCGCGAGCTCAAGCAGACTAAAAAAAGCCGGAACAACCTTAAATATCGTCTTTCTGCATTATTTTCCCGTGCTTTTCCGTGACTTTCCATGGTTTGGATGCACACACCAAATGTCTCAATCAACAAAAATACAACCTGTATGGGTATAAAATGATTTCCTGACTGAAAATATGAAGTTATTTTTCAGCCATTCCTAAAGATTCAGGGGTTTTTTACTGCGTTCTTATAAAAAAGAACCCGGATTAATTTCGAAAAATATTACTTGAACAGAGATTTGAAAACGATTTCAGTAAAAAGGGAGTGGGCAGATAATGGCTGAAGTTGCTATAAAAGAAAAAATTAACAAACCTGTTGACTCAAAAAACCTGACCGAAGGCGAGAAAAAGCATATTCCGGCAATCTATGTTCCAAAATCTATCGCTGCAGGGGAAGCTTTTGATGTGATTGTTGAGGTGGGACTTATCCCCCACGTTATGGATGAAAAACATTACATTGAGTGGATTGAACTTTACCTCAACGGTCAGAAAATTGAGAGAGTCGAACTAACTAAGAGAAATAAAAAAGCTGAAGCCACGTTTACGGTGCAGACCGATAAAAGCCTGGCAGGAAAAAAAGCCAAACTGCAGGCTCTGGAAAACTGCAATGTCCATGGGGCCTGGGAAGAGTTCATGGAAATACAGTTGAGCTAATTGCTGATTGGTAGGACTGCAGGCCGGTTGACTCCAGTACTGAGATTCCAAATTATTGCCATAAATGTGGACTTTAAAATAGGCCTGTAGGTCAACGCAAAGAACCACGGATGGACACGAATAAACACGGATTGAAGGCAGCATCAGTGTCCATCTGTGTTTATCCGTGGTTTATTCTCTGATTTTGGAATCGATACACCAGATTGCAGATAGACCAGATCCCAAGCCGGCCAACTCTACAGGGGATATAGGGTAAGTACGGTCCGGAAAAAACCGATTGCTCGGACTATAATTTTTCGCCGGGGGGATTTTGACGAAAGATAAAGGTATACGGAAAGGGATGGCCTGCCTGACAGCTCTTGTTTCGGTCCTGCTTTTGCTAACGGGAGGCCTTGTAACAGCAGAGAAAAGTGAGCCCGGAGACTTTGGGTCGGGCCAGTTTTCAAAGTCCAACCTCTGTTCGACCTGTCATGGAAACATTTTCGGGCAATGGGACGGGTCCATGCACTCGAACTCAAACGAGGATTTCTTTTACCAGGCCATGCTGCAGGAATACGGGGAAGCCGCGGAAACTGAGGAACTCCCCCGGACTTTCTGCTCCCGCTGCCATACACCCATAGGAGTAGTTTCGGAAGAAATCCCTCCTATGGACGGCTCGGGACTGAGCGAGGTCGCTATGGAAGGGGTACAGTGTGATTTCTGCCACGTTGTGGTCGAGAGTGGGGGTATCGGAAATGCCCCTTATGTCCTGGAACCCGGAAATACAAAATGGGGACCACCTCTTAAGGGAGCTGGCGAGGACGTGTCACCGCCACACGGGATCGAGGGTCATGAATTTTATGATGAATCCGCTTACTGCGGGATGTGCCACAACATCTACCATCCGATCAATAACCTGACTCTTGCGGCCACGTACACGGAATGGGAGAAAAGTCCCTATGCGGAAGAAGGAGTGTCGTGCCAGGACTGCCACATGACCCCGGGAATCGTGGGCTTTGAGGCAAACCCGGGAAAAGTCGCCTCCAACGGTCCCGGCAGGGAACACGTCTATACCCACTACTTTGTGGGCGCCAATGCCTTTGTGACGGACGAGCTCGGGGAAAACCGGCATGAGAAAAGAGCTATCGAGTACCTGGAGCAAGCCGCAACCCTTGCCGTTTTGGCTCCCGAAACTGCGGAAGCCGGGGAGACCGTGGACGTGGAAGTCGAGATCACAAACTCCGGGGCCGGACACATGCTCCCAACAGGAGTTACGGAAGACCGGGAAATCTGGCTTGAGCTGACGGTCCGGGACGCAGGAGGCAAAGAACTCTACCATTCCGGAGGCCTGGACGAAAAAGGAAAGCTTGCTTCCGGGACGACGCTGTACCACACAGTCTTTGCCAATTCCGAAGGCCAGCCCACAGTTAAAGCCTGGGAAGCCGAAAGCATCCTTTCCGACAACAGGATTCCTCCTAAAAGTTCCGTGCTCGAGCAGCATTCCTTTCTTATGCCCGGGGGGGCCGTAAACCCGATAAGTGTAACGGCAACCCTCCACTACCGATCGGCCTCTCAGGAACACATAAACGCCCTTTTCGAAGAGGGGACCTATAAAGTACCCGTGATCGATATGGCCACCTATCCTGAGGAGAAAAAGGCTTCAACTCCCGGCTTCGAGGCTTTTGAAATACTGAGCGTGCTCTGCGTGTTTATGCTTTTGAGAAAAATTAAGGGGCATGTAAGATAATGTAGGGGTACGGGAGATAATTGTAGAAGTAAGTAAGATAATCAAGGGGCACGTAAGATAATTTGAGGGGTACGGGAAATTAACTTTACATTTATTTTTAGATAAAGCTGGAAAAAAGAAAGTTAACTACCCTGAGCTAAAGACTTCGGGGTATCCGGTTGAGGTTTTTATGGAAGGATCTGCTAGCAATAGCTTGAAAATTTTGGGCATCTCAGGGAGCCCCAGGAAAGGAGCAACCGATTTTCTGGTCAGGGAGGCTTTAAAGCTTGCCAGGGAAAAATACGGAGCAGAAACCGATTATTTTTCCGCAAATGGAAAAAAACTGGAGTTTTGCATCCACTGTGACTTCTGCGTCCGGGAAAAAAAGGGCTGCGTCCATAAAGACGATATCGCGGCGGAACTTTATGAAAAAATGATATGGGCCGATGCCTGGGTCATCGGGACCCCTGTTTACCAGGGAAACGTCAGTGCCCAGACCAAGACGATGCTGGACAGGTGTAGAGCCGTGGTCGCCCGGGACCCAAAAGTTTTCCTGAACAAAGTGGGGATGGGGCTTGCCAACGGAGGGGACCGGGTAGGGGGTCAGGAGCCCGCCATCCAGACCATCCTGAATTTTTACATAATCAACGAAATGATCCCCGTGGGAGGCGGGTCCTTCGGGGCGAATTTCGGAGCTACCTTCTGGTCAAAGGATCTTAAAGCAGAGGGAGTTTCCGAAGACTCCGAGGGCATGAGGACTCTTCGGAAAACACTCAGGAAACTTATCGAAACCACCCTGCTCGTAAAACGCGCGGGCCTTCCCGAGGAAACAGAGTCCGGAAAGTCAAAATAAGCTTATCTGACACTTATTCAAGGAGTTGTAAATTGTGGTTGAAAAATTGCGCAGGGAAATCAAAAGAATCGCCTGGGGCATCACAGGTTCCGGGGACCAGATGCTTGAGACCTACGGGGTCATGGCGGATATAAAGAAAAGGACAAACATTGAAACCATGGTCTTCCTCTCAAAGGAAGGAGAGACCGTGATGAAATGGTACCATCTCTGGGACAGGATCCAGAAGGACTTTCCCAACTTCAAAACGGACGCCGGCCCCAATTCCCCGTTTATCGCGGGCCCGCTTCAGATGGGGTATTACGACTTTCTGCTGGTCGCCCCGGCAACAGCCAATTCTGTCGCCAAGGTCGTTTCCGGGATTGCTGATACCCTGGTCACAAACGCGATTTCCCAGACGGCCAAGGGTTCGACTCCGATCTTTATCCTGCCGGTGGACCAGAAGAGGGGAACGGTGAAAACGGCATCTCCTACCGGAAGAACCTTTGAGCTCCGGATGAGGGAGGTAGACGTTTCAAATTCCGAAAAACTCGGACAGATGGAAAACATTACGGTGCTACAAAATCCATTAGAGATCTACGATATTGTCGGGCTTGAAAGGCCGGAAGCCGCACTACATGCCTAAAAAATATGAAAAATGTCCACCTGGATAGAGACTATATTGGAGGGTTGGAGCATGGAAGACACTTTCAAAGAAGTGATTGAAGAAGTGAGTAAACTTGATACAATTGAAGCAGCTATTGCCCTTGCGAGTAAACGGGAAAAGGATGCTAAGGCTTTTTACCTGGAAAAAGCCGGGGCCACAGATGATGTCCAGTTAAAGGAGCTTTATACTTACCTTGGAGAGGAAGAAAGCAAACACCTGGGTTACCTCAAAGCCTACAGGGAAAAACTGGAATTGCCGGATGAAGAAGCTAAAGTTCCCGGGACCCAGTCTTTTACTCCGGAGTTTAAACAGGCTGATACCCAGCTAGGGACCATCGGCGTTCTCATCGCGGCCATGCGGCATGAAAGAAAAAGTGAATATTTTTACGCGGAACTCGCAAAACAGGCCGGGAACGAATCCCGGAGAAAATTCTTTGAGATGCTGGCAGGGTACGAAAGGGAACACTATGAACTGATCGATAACTACCTTGAAAGTATGACCGAATTCCGGATGCAGACCTGAGAATTCCGGAACTTTTAGGATTTTTCGCTGGTGGAGATGTTTGGTGCGTGCATTTAAACCACGGAACACACCGAAAATATTTTAGTCTGCTTGAGCGAGTGAAACGAGCGAAACAGACCCCGTGCTCCCGAAGCGGAACTCGGGCATGGAACACACGGAAAAAAGAATGCAGGAAGACGACAAGTACGGTTGCTCTGGCGTTTTTTTGTCTGCTTGAGCGAGCGTAGCGAGTGAAACGGACCCCGTGCTGTTGCGATTTCATCGCAACTCCCAGGAAATCTTTGATTTCCTGTGATCCCGAAGCGGAACTCGGGTGTCGAAGAAGGTGGGGAAATGAAGAGTGGGGAAATGGATAATGGGAAAACAGAGAGTGGGAAAACAGAGAGTAGGGAAACAGAAAATGAGGCAAGGGGAAAAACAAAAAATAAAACCGTACTGAAGGAAGAGCCCGAGGAAAAAATAAAAGGTAAAACAACGCTTGCTGAAGGAGTTTACTGGGTAGGGGCCATCGACTGGAACGGGCGGGACTTTCACGGCTACGCTACCCCGGAAGGGACCACCTACAATTCCTATCTTGTCGTGGGCGAAAAGACCGCTCTTATAGACACCGTGAAAGCCTCACATGCGGAGGAGATGCTCGCACGTATCCGAAAAATTATGGACCCTTCAAAACTGGACTACCTTGTGATAAACCATATGGAGAAGGACCATTCCGGGGCCCTGGTCGAGTTTCTGCACAGAACCCGGGCAAAGCCAAAGCTCTTCATCACGAAAAGGGGTCGGGACATAGCTGAAGGCTACTATGGTTCTTCCTGTGAGTCGTGGGACTTTGAAATCGTGCGGACGGGGGACGAGTTAAAGCTGGGAGGAAAGACCCTGCTCTTCCTTGAAGCCACCATGCTTCACTGGCCCGACAGCATGGAGACTTACTTAAAAGAAGACGAAATCCTCTTTTCAAATGACGCCTTCGGACAGCACATTGCAACTTCAGCCCGCTATGACTATGAGGTTAGGGATCTTATGCCCGAAACCACCGAATACTACGCAAATATCCTCATGCCCTTCGGGGCCCCCGTGCAGCGCCACCTGGATAGGCTTGAGAAGATGGGCCTGCCCCTCCGGCAGATTGCGCCCTCCCACGGGATAATCTGGAAACGGGATATTGAAAAAGTCCTTGCAGCCTACGCCTCCTGGGCAAAGGGGGAGGTTCAGGAAAAGGTGCTGGTAATCTACGATACCATGTGGCAAAGCACCGAAATCATGGCAAAGGAGGTTCTGGAAGGGGGCCGCCAGGAGGGGGTGGAGGTTAAACTCCTGCACCTCAGAAAAAATACCAGGAGCCACATTATGAAAGAGCTGCTTGAGGCCGCAACCTTTGCCGTGGGCTCTCCCACCCTGAATAACAATCCCTTCCCAACCCTGGGGGACTTTCTTACTTATTTAAAAGGGCTGCACCCCACAAACAAGACAGCCACAGCCTTCGGTTCCTATGGTTGGGGCGGAGGGGCCGTAAAAGCGATAGAAACCGAACTTAAAAACGCGGGGGTTGAAGTCCTTGAACCGGGCCTCCAGGTCAAACACAGGCCGGATGAGGCCGAGTTAAAAGAGTGCAGGGAACTCGGGGCAAAACTTGCGGAAATCGCAAAGGCTAAGGCAAAAAGCGGGGAGCAGGCCCCGAAATAAACCCGGCCTGCCAAAAAAATTTTTACAGACCTTCACTAATTTCTTTTTTTTACTTTATTTTCAACATTTCCACAAATATTTCCACAAATATTTCTCAACATTCTCACAAAATAATACTTTCACTCAGCTTGGCGGGCCCTAATATACCCTGAAATTCTTTATTCTATTGAGGTGTAAACAATGGAAGAGTTCTTTAAAGGATTGATCGAAAGGGCCCGTTACTACGAACAGTTTGAAAGCTTCAGGGATATGCAAATTTCCGGAAAAGTCCGGAC
The DNA here is from genome assembly GCF_055394095.1 of Methanosarcina baltica. Lineage (NCBI taxonomy): Archaea > Methanobacteriati > Methanobacteriota > Methanomicrobia > Methanosarcinales > Methanosarcinaceae > Methanosarcina > Methanosarcina baltica. The sequence goes on along the minus strand of NZ_AP042463.1, from coordinate 2,730,924 downwards.
CGGCCGGAATCCTGACCTAAAATTAAAACCTCTTGTTGCTAACTACCCCTGAGTTAAACCCTCAGGGGTTTCCTGCTGCGTTCTTATGAACACGGATGACCTTAATCAGTGTCCATCCGTGGTTCTTTATGCTAATTTTCAGGTCAATTTTAAAATTTAGCAAAAAAAGGAAAAAGAGGCTTAAAGATCCCATTCTGCCTTTCCCCTGTCCTGTTTGAAAAAAATGATTATATCGGTTTATTAAGTATTAAATGCATTTTTAATGCTTAATAAAGTAATTGAAGCTATATTAAAGCTTATTTACCTTTGATAACTCTTTTTGTGACTTTAATGCTGAAAGTATGCTTATATTATTCCCTGTACTATTTAAGGATGTGAACCGGCAGGCTACTGAATAAAATAATGCCAATCGAATACAGATAGACAAAGACAACCAAAAATATAAAGGGGATAATATTTTGAATAACTATTTTAAAGAACTTGTAAAAAGAAGTCGGTATTATGAACAGTTTGAAATTGTTAGAAACTATCAAAATACCTGCTCTGAAAATGCTTTATTAAACACGAAAAACACTGAAAAGTTAACTACACAACCCTGAATCCCTTACCTAGAAACCTGGGGAAGTCGGTCTTCCTTACAAAAGATCATCATCTAAATACTCAGCTCTTTGAAGAGCAACTCTCTACTTCCTGGTTAAGCAGAATAACAGAAAGATCAACAGGAAGGGAATAACACCCCTTCCATTAAAACGGTTCAAAATAGAGTCATCGAGAATGGATGTATTCTGCCACGGCATGTCCCACATCCGTGGTCCTGGCATTTCCTCCGAGGTCCGGGGTTATGATTTTATTTTGAAGCACATGCCCCACAGCCTCGTCAACCAGAGAAGCCCGGGAATCTCCCATCCATTCAAGCAGCATTTTTACGCAAAGAATTGCAGCAAGCGGGTTTGCAATGCCCTGCCCTGCAATATCCGGTGCACTCCCGTGTACGGGCTCAAAGAAAGCGTACTTTTCTCCGATGTTGGCGCTTGGCAAAAGCCCTATGCTTCCCACAAGGGCTCCCGACATGTCACTTAAGATGTCTCCGTAAAGATTTGTTGTGACCACCACATCGTACTTTTCCGGCTGTTTCATGAGGCTGTAGGCCATCGCGTCCACGAGCATGTCGGAGTGCTCAACCCCGTAGTCCTCAGCAGTCTCCCTGCAAACGTCCAGGAAGAGTTTATCGGCCTTTATGACGTTGGACTTGTGGACAATGGTCAGCCTGTTATCCCGCTTTTTTGCAAGCTCACAGGCATAATGTGCGATTCTCTCGGACCCTCTCCGGGTAATAACCCTCCGGGTATAAGCTACATCCTCGTGCAGTTCCTCGATCCCCGAGTAAAGCCCTTCCGTGTTTTCCCGCACGATCACGAAATCAAAATCACTCCGGCCTGTCACCCCGGTGATCCCGGGCAGAGGTTTTATGGGCCGCACATTGGCATAGAGGTCAAGCCCCTTCCTTATCGTAAGTAAAATACTTTTATAGTTCGGGTCCGGGACCGTGGTAATCGCTCCGAAAAGAACCACGTCACATTCTTTTATAAGGTCCATATCCTCGTCGGTCATGGCGTCTCCGGTCCTCTCCCAGCGGGCGTAACCGAGTTCAAGGGGCACTTTTTCAATATCAAGCCCTAAAGCGTCCAGGACTTCCACAGCCACAGGGATCACTTCCTTTCCTATTCCGTCGCCTTCGATTACAGCAAGCTTCATTTTTATCTCCTCTTCGGGAAGTGAATACGGGAGAGTATATGAAACTGACGTATCTTTTTTGGGCCCGGAAGCTCAAAACCAGAGCAGATGTTCGGCCAGGATTTTACCTCCAAGCCCTATCAGTATGAGCCCTCCGAGAACTTCCACCTCATGTTCAAAGAAGTGGCCCAGCCTGTAACCCAAAAATGCCCCGCAAAAAGACAGTATAAAGGTCACGCAGCCTATGATAATTACCGGCACAAGGACAGGGGTGTTTAAAAAAGCAAAGCTGACGCCGACTGCCAGGGCGTCTATGCTTGTCGCGATGGCTAACAGGAAAAGCACGGAGTAACTTAGGGAAGTAATTCCCTCCTCATCCCCGAAAAAGGCCTCGTAGATCATCTTGCCTCCGATAAAGGCCAGTAGCCCAAAAGCAATCCAGGGGGCCCAGTCCGAGACAAAGTCGCTTACCGTGTTTCCCGCAAGCCAGCCAATAAGCGGCATAAGGGCTTGAAAGCCCCCGAAAAAGACTGCCATCTTAAAAGCGTCGCTCAAGCGGAACGGCTTTACCGTGGACCCGCCTGAGATGGAGACCGCAAAAGCGTCCATGGCCAGGCCGAGCGCCAGCAGAAAGTCTGTCAGGAAAAGCATTCTGAGAACTGCTCCTGCCGAATTACTCGGACTGCGCTTCCCTGAGCTTTAACGCAAGTTTCCGGACAGCCTCCGAGACCTGGTACTCAGACGCTCCCCAGTGCACGATCACTCCCTCAAAACCGTTGATCTTTACAAAGCCCGACTTCTCCGACCTGCAACAGCGGGTGATAAAGGGGCCGGTGGGCACGACGATTTCAGACTTGAAGGGGCAGATGTTCATAAAGGTGTATTCGAGGTCAGGAAAGCGCATCTCGAAGAGGGACTTCGAAATCTCACAGCCCACAAGGAGGTGCCCGTTTTCGGTCAGCACGTCCGAGTCCAGGCATTTTCCTTCAAGTCCCGAGGAGCTGCAGGGAAAGACTGTGTTTTCTCCCTCAAACTGCCTCAGGTTGACAGTATTTTCCGTAAATCTTACCTGGAGGTCCCCAAAAATCCCACTGACTTCAAGCCTGCGCACCACCTGGGTGAGCCAGGAGGGTTCCGGGGGTGCAATGTCCAGGATCTCGATTTCAAGGATGCCTGAGGGGTCCGGCTCGTGGACGATTGTTACGTGTTTGTCCGTGCCTGTGAAGATGACGGTGTTCACCCTGCCGGTGCAGAGTTTTGTGGCGGTTTCGATAAGAAGGACCCGGTCTTTTATATTCAGCTCTTTATCGTATTTTACTACCTCTTCTCCTGTGGCTATCGGTTCGAGAGCTTCGACTTTGCGGAGAAGACCATCCCCGCTTTTCTTCACATGGTAGACGGAGTATTCCGTGTTGCCTGTATCAGGCCTATTTTTTTCGATGACAAGGTACTCTGTCAAAAAATATATGGGTTCTTCTGTACCTTCAGGGAGGGCTTTTGAAACCCCCACACATTTGTATTCGTCCGGAAAAATCATAAGGATCGTCCATTTTTAGGGTTGTTTATCACAGAGACAATTCGTTTTTTGGCTCTGGAGTTGAAGCAAAAACTGCTTTAACTGCTTTAATTTCTTTAATTGCTTTTTGCTTTAACCGCTTTAGGAATGATGAAAATATAACTTCAGGTTTTATTTTGGGAGTTGTTTCATACTCATACATGTTGTGTTTTTGTGTGAGGGGGTGTTTGGTGTGTGTGCATTCAAACCACGGAAGACACGGAATACACGGAAAAAGAAAGGCCGGAAGACGATATTTAAGGTTGTTCTGGTGTTGTTTAGGAATGGTGAAAATATAATTTCAAGTTTTATTTTGGGAATTGCTTCATACTCATACATGTTGTGTTTTTGTGTGAGGGGATGTTTGGTGTGTGTGCATTCAAACCACGGAAGACACGGAAAAGCACGGAAAAAGAATGCAGGAAGACGATAATTACGGTTTCTCGGGCATTTTTTTGTCCTCTTGAGGGGGCGTAGTTCCCGAAAAGGACCTCGTGCTCCCGAAGCGAAACTCGGGGATCCAAAATACTCACCGGCCATCAGGCCGGTTTCCATGTCCTTCCGTGCTTTTCCGTGGTTAAGGAATGGTAAACAAAAATACTTGTATTATTTTTCCCATCCCTTAGCTGCTTAAAGCCTCTTTCTGCTGCTCCTGTAACTTTTTCCTGTGGGCCACAAGTCCCCCGTCCTGCAGGATTTCAAGCAGGAAGTCCGGGAGTTTGTTTCCCTTAAAGTTTTTCCCATCGGCGGCCCTGACCTTTCCTTCGATAAGGTCGATTTCGATTTCGTCCCCTTCCGCGCACTCAACACTGGCTTCCATGAGAGGGAGCCCCACATTGATTGCGTTTCTGAAAAAGATCCGGGCAAAGGACTTTGCAACAACACAGCTCACGCCTGCGTATTTAAGGGCAAGTGGGGCCTGTTCTCTTGAGGAGCCGCAGCCGAAATTGTTGCCTGCGACTATGATGTCCCCTTCCTTTACTTTTTTCGAGAACTCTGGGTCGATTCCTTCCAGAGCATGAGCCGCGAAGACCTGCATGTCCTTGGTCCTCAGATACTTGCCAGGGATGATCACATCGGTGTCGATGTCATCCCCAAAAATCCAGATTCGGCCTTTTATCAGGTTTTTCATTGTTTCACCTGAAATTTAAGTTTTTTTAATGGTATTTGTAGCTAGCGGATGCAGCAGGCACCCTGACTCGAAATCGGAGCTGATACAGGGACCGGAATAAGATCCGAAGCCAAAGACAAAACCGAAACCGTAGAGGCAGAACAGATACGAACAGGAGAGGCAGGAAAGAAAAACAACGAAAGGAGAAATACGAAAAAGAGATTAGAAGAAGGAAAAAAGAAGAGTAAATAAAAAAATGAACGCATAGGGTTGCGCTCAAATTTTTATCTCCTCGCCGTTCAGTACGGCTTCTTCATTGACTCTCACTTCTTTTGTCGTGTTCCCGTAACTCACAACGTAAGGGCCTGTGGGAGCTATATCAAACTGGGTTTCTCCGGAGATAGGGCCTTCGGTTGAATAGGGTACGGTAAATTCGTAATTCCCTGAAGCGTCAGCGCCTGTTGACTGGGAATACTCGAAAGTCCGGGCCTGACTGGTCAGTATGGTTGTGCTTATCGTAACCTTTTCATCTGGAGATGCCACGCCTTTTATTCTGGCTCCCTCCACATACTCGAAGATCTTGACAAATCCGGTCTCCACCTCGGGGATGTTCCCTCCGTGTACAACATTATAGATTTGCTTGTAATATATTTCATTTCGGGCTGCTCCCCAGGACTCATGGACCATACGATACTGTTTCAGCCCGTTTCCGTCCAGAATATGCAGCCTTGATTCCATGGAATTGTAGTAGCGCATGGTCTGGGGCCAGATAGTTTCGTAGTGGTCTCCGACCCATACCTGCTGTACGTACCCCTCCTCATCCAGAGTCCAGGCGGCCATTGCCATGTATATTTCCGTTGCCATTCTCCCGTTGGAAATTACATAACGAGCGCCTGCCTTGTCGGGATCAGGGTGGACTGCTTCGAGGACGGCTGTTGCCTCTTCTTCGGACTGGGCCGTGAAGAAAGTGGCCGCACCCGGCTGGTTTTCTTCCTCAAGGCTGTTTCTGCGCCCTCCTACTCCCTGCTGGAAGGGATTTGCGTTCGGAATTCTTCTACCAATTACTTCAATCCAGTGGCCGTAGTCCCACCAGGACATGACGCCATAGGCCGTGTCCGGATACTGATAAAGTTCACCGTCGGCAGGGGCTTCATAACTTTCATAGAAATCAAGGCCAGGATCCGGAGTGTTGTAGCGCATCCAGGTCAGGGACTCTATCCACTGACCGTTGGGGCCACCTGTTCCCTGAGTGTACCCCATAGCAAGGCCGTAGCTTGGGATTACAAGGGCCAGTACGATAATCAATAAGATCGGGATTGAAAGGATCTTTTTTGTGTTGATGTTTTTCTGGATGAAATCCGGAATCTCTGCCGCGGTTTTGACCTTTGCCCTGAAGTCAGCTCCAAGGGTTTTAAGGCCTGTCCAGTCTGCGATCATCATCCCTACGTATGCCGAGAGGATAGCTACGTTTACCGAAAAATAATAGGCAAAACGGTTCTGCTGGAGCATTGCCCAGAAGATCATCAAAGTCCATATAAAGAGAAAGTTCTTCTCCTGACTGTTCTTTTTGAAAGCTTCATATGCCAGGACGGCCAGGCCCAGGAATACCACATATCCTCCAAGGGCAAAATTGTCCCAGAGCGGGTCTCCTACTCTTCCAAAGAAGGGGGACGCTTCGGCAACTGTGAGGGCTCCTCCCGTACGCATGAAATAGCTGAACACGCTTAATATAAGACCGTACACGGATGCAGAGAAAAGTTTTGCGAGAAATACCCCTGCCCCAAAGAGCACCAGCAGTACGATGGGATAGTAGAATTTAGGAAGTTTCTTCTCATTCATGTAGAAAGAGATTCCGGTAAGGGCTGGGAAGGCGAGGATTCCTGCAAAAAGCCCTTTTATGTACATTCCCTTTGTACCCCCAAGGTAAGGGGTAAACATTATCATCAAAAGGGCGACTGCAAAGACTATCATCCCGGATATTGCCAGGTATTCGGTTGATTTTCCTTTCAGATGGTCAAACATGTGCTGGACTGTGAGGTATACTCCGAGGATGAAGGCGAAAAAGAGTGCCCCTTTCCAGGCAAGGGCATAGGCTCCGAGGGAAATTCCCGTAAGCAATAGGTAAGGCAGGGCCGGTTTTAAAACTCCAAAATCCTTGTTTTTTATTTTTTCAAATGAAATTCCGGAACTGCTTGCCTTTTTTAGGGCCATCACAAAAAACATTGCGGTAACCGTACTGAGCAGGGTTTCGGCAATGTGGTGGTCATTGAACCCGATTATTGCCCTTGAAAAAAACTGTCCCGGCTGGACCGCGAGGATAATTACGGCCAGCAGTCCGATACGCCTGTCATCAAATATCCATTTTGCAACAAAGTAGGTGGGGATTAACACAAGGGCCCCGAGAAAAGACGGCCAGTAGGCGCAGACTTTATAGATCAGGTCCTGGCCCGGGTTTCCTGCTCCAAGCACCCAGATGACTGCTGCAAGAAACATATCATAGAGGGGAGCAAAAACCTGATTGGTCCCGTATGGATAATGGGTGTATGCGTCAAACCAGAGCATATGAGGGAAGTTGTGCAGGATCGATTCCACGTTTCTCAGATGATACCAGGGGTCGTTTCCTCCGAACCTTACAAAGCCATTTGAAAGGAAAACCCCCGCTTTAGGAAGAGTCCGGATGTAGAAAGCTACAAAGAAGGAAATAAGGACTCCTGCAAAGTAGGGGAGACTCCCGAGGAGATTGTTTGGTTTTTTGCTCTCTTCACTCATGGGATACACTCTTTGAGTTCAATGTCATAACAATATTAATATAATGAACGATATATAATATCTTTGCTTTACTTTTAGTTATAATCATTTAATTTCATAAAAATTGAAAACATATCGAGAATAAAGTTAACTTGATTATAAATTACTATTCTCTCATATAATACTTATTGAAAATTTATCTGAGATCCATTCCCTCTAAGCTTAACTGTTTTCCCTTTTGTTTGGTTCCCAGGTGTGTACATCCTTGCCCATATTTAATAGTCCGAAAAAAAGATAGCCCTGGTATATTATGAAGGAGGAGACCATGTTTGTTTTGAGACTTCCCGAGAGCACTGCCAGGATAATAAGCCCGAGAAGGCCTGCCGCATAAAGTAGGTCAATTGATGCGAGGTACAGGGTCCAGAGTATAACTGCCAGGAAAAATGCGGAAGGCACGACAAAGAACATCAAAAATCTCAGGGGAAGAACGAGCAGGCCAAATTTTCCGTACTTCGGAGAAATGAGATCCAAGTTCATAAAGGTCGCTTCCATGAGCCTTGTGGCTCTCCTGACCTTCTGTTTTCTCTGTTCCTTAAACTCAAAGGGGACGTATTCGTAAAATTTGGCCGAGGGTACGTACTTGCATTTGTATCCGCTTCGTATAATTGAAAGGCCCCTGCTTGCGTCATCTGCCCCTTTTCGGGCATGGAGGGAGGGAGATGCATCTCTTTTAAAGGCTACTACGGCTCCGTTTAAGCAGTAGGTCGAATGGACATTGCTTTCCCAGACACAGATCTTCCCGTAGATTGAACGGTATGCAGATTCGGATTTTGAAAATAGGGTATCTCCTTTTGAAAGAGGCACGATATCTCCGGAGACCGCTCCGATGTCATCCCTGCTCAAAAGGACACTTACAAGGTCGGGTATGGTATCTTTGTCAAAGCGGCCATCAGCGCCTGTGATTACTATTATGTCGGAGGAGGCCTCTGCGATTCCCCGGTTTATGGCCTTATTTGCGCCGCTCCTGGGATTTGTTATGACCCTGCCGTTTACGGAGTTTCTTTCGAGGGCTTCTCTGGTTACTTTTTCGGTATTATCCGAGGAGCCATCGTTGGAGATGATGATTTCCAGTTTGTCTTTCGGATATATTTCGGCCAGGTTATCGATGTGGGTTGGGAGTACCAGCTCCTCGTTGTAGGCAGGGATTACAATACTGACTTTTGGGAGAGACTTCAGGTGTTTTATATTTTCTGGCCTGGAGGTAAAAGCTACGCTTATGTATATCAGATATACAAAGACCGGTAATGCTGTAACAATACAGGTTAAGAGAAATAACTGGTTCATGCTGAATTTTTCCTGTTTATTGAGTGAATAAACACCAATCAATATTAATATTATGGACTAGTTTTGAAATAGGAATTCCTAATATAAAGAATGCTCTTTTATTTTGTGAGAAAATAAAATAGAATCTGCCTGAGAGTGCACAGAATTCCGGGAATAATCATGAAAATATGTATGCTTACCACAGTACATCCTCCATTCGATTCACGGATATTCCATAAAGAATCAAAATCCCTTGCAAAGGCAGGGCACTCCGTGACAGTGGTGGCCCCCTTTGATTCAAAAAGTAATCAAAAGGTTGATGGGATAAACATCGTCACTGTAAAACGGCCGGAATCAAAAGTTTTGCACCCCTTAACCATGCTGCGTGTTTTTATCGAGGGGATGAAGCAGGACTGTGATGTCTACCACTGTCATGAACCCGGATCTCTTTTTATCTGTTCTTTGTTAAAAGTAATCAGGCGAAAAAAACTGATTTATGATGCCCATGAACATTATCCGAGTTTGATAGCTGAAGATAGAATATTTCCTGATTTCCTGAGGGTGCCAGTTTTTTTTATATGTGATACTGGGGAAAAATCGCTTTCAAAGTTTCTTGCAGACTACATCGTAACGGTTGATGAAGTTCTCAAAGAAATATTTAAAAAAATCAATAGAAATGTCTGTGTTCTTTCCAATTATCCAAAACTTGAATTTTTTGAAAAAAATGACTCCAGTATTGAAAATTCAAGAAATAACGTAATCTATGTTGGCGGCCTGACAAAAATCAGGGGCACACTTGAAACAATAATGGCTTTTGAAAAAGTACTTGAAAAAATTCCAGGTGCTAAAATGACCTTTGTGGGCGGTTTTATTCATCCTGAATATAAAAAAGAAGTGATGGATTATTACCACAGTCATAACCTGGAAGAGAATATAACCTTTACAGGTCATGTTTCTCACGACAAAGTTGGAGAATACATGAAAAACGCTTCCGTTGCCATCGGGTTACTTCAACCAAACCCAAGGTATGAACTGGCCATACCCGTGAAATTATTTGAGTATATGGCCTCCGGAAAAGCAGTCGTAATGAGCAATTTCAAGTATAATTCGAAACTGATATCGGAAATAAAATGTGGTTTGTCAGTAGATCCAAACAATATCCAGGAAATTGCCGATTCGATTATCTGGCTTTTAGAACACCCGGAAGATGCAAAACAAATGGGAGAAAACGGAAGACAGGCAGTTGAAACAGAATACAACTGGGAAAATATGGAAAAAAGATTATTTAAATTATACGAGGATATATGAGCATTATATGTTTATCAAAATCAAATTAAATGCGGCCACCCCACCCTAAACAGACTGTCCGATAATTCAATTTCAGGGCAAAAACATGTATAAAATAAGGCATTTAAAGCCTTTAAATCGAAAAGAAAAGAATTCCGTTATTATTGGTAGTAATTATCGGGCAGCTTCTGAAGGGCGGGGTATTCTTGACCATCCGCACTTCAGCCCTAATTTGACAGAAGCATACATTTTTAAATGTATAGATGGGCTTCATGCTTCTGTTTTTGCCATACAACCATATTTATTTATTGTAATTTAGATTTATTGAGAAATATTGCAGATTTAAATGAACATTGTGCCTATACAATGCGTTTTTTGTGACAAAATACTCTATTAATTAAAGAGATCTGTCAAACTTGGGCTCCAGAAGTAATAGAAACACAAAATGCCAAAAATTAATTTTTAAGTTGAAGATCAAGGTCAGGGAGAAAAATGAATAAAATTTGTATGATGTCTACAAATCATCAACCTCTTGATGCCCGCATATTCTATAAGGAAGCAGTCAGTCTTAAAAAAGCAGGGTATGATGTGAGTGTTTTGGGTCACACAGATGAAAAAATCATCGATGAAGTAGACGGCATAAAAATCATAGGAATTGATAAAAAAGTAAACCCAAAACAATACTTACAATTATTAAGTGAATTACTGAATAATGCAATAGACATAAATGCAGATGTATACCACTTTCATGAACCTGAATCTTTACCTGCAGCTGTATATCTAAAATTCTTGAAAAGGAGAAAAGTTATTTATGATGTTCATGAATATTATGTTGACAAATTGCCCGACATGAGTTTTCAGAGAAAAGTATTTTTTATGTTTCTTCTGTATTTCATAGAACCTTTATTCTGCCACTCTTTTGATGCAATTATCACAGCAGATGAAGGAATCGCAAAAAGATATAGTCATTTTAATGAAAATGTCCACCCAATAATCAACCTGCCATCATTACAAGTATTTAAAAAAAATGAGGATTATTCTATTGAAAGGAAATATAAAGAGGATGATATAATTATATATGTAGGGGGGTTGGCTGAAGAAAGAGGAATTATGAACCTTATTGAGGCAATCAATAAAGTTTCAAAAAAACGTCCTTCAACAAAATTACTCCTTATTGGCAATTTTGAAACAAATCAATTCAAAAACAAATGCTTTGAATACATCCAAAAAAATAATATGGACAAAAACGTTGAATATCTTGGATTCATCCCCCATAAAGAAATCCCGAAATATGTTAAAATCTCAAAAATAGGTTCAATACTTTTGTATCCAACAAAAAGGTTCAAAAAAACAGCTTATCCCTTAAAACTATTTGAATATATGGCATGTGGAAAACCGGTGCTTGCAAGTGATTTACCTGCAATGGGAAAAATAGTCAGAGAATCAGGATGTGGGTTGCTGATAGATCCTGAAGATATAGAAAAAATTTCTGAAAATATTCTCTATTTATTAGAAAATCCAAGGAAATCAGAAGAAATGGGTTCTAAAGGAAAAATAGCTGTTGAAACTAAATATAATTGGGGAAATATGGAAAAAAAATTGTTAAACGTTTATGAACGCTTATAATTTGCCAATGAGCTGTATCATAATTATACTCACACAGGTTTGGTTTTTAGAATTAAACTCCTCGCTTTTTTGAGTGGCTATATCTTACAAAAACCAACACGGTCTTTAATTACTCCATCTTACCCACAGAGAACGATGAAGAACCCAGAATTATATTGGGTTATTGCCCTTGTATTTTGATGCAACCTGCTTTCGGCAGGTACTTTGCAGATTCTACATCCTTTCTCATGATACCATTTTTTGCCATATTTCTAAAATAAAGTCCAACATATACAATCCTATACATGTGCTCCTATTTAAATATGAATCGTAATTTGGGACATATGTAAACCATTATTAATATTTTTGATTAGGAGGATTGTATTAAAAACGCCATCAATAAAGATTATCAAATTTTAATGTTAACCTGCCGAATATAGGGTTTATGGTGTTGTTAAAAAATAGTATGTAGAGAGCCAACTGCGTAACTCATAATTGGTGACAAAAATGATTGCTAAAATGATCAAAAAAATATTATATTTAGTATTCCCATTGTTTTATGACAAGAAATATTTGAACTCTAAAAAATTACGTGCTGATTGGATACTACGAGGGATATTTTTTCAGAAAATACTACAAATTAACCCAAAGGTTCCATTCCCTGTCAGCAGCCCTACAACAAGAGTTGCGATTCCAAAAAACATCGATTTTCATATAGATGGCTTAAATAACTTTCAAATGAATGGTTCCTACTTTCAGGCATATTATCCAATAAAAATTGGAAAAGGAACCTTAATTTCTAATAATGTAGGGATTATTACTGCAAATCATGATTTTTATGATTTATCAAAAAATGGAAAATTCGGGCCCGTAACAATAGGAAAAAATTGCTGGATTGGGATGAATGCAATGATCCTCCCTAAAGTTGAACTTGGAGACAATACTATAGTCGGTGCTGGGTCTGTGGTAACAAAATCCTTCCCAGAAGGTAATCTAATTATAGCAGGCAATCCAGCTAAAATATTAAAAAAGGTGTTAGTCTAAAAAATATTAATAAATCAACTACCCGCCACTAAAATGACAGGAATGTAATGTGCCCTGGTTGACCAGACCCCCAATTGAGGAGTTTTACAAGATCGGCCGATACGAAAGAATTTAGTTACCCTGGAATGCCGCCTCAGTTTCAGGCTCTAAGGATGCAGTTTATAATAGTCCTGAGAGGTAGGGACAGTGCTTGCATCATACAAACCTTTCAGTATCAGATCGAGAGGAAGCCAAATTCCGGAATTGACTCCAACAAGTCCGAATAAGCATAACTCCAAAAAAAGGAGGTTAACTCCATGTTAGTTTACGTAAAAAACCAATACGGAAAACCGCTAATGCCATGTAAACCATCGAAGGCGTGAAAATGATTAGCATTGGTTCATTCTTCACCAGGATTATGCAAATCGAAACTCTAAGACGCCAGAGCATCGTAACGCTGTCCACAACAATAGCTCTAACTTTAATTGGCTTTGCAAGCACCATGTACTTCGCTCATTCTATTGGAGCTTCTGTATTGGGAGTCTATTTCCTGTTTCTGGCATATTTTAATATCTTTAACCTTGTGATAGATGGGGGCTTTGGGGGAGCAGCAATCAAACGCATCAGTGAAGGTAACGAGAAAAATGAATATTTTTCTGCTCTGATCGCCCTCCGTTTTCTAATGCTTTTTGTTTCTGTAGGGATCCTGTTGCTCTTAAAGCCCTATCTTGAGGAGATCGATATTTCTGGTATGTTCAACTGGCTGATCGCAGCTCTTATAATCGGGATTTTCTGGAGCAATGTCTCAAATGGAAACTATGGATCAGGAAAAGTAGGAATTAATCAAACCTGCGGATTTTTAAACAGTATAGGAAAAATAATTATTCAGGTGGCTGCGGTTTTTCTTGGATTCGGAGCAGCAGGTCTTGCAGGAGGATTTGTTTTTGGAATGATCGCAGGGACTCTTGTAGGGTTCCACTTTCTGGATCTGCGAATCGTAGGATTCAAAAAGGCCCATTTAAAAAGTTTATTCTCGTTCTCATTCTGGACCTTTTTGGCTTCAAGTGGGAGCCTGGTATACAGGTATGCAGACACTTTAATAATTGGACATTTTCTTGAAACTGCCGATGTAGGAATCTACCGAGTTGCTTTCCAGTTCACTTCCATAGCTGGCTTTTCAACAATTGCAATTAAAACAGTTCTTTATCCAAAAGTAAGCAACTGGAGTGCAAATCAAAAATTGAACCTGGCAGAAAATGCCCTTACAAAAGCTTTTACATATTCTTTACTTTTGGCAATCCCGGTTCTGGTAGGAGGGCTTATATTTGGAGATAAACTCCTCTATGTATTTTATGGTCAAGAATTCGCAAAAGGAGCAGTAACTCTCTATGTGTTGCTTGCAGTACAGCTTGTAAATGTATTCATGTTCTTACAAACCATGTACCTCAACGGCATGAATCATCCAAAGGAATCTTTTAAAGTTACTGCAGTTGCAGCGTCTGCAAATATCGTACTGGATGTATTTTTAATCCCGCTTATGGGAATACTTGGGGCAGCTCTTGCAACACTCTTTACCATGATTCTGAATTCTGTGCTTGCCTACAGAGTACTGCACCGAATCATTGATGTGAGAATCCAAACTCAATCCATCAGGAACATAGTAATTTCTTCTCTTTTTATGGGACTCTTTGTGGGGGTTTATCGATCAGTGCTTTCTATATCCAGTATATGGCAAGCCCTTATACCTGTAGTAATAGGGGGGACTGTGTACATGCTACTTCTCCTAAAACTGGATTATGAAATCCAGAAAGAAATTAAAACCATATTAGAACAAATTGGAGTCTCGTGGCCTAAATTTGTAGGGTAAAAAATATTTTACATTCCAAAAATCAAATCAAATAAAAAAAGAGAACAGAAGAGTATTTTAATCCTCTTTTACCTCATGCCCATTTTGATCCCCTCTTCCAATTCCCTTATACACAAAACCTTCCTCTATAAATTCATCAGGCACAACAACGTTTCTCCCGTCCACAATAACCGGCTTATCCTTCCCACAAAGCTCCTTCAACCGTTCAGCCTTCAAATCAAAGTAAACCGTATGCCCCGCAAAGATCACAACAGCATCCGCACCCCGGACAACCTCTTCCAGATCCTCCGAAATCTCAACACCCGGATAATTCACAACATAAGGGTCATGCACGGAAACCTCGGCCCCGGCCTCAAGACAGAGATCCCTGAATGGTTCAGAAGGCGTGTTCCTCGCATCATCCGAGTCATTTATAAAAGCCCAGCCGAGCATCGCAATTTTCGACCCTTCCATTTTCTTTCCAGCTCTTTCAAGCGCAGCAACAGTCAAATTGTACATATGCACCGGCATAAAATCATTGACCTTCCGCGCAAGCACATAGATCGAATCCGCACCTTCGGGATAATCCAGTTCACCCTCACCAATTTTCACACCTCTTTCCAGGTGGTAGGTATCCTTTGTCAGGCAGTGCCCACCAACGCCGGCCCCGGGCCAGAGGATGGCTCTCGTAATCCCTTCACCCTTTAAACTGGCCACCCCGTCCCTGACATCATACACATTAATGCCCATGGCCTCGCAGTAAAGGGCAAGCTGGTTGATCGCAGCAATCTGCAAATCTCTGAAAGTGTTTTCCGCAGTCTTCGTAACCTCGGCCGCAGTTGCGGACATGGGGATAGGCTTTCCCTTCGTGAGTACAGGAGAATAAAGTTCAAGCGCCCGCTTCGTGCTGGTCTCGTCAATTCCTCCAACGATCCGGTCGTGTTCTCTTATGTTTCGGAGGAGCCTGCCCACCATGACCCGCTCAGGCGCGTGGGCCAGGGCAAAGTCCTCTCCCGCCTTCAGGCCGGACTCTTCCTCAAGGATCTGTTTTGCCATGCCTGTCGTTGTGCCGGGGGTAATGGTTGACTCAAGGACCACAAGCATTCCGGGTTTTAGATACTTCCCGACGTTTCGGATGCCGGCGATAAGGGCACTGAAGTCAGGGATCAGGTCCTTCGGGTCCGCAAAGGGGGTCTGGATTGCAAGAGTTACGGCATCAAGTTCCGAGATCCTTGAGAAATCGGAAGTGCACTCAAACCTGCCTGCCTTCACAACCTTTCCAATCAGTTCTTCAAGATCCGGCTCTTCCCCTTTAAGCGGGCTTTCCCCGCGGTTCAACATATCTATTTTGTAGCCGGAAGTCTTTGAGTCGCGCTGGAACCCCAGTACCTTCTCAAAACAGTCAGCGTCCGCAAACAGGACCGCCGCCGGGATTCCCACGTATCCCATGCCCAGGACTCCTATTTTTTTTATCGGGCCCCATTCTTCAAGGAGTGTTTCTAATTTGCTCATACATACCACACTTTTTTGAAACAATTTTTCAGGATGTTACTTAAGGGGTTTTATTAGATTGTAATAAAACCCTGCTGACATTAAAAGTTAATTATGAAATTTAGATTTCAATTAACCTTTCTTCTTCATAAGAGCGGATTGCAGCCATTGCAGCCTCAAGGGCATGTTTGCCTTCTTCCCCGGTGGTGCCCGGTTCTTTTCCTTCAGCCGCGCAGTTTATGAAATGTTTCAGTTCATTCATAAGAGGTTCGCTCTTTTCCACCTTGGCTTTCCGGACCCAGTCACTGTCGTGGAGTTCCACAGTCTGGTCGATGTAGTCCAGGTAAGCCACGCCCTTTACTCCTATTGCAGTGAGTTTTCTAACCTTGTGGGGAGTCAGCCAGTTCGTCTCCACAACCCCTGCGAACTCGTGGTCCAGGCGGAGGATGATTGAGGCATGGTCCTCGAAGGAATGAATGTCAGCCCCTGCGATTGCATAAACGCTGTTTACCTTCCTGCCGTAGAGGTAGGATATGATATCAATGTCATGAACCCCGATGTCCAGGATCACACCAACATCCCTGATTCTCGGGTTGTAAGGGCCGACCCTGCGCGTTGATATGGAAACAATTTTCCCTAAAAGGCCCTCGTCAATAATTTCCTTGAGTTTTATAACCGCCGGGTTAAAGCGCTCGATATGCCCGACCATCAGGACCTTTCCTGCCTTTTTCGCGGCTTCGATCATCAGTTCCGCATTTTCAATCGTATCGGCGATTGGTTTTTCCACGAGCACGTGCAGGCCTGCTTCGAGAGCATCGAGCACCACCTGTTTATGCAGTTTGGTGGGCACTACAATACTGACCGCATCGAGCCCTTCGGCAAACATTGCCTTATAGTCCGTAAAGGGATTTGTACCGTATTCGGCAGCCATTGCCTCCACCCTTTCCCGGTCAACGTCCGAGATCCCTGCAAGTTCCACTCCTTCCATTTCACTGTAAATTCGGACATGGTTTTTGCCCATGGCCCCGGTCCCTACTACTCCTACCCTTATCAAATTTATCAACTACCCGAGTTTCACTTCCCGAGTTCCGTTTCGGGAGCACGGGGTCCGTTTCGCTCGCTTTGCTCGCTCAAGCGGACTAAACTTCTGTGGTTTAAATTTTCGTTTGAAATTAGTTTAAGATTTTTGGTTACTGACTATTGTCAGTCGTTAGCGTAAAAATCTTTGATGGCAGCTATAATCTTATCCAGATCGGCTTCGGATACTCCCGGATGTACAGGCAGGGAGATGACTTCTTCTGCCGCCGTTTCGGAGACGGGCAGACTATCTTTATACCCGAGTTCCCTGTAGAGGGGCTGGGTATGGATTGGTATGGGATAGTGTATCCCGGACCCTATTTCGCGCTCCCTCAGGAAAGCTGCCAGTTCATCTCGTTTTTCAGCCCGGATCGTGTACTGGTGGAAGACATGGGAACACCCTTCCCGCTCGATCGGAAGTATTATGCCATCAACGTCTTTCAGGCCTTCGAAAAGAATCTTTGCATTCTTTTGCCTGGCCGCGTTAAAGCCGTACAGTTTTTTAAGCTGCACAAGCCCGATTGCCGCAGCTATATCAGTCATGCGCAGGTTGTACCCGACCATCTCGTGCAGGTAGCGCTCTTTTGAGCCGTGGGCCCGGATCATCCTTGCTCTTTCCGCGACCTCTTTGTCCCCTGTTGTAAGCATTCCGCCTTCTCCGGTCGTCATGTTTTTCGTCGGGTAAAAACTGAAGGTTCCTGTCC
Organism: Methanosarcina baltica; assembly: GCF_055394095.1. Lineage (NCBI taxonomy): Archaea > Methanobacteriati > Methanobacteriota > Methanomicrobia > Methanosarcinales > Methanosarcinaceae > Methanosarcina > Methanosarcina baltica. The sequence continues at coordinate 2,713,420 of NZ_AP042463.1, read as the reverse complement.
CAAAAGCCCCCACTTTCGTTCCAAAATAAGAAGCCCCGTGAGCCTGACAGGCATCTTCTATCAGGGCAAGCCCGTGGTCTTCGGCAAGTTCCAGGATAGCCTTCATTTCAGCGGGGTGGCCGTAGAGATGGACCGGCAGGATTGCCCTGGTCTTCGGACTGATTTTTTCCTGAATATCCGCAGGGTCTATGTTGTACGTGTCCGCTTCAATATCCGCAAAAACCGGTTTTGCCCCGGTGTAGAGGATGCTGTTCCCGGTTGCGATGAAACTGAAAGGGCTTGTGATAACCTCGTCTCCCTTTCCGATTCCATGAGCTAGAAGGGCGGTGTGGAGAGCAGCGGTGCCCGAGTTTACGGCAACTGCGTATTCCGAACCCGTATATTCCGCAAAAGCGCGTTCGAACTCTTCCACTCCGGGACCCTGGGCGATCATGCCTGAGCGCAGGACTTCCGTAACGGCATCAATTTCTTCCTGATTAAGCTGTGGTTTTGCTATAGGAATCATTATGATCTCAAAGCCTCTTTTTTGCTAATGATAAGCGCTGAATCATATTGTTTAAAAGATCTGGTTCACTAAATATCCGAAAAATACCCGCACCCACATTATTTTAGATAGTATTTAACCGTTTCAGGGCTTCAGGCAGATCCTGAATTCTGGCAGGCGTTCCAAGAGCCAGTTTCCAGGCGGGCACGTCTCTGGTAACAAGAGCTCCTCCCGCAACCATCGCCCCTTCCCCGATCTCAACAGCCGGCAGGATGGTCGCGTTTGCTCCGATGGATGCACCTTTCCTTAAAACCGGGCCTTTGAGCTCGTACCCTTTTCTGATCGGGTATTTGTCATTGGTTAAAACGGCGCAGGGCCCGATGAAGACGTTGTCTTCAATCACAACATTTGTCGGGATGTAAACATTGCCCTGGATGCTGACGTTGTTCCCTATCGTGACGTTTCCGTCGATAATTACGTTGGTCCCGATTAGCACATTGTTTCCGATAGTTGTATTTTCCCGGATCATTACATTATGTCCGGTTTTAAATTTTTTTCCAGTTATTACATTAGAAAAAATTGTGGTATTTGGCCTTATGATAGAACCGGCCCCTATGCTACACCCCGGAAACTCAAAATCCTCGATTTCCATGTTTTGTTCTATTATTTTCATCAGGATCCCGTGTTCAGGATAGCCAAGTATTACGTTTTCCAGAACTACTGAATTTTCACCAATCACGGAAGCGCCATAAATTTTGGAAGATTTGTCAATTTTGCTACTGTTCGGTACCATCTAATTCACGACCCATCAGGCAGGAAGCTCCTTGCTTTAAGGGGAAAAATGCCATTATATATAGATAATAATATTTTAAATTAGTAAAAGTTAAGGTTTATACGCTGAGCAACTATTTAGTTTTTAACCAAATTTTTCGACTGTCAACGACGGTTTATTTTCCCCCACTTCGGACGGTTAAAAATTCCCGTCTTTTGATATAAAGTTTATTCAATTTTTCGAGAACTTCATAGAAGGTAGTGTCCCGAATTTTCTGTGAAATCACAAATCTTAAAAAATAGTTGAAAAAAGAATTCCACATCAGGATACCCAAAACACAGACAGTACATAAAAATTAGGGGGAATATTTACAGCAAATCCGGGACACTGCCCAACCCTTGCTCACATAGATAAATACCGATACAACTCAATTAATAATACGGAAAAAAAGATTAAAAGATCTACATTATTGAAAGATTGATACTTTAAGAGAAAAGTTTAGTGCGAGAGGTGGGATTCGAACCCACGGACTCCTACAAGACTAGGCCCTCAACCTAGCGCCTTTGACCTGGCTGGGCAACCCTCGCTCATCGAAATAAATACCGATACAACTGAATTAATAACACTACAAATATTTTAAAAGATCTGCATAATTGAAAGATTGATACATTAACAAAAAAGTTTAGTGCGAGAGGTGGGATTCGAACCCACGGACTCCTACAAGACTAGGCCCTCAACCTAGCGCCTTTGACCTGGCTGGGCAACCCTCGCTTACCGAGATAAATACCGATATAACTTAATTGATAATACTGGAAATACTTTAAAAGGTCTGCATAATTGAAAGATTGATACTTTAAGAGAAAAATTTAGTGCGAGAGGTGGGATTCGAACCCACGGACTCCTACAAGACTAGGCCCTCAACCTAGCGCCTTTGACCTGGCTGGGCAACCCTCGCGTATCGATTTTATCTCATTGCAGTGGCGCGCTGTACTCCCTTGAATAGCATCAGATATATATAAACATTTCGAGTGAACAGATTTAACCACATGGATTTTATTTAGATGTTAATAGGGAAAAATCAAAACCCATCGGCCCGCATCAATAATTTTGCACGAGTTCCGAAAAATCACAGTTTTTCTCCTGGAGAAATGTTCCAGAATCAAAATAAAAGAGCTGCAAAAATAGGTTAAGGAATTGGCCCCAGGTCTTCCTTTAGATGAAAGAGGAAGACCCTCCCACTCTGGGCCTCTACGTAAACAAAAAACGAAAGAAGGGCTTCAGAGCTGGTCGAGAATTCCAACCAGTTCTTCGGCTTTTCCTTTTAACACTTCTGCGGCATTGAAGACGAGATCCCTGGCTGAGTAGGAGCCATCGGACTCCATGGTGAAGACAAAAGCGCTTTCGTTGTGACTTACTTTGATTGCGTTGATTTCACATGCCCTCTCACAGAGTCTGCAGATGGTGCACTTGATAATGTCCTCTTCCGAGACCACGGCCCCATTTTCTTCAATATGGATAATACCTTTGGGACACTCGGCCGCACACTTTCCACAGGCATCACATTTATCGATGGTGACGATCGGCATGTTTTTGTAACCACATGCAACCCCGGCCTGCCATTTGACGCTGTCTCGGCCGTAGCCCATGTGGGCAATGGCTTCAAGGACGAGCTTCTGTCCCTTTTTCAGATCAACTATAGGGATGTTGACATCTGCGGGCCGGATCTGCGGGTCCGAAGAGACCATGTCTCCGGAAAGAACCATCCTCGGGCCTTCCGCACTAAGGGTGAGGGAAACCTCACAAACGGGACAGCCTTCCCCTCCACAGATGGTGCACTCGGCCTGCGGCACGTACGACTCAATATCCGTAATAAGTGGGATTAAGGAGAGACGGAGAGCCAGCTGTTCGTCATAGATTACGGATGTGTTGTCGTAAATGTTCGCGTATTCGATAGCAAGAGTAGGAACGTCGGCGATCATTGCCCGCCGAATGCTGTTTGCAAATGCCGTGCGGACATTGGACAGCACGAACTTTGCAGACCTATCCGATAACTCCAGAATGTCTACTTCCATCGTCATATACCTTAATTTCCCTTGATTAGTTTTAAAAGCCCCGATGAATCGGGGCTTTACATTCTTCTGTACTACTGTAATTAGACTTAGTCCTTATACACGCCTTCCGCCCTTAGGACGGGTCCCATCGTGGGGCACAGGGGTTACGTCTTCAATTCGGCCAATCCTGATGCCGGCCCTTGCAAACGCCCTGATAGCAGCCTGAGCTCCGGGGCCAGGACTTCTCTGCTTGTTTCCACCAGGGGCTCTTACCCTTATGTGGATTCCATTAATGCCCTTGTCCTGGAGCTGGTCTGCGAGCTGGGAAGCCATCTGCATGGCGGTGTAGGGAGAATTCTCGTCCCTTGCAGCCTTGACGACCATTCCACCGGAAGACTTCGCGATTGTTTCAGCCCCGGTGATGTCCGTTACTGTGATATGCGTATTGTTAAACGAGGACTTGATGTGAGCGACAGCCCATTTCATTTCAGCCATGCTTATCTCCTCCCTTTACCTTTGCCTTTACCTTTTCCTCTTCCTCTACCTCTGTCGGGCCTGCGACTGTCTGCAGCTTTAGCCTTTGCTTCGGAAACGGCCTTCAATGTGGTGCCACTGTCCGCAAGCACAGTTGCTATCTGAGCAGGTCTCTCAGGGTGAGATTCGGTGGATAGGGGAGACGGACCGTAATACTCGATGTTCATCTCATCTTCTTTTGTGATAAGCATTCCGGGGATGGTTGCTTTTCTTCCGCTCACCGCAATGTGCCCGTGAGTGATGAACTGCCGGGCCTGGAGAACGGTTCTTGAAAGACCGAGCCTCATGACCTGGGTCTGAAGTCTCCTTTCCAGGATGTTTTCGGTCTTTAATGAAAGGATACCATCAATTCCCGCGTCTGATTTGAGAATCCCGTAGCGAATGAGCTTTGTAAGGATCTCATCAGCCTGGGTACTCAGGTGCCCTTCAAGCTGGCCTTCTGCAACCTTTGCGAGCAGATTCCTGGCTTCGGACCTGTACACCCTCAGCATACTGGCGGCTTTCCATACTTCTCTTTTGTTCCTGAGCCCGTATGCTTTGATAAGAACAACTTCATTAGCCATCCTGGTTTCCTGCCAGGGGTGCCTTGGAGTTTCGTAACTTTTCTTCTTTTTACCTGGATATGCCATATTATGTCACCTCAACCGGGAATTATTTCTTCCTGCTCACACCAACGGTTGATCCGCGGCGACCTGTGGATTTAGTCCTCTGTCCTCTGACCTTCAGGCCACGTTCGTGCCTGAGACCTCTGTAAGCACGGACCTTCTTGAGGTTGTTGATATCTTCCCTGAAAGTCAGGATGATATCTGTGCCCAGCAGATGAATGTTATTCCCTGTGACGGGATCTTTCTGCCTGTTCAGCATCCAGATTGGCATGATGTTTTCAAAGTTCCCGATTGCAGCGTCAAGTTTTGACACGTCCTCATCAGGCAGATACCCAAGTACTGCATTGGGGTTTACTTCTGCGCTCTTTGCAACTATCCTTGCTGTGCGTCTCCCTACACCGGGAAGTCCGGTAAGGGCATATTGCACAGGCTTTGCACCTTGCAGGTCGGTATTCATGATACGAACAAGATGCCTCAGTTCTTCATTGTGTTCTTCGGCCATATACTTCCTCCTAAAGTAGCAAGTAACATCCTGTAGCCCCTGAGTGAATAACCGGAAACCATGGTCTGGTAAAAAACTCAGGAGCAGCTCACAAACGGAGCTTCTTGATACTCATTGAAGCTGGATTCTCATAAATTGAGTATCCTTCTGTGAATGCCAATACATGCCACTTCCAGTATATAATCTTATCTGCAAACGTCACCGGAGGCGATTTTCACATACGAATGGCTCAAAAAAGGACGCTACAAAGGCTAATACAGAAAAACCAGAAAAGTGGCCCCGGGTTGAGATCAGAGTAAAAAACGGATCTGAATAGAAAACAAATTGACAAAATTAAAAGAACAGAAATTATTGAGAAAATATTTAACGCCGAGGGGGAGATTTGAACTCCCGAGGGGCTAAGCCCCACAAGCTTTCCAGGCTTGCGCCCTACCACTAGACTACCTCGGCCCACCGCTCATGGCTCGACCTATCCCATAACGAAAAGCTCGTATATATACTTTACCCTAAAAATAGAAGAGAAGAAAGGAATTTTCAAGGTAAAGCTGATGACTTTAGCTCGGATTTAGTCCAGCCCTTCGGATATACTCCTGTTTCCATGAAGATCCTTATGGGGGTCGCAGCTATGCCTGATGAGGCGCCCAGTATCATTTCCGTACTCATCTCGGCCTTTGCAAGGGCAACAGCTTCTCCTTTCATGCTAAAGATCCCTGCAAGTACTCCTTTTTTAAGGGCGGCGTCCAGGCTCACAATTCCCGGCACCGCAAGGGACGCTCCCGAACATACGGCATCTATTGCGCTGTCCCGCAGGATTATTTTCGGGAGGTGGGAGATTGCACGTTCCATGGGCATGACCATCCGCCGGAGTTCGGCTTCGTCTCCGTCCTCCTGCCAGAAAACGTAAGCGTCTTTAAGGTCCTGCAGGGTAATCATGCCCTCTTCCGTAAAGGGCCCGGCTTTTGTCCGCCTGAGTTCCTGCATGTGCCCCCCGCAGCCGAGGGCCAGCCCCATGTCGTGGCAGAGTTTCCGGATATAGGTGCCAGCCTCACAGCCCACCCTGAGAAGGACGGATGTATCCTCTATTTCAAGCACCTCAATGTAGTAAATTGTCCGGACCCGCAGCGCTCGCTTGACCGCGGAGACGATGGGGGGCATCTGGTGGATGGGGCCCGTAAATTCCCTGCAGACCTGCCGGATTTCCTTTTCAGGTATTTTCCTGTGCAATCTCAGGAGGCAGATGTATTCTTTTCCGGAAAGCCGGAGGGCGGGGACGGCCTTTGTGGCTTTCCCAAGGAGAGTCGGCAAAAGCCCGGCTACCTTCGGGTCGAGAGACCCGGCATGGCCCGCCCGGTTCACGTTAAGGATCTGCTTGACCCAGGCCGCAACCTCATGGCTCGTGGGGCCTTTGGGTTTGTCGAGGTTTACGACTCCCTTTTCGATATATTCCCTGATTGGGCGTTTTTCCGGGAGACAACCGTATGCGGGGTCGGTCCAGGCTCTGGCCTTTTTGACCAGTTTCCTCTCTGCTTCGGCCGGCAATTTGCCAGGTGACTTTGACATGGTACTCAAAAACTCCGTTTACAATATATGTTTATCGTCGTAAAAAGCGTTAAATCCCGAGTTCAGCTTCGAGATCGGAAAAATCGTTGATTTTTCTTTTAGGGATGGTAAAAATATAACTTCAGATATTCAGTTTGGGAATTGCCCAATATTTTGTGGGTGAATTCAAACCACGGAACACACGGAATACACGGAAAAAGAACGGCCTGAAGACGATAATTAAGGTTGTTCTGGTGTTGTTTAGTCCTCTTGAGGGGGCGTAGCTCCCGAAAAGGACACCGTGCTCCCGAAGCGGAACTCGGGTGCCGAAGCGGAACTCGGGTGCCGAAGCGAAACTCGGGTGCTAAAGGCCGGTTTCCGTGTCCTTCCGGGGTCCGAATCTTCGCTTGACATCTGTTAAAGAATTTCTATATGACTATAAAAATACGGATATCGATATGGATGCAGGTGGGTGAAGGAACACCCTCTGCTCGCCCGTTCAAAACCCGCCGAAGGAATCGATTGCGACTTTAAGAATGTTCAGGGTCTGGTAGGGGTTCCATTTTGAGGAATCTATGACAAGGTCATAGATGGAGAGGTCTTCGATATCAATATCGTAGTATTTCTTATACCTGAGGTTTTCGGATTTTTCCCTTTCCACGGTTTTTTCAAGCACTTCATCAAAAGAGGAGATCCTTTCCCGTTTCTGTATCCTTTTGACCCTGAGAAGCCTCGGGGCCTTTATACAGACTTTGATGACGTTGGGCACCCCGTCGGCCATGTGGCCCGAAAGTCGGCTTTCCAGAATGATGTTATCGTAACTGTGCACGATTTCCTTCTGGTTCCGGTCGATTTCCAGGTCAATGGCCGGGTCGGCTTCGGCCATGACCCCGAATTCGGAAAGGCTAACTCCCCTCTCCTTTGCAAGCCGCCTGAAGATTTCGCCCGAGGAGATCACTTCAACTCGGTAATGTTCGGAGAGGAGGCGGGAAATTGTCGTTGTCCCACTCCCCGGAAGTCCGCTTATTGTTAACAGCATCAGACCCCACCGATATTCAGCGCCTTTCTCACGAGCTGACTTACTCCGAGAGAGGAGATGAAGTACCAGAAGAGCCAGTACTGGAAGGGTCCGAAAGCCTTGTCCGTGAGCAGCTGTATTCCCCAGAAGGGAAACACCATGGTTGCGGCTCCGTGCCCGCTGATATAGTGATACATCCACATGAAAAGCGGGAGGGAGAGGATACTGATGTAAGCCATGGGCTTGAACTGCTGCTTGGACATCTTCATCTGGTCGTCCATCATCTCCTTGCGCTGGTCCTCAAGCTTCTTGAGCATGTAGGTGTTCTGGGAAAGCTGGGCCTCCCTGTATTCTTTCTGGAACGACTTCATGCGTTCCTGAGTACCCCTCATAAGGTCCCAGTCGATAGCGTACTTCTGGATAAGCGAAGCGTAGATTGCGGTAATGGCCGCCATCACGAGCAGGATTATATGGAAATTTTCAGGCCCCACAAATGCGGCTATGGGGTCCATCAAAATTCCCACGGTATTTCCCACAGCCGTGCGGAATTCCTGGCCGAGAATCATAATCCCTATCATCAGGGAAAAACCGACGGCCAGCAGAATACGGTCAATGTTCTGTTTTAAGTCCTCTGAAAGCAAGATTACCTCACCATTTGAGTTTGATAAACGTTATTTTAAGTCCTTTTGAAAAGAATGAAGCCCTGATAGTTGATATTGATAAACGTAAAGTTGTAAGCCGGCCCGGTAAAAGTGCCGTATTTAGATGATTTCACAGGTTTTTTCAGGTTAATAAGTTTCGGTCTATATATAAGGTATACTATTTGGAGGAACTTTCCCTGTGAGAACCTATTATATCGATTCCAAAATAAGAGAATAAACCACGGATAAACACAGATGGACACGGATGCCTTCAATCCATGTTTATCCGTGGCCATCCGTGGTTCTTTGCGTTAACCTGTAGGTCGATTTCAAAGTCCAAATTTATGGTAATGATTTGGAATCGCAATACTATCTCGTAGATGGTTCTTTGAAGATTCAGAACCAGGAGGGTAATGGGATGGAATGAATTACCCATGAGCTAAAGACACAGGGGTTTTCGTCTTTCAGGAAAACTTTAGAACCTCAAATCTTTGTCAACGATAAGCTGATTTGTTTTAACATCAATCATTTGGAAATTCACAATTTCTCCGACATTCATTTTTACGGCAAAATTTCCATTCATAAGAGGGAGAATCATTTCAGTTCCTACATCGAAAGGATCAGTACAAACGATTGCATCAAGCTCAAAGGAAGCCCCATCTTCACGTGTTAGCCTAAGCACTGTTGTCGAATTATCATTTAATATAATAGTATCTCCACCAAGGTGCATGAGCTTTATAGAACTCTGATTGAAAACGATTACATTAATATTTGCCTGTGGGGCAGATTCCGGTTCAGGGATGACAGGTTCATTAGATCCAGTTTCAGGAGTGGCCATCTCGTTCAACCAGTAGTAGATAATTTCCTGCAGTTCAGCAGTTGTGATAATCCGACCGCCATCAGAAGCTGGCTCATTCCAGGGAATCCAATTATCTAAAGAATTGTTTTCAGATAGAGGCACATCTATAAATACCGCAGAACATGGCGTTGCAAAAAATGAAACAATAAATATTGAAACAACAACAACAACAACTTCAGAACATCTCACATTAATTCCCTTCCTTAATTGCATAAAATATAAATAAAATGATAAATGCAAATTATTGTTAACCAGAATTCCGTATTTTTATACGCATAAACGTCTCTTGATGTCGAATTAGGTGTTTAAAGTTAAGCACATAATTCATTAGGCCAAATATCAAAATCGGAATATATTAAGATCATACATTTATAAAGATGCTGATATGCGCTTAAAATTTGGGAACCAAGGTTGTTAATGATTTCGTTGGTCATCGATTAAGGAATTTTCTTACCTGTATGCTATCGATTTTGGAACCGAAATTAGCTCATCATATCTGATAACATACATAAAATCGACATCTTGTTCCATCCCTCAATCAAAGCAAATTCTGGTATATTGTTGCGAAGATGGAGGGAATTCATCACGATTCCTCACTTAACCGAAGACACATGGATGCATATTGTATTAAACGCTTCAGATCAGCTGTCTTTTATAGACCACGCTGATAAGTTTTGGCTCCATAAAAACAGAGCTGAGCTTTCCATGGGCGTCCTTGAAAGTTACCTGGCAGTTTATCTCAGCGCCCCTTGTGCACATAAGGGGATCAAAATTAACGGCTATGGATTTGGACGTGCCCCCGCTTATGTTGCTCAGCAGGATTTTGCCGTTCCGTATCTCGAAAAGCGGTTCGTAATGGTCTATCCGGAGGATGTCATCTTCAAAAAGAAAGTCGAGAGTGACGTCTGTTATTACAGAAGGATCTTTGTTGGAAACAGACATCTTTAAGCGTATAAAACCCTGGTAGAACTCGGTTCCACGCTTAATCTCAATTTGAGAGTCCAATCTTATTTACCTCTCGACTTCGGGCAGCGTATTACTCTTTGGATAATGATGGGAAGTGTTTCTGTATGATATTATATAAAAATTTTGTTTTAATTTGAAAAGGCCCAGATATAAGTGCAATAAAAATATAATGAGGTTTACATGAACATAAAGTCCGGGAAGTCAATAACCATAACAGATTCCGTAATCATAGGGGACAGAAGTTCTGAGGCCGAAGACGCAGCCGAGCTCAAATCCGACATGGAAGAGGCCCGCGAAGGCCTCGAACTTCTCCGCCAGCTAAAATCAATCAAACGAGAAGACGCCACCGGCTATCAGCAGATCGACAACGAAGCAAAGATGGCCGGGGCAAAAATCGAGATAATGAAAATGGAGGCCGAAAAAGGGGGTGAACGGAGGGAAGGAGAACTCGCCGCCCTTGACATTGCCAGAACCCTGAACGAACTCCGGGCCCAGTGCGTAAACGAGGAAGCATTTTCCGTCAAGGTAACCGTGGAAGTCCTGAAGAAAAAGGTAAAGGATGAAAAGGCCCTGAATCACCTTGAGAACATCAATAAAATGCTGGATGCTCTTTACGAGGACCCGTTCCGTAAACTTGAGGAAACGCATCAGACACGGGTGCTGGAACTGTGCAACTATATTGAAGAGGCCTACTTTGCAGACGTTTTACATGGAAATCAAAAATAAAAAAACGAGGCCTGAATTCTGATTTTTTTTCGAGAAACAGACCGGAGCCACCACAAAATCATTAGAAAAACAATAAAACGGCCATCTGTCAAATTGTCTCCGAATCTTTTTCATCATCATTCTCCTGCCCCGCCCGGGCTTCGCCCGGAAACCCAGCCCCGTTTAATTTGAATCCGATCCAAAATCGGCGGCCGAAATCCCTTAAAACGAAAACTTCAAAACGGGCCTGGTTTTCCCGGAAAAAATGAAAAAATAAAGGAAGCCGGAAAGCCTCAGACCTCCATCAAAACCCGGAAGCCCATATCAGAATTGTGGACATCCGAACTGAACCAGGCCCGGTTTGCGACCCGGCAGCTTGAAGAGGAGCTTTTCAGGCTTCCCCCCCGGGCTATTCGGTAAAAACTGTCTTCGTTTTCCCGGGCCCTGCCGTCCGAAGAGGCCTCGCTGTAATCAGCGTACCAGGAGTCCTCTACCCATTCCCAGGCATTGCCGTGCATATCGTAGAGACCCCACGAATTTGCTTTTTTCAGACCTGCCGGGTGCGGGGAAGGGGTCCTTATATCGGAGTTTTCTTTCCACCAGGCGTATTCGGAAAGTTTGGAGTTGTCATCTCCGAAAGAGAACTTTGCCGTGCTTTTAGCCCTGCAGGCGTATTCCCACTCGGCCTCCGAGGGCAGGCGGTATCTGTCCGTGCCTTCCAGCACATTGAGTTTGCTTACGAAGACCCGGGCCTCTTCCCAGGAGATGTTTGTTGCGGGAAGTCCAGGTTCTCCGGAAGAGGAAGTCTCCGTCTCCATGACTTTCTGCCACTCTTCCAGGCTGACCTCATATTTCCCCAGGTAGAATGAATTTTCAATTTGCACCCTGTGTAGGGGGCTTTCATCCTGCTGCCTGTCGGTTTCAGTTTCGGGAGAGCCCATTAAAAACTCCCCTGCCGGGATAAGTACAAACTCCATTTCCACGGAATTTGTGAAATTTTCAGAAGGGGCCGGAGGAGCTGTAAGGCTTCCCCTCTGCACCTTTTCCGGAGAAGACTCGGGGGACGACCTAAGGGTCGTTTCCTGCGGAGACTCCGAGGCCACCCGGGTTTTTTCATTGTCCTGAACAGGTTCCTCCTGAACAGAGGACATTAGAGGAACAGAGACCGCCAGTTCCTCCGCTCCAGAGAGAGATTCACTGCCAAGCTCTTCTGCATCCCCAAATGAGATCGGTGGATAAGGAGAATCTCCCTGCGTCAGGGGCCAGCCTCCGTATAACAGGAAGCAGAAGAAGGCGACAAGCAGCAAAACTTTTCCTGCTTTTTTTCCGGATGCTTTGTTTTTTGAAACATTATCCGGGTTTTCGGCGGGGGAAGGGAAAGTCCGGATCGGAGCATTATTTTCAGTTTGTGCATTAAGCTCCTGCATTTCTTCTTTTATTCGCTCTTCTCTCTGTTTTCTCAGCCTTCTGAGGTGTTCTTTTTCTTCCAGCAGAAGCTTTTCATCTTCATCACGGTTTTGAAGTTCTCCAACCCCTTTTACGGATTCTCTGCCTCGCTTTTCCGGAATATTTTCAACTCCATTATCTTAGAATTTCCCCCACTGTCCCGGCCCCGCATATTTTCCTCCGAATTCGATAGGCTGGAATCCGGAGATATGCTTTCTTCCACTAGCATATTTAATCAAAGCTTTTCTTTTTTCAAATATATATCCTGTTTTATATAGATAAAGATAATGATTTGAAGTCCTGTACAATATTAACCATGCTCACAGGCCCTGCCTGCAATGAATAAGCTCATCAGCCATTTCGTCCCCATTAAACATTAATTATACAGTTTTCCTGCGGCCATAATTTTTTAAATATGATCCGGATTCAGGAAATATATTTAAATAATTTGTCATAATTTATCATATCAAGCTTCAGAGTTAACACCTGGTCAAAAAAGGACCGAAATTATAGCAAATTTTCCGGCATGAAGAAGAGAGGAGGCCGAATCCCGATGATTTCTCAAAATCCCCAAAAACAGTACCCTAAAATAAGCAAAAAAGCCTGGATATCCGAAACCGCGGTCATAATTGGAAAGGTATCCATTGAAGACAACGTGTTTGTGGGCCCTTATGCCGTCATAAGGGCGGATGAGCCGGGTTCGTCCATTGTAATCAAAAAGAACTGCAATGTACAGGACAATGTGGTGGTCCACGGCCTTGCAGGTTCGGAAGTCCTCATAGACGGCAGCAGTTCGCTTGCTCACGGCTGTATAGTTCACGGGCCCTGCAGGATAGGAGAGGGCTGCTTTGTCGGCTTCGGGGCCGTGGTCTTTGACTGCGTAATTGGGAGTGATTCCCTGGTTCTCCACAATTCCACAGTCCGTGGAGTTGAAATTCCCTCCCGCAGGGTAGTCCCGGACGGGACGACCCTTAACTACCAGAACGATAGCTTAAACCTTGAAGAACTGACTGAAAAGCTGGCTGAATTTAAAAAAAAGGTTATTGAGGCAAATATCGAGCTTGTACAGGGTTACAGGGAACTGGAAAAGGCTGAAAAGAAGAACCGAAAGAAAGAAAAGAAGAACCGAAAATAAACAGAAAATAAACAGAAAATAAACAGAAAAGAAGACTCAGAACAAACCGGGAAAAATAATCAGATATATTTTTCCACCAGTTTTTCCAGAACCTGTTTACCTGCATCGGTAAGAATGTATTTTTTCCAGGTGGTCTTCTCGGGGGTCAAACATTCGATTAAGCCCCTGTCTTCAAGTTCTTTCAGAGCATGGCTGATATTCTGGGTTGACCTGTGGGTCTCATGGGCAATATCCGAAGCTTTTACCACGGTATGCTTTTTCATGGATTCCATAATTACCAACCGGCGGTCAACGCTAATAATCCACCTGAGCATTTCATTGATTGAATTTTCAGTCATATTTTCCATCGAATCCGTCCTGATGACTGATGAAAGTGAACCGCCACATAATACTTATAATTTAACTCTCAGGCGGAAAGTTTTCTTCCTCAACAGCTGAAGGCTAGCATGTGGGATAGTTAACTGAACATGAGTGTATATGAAAAAATATTAAAACATTTACCCTGCAGGGATTCAGGGTAAAATGGTATAGTACGTAAAAGTACCCAATAGATATAATTAGTATCCATAATAAATTATATTGTATCCACTATAAAAGCAAAAGAAGTGCTCAATCTGCTAAAGGTATCAAGAAATACATTAAGCATCAGAAATATTTGACGAAATAATTTCAATGCTCCATTGCTATTCCATGAAGCATTAAAGTAAAAGAAAAGAAGAAAGATTAGAAATCGAGGTCGAGCCAAATTGATAATTAAACGTGTTGAGCAAATCCAGTTTCATTCCAGGGAAATAGGGGATTTGTGCCATAAATCCAAAAACCTGTATAACTTCTCTGATTATATTATCAGACAGGAGTTCTTCAATAACGGAAAATGGATCAGGTACAATAAACTTTATGGGCTTGTGAAGGCCTCTGAGCCTTACAAAGAGCTTCCTGCTAAATCTGCTCAACAGACTCTAAAAGTACTTGACCGTAACTGGAAATCTTTTTTCGAAGCTTTAAAATCTTACAAAAAGAATCCTGAACTTTTCACAGGCAAACCAAAGCCTCCAAAGTACCTGGAAAAAAACGGGGAATACCTGTTAATTTTTACAAATCAGCAGGTCAGTATCAAAGACGGAGTGCTCAAGTTTCCCAAAGTAGTTCCGTTATCCATCCAGACAAGACTTCCTGATGATACTAATTTGAGAGAAGTCAGGATCATTCCAAAACACGCAGGATACACCTGTGAAATTGTTTTTGAAAAAGAAATCGAAGATCCCATACCTCTTACTTCCGGTCGAGTCCTGGGAATTGATCTTGGAGTTGTCAACCTTGCAACTATTGCAAACAATTTTGGAGAAAACCCAATTATTGTTAAGGGCGGGGTTGCCAAGTCAGTAAACCAGTTTTACAACAAGCAGAAAGCAAAGCTCCAGAGCACTTATGAGAAACATGAGATAAAGACCGGAAAGGGTGTAGAAGTACTTACCCATAAACGAAACTCACGGATTAAAGACGTACTCCACAAACTGAGCAGGGCAATAATCAACTATGCTCTGGAAATGAACGTGGAGAATATCATTATCGGAAGCAACCCTTTCTGGAAACAGAAAACCAACATGGGCAAGAAAAATAATTAGAATTTTGCTCAGATCCCCCACAGTACCCTTATTTCAATGGTCGAGTACAAGGCTGGAGAGGTTGGAATTTCGGTTGAACGGATCGAAGAGTCCTATACAAGCAAATGCTCTTTCCTTGATAATGAGCTAATGGAACACCATGAAGAATATCTCGGAAAACGGGTCAAAAGAGGGCTTTTCCGAAGTGCCACGGGAGTTCTTCTTAACGCTGATGTCAATGCAGCATATAATATGATTAGAAAAGCAATCCCTAATGCCTTTGTAGAGGGGATAGAGGGTGTTGTGCTTCACCCTGTTAGTGTTAATCCACTATACAAAGAACAGTTTATATCACAAATTCATAATAGTTTGTGATACTAATTAGTACTTTTCATAGCATGCGTGGAAAAAATTCGAAAACAACGATCCGGAAAAGAAAAAAGAAAAAAAGAGAAAATCAGGCGAATTCTGCCAGAATTGACTTGATGTCCTCAAAAACCACATCGATATCTTTCGTGCCGTCGAGAGTCTTTAAAATGCCCATTTCCTCATAGTAGTCAATGAGGGGCTGGGTCTGGTTCTTGTAGACATCGAGGCGGTTTTTGACAGCATCCTCAGTATCGTCAGCCCTCTGGTAGACCTCGGCCCCACAGGCATCGCAGATGCCGTCTTCTTTTGGAGGGTTGAAGGTCTTATGATAACTTGCGCCACATTTGCACATGAGCCTGCCGGCGATCCTTGAAACAAGGTTCTCATCCGGGACCTCGAAGTTAAGGACGACATCGATTGGCTTTTCAATCTCCACCAAGATTCCGGCAAGAGCATCGGCCTGGGGTACTGTCCTCGGGTAGCCGTCCAGCATAAAGCCTTTTTCGCAGTCTTCTTCCTTGAGGCGATTCTTGATAATCCCGATCAATACTTCGTCGGGGACCAGCTCACCCTTGTCCATGTATTCCCTGGCGGCAAGGCCGAGTTCGGTTCCTTCTCTTAAATTTGCTCGCAGGATGTCTCCTGTTGAAATTTGCGGGATGTTGTAGAATTCAACCAGTTTTTTGGCCTGAGTGCCTTTTCCTGCACCTGGGGGCCCGAATAGTATAACATTCATTCAAAAATCCCCATTTTTCGTTGATTTTTTTTATAAAAACAAAAAACCCGTTAAATCTTTAGATTTAACGGGTAGTTGACTATGCGTTCATGAGACAGGCAGGAAACCCCACTGCTTTCGTGGGGTAGTTGACTGTCCCGGAGAACGTCTCACTGTTCCCCGAAGAACGACCTCATCAGGGGGTGCATCTCCATCATCTGTTCCGAGGCGATATCCTCATAGAGACGGTAGACGATACTCACCGTAAGCAAAAGCCCTGTCCCTCCGGCACTACCGAGAGTACCGAGCAGACTTGCGACCAGGGTCAAAAGCCCGATGAAGGCCCCACCAATAACGGTTACCTTCGGAATATAGCGCTGCATAACTTTTTCAATACTGCCGATGTTCCGCCTGAACCCCGGAATCTGCATCCCGGAATTGAAGATTTTCTGAGCGGTCGGCTTTGCACCCATGCCCGTGGTCTCGATCCAGAAGAGGGCAAAGATGATACCTCCTCCGATCAGCATGACGGCATCCATAGATACGTGCAGGATTATCTGCCAGATCGCCGGAGACGCCATCCCGTAGCCTGCGAACGATTCCTTCACAAGAGAAGGAACCCAATCATAGGGGCTGTGGATCGGAGCCAGATAATACATGATCCCGTTAATCGGCTTTGAGCCACTGAATTCTCCCAGGATGGTAATCCCGCGTCCATAGAGCAGAATCCCAATCATCTGAATGTTGGCCTGAAGCGCCCTTACAAGGATCATGGGAAGAACTGAAGCATATATAAGCTTCACCGGGAAGCGGCCTCTGGCCCCTCTTACCGCACTGTGGGCAAGTGGAATTTCAATCCTCGTACTTTCCACAAAGACCACGAGGAGGAAGATAATTACAGTACTCAAAAGTGCCAGGATTCCTCCCTTTACCAGAAGGAACATCAGGCCCTCTCCTGAGAATAGGTAATCAGCCCCGACATTCTGCGCGATATAGATCCATTTCGGGATCAACCCTACGGGAAGCCCGCTGGTGTCAAGTTGCCAATTAAAGATCCCTGCCACAAGCTGTTGAGAGATTCCCGCTACAATGAAAAGCCCCACACCTGACCCAATACCCCATTTAGAGATCACTTCATCCATGAAAAGGACCAGAGCGCCTCCAATGAAGATCTGGACCAGAAGGAAGAGTGTAATCACTCCCAGGGGTATACCAAGAGCTATGGCAAGTCCTTCGTCCGCTTGGATATATCCGCCAAGAAGTTGCGGCAGAGCTTCCAGAAGAATCATAACAAAGACAAGGGATTTTTGAGCTCCCTGAAAGAAAGCCTGGTCTCTGGGATCCGAAAGGTCAAGATTAATAATATCCGCCCCAACGAGGAGCTGCAGAACAATAGATGCCGTGACGATTGGCCCGATACCGAGAAGGATCAAAGAACCTGAGGCCCCGGCAAAGAATGCACGGTATGATTCAAAAAGGTCGATCGAATTTTGGGACATCCCGAAAAGCGGTACATTCGCAAGAGCAAAGTACAGCATCAGAATCCCAAGCGTCCACCAGAGTTTATCTTTGAAGTGAACATGCTTTTCCGGACTTGCAACTGCAGGTAACCTATTAAAAAGCGGTTCCAGCGTATCCCTGAGAGTCATCGATTACACACCATTCAAAATATCAATTATTTAACCTACCTGTACGTTATTTCCCTCACGTAGGTTTGCTATCTTTCGCATCTGCACATTATAAGCATTGCTGTATTTTCGCATTGCTCAAATTAATTTTTACATGTAGCATTTGCTATATAGCACATCTAGTATGAAAAAGTAATGCCGAAATATAAGAAAAAAGTAATGTCAGAAATGACACTACTTAGGACTCGTCACTGAATAACCTATGCATAATTTCTATTGGATGTATTGATTTTCAAGATCAAGGTAGCCAATCGAAATTGTAATGAATGCTAAATTGCATAGGTTATTTCGTTGCGGGCACTTATTCGGCTTCAATGCAGTTTCCACCTGCGCCTTCGATCTTGGCGCGGGCAGATACTGAAAATTCATCTGAAGTTATCGACAGACTTCTGGTAACACGTCCGCTTCCGAGTACCTTCTCAATCCCGATATCCTCAAGATTGATATGGTAGATCCCGTCTTCGAACCTGGCAAGCCCTTCTTCCACAAGGTAAGGAGCAAGTTCGTCCAGTTCCCCGACGTTCGCGATAGAAACGTCCTTTGACACTATTGCAGGGAGCTTGAAGCCATGCTTTCCATAGCTGTAGCCCCTCTGCATGGCTCTGACGAAATGGTGTTTGCATCCACCGGCTCTCCCACGGCCCCCACGGTTTCCGGCCCCACGTCTGTTCTTGCTGGTGCCGCCACCACAGGTCCTGGTACCTCTGAACTTTTTAGTATCCATAAACTCACCTCATCTTGTTCAGGAGCACGTTGATGTTTTCCCCGTGGTTTCCAAGTACGCCGCCCTGCTGTACAGTCCTTTTCATGCCTGCATGTCCTTTTCTGGGAGGGTGCATCCTGAAGACCGGTTTAAGCTTGGGGATGTCTTTGAGCGTTGCCTTTCCTTCCACCAAAGCTTCCGCAAAGGCGTCAATGGACTCGTAATCCGAGTTCTCCTTCACGTATTCCTCGGTCAGGCAGGCTCCGCCTTCAAGTCTACCGCGGTTTTTAAGCATCTCGGCAACGGTCTCTGCGTCCACCTTTCCATATGCAACATAGTCCTTGACTTTCTGGACCATGCCCTTGTAATGGGTGTCTTCCGGCACAACCACACAGTGGTTTACCCTGTGCAGGCGAAGCATCTTCATTGTGTCCTCAATGGTATGACGGACATTTACCGGGCCACGAACCCTGACTACTGCATACATCAGGCTTCCTCCATACTGTAATTTACAGGCAGCCTCATGACATTGACATTGCGCAGGGCTTCAAAGGTTGCCTTTGCGAAGTTGAGGGTAGTCCTGGTAGTCCCGAAAGTCTTGGTCCAGACATCCTTAATACCTGCTTTTTCAAGCACCTTGGTAGCAGTGTTACCTGCTGCAATTCCAAGACCTCTTGGGGCGGGGATGAGGGTTACGGTGACACTTCCGGCCTTTCCACTAACTGTGTAAGGTACGGTGTGCGGCAGCCCGCAGGCACATTCCCAGGACCCGCAACCACGGCGGATGTAAGTAATGTTGAGCTTTGCAGCATCAATTGCCTTGCGGATTGCAGGCCCTACCTGCACGTCCTTTGCCTGCCCGAGCCCCACGTAACCGTCTCCATTTCCGACGATCACGGTTGCCCTGAACTTAACACGGCGGCCGGAGTCAGTCATCCTCTGGACCATGTTAATGTCAAGCACTTCGTCTTCCAGGTTCGGAAGCAGCATATCCACAATCTGGGGTTCCCTGATGGGAAGACCGGACTCGATTGCCTCTTCCATTGTAGCAACCTGGCCATCGACAACCAGCTTCCCTAGCCTTGTCTTTGGAACCCATTCATCTTCGTATCTCATTCAATCACCTTAATTAAATTCAGCAAAGATTTTTTCTTTGGTTGCTTCAAACTGCTCCGGAAGGTCCGAACCTTCCCTGTACTCAGCAACATGTTCTCCCCTGATCCTTTCATCAGACGGGAACACATCCGGGTCGCAGGGAATTTCAAAACCGGCATCTACAATGCCTTTGAGCGCGGCATAGACTCTGGAACCACGGGACGAAGCCTGCAGGCCTATGTCCAGTATTCCTTCCTCGTAACCGTTCTTCAAGCTCTTTAAGCCGAATAAAAGCCCTGTAAGATATGCAGCCGTTGTGTTTCCTGTAGGTCCGGTGTAACCGAATTTTGCCAGCTCGGTGGAAACGGCTGATGAATAGGTTAAATCCCCTTCAAGGGTTGGAGCTACCAACTGGATCTGCATATTCCTGGTACTTTTTCTTACGACCACACGGTCCTGCTTTGAAAGAAGCAGTTTAAGACGCATATGGTAATTTGTGCGTCCCTCTCTTCTTCTTCTGAACGGAACCTTATACCTTGGTCCTGTAGCCATTCTTAGCTCCTCCACGTAAGTAAAAGCATTATTCTACCTTCTTGATCAGTTTTTCGGACTCAAGGTGCGCCTCAAGGTGAGCAACGCTCCTGTACTCTCCGCCCTTTGCCTTCCGGTACAGCTTGCAGTACACGGACTTTTCAAGCTTGTCTTCGGCACGAAGTTCCTTGAGCTTTCTTCTGAGAGCCCTGATCTTCCTTATCCACTGTTCTTTACTCGGGCTACGGGCTCCTTTCTTACCTTTTCTGGAACCCTGTCCTTTTCGGTGCCCGTACCTGCGCTTTTCGTCTCTAATCCTTGCCCGGCCTCTGCTGACACCCTTCACGGCTTTTGCCTTGATAGTGCCGTTTGCAATAAGGCCGCGGATATCTTCCCTTGTGATTGCGGAAGAGATCTCCTCTTCAGCAGTTGGGTCAAGCCAGACCCTGTCAAGCCCGCAGTCAAAGACACTGGAAGCAATCTTCCTCTGGTTGGAAAGATCTGCCATATTTATTCACCCCTTCCCGGGTTCAGTATCTTGATGCCAAGCTCTCCGGCCTTTTCCAGGATTAAGGCTTTCTTCTTTGCCCCTACTGTGGCAGAGATTCTTATAGCCTCAAAGGCAGGATCGACAAGTTCAAGGTCACCTGTGGTTGCAACAAGTACATCCACATAGCCGGACGGGTGCAGGCCCTTTACAGCAACGGGGCTACCGAATCCTACCTGGACTACGGTACCTTTCCCCTTGTATTTTCTGCGCTGTTTGCCCTGCAGACCTCTGGGACGCCTCCAGTTAGAGTCGAGCCTCTTGAACTTGTGGCTGCAGGTTCTCTTAAACTGGGGCTTCTTCCCTTTCTGGACCTTTCTTACGTTGAATAAACGCCTGGATTCAGGGTCCATTTCAAGGGCGGAAACTTCCTTTTCGTTAATCTGCTCTACCATAATGACACCTTCAGGCCTTCTCTACAATGTAGATTCCATCCTGGAAAACCCTCGGATCGAATCTCTTGATCTTGGTCATCTGCTCAATATTTGCCGCAGTCTGCCCGACGTCTTCCTTGTTGATTCCGGAAACAACGACCTCGCTTCCACTCACTTTTACCTTGGTTTCCCCAAGAATACTTGAGGTCCTTGGCTTTTTCTCTCCAAGGAAGTTCCCGACCGTAAACACATTTCCAGCGGCCTTGACCTGCATTGGGAAGTGAGCGTAGACAATAGTCATCTTGTACTCGAAACCGTCTGTTACGCCTTTGATCATGTTGTTGATGTGAGAGGTAAAGGTCCCGACCATGGCTTTCTGCTTTCTTCTGGTGATTGCAGAGTCCACAAGAACTTCGGAATCCGTGATCTGAACATTTATCCCCGGATACCAAATTTGTCTTTCAACTGACCCCTTGGGCCCGGTTACGATAAAGACATTTCCAGTATAGGAAACATTTACTCCCTCGGGAATAGCTATTGTTTTTGCAAGTTCTTTTGCCATTCAGTTTCCCTCCCGAGTTTCAGTATACATACGCAAGAAGCTGCCCGCCGATCTTTTTCTCACGGGCATCGTGTTGGGATATGACTCCACTTGAGGTAGTCACAATTAAAGCTCCGAAGTTCTTTGCAGGCAAGAACTGCTTTTCCCAGCGTTCGAAGTTTTCAGTCCCTACGGAATACCTGGGTTTGATTGCTCCGCACTTGTTAATCTTTCCCACAAGGCTCACTTCATAAATGCCAGCTTTCCCGTCATCAATTAACTCGAACTCGCCAATGTACCCGAGGTCCTGCATAACATTGAGCACGTTACCGATTGTTTTTGAGGCAGGCCTGATTACACAGGAACTTTTCCCAACAACTTCAGCATTCTTGATTGTGGTAAGGGCATTTGCAAGAGGATCCAATAATACCATTTTTTTTCACCTCATGAATATTTCTCGAAGCCCATTTCGTGGGCCATTTCTCTGAAACAGTGCCGACAGAGGTAAATACCGTATTTCCGGACCAGGCCCTGTTTCCTGCCGCAGCGTTTGCATTCGTTCGCGCCTCTTCCAAAGCTCTTCTTAGTCTGAACCATTATTCGACCTCCACGCCATAACTTTCATTCAGGAAAGCAACCGCATCGTCTACAGTAAGCCTGTGGGAGGTAGGAACCTTGTGCCTTGCAATTCTCCTTTTGTTGATCCTTTCTCCCGGGCGCTTGATAACAACGGTCACGTCCATTCCGAAGACCCCGATCTTCGGGTCGTATCTCATACCTGGAAAGTCCGTGTGTTCTTCAATCCCGAATGAAATGTTCCCGAGGGCGTCAAACTGATACCTCTGGACCTTCTTTTCGATGATGCCGAAAGCGGTTTCCAGGAAACCCTGGGCCGTGGGGCCTCTCAGAGTAATCTTACATCCGATGGGTTCGCTTTTCTTAATGCTAAAAGCCGGAAGAGTCCTCTTTGCAAAGCACCTTACGATTTCCTGACCGGTGATTTTCCTGAGGATATTTTCCGCATCTACCAGGTGCTGTCCGCTTTCACCGACGCCCATATGGACAATAACCTTTTCGACCATAGGAGTTCGCATCGGATTACTCAACAGACTCACCTCCGAGCTTGATCTCGGGTTTATCTTCGCCAATTACGATCACGTAAGGCTCAATGGTTTCGAATTCCTTGTCTCCGGAAATCAGAACCGTGTTGTGCTTGGAACTCTTAACTTCCCTGATTTCCTTGATAGTGCCGATTTCCCCTGAGTGCTGGCCGCCAATGACCATTGCCAGGTTTCCGACCTTGTACACCAGGTGCTTTACGACCTGCTTGTCAGGAATGGAAAGGATCAAAGAGTCCTTTGTATTGTAATCGTTGGATCCGAGAATGTTTGTCCCGTCGTTCAGATTGAGCTGGGTTTTTCCACCTGTGATGGTGGTCTTGTTGTCAATCCTGCACAGTTTGTTGGCCCCGGGCTCACTCAGTTTGTGAAGGGTTAAACGCCCTTTTTCATCCTGAAGTACCCTGTACGCAACGTCCATGGGGGGGATTGAAATGACGTCAAAAAGCCCTACAGGGAATTTTACGTCCTTTCTGGGAATCCCGTCTACAAGGATCTTGCTTTCTGCAAGGATCCTTTTACCCTCTTTGCGGTTGTCCACAAGCTTGAGAACGTCTCGAATAATAACTCCGAGAGGAAGACTGTGCGCTCTGTTGTGTGGTCCGGACCGGGTAGCGGTGACCCACTTATTAGATTTTTTGCCGAATTTCCAGCTTTTTGGAATAGATAATCGTTTCTGGTGTGTCACAGAATCACCTGTCTCACTTCTTAATACTCGACGCTCTCAGCGGGTCTTTCATTTCCAGTTTCATGATCATGACATTGGAGGGATAAATCGGTCTTGGGACTTCAGTTCCATCCACCTTGGTGGAAATAACTCCGTCGACCGCAATTTTTCCGTCCTTAAGGGATACGGACTGGACTTTTCCTTCCTTGTCCTTGAAATC
Organism: Methanosarcina baltica; assembly: GCF_055394095.1. Lineage (NCBI taxonomy): Archaea > Methanobacteriati > Methanobacteriota > Methanomicrobia > Methanosarcinales > Methanosarcinaceae > Methanosarcina > Methanosarcina baltica. The sequence goes on along the minus strand of NZ_AP042463.1, from coordinate 2,689,991 downwards.
CCCGCGCATGACCTTTACCGTGTCACCTTTGATGACAGCGGCACTCCGGGTTCCGTATTCCTTGCTAAGCTCGTCGCTGAGCCTGGAACCCATGTATTTCTGCCGCTTGTGGAGAGGTGCGTTGTACCTTTCTTTTCTCTGCTTTCTTGGCTGTTTTGAGACCATGCCTGTCACCTCAGACAATTATGGATGCGGTAGTTCCGATCTTCGGGAATCTTTCCGCAGCTTCCCTTGCAATAGGGCCTTTGATATCGGTCCCTTTGGGAATACCGTTTTCGTCTGTGATTACCATTGCGTTGTCTTCAAAGCAGACCCGCAGCCCGTCCGGGCGGCGAAATTCCTGCTTCTGCCGGATAATCACTGCGAAGAGAATCTGTTTTCTCATCTCAGGTGTACCCTTCTTTACGGAAACAACGCACATGTCCCCGATACCCGCCCGGGGCATTCTGTTCTTGACACCACGGTATTTTTTAACGGAAATAATCTCGAGCACCTTGGCCCCTGTGTTGTCCACACAGGGAATCTTGGCTCCGGCGTTGAGGGCTCGCGGAATGCTTGAGCGAATACCCCTCATTGCGGAACCTCCGCCTTAACCACCACGTATGATTTGGATTTGCTAATCGGACGGCATTCTGCGATTGTAACGATATCGCCTACCTTTGCACCGACGCAGGGTGGGTTGTGTGCGTGAATCTTCGAACGCCTTTTTTCGTATCTCTGATATTTTGGCACCATCTTCATGTGCTGCCTTTCAATAACTACCGTGCTATCCATCTTGCTGCTGACCACGGTCCCTACAAGGATCTGACCCCTGACAGGGAGTGTTCCGTGGAAAGGACAGTTAACGTCCTCGCATTCTTCAGATGGCGCCGGTATGTTTAATCCAATATCTCTAGCCATAAGCTTTCAGCCCCATTTACGTAGTTTCTTTATGCTTTTTATCCGATTTTCGGGTTGTGAGAGCAAAAGGTTTCCTTGAACCTTAACGAATGTATCGGATCTGCGGCCTTTTTCAGAGAGCTTGGCGGGAATCCGGAATATAAATTCCGTCCCCGCTTTCGGGATCATAAGTTCCCGGGCCTGTGAAGTTTCAACGAGAAACATGTTTTTTGTCTCGTCGATCACAGAGCCCTGGATTCCGATCAATGATGAATTGGTGGAATTGACTACCTTGACGAAAAGACCTATCAGTTCGTGATAGATCAGGTTCGAAGGTAAGATTTCCACATCAGATATCATTTAGCTCGTTCTGGATTGTCTTTATCCGGGCAATGGTTCTTCGGACTTCTCCGATCTTGCCCGGGTTGTCCGGCGCCCCGCCAGCAGAGGATAGGGCACGTTCCCGAATAAGGTCATTATTCAGTTTTTCCAGTTCGTCAGCTCTTTCCTCTGGAGTCATGTTCCGGATGTCACTGGGTCTCAGGATAGCCATCAGTCCTTAGCCTCCTTATGCACTCTTGCCATGGGATGCCAGTAGTCGTAGCTCTCATGCTTGTGCTGCCAGACCCCGCCGATCTGTCTGCGGAGCTCGTCGGAACCTTCAACCTGAATGATTTCGCTTTCTTCTTCTACGGCTTCAGGTTCTGCGACCTCTTCTTCTACGGCTTCAGGTTCTGCGACCTTTTCTTCTGCGGCTTCAGGTTCTGCTACCTTTTTGGAGGTAGCTTCTTCAGTGACTTTTTCTGCGGCTTTAGCTTTAGCCTTTACAGGGGCTTCAGCTTCCACAGCCTTTTCCACTTCGGCTTCTTCCACTACAGGGGCATCTTCCACAACTTCCGAAGCGTCCTTTACCCTGAATGCGTCAGGCAGGACAACCCCGGGGTGGATGATACGGACCTTGCAACCAAGGGTTCCGAGCTTCTTGACAGCCACGGCAAAGCCCTGGTCCACAAGTTCTTCAGCTGGCTTTCCGGCGTGCTTGACATGCCCGTCCACGAACTTCTCGACCCTGGACCTTGCTCCAGTGAGCTTGCCTGAGATTACGATTTCACAGCCGAGGGCTCCTGCACTCATGATTGCGCGGATTGTGTTGTGTCCGGCTTTCCTGAAGTACCAGCCTCTCTCAATGGAGGAAGCAAGCCTGGATGCCATCATCTGAGCGTTTAATTCCGGCCTCTTGACTTCCTGAGCATCGATCTGCGGGTTTTCCAGATTGTACTTGATTCCGACATCACGGGTAAGCTTGCGAATGACCTTTCCGGCCTTTCCGATTACCATCCCGGGCTTTTCGGAATAGATAACTATCTGGGTCCCCATTGGGGTCCTGTTAAGCTCCATTCCGCCGTAGCCAGCCCTGCTGAGCTGATCTGCGAAATACTCGTTCATGGAAGCTTTGACGTACCCGTCCTGGACGAACTTTTTCTCTACTGCCATTTTAGAGCACCTCGGAAAGGATCATCTCAATATTTACTGTTTCTGTGTTCTTGGGTGTGGCGCGTCCTCTTGCTCTTGGGATAATTCCGTGGATCACTCTTCCGCGCTGCATTATCACATGGGAGATGCACATCTGACTGGGTTCCAGTCCTTTGTACTCGGCGTTGCTCTCAGCGTTTTTGAGGACTTTTAAAATTTCCTTCGAGGCGTTGACGGGGTACCTGCCGGCGGCCATGGGCCCTTTCCGGTGTCCAGCTCCATCGTTATGTCTCTTGAAAGGCACTGCCTTTTTAAGAATGATCACGTCTTCAAGGAACTTCCTTGCTTCCCCGATTTTCATGCCCTTGATATGAGTGCAGATTTCGCGGGATTTCTTTGGGGAAATGTGAAGTTCTGAACCCATTGCCTTGGAACTTTTCTCAGGGTCCATTTCAACAGAATAATTAACTTTTGCCATCCTGTCTCACCTCACTTCAGCGGTACGAACCTGCTTGAACGGGTTGCACCGACACCTGCGCTTCCGTGGGAAACTCTTGGTCTCGATGGGGAGAATTCTCCGAAGCGGTGTCCGACCATTTCTGGCTGGAATTCCACACTGATAAATTCTTTCCCGTTGTAGATTTCTACCATCTTTCCGATCATCTCGGGGAAGATAATCATATTCCTGTAGTGAGTCCTGACCGACTTGCCTTCCGCAACTTCCTTAAACTCGTGGAGGACCTTCTTCTGTCCGTCGGAAAACCCGCGCTTGATGCTGCGGCGCTCCCTTGCGGGCAGGAGTTCGGCGAATTCCTCCAGGCTGAGTTTCTGAAGTTCAGCGATGGTCATGCCGCGATAGGTATACTCACCCTTTCTTTTCGGTAACCTTGATGCTGATTTCTTTGCCATATTTAATACCCCTCGTTCAGCGCTTCTTTCCGGTTCTGCGTGCTGCGATCAACCCTACTTTTCTTCCAGGGGGAGCGTTTCTGCTAACCGTGGTCGATTTACCGGGGTGCTTCCGGTTACCTCCACCGAATGGGTGGTCAATTGGGTTCATGGCAACGCCCGAAACTCTCGGGTACTTTGCAGCCCTTGTTTTCATCTTGTGATATTTCTTACCGGCTTTGAGCCAGGGCCTGTCTACCCTGCCGCCACCAGCAACGATGCCAATGGTCGCTCTGCAGCTAGGGTTCAGCCATTTGAGAGTCCCGGAAGGCATTGATACTGCGGTCCTGTTAGCTTCCTGGGTCACAACGGTTGCGTAAACCCCTGAAGAACGGACAAACTTGCCGCCGTCATTTGGCTTTGCTTCAATGTTACAGATCAAAAACCCTTCAGGCACTTCTCCGATAGGTACAGTGTTGCCTTGCTTGATTTCGGCTTCATCTCCGCAGGAAAGCTCTGCTCCAACTGCCATACCTTCAGAGGCAATGATGAAGAACTTTTCTCCGTTTTCAAAGACTACCTTTGCGATAGGGGCGGAGCGGGCCGGGTCGTGTTCGATTCCGATGATTTCCCCTTTCAGGGTAACATGGTCATCTGCACGAGGGTGCTTAAGCTCTGCCTTATACTTGTGAGAGGGAGCCCTGTAGGTAGGGGTGCCTCGACCCCTGTTCTGTGATATGATTCGCTTACCCATACATCACACCTCACATCAGTCCTATTCGGGTCGCAATCTCATGTGCCGCTTCGGTTTCTTCGAAAGTGACGATTGCTTTTTTCTGACCCTTCATTGTTGTCATGGACCGTACGGAGATTACCTTGAAGCCGTACAGTTTTTCGACATCATCCTTAATCAGATGCTTGTTCGAGCGAGTGTCCACGATGAACTGGAGCTTGTTCTGGTCCATCAGCATCATCGCTTTTTCTGTTATGAAGGGATACTTAATCGAATTCATTGGAATGCACCCTCCAGTTTCTCAATTGCGGATTCAGTCCAGATGGTCAGGCGCCCTGCGTGTGTACCCGGGGCCAGCATTTCAGTGTTGAGTTTTTCCGCCGTCACAATGTCCACTCCGGAGAGGTTCCTTGCAGCTATTGTAATAGATGCCTCTTCCCCTGTGACGATCAGAATGCTCTTTCTGTGCTTGTATTTCCTGCCTCTGAGCTTTCCGCGACCTGCCCTGATGTGCCTGCCTTCCTTTGCCCGGATGACATCACTGTATAAACCTGCAGCTTCAAGGAAGTCTATGACCTGCTTTGTCTTTTCAAGGCCTTCGATTGCGTTGTCCGCAACGATTGGAAGTTCGCCTTCGTAGACGTGCCCGCGCAGGCTCACAAGAATGGGGTCTGCGGTGGCTGCAATAGCCGAGCGGATCGCGTAGCGACGCTCTTTGGTGTTGACTTTCTCGCTTCTGTCGGTTTCAGGTTTTGGTGGGTGGGCTCTTCTTCCGCCTGTTGCTTGAGGAACCCTTGCAGCTCTGCTGCCGTTTGTAAGCCTCGGGATCTGGGCAACTCCACGCCCTGAACCCCAGGACCTTGCAGAGGTGTCCATTCCTGAGTAGAGGCGGGGGCCGTAAGGCTGGAGCCTGTTTGCCTGTGCTGCCAGCACTGCCTTCTTGATCAGGTCTGGCCGGTAGTCCTCATCAAAAACGGCGGGGAGCTCAATGTCTCTTACAACGTTTCCTGAAAGGTCTATGGTTTTTGCTGTAGCCATCTTAGATCACCCCTGCTTGGACTCTTTACTTATGTACTGGATATGGGGTTCGCCAAAGCCATCCTTCTTTGCCCTGACAGGGTCTCTGAGCCTGATAAGTCTCTTGGAAGGTCCGGGTACGCTGCCCTTGATAAGTACATATTCCCCCTTGACAAGTCCATAGTTAATGAACCCGCCGTCCGGGGTAACTTCCGAGCCATCAGTCCCGATTTTCAGGATGCGCTTGTTGAATTCTGTCCTCTGGTGGTATCCCATCTGCCCCATCTGGGGCACACGCCAGGATACACGGGCCGGGTGGAATGGTCCGAGGGTTCCTACCTGCCTGAGACTGCCCTGACGGGAGTGTTTCCCCTTCTGCAATTGGATGCCCCAGCGCTTGACAGGACCCTGAGTCCCCTTACCTGTGGTGATTGCGGCCGTGTCTACAAGAACGCCGTTCTTGAAGATATCGGTAATTTTCACGAGGGTTCCGAGGATAGTTTTTGCGTACTCGAATTTGGCTCCGATGTTCGCTGCACTAATCCCGGTTTCCATCATGTCCGGCTTTTGCTTGGGAATTCCACTAAGGTTCTTCGGAAGGGTGTAGGTAATGGTTCTGATGTCGGAAACCTTGCCTTCTTCGATCAGCTTGCCGAGCTCTTCTAAGGAGTCGTCATTGCTTTCACTTTTAGGCACAATGATCCGGCGCTCAAGTTCTGGGTCCAGTTCCGTGGCCCAGACTTCAGCGAGTGCTTTTTCGCCGTATGCGTCCATTCCATAGGCTCGGATGGCGGCTACCCGGATTGCAGGAGTTTCGATCACGGTAACAGGTACGGAGATTTCCGTACCTTCGGTCAGGCTGTGCTTCACGTCATCTATCATGATCACGTGGGTCATACCCACCTTGTACCCTGCAAAACCCTGCAGTCTTGGCTCACCTGCCGCTTCCGGCCATGACCTGAACCTCGGGATGTGGCTCTTGGCCCTTTTACGTGGGCTGAATGCGAGAGAACCTCGATTTGGTCGGTGTATATCTGCCATATTTCTACTCCGTTATGTTTCAATAGGAATGCCAGCCTCTCCGGCGGCACATGAGTGAAAAAAAACCCTGTTCCTGAGTTCTCTAACGTTACCGGGCGTATCCAGACCTGCCTGGCAAAATGCCTCGAGCAGTCTAAAGCCTTAAAGCTCCCGTACCTTAATCCCTTCGGGTATCTGGTATAAAGGCTTACAGTTCCTGCAGGCCCGTATAAAACGGGATCTCCTTATGGAACTGTTCCACCGTCCCGGTAGAACCAAACTCAGGCGGTTAAGACCTGATTTGAAACATACAATGACTTTTACGCATCTTCTCGAAAATTGGCATTTTCGTGCGATTTCGAACGCCCCTGGGGGCATCAAAAGCGGGCGTTTCAAAGCATTGGCCCTTTGACACTCATGTCGATCCGACGTTTCTCACTGGATTGTTTTCAATGCTGAGTATTCTGCCGTAACGGACAGCAAAAAGCTCAATTACCCCCGGAAATCCGGAGTATAATCTTCAAAGTCTCAAGTTTATCTCAAAGCTGTCGATCTCAAGCACCGATGTACCTGAATACCGATTATTCCTACTATTCTCACAGTACTTTGCGCTCTTACATTGTATATCTAGTATATAAAAGCTTTGTACAAAAAGGAACCGGCTGAAGAATAATTAAGAGAGTAATTCAAAAAATGGTGTTCAATATTTTTCTTCAGGGGCACAAACAAAGGATGGACCCGAAGGGCCTGTATATTAGTGAACTCGAAAAATAGACCTGTGCATTAGTAAACCCCAAAAAAAGGCCTATATATTACTGCGGGGGGAACCTGCCCCCGCAAAACCCTGCATGTTACTATTACTTAATCCGAACGGGTCACTTTTTTTACGATTTTCGGGATTTTCCGGCCCCGATAGCCTATCCCGCCTATCAGTTTTACACCCGGTTTTTTCCTAATTCTATCAGCGTATGCGCTGTCAAAACTTGCGATAATTACCCTTCCGGCCGCCATTTCGATTTTACCCCCATGCCCGAGGACCGCTGCAAGAACCCCCTGGATCAGGGGGGCAGTGGCATCATCAGAAAGCCTTATGAGGTGGGTTTCTACGGTCATGACCCCTCCAAAATATATCAGGACAGGCGTCTTGATCTGGAAGATACCTGTGGCCTAAGGATACTACCGGGCTTTAAACTTCCCTTCGAGACCATCAGGTCCACGGGGATTTTCGGATTGGCTATTGTCCCTGCTTTCGGGCTTTGCCCTAACACCGTTTCAGGAGCTGTTCTTGAATTGATTTTCGATACTTTCCCGACTTTAATGCCCTCTTGTTCCAGAATATCAAGCGCTTTTTTAATCGGCAGACCGACCAGTTTCGGGACCTTTTTCGTACTCTTTCCTGCACCAGCCGGGGTTTCCACTCTGGAAATGACCGGGGTTTCTACCCTGGAGATGACCGGAGTTTTTCGAATAGGCATGGGACGGGGGGGTTGAGTATCTTTCCCCAATGTCTTCTTTTCTTCTTCAGCTTTTTCCCGCAGGTCACCTGGTTCTTTTTCTATCTCTTTTTCTATTTCCACTTCTTTTATAGGGAATACGGGTTTTTTCACCGAGATCACGAGGCCGATTCCGGACTTGATCCCCACATCCGTCCCCGGCCGGAGGCTCTGGGCTATTATTATCCCGGGCTTTGTGTCCGTTGCCTGCTTTTTTATCGGGCCTGTTTTGAGCCCGGATTTTTCTATGACTTCCTTTGCACTTCCAAGTTCAAGCCCGAGCAGATTCGGAACCTTCACGGAAGAGCGCCGGGATATGATCAGGTCCACCGGGGCCTTTGCTTCGGCCAGGGCATAGGCGGAAGGCAGCTGGGCAAGTACGGTTCCCTGTGGGACCCCTCCCCTACTTTCCTTTTCGAGCACTTCCCCGAGACTGAATCCGGCCTCCTCAAGTTTGTCTCTGGCGACTTCAAGGGAGAGTCCCGCAAGGTCCGGGACTTCTCTGTACCCGGATGAGCCCGTCTTATCGGGAAGTTCCTGAAGGGTGAACTCTATTTCGCTCAGGTTCTCAGGGGGGATGATGTCGTCTGCTTTTGGCATCTGGAACTTAAGCTCCGTCCCTTCGAGAGCCAGGTTGGCCCGGAGTTTCACATTCATGCTACTTACATGGTACTTTGTCCTTTCAGGAGCTTTTTTCAGGCCCAGGTTCATTTCAGAAAGGGACGTTTTAAAAGTGCCAATCAGATTTGCCGAAGAGAGAGTGGGTCTCTCCCTCTGCATTAGTCCAAGCCGGGCTTCGAGTTTGCCTTTTTCCTTTGCGAGCAGGGTCACCTGGGCCGAAAGCGCGTCCTTTTCCTGTTTTAGCAGGAGGGAATCTCTCAGATAGTTAGCTGATTTTTCCCTGTGAAATGCAATTTCCTTCTCCCGGGTTTCGAATTCAAGTTCCACGTCCTTCAAACGAGTCTCAATCTTTGTATAAGTCCTGACGTCAGTTCCTCTTGATTTTTTATAATTTACCAGGTCTGTCCTGAGTTCCTTGATATTTTCCATGCAGCCCCTCCGAAATTCTCTGGTCCCTGAAAAAACTGCCATCTTTCCTTTATTCTTCCCTGAGCTTTACGGAAGCCGGGATAGACACGATTTTGGCCTTTATGCAGCTTGAACCATTCACATTATAATTGTACAGTGTGTTATGCGAAGCATTCAAAGGTGACGCATTCAGTACAGGTCTTAAACCCCTGACCCGGTTCTTTGAATCCCTTTCCTCTTCCAGCTTTATCGTCAGCGAGAGTTTGAGTTCGAGTTCGACTTCAGGGATATGGTACCAGGGGGCCTGGATGTCGTATTTGCTCAGGGCCTCGTCCGATTCAAGCTCTAGCTGGGTCCGGATAGAATTCCGGTCAAGGGCCCACTGGGTCTCCGCAACGGAGCGCCCTATTTCTCCCAGAAGCTTTGAAAGAGGGTTTACCAGTACTTCTTCGATCTCTTCCCCGGTATCGGTCACATTGACAACTCCTTTTATTAATTAGAAAAAAGTGAAAAAAAATGAATTGAAAAACAACCTACGAAAAACCCTGAAGCCTTGAGAAGGGAAGGGGCAGTGACAGTTTCTCTACTCCTTATTTATTTTTCCCCTCCCTCCAGAGGGCTTTCCGGGAATTTGTTACGGGAATTAGCTTGTGCTCCCGCTTTCCAGAACTCTCACCGTTGGCACGGCCCTCTCAGGGGCTGGCACCGGTTTGAGCGTCGTCCGAAGAAGGCTTGTGCCCGACTCCTTGAAGGTATATTTAGAATTGTATTTGGCGTTGTAGGTGGAGGTGTAGGCAACCGTTGTCGTGTTTTCGTACTTGGCTTTACTCTTTCCGAAAAGGATGCTTGAAAGTCCACCTGACTGCCAGGTCCCGCTGACCTTTGACTGGTTCGTAAGCTTAAACTCCCTGCCATATTTCTTTTCGCTGGAATACTCCCTCATCATGGAGATTGCCATCTTGACCTCAATTATGGATTCCGTAAACTCATAGAAACGGGGTTCCAGTCCGTAGGTCAGAAGCGACATAGGACTGTCGTTTGTGACCACTTTCGTGGCCGTTACGTTCCCGTCTCCATCCACGGTCTCCTCAATGTACATCACCACACTGCCAGTATCCAGTTCAGTCGCAGCAAGAGTCTGCGCGACCTGCACCGAATTCATGTCAAGCGCCATCTGCCCTTCCGCAATTGCAAGGGCCATTTCTCTAATCATGTCCCCGAACGGGACATTCAACAATTCCTGTCCAACACTGACCATAACTATACCTCTCATAATTAATTAATACGGTGATAAATGTAACATTTTATAGTAAATAAGACTTTGTACATAAAAATATAAGAACACTTATAAAAATCAATAAAGTTGCGATGGGTTTGAGTGAGTGAAAAACTCCTTGGGTAAGCAAAAGCCTTTGAGAAAAAGCTTTCCGAGAATGCCTCGGAAATTGAGAAACTCAAAGGAAAAATCCAGGCCGCAGGAACCCTGATCGAGAGCTATGAGAAAAGGGCCGGAGAACTTGAAAAGAAGATTAAAGGGTATGAGGCCCGGAAAACCGAAGGAAAAGCTGAGCTCGAAAAACTCAAGCTGGACATTTCGGCCCTGAGGGATAAAGAAGAGGCAGGGAAAAAGGCCCATTCTGAAGCTGAAAAACTGTTGGGCCGGGCTAAAAAACTCAGGGAAAACCTGCTTGGCATAACAAACATAGAACACCGGATTTCCGGACTTGAAGCCGAAATCCAGAACCTCGGGGCGCTTTCCAAGCTCCTGAATGAGATGTTCTCCTTCATGTACACGAACAACGCCTATTCCCATATCGAGCTGGACCCTGAGTACAACCTGACCGTGTACCGAAAAGACGGGGTTCCTCTGGAGCCCAAATTCCTGAGCGGCAGGGAACGCGCCATTTTCAACCTCATCCTGCGCTGTGCCATCTACCGCCTGCTCTCCTTAGGTTTCGCAGGAGAAAGAGGCGACAAACCTCCCCCCATGATCCTGGACGAACCAACCGTTTTCCTGGACAGGGGACACATTCAGCAGCTCCTTAAACTCATTGACCTGATGCGAAACATCGGGGTGGGCCAGATCATCGTGGTTTCCCACGACGAGTCCCTGATCGATTCTGCGGACCACGTCTTCCACGTCGAAAAGGACTCACTGACCAACATGTCCTCGATTAGCAAAAACTGAGGCCCACAACGAAATAATCTGTGCAACTTATTACTCATTGTAACGTATCTATTCAGCTACCTCTGTTTCTAACTTATATTTCGTATAAACTCAACAATTACTTTTTTCATATAGATTAATATAAAAATCATCGGATTTTGGAATGAGGTTTATGAAATGTGAAGAGATTCTTACTCAATGCCGTTCAGACCCTGAATCCATTGTTTCATATATTGAGGATCTTGAGTCTCGGTATGAAGATCTTGGATCTCGGTATGAAGATCTTGGATCTCGACACGAAGAGCTTGAATCTCGGTATGAAGATCTTGGATCTCGACACGAAGAGCTTGAATCTCGATATGAAAATCTTGAATCCGAAAACACCGAACTTCGAGAAAGACTTAATGAGTTAGAATCTCGCCTAAAAAAGAATAACCAAAACCAAAAAAGAAATCGACTTCCCTCTACTAACAATTCTACTGATAAAATACCTCAATCAAAAGGTTCACAAAAAGGAAGTTTTAGACGTCCTGGCGGCCAAAAAGGGCATCCTGGTTCTACATTAAGGATGATTAAAAATCCTGATAAAACAATCATTTATAAGCTACATAAATGTGAACATTGTGGTTGTAACATTGAGAAGATTGAAGTTATAAATTACGAGAAGAGACAAGAATTTGAAATAATTGTAAGGCGTAAAGTGACCGAACATCGTGCTGAGATCAAAAAATGTCCTTATTGTAACCGCAAAAACAAAGCTGCTTTTCCGAAATCAATTACAAAACCTGTCCAATATGGCAATATGGTTTTAACAATTGCAATTTACCTCCGAAACTACCAATTGATTCCCTATGACCGAATCAAGAAATTATTTAAAGATGCCTTTGGATTTGATATAAGCGTTGGTACAATAATTAGGGCAGAAAATAAGTTATTTCACAAGTTGAAAGGTGCTACAAACCACATCAAGAAGCAACTGATAAAAGAAAATGTCATCCATGGTGATGAAACTGGAATCGACGTTGGTGGTCAAGGGGAATACTGCCATTTAATCTCTACAAAAAAATATACATACTATTTCCATAATAGGAGTCGAGGATCAAAAGCAATGAATAAAATGGGAGTGTTGCCTAAATATAGAGGAATTATAGTCCACGATTTCTGGAAACCCTATTTTAAATACAAATGTGAACATGCGGCATGTAATGTCCACATTCAAAGAGAACTTAAAGACATTTATAACATATTCAAGCAAGTGTGGGCTGAGGAGATGTCTGATCTCCTATATGAAATTAAAAAATGCGCAGACTTTGCCAGAAAACAGGGCATACAAATAGATGAAGATACGCTCAAGACCTTTAAAGAAAAGTATCAGTCAATACTAATGAAAGGATTTGAGGACAATCCTCCACCTGAAATCTCGAAAGACAATGGGGTTAAAAGAGGAAGAAAAGCGCAGAGCGATGCAAAAAATCTCCTTGATAGACTTTCAAAGTATGAAAAAGAAATCTTGAGGTTTGCTACGGATCTAAGAGTTCCTTTCAGTAACAACCAAGCAGAAAGAGATCTCAGAATGATAACAGTTCAGCAAAAAATATCGGGAGATTTTAGGAAACCCCATGGAGCAGATGTTTTCTTTAGAATTAGGGGATACATATCTACACTAATAAAGAATAATATACCTACTATAAGTTCACTTCATGCGGCGATTGAAAATGTGCCACCCTTACCCTGAATAGATACATTGTAACTTCGATTGGTAAGCTTGATCTTGAAAATCAATATGTTCAAATGAAATATGCATAGGTTATTTAGTGACGGGTCCTTAAATTACCTATTTTTATCATAGTCAATTAGTTTCGTTTGTTTGTATATGTCACTACCTGTTTTTCCACTATTTATTTTTAAAATGTCAATTGATCTGAAAAGAGCTATTTCAATTTCCTCATTTCCAAAATTCCCTTTCCTTAAAACGATACATTTAGAGTTAAAAATATCAGTTAGTTTACCCTTTATTTCCCCTCCAACTGTAGTTCTGATATAAACAAAAGGAAATTTATTGTAATAGTCGTCATTCAAATAATTTTTAATATGCCTTATGAAATTTCTCTGACTTAAATGTAAAATATGCAAAGTTAATATTGAAATTATTGGTGGAAGTAAGGATAGGGGGATGACTATATTTGAGGATTTATAACTATTTAATATCTCAAATTTAAGGATTTCAAACAATGAAGGGTATAAAAAAAAAGAGAATACTAACACAGATGAAGCGTTACTAAATGAATAATTAATAAAATTATTATAACACTTGAACAAAGTTTCTTTTTTCGGTTTCTTCTTTTTTTCAATGATCGATTTTCTGTAATCATCAATTTTTGTTGAGATCTGAAAATATAGTAAAGAAAATGGTATCTATTCAGCTACCTCTGTTTCTAACTTATATTTCGTATAAACTCAACAATTACTTTTTTCATATAGATTAATATAAAAATCATCGGATTTTGGAATGAGGTTTATGAAATGTGAAGAGATTCTTACTCAATGCCGTTCAGACCCTGAATCCATTGTTTCATATATTGAGGATCTTGAGTCTCGGTATGAAGATCTTGGATCTCGGTATGAAGATCTTGGATCTCGACACGAAGAGCTTGAATCTCGGTATGAAGATCTTGGATCTCGACACGAAGAGCTTGAATCTCGATATGAAAATCTTGAATCCGAAAACACCGAACTTCGAGAAAGACTTAATGAGTTAGAATCTCGCCTAAAAAAGAATAACCAAAACCAAAAAAGAAATCGACTTCCCTCTACTAACAATTCTACTGATAAAATACCTCAATCAAAAGGTTCACAAAAAGGAAGTTTTAGACGTCCTGGCGGCCAAAAAGGGCATCCTGGTTCTACATTAAGGATGATTAAAAATCCTGATAAAACAATCATTTATAAGCTACATAAATGTGAACATTGTGGTTGTAACATTGAGAAGATTGAAGTTATAAATTACGAGAAGAGACAAGAATTTGAAATAATTGTAAGGCGTAAAGTGACCGAACATCGTGCTGAGATCAAAAAATGTCCTTATTGTAACCGCAAAAACAAAGCTGCTTTTCCGAAATCAATTACAAAACCTGTCCAATATGGCAATATGGTTTTAACAATTGCAATTTACCTCCGAAACTACCAATTGATTCCCTATGACCGAATCAAGAAATTATTTAAAGATGCCTTTGGATTTGATATAAGCGTTGGTACAATAATTAGGGCAGAAAATAAGTTATTTCACAAGTTGAAAGGTGCTACAAACCACATCAAGAAGCAACTGATAAAAGAAAATGTCATCCATGGTGATGAAACTGGAATCGACGTTGGTGGTCAAGGGGAATACTGCCATTTAATCTCTACAAAAAAATATACATACTATTTCCATAATAGGAGTCGAGGATCAAAAGCAATGAATAAAATGGGAGTGTTGCCTAAATATAGAGGAATTATAGTCCACGATTTCTGGAAACCCTATTTTAAATACAAATGTGAACATGCGGCATGTAATGTCCACATTCAAAGAGAACTTAAAGACATTTATAACATATTCAAGCAAGTGTGGGCTGAGGAGATGTCTGATCTCCTATATGAAATTAAAAAATGCGCAGACTTTGCCAGAAAACAGGGCATACAAATAGATGAAGATACGCTCAAGACCTTTAAAGAAAAGTATCAGTCAATACTAATGAAAGGATTTGAGGACAATCCTCCACCTGAAATCTCGAAAGACAATGGGGTTAAAAGAGGAAGAAAAGCGCAGAGCGATGCAAAAAATCTCCTTGATAGACTTTCAAAGTATGAAAAAGAAATCTTGAGGTTTGCTACGGATCTAAGAGTTCCTTTCAGTAACAACCAAGCAGAAAGAGATCTCAGAATGATAACAGTTCAGCAAAAAATATCGGGAGATTTTAGGAAACCCCATGGAGCAGATGTTTTCTTTAGAATTAGGGGATACATATCTACACTAATAAAGAATAATATACCTACTATAAGTTCACTTCATGCGGCGATTGAAAATGTGCCACCCTTACCCTGAATAGATACAGAAAATGAAGAAACAATTAATATGTAACAGAATTCAAATATTGCATCTTTGTGGCTATCGTCCTCGTTCAAAATAACATTTATAAAAGAAAATGGTAACTATTCAGCCTACTGATAAAAAAAGCATAGTTTCAGCTAATGTTGCAACTATCGGATAATAGCGGCGCTCCATTGAGCGCCGCTCGAATAGCATCCATGACATTCAAGCTATTCTTTCTAATAGTGGATATGTATCCCCGAATTCTGCAGAAAGCTACCGCTCCTTCGATGCTTCGGAAAGTTCCCGAAATCTTCTGTTGTAGCTTCATCATTCTGATGTCTCGCTCTGCTTGATTATTATCAAATGGAACTCTCAGGTCATTGAGGAATTTCAGAATCCTATCCTTGTATTTTATGAACCTATCAAGGAGATTCTTTGCTTTTGTTTGTGCTGGTCTTCCTCTTTTTTTAACCTGTTTTGAGAGGTCAGGAGGTGGATTTTCTTCAATTCCCTCTTTAATTATTTTATCGTATATTTCCTCGAATGCCCTGACTTTTATTGGATCTATTGGAATTTCCATTTCTCTGCATTCGTCGGTATATTTTTTTACTTCACTCAGAAGTTCATTTACTTTTTTAGCCCATTGCTGCTCAAAATTCTCTTCAACTCCAGTGAGGTCCCTCTTAAGATGAGCATTGCAGAGAGCATGTTCACATCCATATTTGTTGTATGATGCCCAACCATCATGAACTACTACCCCCTTGTATTCTGGAAGAAAACCCAAAGCATTCATTGCCTCTGATCCTCTTTTTGGATGTACAAAATAGTATGTCCACAGACTGTTTGAAACAACATGGAGCCACCATTTTGTCCCTAAAACCCTCATTCCTGTTTCATCACAATGTACAGAATAGGCTACCCGTAGATGTTCGAAAACAGCTTTTTCGAAAGGTTCCAATTTCTGGAATAATTCCTTTTCAGCTCTTTTTATGGTAGCAGGGCTGATACGTATTCCATAAAAGTCCTCTGACAAATCACAAATCCGTTTATAAGGAATCAATTGAAAGTTCCTTAAATATACAAGAGAGGATAAAAGGCGAGGTCCATATTGAATAGGGAATTTTATAGAGTCTGGAAAAGTACCTTTGTTTATTTTCCCACAGTGAGGGCATTTCTTGGACTCAGCACGATGTTCGGTAAATATGATGTTCACAGGAGGAATATCAGCTTCTTGCCTGCGTTCACAGTCCCGAACTTCAGTATCTTCAAGATCATGACCACAATTTTCACAGCAGTGAGGGGAATGAAATATTATATGGTCAGGATCCCCAACCATTTCGAAAGTACTTCCAGAATGACCTTTTTGACCACCAGGTTTTTTCCCACTTCTTGTGCGGCTACTCTTAGGTTTAGGTTTTTCATTCACAAAAACGTCAGTAGAAGGAGGTTTACTGCTGTTTTGGCTGTTTTGATTTAGACGAGCCTCTAAAACCCTTACACGTTCCTCAAGTTCAGCAATTTGAGAAGCCTGTTTCTCTATGATAGTCTCAAGTCTCTGAATTACAGCAACGACTGCTTCAGGGCCTTCTTCATAGATTTCAAGAATCTCTTCACGTGTAAGCATGATACTGAAGAGATAGAGTTATTTTATATGCAATTTTTCCTCGAAACGAGGAAAAATTGCCTTTGTTCAAAGTATGGCTGAATAGTTACAGAAAATGATTCTATCCGTTGAGATAATTTTAGGGATAAAAACAGGGAAATTAGAGTGAATATAATACCAGCTAAAACTCCTAAATAAACGTACCAGATCCATTCTGAGCTTTTATAACCGGACTTTTTGAAGTCAGCAAAACAATTATTCACTGATCTGTTCCTTCGAATTACATCTTTCCATAAACCTTCCAAATTTTTGATCTGTTTTTCATTTGATGTTATACTAACTTTCAAATATATTAATGGAACAATGATTGAAGTGATTAACAATTCCATTATTGGGAGAAAATTCTCTAAAATAAAGGAAACAAATTGTTCTGGCGATTCAAAAATTGTCGATAATAAATCAACGTAAGACACAAAAAACCCTCATCCTTAACTGTATAGTCAACATATTTAAAAATTTACATAGACCTATTACTATGGGGTCAAAATGAGGTTGGATTTTTGGTTCACAAAAATCCCACCATAGCAGTCCATTCTACTTTTACGTGCCTAATATGGCGTTTTTTACTGCAGACTGGTAATTATATTGTAGTGGAACCGTAGTAAAACAACTACTAGGCGTAACAAAAACGATAGCTTGAAGACGAATACTCAATTGAAAATAGGCTCTCCAAAATCAATATTTCCAACCCCATAATGACACCATAGTTTTGATAGGTGAAGACGTCGATCACTTCCTCAAGTACAAGGATTGGTCAATGACACAACTTGTTGTAGGAAAATTCAATGTAAACCTGCATTCCGCATTTTTAGTCGTATAAATGTCTCTTGATGCCGAATTATACGCTTAACTTTAAGCACGTCATTCTTTTGGCTGTATTTTAAAATCGGCATCTATTGGCCATTGAGTTGTAAAAATATTTATATGCGCTTAAAATTTGGGAACTAAGGACTCGTCACTGAATAACTTATGCATAATTTCTATTTAATGTGTTAGTTTTCAATATCAAGGTAGCCAATAGAAATCACAATGAATGCTAAATTGCATAGGTTATTTCGTTGCGGGCCCTAAGGATGTAAACAATCATGCTCATGTAATTAGAGGAATTAATAATTGTTCAACAGAGTAGGTTTTTCACTACTTTAGACATCGTGACATCATCTCACATCTAACTCGACGGGGAGCAGGAAAGTACAAACTGAAAAAAGCTACCTATATTGAATTACCTCTTGCAGTTCCCCCAATGAATGAGCAAGAAATAATTTCGAGTAAACTTGATGATTTTCATACTGTCGAGAAAAACACTTTATTGCATGTTGAATGTTTAAAGAATTTGAAGAGAAAATTAACCCATAAATATCTTAAAGGAGATGTGTGACTTTAAATGGACTTTTTGCTACCTCTTACTGTCATAGGTTTTATCATTTCTATTTATCAAATTAGTGAAGAATCTAGAAAAAGGAATTTCATATTTAAATTTGGTTGGTTCGATAAAGCATTTTTAAGTTTTTTTGCAGTAATTCTAATATTCGCAATTTTTTCAGCTAATTTTTGGTCAGATCAAGCATCAGAAACATACATTAATATTTCATCATCAGAAACCCCATTTATTTATGATGTAGGTTCACCAAATGGTTATAAAATTACTTACTCTTTTTTGTATTCAGTTCCTGCTTTTACGGTTTCTGTTATCCTTTTTCTGTTTACGAGAGGAAAATTAAATTCAACTAAATTAAAACAGAAAAAGGGTTTTGTTGCTAATTCTCTTGATAAACTTGGAAGACAACAATACGCTGAAGTTGCTGCTGATCTTGAGTTGTTCCATTATGGTCTTCTCAAATCGTATAAGCCACCAAAGACCAAACCACATTACTTTTTTAACTATATTAAATTTATAGAAAAAGTTCTGGAAAACAATATTAACATCCAAAATGTACGATCTCCGAAAGTGACAATTAAAAATATACAAGGAGAGCTTATTTCATACAAAGCTTATAAAATGAAACAAAAAGAAATTTCAGAAAGTATCGGATGGATGCGTGCTTCAACTCTTAATAAAAAGAAAAAAAAGAGTTCAATTCAAAATTTTATTCATCATTTAAGGTTTATAAGGAGTGAAAGAGAATCTTATTGCCAACTTATAAACAATTATTATTATGAACTTACCGGGAATAGTGAGTTTCTTGAATATGTTGCAATGAATAATACTGATTTGATGTTCATGCTTCTTGATAATAAGTTACCATATAGTAAAGAGGATGTTTGGTCTGTAATTGGAACACAATTAATCTCTAATGAAAAAAGTAAGCTCTATAAAGAACTCGGCAATGAAAAATCTAGACAAACAAAAATTCTTGATTTTCTATTTGATGATGTTAAAAAGTGTGAAAAATGGCTTTTATGGATGCCAATTGGAGAATATGTAATACAACACTTAAGAGAACAAGGTCGCAAGGATATTGATGAATATAATTTTTATGAAGAATATCAAGAAAGAATGAATAACTCAAAGTTATATTCTGGAATCAAATTCTTCGAGATAATGGTTGATCAAGCTTTGGAACAAAATGTCCATGATCATATGTGGCTAATGTACTTTGATCATTGGGTTGAACACATACTACACAACATAAAGTATGAAGATCATGAAAATGCTGAATTTGCAAACATGTATGAATATAATTTATATCTCATTGTTAGTTGTCTTAGAAACTGGATAAGATATATTGAAAAAGAAGAGTCAACTCCTGAAAATAATCTAATTATAGAATACTCTATAAAAATGGTTGTTGCTGTAATAGAAAAAATATCTTCTTCTTCGAAATTGCGAAATGCATTTAAAAGTTATCTCCGAGGAATAGTAATCGAAAATTATTTTGAACTTGCAGCACATTACGACAAAGAGAAAATGTCACAATATGTAGAAAAATATGTATCTATTCAGCGTACCAAAAAGCAGCCGATTGATACTGATTATCATGTTTCAAAGGTATCGAATTACCAACTTACGTAAAACCGAAAAACGCAATCAATAGCCAACAATTTCATAATATGAGATATGATGATTTTGGTCGTTTCATATTTAAGAAGATGCCTATTGATATTGTTTTTCTTACGCTGAATAGTTACAAAAATATAAGGAATCCATTAAAGATAAAGTGTGTATGTATTCAAGAGTAAATCAGTCTTTCATAGATTTTCTCAAATATCCTGTAGAGCATAATCACGATCGAATGGTTTGGGACAGAGGAATTTATTATAGTGATGAATTAAGAAATGATTTCACACAGTTCTTAAATTCGCTTGCTCAGGAGAATGATTAATGTGTTCAATGAATAAAATTCAGTCGAGAATTTAGTCAGAGACCTTCTGATAGATATAGGATGGCAATTTGTACCAAAAGATCAGCTTCCAAGGAATGAAACTGCGGTACTGGTTGAGAAGCTTCTCATAGATTCTCTTATCAGACTGAATCCTTCTATTGCTGAAGATGTGAGCCGTGCTAAGGAGGTTCTCTACAGGCTTCGTGTAATTATCTAGAGTGCAAAGGGAATGGGACTTATAAGAGCAAATGAGGAGTTCTCCGAATGGATTCATAATGAAAAGACAATGCCTTTTGGGGAGAACGAGGGGCATGTTTCTGTTAGGCTCATAGATTTTGACAATATTGAAAATAATGATCTCATTGTAACGACCCAATACAGTTTTAAGACTGGTCCGGAAAGACGGCCTGATCTTGTTCTGCTGGTAAATGGCATCCCTCTGGTTATCGGGGAGGCAAAAAGCCATGTAAGGCCTGCGGTATCATGAGTTGATGGAGCTGTTCAACTAGATGAGTACCAGAACTATGTTCTTGAGATCTTTGTACCTTATGTATTCTGCTTTGCTACGGAAGGCAGGTGTATCGTGTTGATTCCATAAAGCTGTCAATAGAAAAATGGATACCTTGGAGAGAGACTGATGAAGATGATTTCGATATGTTGGAAGAGATCAAAAGCTCAGTTAAAAGGATACTCAAACCTGAAATTGTGCTTGAGCTACTGAAAGACTTCACCTTGTACAGCACTACAAAAGGCGGTCAGAAGATCAAGATTCTCTGTCGTTATTAGGTATCTATTCAGGGTAAGGGTGGCACATTTTCAATCGCCGCATGAAGTGAACTTATAGTAGGTATATTATTCTTTATTAGTGTAGATATGTATCCCCTAATTCTAAAGAAAACATCTGCTCCATGGGGTTTCCTAAAATCTCCCGATATTTTTTGCTGAACTGTTATCATTCTGAGATCTCTTTCTGCTTGGTTGTTACTGAAAGGAACTCTTAGATCCGTAGCAAACCTCAAGATTTCTTTTTCATACTTTGAAAGTCTATCAAGGAGATTTTTTGCATCGCTCTGCGCTTTTCTTCCTCTTTTAACCCCATTGTCTTTCGAGATTTCAGGTGGAGGATTGTCCTCAAATCCTTTCATTAGTATTGACTGATACTTTTCTTTAAAGGTCTTGAGCGTATCTTCATCTATTTGTATGCCCTGTTTTCTGGCAAAGTCTGCGCATTTTTTAATTTCATATAGGAGATCAGACATCTCCTCAGCCCACACTTGCTTGAATATGTTATAAATGTCTTTAAGTTCTCTTTGAATGTGGACATTACATGCCGCATGTTCACATTTGTATTTAAAATAGGGTTTCCAGAAATCGTGGACTATAATTCCTCTATATTTAGGCAACACTCCCATTTTATTCATTGCTTTTGATCCTCGACTCCTATTATGGAAATAGTATGTATATTTTTTTGTAGAGATTAAATGGCAGTATTCCCCTTGACCACCAACGTCGATTCCAGTTTCATCACCATGGATGACATTTTCTTTTATCAGTTGCTTCTTGATGTGGTTTGTAGCACCTTTCAACTTGTGAAATAACTTATTTTCTGCCCTAATTATTGTACCAACGCTTATATCAAATCCAAAGGCATCTTTAAATAATTTCTTGATTCGGTCATAGGGAATCAATTGGTAGTTTCGGAGGTAAATTGCAATTGTTAAAACCATATTGCCATATTGGACAGGTTTTGTAATTGATTTCGGAAAAGCAGCTTTGTTTTTGCGGTTACAATAAGGACATTTTTTGATCTCAGCACGATGTTCGGTCACTTTACGCCTTACAATTATTTCAAATTCTTGTCTCTTCTCGTAATTTATAACTTCAATCTTCTCAATGTTACAACCACAATGTTCACATTTATGTAGCTTATAAATGATTGTTTTATCAGGATTTTTAATCATCCTTAATGTAGAACCAGGATGCCCTTTTTGGCCGCCAGGACGTCTAAAACTTCCTTTTTGTGAACCTTTTGATTGAGGTATTTTATCAGTAGAATTGTTAGTAGAGGGAAGTCGATTTCTTTTTTGGTTTTGGTTATTCTTTTTTAGGCGAGATTCTAACTCATTAAGTCTTTCTCGAAGTTCGGTGTTTTCGGATTCAAGATTTTCATATCGAGATTCAAGCTCTTCGTGTCGAGATCCAAGATCTTCATACCGAGATTCAAGCTCTTCGTGTCGAGATCCAAGATCTTCATACCGAGATCCAAGATCTTCATACCGAGACTCAAGATCCTCAATATATGAAACAATGGATTCAGGGTCTGAACGGCATTGAGTAAGAATCTCTTCACATTTCATAAACCTCATTCCAAAATCCGATGATTTTTATATTAATCTATATGAAAAAAGTAATTGTTGAGTTTATACGAAATATAAGTTAGAAACAGAGGTAGCTGAATAGATACGTTATTAGTAGTACATCGATTCCAAAGTTTATGAATAAACCACGGATGGACACAGATAAACACAGATAACCGAAATTCGTGTTCATCCATGGTTCTTTACCTTGATTTGCAGGCAGATTTAAAAGTTCATATTTATGACAATGTTTTGGAATCTGTGTAGTAGTATGAAGCTGCAAAACAAATCGTTCAAAGGGTTATTGATGGAAGGATAAAGAAAGGTCTTATATGGCATTTCCAGGGTTCTGGCAAATCCTTGCTTATGGTCTTGCAACTATGCAGCTTCGACAGAATCCAAAACTAAAGAGTCCTACTGTGCTTGTGGTTGTGGACAGGATCGATCTCAATTCTCAGATAAGTGCAACCTTTAACAATTCCAATGTTTCGAATGTCGTTATTACAGATTCAAAGATGAATTGGAACGCCTATTGCAGCAGGACACAAGGAAGATCATAATCACAACCATTTACAAAAATCCCAAACTAAACCGTAGCTGGAATTCCTGTATCTATTTTCTTCCTCTGATGGCTCAAGATTTCTTTTTTGAGCTGATATGCCCATATCTGGCCCGTTTACAGGTGGTTTCATCTAAATTTCGTGATCAGAGCAGTGAATGGCGCTTCATCTGTCCAGTCATCACGAAACGGCCGCGCTGCGCGCGTGACAAGAATAACGGAAGACGGCTATTAAGCCTGCTCCGGTTTCTGAAATTTTCAGCTTTGACCAAGCCCGGTTTTTCAATAATTATAAATCATAAAAAAGAGATAAGAGATACCATGACAAGAAAATTCTCCAAAATGGACATTGATATTTTTGACAAGCTGGCCCCCGAAGCCCGGGGAAATTTCGTATCCCCCGAAGGAGGGCACCATTTCCCCTTCATCCTGAGGCCCATCTCACATAAGTTTGCCGAATCCTCAGAAGACTTTCGGGAGCGTCTGGAGCGGTTGAATCCGAAAGAACTCGACTACCTGGTCGGGCTTGTTCTGGATGAAATTGAAGATATCCGTTCTCTGGACGAGGACCGGGACGAGTTTATCGCTGTTGTGGCTGAAAAAATTTCACCTGAACGGGCAAAGGAAATAAAGGACCATATCGGGATTATCTGAGATCCGAAATCTGATCAGAGCTCTGACCTTAAGCAAATACCTTTTTTAGAGAAAACATTTTAGAGAACACAGAGAAAACATGGCACAGGAAAAACTGCTCTTCGGGACCGCAGGAATCCCCATCAGCGCCTCGAAAAGAAACAGCGTTGTCGGAATCGAACGCATCCGGGAACTGGACCTGGACTGCATGGAACTCGAGTTCGTGCAGGGCGTGAGGATGCGGGAAAACGGGGCGAAAAAGGTTATGGAGGCCGCAAAAAAGGAAGGTGTGGCCCTCAGCGTCCACGCTCCCTACTACATCAACCTCAACTCCCTCGAAGAAGAGAAACTGAAAGCCAGCATCGAGAGAATCTACCAGGCCGCAAGGATAGGGAGCCTCTGCGGAGCTGAGTCCATCGTTTTTCACGCGGCCTTCTATCAGAAAAGCAGCAAAGAGGAAGCCTACACGAAAGTCTCTAAAAGCCTTCGAGAACTTTCTGAGAGGCTGCGGAGCGAAGGAATTCCGGCAGTCCTCAGGCCCGAGACCATGGGTAAACGTTCCCAGTTCGGCACCCTTGAAGAACTTCTTTCCTTAAGCTCCGAAATCGAGGGATTACGGCCCTGCCTGGACTTTTCCCACATGCACGCGAGGGAAGGAAAGGAAAACTCCTATCCCGAATTTACGGGCATTCTGGAGCAAGTCGAAAAGGTGCTCGGAAAAGAGGGGTTGCACGACATGCACATGCACGTCTCGGGGATTGACTACAGCAAAAACGGGGAAAAGAAACATCTCCTCCTTCAGGAATCCGATTTCAACTATCCCGAACTCCTGAGGGCGCTGAAAGAGTTCGGGGTAAAGGGCCTCCTTATCTGTGAGAGTCCCAACCTTGAAGAGGACGCTTTGCTGCTTAAGAAAAGTTACGAGGCCCTGTAAAAAAGAAATGTTTTAAATTTTTTAGATGCATTCCGAATTTTTTAGAAAAGCTGATTAAGGTTTAGAGAACCTGGTGCACTCCTTCCACCGGTTCCTCAAAGCCTTCCAGCCAGCAGAGCCCTTTGCCGTCTCTGTTAACTGTTCCGACATTCAGCTCTATTCCACTTTTTTTCACATATTCCCGGATGCGCTGCAGGGCATGGTCAACCATCCCGCCGCCGGTCAGGATGAGGCAGCGTTTGCCACAGAGGGCGGTCAGGAGGGATTTGTCGATTACGCCTGAGCTAACGTCGAGGTAAATGCCGTCTCCTTCGGCGAGGGTCTTGCTCCTCTTGCCCATGGCCCCCACGAAATCAATTTCTCCTTCATTGATTACTTCTCTTACTTCGGAATGGGAGTAACTGTCCGTATCGTAGATGAGGATGCAGCCTGCCTTGAAGCCCCTCCGACTGATTTCCGCAATGGCTTTTCCGTCAGGGTAGATGTGCAGGACTCTGGCGTTTATGGCCTCGTAGGGGGAACTCTGGGCGTATTCCCCGTAGAGCACCCCGAGGTTCATGGTGTCGCCTTCTTTGACGCCGGGAGGGGTATCGACCCACATAAGGTCAGGAGGTTTGAGTGCATTTACGAGTTCGGGCACGGTTTTCGGAGAGCTTCTCCCGTTGGTCAGGCCTCTCCGTTCGATCTCGTTATAGATTTCAAGGGTCGAGGGCTGGCGCAGGTTTGCTTCCTTTAAAAGCTCCACATCCCTGAAGACATCTTCGGGGACACCTTCTCCTATGAGTTTGCTGTTTGACATCAGGTAAATGTAGTCAGCCCAGCGGTAGGCCAGGTCCACGTCGTGGGTCGAGATGATGAGGGTGCTTCCGAAATGGTTGAACTCGTTGAGGAGGTCCATTATCTCATCCGCTCCGACCGGATCCAGGTTTGCAAGGGGTTCGTCCAGAATGATGACCTCGGGCTCCATTGCCATGATCCCCGCTATTGCAACTCTCTTTTTCTGGCCTCCGCTCAGATGGTGGGGAGGCTTTTCCTTCAGAGAGTTAAGCCCAACCTGCTCAAGGGCCCGGTCTACCAGTTCCCCTACTTTTTCCTTCGAGAGGTCAAGGTTTGTTGGACCAAAGGCAACGTCCTGATAGACTGTCGGGGCAAAGATCTGGTCGTCAGAGTTCTGAAAGACTATTCCGACGGATTTGCGGACTTCCCTGAGGGCCTTTGAGCTATATTTGAAAGGGGCTCCATGGAAGAGGACCTCGCCTTTTTTCGGTTTCAGGGTCCCGTTGAGGAGCAGGAAAAGCGTGGACTTTCCCGAACCGTTTTTTCCCACGAAAGCAATCTTCTTCCCGGTCTTAATTTCGATATCAAGGTCCTGGACGGCCACGGTTCCGTCAGGGTAGGAGTAAGTAAGCCCTCTGGTTTCGAGAATTGTCATTTTTTTACCTCAAATGATTGATAGGTTTTTTGTAAAGTAGAGCAGCGCAAGGGTGGTCAGGAAATACACTGAGGTGAGCAGCAATTCAGGGGCCTTTACAGGCCTTTTGTTTTCAAAAACTGCCATTTTTCCGTTATAGCACCTGGAGTCCATGGACACAAAGAGCCTTTCTCCCTGTTCCCAAGAACGGATAAAGAGTGTGCTCACAAGCATCGAATATGAATTAAATGAGTGTCTGAAATTCCCGTAGCCGAGCCGGACCGTCTGGGCATATTTTATGCTCAGGGCCATGTCCAGGAAGACAAAGATGTAGCGGTAGATCAGCATGGAAAGCTCGATTACGGAGTCAGGCAGCCGGGTGGCCTTGAGGACGGCGAAAAGTTCGACCATTGGAGTCGTCAGGGCCAGGAAGTAAAGGCAGCACATCCCGCTTACGGACCTTGCGAACACGAGGAGTGCCAGGGCCAGCCCGTCCGCCCGGATGATCAGGGGATAGCCGAGAAGGGAATATGAATACAGTTCCTGGCCGGTTCCGGAAAAAAAGGCTATGATAAGGACTCCTATCCCTGCAAAACCTAAGGGTGCTACGAGAAGTTTGAGGTAAAGTTTCGGGGGAGCTTTCCCCAGGAAGACGGTCGCAAAAGCCATGCAAACAGTCATGAAAAAAGGAGGGATGGGAGAGCTTGAAGAGACTCCCGCAAGCAGGCCAAAGGCTACGATTGTCAGTTTCAGCCAGTTGTTCCGGTACCTGAGGGGACTTATCAGGGCATAATCGTCAAGGATATTTGTCATATTTATCAGTACATCTATTTTTCAGAACTGGGAACACAGATACAATGTACAGGTGTACAACGTACAGATGCAGACATGTATGGATGATGGGCAGATAAAATACAGATAGTGATGGTGAGCAAATAAAGCCTAAAGATAAAAAGAAGAGACAAAGAATAAAAGCTTTCCTTTCCGGGGGGAAAGAGAAAGCAAGTTTTGTGGAGTTATTTATATAGTACCGGAAATTATAAAAAAATATTATGGGCCCGGTTCAGGGCCCTGGTCCGGGAGACTGGTCAGAGAGATCGGGGTTCACTTTTCGATTCCTTATTGTCCTGATAGCCAAGTTTGTTTTCATACTTGTTTTTGGCCCTGTAATATCCAAGGAAGTAGCAAATGATCCCGGCTCCGAAGGCGGCCTGGAGTCCGAAGAGCAGGCTTTCGATTTCCCCGCTTGGAGGCTCCCAGAGAGGTTCTGCGATAGGTTCGTAATTCCCATCGGTTATTTCCATGATTACGCCCTCGGCTTCTCCGTCAGCTCCTCCGTATTCGGCATCGGTTGTGGAGGACATGTAAAGGAACTGGGCTGTAAAGACCAGAAAGATTGCAACTACGATAAGTTCGAGTTTTCTGCTCATGTTGTAACTCCCTTGATTTTGTTGACCACGGCTTCCTCGACGACCTTAAGTTCCACAAGGATGTCGCTCTTGACACTGATCACATACTTGAAAAGCAGGGCCGTAACTGCGCCTTCCATGATTGCGAGAGGCACCTGGGTTAGCGCAAAGATGGTTGCGAACCTTCCGAATGAAACTGCGAACCCTCCGGTCGGGTCCGGGAAGGCAAGGGCGAGTTCCACCGAAGTCGTCACATAGGTCGCCCAGTCCCCGAGGGTTGCTGCCAGGAAGACGACAAGGAAGAAATTGAGCCTGGCTTTCATGCCTGCCTTATAGACCAGGTAGGCCACCACAGGCCCGACTATGCCCATGGAAAAGACGTTTGCCCCAAGAGTGGTTAGCCCACCGTGAGCCAGGAAAAGGGCCTGGTAAAGCAGCACAATTACCCCCAAAACAGCCGAAATCGCCGGCCCGAAGATTATTGCAGCCATACCGGTTCCCGTGGGGTGCGAGCAACTTCCCGTAACCGAGGGCAGTTTAAGGGATGATAGGACAAAAACGAATGCACCGGCCACCGCAAGGAGAGGTAATATTTCACGTTTTTCGTTTACAAGTCTATTCAGCTTATAAATTCCGTAAGCGATCACGGGGATGGAGATCGCAAACCAGATTTGCCACCAGGGAGTGGGCAAAAAACCTTCCATTATGTGCATAATATCACTTGTATAAAGATAAATTAATATAAAATATTATTTAAATTCAGTTAATTATTATTGTGATAAAGACAAGTTAAATTGTGTAAATTAATAGATAAAGCTTACGGTATTAAAACAAGTAAACCAGTTACTTAAATAGATGACTCAATGTTAAAAATAGTTAATGGATTGTGAGTTAAATCTGCCAGAACAAACAAACTTGATTAACCAAAGAACATAATGAATGACTTATATTATGCTTTTTTATGAATAAAATACTCCGTGATTCACGAACCACTGATATTTTGCAACCCGAAAATCAATGAACCGGCCATTATGTTTCAGGAATCAAACCGGATTTCCGAAATCAAACCAGAATCCGGAAATCAAACCAGGATCCGGAAATCAGACTACATGGTTCAAATAATCAATGAAATAGGCGAGTACAAAATACCGGCCGAACTTTCCTATAAACACCAGGACAGAAAATTTCCTGAAAGAGAGCTTCATAATTCCCGCCATCATGGTGATTCCGTCTCCTATTCCGGGAAGCCAGGTTAAAAGGAGGGCATAGACCCCGTATTTTTCGAAGAATTCTTCCCCTTTTTTCAGGCTTTTTTCGGATGCGGAAAGGTATTTTTCAAGGGCATCGCGTCCTTTTAACCCCAGGTAATAGGTGGTACAGGACCCCAGAAAATTCCCAACGGTTGCGACCATTACCAGGGTAAAAGGGTTGAAACCCTGGTAAACGAGGGCTATAAGCAGGGCCTCCGAGCCAAAAGGGAAGATGGTGGAAGCCAGAAAACTGAAGACGAACAGGTTCAGATAACCATACTCGGCAAGAAAGAAAGCTAAGAAAGAGATAAAGGGTTCAAGCATCAAAAAAGAAAAAGAAAATTAAAGGGATTTAATAGTTTTGGAGCCTTAAACTCCCTTAAATTATTTTTTACTCCCCCGTTTCAGCAGCAGCACGGCCATAAAGAAGAGGCCCAGGGTTACAATTCCGCTAACAAAAGGCGCTTTTTCCGAAACGATGTAGCTTTTGCTCAGGTAGCCAAGCTCGACCAGATAGGTCCCGGCTTCCTCTTCCACATGCTCGAATTCCAGACCCGTGCCCACCCCGGGCTCAAGCTTTACTGTCTTCGTGTCTTTGACACTGCCATTTATCCGGAGCTCGACTTCGGTTTCTCCTGCCAGGTTCCCGGAATTTTCGATGTTTACGCTAATCTTCACGGCCTTCCCGGCTTCGACCGGGTCAGGCTCAATAAGGAGTTCCGAGAATATGAATTCCGCAGCCAGGGCCTTTACCTCGATGCTCGTCTTTCCTTCTTCAAAGTCCAGGAATGTGGCATTGACCATGTAGGTCCCGGGCGCAAGCGGCTTGTAGGCGACGGTCCCCTCCTTCGAGGTCTGTTCCTCAAGCTTCTGCCCTCCGAAATAGATATCGGCCCCTTCAACAGGGTTTCCTGGAATAGAATCTCTGACCAGGATGCTCAGCGTATCCCCTACAAAAGCCGGGTCAGGGGAAATCGTGATGTGCAGTTTCCGTGCTCCTTCCTCAATGACGTCAAAGTCCCAGCTTGCGGAGATATAACCTTCCTTTTTCGCATGGACTGTAAAACTGCCTGCTTTCTCCGGGGTGTAGCTTATATTTCCAGAATCAGGAGTGGTCCCGAGGCTTTCTTCCTCGATAAGGACCTCGGCTCCGCCCACGGCCGCCCCCCGGGCAGTTATCATTATCTCAACCGGCTGGCCCAGGACAAGCGTATCGGGCAGATCGATTTCAAGCTGTTGCCCTTCGGCTCCGCTTTCGATCTCCACAAAGGGATAGAACCTCAGGACATCAGAATCGGCCACCCTGAAACTGACATCTCCCATCAGCTCAATGGTATCATCTCTTGAAAGGGAAATCGAGTCTTCGTTTTCAAGTATTATCCCATCCCCTGAAACCAAACTTACTTTCATTTCCTTAAATGAGGTGTCAGAATCGATTTCCAGGAATTCATCCGAGACCTGGAAGACCCCCTCCAGAAACACGGCGTTTGTCTCGGCTCCGCGGAAGATCTCACTGACATGGACGGCAATAAGCGGGACATCTTCGGCTCCATTCACATCGATTTCATAAATGTAGTCGCTGCCGCTGGCCAGGGCTTCCGTGTCAAGGAGTTTTCCGTCTCTGTACAGTTCCATCAGGACCTTGTCCCCGTTAACGTCGATCTGGGCCGCTTTGAGGGAATAGTCTTCTTCCAGGAAAAGGGATGAACCCGTATAGAGCGACTTTTTGTCGTCCTCGTCGATGATCACACGGGAAAGGAGACTGTCCGAAAGCACGTTTACCTGCTTTGAACTGCCAAAGGCCCCTTCGGGATAGCCCGCAAAGTATTTTTCCGCAAGGAAGCCGATGACCTCGTAGCTGCCCCATTCTTTTCTCTCAAACTCCACAGGTTTCGGGCGCGTGGTATAGACGAGCTTTCCTTCATCGATTGTTTTGCCGTCGAGGTTCTCTATCAGCAGGGACTCGGTGGAAACGTTTTCGTCAAGGTCATAATAGAAACCTTCGAAATTGAAAGGAGTCCATTCAAGTGTCTTGAAATCCTCGTCATACACGGTCCCCCGAAGTTCATACATTCCAGACTCGGACATATCGACCTCGGGGGCGAAACGGAGTTCTTCGGCATCCGCGACCCGGATTTTGAGTTTACCCATTATGTCAACCGTTTTGTCCCTGCTCAGGGAAATGGAGTCTTTGTTTTCCATCTCTATACCTGATCTTGAGAGCGAACTTACCTCAAGCTCTCCGAACTCGTCCCCATTTTCAATTTCAATGTAGTTGTCCGAAATCTGGAAGACTCCCTCCGTAAAGACGGCGTTTGTCTCGGCCCCGCTGAAGATCTGGGAAAAATAAACGATAATTACGGGCACGTCCTCGGCGCCCCCGAGCTCCGTTTCATAGACGTAGTCCTCGTTTGAGGAAAGAAAAGCGTCATCCATGACCTTTCCATCTTTTTCGAGCCTTACCCATACCGTGTCCCCGTTCAAATCGACTTCCAGGACACTGAGGGTATAGTCTTCCTCAAGGAGCAGCGAAGAGCCGGTATAAAGAGATTTTTTGTCGTCGGAATCGATCAGCACTTTAGAAAGCTGGCCATCCGAGATAAGGCTCAGAGAGTCATCCGCAAACTTGGAATTATCCGTATACCCGGCAAAGAAGCGCTCGGCCATAAACCCTATGACCTGGTATGAGCCCCAATCCCCGTATTCAAAGTCCGTTTCTATGGGTTTTGTGAAATACTGCAACTTTTTATCTTCAATGCTCCGGCTGCCATTGGTAAGTGAAATCGTCATATTTTCGGAGCCTTCCCCGGTATCCAGGTCATAGTAAAACCCCGAATAGGTCTGCGGGGTCCAGGTATAGCTAAGGCTCTGGTTGGTAGTTTCGTCCCAGATTCGGTCCCCCATGGAACCCGAAATAGCTGTCGCAGGCCCGATAAGTATTCCCAGTATTAAAATCAAAAATAACTCTTTTATGAATTTATCAATCCCCATGTAGAACTCCCCTTTATAAGTAAAATCTGAAATGGAATGAGAAACAGATGTTACAAAAATCCACCCAACCCCTATATTATAGGATGGAATTTATAGAAATATATGCATATCAGAGTATAAGGGGTTTTCTGAAGCGAGCAACTGCAAAATAAAAATTTATATGAAAATCGGAATGAAAAAAAAAAGGAAGATATAGCGTCAGAAAAAAGCATTATCCATTCCAACCAATGGATCTGATTGTATCCGATGAAAAATTGTATTATGTATCAGGATCAATCACATACGGAAAATACATAAGAGTTAAAGATCCCGAACAAAAATCGGCCAACACGATCAACTCTAAAAAAGTTAAAATCGTGAAATATGGGAAAGGATTCTGTTGGATAGATAAACAGATACCATGCTAAATAATACCCAGATTAAACAATACATAACGACGCATTCATCCCCCACCTGCCAGTTCCTCCAAAGTCGGAACTGTCGAGGAAGGGGCCTTCTGCTACGAGAGGTAAATGCATGGAAACCCTCGGGTTAAACAGCATGAACCTTCCAGTAAGCAACCAGGGAATTGCTCTTAGTTGTTAATTTATTACTTTTGGCCCACATAACATTTTATAGCCCTCCTTTACGATCTTTTTTCTCTTTTCCTTTCCTCTTTTACCGAACCCGGCAAATAAGCTTCTGAAGCCTTTGACTTAACGAACCTGCTACAATAGCTCACTTCTCCGAATCTCCCCCCAAAAACCTCAAGCTTCGAGCCCCTACCGGCAGCCGACATCTCCTGAAGAAGCTCACATTCCCCATTCCCGGCTGATGCAAACTCGAATACAACATAAAAACCCCGGGGGCCTGCTAAAGTGAAACCGGGGAAAAAATAAAAAAGGCCCTTCTCTATTTTGAAGGATGAGTTCCCTTTCCCTAAACTTTGGGACTAACAAACATAAAAAAACAAGTTCTATAGATGATAAAAGCTTCTTGACTGGCGTATACAACAGGATAATAAAAGAACGACTTTTTTATATGGTGCCTTGAACACCAAGATATTTAGGATAAAAGAAATAGCAGGGCGAGGGATTTGCACCCTCTTTCATCTTTGGTGCAGGTATGATTCTCGCATTTAAAGGCATATAACTCAAGGGCATATAACAAGGGAAAGCTATATTCTAAATCCCTGCACCAAGGATGCTTTCCATTGTAAATGTTCCTTTCAAAATCATAATTTCTCCTGAAATGTATGTACACAGGATGCTTAGAATTACGTTCCCTATGCCAATCATAAATATTATGAATATTATGCCTATGTCAATTACGAGATGTGACCCTACACATATTGAACTCATCTAATTAATGACTATTGCTATAAAAACATAATCCTTTTTCACTCTTTGTTTCAATGTTTATTCCTCATCTCTATTCCCTCACAGAAACTATTCTCATTTATTTTTTCATTTTTTGCTTATTACCTGTGATAAAACTATAGAACATGTTAGGTTCAATAAAATCACAATCTTTTTTATTAAGATTGGTAGTTTTAATTATTCTATCCATAGCTTTCTTTTTTTTATTATTGACCCCAACTTTTTTTGCACGGTTTGAAACGCAGCATGCCTTTAAATTCAGATCTTTACAATAACCATTTTTACAGAAACCATTATTTAATTTTAGTTTGTTATAAGTATTTATTATCTGATTTGCTGCTCCTTCAAAGTCAGTTCCTTTTGTCTCAGTAATAATAAGAGAGTTTTTTCCGGTAGCATCATCTGAATAATAGACAAGCAAGTCACAAATTTTTTCACCGGGTTCATTCATATTAAAGAATTCCCGAAATTTTGATTTTGGGTTATTTTCATCATCTATTAAAAAAAACATAGCTCTTTCAGAGTTTGAGTCTTTTAATGTAAAGCTCAATTTTGGACTTTTAGGATCTATATCTTTAAACGAAGTTCCTTGCACATAGCACGAAGTGACAAGCATATTGAAGGGCATAAAATACCTCACTCAATTTCATAGTAAATTTCTGAAATTTCTTCGCCAACTTCACTAAACGATTCCAAATCAATACTTCCATTTTCTTCAAGTATACTTTTAATACCGCCGTTCCCAAAATAGTACACTGAAACGTTTTCTTTTGAAATGAAGGCATCTCGTCTTTTTAAGTAAAATGAGCTTTCCAAGTTTAGCTGTTCACTATCAAAGGCCTTAATTAGACTCTCAAGATGGTTTGCCATATAAGGACTGTGGGTAGTGAGCATCAAATTAACCCCAGAATTCACAAGCATCACTAAAAATTCAATAAATTTTGCTTGGTTAATAGGATGAAGATTCATTTCTGGTTCATCAATTACAAGAAGATCATTATTATTTAAAAAACACTTTAAATATACGGATAAAGGTGCTAAGTCTTTAACTGTAGAGGATACAATTGGTAACTCAAGGAGTACATTATTATTTTCCTTATATCTATAATAAAGGTTAGAGACTCCATTGTTTTCTTTATCTTCATTACACTCCAGCATTCCATTCAAAAGTTCATTTTCTAAAACATTTGCCAGATCAAAAAACTTATTTAAACTTTTATTATTCATCCTTTTTTTAAGTGTTGCATTATATTTTGAAGATTGTTTAATTATTCCTAATAAATAAATCATATTGTTTATTGGCATAGGAGGCATAATGGAATCCATCGAATCAAATTGACTATCTTGCTCCTTATCATTTGTTTTATTACTCACAATAACCTCTGAGGTTAGAAGGGCTAGAATACCAGTTCTTTCAGCCGGTAAATACCGCACATTGTAATACAAAGCTCTGTGTATAGACCGAAAAATAGTTTTGTAAATCGAGTTAATCAATATTTTTTTTGGCAATTCCTCTTTCCTATTTTCTGAGAGATAAAAATAAATTAAAGAATCTTGCTCATCTTTATGTATTTTGACTATTGGCTGTCCGTCCTTATCAGGGGATATTTGTTTATCAATAGATTCTTGCAAAAGTTTGTTTATTGGATTTTTTAGATTAATATCTCCAGTTATAGATATCGATAAATTATTGAATGGAACATTGTCTGTGGAGAAGAACCTGTTTAGCCACAAAGGTAAAAGTTTTGAAAGATTATTAAAATATGAGACCCCATTGTCTTTAAAAAATGTAATAATGTCAATTTTTGCATTTCCTCTATCAAAAAGAGTCTCTATAAGGGCCTCAATTTCTGGATACTTTTCTTCCAGCTTTCCATCTAAAAAAGAACTAGTGTAAATTTTCCAACTCATTGGACCAAAAATACCCGCGATCCCATAAGCAGCCCACGTTTTTCCAGTATTATTAGGTCCTATAAAAACAGTTAATGGTTTTATTTCAACTTGACCTTTTATAACTGCACCCAGATTTTCAATATCAAATATCACTAATTTTCCCTCATAAGGTATAATTGTATTAAGGTATTGTAAAGTTACTCAAAGGAGAACTTTTGGAGCTTTTCCTCTTTATTATTCCTATCTTTTTCCGCTTCTTAGGAATTTATTCTTATCTCTTCTAATCCTTTGTATATGAGAATCTATAAAGCTTTATCCTATCCTTATTGATATTTGATCTTTTTGAAACCTTGTAGATTGTTTGAATTTCGTTTTTTGAAAGGAAAACATGCTCAATTTCATAATTTCTCCTGCGCTAATCTCGAAAATGATCTGTATTGCTGGGGGATACGCATTTTAGGCATTATTTTAATGTTTTTTGGTTTTGTAGTGTTTAGTAGCGGGACTTTTGTAATGGCCTTTACTCAAAACGCTTCTTCTAATATTTTCTGGATTTCTGGAGTTTGTATGATGCTGTTAGGTGCTTTCAGTGAGTATAGATCATTCAGAAGGCATGGAGTTTTCGTTTATATGAGGTAACTATGAAAAAGGAGTTCATATCACAAAAAACAAACATTTCTTTTTTGAGAAACTGCGGCAAAAGGCTGCCGGAATTAATCAGTTACCTTATGCACCTCTCAACATTTCGAATCTCTATTTTCTATACCTTTTAATTTCGATGGCGGTAGTTTGCAGTATAGATCATCAATTTCTTTTTTTCGAGTAATTCTATCGTCAACAATAAAATTCAATAATTTAAACAAAGTGTAAGCAGTTTCCTTATCGTCTTCCAAATCTAATATTCCAGGATGAACTGATTCATTCCCAATAACACGTACCAAATCAAGAGCTTTTTGGACTTCGGGAGGCAAACCTTTTTTGACTAAGTTACCGATATCACCATCGATATTTTGTCCCTTTTCTCCAAGATGAGGCATGAGTTTTTGCAAAGCAAGCCTTAATAGTGCCGATGAAGCTCTAGGTGAAGTTTCAACAACAGACATGGCCTCCAAATAATCAGCTTTTACATCTTCAGGCATATCATCAGAAGGCAATGGTGCAAGAGAAACTCTTGGAAAAATCATATTGTCTTCAATCCAAAAAGCGTATTTGCCACAGTGACTACATTTACTTAATGAAGTATCGCAAACATTTTCAACACCTAACTTCCATCGAATCGAAGAACCCGGATCCAATTGCCTAGAATTACCCTGCAAATCATTGCTTTCTTTGTAAATGGGCAACCGATCTATTTGATCATCATAAGTATGAAAAATAATATACCAGCTTTGATGTGCAAAAAATTTGCAATAAGGACAATTAAATCCGTTACTTCTGTAAGAAGGTTTTATGTAAGGAGCTTTCATTGGAAACCATCAATATATGTTTTTGTCTTAATCTATATTAAAATATGTGATATGTCTCAAAACTAAATCTGTTTGTTATTTACAGAAGAGTTTTTTTCTCTTGATATACTTTATTTTGGCACGTCAAAGACCAATATTGTTAAATATATTTCTCTATTGGAATCGTTATTATGGCCAAGTATAAACCTGAACCCAGTTTCTGAGTTGTACTTAATTTCTTTTTTAAAGTTGGGATGCTCCTTTACTATTCCTGGAATTTGAGACAAGACATTGGATAAATCCTTATTTCTATTAAATATGAATATAGCAGTCTTTGTATCTCTCCAACTCAAATAACCAAGTATCTGATCAATAGTTTCTTTGAAAACACCCCCGCCTTTCCAAAATTTACATTCTGAAATGAAAATATTTTTCCCATTCTCTCTAATTAATATATCCGTTTTTCCTTGATAGTTAAATGTTTCACCAGTTGCTTGGCCTTCATAGTGTCCATTCAATTGAACAAGAAAATGTTGTCTAATATCTTCTTCACCCATATCTTTAAACGCTTTTGGGCTCCGTTCCATAACTAGAGTCATGTTGCTGACTACATTAAGAATATGCTCGTAGTTCTCCATATCTAATGCTGGTTCTGGTACGAAACTCTCTGTTGAAGCTACTGGAGGTTTAGGGATGCTTTTTCTTATTGTAGGAACGCTGTAGGTTGTGGGCATTCCACTTCTTTCTCTCAAAGGGAAGCCAAGAGCTGAGACAAGATTATTATCTCTCAGTAGTTTTTCTCTTCGAGATATTATTTGTTGCTCGATGGCTTGAGATATAGAATTATTAAATTGTCTCACGTCCTTCTCAACAAAACCCAAGTAATCTTTTATATAACCAATTTGTCTATCAATTCCATTGTTTACAAACTCAGATGTTTTATCTTTAAAAGAGAAAGGGACGTGTATTTCTTGACCTACTAACGTACCTTCAAAAATCTGACCAACGTAAGAACGTGAAGGCTTGTATTTAAATAAAACTGAATCCCCCTCAAAAGGGATATACAAGGTAATCTTTGTTCCAGTCACATAATAGGGCTTATTACTATCTCTAAAGTGTAGACTTGGATCTCTCGATACATCAATTTCTACTTCATTAGAGTCAATAGAAATTTTTTCTTCTTGAAGAATAGGTGGTGCAAGTGTATATTTTTCAACTAAGTACTTAGAGTAATCAGGGACATTTATATTTAATATATAATTAGAATTTTTATCTTTGATTTCTCTAAGCGCAGACTCCTTTTGTTCTTGGAGGAAATTTCTTAAATCTCCAGTATTGAATAAATAATTAGAACCATACATCTTATCACTCATTTACACTTATTTTTTATACATACAGTTGGATTAACGAAAAAAAATTAATCAAAAATAACCTTTCGTGGAGGAAGCTCTACATTCTCTTTCTCTTTTTCAGATCCCTGGGAATCTTTGCTTATCTCTTCTAATCCCCGGTAAATGAGAATCTTTAAAGCCTCATCCTTATTGACATTTAATTTTTTTGAAACCTTGCTGATTGTTTGAATTTCGTTTTTTGAAAGGAAAACAGGCTCAATTTCATTTTTTCCCCAGCGCATCAGCATTACATTTTCAATTCCTATGTTTTTTAGCTGAGCCACACAAAATTCGACCGCGTGAACTCTACTCGAAAACACTTTTTCTTTAATCAATGACTCGATCCATCCAAGAAGATCACTATCAAGAGTAATGCTAAATCGCTCTTTCATCATGTATGTATAAGTTTTCTGCATTGAAATACTATTTTGTTATTTTTACATCAAAAGGAATCTATATATATCAAAATGATTCATAAAGATGATAAATGAATCATTTATGATGGATGATGATTCCCATGACTCGTAAAACTATCACATTCGACCCTGACGATGAAAAAATTCTGGATCGGGTCGTAAACGTTGAAAAGCAATATGACAGCTATTCTGCCGCCGTCCGCCGTGCTGTTCGGTTCACCTTTCGAGAAAAAGAAGAGGTGGCCGCATGACCGAAACCACAGCGACAGAATCAACGCCTAACGCTTCCGCAAACGTCTTTTTTTTCAGTAGAAACCGGGGGGTTGGGGCATGAGCGCAGACCTTACCTCTCCTTCCTCGCAGGCCCCACGCCCTGACCCTGAGAACCTCACATTTGAGGAACTCCGGAAACACCCGCTTATTCTGGAGTTTGCCGGGATAGACGAAGAAATCGCAAAGCACCACTCGAAAATCCGGTATTTTTCCAACATCTGCAAGAAGATCTGCGAAAGCGGACCCAAATAACTCAGCGTGTAGTCGAAGGCTGGTCACGACTGCAAAAAAAAGATATCCAGCGCTGGCTCGTGGCAGCCGGCCCGAACACAATGTCAAAGGCGGTTAAGAATTCTCCATTTTCGGCGGTTTAAAATTCCCCAATTCTCAACCTATACAGAAAGTTTGAGGATTGTAAATGATGTTGGAAATGAAGGACTGGTTAGTCAATCACCCCCCACTAAAGTGGGAGGCTTGTTTCGGCAAGCCTTGATTGACCAGCTTAAGTCTTAATTGACTACGTTGGATATGTCACGATACATTTGGATGCTTCCTCAGTCCAATTCCCTATCGTGTAGCATTAAAAGTCCTGAGAGGTAGGGGCGGTGTGCTACACATGACAAGCATATTCAACATTGGCGAGGGGAGATAGTTTAAAAAACTACGTTACCTGCTACGGGAACTTGTTTCAAAAGCAGAGTGGAGAAATCCAAACGTGGAACGGAATGCCTGAAAGTTGACGGCATTCCTCCCACGACTAAAGTCGCAGGCATCCTGCCTGAGGAATCATGAGGAAATACCTCAACATTCAAAAAATGAGTGCCTCAGTACTCATAGGGTTCATCACAAATCAGCAAAAGTACTCATCACAGGCACTCAATCCGAAATAATACTTAATGATACATGTATTTGATTATAAACTTTAAGGATTCAGGCCCCTTTATTTTTTTTCCAGCTCACCTTTAATTTCTTCCGCAAGCTTCCGGGCAGCTTCCGCAGGATTCTCGGCCTGGTAAATACCCCTTCCGACAATCACCCAATCAGCCCCGGCCGCGATAACATCGGCTGCGCTTCCTCCCTGGGCCCCGACGCCGGGAGAGATGATGGTAAGCTTATCCCCAATGATCCCCCGGATCTCTTTTACGCGCTCTGGCCGGGTGGCAGGAGCAACAAGCCCGAAAGCTCCGGCTTCAAGGGACATCTTTGCGATGGCCTCGGTTACGGGCTGGAAGAACTCGGCCCCTCCGGGGTGGCTCATTTCGCTTACCACGAAAACGTCCTTTCCGGCCTCTGATGCGGTTTTGACACAGGCCTCAAGACTGTCTTTTCCGGTGAAGCCCTGGACAATCACGGCCTCGGCTCCGGCCCGGAAAACCTGTTCACAGATCAGGCGGTCGGTGTTCGGGATGTCGGCGACCTTGAAGTCCGCGATAACAGGGGCCATCTTTGAAAGCTCGGTCACGATTTCAAGGCCTGTCGCAAGGACGAGCGGGTATCCTACCTTAATTGCGTCCACGTATTCCCTGACGTCTCCGGCAATTTTCAGGGCCTCGGCCCGGTCGGTTACGTCGAGGGCAAGGATCAGGCGGGTATTTTTCTCCATGTATTTTAACTCCTTTAAATAATCTAAAAATAATATAATAGTTATCTATGTTTATTAGTATCAGGTACCAAAATTCTCGAATTAATTTCGAACAAGGGCTTAGGAATGATTAAAATATAATTCAAAATTTGATTTCAGGAATTGCTCTATACTCATACAGATTGTGTTTTTGTTGGTAGAGACGTTTGGTGTGTGTACTCAAACCACGGAACACACGGAACACACGGAAAAAGAACGCAGGAAGACGATAATTACGGTTTCTCTGGCATTTTTTAGTCCTCTTGAGCTCGCAAAGCGAGCGAAAAGGACCCCGTGCTGTTGCACTTGCAGTGCAACTCCCAGTAAATCTTCGATTTACTGCGATCCCGAAGCGGAATTCGGGTGGTTAAGAAATGGTAAACAAAAATCCTTGATATTATATTTGAATCATTCCTAGCC
Source organism: Methanosarcina baltica (assembly GCF_055394095.1). Lineage (NCBI taxonomy): Archaea > Methanobacteriati > Methanobacteriota > Methanomicrobia > Methanosarcinales > Methanosarcinaceae > Methanosarcina > Methanosarcina baltica. The sequence continues at coordinate 2,649,876 of NZ_AP042463.1, read as the reverse complement.
TTCTCAAATACGGTTCTGGCTGTTTTGAACACTTCTCTGCTTATATACTTTATCTCGGCCTTTCGGCCCACACTGAAAAAACCGAATAGGGTTATATCCTGCTATAAGAATATAAGAAATGAACTAAAATGATAAGGTACGAGAACATCGGAATCTCATTCAATAATAAAAAGGTCCTTTCAGGCTTCAACCTGGAGATTGGCCCCGGGCAAAAGGTCCTGCTGAAAGGAAAATCCGGAAGCGGAAAATCAACCTTATTCAAGATACTCCTGGGTTTCGCAAAACCGGAGGAAGGCACGGTATATTTTCAAAACGGGCCAATCGGGCCTGAAAATATATGGGAACTCCGAAAGGCGGTCGCCTACGTCTCCCAGGACCCGGACCTCGGGGAGGGGCGGGTTAGTGAGCTGATAGAAGATATCTTTTCCTACAGGGCAAATCGGAAACTCTTCGACTCCGGAAAACTGCGCCTGCTCCTGGACGAATTCGAGCTTGAGGAGGACACGCTTGAAAAAAACTATGAATACCTCTCAGGCGGGGAAAAACAGAGAATCGGGATAATAATCGCTCTCCTTCTGAGAAGAGACGTCTTTCTCCTTGACGAAGCCACTTCGGCGCTTGACGTGGGCCTGAAAGGAAAAGTTGCGGATTATTTTCTGAGCCAGAAGAACTGGACGCTTTTCATAATTTCCCACGACTCCGAATGGGAACGTGAGGGTGTGAAAGTAGTAAAACTCGGAAAGCATATCGAAAGCGAAAAGACCATCGAAAGCGGAAAGCACACCGAAAGCGGAAAGAATACTGAGAGGAGGGTTTTTGATGTCATCCCCTGACATATCAGTCCTGTCGCTCGGGTTCTGCTTCCTGCTGCTTTTCGTACCTCTCCTGATAAGCCGGGCAATAAAGCTTGAAATCAGCCAGGAAACCCTGGTCTCGGTCACGCGGATGACGGTTCAGCTCGTGCTGGTAGGCATCTTTTTAACCTTCGTTTTTGACCTGAACAACGGGCTTTTGAATGTCCTCTGGGTCCTGGGTATGGTTGGGGTTGCGTCCTCCACAACCGTCAGAAATGTCGGATTGCGGCTGGATAAACTCTTTTTACCCGTTATTATCTCCTTTTCCCTGGCAAACCTGAGCGTGCTCCTGTACTTCAACGAATTCATCCTCAGGCTTGACAACCTTCTGGAGGCCCGCTACCTTATCCCCATAGGAGGCATGCTACTCGGAAACGCCCTGCGGGGAAACGTCATAGGGCTCGGGGAATTTTATACGGATATCCGGCGAAACGAAAACAGATACCTCTACGCCCTCTCCCTCGGGGCCGGGAAATACGAGGCCCTCCTGCCCTACATAAGAAAATGCCTGCACTCGGCCCTCCGGCCCACCCTCGCAAACATTGCAACCGTCGGGCTGGTTTTTCTGCCCGGCATGATGACAGGGCAGATCCTGGGAGGGGCAAGCCCGATTATCGCCATAAAGTACCAGATTTCCATAATGGTCGCAATCTACGTTTCAACAGTCATGAGCACGACCTTCTGTATATTCAGCACCATAAAAGTCTCATTTGACGAATACGGGCTGGTAAAAAAGGAAATCTACAAAGAAAAATGAGAAGATAAGCGGAAAAGTGGAAAAGCGGAAAGACAGGCCGGGCCCCCCCCACCTTCCCGCCTACGGAGGTCGTGTCAAACCGCAGGTTTAACAGGAGTTTCTAATCTTTGATTAGAAACATCGAGGAAGGAGTCTTCTGCGACACGAGATAAAACCTGAGCGAGAAACCCCTGAGACTTATCTCAGGGGTAGTTGACGCTCAAGCGTAGCCTGTAATATCCTGCCCCAGCGGAGTGGTCTTTTTCACGCACTCCTCCCCATGCACGGTCATTTCTTCAATCATTTTTTTAAGCAGGGAGGGATAGATCTGGCCCACCTGCTGCCATACGACTTTTCCCTTGCAGAAGAAAATAAGGGTCGGTGTACCCTGGACCCCGAACCTCTCCGCCGTCCAGTTGTTTTCGGAAACGTCCAGCATGGCAAAGGTCACCGAATTTTTAAACTCCTCGGAATACTCTTCGAAATAGGGCTCCATGGCCTTACAGAAAGGACAGGTGGGGCTTGTAAACATTACCAGAACAGGGGTTTCCCCGGATTCTACCATCTTTTCCCAGCTTGCGTCTTCGACTTTTAGAACATAACTTTCACCCAATAGCAACACCTCCAAAAAGCCCGGTTTCTTCCCCGGGCCCGGAAACATGATTTAATTACATTTGTATTGGAATTTTCAGATATATATGTGCTTATGAGATTCGAAAAAAAGGCTACACCCTTCGAAACCTTACTTCTCGCGACCCCTGCTACGGATCAAGAATAGGAACTGAAACAGGATGTACTGGCCCTTTTACTGAGATTTCAGAACAAAAAAAAGATCAAAAAATACACCATTAAAAGCTACTTAATTGGTCCACTTGAGTGAGCAACGCGAGCGAAACGGACACCGTGCTTTGGTCTGCTTGAGTGAGCAACGCGAGCGAAACGGACACCGTGCTTTGGTCTGCTTGAGTGAGCAACGCGAGCGAAACGGACACCGTGCTTTGGTCTGCTTGAGTGAGCAACGCGAGCGAAACGGACACCGTGCTCCCGAAGCGGAACTCGGGTAGAAAAGGAACAAGGGGAAAGAACTGATAACACAGTTCTGTCTCATAATCTTACATTCCGACCGCCATTTCAGGTCTGAAATGCAGATTTGTTTTCGTCAGGGAATTAAATTTCATTTTTTATATCAAAGAAAAGTTAGGATCTCAAAGAGAAATACAGGTATCAGGCGAAGAGCACTCGCAGATTCATGGATTTTTTAGGAAGAGAAACCTCTTTCTCTTCTGCTTCGGAACCCATGATGTCTTCAAAGCATGTGCTGCACAGGTGACGGTCCTCAAAGCAGGACTCCTCTTCCTTTACCGTGGCCCCGGCAGGCTTTGCAATGGCTTTTTTGAATACGTAGAATTCTTCACTGAACTCAATTGGCTGGCCGCATCTCGAGCACACAAAGGGTGGGTTCTCGACGGCATCAATTGCACAATCAATGCATATAATGTCTGATTTATCTCCCTGTACTTCACTGAACAAAATAGGTCTCATGTCAAGACTGGTATCTACTACCAGAGCGTCAGCCTTCAATTTCCGACTGCAGATGTTACAATACCCAGGCATTATGTTTCCTCCTCCAAGATTATATCAAATAAATCTTTTCCCAGAGAGTTATGGTGCCATTTTTCCAGACCGGAAAAGGATTTTAATAAGTTTGATTGACCGTTTTAATTTACTATGAATATAAAGGAAAAGTTTCCTCGTTGTAGAAAGCTGCATTTCAGGAACTAACTGAAGTAAAACGGATTGTAACGACATCAGATTAATAAATATTCCAATGTCTATGGAGGCCTGTAAAGTCTGACATTTCCAGACACTTTTAAGAAACCCGTTTCATTTCAGAGCTTATCCAACCTGCTCCTGAGAACAATTTACATTCAGGTTTTTTTCAAACAGCTCTTTTAACTTTCCTAAGTACATATTGGTTTTGAAAGTATATACAGTTATTCATTTTATCCTAAATAGAGGCCTATTCATAACGATTAATAATTATATGGTTCATATGAAATAAAAATTCATAACGAGCAATAATAATCTTTCCGTTGGAAAATAATTGCCGGTCATAAAGCTCTCCCGAATTTCCTGAAAAAGAACGTTCGTACCAGCTCCATATTTCCAGATTGCATACCTTGACAAAGGATATATCATGCCGGGCCCAGATAATATGCAAAAGGCAAAAGAAAGACTGCTCAAAAGGAAAACAAAGGATATTCGGGAAATTTCTTAATTAATGATTCATTTCAGTTCTTAATAGTCAATCCTGCTCTATTATATCCTACAGGGGCTGGACCATGCGAGGGACCGGAGAAATGCTCAAACAAAGATTCGTACTGGATACAACGGCACTTACGGACATGCAAGCCCGCGAGGTAATGGGCCAGCCGGAGCTCTGCGGGGGGATGAAAGCAATCCTTGAGCTCATAGCTGACGCCCGCCTCAATTTCGGGATTAGCTGTTACGTCCCATATCCGTCGGTGTATAAGGAAATGTATGAGTTTGCAAGCCACAACAACTGCGACCGGGAAGTGATGGCGAAGATCGATACCTGGCTTGTGAAAAAGTCCCCTGACCGCTACAATGTGGACGTCACCTCTCAGATCTTCCACGAATACGTATCCCACATGCGGGAGAGGATTAACCGGGGCATGGGGGTTGCGGAAGACGCCATATTGGAGGCCGCCTCTCAGTGCCTTTATCTGGAAAAGCCCGGTAACCGGAATAAGGAAATGAAAGACGAAATCGAGAGGGAAGTCATAGGCAGCATCATCGGGAAATTCAGGAACAAATACCGGGCAGCCCTACGCTACGGGATTCTGGACAGTGCCCCGGATATAGACGTCCTTATCCTTGCCAAGGAACTGGACGCGGCCGTTGTTGCAAGTGACTACGGGATAGAAAAATGGGCGGAGCAACTGGGGGTCCGCTTCGTGCCCGCCAGTACATTCCCCATGATGATCAGGGAGTACCTGAAGCACGGGCCGGGGTTGAGAAAAACAGTAGAAGGAGAAGGCGGGAATATGGAAAATATAGATAAAGAGGAATAATCTCAGAGTAATCTCAGAATATCAGAGTAATCTCAGAATATCAGAGTAATCTCTGATTAATTTTATAAAGAAGTAAAAACGGATTCAAAACCCGGAGGGTTGAGTCTGCGAAATATCATAATAGAAGAGTTGAGAGCTTCGGAAATCCACAGGCAGCGGGTTGAGGTTGTCGAGAGAAAGGGCCTGGGGCACCCGGACTATATCTGTGATTCAATAATGGACCGGGTCTCGGTTGCCCTCTGCGGGGAGTACCTGGAAAAGTTCGGGACCATACTGCACCACAACATTGACAAGGGCCTGCTCGTTGCGGGCGAGGTTGAGGGGAACTTCGGAGGCGGCCAGGTCATAAACCCTATGCGACTCATTTTCGGAGACAGAGCAACCTTCGAGGCCGGAGGGGTGGAAATCGATGTAGAGGGCATCGCCGTTAGAAGCGCAAAAGCCTGGCTTTCGGAAAACCTGCGTTTCATTGACCCTGAAAGCCTTTTCTATCAGGTGGAACTGAAAAAAGGCTCTGCCGAACTCACCGACCTCTTCAGCCGGGGAAAGAAAATCCTGGGGGCAAACGACACCTCCGCAGCTGTTGGTTATGCCCCCATGAGCCCCACCGAGCGGCTGGTGCTCGAGTGCGAGCGCTACCTAAACTCCGGAAAATTCAAAAAGGAATACCCCGAGTCCGGGGAAGATATCAAGGTCATGGGCCTCAGGCAGAACTCGGAAATCCACCTGACAGTTGCCATGGGGCTCATAGACCGCTTTGTGGAATCCGAAGAGGCCTATTTCAGGCAGAAAGCCGAAATCCTGGAACGAATCGAGGAATTTGCAGCAGGCTATGCGGAATCTGAAAACGCTGAAAAGGAAAACGCGGAATCAGGCCCCGGCCTTTTCCTGAAAACTTCGGCTTCCCTGAACACCCTTGACATGCGCGGCCGGGGGATGGAAGGGATCTATACAACCGTCACCGGGACGTCCGCCGAGGATGCTGACTGCGGGCAGGTCGGGAGGGGTAACAGGGTAAACGGAATCATCCCCCTGAACCGCCCCGTAAGCAGTGAAGCCGCAGCCGGGAAAAATCCGGTGAGCCATATCGGAAAAATCTATAACGTGCTCTCCCACAGGATCGCGGACCGGATTTACAGGGAAATCCCCGAAATCGCGGAAGTCTATGTCTGGCTCCTGAGCGAAATCGGAACCCCCATCGACATGCCGCAGATCGCCACCGCCCAGCTTATAATGAAAAATGGGGCGGCAGGGGATGTGGAAGCAAAAGCTGCCGAACTTATGGAAAAGGAGCTTGAAAACATCGGAGCGTTCTGCATGGAACTTGCGGCCGGGAAAATCCCTATCTGCTAAGGAATGAGTCAAATATAATATCAAGTATTTTTGTTTACCGTTTCTTAACCACGGAACACACGGAAGGACACGGAAACCGGCCTGATGGCCGGTGAGTACGCCGGTCCTTTAAATACCCGAGTTCCGCTTCGGGAGCACGGGGTCCGTTTCACTCGCTACGCTCGCTCAAGCAGACAAAAAAACGCCAGAGCAACCATAATAGTCGTCCACTCGCATTCTTTTTCCGTGCTTTTCCGTGACTTTCCGTGGTTTGGATGCACACACTAAATGTCTCAATCAACAAAAATACAACCTGTATGGGTCTAAAGTGATTTCCTGACTGAAAATATGAAGTTATTTTTCAACTATTCCTAAACAACACCAGAACAACCGTAATTATCGTCTTCCGTCCGTTCTTTCCGTGTGTTCCGTGTGTTCCGTGGTTTGAATGCACACACACCAAACACCCCCTTACACAAAAACACAACATGTATGAGTATGAAACAACTCCCAAAATAAAACCTGAAGTTATATTTTCACCATTCCTAAGGGATATTTTTCCATAATTTTTCTATTTTCTTTTTTCAGCTTTCAGATTTTCTTTTTTCAGCTTTCAGATTTTCTTTTGTTCAGGCTCCGGCCAGGAAGGAGATAAGGGCGAAAAGCATTGCGAGTTTGAAGAATTTTGAGGACTTTGTCGGGTTATTTTTAGCGAGCAGCTGGAAGATGGCCGCAAAAAAGCCCAGGTCTGCGAGGATGACCAGATAGAGGAAGCGGGTGCCTAAAATTCCTAGGAGATAGGGAAGGGGACTTAAAATCACCGCAAGAAAGCCTATGCCGGCTGCAAGGTAGCCGGCCTGTTTGGCTCCTATGCGGATGGGCAGGGTATCGGCTCCTCCTTTTTCGTCTCCTTCCATGTCCTCGATATCCTTTACGACTTCCCGGGCCGTGATCGCGAGAGCTGCGAGCAAAAAGAGCACTGAGAGGACTTCCAGGCCCTGGGTGCCAAAGACCGAGGCTCCGAATAAAAAGGTTGAGCCTGTAAGGTAACCTATGCTCAGGTTACCAAAGAAGGGGGTGCCTTTCAGGGTCTTTGCGTAGAAGATTAGGAGCAGGGAGTTAAAGAGAGCGATAAGCCCGCAGACCGGGTTTATAAGGAAGCCCAGGACACTGCCCAGGGCAAAGAGGAAAAGGGATAAGTAAAGGGCTTCCTTCGTCCCCACCCTCCCCGAAGGGATCGGGCGATCAGGTCGGTTTATGGTGTCAATTTCAACATCAAAATAGTCGTTTATGGCGTTTCCGGCCCCTGATACCAGGAAGACTACCAGGAAAACGAGACCTGCGGAAGAGAAAGGGAAAGGCCCCGGGTGATAGGAGGAAGTCGGGAGATCTCCCGTTAAAATATTATAAGCTATGGCCACCCCTATAAGGGCCGCAAAGCCTGCCATCAGGCAGTTGCCGTACCTCATCAGTTCAAGATATGTGCGCATTCTACCGGACATCAGAAGATAGCAGCGGTATAAAGTATTAAAAGTATCGGATTTTTCCGGCTCCTCTCCGACTCAGTTTAGCTGGAAAAAGAATCCGGGAAAATCCGGACCTGTGGAAAGGCCGGATAAGTGATTTTTGAGGTGCTGTCCTTTTTTTGAACAGGGATCTTTTTTAAAATTTAAGAAATCGGTTCATTTGTTGATTTTTACTTCGAGCATCCTGTCGAGAGCCCGCTTTGCCCCGGCCCTCACGGCTTCGGGGACGGTTATGACGGTCTGCATTTTCTCAAGAGAGGCCAGGAGGTTTTCAAGGTCCACCATCTTCATACTGGGACAGCAGGCGTATCCTGACACGCAGTAAAACTTCTTATCGGGACTTGCCTTTGAAAGCCCATGGAGGAGTCCGCATTCTGTCCCTATGATAAATTCCTGGCTGGAGGACTCCTTTGCGTACGTGATCATTCCCCTGGTGCTCGCCACCTTATCAGCGAGTTCGAGGACTTCGGGCCGGCACTCGGGGTGCGCTATAAACCTGGCTTCCGGGTGTTTTTCCTTCATGCTCAGGACGTCGGCCTTCATGATCTGGTGGTGACAGGGGCAGTGCCCTTCCCAGGGAATTACTTTTTTATCCGTGTGGGCTGCCACGTAAGCTGCCAGGTTCTTGTCCGGCACAAAGAGGATTTCTTCGGCTTCCAGGGAATTTACGACTTCCACCGCGTTTGCGGAAGTGCAGCAGATGTCGGACTCGGCCTTGACTGCCGCCGAACTGTTGACATAACAGACTACTGCCGCATGAGGGTGTTTTTTCTTCACTTCCCTGAGAGGGCCCACGTCCGCCATGTCGGCCATCGGGCAGCTTGCGTCGATTTCCGGCATAAGCACTGTTTTATCGGGACAGAGAACTGCTGCGCTCTCTCCCATAAAGTGTACACCGCAGAAGACTATGACGTCCGCGTCTTGACGTACGGCTTCCTGGCTCAGGGCCAGGGAATCCCCCACAAAATCCGCGATATCCTGAACTTCAGGCCGGGAATAATAGTGGGCAAGGATTACTGCGTTTCGTTTTTCTTTCAACTCTTTGATCCGGTCTATAATTTTTGCTTGCTCCATTAAACCACCCGGAAAAACTTAAAATGGGAATTTAAATAAATGGTCTGAACTCAAGATAGAAAGGTGAGTTGTGACCATTTAAGAACTTATGATTATTTAAAATGTCAAACTGTTGTGAACCTTTAAGTTTACTTGATTTCCTGTTTTAATTTACACCTGCCTCATTGACAGTAAATGAAAACTGGCCTGCTGCCTGGGTGAATACAGGGAGATACGTAACATATTATATAAGTATTCGACAGCTGATATAAAATCCATTTAAGCTCATATCAAGTTTACTTGAGTTATCGCTCAAACATATACGGGACGTGCCGCTATTTTTTGTGGCTTTCAGGTCCCGATCTGAATCGGATTTGCAAGCTTTTTCAGGGTGGATACCGCTGAGAGCGCTGCAAGGTAACTGGTGCGTGGATTTTCAGGGGAAGGTAGATTTTCAACCCTGGTCGTGAACTTTCCAAAGGCCCCTTCCACAGAGATTTCATGCATGTTTCTGGAAAGTCCGGGGTCTGCGATAATTATTACCTCCGTCCGCTCAAAACCGATGCCGGCGAGGCTGATGGTTGCGGCTACGTTTACGTTTGCAGGAAAAGCCCTGACAGCTTCTGCTGCGGACCCTTTGAAAATAAGAGTTTCTCCCTTAAGCTTTTCGAGTTTTATGCCGTGCTCGACCACAAAAGGAGCCCCTAAAAGGCCCGCTGGAGGCTTTCTGGTGGTCAGGGTAACCCTGGAAATATCAGCGGCGGACGCTGAATTCAGTCCGTCGATTCCCACGACTGCTCCCGAGGGGAAATAGATTTTGCAGTTATGTTTGCGGGCAAGTCCGAAGATCTCTTCTCTGAGTTCCCGGTCCGCAAAGGCCCCAACACTCAGGACCATCACGTCGCAGCCGGCTTTAAGGGCCACGGGCAAAATACTGCGGACCGCCTTTTGGGAGGCGCATTCCACAACAAGGTCCACACCCTCGACAAGCTTCTCAAGCTCCATATATGTCGGGTTGCACGTTTCCAGGGAAGAAACAAGTTTCAGAGCTTTTTCTTCCGTAGCATCGTAGAGGGCATAAAGTTCCATGTTAACATCTCCGCGCTCGATGGCCATGCAGATCTGCCCTCCGATAAACCCGCAACCGACAATTCCTACTTTCAGCATTGCAAACTCCTGGTAAAATAATCAATATATTAAGCGTCTTTTCTACTTTTCTGAGGTCCCGGCTTCCAAAAAATTTAAAAATTTTTTCCAACATTTTTCCAAAATATTCCGGAATAACTTATTGGGACCGAATTATAAGAGTTGCTGTATATCTTTCCCATCCTTAAGCTTTCTGTTGGGAAGTTTTTTTCCGGCTTTCCCAATTATCTCGATTATTTACCAGGCAGGAAGCAGCCACATCAGAAAGAAGAAGCCGTACCTCTTATAAGGAACATGGGCTATAAAGTAGCCGGGGTACGCATTATGTTTATCAAAGAAATCGAACAGTTCATAGAAGAAGACCTGGGTCACGACGACATTTCCTGTACTCTGGTCCCGGACAGGCCCGCAGAGGCAATCATTTTCACAAAAGAAGCCTGTACGATCGCCGGGCTCGGAGAAGCCGGTGCAATTTTCAATTACCTGGGTGTCCGGGCTGAAACCACCCTGAAGGACGGGGACGAACTGAAAGCAGGAGATACAATCTTCAGACTTAAAGGAGGAGCTGTCTCCATCCTCAGGGCCGAGCGCCTGGTCCTGAATTTCCTCGGGCACCTGAGCGGGATTGCAAGCCTTACTAGCAGTTGCGTGAAACTGGTAAGGAAACATTCAAAGAGTACAAGGGTGGCATGTACCAGAAAGACCACCCCGGGCATAAGGAAATTCGAAAAAAAAGCCGTTGTTGCCGGAGGAGGGGACTCGCACAGGTTCAACCTTTCGGATTCCATCATGATAAAGGACAACCACATCCAGCTTATGGGAATCGAAGCCGCGATCAGGGCCGCCGGAGAGGCCAGTTTCACAAAGAAAATCGAGGTGGAGGTCGAATCTGTGGATGACGCGGTTCTTGCCGCAGGGCTCGGGGCAGACATCATCATGCTAGACAACATGACGCCGGAAGAAATAGTCAGCACCCTTAAGACCCTTGAGGAAAAAGGGCTGAGGCAGTCGATCCTGGTCGAAGCCTCGGGTGGAATTTCCTGGGAAAACCTGGAAGAGTATGCAAAAACAGGAGTGGACGTTATTTCAATGGGGGCCCTCATCCATAAAGCCAGGTGGACTGACATAAGTCTGGAGGTTACCACCTATGCGAAATGATAGAAAGAAATAAAGGAAAATCGATAAGGATTAATTGATATATAAATATATATATTATCAATCTTAAAATCTGTAAAATGGACTTGAAAAACTAGACCAGATCATAAAGTTTATATTGGGTTTCGTTGAAAACATTAAAGATCACTAACCAATGAAATATTATGAAGGAGATTGCTCTATACAATCCTTTTTTTGACCGTGTCTTGAGGTATCATAAGTGAATCTGAAATGGACTATAACGCCTGTTTTGTGCGCATTCTTCATTCTTCTGATGTTGAACGGAGCGGCGTCTGCGAGAGTTGATATCTTCGAGGGGGATATCAAAGAAGGAGATGGATACCAGATCAATAACTATGTTATTGATATCACGGACGTGTTCGTGGAAGCAAATACCGCTTCCTACTACGTATATGAAAAAAACACAAAAATAGAGACCGGCCTGCTGGACGTAAACGAAACTGCTGAATTCGATTTTGAAGATGAAGGGAAATTATATCTGCGTTTGAAATCCGTGCACGGAGGAATCATTCCCAGAGCTACTGTCGAGATCACTGTTTCCAATTATGATAAATCGGAGATTTACAGCAATGAGCTCATTGACGGAGGTCACTCTGAGGCTTCCTATGGTATTCCGGACCTTAAAATAACGAAGGAAATTGACAGGGATACTGTAAACGTTGGGGAATCCGTAACCGTTACCGTAAAAGCGATAAACACCGGAAGCGACATTGCAAAAGATGTAATGTTTATTGACCCCAAACAGGAGCATTTTATCCTTGAAGATACGACATATGAAGAGATCTCTGTGGATGAAGTAAACACAGGGGAATCCGTTCTGGTCTACATATATGAGCTAAAAGCAATGGAGTCCGGGGATTTTAAGCTCAGGCCAATCACCGCGACTTACACAAACAGTGTGGGTCAAAGTTATGAATCCGGGTCCAATTCACCCATGGTCAGTGTAGAAGGAGCCGGAGCCTCGAAAGCTAACATTGAAACTGAAATGAATGTGGACTCAAAGATTTTAAAAAGAAATGATAAAGTAGATATAACCTTCACTCTCAAAAATACCGGCGGCACTACGGCACAGGCAGTCCGTCTTGAAGTCCTGGTCCCTGAGGGGTTTGAATATGTGGGAGGGGATGAGGAATTTGAGGTCGTTAGCGGAAAGCCAAGAATCTATATCGAAGCCCTTCATCCAGGCAATGACAAGGAAGTTGGCTGCACCCTCAGGGCAAATGAGCTGGGGAGTTATTCCCTCAAAGGAGGGCTTTCTTACGAATATAAGAATGGTCTGGGCTCTGAAAACATCGAGGAAAGCAAAGAAATAAGCATTTCTGGCATTTCCGTGGAAAAAGGGAAGTATGATCATCTTTTAGAGTTACCAATATATCTATATGCAATTCCCCTCCTGCTCCTTGTCGGAATAGGAGCGTACCTCTACAGGAGACACAACGAATATAAATTTTAAATGATATTCATGCATAAAGTACATAAGAGCCTGGCGGAAACCAGTTTCGGAAAATATGGCCTCAAGCCCCGGATTCGCTCCAAACCCCCTCAGTCCCGGGCAGATAAATGTAAATATATTTAAGGAGGAGTATTTTGCTCAACATACTAGTAATCGGAAACGGGCAGTGTGGAAACAGGATTATGGATTCCATTAATAAGCATGCCTTTGGTGGAAAAGGCGGCACGCTCGTCAAATTCTATTCAAAGCAGAAGTTCAAGAGCAACGTTCAAACCATTGCGATTAACACTGCTGTCAATGACCTAAAAGAAATGAAATATACGAGAGCAAAGGACAGGATCCACATCCCCCACCTGCACGGCGTTGGCGCGAACCGGAACATCGGAAAAAAGGTGTTTGAAGAGAAAAAAGAAATGGTTATGCGCGAGATTGAGGGAAGGGGAAACTTTGACATTGCTTTTGTCATAACCTCAGCTTCCGGCGGTACAGGCTCTTCTTTTACCCCCCTCATTATAAAAGAACTAAAAGAAAGATATGACTATCCGGTCTACGCCGTTGTTGTCCTGCCTTTCAGGGAAGAAGGGACCCTTTACCTGCAAAATGCGGCTTTTTCCCTGCGTGAGATCCGCGAGAGCGGAGTGGACGGGATTATCCTCTCGGACAACCAGTACCTGAAAAACATAGGGGGCAGCATCCAGGAAGCCTACGATGGGATCAACGACATGATCGCCGAACGTATCCTCTTCCTGGTCGATGCCCTGGACAGCGAAATGATGATGGTAACGGACCTCGGGGATTTCAAAACGGTCATGAAAGGGGGAGCTGGCCTTGCGACAATCGGCTTTTACAGAGCAGAAAAAGACATGCCCGTAAAAACTGCGATCCAGAATGCTCTTTCCCCATCAGGCCTCCTTTTCTCTACCGATATTTACCAGGAAGCCAGTAGAGCAATGGTCATCATCAAGGGCGACCAAAAATACCTGAGCATCGACGAGATCTCAAACGAGATTGAAAAGCTTTCAGGAGCCGTGGGGCATGTCTTTAAAGGTATAGTCGTGAGAAAGGGAGAAAGTCCCCAGGTGCTTGCGGTCCTGACCCTTGAATCAGCCCGGGAACTTGAAAGCCTCTATAACATCGCCGTCCAGGCCATTCATCACGAAAGAGACAAAAAACAGCGTGTAGAGAGCGGAATTGAACTGGACAAAACCTTTTCACAAATCGAAGGACTCGAACCCGAATACTGAAAACCGAATACATAAGGCCTTAAAAGGCCTTTACCTTTCTCCTTTTCTGACTACTCTTCTTTTCAATGATCCTTTTTTAGGAAAAAACAGGGCTAATCCCCGCCATTTCAATGGTGGGGTACAGCTTGCATACTTCCGAATAAAAAATAATTAGTTTCCCGTAGGGATTACCAGCCTGAACCCGTTAAAGGACTCAACGGTCACGGGCAGCTCATAAACCGCTTCGATGACCTCCGGGGTGATAATCTCGGGCCCTCCGTGGGCAAAGATTTTCCCTTCCTTGATGATCAAAAAGGAATCAGCGTAGCGCAGCGCCAGGTTTATGTCGTGCATGGTCAGGACAACGGAGATGTTCTGCTCTTTTGCTACCTGCCTGATGGCATCCAGGATTTCGATCTGGTTTTTGAGGTCCAGGTTGCTCGTGGGCTCGTCAAGGAGAATAAGGTTGGGTTCCTGGACAAGGGCCCTTGCAATGGCCACTTTTTGAAGTTCTCCCCCGCTCATGCTGTCGATATTGCGCAGGGCAAGGGCCTCAAGCCCAAGCATCCGGACTGTTTCAGTGACTATTTCCAGATCCCGGGCTTTTACATTCCAGCCAAGCCTGGGCTTCCTGCCCAGGAGGACCGCGTCAAAGGCCGTAATCCGGCTTGTTTCCGTGCGCTGGGCAACGTAGCCCAGCCTTTTTGCGATTTCATCCCTGCCAAGGGCAAGGAGGTTTTCCCCTTCCACCATGACGGCCCCACTTTTTGGTTTCAGTATGGAGTTTATACAGCGGAGGAGGGTGGACTTTCCGACCCCATTCGGGCCGAGCACGACAACCACCTCTCCGGGAAGGACTCCGAAATCAATATCCTTTAAGATTTGCCGGGTCCCGTAATCAAATCCGAGTTCCTGTACATCAAGCATCAATGTTTGTACCCCCTGATAAGCAAATAGAGGAATAAAGGCGCGCCTGTGAACGCCGTAAGAATTGCCACGGGCAGTTCATGAGGAGCCATAATCATGCGGGCGGCGGTATCCGACCCGAGCAGCAGCAGACCTCCGACCAGGCAGGAGGCCGGTAAAAGGAAACGCTGGTCGTCGCCTACAAAGCGACGGGAGATGTGAGGGCAGACCAGGCCCACAAACCCAATAACTCCCAGGAAAGAAACGATAAAGGCCGTTACAAGGGAAGCTATGAGCATCCCGTAGAACCGGATCTTTTCCACCTCGACCCCGAGCCCCTTTGCGGTCTCGTCCCCGGCGTCGATGGCGTTGTAGTTCCAGCGGTTAAGGTAAAAGTAGAGCAGTGCCGGCACGACCACGGCCGTGATTATGACAATGTCGCCCCAGTGGGCTCTTCCGACGTCCCCGAAGGTCCAGAAGACCACGGCTGCGAGCTGGGTGTCGTCGGCAAAGTACTGGAGGAACATGGTGCCCGCCGTAAAAAGGGAAGAAAGGGCAACGCCTGAGAGTATCATAACCTCGGGAGAAGAGCCCTTATACTTCGCAATCGCAAGCAGCGTGAAGGTTGCGAGCATGGAAAAAGCAAAGGCCACGGTGGTCGTGACATAAGGATTGTTGAGCACAACCGCACCCGCCCCGGTGCTCCTCATGCTTCCTGTCCCGAGCACTATCACGGAAAAAGCGGCCCCGAAGGCGGCGGCGTGGGAGATTCCCAGGGTATAGGGAGAGGCAAGAGGATTGCGGAGAATTGACTGGAGAGCAACTCCCGCAACCGAGAGCCCGATCCCCGAGGCGATTGCGGCAAGGGCTCTCGGGAGACGGATCTGCCAGACGATGGTGTTTGCGTTTCCGAGGTCTGCCCCCAGGAGGACCCGAGCCACGTCCATTGTGGAAACATTTGCGGCCCCCACAGCTATGGAGTAGAGGAAGAGAAAGATCAGTAGAATTATTGAAAAGCCAATGAATGCGTATTTTTTTCCAATGTATTTGTTATATTCAGATGAAAACGTGTTTCCTGCATTTTTATCAGTAAGCTTTCCCGCAGGTTTTCCTATTATCTTTCTTATTATCTTTCCTGTTAGCTTTATCCCGCTTTTGCCTGCCAAGTCCATTTCAGCGTTCTTTGTCAGTTCCATTGTCGCAGCCTTTGTGAGTTTTTCCCTGTTTCCTGATTTTTT
The DNA here is from genome assembly GCF_055394095.1 of Methanosarcina baltica. Lineage (NCBI taxonomy): Archaea > Methanobacteriati > Methanobacteriota > Methanomicrobia > Methanosarcinales > Methanosarcinaceae > Methanosarcina > Methanosarcina baltica. The sequence continues at coordinate 2,634,138 of NZ_AP042463.1, read as the reverse complement.
ATGAAGTGTGGAGGATGGGATCTGATGAATTTGAATTTTTAGAGCCTGGATTTGTTGAGCCTGAATGATATAAATCTGAATAAACAGGAAAACAGGCCCTTAAAGGCCCGTTTCCCCGTTTCCCCGTTTTTTCGTTTTCCCGTTTCCCCGTATCACTCAAGGGAGAGTTTTCCGAATCCTCCGTCGAATCCCAGTTTCATTGTTTCGTACACCGGTTCCCCGAAGAGGAATGTATAGATTTCATCGGCTTTTACCTCGGGGTCGATGTCTGCAAACCTGTCAGGATAAACGACCGTTCCGACATAGTAGGAAGCAGCGATCACGGAACCCTGATTGGAGGAATACCAGTTGTAGGGCAGGACCCCGTAGACCTCGCCTGCCTTTACGGCGGTCAGGGCCGTGTAAGCAGGGTCTTCTTTTAATTCGTCCAGGGCCGAAGGAGATGTCTGGTAGGTGGACAGGTCAACGAAAAGGATTTCCGGGTCCCATTCCATGATAGCTTCCTTTGAGGCGTCCCCGTGGTCGGTGCCCATTTCTGCCGCCATATTTTTGGCGTTTATGAAGAGGAAGGGCGGGTAGGTGGGTTCCGTTGACTGGTAACCGTGTGGCCCTGCGTAGGCAATGCCTCCAACATAAACGTTCTTTTTCTCCTCCTCCGGGACGTCCGCCGTCCTGGAGTTCAGATCTTCGATTTCAGAGTCAAAGAACCGGATAAGTTCTTCGGCCCTCTCATCCTTTCCCATGACCTCACCCATAATCCTGAGAGAGTTATCCATGTCCTCCCTGTAAACTCCGAGGTTGCCGTAGTTCAGGGCTACCACAGGAATCCCGGTTTTAGCCGAAAGTTCATTGGCGTCCCCGGCGTTCCCAACTGACCCTGTAAAAGCCCAGAATATAACTTCCGGGTCCAGGATCACAATTTTTTCAGGATCGGTGTTTCCTCTGTACTCTCCGATAAGGGGCATTTCCTGGAACTGTGGATTGGCAATTGCATAAGGGCGACGGTTTTCGTCTTTACGGAGTTCGATGTCCTCGACTCCGACAACCGCGGCCTGGCCGTCCAGGTAGCAAAGGTAGCGCAGGGCTCCGGCCCCCTGACAGACAACTCTTTCAGGGGATTTCGGGACCGTAACTTCTCGCCCTATCCCGTCGGTAATCGTTATCATTTCCGGTGATTTGCCAGCAGAGGAGGATGAGGCCACGGTTTCAACAGGAGATGCAGGATCCCCCTCCCCACTTTCAGAAACCCCGTTTTCAGAAACCCCGCTTTCAGTGGAGGAACCCACACATCCAGCTCCCACGCAGGCAAGCAGAAGGAGTAAAACAATAACACATGAATATTTTTTATTGATCATACCGATAGTCACCACAGATCGTGTTTAGTATTAATAATAGCTATTAAAGTATGAATTATGTATGTTGAGGTGCCCATTTAGTATAAATCTTACGATATTATCACATACAGATAAGATATAATCAATTACGTTTGGATAAGAATGTACAAAATAGTAATAATAAGTTATATCAAAAAATACAATCGATTACATCAAATATGTATCCTGTTAATTATTTGACATAATATTCCGGGTTCAGAAGGGCCTGTAACAATGGGGGAAACATTGGAAAGGCGGTCAAAATAGTTTTTTTAGGAATGATTCAAATATAATATTAAGTATTTTGGTTTACCATTTCTTAACCACGGAACACACGGAAGGACACGGAAACCGGCCTGATGGCCGGTGAGTACGCCGGGACTTTAAATAATCGATTCAGAACCTACTGTGAACAAAACACCAGAGCAACCGTACTTGTCGTCTTCCTACATTCTTTTTTCCGTGCTTTTCCGTGTCTTCCGTGGTTTGAATACACACACCAAAACACCTTCACCAACAAAAACACAGTAAGAATTAAACAGAAAGAGGCAGAGCTAACACTACTGGAAAATATATCAAAAAACAGAACTTAAAATTAAGGACTTAGGGAAAGTAGAAAAGAGTAGTAACCGCCTGCCTCGAAAGGCACGACGATACTTATTCTTTAAAAATGCAGTTTTATCTGGTAATCAGCATTTCTGCGGTCTCGGGCTTGTAGACCCATTCGACAGGCAGTACTTTTTCATTATGATAGTACTTGACAAGTCTGCGGATCTTAGCTTCCGTTAAATTCATGGCACGCTTGTTATGCATGTCCTTCTTGTTGACTATAAGGTGTTTTCTGAGCTTGAGGGCCTTTACGATCAGGTTGTAAAGGTCTTCAGGGACAGAGGGGGCCACGTTATTTGCCTTGAGGACTTCGGTGAGCTTCATGCCGGTGAGGAGCTTGATGTCAGGGACTCCGTAGCGGTCTCTCAGGATCATTCCGATCTCAGCGGTTGCGATTCCCTGTTTCCATAGGTCGAGTATAACGGTGGTTACTTCTTCACCGTTTAATTTGCACCACTCAGGAACTTCGGTTCTGCGTGGACGGGTAGAAGAAGACTTACCTTTTCTTCTGGTGTGCATTTTTGCCATGTATCATTTCTCCTGAAATCAATTGATCAGTGCCCGGAGGAAAACCTGCCAGACTGAAGTTATATCTTTACCGACTATAACGGAACAATATACGGAGATTTTGCGCACATCATAATCATGCACGGGATGCCAAATCTCTGGCAATATAAACCTTATCGGTGAAAGTATCACCTTGAATTACAGCATAGTTTATATAATTTGTGTTGGGACCTGGGGGGAAAATCAGGCTGAAGATAAGGAAGAAGATGCCCATCAGGAAGACGGCATCCATCAGGAAGAAGGCGCCCAGAGACATAAGACAGCCCTTGCCCCCCCGGGGTTTATCTTCCTGTAAATAGACTCGACCTGAACATCCCGGAGGCTTCGGACCTCCGATACGTTTCCTGACTCGATCATCTTTGAAACCGTGGCGTTGATTTCAGGAGATAGTTCAGTTTCAAGGCCTTCTCTTATCTGGTATTTTATCAGGGGATGGAGCAGGGCTTTAAGGTCAGACAGGTCCGGGACAGGAATCTCTTCTGAAATGTTTCCAGAAATATTTTCAGAAAGGTTAAAAACCCCGGAAAGCCGGTCTGCAAAAAAGAACAGAAAGGCCTCGTCCGGTCCCCCTATCTCGTTTTCAGAAATTTCATCTCCGGCGGGAGAATCCGAAACTCCGTAAAGCAGGGTCTGCATGGACTCTCCCCCTTCCTCTTCATCTCCCCCAAAAACTGAGCCGAAGTATTCCGATGGAAAAAGGAGTTCTTCCACAACAGTGGCCCCCTCCCCGGCTGCCGCGTCAAGGGATTCGGAAAAAGCTTTTGAAAGCCTCTCTTTTCTCATTTCGTTCGAAGCGTTCAGAGAGCTTTCATTTGAAGTGTTCAAAGCAGTTTCGTTCGAAGCATTAAAGACGGTTTCAAGGACAGAATCGTTTACACAGAGCAGCAGGCCCTCTTTAGAGGGGGACGTGGTAAACGGGGGCATGGAAATTTTCACGCTCTGCCGGACCGCTGAGATCGGGGCATCTTTTCCAAGCACGATAACACTTCCCAGGGGAAAGCCCTCCACGGGATACCAGTACGCTTCAAAACGGTAGCAGTACCGGCCGGAAAACTCCTGATCCAGGTGGGCTTCCAGGGTTTCGGAAGTCCGGGAAACGTGGGCTCTTGCGAAGGGGTTTGCGAATACCGGAGTCCCGCCTCCCGAAAACATCAGGTTGAACGCGAGGTTTTCGGCTGTCAGGTCCGCAAAGCTCCTGTGTTTCTGCTCTTTTCCGAAAAGGGCCCGGGAGGGGCTTTCAACCACGGAATTTGTGGGAGGGGTGATGTTCAGCACGGAAAATGGGGAAATTTCATAATCAAAGCCTTCGGGACAGCAGGTGAGGAGAGTTTCAAGGACATGGGAGTCCATTTCGGAGCCTGTGGTATAACCGGCCGCTGTGTACTGCTCTTCCGCACTCAGGGTGGGCAAGAGCATAACTCCCGAGAGGGAGACCAGCACGAGTAAAAAGAGAGCATCAAAGACCGTGGAATAGCCGCTTGAGTCCGAAACCCAGCGTCCAGGATCGGTTTTCATTTTTTTCATCAAACCCACCCCGTGTCATAGAGAAAAACGGTAAGGGTGCCGGGGACGGTTTCTGCCGGGCTCAATTCGATTGCCACGGGCACGGACGCAGCAATCCGGTCCCCCGAATCCGGAAAGCCTGCGGCCGGGAAAAACCAGGCAGCTGAGGCAGCCGGAACTTCCGGTTCTATCCGCCACTCCCATTTCCCGTCTTCCGTCCTGACCTCTACAAAAAAAACATAATTACCCGAAAAACCGGTAAAAAGTTTCTCTCTGGCTTTTTTTCCTGATGGGTCGGCAAGTTCGTCAAGAGCGGCCGCCGAGAAGAGGCCGGAAAGGGGGTTTTCTCCCTCACTTCCTGCGCTCACCCCAACTCCAACTTCTCCGTTCTCTCCGCTCCCTTTCGCCAGAAAGGCCCCGTTTCTGGCAAGGTTTTCTGCAAGGAGAGTTGCGCTTTCGTAGTTTTCAAGGGCAAAAGAATGCTCTTCGTAGGCCAGGTAGGTCCGGGAAAGGATTGCCGCAAAAACCACAAACCCTATGACGGCAAGCCCAACCGCGAGGAGGTCGGTCTGTGGCTCTAAAAAGGCCCTTTCGTTTTTCAGGAAGCCTGATAAATGAGAAGAGGCCGGACGGGGAGAAACAGAAATCTTACTATTGCCGGAAAACTTATCGGAAAACTTACAGAGAATGGTATTGCTGTTGCTGGAAAATTTACTGATAAACGAGTGTACACCCAAGGACCGAGACCCCCTCATTTTCCTTTATATAGATGAATTCATTTCGTATGCAGACAGCCTCTCCGGGGTCCAGGACCGTTTCCAATCTAAGTCCTGACAGGTATTCTCCGACTTCCGCATAGTCTGCTAAAACCGGCCCCTCCTTTGTCCCTTCAGCCCCGAACCGGGCCTGGAGTTTTTCCCTGAGTTTCACCTCATCCAGGGGCAGGGTCAGAAACGTAAACGGCTTTACCGCTCTGAGTGTTTTTCCATCGAGTCCGGAATCCAGCCTGATGTATTCCCCGGAGACCCTAACTTCAAGCCCCTCTTCTAAAAGAAAGCCAGTATATTTCCTTTCCCGGCCCAATCTTTTTTCATCAAAATAGTAAAAGGAAGTTTTAGGGCCTGACTCCCCCCCTTCCTGGAAATTCCCGGCCCCGGCTTCGTCCACAGTCGCCTTGAAATCTCTGGCAAGCACTTCAAGGGCTTCCTGCGCCTCCACTTCCCGAAAATCGGCAGTAAGCTGGAAAAGGGCTGCAAAAAGGATGAAGCTCGCAAGGATAAGGGCCGCTTTCGATATGAGAAAATCAGCCCATGCAGCCTCGTCCTTTAAAAAGTTCCGACATTTACGGGCCGGGATTTTCCCTCTCAAAGTCCCTCTGCCCCCGAAACAAGTATAAATAATTTTCCAGAGTCTCCGTCTTTCACACTCAAAAGCCGTAGCCTGTATTTTCCCGGCCCAAAAACCGCCGTTCCGTTCAATTCGGAATTTGAAAAGAGGCAGTTTGTGGCAAAAAAGTGCGATCTTTCCCCGGCAGTAATATAATAGTTGTCCGCAGCCTCCGGCCAACCGGTTTCATTTCCGGGAAGGGCTCCGAATCCTACCCACACGCCCTCGGGGACCTCAAGCTCGAAAGTGACGGAACTGCCTTCCCCCCGCAGGGAAAGCTGCTCGGCCGCACCCACAAACCCCAGAACCTCAGCCGTGAAGCTGTTCACTTTCAGGTCTTCCATGACGCCAGCGAATGAAATTGCAGAAATAATTATGATTAACGTAAAAAGAATAACTGATGCTGAAAAGCGGACCTGAAGCCCGCAAACCGCAGACTCTTCCTCCCCCAGAAGAGCGGCCCTTTCAGTAAGGTCTGGCCTGAAACCTGACGTAAAAATTCCCCCCATTCAAAAATAAAAACTTGATAAAAGTTATGCGGAATTTAATCTGTTAGTATATAAAATGTGGCACTTATAAAAATATTTAAAATCAGTATTGGATCTTCCGGAGAATACAGGCCAGAGGTTTTATCCCGGCCTGCAAATATGATTTCAAAAATATTGGAGGGAAGAGAGGGCTTTTGAGTTCTGATTTTCGGGAAAAACAGGCCCTCAACGCCCGCCAGAGGCGGGCGGCCTTTTCCGGATAAATATAAAAAAACAGATGATATCAGAAAACAGATGATATCAGAAAACAGGTCGGACGTTTTGAGCCACGAATGGATACGGATAAACATGGCCCCCATCCATGTTTATTTATGTTAATCCGTGGTTTTATTCTCTAATTTTTGAACCGCTGCAATGTACTATATTGTATTGTATTGTATTGTACTATATTTTACTGCTTCAACACCTTTTCAATAAGCTCTTCCTCACTCAGGGGATACTGCTCCCCGGAAACCATGTCTTTCAGGGTGAGTTTTCCGGCTTCGAGTTCTTTTTCTCCGAGGATGAGTACGTAGTCTGCTTTGATGTTGTTTGCGTGGGAGAGCTGGTTCTTGAAGTTTCTTTCCATCAGGTCAAGGTAGACCGGGAAGTGTTTGCGCAGCCTGTCCGCGAGTTTTACGGCCTCAAGGTGGGTCTGGGGTTTTGATACCAGGACTACCTTTTTGACGGTTTCGGGCTGGAGTTCGCAGATTTCCAGGATCCTGTCAAAGCCTATCCCGAAGCCTGTTGAGGGGACGTCTCCGCCTCCGAAGAGCTTGATGAGTTTGTAGGAGCCGCCGCCGCAGACCTGTTTCTGGGCGCCCAGCCCTTCGGCGTAGATTTCGAAGACCAGGCCCGTGTAGTAATCAAGCCCCCGGGCGATTCCGAAGTCCAGGCTGTACTCGACTCCGTAGGCCTCAAGGAGGGTGAGCGTTTTTTCGAAACTGTCGAGTTCGGGGAGGTCACCTACGATTTCTCTGGCCTGAGAAAGGATACCCTGGCCTTCGAGTTTGATGAGTTTTAAAAGGTCGGCCCTTAACTTTTCATCTGCCTGAATCTCCTCCAGGAAGGTTTCAAGCCCCTCGTAGTCTTTTTTGTCCACGAGCCTCATGACACTGCTTACGTTTTCTGAGTCGAGGTTTTCCAGGACCTTGCGGATAACGGCGAGGTTTCCAATTTTCATATTCCCTTTGACCCCGACGGCTTTCAAAATTGCCTGGGCGAGGGCTATTACCTCGGCGTCGGAGTCGGGCTTGCTGCTCCCAATGAGCTCGGTTCCGAACTGCCAGAACTCTCTGAACCGGCCCTTCTGCGGGCGTTCGTAGCGGAAGCAGTTTTCAAAGTAGAAGAGCTTCAGGGGCTTTGGAAGGTGCTGGAGCTCGTTTACGTACATGCGCATGACAGGGGCCGTAAGCTCGGGTCGGAGAGTCATTTCCCTGCCCCCCTTGTCCGTGAAATTGTAGAGTTCCCCCACGACACCTTCCCCCGACTTCAGGGTAAAAAGGTCCAGATGCTCGAAGGTGGGGGTGATAACCTCATCGTAGCTCCAGTTCAGGGCGACCTTTCTCATAACGCTTTCAACGTACCGTCTTTTGGCGGTAATTTCCGGTAAAAAGTCCCGGGTCCCTCTTGGCCTGTTAACTGTCATTTTTAAATGCACCTGGTATCAATGAACAATATAATTAGTAAATAATGGTTGGGTAGATAAACGGTTTTTAAATTAAAATATTACTGAAAAAGCACTGGATCTCGATTGGCACGTTATCGACTCTATTTAGGTCTTTAGGCTCTTTCAGCTTTTATGAAGCTAGTAGTTAAAAGCAAGCTATTTTACTTTTTCGTTGTGGCTCATTCTCTCCGGTTAAAGTTGATACCCTGGGCCTTGAATTATAAGCAGTTATCAGTAACTCAGAAGTCAGGTCCGTTCAGGAACCCGAATTGCGCTTCGGAAGCACACTTCGGGCTTTCAGGCTTCGCCGAGGCTATCCCTCAGTTCCAACTTAAAGTGGTAAAGTAGTAAGTGGTTACAGATTCTTCAGGACGCGAAAACCGAGGTTGCGGTCATGGTAGCTGGTGGCGCTCCAGTTGCGGTACGCTGACCCGCAGTACCAGGCAAAGCGGTTCCAGCTGCCGCCCCGACTGAGCCGGTTCAAGCTACTTCCACTTTCCCATACACTTCCATCAGATGGAGCCCCATCATAGTCATTGTGCCATCTGTCCTGACACCATTCCCAGACATTTCCATGCATATCGTAAAGGCCCCAGGGATTGGGCTTCCTCTGACCAACTGAATGAGTACTGCTATCGGAGTTGTCATAATACCATGCATAATCCCCAAGTTTTGATTCGTTATCACCAAAGTAATATCTTGTTGTAGTGCCAGCACGACATGCATACTCCCATTCGGCTTCAGATGGCAGACGATATTTGTCCGTGCCTTCCTGTTCATTGAGCTTTTCGATGAACTCCTGAACCTCATTCCAGGATACTTCTTCAACGGGAAGATCATTACCTTTGAAATTAGAAGGGTTACTGCCCATCACTTCACGCCATTGTTTCTGGGTTACTTCGTATGTGCCCAGGTAGTAAGACTCTTCAATCGTGACTTTGTGAAGAGGGCCTTCGTCACTATTTATGGTCCCTTCATCTGCAGGGAAGCCCATCATAAAATCTCCTGCAGGAACCTTCATGAATTCCATGCCAATTGAGTTTGTGTAGTCAGAGTCAATTACTGATTTTTGGGATTCAGTGCAGCCCAGTACCCCGCAAAAGAGGAGCATAATTATCAAGGTATTAATTATTTTATTCCTTTTTTCAACCATTTTATATCCCCATTTAAAAGATATTTGTTACATCACAGGTTAGAAGGCTCAGCACCTCAGCACCTCAGACCCGGCGGCTTACACACCCGAGTTCCGCTTCGGGACCGGAAAAATCTTGATTTTTCTTTTAGTTGCGATGAAATCGAAACAGCACGAAGGGGGTCCCCGTTTAGGTCGCTTTGCTCCCTCACGCGGACTAATTGTAAGCAGTTATCAGTAACTTGTAAGTCCTTATATGTATAATTGTCAAAGTGAGTATTAATGAGTGAAGCGACAACAATTCCGGTAACAAAGGATGTCCGAGACAGACGACTAAAAACGTATGGTATGGAAGGGGAAACCTACAATGATATTCTCAAGCGTTTGATGGATGAAGTTGATCATGAGTCATTTATGGAACGCCAGTATAAAAAACTTGAAGAAAAAGGGAAATTTGTTTCCCTTGATGACATCTGATGGGGAAAACAACATTACACTCACTCCACACCGGCAAAAATGTCTTCCAGATCAAAGGCCATTACCCCTTGCTCCTTTAACTCCGCTTTATTCTCAATCTTCCTTGCAGCAATGGCGAAATACTCTTTCCCCTCTTCGTTATGCCATTGCACAGCCACGGACTTCTCCTTCAGGTCATGCAAAATCTTTCCTGCACTCTTAGCTGTCAGGGTTTGCCATTTGCATTCAACGAAGAGGACCTCCTTCGAATCCTCATTCAGGGCAACGAGATCAATCTCATAGACATTTGCACTTTTTGGTTTTCCCCGGATCTTGCCCCATTGCCGCCCTATTCTCTCAAAAGCAAAAGGCAATTTGCCTGCCACATTCAGGTCTATAAAGTATTGTTTGACAATCTCTTCAAAAACATGGCCGAGATAATGGTCGTATGAGCTGGCAATCTTTGATACAATGGCACCTCTGTTAATCTCCAGCATGGATCTCGTCGGAAATACATAGGTGTACCAGAACCTCATGAAATTGTCCGAAAGAGCATAGACCGAACCGGTTTTTATGTCCCTGCTCTTTTTGAGGGTCACAGGCCATTCCCTTGAGAGGAACCCAAGCCCGATTAAAACCCGCAGATATTTAGGGATATTATGAACGGGTATGCCGGTTTCGTCCGCGATCTCAGAGACCCGACTCTTTCCCCTGGATATCGCCTCAAGGATCAGCTCGTAGTTTGTTGGCTCCCTTAACTTTTCCTTCAGCAGGAAGATAGCCTCATCGTAAAGAAAAGTGGCTCTGTGCAGTATATTCTTATTGACGTTATCGATGAAAGAGAGCCCCCGGTCGAATTTGTTAAGGTAGGCAGGCACTCCCCCCAGGCAGCCGTAGATCCTTACGATTTCCTCTGCATCCTGTTGAGGGAAAAAATGCCTGATGTGCCTGAACTTAAGAGGTTCAACCTTAATCTGCCCGCTCCTCCGGCCATACAGGGGAGAGCTGTACCCAAGCACCTCGTTTTCCATCATGCCCACACTTGAACCAAGCAGGACCAGCATGACATTGGCATCCTTAAGATACAGGTCCCAGGCTGCCTGAAAAGCCGACATAGCCGCACTGCTACCTTCTATCAGGTAGGGGACCTCGTCGATTATGATAAGAGGCTTGCCTTCCGTCTGCTCTGCAACAAACCTGAGGGCAGCATCCCATTTTGTTATCTTCGGCTGGTAGGTCCCAAGCTGTTCGGCCGCTTTTTCCAGAAAATCCTCTACCTGCCGTTCAAGGTCCAGTTTCTGAGACAGATAATATACAGCCGGTTTTCCGGCCGCAAATTTCAGGGAAAGCTCGGTTTTTCCAACCCTCCTTCTCCCATAGATAACAACAAGCGAAGAAGAATCCCTGGCATATTCGGCCTCAAGGAAACCAAGTTCTTCAGTGCGGTTAATAAATAGACTCATAATCCTAAGTATTAGGAGTATAATAATTTATGAGTTTCTGTCCCGCCCGAGTTGCCATGAATGCAAGAATTTTTGGTAATGGTTTTTCAGCTTCAACTGAGAATTAAGTATTGAGATATAGTTAGGACTTACGCAGTTGAACAAAAACCAGTAGCATGAAGCACCAAACTGTTTAAAGCACATATTCATGACAAGCTCTCATGTGTTTGGTTTTACATCTCAAGTGCGTAACTCATAATAGTAACTTTTAAGTACTTTGTCAACTCACCCAATTTATGAAAAAAATGAATGAGTGCACAGTGAAAAATGGGGATATTAAATATAAAATATCCAACAATGAAGATGAATTTTTATTTGTAAGTGAAGTTGGAAATAAAAAGAATGAGTTGTTAGATGATCTATATATATTTCTTGGAGTTGACTGCCCTCGAGTCGAACCTGCCAAGGATATGACAAAAGTTATGGGTCGGTGCATTGTTGAACCTCTGGAGAATAACCAACCATTTAGCATGAATATAAATTTATTTTATCGGTTTGGAAAATGGGCAACGTATTTAACCAATCTCCATATCTGTAGAGGCGAAGCCGCAAGAAGAGTTCTTAAAACAATATTAGGGATCGAACTTTCAAGAGGCGATATAAGTTATATCAATCGCATAATAAATGATTATCCTCCGAAAGGGCTGGACGAAATATACTCCAATGTCACAAAAAAAATTAATGAAAAAAGAGATCTCATCGTAGAATCCGAGTAACATCATAAATATTTATCCAACTTTAGAACTTGGAATTTCTGTCCGGAATCGGACATTGTATACTCAACGAAATTCCCAATAACAAAGATGAAAGGATACATAATCTGCTTACCTGCGACGCGTAATTTCTAATGCTCTCCAAGTAGATTCTCCAGATCTCATGATTTTTTTATCTTTTGTATAGAAAGATGTTCCACCGTTATGACCATTGACGGCCTTCTCTGGAATTCGACCCTCTCCTATACAATAACGTCTATACCATTCTTGAGACTTAGTTTTGGGTAAATACTTAGCCATTATTTCCTTAGAAGTAAAGTTACAACACAACTCGATATTTAATAATTGTTCCTTATCTTTCCGTTTTCTATCTTCTGCGATTCTTTTTTCCATTTCAGAAACCATAAAAGAACATATACATTATAAAGTATTTATATTTTTAGACAAGTCATTCATATAACTCGTTAATGATCTTATTTACATCAGTAATTCTACATTGCATAATATTTTATAAAAGTACTACTGATATTTTAAATAAATCTTACGTAACTACAGAAAATATTAGTATGTAAAATTGCTTTATTTGGTCCAAAAAAACCACAATTCCTTAATACGTTTTCCCATGTAGACCAATTTTAATCTGAATTTCGGGTGCCTATGCGCTGAAGGGAAAACTGGTTAAATTTCCCTCAGGACACGGAAACCGAGGAAGGGGTAATGGACGACAGGGTCGTTGCGGTATCTAGTCACAGGCCGACAGTCCCCAGCGTAGCTGGACCAGATACCCCCCCTTGAGACTCGGCAAAAGTCAAGTTCATCATCCCATACGCTTCCATCAGAAGGAGCGCCTTTATAGTTATCATGCCAGCTGTCCTGACACCATTCATTAACATTACCATGAATATCATAAAGACACCAGGGATTTGGTTTCTTCTGACCAACGGAATGAGTCTTATCATCTGAGTTGTCATAATACCATGCGTAATCCCCAAGTTTCGACTCATCATCTCCAAAAGAATATCTGGTTGTTGTTCCAGCTCGACAGGCATATTCCCATTCGGCTTCAGATGGCAAACGATATTTGTTTGTACCTTCCATTTCATTGAGTTTTGCGATAAACTCTTGAACATAATTCCAGGACACTTGTTCAACTGGAAGATCACCGCCTTTGAAATGTGAAGGATTGTTGCCCATCACTTCACTCCATTGTTCTTGGGTTACTTCATATTCACCTAAATAGTAAGGCTCTTCAATCATGACTTCATGAACAGGAACTTCGTCATGAGATCTGCCTTCTTCATCAGAAGGCGAACCCATCATAAATTCCCCCGCAGGGATCTTAACGAATTCCATGTCTATGGAATTTGTATAGGTATCCAAATTTTGAGAAGTATCTGTTTGAGCAGAATTAGTTTTTACTGTTGCTTCAGGAGTATCTTCGTCGGTGTTTTCAGAAGAAGTAGTTACAGAAATTGGCTGGATTTCTTGAGGAGTGTCACCAGAGTCGCTATTCAAACCAAGGAACATAACCACGGTGCCTATAAGAAGGATGCCAAAAATGAGGCTGAAGACAAGGATTCCTTTTCCGGAAGAACTTCCCGGTTTTTTTGGAGGAACTTTCTGTTGAACAGGAGACTTTGTTTCCTGTTTTGCAGCTTGAGCTTTTGCGGTTTCTTCAAACTTTCTTCTTTCAAGTTCTTCCTTGGCTTTCCTTTCAGCTTCTTTTCTTTGCTTTTTGAGCATTTCCTGCTCTTCCTTTTCCCTTCTGGTTTTTTCCTCTCCCTCTCTGCGTTTTTGTTCCTTTTCTTCCCACTGTTTTCTTGCTTCTTTTTCTTCTTCTCTTTGTTTTCGTGCGACTTCTTTAAGTTTTCTTTCTAGAATTTCTCTTTTCCGAGCTTCTTCTTCTATCTGCTTGCGGAGTTCTTCCTGCTGCTTTCTTTCCTTTTCTGCCTTTTCCTTTCTGCAAAGCCTTTCCTCTTCGGCTTTCTTTAAGCGGACTTTTTCCTGCTCTTTGCGCAGCTTCTCCGGTTCTTCATTTTCCTCTCTGGCTTCGTCCTTTTCGGAGATAAAGGTGGAGTGCTGGACTACACTGTCTTCCACGAGAATGTTAACAGGACATTTCCCGCCCATATCGCAGAGGTCAAGTAAGTTGCTCCTCTGAATAACAGAATCTTTAATTGTTACATTGATAACGTTGCCTTTGCCACTCGCCCGGAATTCTATACCATGCTTAAGGTCACGCCCGACTTCTGCGAGGAGGCCCGTCAGGGCTTCGGCGCTTTCCGTGGCTGCGAAGAGTTCAAGGAGCTGCTTTTCGGAGGAAATCGAGACTTTGATCACGATGTCGGCTTTCGTGACTTTGGTTTTCCCGTAGTACCAGATCTCCCAGTTACTGCCGTCTTTTGTCTTAAGAGTGCGGACGTGGCGTACGTCGTGCTTTTCCACGACTTCACGGGTGATTGAGGCGAGTTTGCTTATGTCGAAGCCGTGCTGGATTTCGTAGACCTTGCTGTCCTTGCTCGGGAGCTTTTCTATGAACTCCTTGAGCCTTCCCACGTTGATGTCAAGCTCGGTCTTGATGATCGGGCAGACCACGCTGATAAGTTTTGGCTCCATATAAACAGAGCTGCGATTTCCTCCTGCATCCCTGTAATTTAGCTGGCATTCGATTTCCGTGCCCCTGGAACACATAAGGGGATCAAAATAGACGGCAATGGATTTGGACGTGCCCCCGTTTATGTTGCTCAGCAGGATTTTGCTGTTCCTTATATCGTAGGGCGGTTCGTAATGGTCTATGCGGAGGAGGTCATTTTCAAAAAGAAAGTCGAGAGTGACGTCTGTTATTACAGAAGGAGCTTTGTTCGAAACAGACATCTTTAAGCGTATAAAACCCTGGTAGAATTCGGTTTCACGCTTAATCTCAATTTGAGAGTCCAATCTTATTTACCTCTCGACTTCGGGCAGCGTATTACTTTCTGGATAATAATGAAGAGTGTTTCCGAATGATATTATAAAAGAATTTTGTTTTAATTTGAAAGGGGCCAAATATAATATCTATACTCATACATGTCTGGTTTTCTGAATTATATTGGATTATTCCCTGCATTTTGATGCGGAATTCCCAACTCAAAAAGAAACCCTTTAAGCCCCCATATTCAAAACAAATTTTATATATTCAGAATGGAAAATAAAGTATAATGGATTCCATAACTCTTTTTTTTCGAGATCACACAACGATAAAGCAAATAAAAGCACGTTCAAAGGGACTATTATAATAAACAACTTAATATACCTTATTAGCTTTGAATAGTTGGGATCAAACGTGTCAGAGCAAACTATACCTTTAAGGGAACATCTGGTGAACCTGAAATCCTGCAGGCACGGAGGATTAATTCAGGAAACTTCGGAAAAGTACGGAATACCGGAAACGGACATTCTGGACTTCAGTGCTAATTATAACCCTCTTGGGAGTCCCTTTGAATACCCGGGAAGCGGACTTATCCTTGATGCTATTCTTCAAAAGACTCTTCTGAAACTCAAGGAATACCCGGACAACCGCTACCTGGAATTCAGGAAAGCTGCGGCTGATTTTGTAGGAAAAACGGAGGTAACTGCTGAAAATATCATCCCCGGAAACGGGTCCACCGAGATAGTCAGGCTTGTTGTCGAATGCATGGTGGAAAAGGGAGACGAGGTCATACTTCCGGCCCCCACCTTCGGGGAATACGAAATGCAGTGCCGGGTCATGGGAGCAAAACCCCTGCATCCGGACGTGGAAACCATCGAGGCCGTCCCGGATGAAATGCTTGACCGGGCGAAAATACTCTTCCTCTGCAACCCCAACAACCCTACCGGAAAACTGCTCTCAAGGGAAAGGGTCGAGAAACTCGCAAAGCGCTGCGAGGCCCATAAAACCCTGCTTTACGTTGATGAAGCTTTTATTGACCTTTCCGACCCGACTCAGACTGTCGCGGATCTGGCTGCCAAAAGCAACTACGTTTTCGTAATGCGCTCCCTTACAAAAGCCTTTTCGATGCCTGGAGTCCGGATGGGCTTTGGGATCGCTTCCCCGAAAATGGCAGAGGCCTTTGATACGGCCCGGCTTTCCTGGAACCTGGGAGCCTTAGCAAACGCCATGGGAACAGCCTTCATGGAAATTGAAGGAGGTTTTGAGAACCCTTACCTCAAAGAAGCAAGGGCCCTTATCCTGGAAGAAGGCCGGAAACTCAAGGCAAAACTGGACCGGCTAAGAGGCTTTGAAGCAGGCGAGGTCAACGTCAACTACATCCTGGTCAACATAAGCGGCTGCATGATGGACTCCGTTGAACTTACCCAAAGGCTTGCAAGCCATGGGATCCTGATCAGGGACTGCTCGACCTTTCCGGTCCTGGGCAAAGACTACATAAGAGTCGCAGTCCGGCCAGCTCAGGAAAACGAAAAGCTCATTTCCACAATCGGAGACGTCATCACCGAATGGGGTAAAGATCGCTCAAAGGAAGAACTCCAGCACGTCCTTGAAAAGGCTTCGGAAGAAGGCACGACCGGCGGGAGGACGACCTGCGAATATTATCCCTGCCACTTCGAGGGCCAGGACTGTACCTTCTGTTTCTGTCCCTTCTACGCCTGCGAGGACGAAAGGACCGGCGGGAAATGGATCAAAAGTTCCCGGGGCAAGCAGATCTGGAGTTGTGTGGACTGCTATCATATACACAAAAAGGAAATCGTCCGGAAGGTCCTGGACTGTCTCATGCAGGAGGGGGAAACGGATGAACTCGTGAAACTCGCCTGGAAAAAAGTCATGGAACCCCTCCTTGAAGGGAAGAAGTAAGGAGTCTGATTCATGTTTTATCCGGAAAGTGTACACCTTATCCAGGTGCTCCTGCTTGCGGTAGCCATCGATGTCTTTCTGGGAGAGCCTCCGGCGGCTCTTCACCCTGTGGTCTGGATCGGAAAACTGATCGGAGTCCTGAAAAATGCGGCCCCGAAAAAACACAGGACCCTTTACGGGATAGCCATGGCTCTCACATGCGTCCTCTTATCCGGAGGCCTGGCATATCTGGTGCTCTACATTGCGCATCTCCCCCTGGTCCCGGAAGTCCTGGGGCTTGCCCTTGAGGCTTATTTCCTGAAGGCCACCTTTGCCATCCGCTGCCTGCTCTCCCCGGCCTCGGAGATTTACAAAAAACTTGAAGAAGGCAGCCTGGACGAGGTAAAGGAACTGCTCCCCATCTACGTAAGCCGGGATCCCGGAAGCCTCACAAAACCCCAGATGGCTTCTGCAGTCGTGGAGTCGGTCTCCGAAAATTACGTGGACGGCATCCTTACCCCTATCTTTTATTATGCCCTTTTCGGGAACCTCGGGCTCGTTGCAGCCTACGCTTACAAAGCCATAAATACCCTTGATTCTATGGTGGGGTACAAGAAAGAACCTTATAAAGAGCTCGGGTTTTTCTCGGCCAGGAGCGACGACGTCCTGAACTGGATTCCCGCAAGGTTTTCCGTATTCTTCATAACGGCCGCGGCCCTGCTTGCATCCGCTGTCCCGCAAAAAGGAAGAAAATTCAGTCCCAGAGACTGCCTGAGAACGGCTCTCCGGGAAGGGGCAAATACCCCATCCCCCAATTCCGGATATCCAATGGCTGCAGCCTCAGGAGCCCTCAAAGTCCGGCTTCAAAAACCCGGAGTTTATGTGCTCGGAGGAAGGTTCAGGCCCACGGAAGTAAAGGATATAAAAAGGGTGTCCCTTTTAATAGCAATAGCCTCAGGGCTTTCTGTTATTGCCTTTGCAGTAATAATCTGGAAGCTGGCTGCCTGATTACTGGTTAGCTGATTTCCGGCCCCCGGTTTGCTTGCATGACCTGCCAGCCGCCGGGAAAATTTGCTGTTCCGAAAATACTTCTTTATTATCCGGACCTTCGTTGTCCGGGCTTTCAGTGTTACTTATAATCAAGAACGCAATGTTCTTAACTAACTCATATCAGGGCTCATAACCACGGAAAAACAAGGAAAGACACGGAAACCGGCCTATCGGCCGGTGGATAGCCGGGTCTCTAAAATAATCATTCATAAACCATTCCGGATTAAACGCCAGAGTAACCGTAAATGGCGTCTTCACGGCGTTCTTTCTTCCGTGTATTCCGTGGTTTAAATCTTTTTGAGCTCAGTTTGAGAATTCTGGTGCCTGACTATAATCCATTATCCATTATTATCGCCAATTAATCTAATCCGTTATTATTATCCGATTCGGACCTTTATAAAAGCAGAATTCATATCGTTCATAACTCCGTTCACACTTTCATTTATTTTACCTGGTGATCCACATGAAATTATCCGATATTGAAAACAGGGATCTGAAAAAAGGCCAGCCTGAAACGCTTGAGGGTAAGGCCAGCTATGACATCCTGGATGCTCTAAAAGAAGAGGGTATAAGTGTACAGGACCTCGTGGACTCGGCTCTCGAAATGTATGTCCCGCATCCCGGGCTTGAGACCCGGGAAAAAGCCGAAGCGGTGTTCAAAAGAGAACTGAAATTCGCCCTTTCCGACCCGAACCTCTGTCTCCTGATCTACTCGGGGATTTTGCTTGAGCGGGAAGGAAGAAAAGGCAAACTCCCGAACCTCAGTAAAAGTTCCTACGAAAAGGACCTGTCCTTTATCATAGCGGACGAGGTGCTAGGGACGAGCATCGCAAACTACATCAGCGGCTCGAAGGGCAGCTTTGAATTCGTCAGGTTTGACAAGCTAAAACCCGGAATCCTCGCGAAACTCGGGCCTTTTATGGATGACGTAATCGGAGGACTGATCGGTGGGGTCTCCTCCAACATGTACTCAAGAAGCATAGCGGACCTTGAAAACGAAGATTAAAAAACGGGCGGTTAAGAAATGAATTCCTATTTACTTGCCTTGAAATCGGGGTTTGGATTCCTATCCACCATTCCTGTCGGGCTTTCCATGGAAGGTATCGACCAGCTTATGAAAAAGATCTATTTTTATCCCGTGGTGGGAGCCGTACTTGGATTGCTTATAGGGGCGGTCGCGTACCTCGGCCAGACAGTTTTTCCGGCCCCGATTACCGCGGCTGTTATCATGGTTTTCGTATATTACATAACGGGCTTTAACCATCTGGACGGGGTGGGGGATCTCGGAGATGGGATGACTGCCCATGGTTCCCTTGAGAGGAAACTCAAAGCCCTGAAGGACACGACCCTCGGGATAGGAGGAGTAGCTTTTTGCGTACTGCTGCTGGTCATGTTTTACAGCGCCATCCGGGCCATCCAGGCCGAGGGAGAGGCCTTTGGCCCGGATCTTGCAAAGCTTATGTTCCTTTCCATGTTCGTTGCCGAGGTCAGTTCCAAACAGGCCATGCTCACCATCGCGACTTTTGGAAAGTCCCTGCATGAGGGCCTGGGGTCCATGACCATTAACGGGGCAACGGTGGCCAACTTTTCAATCGGATTTATCTTTGGGGCGGCGGTCTGCACGCTTGCCTTCGGGAGCATCGGGCTTTTTGCTTACCTTGCGGCCTGTGTTTCGGCTCTATTTCTGCTCAACCGGAGCAATGCCCACTTCGGAGGCCTGAATGGAGACGGGATAGGCATGGCGAACGAGGTAGGGCGGGTGACTGCCCTTATAACCATAGCCCTTATTCTTCAATTGAGTAATAACGGATATGAGGGAGGACTTATATGGACGCTATTGTAATGGCAGGCGGATTTGGCCAGAGGCTCGGCATGGGAGAAAAGCCCTGTGTGGAACTGCTGGGAAAACCGCTTATTACTTATGTTATCGATACCTTGCGGGCTGCAAAACACATTGACAGAGTCTTTGTTGCAGTCTCCCCGGTTACCCCGAAAACCGAGCTCATGCTTCAGGAACACTACAACGGGGAAGTCGGAGTGATAAGAACCTTCGGAGGAAACTATGTCGGGGACATGGTCTACGCCGTGGAAACTTCGGGGGCGAAAGGCCCTGTGATGATTACCATGTCGGACCTTCCCCTGCTCACTTCGGAAATGATCGACTCGATTATTGAGACATACGAGGAACACGAGGAACCGGCCCTTTCGGTTTATGTCCCTATAAACGTCTGCAAAAAAGCCGGAGTCCGGCCTGACACTGTTTTCAATAAAATGGGTAAATTGATCGTACCCTCCGGGGTTAATGTCCTGGACAGTAACAATATCCATGAAGAACAGGAAGACTTTAATCTTATACTGGACAATCCCAAACTGGCAATAAATGTAAATAACGTAGAGGACCTCCGGCGCTGTAAGGAACTGCTGGAGTGTCAATAACCCACGACCCGGTTAAGGGCGTTCTGCCTGAGGTCGTGAGATTCCGGAAAACTTCTTGTAAAAACCAGAGAGGTGTCTTGTATTCTAACCTTAAAAAACCTTACACTAAACCGCGATGGAAAAAGGATTCTGGGTGGAGTTAACCTTGAAGTCGGAAACGGGGAAATCCACAGCATTATAGGTTCGAACGGTGCGGGAAAGAGCACGCTAGCCTATGCCCTGATGGGCCTGCAAGGGTACGAACTTGAGGAAGGAAGTATATTATTCAACGGGGAAGACATCGCGGCCCTTTCGATAACCGAGCGCGCAAAAAGAGGTATAACCCTTGCCTGGCAGGAGCCTGCCCGTTTTGAGGGACTGAAAGTCAGGGACTACCTTGCAATTGGAGCCGGAGGAAACGGCAAGACTACGGAAAAGGAAATCTGGGCGGCTCTTGAAAAAGTTGACCTTGTCCCGGAAAAATACATTAACCGGGAAGTGGGCGAGGCTCTGAGCGGAGGGGAAAGAAAACGAATCGAACTTGCCTCCGTCCTCACCATGAAACCCAAACTTGCAATCCTTGACGAACCTGATTCCGGAATCGACGTGGTTTCCTTAAAAGAGATAGTGTCCCTTATTAAGACCCTGAAGGAAAACGGGTCTTCAGTGCTTGTGATCACCCACAGGAAAGAAATTGCTGCGGCTTCGGACAGGGCATCGCTAATGTGCGATGGGACAATTCTCCGAAGTGGAGACCCCGGGGAGATCAGCCACTTTTTCATAAACAGGTGCATCCCCTGTGACAACAGGCTTTATTCCCTGGAGGACCGATCATGACTGTGAAAACATTGAACGTGCTTTCTGAAGAACTTGTGGGAGATATGGGCCTGGCCTGTGCCGCAGCAGGTGGTAATGAGGCTGTTCTGCACGACCATGGGATCTCAAGCCTTGTTGTGAGCGGAAACCGGGTGCTCAGTGCAAACCAGACCGAAGGAATTGAGCTTGAGAAAGAAGAGACGGAAACCGGGGTCAACATTAAGCTGACAATTAAAAAGGGTTGCATAATCCAAGACCCTGTACACCTCTGTTTCGGCCTGATTCCGGAAGATGGAGTCCAGGAAATCAACATGGACTTCGTAGCCGAAGATGACTCCGCCGTGGAACTGATTGCCCACTGTACCTTCCCAAATGCCGTGAAGATAATCCACAAAATGGACGGCAGAATGCATATAGGGAAAAACGCCTCTCTGACCTACTCCGAAACCCACTTCCATGGCCCCCACGGAGGCATCAGGGTTCTTCCGAAAGTGCAGATCAAAATCGAAGAGGGAGGCCGCTTTTTTTCAAACTTCACTCTTATCGAAGGTCGCGTAGGGATCATTGAGTTCAACTACGACGTGGATGCGGGAAAAGACTCCATCTGCGAGATGGTTACAAAGGTCTACGGAAAAGCCGATGACCTGATAAAGATCAAGGAAAGGATTTCTCTGAATGGGGAAAATGCAAGGAGTGTTATAAAGAGCAGGCTTGCCCTGACCGAAAACGCCCGTTCCGAATTCATAGGGATCACGGAAGGCCACGCCCCCAGGGCCCGCGGACATGTGGACTGCATGGAAGTTATTCAGGACAACGCAAGCGCTGAAGCAATCCCGATTGTCCGGGTTGATAACCCCCTCGCCAAGGTAACTCACGAGGCCGCAATAGGCTGTGTGGACAAAAAGGAAGTCGAGACCCTCATGGCCCGCGGACTTGATGAAAATGAGGCTGTTGACGTTATCGTAAAGGGCATGCTTGCCTGAAATTATCTATTTTCCTTTTCCTTTTCCTTTCCCTTTTTCCCGTAAAACGTTCTCCGGATTAGAGGAAAAAGCTAAGATCTATAAGGCAGCCTTAATCTCATAAATTAAATACAGGAGTTGAAAATATTAGCAGGGAAATCACCATTTCCGGGAAAACATATTCTGAAAAGGCCTTACAGCTCGTCATGGGCAGGGGAGACGTAAAAACCGATGCCGAAAGTATCTCCAGAGAGATGCTGCTTTTAACTGAAGTGATAGAAGCCCCCCTCAGACTTCCGAGTATATTGGAAGTGTTTTACACCATGCAGTTAAAGGACGAAAAGGCCTTTCATTTTTCCCTTCTAAGGGTCCAGGTTGACTCGGACCTCCGAATGCATGAAGATATCCAGAAGTACCAGCAACGCAGGTACGTGGCCGAGACCCTTGAAAGATTAATATACGGAGAACTCATGCTTTCCGGGGAAAGCTCGGACGTAGATATTGAAGGCTTCTAAAACCGGAGGTTTCGCGGCCCGAGTTCCGTCACCCGAGTTGCGCTACCCGAGTTCCGTCTCCCGAGTTCCGTCTCCCGAGTTCCGTCTCCCGAGTTCAGCTTCGGGAGCACGGGGTCCTTTTCGGTCGCTTCGCTTCCTCAAGAGGACTATAAAAACCGGTCGGGGTATCAATATTATGATTTTTTCACAGTAATCAGGAATAAGTATTTTTCACTTTTTTACTCCAGCCTCTGGGTAAGAAATTTTTTCAAAACTCCAGCAGCGGTTCGCACCTCAGATTCAGCGGTTCGCATGCTTCGGGACTTCGGGTTTAGCCGGAGGTATTCTCTACTACCAGTGCAAAATGGTAAAGTGGTAAAGGGGGAAGTGATTAAAGGTCCCTCAGCAAGCGAAAACCAACGTTGCCGTAGCGCTTGCCGGGACGTACCCAAGGCGGGACGCCGACCGGCAGCTCTTGGCGTAGTAGTTCCAGAGGCCGCCCCGCACGACAGGTATATTCCCATTCAGCTTCAGAGGGCAGGCGGTATTCGTCAGTATCTTCCATCTGATTGAGTTTTTTGATGAATTTTTGAGCATCTTCCCATGATACATTTTCAACGGGATTTTCATCGCCTTTAAAGCGAGAAGGATTACTGCCCATTACAGCTTTCCACTGTTTCTGAGTAACCTGATACTTGCTAAGGATCCGCAATGAAATAACCTACGCAATTTAGCATTTATTGTAATTATTATTGGCGACCTTGATCATGAAAATCAACACATTCAATAGAGATTATGCATAGGTTATTCAGTGACGACTCCTAAGGAGGAAAGGTGTTCTAATCGTAACTTTGTGAAGCGGGCCTTCATCACCATATCTGCCTTTTTCTGATTCAGGAGACCCCATCATAAAATAACCGGCTGGAATCTTCACAAATTCCATGCCAATAGAGTTTTTGAGTTTCCTGATTCTCTCTTCTTCCCGCTGTTTCCTCAATCTCTCATGTTCCTCATTCTCTTTCCTTATTCTCTCTTCTTCTTGCCTTCTCAAAAGTTCCTGTTCAACTGAAAAACAATTCTCGCAAAGCGGCCTTTCCCCACGTTTTCTCTCATCACGGAACCAGCTTTCACAGATCTGGCAAAACTGCGATTTACATTTTCCACACAGTAAAGACCTGTTGGAAGAGTCAATGAGGTTCATGCATACGGGACATTCTCGTTTTCCGTTGTCCGGTTTGAAATTTCCGTTTGTATTTTCCGTTTTCCGGTTTACAGGAGGGGAGGCCGGGGTCACTGGAGGGGAATTCATCTTAGCTCCCACAACTTCAATATGCAACAATTCCACAAGAGAGTCACAGAGCCGGAGGTAGCACGATTTGAATTCATCCATGTTGTCCATGCCGAGAACTTTGAGTTCTTTGATTCCGTTATTCAGAAGAGGGTTGATTTTTTCATCGGTGATCTCAGGAACTTTTTCAAAATTAGCATACAGCAAATGGAGTTTGTACAGAAGGTCGTCCCTTTCAATGGAACCGGAATGGCAGTACCTCATGCGTCATCGGTTAAGCATTAAATACTCACTCTTGCACACGTTTTTTATATTAATGAGTTAAATATCAATGTAGCTATGCCCCCCCATTCCCAACCCAACCTTGAAGATTCTCTTCGGGAAATGTTTCCCGAAGATTGGTTAAGGCAAACTGCCAAAGAAACTGGTCTTATAAAACGTGAACGTAAAATTGACCCTGTAATCCTTTTTTGGGTATTAACTCTTAGTTTTGGCGTACGTTTACAGCGTACAATTGCCAGTTTGAAAAGGCAATATGAAAAGGAAGCAAATACCACAGTAAGCGATAGCATTTGGTACTATCGTTTCACCCCAGAATTAGTTGATTTTCTTCATCAGTGTGTGATTCATGGTATGGAAGAGCTTGCAAAGGAACCTGGGAAAAAATTGAATAAAAAACTTGAAAATTTTGAGGATATTTTCATCCAGGATAGTACAATCATTCGTCTTC
The DNA here is from genome assembly GCF_055394095.1 of Methanosarcina baltica. Lineage (NCBI taxonomy): Archaea > Methanobacteriati > Methanobacteriota > Methanomicrobia > Methanosarcinales > Methanosarcinaceae > Methanosarcina > Methanosarcina baltica. The sequence goes on along the minus strand of NZ_AP042463.1, from coordinate 2,610,139 downwards.
ACAAATCATTGGCAGAGAAGTTCCCAGCAGCAAGAGCAATTAAGGGCACCGCTGGAATGAAACTGAGTGTTCTGGTCAGTGTACTTGCTAATGGACCTAAAACTGTTGCTTTGTATGGGGAAAGAACAGCTGAGATAAAAACATTGACGATTGGTCCTTGGGTAAAAGATCGTATTCTCCTCGTTGATCTAGGTTTCTTTAAAAAGTGGTCATTTGTAAAAATTGAAGAAAATGGAGGATTCTTCGTATCCAGAATTAAATCAAATATGGACCCCATTATTGTTTCTATTGAAGAGGGCATTCCTAAAAAAAAGCATAAAGATTTGATTGGAAAACGTGTCAGTGAATGCATAGAGATACTTGATGGAAAAGATCTTGATGCAGTTGTAAAAATGAAGTTCAAGAGAAGATCATATAATGACAAGCAAAAAATGGATGAGATGCATGTGCGCCTTGTTGCAGTATATAACACTGAAGAAAACAAGTATCACAGGTACATAACAAACATTCAAAAAGATGTTCTGAATACAAAAGACATTGCAACATTATATGGAGCAAGGTGGGACATAGAACTACTTTTCAAGGAATTGAAAAGTAGATATTCACTTGACGTCCTTGATACAAAAAATGAGCAGGTTATTGAAGCTCTAATATGGACAGCAATGTTGACGTTAATCGTCAGCAGAAGACTATATAATATTGTAAGAAACTCGACACCTCATCCTGAAAAGATGGTTCGATATACACAGTTGCGCTGGAGCACAATATTTGCAGAAAATGCGTCAGATTTGCTGACAGTTATTTTACATAGAGCTGGTATTGAAAGAACTTTTGAAACTGTGATGAAAGTCTACGAAAGTCAAGCTTTGGACCCGCATGTCAATAGAAAAAGATTTAGGGATGAATGGTCTACGTGAGTTAGGGACTGAAATGAAAAAACGGTATCATGAGAACGATACAAATCCTTAACCGATGACCAATGGGCAGTACCTGGATAGCTCGTGTATCATCCTGAAACTGTTGGTGAAGACCTGGACAGAGTTGGAAGAATAGCGGGTTGAAAGGCGTTTTTCTGCATAAATGGAGGCTTCATCCGGGTTGTTATTGAAGATTTGCCGAAATTCTCCTACTTTGCAGGAATAACGGAACATTTTTTCCCGGACCTCAACAGCTTCAAAGCCCTGGACAATGAATTTGCCGGAAATGCCGTATTCGTACATCAGGCCTTCCCGGCAGTTGACGTCAACTTTGAAGAAAATGCGGCGTGTACCCCGGCCTACGATGGGAATGCCCGATTGTTTCGGGATGGAGAGGACGTATTTATCACTCCAGGGGTCACGTTCGCGTTTCCTGAGTTCAAAACGACGGTCTATACCGTCAATATAGGCATCCGTAATGTTGAGGGCTTGGTGGGTGTAGAGTTCAATAGCCCACTGCTCAAGCTGGAGTTCGGAAAGGTTGTCTATGCGCAGGATGTACCAGTAAATAACAGGATTTTTATTGTCGATCCACTGCCTGATGTTCGGCATGGCCCGAGCTTCGGGAGAATCAAAAACAAAATTTTTGAGGGCAGGGTCGTAGATGGTGCGGGTGATTGCGATGGGATGAGAGTGCATAGACGTTCAGCTCCGGGTCTGAAGGAGTAATAGAGGTGAATCACTTATCAAATTATTGCGTTTTTGAAAAATGGATTAAAATGTTCATGAAGTTTGGTTCTCATCGTAGCAAACTTGAAGAAAAACCCGGCTTGCTCTGAAATAATTGTTATCAACAGGCAGCTTGAATAAATTCAATTAGTATATAAATAGTTATATAAATTCTGGGGGAATATATTATCCAGGGAATTTCTGGAAAAAAATAGATTATAGGATATTTCCCGAAAGCTCAACCTGGACATAGCAATTAATAATTTACTGAACCGTTTCCAAAATCCAGACCTCGTGGGGGGGTGAAATACCGTAATCCTTCAAAGGGGAGTAAAGAAGGTCAAATACCCTGCGCAGGCAGTGGGGCTTGTTTTGACAAGTTCTGTTTGACCGGTCCGGGTCTTAATTGACATGCCGGATCTGTCATGATATCTGCAAATGCTTCCTCATTTGTAGCTTTATCGTACAATATAAAAGTTCTGAGAGGTGGGGACGGTGTGCTATGCATGACAGGCATATCCGACACTGGTGGAGGGGAGACAGTTAAAAACTGCGTTACCTGCTACGGGAACCGGTTTAATTTCAAAAGCAGAGTGGAGAAAATCGAAAAAAGGGGGTTTAAAATGGCAAGCAAAGAAGAGCTACTTCAGGAACTTTCAGACGCAATCGTGTCCTGTAAGAAGGACAACGTAATTGCTGCCGTGGAAAAGGCAAAAGGGGAGATAGAACCGGCTGAGATCATAGAAAAGGGGTTAGCTGCCGGGATGAATCAGGTCGGGACCCTATTTGAGCGGGGAAAACTTTTCCTGCCTCATGTTATGATGGCTGCCGATGCCATGTCAGCTGGGGTAAAGCTCCTCGAGGCTAATATGCCCGCGGGAGAAAAGACAAAGACACTCGGGGTTATCGTAAATGGGACCGTGGAGGGAGATGTGCATGACATCGGCAAGTCCATCGTATCGACCATGCTCCAGTCCGCGGGCTTTGAGGTTTACGATATAGGGAGGGATGTCCCGATCAAGAACTTCATAGACAAGGCAAAGGAAGTTGGCGCCGACATGATCGGGCTTTCCGCACTTATGACCACCACCCTCCCGGGCCAGAAGGAGGTTATCGAGCTTTTGAAAGAGGAAGGGATGAGGGATAAGGTCAGGGTCATGATAGGAGGCGCTCCCGCAACCCAGAACTGGGCCGACAAGATCGGGGCTGACTGCTATGCGGAAAACGCAAGTGAAGCCGTCCAGAAAGCAAAGGAACTCCTTCTCGGAAAATGAGGTGGAGAGGCGGGAATACAGGTGATGTAAAATGGCAAAGGAATACGCATTAAGGATGGGAGACGGAAAGAAGATCTTCCTTAGCAAAGAAAAGATCCTGGAAGAAATCGAAGCCGGTTCTGCGGACGCTGCGGACCTCGGGGAGATTGCGGGCCTTTCGGGAGACGAGATGGACAAGCTTGCGGAAATCATTATGATGCCCGGAAAAACCGTGAGTGTTGAGCAGGGTATGGAAGTTCCCGTTACCCATGATATCGGGACCCTCAGGCTTGACGGGGACCAGGGAAACAGCGGAGTGGGGATTCCCTCCAGCCGGCTTGTAGGCTGCATGATGCACGAAAGGGCTTTCGGGGCCGACACCATGGAACTCGGGCACATCGACTACAGCTACAAGCCTGTCAAACCCATTGTTTCCAACGAGTGCCAGGCAATGGAAGTCTGTCAGCAGAACATGATCGTCCCAATGTTTTACGGGGCAATGCCGAACATGGGACTCTACTATACCCCTGACGGCCCCTTCGAAAACCCCGGCGACCTCATGAAGGCCTTCAAAATCCAGGAAGCCTGGGACGCCATGGAACACGCAGCAGAACACCTTACCCGGGACACTGTGTGGGTCATGCAAAAACTCTTCGCTTCCGGAGCAGACGGCATTAACTTCGACACCACCGGCGCAGCCGGAGATGGAGACATGTATGGGACCCTCCACGCAATCGAGGCCCTCAGGAAAGAATTCCCGAACATGTACATTGAAGCCGGAATGGCCGGAGAATGCGTGCTCGGTATGCACGGTGAACTTAAATACGACGGTACAACTCTCGCCGGACTCTGGCCACACCAGCAGGCCCCACTTATCGAAAAGGCAGGTGCAAGCGTCTTTGGGCCCGTGTGTAACACCAACACCAGCAAGACCTCGGCCTGGAACCTCGGCCGCTCTGTTACCTTCATGAAGGCGGCGGTGGAAGCCTCCAACCTCCCCTGTCATGTGGACATGGGGATGGGGGTCGGCGGTATTCCCATGCTCGAAACTCCACCCATCGACGCCGTTACCAGGGCCAGCAAGGCAATGGTCGAGATTGCAGGCGTAGACGGCATATAGATAGGGGTCGGCGACCCGATGGGTATGCCGATTTCCCACATAATGGCTTCCGGGATGACCGGGATTCGGGCCGCAGGAGACCTTGTCGCGAGGATGGAATTCTCAAAAAAGATGAGAATAAAAGAAGCAAAAGAATATGTCGCAAAGAAGCTCAGTGTCGAAACCGGCGACCTCTCGGACGAATATGTCATGAGGGAACTTAGAGAGGAACTTGATATCGGGGTCATAACCTCTGTTCCAACTGCCGCAAAGGGGATCGCGGCAAAGATGAACATCGAGAAACTCCTTGGCATAAAGATCAATTCCTGTGACTGCTTCAGGAAACAGACCGGGCTGTAAAAAGGACCGTAAATCGGGCAGCAAAAGCTCAGGGGTTTTTTTCCGAAGAGAATATTTTAGGGGAGAATAATTCCAAGAAATTATATATAATATGTTTTATAAAATACTGGATAGAGAGACCATTAAGGTTACTATAAAAAGGGATGAAGCCACGGGGCCTCTCTATTAAAATTTGGAGAAATATGGGTCATAATCCGAAAGGAATGGGGAATTCCTGAAATATTGTGGGGAGATACTGCTGTTTTTCCGGAAAATCTCAGAACCTTGAAGAGTGAAACCCATAAACAAAACAATGAAAGTAAAAGAAGGGAAGTAACAAAAAGGGAGATTGAAACAATGGCTGAATGTAATGCATTTGCGGGGACTCGTCCTCTCGATGGGGTGGAGCTGAACCTGTTTTCAACTGAAGATTTAAAGGCGATCCATTATGCCACAATGGACATCCTGATGAATCCGGGGATTCAGGTCTCGGACCCTGAAGCGAGAAAGATCTTCAAGGAAAACGGCTGTGAGGTCGATGAAAAGGCCCAGATCGTGAAGATTCCGGAGTACCTTGTAAGAAGGGCTCTTCAGCTTGCGCCTTCTCGGTTCGTGCTCTGGGGCCGGGACAAAAAATACAATACCGTCATGGAATGCGGCGGGAAGGTACACTGGACCTGCTTCGGGACCGGCGTTAAGATGTGCAAGTATCAGGACGGAAAATACGTCACCATAGACTCCGTGGACCAGGATATAGCTGATATCGCAAAGCTCTGTGACTGGGCCGAGAACATCGACTACTTTTCCCTGCCGGTGTCCGCAAGGGACTGGGCAGGCAAAGGGGCCCAGGACGTCCACGAGACCTTCACTCCACTTACCAATACCCAGAAGCACTTCCATCACATCGACCCCGTCGGGGAGAACGTGGAGTACTACTGGGACATCGCAAAGGCCCTCTATGGGGGAGATGCCGAGGAAGCCCGGAAAAAGCCTATCTTTTCCATGCTGCTCTGTCCTACAAGCCCGCTTGAACTCAGCGTGAACGCCTGCCAGGTCATTATCAAAGGAGCTCGCCTGGGAATCCCGGTAAACGTCCTGAGTATGGCAATGTCGGGAGGATCTTCCCCCGTCTACCTTGCAGGGACCCTTGTGACCCACAACGCCGAAGTCCTCTCAGGGATCGTGCTTGCCGAACTTGCAGTACCCGGAGCTTCTGTCTGGTACGGAAGTTCCACAACTACTTTCGACCTGAAAAAAGGGACAGCGCCGGTCGGGTCTCCTGAACTCGGGCTGATCAGTGCGGCTGTGGCAAAACTTGCGCAGTTTTACGGCCTTCCGTCCTTTGTTGCGGGCACTTAGTCTGACGCCAAGGTCCCTGACACCCAGTCCGGTCACGAAAAGACACTCACCTGTCTGCTTCCTGCCCTCTCTGGAGCAAACACCATCTACGGTGCAGGGATGCTTGAGCTTGGAATGACATTCTCCATGGAACAGCTCGTAATCGACAACGACATTATCAAGATGACCAAGAAGGTCATGAAAGGAATCCCGGTTTCCACCGAGACTCTGGACGTGGAGTCAATCAAAAAGGTGGGCATAGGAAACAACTTCCTGGCCCTTAAGAAGACAAGGATGCTTGTGGACTACCCATCCGACCCGATGCTCATTGACAGGATGATGTTCGGGGACTGGGAACACGCGGGGTCCAAAGACCTTGCAACCGTTGCGAACGAAAAGGTCCAGGATGTCCTCAAACACCACGAGGTCCCGCCAATCGATGCGGATCTTCTGAAGGACATGAAAGCCGTTGTGGACAGGGCTGATAAGGCCTTCAGGGATGCCAGATAAGGAGGGGTAAAAATGGCAAGCAAAGAAGAAATCATCGAAAAAGCGAAAGAAGCGATCACCGAGTTTGACGCCGAAATTGCCGAAGAAGCTTCAAAGGAAGCCCTCGCAGCAGACATCGACCCGGTGGAGATGATCGAACACGGGTTTACCGCAGGGATGCAGGAAGTCGGGGAAAAGTTTGAACAGGGCTCTCTTTTCCTGCCTCATGTGCTCGCAGCGGCAGAGGCCATGAAGGCAGGCATCGAAGTCCTCAAGCCTGAAATGGAGAGGCGCCAGTCCAAGACCGAATCCAAGGGAAAGGTCATAATAGGGACCATCGAAGGGGATATCCATTCCATCGGAAAGGACATAGTGGTTTCCATGCTCAGTATTGGAGGCTTTGAGGTAATCGACCTGGGAAGGGACGTAACTGTTACCACATTCGTCGAGAAAGCAAAAGAGATAAAACCAGACGTTGTCGCTTCTTCTGCCCTCATGACCTCGACCATGGTCACCCAGATCACGCTTGAGGAACAGTTGAAGGAGGCCGGAATCCGCGATCAGGTAAAGACAATGGTAGGAGGAGCCCCGGTTACCCAGGACTGGGCAAACCAGATCGGAGCCGATATCTACGGGGAAAACGCGACGGATGCTGTCAATAAAATAAAGGAAGCTCTGGGAGTCTAATCAGTCAATTACCCTCCACTAAACAAGCATGTCCAGCATTGGTGAGGGAAGATAGTTTCAAAAACTACGTTACATGCTATGGGAACTTGTTTCAAAAGCAGAGTGTAGAAATCAATGTGGAACGGAATGCCTGAAAGTATACGGCATTCCTCCCACGACTAAAGTCGCAGGCATCCTGCCTGAGGAATCGTGATTTAAAAAGGGAGGAGTTGACGTGGATTTGCAAGCCTTGAAAAGGCAGGAAAGCAAACGAAAAATCAGTAAAGGGTATATGTGGGCCCTTTTCTGTGCTGTGTTCTGGGGGATCTGGTACCTTCCGGGGACTGTTATATGGGTCCTGAATCCTTTTGATGAAATGTACGGAGTTATCGCAGAGACAAGCGGAGATGCTACATCCCTGGTTGTAACGGCGGTCCTGATTACCGCATTCAATGCACTCACTGTTATGCTTGCGCTTATGCTCTGGAACGGGGTACTTGGCAAATACGGGGAACTTGTAAGGACTTTGAAGGAATTTCATCCCTGTTCCAAGTGGTTCTTCCTGGCCTCTATCTTCGGGGGGCCCATGGCAATTCTCGGATCTTTCATGGCCATGGGTTTTATCGGCGGAGCGTTTGCGGCTGTTGCTGCCCTTCTCTACCCGGTGATTGGTTCGGTACTTGCCTATTACTGGTACGGGGAAAAGATCAGTAAAAGAGCGGCAATGGGGATTTTAGTTATTATTATTGGCGGGATTACAATCTTTGGCGGCGGGCTTATTACTGAACTTGCTGCGGGAGATGTGCCCTGGATCGGATATCTCGGCGGGCTTATGGCGGCTGCCGGCTGGGGGATCGAAGGAGCCATTGCAGGCAAAGGGCTTGACATTTCCGAGCCGGACGTGGGGCTCACCCTCCGGTTCGTGGGGGAGAATATTATCTGGTGGATTATTATCGTACCCATCCTTGCGTTGGTGGGTTATCCGATGTATTCTTTTGCGCTTCAGGCCTTTGAGCCTCTGACGATGCTGGTCCTGATTTTTGCGGGAATCACCTTCGGGTTCTGTTACGTCTGCTGGTACAAGTCTTTCCCCCTCATAGGAGTAGGAAGAGGCCAGGGGATAGGAAACCTCTACGGACTCTGTGCAATTATCTTCATTTTCCTCTTCTTCGGAGATAGACCTGAGTGGACTATCCTGCTTGGAGGTGCGCTCTGCGTTGCCGGAAGTTTCATAATGATTACGGAGGAAACCAGCGAACTTGAGACCTTGAGGGGATGATTAAATGGCCAAAAACCGCCCGATTAAATTCAGGATTCTGGAACTTTGCCTGGATGAAAAGGAGCACTGGAACTATGAAATTGTTTCAAAAATCCAGGAAGAGTATGGCATGAAAGGGGATTATAAAAGGGACAGCATCAACTTCGACATCATAGAACTGGCTTCCGGGGGGATGCTTAAGGACGTGGAACAAAAGGTCGATGAGGAAGGGATCTATAAGAAAGGTTTCCTCCTGCACAAGTACAGGATCACCGACTTCGGGAAAGTCCGGGGCTCGGATGCCTGTCTGCGTTATGTGTAATCCGGAGGGTTTTATATGGTACAAACAGAAGCCGCTATGGAAGCTTACAATGCCTATTGGGTAAATTCCTTTATTCCTGCGGCTGATATCATGTGGATGGTCCTTATCCTGATTCTGGCAGTTATTGCCCTGTACCAGGCAAGGACCTTTGTTTCACAGTTCTGAACTTTCAAAAACAAAAATGGGTCCTGTCAAACCTTTCCCAAATCATAAAAACCGGCAGGCAGAAATCAAAGGTGTCAACTACCCCACGCTGAAGAAGCTGTCCGACAATTCAATTTTAGGGTAAAAACAGGTAAAAAAAAAGGCATATTAAGCCTTTAATTCGGAAAAGAAGGAATTCAGTTATTACTGATAGTAATTGTTGGACAGCCTATAAAGCAGTGGGGCTTGTATAAGCCCTGGTTGACCAGCCTAAGTCTTAATTGACTACGTTAGAAATGTCAGTGCGACAAGAAAGCTATAATATGAATTGCGGTAACGCTATCCCTTCCATTTGGGATAATCCTACTATGACATGCGTCGATGGTAACGTCAGGGTGTGAAGCTCATAGGACAATATGGAGAAGTTTGAAAATCTAATTCGAATCATCCGTTAGGATAAGAATACTATGAAAAACGTAATGTGAACCATTGTAAGAATCGTGACCAACAACAAGCGTATCTATTCAGGGTAAGGGTGGCACATTTTCAATCGCCGCATGAAGTGAACTTATAGTAGGTATATTATTCTTTATTAGTGTAGATATGTATCCCCTAATTCTAAAGAAAACGTATCTATTCAGGGTAAGGGTGGCACATTTTCAATCGCCGCATGAAGTGAACTTATAGTAGGTATATTATTCTTTATTAGTGTAGATATGTATCCCCTAATTCTAAAGAAAACATCTGCTCCATGGGGTTTCCTAAAATCTCCCGATATTTTTTGCTGAACTGTTATCATTCTGAGATCTCTTTCTGCTTGGTTGTTACTGAAAGGAACTCTTAGATCCGTAGCAAACCTCAAGATTTCTTTTTCATACTTTGAAAGTCTATCAAGGAGATTTTTTGCATCGCTCTGCGCTTTTCTTCCTCTTTTAACCCCATTGTCTTTCGAGATTTCAGGTGGAGGATTGTCCTCAAATCCTTTCATTAGTATTGACTGATACTTTTCTTTAAAGGTCTTGAGCGTATCTTCATCTATTTGTATGCCCTGTTTTCTGGCAAAGTCTGCGCATTTTTTAATTTCATATAGGAGATCAGACATCTCCTCAGCCCACACTTGCTTGAATATGTTATAAATGTCTTTAAGTTCTCTTTGAATGTGGACATTACATGCCGCATGTTCACATTTGTATTTAAAATAGGGTTTCCAGAAATCGTGGACTATAATTCCTCTATATTTAGGCAACACTCCCATTTTATTCATTGCTTTTGATCCTCGACTCCTATTATGGAAATAGTATGTATATTTTTTTGTAGAGATTAAATGGCAGTATTCCCCTTGACCACCAACGTCGATTCCAGTTTCATCACCATGGATGACATTTTCTTTTATCAGTTGCTTCTTGATGTGGTTTGTAGCACCTTTCAACTTGTGAAATAACTTATTTTCTGCCCTAATTATTGTACCAACGCTTATATCAAATCCAAAGGCATCTTTAAATAATTTCTTGATTCGGTCATAGGGAATCAATTGGTAGTTTCGGAGGTAAATTGCAATTGTTAAAACCATATTGCCATATTGGACAGGTTTTGTAATTGATTTCGGAAAAGCAGCTTTGTTTTTGCGGTTACAATAAGGACATTTTTTGATCTCAGCACGATGTTCGGTCACTTTACGCCTTACAATTATTTCAAATTCTTGTCTCTTCTCGTAATTTATAACTTCAATCTTCTCAATGTTACAACCACAATGTTCACATTTATGTAGCTTATAAATGATTGTTTTATCAGGATTTTTAATCATCCTTAATGTAGAACCAGGATGCCCTTTTTGGCCGCCAGGACGTCTAAAACTTCCTTTTTGTGAACCTTTTGATTGAGGTATTTTATCAGTAGAATTGTTAGTAGAGGGAAGTCGATTTCTTTTTTGGTTTTGGTTATTCTTTTTTAGGCGAGATTCTAACTCATTAAGTCTTTCTCGAAGTTCGGTGTTTTCGGATTCAAGATTTTCATATCGAGATTCAAGCTCTTCGTGTCGAGATCCAAGATCTTCATACCGAGATTCAAGCTCTTCGTGTCGAGATCCAAGATCTTCATACCGAGATCCAAGATCTTCATACCGAGACTCAAGATCCTCAATATATGAAACAATGGATTCAGGGTCTGAACGGCATTGAGTAAGAATCTCTTCACATTTCATAAACCTCATTCCAAAATCCGATGATTTTTATATTAATCTATATGAAAAAAGTAATTGTTGAGTTTATACGAAATATAAGTTAGAAACAGAGGTAGCTGAATAGATACAAGAAAACATCTGCTCCATGGGGTTTCCTAAAATCTCCCGATATTTTTTGCTGAACTGTTATCATTCTGAGATCTCTTTCTGCTTGGTTGTTACTGAAAGGAACTCTTAGATCCGTAGCAAACCTCAAGATTTCTTTTTCATACTTTGAAAGTCTATCAAGGAGATTTTTTGCATCGCTCTGCGCTTTTCTTCCTCTTTTAACCCCATTGTCTTTCGAGATTTCAGGTGGAGGATTGTCCTCAAATCCTTTCATTAGTATTGACTGATACTTTTCTTTAAAGGTCTTGAGCGTATCTTCATCTATTTGTATGCCCTGTTTTCTGGCAAAGTCTGCGCATTTTTTAATTTCATATAGGAGATCAGACATCTCCTCAGCCCACACTTGCTTGAATATGTTATAAATGTCTTTAAGTTCTCTTTGAATGTGGACATTACATGCCGCATGTTCACATTTGTATTTAAAATAGGGTTTCCAGAAATCGTGGACTATAATTCCTCTATATTTAGGCAACAATCCCATTTTATTCATTGCTTTTGATCCTCGACTCCTATTATGGAAATAGTATGTATATTTTTTTGTAGAGATTAAATGGCAGTATTCCCCTTGACCACCAACGTCGATTCCAGTTTCATCACCATGGATGACATTTTCTTTTATCAGTTGCTTCTTGATGTGGTTTGTAGCACCTTTCAACTTGTGAAATAACTTATTTTCTGCCCTAATTATTGTACCAACGCTTATATCAAATCCAAAGGCATCTTTAAATAATTTCTTGATTCGGTCATAGGGAATCAATTGGTAGTTTCGGAGGTAAATTGCAATTGTTAAAACCATATTGCCATATTGGACAGGTTTTGTAATTGATTTCGGAAAAGCAGCTTTGTTTTTGCGGTTACAATAAGGACATTTTTTGATCTCAGCACGATGTTCGGTCACTTTACGCCTTACAATTATTTCAAATTCTTGTCTCTTCTCGTAATTTATAACTTCAATCTTCTCAATGTTACAACCACAATGTTCACATTTATGTAGCTTATAAATGATTGTTTTATCAGGATTTTTAATCATCCTTAATGTAGAACCAGGATGCCCTTTTTGGCCGCCAGGACGTCTAAAACTTCCTTTTTGTGAACCTTTTGATTGAGGTATTTTATCAGTAGAATTGTTAGTAGAGGGAAGTCGATTTCTTTTTTGGTTTTGGTTATTCTTTTTTAGGCGAGATTCTAACTCATTAAGTCTTTCTCGAAGTTCGGTGTTTTCGGATTCAAGATTTTCATATCGAGATTCAAGCTCTTCGTGTCGAGATCCAAGATCTTCATACCGAGATTCAAGCTCTTCGTGTCGAGATCCAAGATCTTCATACCGAGATCCAAGATCTTCATACCGAGACTCAAGATCCTCAATATATGAAACAATGGATTCAGGGTCTGAACGGCATTGAGTAAGAATCTCTTCACATTTCATAAACCTCATTCCAAAATCCGATGATTTTTATATTAATCTATATGAAAAAAGTAATTGTTGAGTTTATACGAAATATAAGTTAGAAACAGAGGTAGCTGAATAGATACCAACAAGCGAAATTAGATTGATACGCTTGAACCAAAATGGTAATGAAATCAGACCAATAAGGCTTGACATACTTATTGGGAAATGGACATATGATTTTCGGTTTAAAGATGGCTTCTAAGGTATTCACAATTATTCATTTTATAGAACTTGGTAAGCCCTATATGTTCCCCTCGGGGTAGGAATCCTGCAAAGGATGACAATGACATAGAGGGTAAAGGAAAGGAGTAGAAAGCGAATGACAATTTGTAATGAACTGTATAGGGGTTCAAAATTTGCCCTAATCCAAAAGGATGCAGACTTACTCCGTGGTATCAAAACGTAAGAATGAAGGTATGACCTATGAATGTAAGTCATTCAAATACGTTGATCGAGAAATCGATCAGTGAGAAGCTTACAAACAAAACACATGTTAATAGGCTGCAAGTCATGACTTACGAAAGCAGTTATTAACCAAATAACTGCTGCCCAATATAAAGGGTTATGAGATACTTGAGCTGTATGAGGTGAAAGTCTCACGTACAGTTCTTAGGGGAGAAAGCGGGAGCAATCCCGCCGACTTACCCGACTGATACCTGCGAATGCTTCCTCAGTTTGCAGCTCTATCGTGTAGTATTAAAAGTCCTGAGAGGTAGGGACGGTGTGCTACGCATGACAAGCGTTTCCAACATTGGCGAGGGGAGACAATTTCAAAAATTGCGTTACCTGCTATGGAAATTCGTTTCCAGCGCAGAGTGGAGAAATCCAGCATGATTTTTATACTTAACAAAAACAAAGAGCCGTTAAGTCCCTGCCATGAAGCGGTTGCAAGAAAACTGCTTAACGCAGGAAAAGCGGTTATTCACAAAAAATACCCCTTTACAATTCGACTCAAAGAGCTGAAAGAGTCTAAGGACAATTCGGCTTTTAGACTTAAAATAGATTATGGAAGCCGTCACACGGGTCTTGCTATTCTGAAAGGCTCAAATGTTGTCTGGGTTGCACAGTTGCACCACAAAACAGGCATAAAAAAGAATATGGATAGCAGAAGATCAATGCGGAGAACACGGCGAAATCGGAACACCCGTTATCGAAAACCGAGGTTTCTGAACCGGAAAAGACGGGAAGGCTGGCTGCCTCCGTCTCTGCAAAGCCGTGTAGACAACATAGAAAATTGGGTCGAAAGGCTCAGGAAACTCTGCCCATTGACACACATTTCCTATGAAAACTGCAAGTTTGATACTCAACTCCTGCAAAATCCCGAGATCAGTGGAATCGAATACCAGCAGGGAGAGCTGCAAGGGTATGAAATCAGGGAGTATCTGCTTGAAAAATTCGGTAGAAAATGTGTTTACTGTGGAGCTGAAAACGTTCCGTTGGAGATTGAGCACATTATTCCTAAAATCAGAGGAGGCTCAAGCAGAGTCTCCAATTTAACATTGGCTTGTAGAGAATGCAACCAGAAAAAAGGAAGTCAAACCGCAGAAGAGTTTGGACATCCAGAAGTGCATAACCTGGTTAAAAAGCCACTTAAAGAAGTTGCAATTATAAATGCTACCAGATGGAAAGTTTTCGAGGCATTGACTAAAACGGGCCTTCCTGTAGAATGCGGAACAGGTGCAAGGACAAAAATGAACAGAATCAGGGCAGAGCTGCCAAAAGATCATCATTTCGATGCTATTTGTGTAGGAGAATCCACTCCAGAAAAAATCAATTTTGCAACAAACAACGTCCTGCATATCAAAGCAAAAGGAAGAGGGCAGTATAAAAGAACAAACCTTGATAAGTACGGCTTTCCACGGTCATACTTACCCCGGCAAAAAACCTTTTTCGGTTTTCAAACTGGCGATACAGTCAAGGCGGTTGTACCCAAAGGCAAGTACAAAGGGACATGGTTTGGTTCCGTTGCTTGTAGAAAATCGGGTAGTTTCGACATCAAAAACAAAGAGGGGAAAAGGATCTCAATTAATAAAAAATACTTCAAAGTGGTACAGAGAGGAAATGGCTACGAATATTCGGTAGAGGAGTACGGCATTCCTCCCGGCGCTAAAGCAACCGGGTTCCCTGCCTGAATTTTTGTGGAAAATAGCTTCCGGCCTTTCAGAGGAGGTACCAGTCCGTGTCATCGACCGAGATGTCTTCTCTGAGGCCAACTTCTCTTTTGGGGACTTCCATAACTTCGGAAATTGTGTCGGAAAAGTCCTGCAGGTATTCTTTACTGGAGAGACTGTTATAAATAAACTTTTTTTGCGGTTGAAGCATTTTCTGAATTGTGCTTTCTTTTGGGACTATTTCAACCTCCAGGTCCACCATTTCACAGGCTTTTTCCATAGCCGTCCTGAAGTCCCCTATACAGTAGGCTATCCTGTGCCTGTAGTTTTTCCGGGTCTTTTCGAGATAGGAGGCCAGCCTTTCACTTTCTATCCTTATAAAGTCCCTTTTGACCTGGGTTACGTTGCATTTCCCCATCATGAATTTATAGTGCATGAAAGGGTACTGGGTATCAAGTTCCCGGGGCGCGACCCCGCAGGTCCCGAAGGTCACGATATGCACGTCTTCGGGTTTTAGAAGTTCGAAGATGATTCTGTCAAACTTTTTATGAGAGGGGCTTTCATGGTAGGGCTTTTTTTTAGCGCAGGGCAAAAAAATACAGAGTTCCCGGTCAGGGGCCTCGTATTCCCTCAAAATCCATTCGTTGGCCCGGACCATATCCGGGTGATAAATAATCCTTTCAGTGTCAAGGGGTTCACTTGAACGTTCGTTTTCAGGGATAATCGGCTTCATGGGAGTTCATCAGCTATTGGTTAAGAAAATATATATATAATTAACCCGGACGGTTATGTATGCTTTTGTGCAAGTAGCACTAATGAAAAAGACATATTAAGTAATTCCTATAATTAAGCGGAATTAAATATAATTAATATAAATAAGAGAATGTTCATATATATTATATTGCTGACATTATAGAAAATACAGAAAAATTGTTGCTGTTGTTATTAATAAATGCAGGGAAAATGTTGTTGTTGTTATTAAATAATACAGGAAAAATGTCGCATAATCTAAAAAACTGATTTCTATATTAATAATATTCCAGGATTAATAATAATCGTGTTCGCTACTCTCCTGTAGATGCAGGCAAGCAACAGACAAATTAAAATAGTGATGCTATGGCAAATTCAATTCACGAAATGATCAGAGCAAGCTTCAGATGTGAAGACATGGTAAAGTGTGTGCTGGGTTTAAAGTCTCTTGACATCGAATCCTATAAAGCTCTCTTAAACCATGGGCCTCTGACCGCTGAACAACTGGGGGACATCCTGCACAGGGAAAGAAGCACGGCCTACCGGGCCCTGCAAAACCTGATCACATGTGGCCTTGTTTACAGGGAAACCAAATCGATTGAAAGTGGGGGCTATTATTATGAGTACGTGGGGATCAAGCCCGGGGAACTGAAATCCATCGTCAAGAAAAATGTGGAGGACTGGTACGGGCAGATGAATGAACTTATAGAAAAGATGGATGACAAAATGAACGCCCTCATCATAAAGATGGATGAGGAGGAAGAAGGATCCTCGGAAGAGGATGAAGAAAGTTTAGGAATGGCTGAAAAATAACTTCATATTTTCAGTCCAGAAATCATTTTATACCCATACAGGTTGTATTTTTGTTGATTGAGACATTTGGTGTGTGCATCCAAACCACGGAAAGTCACGGAAAATCACGGAAAATCACGGAAAAAGAATGCCTGAAGACACCAATTACGGCTGCTCTGGCGTTTTGTTCACAGTAGGTTCTGAATTGATTTTTAAAGTCCTGACGTACTCACCAGCCATCAGGCCGGTTTCCGTGTCATTCCGAGTGTTCCGTGGTTAAGAAATGGTAAACAAAAATACTTGATATTATATTTGACTCATTCCTTACCGGAAAAGAATTAAGAAAATTTTCCGGAAAAATGAATTCCCACACCCGGGAAACGTTTAAAAAAATAGTAAGAATAAATGTATCTATTCAGGGTAAGGGTGGCACATTTTCAATCGCCGCATGAAGTGAACTTATAGTAGGTATATTATTCTTTATTAGTGTAGATATGTATCCCCTAATTCTAAAGAAAACATCTGCTCCATGGGGTTTCCTAAAATCTCCCGATATTTTTTGCTGAACTGTTATCATTCTGAGATCTCTTTCTGCTTGGTTGTTACTGAAAGGAACTCTTAGATCCGTAGCAAACCTCAAGATTTCTTTTTCATACTTTGAAAGTCTATCAAGGAGATTTTTTGCATCGCTCTGCGCTTTTCTTCCTCTTTTAACCCCATTGTCTTTCGAGATTTCAGGTGGAGGATTGTCCTCAAATCCTTTCATTAGTATTGACTGATACTTTTCTTTAAAGGTCTTGAGCGTATCTTCATCTATTTGTATGCCCTGTTTTCTGGCAAAGTCTGCGCATTTTTTAATTTCATATAGGAGATCAGACATCTCCTCAGCCCACACTTGCTTGAATATGTTATAAATGTCTTTAAGTTCTCTTTGAATGTGGACATTACATGCCGCATGTTCACATTTGTATTTAAAATAGGGTTTCCAGAAATCGTGGACTATAATTCCTCTATATTTAGGCAACACTCCCATTTTATTCATTGCTTTTGATCCTCGACTCCTATTATGGAAATAGTATGTATATTTTTTTGTAGAGATTAAATGGCAGTATTCCCCTTGACCACCAACGTCGATTCCAGTTTCATCACCATGGATGACATTTTCTTTTATCAGTTGCTTCTTGATGTGGTTTGTAGCACCTTTCAACTTGTGAAATAACTTATTTTCTGCCCTAATTATTGTACCAACGCTTATATCAAATCCAAAGGCATCTTTAAATAATTTCTTGATTCGGTCATAGGGAATCAATTGGTAGTTTCGGAGGTAAATTGCAATTGTTAAAACCATATTGCCATATTGGACAGGTTTTGTAATTGATTTCGGAAAAGCAGCTTTGTTTTTGCGGTTACAATAAGGACATTTTTTGATCTCAGCACGATGTTCGGTCACTTTACGCCTTACAATTATTTCAAATTCTTGTCTCTTCTCGTAATTTATAACTTCAATCTTCTCAATGTTACAACCACAATGTTCACATTTATGTAGCTTATAAATGATTGTTTTATCAGGATTTTTAATCATCCTTAATGTAGAACCAGGATGCCCTTTTTGGCCGCCAGGACGTCTAAAACTTCCTTTTTGTGAACCTTTTGATTGAGGTATTTTATCAGTAGAATTGTTAGTAGAGGGAAGTCGATTTCTTTTTTGGTTTTGGTTATTCTTTTTTAGGCGAGATTCTAACTCATTAAGTCTTTCTCGAAGTTCGGTGTTTTCGGATTCAAGATTTTCATATCGAGATTCAAGCTCTTCGTGTCGAGATCCAAGATCTTCATACCGAGATTCAAGCTCTTCGTGTCGAGATCCAAGATCTTCATACCGAGATCCAAGATCTTCATACCGAGACTCAAGATCCTCAATATATGAAACAATGGATTCAGGGTCTGAACGGCATTGAGTAAGAATCTCTTCACATTTCATAAACCTCATTCCAAAATCCGATGATTTTTATATTAATCTATATGAAAAAAGTAATTGTTGAGTTTATACGAAATATAAGTTAGAAACAGAGGTAGCTGAATAGATACGAATAAATGCGAGTACATTATATAAAATAGTGCGAAGCTTTAAAGAAGCTTCATTTCACTGTTTTAATCCGTTTACAAACTCGCCCATTCTGTCAATAGCTATTTTGAGGTCTTCAAGGGAAGATGCATAGGCACAGCGCAGGAAACCTTCTCCGGCCTCTCCGAATGAATCTCCCGGAATTGCGGCCACTTTCTTTTCATTCAGGAGCCTCTCTGCAAACTCGGAGGAAGACAAGCCTGTATATCCTATGTAGGGGAAGGTGTAAAACGCGCCTTTCGGGGTGAAACAGTCAAGCCCGATTTTGTCAAAACCATTCATGACGAAATGCCGGCGGCGGTCGTATTCCCGGACCATCCGCTCCATTTCCTCAGTGCCGTTTCGAAGGGCTTCTATTGCCCCTACCTGGGCCGTAACGGGGGCGCAGAGCATGGTGTACTGGTGGATAAGCATCATGGCATGAATGATTTCCGAGGGGCCCATCGCAAAGCCAAGCCTTAGCCCTGTCATTGCGTAGGCTTTGGAAAAGCCGTTGAGCATGATGGTTCTGTCCTTCAGGCCTTCCAGAGAAGACATCGGGACGTGCTTGCTCCCATAGGTCAGGCACTCGTAGACCTCATCCGAGATTACCACCAGGTCGTGTTCCACGACAAGGTCCGCAATTTCCTCCAGGTCCTTCCGGGTCATTATGGCACCCGTGGGGTTGTTGGGGTAATTGAGCACAATTGCCTTTGTTTTCTCGGTGAGGGCAGGTTCGAGGACTTCTGCGGTCAGCTTGAATTCATCTTCCACTGTGGTGGACACCGGGACCGGGATTCCTCCTGCCAGCATCACGGCCGGGAGATAGGCTACATAGGAGGGCTGGACAACAACGACTTCTTCTCCGGGGTTGACGATGGCCCGAATAGCCAGGTCCAGGCCCTCGCTGACTCCGGTGGTTACAAGGATTTCGGATTTCGGGTTATAGTCCAGACCGTACCTGTGGGAGTAGGTCCTTGAAAGGACGTCTCTGAGTTCCGGGAGCCCATAGTTGGAGGTGTAGGAGGTCTGTCCCTTTTCAAGGGAATGGATACACATCTCCCTGATATGCCAGGGGGTTGCGAAATCCGGCTCGCCGACCCCGAGGGAGATGACGTCGTCAAGTTCGGTAACAAGGTCAAAAAAGCGCCTTATCCCGGAAGGAGGTAACCTTTTGACATTATCCCCTACAAATTTCGAAGGATCACATGAAGGTTTCAAAAAAACACCTCGATAAGGAAAGAAATATTGTTATTGTTATTGTTATTGTTATTGTTATTGTTATTGTTATTGTTATTTTCTATTAAAGTCGCAGCCTATCGTTATTATAGTTAAATAACTATTTTATATATATATAAAAACTATTTAAATAACGATTAAAACGAGATCGGCAGCCTTTCGAATGTTTCCGGCTCGTGCAGGATTACCCCATCTTCTTTGTATGTTTTCAGCACGAAATGGGTGAAAGTGCCCTGGACCTGGTCAAGGGTCGCGATTTTTTCTGCTACGAAAAAGGCCACGTCCTTCATGGACCGGCCCCGGACGGTCAATGATATGTCATCGTCTCCTGAAAGCAGGCGGACCGAGCGGACCTCAGGGAACTTGTATATCCTTTCCGCGATTGCCTGGTAGCCCAGGTTGCGCTCAAGGGTAACCTTCAACCCTATTATGGCGTAAACATAGTTCTCCCCTACAAGGTCCCAGTCAACGATGGTCTTGTAGTGTCGAATAACTCCCGACTCTTCAAGCTTTGAAATCGTCCGGGAAACTTCAGAAATGGACATGCCTGTAAGGGTAGAGATTTCCTCCGGGCTTGTTCTGGCATCGTTTTCAAGAATTTCCAATATGTGTCTTATATTTTCATCCATGCTGGCCACCGGCATCAGATGTATTATAAAAATTAAAAATTAGTTATATAATCTGAACGTAAAAGAAAGGCAAAGCTTATTCCAGGTCCAGGACATTTAGGCCTATACTTTACAGGTAAGCTTTGAATAAGAATGTCCTGAAAGGGATAGCCTGGATCGGATAATAGAATTACCCGACAGAATTGCCCCGATCTTCAAAATTGCTTATTCAATCAGTACAGCGTTTACGACTCCTTCCTGACCTGGCCTGCTGGTTACCTTTGCGGTTCCCAGGGAGGTCTTGATGACGGAGCCCTTTGTCAGGATGTTACGCCTGATGTAGTGCTTGTTGGCGTCATTATCGAGCACGTTCTCAATGGAGGCTGGAACGGTCTTCCCGTCTTTGGGGTTGGTTACGTTTGCAACATCGCACTGGAGGAGCCTTACTTTCCTGTTGCCACCACGGGTGGGAATGTTCTTTCTCTTGGTTTCACTGATACGTGTATCTGCGGATTCGCGCCCGATTTCAAACTTGCGCTTCCCACGGGACGAAGTTACTTTTCCGCCGGTTACTGTTCTTCTGGAATTACCTTGCCATCTCATATAAAAGCCTCAATATTCTTATTTTCAGATAAGGGTTTTAGACAGGGAACTGCTGTCCTCCGCCCTGCATTTTTTAATAAATGCCTTAATATTATATAATTTTAATATAATGAGAATTATTCTAATGAAGCATCCCTGTATATTAGTAGAATACCTCAAGTACCGCATTAGTTATGGTCGTATGATTACAAATAAGATTGTATAAGAACTTTGCGATCAACCGGCATGAATGGTCCGAATTCCATACCCGCAGTTAAGGAAGAACGCAGCTAATAGAGAATGAAGTGTTAAAAGAAGAAAGATATAAATAGCTATGTATTGGGGTCAACGCCTCCTTCCTGCTTCCTTCGGAGTCTAGTATATCGATTCTAAAGTCTGTGAATAAACCACGGATGGACACAGATAAACACGGATGACCGAAATCTGTGTCCATCCGTGTCCATCCGTGGTTCTTTGCGTTGACATGCAGGTCGATTTCAAAGTCCAAATTTATGGTAATTATTTGAAATCGCAGTACCTGGGAGGGGTTTCCCGCCTGAAGATATAAATACAAATGCCAAGGAATATATATTAGGATATATATAAAAATCGGATAGTATATTCTAATAAGTACAAGGAGACAGGAACATGGTTTCGGAAATTTCACTGAACACTATTTGTGGACACAAGACAACGATAATTGCCACCAGAGAAGGCAAGACAACTCACATTCACGTAAAGAGCACCTGTAAAAAGGTCAGGAAATGGGGAGTCCATTTTGATATGGGAATGGGAGACCTCATGGGCGGGCCGGACTGCATACTTGCGAAAAAGTCCCTTGAAAACCCGCTAACTCCCACATGCTTCATCCCTGCCACGGTGATGAATGCCCTGTGGCTGGAAAACGAGATGATCTCAAAGAACCTGGCCAGAAAAATGGGGAAAATGGAAATCATTTTTGAAAAACTTGAATAAAGCCCCGGACATGGGACCAAAAAATTGAATTGGACCGTTAACTTCCCGGTTCTTCTTTTGGAATAACTGAGTATTACAGCGTTAACTGTACCGGGTTTTTGCTATTTATATAATATTTCCGAAATACTTATATCCTAAAGCTGTTTATTTCTATATTGGTTGTGTGTAGTTACCCCACAACAAAACAACTATTCAAGTCTTTAAATTTAGCATGTAACTCTGAATATTATATAATTCTCCTAAAAAGATGGATTTAGGTGAGCAAAATGGATCTAAAAACAATTCACGAATACAGCATTGAAATCATTAACATGCTTGACCTCAAGACTTCCCCTGTTGCGGTGAAGATAGTTCCTGTAGGAAATGAAATCCCTGAAGGAATTGAACAGGTAGACAAAACCATGAGACACTGCCAGATGATTGACAGGGTCAGGAAGACAAAGGAAGAGTTTTACACCCTCAAGGAAGACCAGCAGTGCAGGGGCGGGGCTGCCGCAATGGGCCTTGGTCAGCTGCCTACAAAAGTAGCAAGCGGGGATTTCTATTACAACGTCCTCAACCACTTCAGCAACGTTAATGCCGCAAGGAGGACCATAGAAAATGCCCCCATGCTTCTCCCAAATTCCAGCAAAGCTGTGGTCTACAGTGCCCTTGAAAACACCTCTTTTAAACCGGACGTCGTTGTGATTATCTGCAACCCCAGACAGATCATGCTGCTTACCCAGGCCGCTATGTATAAAAGTGGAGGCAGGCTCAACGTTGGCTTTGCAGGTAAACAGAGTGTCTGTTCTGATGGGGTAGTTCAGGCCTACAGGGACGGAGAAATCGGAATCACTGTCGGTTGCAGTGGAAGCCGGGCCTACACTGAAATTGGAGATGAGGAAATGACTATTGGAATTCCTGCGGAACTTCTTGGAGAAATCTTCAGGGGGCTTAAAACGATCTGTTCTTGAACCCGAGTTCCGCTTCGGGAGCACGGGGTCCGTTTCGCTCGCTGCGCGAGCTCAAGCGGACTATAAACCTTATTTTGGATACTAAATAAAACGCCAGAAAAACCGTAAATCGCGTATATCGGCGTTCTTTCTTCCGTGCTCGAGTTCTGCTTCGGGATCACAGGAAATCGAAGATTTCCTGGGAGTTGCACTGCAAGTGCAACAGCACGGGTCTGGTTCACTCGTTTCATTCGCTCAAGCAGACTAAAATATTTTCCGTGTGTTCCGTGGTTTTAAATTTAATTATTAAGATTTTTTTGACCACTAAAAACACGAAAACGGTTAAATTCTTTTGCACTACTCTTTTATTTATTTACTTTTTCGTTTTCTATTTTAGGTATATCCGGAGACACAGGAGCTTTCCATCCTCTTTTTTTCATCTTTCCCCTTTTCCGACCATTTCCGGATAAAAACTTTAATTTAGGGGTGGGCTGTTTCCTTAGCAGGTGTGACCATGATTAAAGCAGGAATTATAGGAGCTTCCGGATATACCGGGGGCGAACTTTTACGCTTATTGCTCAACCACCCGGACATTGAGCCCGTACTTGCAACTTCCCGCAGCCTTACGGGAAAGCCGGTTACGGATACCCACCGCCACCTTCGGGGTTTTCTGGACCTTGAGTATGAAAACCCTGATATGGAAGAGGCCAGGGAACGATGTGATGTTGTTTTCCTTGCAGTTCCCCACAAGACGGCAATGAACTATGTGCCGGACCTGCTTGTTGGCGGCAGGACAAAGGTCGTTGACCTCAGCGCTGATTACAGGCTTGAGGACGGGGTTTTTGAA
Source organism: Methanosarcina baltica (assembly GCF_055394095.1). Taxonomy (NCBI): domain Archaea; kingdom Methanobacteriati; phylum Methanobacteriota; class Methanomicrobia; order Methanosarcinales; family Methanosarcinaceae; genus Methanosarcina; species Methanosarcina baltica. The sequence continues at coordinate 2,586,851 of NZ_AP042463.1, read as the reverse complement.
AAGGTCTATGAAGTCGAGCACACGGACCCGGGAAGACATGCGGTCTACGGGCTGCCTGAACTGCACTCTGAGGTTGCAGGGCAGACCTTTATAGCAAACCCGGGTTGTTTTCCCACGGGAGCTATCCTTGCGGCGGCACCTCTTGCAAAAGCTGGCCTGATTGAGCTTGCGGTCTTCGATTCGAAAACCGGGATTTCGGGGGCCGGGTTTAAGCCGGGAGCAACTTCTCATTACCCCAACCTGGCGGAAAATGTAATCGCCTACAAGTTGACTTCCCACAGGCACAGAGCAGAAATATTCCAGGAGTTAAACAAATTTGACGCAAACCTGAAAAACATCAATTTCACTCCCCAGGTGGTCCCGTCGATCCGGGGCATCCTTACGACAGCTCACCTTTTTACGAAGGAAAAGGTTTCGACCGAAGAGGTGCAGGCCCTTTACCGGGACTTTTACAAAGGAAAACCATTTGTCAGGCTCGTTAAAGAGGGAACCCTACCGTCCTTAACCGCGGTCAGGGGCACGAACTTCTGCGACATAGGCTTTGAGGTGGATCCCATAACCGGACGCGTGGTCGTAATCTCGGCAATTGACAACCTTGTGAAGGGGGCCTCGGGCCAGGCGATCCAGAACATGAACCTGATGCTAGGGCTCGATGAAACCCGAGGACTCTGGTTTGCTGCGGCGGCTCCGTGAAAAAAAGAAATTGATGTAAGAAATTAAGATTAGGTTAGAAAAACGACATTCATTGAGAAAAAGTACTGAAATGCTTGGGAGGGGAATACCTGAAGCTCAGGGCTTCAGGATTCCCAGATCAAATATAAGGGACGCAATTATCGAAACTACAGATAATACGGAGATAATAAGATAATTTGTACGTTCTTTAGAGACCGAGTGGCTCCAGAGCAGGTATTCAAGCCCTTCGTACTCTTTTTCAGACAGCATTTTCCGCGTCTGGATTTTTTTAAGCAGGGCAAGGTCTTTTATGACCCTATATCTGCGTTTTGCGATGTGATATCTGTGAGCGAAAAACCAGAGGTATCCCACAACTCCGAGGTACCAGATAACTTTTGCGTAAAGAGGATTGTAGTAGTCCGCGATTATTATAATTCTCAGCAGGCCTGCGGATACGAGCCCTATCCAGAAATAGAGCTTGATTACGGACGAGTTGTATCCGCGGGGAATCTTGAATAGTTCCGGTTCCTTTACTATTGTATCCGTCATGATTATGTCCTCTTTAATTCGTTTTTTGTTTTTTGTTTTCTGATAATTTCAGTCCCGATACACGGGAATGCCCGGTATATGGGAACTCTCTGGATAATTTAGGGGGTGGGTTTTGATTCCGGTGGATCAAACCCAACCCCCTCAATAAAAGGGAACAGGAAAGATAGGGGGCGCTTTTAGAGCGCGTCCTTATCTCGTTCTCCGGTCCTTATCCTGACAACGGTTTCAACCGGCAGGACGAAAATCTTTCCGTCTCCGATTTGTCCGGTATCCGCAACTTTCCGGATAAGTTCAATGACATCTTCTACCTGCTTTTCCTCGACCACGAGTTCTATTTTAGTCTTCGGGAGCAGGTCCACGCAGTATTCTCTGCCTCTCCACTGCTGTACGATTCCTTTCTGCTGGCCGCGGCCTTTTACGTCGCTCACGGTTATGCTCACAAAACCGGCCTCTTCGAGGGCGTCCTTTACTTCGTGCAGCTTTGTGGGCTTTATGATTGCTTCGATTTTACGCATTCAGATCACCTCAATCTTCTCTCATCAGGTACTCGGGGTATGCCCTGATTCCGTGTTCGGCGATGTCCAGGCCCATGATCTCAACTTCTTCAGGCACACGCAGGCCTATTACTTTGTCGATGATCTTGAAGATTATGAAAGAGATCCCGAAGCCCCAGATAATGGTCAGTAAGACCCCGACAAGCTGAATTGCAAGCAAGCTTGCTCCTCCTCCGTAGAGGAGTCCGGGAACTTCAGCGGCATAGACCGCATCAGCAAGGATACCGTTACCTATTCCAATTGAGAAAAGTCCAACAGAAATCAGGCCCCAGCTTCCGCAGTAGCCGTGTACGCTAACCGCACCAACCGGGTCGTCCAGTTTGAGGACATTTTCATTGAACATAACTCCGAAATAGATAATGAAACCTGCTATAATTCCTATTGTAATGGCTCCCCAGCTTGAAACTGAGCCACAGGGGGCGGTGATTGCAACCAGGCCTCCGAGCAGACCGTTTGCGGTAAGGGAAGGATCAGGCTTTCCGGTTTTTGCCCAGGTAATCAGCATGACAACGACTGCCCCTGCGGCTCCGGCTATGAAGGTGTTGGCAACTACCAGGTTCATGTAGGCGTCGTTGCCGTCAAGAGTACTGCCGCCGTTGAACCCTATCCAGCCAAGAGCCAGAATGAGTGTTCCCACGAATGCAAAAGCCAGGTTGTGACCGGGAATTGCAAGGGCTTTTCCGTTCTTGAACTTTCCAATCCTTGCTCCGACAATCAGGATTCCTGCAAGAGCCGAATATCCTCCAATTGAGTGTACAACTCCGGACCCGGCAAAGTCGTGGTGAGCCACCCCGATTGCCTGTACGATCGGACTTGCGGCCCCGGTAAGGAGAGCCATGTCAGCCCCGCTCCAGACCCAGTGTCCATAAACAGGGTAAATGAGGCCTACCATCAGCACACAGTAAACAAGATAAGCTTTAAAGTCCGTCCGCTCAGCCATTGCCCCGGAAACGATTGTAGCGCCCGTTGCTGCAAAGACCATCTGGAAGAACCAGCCGTTCCAGAGCCCGTTATCCCCGGTTGAGAGGAAAAACTGATCGGTCCCTATAAGCCCGGCCGCATCGGCTCCGTACATAATACCCCAGCCCACGGCCCAGTAGACCAGGATTCCGAGCATAACCGTCATGAAGTTCTTCATGAGGATGTTCGCCGTATTTTTGCTTCTCGTCAAGCCTATTTCCACAAGCGAGAAACCTGTGTGCATAAAAAACACCAGTGCGCTTGCCACAAGCAGCCAGACAAAAGTAAGAGCTGTCTGAACGTCCGCAATGGATTGGGCGTTTTCTTCAGCCGTTACGGCAAGAGCCGGTGAAATCAGTGTCATAAATATTAAACAGGCAAATAGCAAAAGCTTGCCCTTTTTTTCCAGGAATTTCAATTTATCTTCCTCCTATCTACTATACCGGAGATCGGCAAGTGACTGTAGACTTTATATTATAAATAGTTTTCCTAATCTATATGAAGAGTCATAATTGCTGATACTTTCTATACTTATACTCATTTTTGTTTTAGCTACCGTAGTATTTTTCAAAAGTGTGGTCCATCTTAATGTCATTCCCGGCACCATAGTGACCTTTAAAGTAACGGCCTCAAAAACAGAAAACTGATTTTCGTGCAACGGGTCTACTTTGGGGGCGAGTCCGAGATTGAAGAAGAATTTCCCTTCCTGCTCCGACTTTTTTTCAAAAGTCAGTACGTTACAGGCCCCTACAATCTCTATTTTTTTTGATCCAAATGTCTGGCTCCAGCTCGGACCCATTACGGGATAAAAAACGTTCGTTTTCGGCTGCGGAGGGGAAAACCTATAAGATCAGCAGGCTTTTCTTTCTCACCGAGTTTTTCCTGTAACCGAAATTTTGGCAGGGGTTCCAGCTGGAATTTCAGCGAAGATACCGGTCGGGAAATAGCCTGACAATTATAAATTTTTCACAGGGGTAGAAACAGATGCAAATAAAAGATATCATGAACAGGGACGTGGTTTTCTGCGGGCCTGAGGACACGGTCCGCGAGACTGCAAAACTTTTGAAAGAGAAAAATATCAGTGGAGCCCCCGTACTTGAAGACGGAAAGCTCGTGGGAGTGGTAAGCGAGGGAGATTTGCTGAAATTCCTGGTCCTGCCCGAACACGGTGGGCTCTGGCTCCCCAGTCCCTTTGAGGTCATCGAGGTCCCTATAAGGGAACTGCTGAGCTGGGAAGACACTAAAAAGGTGCTCTCGGACGTGGGTTCAAAAACGGTCCGGGAAATAATGGAAGACGACGTTTATACCGTGTCCCCCGAAACCTCCGTGGAAGACGCTTCGGAACTGATGGTCAGGCACAGGATCAACAGACTCCCTGTCATGGAAGGGGACCGGATGGTGGGCATCGTTACCCGGGGAGATATCATCCAGGGCCTTGCAAAGCTCTGAGTCTGAGAGGAAATTTGCATGAAGGAAATCGAAGGCGGAATCTGTGCCGTGGCCGGGGTCTCCGCATACGGCATAAAAGAAGGAAAATACGGGCTTGCTGTCATCCTGGCAGAAGGTTCGGCCGCAGGCATGTTTACACGAAACAGGGTTACTGCGGCCCCCGTTGTGATCACAAAAGGGCTTCTTGAAGCCCGGGGCCGGCTCTCGGCTGTGATCGTAAACAGCGGAAATGCAAACGCCTTTACGGGTGAAAAAGGGCTTGAGGACGCCAGGAACATGGGCCGGACACTTGCCGAAAAGCTGGACCTTGACCCTGAATCCATAGGGGTAGCCTCAACAGGCGTAATCGGACACAGGCTTGACCTTTCCCGGATAAAGGGACAGATCCCCGAAGTCCTGAAAGGGCTTGAAGCCTCCCCCGCGGGCAGCCTTGCGGCCGCAAAGGCCATCATGACCACGGACACGTTTCCGAAAGAGGTGGCAGTAGAACTCGATTCCGGCATCAGGATAGGAGGCATTGCCAAAGGCTCGGGTATGATCGAGCCCAACATGGGGACCATGCTTTCCTTCGTCTACACGGATGCGGACGTGCCCGCCGACGTGCTTGACGCGGCTATCAGAAAAGCCACGGACAGGAGCTTTAACATGGTGGTGGTGGACGGAGATACCAGCACAAACGACATGGTCCTCCTTACGGCCACAGGAAAATCCGGGATCAAACCCTGCATGGAAGCTCTCGATGAGTTTCAGGAGGGCCTTACCTGCGTTCTGACCTCCCTTGCAAAAAAGGTTGCCAGGGACGGAGAAGGGGCCACAAAACTGATAGAGGCCAGAGTGAAGGGCGCAAAGACGGCGGAAGACGCAAAACTTGCCGCAAAAGCCATTGTTCGTTCACCTCTCGTCAAGACCGCGGTTTTCGGAAAAGATCCTAACTGGGGTAGAGTCGTGGCAGCCGTCGGCTACTCGGGGGCCGAACTTGACCAGGATAAGATTTCTCTTTCCTTTGCAGGTGGAGACGAAGAGGTCACACTTGTGGAGTCCGGAAAGGTTTCAGGTTCCTCAGGGAGTTTGGAAAGCCTGAAAAAGCTTATGGAAAGTGAAGAAATCATAATCACGGTGGACCTCGGACTCGGAGAGGAAGCCACAACGGCCTGGGGCTGCGATTTCAGTTACGATTACGTCAGGATCAATGCCGAATACACGACCTAAGGAATGGCTGAAAAATAACTTCATATTTTCAGGTAGGGAATCACTTTATACCCACACAGATTATATTTTTGTTAATGGAAATGTCTTGTGTGTGCATTCAAACCACGGAACACACGGAACACACGGAAAAAAAAATGCAGGAAGACAATTTTAAGGTTGCTCTGGCGTTTTTTAGTCTGCTTGAGCTCGCAAAGCGAGCGAAACGGACCTCGTGCTGTTGCACTTGCAGTGCAACTCCCAGGAAATCTTTGATTTCCTGTGATCCCGAAGCGAAACTCGGGTGGTTAAGAAATGGTAAACAAAAATACTTGATATTATATTTGGCTCATTCCTAAACTTTCCTGTTTGCACAAGATTATATTAAATAAGGATAAAAAAGAAGTTAAATGAGGATTAGAGCCGTGTTCTATTCCTCTTTTCCAGTATTATTCACTTTCGCACTCACTTTAAAATTTTCATTCATCCAGTGTATCGATTCCAAAATTTGAGAATAAACCACGGATAAACACAGATGGACACTGATGATCTCAATCCGTGTTTATCCGTGTCCATCCGTGGTTCTTTACTGAAAATTCGTTGACCGATGAATCGCTTTGAAATTGAAGTGCTATATTTCACAATCATCCAAATTTCATTTATCATTCAGGGGGTTTTGATTAAGTGAATCTTGAAGAATGGGAACAGCGCCACAGGGAAGCATTTTTCGAAATAAAGGATGCCCTCCCCTATCTTGACGGGATGTTCGTAGCCTACAACAGCAATATCGATGCCATCAAGCATTTGACTTCAAATGACATGTGTAACCTCATCGAACTTTTTGATGATGCTGCGCTCCATGAAAGGGTTGCGGCCTACCCGAGGGAGGTCGGGGAACCGCTTGATTTTCTCGCAAGGCTTGTGCTTTCCATGCAGGACGGAAAAGCCGCCGAGGTCCCCACGTACACGGCCGACACCCACACCTGGCTCAAGGAAAACCTGGGGTTTGACTACGCCCGTATGGGGGGGCAGGCCGGGATTATCACCAACCTGCTGGCCAGGCTTGGACTAAAAAAAGTGGTAGCTTATGTTCCCTGGCTCTCGGAAGAACAGGCGGGATACTTTGCGAAAACAAAAAACCTCCTGCACCCGAAAATAGAAGGGGGAAAACTTGTCCTGAAACACCCCCTGGAAGCTTTCAGGCCGGACATGGAATCCAAGGTCAACTGGATTCTCGAATACTCAAAAGGACTTGCGGTGGACTGCGGAGGGGGAAAGTTCACGGTCCAGAGGGACAACAGGCTGATCATTTCTTCCAGGCCCAAATGGCTGCGCCTGAACATGGATCAGGAACTCTACGAGCAGCTCGACTCAATCGGACCGCTTGACGGGGCGATCCTTTCGGGCTACCAGATGATCAAAGAAAAGTACGAGGAAGGGACCACGTATAAGGACTACGTGAAAAATTCCGTAAAGGCCATTGAAAAGCTCAAGGCCTTGAACCCGGAGCTCCGTATCCATGTAGAACTCACATCCATACAGAACCGGCTGATCAGGAGGGCCATCCTGGAAGACATCGTTGCCGGACACGTCCATTCCCTGGGTCTTGACACCGTGGAGGTCGCAAACGCCCTGAACGTGCTCGGGCATGAGGAACTTTCCTATGCCGTTATACGAAAAGGGGAAAACGGGATAATCGCCCTCTACCAGGGAGCCATCCAGCTCCTGCATGACCTTTCCCTTGAAAGGGTACATGTGCACTGCCTGGGCTTTTACATCTGCGTGCTTGCCAAAGGCCACCCCTTGACCTTAAAGGGGCACAGGGACGCCCTGCTCTTTTCCTCCACCCTTGCGGCCACCCAGGCCCTAAAAGGAAAAGTCCTGAGCCTGGAAGACACCGAAGCGAGCTTGAAGGTCCCGGTTTCCGAGAAAGGACTTGAAGACCTTGATAACTTCAGGCTCTACTGTGTGGGCAGAAAGCTATGCACTCCGGAAGAATTCGAGTACGGCTACGTCTACGGCCGCGACCATGACGCCGTTATTATCCCCTCAAAGGTGGTAAGCAAACCCAAAGCCACCGTCGGGATAGGGGACGCAATTTCCGCAGGGGCCTTTACGGGTATGCTGGCCCTGATGAAGCGGAACATGGCGGGAAAGGCAGAGGCTTCCGGAACTGCCGAAACTGCCGAAACTGCCGAAACTGCCGAAACTGCCGAAACTGCCGAAACTGCCGGAGTCTCAGCGTCCACTCCAGTTTCTAAACTCTGACCTTTAGGAATGAATAAAATATAATATCAATTATTTTTGTTTACCATTCCTTAACCACCCGAGTTCCGCTTCGGCACCCGAGTTCCGCTTCGGGATCACAGGAAATCAAAGATTTCCTGGGAGTTGCACTGCAAGTGCAACAGCACGGGGTCCGTTTCGCTCGCTGCGCGAGCTCAAGCAGACTGAAAAACGCCAGAGCAACCTTAAAATTGTCTTCCTGCATTCTTTTCCGTGTGTTCCGTGTGTTCCGTGGTTTGAATGCCCACACCAAACACCACATCACACAAATACAAAGTATAAAGCAATTTTCAAACTGAATATATGAAGTTATTTTTCAGCCATTCTTTAGAGAAGTTTTCAGGTTCTGCTGAAGCTTAATTTCCGATTAAAACGAAAAAGGAACTGGTTCCATGAATATACTCTGCGGCTACAACGTGAACATTGATTCGGTGTACAGGATTAGCGGAGCCGAGTTTACCGAACTACTTAATGAAATAGCAAGAGAGGAAAAAGAAGAGGGAATGGATAAAGGAGAAGAGGGGTGGGAAGGGTCCCCGGCCTCTCCGCTCCGGGCTGAAATTCTTGAAAAAATCGAAAACCCGCCCGGAATCATCAACTCGCTCTCCGACTTTGTGGCAGGTCTTGCGTACTGCATGAAAAACGGACTCGGGGCAGAGTGGCTTGTGCAGGACCCTCTGGTCTTTGATTTCCTGAAGGACCGTTATCTGGAAAAATCCCTTGTCCGGATGGGGGGCAATGCCGGGATCATGGCAAACGTGCTCTCGGAACTCGGGGCTTTCAGGGTCATTCCAAACATTGCCGTTCCTTCAAAGTCCCAGCTCTCCCTTTTCTCAAAAAAGGCAATTTACTTCCCGGGAATGCCCGGAAAAAAACCAGGGCGCTCTGAAAGTCCCGAAATGCTGGCCGGTCAAAACGAGGACCCTATCCATTTCGTCTTTGATTTCTCCAGGGGAGACAATTTTTCCCTTTTCGGGGAAGAATTCAAAGTCCCGAGGGAAAACCGTTTCATTGCGACCTTTGACGAGTTGAACCTCCGGCTTTTCATCAATCCGGCCTTCGAAGACTATGCCTTGCAGCACATAAAGGAGATGGACGGGGTTCTGATCTCCGGTTTTCATATACTACTTGAAAACTACCCCGAAGGGACGACCTATCTTGATAGAATCGAAAAAGCCCTCTCGGAACTCAGGGCCTGGAAAACCCGAAACGAAAAGCTTGCCGTCCATGTGGAACTGGGGCATTTTTCAAGCAGGCGGGTGGCCCATGACGTATTTTTGAAATTTGCCGGGCTTGCTGACAGCCTTGGCATGAACGAGGAAGAACTCGCAATACTTGATTCCCTCCACAGACTCCCGCCGGAAGCTATTGTCAAAAGAAACGCGGAAACCCTCGCAAAAGCCGCACTGGTCCTCGCTTCCGAACACGGGCTTTCCCGCCTCCTCATCCATACCCGGGAGTTCGTACTGAGCGTTTATAGGGAAAAAGCAGAAGGGGGACCGGAGCTTGAGGCTGGGACGGAAAAAGAATTTGAGGCCCTGGAGTTCGGGATCAGATGTGCGGCCGCTTTTGCAGCTTCCGGAAAACTGGACGGAAGGGATTTTGTGGAAAAAACCACAGCTTCCCTTTCGAGAAGTAATTTCGGAAAAGCCAGGGTCGGGGAATTCCTGAAAGCGTTTGAGGGAGAGCTTTTCCGGGAAGGCGCTTTTGCACATTCCGGAGGGTACACCCTCTGTATGCTCCCGACTCTGCTCTGTGAAAACCCGGTTTCGACCGTGGGGCTTGGAGACACCTTTACCTCTAGTTTTTTCTTAAGGGGGCTGGAATTGCATGTACAGGCTTAAGACTCCCCTTTTCAACCTGAACCACACCCTCGACTGCGGCCAGGTCTTTCGCTGGGACCGGGAGGGGGAACTCTGGACAGGCGTTGTCCGGGGAAAAGTGGCAAGAATTTCTCAGGAAGAGAAAAGCGGAGACCTCCTTATTGACTCAAACCTCTCTTCCGACTTTTTCGAGCACTACTTCCGTCTGGAAGACGACCTTCCCTCAATTTATGAAAGCATGAACAAAGACCTCTTAATTGACAGGGCAATCGAAAAGTACGCTGGCCTGCGCCTTGTTCGGCAGGACCCCTGGGAGTGCCTTATCTCCTACATGCTGGCAACAGCCTCGAGCATCCCGACTATACAGAAGAGGATTTCTCTCTTGAGCAAATTTTTTGGAGAAGAAATAGAAGAAGGCTATTACGCTTTCCCGGGACCTGAAGCCCTCGCGGAAGCCGATTCCGACCTCCTTGAACAGTGCAGGATGGGGTTTCGGACAGGACGCATACAGGCCGCAGCGGAACTGGTAAATTCCGGGGAACTGGACCTGGATTCTCTTTTTGAGATGGACTATTTTTCCGCCCGGGACTGCCTTATGAAACTCCGGGGTATCGGGGAAAAGGTTTCGGACTGCGTCCTCCTTTTTGCCTTCGGGAAAATGGAAGCCTTTCCGGTGGACACCCATATCCGGCAGATCATCCAGAACTACCATATCGACGACAATTTCTTCGAAGGCAGTTCGAGCCTGAGCCGCATGGGGGACTGGGGGCGGGAATATTTCGGGCCTTATTGCGGCTACGCCCAGCAGTATCTTTTTTACCAGAAAAGGGTTGAGGGCCTGGTTACCCTGTACTGAACTCTTTACTGAACTCTTTACTGAACCCTGTACTGAACAGGGGAATGGGCCGTGAACAAAGGCCGACTTCCGTTTTTTTTTAGAGCCACTTCCTCAAAAACACCCTGAAACCGGGGTCATCCAGCCCGAGGATTTCCTCGTCTTCCAGGACCTTCAAATCCCTTATGACGCTTTTCTGTATTTGTTTTCCAAGAGAACTGGCCGGGAGCCTGTCCTTCAGAAGAAACGAAACTTCGGGGTATTTTCTCTGAATCTCGGCCACGTACCTCCCGTTTTCGATGTAGGTGGAAAAAACTCCTTCCTGTTTTTCGTACTTGGCCCTGAAACTTTCCGCATTTAAGGAGATCCATACAGGAGGACCGATGTGTTTTTTGACGTTTGGGAGAGTTTTTGAGATAAGTTCCAGCATAATCACGGTCTCTTTTTCCCCTGACCAGACCCCGCTTTTGACCAGAGAAAAGTCGTATTCCCCCAGAAGGATTGCTGCTGCCTGTTCCGACTTGTAAAGCTGGGGGTAGAGCACGTCTTCCACAACATCCGGGGTTTTGAAGACCACCGCTATCTGGGCACTTTTCCGGGCCCTGATTTTTTCGGATATTTCCGGGTCGTTTACCGGTAAGGCCGGGGCCGGGAAAAAGGCTTCCAGAGAAGGGTTTTCTAAAAAGGCCCTGCAATGAGCTATGAACATGCAGAATTTATCAAGGGAAAGGGCAGCGGCCACGTTTCTCCTGGGATCGGTCGGGTCCACTATGATAAGGGGCTCCGGGTGGGCCAGTTCGGAATGAGCCTTAAGGTCGATAAACCCGCCCGGTTTCCAGGAGCATGCTGCCCTGATGGTGTTTTCGAAGGAGCCGTAGTTGATGACCAGAAGTTCCGTCAGGTAGCCCGAAAAGCCCTGAGTCCTGAGTTCCGAGCCGTAGACTCCGCCTCCTCGCATAAATTGTTTGAGGAGGAGCACATCGTCTTCGTGCCCTTTTATGTGCTCCTTTACAAATTCGTTATGAAAAGGTGTCCTGTCAACCGCGGACTTAAGCTGAGAGGCCGAAGGAACCCGGAAACACGGGACCAGGTCAACGTCAAAGCCTTTGTAAACGATGTTCAGGTAAGGGTGTTCAGCGTGCCGGTCTTCAATCCGGGTTGCGGATTTCGCAACTTCCCGGGCAATGGCCAGGCCCTTTCTTTCAAGTTCTCTTCTGGAAGTCTCCTCCGGAAAACTGATAAAAACGTCAATATCATGGTTCCCGGACAGCCAAGTACCCCGCGCGGCCGAACCCACCATCTTCGCAAAGACGTCGTATGCCCCCAGTTTTTCGGCGGCCGCGTTTACCTTTTCGGCCAGTTCTTCCTGAGCGGCCAGGAGGCGCTTTCTTTCGGCGGCCGTGGGTTTTATCTTTTCAAGTACCGCGTTTTTTAATTCTTCAGGGACAGGGTTTTCTTTTTCCATACTGGGGCTGACTCCATACTCACTTTTTCACTTATATTTTCTTATCTCCAGAAACCGCCTTTTTTATCTTATAACTTTTGGACTTCCGCTTTATTGAAACTCAGGAATGAATATTCAGGCAGAATAAACTCAGGCATAATGTACATAAAGAATTGAGTGTGTCTAAGTTCTCTGATCAGTTGTCTTATTCCAAAATTTCTCTGTATAGTTATGCAGTCTTAACGTTCCTTATATTGACAGATCTTATTTCAAATTCCTTATTTCAGGCTCCCTCTTCAGAGTCCTCTTTCCCGGTTGTGATAAAAAATGTTAGTCTGGTTATACTGGGTTGTCAGCCTTACGATTGCCACCCTCGGTTCCATATACGTTATAAAAAAACTTCCCGAATACGGCTTTGCAATACTCACCGCATTTTATGTGGTGTATTTGCTCGCGTCTCAGGTCCTTGCGACCCGCATCATCGAGTTTGACCTCGGTTTTTACACCTTATATTCCCCGGCCGCGGTCTTTGTCTACCCCTTCATCGCTCAGGTGGTGGATATGATCAACGAGGTTTACGGAGAGCGGATGACCCACCTTTCCATCCTCATAGCCTTTGTGACCCAAGTACTTTTCGTGCTCCTGGTAGGCATGGCTTCTTCCCTAACTCCTGCCCCCTTCTTCGAGCTGGACGAGGCCTGGATGAGCCTTTTTGGCCTTAGCATACGGATTACCTTTGCGAGCTGGGTCACCTTCCTGATCTGCTCCAACCTGGACGCCTGGATCTTTGCGTCCCTCAAGAGACGCTTTGCCGAAAAGGAAAAGAAATTCAAGCACGGGATCATGCTCAACCCCTATATCTGGCTCCGTTCAGGGGCAAGCGACTTTGTGAGCCTGACCCTTGACTCCTTAATCTTTGTCGTAATCGCCTTTTACGGAGTTATGCCAGTCCTGCCTCTCCTCATCGGGCAGCTTGTCAGCAAAAACGTTATCGGTTTTCTGGACAACCCCTGGTTTGTGCTCTACAAGAAAATGTTAAACGACTGAGGGAATTGAAAGGGTTTTACCCTGATTCCTTCATTTTCCCTAAATATTTCCCTGACAAGTTGTATCAAAACTAAAATGGATTCTACAATTGGGTAATAATCCCATTTTAATTTTTATATCATTTCGACAAAAAAGGATTAAATTCATTGATCAATATAACTTATTTGCTTTTCTTGCTGTAACTACCTGTTTATTCCCACATTCGTTTCCCCTCCCTGTTATCATTTCCAGAATATCCTTCAGGCTTATACCTTCTCTTTTCATGAAATTTGCTATTTTCTTTATATTGTGTACAGTACACATCATAACAAATTCAATTTTTGCCTTATTTGTCCCTCTCAAAAGAAATCCCCTGAATCCTCTATCCTCTTTCATCTGACCTAACACAGGCTCTACAGTATACATTCTTTTCTGAGACCTTTTGGTTCCTTCTTCCGTGTTCAGTTTAGCCCTCATATCCTCCATTAGATACTCTCTGGGATCTCTTGAGATTGTCCTTTTTTTACTATCAGTACATGCATTTTTTAACACACACAAAGAACAATATTTGCAGACATAATTGCGCAAATCTGGCTTATCTTTTCTTTTTTGGATTCTTGTAAATAGCATCTCAAATGCAGCAGGGCAATAATTACAATATTTTTTCTCATCATAAGTGAAGAGAGATTTCCTGAACTTCTTTGTCTTTTCTCTCCCCTCTACTTTATAAAGATTATCAGGGATGTAAGCATCAATTTCTTCGTCAAGTAAAAATATTACATTATCATATGAAAAATAACCTGCATCTGCTAGCAGTATTGTTGGTTTGTATCCCAGTGTTTCCTTTACATTTTCTATCATTGGTTCAATCTGATGCAAATCATTTTCTTCGGCTCTTCGCCGTTCTCTGTGGGTAAGATGGAGTTCAATTCAAGACAGTATTGGTTTTTGTAAGGTATAACCACTCAAAAAAGCGAGGAGCCTCTTTTCGGTTTCACTTTAGTAGGCTGCCGGTTGGATCTCGAAGCGCAAAGGTTCATGGGGTGGAGTTCTGGTTATACTCTTTCTGAAAACCCGGCCTTCAGAGAGGGAAAGGTGAGCTTCTTCAGGAGATGTTGGCTGCCGGGTGGAGCTACAGATTAAACTGTTTTGCTGGCTCCTTTGAAAGCTTCAGTAGTTTAAGATCCTGCCTTCCCCTTTTGAAGAAATATAATAATACCTTTGCTCTAAACGTTCTACTTTATGTATACGACAATAAAAATAGCCATTATAAATTCCTATAATATCCCCATTAATATAAGTAACTTGCAAATGATTTTCTGAGTAGTGATTTTTTAAGTAGTTTTTCCAAAATACGGAATCTGCAACATCCCCAGAACTCAAAAATTCGATATAGTGCAAAGGAACTTGTTCATTATTGCGGAAATAAATAACAATTCCATACTCATCCATTTTATTAATTGCTTCTATATTGTCTTCCTTAGTATATGGATAAAGGTATGATGTAGGACCAAATCCAACATTAGGTTTTTCTGAAATCTTTTGAGTATAGTGTATGGGATAATTTATTTCTGTTACAGTCCATGCAGAAGCTTTCAAATTAAGTGTCAATACGTTGCCATTAATTTGTGGATTCTCAATAAATGGAGAAGTACCATATTTAATAATTCCACTATAATCTAAAGTTAGTTCGTTAGTTAGAGGAAACGGAATTGAAATACTATTGAATATTGGTATCAATGGAAGTTTGATTGTATATATTTCATCATTATGCACATAGCAATCAATTTCAGGTTTTTGAATGCTAACATCTTTTGTTTTATCAAAAGGATTTAACTTTCCATTTTTATACATACAAGTTATGAATTTTTCTTTAGATTCTATTTTTACAGCTATTGGATTAAAAAAAGGTAGTAATGAAAGATTTGTCAGTATTAATCCAACGGAAGCAAGAAATACCGACACAAGATTATCTGTAATCATATAAGCAACAAGAAGTATACAGAATATGAAAATTGTAGTAAACCAACTCGCGCTCTTCTTAAAATAGGCGATTAGTAATCCTATTGCTATTAATAAAACGATATAGCATAGAATAATCATAAATTTCACAAACATTCATTCATATAAAAAAGATTTGATATGGCATACAGAACTATAGGAAATTATCAAAAAGGAGCAACAAAACTAATGAGCTATAAGGAGGCTCCTTTGAAGGATTTACACTTGCCTTATGATGATTCGGGCCTTTTCTTTTTTTTTCGGTTTCACTTTGGCAGGCCCCTGGGGTTTTTATGGTCAATAATCTGAGAATCTCGTATATCTACGATGGTCTCAAATTCCTTTATTGAAGCAATAATTGCTTCAGGACCAGCTTCATAGATTTCAAGAATCTCTTCACGTGTAAGCATTATAATCAAGAAACAGAATAATATTAGATCCAATTTTTCCTCGGAACAAGGAAAAATTAAATTTGATCAAAGTATGGCTGAATAGCATATTGGAGATTTAATAAATCCCAAATTAGTGTGCTAAAAAATTAAACGAGAAAGATGATACTTTCTTACCTATATGTATATGATTGTATAATATTGAGTATATTTAGGAGTGAGGGGGTAACGTTATGACTGACGATAGAAAGAATCCTGTAACGGACAGAGAAAACAAACAAGAAATCGGTAGAAGCATGTCGATCCGCGACTGGTGGCCGAACCATTTGAAGATCGAGATCCTGCACCAGCATTCTTCCAAGTCCAACCCTATGGGCGAGGACTTCAACTACGCGAAAGAGTTCAAAAGCCTCGACCTGGCAGCTGTGAAGAAAGATCTCGCGTCGCTGATGACTGATTCGCAGGACTGGTGGCCGGCGGACTTCGGCCACTATGGGCCTTTGTTCATTCGCATGGCGTGGCACAGCACCGGCACCTACCGCGCTGGTGACGGCCGCGGAGGTGGCGGTAGAGGCCAGCAGCGCTTCGCGCCGCTCAACAGTTGGCCGGACAACGTCAACCTGGACAAGGCACGTCGCCTGCTCTGGCCGATCAAGCAGAAGTATGGCCGGAAGATTTCATGGGCTGACCTCATGATTCTTGCGGGCAACGTCGCCCTGGAAACGATGGGATTCAAAACGTTCGGTTTTGGAGGCGGTCGCGAGGACGTCTGGGAGCCGGATCAGGACGTCTATTGGGGCTCTGAGGACACGTGGTTGGGTGGTGATAAACGTTACTCCGGTGACCGGAACCTCGAAAATCCGCTCGCTGCCGTGCAGATGGGACTGATCTATGTCAATCCCGAAGGCCCGAACGGCAACCCGGATCCGATAGCAGCGGCCAGGGATATCCGCGATATTTTCGCTCGCATGTCCATGAACGACGAAGAGACCGTTGCGCTCATCGCTGGCGGTCACACCTTCGGCAAAACCCACGGCTCCGGCCCTGCGTCCCATGTCGGGCCTGAGCCAGAAGCGGCCAGTATTGAGGAGCAATGTCTCGGTTGGAAAAGCAGCTTCGGGACTGGAAAAGGCGGTGACACGATCAGCAGCGGTTTGGAGGTCACCTGGACCAACACGCCAACGAAGTGGAGCAACAACTTCTTCAGGATCCTTTTCGACTACGAATGGGAATTGACAAAAAGCCCGGCCGGTGCACATCAGTGGCAGCCGAAAAGTGGCACAGGCGCCGACATGATTCCGGATGCCCACGACCCGTCCAGGCGTCACGCGCCAAGCATGTTGACAACTGACCTTTCCTTGAGGTTCGACCCTGCCTACGAAAAGATTTCAAGGCACTTCTATGAGAACCCGGATCAATTAGCGGAAGCATTCTCACGCGCGTGGTTCAAGCTAACGCACCGCGACATGGGTCCACGCACACGCTATCTCGGCCCGGAGGTTCCTGCCGAAGAGCTCATCTGGCAAGATCCCATCCCTGCGGTCAATCACAAGTTGATCGATGAGAAAGACATTGCATCCCTCAAGGGCAAGGTCCTTGCCTCAGGGCTGTCGATCCAGCAACTGGTTTCGACCGCCTGGGCGTCGGCGTCCACCTTCCGTGGCTCCGACAAGCGCGGCGGTGCGAACGGCGCACGAATTCGCCTTGCGCCGCAGAAGGATTGGGAAGTCAACCAGCCATCCAAACTAGCGAAAGTGCTGAACACTCTCGAAGGTATCCAGAAAGAATTCAACAGCTCGGCCTCTGGCGGCAAGAAGGTCTCACTTGCTGACCTGATCGTTTTGGCTGGTTGTGCAGGTGTCGAGCAGGCTGCGAAGAACGCTGGTCACGATGTGACGGTCCCCTTCTCGCCAGGGCGCATGGATGCCTTGCAGGAGCAGACCGATGTGATCTCCTTCGCCTTACTCGAACCGATTGCTGATGGTTTCCGCAACTACCTCAAGAGCCAATACACCGTATCAGCCGAGGCGTTGCTGGTTGACAAGGCGCAATTGCTGACGCTGACCGCACCAGAGATGATGGTGCTCGTTGGCGGTATGCGCATGCTAAACACCAACTTCGGACAAACCCAGCACGGCGTTTTTACCCGGAAGCCGGAAGCGCTAACAAACGACTTCTTCGTGAACCTGCTCGACATGGGCACGGAGTGGAAGGAGGTATCGGACGCCGGGGATATGTTTGAAGGGCGCGATCGCAACACCGGGAAAGTCAAGTGGACCGGCACGCGTGTCGATCTTATCTTCGGTTCGAACTCCCAGCTCCGAGCTCTGGCCGAGGTCTACGGAAGCGCGGACGCGCAGGAGAAGTTTGTCCAGGACTTCGTGGCGGCCTGGGCAAAGGTAATGAACCTTGATCGCTTCGACCTCGCCTGATCGTAGCGTCAACGTCTCCAGGGACTTGAAGATCTTCAAAACAAACGACTTTGCTGCAGGCTGATGAGACTTTGGCAGCATCTGTAGCAAAAGGAGTTCGAGGGTATATTGAAATAAAGAAGGATACCCTCGAATTCTCTATTTTATATTGCGGAATCACCCATTAATTGCTTTCACTCTGGCTTTTGGATTGCCTGATTGTTATGCGAGATTACTATTTCCGCAAGTTAAGAATCTCTATTTGTCAACGAACTTACTCATTCCAGGCCCCACTTCTTCCTGAACTCGAGCTTCTGCTGGCTGTTCATCCAGTGGCTGCCGTCACAGTAGGGCTTGTTCTCTGACTTCCCGCAGCGGCAGAGGGTTACTCTGTTCCGGGATCCGTACACACTGCCATCTGCAGATTCAATGGGGACACCGCCTCGAACCCAGAGGGGGCCTTCACAACCTTTTTGTTCGTCGTGAACCAGTACAATAGATGGTTCAAATTCTTTTTCAAAGGGTTTGCCTGTCTTCTTGTCCCACATGACCAGCCGTCCCGAAGGGCAGATCATGGCTTCCTCTATGGCGGTTTGTCGGGCTTCCGGGTCGTCTGATTTTTGTATGAGATCCCTTATTCCGCCAGACCGCTGGCAGAAACGGGAATGATCACAGAGCTCTGGGGCATCGGTGAGTTTTAGATCAGGACCTTCAAACGTTTCCGCTGTTTCCAGGTAAGGCTTTCGACTGGCTGTTTCGCTACCGTTAAAATCGATTTTGCGGTGGGTCCCATCACAGAAGGGCTTGTTTTTGGATGAGCCACAGCGGCATAAGATATAGGCATCCTGCCGGGGGTATTCCTTTATATCAATAAATTCTCTGGTATGACCAGCATCGTCGGTGACAATTATCTGTTCAAAAAGAGGCACTCCACCTGTAACCCGATACGGTCCATCTTTGATTATCTTAATCCTCATTTCTTTCTCATTGACTGCCATAAAAATAGTCCCCCATTACCTCTTATAATGCAGTACTGGATGTTTAGTCTGACTATTCGCCTCTTTGATGATTCCTCCACGTATAGTACTCAAAAGTATCCACTAATTATAAATAGTATCAATATTATATTACATATTATATACTATAAAAGCGAAAGAGGTACTCCAGCTATTGAAAGTATCGAGAAATACTTTAAGCATCTACGTTAAGCAAGGAAAAATAAGAGTTACCAAACTGCACAACGGTTACTATGATTACAATGAGGACGATGTTTACAAATTATTCAACAAAAACGTAATGAGGAAAACCGTTATATATGGACGAGTTTCAACCTCTAAACAAAAAAAAGACCTGGAAAACCAGATAGAAATGCTGAAGAGTTGGGCTTTCAATTCAGGCCATCGAATTGACGAAGTGTACTCTGATGTTGCATCTGGAATCTCTTTCGAGAAAAGGAAAGATTTTTTCAAGATGCTTGATAAGATCCTGAATCACGAAGTTGAATTTTTGATAATTGCCTATAAAGACAGGTTAAGCAGAGTCGGGTTTGAACTGTTCTCTCACCTGTTTGCACGTTTTGGCACTCAAATAATAGTGGTGTCTGAAATAGGCAATAAGAAGCTTGATTCTGAAGAAATATTTGATGAAATTATTTCAATGCTCCATTGCTATTCCATGAAACATTACAGTAAAAGAAGAGATAAACGCCTGGAGATAGAGGTCGAATCAAAGTGATGGTTAAACGTGTTGAGCAAATCCAGTTTCATTCCAGGGAAATAGGGGATTTGTGCCATAAATCCAAAAACCTGTATAACTTCTCTGATTATATTATCAGACAGGAGTTCTTCAATAACGGAAAATGGATCCGGTACAATAAACTTTATGGGCTTGTGAAGTCCTCTGAGCCTTACAAAGAGCTTCCTGCTAAATCTGCTCAACAGACTCTAAAAGTACTTGACCGTAACTGGAAATCTTTTTTCGAAGCTTTAAAATCTTACAAAAAGAATCCAGAACTTTTCACAGGCAAACCAAAGCCTCCAAAGTACCTGGAAAAAAACGGGGAATACCTGTTAATTTTTACAAATCAGCAGGTCAGTATCAAAGACGGAGTGCTCAAGTTTCCCAAAGTAGTTCCGTTATCCATCCAGACAAGACTTCCTGATGATACTAATTTGAGAGAAGTCAGGATCATTCCAAAACACGCAGGATACACCTGTGAAATTGTTTTTGAAAAAGAAATCGAAGATCCCATACCTCTTACTTCCGGTCGAGTCCTGGGAATTGATCTTGGAGTTGTCAACCTTGCAACTATTGCAAACAATTTTGGTGAAAACCCAATTATTGTTAAGGGCGGGGTTGCCAAGTCAGTAAACCAATTTTACAACAAGCAGAAAGAAAAGCTACAGAGCACTTATGAAAAGCATGGGATCAAGACCGGAAAGAGTATAGAAGTACTTACCCATAAACGAAACTCACGGATTAAAGACGTACTCCACAAACTGAGCAGGGCAATAGTCAACTATGCTCTGGAAATGAACGTGGAGAATATCATTATCGGAAGCAACCCTTTCTGGAAACAGAAAACCAACATGGGCAAGAAAAATAATCAGAATTTTGCTCAGATCCCTCACAGTACCTTTATTTCAATGGTCGAGTACAAGGCTGGAGAGGTTGGAATTTCGGTTGAACGGATCGAAGAGTCCTATACAAGCAAATGCTCTTTCCTTGATAATGAGCTAATGGAACACCATGAAGAATATCTCGGAAAACGGGTCAAAAGAGGGCTTTTCCGAAGTGCCACGGGAGTTCTTCTTAACGCTGATGTCAATGCAGCATATAATATGATTAGAAAAGCAATCCCTAATGCCTTTGCAGAGGGGATAGAGGGTGTTGTGCTTCACCCTGTTAGTGTTAATCCACTATACAAAGAACAGTTTATATCACAAATTCATAATAGTTTGTGATACTAATTAGGACTTTTCATAGCATATACGCTCAAAGACTATCCCAGTCTGGACATCGGATATTTTCGTAATTAAGAGGACAGCCACTAAGATCGAACCGTATCCTCTCGAAATATGATGGAAACTGTACCATAAAATAAGGGTTGTCGGTGGTCTAATCACTTGTTTTCTCTGTTAGACCTATACCAGTAATTTAGAGCATCTCGATGAAGCCCAGGTGCTTTGGACCGATACCAGTAATTTAGAGCATCTCGATGAAGTCCAAGTGCTATTATGCTCATGACTATACTTACCACCAGCAAAAAGGGTGGGTCCAGAATGGTGCCTGAAACTAATCCTGCTATGAGGAAATAGGCATGAAATCCGAGAGGCACAAAAAAGACAAATGAAGCCTGAGACTGGATCGAGACTTTTGGGCGTAATGCCAATATCAATAGCAGAGCACCTCCTAAGACTGCAATGATAGTAGCATGGTGTATCAGGTCGTTGGGAATGTTGGTAATAAACTCGTTGGTAATAAGCACGCCTGTGGTGCCGCAGATTATAGCTCCTGCAGGAGAGAGCCAGCGTCCCCAGAAGCCAGGGAACTTTGATAGCAATCGAAGGCTTGCTGAAAATGAGAACACGACCCAGAACCAGGCCCAGAAGTTGTTGAAAGGAACACCGAAGTACTGATGATCAAGAACTTTTCCCCAATCCCACATGCCCAGGCGGATGGCTATTGCATCTAAGGAAAGGTCGATGTTCAGGGCCATCAGGCCATCGAGCACCGGTCGTGCCCATTCCGGAAGGTTGGTTTTATCGGAAAAGGAGCAAACGCTATAGATGATAGTTCCCCAGGCCACCCCCATAACCACAGGGACAGGACCAAGCATTACCAGAAAGCGTCCGTACTCGTAGGCGCTGAGCTGCTGGATTGTAGCCCACTCCAGCAGCAAGCCGAAGAACACACCGGCAAGAAGTTGCCAGACTACCCAGGGGCCTCGTTGCCAGGCATTTTGCAGACAGGCCAGAAAGAGCACAAAAACCAGAATCTCAAAGGCGAGAAAGTATAGATTTAGCAAGGGCATGTGAATTAAATTCTAAATGAAGACTTAAAAAGTTTGCGAAAGTTGTTGGTAACATAATTCCTCCTATACTTTTGCAGCTGTCAAATACCCACCACTAAACAGACTGTCCTACAATTACTTCCAGTAATATTATAAACCCTTTTTTTTCGATTTAAAGGTTTTATATGCCTTTTTTTACCTGTCTTTGCCTGAAATTGAATTGTCGGACAGCTTCTTTAACATGGGGCAGTTGACATTATCAAAATAGGCAAAGGTATAAAAGAGAGTTCTTCGTTATAAGCGATTGATAACTTTTAAGAAGTAAATGAATCTTAACTTTTCTGAAGTTGTGCTTATAGAGCTCTTAATTGTTTTTAATATGTCTTAATATATGAATATGAAAAAGCAATTAAGTAGCTTTTTCAGACAAATCATGGAAAGTTTAACTATGAATAATTTTAAAAAACTCGGTCTTAGTAATGCTGTTTTGAAATCAATAAATGAACATGGCTTTGAAAACCCTTCAGCAATCCAGGAAAAATCAATTCCCCTGATACTTGCTGGGGAAGATGTTATAGCCGGATCAGCAACAGGTTCCGGAAAAACACTCGCGTTTGCTTCCGGCATATTACAAAATTCCGTAAAAGGAAAAGGAATTCAGGCTTTGATCCTGACTCCTACGAGAGAACTGGCGGAGCAGGTGGCAAATACTTTCAGGGACTTCTCAAAATACGACCCGTTAAAAATCGTATCTATCTATGGTGGAGTAGGGATCAATCCACAAATTAAAGCATTAATGAGTGCCGATGTTGTTGTGGGAACACCCGGTAGGTTACTCGATCATATCAGCAGAAATACCATCAAATTCAATAATGTGAAAACCCTTGTCCTTGATGAGGCAGACCATATGTTTGATATGGGATTCAAAGTGGATGTAGAAAAAATCATCCGGAAATGCCCTCTAAACAGGCAGACCCTTTTGTTCTCTGCGACCATTACAAAAGATGTTATCCAGCTTTCCCGAAAGCACATGAAAAACCCGGTTCAGGTATCAGTCGAGTCTTATATCGACCCGCAAAAATTGAATCAGGTCGTTTATAAAGTACAGGATGACATGAAATTATCTCTGCTCGTGCACCTTCTAAAAAGTGAGAAGTCAAACCTCGGGATGGTTTTCTGCAACACAAAAAGAAACACTGATAAAGTCGCAAAAAACCTGAGAAAAACAGGAATCAATGCCCTGGCAATTCATGGCGGATTGACACAGAACAAAAGAACTCACATAATGGAAGAATTCCATTCCGGGAACATATCTGTCCTTGTATGCACAGATGTAGCCGGAAGAGGACTTGATATACAGGGTGTTTCCCATGTTTACAATTATGATATTCCCAGGGAAAGTAAACAGTATATTCACAGAATTGGAAGAACCGCACGAGCAGGGACAGAAGGAAAAGCGATAAATATCCTTTCCAAAAGTGACCATGCTAATTTCATGAGTGTGCTGAAAGACAATGATGTGGAGATTAAGGGACAGGCACTACCCGCTCTGAAGAAGATTGTAATTGAAAAACCGGAAATAAGACAAAAGCCGGCAAATAAGATGAACAACCCCTCCAGAAGAGGTCAGCAATATAACAGGCACAGAAGCCATTAAACACCGATTGTCTGTGCGTTACATTGTGAACTACCCATTGATCGATTGGCATCGGCAGGAGCAATGGACTGCTCCTGCAAAAACCCAGGTATGAGAATAAGAACGACGGCCAGGGTGTGCCACTATGAGGTCAAGACCCTTCAGCAGGATTCTCCCTGCTTTACAGGCTGTCCGACAATTACTATCAGTAATATCCTAATTCCTTTTTTTTCGATTTAAAGGCTTTATATGCCTTATTTTTCACCGGTTTTTGCCTTGAAATTGAATTTTCGGACAGCTTCTTTAGTGGCGAGTAGTTGCCGCATTTAGCCTAAATTTGGGTTGCCACAAAATAAATTAAACAGTGTCATATATGTTTAATTTCTGTATGATTTGAAATCTCCGAATTTGTGGTGCACAGGTCATTGATGTTCAACGCATGGACATCATTATTCCCGGTCAACCGTGCGAAATCTTTTAATTCCTCTGAGGATACATGCAGAAAATTTTCCAGTTTCCTGGCAGAGATATCCACCTTCAATCTGGCCCGTAATTCTGGATCCTGTGTAGTCACCCCGACCGGGCATTTCCCTGTATCACACAACCTATACTGCTGGCACGCACAGGCCATCAGTGCTGCAGTTCCAATAGCAACAGCATCAGCTCCCATTGCCAATGCTTTTACAAAATCCGATGATACTCGATGCCCTCCTGTGATGATAAGAGATATATCGGTAATACCTTTACTATCCAGGAATTTCCTGGCCCGATATAGGGCAAATACTGTTGGAATCGATGCTGCTTGTTTAACATGCCTAAAAGCAGCAGCAGTAGCTCCGGGTCTGCCATCGATTGTGATGAAATCAGGTTCAGCGAAAACTGCAATTTCCAGGTCTGCTTCGATATGACCGGCAGCGATCTTGATACCTATTGGTTTGCCCCCAGATTTTCCCCTTAACCAATCCACCTTCGTTTTCAGGTCATCTTTGTTTTTTATATCATCGAAATGGGAAGGACTCACAATATCAGTCCCTTCAGGAAATCCTCTGAGCTCTGCAATTTCCTTTGTAACCTTTTCAGCAGGCAAATGTCCACCCATGCCCGGTTTAACAGACTGCCCGATCTTGATCTCAATAGCGTCTACTTTTTTGAGATTCTCATCAGTAACACTGTACTGGTTGGGTACATATTCAAAGATATATTTGTAAGCATTATCAAAGGATTCCTGCAATATCCCGCCTTCCCCTGAACACATGGCAGTCTTAACAGCAGCGCTTCCCTTTGCTAAAGCTATTTTAACCTCTTTTGATAATGCACCAAATGACATATGGGTAATATAGATAGGGGTCTCGATCACCAGGGGATATTTTGCCTTTGGACCAATGATCGTTCTCGTATTGACCGGTTCTTCATGGTTTAACGGGATCCTGGCAAGTTGTGCTCCTTTTATGAGAATATCATCGTACGATATCACATCCCTAGGGGTTCTCATGGGTTCGATAATGGATTCTCCAGTGACAGACATCTTATGAATATCTGCCATATGGGTCTCCAGTTCATCAGATTCTCGTTTCCATTCTCCCAGGTATCCCCCCAGTTCCATTTTAGCAGAGGATATCGTAACCTTGCTTTTGGTACCACAATGGGGACAGGTAATGATCTCCTGTACTTTTTCCTCTTTCACTTCCTCTTTTATGGGTATTTGATGGGTTTTATCTGATTTGCAGATGGGACATTTCCAGTCATCAGGAAAATCCCCTGGTTTTGTACCAGGTTTCATGCTGGTGACAGAGTCACCCCGGGCATCATCGTACTCAAAAACGTTACAGATATTGCATCGGTATCTAACCACATTAATCCCTCTTAATTCGCTCCATAAGTACCCCTGAATGAAAAAAAGATGGATATTTTTCCATATCCAAAAATACTTTTGGCTCCTCACTTTTTTGAATGGTTACCCCTTACAAAAACCAACACGGTCTTGAATCGAATTCCATCTTACTCACAGAAGACGGCGAAGAGCCTTACTTAGATTTACATTCCAGTTTGCTCTTTTTCAGAGCCTTTAGTGCAATAATACATGTTTTTCAATCCCATCTTTTCAGTAACAGGACATCCACCGCAGATGCAGCCCTTTTCTTTGGTTATGCAGCTGCTTTTACCAATTGTGGGAAAACAAAATCCGCCTTTCTCACCGCATTCTACCCAGGAGGGGCAGGTGCTACAGATACACATGGACAATACCATTGTTTTCTTTTGTTCCAATTCTTCAGGACTCATTTGAACCAATCTCCTACATTTAACCCCTTTTATACTACGATATACATATTTTTTGAATAATTTTAATCGAATTCGCTAAATTTCTTTTCCTGGCCGTTTGGGCTATTAAAGAAAAAACAAAAAGTCTGCTTAAAATCCCCCAGTCTAAATCCAATAATTGGTGAATCCAGGATCAATTTTTATCCACAAATAAATATCCTTACTACCCATACATTAATATTTTCTGTCATATTTTTAAATTATCCAACTCTTTGAATGAGACACTCCCATCTCCTGAAGTCTCTGCCGTGCCTTACCAGTTGCAAGAATAGGCAGCACATCCTAATGGATGATGATCAAGCCAGATCCACAGGAAATCTGAAAGAATCCAATATCTATAAAACTTCATCTCCCTTATATACCAGGCATGAGGGAGATTATTTTTATCGATGAAGGGAGCCTTCCCACACCTGAGGGTATCACGAGGGAGTGGGTAAAGCTTGCAGCTGAAAATCGAAATGAAGACGAAAAACTCTTTTCCATGATAAGGGAGGCCTTCCGGAGAAAAATTGATGTGGGAGTACACGTTCCCACATATCCTCAGTTTAGAGATATGATAGGTCAGTTCCTGGATATCATCAAAGAAGAAAAGAATTGTTATGAACCCTATGTGCTAAAAGAAGAAAATGCAAAGATCCTTGAGCTGGAAATAATTGAAGAGGTTGCAAAACAATATAAAGAGGAGACAGGAAAGACTCTTGAAGTTAGGGTTTGTATTGCAGGTCCTACGGATATGTATCTTCAGGCTTTCGGGGAAACAGCTTTTGTGGACGCATATCATATCCTTGCATTGGATATTGAGAAATTCATTAAACTCAGCTTTCAAAGAAGAGCTATTTTTGCCTTGATTTGCCACAAAAATCAGTGGCAAGGAAGATCCGTTAAAAAAAATATTTGTAAGGCCTAAGTTCTAAATTACATTTAAAAAGCCTATTGTATCTGTTTTTTGAAGAAATATCTTTATATACGTAGAACCTAAATTTATATCATGGTTTTTTTAAAACAGAAAATAATCAACGGTAAAAAATACTGGTATATTATTAAAACTGGCAGAATTGATGGAAAAGTGAAAACTATATTTCAGATATATTTAGGCAATGCCGAAAAAATATTTGAAATGAAAAAACAGAGTGAATCATTGCCCTACATGAAACTGAAATCTTTTGAGTACGGCAAACTTGCCGCACTTCTTCATGTGAATGAAGAGCTTGGATTCGTTGACATAGTGAACAAGCACACTATGAAAAAATCAATCGATGGTTTAAGTGTCGGAGAGTATCTTTTACTTGATATAGTGGGGAAATCTCATGGAGTTTTAAGTGAAAACGGTATTGGGGAATGGTTCAAAAAATCGGCCTTATCTTTTAAGTGGAAATTCCCTCATAAATTAAATTGTCAGAATTTTTTGAATCATATGAATTACATTGATTCCGACACAATGAAAAATATTGAAGACGATTTGTGCCGAGTTCTCATCGAAAAAGGACTAACCCCTTCAGTACTGTTTGTGGATGAATCAAACTGGTTCACTTATGCTACCAATTATGATGAAAAAAGTGAATTGCTTCATAAAGGGTATAACAAAAAGCATCGTAAAGACAAAAATCAGGTATCTGTAGCGCTGGCTGCTAATGATTACAACTTACCTTTTATTCACGAGACATATCCAGGAAATGTGCATGATTCAGAGGAATTTTCAGGTCTGGTTGACAAAATAGTAAACCGTCTAACCGAATTGAATATTTGTTCGGAAGACCTTGTTCTTGTTTTTGATAAGGGAAACAATTCAAAGGACAACATTGAAAAAGCAACTTCAAAGATGAATTTTGTAGGGGCTGTAAAAGCAAATCAGGCAGATGATCTTCTTGAAGTGCCATTATCTAAATATCAATTTTTATATGAAAGCTCAGAAGGCCACAAAATTTATGGCTATCGGACAAAGCATCAGTTTTACGGGACAGAATTTACAACAGTAATTACTTTCAATGAAGGAACTCACAAACTTCAAAAAAGAACTTGTGAGTCAAATATGTCAAAAATAACTGAGAATCTGGAAGACCTACAGAGGAGACTGGAAAGCAACAGAGGAAAAGCAAGAAACAGGAGCAGTGTAGAAAAAGAGGTTGCAGACATTATTATCAAAAAATACAGAAGTATGGTGAAATATGAAATTACTGATGCTCCTGAAGGTAAGAAAAAACCTCAGTTAAAGTTCTGGATTGACGAAGAGAATAAAAATAAGCGCGAAAATTCATTAGGAAAAAATATACTATTTACAGATAAGCACCGTTGGCACACTAAAAAAATTGTGCAAACATACAACAATAAAGGCGCTATAGAGGATGATTTTAAGCTATTGAATGATCACCTGCTTGTCCCTGTGGGACCGGTGTACCACCACAAAGATGAAAATATCAAAGTTCACGTATTTCTGTCTATAATTGGCTTACTTTTCTACAGATATTTAGCCTGGGAGACAAAGAGATATGGTCTTTCTATGAGAAGACTAATTGAAAATTTGTCCGAAATTAGGCTGGCAGTTATCCAGGATAAAGAATCAAATAAGTGTAATATTATTCTGGAAGAGATGAGTACAAAGCAAGCATCATTATTTTCTTTCTTGAACTTGGGTAATTACCTGCCACCCCAATAAAAACGTCATCAGTAGGATTATTCATTCCTTAGGCCCACACAAACAAAGCCGCTTGATAACGGAAAAACATGCATCTTTGAAAGTAAAGTTAAACAGGCATTTAAAACTGCAAAAAATTTCAAAATAAAGGTTATAGCTTTTGATGAACCCAGCCTCGGGATAAATGATAGGATCAAGTTTTCTGACGCTGATATCAGCTCCGCTCTTACTCTTGCTTCCACCTATGCTCGGCAGCAGGGAGCTGACGTGGAGATTCACCTGTATTCCCCCCTGAAATATAAGCTTATATGTGAAACCCCTATCAATGTCATTGGATTTGAGTATGCGCAAACTCCTTCCAACCTGGATCTTCTGGACAGAAAAGTACTGGAGGATTCAAATACTTATATAGGAGTCGGAGTATCGAGAACCGATATTTCCAGTCTTATAGGTATTGTCAATGAAAAGTATGGAATTAATGCCTGGAAGGAAAAGGAGTACATGCAAAAAATCGTAACTGAGCTCGAAACTCCGGATGTCATAAAAAAGAGGCTTGAAACGGCTTATTCCGTTCTTGGGGATCGCATAAAGTATGCGAGTCCGGACTGCGGGCTGGCTTTCTGGCCGTATCAGGACCTTGCTTTCAAGCTACTTGAGAATACCGCAAAAGGTATTAATGAATTTAACCGGAGTTTATAAGATGTAGTGTCACAATGCCAATGCATAACGAAATGAGTAGGGTATAACAATTTCTTATAATTATGCAGCACTTGATATCGAAGTTGATATATTCATAGGTATAAGCTATGTATATTGCTATCGATTTTGCTGAACTTCTTATTTTCAGGTTCTACTAGCGATTTTGGCATATTCTTTGTAACTCCGGTTTAATGCAGAAAAGAAGGACTCTGGTTCCAAATAAACGTAAACGTAAACGTAAACATGAACTTGCTAGCTGATGATTGAATATTAGAAAGTTCATCGAAAAAATTTAGCCTTTATTCAGCCTTTTAGGTGTGCTCTGAACTTCCGCGAAACTCACAACGGTATTATAAATATTAGACATTTCAGACACTCAATATTAGTTTCTTATGAGTACTGAGGCACTCATTTTCTGAAATATTTCTCAATAGTACATTGAAATATGTTTAATAGTTATCCAACATAATTGCTTTTCTCAATCAGTTGGGGCCCCTCAAGCAACCTTCATGCCATGCTTTGTTGCTGATATGAGGGTGCCATTGCTGTTGCCGTGATCTGCGTCAGTGCCCCTATCAGATCATTCACCTGGGCCGAGCTGAAAAGCTCATCAGGACCCTGTGGGGTAAGGTCGGTAAACGGGGATTCGTAAAGTAGTGCAGCATCCATCACACCATGTTCGGTAAGATGGTTCACAACAATGTTTACGAACTCGATCTGGTTCGCGGTCAAGGTCCTGTCTGAAAGGAAGGTGGCCATTGATTTTTTTGCAGCCCCCCGGTCCAGGCCTACCAGTGAACGCACGAAGAGGCCAAGCCCGTTTGACTCTTCTTTTGCGTGAGCAAACTCTTCCGGTCTGCCCACCCCACTTTCAGAGAGTATCTGCTCCAGTTCTTCAAGGTCAGTGTCATCCAGGGCAATATTCATACGGAGTTTTTGAATAACGGGATTGTCCTGATGATCCAGGAGGAAATTACGGGTCTTGGCACGAAACTTCTCGAAATTCCCTGCGGCAAAACCCGGAAAATCCACATCGGTCTCGCCGCCCATTTCGTCTTCAAAGTCGGTGTAGATGGGTTTTCGTTTCTGCTTTTCGATCAGTTTTATCAGGGAGCGCAGCCGACGTGATCGCGGCCGGGGCTGATTGGGTGATTGTTGGAGGGGGTATCTACCAGGCCGAGAATCCGAGGGAAGCGGCCCGGAAGCTTGCGGAAGAAATCAAAGGTGAGCTGGAGAAAGAATGAGGGGCCTGAATCCTTAAAGTTTAAATAAATAGCATAATAGTATCATTATAGTAATATTTCCGGAATGAGTGCCTGTGATGAGTACTTTTGCTGATCCGTGATGAGTACTTTTGCTGATCCGTGATGAACCCTATGAGTACTGAGGCACTTTACCGATCTATCATTAAACGTAATAAAGCATATAATCTCGTTGTTGGTATATACTCACCCAGCTTTAAAATTCGGAATTTTTGCATCAAAATGCAAGGCAATAACCCAATATAATTCTGAAAACCAAGCCTGTATGAGTATAAAAGGCGCTGAAAACTTCCTGAATAGTAAGAAATCGATTTTTAAACAAGTTATTCGATTGGATTTATTTATAAAGAGCATAAAATGCTTTTATAATTACTAAAATCATTACTATAAAATGTATGAATAACGCATAAAGAATAATATAGTATACTACGGAAATATCCAAAAGAATATTTATTATTGGAATTGTAAATGATATCTTTAGCAACTGTTCAAAAATTGAATGTTCAAAACTCGGTTTAACTATTATCAATAATATTATTAGAATTCCAACTAATATCGTATAAAATATGTTGGCATGACTTCTGTTTTTTAAGACATCACCAATAGAACCTTTTGATATTTCGGTTGAAATTAATATAACTGAAGCATTTATCAAGAATCCAACAATAATAGAAATAAAAGAAATTGTATTGCTTAGTTGGTTATCATCAGATCTAAAACCACAAAGTGTTATAACAATTGAAATAGTTAATGGAACTATAAATAACCAAAAATACACATGAAATTTAGAAGACTCTTCAATTAACAAAGTATAATTATCTTTGAATATTTTCAAAACATTGAATATCATTTTAACACTCTTTTATAACTCAGTATTTATTTAATCTATATCTTTTAGATATACTCCCTGCATATTCCCTTGCAATAATAAGTATTTCTCCATTTTTTATACTTCCATCCTTGGAAATTGCCTCTTCATTATTAATTGGTAAAATTTCTTTAAATCCAGATCCATCTGCAACGATGGTTACTGTATAATCTTTAATTTCTGGTAACTATTCAGCCATACTTTGAACAAAGGCAATTTTTCCTCGTTTCGAGGAAAAATTGCATATAAAATAACTCTATCTCTTCAGTATCATGCTTACACGTGAAGAGATTCTTGAAATCTATGAAGAAGGCCCTGAAGCAGTCGTTGCTGTAATTCAGAGACTTGAGACTATCATAGAGAAACAGGCTTCTCAAATTGCTGAACTTGAGGAACGTGTAAGGGTTTTAGAGGCTCGTCTAAATCAAAACAGCCAAAACAGCAGTAAACCTCCTTCTACTGACGTTTTTGTGAATGAAAAACCTAAACCTAAGAGTAGCCGCACAAGAAGTGGGAAAAAACCTGGTGGTCAAAAAGGTCATTCTGGAAGTACTTTCGAAATGGTTGGGGATCCTGACCATATAATATTTCATTCCCCTCACTGCTGTGAAAATTGTGGTCATGATCTTGAAGATACTGAAGTTCGGGACTGTGAACGCAGGCAAGAAGCTGATATTCCTCCTGTGAACATCATATTTACCGAACATCGTGCTGAGTCCAAGAAATGCCCTCACTGTGGGAAAATAAACAAAGGTACTTTTCCAGACTCTATAAAATTCCCTATTCAATATGGACCTCGCCTTTTATCCTCTCTTGTATATTTAAGGAACTTTCAATTGATTCCTTATAAACGGATTTGTGATTTGTCAGAGGACTTTTATGGAATACGTATCAGCCCTGCTACCATAAAAAGAGCTGAAAAGGAATTATTCCAGAAATTGGAACCTTTCGAAAAAGCTGTTTTCGAACATCTACGGGTAGCCTATTCTGTACATTGTGATGAAACAGGAATGAGGGTTTTAGGGACAAAATGGTGGCTCCATGTTGTTTCAAACAGTCTGTGGACATACTATTTTGTACATCCAAAAAGAGGATCAGAGGCAATGAATGCTTTGGGTTTTCTTCCAGAATACAAGGGGGTAGTAGTTCATGATGGTTGGGCATCATACAACAAATATGGATGTGAACATGCTCTCTGCAATGCTCATCTTAAGAGGGACCTCACTGGAGTTGAAGAGAATTTTGAGCAGCAATGGGCTAAAAAAGTAAATGAACTTCTGAGTGAAGTAAAAAAATATACCGACGAATGCAGAGAAATGGAAATTCCAATAGATCCAATAAAAGTCAGGGCATTCGAGGAAATATACGATAAAATAATTAAAGAGGGAATTGAAGAAAATCCACCTCCTGACCTCTCAAAACAGGTTAAAAAAAGAGGAAGACCAGCACAAACAAAAGCAAAGAATCTCCTTGATAGGTTCATAAAATACAAGGATAGGATTCTGAAATTCCTCAATGACCTGAGAGTTCCATTTGATAATAATCAAGCAGAGCGAGACATCAGAATGATGAAGCTACAACGTATCTATTCAGCTACCTCTGTTTCTAACTTATATTTCGTATAAACTCAACAATTACTTTTTTCATATAGATTAATATAAAAATCATCGGATTTTGGAATGAGGTTTATGAAATGTGAAGAGATTCTTACTCAATGCCGTTCAGACCCTGAATCCATTGTTTCATATATTGAGGATCTTGAGTCTCGGTATGAAGATCTTGGATCTCGGTATGAAGATCTTGGATCTCGACACGAAGAGCTTGAATCTCGGTATGAAGATCTTGGATCTCGACACGAAGAGCTTGAATCTCGATATGAAAATCTTGAATCCGAAAACACCGAACTTCGAGAAAGACTTAATGAGTTAGAATCTCGCCTAAAAAAGAATAACCAAAACCAAAAAAGAAATCGACTTCCCTCTACTAACAATTCTACTGATAAAATACCTCAATCAAAAGGTTCACAAAAAGGAAGTTTTAGACGTCCTGGCGGCCAAAAAGGGCATCCTGGTTCTACATTAAGGATGATTAAAAATCCTGATAAAACAATCATTTATAAGCTACATAAATGTGAACATTGTGGTTGTAACATTGAGAAGATTGAAGTTATAAATTACGAGAAGAGACAAGAATTTGAAATAATTGTAAGGCGTAAAGTGACCGAACATCGTGCTGAGATCAAAAAATGTCCTTATTGTAACCGCAAAAACAAAGCTGCTTTTCCGAAATCAATTACAAAACCTGTCCAATATGGCAATATGGTTTTAACAATTGCAATTTACCTCCGAAACTACCAATTGATTCCCTATGACCGAATCAAGAAATTATTTAAAGATGCCTTTGGATTTGATATAAGCGTTGGTACAATAATTAGGGCAGAAAATAAGTTATTTCACAAGTTGAAAGGTGCTACAAACCACATCAAGAAGCAACTGATAAAAGAAAATGTCATCCATGGTGATGAAACTGGAATCGACGTTGGTGGTCAAGGGGAATACTGCCATTTAATCTCTACAAAAAAATATACATACTATTTCCATAATAGGAGTCGAGGATCAAAAGCAATGAATAAAATGGGAGTGTTGCCTAAATATAGAGGAATTATAGTCCACGATTTCTGGAAACCCTATTTTAAATACAAATGTGAACATGCGGCATGTAATGTCCACATTCAAAGAGAACTTAAAGACATTTATAACATATTCAAGCAAGTGTGGGCTGAGGAGATGTCTGATCTCCTATATGAAATTAAAAAATGCGCAGACTTTGCCAGAAAACAGGGCATACAAATAGATGAAGATACGCTCAAGACCTTTAAAGAAAAGTATCAGTCAATACTAATGAAAGGATTTGAGGACAATCCTCCACCTGAAATCTCGAAAGACAATGGGGTTAAAAGAGGAAGAAAAGCGCAGAGCGATGCAAAAAATCTCCTTGATAGACTTTCAAAGTATGAAAAAGAAATCTTGAGGTTTGCTACGGATCTAAGAGTTCCTTTCAGTAACAACCAAGCAGAAAGAGATCTCAGAATGATAACAGTTCAGCAAAAAATATCGGGAGATTTTAGGAAACCCCATGGAGCAGATGTTTTCTTTAGAATTAGGGGATACATATCTACACTAATAAAGAATAATATACCTACTATAAGTTCACTTCATGCGGCGATTGAAAATGTGCCACCCTTACCCTGAATAGATACGCTACAACAGAAGATTTCGGGAACTTTCCGAAGCATCGAAGGAGCGGTAGCTTTCTGCAGAATTCGGGGATACATATCCACTATTAGAAAGAATAGCTTGAATGTCATGGATGCTATTCGAGCGGCGCTCAATGGAGCGCCGCTATTATCCGATAGTTGCAACATTAGCTGAAACTATGCTTTTTTTATCAGTAGGCTGAATAGTTACAATTTCTGTTGATATTTTAATCTTTACTTCATTTAATTTACACTTGGTCATTTCATAAAACGGTGTAGCATCTGAATTCAGAACCATCTCTTTTAATTTTTCTAATATGTACTTAGCTTTATCAAGTGATATTAGACTCTTACCTTTAGAACAAGTTAAGGAATAACTTATTTTTCCTGCATTTTTTATTTCTATCTCACTTCCATCAGAATCCAACAAAATATCTGAAGAGTCCTTAGATACATCATTGGATATTAAATCAATTTCGACAACTCTTCCACCCTTTTCGATTAAATGTATCAACTCTGAACTTATAATTGGATTGATTTCAACAATCACATCTCTTTTTAATATAGATCCTAATGTCTTCTTAAGCAATTCATTAAAAACAGTTTTATAAGCAAACTTTGAATAACTTTGCACGATAATGTAACCCTGTTTCTTGATCAAAGTATCTTGGAAATAAGTAAAAGTCAAATCATAAACAGGAGATTCTTCAGGAGAGATCATATCCTCTTTATTTATTTCTCCTGTTTCTGTATTCATTATTTTTCTCAATATTCCATATTCTCCATAGTATACGATGTCCTGAATAATTTTTACATTATCGATATCAAAAATGAGTTCTTTATCCTCAAATTTAAAAGCTTTTTTACTATCATCTTGTTTATAAGGTTTTAATTTATACTTATGTTTGATTTCTTTAATTTCATTAAATAATGAAACCCTTTTTCCAAATAAATCATCCAAATTTTGGTATTCATTGGAGTTCTTTTCTCTAACTTTAATTGTATAAGGAGATAAGTTTATTTTTGCCATTTAGTTCATTCCAATTTAATTTTTTTGAAACTATTCAGCTATCCAATACTAATTAGGACTTACGCAGTTGAACAAAAAACCAGTGGCATGAAGCACTAAACGGTCTAAAGCACAATATTATTGATAAGCTCTCATGTGCTTGGTTTTGCATCTCAAGTGCGTAACTCATACTAATGATTCAGTTTTCAATTTTGATATAAATCCAGAACTTGATTTATCCAAATGGACAAAATCTATATCAATTGGCTCATAATAAGGTGCCTGAATAGTTACACTTTTTAATGTTTGTAACTTTTTCATATGGTTAACACCTTTATAAAAGTTATTGATTCACAGTATTTCCGTATCCGCTTCAAATTTAGAGGTAGCAACGTGAATTTCATGAGTTTGAGTGAAATAGAATTAATTATATGAGTTGGGGAATCACCAACTTGCGCCCCATTAAATTTAGAATATTCTGAAATTTAGTTATTAAGTATTTGCATGGCTGAAAAATTTACCGCTAATTTTGAAGAGGATACGTATTTCCATCCATTAACCTACTTTTTAATTTTGGTCTGTTTGAATAGAATTTACATCGTCTTTGTAGCTCACCCTACTTATAAAGAGACTTATCATTGAAAGGTAGATGCACAAGAAAATCCAATAACTTCGACTTCGGGATATTCCGGCTCCTCACTTTTTTGAGTGTTTATTCATTATAAAAACCAACACGGTCTTGAATTGAATTCCATCTTATCCACAGAGAACGGCGAAGAGCCAAAATCGACCTCAAAAGCACAGTCAAGTTTTTGAAGAATCTAAGATCTGACTGGACAAAAGTGCCCCCGTCCCGGTGATGTGGTTTCTTTCGCCCGGTTTTGCGGTTTTCAGCGTGTGATCTGTCCTCATTTTCCTTTCGAAAAGCCCGGCCTCCTTCGTCGGCCGTTGAGAGCGCCGGGATCGAAAATCGATTAATTTTTAGTCCGCTTGAGTGAGCAACGCGAGCGAAACGGACCCCGTGCTCCCGAAGCGGAACTCGGGTGATGATCGCCGGGATCGAAAATCGATTAATTTTTAGTCCGCTTGAGTGAGCAACGCGAGCGAAACGGACCCCGTGCTCCCGAAGCGGAACTCGGGTGATGATCGCCGGGATCGAAAATCGATTAATTTTACCCGATAACCTGAAAAACCGATACAAAAAACTGATTTATTCCGGGGCCGGCAGGAAGTACAACCCCGGAAGTCACCACGGAAGTCACCACGGAAGTCACCACAGAAGTTACCCCGGAAGTCACCCCGGAAGTCACCACGGAAGTCACCACGGAAGTTACCTCTGGTGGGACCAAGTTGGGACCAAGTTGGGACTAAGTCAGGATCAGATGAAACTACTTGTGAACTTTGAAGTTTCTCATTCAATTACGGAATTAATGGAGTGGGTGGGGCGGACAAATCTGACTAAGGAATGAGCCAAATATAATATCAAGTATTTTTGTTTACCATTTCTTAACCACGGAAAAACACGGAAGGACACGGAAACCGGCCTGATGGCCGGTGAGTACGCCGGGACTTTAAATACCCGAGTTCCGCTTCGGGATCACAGGAAATCGAAGATTTCCTGGGAGTTGCACTGCAAGTGCAACAGCACGGGGTCCTTTTCGGGAGCTATGCTCCCTCAAGAGGACGAAAAAAACCAGAACAACCTTAATTTGTGTCTTCCGGGATTCTTTTTCCGTGTGTTCCGTGTGTTCCGTGGTTTGAATGCACACACAAGACATTTCCATTAACAAAAATATAATCTGTGTGGGTATAAAGTGATTCCCTACCTGAAAATATGAAGTTATTTTTCAGCCATTCCTAAATTCCGGGAACTGGTCCTTAATCCACTTATTGAAACCCGATTAGTAGAAATGACCATCCCCGAAAAACCCCGCAGCAGTAAACAGAAATATCGCCTGACGGAAAAAGGCCGCATAAAGCAAAAACAGCTTTTGCAGGCCTCAAAAATCTGAGACTCCATTGAGGGATAGTTAACGGCGTGAAAAGGTATTAATTGAAGAAGTATAAGTAATAATATAAGGATTATAGATTATAGATTCCATAACAACGAGGTGACAATAATGTGTAGTGTTGGAGATGCATTCGATATCGATCTGAAAGATAAATTAGCGGTTAAATATTATGTATGCAAGGACTGTGGGAATAAATTCAAAGGCATTGGCAAAAATGTAAAGTGTCCTTCCTGCCAGTCTGCAAATGTAGAAGAATCCAAATAATCGTCTGGATTTTTCAAATACTTATAATTATTTTTTTATCATGAAAAAAGTGACCTCTTCTACAGACATTTCACTTAAAGAAAGTGAAATGCTTCTCCTGCGCGGCACGGCAGGAACGGTGGCTGTTGTGAAAGTAGGCCCGCGTGGACAGTTCTTTTTAGAAACTGAAAACGAAGAGATTGTACTCGGGCTCGAACCCCATGACCTGATTGTCGCTTCTGCGCTTTCGGGGAACGAGAAAACTGAAAAAGGACTTAAATGCGTTCTCTTCATGATTCGGGAAATCAGATCCCCATTAATAGTTCTTCCAAAAAACCATCCCGCATCAGCAAGGCTTCCAATAGTGGTTTCAGCCGGGCAAAAGACTGTTTTAAGCTGCAATATCAGGCCCGGCACGCACCCGAATCAGGACGTACTGTGCGGTCCAAATGAATTCGATAGTATGGAGCTTGCAGGAACACCGGAAGGCGTACAAATTAAAAACATGCCACCCTGTGAGATATTAAAGGTTAACTTTGATATCTGACCAATCGATATTCCCTGATAGCAACCGGCCGTTTAAAGCAAATACAGCTTTTACAGAACTCAAAAATCTGAGCCTTCAGATTCAAGCCTGCTCCGGCTCTTTTTCTCCCGCTATCTTCTCCAGTTCTTTTTCGAGTTTTCTGCGGCGGATGTAGAGGTGGTCAGCTTTCAGGTTCAGGCTCTGGAGGAGGCGGGACCTTGATTCGGGATCACTTGTTTCCTCGCTTGTTTCCTCGCTTTCTTCCTCCTGCTCCTTTATTTTTTCGAAATCGGCTTTTACTTCCTCTTTCCGGCTTTTTAAAAATTCCAATTTCGACATCAGATCCTCTTTGAGCTTTTTGTCCGGGACGACGTTAATCTGCTGCTCAAAGGTCTTTTCCCTTTTCTCACAGCCTGAAAGGACTTTTTCAAGCCGGTCCAGGACCTCGGCCTCGATTGCTTTATCAAATATGAATTCTTCAGGCTTTTTTTCAGAAGGCTTTTTCTCTGCTCCTTCCCCATCCCTGGCTTCTGCTCCTGCTTCGGCTCCGACTCCTGCTCCGGCTCCAGTTTCGGTTCCGTCCCCGAACTCGACAGCCTTTTTCGGGGGGATGCATACCGTGTCCTCCTTCAGGATTCTCTGGTTCATGAAATTGGGGGAAACGATCTCTATACCGGCCTCATGGAGAGTGTCAAGCACCGCTTTCTTAAAGTCCGAGCGGGCCGAGATCAGGCCCTCTATCTCTTTTAAAAGGCCTCCGACCTTGTAGGTAACCGAAAAGTCCCCGAGTTCCAGGACGTGGACGAAGGGAGTTTCAAGGCCCGTTTTTTCCGCAGCAAGCACCAGGTTTTTTTCAATATCCTGCCATGGAATATCGTAGCCTAAGGAAACCGTCGTGTTGATAACCGTGCCCGAGGTCCTTATTGTTTTTAAGGGGTTTGAGACTAATTTCAGGTTCGGGAGGGTTATAAGGTCCCTCTCCACGGACTGGACGCGTGTATAGAGGACCTGCACATCCGTTACCCGGCCGAAGACCTCCCCGCTTTCTATATAGTCCCCCACCCGGAAGGGTTTGATGAGGCGCAGCATCATGCCGGACATGGCGTTTGCGATGAAAGTTGTTGAGGAGAGGGCAATCGCGGCTCCGGCAATGATCCCGAGCAGGTTCAGGAAAGACTGCTTGCTCTCCTCTGGGAGAGGCAGGCTCAGGAAGACAAGGGCCAGGCCGAAGAAAATGATTAAAAAACGGAGAATCGTTTTGATGAACCTGGTCTCTTTTTTATCCGGGATGACCCGGCCGAGCAGGTAATTAAAAGCAAGGAAGAGTAAAAGCGTGACTGCCAGGATTACAAGCCCTGTAAGATATTCTTTAGGAATCAATGTTTCAAGTTCCATTTCCAGGGCCTCCTCCTCTCCTCCTGCTCCAGTTAATCCTGTTTTTCCTTAAATAATCTCGACTTTCTCCTTAATTAAGCCTCAAATTTCTCTATTTACAATCACCTTCCGGTTCAGATAAGCATAGCGGAAACAGTTTTAAGGTTCCGTATGATAACTTTGTGAAAGAAAAATTCCCGGTAAATGATAAGCCGGGAAACGAGGATTCAAAACATGAAAATTGCAGTCTGCGGAAAAGGTGGAAGCGGGAAAAGTACTGTCCTGTCCCTCCTTGCAAAAGAACTTGCGAAAAAGTACAGTGTCCTGGTCCTTGATATCGATGAGTCCAATTACGGACTGCACAGCAAACTCGGGCTTGCTGCCCCCAGGGACCTGCTCGAATATTTCGGAGGCAAGCAGGGCTTTAAGGAAAAACAGAAAGGACCAAAGCCCCTGGGCCTCGGGGGCTTGAGCGACCTGGGGAAAAGAACCGCCCCGAAGAAGCTACAGCAGGAAAAACAGCAAAACCAGAACCAAAAACAGCAAAACCAACAACCAAAACAACAACAGAAACAGCCGGAAGCCCCTTTTGAAAAGCGCTGGAGTCTATCCGAAATCCCTGCCGGGTTTGTGGAAGAAAAATCCGGCATAAAACTCATGGCCATCGGGAAGATCAAGGAGTTCGGGGAAGGCTGCGCCTGTCCCATGGGTTCCCTGACAAGAAAATTCTTTGAAAACCTTGACCTTGAAAAGGACGAGTTCGTGCTCACGGACACGGCTGCCGGGGTCGAGCATTTCGGGCGGGGCATTGACAACTATTTTGATCTCATTCTGGTCGTGGTGGACCCTTCCTTTGAATCCCTGAATCTCGCCGGAAAATTTGAGGAACTGGGCCGACAGGCCGGAAACAAAGTGTACTTTGTGCTCAACCGGGCCGAGGCCGACATCAAAGAAGATATGCTGGCCGCGGTCGAACCCTCAAAAGTTGTCGCTGTGATCCCTGTAAACCGGGAACTTTTCAAAGCTTCCCTGAGAGGGGAAGAAACGGAAATTGAGCTTGAGGAAATTTCGGAATTGGCCGAGTTTCTGGAAACAGTGATCTGATTCATCAGGCCGGAATTCCGAGTTTCGATTTATTGTCAATCGTCCCCGACAAAAACATTAGCATTTCGGCCTTCATGTCCCAACTTTTGTATATTTAACCTTTGTATCTCTGATCAGGTTTTTTAGAACTTGTTGGGAATTTTTTGAGATATACCACTCAGTTTTAAAATTCGGAATTTTTGCATCAATATGCAAGGCAATACCCCAAATATAATTCTGAAAACCAAACTTGTATGAATATACCTGCATTGTTTGAAGTTCTCTATTCAAAATCACTGGCAAGAGAGCTTTCAACCACGGAACACACGGAAAGACACGGAAACCGGCCTGATGGCCGGTGAGTATGCCGGGACTTTAAATAATCGATTCAGAATCGACTGTGAACAAAAAAGCCAGAGCAACCTTAAATGGCGTCTTCCTGCATTCTTTTTCCGTGCTTTTCCGTGACTTTCCGTGGTTTGAATGCATACACCAAACGCTTCCACCAACAAAAACACAATTCGGAATTTTTGCATCAAAATGCAGGCAACACCCCAACATAATTCTGAAAACCAAACCTGTATGAGTATAACTCTGAGATTTTTTTGAGAATTTGACTCATTCCTGCTTCACACCCCGGAGCAAATTCATAAAGTCAACCAGCTGGAAACTTTCTGTTTTTTTATAAATTGACCTTTTTTTAAAGAAGGCCTTGAGAATAAGTGTTAGTGATACCGGGATCGGCATAGCGGAAGACAAATTCGAAAAAACATTCCAGCCGTTCGTGCAGGCCGACCCTTCCACCTCCAGAGAATTCGGAGGCACAGGCCTGGGCCTGTCTCTTGTCAAAGAATTCGTAGAAATGCACGGGGGAAAGATCTGGGTAAATTCAGAACCCGGAAAGGGCAGCACGTTTACCTTTACGCTGCCCGTAAGCGAGAAGTCAATTATTTCCGAGGATCTTTCCGAGAACCTTTCTGAAAATCTTTCAAAGAATATTTCCGAGAACCTTTCAGGAACTGTTTTTGAAAACCTTCCTGAACGCTAACTTTTTTAATAAAGTCGCAGACCCGAATTTGGCCGCGTTCTTCAGAGAAAAAACCGAAATTCCAGCTGCGGTTTAGTGTGGGATTTGCTTTTGCTTCATCATCACGAAAAAGCCACCTGGAAGGCCGGGCGGTGAGGGGACCGGTTAGAGCTGACGATTCCAGAAACCGGCCCCTCTTTAATTGCCGTTCTTTTCCACGAGCACCGAGCAAGGAGACCTCCTTTTTTCGATCGATCGAACTTCATTGGTCATCGGTTAAGGAATGATCTCATTTCTTATTTCTTTTCTCTATTTAGCGCATCTATTTTTGCACGTTTTTCATTTATCTCTTGTTTGTACCTATATTTGATTTCTTTAACTTCTTTGTAGATAAGTAGGCTTTCGTCACTAATTCCTGTCATTGACTCTATATGCATTACCACTTCATCTATGCCTTTAACTAATAGTGGTTCTACTTTCCGCCATTCTTCATACTTAATATCTAATTCTTCCCTACGTTTGTCTTCAAGTGCAAATATTTCATCCCAAAGTTGCATAATTTGGCTGTCTATCTCTTCTTTTGTAGGCATCGTTTACTCCCCCATTCGTTAAATCTCTGTAGAAAGGCATCTCTATTAATTCATTTCAATTGCTATTTTCTGCCAACTGTCAAGCCAACTTTTTCAAACAATGCACATTTCAAACCCCTACCAATATAGGCAAATAACGCACGACTCAAGGTCATTTTGATGAAGTTATATCAGTAAAATGGCCTTTTTGCGAAGTATATTGGTACAAGAGTTTCAGGGCCAGGAATGTGAAAACAATGCTATTAGAATCAATAATATACGATGAAAAGTTAAGGAATCACAAATATATAGTACCAATTATTTATTTTCCAATATATAATGATGACTAAACTCGATTACAAGTAAAAACTTCAAAAAAAACATGAAAATTGTATTTGATTTATTGGGGAAATGGAATTATAGAGCCATTCCAGAAGTGGAAACTTGAAGTTATTTTTCAATCATTCTTAAATGGCTAGAAATCAGAGAGATCATTAGCTGACACCGTTCCTTGATCAAAATGAATACATTTTCAAAATTCGGAGGGTGCGGACATATTTGCCCAAAAACAGAAAAACCGTGTTTTTCAGAAAAGGAAATCGAAATTACAGCTGCGGTTTAGTGTGGAATCTGCTTTTGCTTTGTCATCACGAAAAGGCCTCCCGGCAGGTTTTCATCTCTTTTTCAAGAGCTGCAAGGGATTCATCGGAGCCTTCCTTCTCTTTTCCGGCGAGAGATAGTTTGGTTGCAATCTCATTTTTCCGGTTCCGAAGAAGGCTTTCCTTTTCTGGGGGAATACATATCATCACTCAAAAATTATGTATTTTCTGTGATATAAGTATTAGACAGCATTATATATAATGTAGCTGATTCGCGAATGAGAACAGAAAAGAAACTCATAACTTTTAATTATAAATTCATTAGTTTAGGACTTTTGCGACGCTATCATGGTCATAGGAATAATCATCAATATTCAAACCAATAAACCATTTGGTGGTCCATTTGTATTCGGTTGATATTATTTTGAATAATCAGAATGGGGCCTTAAGCTCCTTTTTTCTATTTTTTGCTCGGCCGGAATCAACCTGTACCCAGGATCCAAAAACACAATCAAAAGACACATTGGATATTTGATCATGAAAACATCAACCATGCAGCACTGGACGACCTATATTTAAGGAACTTTCAGTTGATTCCCTATAAACGGCTTTGTGATTTGGCAGAGGACTTTTATGGTATACGTATCAGCCCTGCTACCATAAAAAGAGCTGAAAAGGAATTTTTCCAGAACCTGGAACCTTTTGAAAAAGCTGTTCTCGCACATCTATTGGCGGCCTATTCTGTTCATTGTGATGAAACAGGAATGAGGGTTTTAGGGACAAAATGGTGGCTCCATGTTGTCTCAAACGATCTATGGACATACTATTTTGCACATCCAAAAAGAGGGACAGAGGCCATGAATGCTTTGGGTTTTCTTCCAAAATACACAGGGGTAGTAGTCCATGATGGTTTGGCATCATACAACAAATATGGATGTGAACATGCTCTCTGCAATGCTCATCTTAAGAGGGATCTTACTGGAATTGAAGAGAATTTTGAGCAACAATGGGCTAAAAAAGTAAATGAGCTTCTGAGTGAAGTAAAAAAGTATACCGACGAATGCAGAGATATGGAAATTCCAATAGATCCAATAAAAGTCAGGGCATTCGAGGAAATATACGATGAAATAATTCAAGAGGGAATTGAGGAAAATCCACCCCTTTACCCCTCAAAACAGGTGAAAAAAAGAGGAAGACCAGCACAAACAAAAGCAAAGAATCTCCTTGACAGGTTCATAAAATACAAGGATAGGATTCTGAAATTCCTCAATGACCTGAGAGTTCCGTTTGATAACAATCAAGCAGAGCGAGACATCAGAATGATGAAGCTACAACAGAAGATTTCGGGAACTTTCCGAAGTATAGAGGGAGCGGTAGCTTTCTGCAGAATTCGGGGATACATATCCACTATTAGAAAGAATAGCTTGAATGTAATGGATGCTATTCGAGCGGCGCTCAATGGAGCGCCGCTATTATCCGATAGTTGCAGCATTAGCTGAAACGATACTTTTTTTATCAGTAGGCTGAATAGTTACTATTATTGTCAGTAACTCACGGACACGACCAACATGACGAAAAAATATATTTTAGCACAAAAACCAAACTTACCCTTAATTGTTTGGTTTGTCAGTTTCATTATAACAAAAATTCCGATTCTAAATTATGTTCACTCATTATTCGAATTAATTTCTTTTGGAGCAATATTTACATGGGCATGGCTTGAAATATTCCAAGGAGTTAATAACTTTAGAAAAGGACTAGGAATTGTAGTTCTAATATTCATCCTAATTACAAGACTAATCTAATAATTCAAAATCCCAACATCATACATCAGACGTTCCGCAGATGTGTACAAGAATAAAATTATTTTTATTAAAAAATCAACTGCCTAATAATAATTGACCTTTGTTAATGTCAAATTTGTTGATACTTAAACATAGCACCGACTGAATTATTCACAATACCTATATTTTTTCGTAATTGTAGAATCGTATCTCTTGAATTCTACTATAGCATTCGCTACTCGTGTTGCTTGAAATCTTTCA
This sequence comes from Methanosarcina baltica, assembly GCF_055394095.1. Taxonomy (NCBI): domain Archaea; kingdom Methanobacteriati; phylum Methanobacteriota; class Methanomicrobia; order Methanosarcinales; family Methanosarcinaceae; genus Methanosarcina; species Methanosarcina baltica. The sequence goes on along the minus strand of NZ_AP042463.1, from coordinate 2,542,096 downwards.
ATTTTTTCTTTAATGAGCTTGTGGACTCTTCTCAAAAATAGTATTTTTCGCAACTCTTTCCCATCAACCTTATTATTTTTTCTTTAATCTCATCTAAGTTGATAATTTGGTCGTGTCCTTGGTCGTAGATTAAATCTGAAAAAACAAGCACATTCCCCGTGTTTAGGAAAAATGCATAGAGATTCTTATGCTTATGGTTGTCAGTAACTCATAGACACGACCCGAAAAAAAAGGTAGTTGACAACAGAGATAGTTGACTGCTGGAGCTTCACTCCCATATAAAAGCCCCTTTGTATTTTGAAGGATTAAAATCAGGATTTAGTTTCAATACCTGTCTGTATGCTTCTTCTGCTTCTTTGTTCCTTCCAAGATCGAACAAAACACAACTCAACTTATACCATGACTTCACATAGTCAGGTTTTATTTCTATCGCCCTATAATAATGTTCTAATGCTCCATCATAATCCTGGAGTTCAAAAAGAACATCAGCCTTATTAGACCATACCAGAGGGAATCCCGAATTGATCTTTATAGCTTTATCATAAATACGGAGTGCTGTTTTAGGTTGTCCCAGGAAATCCAGGGAATTTCCTATATTGGTCCAGGCTCGCACGTCTTCAGGATTCAGTTCAACAACTTTCTTATTTGCAATAAGACCATCATTATATCTCCCAAGCAATAACAGGGAATTGCCAAGACAATACCAGCATTCAACAAAGTCAGGGTTAATTTTCAAAGATACTTCATAACACTGAACCGCCTCTTCCTCTCTTTCAAGCTTATGAAAGACATATCCCCTGCCGTGCCATAACTGAGAAATATATATTGCTTTTTCAGGATTTACTTCCTCTTTCTTATATTTCTCCAAATCAATTTCAAATTCCAAAAGAGCTTTTTCATAATCCTGTAGAGCGCTTTCGTAATCTCCAATATTCGCAAACTCATAAGCTCTTACAGCAAAGGCTTCATAAAAATCAGGTTTAATCTCTATTGCCTTCGAAAAATAGAAAAACTTTTTTTTCGAATCAGTTGCTTTAAGCCCCATTTTCAGGGCTTCCCTGGCACTGAGTAATAATTCATCCAGACAAAAAGATCCAATACAGGAATCAAATATGCTTTCAAAAACCGGAAATTTTTCCGCTTTTACAGAAGTACATGTAATTAAAAATTCCGTTCCGTATCTGGCAAACGCAACTTTTTTTGTTTTACTTCTAAAATAAGGGTAAATAAATTCCAGTGCAGGAATTTCCTTAACAAGAATATGCTTTTTGGACTCAACATTATAGTCTTTCAAAGCCCTCTCGGAGTATTTTTCAATCTCTTCTATGGATTCATACCTGCCATAGGTAGATCCAATTATTAAATTAATCGTAGCCCCCTCAGGGCCTACAAAAACCAACATCGTGTCTTTTGAGTCCTTCTTATTCTCGGAATAAGCTCTCCACCCTTCCGGGCATTGAATAGAACAAACATAGTCATCACAATAATACGTCTTTCCATCTTCTTGAACCCTAAAAACCATTTTGATCCCTACAAATATATTATCAACAACAAACCCAGTACTTGAGTAAGATTGTTCTCACATTTCGAACCTTAGCATTTATGTACAAATTCATGATACAAATATGCCATTTTATTTGAGATTGCATCAATAAAATGGCCAATATGCAGGAATTATTATCTCATATTGGCAGGGGGTCGAAATGTCGACTGGAATTCAATTAACTCAAGCATTTAATTGTGCAATTATTCATCCAGTAACAGGAAGTGCTCAAACTCCAAAAAAAGTGTTCAAAACTGTACAAAATGAAATCGGATGCTTTTTTAAGCATTTTAGATTAAGCGACAATTTTTAGAGAATCCCATCTTTTCCATTCAGAATTGGAAATGAAAATATTGCTTTTTTGCCTAATATCAATAAAGAAACCACACTAAAGGATATTGCAAACAAAATGAAAAAATCGGAATCTTCAGCTAGATTCCTTATGCATGGTCGAGATGATAACGAAGGATTGCTTTCTAAGATTGTTGGTTTATGTTTATTAAAATAATAAAATATATTAAAATCCTGAACCGTCTGGTATTCCATCTCCTGAGTTTGGTGCTGGACCTTTATTTACTGCTGGATATGGATATGGATCTCCATTCTGGATTGGATTCTCCATTCCTGAACCGTCTGATACTCCATCTCCTGAATTTGGTGCTGGACCTCCGTTTGATGCTGCTGCCATAACATTGCCACTTAATCCAATTAAGATTAATAATCCCATTAAAATTGCAATTCTTTTCATTTCTAATCACCAATAATATTTAGTATGATTAGGTATTTATCTATTTATAATTTTTGAGAATATCTCCAAAAACGATAGCAAGAAAAATATTCATTTTTAGATACCTGCATTCCGCATTTTTAGATACCTGCATTCCGCATTTTTAGATACCTGCATTCCGCATTTTTAGGCGCATAAAGGTCTCACGATATTGAATTATGTGCTTAAAATATAAGCACGTGGTTTTTTTAGACTGAATTTCAAAATCGGCATCAATTGAGGTCATATATTAGTAATAATACACTTATATGCGCTTAAAATTTGGGAACTAAGCTTATATAACATCTGCTGAAGGTCGGCTACGAGACTAGGCCCTCAACCTAGCGCCTTTTGCCTGCTGGGCAACTCTCGCTTAAGACTTATCACAAAAAAACCTATGCATATTTCACTTGAACATATTGATTTTCAAGATCGAGCTCATCAATCGAAGTTACAATGAGTAATAAGTTGCATAGGTTATTTTGTTGCTGATCCTTAATTTTTGCTGATCGAAGACATGTTGGTCAGGGGGTCCTTTTCAACATGGAAGACGTGGTCCGCCGAATCGATCAGAGACTCGTCATGAGAGACCACTATAATCTGGCCCACCCCGATGTTTCGCATCAGGTCGATGAGTTTAAGGAGCTGCCGGATGTGGCCCCGGTCCAGGAAAACGGTGGGTTCGTCCAGGATCATGGGGGGCAGGTTGTCGCCTCTTTCCCCTGCGAAACCAAGGGATAACAGGCGGTAGATGGCACAGCGCAGGATGAGGTTGAAAATCGCGCGTTCCCCTCCGCTCAGGAGTTTGGGCTCCAGAGGGACTCCGTCTTTTCTGTACACGGTCAGGTTGTAGTCGGGGTCCAGCTCGATGTGGGAATAGGCGTTGTTCGTGTACATAAAGGAAAACATGTCGTTGAGGAGCTTGGAAAGTGCCCCTATGTTTTTAGCCCTCATGTCGGCCCGGACACGCATATAGGTGTTTTCAAGCTCTTCCGCGTTTTTGCCCACGGCTTCAAGGTAGGCCCTTTTGTTTTCCAGGGCTTTTTTATCCACTCTGAGGACCAGGAGACGGGCCAGGGTGGTCTCGATCCTGCCGATTTCTTTCAGGATTCCGTCTTTTTCCGCCGAGAGATCTCCTATATTTTTCTCGATATTTTTCAGGGCATCTTCGTACAGGGTCCTTTTGTGTTCGAGGTCAGGAAGGTCGGCCCCCTCCATTTTTTCGAGGAGTTTCCGGGCATTTTCGCTCTTTTCCTGAATTTCCTTATCCAGGAAAGCTATCGTTACCCCGAGGTTCCGGATTTCGGCTTCAAGTCCGGAAATCCGGTGTTCTATGTTTGTTATGCCGAGCAGGTTTTCCCTGAGTTTTTTCGCCCGGGAGAGGAGTTTCTCACTCTCTTCATGGGCCTTTTTCCCGGCCTCTTCTTTTTCCCTCAGGGTCAGGATGTCCAGCTTGAGTTTTTCGAGTTCGGCTTTTCCCCCGGTTTTTCGGGCCTCAAGCTCCTTTAGCTTCTCAACAAGTTCCCCGGTCCTTTTTTCGTAGCTCTCAATCAGGGTTCCTGCGGCCTGGATTTTTCCTTTGAGTTTCTCAATTTCCGAAGCATTCTCGGAAAGCTTTTTCTCAAAGGCTTTGGCTTCCCCAAGGAGTGTTTCACTTTCCCGGTAAGCCTTTACCGCCTCTACCCCCTTCTCTTTCAGGGCCTCAATGTCCGAAAGCAGTTCATTTATCCGGCCTCCAAGCTCTTCTTTTCTGGCCTCAAACCCTCCGAGCTTCCGACCCTCTTCTTCGATTCTGGCCCTGTGGGTATCAAGCAGTTTCTCCGAATTTTCGGTATTATTCCGGAGTTTCTCAAGCTCTTTTTCGTAGCCGGAAATTTGCTTCTCAAGTTTCCGGGCAGCTTTCAGGGCCTCAAGCTGTTTTTCAAGCTCGGTCTGCTGGCCTTCAAGCTCCACAAGTTTTCCGGAAAGCTCTTCCTTTTCTTTTTCCGATTCCTCGACTGTCCCTGAGACCCCGGAGCCCTCAAGCTCCTGCCCGCAGGTCGGGCATTTTCCCTCGGCCAGAAGTTTCCGGTTCTTGCGGATAGTCTTTTCAACTTCCTTTATACGGGTCTCAAGCTCTTTCGAATTTCCATGAAGCCGGTTTTTGTTCTCCTGCAAAAGGTCGTTTATTTCTTCCAGCTGGTCCAGCTTTTCCGCGTCAAACCCGAGTTCTTTAAAGGCCTCAAAGCCTCTGGTCTTCTGTTCCTGAAGATCCAGGATTTTCCGGGAATTCTTTTCCAGTTCAAGTTCCAGAACTTCAAGCTTTTCTCCGGATTCCCGGACGGATTCCCGGCAGATTTTCATCTCTTTTTCAAGAGCCGCAAGGGCTTCCTCAGAGCTTTCCTTTTCTTTTCCGGCGAGAGATAATTTGTTTGAAAGCTCATTTTTCCGGTCCCGAAGAAGACTTTCCTTTTCTTCTCTTTCCTTTACAAGGGCCCCGATTTCAGAACCTTCTGTCCCGGCTCCTGTCCCGGCTCCTGTTTCGGTTTCGGTTTCGGTTCCGGTTCCGACCTCAGTTCCGATCCCGGCTTTTTCCCGGATTGCGGAACTTTTCTCTTCAAGTTCCCGGATTTTCCCCTGCTTTGCCTCGATCCCGGTTTTTTCGGCCTCAATATCCGTTTTGCACTTTTCGGCCGCCTTTTCGGCCTCTTTTGTATCCTTTTCCAGGTCTCTGGCCGCCTTTTCGAAAGTCTTTTTATCCTTCAGGACGAGGGCCAGCTCATTTGAAATTCCGTTTAGCATCTCCTTAGCAAGGGCTTCCTCCTTTTCCTGCCGGGGGAGCAGGGCTTCAACTTCGAGGGCTCCGAAACCGGCTTCCTGCCGAATTACGGAATTTTCTTCTTCCAGTTCCCGCTGGTCTCCTCTCTTCTGCCGGATATCCCGGTCCAGCTTTTCTTTTTCCCCAAAGCACTTCCCTTTCTCCTGCCTGGCCTTTTCGGTCTCAGCTTTCAGCTTTGCGATTTCCGCTGCTCGCTCCTTATATTCTGCAAGCTGATGGTCCAGCTTTTCCTTTCCCGATACTGCCCGCTCTTTTATGTCTTTCAGCTTTTTGAGTTCCTCGTCACTTTCCTTTGCTTTTTGCCGGCTGGTGTTCAGGGCCCGGACGGGACCGGTTTCTTCTATACTCTCAATTTCAGCCCTTTTATCCGAAAGGCTATTTTTTGTGTACTTCTCAAGCCTTACGACCGCGGTCTTTGCGCTTCTCACCCGTTCCCGGTACACCTCAAGTTTCCCAAGCTGGAGGAGTTCATCGATCATGCGCTGCCTGTCCTTCGGCTTTGCGTTGATGAGCACGTCGATTTCCCCCTGCCGGATATAGGCGCAGTTCTGGTAGGCCTCCTCGTCCATGCTCAGAAGAGCACAGACTTCCTCGTAGGTCCGGCCGGCCTGGTCCACAACGTTTTCTCCGTCCACGTAAAGCACACACTTCGAGTTCGAGGCGCTTTTGCTCTTCTTTGAATGCCGAAAGCCCTGCTCAATCCTGTATTCTTTCCCCATGTGCTCGAAATCAAGATCGATTACCGCCTTTTCCTCTCCCTTGAAGATCATATCCGCAAGTACGAAGTCCTTTGAGAGGATCTTGCTCCCGAAAAGCCCCATGAAACAGGCCTCAAGGAGGCTCGACTTTCCGCTCCCGTTTACCCCCGAGATCACGGTGACTCCGTCTTCGAAAGCAATGTCCAGCTTTCTGTAACTCCGGATATTTTCGACGTGCAGTTTTTTAAGTTTCATAAGTAATCACCAAAGTTGCGTTGCCTGGGGGCCGGAGTCACGGTCTTTTTCTCTTTTCTTTTCGGTTCCGGTTCCATTTTTTCCGGCTTATACGCTTCTTCCATTTCTTCTTTTTCTTTTCCAGCTGCCCGGATTTCAGGCTGCGATTTTCCCCGCAAATCGGCGGCCTTCCGGGAAAGGAAGGATTCAGGGCTTATTGACTCAGGGCTTATTTCATCCAGCTCCGCTGAGGTCCCATTTTCAACGGATTCGGGAATTCCTGTTTCTTCTGTTGCCGGTTTTACCGGTTCTACCTGAATACTCTCTGCCTGTTTCGGACCGGGCCGGGATTCTTCTTTTTCTGCTTCCATACCCGTATCCTTATTCGGTATTTTCCGTTTCTCCCGTATCTCCGACTCTACCACCTCGGAATTTTCCGGAATTCCACATTCAAGCCGGAAATCGGGAGCCTTAAAATCAATCTTCTCTATTAATTCCTTTATACGATTCTCGGTATCGGAATCTACATTTGTCTTTGAAACAAGGGGACTTCGGACGATTTCATCAATAATCAGACCCCCGTCCGTAAGGTTCAGCTTCTTGATCTCTTCGGCAACCGCCCTGTCAGGATCCGAGAAACTGACCCGGACTTCTTCCGGCGGCAGAGCTTCCATTTCCCTGATGTCCTTTATCCTGGGGACAAGAGCCCCTTTGTTCAGGACATACTCCTCGATTTCACTGAATGAGAGGGCCGCTTCCACATCTCCTGAAATCTCCACAAAAACGACCGAGCCTGCAAGTTCTTCCCCGTACTCGTCAACGGCCGAAAAGATCTGCTCGTAGGGCCTTTCCTTTTCCTTAAGATTCACTGTGATAAACAGGAATTTCCGGGTTTCGATGTTCCGCCTGCTGATCTCAAGCCCGTGTTCTCTGAGAGTGATTATGTTGTAGGAACGAGGCTCCCTTTCCGAGGCGCTGTTCCTTTCCGTGCTTCCGGGGTAGGTGACCCAGGTCTCTCCCACTTTTATTTTTTCGTACTTGTGGTAGTCCCCGAGAAGAATTGCGTCCGTCCTGAAAGGCAGGTTTTCTATAACTTCCTCACAGGCCCATTCCCCGTAAGGGAAGGGATTCATGAGCTGGTGCATGACAACAAGGTTCTGGCGGTTTTCCAGGCCTTCTTCCACCGGTCCATTTACCGTTCCTTCTTTTGCCCCTTCTTCCACTCCTTTTTCCGCCCCATCCTCCCCGGACGGAATTTCAAAACCGCTGTAATCATAGGTAGGGATCTTCGATTTGGGCACACTGTCAATCCCGTAAATGGCGGCCTCGCCCAGCAAATAAGGCTTTTTTCCAAGCCGGAGGGCAATCCCCATTTTCTCGAAGAGGTCCAGCCACTGCATATTCTGCTTGCTCTCGTGGTTCCCGACAATCCCGAGCAGGGGGATTCCCGCGGCTCTGAGGGGGGTGATTATGCTGATCGATTCAAGGACGTCTTCAAGAGTCGGGGTCCTCGAATCAAAAAAGTCACCCGCGTGCACGACAACGTCCACCTGCATCTCGATCGCATCTCTTACAACGGCCTCGAAGGCCTTAAAAAAGTCCTGTCTCCTCACGTCGCTGTGGTACTGCCGATACCCGAGGTGGGTGTCTGCGGTATGGAGTATTCTAATTTCCCGGGTCATGGTATCGTCTGGTCATCTGTTTAAATATTTATGTTATATGGAGTTCCGTATTGGTATTAAGGTATTTCCGTGAGGGTGGTGTCAGATGTTTTTGAGATCACAAGAACGGGGGGTTTTGTATTGCTGATCTGGATTCCGGCGCTCTCAACGGCCGACGCAGGAGGCCGGCCGGTTCGAAATAAAAACAACAGAAAGCACGCTAAAAACCGCCGGTCCGAACGAATGAAAACCCATCAATAGACCGCATTCTTTTTTTGGCCTGAGATTAGATTTTACAAAAAACAGGTATGTGCTTTTGAGCCATTATTTCCATTTCAATCACGAAAAGCCCGGCCTTCGGCCGGTGAGTACGCCGGATTCTTTGATTTCCCGAGTTCCACTTCGGCACCCGAGTTGCGATGAAATCACAACAGCACGGTGTCCGTTTTACTACGCTCAAGTGGACTGAAATATTAATTTCAAATATTAATTTTTATTTTTTTGTTGTTCCGGCCAGCTTCATGCACTTTTGGAGAAAGAATTGTGAAAATTAGCGTTTTCTTGGAGGTGAATACGTATTTTCACTTTTTTTCTTCCTCCGAGCTAAACGCCGTCCCCATCGCCACGCCAATGGAAATCCCGAGTGTGATGCCGATGGCCAGGTTATCAGTCATGGTTCCCATGAGCATTCCCAGAGCCAGACCTGTCCCCATCCCAATAGTCATCCCATTCCCTTCTTCATCTCCAAAACCTTTTGTGTATTTGCCGGTCTTGTTGACCTTTTTCCCCAACCGATAGAAGAGCAGGCTTAAAATTATGGCGTTAACGATTAAAACAGCTATCATTACTGATGAAAATCCTGGATAGGTCATTGTTTTGAATATACTGATATTTATTATATAATAAGTTTGCAGGGGAGAAAAAAAGACGGCCGGTGAGTACGCCGGTTCTTTAAGTAATCCGATTTAAAAACAGCCCTGAACTTCTGGGAACAGACTCACTGAAGCAGGCCTTTTTGCGGAATCGATTTTTTTAGATTCCGGCGCTCTCAACGGCCGACGCAGGAGGCCGGCCGGTTCGAAATGAAAATGAAGACAGAAAGCACGCTAAAAACCGCCGGTCCAAACGAATGAAAACCCATCATCATACTGCATTTTTTGGCCTGCCAGAACCTAATTCGAAAAACCGGTGTGTGCTTTCGAGATCCATCTTTTCCATTTCAGTCATGAAAAGGCCGGCCTTCGGCCGGTGAGTACGCCGATCCTTTAGATAATCGAATTCAAAAAACACCCAGTATTTTTGAAATAACTTCAAAAAGATGGCCGGTTTTTACCGGATTTTTTCGGCCCTTTTCTTAAGAGCGCTGTTCATCTCCCCGAAACTCCGGTTCATACCTTTATCGATTGACCAGACCTTAATGAAAGGGAGGGCCACGCCCCGGTAGACTTCTTTCTGTATAAAACGCACCCTGCGGCTCCCGAGTTCCTCGATTATGAAACTGTGTTCCGCGTCAAGCAGGCCCGGAAGAAAAAAACTCCCTGCCCAGGTGAGTTCTTTTTTAGGCTCCAGCCGGATGATGCGCGGCTTGAGGGTTGTGCCTTTCTTTTCCCATTCGGGTTTCATGAAGACCTTCAGTTTTTCCCCGAGTTTCACTTTTCCGCTTACTTCCTGAAAGTAGGGGTTCCACTGGGAGTAGGCCGCAAAGTCCGCAATGATCTGCCAGACCCGGTCCGCGGAGGCGAAGATCTCGGTTTCGGTATTGATTTCTTTTTCAAATCGACTGATTTTAATCCCTCACTTTTTTCATTCCCATTTTATCAAAATTATAACCACGGAACACACGGAACACACGGAACACACGGAACACACGGAACACACGGAACACACGGAAAATATTTTAGTCTGCTTGAGCGAGTGAAACGAGTGAAACAGACCCCATGCTGTTGCACTTGCAGTGCAACTCCCAGGAAATCTTCGATTTCCTGTGATCCCGAAGCGGAACTCGGGCATGGAACACACGGAAGGACACGGAAAAAAGCTTAACTGACTCTCAATTTCAGTTTTTACCATTCTTCCAGGTCTGCTTTTCTGCTACCCTTTATTGAGAGCCAACTTATTAACCCTGTTTATTTTAACCGGCTGAAGGCTGCTAAAAGTTTCTTTTTTAACTTCCTCCGGACACTTCCCCCCATCTGCCAGAGGATTACCGTGGTTGGGGTCTTTTTGCCCGCAGGTATCGTTTTTCCATCTCTGATTGCCCGGAGTACGGCTTCCACGGTGTTTTCCCCGGCCTCAATTTCGGTATGGGCCTGACCCACCATCTTTGAGATATGGGCGTCACTGCCGGCGACGGCGGGAAATCCGAGCCTTTCCGCCTCCTTTCCGGCCTTCCTGTTTGGGGCGTTGAAGAGGCAGCGGGAATTAAAGACCTCCACGGCGTCGGTATCAAGCCCCTCGAAACTCCCTATCCCGTGAGAACTGCTCTTGAAGGGGTGGGGGATGATCACGGTCCCTCCGAGCAACCTTGCCTGCCTGATCGTTTCTTCCGGGCTCAGGCCGGGTTTTATGTTTTCCTTTATGCCGAGGACCAGGATGTGCCCTTTTGAGGAACTGACCTCTATTCCCGGAATTACGGTTAAGCTGATCCCGAGCTCCCGGGCAATTCCTGCGCAGGCCAGGCCCCCTTCCACGGTATCATGGTCACAGATAGCAATCCCGTCAAGACCCCTAGCTCTGGCGCGGCGGAGGATGGCCTCCGGCTCTGCTTTGCTGTCTCTTGAATAACGCGAATGGATGTGAATATCAAATTTCATATTTGAGGTTAAAAGGGCCCGACAATTTATATATATTTTGAAAATTGGCCAACAGGAGAAAAGGGACGATTATAAGGTTTTCGCGGTCAGAAAAGGGCCTTTCGGCGTTCTTGCACGGAGCAGTATGAAAAAGTAAATATAAAAAAATAGTCAGCGAACGGCTAGGATATGGGGATCTTGGGGATAGTTATGGGGGTATTGGTTCCAAAAAAGAAAAAACTCCGCTCGCATGTAAGGGTACGGTAGTATTTTATAAAAACCTTTCGATAAATCTCAAACAATTCCACTTTTATTAAGGACTTCGGGATATGGGGGCAGAGTTCACAGGGGAGCTAGCTATCGAAAATAAGAGGAATTGTTAAGATGGAGAAAACGCGAACGGACAGAAAAACAGGGGTTAAAAAGTGTCTGAGATGGGGGGTACTTTTAGGATATGAGGAGGGTTTATTGTCTTACAGAAAACTGTCCGTTCGTATAGTACGTAAAAGCGACACAATAGATATAATTAGTATCCAGATTCTATTATATAATATCCACCATAAATGCAAAAAAAGTGCTCAATCTGCTAAAGGTATCAAGAAATACATTAAGCATCAGAAATATTTGACGAAATAATTTCAATGCTTCATTATTATTCTGTGAAACATTATAGCAAAAGAAAAGAAAAAAGGTTAGAAATCGAGGTCGAGCCAAATTGATAATTAAACGTGTTGAGCAAATCCAGTTTCATTCCAGGGAAATAGGGGATTTGTGCCATAAGTCCAAAAACCTGTACAATTTCTCTGATTATATTATCAGACAGGAGTTCTTCAATAAAGGAAAATGGATCAGGTACAATAAACTTTATGGGCTTGTGAAGGCCTCTGAGCCTTACAAAGAGCTTCCTGCTAAATCTGCTCAACAGAATCTGAAAGTACTTGACCGTAACTGGAAATCTTTTTTCGAAGCTTTAAAATCTTACAAAAAGAATCCTGAACTTTTCACAGGCAAACCAAAGCCTCCAAAGTACCTTGAAAAAAACGGGGAATACCTGTTAATTTTTACAAATCAACAGGTCAGGATCAAAGACGGGGTGCTCAAGTTTCCCAAAGTAGTTCCGTTATCCATCCAGACAAGACTTCCTGATGATACTAATTTGAGAGAAGTCAGGATCATTCCAAAACACGCAGGATACACCTGTGAAATTGTTTTTGAAAAGGAAATCGAAGATCCCATACCTCTTACTTCCGGTCGAGTCCTGGGAATTGATCTTGGAGTTGTCAACCTTGCAACTATTGCAAACAATTATGGAGAGAATCCAATTATTGTTAAGGGCGGGGTTGCCAAGTCAGTAAACCAGTTTTACAACAAGCAGAAAGCAAAGCTACAGAGTACTTATGAAAAGCATGGGATCAAGACCGGAAAGAGTGTAGAAGTACTTACCCATAAACGAAACTCACGGATTAAAGACGTACTCCACAAACTGAGCAGGGCAATAGTCAACTATGCTCTGGAAATGAACGTGGAGAATATCATTATCGGAAGCAACCCTTTCTGGAAACAGAAAACCAACATGGGCAAGAAAAATAATCAGAATTTTGCTCAGATCCCTCACAGTACCTTTATTTCAATGGTCGAATACAAGGCTGGAGAGGTTGGAATTTCGGTTGAACGGATCGAAGAATCCTATACAAGCAAATGCTCTTTCCTTGATAATGAGCTAATGGAACACCATGAAGAATATCTCGGAAAACGGGTCAAAAGAGGGCTTTTCCGAAGTGCCACGGGAGTTCTTCTTAACGCTGATGTCAATGCAGCATATAATATGATTAGAAAAGCAATCCCTAATGCCTTTGCAGAGGGGATAGAGGGTGTTGTGCTTCACCCTGTTAGTGTTAATCCACTATACAAAGAACAGTTTATATCACAAATTCATAATAGTTTGTGATACTAATTAGGACTTTTCATAGCATTAATACAAACAGCTCTTTATTATATAGATATTTCGTAAATATGCGAACAATATACATGTTTACGATCAATTGGAGAGGTACGAGAATATTTGGAAAAGCTTATGCAAAATTAAGAAAAACGGTATTTTGCCGCCGGCCCCGATTCCTGGAAGCTTACCGGAGCCTTTTTAATCGAGATTTTTTAATAGGGATTTTTCAATCGAAATATTCCAATCGAAATTTTCCAATCGAAATATATCAATCGGGAATATTCTCCGAAAGGCCCCTTTCAAAAGTTTTTGCCCTGTAGATGATTTCGGCCCTTGCTTCGTAATCAACGAGTATCTGCTCTCCGTAATCCACCTTATGCACGATTCCCTCTTCATAAAGCCAGGAAAGCACCGACATACCCTCCGAAGAATTCGGGAAGGAAAGGGAACATCTCTCCCATTCGGGCAGGTGCTGGCGGATTTCGGCTTTGAGCTGGGGGAGCCAGGTCCCTTCTTTTGCGGAAACGAAGACAAAGTTAGGGGCCAGGTGGTCAATTTGATCGAGCAGGTCCTCAAGTTCTTCCGAGCTTATCCGGTCAATCTTGTTCAGGACGGTAATTACCGGCACCCCGCCTATGCGGTCCCAGAGGGTGTCGTGGCAGGTGTCGAGTTTCTGCCTTACAAGTTCGGGTTTTTCGCTCACATCCACCACAAGGAGGATAATATCCGAAAGGAAGATCCCGTCCAGCGTGGACTTGAAAGCGTCCACGAGCCAGTGGGGAAGGTCTTCAATAAACCCGACAGTGTCCGTCAGAAGAGCCTTTCGGCCCCCCAGATCAAGGGCCCTTGTCATGGGGACGAGGGTCGTGAAGGGCATATCCATGGTTATCGCGTTTTCCTCGACCAGGGCATTGAAAAGCGTACTTTTCCCGGCGTTAGTGTACCCGGCCAGGGATATCAGGGAAAGGCCCTGCCTTCGCCTGTAGATCCGGAGGGATTCATCATCCATTTCCGCGGACTTCAGTTCCTTTTCAATTCTGGAAATCCGTTTCCTCAGGTCCTGCTCGTAAGAGTCCTCGTAGCCTCCAAGGCCCATGAAACCAGCCTTTTCCTCTTTTTTCATAAAGGAAACCGTGGCCCTGGCCCTCGGGAGTTCGTACATTAGCTTTGCGAGTTCGACCTGGAGTTTGGAGCGGTGGGTCGTTGCTCTTTTCGCAAAAATTTCAAGAATAAGCTGGAAGCGGTCAATAACCCTGCACCCGCAGATTTCCGAGATATTATGGATCTGGGTTGTGGAAAGCCTGTTGTAAAAGATGACAATTTCCGCGCCTCTGAGCTGCACAAATTCGGCCAGTTCCTCGACTTTCCCCTTCCCCAGATGATACTTCCGGTCCGGGTGTCTGACCTGGCTGAGTTTTTCCACGGGGAGGTAGCCTGCGGCTTTTGCAAGTTCCCTGAGTTCGCGGAAACGGTTTTCGTTCTTTTCCGGGTCTGAACCGGGGGTATCCCTCTTTACAAGGATTACCTTCTTTTCCGATTTTTCAGTAAGGATTATTGTCCGGCCTCAATGTTCAGTTCTTTTAATAGAAGGTTTCGGGCACTCAGGGAAATATGGTGGGCAAGCTCGATACCCCGTCTTTCAGCCATGGATTCCTGATACTTGTAAGCCCCTGAAAACATGCTTTCCGAAACCCACAGCGGCTGGTTATACATATCCCCTTTTTCCGAAACAATCGTGCCACTGTAATCAAGTTTTGCTGCCGTATCCTCGATAAGCTGCACGATATCCGTAAGCTGCGGGGTCCTTTTCTTTTCCCCTTTCAACCAGCGAGGAAGGATAGCAACCTGTTTTATCTTTTCTATATGATCGGCGGAGATAGAAAGAGCAGCGGCCGCGCAGACCAGGTAGTACCCATCCCTGATCCTGTGCCGACCCGATATGTCAACCGCGATTATATCCCACATCTGTCTCACTCAATTTTAAAATAAATTTTGGACCACTGATTTAAAAAGTCAAGAGATCCACATTTACAATTGTACATCCATTTACAACGTCACATCTTGACTCTACCGATATCAAGGTACTCGATTTCTTCCCCGTCCTCGATCGCAAAAAGCATCCCCTTACGGACACTGTTTGCCAGACGCACGGCCCCGGACATCACCGGAAGCCGGAACTCGAAGTCCTGAGGAATCGCGTTTATCAGGTATTCCGAGTGAGGAATCTTTTCAGGCGACTCGACCTTCCGGTAGACCCTGAAATGGGTCCCGAACTTAAAGCCGGTCTTTGCCACATGCCCGGAGTCCCGCAGGTCCCTGTATGCTTTGTATTTCCTGAGGAAGGCCTCTTCTATAAAGCTTGCTTTTTCCAGGAAGGTTTCGGGATCAAGCTCCTTTCCTTCCCTGTCCCTGAGGGTGAGCACTCCTTTTTCAAGGAGGTAGAGGGATTCGACCAGGGAGAGCTGTAGCCTCTCGGAGTCCAGCGGTTTTCCGTAAAAACCTCCCGAGTAAAGCTCTTTTGAGGGACTTTCACCCCAGACAATAACCCTGTCCTCAAGGAAGGTTGCTTCTGCCTGAATATCGGGGTAAAGGCGTTCCATCTCTCCTTTTGGCTTAAGGGTTTTTGCCTCGTAAAAGGTAATGTCACTCTCCTCGTCCACAATTGCGAGGATCAGCTGCTTGCGCACGTTTTCCGCAGCCTTTACGGACTCAAGCAGGTCCTTTAGCGGGAGAGGGGCCCTCTCGGAGTGGACGTAGACAAAACTCCTCGCCGCACTCTTCCCAGGGTGCCCGCCACGCGGATATACCCTAAAGTCCGTGCTTGAGGGCTGGACATAGTAGCCCCTTTCCCTGAGGTCCTTGTAAACAATGTACTTTAATTCGAAATTTCCTTCCCGGAGGGAGGCCTGCTCGAAAAAAGTCCTGAAATCAAGCTCAATCCCTTCAAGTTTGATTTCGAGCTTGCCCCTGAAGAGGAGAAAAGCTGCTTCCACGCACCTCAGTTCGAGTTCCTTTCCCTTCGGGCGTCCGTAATACCCTTTGTCGTAGAGCTCGGGGACCGACTCTTTCCCGGCCCTGACCCTGTCTCCCTTAAGTCTGGCTTCCAATAAAATTCACCTTTTTAATAATTAGACTGTATGATGACTGTGTAATGAATATTTGATGACTGTACAATAAATGTGTAATAAATGTGTATCTCATTTTCCGGGATTTTTCTTCCCTGAATTTTCATTCCTGAATTTTCTCGCCGCTTCCACAAAAGAGGTTGCAAGTTCCCTGTAGGCTACCCCGTGCAGGTGGGCATATGACCCTAGCGTGTTTTTGACGGTCAGCCCGTCCAGCCCATCCTTTATTCCCGTGCCTCGCGAGATTTTTATGGCAAAGGAAGCGTCTTCGGGAATTTCCCGGATTTCGGAGTGGTGGAACTCATGCCCTTTGAAGCTATTTCCTTTTTTCCCTATAATGCAGTCCTGGGCAAGGGTCCCTATGTTGTAGCTGACAACCCGGGTCTGCCCCATTATGGTGTGCCCCGGAAGCGCTCCGACCATGGTATAGGTGGATTCAGGGAGCTCCGCGTCGTGGTAGGTGCCTTTTCCGGGGATTCCTGTCGAAATTTTTTCGGTCAGGTACATGAGCCCTCCGCATTCGGCGTAGATGGGCATACCGACTTCAGAGGCCGCTTTTATGGCCTTTCGCATGGACTCGTTCGCCTCCAGTTCGGCCGCGAAGAGTTCGGGGTAGCCGCCTCCGATGTAGAGCCCATCCACCTCGGGGAGGGTGGAGTCGTTTACGGGACTGAATGTAAGCGTTTCGGCCCCTTCGAGTTCAATAAGGTCGATGTTGTCCCGGTAGTAGAAGTTGAAGGCCTCGTCCAGGGCAACCCCGATTTTCGGCTTTTCCCTATCTGTTTCTTCTTCATCTGTCGCTTTTCCGGTTAATTTCCCGTCAACTTTCCCGTCAACTTCCCCGGCAAATTTCCTGGTAAAAACGCTGTTTTCCGGTACAGGCAGAGGCCCTATATCCTTTGCGATTTCAAGGAAGCGGTCCACGTCAATGCCTTCGTTGATGATCCTTTCAATTCCCGCAAGCCTCTCCTCAAAACCCTTGACCCGCCTTCGGCCTTCAAGGGCGGGGACGAGGCCCAGGTGTCTCATGGAAATCTGCATGGAAGGGTCTCTCGGGATTATTCCGATTACCGGAATGTCCGTGTAATATTCGATTGCCTCTTTTGCCTTTTCGGCATGTCGGCGGCCCCCTATGTTGTTCAGGATGACCCCTACGATTTTCACGTCAGGATCAAAATTTTTGTAGCCGTTTACCAGGGCCGCGCAGGAACGGGTTATGCTCCTTGCGTTGAGTACCAGGACCACGGGACAGTCCAGAATTTTTGCGATCTGGGCCGTGCTCCCGAGGTCGCTCAGGCTCTCGAAGCCTTCATAGAGTCCCCTGACTCCTTCTATAATTGCGATATCGGACCCGCCGGCTGCGTCGCAGGCGTGGGTGTATACGTCAAGGATGCTGTTTTCGTCCATCAGGTAGCCGTCAAGGTTCCGGCAGGACCGCCCCGTGATTTCGCTGTGGTAACTTGAATCGATGTAGTCCAGGGCAACCTTGAAAGGCTGGACCCTGAAACCTCTGGAAGCCAGGGCCGCCATAAGCCCCATGGAAATCGTGGTCTTTCCGGAGGAGGAACGGTCGGCGGAGATAAGGACTCTGGGAAGGACGGATGCTTTTTGCTTATTCTGAGACATAGGCTCCCAACTCTTTTTTATTTTTTATTATTCATTTATTATTTTACTTCGGACAGCCTTCCATCCACTTTTTCAAACAAGGATACGGCGGCTCGGAACTACCTGGTTTTGCTCGATTTTGTCCGATTTTGCTCGATTTTGTCCGGCTCAGGCCTGCTGCACTCAGCGCGTCAGTTCCCTTAAACGCTCGTCGTTCAGGGGTTTCGGTATAATACGCTCTTCGTTTACCATGATGGCTTTTCCGAGTTTCCGATAGACTTCGGCAATGTCGGAATCCGGGGCTTTTTCCATCACCGAAAAACCGTCCCGCTCGCAGTCCTGAACGATCTGGCTCTTCGGGATAAAGGCTATAAGTTTGCTCCCGATTTCTTCCGCGAACTTGTTCACGAGTTCTTCTTCCCGGCTCGCGTTTCTGGAGTTGCAGATTACGCCACTTAAGGGCATTCCGATCTTGGAAAAGCCCTTGCAGATATTGTTTGCGGCGTACATGGTCATGTACTCGCCTGAGGTCAGGGCGTAGGCCTCGTTTACTAAACCTTTCCTGATGGGAGCAACGAACCCGCCGCAGACGATGTCTCCGGGCACGTCGTAGATGATGAGATCCTGTTCCTCGAGCAGGTCAGAAGAGATGCTTTTTAATTTCTGGACCGCAACAATTATTCCCCGGCCCGCGCAGCCGATTCCGGGCTCTGGTCCTCCAGCTTCCACGCATTTGACCCCTGCGTAGCCCTCAAAGACCACGTCTTCTTCCTTAACATCCACGCCTTCTCGCAGGAGGTCCAGGATCGTGGGAATCCTTTTGCCTCCGAGGAGGGTGATTGAAGAGTCGCTTTTCGGGTCGCAGCCTATGATCATTACTTTGTACCCAACTTCCGCGCAGGCCGCGGCCATGTTGGATGCAGTACTTGATTTCCCGATGCCACCTTTTCCGTAGATTGCTATGATCTTTTGTTTTTTCATGCCTTTCCCCTTTTTTTGTTTATTTTTCGATTAAACTCAGAGCTTTACTTCAGGAAGATCCTTTCTTAGAGGTTTTCCTTCATAATTATCCTGAGGGTGTCTCCAAATTCGGAATTGATGATTTTCGAGACTCCGAGGGTTTTCGGGTGCAGGTCGATTTCCACGATGACGTGCTCGTGTCCCATTTCCTTGAGAGGGAGGACCTGCCTCGGCCCGTTCGTGACTGAGAAGAGTTCCAGGCCCCGGAGACATTCTATGGGCAGGGCGTGCGGGACTCCTGTGATGACCGCAAAGTCGTAGTCAGGGTATTTCTCTTTTATGAGTTCGCTGACCCTATCTCCGGCAATCGGGTACTCGTCCATGCCGCCGATGATTTCCCGGATTTCGATCCCGTGTTCTTTGAAGCCTTTCATTATGTTTTTGGCGTGCTGGCGCACCCGTGGGAGCCCCAGACTATCGTCAACGTTTGCCATGTTGACGATGTTTGCTTCCTTTCCGAGAGCGGCCGCAGCCTCGTTTACGGCAAGGGTGACGTCGGCGAACATGTAGCCGGTTTCCTTCTTGGCGTTCATGATGACAAGCCCGCGTTTGCCTTCTCGCAGGAGTTCAAAGATGCGCTTTGCGACCGTGTACTTGACGTCTCCACGGGAGGGGGCCAGGTACTCCCTGCTTGCTGCCCCGGCTCTCTTTTCGACTTCAGTTGCTTTTTTGAGCAGGTGTTCCTGCCGCTCGAACTCCTTACGGTCGATAATCCCGGCATCAAGGGCGGATTCCAGAGCAAAGATCACGCCTCTTGTGTTGTTGTGGTAGCCCGCATGTACCTCGACCTCGATTACCGGGATGTCGGGGTTTGCTTCAAGCACGGCGTCGTGCATTTCTTCCCCTATGATCATGCTCGCACAGGTCCCGACAACTCCTATGAGTTTGGGGTTGAAGAGTTCGATTGACTTGTTTATCAGGGCCACGAGTTTGTCGTGCCCTCCGAAAACAAAACCGTTTTCATCAAGGCCTGTTGTCACGACGTGGATCCCGTCTTCTTCCAGAAGCCTTGCGTGCTTAAAGGAGCAACCAGGGGGCCCGTGGAGGATTGCAACGTCAACGTTCAGGTCTCGCAGAGTGTAAAGGGCCGCAACGATGGAGCTCGGGCGGGGGTGAATGATTGAAATTTCTTTTTCAGCCATGGTAAATCATCTTTTACGTAATTTGTTATTTTTTTCGGATATTCCGTTTAAGGTTCCCCTGCTTCGGGGCCATTCTCCGGATCATCCAGATCCTGGCATATCCGGGGGATGCCTTAGATTATTGATGAAAAGAAACGGGTACATGAACCGCTACTGGGCCTGACCCGTTCCCAGTGTAAATCGTGCAATTAATTGTAAACAGCGCAGATAAGGAGTTCTAAGTAATCAAAATATTAACAGGTGCATTAAAAGTATTAACAGTATTTTAATACTTTGTGTTTTCCACATTTCATCGGAAGCATTTCACGCAGGAAATAACAAGGTCATTTTTCCCGGCCAGCTCCGCAGCCTTCGAAAGCCCCTCCGGGAGACTGTCCGCATAGAGCACGTTTAAGGCTTTCACACTCCGCATCCTCTCTCCCACCAGGAGAATTTTCTCAAATTTATTCCCGTGTTCGGCCACGAAGTCCCGCACGGCTTCTGGGGGCAGCCCCTCACAGACCTGAGCGGCTTCTTCCCCGAGGACCAGGATGAGCTTTTCCCTGCGCTCGTCCTTTCTTTTAAGGAGGGCATACTCCAGAGCCGTTTCGGCTGAGCGAATGTCCATACCGGAATTAGAGTTATCGATCAAAGGGACGGTAAGTTCTGTTTTTCTTTTTCCTTCATGCAGGCCAAGTTCCTTTTCCTGCATCCGGCCAGCCAGCCCTTCAAACTCTTCTAGCACGTTTTTGATTGTCCCGCTTTCGACTCCGAGTTCGAGGGCCGCAGCTGAAGCTGCCGAAAAAGCGGTCCTGTAAGCACTGCTGTTGTAGCCAAGCCTGAGTTCTGCGCTGAAAAAAAGCTCCCCTTTCCGGATTGAGATCGTGTTTTTTTCACTTTCAAACACGAGGTCCGCCTCATTTTCCGAGCCGGGCAGGAAGGAATCACTGAAGCTAACGACTTTTGTTTTTGTTTTTTGTTTTTCCGTTGTCTTTGTCTTTTTCCCGGCTTCTTCCGCACAGACCAGGGCCTTTTTAGCCCCCGCATTGAGCACGAGGACGCTTCCGGGCTTTGCGTCCCTTATAAGCTGGAGTTTTGCGTCACTTGCAAGCCCGCTTTCGTTTGCTATCCCGTAGTCCGGGAGAAGGGTTGTGAGGAGCCCGAGGTCGGCCGAGCCCGTGCCCCCAATTGAGGTCTCGAAAATAAAATAGCTGGGCCGGATTCCGGCCTCGAAGGTCCGGTCAAGAGCCAACAAGATGCTGCCCGGGGTGATGCTGAGTCCCCGCTGGACCAGGGAAGCTGCTCCCCCTTTCCAGCTTTCAAGCCCTCTGGAGGTGTGGAGCACGGTTTCGCTTTTGCGGGAGAGGATGTCAGCAAGGATAGAGGCCGTGCTGGTCTTGGCCTTCGAGCCTGTGATTTCTATCGTTTTTATGCCGGCGAGCCGGGGGTCTTTTGTGAGAATTTCCCCGACTATGCGGTGGTGAGAAAGGACGGGAATTCCTGCTTCCCGGGCTCCGGAAAGCCAGGGCTGGGCCGGGTCGAGGTGGACAGGAGCTACCAGAAGGTCGAAGTCTGCGGCCTCCGGGAAGGAAATTTTCCCGGCCAGGGCCTTTATTCCGTGCAGCTCTTCAAGTTCGGCAAGTTTTGAAGGGGCCACGGTGCCGTAAACGTCCACGGCCGTAAGCTCGGCCCCGAGTTCCGCAAGCCTGATGGAGATTGGAATCCCACCGTGGGTCAAATCGAGTACGGCGATCTTTTTCTGGCGTAAATTCATGAAAAAAATAAGTGGGTTCAGACTGTTATATATTGCGGCCGGTGAGTAGCCGGGGATCTAAAGTCCCAGAGCATTTCATGAAACCGGAAGTAAACCAGCCCGGCTGAAACCCTGATACGGAGGTAAAATTTTTGAAGGCGGTAAATCCCTTTCCTCCGAATTTCCGCCTGCCTGTTAAAAAAAGGTTATCAAGATACACTTCCGGCCCGGAGAACTGTGTTTCCTTTTCACTCAGACAAAGGATGTGGAGCAAGCAGGGAGATGATCCCGGACTTTTGAGACTCGGACTGAATCCCGGAGGCGGCTTTCAGGGCTTTTTCTATAAGGCTTTCTTTTTCCAACTCCATCAGGTATGGAGCAATCAAAAAAAGGACTTCAGCCCTGGCATCTCCGTATTGAATCCCGAAGGTGGCGGCAAGGATATTTTCCACAACCTCTTCTTTTCCCGGCCCATCAAAATGTCCGGAAAGCGAGGAAAGGACCTCAGCCCTTGCGGCTTCGTCCTGGATGTGGGAGGAAGCTATAACGGCTTTTTGTATAAGTTTTGCCTTTTCCGGCCCTTCCAGATACGGAATTAGCGAAGAAAGGGCATCAGCCCTTGCGTTTCCATATTGAATCTCGGAGGCGAGGGAAAGGGCTTTTTTCATAAGGCTTTCTTTTCCCGGCCCCTTCAGCTGCGGAGCAATTGAGAAGAGGACTTTTGCCCTTGCGGCTCCGTATTGAATCCCGGAAGAGGCCTCAAGGAATATTTCCAGAAGTTTTTCATTTCCCGGTCCCTCAAGCTTCGGTGCAATTGAGAAGAGGGCCTCTGCCCGCAGGGACTCGTCCTGAATTTCAGTACATATCTGTGCAATTTGTGCGGCAATGGCACTGTTTTCATCTGTAAGTTTTTGAAACATGATATAATTCTCACATAAGTTTTGTATTATATACAGATTATTATATTAATATACTTATCCCTATTGTCTGGGGATTCGGTGCCGTAATAAGAAATATATTTAAAGATAGGAATACTTTAAATGTTTCAAATGAAGATTTGAACTACGGAAGGCGCAGAAATAAGAAAATTTAAGGCCAGCTTCTTTGAAAAACCGCCAGAAGGGAATATTATCATGCAAACTATAAAATCCCCGAATAATCAATGCCTTATGAGGCTGCCCTGTTTCACGTTGCTTTTTATATTCATGTTATCTATTTTGGTCGGAGTCACCTCCCTCTCTTCCCCGACTTCAGCCTCGGAAGATTCCGTCATTACAGCAAGCAGGGAACTTTCAGCTAGCAGCGTTTACCCCGGTGAATCTTTCAACGTGACCGTGCAGGTTCTGGCAAATCAGGTTCTGGCAAATCAAGTCCTGGAGGCTCCCACTCTGAATGAGGACCTGCCCGTAGGCTGGAGTGCGACTTCGCTTGAGAGTGACGGGGCCGTTTTTAGGGATACCGATACTTTCAAGGAAGCTTCCCTGGAATGGGTCTGGGCCGAAAACCTTTCTGCGGGCAAGAGCAAAACCGTTGTGTATAAGGTCACGGTACCTGAAGATGTGGAGTTTACGAACTACGGTATTTCGGGAGAGGTCTCCGCATATAAGGTTCCTGCGGTTTCTGTCGTGGGTCCCTCCCCTGCAATCGAGGTCATAATGCCTCCTCCAGTTGCCGCCTTTTCCGCAAATCCTCTTTCAGGTACGGTTCCTCTTTCCGTGCAGTTCACAAACCTTTCCTTATATGAACTTGATAGTTGGGAATGGGACTTTAACGGGGATAACATCGTTGATTCCAGACTTCCGAATCCCTCCTTCACTTTTAAAACGACAGGGACGTATAATGTTTCCCTTACGGTTTACAGGGGAGAATTGAACGATACGGAAACAAAAACCGGATATATCACCGTAAGCAAAACTTCAACCGTCGAAAGCAGTGGAGGCGGCGGGGGCGGTGGAGGTGGCGGGGGCTCTCCGGAACCTAACAGCAATATCGAACTCAAGGAGATCGCAAACCAGCAGATCTTTAAGGGTACCCGTACCCGCTATGCTTTCAGAGCCGAGACGAATGATGTCACAGGCCTTGAGTTTGACCCCAAAAAGAGTTTCGGGAAAACAACCGCAACAATCGAATCTCTGAAGAACACTTCTTCGCTTGTTCCGACTCCTCCTGCCGGGAAGGTTTACAGGAATATGAACATCTGGGTTGGTAGCAGCGGGTTTTCAAGCCCTGAAAACCTGGAAAATGCAAAAATCAGTTTTCGGGTAAATAGAACCTGGATTAATGAAAATAATATTGCTTTGTCTACAATTACCCTGCTGCGTTTTAGTGAGGAGAAATGGAACTCCCTTCCCACGAAGCAGGTGGGTGAGGATACCAAATACCTCTATTTCGAAGCCGAAACCCCGGGTTTTTCACCTTTTGCGATAACGGGCAATCAGAATACGGGCAGCCAGGACACGGGATCTGATATTACCCAGGCCCTGGACGGGGAAAATCCCTCGGGTTCCGAGACCGGGGCTGCAGGAGATGGGGATGAAGCTTCCGAAACAGGGACCAAAGATAAGTTCAAAAGTATGCCGGGCTTTGAAGTCCTCCCTCTGATGCTCTGTCTCCTGCTGTACAGGATCATGAAAAGGAAAAACTGAAAATTGGAATTCTGAAGGTAAATCGCATGTGGTCTGGAAGTTTCTGTCTCCAGACCACATTAGGAATTTGTTCTCTTTTTTTCGCAAGCCAAACAGTTCTTAAAAATCTATTTTTTATTTTCAAATGTTCACACTGTAATGGTTATAATTAATCATGATGATTTTATAAATGTTAACCCTATATAATAAATATCCACGTAAACATTATAAAATTTACTATATATGTTATGACGCCGTATATACAGTTATTCAAACTGTCCGGTTGAGGCAGTTTGTCCTGGTGGTATTATGACAGATCTCAGAAACCTTCTAGGTCTTTTGAACGAAGCGGAATACGAGCTTCTATATGTTGAGGAATTTTTTAAAGCCCTTCCTGACGTTGACAGTGCTATTGAACAGTTAAAGACAATCCGGATAAAAATGTTAAAGATCGTGGATTGCCTGAAGAGCCTGGCCAACCTGGAAGTATTGCCCGAAATCTCTGATGAGATAGAGGCCCTTTCTGTAGACGAATTTAAAAATGTGCTCCGGCACCTGGGAAACGCGGACAGCCAGATCCTGATGGTGGAAGGGCAGATATATGAAGAAGACTCCATGGACAAGGTGAAATGCACCGAGGTCTCAACGGATTACATGTATGAGGGCCTTCATGAAGTTAAGTTAATGATTGGTCGCCTTAAAGAACTCGTCTTTGATCTTCAGGAGGCAAGGGAATTCAAGGACGTCTTCAGGGTTGCAGATGAAATGGACCGTATGATCTGCCAAAAATAAAAAGGAATTTAAAAGAATGAAAAGGAAATCTCTGAATTGAGAATTTCCACTTTTCAGGAAAAAACCTCCCTTTTTCTTTTATAATGCTTATTGTTCTGTTTTCAAGTCTACAATTTTTTTATTACCCAAATTATTCAGATCTGTCCGCATTTTTCAAGCCAGCTAAGGGACCTGATCCATTCGCCTTTTGGTTCCCTCGATGTGCCCACAACAAGCCTTTTGATATCCCCCAGTTCCTCAATAACGCCCCGGGCTTCAATAATTTCCCCGGGAAGGGCCTGTCCGGCGTAGGTGTGGGTGTAGGAAAGCACATGGTCGATTTCTTCGTGTTCTACTTTGTAGTATGAGGGGCTGTCAAAGGCGAAATCGGCATTTGTGACCTCGGCTTCGATTTTCAGCTTGACGGTGTCTGTTCCCCGCAGGAGAGGTTCTTTAATCTGTTCCCATTCCCTGGTAAAGAGGAGATCAAAATAGGTGCCATCCACCATACCCCGGTTACCTTTCCTGATCTCGTGGAGCATGAACTCGTCAAAGGAAATTTCCGGAATCCTTTTTCTGTAAATCCTCTGCCACATTTCCTCATCAATATCTTCAATCGGCCCGTCTTCTTTTTTTGCGGCAGCGATGGCATCCCGGGCTTTGAACCAGGCCGGACCGTAGACCACGAAATCAATATCCGATTTCTCATTCTGGAGCCCCGCAACCATCGAGCCCGTAACCCCCATGCTTGAGCGGGAGATCCCGGCTTCATCGAGGGTCTTTACGATTTCGGCGACTCTGCTGTCTGTTTTTACAAGTTCGGGAATCCGGTCGGAGGGCCTGAGAAGCTTCTTAACAGCTGTTTCGGGGACCACATGCACGTCCTGAATCCACTCGGGGCGGTGCTTTCGCATGAACTCGAAAGCCGGGCCGAAATCACACTTACTGTACCGTATCCCGTTTAGCTCCCTGTCCCCGTTTTCGTCCGGTACGTAGCGGAGCATGGCCCTGACCCCGTCCTTATGAAAATAGTCCACAACCGCGAAAAGCCAATCATCCTCTGTCTGAATAAAATCCCTAAGACGTGTTTTTAGCATGAAATCCCTCTATTAAGCATTATTCGTAAATTATGCAAAAATTTATTGTCACGGGACAGTATATAATAATATCCGGTAGTGATTCCGGAAACTGTATGAAGAAATATATAATACTTGAAGAAATAGGCAATTTCCTGAAGAAAGAAATACCCTGGAGAAAGAGGTAATATTTTTGAGCTCATACCCGTTTTCAGAACAACTTTACGATCCATTCTCAGCCCCGTTTTCAGAACCCCTTGAAAACTGGATCATCCGGCTGCGGCGCGAATTTCACAGGCATCCCGAACTGAGTTTCGAAGAATACGGGACCCAGGAGCGAATTCTGAAACTCCTGGCCGGGCTTGGTATCGAGGCCCGAAAAATCGCGGACACGGGAGTGCTTGCAAGCATCCCGGGGACAAAACCCGGCCCCTGCATCGCCCTCAGGACAGATACGGACGGGCTTGCGGTCCAGGAGGAAGCCGGGGAACGGAACCGGGAATATATTTCCGAAAATGACGGAGTCATGCACGCCTGCGGGCACGACGGACACATGGCAATGCTCTTTGGAGCCTGCCGGCTTTTCCTGAAGGACCGAAACTTTCCGGGTGAGATCCGCCTGATCTTCCAGCCCGCAGAAGAGATTCCTCCGGGAGGCTCTGCGAGGGTGATTGCCGAAGGCGGGCTTGAGGGAGTTGACGCAGTCCTGGGAATGCACGTCTTCACTAACCACGAGTCAGGGAGTGCGGGGTTCAGGCCAGGGCCTTTCATGGCGAGCACCAACCGTCTTGAGGTCATAATGAAAGGCAAAGGGGGCCACATCTCAAAACCGGAGAGCTGCATCGACCCGGTCCGGATGGCAACGGATTTCCTGAGCGCCCTTTACCCGGCCCTCGAAGCAAAGCTTGAGCCGGATAAATACGTTATAGGGATCGGGAGGATTCAGGGAGGAGATCAGTTCAACCGTTATCCCGATACGGTTGGAATCCTCGGGAGTTACCGGAGTTTTGATGAGAAGACCACGAAGGTAATTGACGAGACGATAGAAAAGTGTCTCAGGAAAGTCATGCGAAAACACGAAAAAAGCGGAGAGGAGTTCTCAGGCTTTCCGGCCTATGACCTGGACATCCTCCACGGCTACCCTGTTCTGGTCAACGACCTGGACTTTACAAAAGCCGCGCATTCAAAACTGGAAGAGAGTTTTCCTGAGCTTACGATCTATCCTGATATGAAAAAGGTCTTTGCGGCCGAGGACTTTGCGAGCTACCTTCAGAAAGTGCCCGGACTTTTCATTTCGCTGGGTATCCGGAACCCGGAAAAGGGAATCCTGGAAATCAACCATTCCTCAAGTTTCGATATTGATGAGGCTGTCCTCCTGAAAGGCACAAAGATTTTCCACACCCTTGCCCTAGACTTCCTGAACTCTCCGGAAAAGTATCTGGGCAGGGAGTTGACTTCGGAATTTCCTCGGGAGACATTGACATGATCATTCGAAAATATGAAAGTTCCAAAAAAGCCGAGGTAAGGGACGTTGTGCTTGACGTCCTGCTGGAGCACGGGTTTGAGTACGACAGGTTAAAGGACGCCGACCTGAAGGACATCGAGGGTTACTATTTTGAAAAAGGGGGCACCTTTTTCGTGGGGCTTGCGGAGGACGGCAGGGTTGTCGGAACTGCGGCGGTCAGGAACATAAACGGCCAGCGTTGTGAAATCAGGCGCATTTACCTGAAAAAGGATTTCAGAGGCAAAGGACACGGGAAGGAACTTTTCCTGGCGGCTCTGGCCTTTGCAGAAAAAAAATTTTTGAGTGTTGTGTTAAAGACCGATGCCACACTTACGAAAGCTATAGACATGTACCTGAAACAGGGTTTTACTTTTTTAAAGGAAGAAAAAGGCTACCTTTATTTTGAAAAGCAATTTGAAAAGCGAGAATGATGGGCCTTCTCTTTCCTTTATCTTTTCTTCCTTCGTTTTTCGTTTCTCTTTTCTCTTCTTTCTTTTCTTCTTATTCCCTTTACTTATTTTTCCCTTCTGTCTTTTCCAGGGCCTGCAGGTATTCGAGTACGGCCAGCACATAGGTCGAATGGGACCAGGCAAGAGGGAGCACGGACCAGGGTTTACCCTCGGAGTCAACCTGCTCCGGCAGGAGGCCTGTGGGGTGGGCGTGTGCGGCGCACCATTCCAAAAGTTCAAGGGCCCGTTTCAGGTTTCCACATGCAGTGTGCCACTGGGCGAGCCAGAGAGTACAGATGATCCAGCTGTTCATATAGCCGTAGTAGCGGTCCTGGTGGTAGCGGGCAACTCCTCCCGTGGGGCGGATAAGCTCCTGTTCTATTGCCTCCATGGTCCGGACGACCCTCGGGTCGTCGGGGGGCAGGATTCCGAAATACCAGACAGCAAAGGTTGAGCTATCGAGGGTCGGGTCTTCGAGAGAGCGGCGGAACCTTTTTTCTTTTTCATCAT
Organism: Methanosarcina baltica; assembly: GCF_055394095.1. Classification (NCBI taxonomy): domain Archaea; kingdom Methanobacteriati; phylum Methanobacteriota; class Methanomicrobia; order Methanosarcinales; family Methanosarcinaceae; genus Methanosarcina; species Methanosarcina baltica. The sequence continues at coordinate 2,514,084 of NZ_AP042463.1, read as the reverse complement.
AAAGCCGGTTCCGGACAGCCTGTTTGACCCGGGCCGCAGCTTCGGCCCAGGTTTCGGCTTTTGCGTAGTCTCCGAGAGTCCTGGCAAGTTCGGAGGCCCCGTACAGTCCCGCATAGACCGTGCAGGCGCTGTAGGTGTGCACTCCCTTTCGCTCTTCCCAGAGGTCAAAACTCGAGGCTGGAAGCCCTGTTTCGTCCAGGTGTTTTGTGAGGTACTCGGCTGCGGGGTGGATAAGGTCACGGTAGTAGCGGCCCACGGTCCAGATGTTTTTTGCAATTTCCCAGTTGTAGTAGAGGGCGTAGAGTGGAAGCCCAGTCTCGTCTATCTGGGTCATGGGGACCGGGTGCCAGGTACTCCCGAAGTCTCCCGCCGGGGTGTATTTATGGAGGAAATTGCCCCGATGAGTGATGATTTTTGAAAAGAACTCGAAAGTTTGCGTGCTCAGGTGATGATACCTCGCCCGGTCGAGGGCCAGGCAGACCCAGGCTGCGTCCCTTGGCCAGCAGTAAGTGTAAAGGTCGGCTCCGAACTGTTTTATGTCCGAGTCACAGGACGCGATAATGGAGCCCGAGATGTCCATGTGGGCCACGACCGCAAGCAGGCTTCTGTAAAAGCATTCTGTCACCCCGGCCGGGAGTTCCTGCATCCGGGCAAATTCCGGGAGTACGGAGATCCTTTCCGTAAAAGAGTTCCAGAAATTGAAGTTGATGTTAAACACGGAATTTTTACTGCTATCCTTTATCCCCCTGTGCCTTTTGAGCACGTTGCAGTACTTTTTCCCTAGAACGATCCAGGTATGTACCCTTTCTGCATCTCCGGGTTTTATCTCGGGAAGGGTCCAGCCCAGGGTCGAATCGATTGAGCCGTGAGATACCGGGTTTCCGCTCAGGTGGGCGTTACTTTCCATGTCTTTCCAGGTCCCTTCAAGGCCCTTCCATTCGGCAGTCCCGACAGCGTACTGGTCAAAATCGGGCTCACTCCCGTGCAGGAAATAGCGGTCCCGTTTGTAGTGGATAAGGGTGTTTCCGTCGATTACCCCGGTTTCCCCGATCTTGTTTTCCAGAATCCGGTAGTTCTGGTTTAAAAAAAGGCGCAGGTGTTTTGTTTTCCGGGAGGTATTTTTGACCTCAAAGACCCGGTAAAAGATATTCATCGAGGGGTGCACGGTCTCCCGGACTGTTGCCCTCACCCCAATTTCAGAGTTTTCGAAAACCGTCTCCCCTATATTCGAGACCACTTCCCTGAAAGGGCCCGGAACCTCTTTTTCCGGCGGAGATGAGAAGGTTGAGCCTGAGTTTGGAGAGGTGCAGGAGTCGAGGCCGGATACAGAGGTAAAGTCCCCTCCTTTCACTCCCCTCTGCTTTCCGGAGGTTCCCTCACTCATTTTAAAAAACGTTTTTTCAAAATCCGATTTGTAGCGCTGTTTGATATCCCAGGTATCAAACCAGCTACAATAAAGAGAATCAAGGTCGCATATCCCGGCCTTTATTGAATTTCCGTGGTTTTCAAGCCCTACATAAGGAAAATAGATGTCTCGAATAGTTCCCTTTTCGTCCTCACAGATAAGTATCCGACCGTTTCCGAATATAAGTGGCCTTATCTCAGCACCCCCGCTTTCTTTTTCTTCCCATAAGAAAATAGAATGCATTGCTCAAATAGATTCGGAGATGTGTATTTTTGGGAATGATTTTTTATGGAATGATTCTTTTTTTGAACGGTTTTACGGTATTTTTCAAAAGATCCAAAATTCCGACAGGGTATGTGTACGTAATTTTTAGCAATATGTCCGATGGTAATAATGTCTCCCTCTAAATATATCACATTTTCATAAGAATATTTATATGTTATCGAAGGTATTCTTATTTGTTTAATTAACAATAGTTTTTTCGAAATACGAATTAAAACAAAAAAGTGTGTTACTATGGTCTATATAAAAAAAATATGTCCGGTATGTGGGGATGAATTTTTTATCCTTAAAGGTGCTGAGGAAAAGGCCGTTTATTGTACGCTTGAATGCCTTACAAAAGCCCAAAATGAAGAAAGCCGGCAAATCCCGGCCTGTATATAATCCTGGCATATATTAAGGGCAAATTAGGGGATCGTTTCCAGAAAAGAACTGCACTTTCTATTTGCACAGTAAGTGCAGTCCGGTTCTTTAATTTTTTGAAAATGACCGTGTTCTTTATTAAATTTTAGGGCCCTGGCAATTTAAAAATATAAAATATGTTTTTAATTAAACACCATTCCGGGCTTCAAAAACCCCGGAACCCCTTTTCAGGAATCGCCCAGCAATTTTTTAATCACGTCCAGGTCCCTGAGCAGCTTGAGGCTCACAAAGCCCCCTATGAGCAGATTCAGGTAGTAGGTCAAAGCCCTCCAGGCAACGACGGTTATCCCAAGGATGGAAGAGTTTACAAAAACGGAAAAAAGAGATGCTGCCCCAAGCTCGGCAACCCCGCTTGCCCCGGGGGTTGCGGGGATGATCATGATGACGGAGAGCAGGACCTGGGCCGCAAAAACGATTGGTATGGACGGGGTCTGGTTAAGTCCCATCAGGATAAAGACGAGGAGGGAATACTCCACAACCCAGAACAGAAAGGTATAGGCAATTCCTCTGAAAAGCCCTTTTCTTCCTTCAAAAAGCAGGAAAAACATACTTTCATGAAAATGATCGATTTCCAGGTCAAGCTGTTCCAGAAAGTGAGATACTGCGGTATCGGTCCGCTTTCCGAAATGAGGGGAAAGCCCAGTCACTATCCGGTGCATTGCTTTTTTTACTTTGTGGGGTTTCCAGACCCCGTAGACGAAGAACACAAGGATTGCAAAGACCAGCAGGTTTGCAAACATAAAGGCCACGTCGAATTCATAATTTAAGAGCATGCCTCCCAGCAGGTGGAAGGCAAAAGGAAGAGAGGCAAAAATCAGGCCCGCATCAAGCAACCTTTCCCCGAAAACGATTGCCGTAGCTTTTCCGAGAGGTATTTTATTCTGGTGCAGCATGTGAACCCTCAGGGGCTCCCCTCCTGCGGAAGAAGGGGTTATCCCGGCTGCAAAGGCACTGGAAATTACGATTTCAATGACCTTTGAGATTTTTATATCGTAGCCCAGGGCTTTACAGAGAACCCGGGTCCGGAAACCCCAGACAAAATACGAAAAAATATGCAGCAGTGCGGCTGCAAAAATATATTCCGGTTTAATCTTCCTGAGAGCTTCAACTGTTTCCACATTAAAAGTAAAGCCGGTTACGAGGACAAAAGAAAACGCACTTATTAAAAGTGATGCAAGCAGCCATTTTGTAAACTTGTTCATAGAGAGCTGCTTGTTTCTTAACTGTTGTTATATATAATATTGTTCCATTTTTCTTCGGTTAAGATACGAATTATTACAAACTTACTATTTTCATATCCGGCAATACAAGACCCCTTAACCCTAAAATAGGAGATTTAAGGGAAGGGGAGTTGACTCTGAGTATACCCCGTTCCCCTACAGACTTCGAGCCTTCAGAGACTTTTAGGACCCATTATTGGAAGTTTCGTAATCAGGGTTGGTGGTAAGTTCCTTTACGCTTGAGTTTTTATTGACCATAACCTCCGGCCAGATTTTCACTCCCGAATGGACGGTTGAACCGTTCCCGATAATCACTTTATGCCCGATTACGGTCTCGTTTTCCAGGCTGCAATTTTGCCCGATTATGGTCTCGTCTCCAACAACCGCGCCCGAGATGTTGGAGTTTTCTCCGATTCTCACCCCGTTGAAGAGATAGGACGAAAAGATCTTTGCGTTATTTTCAATAACGCAGTTAGAGCCTATCACGGAATAGGGCCCTATGAGGACATTGTCCCCGATAAAGGTGTTTTCCCCGATGACGATCGGGCCCACAAGGGAGGAGTTGGAGCCCAGGGATACGTTGTTTTCCACCCTCAGAGGCCCCCTTATCCGGGCGTTTTTCGTGCTGAAATTTCCATCTATGGTTGTTCCGGGAAGAGAATCAAGCATCCAGCGCTGGGCCTCCCTGTAGGCTGCGGCGCTTCCGACATCGGTCCATTTCCCCCGAACCAGCATACCGTTAAGCTTCCTGTCGGAAGCCATCAGGGCCGGGAAAAGGTCTTTTGCAAAATCGTATTTTGTATTTTCAGGGATCCAGTCAAAGATATCGGGATCACATACGTAGATTCCGGTGCTTGCGAGGTTGCTGAAAATCTGGCCCGCCTTTGGCTTTTCCAGGAAGCGGTGGATGCGGTTGTTGATGTCCATATCCGCAATCCCAAATTCCCTGGGATCGTCGATTGACAGGAGCCCTATGGTCACGAGAGCTTCCTGATTTTCATGAAAACGGAACATTTCTCTCAGACCCAGGTTCAGGACGTGGTCTCCCCCAAGCACGATAAAAGGTTCGTTTTTCAGGTACTTTTCCGCGTTTTTAACCCCGCCTGCGGTCCCCAGTTTCTTCTCCTCGTAAACATACTCGATGTGGACCCCGAACATGCGTCCATCTCCGAGCTGCTCTTCGATTACCTCCCCCATGTACCCGAGAGTCAGGACAATCTCATTAAAACCCTCTTTGGAAAGGTGCTCGATCAGGTGCCTGACTGAAGGCTGGTTGAGAATAGGAATGCTGGGTTTCGGGTGTTTGAAGGTCAGAGGCCTGAGCCGGGTCCCTGCACCTCCGCACATAATACATGCTTTCATGTTCCCTCAAATGTTTTTAAGAAATATAGTATTAACGATGGTTCAGGACTCCGGATGGAAGGTCAGCGAGTGGTCAGGAATTCAAAGGAACATTCGGAGGAACATACTGAAGATCCTTGTGAGGAACATTCGGAGGAAACTCCGAACCCTACTACTGCAGGACCTTAATGTCCTCTTTATTCAGGACTTTTATCTCACGACTCCCTTCATATTCCTCAAGCGTTCCGGTAATTGCCACAAAATCCCCAACGGCTATGGCTTTATCCACAGCCTCCACTCCTGCATCCTCAGGTATGAATACGGTGAAAATCTCCGATTCATGGTCCACACTGAGGAGCAGGTGCCCTCCTTTATAAGTAAAACGTTTACTCATGACTTCGGCTTCAAGAAAAACCCTGTCCCCCAAAGCCGACCCCGCCGTAAGTTCCTCCGCCCCCTGCCCCGCTCCTGCCGGGCCGGAGCCGAAGCAGAAGTACGCAACAGAAAGGGAGATAAGAGCCATGAGGATGAGGGCCACCACAACCCTTTCCTCTTTCTCCATACCCATTATACTACCCCCGGTTTTCTTAATCAGAAAGTTCCTTCTCCGGGTCTTCCTCCGGGACTTACTTCGGATATTCCCACTGATTCCGCTCCACCCACGAAGGATACGAGTTTCACTTTCATGATCAGGGTTTTGCCCGCAAGCTCTTCGTTGAAGTCAAGCGTCGCACTCTTTTCATCGGAAGCAAGCACACGGACCTCCCTTCCCCTGGGAGTTGTGATTTTCTCACCCGGCTCCGGGGCTGTCTCAAGTTCAAGCCTTGCGAGAGGGATTTTCTGGACCAGATGGTCTTTATATTCCCCGTAGGCGTTTTCGGATGGGATTATGAGGGTTTTTTCCTCCCCCACTTTCATTCCGATCAAACCTTCATCAAGGCCTTTTATTACCTGACCGCATTTCACCCTGAAAAGAAGGGGGCTGTAATGCTTCTTTTCGTCATAGATACCTGCTTCTTTAGCAAATTCTTTAAGAGTGGTATCAAAGACGGACCCGTCTTCTAATGTTCCCTTGTAATCCACAAGGATATGGTCTCCTGTTTCTACGGCTTTTGAATTTTCCATGCTATTACCTCTTAAAATTTCCGGAAAGCTCGGACCGGACATCCGCAAGACACCTGCCAGACCCCCATATCATCCGGGGGGGTCCTCCCTCCCTCCAGCTGCCTGAAAAACCGAAAATAAGACATTTCCCCAACATCAAGAAATGAGGGAAGGGAATTGAGGGGGAAAACTTCCTCACATACCCCACCTGAAAACTCAGTTTGACTCAAGGGAGATGAGCTTTATCTCGAAGGTCAGGGTCTTGCCTGCAAGCTCATGGTTGAAATCAAGCGTCGCGTGGGTCTCATTCACATCGAGTACGGTGACCTGCCCGTACATTGACCTGAGTTTCTGGCCGACCACAGGGGGAGTTTCAAGGTTCAGCTGTTCGAGAGGGACCGCCTGGACCATTTCTTCACTGTATTCCCCGTAGGCCTCCTCCGGCGGGATTATAAGGGTCTTTTCTTCTCCCACCTTCATCCCTACGACTCCTTCGTCAAAGCCTTTGATCGTCTGACCGGTTCCCACTGTAAACGGAAGGGGCTCGTAGTTCTTCTGTTCATAGAATTTTCCGGCTTCAATTGCAGTTTCCTTTATTGAGGTGTCAAAGACCGTACCGTCATCAAGTTTCCCGGTATAGTCCACACTGATACTGTCTCCGGCTTTTACCACAACTCCGGACTCGTTTACATTTTCACCCGTATCAGTGCACCCGCTTCCGAGCAGCACACAGCCCAGCAGGAAGACCCCGACCAGGCAAAGGAAGGTTTTTCCTGCAAGAGATTTACCTGGTTTCATACTTCATTCACCGCAACAAGGGTAACCTTGAAAATAAGGGTCTTGCCCGCAAGTTCATGGTTGAAATCCACAACGAAATTTTCAGCACCCACGGAAGTGACAGTACCCCTGGCCCCGGTATCCGTCATGAGCTGGGTTCCGATTACGGGTTTGAAATCCACGGCAGATAAGGGGATTTCCTTTGCAAGCTCTTCGGTGTATTCTCCATAAGCTTCCTCAGGAGGAATCGCGAGAGTCTTTTCTTCCCCTACCTTCATTCCCACGACCCCCAGGTCAAAGCCTTTGATCATCTGACCAGCCCCCACTGTAAACGAAAGGGGCTCGTAGTTTCTCTGTTCGCTGAATTTTCCGGCCTCGACAGCAGCCTCTTTTATAGAGGTATCAAAAACCGTACCATCCTCCAGCTTTCCTATATAGTCCACGGAAACAGAGTCCCCGTTTTTAACAATAATTTCCGGACTACTTTCAGCATTTTCTTTGAGATCATTCTCTGTCATATAAATCAATGACTGAAAATGAGGGGATAATAAATAAAAGTACTGATGATTACAAAAAAAGTGGGATTGAAAATCAACTTCATGTGACTCATTAAATATATTTTAGTAATGTACATACTCCAGAAAAAAAAATGGTCTTTGAAAACAGGAAGAGATTTGAAAAAAATGTAAGAACCTAACAATCAAACAGACAACCAAACAAAGAAAAGTATAAATTTAAACTTGATTGAAAAAAACATACAAAAAAGTTATGAAAAAAGTTATGGACCGGTCGGGAATTGAACCCGAGGCCTCTACCATGCCAAGGTAGCGATCTACCCCTGATCTACCGGCCCATGTAGTTTATTTTACTTGAGCAACACCAGTACTCACTGCATTATATATATATATTTCGGTAAAGAAAAGCCGACCGATATAATCTTTTTGAGCATGTAAGGTATAAAGAAAAATCAAAGCAAAAGTTATATATAGAACTCTGTTTATTAGTGGTGTTGCACTGAGGTACAATCCTAAAGATTAAGCCTTTCAATTGCGATAAAAGAAAAAAAAACCATTCAATCTGGGCCCGTAGCTTAGCCTGGTGGAGCGCACGGCTGATAACCGTGAGGTCCTGCGTTCGAATCGCAGCGGGCCCACCAAAATAAAAAGATATATATATTAAGAGAAGAATTATTCTCGAATAGCCGTAATCGGCGCATCTGTTAAAAACCCTTTCAATCTGGGCCCGTAGCTTAGCCTGGTGGAGCGCACGGCTGATAACCGTGAGGTCCTGCGTTCGAATCGCAGCGGGCCCACCAAAATCCAGAAAACTCCTTAGCTTTTTTGAAACTAATTTTTAGAATTCCAACTTATTGATTTTAGCTAATTTTTCAACCTATTTTCAAATAGTCAACCCGCCGACTGTATTAAATAAGCCAGACTCAGAGCCCCTCAGTTTCTGAGAAAACTTATAGTCAGTTGCCAAAATTCCTGAACCAATCTCGAAAGAAGACTTGGATCACGGAAGCACACGGAAAAAAATAATGGGGATACGCTATTTTAGGTTGCAATGGCATTTTTTTAGTCCGGTTCTCCAAAATAAGGTTTATAGTCCGCTTGAGCTCGCGCAGCGAGCGAAACGGACACCGTGCTCCCGAAGCGGAACTCGGGAAGTGCAAATCGGGAAGTGCAAATCGGGGAACAGATTATATCTTAATATAGGTATAATAGCACATGATAAGCTTGCTTTGTGCTGATTAACTGATTAAAGGACTTAAATATTGGTGATTTCATGCCATCCGAAGACTATGAACTAAATGAGGATGAAAAACTTTTGTTTGAGAAAATCCTGGCCGGAGACATCGCTTTTCGCAGGATTGAAGAATTTACGGACCCGGAAACCTCCGTAAAGCTCCGGAGGCTTGCCATTCAGGAATTCGAAAAGCTTGAGTTTGAAGAGATCCAGAACTTTTCTCTGGACGTTGAGGCCGCAGGAAGGAAAAATATCGAAAACATGATCGGGGCCGTGCAGATTCCTCTTGGGGTTGCAGGGACCCTGAAGGTGAACGGGGAGTATGCGAACTCGGAGTATTACCTCCCACTTGCCACAACCGAAGGAGCGCTCGTTGCGAGCGTAAACCGGGGATGTTCGGCCATCGGGAAGGCCGGAGGGGTAAATGTAAGGATTTTCGAAGACGAGATGACCCGGGCCCCGGTCTTCAAACTGGAGAGCCTAGACCGTACCAAAAAGTTCTATGACTGGGTGAAGAGCCCGGAGGCTTTCGAGCAATTTAAAGAGACCGCGGAAAAGACCTCAAGGTTCGGAAAACTTCTGGGGATCAAACCCTTCGTATCCGGGACCTACGTTTACCTCAGGTTCTCCTATGACACGAAAGACGCCATGGGCATGAACATGGTGACCATCGCAACAGACGCTATCCTTCACATGATCGAGGACGAGTTCGGAGCAGAACCTCTCTCCCTTTCAGGCAACATGTGCACCGACAAAAAACCGGCCGCCATTAACACGATCCTGGGGAGAGGCAAGACCGTTGTTGCGGAAATTACCATTCCTGCGGATGTCGTCGAAAAAACCCTGAAATGCACCCCTGAGACCATGGTCCAGGTAAACTACAGCAAAAACATACTCGGATCGGCAAGGGCAGGAGCTCTCGGTTTCAACGCCCATGCAGCAAACATCATAGCCGCAATCTACCTGGCCTGCGGGCAGGACGCAGCCCATGTGGTCGAGGGCAGCACCGCGATTACGAGCATGGAACTTACAAAATACGGGGAAGTCAACTGCACGGTAACCCTCCCGGCCCTGGCCCTCGGAACCGTGGGTGGGGGAACAGGCCTCGGGACCCAGCGGGACTGTCTGAACCTCCTGGGAGTCGCAGGCGCAGGAGACCCCCCCGGCTCAAACGCCAAAAAGTTTGCGGAAATCGTGGCTGCCGCCGTGCTCGCTGGAGAAATTTCCCTCATAGGAGCCCAGGCCGCAGGACATCTCGCAAGGGCTCATGCCCAGCTCGGAAGAGGAAAGTTCTAAAATTTCCCCGAGCTTTTTTCTTTTTATATAAATTTTCTATGTTAGAGGGTTTTCGCCCTTGATTTTTTTGGTCGCCTTTTTCCTAAGGATTCAACCAGAATACCAGACACAGCATGAGGTTTCGTAGTCTTATCCTTATTTTCAGGAAAGAACATGGGAATACAATATTAATATTTGTATATTCCACGATATTATTAAAGTTTTGAACAAAGTAGAAATGTTTATTTACCCCGGTATCTAAAACCAATATCGGATCCACATGACGGATTTACTTTTAAAATAAATGTGTAAACTTTGAAAGATTGACTGATTTTGCGAATACTTGGATAAAAAAGATTCTTGATTTATCCATAAGGTTTAAAAAATAATGCGGCGTTCTCATGACTAATCCTGTGGACATACTGGGTTATGCAGTTACCCTTGGCGTCATTTTTTTCATACTGTATGCCATATTCCATATGGAAATTCTGGTACTTGGAATGGTCATAGCCGGTTTTATCCTGTTTGCAAAAACACTTTATTTTTTTTGACAGTTTGTTTTTTTGTAGTGTGTACTGCGGATTTTCGGAAAAATCAGCCGTCAAGTTCCTCATCGGTTTCTATGAAGTAATCACTGGCTGCCAGAAAGATGATTCCCATCAAGACGGCAATTGCACCCGGGATTTTGTAATACTTGAAGAGGAGGGCCCCTAAAAAGATCAGAGGAAAACCGAGCAGAACGCCTCTGCCCTTCATAAAAAAACTTTTTATAGAGTCACGTAATGCCATTTTAACCTTTTCTCCATCTGCTTACCGGATATGTGCAGTGATGCCCGAATACCAGGTATTCTTTTTTGACGTATATCTCAAAAGTACTTTAATGTCACGTTTTTTTCCTCGGGTGGAGCAAAGTGATTTTGTTGTTCCGCCCCCGGAAGTAATATTATATAATCCACATACTATAATATATGGGAAATATAAGGGGGTCTAATTTCTGGATTATACACTTCGGATAGGGGGAAAAGCCGGGCAGGGACTGCAAACAATAGGAGGAGCCCTTGCAAAGGTTTTTTCCAGGAAAGCTTATCACGTTTTTACACATCAGGACTACATGTCGAGAGTCCGGGGGGGACATAACTATTACCAGGTCCGCGTCTCGGACAGGGAAGTGACGGCGTCCCGGGATAAGGTGGACATCCTGGTCGCTCTGGACCTGGAAACAATCGAGAGACACAGAGACTCTCTCGGGAAAAAAGGGCTTATTCTCTATGATTCCGAAAGCCTTAAAAAAAGTTTTGAAGGCCCGGAATTCGTGGACATTCCCCTGACAAAAATCGCCCTTGAAACCGGAAAGCAGAGGGTCATGACAAACAGCGTGGCGCTCGGGGCTATCCACGGAATGATGGGAGTCGAACCGGACACCCTGGGAGAAATACTGAAGACGGCTTTTGCCAAAAAAGGAGAGGAAGTAATCGAGAAAAACCTGGCCTGTGTAAGGGCAGGCTACGATTATGCCAGGGAGAACTGTAAGCGCTGTGAGGCCTTTAAACTCGCAGAACCCGGGAAAAAGGGCTTCATGCTCATAAACGGACTGCAGGCAATTGGCCTCGGAGCCCTCATGTCCGGCTGCAAATTCTACTCGGCCTATCCCATGACCCCTTCAACAGGAGTCATGAACTTCATAGCCTCAAAGGCAGAGCAATACGGAATAATCGTCGAACAGGCCGAAGACGAGATTGCCGCGATCAACATGGCGCTCGGAGCCTCCTTTGCGGGAGTTCGGGCCATGACCGGGACCTCAGGCGGGGGCTTTGCCCTGATGAACGAGGGCCTATCTCTCGCTGCCATGACCGAAACGCCTGTCATCATTGCCGAGGTCCAGCGCCCAGGCCCTGCAACCGGCCTTCCCACCCGCACGGAACAGGCAGACCTCCTCTTCGTGCTACACGCAGGCCACGGGGAGTTTCCGAGAGTGATTTTTGCCCCCGGAACCCCGGAACAGGCCTTTTACCTGACCAACAAAGCCTTTGAGCTCGCGGAAAAGTACCAGGTCCCGGTTTTTGTCCTGGCCGACCAGTACCTCGGAGATACCCAGTGGACTTATGAGGACTTTGACCCTGAAAAACTTCTGTACAACGACTACCGCCTGAGGGAAAAAGACCTGAAAGAGGTTTCTGAATACAAACGCCACGCCTTTTCCGAGACCGGGATTTCTCCCCTTGCTGTACCCGGAGAAGCCGGAAATCACCTGGTGGTTACGGACAGTGACGAACACGACGAGGAGGGCCACATCATCGAGGACGCGGAAACAAGGGTCCTTATGATGCAAAAACGCCTTTTGAAAAAGCTGCCTCTCATCAGGAAAGAAATGGAGGCTCCCCTCTATTACGGGGCCAGGGACTCCGAAAACCCTGAAATTTTGCTTGTTGGTTTCGGGTCCACCTATGGGGTGATGAAGGAAGTTGTCGATATGCTCTCAAAAGACCGGAAGATAGCGATGCTGCATTTCAGTGAAGTCTACCCCCTGCCCGAGCCGGAAAGACTTGATTACCCGGCCCTCCTGAAAAACGCGGACCTTGCAATCTGTGTGGAAAACAACGCCACAGGCCAGTTCGCAAAACTGCTCAGGGCCAAGATGGGGGTTGAATTTACCCGGAAGATCAACAGGTATGATGGAAGACCTTTTACCGTGGAAAATTTGATGGAGGAAGTCCATGCCCTCCTTTGAAGCGTATGAGGGCCAGGAACCTTCCTGGTGTCCGGGCTGCGGAAACTACCAGATCCTCTCAAGCCTCAAAAAAGCTCTCGTGGAACTCGGCATCGAGCCCTGGGAAGTCCTGCTGGTCTCGGGGATCGGGCAGAGCAGCAAACTCCCACACTACATGAAGGGCCACACCTTCAACGGGCTGCACGGAAGGGCCCTTCCCGTCGCAACGGCCGCAAAACTTGCCAACCACAAACTGCACGTCATTGTCATCGCCGGAGACGGAGACTGTTACGGGGAAGGGGGAAACCACTTTATCCACACGATTCGCAGGAACCCAAACATCACCCTGCTCGTCCACAATAACCAGATCTACGGGTTGACCAAAGGCCAGGCCTCGCCCACCTCGGCTCAGGGCACCCATAGCAAAGTCCAGCCCTTCGGAAATCTTTCCGAGCCCCTTAACCCGCTGGCACTTGCGGTTTCCCTAAACTGCGGTTTTGTTGCCCGGGGCTTTTCGGGGGACCAGGAACATTTAAAGGAACTTATGAAAGCCGCCATAACCCACAAAGGATTTTCCCTTCTGGACATCCTCCAGCCCTGCGTTACATTCAACAAGGTAAACACCTTCAAATGGTACCGGGACCGGGTCTATAAACTGGAGGACGGGTATGACCCAGCCGATCGGCTGAAGGCCTTTGAACAAACCCTGGAGTGGGGAGAGAGAATACCAAACGGTGTTTTTTTCAAAAGTACTCGACCAGCCTTCGAAAGTCTCATCCCGGTTATCCGGGAAAAGGCCCTTGTTAAACAGGAGTTTTTGATTGAGGTAGTTAAAGGCGAGATGGAGAAATTTTTTTAATGAAAGTGGGGTTTATATATCCCGGACTTCTTTTTTCCTATTTTTTCTCATTCCGGGTTTGAATAATACACGTCTGAATAATAATTATATTGTAAATTTCTCTGAAACCGTGATCTCTGGGGTTATGGGGCCCCCACTTAACAAAAATAAATAATGAGTAGATGGAAGAAAGATTAGTCCATCAGTATATTAGTATACGATAAAAAAAGCATCATTAGGCGCTTTAACTGGAAATTACAGTTATTCATATTTTGACTTGATAAGCTTAATATATAAGAGAGGTACAAAATAACTCCTGATATAATATAAAAATATTAATTATAATTAACTGATTATAAATTTTTGAAACCCGAGGTGTACAGTTTGAAAAATAGAATGTTAAACATATTCAGAAACGACGAAAAAGCTTTTACAGGACTGGAAGCTGCCATCGTCCTGACTGCCTTTGTCGTGGTTGCGGCCGTATTCTCATACGTGGTTCTCGGAGCAGGTTTTTTCACATCCGACACCGCAAAAGAGACAATTCACACCGGTGTGCAACAGGCAACTTCTTCCGTAGAATTCTGTGGAGACGTCATTGCCATAAATGACACCAATAAAGTAGGTTATATCGTTCTTACCCTTCAGCTTACTGCTGGCGGTTCTCCTGTAGATATCGGGGACGGTTCGGATGATGGAAAACTGATAGTTTCGTACATGGACAGCAATAACTATACGTCGGCTGTAAGCTGGAATAAGAAGTTTATTGGAAATAATGATTATGATGATGTTCTGGAACAAAATGAGAAAGTGGAGGTTAATATTACAGTACCAACCAGCTCACTGCTTGCCTTCGAAGATACTGCAACGAATTCGGAATTCACCCTTCAGGTAAAACCCCCTGTAGGAGCGACTCTGCCGATTACAAGGACGATCCCCCCACAGATTGATAACGTCATGTTGCTGAACTGAGCCTGCTGATTAAGCTGGATAAACAGGTGTTATTTATCTGCAAGATATTTGCAGGTAAATACACTTCTTTTTTTAAAGTGGTGAGTATGGAACTGGAAAGAAAAGTAGCGACACTTGAGTCTGAAGTAATGGTTGTGAAAGGGGAGGTAAAAACACTTCTCACCGATCTCAGAGAAATGATGAACAATGCGGAAAATCCGTTTTACAGGGTACAGGCCCTTCCAATCCAGGAGGCTACACTGCCGGAGGAAAGTTCCAGAAAAACAGTTGATATGAAAGAAACAATTGAAGAAAAAGATGATGTCCGGTCAGTAAAAAATCCCGGTTCAGACGATAATTCTGGAAACAGTGGCCAGCCTTTTTCCTCAAATGACTTGCCCGATCAGCCTGGATACGGGGCAAACTCAGGGCCTGTTAACCCCATGCAGTCTCAATACGGAAACGGGCCGAACTTTCCTGGGTCTGATTCCCCTGGCTGGCAGCGAAATATGCCGCAGACATCGTCTGAGTTTCCCAATCCGGAAAACCCTGAGGATGCCCTGTGGGCCCATAACAGGATGCAAAACCAATTGAAGACGCAGCCTGGCTGGTCTCAAAATAATGAAGAAAACCCTGAAATTGAATCCTCTGTAGAAACTAATTACGGACTCGGTGCCGAAGACCTTAGCTCTCTGAAGCAGCACGAAAACCTGGTGCGTGAGGTGGATGGGGCCGGAAATGAGAAAAGGTCCGCTTTAAAAGGGTCCGCATCCGGTCAGAAGACCGATATTTTCATGCTAATCGAACTTATGAGGTGGACAGACCACACCCTCAAAACCGTTGAAAAAGAGAAGCTAAAGGAGACTCTGGACCTTTATGAGCTTGCGGGTTATCTTCCGGAGTACGTAAAAACTCTTATCCTGAAAATCGTAAACATTTCCTACCAGGATGCAGAACAGGAATACAAGACAGGCATGAAGGACTATATCCGTGCTATTTCTCAGTTAAATACAATCCTTAACCCGGGAAAAATCGACCCGAGACTTTTACATTTCGTTTTTGAAGGCATGCCCTGGAGAGAAGCGGAAAACGAAGTGGTAGGTCCATATTATTCAGAGGGAAAGTAAATGAGCGGGGAGACCATAAGCGCCGCTATACTTACCATAGCCTCCGTAATCTGTGCCACTGCTTTTGTTGCCGCAGTCTATCCTCCTATCCTTGGAGCAAGTGCTCCGGTAATACGTACCGTAGACAACCTGGGAGACCGGATAACAACCGATATCAAGATCATACATGAAGCCTACGACTCCGAAGAAAATGAGACCTATATCTGGATAAAAAATGTGGGGACCCAGCAACTGTCCGGAAACGTGATCGAGAATTCGGATATTTTCTTTGGAGAAGAAGGGAATTTCATACGGCTTGCATACAACGAAAGCGGAGGGAGCCATAACTGGAATTATATAATTGAAAATGGTGGAGATTCCCGCTGGGACAAAGGAGAGACAATCAGGATTACAGTACAAACACCCCTCATACCCGGGTTCGAATATTTCGTGAAATTCATCGCCTATAACGGAATTTCGGACACCGATTATTTCACGGTGTAAAACATGGGCTTTGGAAACATAATCTCCGCTCTTGCGGCTGTTACAGCCATCCTGCTTGCGGTTTATGTTTTCACCACCGGAGCTATTTATACTGCAGATACGCTTGCGGAAGCCTCAAGAGAAAGTCATAATGAAAGGGCCGAACAGCTTGAAAGCAGCATCACAATAACAAATGTCAGTTCAGATGACTTTGATGTCTATGTAACCCTCGAAAACACCGGACACACCAAGATCGGAAATTATGTTCACATGGACGCTATCATCTGGTATTACAGTCCACCGGACGATATTGAGATAGAATGGATTTCCTATTCGGAAGCGGATTCCCCATCATCCAGAGAGTGGGTCATCGAAGAAATCACCCCGGACAGCATAAACCCCGGAATTTTCGACCCTGATGAGCAAATGAAAATCCAGATCGAAGTAAGTAGTTCCATAAAAAACATGAGTGCGGGCAACTGGCTGCAAATTACTACTCCAAATGGGGCCAGTTCCTCGAAATATTTTACGGGGTAAAAGGTAGTCAACTACCCCACACTAAAGCAGTGTACTTCCTAAATAACCTGTAAATTGGATAAAAATAAGAACTATATAAATAATGGGATAAGTAGATGGTTAATACAAAATGTGCTGAAAGGAGGAGTCATGGGTGAGCATGGCAGAGGACACTGAAGTAGAAAAAACGGAAGAAGAAATAGCTCGAGAAAACATCATATCCTCCGGAAATTCCGAAATTGATAGAAAAATGGGCGGAGGTATTCCTCTGGGCACCCTGTGTATAATTGAAGGTGTAAACGATAGCGGAAAGTCCGTACTCGTTCAGCAGATACTCTGGGGAGTTGTAACTCAGCACAAAAAATGCCTTACGTTTACAACTGAAAATACCATAAAAAGTCTGATGACACAGATGGAAAGCCTTTCCCTGGGCATCGAGGACTATTTTATCATAGGGAATGCCAAAATATTTCCAATTCATGAAACCCTTATAAAATCTGACGAAAAATCCGCAGAAAATTATTTAAAATTGATGCTAAAGGGTATGAGTCTTGCAAAAGAAGATGTTATTATCATAGATTCTCTTACTGTTTTTGTTGTAAATTCCACGGAAAATGAAGTTCTTAACTTTTTTGCAGAATGCAAGAAACTCTGCGATAAGGGAAAAACAATACTTATAACCGCTCATAATTACGCCTTTTCGGAAATGCTCTTTGTCAGGATTCGTTCTATTTGCGATGCCCACCTCCACCTGAAAATAGAGCAGGTGGGGGACCAGCTTATCAAAAGTATGGAAGTTGCAAAGATCAGAGGAGCACAACTGACCACCGGAAATATTGTCAGTTTTGATGTGGACCCCGGCTTTGGATTAAGGATCATTCCGATTTCAAGGGCAAAAGCCTGAGGCCAGTTGATGGAATACCTCCCCTTTGAACCAAAAACCGTAGAAACTCATGGAGATAAACTTTTAGACTGCGGGCTCTACCGGATGTTGCCACTCGAAGAGAGAAAGTTTCTCAAAAAAAGAGAAAACCGGCACGTCCTTTCCTACCTGCACATGATCCCTTTTGAAAAGATAGGGATGCCCACCTTCTATACGGAACTCACCCGAGATCTTAAAAAACTCAAAAACCCAAATATACTCTATCCTGTGGGAAACGGGATCGCAATCCATATATGCCCCGACAAAACCGATGTGAGAAATTATTATATTCCCATTGAGCCCATACTTTTCAAAGAAATAGATCTATTGATTCAGCAGGTAGAGGAGTCACTTGTAGATTTTGTAAACATTCTGGAAATTAAAGGAGAAGACATTGAAGAAAAGAGAAAACTGCTTAATGAAGCCCTGAATAAGGTCTGTGTCATAAAACAGGAAGCCGAAAAAAACGGGGAATCCACTTCATTTATTTCAGAGCGCTTTAACAAAATGAAAAAAAAACTCTGGCCTGATAAATTCAAGGCTCTTGATGTAAGTCTCGAGGAATTCAATGCTATCAAGTATCTGATTATGAGAGATAAAGTGGGAATGGGGGTACTGGAACCGCTTCTCAAAGACCCCTATATTGAAGATATCACCTGCAGTGGGCTCGGGCACATCTTTGTGGAACATAAAATATTTTCAGGCTTAAAGACCACAGTCGCTTTCAAGGGTATGGAAGAACTGAACTCCTTTGTAATCAAAATTTCCGAAAAAATCGGGAAACCCATTACCTACAGAGACCCGATAGTAGACGCTGCACTTCCGGATGGGTCCAGGATAAACATCGTTTACGGGGAAGATGTCTCAAAGAGGGGCAGTAACTTTACCATAAGAAAATTTGCAGGAGTGCCATATTCCATACTGGAATTAATCGAATTCGGAAGTATGGATTACAAAGTTGCGGCTTACCTCTGGATACTCATAAAAGAAGGAATGAACTGTTTTGTTGCGGGAGAAACGGCATCCGGGAAAACCACCCTCTTAAACGCCCTTACGACTTTCCTGCGGCCTGATGGAAAAGTGGTCTCAATTGAGGATACCCCTGAACTTCAGATCCCTCTGAAAAACTGGACCAGGGAAGTTACCAGAAATTCAAGGGATGACAGTAATTCGGAAGTGTCCATGTTTGACCTTCTGAAAGCCGCTTTGAGGCAGCGCCCAAATGAAATCCTCATTGGAGAAATCAGAGGTGAAGAAGGTAATATTGCATTTCAGGCAATGCAAACTGGCCACCCCGTAATGTCCACCTTCCATGCGGCATCTGTTGAAAAACTGATTCAGAGGCTAACCGGTTCCCCCATCAATGTTCCTAAAACCTATGTTGATAACCTCAACCTTGTAATCTGCCAGAATGCCGTGCATCTTCCGGGCAAAGGGATTGTAAGACGTGTCACAAGCGTAAACGAAATTGTGGGGTATGACTCGGCAGCCGATGCCTTTACTTTTATCGAAATTTTCGCCTGGGACCCCTCAAAAGATGTCTTTAAATTTACAGGAAATATGAATTCCTACCTTCTGGAAAACAAGATTGCGCCCAGGTGGGGAATTCCTTCTAATGACCGAAGAAAAATCTACAATGAAATTGATAAAAGAGAAAAAGTTCTGAAAAAGCTCCACAAAGCAAAGGTGATGAACTTTTATGACTTGTTTGCTATGATGGTCCGGCTCGAAGAAGAGGGGATAATAGATTAAGTTCCGCATTTTCAGGCGCAGAATATGACGGAAAAACCCACAGAAGTAAAAAAAGAGGACAAAACCGGAAATGACCTCCTTTTTTTACTAACTTATATGGCATCTATTGCTACAGCTGACATCGAAAGAGGTCTGCTTTTCAAATATGCCTCCGAACAGAAAGAATACAAAGTTTCGGTCTATTTCAAATATGTCCATATCCTGGCTTCAAAGTGGGGATATGAGTATACCAGAGCCTGCAAACTCCTTTCCAAAAAAACCAAAAATACAGACCTTTCCGAACTCCTGGGAAGATTTGCAACGACTCTGTCATCAGGGGAACCTGAAAAGGAGTTTTTGAAAAAAGAAATGACAACAATGGCCGAAATGTATTCCAACGAATACGAGCGAGACGTTGAAGAACTGAAAAAATGGACCGACGCTTATAGCGCCCTGATTGTGTCAGCAACCCTCGTGGTAACCATTATCCTGATTTCCACCATGATTTACCCAATTGGTAACCTTGATACCACTATAGTTATGGTCATTATTCTGCTGATTCTGGTCTGTGGAACAGGAGTCTTCGCTGTAAAGAGTGTCTCCCCTCCAGAGCTAATTATTCATTCTTTAGAAAGAAAATCAGAAGAACAGCGAATAGTAAGAACTCTAGAAATGATTCTTGTCCCTCTGGACCTTATTATCACCATATTGCTTTTATGCTACCACATAAACCTCGGGTACGTACTCATGGTAGCATCGCTCTTCATATTTCCCATAGGTATTGTTGGGATGAAAGATGACGAAAATGTTAACAAAAGGGATTTTAGTCTTCCTACTTTCATTAAAACTCTGGGTACCCTTGCAGGCACTATGGGAATAACCACCACAGGGGCCATGAAAAAAATAGATAGAGAAACAGTTGGCTTTCTCGAACCTCTTGTGGAAAAACTCCATCTAAGCCTTTCTCTGAACCTAACTCCCAAAATTTGCTGGGAAAAATTCATTGGAGAAAGTGGGTCAGAACTGGTTAACCGGGCATCAAGAATATTCAATGACGCAATTGAACTTGGGGGCGATCCTACAGAAGTTGGAGAAATTGTTTCCTCTTCAAGCCTTGCAATTGTGCTTTTGAGAATGAAGCGCAAGCTTGTAAGTTCAGGATTTGTCGGCCTCATGATTGTGCTTCATCTTGTGATGGCAAGCCTTCTTGTTTTTATCGTTGAGATAATAAGGGCTTTCAGTACCGTGATGGATAAAATGCAAGAAACTTATTTTGAAGATATACAGGGTGGTATGCCGGGGGGAATGAATATAGGGGTTGGATTTTTTGGATTGGGGGACAATTTCAAGCTGTTATACAGTTTTACAATTATATCTGTACTTATTCTAACCCTTTCGAATGCGATGGTACTAAAAGTGGCGGAAGGGGGCGGGAAATATAAATATTATTTTTATGGGGCAATCATGTTTTCAGTCTCAGGAGTAGTCCTTATTATAGTACCTGTATTAGTAAGCAAAATCTTTGTGTTTGACTTCTGAAGAAAAAGGGTGATATTATGAATATAATTAAAAAGATAATGCAAAAACTAAAAAAAGATAAAACGATTGATTCTGAACTTGAAAGATTACTGGCTTCAGATGAAGGTGATGAAGAAGAGATGGATGAGGAAGATTATGGAGAAGGTGATGAAGATGAAGACGAAAAGGAATATATCACAAAATCGACAGGAAAAAATCTGAAGAAAAAACCTGTGAACGAATCTGAAACAGAATTTGAAACAGAACAGGAGGATGAAACGGATTTATTTACGAATTCATTTGAATCTGACCTTCTTGATGATATAAAGAAAGAAGACCTTTCAGGTGATGAAGGGAAATATGAAATTTTAAAGATCCTTGATAAAGATGTTAGTGCAGATGAGCTTGCAGGAGAGCTTAGAGAAATTCTTCATAAGGTAGAGCAACGTTAAAAGATAATTATATATGTCAGCCATCAAAAAAATACAGGAAAGTACCGGAAAATATCCTGGGCGGGATTTCCGAAATTTCCGAAACTTTCAAAGTTTTTGAATTTATAGAAATTTTCAAAACTTGCAAAATTTCCGAATTTCCCGAAAACCCCTAAAAATTTCAGTCCAGATGGAACAGGCCGTCTTTTGCTTTTGTCAGTAAGTCGTTTGCTTCTTCAACTTTTTTTGCAGCTTCAAGGATGTCCTCGGAAGCTTCCAGGAAACCGTCTTTTTTTGCTCGTTCAGCCCATTCTCTGAAACTGTTGATGTGGCTATCGTTATGTTCAACCCAGTGGTCAATTAAGTGTGAAAGTTTCTTATTGTCAAGTTCTTCACTCATAAGTATTCCCTCCTATTTATATATGGAACTCATTGTATAAATTCCCTATGCGCGGGGGCCCACATCCTCAACTCAATTTGACCTGATAATCCAGTACCCGGCCAGTATGAAGGTGTAGAAAGAATTGAAAACTACCAAAAAGATGTTAGAAGTTTGCGAGAGATGAAGAAAAAGGGGTGAGGCCCCCCTCCCCATTCAAACAGCCTGGTTTAATTTACTCAAACCGTTCTCGGGTCCGTAATCTCTCCGGTAAGAGCCGAAGCCGCGGCCGTTGCGGGGGAGGCCAGGTAAATAAAACCGCCTTTGCCCATCCTGCCCCGGAAGTTACGGTTGGCGGTGGAGAGGCAGACCTCGCCTTCCCCGATCACTCCCTGATGGGCCCCAAGGCAAGGCCCACAGCCCGGAGTAGAGGGAGTTACGCCGGCCTTAAGGAGGGTCTGCATGGTCCCGTTCTCCATTGCGGCCAGGAGGATAGAACGGGAGGCCGGGATTACGATGGTGCGGACCGCAACCTTTTTCCCTTTCAGTATATCGGCTGCAACCTCTAGGTCTTCAAGCCTTCCGTTCGTGCAGGTCCCTATAAAGACCTGGTCCAGCTCTGTGCCTTCGAGTTCACCGACGGGTTTTACGTTATCCACCTGATGGGGGCAGGCGACCTGGGGCTCGATATCGGCGGCGTCATAAGTGACTTCCTGCACGTAAGAGGCATCGGAGTCAGCATAGACCGCTTCATAAGAACTTGCGGCCCTTCCCTTCAGGAAGTTGAAAGTCTTTTCGTCTGGGGGCACGATGCCAGTCTTTGCCCCCATCTCGATTGCCATGTTGCAGAGCGTCATCCGGCCCGAGACGGAAAGCTTTTCGATTGCGTTTCCGTAAAACTCGATGGCCTTATAGGTCGCTCCCGCAATCCCGGTCTTTCCGATCAGGTAAAGGGTCAGGTCTTTTGCATGGACTCCCTTTTCGAGGCTTCCTTCCACAGTCATCCTGATGCTTTCCGGAACCCGAAACCAGAGTTTGCCCGCAGCAAAGATTTCGGCCATGTCCGTGGCCCCGACTCCTGTCGCAAAGGCCCCGAAGGCCCCATAGGTGCAGGAATGGGAGTCAGCCCCAACAATAAGTTTACCGGGCATTGCAAAACCGTTTTCCGGAAGGACCTGGTGACAGATGCCTTCCCCTACCTCATAGAAGTTGGGGATTTTCTGCTCTTTAATCCAGTCCCGGATCTCATGCTGCAAGCCGGCCGAGGTCTCGGTGTTTGCGGGGGCTATGTGGTCAAAGGGAATTACGATCTTTTCAGGGTCCCAGACCTTTTCGACCTCCATTTCCTTAAAGGACTTTACCGCAAGGATAGATGTGCCGTCATGCGCCATTGCGTAGTCAATGTTTGCAAGCACGAAGTCACTGGCTTTTGCCTCCTTTCCTACGGCCCTGGTAAATATTTTCTCACTGATGGTGCCCAATTCTGTGATCTCCTTTTTGATGATATTGATGATTCAGGATAATTATTAAGAATATTTAAGGATCTTCGATTATATTAGAGGATAAAAATATAGGGAATGTTTCAGGTATGCACTGATTTTTGGAAAACTTCTTATTTCCGGTATATATATACTTAATGGATTTTAAGGCCTTACAAGTCCTTTTCTTCCGAGAAAACTGCTTTTGCTGCTTTTGCCACTTTTGCGGTTTTTAAGCTACTTAATTCGAAATGTTAGGAGTTACGCATCAGTAGAGAAACGGAGGATGTGTATCAAAAAGGACGGAGGATTCAGGGCCTGCTTCTGAAAATAAAATCAAAAAAACCGGGGTCTGGATATCTGAGCTCATGTATCAAAAACCGGATGCTATGAAAAGTCCTAATTAGTATCACAAACTATTATGAATTTGTGATATAAACTGTTCTTTGTATAGTGGATTAACACTAACAGGGTGAAGCACAACACCCTCTATCCCCTCTGCAAAGGCATTAGGGATTGCTTTTCTAATCATATTATATGCTGCATTGACATCAGCATTAAGAAGAACTCCTGTGGCACTTCGGAAAAGCCCTCTTTTGACCCGTTTTCCGAGATATTCTTCATGGTGTTCCATCGGCTCATTATCAAGGAAAGAGCATTTGCTTGTATAGGATTCTTCGATCCGTTCAACCGAAATTCCAACCTCTTCGGCCTTGTACTCGACCATTGAAATAAGGGTACTGTGGGGAATCTGAGCAAAATTCTGATTATTTTTCTTGCCCATGTTGGTTTTCTGTTTCCAGAAAGGGTTGCTTCCGATAATGATATTCTCCACGTTCATTTCCAGAGCATAGTTGATTATTGCCCTGCTCAGTTTGTGGAGTACGTCTTTAATCCGTGAGTTTCGTTTATGGGTAAGTACTTCTACACCCTTTCCGGTCTTTATCCCATGTTTCTCATAAGTGCTCTGGAGCTTTGCTTTCTGCTTGTTGTAAAACTGGTTTACTGACTTGGCAACCCCACCCTTAACAATAATTGGGTTTTCTCCAAAATTGTTTGCAATAGTTGCAAGGTTGACAACTCCAAGATCAATTCCCAGGACTCGACCGGAAGTAAGAGGTATGGGATCTTCGATTTCTTTTTCAAAAACAATTTCACAGGTGTATCCTGCGTGTTTTGGAATGATCCTGACTTCTCTCAAATTAGTATCATCAGGAAGTCTTGTCTGGATGGATAACGGAACTACTTTGGGAAACTTGAGCACTCCGTTTTTGATACTGACCTGCTGATTTGTAAAAATTAACAGGTATTCCCCGTTTTTTTCCAGGTACTTTGGAGGCTTTGGTTTGCCTGTGAAAAGTTCAGGATTCTTTTTGTAAGATTTTAAAGCTTCGAAAAAAGATTTCCAGTTACGGTCAAGTACTTTTAGAGTCTGTTGAGCAGATTTAGCAGGAAGCTCTTTGTAAGGCTCAGAGAACTTCACAAGCCCATAAAGTTTATTGTACCTGATCCATTTTCCGTTATTGAAGAACTCCTGTCTGATAATATAATCAGAGAAGTTATACAGGTTTTTGGATTTATGGCACAAATCCCCTATTTCCCTGGAATGAAACTGGATTTGCTCAACACGTTTAATTATCAATTTGGCTCGACCTCGATTTCTAACCTTTCTTCTTTTCTTTTACTTTAATGCTTCATGGAATAGCAATGGAGCATTGAAATTATTTCGTCAAATATTTCTGATGCTTAATGTATTTCTTGATACCTTTAGCAGATTGAGCACTTCGTTTGCTTTTATAATTGATACAATATAATTTATTATGGATACTAATTATATCTATTGGGTACTTTTACGTACTATACAGGAAAATTCCATTTTCTTTCGAGAAAACGGGCCGGACCTTCTTGCAGGGCCCGCGTGCAAGAGGCGATACTTTGAGACAGGAACCTTTTTTAAAACAAAACTGTTATAAAAATTCAGGGCTGTTTTCCTGAAAAAATGGCCAAAAAACCTCCGACCCAAAAAAAAGAAAATTTCAAATTATCCCGTACTTTTCAAGAAAACTTTCCAGAGGCACGGAATGAGTTTGGAGCCCGCAGACTTTGTAGGGGTCCGCCCCCAGCGCCAGGGCCGCGAACTGAGCGATGTTCATGTGCACGAAATCGTAATCGTTTCCGAATTCTCGTTCGATCACGGGCTGATAGCGGTCATACTGGATCTGGCAGTTCGGACACATATGAATCAGGAGTTTTACCCCTGCTTTCCTGAGGCTTTCGAGTTTTGTCTGCGTGACCTGAAGAGAGGTCTCCCTGTGCAGGTGAAGCTGGGAAAAACCCATGCCGCAGGTCAGAGACCGGTCCTCGTACCAGCGCAAAGGTTCAGCCCCGCAGGCCTCGGCCACCCCGTCGATGAGCTGGGGGTTTTCAGGGTTGCCTATCATGTCCTCGGGTCTGAACTTGTAATAATGGCAGGCGTGGTGGGCCGCAACTTTCAGGCCTGAAAAGTCAACTTTTATCATTTCGGGGAGAAGGTCCTTTTTACTGAAGATGACCTCAAGCACATGGAAAATACTGTTGCGTTCATCAAGGTCCCCTTTTTCATAGACCAGGTCTTCAAGGCCCTTTTCCCTGAAAACCGAATTGACCTGTCCTCTTACCTCCTCATTTCCATTGAGCAGTTCACAGGCCTCCTTGTTAATGGCATAACAGGTTGAGCACATGCAGGCAATATTGGGGTAGCCGCATTTTTTAGCAACGGCAAAATTCCGGGCGGCAATTGCCGTTGTCGTGAGCTGCCCGTAAAGGTCCACGTAATGCCCGATTCCGGTGCAACAGGACTGCTCCTCACTTACAAAATAATCAATACCAAGCCTGTCAAACAGATACTTTGTAGCACTTTCTATGCCAGGGTATTCCTGAGATACCATGCAGCTCTTAAACAGTAAGAGCTTCCGGTCCGGAATATCTTCCACTTTCTTCAAGTTTTATGTCCTCACTTTTCTTTTTTCCAGGGGCAGCAGTCAGGGCCTCATTCAGGAGTTTTCCATCTTCTATCTCCCCTGAAGCTCCGGATTTTTTAAGCCGGGCTCTCAGGCTTTCGGCCCTTCCGAAATGCCCGATCCCTTCCAGAATAGCCCGGATTTCTCCCCTCTCGTCATTTATATCGAGGGGGCCAAGCCCGAGTTCTGCCCGGATGGGGAGAAGGTCCTTTTTAAATTCGGTCCACCTGCTCCCAAGGTCCTTTTTCATGCGCTGCTGGTAGTGTTCCGGGACCTGGCTTATTCCATGAACCGCAAAGAAATCTCCGATTTCCAGGAAATACTCCATATTCTCAAGCCCAATCCCTTCGTTCAGGGCCATCTGCCTGAGCACCTGGACAATTTTTGCGGGACTGTTGCCTCTCGGACAGCGGAGCTGGCAGGTATAACAATAAAAACAGTTCCAGAGGGTTTCGTCCTCAAGCACACTCCGGTCGTTTTCAAGTACCCTTTTTACAAGCAAGCGCGGGTTATAGTCCGTAAAACGAGCCGCAGGACAGGATGCTGTGCAGGCCCCGCACTGTATGCAGCGGTCGAGCCCGAGAGAATCAGGGGTCCGGATACTGGCCTTTATGGTCTCAGCAAGGCTTTTGCCCGCCGGGGTGTCGTATTCGTCAATCTGGATCAGTGTCATTTCCTCATCTCTCCCGGTTTATTCCATCACTTTCCCTATTTATTTTGTTATTTCTCCTCCGGCAAGGAGGGCAAAGGTCTCAGCAAGGCCTTTTGTGTTAGGGACATAGGCTTTTTTGAAAAACAGGCGTTTTCCGTTTTCTCCGAGTTCGGCTTTTAACTTTTCAAAATGTTCGACCGTAAACGGGTAGATTGTCTCGGCTTTCGGGTTGTCGGGAGCGTCTTCCAGCATCAGGACGGCAGTTGCACCTTTCTTAAAGGCGTGTTTTAGCATATCCAGGCTCACCACCAGATTTGTCGGGACCTTTACGGTTTTGACGTTTGCGGGATAACTGAGCACGCTGTTTCCTATATTGTCACAGGTCAGGTAGGCAATCCCGCTGTTTACAAAGGCCAGAAGATCCCCTTCTTCAAGTATTCCATCGATTTCGGCAAGGAGCTCGGGGGCTGTAAACCCGCTTACCTGAATAGCCCCTTTCTCACAGAGTTCGGCACAGTAACCGCAGCCGGTGCAGAGCAGGGGATCTATGACAACCCTCCCGCTTTCGTTTAAGGAAATAGCCTCAAAGGGACAGGCCTGGCATTTCCCGCAGCCGGTGCAGAGGAGAGGATTTACGTTTGCAAGTTCATGTTCGAGCGTCCTCGGGCTGTTCGTGATATACGCTCTCGCCCTTGCGGCCGCAAGCCCGGCCTGGGCAATTGTGTCCGTGATGTCTTTGGGAGACTGGGCGGTCCCGCATACGAAAATCCCTTCCGTGGAGCTGTCTACGGGTTTGAGTTTGGAATGTTTTTCCTTGATAAACCCGCTCTCGTCCTGGCTCAGGTTCAGAGTCCTTGCAATTTCCCGAGTCCCCTCCGAGGGCACCATGGCCGCGGAGAGCACGACAAGGTCGGCCGGGAGTTCCACAAGTTCCTGCTTGAGGGTATCTTCGACCCGCACAACAAGGCTTTTGTCTTCTTTTTCAATAACTTCAGCGGGCCTGCCCCGCAGGAATTTAACGCTCATGTCCTGGACAGCCCGGTAATAGTTTTCATAGAGCCCGAAGGCCCGCATATCAATATAACAGATTGTGATTTCGGTTTCCGGATATTTTTTCCGGATGAGGTTTGCGTGCTTGAGAGCTGCCATGCAGCAGTACCTGGAACAATAAGGGTTTCCGCCGGCCTTTTCGTCCCTTGAGCCAACGCACTGGATCATGACAAGCCTCTTCGGGACCTCGGGGGCTGTAATATTACTGGCCTGAACATTATTAGCCGAAACATTATTGGCTGTAATATTATTGGCCGAAACTTTCACATTATTGTCCGAGGGCCTCATGAGCTTGCCTTTCGTGGGCCCATTAAGGCCAAGGATTCGAGCAAGTTCCGTCTGGGTGACCACGTTTTCGAAAATTCCGTGGCCGTACTGGGGTTTTTGAGAACAGTCGTATTCGTCAAAGCCGGTAGCAACAACGATTGCCCCCACATCGAGTTCGAGGAATTCAGGCTGCTGCCGCAGGTCTATTGCTCCGACTCTACAGGCATCCACGCATTTTCCACAGGACTCCCCTTCCTTTTTACCTTCGAGTTCAAGGCAGTTCCCGGGGTCAATGGCATAGGTCTTCGGGACCGACTGGGAAAAACGTAAAGAGATAGCTTTCTTATCCTTATACCCGCAGTTGAACTCGTTTTCGACCAGGACGGGGCAGACATTGCTGCACCTGCCGCAGGCAACACAGGAGTCAAGGACGTAACGGGGATTTTTTCTCACCTTTACCGTAAAGTTGCCCGAACTTCCGCTCAGGCCCTCAACCTCGGCGGAGGTTAACAGGGTGATTGCAGGGTGAGCTGCCGCCTCGTTCATGAGGGGGCTGAGAGAACACATGGCGCATTCTTCGGCGATCTTATCCGGGGAAAAGATCTTACCTATCTTTGCCATCTGCCCGCCTATACTGGTATTCTTTTCAATAAGATAGACAGGAATGCCGTTATCGGCCAGGGAAAGGGCTGTTGCGATTCCCGCAATCCCTCCTCCGATAACAACTGCCTTTTGCCTGATATTTACCTCCACTGTTTCCAGGGGTTCGGCCTTTTCCAGACGCCGGATTTTCCCCTTCAGGACGGAGAGGGCTTTTTCCGTTGCCCCGGAAACCTCAGGGTGAACCCAGGCACACTGCTCGCGCAGGTTTGCGATTTCGAGCATTGCGGGGTTCAACCCAACTTCCTGAACACATTTCTGAAACAGGAGTCCGTGCTTGGAGGGAGTGCAGGAGCCTATCACGACCTTTTTGAAGGAGTGGCGAGAAATTCTGTCTTTGATAAGGGCCTGTCCCTGGCTGGAGCAGAGGTATTCAAAATCAAAAACAGATATACCCTCGGCTTTCAGAGCCTTTTTTAAGGACTGGATATCAATATGATCAGAAATATTTCCGCTACAATGACAGATAAAAGCGGCAGTTTTTTCGGGTGATGCCTTCATCTAATATCCATTATTTTCAGGTCTTTTATTTAAGATTTGCCGATTGTGGAGATAATATAACACATTTCGGACAATGATTTTGGAAAAATATCCAATATAGGATATACCCTTCTGTAGACATTCTTAATGGAAGGGCATCCCCTTCGGAATCGGGTATTTTCACGGGGGGCATAAGGGGCAAAAATGCATTGTAAGGGAAGGAATGCAGGAGTGTCCGGAACCGGGGGTCCGGGCCCGTGATTTTTCCAAAGTTTTTTATATGAGCATTTTTATATATTAAAAGAAAGTGTTTTTCTTTAAAAAGGTAAGTATGAGAAATCCAGTACAGGCCAATTGCTAAAAGGCTTTTCAGAGGATTGTATTCGGTCAACTACCCCCCTAAAATCTCCGATTTTAGCATAAGGGACCTGTCTAACAGGCCTCTGGTTGACCAGATTACCGATTTGGAGCCTCTGAAAATACCGCCTCAGTTTAAGGCTCTAAGGATACCGGTTAAACGACCCTGAGAGATCAGGGCAGGGCTTGCATCATACAAACCTTTCCAGATCTGATCGAGAGAAAGATGGATTTCAGGATGAATCTGTTGCAGCTTTACTGTAGCATTTCCACTTCACAAAATAGAAGCCAACAGTTTCGGATACGCATTGCCCTGCCAGAGCAGGAAAAAAGCTTATTATTGGTTTCCATTTTGGAAGCTCGACCCCATTAAATTTCATAAAAAAAGCAGGAGTGGATTTTACACATTCCTCCCTCAACTGCCATTTCCGGCAAGCCGGAAATATCGAGAAGGGGGCCTCCTGCTGAAGGAGATGAATAAGTGATAGAAGATGACGGTTTTGAAATGGGAAAAACCGAATATGAAATGGTGGAATTATTGAAAAGGCTCAATATCAACAGGCCAGTAGCTCTCACTCTTACATGTCTCTCAAAAAGAGAGGAAATTTCTTCCCAGTGCATCGAAATGGTCTCGGGACTCAGGCAGCCTGAGGTTAGCATTGCAATGCGCTACCTGCGGGAGAACAGCTGGGTTGAGATAAGAGAAGAGAAGAAAGACCAGGGTAAGGGAAGACCAATTAAGCTGTACAAGCTTGTTGTCCCCATGGAAACGATTATTAATGGAATTGAAGAAAATATAATGGCTGAGAGCAGGGTAATCCTTCAGAGCCTGGACCGTCTCAAAAGCATTTTATAAAACTCCAGCCCTGGTTTTCGGACCTCACACGATATTTTCAAATTACTGCGGCAGAATTCAGGTCCGTAATACCCCCAGGGGTTTATCCCCGACCAGATACAGGACATTTTACCTGACATAATCGAGTTTTTACCGGCAGGGGATAGGTTTCCTTTTTTCCTTATCATTCATTTTTTTGACTACTTCCACAACTAAACAGACTGCCCGATAATTACGATCAGATATTAAACCCCTTATAGGACTTACGCAGTTGAACAAAAAACCAGTAGCATGAAGCACCAAACTGTCTAAAGCATAATGTTCTTGATAAGCTCTTATGTGCTTGGTTTTACATCTCAAGTGCGTAACTCACACCCTTATTTCAAGATTTAAAGGTTTTATACCCCCTATTTTTCACAGATATTTACCCTGAAATTGAATTATCGGATGGCCTCTAAAAACTTAGGGGTATTCTGCGACACGGGATAAATTCATCATTAAATATATATATCAATAGATTATATAACCACGACTTCAGGTGATTTAATTGATAGATGAAAGTGGATTAAGAATCAAACCGAATTTAAATATTGGAGAGAATACTCTAGTAAAAATTGGAGAGTGCGAGTACGAAATGATTCAGTTATTTAGAAAAATTAATGTCAGCAGGCCTGTTGCCCTGACCATCGCATGTCTGTCAAAAGGCAAAGAGATCTCCTCGCAGAACATTGAAATGGTGTCTGGCTTGAGGCAGCCTGAAGTAAGCGTTGCGATGCGTTACCTGCGCGAGAACAATTGGATTGACATCAGGGAAGAAAAAAGGACCGAAGGCAAAGGAAGACCAGTTAAGCTGTACCGTCTCGCAGTGACCATGGACCGGATTGTCAACAAGATCGAAGAAAAAATAATAGCTGAAAGCATGCTCGCACGTCATAACATCCAGTGCCTGAAGAGCCTTGCCTGAAAGTCAATAAGTAAATTAGTTAGCTAGTTAGTTAGTAAAAAGAGACACTTTAAGTCCGAAGCATCGTTTCACGTCAACGCCCCCCTGGCCCTTAGACGAATGTTTTTAAGAAAGAGGAGGCTGAACCATGCTTTGGCTTTAACACTTTTTAACCAGAGTCTTCCGGAAGATCGGGGCCCATTTCGGCCTTAATCCGGTTTTTACTTAAAAAAAAGATGTCAACACTCTCTAAAACCTGAGACTTAAACAGATGTTTTAGAGAGAGTATACCACTATGTCAACTACCCCCCCTGTCAGCCTTCGGCTTTCGTGTTAAACCATAGGTTTAACAGGAGTTTCTAATTTTCAATTAGAAACACCGAGGAAGGGGCTTGAATATCACTGATTATGTTCTCAGATCATCTTATTCGTATGGCCGGTTGACTTAATGGCTGCCAACCACCAGTTCCCTTTCAAGAACGGCGACCCAATTCTATCGAAACGTTTCAAAGGCAATTTCAACGTGTTTGTTACCAAACAATCATGTCCTATAGAACTATTTCAGGTTGTAGACCCAATCTTATAGCTGTTATCTCTCAGTGAGAGTGCCCAACCTCTAAAGAGGTACCGGGGCAACCTGTTTCACAACTAATTATATATAGTTAATTATATTTAAAAACGTCGGATGAAAAAACCGGCCCCTGTAGTCTTGACGCATTCCTCCCCCACCTGTCAGCCTTCGGCTGTCGTGTTAAACCGCAGGTTTAACAGGAGTTTCTAATCTTCGATTAGAAACATCGAGGAAGGGGACTCCTGCTGAGACAGTTGAAGCTTGCCGTAAGAGCCGGTTTAGCGCTCCCAGAGCCCGGTCTCCTTTTTAAACTCTTCGAGACCCATATCGTCTATCATCTTTCCGAGTCTCTTCTTCGGCTGTCCGTTTTCCTTGAAGAATTCGATGATCCTTTCCACGGCTTCGAGGACCTCTTCTTCCGAGAGGTTCTTTGCAACAACGTCCGCAAGTCTTGGCTTCAGCCCGGCAGCACCTCCGACCATGAGGGTAAAACCGTTGGCTGTTCCCATGACCCCTATATCTTTAATTACAGGTTCAGAGCAGGAACTGGGGCAACCGGAAACCGCCATTTTCATCATATAGGGCAGTTTCATGCCTGTGTATTTTGCGTCCAGTTTCATGCCAAGGCTAACCGCGTCCTGCTGACCCTTCTTGCAGAAAGTGGTGCCAGGGCAAAACCTAACACCTTTGATACAGGGGCCTGTTACGAGCCCGGCACCCATATCGAGTTCGGCCCAGGCGGCATCAAGGTCTTCCTCTTTCAGGCCGACGATGGCCATCTTCTGACCAGATGTCATCTTAAGAGTTGCAGCCCCATATTTTTCCGCAACGTCTGCGATCTTTCGAAGGGTTGCGGGAT
Organism: Methanosarcina baltica; assembly: GCF_055394095.1. Lineage (NCBI taxonomy): Archaea > Methanobacteriati > Methanobacteriota > Methanomicrobia > Methanosarcinales > Methanosarcinaceae > Methanosarcina > Methanosarcina baltica. The sequence goes on along the minus strand of NZ_AP042463.1, from coordinate 2,481,778 downwards.
CAACGATCCCTCCAGGGGTACTGGGGGCAATTACGTAGGTCTCACCGTCTCTCTGAACAATTGCGTTCTTTTCAGGTAAATTGGGTTTCAAATGGAATATCCTCCTTATTTTTGTGAGTCAGCCCGTTTTTACGGCCCAGGTTCTTTCAGGATTTTTTACCCTTCATTCTTCCATTTTTGCCCTGGTATCAGAATTAACAACTTTGAATAATCCTATCTCTGACAAACGATATATTTTTACTACTTATATATTAAAGACGCCAAGTTAAATAAACACAGTATCTATGTTTATACTATGAAAAAACGAAGTGTAAAAAAGAAAATGGAAAAAAATCAGTATCTCTCCCTGTGAACTACCCCACGCTAAAGCAGTGGGGCTTCCTGCTTCGTACCCCGGAGCAACCTCCACGAGTCCACAGGCTCTTCCCTCCGTCCCGGAGGTGTATCTTTAATTTAGATCGCAAGTGCGAACTTTTTAATATTTATAGCTGCATTTATGTCCCTATCGTGCTCGGTTCCACATTCTGGACATTTCCAGTTTCTAACATCTAATGTTATTTCCTTATTGTGGAACCCGCAGACACTACAATTTTTAGTAGAAGGTTCCCACTGGCCTATACGGATTACTGTTTTCCCTATCTTTTTGGCTTTGTACTCCAACTTACTCACAAAACCCCCCCACGCAGCGTCACTTATAGCCTGTGCAAGTTTATGGTTCTTCTTCATGCCAGCAATGTTTAACGATTGTCGGCTAAGTCGGAGGGATTGCTCCCTCTTTCTCGCCTAAGAACTGTACGTGAGACTTTCACCTCATACAGCTCAAGCATCTCAAAACCCTGTAGGGGCAGTCGTTATAAAGTTGCATGGTGTTGTCTATGGCAATGAGCGTGTGTATATATCAGATTGGTCTGTCTGTTGTCCTTGTGATTTCCGTTTATGTGGTGTAGAGGTCTTTCCTCAGCATCATTGTTAATGTTTATCGGGAGTTCACAAAATGGACATATACCTGCCTGTTTTTTCCAAATTGTATTAAATATGCCTGACAGTCTTTTCGAGCCTTGATCTCTTTGACGTTTTATAAAGTAGTCTTTGTCAAGGTAAGGGTTTTTATCAATGGATAGGTTGGTATTTCTTACTATCCTTTTGTCGGATAGTCGTTTGAGCGTGTTATATTTGGTAGAGAATATCCAAGATCTGGTTTCGTAGGTATGCCAGTACTTATGGCGTATCCATTCTTTGTTTTTATACGGGTGTCTTCTTTTAGCCCATTTCCATAGCATCTTCCAGATTAAGTGGTCTATTGTGCTGAATGTTGCTTTTGCCACGATTCCTTGGTGGTAGTTCGACCATCCACTTATAATAGGGTTGAGGGTTTTGATTAGGGCTTCTTGTGGCCATGTTTTACCCTTTTTAATTGTGTTGCTGATTTTATCGACCACTTTCTGGATAGATTTCTTGGAGGGCTTGATAATAAGTTTCCCTTTATATTTTCTAAAGTTCCAGCCTAGGAAGTCAAAACCATCGTCAATGTGGGTGATTGTAGTTTTATCATCTGATAGTTCCAGACCTTTATCCTTTAGGAATCCTTTAATCAGTTCCTTCGCCTCTTCTGCTATTTCCTTTGTGTTTGCAGTAATTATAAAGTCATCAGCGTATCTTACAAAGTTTACTTTGTATTTTCTACGTTGATGATCAGTTATCCTTCCAGTTTTGCCCCTGTGGTATTTGTCTTCTAGGAGTTTTTCAATTCCGTCTAACGTCATGTTGGCTAGAATTGGGGAAATGATACCTCCTTGTGGGGTTCCTGCAACTGTTGGAAATAGGGTTTTGTTGAACACGTAACCTGACTTTAGGAATTGTTTTAGAACAGATTTGTCCATTGGGATATTTTCAAGTAACCACTGATGACTAATGTTGTCGAAACAGCCTTTAATATCCCCTTCTAGAATCCATTTAGCTGATCTTTTGGTGCTAAGATTTCCGAATATTATTGAACATGCATCGTGTGTGCTTCTGAATTTTCTAAACCCGAATGATCTTGCGTCTGCTATTGCTTCTGCTATAGGGTTTAGAGCCAGAGCATATAGGGATTGCATGGCTCGGTCGTGCATTGTAGGGATTCCTAGGGGTCGTTTCTTGTTTTTCCCATATTTTTCGATGTAAACACGCTTTAAGGGTTTGGATTTGTACCTTTTATCCGTTAATTAGAGAACCGCTTCCATCTTGGCTTTAGGTGTGTTCCACTGTTCGCCGTCGATTCCGGGGGTTCTCTTGCCCTTATTCTGTATTGTCTTACGGACTGCCAATAATTTGGCATAATACGAATGGGTTAACAGGTAGCTTAGCCTTTTGACAAGATTCCAGTTACCTTTTTTAACAGCTTTCGTAATTCGGACTTGCATCCAATTGACATGTTCCTCTACCTTTTTCCAGTTGATGTTGTTCCATCTGGAATAGGGTCGAACGTCTGTGAGCTTCTCATTGGTTGGTTTGGTGTGAGCAATGTTTATGCCGTTGGCTGTTTCAGGGTTTTCCCACAACAGTTTAATGGTTAATGCTTCCGCTTCTTCAATCAATGTATTTGAATGTCTCACATTCATAGGGTATGCCTTCGTTCATACGTTGAGCTACCATAGAGTAAGTCTGCATCCTTTCGGATTGGGGCAAATTTTGAACCCTTATACAATTCATTACAGATTGTCATTCGCTTTTTACTCCGTTCCTTTACCCTCTAAGTCATCGTTATCCTTTGCAGGATTTCTACCCTTGTGGGAACTTATAGGGCTTACCAAGTTCTATAACATAAATAATTGTGAGTACCTTAGAAGCCATCTATAAACCGAGAATCATATGTCCATTTCCCTCAGCGTCAATAGAACCGCTGAGGTCTAATTCTACACCTTTTGGTTCAAGCGTATCAATCTAGTTTCGCTTGTTGCTGTTAACGATTCTTACGATGGTTCAACTTACGTTTCTTCATAGCACTCTTACCTTAACAGATCGTTTGTATTAGATTTACAAACTTCTCCATATTGTCCTATGAGCTTCACACCCAGCCGTTGCCAGCCACGCATGTCATAGTAAGGTTATCTCAGATGGAGGAGATAGCATTTCTGCAATTCATGTTATAACTTCTTGTCACACCTACCGCTACAGCTTGGTTCTCGCTTATAAGGTCATTACTAACCTTGTGCTGAAAATCGTTTCTTTGATTGCTTATTTTTTCATGAATTATTGCAAGTTTTTGTACTGCTTTCCTTCGGTTCTTTGAACCTTTTACCTTCCTGCTTACTCTTCTTTGAAGGGTTTTGAGCCTTTTAAGAGAATTTTTAAGAAATCTTGGGTTCTCTATCTTTTCCCCGGTGGAAGTTATTGCAAAATCTTTTAGCCCTACATCTACCCCTATTGTAGTACTTTCAGAATATTCTTGAACTTCTGGATATTCTTCTCCGTCCTCAGTTAAGATGCTTACGTAGTACTTACCAGTAGGCGTTCTTCGAACTGTTGCCGTTCTAAAAAACTTTGAATTTAAGTTCTGTTCTATTATGGTTTCCCCATTGACTAGCGTTTTTTCAATGAGGTTATCCATAATTTCAGGACTTAATAGTTCCCGATGGATTTTAATTTTCATCCATCCAATTCCGGGAAAAAATATCTCTGAGGAAGTGAGATTAATCTTGTACCGTTGGGGCACCTTGAATGATTGTTTAGTGTCTTTTTTTGATTTCCTTTGTGGGAATCCATTTTGGCCTTTGAAAAATCTTGTATATGCATCTTGCAGGTTCCTTCTGGCTTGTTGCAATGACTGTGAATTGACTTCCTTCAACCACGGATATATTTCTTTGAGAACAGGAATGTATTTTTCAAGTTCCGTCAAAGATATATTTATCCTAAATTTGTCATAATAAATTTGTTTGTACTCAAGAAGCTTGTTATAGATAAATCTGGAACACCCTATATGCTTTTCAATTAGGATTTTTTGTTCATCATTTGCCGGATAGATCCGGTACACAAGCCCCTTTTTCATGCAAACCAGTATATATAATCAATCTTATATAAATATACCTTTTTACAGCCGAACCTGTTTAAACCGGCCCCTGTAGGCTCGACGCATTCATCCCCACGCTAAAGCCTTGGGGCTTTCTGCTGCGTTTCTGTAAGCCAGCTGGTTTTTCAAGTACTGGCATTTTCCCTGACTGTTTACACAAAACCAGGAGCCGAAGAAAACAGGGACCAGCGCCTGTACTTCATGGCCCTCTTCACTCTTTTTACAGCAAGGTCCACGGCGGCTTCCCGGGGGAGGATACCCCTGCTTTTTGCGGCTTCAAGTACGACCTTCGTGTTATTCCTAACCTTCTCCTCAATTGCCTCGAAAGCCGCGCAGCGGGTGGAACCCCTGTACTCGGAAGCCGCACATATAACGCCTCCCGCGTTTGCTATAAAATCAGGGACGTAGAGCACCCCTTTTTCATAAAGGGCCTTTTCAGCCCCCTCCGTGACCGGGATATTTGCCCCTTCCACGATTAATTTTGTGTTCAGACGGTCCATGTTTTCCTCGTTGATCACGTCCGGCCGGGCTGCAGGAATCCAGATATCACAGGGGATATCGATAATGGCGTCCCTGTCAAGTGTTTCCCCGTCCGGGTAATCGGTTACGGATTTTTCGGCCTTTTTCAGGGCGAGCAGGGCTTCAACGTCGAGCCCCTCCGGATTTTTGATCGTGCCCCTGGAATCTGACACGCCCACAATTACGGCCCCTCTTTCGGCCAGGAAACGGGCTACATTTTTCCCGACAGCTCCGAAGCCCTGGACCACCACCCTGGCCCCTTCAAGTCCGAAGTCGCAGTACTGAAGCGCGATTTCCGTTGCGTGGAGCACTCCCCAGCCTGTGGCCCCGATTTCATCCAGAGGAATTCCTCCGAGCTCGCAGGGCAGGCCCACGACTCTTGCAATCTCGTCCCTGACGCAGGCCATGCAGAGCTCGTTTGTCCCCATGTCCGGAGCAAAAATATACTCCTCGTCGTTCCTCAAGGCAGAAGCGAGAGCCCGCATGAGCTGATTTTTCTTTTCCTGCGGCATTTTGGGGTCCCCGTAGATGACAATTTTTCCACCCCCATAGGGCAGGTCGGCGGCCGCGTTTTTCAGGGTCATGGACCGAGCAAGCCTGAAACATTCTTCGACACTTACATCCGGGGCTATCCTGATCCCGCCAAGCGCAGGCCCCCTTGCCACATTGTCCACCACAAGCACCGCTTTTAAGCCCACAGACGGTTCGTAAACATGAATAATTTTAAAAGGCCCGAGCTCATCCGCAAATCTGAACATGTCCTCCATAAACTGATCCCCCTCCTGTTTAAATCCCCTTGTCCCGATAAAATAAATCCTGATCATATTATAAGGAGATGTTTATTAAAATGTCTTCCTGTGAGCCTGGAGGGAGGAGGGAGGCCCAGATTTATCTTACTTCAACTTGAGAAGGGCCTGGCCCTTACCTGAACTTGCCTGGGCTGGACCCATTTGAGCTGAACTCATTAAGAGAATATACCCCTTCCAGAGGCCTGAAGAATCCTTCCCGGGCCTTTCCGGCAGGAAGTAGCTTAAAGTAGCTCCGTTGCCAATACAGGCAAGCAGACCACTCAAAATCAAAAAATCTCGAATATCAACTTGATGAGGAAATTGAAATGGAAAAGCCGGAACCAATAGGCAAAGTAATTTCATACATTTACAGATACCAGCGGATTTTTCTTGATAGGGAACTGGAACCCCACGGTATAGGTAGCGGGCAGTTTAGCTTTATGATGTTGCTTTACTTAAAGGACGGAGTCAAGCAGGAGGCTCTTGCCAGAATATACAAAATGGATAAGGCCACGGCTGCCCGGGCAATAAAAAAGCTGGAAGATGCTGGCTATGTCTACAGGAAGCAGGACGCGGAGGACAAAAGGGCATACAATGTCTTTGTAAGTAAAAAAGGAAGGGACATAGAAGCAAAAATGAATAAAATAGCTTTAAAGTGGAATGATATGGTGTTATCAGGTTTCAGTGAGGAGGAAAAACGGCTCAACGCTGCATTTCTTGAAAGAATCGGGAGAAATATATCCGGACTTTTCGATTGAAAAATTCGGTTATATTACTGCAACAAAACTCAGTTCTCTGCCGCAAACAGAGGTCCGGTTTCACACCCCCCTTTCGTGTGCATTCTCATGTTTTTGTGCATCCGCAGGATCCCGTACATTACCATGTTTCCGCACATTCTCCTCTAATTCTTCATTTCTGCGTCCAGCCCTGAATTTACCCCTTACAAGCCAGCTAAGGCCTGCAACTGCCAGCCCGAAGACCCCGGCGAACAGAAATACCTTTTCAACCCCGGAAATGGCCAGCACAAAGCCAAATACAATCGGGGAGAGGGTTTGCCCCAGGTATTTCATGGTATTGTACACTGATATTATACTGCCTTTGGAATCTTCCGGTGCAATCTGGAGGATCAGGGTATCGACGATGATCTGGGAAAGCCCGTAGCCCAGGCCGAAGAGGAGCAAAAGGAAAACGAGTATTATTTTTGAATGTGTAATTCCTATCATTGCCACGGCAAGGCCTGCAAAGCCGAAACCTGCGCCTGCAAGGCAGATCATGGGATACTTTAGCGCAAGAACCTTCGCCCTTGCAGCGATCAGGATAACCGTTATTCCCGTAAGGCTTAACGCAAGCCCCGCTTCCTTTGGTGTATACCCGAACTCGGCCTTGAGCATGAAGGGCAGGTACACTACCAGCGCATAGAGCAGGAAAAAAACCGAAAAACTCAGAATTAAGGTGTAAACGACTTTAAAATCCAGTAATGGTTTTAAAAATTCCTTAACCGTTTTTTTGTTTCTGGATCTGGTCATTGTTCCTTTTTCTCTTCCTCTGTACTTTGGCCCTACAGGATTTGTTTCAGGAAGGCATACCGCCGCAAAAAAAGCCAGGGGTAGGGTAAGGGTATAGAAAAGGAAGGGCAGGTTCCAGCTATGTGAAGCCAGCAGGCCACCTATAATTGGGGAAAACACAGAACCTATGGCATTCGTCATGCCCACCCTGCTTGTGGCATGCACCCTTTCAGAGCCTGAGTAGAGGTCCCCTATCAGCAGCATAGAGAGCAGCATCATACCTGCGACTCCTATTCCCTGAAGGAAACGAAGGATAATGAGGGTTTCGAGATCCGTTGCAAAATAAGCCGCAAGCCCTGTAAAACCATAGAGAACAAGGCAAAAGATAAGGATTTTTTTTCGCGGTATGCGGTCCGTAAGAGAGCCGAGAACCAGAGAAAAAAGCGCTGTGGAAAAGGTTATGGCTGAAATCAGAATACCTACATTTTGCGCTGTTGTGTGCAGGGGGCCCACCATTTCCGGAAAAACCGGGCCCAGCAGAGCACCCGACGCCATCCCGAAGAAGACCGTCAGGCAGATGATAAAAAGATGAATTTTTTTGTTAGTTTTCATAGCAGTACTCATATTTTTCGGTTTTTTCAAAGAATTAGCACATATTGTTGCGATTGCAACCACTTGTAAAGTGTAATTGTTCACATATAAAAGTTGTGCACACAACTACTTGCTGCAAAAAAGAATTTTACCTGAATAAATACATTGTGTTTACAACTTAATGAAGGGAAAAACGGAAGTTTTCAGGCCCGGGAATAATGTACGAGATTTCGGCTCTTCATTCCGGGCCTTTTCCAGATTATACTTCACAACAATTCATTGAAATTTTAAAAATCGATATATTATTTAACAAAGACATTTATATATATAAAAATATATTATAGATACGTTATATATTTTTACGTATGATAGGAGGGGGGACAAAATGAAGATAGACCATAAAATAATCTGCCTTTTGGTAACTTTCACAGTTCTGTTTTTGACGGTTTGTAGCACAGTTTCCGCCGCAGTTCTTACCGTTGATGACGATCCGGGTGCGAATTATACATCAATTCAGGAAGCTGTTAATAATTCGTCTCCAGGAGGTATGATTATCGTATCCCCGGGGCTGTATATTGAAAATATATATGTTGACCTGCCAGGCTTGATTATTAAATCAGAATCCGGAACCCCTGATGATACCGTTATCCGGGCTCTGAACCAGAACCATTCAGTGTTTTATATAAATAGAAGTAATGTGACGATCAGTGGGTTCAGTATAAAAGATGCCGGAGCGATCTATTTTAATCCTTCCGAAATTCCCACCCCCGGCGAGCCAGAGAACTTTAACGATGAAAGCAATAGATCTAAATCCCCGAGCTATGATTATTCTGTCTCGAATTTTTCAGAAAAGTATGCAGGAGAGGAGGAAGGGTTTCCTTCCGGGGTATTCCTGTATATTGTAGACAATTGCAAAATCAACAGTAACAAATTCACAAATAACCTTAATGGAGTTTCTCTTTTATATTCATTTCATAACGACCTGAACAATAACAGCTTTTCGGACGGCGGCATCTCTATGGAATTTTCCACATACAACGTGCTGACCGATAATTTCCTTAATGATACAAGATTTGGCATTTCGCTGACAGCACATAGTTATTACAATACGGTAAACAATAATAAGGTTTCAAACAGTTACGAAGGAATCGGGATTGGTAGCAGTAGCTGGAGCAATAATATATCAAATAATACAATTTTAAACGCCGAGTATGGAATCTCCATGTACGATGCCGGAGATAACATGATAGTGGGTAATACGGTGTCAAACAGCAGCCAGGGCATTGCGGTAGCCGATTCTTATTGGGAGAGCCTGATAGGCAATAAAGTAACGGGAAGCAGGGAATGCGGCATCTACCTGTATTCTTCCGATTCAACCTTTATTTACAACAATTATTTCAATAACACGGAAAATGTGAAATTTGAAAATGTTTATGGAGATAACATCTGGAACACGACAAAAACTTTGGGTACGAATATTGTAGAAGGCCCGTACCTTGGGGGTAATTACTGGGCAAACCCGAACGGGACAGGCTTCAGTGAGACAGTAGCGGATTCGGATGGCGATGGATTTTGCGATTCTCCCTATAATATATATAAAAATGATTTTGATTATTTCCCACTTGTGAAAGTGCCTTCCGGTTCGGGAGTGCATATGGAAATAACAGTTGTGGGAGAGGACCCTGAGGTTTCAATAGAGATTAACAGGAGCAGGCTCGATTTCGGGACTTTGCTTTCCGGCCAGAACAGCACTCCGGAGTTTCTGGGTATAAAAAATATTGGGACTGAAGACGTGGAGATCTCTGCCGAGGTCAGTAATAGTTCCGATTCGGTTTTCATTGAAGGCACTTTCCTTGATTTTCTATTCTGGCCTGAGTATTCGGAACTTATTTCCAAAGGAGAAGAGAAAGCTGTGGAAGTGGTGATCCGGGTGCCGGAAAATTATTCCGAGAGGGGGAAAAAGGAGGGGGACCTGATTCTCTGGGCTGAAAAAGCCTGAGCGCTTTTTCGTCAACTACCCCCACCTAAAACCTTCGTCTGAGGACTCAGGTTTTTGAGGAGGGGGCTTGTTTCGACAAGTCCCTGGTTGAATAGCCTTTCGTTATACTGGTCATGATATTCGAGGATACTCCACACGTTCTCGGAGATTTCGATCTGGATTAAACATCCCTGAGAGGAAGGGGAAGTGTTCAGGTCATTAACAAGCCAGTATAACAGTGGCGATGTGGACCCACTCCAATCAAGGAGGACAAATCTATGAAAATATTTGTCATCAATATACACAACGAACCATTAATGCCCACGACCCCGAGGAAAGCAAGAATATTACTTAAATCAGGTGGGGCAGAAGTGGTACAAAGGAATCCTTTCACTATCAAACTTCTTTATCCTTCGGGAAAAAATACTCAGGAAATAACCCTGGGAATCGATACTGGGTTCCTTAACATAGGATTTTCGACAGTTTCCGAAAAAGAAGAACTTATTTCAGGAGAGGTAAAACTTCTTGCTGGAATGCCAGAGCGAAACGATGAACGGAGAATGTACCGAAGAAACCGAAGAAACCAGATAAGACACAGGAAACCGGGGTACAACAAAAACACCAACAAAGAAGGTTGGTTGGCTCCATCTATCACGCATAAGCTTGAAAGCCATATCAGATTAATAGAGGATCTTGCCGAAATCTTACCCATTACAAAAATCGTTGTCGAGGTTGCGAACTTCGACATTCAAAAAATCAAAAATCCGGAAATTGAAGGCAAACAGTATCAGGAAGGGGAACAGGCAGGCTACGATAACGTTCGGGCCTATATTTTGCACAGAGACGGATACTCTTGCCAGAACCCGGACTGCAAAAACAAATCAAAACAGCCTTTGCTCCAGGTGCATCATATCCAGTACAGAAGTAACAGTGGTTCTGATCGGCCTGACAACCTGATTACACTCTGCAATCAGTGTCATACCCCTGAAAATCACGAAGGATTCCTTCTAACATGGAAACCAAAGGTAAGAGGCTTCAAAGATGCTACATTCATGAATATAGTACGCTGGAAGCTCATTGATATTTTAAAAGAAAAGTATGATGTTGAGCACACTTTCGGATATGTCACAAAAGCGAAAAGGTACGAGCTTAATCTTGAGAAAACTCATTCAACCGATGCTTTCTGTATTGCTGGAGGGGGAACTCAGGCTCGATGTGCTCCCCATGAAATACGACAAATAAGAAGAAATAACAGAAGCCTCTCGAAATTCTACGATGCGAAGTATATTGATTTGAGGGACGGCACTCAAAAAACCGGACAGGACTTAAATTCTGGAAGAACTACCAGAAACAAAAATCTTAACGGGGAAAATTTGAGAGTGTATAGGGGTAGGAAAACAAAGAAAGGAAGGTACAGCATAAGGAAAAATCATTATCCAATTCAGCCAATGGATTTAGTTGAGTACGAAGGAGAGCTATATTATGTAGCTGGAGCACAAAATTACGGAAAGTATGTGAAACTTCGAGCCTCAGCAATTAAATCATCCAAAGTAGTAAATATTCAAAAAGTTAAAATTGTAAAGTACGGCAAAGGATTCTGTTGGATTGAACAATCAGTACCACGTTAAAAAAATATAGAATCCGGCCCCCGTAGTCTATACGCATTCATCTCCCACCTGCCAGTTCCGGCAAAGCCGGAACTGTCGAGAAAGGAGTCTTCTGCTGTTTGAGATAAAATTTCGGGTTTCAGGCTCTTACCGCTCGCCTTCCCCCGGCCTTTTCAAATCAGGGGGGCGGTAAGCCATAAATACCCCGGCCGCAATTATTGCATTTATCATGCTTCGCGTAACTTTTCTTGGTACAGGAGGCTCGCTTCCTACCCGCAACAGGAACCCTTCCGCGGTGATGGTTAACAGGAAGGGAGAACTTCTGCTTTTCGACTGCGGGGAGGGAACGCAGCAGCAGATGATGCGAGCAAAGACCGGGATGATGAATCTTTCCTCCATTTTTATCAGCCATTTTCATGCGGACCATTTCCTGGGGGTTCCGGGGCTTATCCAGACCATGTCTTTCATGGGAAGAACCGAACCCCTTACGATCTACGGGCCGCAGGGTACGGAAAAGTTCACGGAACTTTTCGGGTCTCTGGGCTATTTCAGGCTCAGGTACGAGGTCCGGAGCGTGGACCTTAACCCCGGGGACGTGCTTGAGCGGGAGGAATACAGTATCCATGCCCTTCGGACGGAGCATAGCATCCCAAGCCTGGGTTATGCCCTGATCGAGCACATGCGCCCCGGTCGGTTTAACCGGGAGAGGGCAATCGAGCTTGGAGTCCCACCCGGCCCCCTTTTCGCGAAACTCCAGCGGGGGGAGCCTGTGGAAGTTAAGGGAAGAATCATAAGCCCTGAGGAAGTTGTGGGCAGCCCGAGGCCAGGCAGGAGCCTGGTGTACACAGGTGATACAAGGCCCTGTGAGGCGGTGCTTGAAGCAAGTAAGGATGCGGACCTCCTTATCCACGACGGGAGTTTTGCCGACGAAATGGCAGACTGGGCCAGAGAGTCCATGCATACCACGGCCGGAGAAGCCGCAACTCTTGCAAAAGAAGCCGGGGTCCGGCAGCTTGTCCTGACACATATAAGTTCCCGTTACTCTGATGATTCGGCCCCGGTCCTTAACGATGCAAAAAAAGTTTTTGAAAATGTACTGGTGGCAGACGACCTGATGGAACTCGAGCTTTCTTACAGGAAAGAATAAGCAGGGATGGTCGACATCATGGAAAATTTAATTGAAAAATGACTGAAAAAAAAATTGAAAGAAAAAAATTGAAAAACAGTGTTCAGAGCAGAGTCCAGTCCAGTTTGTTGTTTTCGGCATCGTAGAGGAAGACTTTCATGCTCTTGTCTTCGACTTCGTAAAGAGGCTGGACTCCAAGATAGAGAGCATCCCCTTCCTGGAGGTCAAATTCTCCGTTGACTCTTGCAAAATAAACCCGGCCCTTTGTCCCCTTTTCCTCAACGGTGACGCCTTTCCAGGTCAGATTTTTGATAACATTAATTACCATACATTCAAAGCGGTCGGTTTCTTTTATTTCATTCATGTGAGATCCCTTTTATAAATTAACTTCATGTAGAATTCCAATATTATTTTATAAAGCTATTCCCGAAACCAGCTGCACTATATAAAAAAGTGAGGGGTATAAAGCTTTTAAAAACCCCAACAAATTTTAGACTGCAGACTTAAACGTACAGACTGTCCGGGTTCCGGCTTTCGTCTTTTTTAATGAGCTTTGAAAGGGCATCTTCGAAGTCTTTTTCCGTTACAGTATTTCGGTCTTCAATAATAGCCCGGTGCAGGGCGGTTTTCAGTACCTTTTCCACCAGGTCCCGGCCAGAGAGCCCAACCGCTTTCTTTGCCATAACCGCAAAGTCGCAGGGTCCGACTTCAAGGGGGAAGGTCGCGATGTTCGATTCGAAGATCTGCAGGATTTCTTCAACTCCCGGCAGGACGAATTCTATCTCTTCTTCGAACCTGCTCCGAACCGCCGAGTCGAGGGAATGGACACGATTGGTCGAGCCTATGGTACAGATGCCTGCCCTTTCATCAATTCCGTCCATTTCAGTAAGGAGAGCGTTTACAATCTCGACCACGTCTCCTCTCAGTTCCTGGAACCTTCTGTCGAGGGCAATTGCGTCCAGCTCGTCAATGAAAACGATACAGGGTGCCATCTCCTCCGCCCTGTCATAGAGCTGATGGATCTGCCGAGCTCCGTCGCCGACGTATTCCCCGATAAGTTGGGTGGCTTTGACAGGGATGATCGGAACCTCGGTCTTGGTTGCAAGGGCTTTTGCAAGCATGGTCTTTCCCGTGCCTGAGGGCCCGAAAAAGAGAACGTTTCTGGGGGCCCATTTCCCGAAACTTTCGGGGTCTTCCAGGAAACGCTCGATAAGCCTGCATTTCTGCTTTGCAAGTTCCTGCCCGACCACGGACTCAAAGTGGACCGGGTTTTTAATATATGTTGAAGCAAGCGGGTCGTTTTCCTCTTCGCTTACCACAATCGAGGTTGACATGTCGATTACGGACTCTGCGGGCTCTACTTCAAGTATTCTGTATGCAAAATCCGGGAACATCCTCCGGTCAAAAAGATATTCACCTTTACGAACCACGCAGCCACTCCACTGTTCCCGCGCATAGCACTCGAAAACGTCTTTGTTTTCAATTACAGGGTAGTCCTCGATCATGCCGCTTAACGGGTAGCCTTCGGGTTTAAGAACCAGGAGTTCGGCGGCAACTCCCTCGGAGTCCGGACTGTTTTCATGGTTCTTCTTTGTATTTACTCGCTGTGAGATTGGACGCACTTTGTAATCAACTCGAATAATTTTGTATAAATATTAGCAAAGTGAACTACCCCCACCTGTCAGCCTTCGGCTGTCATGTTAAACCATAGGTTTAACAGGAGTTTCTAATTTTCAATTAGAAACACCAAGAAAGGGGCTTCCTGCTTCGTTCCCCGGAGTAATCTCCACGAGTCCACAGGCTCTTCCCGCCGTTCCGGCGGTGTATCTATAATATTATGTAGCAAGTGCAAACTTTTTTATGTTGATTGCAGGTTAATATCCCTATAATGGAATGAGGCGCATTCAGGACATGCCCATTCTCGAATATCAAGGGTTATCTCTGAATTATGGAACCTGCAAACACTGCATATCTTTGTTGAAGGCTTGAACAGTCCTATTTTTAACAGGGTTTTTCCGGCACATTTCGTCCTGTATTCTAGTATTCCGACTTTAGTTCTGCGATATTAATTCTTTGTTAATTACCCATTCTCGTGAACTTTAAGACGCTGTTCTGATTTTTTAAGGTATCTGAGTTTTTCTATTTTTTCCCCGGTTGAAAGAATCGCATACTCTTTAAGGCCGATGTCAACACACTCAGTTGTTTCTTCTGAATATTCAACTTTTTCAGGTACTTCTTCCCCGGCCTCCGTTAAAATACTAATAGTATTTCCCAACTGAATGTTAAATTGAGGGAATCCTCTTCCATGTTCAAACATATTTTTAAAAACGCTGAGAAGTTCGTCCCTCACAGCTTGAACGGCTTGAGAATTAACATCTTCCGACCAAGGAAAGTGGGTATGTTTGAGAATCGTCATATATTTACAAAATTGTTTTTTTGTGAGGGTTGTCCCAAACTTATCGTATATTTCTTCCCTTATATTAAGTAAGTGATTATACACAAAACGGAAAGCTTCGAAGTGTTTAGATAATATATATTTTTGAATCCCTGTTGGGTACACTCAAAATTTGTTTCCATGTTTCATGCTTAAGAGATGAATGTCTTTAATAGTATATTAATATGATTATTAAGATTTAATGGAGAGAGGTAGTTGACCTCACGGTTAAAGACAGGGAGTATTCTCTACCCCTGCACCCATCCCTTATAAAATAAATGCGTTAGAATATCCTGCTGGATATAATACTAATGTAAAATATTTATAGGATTAAGAAATTAGAAGATATCTATAATCATTAATTATTGAGCTTCATTTAAGGTCTAAATAACCTTTAATTCAGGATGTACTTTCTTTTAGGAACCCGGAAATCCACTGCCAGCAGGCCATTTTCCATGGTTTATTATCATATTTTGGAATAGACACACCACATAAATAATATAAATGAGCTGAAATATTTATATAAATAAGAATAAACTAACCGGAATGCAAACATATTAATATAAATAGTTATTAATAATAATAAAGATTAATTACAGAGAATGGTTTTTATGTTTACAATGCAAAACACTGAAGGTTTTAATCAGGAAACCCTTGACAATATGAATGCTGAAGTTAAGCGAATCATGAGTAAACACGATCCCAAATCAAAAAAATACAGGGAAATTTACGACCAGGCTGAAGATGATGTATTTGACAGATACTGCACTGAAGTTTTCAGTCCCTCCCTTAAACTCTAATAATAGAATCTAAAAGATAATTTTGTGGTATAGGAAAGACACTGTCCCAATATACCTTCTTTTTTGTTTTTGGTTTTTCCATAATTTATAGGTACCGGCTTTCCGAAAAGAGAGATTTCCAAATGTATTATATCCTGCTTTCGGCAGAAACACACAAATGAGACATTTATCTATACATATAAGTCATTTTAGGGGGGGAAACCCTTCTATTTTGACATTTTTGGACATTAATTTATCCTTATTGTGTCTTAGTGCCGAATGTAGGTTATATAGTTTTGCCTACCTTTTTTAAGTATGTATTCATGGAAAAAATATTTAATAACGGTAGTATTCCTCTTTTTCATTCTCTTAACTCCGGCAGCGTTAGCTGTTGAAAATGAAACCGGTTCAGGGGATGAAAATACCCCTGCGGGAAATTCGGGAGAAGCCCTTTTTTCTGAAATCAAATTGCGTGCGGCCACCCCGCCCTAAAGGACGGGGTATGCTGATGGGCCGCCCGCGCGGTTCCCCGGATACTCCGAAATCATTTGTTCAATTGCTAAGATTACCTCAATCTATGCGATTAAAACTCTGCTTTCGGTTTTCTCTGGGAGGAGCACAACAAAACCTGCGAGGTTTCACTTCATCCCCGACCTGAAGGACGGAGTATTCGTGACCCTCCGCGCTCCCAAAGTAATAAAAGAGAGTATCGACATATACAACCAGAACATTGGCACAACCCCGGATGCTTTTAAATCCATGGCCAAAAACAAAAAGATCCTTTTCGACATCACCCTGGAGGACGGAACGAAACTGTACATATGGGGGACGGTCGGGGAAGAGGCCAGTTTCAATACATTTGAAATAATCGAAGACCCTTCGGAAAAAGACCCGACCCTCAAGGTCCTGAGTGACGAGGCCACCGTTCGCTCCATTGTGGGCTCCTCCAACCCGGTCAACGACTTTTTCGACGCCCTTGACGAAGACAGGATTGTAATAGATACCGTCAACTACCCCACGCTAAAGAAGCTGGCCGACAATTCAATTTCAGGCAAAAACATGTAAAAAAAAGGTATATAAAGCCTTTAAATCGAAAACGAAGGAATTCGGCTATTACTGACAGTAATTGTCGGACAGCCTGTAAAGCAGTGGGGCTTGTAAAAGCCCTGGTTGACCAGCCTAAGTCTTAATTGACTACGTTGGAAATGTCAGTGCGACAAGAAAGCTATAATATGAATTGCGGTAACGCTATCCCTTCCATTTGGGATAATCCTACTATGACATGCGTTGATGGTAACGTCAAGGTGTGAAGCTCATATGACAATATGGAGAAGTTTAGAAATCTAATCTAAACCATCTGTTAGGATAAGAATTCTAAGAAGAACGTAATGTGAACCATTGTAAGAATCGTGACCAACAACAAGCGAAATTAGATTGATACGCTTGAACCAAAATGGTAATGAAATCAGACCAATAAGGCTTGACATACTTATTGGGAAATGGACATATGATTTTCGGTTTAAAGATGGCTTCTAAGGTATTCACAATTATTCATTTTATAGAACTTGGTAAGCCCTATATGTTCCCCTCGGGGTAGGAATCCTGCAAAGGATGACAATGACATAGAGGGTAAAGGAAAGGAGTAGAAAGCGAATGACAATTTGTAATGAACTGTATAGGGGTTCAAAATTTGCCCTAATCCAAAAGGATGCAGACTTACTCCGTGGTATCAAAACGTAAGAATGAAGGTATGACCTATGAATGTAAGTCATTCAAATACGCTGATCGAGAAATCAATCCGCGAGAAGCTTACAAACAAAACACATGTTAATAGGCTGCAAGTCATGACTTACGAAAGCAGTTATTAACCAAATAACTGCTGCCCTAACGGGTTAAGAGATGCTTGAGCTGTATGAGGTGAAAGTCTCACGTACAGTTCTTAGGCGAGAAAGAGGGAGTAATCCCTCCGACTTAGCCGACTGATACCTGCGAATGCTTCCTCAGTTTGCAGCTCTATCGTTTAGTATTAAAAGTCCTGAGAGGTAGGGACGGTGTGCTATGCATGACAAGCGTTTCCAACATTGGCGAGGGGAGACAATTTAAAAATTGCGTTACCTGCTATGGAAATTTTTCCAGCGCAGAGAGGAGAAATCCAGCATGATATTTATACTTAACAAAAACAAAGAGCCGTTAAGTCCCTGCCATGAAGCAGTTGCAAGAAAACTGCTTAAAGCGGGAAAAGCGGTTATTCACAAAAAATATCCCTTTACAATTCGACTCAAAGAGCTGAAAGAGTCTAAGGACAATTCGGCTTTTAGACTGAAAAGAGATTACGGAAGCCGTCACACGGGTCTTGCTATTCTGAAAGGCTCAAATGTTGTCTGGGTTGCACAGTTGCACCACAAAACAAGCATAAAAAAGAATATGGATAGCAGAAGATCAATGCGGAGAACACGGCGAAATCGAAACACCCGTTATCGAAAACCGAGGTTTCTGAACCGGAAAAGACGGGAAGGCTGGTTGCCTCCATCCCTGCAAGGCCGTGTAGATAACATTGAAAATTGGGTCGAAAGTCTCAGGAAACTCTGCCCATTGACACATATTTCCTATGAAAACTGCAAGTTTGACACACAGCTTATGCAAAACCCCGAGATCAGTGGAATCGAGTACCAACAGGGAGAGCTGCAGGGCTATGAGATCAGAGAGTATCTGCTTGAAAAATTCGGTAGAAAATGTGTCTACTGTGGAGCTGAAAACGTTCCTTTAGAAATTGAGCACATTATTCCTAAAATCAGAGGGGGCTCAAACAGAGTCTCCAATTTAACATTGGCTTGTAGAGAATGCAACCAGAAAAAAGGAAGTCAAACTGCAGAAGAGTTTGGACATCCAGAAGTATATAACCTGGTTAAAAAGCCGCTTAAAGATGCCGCGATTGTAACAGCTACCAGATGAAAAGTTTTCGAAGTTTTGACGAGAACGGGCCTTCCTGTAGAATGCGGCACGGGTGCAAGGACAAAAATGAACAGAATCAGGGCAGAGCTGCCAAAAGATCATCATTTCGATGCTATTTGTGTAGGAGAATCCACTCCAGAAAAAATCAATTTTGCAACAAACAACGTCCTGCATATCAAAGCAAAAGGAAGAGGGCAGTATAAAAGAACAAATCTCGATAAGTACGGCTTTCCTCGTTCATACCTTCCCAGGCAAAAAACCTTTTTTGGTTTTCAAACTGGCGATACAGTCAAGGCGGTTGTACCCAAAGGCAAGTACAAAGGGACATGGTTTGGTTCCGTTGCTTGTAGAAAATCGGGTAGTTTCGACATCAAAAACAAAGAGGGGAAAAGGATCTCTATTAATAAAAAATACTTCAAAGTATTACAGAGAACAGATGGTTATGAATATTCGACAGAGAAGTGCGGCATTCCTCCCGGCGCTAAAGCAACCGGGCTCCCTGCCTGAATTTTTGTGGATGTAGGGATCGTAAAGGAAATTGTCTTTTTTGCCATAAAAAACGGGCTTGGAAAAATCATTGATCTGATATTTTAACAATAATTTTCTCTTTTTTACTTCATTTATCTGTTCTGTTCTGTTCTGTTCTGTTCTGTTCTGTTCTGTTCTGTTCTGTTCTGTTCTGTTCTGTTCTGTTCTGTTCTGTTCTGTTCTGTTCTGTTCTGTTCTGTTCTGTTCTGTTCTGTTCTGTCCTGTTCTGTTCTGTCCTGTTCTGTTCTATTCTTTTCTGTTGTTCAAAAAAGACCCCACCGAAACCCGGAATCCACCTAAGATATTCCCATCAGAAGATATTTATATTCCTGTTCCTTATTTCCATTCATGTGTGCCTTAAAAAGAAATATGGGCCTGGCTCTCATACTCGTTTCATTATTACTGATTCCTCTGGCCGGTGCGGCCACAGATTCCGCATCCGTTATCGGGACTCCTATCTATGAAGCCCCGGAAGATGCCCGGAAACTGGCGGAAGAGGGCGACTTTTTCAGTGAATTGTGCATAAACGCAGAACTTTACAACAGGAACTTTGATGAAATGCCCGTACTTTTGAAACAGTTTGTGGGCAGCCAGGATATTGCAGGCCAGATCAAACTGGAAAACGGCACAATGCTCAACATTACCCTATCAATGAGAGGGGCAAAGGTAATGGATTTTTACAGCTATGACACACTTAAAGACCCTAAATTGAAGTTAGGAGCTTCAGCAGTCGTGGAAACGGATGAAGCAACGGTAAGAAAAATTATGGATTCGGAAGAACCTTTCAAGGAAGCTGTCAACTACATGAACGATGGGTCCCTTTCCGTGGAATGTGAAGGTATGTTCAGAAAAGCGGCCCTCTGGACAATAAAAAAATTATACTGAACACAATAAAGGAAATCGTTTTTTTGATTTAAAGGCTTTAAATACCTATTTTTATCATTTTTTGCCCTGAAATTGAAATTGTCGAACAGCCTGTAAAAAACAGAGTAGGCTTCGGGCCGCATGCTCGGTTTCGCGAATACTCAGAAATTGTTGAGTCTCAATTGTTTGGATAACTTCAATCTATGATTGAAACTCTGCTTTCAGATTTCTCTGAGAGGGGCGCAAAAAATTTACGAGGGTTCATTTCATTCCCGACCTTAAGGACGGGGTATTCGTGACCCTACACGCTCTAAAAGTAATAATAAAAAATATTTAATCTAGACTCCCTCATGCCTATTTTTCCAATAACAATATAATTTGTTATTTTTTCTTTTTATATTTTTTTATTGCAAATATACTCATTATAAACAAATTAACCGGATATGTAACATTTTTCAGAAAGATTTATATCTTATCTTTCTATAACTTTAGATACCTTATCTGTTCAACGATATTATTAAAGAATAATGATAATATTCGCAAATTTGCTGATTTGCAATATATATTAAAAAACGGATTGGTATTTGCAACTAATAATTGTATAACGTTTCTCTTAAAAACGGGGATTTTGGGGAATACGGTTGCTATTTGCTGATCTGCACAGGGAAGGGTTATTTTAATCAAATATTGGAGGGGTGTCCAAAAACAGTGGGGTAATCTATGGTATGTATGTGCCAAACATTATTATTTAATTAATATATTTTGGTGCTATTTCATTACAATATTTTGGGACGGAAGGCTGAATTATGTTTAATTGATGAAGGGGACTTCGTTGCATATTTTTAACTTATAAATTATATAAAATGTTATATATAATTCAACGATCGGGTTAATTCCCAAACGGTGATAAGATTATGAACAAGATAAAATTAATGGTCGGTTCACTGCTCGTTCTGTTCTTTTTGGTAGGATCAGCAAGCGCAGCAGTAACAATAGAAAAGCAACCAGCTGTAATGATTGAGCAAAATCAAACTGTTAAAGCAAACAGTGACTATATAGACATGGCAAACTTCACATTAAAAGCTACTGCCGGCGAGTTACTGCAAACTGTCAAAATTAAGTTTAATGAAGCTAGCTCAAGTGTGACTGGAAACGATATTAAAGAAATTGCGATTTTTAATGATACTGGAAAAATCGTTGTTAATGATACAAATATTGATCTCGGTCAGTCTATAATCTTTAACATTGATGGATATGCCGTTTCATCTGCTGGCACTGAATTTATTATCAAAATGAAGACTGATTCCAGCTGGTCTGATAACGGTGGAACCGACGCCGATGCAATCTCAATATATATGGGAGCCGGTAAAAACACCTTCACATTCAACTCTAATTCCCCAATTGCCGAAGAACTTAATTCAAATTTAGTATGGATCGCTGATACGACGGTTCCGATAATTTCAGGGCCTGTCTACAACCATACCAGTCCTTTTTCACTTAATGAGAATGACTTTGTAATGATCAATGTAACCTTCCCGGAAAACATGTCTGAGGTCAAGCTCACCATCAGCGATACGGGTAGCAATGAAGCTGTTATTAACACTATAGGCAATATTGCTGTGTTAAATCAGGATATGATAGAAGGGGAAGACAATGAATGGTATTACATATATTCTCCTAACTCAACTGAAAATTGCTCGGTAGACATAAGCTTCACAGGAAAAGATCTTGCCTCAAATTCATTTACTCCTGAAATCGATTATGATGCATTTGTCATTGATAACATAAATCCAGAGGCTTCACTAAAATATCCAAAAAATTCAAACAAGTACGTCGCTACCTCAACCCCTACCTTTAACTTCACCGCTTCAGACAACTGGGAATCGATTCTGGGTTGGAATTATGATCTGTATATAGATAATACACTTGTTAACAAAGCCAACTATACAGAGTCTAAAGCCGGTGAAAACGATAAATATACTCTCCTTACATTGAAGGATGACGCGGCTCTTTCTGATGGAAAGTACAAATGGAAAGTTATTGTTACGGATGCCGCTGGAAACGAGAAAAAACCTAATAATATTGGGTTCTACGTAGACACGGAAGTTCCTAACCTGCTGGCTCTCAATTATCCTGAAGAGGGGGCCCTGAATAAGACAAGTAATACCCTTTCTTTCAATTTCACAGCCAATGACAGTCTTAGCTATGAATATGGGTTAAAACTGACTTACGAGCTGTATGTTGATTCCATATTGGAAGATTCAGGTGAAATAACTGGGCTTGGAGCTCCACAGACTGTTGATATTTTCATAGCAGATGGGGCTCATAACTGGACCGTATCAATCAAAGATAATGCAAACAATGAACTTAAGAGGTCTGCGAATTTCACCGTTGATACCCATGGACCAACAGTTGAGTTAGTGAAGCCATTGAGTGAAGCCGAATGCTTTGGAAATTCCGGGGATTTCAAATTCAATTATAGTGACAGCGACTCTGGTTTGCCTCTTAACTATAAACTTTTAATCAACGGGCTTGAGTGGAAAAATGGCACGATTTATGACACAAAGGCAAATGTGGGAAAAGATAACGTTACGATAACGGTTGATAACCTCCCTGAAGGAGACGGGGTTGTTTACAACTGGACCGTTAACGTCACTGATTATGCAGGTCGCAGTGCTCAACCCAATGCGAATAAGTTCAAAATTGACTCAAAGGCACCGGAACATGTCACAGGTCTGGTCATTAAAGATACTCAATACGAGAGCCGAAATCTCACTGTAAAATGGAATGAAAGTGAGGCTGAAGACCTTAAAAACTATATCGTTTACTTTAGCACCTCAAACGCCATCAAAAATGTTTCCGAATTACCTGATGACGTTGAGTCTGAGTCCATAATTTTGTCCAAAGATGTGAATTCTACTTTCCTTAATGTGGACTATAATGGCCTGGACTATTATGTGGCAGTAGTCACCAGGGACGAAGTGGGCAACTACAATAATACGTTGGAATGGGCCGAACCTGTAAAGTCTTACGAAGAAATGGCCCTCAGTGTTGAAAAAGGCTGGAACCTTGTATCTGTGCCAAAGAGGCTGCTTGATCCAGGTAAGGTAGAGGTCTTTGGAAGCTGCATGGTTCTTTACTACAACACAACATCCGGGGATTATGACTTTGTGGATGTAATCGAACCCTGTAAAGGTTACTGGGTAGACTCCAGCTCTGCAGATGATATTACACTCACTTTTGAACCAATGCCACTGGGAGGCGTAGGTGAACTTCCACTTTCTGTGGATCTTGTGTCGGGCTGGAACATGATCGGCCATACCTCCACAACTGAAATGAAGCACTCAAATGTCCTGAAAAGCATTGAAAACGGATATTCTAATCTGCTCAGCTACGATGCAACGCCGGGTGTAGGCTGGGACTCCGTACTCAAGAACTGGGATAGCTTCAATATGACAGCTGGCCAGGGCTACTGGATACACATGGAGAATAATGACAAATACGTATCCGTAGACAACTACTGAGTAGGAACCTTGAATTAAAAAATGAATTTCAGATGCCTGTAAATGTAACTGTTCAGCCACTGGCTGAACAATTATTTTTAATCATCGGCAGTAGCAAGGAGGTAAACCTATGAGTAAAAAAATTGCATGTGTTGTTTCTGGCGTAGCTCTGACCACTCTTTTCATCGTGCTTGCATCCCAGATCGTTATGGCTGGACCACCTTCCATTCCTATAACCATCCACGGCGTTGCTACAATTAATGGGGAGATTGCACCCGAAGGTACCATCGTTGAAGCTTTCATCAATGGGAATTGTGTTGATGAAGATCCCGTCTCGGCCTCAGGAGAATATACCCTTGTCATTTTAGGTGAGGCTGAAGATTTGGGAAAAGCAACTTCCATTTATGTAAATGGAATAAAAGTTCCTGAATCCAAATCCTTGAATTCTGATGATTATTCACTGGATCTTGCGGTTGAGGGATCAACCAAACCAATAAAGAAATCGTCAGGCTCAGCTTCAAAGACTTCATTCGTAAGTTCGGACAAGGAAATATCTGGTTCCGATGGCAAAATAGCACAGTCGAATGAAGGGGTGGAAGCAGCACCCTCAAATGAACACAACGAAAATGCGAATATAAAAGAAGAAGCCAGTGAAGAGCTAGAAAAAACCTCTTCAGACGAGCTGCCTCAGGACCTTACGGATACAAGGACTCCAGGATTTAATTTTGCTTATGCGCTTGTGGGCATGATTTTTATTTGTTTCATGTCAGGTAGGAAAAAACTGCGATAAGACCAAATGAGAATTAAAAAAAGGTTTACCTCAGTTTCAATTTGAAATAATTGATGGTGATCTCATGATTAATAAGTATTTACACATTTTGATATGCCTGATGATCCTCCTTTTGGGTATGTCTTTTGTCCCTCCTGCGACAGCAGACAATAATCCTCCCTCTATACCAAACATTTTTACCGGAACGGTAAAAATCAATGAGGAGAATGCCCCCATAGGAATAGAAGTTCAGGCTTATATAGGAAGTATATTAGCTGGTTCTGCACTTGTTGAGGGTGCAGGCGAATACGGGCTTCTTGTCAGAGGTGCCAGCACTGATGAAGGAAAACTCATCACTTTCATGGTAGGTAACCTCACAGCAACTGAAACTCAAGTTTACTATCATGAAACTTCTCCTCGTAAACTAGATTTAACAATTGTAGACAACGAGGCTCCGGAAACGACTGCCAATGCTCCCGAGGACTGGCAGAATTCCAGTTTCACGGTAACGCTCAGTGCCAGTAACAATACCGGGGATTATGTTTTGAATGCTACCTTCTTCAAGCTTGATGAAGGTCCATTTGAAATAGGAGATTCAGTCGAAATAAACGAGGACGGAAACCACAGTATAACATATTACTCCGATTATCTTGCGGGAAATGTCGAAGCCGCAAAAACCGTATACGCAAAACTTGATACTGTTGCCCCTGTAAGCAGTGATGACGTTCCTGATGGCTGGCAAACATCCAGTTTCACAGTAACGTTTTATGTGGATGACCTTACTCCAAAAACTACATTCTTCAAGCTTGATGAAGGTCCATTTGAAATAGGAAATTCAGTCGAGATAAACGAGGACGGAAACCACAGTATAACATATTACTCGGACGACCTTGCAGGAAATGTGGAGACTGAAAAGACCGTATACGCAAAACTGGACACCAGCGCCCTGGAAACAACAATCGATGTCCCAGAAGGCTGGCAAAATTCAAGTTTCACGGTAACGCTCAGTGCCATTGACAATACCGGGGATTCTTTCTTGAACGCCACCTTCTTCAAGCTTGATGAAGGCCCATTTGAAATCGGAAATTCAGTCGAGATAAACGAGGACGGAAACCACAGTATCACATATTACTCAGATGACCTTGCGGGAAATGTGGAGACTGCAAAGACCGTTTACGCCAAGCTTGACACCGTTACCCCTGTGACCAGTGATGATGCCCCTGAAGGCAGACAGCTTGCTCCATTCTGGGTGAACTTCACCGCAACTGATGCAGATCCTTCTTCCGGCATTAATGATACATTCTACAGGTTCGAAGGATATGCAGAATGGAATGCTAGAAATTCCATCCATATCGAGGATGATGGAGTCTACAAAATATACTATTACACCGAAGACAATGCGGGCAACAGAGAGGCAGCAAAGAATGTCACGGTGAATCTCGATATGGCAGCTCCTGTTCTGGAAGACCTTGCTCCTGTTCTGGAAGACCTTAAAGCTGTCCCGGTGTCTATCCTTAACAACTCGGTCGACACGTCGATTATCGGCTTGAATGTTACGGACCCATCAGAAACGGGGATAACGAACGTGACCATTAACCTCACTTCAATCGGAGGAGATTCCGGGGTGGAGATGAGCAGTTCTGACGGCCTGAAGTACATGTATGGCATAACGACGAATCTGACGGGTGAATTCGAGTTCATCGTCACTGCAACGAACGATGCCGGCAAGTCTGACTTTGATACTGTCAATGTCACGGTTAGGACTGAGGATGATTTCGTTGGGGACTATACCAGCGGAGATGGTAACGTAACGCATGGAGAGGTCGAAGAAGTGATGGATAAGTACAGGGACGGAAACGTTTCAGCTGCTGTGGCAGCGGCAGTCGTCGAAGCGGCTTACCCGACAACATATAACGATGCTCTGGCTCTACTGGGGCTGGTAGATTGACCGGGGAGATGTTAGCATGAAGAAAATAACAGGTATTAAGATCCTTCTAGTGTTGATGGCCCTGGTCATAACCGCAGTGCCGGCTTCCGCGGATGCCAGTGCGGGAAGGGTGCTTTCGGCTTCGATTTCTCCGGGAAGCAACTTACAGGTAACAATCAACGTCGCCGGTTACGGAGCAGGTGGCCAGGTTCTGGAGAAGATCCCTTCTGGCTTCACTTTAGTTAGTACCACCCACCCCTATTATGATGTGCTAACCGGTGCTGAAGGAGACGTAATTTCATTCACCCTCCTTGACGAGAGCAGCATCAACTACATCGTAAAAGCCCCGACAACTAAGACCACGTATAAGTTCGTGGGTATACTGAGGTACAATATAACAGATAACTTATCCATTCCTGATTCCTCTATCACGGTTAAATCCAGCAGTGGAGGAGGCCACAGCTCCAGTGGTGGCGGCGGCGGAGCCGGAGGTTCTCCCGAAGCCCAGAGCAATGTCGAGGTCAAAGAACTTTCCCGGGCTTTCGTTTCCAACGGGAAACACGTGAAGTTTGAGTTTTCACAGGGAGTCACCTGCATTCAGTATGTAGAATTTGACGCCCTGAAAACTGCCGGGAAGATCACCGCAATCGCTGAGATGCTGAAAGGTCAATCCGGACTCGTCTCCGATATGCCTGCAGGCACGGTCTATAAAAGCGTGAACCTCTGGGTAGGAAGTGGGGGATTCGCAAGCTCTGAAAATATAGAGAAACCAGCTATCGGATTCAAGGTCGAGAAGGCCTGGCTTAAGGAAAATGGATTTGAGGCGTCAGATATTGCTATCTGGCACTATGCGGACAGCTGGGAAGAGCTTGAAACCCAAAAAACCGGGGAAGATGACACCCATGTCTACTTCAAGGCCGGTACACCTGGTCTCTCCCCCTTTGCAATCATTGCGAAAGGAGAAACAGCGCAACAGATTGATGAGGGCTCTGAAATTCTACCCCTGGAATCTGCCACTGGAGAAGAAAACAGTCCTGCCGCAGAACCCGAAAAAATTTCTGAAGAAGAGGAGCCCTCAGGCATGCCTGGCTTTGAGGCCATACTCTCCGTTGGAATCATCGGGGCAGTGTACTGCGTACTGAGAAGAAAACAATGAGATAGAATTGATCGCAGCTAATTCATGCTGCGCTCATTTTTTCCTTATTTTTTCCATATTGTCTCAGGCTTTTGTATTTCTTTTTTTTGCTAAGGCTTTTGTTTTTGCGGCCTGTTTTCCTGTTTTGTTTTGATTTTGCCGTTTATCTCAAACTAAAGGGGACGATCTTCTTCCCCCTTCAAGTCGAAAATGGGGCTTCCTGCCGGAGAGTTAAAATAAGCTGCGAAAAATAACTGGCAAAAAGATACCATGAAAGCGCTTATAATCGACGGTTATGTGGACGAACCTGCCTGCCTCGGGGTTCCTCCTTATCTTTCCCCTTATCCGAGGTACATAGCAGGAGCCCTCCGGGAACGGGGGTTTCCGGAAAAGGACATACACTACCTTACCATTGACCAGCTGCGGGAAAACCCTCCCGGAGCCGGGGAACTGGTCAGGAAAGCCGAACTCCTGGTCGTGATTGCGGGCATGACCGTACCCGGAAAATACCTGCGGGCTTCCCCCATCACCGCAGGAGAAATCGAAACCATTTTCCGAAGCGCAGGAGGCCTGAAGGTCATCGGAGGCCCTATCCGGCTCGGGTTTGGGACAGAAGGCGGAAAAGCGGCAAAGGGCCTCGGGGCCGGCCCTGTTCTCGGAGAAGCCATACTTGCCAGACTGGACCTCGAAGCTTTTGTCTATGACCTGTTTGAAGCCGGGGCCGAGAGAAGAAAACTTCGCCTGAAAGCCCCTGAGGCCGTGGACCACCGCTTCAGGACAACGGCCGAGATAGGGCGCTGGGGGCCGAAAGGGGCTTTCCTGGTCCGGCAGCACCCGGATTTTCCTTACTGCATGTGTGAACTTGAGACCTACAGGGGCTGTGGGCGTGAGGTCCACTGCTCTTTCTGCACCGAATCCTTCTATGGAGCCTCGGATTACCGGCCCGTGGAAGACGTGGTACTGGAAGTCTCGGCCCTGGCCTCCCACGGAGCCGGATATTTCAGAATTGGAAGACAACCCGACCTGTTCTCCTACCACGGGAAGGATGTGGGAGGGCCGATCCCGAAACCCGACCCCTCTGTTCTCGAAAGGCTCTACCGGGGAATCAGAAACGCCGCCCCGGACCTCAAAGTGCTGCACATGGACAACGCAAACCCCATCACACTGGCCACTTACCCGGAGGAAGCCGAAGAGATCATAAAGACGATCATAAAGTACCATACCCCCGGAGACGTTGCAGCCTTCGGGATGGAGACCGCGGACCCCGGGGTCATTTCTGCAAATAAGCTGAAAGCAAGCCCTGAAGAGGTCTTTGAGGCGATAAAACTCCTGAACCGGCTGGGAGCCGGAAGGGGGACGAACGGAATGCCGGAGTTTTTGCCCGGCCTGAACTTCGTGCATGGGTTGATGGGGGAGACAAAACATACATTCAGGCTTAACTATGACTTTCTCCAGAAGGTGCTTGATTCCGGCCTGCTGCTCAGGAGAATCAATATCCGACAGGTCATGACCTTTCCGGAAACACCCATGTGGGGGCAGGACGGGCTGGTGAGAAAGCATAAAAAACTCTTTTTGAAATACAAGGCCGAGGTCCGGAAAAATATCGACCTCCCCATGCTCCGGCGCGTGGTGCCGGCAGGTACAATTCTCAGGGACGTGATGTGCGAGGTCCGGGAAAACGGGATTACTTTCGGACGCCAGTTAGGTTCTTACCCCCTTCTGGTAGGAATCCCGGCTCCTCTCCCCCTGCGGCAATTTACGGACGTGACCGTGACAGGACAGGGGATGCGTTCGATAACCGGAATTCCCCATCCTCTGCAGGTAAATTCCGCTCCGCCGGCTCTCCTGCGGGAACTTCCCGGAATAGGAAAGAGAGACGCAGACGCAATAGCTTCCGGAGTTCCGTATGCCGATGAAGAAGATTTTATCAGGAGGGTAAAGGAAGGCGAAAAACTTCTCAGGTATATCGAGGTTTGAGGAGAATCTGGATTTGACGGGAAACGGAAATTTTTAACTCACTCTTCCCGCTTCCCCCACATTCTTTGTCGGGGATTTCTTTGGAGTATCCTTCTAGATTTCTTTGGAGTTCCCTTTTGAATTTCTTTGCTAGGGAAATGGGGTGGGAATGAAT
This sequence comes from Methanosarcina baltica, assembly GCF_055394095.1. Taxonomy (NCBI): domain Archaea; kingdom Methanobacteriati; phylum Methanobacteriota; class Methanomicrobia; order Methanosarcinales; family Methanosarcinaceae; genus Methanosarcina; species Methanosarcina baltica. The sequence goes on along the minus strand of NZ_AP042463.1, from coordinate 2,452,594 downwards.
AGAAAAAATTAAAAAAATACCGTATCTATTCAGCTACCTCTGTTTCTAACTTATATTTCGTATAAACTCAACAATTACTTTTTTCATATAGATTAATATAAAAATCATCGGATTTTGGAATGAGGTTTATGAAATGTGAAGAGATTCTTACTCAATGCCGTTCAGACCCTGAATCCATTGTTTCATATATTGAGGATCTTGAGTCTCGGTATGAAGATCTTGGATCTCGGTATGAAGATCTTGGATCTCGACACGAAGAGCTTGAATCTCGGTATGAAGATCTTGGATCTCGACACGAAGAGCTTGAATCTCGATATGAAAATCTTGAATCCGAAAACACCGAACTTCGAGAAAGACTTAATGAGTTAGAATCTCGCCTAAAAAAGAATAACCAAAACCAAAAAAGAAATCGACTTCCCTCTACTAACAATTCTACTGATAAAATACCTCAATCAAAAGGTTCACAAAAAGGAAGTTTTAGACGTCCTGGCGGCCAAAAAGGGCATCCTGGTTCTACATTAAGGATGATTAAAAATCCTGATAAAACAATCATTTATAAGCTACATAAATGTGAACATTGTGGTTGTAACATTGAGAAGATTGAAGTTATAAATTACGAGAAGAGACAAGAATTTGAAATAATTGTAAGGCGTAAAGTGACCGAACATCGTGCTGAGATCAAAAAATGTCCTTATTGTAACCGCAAAAACAAAGCTGCTTTTCCGAAATCAATTACAAAACCTGTCCAATATGGCAATATGGTTTTAACAATTGCAATTTACCTCCGAAACTACCAATTGATTCCCTATGACCGAATCAAGAAATTATTTAAAGATGCCTTTGGATTTGATATAAGCGTTGGTACAATAATTAGGGCAGAAAATAAGTTATTTCACAAGTTGAAAGGTGCTACAAACCACATCAAGAAGCAACTGATAAAAGAAAATGTCATCCATGGTGATGAAACTGGAATCGACGTTGGTGGTCAAGGGGAATACTGCCATTTAATCTCTACAAAAAAATATACATACTATTTCCATAATAGGAGTCGAGGATCAAAAGCAATGAATAAAATGGGAGTGTTGCCTAAATATAGAGGAATTATAGTCCACGATTTCTGGAAACCCTATTTTAAATACAAATGTGAACATGCGGCATGTAATGTCCACATTCAAAGAGAACTTAAAGACATTTATAACATATTCAAGCAAGTGTGGGCTGAGGAGATGTCTGATCTCCTATATGAAATTAAAAAATGCGCAGACTTTGCCAGAAAACAGGGCATACAAATAGATGAAGATACGCTCAAGACCTTTAAAGAAAAGTATCAGTCAATACTAATGAAAGGATTTGAGGACAATCCTCCACCTGAAATCTCGAAAGACAATGGGGTTAAAAGAGGAAGAAAAGCGCAGAGCGATGCAAAAAATCTCCTTGATAGACTTTCAAAGTATGAAAAAGAAATCTTGAGGTTTGCTACGGATCTAAGAGTTCCTTTCAGTAACAACCAAGCAGAAAGAGATCTCAGAATGATAACAGTTCAGCAAAAAATATCGGGAGATTTTAGGAAACCCCATGGAGCAGATGTTTTCTTTAGAATTAGGGGATACATATCTACACTAATAAAGAATAATATACCTACTATAAGTTCACTTCATGCGGCGATTGAAAATGTGCCACCCTTACCCTGAATAGATACAAAATACCTTTAATATTTATTAAAATGCTCAAATATTTATTCTCAGCCCTCCTTCCTGAATAGGGGATTTTTTTGGAGGATAGTGTAGCTTTTAGATACAGAGTTAAAATTGCACTTCAGTTGAGTTTTATAGTATATATTATGCTGGGGATTTTCATATTTTATGCGACTTTTGAAACCCGGCTAAGGATGTGGGGGACCTTTTTCCTGCTGCTTGCGGTACTTCTGATAGCTCCTTTTTTGCCTGATAATACCTGTTACATGGGGGAAGGAGAAGAATGACGAACAGTTTATAATTTATTAATTTAATCTCTGGAAAGGATAATGCATTTTTCAAGAATTTTCAGCCTGTAGAGCCTTTATGGCAGCCCCCAATCTTTTAAAATATTTATCAGAAACTCTCCAATAAGCGGGTCTGCCTTTATTTATTATAGTACATAAAATATATATTGCAGAAACTGCGGACCTTCAGAGAAATTATATATATAGAGTTACACACTTTATTATTAAATTTACGAGTGATGGGCCTTGAATGAAATAGAAAATCTAATAAAACTTGCGAAAAATGTGGCAGAAAAAATCCGGAGCTACAGCTTTGTGCGCCTGATATCCCATAACGACGCCGACGGGCTGACCTCGGCCGGGATCATGGCCCAGGCCCTGCTTCGGGAAAATATCCGTTTCCAGCTTACCATATCCGGACAGCTTGACGAGAGTTTAATAGAGCAGATTAATGAAAGCAGTTCGGAGGGGGAACTTGTGGTTTTCTGTGATATGGGCAGTGGGCAGTCCGAACTACTTGCCAGGCTTCGGAACGATGCAGTGGTTATCGACCACCATAAACCTGTGGGAAAGTCTCCCGCAACGGTAGTAAACGCCCATGATGTGGGAATCGACGGGGCCACGGACATCTCGGCCTCAGGCACAAGTTACCTGGTGGCAAGGGAACTGGGAGGCTCGAAAAACCTTGGCCTGGCAGGACTTGCCATTGCGGGAGCTATCGGGGATAAACAGCTCTTCCGGACAGCCAACGCCTATATCCTAGACGAAGCCCTGAAAGCAGGGGTCGTATCAATCCGAAAAGGTTTGAAGGTAGGGGACGGGGACCTGGCCGAGGTTCTTACCTACAGCATGGAACCTTTCCTGGATATCACGGGAGACTCTGAGAAGGTGACAAAGTTTCTGGAAATCCTCGGGCTTTCCGGAGAGATTGAAGGCCTTTCCGAAGAAGGGATCAAAAAACTGACAAGCGCAATCGCCCTGAAACTGGCGAAGCGAGCAAGCCCGGAAGCTATCGATGCCGTCATAGGAGACGTATTCGTGCTCGAAAAAGAACTCGTGCCAAATGTTTACGATTTTGTCTCCATCATGAATACCTGCGGGAAACTAAAAATGCAGGGGCTCGCTCTGGCCCTTTGCCTGAAGGATAAGGAGGCCGTAAAAGAAGCCCTGGCTCTTTCAAAAGAACACCAGAAGGAACTGGTCCTTGATATAAGAGCCAATCTGGAAAAAATAAGGAAAGGAGAAAATATCTGGTACATAAGCACCGCAGAAGCCCTCTCCACCGGGGCCCTTGCAAGCACAGTCGTCCGCTATGTGCATCCGGAGCTGCCCTTCATCTGCATAAACGAGTCCGAAGGAATTTTGAAAATCTCAGGTCGGGGAACCCGCGAACTGGTCGCGAAAGGACTTGATCTTTCCTTTGCCCTGCGGGAAGCCGCAGGCTCCGTAGGAGGGAGTGGAGGCGGGCATAGTGTCGCGTCCGGGGCCTCGATCCCCCTCGGAACCGTAGACGAATTTTTAAGTGTAGTAGACCAGATTATAGGGGAACAACTCCAAAAACCCACCGAAGGAAAAAAGGCCTGAGAGGCCAAAATAAAATTTGAAGTAAAGAGAAAAACGGAAAGAAAAAAGAAAAGGAAAAAAAAGGAAAAAAAGCATGAAAATCAGAGGCAGCATTGAGTTTCCTGACCCTGAATCAAGGGAAAGAGCGGCAAAGGTCCTGCAGGCGCTTGCCCCGGACAACCTTCGCAGTATGCAGACTGAAATAACTGACGAAAAAGTTTCAGTTCAGTTTCGCTCGGAAAAAATCGGGTCCCTTCTCGCAACCGTGGACGATTTCCTTATGAACGTGAAAATCGGAGAGGGTGTGGGAAAGGCCCTCGGAAGCGAGTCCGAAGAGAACAAAGAATAACATATTCGTTTTTTACTTAAATTTACAGGTTAATCCTCAAGCCAGGCCTTAAACAGTTCTTCCAGCCTTTCGTCCATGACTTCAGCTCCGGTCTCCGGGGCTATTTCATTGTTCAACCAGCAGTGGATGGCTTCCTGGACCTCAGTGGTCGTAACCGTTTCATTTTCCTCAGACCCCGGCTCATCCCAGGGGTTCCAGTCAAAAACGATCCAGTTCCAGGCATACCGGACAGTTTCATATCCGCTATCAGCCGCCACGCTCACATCGTAAGTACCTGGAGAAGCCGTGCTGTTCGAATACACTGAAGCCATGGACATCGTTTCCTTAAGGTCAGGTTTTCCGTCAATGCTCCAGGTAAAGTTACAGAGCTCGTCAGTCTCAAGGCTGAAGTTTGTGGGTTTTCCTTCCAGAGTGGAGAGATTTTCTGTAGGGGGATACTGTACGATTGCAAGACTGTTCAAGACATTGATGTACCCGTATTTAGTTACCGTATCCGATCCGCACGAGCTCGAAACGGTCAGGGAAACATTGTAGATGCCCGGATAGCTGTAGGTATGGCTCAGGTTCTGCGTGTTGTAATCAGGGTTTCCATCTCCGTCCACGTCCCAGGCCCAGCTTTCGGCATGGACTGAACTGTCGGTAAACTCGACGGTCAGAGGCCGGACCCCTGAGGTCAGGTTTGCACTGAAAGCGGCTTCCGGTAGGGGAACCGTGGAGGTGAACGCCTTTATGCAGAAGTTGGATTCTTCATGCCCTGAGAAGGTAGTCAGGTCGTCCCACAAAGCTCCATCACTGCTCAGATAACTTTCCAAGGGTCCGGCTTCTGCCTGGCTGCTATAGTAATACTCCAGTTTTTCGACTGCAAGAGGAGCTGTTTCTCCGGGGGTGGTCAGTTTAACAACAACTGAAAAACTCTGGCCGGAACTGAGGTTAATCCCATTTTCCAGAAGGACCGTATGGTATCCCGAAAAGTCAAACGACCCGTTCTGAGAAAGTACATAGACCCCTTCCCGGTTCAGAGGACCGGAGTCGGGATCCAGGTAGACCCTGACTTCATATTCAGTGTTGGAATTTACGGTATAGAAACTCACGGCTTTGAGAATCTCGGCAGACTCCGCTGTAAAGACGTTTGCCTGCCAGGCGGTTTCAGTATCCTTATAGCCAGTCTGGGAAACCCAGCCCAAGGGGTCATACTGGTATATGCGGTCATAGTTCAAGGAGTCCTCGGGCAGGAATACCGAATTTTCGGCTTTCTTTCCAAGCACGGCATCATAGTAGGAGACGTAGCAGTATCCATTTTCTCCCCAGTCATCTCCCCAGCTATTTTTTATGATAAAGGCCCCATCTCCCCCGGGATTGTTGGAAAAATATTCCGCAGGATAGGAATCGTTCCAGCCGACAATGCTGACTGCGTGATCGATGATACTGCCAGAAGGATAGTAACTGCTGTTGTGCGTTGAATCATAATATGAATCTTTAAGACCTACGGAGTAAATTGTCGTGTACACAGCTCCGTATTTCAGGACCGCCAGTTTGATATTTTCATTGTCCAGAGAGTTGCTCCTCGGGGGCATTAAGAAGATATTCTGGACATGTTTCTGCACAGGAAACCCCTCTGAGGAAACCCCGGACCAGTCATTGAACGGGTCGTCGGATTCGTCCACCGGCCCGCTCCACCTTGCCAGGTAGGCGGCTGCCATGAGGTCGTTTCCGCCTCCACTGTGCAGCCGGTCAAACCCATCCGAATACTGAGAGGAGAGCAGGTTTTTTATGTTGTTTTCAGAAAAGTCCCGGAGCTCGGAGGGAGCGAGATTGGACTCCAGGGAAGCAAAGCTTGCAAAAGCCCAGCAGGCCCCCGAAAGTCCCTGATCTTTTGCAGGAGTTATCCGGCCTTCAGCCCGCAGGTCATAGGCAGAAGGGATTTCAGGTTCAGCTGAGAAAACAAGCGAATTCAGCCTGCTAAAGTCCACAGGAGAAGGGATCAGACCGGAAGCTTCCGCCTCTGCTTCAGCAAAAACAACTCTCCTTGAATTCCTTTCCCTATATTCCAGAAAATCCGGGTTCAGAGGAGCATCCACCAGCATGGCTGTGGTATTAGGGGTTATAGTTTCGGAATCCAGAATTCCAACGTCAACCGATAAATTATAATCCTGCTCTGTCCCGGAAGCCAGGATAATGCTAGCCGATAAACACATAAGAATGAGTGCAAAAAGTGCGAATGTTCTTATTTTCAAGGTATTCTCCTCAGAAGAATTGGATAAATAGGTAATGAAAAAGAAGAAATCGTATTTTGAAGAGGCTTCTGAATATATATAAAGCTCCTATAAATATTTAAATTTTGTTGATAGAGAGCAATCGGAAAAGACATTATCCTTCCTCTCATATACCCTGATAAAGGGGGGGAGAGTTTGCTCTCAAAAATACCATTTAATCTTGAGAAAACCAGACCTGAAGACCTGAACAAAGAAATACTCAGGACCGCCATGATCGCCGAACTGGATGCAATCAACATTTATGAGCAAATGGCAGCCCTTTCGAATAGTGAGGAACTGAGAACGGTCCTCCTTGACATCGCCCGGGAAGAAAAAATCCATGTGGCCATGTTCGAGACCGTGCTGCTGGCGGCCGATGAAGAATTTTTGCAGATCTACATTGATTACGCTCTGGCAAAAAGGAAAAAGGGGATTTGAACAGCTGCCGGACCGAAATAAGGGAGAATCAGAGGATTAATTTGTGGAAACTGCCGGGAAGCCGGAGGCCTGATTTTCCAAATTCACTTTTGAAAATAAAGGAAGTTTCTCACCTCAGTTCCCGAAAACCTGGCAGAGCATAAGTACGGACAAAACCGCAGTTAAAGACACGTATAAATAAAACAGATGCCTAATTTCAAGCATGGGAAGGAATAAGCGTTTAATCTGGCTCAGTCTCGTATTTCTGGGGTTGATAGCGGTATTTTCAGCGGTTTTTTCTGCGGAATTTATCCAGGCCCCCGCCGAAAACCAGGCTGCGGACGGGATCGGCTTTGAAACAAATGGAATCGAGTCAAACGGGATCGAGTCTCATTTAAGTATGGTGGCAAGGGCCCAGCCTGCAAACCCGATTGATATCTTTAGTTCGGATCTTGGAAAACTTGGGGGAGCCACCGAGGTTACGGTCTATAACCAGAACCTGGCCCTGGTAAAGGAGAAGAAGGAACTTGAACTCGAAACCGGGGTAAACCATATTGAGTATACGGACGTGGCCTCCCGGATTGACCCGACTTCCGTAATGTTTGAGGATACCAAAAACAAAAACACGGTCGTGCTCGAACAGAACTATGAGTACGACCTTGTAAGCACCTACAAGCTCCTTGAGAAATACCTTGGAAAAGAGATTACGATAACCGAGACCCAGGGAGATGCCTATACCGGAACCCTGCTAAGCTACTCCGGGGGCGCCGTGCTCCAAAAAGAAGACGGGACTGTGGTAAGCCTGAACGAGATCTCAAAGGTCGAGTACCCGGATGCCGCAGGGCTCCTTACAATGCCCACCCTGGTCTGGGAGATCTATTCTCCTGTGGCCGGCAAAAGGGATGTTTTGACCTCCTACCTGACCGGAGGCCTGGACTGGCAGGCGGACTACATCTTCAAGGCGAACGCCGATGACACGAAAGCCGATATCACAGGCTGGGTCAGCCTCGATAACCGGGCAGGTACGACCTTCGAGGACGCGAAACTGAAACTGGTCGCAGGCGAAGTCCACAGAGTCTATGAGGCTCCTCAGGTGATGTACGACTACGCGGTTGCAGAAGAAACGGCCATGGTAGCCCCGACTGAGGAAGGCTTTGCCGAAGAGGCCCTTTTTGAGTATCACCTCTACACCCTCGACCGGCCCGCAACCCTCAGGAATAACCAGATCAAGCAACTCGCCCTCCTTTCCGCAGATTCTGTGCCCGTGGAAAAGGAACTGATCTTTGATACCCGGAAAAGTGATAAAATACAGGTCGTCCTGAACCTGGAAAATTCGGAAGCAAAAGGCCTCGGGATGCCTCTGCCCGCAGGCACGGTCAGGGTTTACAAGGCCGATTCCGAAGGACAACTCCAGTTCCTCGGAGAAGATAACATAGACCACACCCCGAAAGACGAGGAAATTGAGGTTGTTATCGGAAACGCCTTCGACGTCACCGGAGAAAGGACACAGACCGACTATAGCCGAGTCAGCGATGACGTAAGAAGAGAAAGCTACGAAATAAAACTCAAGAACCATAAAACCGGGGCCCAGAAAGTTACAGTCGTGGAGCACTTTTACGGGGACTGGGAAATCCTCAAGAATTCCGACGAATACGAGAAAACAGACGCTTTCACGGCCGAATGGAAGGTAACGATCCCTGCGGACGGAGAAAAGAATGTTACCTATACGGTTGAAAACCGGTAATGAAACGGGCCGTCGCGGCTAATAAGAAGCCTGGAACCCGTACATCAAGAAACTTGAAAACCCAGAACTCAAAAATATTCGCAAAAATCAGAGGAGAGGGGCCTGATACCCTATCCAGGACAATATTTTTTAGTTTAGAAATTTTTGTTTTTTGGAATGATAAGCTGATTTTGGGCATAACTACGGATAAGTTCGCAGTTAAAGCCAGATATAAATAAAACAGTTCCATATCCTCTACTATGGAATCTAGAAATCGCTTCTTATGGCTAATTCCCTTATTTCTGGGATTAATAGTCCTATTTTCAGCTCTTTTGCCCCAGATTTCCGTGGAAAACGGGCAGACAGGTCAGCCTGAACTGGCTGTAAACGGCATAGAATCACATTCGAGTGTTATCACCGGAACCGGGGTTTCCAATCCCCTCGCTTTCCTGAGCGCAAAAGCCGCAGGACTTGAAGGGGATACAGAAATTACGGTCTATAACGGAAACCTGGCCCTGGTAAAGGAGAAAAGAGAACTTGAACTCAAACCCGGGGTCAACCATATCGAATACACGGACGTTGCGGCCCGCATTGACCCGACATCCGTCATGTTTGAGGACCCGACGGATAAAAACACTGTTGTGCTGGAACAGAACTATGAATACGACCTCGTGAGTAGCTCGAAACTCCTTGAAAAGTTCCTCGGAAAAGAGATCACCGTAACCGATGCGGAGGGCACGGACTACACAGGCACCCTCTTAAGCCAGGACGGGGGCGTCGTACTCCGGCAGGAAGACGGAACTGTTGTGGCTCTGGACAAACCCTCAAAAGTCGAGTTTCCGGACTCGGCGGATCTCCTTACAAAACCCACCCTGGTCTGGGAAATCTATTCCCCGACTGCTGGCAAACGGAATGTTCTGACCTCCTACCTGACCGGGGGCCTGGAATGGGAAGCAGACTATATTGTAAAAGCCAGTGCAGACGATACAAAAGCTGACATAACAGGCTGGGTCAGCGTCGAAAACCAGGCAGGAACAAGCTACGAAGATGCAAAACTAAAACTGGTCGCAGGCGAAGTCCACAGGACCGCAACCCCCCAGCCCAAATATGCCATGGCGGAAGATAACGAAATGATGTACGCCGGAGCAGCCAGGGACAGTTTCGCCGAGGAAACCCTTTTTGAGTACCACCTCTACACCCTTGAAAGGCCCACAACCCTCAAGGACAGACAGATAAAACAGATCTCCCTCCTCTCCGCGGACTCTGTTCCCCTGGAAAAAGAACTGGTCTTCGATACCCGGAAGAGCGATAAGGTACAGGTCTACCTGAAACTGGAAAACTCAGAAGAAAAAGGCCTTGGAATGCCTCTGCCCGCAGGCACGGTCAGAGTCTACAAAGCCGACTCCGAAGGCCAGCTCCAGTTCCTCGGAGAAGATAACATAGACCACACCCCGAAAGACGAGGAAATTGAGGTTGTTATCGGAAACGCCTTCGACGTCACCGGAGAAAGGACACAGACCGACTATAGCCGGGTCAGCGATGACGTAAGAAGAGAAAGCTACGAAATAAAACTCAAGAACCATAAAACCGGGGCCCAGAAAGTCACAGTCATGGAACACTTCTATGGAGACTGGGAAATTACAAAGAACTCTGACGAATACGAAAAAACCGACGCATTCACGGCCGAATGGGTAGTAGCGGTCCCGGCAGACGGAGAAAAGACCGTTTCCTATACCGTTGAAACAAGATATTAAAACCGATCTTCCGCAGGTGCTTTCAAGAGAATAACATGTTTAAAACTGTCGTTTTTGGGCAGAGCCCAAAAATGTCAACTATTATTCCAATATTCCAATTTTTACTTTCAAAAAACAAAAGCGGAAACCCTCAGAAAAATCACAAAATTGATGAACACCAGATCTGACAGCCCCCTCACGTAACAAATACTAAATATCAGGTAATTTAAATGGAAGAGGGGGACTATTGGAATTGGTTTTGTCAACAATTATTCTTGTTTTTAGTCTGGTGACATTTGCAGCTATTCACAGCCTTACGGCAAGCCTGCCCTTCAAACGCTTCATCATACGAATCGTGGGTTCCAGGGCAGAAACATTGTATATGCCGGTATACAGCCTCATTGCAGTGCTAACGATAGCGCCACTCGTCTATCTGCTCTACAAAAATCCGGGGCCTATTCTCTATATAGTACCTTCCCCCTGGCGCTGGCTGATGGTCGGAGGACAGGTGATTATGGCAATCATTGCCCCCAAAGCTATGCTGGATGCCCCCCACAGATTCAAAATACGCTCACAACTTGCTGCCCCAAAAACTCCCGAAGCAAGAGGGGCCCTGAATATCCGGGGCATTTACCGCTGGATAAGGGACCCCTTCCTGCTCACGGGACTGATCATAATCTGGCTCACTCCCTTTATGACCGTCAATCTGCTTGTCATATACATTTTGACCACTGTATACCTGTATCTGGGGTCCCTGCACTGGGAAAAAAGACTGGTGTCACAATTTGGTGACGAATACCGGGAGTACCAAAAACGGGTTCACAGGATAATTCCTCATTCATGGGAAAACAATTAAAAAAAAATAGTTGCATTGGACATTATACGCCAACAACCTGTCTCTTCAGTTTAGACAATACTTCGCTTAGCCTTTTTCCTCTACTACTGCGATTCCAAATTAAATTCATAAACCCGGAATATTGAGATCGGCCCGCTGATCATAGAATATCCCATTAATCTCGACCTAAGATTTAAACCACGGAACACACGGAACACACGGAAAAAAGAACGCCGGAAAGATACTATTTATGGTTGCTCTGGCACTTTTTAAGTTTTCCAATTATTAGTGCTTGAGCGAGCGAAACAGAACAGCTTTTTTAGTCCACTTGAGCGAGAAAAACAGGACAATGTTTTTACTCAGCTTTCAAAGAAGAGCTATTTTTGCCTTGATTTGCCACAAAAATCAGTGGCAAGGAAGATCCGTTAAAAAAAATATTTGTAAGGCCTAAGTTCTAAATTACATTTAAAAAGCCTATTGTATCTGTTTTTTGAAGAAATATCTTTATATACGTAGAACCTAAATTTATATCATGGTTTTTTTAAAACAGAAAATAATCAACGGTAAAAAATACTGGTATATTATTAAAACTGGCAGAATTGATGGAAAAGTGAAAACTATATTTCAGATATATTTAGGCAATGCCGAAAAAATATTTGAAATGAAAAAACAGAGTGAATCATTGCCCTACATGAAACTGAAATCTTTTGAGTACGGCAAACTTGCCGCACTTCTTCATGTGAATGAAGAGCTTGGATTCGTTGACATAGTGAACAAGCACACTATGAAAAAATCAATCGATGGTTTAAGTGTCGGAGAGTATCTTTTACTTGATATAGTGGGGAAATCTCATGGAGTTTTAAGTGAAAACGGTATTGGGGAATGGTTCAAAAAATCGGCCTTATCTTTTAAGTGGAAATTCCCTCATAAATTAAATTGTCAGAATTTTTTGAATCATATGAATTACATTGATTCCGACACAATGAAAAATATTGAAGACGATTTGTGCCGAGTTCTCATCGAAAAAGGACTAACCCCTTCAGTACTGTTTGTGGATGAATCAAACTGGTTCACTTATGCTACCAATTATGATGAAAAAAGTGAATTGCTTCATAAAGGGTATAACAAAAAGCATCGTAAAGACAAAAATCAGGTATCTGTAGCGCTGGCTGCTAATGATTACAACTTACCTTTTATTCACGAGACATATCCAGGAAATGTGCATGATTCAGAGGAATTTTCAGGTCTGGTTGACAAAATAGTAAACCGTCTAACCGAATTGAATATTTGTTCGGAAGACCTTGTTCTTGTTTTTGATAAGGGAAACAATTCAAAGGACAACATTGAAAAAGCAACTTCAAAGATGAATTTTGTAGGGGCTGTAAAAGCAAATCAGGCAGATGATCTTCTTGAAGTGCCATTATCTAAATATCAATTTTTATATGAAAGCTCAGAAGGCCACAAAATTTATGGCTATCGGACAAAGCATCAGTTTTACGGGACAGAATTTACAACAGTAATTACTTTCAATGAAGGAACTCACAAACTTCAAAAAAGAACTTGTGAGTCAAATATGTCAAAAATAACTGAGAATCTGGAAGACCTACAGAGGAGACTGGAAAGCAACAGAGGAAAAGCAAGAAACAGGAGCAGTGTAGAAAAAGAGGTTGCAGACATTATTATCAAAAAATACAGAAGTATGGTGAAATATGAAATTACTGATGCTCCTGAAGGTAAGAAAAAACCTCAGTTAAAGTTCTGGATTGACGAAGAGAATAAAAATAAGCGCGAAAATTCATTAGGAAAAAATATACTATTTACAGATAAGCACCGTTGGCACACTAAAAAAATTGTGCAAACATACAACAATAAAGGCGCTATAGAGGATGATTTTAAGCTATTGAATGATCACCTGCTTGTCCCTGTGGGACCGGTGTACCACCACAAAGATGAAAATATCAAAGTTCACGTATTTCTGTCTATAATTGGCTTACTTTTCTACAGATATTTAGCCTGGGAGACAAAGAGATATGGTCTTTCTATGAGAAGACTAATTGAAAATTTGTCCGAAATTAGGCTGGCAGTTATCCAGGATAAAGAATCAAATAAGTGTAATATTATTCTGGAAGAGATGAGTACAAAGCAAGCATCATTATTTTCTTTCTTGAACTTGGGTAATTACCTGCCACCCCAATAAAAACGTCATCAGTAGGATTATTCATTCCTTAGGCCCACACAAACAAAGCCGCTTGATAACGGAAAAACATGCATCTTTGAAAGTAAAGTTTTAGTCTGCTTGAGTGAGAAAAACAGAAAAATGTTTTTAGTCTGCTTGAGTGAGCGAAGCGAGCGAAACGGACACCGTGCTCCCGAAGCGGAACTCGGGTGCCGAAGCGGAACTCGGGTGCCGAAACGGACACCGTGCTCCCGAAGCGGAAAACAGTCTGGAACGGTTTCCCGCCCGCGACAGTTTAAAAATAGCTAGAAAGATGCAAAATAAGCATTTAAAATAAGTCGTGCATAGAAAAGGGTTTGCAAGATCAGTTACAGAATTATTCTGTAAGCTGAACCCATTTGCAAGATCAGTTACAGAATTATTCTGTAAGCTGAACCCATATGCAATTATCCTTCAAGCACAATTTCAATGCTGATGTCCTTCGGGACCTGGATTCTCATGAGCTGGCGCAGAGCCCTTTCATCGGCTGCGATGTCGATGAGGCGCTTGTGCACGCGCATTTCCCAGTGGTCCCAGGTTGCTGTCCCATCGCCACTTGGGCTCTTTCTTGTGGGTACAACCAGTTTCTTGGTTGGGAGTGGGACCGGACCGGAGATGCTTACTCCTGTTCTTTCCGCGATAGACTTTACCTGATTGCATACCCCATCGAGGTCGGTTGGACTGATGCCTGAGAGTCTTATTCTAGCTTTTTGCATAATTTGTATCCCCGTTAAAAAATAAAAATGGAGAGTGTTTATTTCTGCTTAACACTCATGCACATACCGGCAGCGATTGTCATACCCATATCACGGATAGCGAATCTGCCAAGCTGTGGAATTTCTTTTACGGGCTCAATGACCATTGGCTTTGTTGGCTTGAAGGTCACGATTGCAGCGTCTCCGGCCTTGATGAAGGTCGGGTTCTCTTCCTTGACCTGACCGGTCTTGGGGTCGAGCTTCTTGTCAAGGGAAATGAACTGGCAGGCTACCTGAGAGGTGTGGCTGTGGAACACAGGGGTGTATCCAGCGGTGATTGCGGAGGGGTGCTGAAGGACCACAATCTGGCCAACGAACTCATCAGCTACGGATGGTGGGTTGGAAGTGTGGCCACAGACATCTCCTCTGCGGACGTCGCTCTTTCCGACACCACGGACGTTCCAGCCAATGTTGTCGCCGGGAACAGCCTGTGCAATTTCTTCATGGTGCATTTCAATGGACTTGACTTCTCCGGCTATCCCGGTAGGCATGAAGATGATCTTATCGCCCTTCTTCATGACCCCGGTCTCGACCCTGCCCACAGGCACGGTTCCGATCCCGGAGATGGTGTATGCGTCTTCCACAGGGATCCTGAGCGGGAGGGTGTCCGGCTTTGTAGGTACTGTGAGCTGATCGAGGGCCTGCATGATGGAAGGTCCCTTGTACCAGGGTGTGTTTTCGCTGGACTTGGTGATGTTGTCGCCCTCGAAAGCAGAGGTTGGGATGAAGGAGATATCTTTTGGCTTGAAGCCGATCATCTTAAGGATACCGGAGACCTGCTCGATGACTTCCTTATACCTGTCCTCACTGTATTTGACTGCGTCCATCTTGTTCACAGCAACGATGAGCTGGTTGATACCGAGGGTCCTGGAAAGGAAGATGTGTTCCTTGGTCTGGGCCATTACACCATCAGGAGCTGCAACGACGAGGATTGCTGCGTCAGCCTGAGAAGCACCGGTGATCATGTTCTTGACGAAGTCACGGTGGCCCGGGCAGTCTACAACTGTAAAGTAGTACTTGTCGGTGTCGAATCTCTTGTGAGCGATGTCAATGGTGATACCCCTCTCACGTTCTTCCTTAAGAGAATCCATAACCCATGCAAATGCAAAGGATTCCTTACCCTTTTCCTTTGCTTCTGCCCTGAACTTCTCGATAACGTGAGCTGGAACAGCTCCCGCTTCATACATTAAGCGACCTACGAGGGTAGACTTTCCGTGGTCAATGTGACCAATGACTGCTAAGTTAAGATGTGGTTTATCTGATGCCATATTAAATACTCCTATATTATTTCTGGATGAGTAGCGATATCGGATGTATCCAATATCAGGTAATTACTATATCAACATTGGGGCAAACATCAATATTGAAATAACTCTGCCTATATGTTCTTTATACTCAATATTGACCTGTTTGGTCAGAGCCCTTACACATATTTTCCGCACAGGCAAAAACCAGCCTGAGTTCCAGCGGCTAGGGCTGTTTCACCCCATTATAGACAATCTTACGTTTAAAGTTTTCCAATCAACCGGAAATTTCGCACCGGAATTAATGGGATATATCTGAACCTGATAGATATATTTGAATTTGACGGTTTCCCGAATAAGACAGAACCCTGCCATTCAGGAAGCCGGAGAGCCCGAAAAATAGGAAAAAAGGCTTTAAAGCCTCCGTTCCCCATTGATTGCCCGGAATTGATGCTTTTCTTTTTTCTTTTACGTATTAAATTCAAAGCCCGACGAAGTCAGTAGGCCTGGGCAGGTCTTTCTTAAGGCCCTTTCTTTCCCTGATCTTGGTAACGATATCGACAAGGAGACTTGCCGGCACGATTTCAAAGCCGCCGAACTCCGTACTCCACATGGCACGCCCTTCGGTTGCGGACCTGATTTCCCCGGCAAAGCCGAACATCTCAGCCACAGGCACCCTGCACTCGATAATTGCCAGGTCACCCTCGGTTGTCATGTTCTGGATAACGCCGCGACGGCCCTGCATTTCCTTGGTTGCGCCGCCCATGTTAAGCTGCGGCACCTGGACAAAGACCTTCTGGTAAGGCTCAAGCAGACTGTCTTCTGCAAGGAGCATCCCGGCCTGTATGGCCTGTCTGGCGGCAGGGATGACCTGAGCCGGACCCCTGTGGATTGTGTCCTCGTGCAGCTTTGCGTCCACAAGCACGACTTTGACGTTGGAGACAGGCTCCCTGGTAAGCGGCCCTGCCTTCATGACTTCTTCGAAACCGTCGATCACAAGTTCCATGGTTTCGTTGAGGTACTGGATACCTCTGGTCATGTCGAGGAATATGTTGGTCCCGTAAATGGCGGTGATGGCCTTTGCCTCGTCCTTGCCCATACCGAGTGCAAGGAGCTTTTCCCTGCGCTCAAGTTCAGGCATTCTCATAGAGATTTCGCCGGCCTTGACAAGATCGACAATTTCAGAAGAAAGGGGTTCCACATAGATATAAAATCTGTTGTGCCTGTTGGGGGACTTCCCTTCAACCGGGTCGATTCTATTCTTGACGGTTTCCCGGTACACAACGATGGGCTTACTTGTGATGATTTCCACATTTTTGTCCCTTTCGATCCTATGCCCTATGACTTCAAGGTGCAGTTCACCCATACCGGCCATGAGGTGTTCCCCGGTTTCTTCGTCAAGGGTGATCTGGAGGGTCGGGTCTTCCTTGGCCACCTGTCTCAGAACCTCAACAAGCTTTGGCAGGTCCTTGGTGTGCTTTGCCTCGACAGCCACGGTAACCACAGGCTCACTTACGTGCCTGATGCTCTCAAAGGGAATCATGCCGTCGAGGGTGGTGATGGTCGAACCAACGAATGCATCCTTTAGCCCTGTGACTGCAGCAATATTTCCGGCAGGGATTCTTTCCACTTCAAGCCTTTCGGGACCCATAAAGATACCGACCTGCTGGACCCTGCTCTTCTTGGCAGTGCCTGATGTGTAGACTTCCATACCTCTGGAAAAGGAACCGCTGAACAGTCTTCCGGTTGCAACCTCTCCTGCATGGGGGTCTGTGGAGATGTCCGTTACCATGAATGCGAGGTCTCCGTTGGCGTCCGCCGTTGCCATGGACTTTCCGATAGGGGACTCCTCATCTCCGTGCCAGATAGCTTTAACCCTGTCCTTCTGGGCCTCGAGCGGGTTTGGCAGATGGTGGATAACCATGTCAAGAACAGCTTCGTGCAGAGGGCATTTTTCGCCAAGGAACTTCATGTCCCCGGCACGGCAGCGGTCATAAATATCCCCGAAAGAAATCCCGGTCTTCTGCATCATGGGCACACTGATTGCCCAGTTGTAAAGAGCTGAACCGAAAGCAACGGTCCCGTCTGCGGCATCGACTCTCCATCCGGCCTTGTACTTCTCCTCGTTCATGCTCTTAATGAGCTTGTTCACGTGGTCAATGAGCTTTCCAAGGCGGACCTGCATTTCCTGAGAGTCCACCTGAAGTTCATTGATAAGCCTATCGACCTTGTTGACAAAAAGCACAGGCTTTACATGCTCTCTGAGAGCCTGCCTGAGCACAGTCTCGGTCTGAGGCATGGTACCTTCGACCGCATCCACAACAACAACCGCACCATCCACAGCTCTCATCGCACGGGTAACGTCTCCACCAAAGTCGACGTGACCCGGGGTGTCGATAAGATTGATAAGGAAATCATCTTCCCCATAAGTGTGAACCATGGACACGTTGGAGGAATCAATGGTGATTCCACGAGCCTGTTCTTCCTCATCGGAGTCCATGAACAACTGCCTGCCTGCAAGCTCGTTAGAGATCATGCCGGCTCCAGCCAGAAGGTTGTCAGATAATGTGGTTTTTCCGTGGTCAATGTGCGCAACGATACCGATATTTCGGATCTTTTCGGGGTTGGCCATAAGTGCGGTTACGCGCTCGACCATTTTCTTCCTTCGTCCCATAATAATACCTTGAATTGAACCTTTAAGTTTAGAAATTTGAATATTTGAATTTATGATTAAAAACAAGCGATTAGCCGGATATTCAATAAGACAAATAGCCTGTAAAGCAATAAGTGAACTACCCCTACCTGCCTCCTTTGGAGTCGTGTTAAACCATAGGTTTAACAGGAGTTTCTAATTTTCAATTAGAAACATCGAGGAAAGAGCTTCCTTCGAGTACTTGAATCATCCAGGTATTGGTTCTAAGAACTCAATACCTATCTTCAAGCCTGTTTATCGAAGATTATCGGCAAAGTACCGATAGCCCGTCCACAAGGCATTTTTTTAGAGGGGACTTACGTACCCAAAATAATATAATAATGCCTATTGATTCTTATTTGTTGTATTAGCTATGTACAGGTTAAGAATTCAATAAGCGAAACAATGAATTCCTATGAGGGAAAAACCATAACGGAAAATCCCGATAAAAGAATTCCTATGAGGGAAAAACCATAACGGAAAATCCCGATAAAAGAATTCCTATGAGGGAAAAACCATAACGGAAAATCCCAATAAAGGAATTCC
The DNA here is from genome assembly GCF_055394095.1 of Methanosarcina baltica. NCBI lineage: Archaea > Methanobacteriati > Methanobacteriota > Methanomicrobia > Methanosarcinales > Methanosarcinaceae > Methanosarcina > Methanosarcina baltica. Next base: position 2,434,289 of record NZ_AP042463.1, on the reverse strand, counting down.
TATGAGGGAAAAACCATAACGGAAAATCCCGATAACAGGAAAACTGCTCGATTAACGAGCTGCCTTTGCGACTCTTTCCTTTGCGTCTTTCCTGTTAATGGAGAAACACTTTGAATCGCGGTTAGCTGCGCCAATTATTTCGGAGGCCAGGCATTCCGCGGCGGAACGCTTGGATTTGAAGGCTCCATTTACGGTACCCATGCTGATGTAGCGAAGAGCGGAGTCAACACGCCTCTGGGGGGCGGTATCCACTGCCTTTGGCACGGAGATTCCACCGTACTTAAGCCTGACAACCTCTTCCCTGGGACCTGCCTGGCCGAGGGCGTTCACAAGCACCTGGATGGGGTTCTGCTGGGTTTTCTTGTTCACAATGTCGAAGGCCTCTTCCACAATCTTGAGGGTGGTCTGCTTTTTACCGGTATTCTGGCCGTTCCTCATGATGTTGTTGACCAGGCGCTCGACAATTGAGATATCTGATTTATGAAACTGTTGTTTGGCGTGTTTCCCACTGGAGTGAGGGATGATTACAGGAGCAAGGCTGATGTAGCGCTTGATTCCAGGGTCCTTGACCTCGACCTCTGTTGGGTCCCACTTTCCGAAAATTTTATACAAAAATAATCATCTCCTGGGTTTTTCCATTCTGCCGATGACCATTTCGTGTAAGCACACGTTGTTTACGGCAATCACTTTGAAGCGTACACCCGGGATATCACCCATGGCACCGCCCATTCTTCCTCCGATCCTCTCCACGGTAACTTCATCGTGTTCATCGATAAAGTTCACTGCTCCGTCCCCTGGACAGAAAGCAGTTACCTGGCGTCCGTTCTTGATAAGCTGGATACGGACACATTTTCGGATTGCGGAGTTGGGCTGCTTGGCTTCCACTCCGACTTTTTCAAGAACAATGCCTCTACCCTGGGGTGCGCCCCCAAGAGGGTCAGCTTTCACGTTCAGACCAAGGACACGCCTGTTGTATCTGGAGTCTTTCCAGCGGGCACTCTGCCGGGTCTGTTTAAGTATATGGGCTGCATACTTTCCATTTGTCATTTTAAATTCTCCATTTGATGCGATCAAATTTGGTTTAAGTGATCAATATAATACTTAGCGATCAGAGCAGTGGCACTCATGGAATGAGTCGTTCCAGCTTTTGGGATCACTGTAAAATCACATCGTCAATGTCATGGTGACGACGGGCAAGCGTTTTTACCTTATCAACGTTTCTGCCGCTTCTTCCTATGGCAAGCCCCTTTTCTTTATTGGGTACCTCTACATAAGCTAAACGCTTGCTATTTTTATTTACGATGTGCACGGAACTAATGCTTACAGGCCCGAAGGCATTTTTTATGAAGGTAACAGGATCGCCTGAGTATTCAACAAGTTCAATGGGCCTGTCAAGGGTATTTTTAACACGGCTGATGTGTTCCGCGTTACGCCCTATGGCAAGTCCCATATCCCCCTGCTTTATGACATAAATAAGCCTGTCCTCTTCTGCAATGCAGTCCTGAACATGGGCCCTGGTCATATTTTCGAATAAGGCAATAAACTGCATACTTTCTGCTGTAAGTTTAATCTCGCCCAAAATGCTGCAACTCCTTCATTCTCAGACGACTGCCGCCAGGATATCGGATTCCCCTACATCAATGATTGCCATTGCTGCGATTGTAAATGGTTTCCCGCATGCCGGGCCCAGATCCACATTTGTTCCTTCGTACACCAGAACAGGGGTCCCTGTTGCCTGGATCTTTGCTATTACGTTTTCCGGACAGTTTGATGCCAGCACCACCAGCTTTGCATTACCCTGTTCCGCTGCATTAATGGTCAGATTGGTTCCGATAATAACGGAGCCTGTTCTCATAACCTTGATAAGTGACTTGTCAACATTAATATCCATTTTCATCAACTCTGTATTCTCGAACTTGAAATATATACTCAATCCTATACCGAGAAATGATTGGCAAACATAACCATATCGAAAGGGATTTCCTGATCACGGTGAATATATGGTACTCTAAATACCTGATTCCTTATATCTATTTTCTGGTTATGAGATCTGCATCCGGGGAAAAACCCCAGAGCCCAAAAACCCCAATAACCGAATGTTTCGGATTTTTATGGGCCTTTATTCAGGGAGTTTTCAACATCCCTTTTCAAAGCCCTCAATCATCCTTTGCTGCCAGAGCATTCGGTCTCTTTTTAGCGACAAGGTGCACATCTCCGGTACCCATACGAATCGGCTGCCCGACAATGATGTTTTCGGTCACACCCTGCAACAGGTCCACATCTCCGCGCATTCCTGCATCCAGCAGATGGTTCACCGTAACTTCGAAAGCCGCCCTTGCAAAGACACTGGCCTTTTCACCGGAAATTCCGTGCCTTCCGATCTGCTTTACTTCTCCGTCACAGGTCATGAGATCCGCCACAAGCATGATGTGCCGGATATCCACAGTAAGCCCCTGTTCACGGAGGGTATCGGTAGCTTCCTTGATAATCGAGTTCCGGGCAGCTTCGATCCCAAGCACCTCGTAGATTTCATTGATGTTGTTTGTGGTCGTCCGGGACCTGTCCACCCCATCGAACTGGAGCACTTCCCGGAGGGCCGAGCCTTCGGTATATAGGGTATATTCTTCCCCTTCCTTTCGGACCACGACCCTTTTGATTCCCTCAACCCCTTTCAGGGTGACATCATGAATACTTTTAGCAAGCTGGAGCAGCTCCCTATAGGAAGCCTCATTTGGGGTTATGACGATCTGATTGTCGATATCCGGGGAGATGGCAACCATCACATTCAGCTCATCGTTGAACTTTTCCTTAACCTGTTCAATTGTGATGTGCCTGCCGTCCATGGCCTTTTCGTGCAAATCGAGAATCAGCTTCATCTGGGAAAGGTCGGTCGTAACGTCCGCGATGTGATCGATTTTAGTAGCCTCAATCTCCCAGGCAAGGATCCGAGTCTTTTCCCTGTTGTAAGCATAGTCATCCGGGTCTTCCTTGGAAAGGGCGATTGTCATCATCGGAGTACTCGGGATTTTCCTTGCGTCCACAATTTCGACCAGACGCGGCAAACCCAGGGTAACATTAATTTCAGCCACACCGGCATAGTGGAAGGTACGCATCGTCATCTGAGTACCCGGTTCCCCTATAGACTGGGCGGCAACGACGCCCACGGCGTCACAGGGCTCGATGCAGGCCACTTTGTATTCATCCAGGACCTGCGCGATGATCTCTTCCATTTGTTTTTTATTGACTCCGGCCTTGAGAACCTCTTCCCGGAGGGTCTTCATAATATTTGCCGGCAGGGGCATGTCTCTGGTCATGATCTCAATAGTAGATTCACCGATCGCCATCATTCCACCTCCCTGTTCACAACATCACTGACAATCCTGCGGATGGCATCAGGCTTGCTGAAATCACTCTTTGTCGGGTTGATCCCATCTTCTCCGAACTTGAACTGTACGAGCACCCCTCTGGTATCCCGAACCGTCAGGTCATACTGGGCTTCCAGGTCCTGAAGGGCGTTTACGAGCCTGCGCTGGAGGTAACCTGACTGAGAGGTACGCACAGCCGTGTCCACCAGACCTTCCCTACCACCGATTGCGTGGAAGAAATATTCGGTCGGGTTCAGTCCACTCTTGTAACTGGCTTTCACGAAACCGTGGGCATCCGAACCCAGGTCCCCCACCGCAAAGTGAGGCAGGGTCCTGCCCGCATACCCTCTTTGGATACGTTCACCACGGACCGCCTGCTGGCCCACACAAGCCGCCATCTGGGTCAGGTTCAGTATAGAACCTCTGGCTCCGGATCTGGCCATGATAACCGCAGGGTTTTCAAGCCCCATGTGGCTGTCCGCAATGTTACCGGTCTCATCCCTGGCCTTACCGAGCTTTTGCATGATGCTCATTTCAATGGTTTCATCAAGCGTCCGGCCCGGCAGGGGTTCGAGTTCCTTGTTAATAAAAGACTGAATAAGTTTCTGAACGTCTTCTTCAGCCTTGCCGAGAACCTCGTTAATCTGGATACTGGCTTCCTTCGGAATATCTTCGTCCGCAATCCCGAAACTCAGGCCCGATCTCATTAGTGCACGGATGGCAAGTCTGGTAAAGTTGTCCACAAAGCGAGCTCCCTGGCCGGCTCCGAACTCTTTGATGATCCGTTCCAGAATCTTGCCCTTAAAAGCCCCTATGGATGCCTCGTCAACGGTACCTTTAATCAATTCCCCATCTTCAATCACCACATAAGAGTCGTAAGGACAACCCTCTTCCTTACAGGTATCGCAGTGGGAACAGACCTGAGCCGAGAAACCCATGTTCAGGCCCCTGGGCAGGAGCTGGCTGAAGATCTGCTTTCCTGTCCAGTAAGGCTCTCCGTTATCCCCATAACTTGAAGGTTCGGGAAGCACCTTTTCCACATCCGTCTTTCGGAGAAGGTCAAACGAATCGGCCTTTGAGATCTTTTTCTCGAAACGGGTCAGGATGAAAAGGCCCGATATATGGTCGTGAATCCCTCCGATAATGGGCCCACCGAAACGCGGGGAGAGGATGTTTTCCTGGACCTGCATGAGGATTTTAGCCTCTGCCCTCGACTCTTCGGTCTGAAGGGCGTGCATGTTCATCTCGTCCCCGTCAAAGTCAGCGTTGTAGGGAGGACAGACGGCCGGGTTCAGCCGGAAGGTTTTATCGGGAAGCACCTTTACAGAATGAGCCATAATACTCATCTTATGCAGAGAGGGCTGCCTGTTGAAGAGTACAGTGTCTCCGTCATTAAGCTGTCTTTCCACCATCCAGTTGAAATCGAGTTTCTCGACAAGGTCTTCCTTATTGCTCTCGGTGACCTTAATACGCCTGCCATCCGGCCTGAATACGTAATTTGCACCCGGATGGACCACCCCTGAATTGCGGATGATGACCTTGAGCTGCTCGATGTTCCTGGGAGTTACGGTAATGGGTACGGTCAGAATTCTTGCTATGGGAATGGGGACTCCAACCTCGTTAATACTGAGGTTCGGGTCAGGAGAAATAACCGTACGGGCGGAAAAGTTCACACGCTTACCTGAAAGACTTCCCCTGAACCGGCCTTCCTTACCCTTAAGACGCTGGGAAAGAGTCTTTAGAGGCCTGCCGGACCTGTGCCTGGCCGGGGGAATTCCGGATACGGAGTTGTCAAAGAAGGTGGTAACGTGATATTGCAGGAGTTCCCAAAGATCCTCAATAATTAACTGGGGAGCGCCAGCTTCCCGATTTTCCTGGAAACGGTAGTTAATCCTTATAATATCCACAAGCTTGTGAGTCAGGTCGTCTTCACTGCGCTGCCCGGACTCGAGGGTAATGGAAGGGCGGACCGTTACGGGAGGAACGGGCAAAACTGTCAGGATAACCCATTCCGGCCTTGCGTTTTCAGGGTCCATCCCGATTACTTTTATGTCCTCGTCAGGAATGCCTTCGAACCTGCCCCTGATTTCCGTTGCGGTCAGCTTTTCCCCGTCTTCCAGGTACTCAGTGGGCTTTTCAAACTTGATATCAAGCTGAGTTTCCCCACAGTAAGGGCAGACCTTGACCTTGCTTGCCTCCTTGTAGGCCTCGTTTATAACATCATCAGGCCTGTGCCCGATTTCCCCGATGGCCGCAAGCTGGCTTAAGAAATGTTCCTTTTGCTGGACGTTCAGAAGCAGACGACTGCATTTTCGGCAGGTAGCCCGCAGCAGTTTCCGGATGATCTTGTTAAAGCCCACATGGACTACAGGAGCCACCAGATTAATATGCCCAAAGTGTCCCGGGCATTCCCCGGCTCTTCCATGACAGGTCTTGCAACGGAGTCCAGGATCGATTACCCCGAGTTTTGTGTCCATGAGTCCCATGTCAATGGGAAAACCGTCATCATCGTAAGTGTCAGCCGTATCAATAGAGGTTGCGCTCATTTTACGGATTTCTTTCGGGGACATTAACCCGAACTTGATCGCAGAAATTTTTTTAGGAATAGGGGGAACGTTTGCCATTGTCCTTCACCTCCTCACACTGCGTCTTGCAGTTCCATTCTCGGAGCCACACAAAGAGACTTGATTTCGTCCAGCAGCAACTTAAATGCATAACTCATCTCCACAGGGAAAATGTCCGTGTCCGCGCCACAGGCCGGACAGACTGCTATATTGCGCTGTTTATCAAAGGTTGCGACCATTCCGCAGTGGGAACAGACGAGTTCAACAACCTTGTCAGATTCATCCAGTAGCCTTTCCTTAAGGCACATGGCAGCCCCGTGCCCCACAAGCACGTCACGCTCCATTTCCCCGAACCTCAGACCACCTTCTCTAGCTCTTCCTTCTGTGGGCTGGCGAGTAAGTACCTGAACAGGCCCACGAGACCGGGCGTGCATCTTGGAAGTGACCATATGGTGCAGTTTCTGGTAAAGAATAACACCCACAAAAACATCGGCCGGGATCATCCTGCCTGTTGCCCCATCATAAAAGATTTCCTTTCCGGTATGTGCAAATCCATGATCTTTAAGAGCCTGCCTCATACCTTCTTCGGTATCTCCCGAAAAAGCGGTTGCATTGATCCTTTTGCCTTCCATGGACCCGACCTTTCCTCCGATCATTTCCAGCACATGCCCGACAGTCATACGGGACGGGATGGCGTGGGGATTGATCATAAGGTCCGGGGTTAAGCCGGATTCCGTAAAGGGCATGTCAGCGATTGGTACTTTCAGCCCGATAACCCCTTTCTGCCCGTGCCTTGATGCGAACTTGTCCCCGATATCCGGGATCCTCTCGTCTCTTACCTTGACCTTGGCAAGCCGGGTCCCGTTAATGGATTCAGTAAGTATGACCGTGTCCACGATTCCTTTTTCGTTGGACCGCATGGTAATTGAACTCTCACGCCTCTGCTCCACGGTCGTCCCGAATTCGGAAGGTTCTTCCAGGAACCTTGGGGGACTGGTTTTTCCGATCAGCACGTCGTTTGGCCCCACGCGGGTTTCAGGATTGACAAGCCCGTCGATGTCCAGGTTCGCATAGGAATCGGAACTGCGGGCCCCGCGGAATTCGGAGTCAGGAATTTCAAATTTGTCTTCCTGCCCTCCGGGGTACCTGCGCTCTTCCCCTTCAAAAGTACGGAGGAAGTGGCTTCTTCCAAGCCCTCTTTCAATCGAACCGTTGTTGAAAATCAAAGCATCTTCAATATTATAGCCTTCGTAAGAAAGAACGGCAACGACAAAGTTCTGTCCTGCCGGTCTTTCGTCAAAGCCGATGGATTCACATGTCCTGGTCCTTGAAAGAGCCCTCTGAGGGTAATGCAGGACATGCGCTCTCGTATCGGGCCTGAGTTTCTGGTTGGCTGTGGAGACCCCGATACACTGTTTGATCATGGCCGCACCCATGGTATTACGAGGGGATGCGTTGTGTTCCGGATGGGGGACCATACCCGTACAGATCCCGAGCATGAGTTCGGGGTCGATTTCCAGGTGGGTGTGCTCCGGAGTCAGATGGGACTCGTAAAGAGCGATAAAGGTGTTTTCCTCTTCCTCAGCATCAAGGAACTCGACACAACCCTGGTTCACAAGGTCATCGAAGTTGATTTCCCCGTTCTGAAGTTTCTCGAGATGCTCTTCCGTTACGAGGGAAACCCCGTTTTCCACAATTACAGCGGGTCTTCTAGCTCTCCCCATGTCAGAGTTAATGACCACTTCCCTGGTGTTGTTGTTCAGGGTTATATTGACCTGTCGGGATATGAGGCTCTGCCGCCTCATTTTCCTGAGTTCTTTTACCAGTTCCACAGGGTTGTCGTGTGTCCCGACAAGTTCACCGTTTATGAATACCTTTGCCTTAGTCATTTAGCATCGACCCGCCGTCATCCAGTCTTTCGCCTAATAAATCATCGTCTTCTTTTAACTTTGGCTCTTCGGTGGAAACATCTATTTCTTCCACTACTCCGAAAAGTTCTTCCTCGTCTTCCTTATCCCGATCCACAACGCTTTCATCGGAAACTTGAAGGATTACCGGCGATTTTATGATCAGGCGTTCCACATTCAGGTCGTAGAGGATCTTCTTTAGGCTCTCGGAATCGTCCATGCCTGTAGAAAGCTCCACCATCTGGGCGAAGTTCTTAACCAGTCCACAGTTAGGGCCTTCGGGGGTTTCCGAGGGACAAAGCCTCCCCCACTGCGAGGGGTGCAGGTCCCGGGCCTCGAAGTGAGGCTGGGCCCTCGAAAGCGGGGAAATTACACGCCGAAGATGCGAAAGTGTTGAGATATAGTCATTCCTGTCAAGCAACTGAGATACCCCGGTCCTGCCTCCAACCCAGTTTCCGGTTGCAAGAGGATGCTGCAAACGGTCGGTGAGGACATCGGCCCTGACGGTTGTCGCAACGTTGAGTTCCCTGTTCCTCATGTTGGCGCGTTCGAGCTGGTACTTGATGTCCCTGGCCAGCCTGTTAAATGAAACCCTGAAGAGGTCTTCCATCAGGTCTCCCGCCAGTTTGAGCCGTTTGTTCGCGTAATGGTCTTTGTCGTCTGGTGTACGCTTTTTAAGCGCCAGCTCAAAACAGGACTCGGCCATCCGGGCAAGGAAATGGGCTTTTGCCAGCCTGTCAGTACTTTCGTTACCGAGATGAGGGAAGAGGTACCTGTTAATTACGTAATCTGCCCTTTTGATCTGGTATTCCTTGGCCTGACCGGCTGCGACCCTTGCTCCAATTTTCTCGATAGCCGCTTCCTGGGAATCCACCTCGGCTTCTTCGAGATTTTCGAGCATGAACTTGATGATTTCGGGGTCGCTTGAAACCGCGTTTACGATGTCCTCATCAGTCACAATACCGAGGGCCCGCATAAGGGTAATGAAAAACACCCTTCCGGAAATAGATGGGAAGGAAACTTCCAGGAGGGACTTTCGGCCCCGCTCAACGATTACGAGCGCTCTGTATCCCCTATTCTGAGAGAATACCTTTGCGACTTCGATTTTATCCCCGTAACGTTCTCCGATCTCAACGAGGATCTTGTTCGGAGCCAGGTCTTCAAGGGTCATAACAACCCTTTCAGTCCCACCGACTATGAAATAGCCTCCTGGATCCAGTGGGTCTTCTCCGTAGCGGACCTTTTCAGAGTCACTAAGCCCCAGAAGGTTGCACATCTTGGACTTAATCATGATGGGGAGCTGCCCGATCTTCGCTTCATGGACCTCTTTCTCCACCTCACCTTCGACAACACTCATCTCCAGATAAAGGGGGCCCGAGTATGAGAGGTTACGAAGCCGGCCCTCGTTCGGGAACAGTTTCTCAATAGCCCCGTCTGCCTCCTTCACCACCGGATGCTCAACCCTGATTTTTCCGAGCTTGATGTACGTGCCCTCGATATCTGTTTCTATTATATTCTGCTCATCGATGATCTTTTGCAGCCCATTATCGATGAATTTGTTAAAAGAATCGATATGGTGCTGCACGATCTTATCCTGTGTAAAATAAGCCCGCGGCAATACACTATTATCTAACGCGATACTAGCACCCTCTTTGATTTGAAGTGAAAATCGATAATAAAAATTATTAAATAATTAAGCAGTATTTATTATACAGCATAATAGGAATCTGAATTTGGAAAACAACAGCCATTAGAAGACTCATCTTTAGAAAGCCTGTCCTGAAAAAAATACCTTTGAAAAACCTGTCTCTGGAAAACCTGTCTTTGAAAAACATGTTTTTGGAAAACTGCCTTTGGAAGACTCAGGCCATTCGACACGGCTTAAAAAATGCCCCTCATGATTACTCAATGACGAGCCTGTAATAATCTGCCTCCCCTGCAGTGTAACTTTTACGCTTGATTCTTACAACATCCCCGATAGTAGCGCCGATCTCTTTTACGACCGGATCGTCCATCCTGATCTTGGGAAAATGTTCTTTCTCATTGGAATATTTGCTTAAAACAGACTTTAACTCAGCCTCAGACATGATTTCATGTATGGGAACTGACTCATGATCGAGCAAGCTGAACTTTGTCAAATCCTTTCCTCCAAAAATAAAGATATGATAAAAATATATTGCCCAAATATATTAAAAAATCAATGTATACAAAAAGTATACCAAAAGATTGCCCACATAGTATGGCGGGCCCGTAGGGATTTGAACCCTAGGCCGACTGGTTAAAAGCCAGTCGCTCTGCCTGACTGAGCTACGGGCCCACACATGAATCCGTTCGAATCAGACTTTGTACCAGGTAAAATTCACCTGAGTCTCGAACAGTGAGTGGCGCACCTCTCACACCGGTGCAACGCTCTAATTGTAATTATAGTATATATAATTTTTGGTTGAGGGTAGGAGTCCCCTAAAAAAACCATATGTAAAATAGAATAATTTGCAATGTTGTATAAGAATGCAGGATTTGTAGCCTAGTTACTGGAAAGTTATAAGTACGAAGATTCCGAGTTTTTAGAATGTAAGAGGAAAAATACAATAAGATAATTATTATTGAATTGGAAAAACAGGTGAGTTGCATCCATACCTCACATGCCCACTGTTCTCCACATATTCAAAGTATTCCTCATGCTCAAGAACCCACACATATCCATCCTCCAAAAAAATCACCGAAAAAAGTAGCTGAAAATTAAGCACCCTCCAAAAATTAGTTTTCAGATACTTAATCATATACTTTTTTCAGAGAGTTTTCTCCAGAGACATTTCTCAAGATACTTCTCTCCAGAAACCTTTCTACAAATAGTTATCTCCAGACACAAAATTCGCGATTCTTAAAATTATCTAGTGTTTCATTCAAAAATGAAGAATGAACCACTGATAAACGTATGGACACGGATGACTGCAATCCGTGTTTATCCGTGTCCGGTTCTTACTGGAAATTCGTTGATCGATGAAGGCTCAAACGTCCGGGTTTGTGAACGTACTTGAGCAATACTGAATTATGTCCCGAACTCCCAGCCGTTCATGTAGCGTTCCTGTTTGGTGGTCAGTTCATCTATGGTTATGCCCATGGACTCCAGTTTGAGCTTTGCTACGTAGGTGTCAATGTCGAGGGGGACCTTATGGACGCCGTCAAGAAGCTTGTTTTCAGCGATATAGCGGACGCAGAGAGCCTGGTTTGCGAAACTCATGTCCATGACCTCGGCCGGGTGCCCGTCTCCTGCAGCCAGGTTTACGAGCCTGCCGTCAGCGATGACGTTGATGCGCCTGTTTCCGAGATCGTATTCCTTGATGTTTTTCCGGACGGTCTTTACGGAATTTGCAAGGGCGGCCAGAGCCTCCATGTCGATTTCCACGTTAAAGTGCCCGGAGTTGGCCAGGATTGCCCCGTCTCTCATAAGCTTGAAATGTTCCTCAACCAGGATATCCCGGTTTCCGGTGGTCGTAACAAAGATGTCCCCGAGCTTTGCGGCTTCGCTCATCTTCATGACCCTGTAGCCGTCCATCCGGGCCTCAAGCGCCCTTATGGTGTCCACTTCTGTCACAAGCACGTTTGCCCCGAGGCCATCGGCCCGCATGGCAACGCCCCGGCCACACCAACCGTAGCCTGCAACAACGACATTTTTGCCCGCAACCAGGAGGTTGGTAGTCCTGTTAATCCCGTCCCAGGCCGACTGCCCGGTCCCGTAGCGGTTGTCGAAGAGATACTTGGTCATGGCGTCGTTTACGGCAATGACCGGCATTTTAAGAGCCCCATCCTTTTCCATTGAGTTCAACCTGTGAACCCCGGTTGTGGTTTCCTCGCAGCCTCCGATGATGTTCGGAAGAAGGTCGGTCCTTGCCTTATGTAACTTGAAAATAAGGTCGGCTCCGTCATCAATTGTGATATCGGGCTCGAAATCAAGAACCGCATCAAGAGCATCGTAATACTCCTGGGTGTTGCACCCGTATTTTGCAAAACAGGAAACGTTTTCCCGGGTGTCAAGGGCCATTGCCACATCGTCCTGGGTACTCAGAGGGTTGCAGCCCGCAATCGCGACCTTTGCCCCGCCTAACGCAAGAGTCTCCACAAGGACGGCGGTTTTTGCTTCCACGTGAAGGGCCATTGCGATGGTGTGGCCTTTGAGAGGCTGTTCCTCTATGAAGTTATCTCTAATGATTTCCAGAACGGGCATATGGTTTCTTGCCCATTCCATCTTCATATTTCCGGATTCTATGAGTTCTTTTTCGTCCATGTTAATCCCATTACTTAAGATAAGCGATTAATAATAAGCGGTCAAATAAGCGGTCAAATAATCGATTAAACCGTGTCAACTACACCTGAGCTAAAGACTCAGGGGTTTTCTGCTGCGTTCTTATAAACGTTAATATCCTGTACCATCTATAATTAACCTTCAGGAATTGACCCTTCCCACAAGGGCTTCCGCGGCTTTTTGGGTATCTTCAACAATTTTTTCCTCGTCCAGCACAAGCACCCTGTAATCGTCCATCAGGACTTTCCCGTCAACGATTGTGGTCCGGACATCAGAGCCACCTGCCGCGTACACGAGATGGGAGGGCACATTGTCAAAGCACGGGGCCAGATGGGGCTTTTTCATGTCCACCACGATAAGGTCCGCCTTTTTCCCGACCTTCAGCATCCCGGCCTCAGGTTCGATTGCCTGAGCGCCTTTTACGGTGGCCATCTCAAGCACCTGCCGCGCAGGCAAAACCGTCGGGTCAAAGGTGTTGACCTTGTGGAGCAGAGCCGCGGTTTTCATTTCCTCGAAGAGGTCCAGATTATTGTTCGAGGCGCAGCCATCAGTCCCGAGACCCACGTTCATTCCCCTGGCAAGCATTTTCTGAACAGGTGCGATTCCCGAGGCGAGCTTCATGTTGCTTACAGGGTTATGGGAGACTTTGACGCCTCTCCTGTTCAGGATATCGATATCCCCGTCCGAGAGCCAAACGCAGTGAGCCGCAAGCACATCGGGCCCGAAAAAGCCGAGTTCTTCAAGCATGTTCACGGAACACATCCCGTACTGCGCTTTCATAGCGTTAAGCTCGGCCTCGGTCTCGAGCACATGGATGTGGATCCCTGCTCCGTCCTCAGTTGCAGCTTCCCTGACCTTTGACAGAAACTCCCTGGAACAGGTATTGGGAGCGTGGGGCCCGTACATGGTGGAAATCCGACCTCCGGCCGCACCCTGCCATTCCCGGACAAAGCGCCTCCCTTCCCTGAGTTCATTCCGGCCCTTTTCTTCATCTCCGAGTTCGATCATACCGTAGGAAAGAGCCGCCCGAAGTCCGGATGTTTCAACGGCCTTTGCGGTCTCGTCCATAAAAAAGTACATGTCGGCAAAAGAGGTCGTCCCGGACTTAATCATTTCAAGACAGGCCAGGAGGGTCCCCGTATAAACATCGGAGGCCTGGAGCTGGGCTTCCGCAGGCCACATATACTCCTGGAGCCACTCGGCAAGTTGCAGGTCGTCGGCATAGCCCCGAAAAAGTGTCATGGCCGCGTGGGTGTGGGTGTTTACAAGCCCGGGCATCACAACCGAACCTTTTGCGTCAATCACGGTGTCGGCGGTTTCGACCGTATTTTCACCGATTTCCGTGATTATTCCGTCCTCGATTACGACAGTCCCGTTTTTGAGGTCGCCGGCCTCCGGGTCCATTGTCAAAACGTAAGCATTCTTTATGATTATGTCAGCCATGTGATACACCTGAGAATTTTAATGATTATGAAACGTAAGAGTTATTGAATGTTTAGCTGGTCTTTGCCTGACTGGAATTTAAAAGTTTGAGTATACGGGATGAGGCTAAAAGGATTTAAGGCTTTAAAAAAGGTTGGGATAAGAGGTTAAAAATAAGCAAGAAGATTTGAAAGGAAAAGTCGAAAGAAGGATGAAAAGGAAAACCGAAAAAGAAGGATGAAAAAGCCGGAAAGGCCGATAAGGGCCAGGCAGTTTTTTACTTATTCACTATCCATACCACGGCCGAATTCTCTGTTCAGGGCTTCCTGAAAAGAGCGCATGACTTCCAGCCTTTCCTCAGCAATCTTTTTTGCGGCCCCGGTATTCAGTTTTCCGGGAATCCTGAAGGGTTTGTACTGCATATATTCATTGAACCCGTCCACGGGGTCAGCCATGTACACGGTTTTTTTGGACTCACCCTTGTCAATCCCGTTCGTATGCTTGAGCATCCGGAGCGCCCCCATTGAGAGCACAGCCCGGAAAATCCCGATGGCACCGAGAGCATCAAGCCTGTCCGCGTCCTGAAGAATCCGGGCTTCGATAGATTCCGGGACATGTCCCCCGCTGAAACGGTGGGCTCTGATACAGTACAAAACCCTTTCAATAAGATCCCGGGAAAGCCCCTCACGGGCCAAAAATTCGGAAGCGATTTCGGCACTGTAAAGAGCGTGGTCTCCGCCTTCCTCGTGCTCCCGGATGACCCCCACATCGTGGAGGAGGGCTGCGAGGCGGAGGACGAGAGAGTCCCCACCTTCCTCCTTTTGCAGTTCCAGGCAAAGAGCCTCGACCCTTTCGATATGGGCCATGTCGTGAGAACTCGGCTCGTCCGCAAGCACGGAGGCCACGAAAGTCCTTGTTTTTTCTATAAGCTCCATTTCAGGCCTCCTCATTTAGGCTTACAAACTCAATAGCCCATCTCGGCGCTCAGGTTCTTGAGATGTTCCTGGATTTCAGACAGGGCGGATGCGAGGACCTTCCTGTTGTCATAGGAAGAAATCACCTTCATAAGATCGTCCTTCCTGTCATGCTTCATTTCTCCGGAAAACTCCGCCATGTTCTCAAGGGCCCTGTTCAGGTTATCCACAATGGAAATGGTGGCCATCCGAGAGGTCCGCGAGAGGGGGTTGAGGTCAATCGAAATCACGGTCTTCCCCATCTCAACAAGCTTTTCGCAACGGTCCCCGTCCTCAAGAGGCACGAGCACAACATCCGCGCTGTAGATCCCTTTACTCTCAACCAGCCTCCGGGCGTGGGGGAGATCCAGTTCCTTATCAGGGTTTTTCCCGAGCACCTCACCGGCCCCGTGGGCTTTGAGCTGGTCTATGATAAGGTGGACCCTCTGCTCGGTCCTGTGGAAAAGATTCACCTCGAGCTTTGCCCCGGTCAGGTCCGCAAGGGCTACAAGCCTTTCAGGTGCAAGGGCCACGGCATTTCCGTTTACGGAAATAACAGGGTTTTCGGCAAGCAGGATGGCCGCAACAGCCGCCCTTTCTGCATAAAGAGCGGATTCAGGGCTCCGCTCCCCTATGAGATAGTCAAAACTCTCGCCCCGGCCCTGAGAAATCAGGCCCTGCAAACTGGTAAATCCCTTTTTTACACCATCAACGACCTTTTCCCGGGCAAGGAGGGATTCATACCTGGGATGGTCAGGAGGAATTTCTGTCATATCGTTCGCTTCCTTTTTTCCTGTAATTTTTTAGTTTTACTTTTATCTCCAGCAGAAGACCCCTTCCTTAAAAACCTGAACCGTTAGGCAAAGGTTTTAGGGAGAGGGGATTGACTCGTTTTATCTCATACAACAATTCATTATGTGCTGCTGGCGTCAAGGATGATCCCCTGATCACTTGGGACGATCATGGTCTGGATTTCCTGGTCCCCGAGCATCTGTATGTACTTGTAGCGGATAAGGTCCGGGTTCTTCTGGATTTCTTCATTAAGGATACGCAGGGACTCAGCTTCTCCACGGGCCCGTATAATTGTGGAGTTGGCAGTCCCGCCGGCTTCGATAATTTTCCTCTCGGCCTCGAGTTCTTCCTTCTGCTTGACAAAGACCATCCTCTGGGCTTCCTGGTCGGCCTGGAGTTTCAGCTCGATTGCATCCGCAACTTTCGCAGGAAGTTCCACATTCCGGAGCAGGACCTCTTCCACAATGATCCCATCTTCATTGAGCTGGGCCTCAAGCTGGTTCTGCATCTCGGCCGCGACAATTGCCCTTTCCGGCCCGTAGACTTCCATTGCCGTGTGTCCGGAAACCACTTGTCTGATCACGGACTTGATGGTCGGGCGGAGGATCTTTTCGGAATAGTCGATCCCGAGTTTCTGGTGCACTTCACTTGCTTCCGAAGGAATGAGCCGGTTACGGACCGAGATGTCCAGGCCCAGGGTAAGCCCTTCCTTTGTAAGGGTATATATCCGGTCGTCTCCGATGGTCACTCCTTCATCAGCCTTGGCACTCATGGTATAGACTTGGCTCTGCACGGAATACTTCGTAACCGAGATCCAGGGCGGGACAATGTGGAGCCCTTCCCCAAGCTCGTCAGCCTGCACTCCTCCAAACTGATTGAACTTTACCCCGACTTCCCCGGCGCCAACCGATACGAAAATCGAGCCGAAAGCCACGGAGAACATTATAAGAATCGCAAAAATAATCGCTATCGTCCGGAGCAGCGGGCCCGCCAAGGAAGATAGTTTACTTAGTGGGTCAATATTAGGCCCTCTTGACCTTTCATCCCATTCTTCATCATCGATAACCATGGTGATACCTTCATAAAAGAAACGTCATGCTCTTTGAAATAGATTTATATTCTAAATCGGTGGGGGCCCCTGGACAGGATGAATAGAATCCCGAAGAGGAGGCGGAAAGGCAACGGAAAGAAAACGGAAAGAAAGCAAAAAACCCCCGGAGTTAAGCATACATCAACTTCGGAATACAAGTACTTATCCCGTATTCCAGGACATCTCCAAACTCCTGAAGGGCCTCATAGAGCCGGAACTCTGCACCAGAAGAGGAAATTGCAAAGACCGTATCCCCGAGCATGGCCTGGGACGCGAGCCCTCCGACAGCATCCACAGCTTCTATAATGTCTCCTGCCCTTTCGCTCAAAAGCTCTGTCTCCCGGGCGAACTTTTTTGCCTGGTGCATGAAGTTTTCAAGTGTGGGTTTTTCAAGAAGCTGGGAGATTGCAATTTTTCCGGCAGCGTTTATTGCCCGGGCCGCAGTGGGGTCGCTCAGGACCGAGCCCGTGGAGATTTCCCCGAGCGCGATGCAAAATACCCTTGCCTCCGGGACAGGGATCCTGTCGATTTTGCCGAATTCCGGACTCCCTGGTTTAAGCCTTATCACAAGCCCCCCGCTGGACTGGGCGGCGACATCCCCAAGCCCGCTCCGGTTAAGCACCTCGGCCACATGGGCATATTCCGTCAGGGCATCCGCCGTGAAGTTTAGGGATAAAGCCTGGTTCAAAGCATAGCCAACCCCCAGAGCTCCCGCCCCGGAAGCCCCGAAACCGCAGCCAACCGGGATTTCCGACCAGCTCTCAACCCTGACAGGCAGGGCCGTTATCGCCTCGAGCACGGTCCGGGTGGTTTTGCCTTTTACCCTTTTCCCGTTCAGGAAAATTTCAGTTTTCTCTACAAGTGGCCCTACTCGGACCTCCGTGGTCACTCCGCTGTTCAGGACAAGCCCGCAGCCTGTAGAACCTTTCCTGCGAGGGTCACTTCCCTCGGCATGAATTTCAAAAAAACCCGTTATGTGTCCCGGGGCGTAAGCCTTAGCCGAAACATCAGCCGCATCCGCATTATATCCATCCATAGAAAACGCCTTTTTGTAAAGAACCTGATACTAGGAAAATTCAAGGTGATATATTATATAAAAATGATGATTTGGAATTTTATTATTTAACCGAAAAGAGCTTTGCAAGTTCTTCAAGGACCAGGGCCGCAAGTTCCCTTTTGCTACCTTTTATGCAGAGCGCCTCACTTTCTTCCCGCCGGAGCAGGTAAAGCTCGTTGTCCTCGGTGCCCATGCCGCCTTCGCTAACATCGTTTGCAGCGATCATGTCGAGTTTTGACCCTTTCAGGGTAGCTGCCGCCCTCTTTAGTAACTCTTCTTTTCCGGTCTCGGCCTTGAAGCCGACTATTGTAAGGGCCGGATATTTAGTCCGGCATTCTTTAATCAGTTTTCGGGTGGGTTTGAGTTTGAGTTCAAGCTCTCCCCCCGACTTGATCTTTTCAGGAGAAGGGTCAAAAGTGAAGTCCGCAATAGCAGCCGCACTTATAAGGGCGTCATACCCGCTTTCAAGCTCTTCCAGGACCGCGTCCGTCATTTCCCCCGCACTTTCTACAAAGACATCCCGGATGCCCGGCGCGCCGAGCCTCTGCCTGTGCACCAGGGTGACCCCGGCCCCCCGGCGGTAGGCTTCAAGAGCCAGTTCGTTGCCGGTTTTTCCCGAGGCCCGATTTGTCAGGACCCGGATGGGATCAAGACTTTCAGCCGTTGAGCCACTTGTGATTATGATCTTTTTGCCTGCCAGTTCCCGATTTCCAAGCGCCCTCTCGACCTCGAGGACGATGTCTGCGTTTGAGGCAATCTTTGCAACCCCCTCTTCAAGTTTCGGCCCGACAAAGCCTATACCCCAGCCTTTTAGTTTCAGGATATTCTCCACAACTGCAGGGTGCCGGTACATGGACTCGTGCATGGCAGGGACGATCAGGAGCGGGACATCTGAGCCAAGCGCCGTTGTCGCAAAGGAAGTTATCGGGGTGTCGTCAATACCGGTTGCGATTTTACCGATGGTATTTGCGGTAGCCGGGGCAA
The DNA here is from genome assembly GCF_055394095.1 of Methanosarcina baltica. Taxonomy (NCBI): domain Archaea; kingdom Methanobacteriati; phylum Methanobacteriota; class Methanomicrobia; order Methanosarcinales; family Methanosarcinaceae; genus Methanosarcina; species Methanosarcina baltica. The sequence continues at coordinate 2,415,852 of NZ_AP042463.1, read as the reverse complement.
TTAAAAGAAGGTCAGCGCAACCCTTGAGCCCGCAAAATTCCACATGCTCGACCCGCCCCCCAAGGCCCGTGATCGCGGGGTGCCCTGTGGCATAATGGAGGGCATCAGGGTGGATAATTCGCTGTGCGGCTTCGCTCATGACCGCATGGACTTCGGCCCCGTTCCGGATCAATTCCCGGGCAAGTTCAATGACCCGGACCGCAGCAATGCTCCCCGTTACCCCGAGCACGACGGTCTTTCCGGCGAGGGAAGCGCTTCTTTGCCCCTGAATCCAGAGGGTCGGATGGGTCCGTATATTGGAATTATCACTACCGGAACGTCCAGTAGCGGAACTGTCACTATCAAATCGGCATTCTCGGGCAGGTCGGGCCCGGCAGTCTTTCAACGGTAAACTCATAAGTATCACGTTCTAAATGAAAAATAAACAGGCTGGGAAAGCATCAACTTTTCAAGAATCAACCAGTTTTTTGAAACCCTGCAAGGGTACAAAGACATAATGTATTAGGTTCTTAAAACTTTCGAAATACGGATCGGGAAAATAGCCCACGAAAACATACCTTTTAAAGCCTATTTTTCCCCCAGAAAGGATTATAAGGCCCGGATTACGGAATAACTTTTTTACCCGATTGTTAATACCTTAATTCCCGGATGCCTTCTATACTGAAGTTCCTGCCCCTCCCTGGGCCCCTGCAATCCAGCAATTTTCTGCTTTGAACAGTATAAAATATAAAATAATTTGATAGAAATTGTTTTAAAAGATGTGTTCCCAAATATGTAATGATATCTAAGAAGTAATTATTAGAAGTAATTATAAGAAGTAATTATAAGAAGTAATTATAAGAAGTAATTATGTATCTATTCAGCTACCTCTGTTTCTAACTTATATTTCGTATAAACTCAACAATTACTTTTTTCATATAGATTAATATAAAAATCATCGGATTTTGGAATGAGGTTTATGAAATGTGAAGAGATTCTTACTCAATGCCGTTCAGACCCTGAATCCATTGTTTCATATATTGAGGATCTTGAGTCTCGGTATGAAGATCTTGGATCTCGGTATGAAGATCTTGGATCTCGACACGAAGAGCTTGAATCTCGGTATGAAGATCTTGGATCTCGACACGAAGAGCTTGAATCTCGATATGAAAATCTTGAATCCGAAAACACCGAACTTCGAGAAAGACTTAATGAGTTAGAATCTCGCCTAAAAAAGAATAACCAAAACCAAAAAAGAAATCGACTTCCCTCTACTAACAATTCTACTGATAAAATACCTCAATCAAAAGGTTCACAAAAAGGAAGTTTTAGACGTCCTGGCGGCCAAAAAGGGCATCCTGGTTCTACATTAAGGATGATTAAAAATCCTGATAAAACAATCATTTATAAGCTACATAAATGTGAACATTGTGGTTGTAACATTGAGAAGATTGAAGTTATAAATTACGAGAAGAGACAAGAATTTGAAATAATTGTAAGGCGTAAAGTGACCGAACATCGTGCTGAGATCAAAAAATGTCCTTATTGTAACCGCAAAAACAAAGCTGCTTTTCCGAAATCAATTACAAAACCTGTCCAATATGGCAATATGGTTTTAACAATTGCAATTTACCTCCGAAACTACCAATTGATTCCCTATGACCGAATCAAGAAATTATTTAAAGATGCCTTTGGATTTGATATAAGCGTTGGTACAATAATTAGGGCAGAAAATAAGTTATTTCACAAGTTGAAAGGTGCTACAAACCACATCAAGAAGCAACTGATAAAAGAAAATGTCATCCATGGTGATGAAACTGGAATCGACGTTGGTGGTCAAGGGGAATACTGCCATTTAATCTCTACAAAAAAATATACATACTATTTCCATAATAGGAGTCGAGGATCAAAAGCAATGAATAAAATGGGAGTGTTGCCTAAATATAGAGGAATTATAGTCCACGATTTCTGGAAACCCTATTTTAAATACAAATGTGAACATGCGGCATGTAATGTCCACATTCAAAGAGAACTTAAAGACATTTATAACATATTCAAGCAAGTGTGGGCTGAGGAGATGTCTGATCTCCTATATGAAATTAAAAAATGCGCAGACTTTGCCAGAAAACAGGGCATACAAATAGATGAAGATACGCTCAAGACCTTTAAAGAAAAGTATCAGTCAATACTAATGAAAGGATTTGAGGACAATCCTCCACCTGAAATCTCGAAAGACAATGGGGTTAAAAGAGGAAGAAAAGCGCAGAGCGATGCAAAAAATCTCCTTGATAGACTTTCAAAGTATGAAAAAGAAATCTTGAGGTTTGCTACGGATCTAAGAGTTCCTTTCAGTAACAACCAAGCAGAAAGAGATCTCAGAATGATAACAGTTCAGCAAAAAATATCGGGAGATTTTAGGAAACCCCATGGAGCAGATGTTTTCTTTAGAATTAGGGGATACATATCTACACTAATAAAGAATAATATACCTACTATAAGTTCACTTCATGCGGCGATTGAAAATGTGCCACCCTTACCCTGAATAGATACGTAATTATTAAAATTATCCAATATATATCCATATACCAGCATTAAATTCAGGAAGGGTCAATTATGGCTAAAAAAATAGTAGTCCTCATATTGCTCACAATTTTCTTTCTTTTAAGTTCCTGTATGCCTTCCCTTGCGGAAGAGGTGATTGAATGGGACCAAAAATTGGAAGGTAAAGTACTTGATTGGGGAGGATCCGTAGAATTAGACGGATACGTGATAAAAGCAGAAGATTTTAACGAAGAGAAACTGGCCTTTGTTTCAATTTCAAAAGATGGAGAAGAACTGGAGAGAGGCCCCCTCTCAAACGGTATTGACCTGATTTACAATGACGAGATAAAAATCCATGCTGTTGAAGTCAAACCGAACTATGTGACCATCGAAGAAGGGTTCAAAACCGGTGAATGGAATCCCACTATACAGATAAATGTATTCCTGAGGGGACAACCGGATATTGAAATAACAATCAATACCGGCAAGGAGAGCTATGACCCGAAAACCCTTGCTAACAGGGACATTAATGCAACGATTACTCTTAAAAACATAGGAAAAGCGAAAGCGGCAGATCTGGAAGTGCTCATTGACACGGGCGGGCTTGAACTTTTGGACGGCAAACTGAAACGTTCTTACTATTCCATCGAAAAAGAAGAAACTGTTGAAACGATTAATCTCCTTATGGGAATACCTGAACCCTGGGAAGATACCGATTACTACATTAATGTAAGCGTAACGGGCCAGGACATCAAGGAAAAAGAGTTTGAATGGAACGAGTCCGAAACCGTTGAAATTAAGAAAAAATGGGATATCATCGTTTCAAAAAGCGCTACTGAAGAAAGGCATATGGGAGAAATTGTTTACGTAACAGTCAATATCCGAAACGACGGCATCTGCCCTATTAACGGGATTAAGCTCACAGACTCTCTAAATGATAAAATGGAACTTGAAGAAGATGTTGAACTGGAGAAGACGCTTTCCCTGAAAGCAGGAGAAACCGCCTCCAATGTCTTCAAGTACACCTTCATGCCCAAAAAGCCAGGGAAATATACCTTACCTGAAACCATTGCGGCCTTCACGCTTCCGAATGGACAATATGAAGAGATAGAATCGACCAACACCGAGGAGAACATCATATACGGCCCCTATATCGAGCTTACGAAAACCGTTGACCATCAGCAGCTCGAAGTAGGAGAAAAACTGACGGTCACACTTATTGCGAAGAACACAGGAAACGTTGATGCAAGTGTAACCGTATCCGATACCGTCCCTTCGGAAGCAAAGTTTATCAGCGGAGAAACGGGGTTCAGAGAGGTCCTTAAAGAAGGAGAATCAAAGAAAGTAACTTACATGCTGCAGATGCACAGCAAAGGAAAAGTCCAGTTGCCCCCTGCAAAAGCAAGCTTCCTGGACCTTGAGGACTACAGGGCAGAGGTTTACTCTGAAGGCCCGCTTCCGGTATATGTTGGAATCCCCATCGAAGTGGACGCAAACCCCGGCGATTCAGGTCCTGGAGGAGTGACGGGGTCCGAACAGGAAAAGAGCTCACAGGCCAGAACCGTAGCTTCTGCATCCTCGGGCAATGTAGGGACAGCCCAGCCTGTTGAAGAAGATACTCCTGGTTTCGGCCTTATCCTTGCGGGGCTGGCCATCTTCGGAGTGGTCGGGCTCCGGAGAAAGGAACTGCGCTGAGCCTGCAAGGAGGGTGAAATAGCCTTCTTTCCACCCATTTTTTAAAAACGTTTTATACGGAGAGAAAAAGCGTCCCCCTGTTACCAGGTCCCGGGCCCCCCCTACATCTCCAAAAAATCTCATATTATTGTTCACCCTCTGCCGGATTTCACTTAAAATTTAGCAAAATGCATTTTTTCCAGAGAGCGTATATAATTATCATATGAAATCTCACAAAAAAAAACCCGACATAAAAACCCTTATCCTGACTCATGGAGATTCAGACGGGATCTGCGCAGGAGCGATTGCTAAAAGCGCATTTCCGGATTCCTATGTTTACTTCACGAGCCCTGTAAACCTGCTTGAAAAACTGGATTATGCCGATAATTTCGAGACCCTCATCATATGCGATCTCGCAATTGATGAGAGGAACTGCAAGAAACTTTACTCCAGGCTCGAAACGCTCGCAGGCAAATGCAGGCTTTACTACATCGACCACCACCCCCTGCCCTCGTGGTGTCCGGCCGTTGACTGGCTTTACCACGATACCCGTGTCTGTGCCTCCGAACTTACTTACAGGGTATTTGAATCCCTTCTGAGTCAAGACCTGAAGAGGGTTGCCACCTACGGGGCCATAGGAGACTTTTGTGACGGCACCCCCCATATAAAAAACTGGCTTCTGAACTGGGACAAAAGGGGCCTGTACTTCCAGGCAGGGGGTCTGATCCAGGCGGTCCTCCGGGCCGGGAGAAACTATGAGTTCAAGCGAACACTCCTCGGTCCCCTCTCCAGAGACATCATCCCTTCAGAAATTCCAGGCCTCCTCGACCTTGCCCGGGACGCCGCCCAGGACGAGGAAAAACTCAGGTTCCTTGTCAGGAAAAATGTGACAGTTCTCACCCACAGCGCGTATGTTGTAAATACAAGTAATTCCATCTCAAAGGCAGCGATCTATGCCGCCTCCTACGGCGGAAAGGATGTAGGAATCGCCGCCGAGCACAGGGAAAAAAAGAAAGTCTACGACCTCAGCATCCGTTCCCACGGGCCTGTTGACGTAAACCTGGCCCTGAGGGTCATTGCCCCCAAATTAGGAGGAAGCGGAGGAGGGCACCCCCTCGCAGCGGGAGCCAGGATCCCGGAAAATTCGCTGGAACGTTTTCTACATGCTTTCGATAAGGAGATCGGAAAGCAACAGGAAATACCACAGGAAAAACAACAGGAAATGCCACGGGAAAAACAACAGGAAATACCGCGGAAAAAACAACAGGAAATACCGCGGAAAAAACAGTATGAAAACGAGAGGTAAAACGCATGAAAGTCAGCAAATACGTTGAAGAAGGAGTATCATTAGAGATCCTTTTTGTGGGCCGCTCCAATGTGGGCAAATCTTCCATTATGAAGGAACTTTTCGGAGCAGATGTCAGGATAGGAAAACGCCCGGGTGTAACCCTTCGACCTTTTCATTACCACTGCTCGGACATGATTATTACCGACCTTCCGGGTTTCGGCTTCATGAGCGGAGTCAAGGACAGGAAGCAGGACATAGTAAAGGACCAGGTCGTGCACTATATCGAAAGCAACGCCGACCGGATCAAGACCGGAGTCCTCGTCATAGAAGGGCCTTCCTTTGAGGAAATTACCGACCGCTGGGACGCGCGGGGCCAGCTCCCCATCGACATAGAGATGTTCGATTTCCTGAGGGATGTGGGGATCGATACCCTGCTCGCGATAAACAAAATGGATAAAGTGAAAGAAAAAGAGTGGGACCCGGTTCTTGACGGAATCTCGGAAAAACTGGGGCTTGCGCCTCCCTGGCAGGACTGGAAACATCTTATTGCCCCCATCAGCGCCAAAAAAGGAGAGTTAAAACCCCTCAAAAACCTGCTCAAGGACAGGCTGCACGAACTGAAACGCGACGATCTTTTCAAGTATTTTTGACCATCAAAGCCTCTTCCGCTGCTGAGAGTAAACCCTCTCGACCCGCTGAACGGAGTCGGCTTCCTCGGGGGACTTGTCAAGCCTGAGGCCGATGAAACGGGGGAAGCGGAGAGAATAGCCGGAATCATAGTTCGAGCTTTTCTGGATTTCTTCGAAGGCGATTTCGAAGACAATCTCCGGCCTTACGGTAAAGACCCCACCGACCTCTTCCTCGCCCATGAGCTCGAGGACCATATCCGTAAGTTCCTTTAATTGCTCGTCATTAATGCCCGTGCCTACCTTGCCGATTCCCATAAACCGGGAGGTTTCAGGTTCATAGCAGGCCACGGAGTAAGAGCCAAGAAAGTTTGTCCGCCTCCCGAACCCCCATTCGGCCCCCACGACCACCAGGTCGAGGGTCTCCATGAGAGGCTTTTTCTTAAGCCAGTTTTTCCCGCGTTTTCCGGGGGAGTAGAGGGATTTCGGGTTTTTGACCATGATGCCTTCGTGCCCGGCCTCCAGGGCTTCCTGATAGATCTTTTCCACAAGCTCCGGGTCCCCGGTAATTACCTGTTCGTCCACGGCAATTGAACGGGAGTTTTCCACCGAATTTTCGACGCAGGATAGAAGGGCCTTTCGCCGCTCCAGGAGGGGGAGGTCAATGAGCGTCCTGCCGTTTAAATACATTATATCAAAAAGGTTGAGCTGGATGGGAATACTGACCACCTTTTCTTCCACGCCGTGCTTGCGCCGGAAGCGTTTGAGGATTTCCTGAAAGGCCCTGGGTTTTCCCTTTTCGTTCACTGCGACGGCTTCTCCGTCCAGGATTGCGGATTCGGCCTTCACATGTTTCCGAACGATGTCCACCAGGTCAGGGAGGGAATTTGTAACGTTTTCGAGTTTCCTTGAAAAAAGCGTGACCGAGTCCCCGTCCTTGTGGACCTGCACCCTGGCCCCGTCAAACTTCCATTCGATTGCGGCCTCTTTCATACCCCGGATCTCGGCGTCCACGTCCGGACTGATCTGGGAGAGCATCAACTTAATAGGGCGATTGATTTCGATTCCAAGCTTCTCAAGGGCTTCGGTCCCCCCTTCCTTTGCGGCCGCGGCCACTATCCCAAGGTCGTTTGTGACCATATAGGCATGTTCCACGACCTCCACCTTCACGTCAAAGGCCTTTGCGATGGCGTCTCTGACAACTCCCTCACCCACGCCCACGCGCAGTTCCTCAAGGGCAAGCCTTGCGATGTACTTGGCTTCCCTCGGGCTTGAGGAGTTGAAAAGGTACTGGAGGTTCTTGATCTTCACGTTCTGCGAACCTTTACCTGAAACCCCGGAAGCTGTCCTGAAGCGCTCGTAGACTTCGCTTATGGAGAGTTCCGGTTCTTCTTCGAAAAAACTGGAAAACGTAGCCTGGTTTTTCCGCTTTTCCTTTAAAATAAGGAGCGCGGTCTCCCCGATATCCCCGGTTGTCCGGACCAGGACCTCAATGCCCTTTAACGAAGCCCCTGAAGCTTTAGAAAGCGCCATGTAAAGGAGGCTTGTCCCGATCCCCAGCTGTTTCCCGCTCCAGGCGGGAAAAACCTCGCTCATGATGAAATGGGTTGTCACGGGCAGTTCCCCGACATCCACCTTCCGGAGCAGTTCGGCAACCCTCCGGGTAGTCTCAATAGTGCCCGAGATCTTTTCAATTGCCTTGCAGGTTTCCGCAAATTCGTTGAAGCTTGTCATGGTCTTCAGTTTTTGAATAGGTAGTTTATTTATATCTAATTTTTTATTCGCCTGCAATTCCACCGGCCGGAAAGGCCCGCCTTGTCCGGCATTTAGCATTCCCTATAAATAGAGATAAGGTCACTGAGAACGGCACTCGCGGTCTCGATGGGCCCGGCCCCTTTTCCGGTGACCGTGATTTCTCCCGCAAGTTCGGTGTCAATAGAAGCCACATTGAGAGTCCCGCCCACGGCCAGGGGGTGGTTAATGGGCACAAGCCTCGGGGCCACTTGAAGCCATTCTCTGCTAACTTCTCCGATAAGTTTTACCACATAACCGTTTTCCCGGGCCATTTCCAGGGCGTCGGGGGTGATTTTCGTGATACCCGTGACTTCAACGTCTTTATATGTAGCATCCAGCCCAAAAATGGCATTTGCAAGGATTACGAGTTTACAGGCGGTATCTATACCCTCAACATCATAGCTGGGGTCGGTCTCCGCAATTCCGAGTTCCATGGATTCTGCCAGGATATCCGTATAACTTGCCTTTTCCTCAAGCATCCGGCTCAGGATATAGTTACAGGTCCCGTTCAGTATCCCTTTTATACCCCTGACCTCGTTTCCCGCGAGGACTTCGTTAACAAGGTTTATGACAGGCATGGACCCTCCAACCGTCGCCTCGAACCTGAACTTCGAGCCGGCAGCCTTTGCGGCCTCATGAAGTTCCCGGTACTTCAGGGTAAGGGGGCCCTTGTTTGAGGTTACCACATCCTTTCCGGTTTCAAAGGCCGCCATCATGTTCGGGAGTCCGGCACCCCCGGTCTCGATGTTTGTGGGGGTGGTCTCGATTACAAGTTCATGGTCCAGGCTTTTGATGAGCTCAAGCCCGCTTATTTTTTCCAGGGCAACGGTCCCGGTCTCTCGTTTGCGGGCAAGACAGTCTGCCAGGTCCACCCCGTCAGGATTGACGGTTGCGCCTCTTGAGTCCACTACCGCGACTACCCGGACATCAAGCTCCAGGCCCTCTAAATATTCTTTTTTCAAAAGGAGCACTTTAGCGACACCCTGTCCGATAGCTCCGAAACCGATTATGGAAGCACGTATTGTTTTCATACCAAAATTCTCCTTATATATCATTTTTCAGGCCTGGATGCCTATCGGCAGAACCATGAGCAGGTCCTTTTTCGCTGAAACGTCCTTGAGGATAGCAAGCGCCTGCTTCATCTCCTCTTTTCCCACAGCATCTACTTTTATGAGGGCTGAAGAGGGCATTTCAATTCCCGGCATTGAAAGGGAGAGGTCCACGACCTCCGCAAAGCCGGTCTTGTCGATCCTGCTAATGGTATCCTGAATTCCGGTGTGGATAACGTGTCCTATCAGGACCACGCTAATACTTTCCCTGAAGCGGTGCTCTCCGACTCTTACGACCCTGATCCCGTTTTCCTCAAGCTTTGCTTTAAGGAGTTTAAGGTTTTCATGTTTTGTTTCGAGTACAAGCTGCACAGGCATGGTGTTTCTGGGGGTCCGTTTCTGGTGGTGGTGAACCACCGTTATCAGGTTAGCCCTGCACTCCGAAAGGGGTTGTAAGGCCAGGAGCATCTGTCCCGGTACGTCTTTTAATTCAAGATCCATGGAAACTCGCATATCGTCCCTCAGTGAAATTTCAATCAGAGTGTAAAATTTAACAATTTCAATTAAAGTGTAAGAGTTTAATTAGAGTGAAAAAATAAAGGAAGGTTTGTAAATGGGATAACTGGAAATTATATTTTTCAAAAATTTAAGATATTATTTGATGCATTTCTTAAAAATATTTGGATTCGTTCAGCTCTCGTTTCTGTGTAGTTGCAGATTTTACTTATATAATTTGCTATTTCCGGAATTTCTGGCTGCAAGCCTGACTGCATATCCCTTTGTTTAGTCACTTCTTTTCCGGATTTCTGCCCCGGATAGACCATTTTTACGCAAATTCTCAAGTTTTTCTGCTTTCCAGAGTATTTCTACCTTCCAGAACTTCCGTTTTCCCGGGCTTTTCTTCCGGCGGCCAAATATACCTGTCCGGAATCCGGATAACATTGCCTCTTCCCTTTTTGAATTTTTCAACGAGCCCCCGTTCCTCAAGGTCCGAAAGCATAAGGCTTACCTTTGATTCGGAGTAGGGGGACTTCTTACGGAGTTCTGTCTGGGTTATGCGGTTGCCGTTTGCCCGGATAAAGCCCATCAGCTCCCGCAGATCCTCCGGTAGATGGGCTTCCGGGGCTTTCAGGACAGGTTCTTCAGAAACAGGTTCTTCAGAAACAGGGCCTTCGGAAGCAATTTTCGGAGCTTCTTTTAGAACAGCCCCGCTTTCTTCAACTTTTCCAGGGATTTCCGGTCCTCCTTTTCCGGAAGTTTCTTCCGGAGAGCTGACCTCCTTTTTGATTTTACCAGGAACTTCGACCGAATTTATGGGTTCCTTTAATGTTACTTTTTCGTTCCCCTTCCCTTTTTTCAGGAAATACCCCCCCAAAAATAGGAGGACAGAAAAAAGAAGAAGGACAGGGAGCAGAGGGAGCAAAGGGAGCAGAGGAGAATAAACAGAGTTTCCGGAGCTATTTTCTGCCACAATTTCTTCTTCAAAAGCCTTGCCAAAGTCGTCAAGGCTGGCCTGTTCCAGGAGTTCCTCGTAGTCAGGGAAAAGAAGAATATCAAGCACGTAGTCTCCGTCCTCCGAAATTATGACGGATTCCCTGGCGGTATATTTCAATGAATCTCCTTCAAAATAGCGGGCCGTGATCAGGTAATTGCCTGAAGAAAGGTTAAAAGCATAGGTGGCATCCGCTGCAACATAGTACTGCGCGGGAGTGGAATTAACTTCGATCAATACGTTTTCAAGCGGCTCGAAACTGTCCCATTCGTACACGGTCCCATGCACTGTGGCGGCCGAAGCCCCTCCAGTGCTTAAGAGGAAGAGTATAAAAAGAGTGAAGCCTGCTGCCAGAATACTTTCAAATCTCTTTTTAAAAATCACGCGCTGTATAAAAGAGCCTGTTTCCTTAAAACATTTACCGTCACTTCATGAAACCACACAATTTAAAGGGATTATAAAGCTTGAAAACTGAAATAAAGCCATTATCAAGTTTTAAAAATCATTTTTTGTTTTTTATCAAGTTTTCCCCGAAAGAATGCTTATATTTTCCCAACCTCAATAGAGAATTAGAAGAAAGTAGGAAAAGTCAACTGGAAAAAAATTGACAAAAGAACTGACCAAATAATTGAAACGGGAGGTAATTAAGATTATGAGTAAATACAACACGACTATTAAATGCATGGCGTCCCTGGCCATCATACTGATAATATTCAGTATTTTTTCCACAGGGGCCCTGGCAGCGTCCGGTTCCAACGGACAGGGAAACGGAAAACAGGCAAACAGTGCGGATTCAGGAAACAATGCGGATTCAGGAAACAGTGCGGATTCAGGAAACAATGCAGATTCAGGAAACAATGCGGATTCAGGAAACAATAAAAGGTCTGAAAAAGCCCCGGTCCGAGATATGGACAGGATAAACCAGAAAGACCATAACGCATCCGAAATCCGGGAAAGGGTAACCCAGTACAGGGAAGAAAGAAAACAGACAAGGGAAACCCTCCGGGCCCAGAAAGAAGTATACCAGAACTCAAAGCAGAGTTTTCTGGGAATAAGGGCCCAGGTCCGAACAGGAGAAATTAACGCAAATGACCCCGAAGCTCTGAATGCTACCGGGGAATACCTCAATTCAAGTATTGCTTATATGATAGCCCACCTCGAAAACGTAAAGAGCAACCTGGAAAACTCAAACGGGGCAGGGGTGGAGCAAAGAATTGTCGCAATCGAGGAGAAAATAGCCCTGCTTGAAGAAGAAAAGGAAAACATTGAAAATGCCGAAAGCCAGGAAGATTTCCTGCTTGCTGTAAAGTCCGTGCGTGGGACCTGGAACGAAGCTAAAAAGACCACAATGTACGGGGCAGGCCAGACCGTAAGCGAAAAGATGGCTGAGGTCTTGGAAAGGTCCGGAACCCTCTCCGAACACCTTGAATCAGAAATCGGGGAACTTGAAGACAAAGACAAAGCCGCGGAACTTGACGCAAAACTTACCGAATACGCCAGCCTGATAGAAGAGGCAAAAGAAAAGCAGGGAAGTGCGGACGAGATCTACCAGAAAGACAACCCCACGGAAGAGGAACTGACAGAGGCAAACGCCCTTCTCAAGGAGGCTCTTGCTGATGTTAACGAGGCAAACCAGCTCCTGAAAGAAATATTTGTTGAACTTAAAGAAAGCGGAGACTTAGACGACTCTGACGACTCCGAGGATATGGAAGACAGCACCACAAATGAAGAAGAGTCCGATAGCACAGATAACAGCACGGAAGACAGCACGGACAACAGCACGGAAGACAGCACGGAAGACAGCACGGATAACAGCACGGATAACAGCACGGATAACAGCACGGATAACAGCACGGATAACAGCACGGATAACAGCACGGACAACAGCACTGTTAACAGCACTGCCGGGACAGGAGGAGGGATTTGATGATAAAATTCAGTCATTTACTTGTTCTGTCAGCTTTGATGGTATGGCTTATAGGCTCCGGCTGCGTGGAGAATGAGGCTTCCGAAATCGAGGAAATCACCCCGGAAACACATATGAAGGACGTGGGAGAAGAAACTGATGATATTTTTTCTGAAACTCTTACAGATTCCGAATATGCCCTCCAGGACCCCGAACTCCTGGAACTTGAATCGGATATGATAGAACTTGAGGCCCTGCTTGAAGACATGAGCCTTGAGGAAGAGATAATAATTGAAAACATATAAAAAAAATGTTTTTCATTTGAAAAACATCTTTTCTTTATTTTTCATTTTCCGGACTTCTTCTTCCAGGGTATTTATCCTGTCTTCGAGTTCCCGAACGTCCTTTCGGTTTAAAACATCGGCTTTTGAAATGGCGTCCTGAAGCTTCTCGGAGATTTTCTTTTCAAGGTCAAGCTTCTGTTTTTTGCTTTCATCAAGCATATCCATAACAAGCTTCTTGCCTTCCTCCCTGTTGATATCCCCTTTTTCAACCAGGTCCTTTACCATTTCATCGATCTTCTCTTCGGTCATTGCCCAGAGGCCTGCGCCTATGAGCCCCAGCTTCCTGAATGATTTTTTCATATTACCTCCCTCTCAGAATCTACAGCCAATTAACAATCAAGTCCAGCAATTACTGCCAGCAATACAGCACTTTAAAGTACTCTTTACAAATATGAGATTCAGGCCTTTGATTTTCAGGCCTCTTTCCCAAGCTTTTCTTTCCCCATTTCCTTTGCTTCCAGCTTATCCATTATCCTGGGCCAGAGGGACATGGAGATGATCATACTTATAACAAAAACAAAAACAACCCCTGCCGCCATATCCACCAGGGTGTAGGCCTGTGTGTCCCGGACCATGTTTGTAAAGAGCGCTCCTAACATGAAGATGTTTATAAGCACGAATGAGGTGGCAAAACTTGCAAGGAGCACGATCCTTGTTCTCTTATCTCTGGGGCCTATCTGTACCATAATTGTTACCTATCAAGCAAGGGCTCTTTTGATTTAATGAATAGCTCTTCAGTTAATTGCCAAAATATTGTATATGTCCCCTCGGAAAAAAATGGGCCTTTAAGAAAGACTTTTCTTATTCAAAAGAATAGAACTTATTTAATATATCCCCTGAACTTATTTAATTCTGCTTCTTTTCATAAGCAAGGAGTTAGTCGTTACGGAGACCGAACTCAGGGCCATAAAGGCCGCAGCAAGTTCCGGGGTGATAAGCACCCTTTCCACGAAGGGATAAAGGATGCCCGCAGCAAGCGGAATCCCCAGGGAATTGTACCCGAAGGCCCAGAGCAGGTTCTGTTTGATCTTGCGAATGGTAAGCCGGCTTAAACGAAGGGCCGCAACAACGTCCATAGGGTCGTTTTTTATGAGCACTATTTTTGCGGACTCCATGGCTATGTCGGTCCCCGCCCCCATGGCAATTCCCACGTCGGACTGGATCAGGGCCGGAGCGTCATTAATCCCGTCTCCGACCATTCCCACGCGCTTTCCTTCCGCCTGGAGCTTCTTTATTTCCCCGGCTTTTCCTTCGGGCAGGACTTCGGAAAACACCCTCGAAATCCCCACCTCGGCCGCAATGGCCTTTGCGGTCACGGCGTTGTCTCCCGTGATCATGACCGTCTCGAGACCCATTTTCCGGAGAGTCTCAACAGCATTTTTTGAGCTCTTCCGCAGGGTATCGGCAACGGCTACCAGACCCACGGCTTCAGAGTCAATAGCCACAAGCATCGCGGTTTTCCCGTTTTCCTCAAAGACCCTCATTTCAGCTTCCAGAGCCTCATAAGAAATCCCGTTTTCCTGCATGAGCTTACGGGTGCCGAGCAGGACCCTTTCGCTTATCCCTTCTGTTTCTCCTTCTCCTTTCACCCCTCTTTCCCATTCAAGATAGGCTTCCACCCCCTTTCCGGGGATCGAACGGAAATCTTTAGCAGCTCCGAAACTGATTCCCCGAGCTTCGGCTCCCCTTACAATAGCTTCTCCAAGAGGGTGCTCGGAGCCTTTCTCAACAGCTGCTGCCGCAGCCAGAACCCGACCTTCAGATTTCCCGGGAACTGCCACCACATCGGTAAGTTGCGGTGTCCCTTCGGTCAGGGTCCCGGTCTTGTCAAAGACGATGGCGTCCAGTTTATGAGCCATTTCAAGGGCATCTCCTCCTTTGATCAGAATCCCATTTTCCGCGCCCTTGCCAGTCCCCACCATGACGGCGGCAGGAGTTGCCAGGCCCACGGCACAGGGGCAGGAGATCACAAGCACGGTGATTGCTATGAGCAGGGAAAAAAGGAAAGGACTGATCCCCCGGAGAGCCTCGGACTCCCCGACCCCGTAGCGCCAGTAGCCGACGAAAAACCAGAAGAAGAAAGCGAGCAGGGCGATTATGTGCACGGCCACAATGAAATTGCCCGCAAAGACGTCGGCCACCCTCTGTATAGGGGGCTTTGCGGTCTGGGCGTTTTCCACAAGTTTGATGATCTGGGCAAGGGCGGTATCGGCCCCCACTCTGGCCGCCCGGAAGTGGAAAGAGCCTGTTTTGTTCAGGGTAGCCCCTATAACCGAATCTCCAGGCCCCTTTTCCGTGGGGATGCTCTCCCCCGTAAGCATAGACTCGTCCACGGCCGAGCTACCTTCCAGGATTTCCCCGTCCACGGGGATCTTTTCTCCCGGTCGGACGACCACGATGTCTCCCACGGCAACCTCTTCTATCGGAACCTCCCGCTCCTCTCCGGCCACCAGGACCCTTGAGGTCTTTGCCTGGAGCCCGATTAATTTTCGGATGGCTTCCGAGGTCCGGCCTCTCGCTCTTGCCTCAAGGTAGCGGCCGAGGGTTATGAAGATGATCAGGAAAGAGACCGTATCGTAGTAGGTGCTGTTGTAGCCAGGCCCGAGGTCGAGGAAGGTTGCGGCCGCACTTATCAGATATGCGGCCCCCGTGCCCGCGGCGATCAGGAGGTTCATGTCGGTTACGCCGTGTTTGAAACCCCTGTAGGTCCCTGTGAAAAACTGCCTGCCTGGAAAGAGGAGGACCAGACTTGCAAGCACGAAAAGGAGGTAAGGATTTGAGAGAAAGGCAGGCACGAAGGAAAAGAAGGGAAGCATCATCCTCATATTCCCGAAAAAGATGGGAGCCCCCAGCGCCAGGGCCGTAAGCAGGTTGAGCTTTTGCCTGCGGACCTCGGCTTCCCGGAACTCTCTTTCCCGGTCTCCGGCCTCCGGAGTCCCGACCTCCACCGAAGCCCCGTATCCAATGCCTTCTATTGCGGAAATCATATCCCTGGCCGAGACCCTGGAAGAGTCGTATTCCACAAACGCCTTTTCAAGCGGAAAATTTACGGAAGCTGAGACCACCCCCTCGGTCCTCTGCAGGACACGCTCGATATTTGCGGCACAGGCGGTACAGGTCATGCCCCGGAGTTGCAGGCCCACGCTGTCCTTTTCCACTCCGTACCCTATGGACTCTATGGCGGCTTCGATTTCGTCAGTGGAAATCTTTGAGGGCTCGAAACGGACACGGGCTTTTTCAAGCTGAAGGTTCACGGCCGCAGTCTCGATTCCGTCCTGCTTTTTAAGGACCCGCTCGATGTTTGCCGCACAGGCGGCACAGCTCATCCCCGAAACCCGCAGGGTAATTTCTTTTTCAACTGCTTCTTTCCCTTCGCCCGGCTTTTCCTCTTCAGGCACTTTTTCGAGCACTTTTTTTGAGGATTCTTCCTTTTTTTCAGTCTCATACCCGGCCTTTCGCACAGCTTCCTTTATTTGATCCAGGCTTATTTTTTCCGGATCAAAGCTAACCGTAGCACTTTCGGCTTCGAGACTTACAATTACTTTTTCAACCCCCTCAAGGACGGAGATGGCATCAGCTATCCATTTCTTGCAGTGGGAACAGGTCATGCCATAGACGGAAATCACAGTTTCCATGAAAACTCCTGTTTTTCTTTTTTAAAACAGTCAAGACCCTTCAGCAGGATTTCCCTATTTTAATGGCGGGTAGTTGACTATTCGAGCTTTTAACTTAGAACCGGTTAGTATTAGAGCCTGAAATTTCGAGCCTGTAACCCGCCTCAAGCAGGGTCATCTTAATGACATAGGCATCGGTTTTCCTGCTGTCATAGAGCACGTTAACCCTGTGCTCGGGCACGTCAACCCTCACCTTTGAAACCCCGTCAATGGAATTAACAAGACTTGTAACCATATCTTTGCAGTACCTGCATACCATATCGTCAACAACCAGTGTAGTTTCCCTGATGTTTCCACCCCCTGGAACACCATTATCTGGAATGTCATAAATTATAGATGAAATTCTGCCTTATTTCTATATAATAATTCGGAATTGGCGACCAGAAAAAGAAAAAAAGAATGCAAGAGAAGATATTCTCTGCCGTCCTTCCTTTCTTCTATTTTCTTCCTGTCCAGGATAAAAATCAAGCCTTATACCCTGCTTCCCTCACAGCAGCCTTGATTTTTACCAGGCCTGTTTTCTCTCCTTCATATTCCACCACTGCCTCCTTATTCCCAAGGTCTACTTCCGCACTCCTGACCCCATCCAGAGCCTCAATAGCTTTTTTAACCGCCATGACGCAGTGCCCGCAGGACATGCCTTCCACTTTTACTGTATGCCTAATGCTTATCCCTCCGGATCTTCAACTCGATGGCTTTTCAACTTTCCCGAGAGGCCTGTAACCTGCCTCCCTGACCGCTGCCATGATTTCTTCCAGGTCTGTTTTATTCCTGTCGTATTCCACCGTTGCCTCTTTATTTCCAAGGCTTACGTCCACATCCAGCACCCCTTTCACCGAGGCAATGGCTCTCCCGACCATCATCACGCAGTGGTCACCGGACATACCCTCAACTCTGATAGTATCTTTAGTAATAATAAGAAAACCCCCTTTCTCTAATTTACTGGCATTCATTATTTTGTTCATTCGTGTATAAATATTTTTATCCGGACGCTGAAATTGTAAAATGAGAGAAGTTCTGAAAAAATGAATATTGAATGTAAAGGAAAACTGGAATAACTCCAGAGGGAGGGAACCCTTCCTCTGCTTATTTTCTCATGTTCACCAGATACAGTTTCCTTGGCAGTTCCCCTTCCTCAAACTCCTCAAACCCGAAACTTTCAAATCCTGCGGCCAGCTTTTCCACCTTTTCCCTGCTGAAGAAGTGCACAATAAACCCACCTTTGATCTCGTACATGTCCTCTCCCCTGTGGATGCCGGTTTTGTAGTGGGCATCGGTGGTGTTCCGGGCCGTGTAGAGGTTTATGCCTCCGGGTTTCAGGACCCCCCTGACCTCAGCACAGAGAGCTTTGAGTTCTTCTGTAGTCAGGGCCATGCAGTAGAGCATGTGAGAATAACAGGCATCAAAACTTTCGACCTCAAAAGGTAGAGGATTTCGGACATCGTGCCGAAGGACCGTAACGGATTCCGAAAACCCGAGAGATTCGGCTTTTTCCCTTATTGTCAGGACCCCGTTTTCCGTGTAATCGATTACAGTTACCTCAAAGCCCTGCCCCGCGAAAAAACAACTGTCTCTCCCCTGGCCTCCTCCGAGTTCAAGGATTTTTTTGACACCCTCTTTTTTGAAAAGCTCGGCTGCCTTCCGGGCCGGATAACTCGATTCGTCTCCAAAACGGGCCTTACTATTTGAAAACACGTTTTCCCAGTGAGGCTGCTGCCTGTCCAAAACTTCGCCTTCCGGCCTGTCTGAATTTTTCTGATTCATAAATTCCTCTCCCATTCTTATTTCTGCGTGACTCGTAATTACAAATTTAACATTTATTATTGAGTATTTACATATATATATTTTTTATACAATCCCCTTTCCTTTTCAGGAAGGTAGCGAAAAAAACCGCAACATTCATTCCGGAGAAATCCTTATATGTTAGATGTACATATGTAACATATTGACTACATATACCGGAGAATGGTTTCATGAATATCCGGATTCCATTCATCGGTAAGCCAACATAGAGGTGTAAAAAATGAAAAAATCCATAGTTATGCTCCTTATCGGTTTTCTCCTTGCAGGAGGAATTGCCGGAATCGCATCCGCAGCTGCTAATAACGCTCAATACAACCAGTGCTCCCAATGGGCAGGAAACCAGGCAGGCCCCGGCACAGGGAATGGAAACCAGGAAGACTGCCCCTACTATGAAACCGGGGAGTTTCCCGAACTGACGGTTGAAACCGAGGCCCAGGCCCTGGAAATCGCAAAGGAAAACTTTGGCAATGATGTAACCGCAGAAGACATCTACCAGAGAGGCATGTGCTGGGTCGTTTATTATACTGAAGACGAGACCCTTAAACATGGCCGTATAGACGCTATCACAGGCGAGGTTACCGAAGACATCACACCGACAGGCAACCAGAGAGGAGCCAGGGTCGGAGGCCAGAGAGGCTCTTGCGACGGCAGACTTGCCTGAACGGGCTGGATGGAGGAGATAATAAGCATATTCTCCTTCTCCCCCACCCTCCAAAATCCTGACTTAACTGAAACCGATCCCGGTTATCAAAAATACTGTTCTGATATGTGGCGGCTCCCGAAGGACGGAAGGCCGCCTTTCTCTTTTTCTTGATTTGTTTTCCCGGCAAAGTATGCTGCTTATGATAGGCGACTTATAAAAGGGAAGGCTGCATATTTTTATAATTAAAACGGAGATTCTGCTGAGATCATGTACTTGCTGTATGTTTCAAAAAATGTTTATCAGTGTTCTGAGGTATCATACTTGAACGGAATAATGGGATACGGAAGCGGCATGGGAATGTTCTGGAACCTCTTTTTTAATATCCTCCTGATCCTCCTTATTGTTGGGGCCATGATGTTGCTCCTTAGCAGGTCAGGCTACGGAGGAGCCGGGACAGGGGCCAGAAACGAAGAGAGATTTGCGAGAGTCAACTACCCCTGAGCTAAAGACTCAGGAGCTTGCTAAAGCCCTAGTTGACCAGATCACAGATAGGAGTAAAGAAAATCTGTAAGCGATACGAAAGAATATTATAGTTACCCTGGAATGCCGCCTCAGTTTCAGGCTCTAAGGATGCTGGTTAAACAGTCCTGAGAGGTAGGGACAGTGCTTGCATCATACAAACCTTTCAGTATCAGATCAAGAGGAAGCCGGATGTGTGCCACGAAAGCGCACCCATGGACAGTTCTGTCTCATGAAGTGTAGCTATGCTGCAGAGAAGATGAGGGTAGGCCCCTCGGATTCGCTATACAGGTAGTGATTCCAAACCACCATAAGCTGCTTTGGTCAAAAGCCACGGTAGTGAGCGTTATGGGAAAAGGCGAGGCTTGACTTCGTCAGGTATGTGCTATGGAGACGAATGCAAATGAACCACTGCTGACGTGTCGAAAACTCTATGATGTCATCAAAACCAGGGTGATTCGGTAACCTGGGATGAGTCTGGAAGATACCCTGTTTACTGACCAGACGGTGACCGGTATGAAGGTGGCGTGAACTTAGCACAGGCTTCTCTGTGGAACTTGGGAACCTGCACATTGATGTTAAGAGAAAACTCCAAGTGGTGGACCCACAAGGACGAAAGTATCGATGCAATGTACAGGGGCGGAACAATTCGTAGTAGTGATGAAGTGCCTGTAATGGGCATGGAGCAAAGGGATTGTATTATCCGGTTTTGAACTGCGGTCAACCTTGGCAACAAGGGAGGAACCAATGGACAAAAAAAAAAAAAAAAAAGGCCTTTAGTGGCTGGATAATGGGAGCCGGATGAGGTGAGAGTCTCAAGTCCGGTTCTGAGAGGGCCTGGGGGTGAAATTCCCCCGGGCTACTTACCTCTAGTTTTTACTCCACAAAACTAGATACGCATAACTCCAAAGAACGGAGGTAAACTCTATGTTAGTTTACGTAAAAAACCATAACGGAACCCCGCTAATGCCCTGTAAACCCTCAAAGGCAAGAAAGCTTTTGAGTGAAGGGATGGCAAAAGTTTTGAGAACTACACCTTTTACAATTAAATTACTCTTTGGAAGCAGTGGGTACACTCAGCCAGTTATTGCCGGAATAGATTCGGGATCGAAATTTATTGGGTGTGCTGCCATTGCTAACGGAAAAGTGCTATATCAGTCAGAAATTCAGTTAAGGCAAGATGTTTCTAAAAAGATGGAACAAAGAGCAATGTACAGAAGAACTCGGAGAGGTCGGAAAACTCGGTACAGACCTCCAAGGTTCAATAATAGAGCAGCTTCAAGGAGAGAAGGGAGACTGGCTCCTTCAATAAGGAGTAAACTGGAATCTCACATTAGAGAAAAGAACTTTGTGGAATCCATCTTACCGGTTACAAAGTGGAAAGTAGAAACGGCTTCCTTTGATATTCACAAAATAACGAACCCGGAAGTTTCAGGTATTGGGTATCAGGAAGGTACACAAAAGGGTTTCTACAACGTCAAAGCCTTTGTATTGAGTAGGGACGGGCACACATGCCAGCACTGCAAAGGAAAATCAAAGGAAAAAAGATTAGAATGTCATCATATTATTTTCAGGATCAAGGGGGGGCCGGATACCCCAGAGAACCTTATCACATTATGTAAAACCTGCCACGAGGCACTCCATGACGGAGAGTTTGAGCTAAAGAAAAATAGATCAAAAACCAAACATGCAACCGACATGGGTATTATCAAAAGCCAGCTTAAAAAGTCAGATTGGAACTTTGAAGAGACTTTTGGATTTGAGACCAAATTTAAGAGAGAGCAGTTTTTAAATATCCCTAAATCTCACTATAATGATGCTGTTGCTATCTGCTGCGAGGACCGGAAAACTGTAAAGCTGGATAATACGGTTTACCACAAAAAACACGTTTCAGCCGGGGACTACCGGCAGACAAATGGTGTTAGATCTGAAAAGAAGATTCCAACCGGTAAAATATACGGGATTCGAAAATTTGACTTCTTAGAGACTTCAAAAGGCAGTGGATTCGTTAAAGGGAAGCGATCAAACGGGTTTTTTGCAATCATGGATATATTTGGGAACAAAATTACAGATAGCGTCAATGTAAAGAAAAACTGTAAACGATTGAGGGCCAGGTCAAGTACATTAATTCAAAGGACGGAAGTACGGGAAGTTTACGCATTCCTCCCCTTAGCTAAAGATTCAGGAGTTTCCTGTTGCGTTCTTATGGAAAAAGACCTGGAAGAAACAAAAAAAATGGTTGAAGAAATCAAGAAAAAGCTCGAAGAAATCTAAAACCTTTTAACTTATTAATAAGATGATTGAGCTACAGATTTTCAGATTTTAGTATGGCAAAAACAATGCAACAGATCATAAATACCGGGGAGGCCATTTCCCACCCCCTTCGTCTCAAAATTATTTACATGCTGGCCGAACGGGAGTGGTATATCTATGAGCTTGCCAAAGAGCTAAATGTTTCCAGGCAGGTCCTTTACCTTCACCTCAAACGGCTCGAAAAGGCCGGTTTTGTGGAAAGTGATCTGCGGCTTGAGGACGATGACCAGAGAGCAAAAAAATTCTTCAAACTTGTGAATTTCGATATTGATATTGACCTGACAGACCTGAAAAAATTGTTTGAAAAAGAATCGGCTTGATCCGGGTCTTTCACTTCATTCTTCCATTTTTTCATTCATTCTTTCGTTCATTCATGTGAATTAACATATGGAACAAGTATTATATTTTATGAATGATTCTTGCACCCCTACATTTGGAGAAGATACAAAAGTATCTCATTTTTTGGACTTCTGCTAAAGATCAAATTTAACAAAAAGCAGAGGTATTTCAAACAATATGCTGGACTGTTAATAGTTCCAGCTCCGGAGTCAAAACTGTGTTAAAAGCATTTATTTTTGATATGGACGGCGTCCTTGTGGATTCCATGCCCTTTCATGCGGCAGCCTGGAGACATGCTTTTCTGGAAATGGGTATGGTTATCCGGGACGAGGATGTCTATGCTATTGAGGGTTCAAACCCCCGGACAGGCCTGCCCCTGCTTATAAACAAAGCGGGGAAAGATTCCGATACCTTTGATTTTGAAGAGATTACCGAAAAGTACCGGCAGGAGTTTCGGAAGACCTTTCAGCTCAAGACCTTTGACGGGATGAGGGAATGCCTTGACGCCCTGAAAAAGCACTTTATGCTCTGCGTAGTCTCAGGCACCGATCGGGTGATCGTACACGAGATTCTGGAAGAACTCTATCCTGGAATCTTTGACGCTGTTGTTACGGGGGATGACGTGATACACGGAAAACCCAATCCTGAGCCTTACCTGAAGGCCGTCGAGCTTCTACAAATCGAAAAAGAAGAATGTATAGTAATAGAAAATGCAATCCTGGGAGTAGAGGCCGCAAAGCGAGCGGAACTTTACTGCATAGGGGTTCCCACCTATATAGATCAAAAAGAACTGGACAGGGCTGACCTTATCCTTGAGGACCACAGCAAACTCGTGGAACACTTGCTGGGGTTTGCCGATCTGACAAAAAATATTTAAAAAGCCCTTAAAGGGCTCCGTAATTCCTTTTTTTAAGCATCCCCTTTTTAACCCGCCAGGTCCCCCTTTTTTGAAAAAGTAATTCACTGAGGGGGTCCCCGGCGGGTGGGAAGCGGGGGACCACACACCGGAAAAAAGTTAATCAGAGAAGTCTCACGGTTTCAAGGTTTGTGAGGGCCCTGGTCTCGATTTTCAGTTTTTTGTAGATCGAACTTGCCAGGTCCACACAGGCCTTTTCGTCCCCGTGCTCGGTGAAGACCCTTTCGGGCCGAGGCTGCATTTTCCTTACATAGTCCATGAGCTGTCTGCGATCCGAGTGTCCTGAAAACCCATCCACGACCTGGACGTCCATATTCATTTTGACGACCTCGGTGCTTCCGTTCTTTCCGGCCATGGGAATTTCCTTCCAGCCTTTCTGGATTCTCCGGCCGAGCGTCCCGTCAGCCTGGTAGCCAACAAAGACAAGGGTATTTTTGGGGTCCTCGGCAAAGGTCTTGAAGTATTCCATAACAGGGCCTCCGTTCATCATCCCCGAGGTGGAGAGGATAACGCATGGGTGCGGGTTTTCGGTGATTTTCTTCCGCATATCGTGGGAGTCCACAGGCTTGAAGCACTCGGCAAGGAAGGGGTTCTGCCCTTTCTGGAAGATCAGTTTCCGCAGGTCGTTGTTCAGGTATTCGGGATGCGTGGCGTGGATTGCCGTGGCTTCCCAGATCATCCCGTCCAGATAGACCGGGACATTGGGAATAATCCCTTTCCGGATAGACTCCTCGAGCACGATCATGACTTCCTGGCTTCGCCCGACTGAGAAGGCCGGGATAAGGACAAGTCCTCCTCTTTCAATAGTTTCCTTCACGACCCGCTGCAGGTGCTTTTCCGAATCCTTTAGGGAAGGCTGAAAAGCGTTTGAGTTCCCGTAGGTGGCTTCCGTGATAACGGTCTCGACCCTCGGGAACCTGTTAACCGCAGGGTCGAAGAGGCGGGTCTTCTCGTATTTGTAATCCCCCGTAAAGACCACGTTGTGCAATCCGTCTCCTATGTGGAAGTGGGAAATAGCGGAGCCCAGGATATGTCCTGCGTTGTGGAAGGTAAGTTTGATATCCGGAGCAATATCCGTCACTTCTTCGTAATCGAGAGGGATCGTATGTTTCAGCGTTTTTCCGACCATGCTGGCTTCGTAGGGTATCTTCTTTCCCTCTTTGGCTGCCACGTCGATATAGTCAAGCTGGAGCAGCACCATCAGGTCCCTCGTAGGAGGGGTGCAATAAACAGGTCCAGTGTACCCGTATTTGAAAAGAAGGGGGACGAGTCCCTGGTGGTCCAGATGGGCATGGGTTACGATCACGGCGTCGATCTGGTTCAGGGGGAAGACCTCGGGCACATAGAGGTAAGGGGTCATGTTTTCATCGGACCCCACGTTTACCCCGCAGTCAATAAGAACCCTGGACTCGGGAGTCGAGAGCAGGAAACAGCTCCTCCCCACTTCCTTGCAGCCTCCAAGTGCGGTCACTCTGACCCACTGGTCTTTTGAGGTGCATTCCCTGTGGATCTTCCTGCCCACGGTTTTCAGGATTTCCTTCCTTTCTTTCAGGTTATTCCTCATGAATTCCCGGATGTTTTTCACGGTCCGGGACTTGATGGGAGGGGTACGGACAACTTTTGGCATCCAGCCAATCTGCTTTGTAATCTCTCTAAGGGTCGCCCCGTGTTTACCTATAACCAGTCCCGGCTTTTCAGCCTCTATGATTACTTCTCCGGAATCCGGGTCAAAATAGTAACTTGAAATTACGGATTCTTTGGGGACGACCTCTTCGATTACAGAAATTGAGTCCTCAGGAGTTGCAAGTACACGGGGGTCCGGGCGCATGGCAATCCGCGTCCTGAGTTCTTTTGCCAGGTTCCGGACGATATTCCCGTCATCTGCGAACTTGCGGGGCTCTTCGGTATAGAGTACGAGTTGCGGCCCCTCAAACTCGACATCTGTGATTGAAACTCCTTTGGGCAAGTTTTTCTCAATTTTCCTTTTGAGGTCTAAAAGAACGTCTTCTATGGGCATTAGTAAACTTCCCTTTTTATTAAAAAACCAAAAAATTTTGGATTTCAAAAAAATTGTATTAAAAATAATGTTGCGTTTATAATGTATTGCCCCGAAGGGCAAATAAAAAGTTAACAGCCAGATTTAATTAATTGATTAATATATTAATCAATTAATTAAAATTCTAGTCAGTTTTAGATTATAATCAATTAAAATATATATTGGTCTATTTATATTTCAACCAATCGCTTAAAAATCCAGTTAATTTATATTTTAATAAATCAGCTTCTTAAAATATTAATAAATCAGCTTCTTAAAATATTAATAAATCCTTCTTAAAATATTAATAAATCAGCTTCTTAAAATATTAATAAATCAGCTTCTTAAAATATTAATAAATAGATATTTAATTGAATAACGCTCGCTTTGATTTAACATCCTCTGGATCCAGACGTGTGAATGCATCTTTCGTGATAACCACCACGTTGATATTATCGCCGGAAGCCGAGTCCCTTTTCATGGCATTGTGGATTGCCCGGATGGCAAGATTCGTACCTTCTTCGATGCTCATATCTTTCGTGTACTGATCTTCAAGCACACCGTAGGCCATTGGAGAACCTGAACCTGTTGCTGTAATCTTAGTCTCTTCAATGCTTCCTCCAAGGGCATCAAGAGAATAAATAGACGGCCCATTCTTGTCAACGCCTCCGATGACGAGCTGTACCATCATGGGGTAATAACGGTTCCCGTTTAAGACATTGGACATAAGAGTACTTATCCCTTTGATTGTTATGGGCTCATCTCGTCTCATTTTGTAGAGTTTGCATTCCACGCTTATTACCCGAACAAGCTGCTGGGCATCTCCTACAGACCCGGCGGTGGTCATCCCTACAAGGTCATCAATCTGATAGACCTTCTTTGCGGTTTTGCTTGCAATGAAATGCCCCATTGTAGCTCTCTGTTCACTTGCGAGCACGATACCATCAGTGCATACTACTCCGACGGTAGTTGTGCCCTTTAAATACTTATCACTATCCATAAACATACCCTCATAATCAATTTAAAAACGAGAAAATATACTTAAAAAAATATTTTGATTAGTATGGATGTTTCCAGATTTAAACCACGCCGGTTTAAACGGTACACTACCTGATTATTAATTTCGATATATATAACTTTTCCTCTGCTTATTAATCCCTATCTTTTTTATTTTTATTTGGGGGCTTTCCAGAAGCTTTCTTCTATCTCCCTGGCAAGAAGCATTGTGCGCCGTATGGCCTCATCCCTCACGCCCTTTTTCTTCATGAGGACAAGCCTTTCCTCCGTGGATATCCTTTTTGTCCCTTTGACAAGGTTATCCGCATGGGACACGATTTTTTCTTCGAGGCTCCGGGGGAAATAATCATCATCTGGGAACCCGAAACTTTTTGCTTCGTCCCTTGAAATCCCCGCGCCTATATGCCGCTTTATGATCTCTGCCAACCGGGGATCCAGTTCCATTTTTTTTGCCAGATTGAAGCCTTCCAGGGCATGTTCAATCCCATGGGTCCGGCAACGTCCCAGGTCGTGCAGGAGGGCACCTGCCTCAACAAGCCCAATATCCACCTCTTTGCCTGCACCCTTTATCTTTTTTGCGATTTCAACTGCCAGGACTGCAACCGCCTTGCAGTGTTCAATCACCTTCGGGGCACAGCCAGCTTCTTCCAGCAACCTTATAGCTTCGGCTTCGGAGGTCACTTTTCCCTGTACCTCATGCAGAATCAAGGTTCTCAATACGCTTTTTCAGGACATCCACAAAATGAGAGTTATCATAATGAGTCAGGTCTTCCCCGCACATGGGACAGAGAAACTCGGTTTCCGTAGCTTCGTCAAAAAGGAGGCGGACGCAGCCCATGGGGCAGACATAGAAGAGGTTGTTTTCTTCAAAATCGAGGCGGGTCTTAAGGTTCCTGGTCAGTCTTCTCTTTTCACGGGAGAGCTGCTGTTCGATCCCCGAAAAGTCCAGGTGCCAGAGATAGGTGAGCCAGCCGCTGTTTGAGTCCCGCTCCCTCCGGCAAATTGTAAGTTTATTTTGATATAATATGAAAAGGGCCCTTCTGACCGTGTTTAGCAAAATTTCGGTTTTTTCCGCGATCTGCTCATCCGTAACTTCACCTTCGGGCATACCTTCAATCATCTTAAGCCCGTCTTCCCCTACAAGGCTTTTAATATAGCCCTGAACAACCCTATCCTTTAGATCAACCAACTGTGATCACCTCACGAGTCCATATACAAAACAACGCATAACATATTAAATATTACATCCAGGCTCTCATCTCTGTGAGGCCTTTTCTCTGCCTTTCGCGCGACCCTTCAGCAACCTTTTTCCATGCCGAAAGCGGCCTTTATGCGGGTCGCCCCCGCCTTTAAGGCATCCAGTGCCTCTTCTTTACTCGAAGCACCTGCAAGAATAGACGTCAGGGGGCCGTCCGGTCCGGCCACATCCCCGGCATTCGGGATGTCCACTGTGTTTTCCCTGAGGATTACCCCCATGCGTCCCCCGTCTATAAAAAGTTCACGATCCGAATAAAGGACTCCTCGGGCTGCAAACTGTTTTGCCCCGGGTTTTTCAGGAAGTTCTCCAGAAAAACAACGGACATGGGCCTCGAAAAGGTTCAGCCCGGTTGCAAGTTCCACCGTGTCCAGGCTGCCCTGAAACCTCGGGTTGAGCTCAAGCACAACCGGCCCCTTTTCCGTAAGCAGGAAGTCAACTCCGTTAGACCCAAGCAGCCCGTATTCAAGCACAAGGGCCTCGGATATGGCTTCCATTTCCTCCGCAAAAGGGGTCTCGAAAGGGGTTATGTTTCCGCAGTACGCAAAAGGGAGCCTGGAAAGCCAGGGCGTTCCTATAAGCTGCTTGTTTACGGCCACTGCCAGGGCTTCCTTTTCCGTGGAAAGCACGGAAACACTTGCGGGAATGCCCTCCAGGAATTCCTGAACTATTATGTCCTCTCCTTTAATTCCCATTTCCCCCAGTTTTTCAAGCAAAACCTGAAGTTCAGTCCGTTCCCTGGCTACCCTGTTCAGGATTCCTCCTCCCCCGAAGGTGGGTTTGACCATGACAGGAAACTCGATTGAATCCATTTCTTCGGGAGAATAGGTGCGGGGATGAGGAAGCCCAAGGGCTTTGAGCTTTTTTGCAAAGTGCGCCTTGTCCGAAGCCTCCCTCACAGCCTCCGGTCGGCTTGCGAGCACAGGGCAGGGAAAGCCCCGACATTCGAGTCCTTCCAGTCCCGAGCCAAGGACCAGTAAATCGATTTTCGGCTCCAGTGTCTCCAGGCGTTTCCGAATGAAACCCGGGGCTATCGCCTTAAACTCCTGAGGATCCTCGCACTCATAGCGTTCAGAGCTTCCTGCACATTTTTGCAGGTCGAAGTCCCGGAAAGCGTCAATCGAATGGACGGTATAACCCGCCCTTTTTGCTGAACAGACGATATTGCGGGTATCAAACCCTATTACCAGAACATTTTTCATAAATTACTCATGCTGTTTTTATTAACTTTTTGCCCCTTCCCGGTTAAAATTCGATTCAGGAAGTGCAAAAAGCCCGTAAGAAGTCTTCAGAACCTTTATCTCGCTTCCGGCTTCGGCGGTAAAAGATGCCGGTTTTCTTACGGTCACGGTCTCGTAGGTCTCAGGGTCAAGCACAAGGATTGCGTTTTCTTCTATCGAGATCAGCACCGCCTGGACCGCGTCCTCGGTCCTGGCCAGTTTTTCCGCGCCTTTGAATTCCTCGGCTTTCGCGATGAAGCGGGAACCTCCGTTTGTGAGGTCTAGCCCGTTTATCTTCTTGCTCGAACTTTTGATTTCGATAACTTTCTCCCGGAAATAGACCACGTCCCCGGGCCGGAACTCGGGCAGGCGCATGGAATATGTGATCCTGTAGACATCTTTCCCATCCTTCATCCCCACAAGGGAAGGAGACTCGGAAAAACTGCCTCCGAGTTCCGAGGAAAGCTGCCTGCAGATATGTTTGCTTGCGTTCATGGAGCCCATGTAAAAGTCCAGGCCCTCTTTGATTTCCAGCTCATGCGTGATAAAGGCCATACGGTCTCCTTTCTTTTTCATCTGCCGCACGACCTCTCCAGCAATTTCCATACTGCGCTTCTTTTCGTCTTCTGTCGGGTAACGGCCATTTGCTCTGATCTGAATGATAGCTTCAAAGTACCCGCCCGCTTCCCTGCTGCACATGTCGCAGGCTTCTCGTTTGACCCTGACCTCCGCCTCCACCTCGGATTTGGAATAGACCGGCTCTCCCATAACCGTGGCCTTCACCTCGGCCCTGACCATAAAACGATAGGGGGTAATATTTCTGGGTTCAAGGTAAAGTTCGATATTTTCAGCCATTTCATGGATGGAAAGAGCGTCTTCCACAGTCTTTAAAACCACTTCTTCAAGGGAACCCATTTTCTCCCAGTGGTTCTTACGGTAATATGCCCCGCAGCGGGAACAGATCCTCAGGTGCAGGACAAGGGGGACTTCAATAAGCTTAAAATTTTTGAAAAAGCAAGCCCTGCAGACGTTGCCGAAGAGTCTATCGCAGTCTTCTCCACATTTTGGGCATGTTATGAGATTCATTATAATCCTTTTAATCAATTTGAGTTGTTTGGTTTTATATTTTGTAGAAATAATTCAGGAAAACAAAGAACCTTCAACTATCCCCCTTCGTCTGAAGGCTCAGGTTTTTGAGCAGGGGAATCTCTAATAAATGGTTAAAAGGTCAATAGCTCCCGGAGTTTCAGATATTATAGCACCAGAGTATCTTGCTTCTATTTAAAAATAGTCTCTTTTTTTGACTTTTAGAAGCAAAGAAGATCCTCAATGAAGAAAAAATCAGCAAAAACGAGTTTCATAAAAATGGAGGAAAATATTTTCGTTTTTTCCAGAGCAGTTTCTCTTCCGGAATCTGGCGTTTAATTCCGAGCTGCAGAACCAAAGCTGTACTGGAGATCTAAAACAAAGCAGGAAATAAAAAATAACTGTCCGTGTCAATTGACACGGATGCCGTTTTTCAATTAATAATTGATTTACTTAATCAACCTTATTTTTTAGGTGGCCAGTTCTTTTCCATCCAGCCGGGGATACGGCCGGAGTCCATTGGACCTACCATGACGTTTACACCGACTGAGTCCTCAATGTCACCCTGAAGACGGGCTGAAAGACCCGGAATGATAACGGTGTTGTGGTTGACGTCCTTCTTAATGTCGAAGTCGGACTTGTCAAAGGCGTCCTTTACCTTGTCGGAGGTCAGCTGGCCCCCGGCAACGGCAGCTTCCACACCAATACCGTCGGTGTCAACTGCAAGCAACCAGCAGTCGATTCCGTTGGAGGCGATGTCGCTCTCTACCGTGTAGTAGGTAAGGGCGAAGTTGGTGGTGAAGAACACCGGGGAGTCTGCTGTTGGGGTTCCTACCTTGTACATTTTACCGTCCACGGCTACAGGGGTCCTTGGATCGGTGTAGATGGTGTCTACCAGGTGCATCTCAGGCAGAACGGCATATGGCTCCATGTTGTGGAGGATCATTATGTCGCCGTATCTGATGGTGAACATTGAAGCCATCACGGTTTCCCAATACGAGGCACTGATTGGGTCCTCGATTCCTGCCATCCAGGCTGTGAATGGAAGGGCCATGATCGGGTAGGCAATCTCGATGTCTCCATCGATTCCTGCTCTCCTGATCTTCAGGAAGTTGTTGAAGGATTTCTTCAGACCCTTGCCTACGGGGACTGTCCCTGGGTCAAGGACAATGTCCTGAATGCCTGCTTCGGCAAATGTCTTTGCGAGGGTCTTGAGGGCATCAAGATCGTCCACGGCCGAGACTACAACAGGTACATTGTACTCGAGAGCGAGTTCTCCGACTTCCTTCCAGTTGTCCTTGTTTGCGGCGTAGAGCAGTGGGTTCTTGCCCTTTGATGCTTCAAGGCCGGCTTTGAGGACAGCAGGGTTGAAGGAACAAAGGATCATGGGGAGATCTGTTGTCTCTCCTACCTTCTTGACGGCTGCGGCGAACTTTGCGGGATCACCGGAGACGGCCCTGATAGCGATACCATCAAGGAGCAGGTAGGCCCCTATATAGAACTTCCCAAAGTGTGCAATCTGGTTGACTCTCTCCACAATGGCAGCTTCATCCATGGTGTCTGCCACATCGAAGAACATCTTCGTCTTGTTGAAGAAAGTGAGCTTGTGGCGGTACAGGACATCGTCCCCACCGATCTTTGCTGCTTTCTCTCCAACTCCAATGATTACTTCACGGATTTCAGGAGCAAGGAGTTTATCGAGTTCTGCAAGCTTCTTTGCGAACTTCTTTTCCTTAACCAGGGGTGGACAATCTGCAGTCTTGCCGGATCTGTCGATCAACGTGGAAGCAAATGCCATACAGGTGGGTTGCCCACATTCTCCACAGTTGGTCTGGGGCAGGAACTTGTATGCTTGTAACGGGCTGTTTATTTTCATTGTTTACACCTCCGCTGCGATCCAGTTGGAAATGTCAACAGGCTCTTCATCGATCGAACCGAAGAGGGTCTGCGTGGCCTTCTTCAGGAAAGCAACCGATGTTGGGTGCATCATCATGAAGAGGTCGTTTCCTGCAAGGGCAAGGGACAGACCGGTGACAATCTCCCAGATTGGGCCTCTGTATTCTCTTGGTCCCCAATCGGAATCTTCCTTGAGTGGTGATCCAACCATCCAGGACTCACGGGCACCCCATGCGTTGGTGGTACCTGAGGACATTGGGAAGGTCAGTTCGTCATCACCCATAAGGGCTGCAAGTCTGATACGCTCCATGTTGGTGTAAGCGTAGTCGAGACCGTATCCGAGGGCGGCAGTGGTCGGGTCCATGATGATTCTTTCCCTGGGCACGTTGCACTGCTTCATGAGCTTCCTGTTCAGTTCCTTCTGGTTGTTCATGTCCAGCTGGGTCCAGGAAAGCACATCGTGGTCGTACTTTAATGCGGCCTCTGCGATTGTGGCATAGTCCAGGTTCAGGCTGGCAGATGCAAGGAGGCAGCGCTCGCCTTCTGCAACTTCTGCTGCTCTTGCGAGGACTTCGGGGTCCTTCTGCGGGTTCCCGGATCCACCGATTGCGATTGGCACGTCTACGGCCTGCAGCACTTCTTCTACTGTTTTGGCTGCTTCCTTGGCCGAGGTGTCCTTGATGAGAGGGTCGGTTGAAATCAGGTGGATTGTAATCATGTCGGCGTTGAACTGGTCAACGTTCTTCTTTGCCCATTCTCCGGGGCTATCCATGACTTCGTCGTAGTTCTGCTTGACAGCCTTTGCAAGGCCGATGCGCATGTCGAACACGTCAATGGTAACCTGGTTCCTGTTAGGCATCTCAGCGTCGAAGAAGAACGGAAGGGCCTTCTCGCCACCAACGGTTACTGAATTTCCACGGCTTCCACCGTCTGCGGAGGTGTTACCTATCCGGACTTCCTGGATTGGGGTTGCCCAGTCCTCCATGTTTGCAACATCGAATTTGGCTGGGATAAGATTCTTGAATTTTGGGGCTGCAAGGGCAGCTCCGGGGGCCGCAGCCATAGCGGGTCCGCCGATTCCGACAGGACATCCGAACATGCCTGCGAGTCTTGCGAAGTGCTGAGCAAGAACCGCGCTCTCCTGTCCTAATGCGGCAGCGAGCATGGGGTCAAAGCCACCTCCCATAGAACCGAGATCAATCTCGATGTCCCCTTCAATCTCAACATCTTCGAGGGCTTCTACATTCATGCCCGCAAACATGTTTGTTATTTCTGAAAGCTTCATTTTCTGTGCCATGTAAACCTCACCACTTATGTTGGTTTATGAGTGACGTTTTTTATATTCGTAAAATCAGGTTCAATCAGGTCCTGGTAGGAAGGATGCAAAAAAAACCGGGCTCATAAGCCCAGCTTCTTTGCAATATTCTCTACTTCCCTGACTGCAATTGAATCGTCCGGGAGCTCGGAGAGGGGTATTCCTCCTATATCCAGCTCCTCTACTTTCGGGTCCAGAGGGACCATGCCTATAAGGTCAAGGCCCAGATCCCCGGCAAGTTTTTCGATTTGATCCCTGTTTACATCTGTGACTTTGTTCGCAATAACGTAGACGTTCTTTACGTTCGCATCCAGTTCATCCACAAGTTCGCGAATCCGTTCAGCAGTCCGGAAGCCCCTGCGGGACGCGTCCGTAACAACGATCAGGGAATCGATGTCTCGAACGATCTTCCGGCTGAAGTGCTCAAGCCCCGCTTCCGTGTCCATGACCACGACATCATAGTTCTGGACCAGCTTATCCATGATACCCCGAAGCAGGTTGTTTACGTAACAGTAGCAACCTGCACCTTCGGGCCTGCCCATGACCAGGAGGTCATAGCCGGGCATCTCCTCGATAATCTCATAGACCTTGCTTTGTAGCAAAGACTCTTTATTCGTGTCCGGATGGTCCGGCCGTGGATTGGTTGCAACTTCTTGCAGAAACTCTTTTGCATCTCCGATTGTTTTCTTAACTTCACATCCAAGGGTCTCAGGTAAATTGGTGTCCGCATCGGCATCAACTGCCAGCAAGAACTGACCTTTTTTACAAAGGTAGCGGATCAAAAGAGCCGATACCGCTGTTTTACCTGTACCACCCTTTCCCGTTATTGCGATAATTTTTGTCACAGAATACCCCATTGTTTTTAGGACTGTTTTTGAATTGTTTCAGGACCTGGTCTATTATTTAATTTTTATCTTAAACAAAAAGACCACCTCCTCAAAAACCTGAGTCCTCAGACAAAGGTTTTGGGGAGGGGTAATTGACCAGGAACCTATTTAGTCACTCACTTCTTTGCCTTTGTTTCGCTGATGATCATTTTCCCGATGGTGATCTTGGCGTTCTTGATGGTCAACTTAATTCCGCCACCGGATCCGCCGGACATCATGGGCATTGCGGGCATCTGGAAGCTGCCTGCAGGCATCATCATTGGAGCGGCTGCTGCAACGGCTGTCTCTTCTTCTTCCTCTTCCTCTTCCTCTTCCTCTTCTTCCTCTACCCAGTTAGCGACTACGGGGTGGTTCTTCTCCTGAAGGAAAGTCTTGAGGGAGTTTATGTCCGGAGCATCTACTTCGGTCGCGATCTTGTCAATGATGTCAGCAGGGATAGCTTCGGCAATCTTTGCCTTGAATGAGGCAGGGAGCCAGACTACTCTGTTCCAGCCACCGTCGGCCTGGATGAATTTCGGGGAGTAGAAGTAGTTCACACCGATACCGAGGAAACCAACGACCTGCTTCCCACCACCGGTCTGACCGGCCATGGTTGAGAATCCGAGTCCGTTAGGGGAGTCTCCCTGGAATTCCCTGTTAATCCAGCCGATACCATCGACTTCAGGGAGGTAGAACCCTACAACTTCGAAGCAGCCACAGGAGGTGTGTGGGAACTCAAAGAAGGAGTGGAGTTTGATTCTGTCGAATTCGCCGCCTGAAAGCTTCTTGGCGATTGCGTTGACTCCGGCGTATTCACCGCTGAGTTCATCGATGACTTCACCTTTCTCAAGTTCGAACTGTGGGCCTTCTGGGTCTACCTTTGCGGCTGCGCGGCCGTCGAACCAGTTGATTGCACCACAGAGAGCAATCCTGTCAGGGGAGACCACACAAACACTGGTTGGGGCAAAGGCCTGGCAGAGAGTGCAGCCATAGAAGACGTCCACATCTTCGTCGTGGAGGTCCTTGGTCCTGGCGTCTCTGACTTTGAAGATATCTGTTGCAATGTCCATCTGCTCCTTGACAGCTGCCTCTTCGGTGTAGAAGGTGGCCTGCATCTTCTCAATGAAGGGAAGTTCGGTCTTGAAGAGCATCATGACAGCCTGGCCGAAGGACTCAAGGGAGTCAATCTTTCCAGCGGTGTCCTTGGAAATTCTCATCCAGACATCGTACCTCTGGTTCAGGTGCATGACACCCTGGCAGTAGTTTACGAAGTCGTGGACACGCCTTTCAACAACGGACTCGAGGTCAGCTTCGACCAGTTCTCCGCCGATGTTAAAGATCATTGCCCAGGGGTAGGTCTTGCCTTCTTCCATGTCCTTGATGTCAGGACCAATGATTGTGACCTGATCGTCTACAATCGCGTCCATGTCTGCTGCCCTGACGAGCTCGAGACCCATGGATTTGGGACCGCCGAGTTCAACGAACATACCGTCTTTCCTTACTCTTTCACCCTCGTACATAGGGGAAATATCAAATGGGAATTCTTGTTCTTCTGCCATTTACGTTTCGCCTCCTTAATTTATAAATTTCCTATCAATTCATCCAGGGCAGTATAGTGGTCTTCTCTGCTCAGGTTCCCGAAGGACATTGTTGCGTTCTGGATGTAGTCCCTACCGATTGAAATTGCTTTTACTTTGGAGAAGTTCTTGGTTCCGGACAGTACCTGGTTGATGTAGTACTTCTTGAATTCCAGGACGATTACTGTGTCGTAGTTGCCGTTGCCATCAAGCCCTGGCCATGCGGGGTCGGTTAAGTAGAACCCGAGCTGGTGCACATTGATGTACTTGGCATCCACGTCTTTGTCCAGGAAACCGTTGAGGGAGCTACCGGTAGCTGCGATCGGAAGGTTTGCCTTCTTTGCAATCTGAACTGCACGGTCCAGAAGTTCCGGCCTGAGGATCCCTGATCCGACAACAAGCAGAGGTCTCTTTGCCTTGGAGATCATCTTGGCTGCCATGTCAGGGTTGATCGCCTTTGAGGTGGTCACACCGTAGGTCGTGAAAAGTTTGGTGTTCTTGGTAGTGTCAACCATGTTCAGGCCTCCTTGCAGAGTCTCTTGAGGTTAGTTGGCTGTGCCGAGACATCGAACTTGATCTTGGGACCGGAAATGATTTTCTTTCTCTTCCAGTCGATTTCCCAGCCCTGCTCCTCTTCGAGTTTCTTCATGAGGGAAGCACGCTTGGCAAGAGGGATATCGGATTCGCTTCTGACGAATTTCCACCAGTCATCTGGTATTCCACCAATGTACTTGGCGTGGAGTTCCATCCAGTGGGTCAGCTTAATGGACCTACCCAAACTGTTGTCAGATGGACGGATGCAGGCCTTTGCCATCATCGGGGTTGCTTCCTGCCAGGTCTCTGCGGTTGTCAGGAGGAATTCCGGTGCTGGTGGGATTGCCATCTCTTCGCCGTTTCTGGCGTCGTAGACTTTCCACTTGGACTCATCATATGTCTTTGCGATCAGGGCTCTCCTGTACTTGGAACTGTGGGCTCCGAGCACTGCGGGGATACCATAGATGTTACATCCGGTTCCGATAGAGGAAGCCTTCTGGGAGAATGCACCCCATGCAAGGCCACAGGCACCAACACGGTTCAGGACATAATCGGCGATTTCTGCAAGGTTGCCGTCCATGGTCCTGCCACCGAAGATACCGGCGACTTTCTGAGCTGCTCCGGTAATGTGGGCGTTCGAGACACAGGAACCGATGTTAACCAGTCCACCTGAAACGAATCCACCGGGGAATCTCTCATAAAGGGTCTCGCCGTTCTCGTCCTTGTACATACCCATATCCATGGATCCGCACCCGGTACCGACAACGATGTAGTTCCTCTTAAGGAATTCTTCTGCGATGTAGTAAACACCCTTGGCGCAGTCAGAGTAGTTTGGACAACCGATGATTGCGATGATACCTGGGGTGGTACCCATGACAAGGTTCAGACCTTCCGAACGGATTTCCGCATCAGATACCTGACCTCTGCCAGCTCTCATCCAGCCTTTTTCCTCAGCGATAATCTTCTGGGAGGCTTTTTCGATGACGCTCAAGATTGGAATTTCCTTCTTACAGACCTGTTCGCAGCGGCGGCAGCCGATACATGCATCGTGGAGGTCCTCGAGGAAAGTGAAGTCTCTGTCCTTGGCATGCTTCATGGCTTCCGGAATGTCGAGCTCAATGGGGCAAGCCATATAGCAGGCACCACAGTCGGCACACTTGTCAACCCATTCCATCAACTGCTCATCGGATGCGACTTCCCTGACTCCTGCTGCTTCGCGGATCGGGTGCATTTCCTGAGCGAGTCTCACGGAGATTTCTCCGAGTTTCTCATAGTTAAGGATCACACAACCTGGAATCGCTCCAGACTTGAGTTCCTCGATGGTCGCATCGATGTCCTGTTCGTCCCTGTTGGGCAGGCCATACATGATCTTGGCGTTGGATGCAATCACAGGGATCTGGAGCTTCTGGGCTTCAGGTACGATGTCTCCACGGACACACTGTTCGTCAACAACAATGACGTCAGGCATTCCGGAGCGGATGATCTTAAGTTCCTTGGACATGGAACCGACGACCTTGGTGTATGGGGGCCTCCTGTCGGCTTCCTTATACCTGGTAAGATCGATTGCGGTACAGCAGAGCCCACCGAGTTCTACCTTGTCGGTAAGTTTGTTGTCTTCCATGTAGTCCATCATGTAGGTGACACCGGCCACATTGTGTCCGATCACACAGAGGAAGGGCTTGTCCTTGTCAATAGTCCCGATACCCATTTCAATGAGGGGAGCTTCAGGGTCAGCCTTTGGGAAGTCAAGGGCTGCAATCTGGACAATATCGGAGATTTCCATCCCCACGTGATCCAGGCTGCCGCTGAAGAGAGCTTTGGAGTCGTAATCGATCTCTGCACTTTCCTGTCCGGCGTGGATGGTTGCGAGGAGCTGCGTGAGCTGTTCTTCGGTATACTCCAGTGCAGGCCTGATTTCTCCGAGGGTTTTTGGCCGGGTTCCTGTGGTAATTGTGATGTTCGGGGTCAGGACGTCGGATTTCCCGAGGTCAAGAGGTATGTCTTCTCCATAGGTCTCGATCAGGTGGTCGAATAAATGGCGACCATGGGCTGCGTGACATGCCGTACCGGTAATCACACGGAGGAAGAATTCCCTGCCGTTGTGTCCCAGCTGGTCAATACCACAGGCACCTCTCTTGTTGTTGGAAAGGTCACATGGTCCATATGTGCAGTAGCAGCACTGATCACACATTGGAGTGATTACAGGCTCATAGCGGTCGAGTAGTTTAAAATTCCAGTCATCCCTGTAGGTTGCAAGACCAGGGAAGGGGCTTGGACCCATTAGGTGGGCTTCTTCCTCTTTGGCAGCTTCTTTGGCTGCACCTACAATATTTTCAATAGTGATCTGAACGGATTGCAGATCTTCTATAGAAAAACTCCCGGTAGTTAGTTTGCTCATCTGAGCTTTACCTCCTAAATAGATATTTGTTTATTACTTGTAACGGTAGTAAATTATAATCTGCCCGGCACATTCCTTAATGAATATTAATTATATATAATTCCGTAGATTTCCCGTTTTTTTTTATTGGGTTTAAACGACACATTTTTTTTAATAAATCGTTTTTTCCAAATATCAAAGTCCTGAATGAACGTTTTTCCCCAAATAAACGTTTTTTATGGGTTGCCAGACTGAAAATCATTTTTAAGGCTTCTACTATTTAACTAATTTGGTAACTATTCAGCCTACTGATAAAAAAAGCATAGTTTCAGCTAATGTTGCAACTATCGGATAATAGCGGCGCTCCATTGAGCGCCGCTCGAATAGCATCCATGACATTCAAGCTATTCTTTCTAATAGTGGATATGTATCCCCGAATTCTGCAGAAAGCTACCGCTCCTTCGATGCTTCGGAAAGTTCCCGAAATCTTCTGTTGTAGCTTCATCATTCTGATGTCTCGCTCTGCTTGATTATTATCAAATGGAACTCTCAGGTCATTGAGGAATTTCAGAATCCTATCCTTGTATTTTATGAACCTATCAAGGAGATTCTTTGCTTTTGTTTGTGCTGGTCTTCCTCTTTTTTTAACCTGTTTTGAGAGGTCAGGAGGTGGATTTTCTTCAATTCCCTCTTTAATTATTTTATCGTATATTTCCTCGAATGCCCTGACTTTTATTGGATCTATTGGAATTTCCATTTCTCTGCATTCGTCGGTATATTTTTTTACTTCACTCAGAAGTTCATTTACTTTTTTAGCCCATTGCTGCTCAAAATTCTCTTCAACTCCAGTGAGGTCCCTCTTAAGATGAGCATTGCAGAGAGCATGTTCACATCCATATTTGTTGTATGATGCCCAACCATCATGAACTACTACCCCCTTGTATTCTGGAAGAAAACCCAAAGCATTCATTGCCTCTGATCCTCTTTTTGGATGTACAAAATAGTATGTCCACAGACTGTTTGAAACAACATGGAGCCACCATTTTGTCCCTAAAACCCTCATTCCTGTTTCATCACAATGTACAGAATAGGCTACCCGTAGATGTTCGAAAACAGCTTTTTCGAAAGGTTCCAATTTCTGGAATAATTCCTTTTCAGCTCTTTTTATGGTAGCAGGGCTGATACGTATTCCATAAAAGTCCTCTGACAAATCACAAATCCGTTTATAAGGAATCAATTGAAAGTTCCTTAAATATACAAGAGAGGATAAAAGGCGAGGTCCATATTGAATAGGGAATTTTATAGAGTCTGGAAAAGTACCTTTGTTTATTTTCCCACAGTGAGGGCATTTCTTGGACTCAGCACGATGTTCGGTAAATATGATGTTCACAGGAGGAATATCAGCTTCTTGCCTGCGTTCACAGTCCCGAACTTCAGTATCTTCAAGATCATGACCACAATTTTCACAGCAGTGAGGGGAATGAAATATTATATGGTCAGGATCCCCAACCATTTCGAAAGTACTTCCAGAATGACCTTTTTGACCACCAGGTTTTTTCCCACTTCTTGTGCGGCTACTCTTAGGTTTAGGTTTTTCATTCACAAAAACGTCAGTAGAAGGAGGTTTACTGCTGTTTTGGCTGTTTTGATTTAGACGAGCCTCTAAAACCCTTACACGTTCCTCAAGTTCAGCAATTTGAGAAGCCTGTTTCTCTATGATAGTCTCAAGTCTCTGAATTACAGCAACGACTGCTTCAGGGCCTTCTTCATAGATTTCAAGAATCTCTTCACGTGTAAGCATGATACTGAAGAGATAGAGTTATTTTATATGCAATTTTTCCTCGAAACGAGGAAAAATTGCCTTTGTTCAAAGTATGGCTGAATAGTTACCTAATTTGTTTTTAAAGCCTTTTTCTTCAAAAAATCGTTTTTCCCAACGATTTTGATCTCTATGTTTAAGCAGAGATCGTTTCCGATGGTTGATAAATACTAATTAAGTGAACTTAACGTATCATGTCTATATAATATTTTCTAATTTGTTGTACACTGTTTCGATAGGAGAAGAGGATGGTAGATCAGGTTTCATACCAGAAAGGAATAATGCATAATAATCATTTACAAAGTTGCCCATCCCCGTCTACTGACTCTTGTTTTTTTTTAATTTGTTTTTTTATTGCATACAATATTTTTATTAAATATTATTATATGTTACGATATTCAAAATAAATGTTATTTTTTGATTTGCATAATTTAATTTCCTTTGGAATATAATAATAATCCTTATGCAATTAAAATAAACTGTAAAAATTGTGATATATATATTATTAGATACATTTTATTTTTTTATATATTAAATATAATATAATTATGCTGACCACAATTTATATATATTGGATGATTAACCCTAAAAAAGGGTCAGTAAACACTGTAAACGAATTCCAATAACTTAATTTAATATGAGATCTTTCAGCATTTTATAGTCAATATCATTATCGTTTTCTTTGTATATATCATTATGAATTATTTTCACTGTTTTTTCTACAGATTCTTCTTTTTTTTCAAATAATTGACCCAATATTTGTTAGATAGTCAAAAAAGTCCGTAATTTCCCAAAATATGGCCCATTTCATCATATTAATTAATTTAATATTGCCACAAGGTGTGCCTATTAATAAGATTTTCAAAAAGTCTGGGGGCCATTAAGCCTCACATAAGGCCTCCTGCGTGTCTAATATCTTTTTCAGGAAAGAAGCAGAATACTTCAGGTAGTTTTATACTATATTAACCGCAAAGGTAAACAGGAAAACATGTTTCAGAAAAACACCCCACATAACACATTATATATATCTGAAGGAAACCTCATGGATAAAATAAAACGTTCCGTGTCCACGAGTCCTTCAATGGCACTTATTGCCATTTGTGTACTTTCTTTCTTACTACAAATTTTCTTAAAAAATACGTCCCCATACCTGGGGGACCTTTACATCCAGACCTTTCAGTTTAATCCTGCCTACCTGCTGAGCCGGCCCTGGACACTTGTGACTTATATCTTCCTGCATAATGACTTCACTCATATCTTATTCAATATGATTGTCCTGTTCTTCTTCGGGCCTGCGATTGAGCAGAGAGCTGGGAAAAAGCAGATGCTCGGGATTTTCTTCACGGCGGGAGTGCTCTCGGCAATCGGGCATACCTTCATGAGCATTCCCCTTCTCGGGATTTTTCCCGCCCCTATCATCGGAGCGAGCGGGGCCATCTACGGGATCTTTGCGGCCCTTGCGGTGCTTGAGCCGGAACTCCGTGTCTACGTCTACTTTATCCCCATGCGGATAAAACATGCCCTTGTACTCTTTGCCCTGGTTGACTTCCTCATGCTCCATTCAATGGACATGGTGGCTCATATCGCCCACCTGAGCGGGCTTTTCGTGGGGCTCTACATGGGCTACAGGATCAAAAAAATACAGGAAAAATACTGGCAGTCCCAGAACAGGTGGTAAAGGTTGGAAAACGAGAGGTTTATCCTTCCCGGATATTTTCCCAGGCCTTCGGAAGGGGAAAAAATACCCATCCAGGTCCTGGATTTTAAGCGTGTGTACGGGGCCTGGGTCCCCGAACTTAAAACAAGCATCTACTTTGAGGTACCGAATTCGGAAGAGTCAGATCTCTCTGAAGCAGAAGGCCTGAAACGTGTAAGAGAAGTTACACTTCTCAGGGTCTATGACTGGTTAAGGGGCCGGGAAGGGGTTATTGAACTCTCGGAGGAGGAGTTTGAGAAGTTTGAAAGAATATACGATGAATTTCTCCTAAAATGTGGAGAGATCCAGTACAGCAGGAGAAAAGCAGGGAGAAAAATGGAAAACCTCTTTGAACTGAAAGAGGGGTCTTACCTGGTTAGGGAAGTAAGAAAAGGGGTATTTTCCGATAAATTATAATTTGTTTTTATATATAATATAAATATAGATATTAGACCCTAACTTGTCAACTACACGCTAAAGCCCTGAGGCTTTCTGCTGCGTTCCTGTAATATAATCATCACAAATCTGGCCAGGGGGACAGTGGGCCTTTGCGTTCCGGTTTTTTATTTATCACATTTATAGAGGATGTTATGCATGAAACCTGTAAAAAGCGGACTCGATTCAATTTCAAAGTACCTTCGTTCGAAAAAAGAAGTAGGGAGAAGGAAAATCGGACTTTTAGTGGACGGCCCGAACATTCTCAGGAAGGAGTTTGACGTAAACCTTGAAGAAATCAGAGACGTGTTGAAAGCTTACGGCAACGTCAAGATAGGGAGAGTTTTCCTGAACCAGTACGCTTCTGACAAGCTGGTCGAAGCAATTGAAAACCACGGGTTCGAGCCTATTATCTGCTCAAGTGACGTGGACGTCCGCCTTGCGGTCGAGGGTATGGAACTGGTCTACAACCCCAACATCGATACCCTGGCAATCGTAACAAGGGACGCGGACTTCAAACCTCTCCTGAACAAGGCAAACGAACACGGCAAGGAGACGATCCTCTTCGGAGTCGAACCCGGCTTTTCCACGGCCCTCAGAAATTCTGCAGATTATGTAATCCTGATGAGCAAGGACAGAATGAGCTACGACGCAGATGAAATCGTGGTTTCGGAATTTGTGGAGGAAGAAGACGAGAAAGACTCCGATGAAAATGTGGAAAAGCATTGATCACCCGAGTTGCACTTCCCGAGTTGCACTTCCCGAGTTGCGCTTCGGGATCACAGGAAATCGAAGGTTTCCTGGGAGTTGCGATGAAATCGCAACAGCACGCGGTCCGTTTCGCTCGCTGCGCGAGCTCAAGCGGACTTCAAATCCTATTTTTGCCTGCTCAAGTGG
Organism: Methanosarcina baltica; assembly: GCF_055394095.1. Taxonomy (NCBI): domain Archaea; kingdom Methanobacteriati; phylum Methanobacteriota; class Methanomicrobia; order Methanosarcinales; family Methanosarcinaceae; genus Methanosarcina; species Methanosarcina baltica. The sequence goes on along the minus strand of NZ_AP042463.1, from coordinate 2,372,927 downwards.
ACTTCAAATCCTATTTTTGCCTGCTCAAGCGGACTAAAAAAATTAAAAAATTAGAGACTTTTGATCCCTGATCATCTTACCTCAGCGGAGACCCCTTCCTCAAAAACCTGAGCCGTTAGGCGAAGGTTTTAGGTGGGGGTAGTTGACATTATTTTCAGGTCCATTCTACTTCAAGGCCGAGGATTTCCTCTGCGCCTCCGAAGACGTCTCTGGCAATCTCGGCACAGCCTATGGCTGCATGCCATTTTCCGAGGGCTTTGCACTCCCGGCCAAGGTGTCTGTTGATTTTTTCCCGGACTCTGGAGACTTCTGCAATTGAGCCTGCAAGGAAAATATCTCCTTCTTTTCCGTAGTCCCTGAGCAGTAGTTCGAGGGAAACTATCTCCATGGCCGCGAAGAGGGCAATGGTGTCCAGGGCAAGGAGGGCTGCTTCTTCTCCTTTTTCGGCGGCGGCGAGTAGCTCGTCCCGGTCTCCGTAGGGGGTCATTTTTAAGGTCCCGGCTTCTATGAAGGCCTGGTTTGCGCTTATCAAGCCTGCGTCCACGTTCCGGATTGCCTGCAGGTCAAGGGGGCCGTGGTGCACGCCGGGGGCAAAGATGCAGGCATCGATTGCTCCGAGCACCTTTCCTGCCGCAATGGCAAGGGTAACGGTATTCGAGCTTATATCGGCCATCACGAAGTCTTCATAGCCCAGGCAGTGGATATGATAGGCAATTCCCAGTTTTTCCGGGCTTGTGAGGTGGGAAAAGACCTTCATCCTTGGATCCACGCGACTGTTGGTATGAAGCCCCGGGATTGCCACGGCCGGAATGCCCGAGTTCCGGATCGCCTCAAAGACCTTCGTGCCTCCCCCGGTCTTTTTCCCGGCTCCTTCCACACTTTGAAGCCCTCTTCCCTCCAGGGCCCGGAGGTCTTTGATACTGGAAAAACCGTCGCCCATGGAATAGGTCAGCCCGACAAGTTCAATCTTTTCCCGGGACGTTTCAAGGTTCTTTTCTAATTCCCTCAAAATTTCGGCCTCGGAAAGACTTGCGGCCTTCGTCCTTGATAACTCGAATGTCCGGACTATCTTCCCTTCAAGCAAGGCAAAACGCATTGCTGTTGTACCGTGGTCAATCCCTATAAACGCCAAGCAGACTCACTTCCTGTTTTATTACAGTTCATTTTTTAATATTTCTGTAAGTTCATCCACAATCCTCTCCCCCTCGACAGCAGTCCCTACCGTGGTCACAAGCCGGAGTTCCTGGACGCTCCGGCCTTCCGAGAGGAGCAACCTTAAATTCCCCCTGGAATCCGCCCGCAAGAGTTTCCCAAAAAGTTTTCCCCCGGCTGTCCCTTTTACGGAAATTACGGCCGGGATTATCTTTTTGACTTCCGGGTGCTGGCTTACAAGCCTTACGAGCTTTCTCCCTGCCCGGCCTCCTATGATTGTGGTGTGGGATCCTCCCAGTTTACTTTTAAGGAGGGCCTCAGGATTATCAGTTCTGCAATTCATTGTAATTGTTAATTTTTCCAGTTATTTTTTATATTTCAATTGTCAGGCAATCCATGAAGATCCCAGGATCTCCAGCACAGCGAGGCAATGGCAGTCTTAAAAAAGGAATGATAGGGAATGGGAATGAACTGCCTTTGAATTGACTTTTTTTATTTCCCTTTCCCTTAATAATCAGATACAATCAGATATTTTTTAAAAATCAAATGTTTTTTAAAAATCAGAGCTTTTCAAGCTCCTTCATGCCGATGAGCCGGACCTTCTGCTCCTGCAGGAGCTGGATGGCATTTTTAATATCGTTTACCCTTATGATAAGGAGGGCTTTCTGACCCCTGGTGATGAAGGCATATGCATAATCCAGATTGATATCTGCTTTTCCGAGCACCTCCGCAATCATGGACATGCTACCGGGAAGGTCATCCATCTCGATCCCGAGTACTTCGGTCTCGGAAACCGTAAACCCTGCATCATGCAGGACCCTGTGGGCATCATCTGACCTGTCCACCACCATGCGTATGATCCCGAAATCTCCTGATTCCGCAATTGTAAAGGCCCGGATGTTTATACCTTCGGTCCTCAGTTTATCGGCAACCTTTGCAAGCCTGCCAGGTTTGTTCTCTGCAAAGAGGGAAATCTGTTTTATGATCTTTTCTTCCATTCCAACACAACCCTTTCTGTGATATTTTCTTAGATGAGAAAGTTCTTTCCCGTATTATAAGTTATCCTGTATATTTACTGATTGGGAGGACAGAGAAGAGAGGGAGAGGTGAAGGGGTACCCACCATTTTAGTTGGGGACAGCCGACCTATCGAGTCCCTGCACTTTTCCCGGCCCGAAAATATATTTTGTTCGGAACTTTATCTCAGACAGCAGAAGATTCCTTCCTCGATGTTTCTAATTGAAAATTAGAAACTCCTGTTAAACCTATGGTTTAACACGACAGTTCCGACTTTGGAGGAACTGGCAGGTGGGAGATGAATGCGTCGAGACTAAGGCCCCCATTTTTTGTTTAACAGGGAACCTTAATGTTGTTTGACAGTGACCTTATGTTCTGTCCTCCTTTGCAGGAGTGGGTCCACATCGCCACTGTTATACTGGCTTGTTAATGACCTGAACACTTCCCCTACCTCTCAGGGATGTTTAATCCAGATCGAAATCTCCGAGAACGTGTGGAGTATCCTCGAATATCATGACCAGTATAACGAAAGGCTATTCAACTAGGGCTTACCGAAGCAAGCCCCTTACTCTAAAATATTAGCCTAAAGGCTAAGATTTTAGGGAGGGGTAATTGACCCGCTTAGAGCTTTGGTCTCTTATCGATGACCTTCTTCGATTTACCGGTTGAACGGGGAAGGGAACCGTGCTCAACAAGTTCCACCTTCACTGCAAGGTTGAGCACACTCTTAAGGGCCGCAGCCACCTTTTTCTCCAGGTTCATCATGTCCGACATCCGGTCACTGAACGCGGATTCGCTCATTTCGATCTCCACTTTCATAGAGTCGAGTTCCCCTTTCCTGTCCACGATAATCATGAAGTGATTCCCGACTTCCGGGATCTTCAAAAGCACGGACTCGACCTGACCCGGGAAGACGTTTATGCCGCGGATGATGAGCATGTCGTCCGAGCGGCCCGTAATCCGGGTGATCCTCGGGTGTGTCCTTCCGCACTTGCAGGGCTCTGTGATTTTTTTGGTCAGGTCCCTTATCCTGTACCTGATGAGCGGAAGGGCTTCTTTTGTAAGGGTGGTAATCACAAGTTCTCCGGTCTCCCCATCGGGTACAGGCTTACCGGTTTCCGGGTCAAGGATTTCCACAATGTACTTGTCGGCCCAGATGTGAATGCCGCACTGTTCTATACAATCAGTGAAAAGCGGACCGCTCAGTTCCGAAGTCCCGTAGATGTCGTAGGCTTTTATTCCGGCATCTTTTTCAATTCTTTCCTTGAGTTCCTGGCTCCAGGGTTCGGCCCCAAAAATCCCTATTTTTATTTTAGTATCATCCTTAATGCTGAACCCTTCTTTTTGGGCAGCTTCGATCATGTATGAAAAGTATGAAGGAGTGCAGGCGATAACCGTTGTCCCGAGATCCTTCATAAGATCAAGCTGGCGTTCGGTGTTCCCCGAACTTGTGGGAAGCACGCTGGCCCCGACCTTTTCGCTGGCGTAGTGGACCCCGAGCCCGCCTGTGAATAAACCGTAACCGTAACTGATCTGCAGGACATCTTCTTTTCCGACCCCAACAGACGTGAAGGCCCTTGCAAGGGATTCGGCCCATTCTTCAATGTCATTTTTAGTATAACCCACTACCGTTGGTTTTCCTGTTGTCCCCGAGGATGCGTGGAAACGGACGAGCTTTGAATTGGGGACGCAGAACATTCCTGTGGGGTAGGTGTCTCTGAGATCCTGCTTAAATGTAAAAGGTAACTTTGTGATGTCTTCAAGGGTCTGAATGTCATCGGGGTGAACACCGTGCTCGTCAAACCTCTGCTTATAAAAAGGAGAGTTCTCGTACACGTAATGCACCAGTTCTTTCAGTTTTACTTCCTGCAGTTTCATCAATTCATCTACAGGCATTGTTTCAATTTCAGGATCCCAGTATTCTGGCATATTCTCACGCTCTTTTTTTCACACTGAAATTTTAATATTTATTTATTTTTTTATTTAGTTATTTATGTATAATACATAGCAAAAAACCCCTGTATCTTTAGCTCAGAGGCAGTTGACGTCCTCCAGAGCTCCGTTTTTCAGATCCCCGGAGCTTCCGGAAGGCATAACGTTAGAAAAGAAGCCAGATTATCCTATAAAAAATAATTGTTCTTTATGTCAAAAAAGGCAAGTATTCGTATTTCTTCCTGAACTCTGCGATAAAAAATAAAACCCGGTTTTTTGAGCCCCGGGGCTTCTATTTATTTATGATTCATCTTTAAAATAGACTTTTTTAGGGATTTTTGCGGGAATCAAAGCTTTAAGAGTCTCTTTTGCTTTTTCCCGGCATTTCCAGAGTACTTCATCCAGGTCACCTATCACCTCGAGACCTGCAGCTCCGGAATGCCCGCCTCCGGTGCCCTTATATTCGACACTCACGTCTTCCATGAGCTGGCCTAGGTTGAGCCCTGCGTTTACAGCATCCCTTTTAGCGCGGGCGCTTATCCGGACGCTGCCGTTTTTTGCCGTCCCTACAAAAGAGACATCCGCTCCGATGTTGATGAGCATGGAGGATGCCGAACCTCCGAAGGAACTTACATGTGAGGTCACTATCAGCATTTCTCCAACCCTTTCTATCTGGTTGCGGCTTGCGGCTTTCAGGACAGCGATGCGCATGGAGATGTCCTGAGGCGTGGCAGCCATCAGTTCAAGTACTTCCCCGTACTCCACACCGCTGTTTTCTATGATGTTCGCAACCGTGCGAAAGGTATCAACAGTTGCGTGTTTGAAATGCCCGGTGTCCGTAATAATCCCGGTAAGCATCCCAATTCCTACCCGCTGGGTTATGGGTGCTCCCATGGCTTTCAGAATATCGTAAACGATTTCAACCGTAGAAGTCGTGTTCCTGCGCAGGAAAAAATCGGCATTTACGGTCAGGGCGGTTGTCATATGGTGATCGAGAACAGAGTAATTTCTGAGCTCTATATCGTTCAACTGGGCCTGTGTCGAGGTGTCCACCACTACCGTAAGGCCGTAATCCGCCGGGTCAGGCTTATCCACTACCTCTATTCCAAGTTTTGAGATCAGAATGGATGCTACCCTGTTGCAGCCGTCCACAAGGCCCACGGTGCCTCCGATGGCTTCGGAAAGGGCAAAGGCACTGCTAACTGCATCAGGGTCTGCATTCCGGTGGCACAAATATAAAATATCCTGATAGTCAAGGAGTCGGTTAAAAAACTCTACTTCGTCAACTTCCATTGTCCACTCTGGCCATCACTTTCGTTCATGCATTCGATACTGTTCATGGGCCTGAATAATAAAGTCCAGGCCCACTCCAAACGTATAATACGGTCAGTTAAGATACAGGTGTTAAGGTACAGTCAGTTAAAGCTAAAACTATATTTATCAAGCCTTACATTCTGTACATATACATACTGTATATGCACATATTGTATATGTACATACTGTATATACAGGGCTTATACAGATGTACGTTAATTCAAAATAAAAAATTATTCCGCCTGCGGAGTCCCACCCATCGCATGTTGGATCTGTTCCTGTAACTGCTTGAAACGATTTGTAAGTCTTTCTTCCTGTCTTGTAATTGACTGGAGCCTGAGGGAAACGGTTTCTTGCCTGTCCTTCAGTTTAACAATGGACTCATCCTTGTTCGTTTTTATTACCAGTTCTCCGACGTTGCGGTAAACAACCGCGTCCTCGGCCAGCTTTTCAAGCTCTTCAAGGGCCATACTTGACTCTTTCTGCATAGCCTCAAGCTGAGACTTCTGCATTACAAGTGCCTGAATCTGCTGCTGCACCTGCTGTAACTGAGCTATCTGGTTCTGGATTTGTGGAGGTAATTCTGCTGACATTTGTTATTTCACCTGTCATCTAATTTACCTGAAGGGATTTTAATGTTTCTGTCTTTCTGAGCCTCTGCAGGAGGTTCTGCTCTTAGTCAATTTCCCTGAATTTTCCCTGAATTTTCCCTGAATATCCCATGATTTTTTCCTGATTTTTCCTTGAATTACCCCGTACAAAAGTTTAAACGATAATCGGAACAATGAGGGATAGTAAATTCATATAATAATTGAGCTCTATATAATATTTAGAAAATATATTCAGATAATCTCATCAGGAGAGAAGCAAAGATGGAAAATATTCAGGAATTGGAAGTAATTCAAAAATCTCTTGAAAAGTTTAGCAATGCCCATGGAATTTCAGGCTCGGAATCCGAGATACGGAAACTCCTTGAAAAGGAACTTGAACCCTACGTTGACCAGATCCGGACCGATACAATGGGAAACCTGATCGCGACCCGAAAAGGTAAGGGCCCTTCGGTTATGCTGGCGGCTCACATGGACGAAATTGGACTTATGGTTAAGTACGTCGATGAGGACGGCTTCCTCCGTTTTGTCAAGATCGGGGGCTGGTTTGACCAGACTCTTCTGAACCAACGCGTGATAGTCCACGGCTCAAGCGGCCCGGTTGTGGGAGTAATCGGCTCCAAGCCCCCTCACGTCATGAAGGATGAGGACCGGAAAAAACCGGTCAAATATGAGGACATGTTCATTGACATCGGGGCAAAGGACCGGGAAGATGCCGAAAAGCTGGGAGTTGAAATCGGGACCCCCATATCCCAGGACCGGGAATTCGCACCCCTTGCAAACGGAAAGGTGACCTCAAAGGCCTTTGATAACCGGGCAGGAATCGTAATCCTTATCGGAGTCATGAAAAGGCTTGCAGAACTCAAAATTGACGCAAATGTCTACGCCGTGGGCACCGTGCAGGAAGAGGTGGGCTTAAAAGGAGCCAGAACCGCGGCTTTTGGTTTGAACCCGGACATTGCCCTTGCGATTGATACCACCATCCCCGGAGACCACCCCGGAATCACAAAGCTCGATTCTTGCCTAGAAATTGGAAAAGGTCCTGTAATAACGGTTGCGGACGCTTCCGGAAGGGGCTTAATCGCTCACCCGCAGGTCCTCAGATGGCTCAAAGAAAACGCCAGGGACGCCAAGGTCCCTTACCAGCTCGGAGTCGGCTCCGGAGGGACCACCGATGCCACGGCCATCCACCTAACCCGGGAAGGAATTCCAACCGGCACCGTGAGCATAGCCACCCGTTATATCCACTCTCCCGTGGAAGTGCTGGACCTGGCCGATGTCAAGACCTGTGTTGACCTGATCGTAAAAGCTGTTGAAAACGCGCACAGGTACTTTTAAAACTGGGAAATTTTAAACAGGGGATACTGTCCCTTGTTCCCATTTTTGTTCTATTTTACCTTCCTTTTCGTCTCCTTTTTCCCAACTCACACAGGGTAAAGATACCTTTAAAGAAATTTAATATATCATAGCATCCATACTATTAATGTAACTGGTTTTAGCAGTGTATCTAAAAAGCCTTCAAGTCAACAGCATACAACCGTCAAAATACACTCTGATCTTTCTGTTCATAGTAAAATTGGAGGAATGCGGGAATGGACAATAAAATAATAGATACCGCAGGGAAATCTATCTTTGCCCTCATTGCTATATACTGTCTTCTACTATTCCTCTTTCCACTTGGCTGGGTTATCCTGCTTGGGGGGACCATGATGCGTCCCGAAACGGTAAAAAAGATATTGGGACGTAGCGTCCCGTCTATAAAAGCTCCGGATGAACAGAATAAATAAATTTTATATTCGGGCTGAATGATTGTACGGGGTAATAGACCCGAAGTTCCGTTGCATTATTCCATATACCGTCTCTGGTGTTCTTTTCCAAGGCTACGCCTGTAATCGGAACGGATCTGATTTTGCATCTGTTCTTTGAGCAGTTGTTCCAGGGTTTCGTCGTCTATTGATTCGGTTTTTTTGGTTCCGGAACTTTTTTCATTTTTCATACCTATGCGCCCTCCCTGGTTTTTTCTCACTCATTTTTTCAAAGTTCTGTCTGAACCGTTTTAAGCCCCGAGGGCTGGTCAATAAACTCCACCTCGATTCCAAGCAGGTCCCGGAGCCTCGGACAGAGCGCCTCCATTCCAGGGTTTTCTGTGGCGTAATGGGTTGCGTCTATCAGGCAGAGGTCTTCTGCGGAACGCAGCACGTCATGCTTCAGCTCGGCCGAGATATAGGCGTCCACCCTCTTTTCCCGGGCAAGAGCCAGGGATTCGTGTCGAAAACCGCTACCTCCTGAGACCATGATGCGCCTGATTTCTTCCTTTTCACCGGCGTAGGTAACGGGGGTTTTCAGGCAGCGGGATACATGAGTTGCCAGTTCGGCCGGAGAACAGGGTTCGATTTCTCCTATCCTCCCCATATCAAGCACCTCTATTTCCCGGAGCCCCAGCCTTTCCGCAAGCGCGTCGTTGATCCCTCCCTCTGCCCGGTCGTAGTTCGTGTGCATACTGTAAAGCGAAATTCGGTTTTCAAGGGCGATTTGAAGGGCTTCAGAGAGAGGTTTTGAGATTTTGCTTACGGGGTGGAAGATCAGGGTGTGGTGGGTGATAAGAAGGTCTGCCCCGGCTTTCGCTGCCTTTTTAAGGGTAAACGCGTTTGCGTCCAGAGCGACTGCAATTTTATTAACTTCTTTTTCCAGACCGAGGATAAGGCCTATTCGACCTTCGTCAAAGTCCTCCGCAAGTTCAGGAGGTGCAATTTCTTCAAGAGTTTTTACTACTTCAGTAAGTTCCATGCAAAAAAACTTGTTCTTCCGGTATTTTAAGCTCTCGCTCCCGCACCACCCGAGTTGCGCTACCCGAGTTCCGCTTCGGGATCACAGGAAATCGAAGATTTCCTGGGAGTTGCGATGTAATCGCAACAGCACGGGGTCCGTTTCGCTCGCTGCGCTCACTCAAGCGGACTGAAAACCTGAAGGTGGACTAAAACACCTGAAAGCGGACTAAAAAACGCCAGAAAAATCGTAAATGGCGTATCTCCGTCGTTATAGTATATTCTTTATATTCTTAATTTCTTTTATCACTTAGGAAAATAAGTTAATAATTGGAAAGGAAAGGGAAACGGAATGAACGGTAAAAAAGCTTCGGGAAATGGAAAAACTGCTAAAAAAGATGGCAGAGATGGAAAGGAAGATATGGTAAAGGGCATAAGTTCCCTTTTCGGAAAAATCTCTGGTAAAGAGCAGCTTGAGCTCGAAATAGACCGGCTCAATTCCCGGATTGTGGAGCTTGAAGTAGACATTAAGACCGCGCAGATCCAGCTTGAAAAGAGAGAAAAGCTGGCCAGAGATGCCGTGGCCGACAGGCAGGAAGCTGAGTCTCGCCTGAACCAGGAACTTGTGAGAATGCAGACTCTGACCCATGAACTTGAAAGCTTCAGGGTAGAGGCCTCTGAAAAGCTTGAGTTCCGCGGTCTGGAGACCCTAAGCCCGGCCGCTATGCAGACATACCTCTTAAAACTTGTATCATTCAGGGCTCCGGACCCTTTCTCCGAAGAGCTGCTCACGGTCTACCTGCCCCCCGGAAGCCACCTCGCGGATGTCCTGCCTGAAAAACTTCGGGACAGACTTCCGGAAAACACCCGCTTCATCCTGGAAAAACTTGATTCCGAAACCGGCCTGATCCTCTTCCAGGACGTTCACCGTATGGTCTCCGAGGCGGTTGCCCCCCCCATCCCGATTAAGGGGAGCGTCTGGCACCTTAAAGATAGTTTCGAGACCGAGGCCCTCGAGAAAGGTCTGGATGCGGATTACCGAATGCTTGTCCTTCTCCTCCACGCGGGAGAGTCCTTTGTAGGCTTTGCTCCCGACCGCTACTCCTTTGAAAGCGAAGAACTCGTCCGGAGCAGTGTTAAGGAAAAGCACACTAAAGGCGGTTTTTCCCAGCGCCGTTTCGAGCGCCTCAGGGAAGAGGACATCGCCCACCACATGGGAAAGATCATGGAGGCCATAAACAGAGTCCTTGAGGCCCAGGCGGACATAGACTACGTTATCATGAGCGGGGACCTCCAGCTTATGAGAGAAGTCGAAAAACGCCTGCCGTTTGACCTTGATGTTATTGAAAAATCGATGGATTTGAAGATGGAGAGGATTAGCGGGGAAGAGGTTTTGAGGGCTGTGCTCAGTTGTCGCAGGTATTTACTCTGAAATCCTGAACTACCGAAATTGGCTTCCTTGATCGTGAAAATAAATATATTTAATTGAATTTATACATAGGTTATTCAATGACGAGTTATAAATATAATTTGACAAACAGACGTGAAGTCTCCTTCCCCGATGTTTCTAATTGAAAATTAGAAACTCCTGTTAAACCTATGGTTTAACACGACAGCCGAAGGCTGACAGGTGGGGGTAGTTCACATGTCAAATAGGAGAGGAAAAGATATGGGATGCAAACCTGTAATAATTAAAAACGTCACACCTGATGTGTTTAACTGCATGAAGAAAAAGCTTAGCGAGGCCGGGCTTTACGTACCATCGGGAAAGAAAGGAGAACTCTCCGGGAAGGGAGTTACTGCCGATTACGAATGGGACGGGGAGTCAAAGCTTACTATTACGATAACGGAAAAACCATTTATCATCGGTTGCGGGGCATTGCAGAATAAAATAAAAAGTTTCGTGAGGCAGTGTCAGAGGACGTCAAATTAAGGATAAGGCCTGTTGGGAATCGGGATTGGAAGGATGACCGGAAAGAGATTGGAAGAGGAAGGTTGTCGGGGGATAAAGTTCAAAAACGTTACTCCGAACGTATTTACCTGCATGATGAAAAAACTTCAGGAATACGGGCTGGAGGCCACGCCCGGAAATTCCGGGGTACTTGAAGGAAACGAGATAGTTGCCCACTTCACCTGGGACGGGGCAGAACATCTGCTAATTGAGGTCAAAGAAAAGCCCTGGTATTTCTACTGCGGGGCATTGAGCGAACAACTGAGGGCTTTCATGCGCGAGTGCCAGAGGGCCTGAAGGACAAAATCAGAATTATTTTCTCCGTCAGTAAAAGACTTCTTCCTCAAATTTCCGGTTTTGTCGTAAATGGAAGGGCAGGGTAGGGCAGGGCAGGGCATGGACGAATGCGTCAGGCCTCTTGCCCCTTCTTTTATGTACTTTTTTAACACGGCACTTCCCGGAGTGGTCGTAATTAGCTATTTTTGTCCGTTTTGCCCATTTTGTCCATTTTGTCTATTTTTGTCCTTTTTATCCATTTTATCCCCCTCCATATAATAACCGAAGATATATATTTATAAAAGGATTATATAGTATAGATATCCAGATAAACGATTTTGCGCAATCTATATTATATACTTCAGTGCAGGGAAGGTACATCATGGCAAGAGACAGACGAGATTTTTATTATCATCAGGCAAAACAATTAGGTTACCGTTCCAGGGCCTCCTTTAAACTCAAGCAGATTAATGAAAAGCACCGAATTATCAGTCAGGGAGACTCGGTTGTGGACCTGGGGGCAGCTCCAGGCGGGTGGTTGCAGGTTGCAAAGGAGCTTTCCAAGGGGAAGATTCTGGGGGTTGACCTCCAGGTAATCGAGCCCATTGAGGGAGTGCAGACTATCCGGGGGAACATTAACGCTGATTCCACGATTGAGAATATCATCGATATTGTCGGAAAGGGTGGAGCGGACGTGGTTATCTGTGATGCTGCGCCAAATCTTTCCGGAAACTGGGCCTATGACCATGCCCGGTCAATCGAGCTTACCACCTCGGCCCTTGAGTGCGCGAAAAAGATCCTGAAGCCGGACGGAACTTTCGTGGTGAAGGTCTTCCAGGGCGATATGTTCGGGGACTACATGAATCAGGTAAGGGCCAATTTCGTGCGGACCTCGGCCTACACCCCGAAAGCCTCCAGAACCCAGAGTGCGGAGATCTACGTTATCGGAAAGAAATATCTGACGACTTCTATACGGAAGGGCAATGAGTTCGTGGTCAAGATCGATCAACTCGGAACTTCCGGAGACGGGGCCGTGATTGTCAATGGCCTTGTGGTCTTTGTAGAGGAAGTAGAGATTGGAGAGACGGTCAGGATAGTAATCGAGGACGTTAAGCCCAATTTAGCTTTTGCCAGTGTGCTGGAGCGAAATGTGGTGGATATTCCCAAGAAGCCTGTGCCTAAGAATGTCAGGATTAAAAACGAGGCCATAAAGCCCGGTTTAGCCTTTGCAGATGTGACTGAGAGCCCTGAGAATCCAGAGGAACCTGAGAAGGTCAGGACAAAAATAAAGCCCAGTTTCGCTTATGCAGATGTGGGGAAGAAGCCTGAGAGTTCTGAGAACTCTAATGATCCTGATAATATTGAATAATTTTTTAAGCAGGGTGGGCTGTTAATATATACTCACCCAGCTTTAGAATTCGGAATATTGGAGTTCTCCGTCAAGAATCAATATCAAGAGGACTTCCAACCACCCGAGTTTCGCTACCCGAGTTTCGCTTCGGGAGCACGAGGTCCGTTTCGCTCGCTTCGCGAGCTCAAGCGGACTATAAACCTTATTTCAAAAAAGTGAAAAAAATGCCGGAACAACCTTAATTGTCGTATTCCTGCATTCTTTTTCCGTGTGTTCCGTGTGTTCCGTGGTTAAAAAATTCGTTTGACATAAATTTAAGACCATACCCTAAAAAAAATAATCATTATTCCCAAAAACAGGTGGTTCCATTTGATCGACCTTCACACTCATAGTCTTTTCAGTGATGGGGAATTAATCCCCAGCGAACTCGTCCGCCGGGCTGTTGTGCACGGCTACGAGGCGATAGCAATTACCGACCACGCAGACTTTACGAACCTTGAATTCCTCCTTGAGGGCGCAAATAAGGCGAAGTACCTTGAGGAAGAATGGGACATAAAAGTCCTGGCAGGAGTCGAGCTGACCCACGTTCCTCCGAGAAAAATCGCCCCCCTCGCCCGAAAGGCAAAGGAACTCGGAGCCGACATCGTGGTCGTGCACGGGGAAACCATAGCCGAGCCCGTGGCTCCCGGCACAAACGCCGCCTCCGCAGCCTGCGAGGACGTGGACATCCTGGCCCACCCCGGCCTGATCTCCCCGGAGGACGTGCAAACCGCAATTGAAAATAATGTCTGCCTGGAAATCACGGCAAGAAACGGGCACAACCGGACAAACGGGCATGTCGCCAGACTGGGCCTTGAACTCGGGGCAACCCTTGTCCTGAATACGGACACCCACAGCCCGGACGACCTTATCACGGATGAAATGGCCCTTAAAATAGTGATGGGTGCAGGGCTTTCTGAAGTTCAGGCAAAAGATGTTCTGAAAAATTCGGCCCGGTTTATTTGTTAATTTTTCTTTTTTTTAGGCTGTTTCCGGTCTATTTTCTGAAATAACCGGAAATGGTTTATTTTGGGCGTTTTTGTATGGACCCTGGTGGTGGCCTTAGCCGGTTGTTTTTCAAAATCAAGGCATAGCTCAGTGGTACTTTATTGGCAAATTATGAAAGATAGGAGTGAGTAAAATGAGTGGATACGAACTACCCGACATTAATAAAAAAGCCCTGGATAATTGGATAATGTTGAATATACTTCCACAAAAAACACCAGATAAAAATTACACCAGTTATGCACTTAAAATTCTTTTTGAACAATCGCCAGAAGGTTTTTTCATCACAAATAAACAGTTTAAAGAAGCTATGATTAGATGTAATTTCTCACCTGTGAATAAAAATAAATTAAATTGGGAATTCAGAGTTTCCCTAAAATCTCCAGGGTTGAAATGATGGGGCGTGTCCGTGAGTCATTTATCATGCTGGAAATAAATACACATTCAGCTTGTTTGGACGTATTTATCGAAAGTCCTTCTACAAACAATTTTCAATGATTTACACCCACTACTCACCAATCTACATCCTGAAATAAATGGAAGGCCTGAACATTCCATATATATTGTTTTATTTTTTAGCAGCTGCAGATTGAGCCCTTGCCTTAAAATCCTGATTTGTTTCGTTTCTATCTGCGTGAGATTGAATTCTCGCTGCAGTTTCCTGAGTCATATTCGTTTTACCTCTTCCTGAAGATTCTGTGCTAAAAGTAGCATCGATTCTATACTTTTTAGTATCTATCGGTGGAGTTGGTATGATGCCTGCAAATTCCTCATCATAACCTAGTTCACTAAGCCAAATATTTTCCCATTTGTATTTTTCATTCAAAGCACATTTTTGGCAAATTTTGTAAGGCCATATGCCATTGATATCATAACTGGAATTGCATTTTTCACATACCCCCTTTTTGGAAGGTATTGCGGCAGTCAGCAATTTATCTTTTTCATCTATTGCAATTTGCTTCAAATCCATGCTGGAGTAGCGTTTGTCGGGATGTGATCTTAGTGCATTATCAACTTTTTGTTTCAATTCATTGTCAGAAACGTAATCCTTGAGGGTAAGAAAAAATAGGTCTCTTGGCAACTTAGGTAAGAACTCCCAAAGTTCTTCGTGATATCCAAGGATTTCGGTTGCCCATACCCTAAATACCTCGTCAATTTTTTTGCTAGCACAGTTTTTACATATATTATATTCCCATTTTGGGTCTAATGTATATGTTCTTCCACAATTTTCGCATTTTATTAGGCCTAAATTCTCTTTTTGAACCATCATCTGATCTCCATAGTAAAAAATAAATAAATAAATAAATTTATAGTGTGTTTTATTTCTTGTTCTTTGTAACTGCAGATTGTGCTCTTGCCTTGAAACCTTGGTTTGTATCGGTTCTGTCAGCATGGGATTGTATTCTTGATGTAGCCTCTTTGGTCATGGGCGTTTTCTTTGTCATTATGTATTTTCCCAATTACTTATCAAAAATTGTTGTATTTTCAGTCTTTAGCTTTTTCTTCGCAGTCTTCGGGTCTTTCGTCTTCCCCACGGCTTTGCCAGTAAGCATCGTTATTAGGATTGCACTGGTTTGCGTGGTTATCCTGATCGGATTTATTACTCAATACCTTCACCTCCTTTTGATTATTTGTCATTGCAATGACTGTCATTTAATCCGAGTTTATCAGCACAATAAGGATGATAATATCGATTCCCACATTTTATTGCAAAAGTTTGAGCCAAAATAAATGTAAAATTTCTATCGTTACAAGAACCTAATGCTGCCTTATCGAAATCATAATCATCTGGATCGAATGCCCAATCAATATGAGTATGCAAGTTTGCTTCAGGTCCAAGCAATTTTTCATAAGAAATTCTAATATTCTCATCATAATTTTTCTTAATGTCTTGAGCCGCAGTCCATATCTCTTTTGTTCTAGAACTAACATTGTATTCTTCTGGACAAGACAACCTATATTTGATCAAAAGTTTCTGGAATTTTTCTGCAATTTCTAGTTTTGAGAGATCTCCATCAAAAGTAAACATCAGATCATTTGAAATTTCGTGGCATATTTCTCCAAATGGAGGCATTTCAGGGTTATTTTCATCATTCTTTATTCTCTCATCTAACCACTCAGGCATCTCTAGATCTAATTTGTTGTATACTTTTCTTATTGTTGAGTTTTGAGGTGTGATTGCGTGTTTTTCTTTCAAGAAAGGAACATCAAGGGGTACAAACCAACTTTTTATTAATTCCTCAAGCAACTTGATTGAATTCAATTCAAAACCGAAAAAATGATCTTTTAATAGTCCATAATCTATTGAGTATTCAGGTAACATTTTTGGAGAAAGGGGAAGGCCACAATGATAACAGAACATTGATTGTTTATGTTTACTGTATACCATATCATATGCTTTAGACTTAGGCAAGCACTTTGAGTGAATCTCTGTTGAAAGCCATGGTCTTTGTCTAAAGTCATTAATTTGTCTAAAAAATGCTACTACAATTGTTTCATAATCATTCAGCTTTTTTTTGCATATGGGACAAAGACCTATTTTTGAGTATCCTAAATGTGTTGGAGTGTAGGTTGAAGCTCTGTAATAATCTGTTACATAAACAGTTGGCCCTTTTCTTGGTAAGCCTCCCCTTTTAGTCAGAGAGATATCCCCCTCTTTAATTAGCCCATCTAATTCAAGTCGGCTGATGGCACCAATAACTTTACCTTCATCTTGGACCAGTTTCTCTTCCAGTTCCTTTGGATTATATTCTTTTTCTGCTAATAACTCAAGAATTTTGATTTCTAATTCTCTTATTATTTCCAAGTCTTCTTTGTTTATCGAATACTTTCCTCCTTCAAGACAAATGACAATTCCTTTTTCCTTTAATTTTGTCAAATTGTAGTGGATTTTACTTTTATGCCTATCTCTACTTAGACCCAATTCATTTGCAATAGCTGCTGGGCCGAGGGGTTCAGAGGATTCTTTGAGAATTTTTTGTATATCTTGTTGCAGCTTTGTCAAATTTATCACGTAGATTGCTAAATGCGTTCAATGAACTTCAATATGCCGTTCAAAATTTGGATATTACGTCATAAAAAAGAACAATTGGTTCAAAATTTGAATATACTAGATACTTAGATAAAAAGAGAGAAGAGTAGAAAAAAGGCCGCTGCACTTTGAAAAAACAAAACTCAGAAAAGGCCGCAGGTCTCAGAAATCCTTCTAAAAACTTTCCGGCCTGTCTGCCTGAAAATCTCCGTAAAAAAGGGGCCTGAAAATAGCGATGGGAGCCAGACTTTCTGAGGGGCAGGCAAAAGAGGTCAATCCGGTAAAAAAAGGCCCCTGTCAACTGAGAAATAAAATTCGTAAAAGGCCGCAGGTCTCAGAAATCCTTCCAAAAACTTTCCGGCCAGTCTACCTGGAAATCTCCGTAAAAAAGGGGCCTGAAAATAGCGATGGGAGCCGGACTTTCCGAGGAGCAGGCAAAAGAGGTCAATCCAGTAAAAAAAGGCCCCTGTCAACTGAGAAACAAAATTTATAAAAGGCCGCAGGTCTCAGAAATCCTTCAAAAAACTTTCCGGCCTGTCTGCCTGGAAATCTCCGTAAGAAAAGGGCCTGAAAAAAGTGATGGGAGCCGGACTTTCCGAGGGGCAGGCAAAAGAGGTTTTGAAGAATTCGGGCCAGCTGATTGAGTAAATAATACTGTGATTTTAACTTGATTATGTCACATTAACAGTGGCTGAAGTAATTGTCTAATCTGACAAAGTCAAGCTAATATTCAAAATAATATAACTGGATGAGTATAATTCACATTTCGTATTAATGTCATTTCTGTACAAATTCATAGTGTACAAATATGACATTTAGTTGAGATCCTATCTATTAAATAGCCAACATGCAAGAATTATTTACCCATCTTGACAGGGGATCAAAATGTGGATTTAATAAAAGGACAATTGATTATATAGTCGCGTCTTTGGTAAACAGTTACAACAGTTGATTAATCATCTGGTGGGATATACTCAACTTCATATTCAATCGAATCAGGCTCGATATGATGATACCCTCTACCTTCTAATATCGATATAATTGTTTCTCTGAAATCTTCATCAGCGTCTCTTGATTCCCCATCATAACCATTATATTCTAGTATATCTGTACCAAAATTAACATCGAAATTAAACTCCTCTATAAAAATACCGTCCTCAAACTCTAACTCTATACCGTCAATGTCTATAAACCATAATTTATAATTCCTTAAATTAACAGTAACAGCAACTACTTTTGCCTCATCAAAGTTAAATTTCAAATCTTCTACATTAAAACCAAAGCTAGAAAATCTGTATTTAATTTGTGTTTCTATTTTATCTTCAAAATTGCTAGGATCTATTGAGTTTGGAAACAAAGGAGCAAGATTGAAATTAAGAGGAGAACCCTTTATTGAATGAATTTGAATCTTATCTTTGATTTTTAAATAAGAAATATTTATTGTATCAATTTTGAGATCTTTTGAGTTCTCTAAAATAATTCTTAAAAATTCTGAAGGTTTGGAACCATTACCTTTTGCAGGCTTAAAATTAGTGATGTGTATATCTTTACCAGCTAATAATTTAAATTCTCTCAAAGTGCCGTCACTCTTAAAATCTTTTATATTATTTGTCAATAAAATAATTTGATCATTTTCGCTTATCTCTTGGTTCTTTATGTGTTCTATGATGGAATACCATATGACAGTATCTTTAAAACCATTATCCCCAATATATCTCTTTTTTTTCTCATCAAGTTTGGGTTTGAAAGGCATCTTTTTCTCAATTGATTTTTGAACTATTTTTGTATCTATTCAGGGTAAGGGTGGCACATTTTCAATCGCCGCATGAAGTGAACTTATAGTAGGTATATTATTCTTTATTAGTGTAGATATGTATCCCCTAATTCTAAAGAAAACATCTGCTCCATGGGGTTTCCTAAAATCTCCCGATATTTTTTGCTGAACTGTTATCATTCTGAGATCTCTTTCTGCTTGGTTGTTACTGAAAGGAACTCTTAGATCCGTAGCAAACCTCAAGATTTCTTTTTCATACTTTGAAAGTCTATCAAGGAGATTTTTTGCATCGCTCTGCGCTTTTCTTCCTCTTTTAACCCCATTGTCTTTCGAGATTTCAGGTGGAGGATTGTCCTCAAATCCTTTCATTAGTATTGACTGATACTTTTCTTTAAAGGTCTTGAGCGTATCTTCATCTATTTGTATGCCCTGTTTTCTGGCAAAGTCTGCGCATTTTTTAATTTCATATAGGAGATCAGACATCTCCTCAGCCCACACTTGCTTGAATATGTTATAAATGTCTTTAAGTTCTCTTTGAATGTGGACATTACATGCCGCATGTTCACATTTGTATTTAAAATAGGGTTTCCAGAAATCGTGGACTATAATTCCTCTATATTTAGGCAACACTCCCATTTTATTCATTGCTTTTGATCCTCGACTCCTATTATGGAAATAGTATGTATATTTTTTTGTAGAGATTAAATGGCAGTATTCCCCTTGACCACCAACGTCGATTCCAGTTTCATCACCATGGATGACATTTTCTTTTATCAGTTGCTTCTTGATGTGGTTTGTAGCACCTTTCAACTTGTGAAATAACTTATTTTCTGCCCTAATTATTGTACCAACGCTTATATCAAATCCAAAGGCATCTTTAAATAATTTCTTGATTCGGTCATAGGGAATCAATTGGTAGTTTCGGAGGTAAATTGCAATTGTTAAAACCATATTGCCATATTGGACAGGTTTTGTAATTGATTTCGGAAAAGCAGCTTTGTTTTTGCGGTTACAATAAGGACATTTTTTGATCTCAGCACGATGTTCGGTCACTTTACGCCTTACAATTATTTCAAATTCTTGTCTCTTCTCGTAATTTATAACTTCAATCTTCTCAATGTTACAACCACAATGTTCACATTTATGTAGCTTATAAATGATTGTTTTATCAGGATTTTTAATCATCCTTAATGTAGAACCAGGATGCCCTTTTTGGCCGCCAGGACGTCTAAAACTTCCTTTTTGTGAACCTTTTGATTGAGGTATTTTATCAGTAGAATTGTTAGTAGAGGGAAGTCGATTTCTTTTTTGGTTTTGGTTATTCTTTTTTAGGCGAGATTCTAACTCATTAAGTCTTTCTCGAAGTTCGGTGTTTTCGGATTCAAGATTTTCATATCGAGATTCAAGCTCTTCGTGTCGAGATCCAAGATCTTCATACCGAGATTCAAGCTCTTCGTGTCGAGATCCAAGATCTTCATACCGAGATCCAAGATCTTCATACCGAGACTCAAGATCCTCAATATATGAAACAATGGATTCAGGGTCTGAACGGCATTGAGTAAGAATCTCTTCACATTTCATAAACCTCATTCCAAAATCCGATGATTTTTATATTAATCTATATGAAAAAAGTAATTGTTGAGTTTATACGAAATATAAGTTAGAAACAGAGGTAGCTGAATAGATACCTATTTTTTTAAAATAAAAGTCACTACAACAAGGTATGATGATTATATTATTATCTGAGATGAATGATTTTCCATTTGTTTTTAGTTTTTCTTCGAAGTTCCTCCCTATTTCTTCTAAGTCCCTTTTAAGTTTACCTTCTTCAAGATACTTCACAGTTTTTGTTGCTTCTTGCAACTTTTGTTTAGAAATATCATGCTTTATCAAGAAGACTTCTTTTGCTACTATTTCTGGAATGTGGATAAGTATTTCTTTATTATCTTCAAAAACTTTGTTGTACATATTTCTAATTTTTAAAAGTTCGTTCATGGTCCATGTATTAAAAAGTTGATAATCTAATGTATCAACATAGAGCAAGTTTGTATCAATAAAAATGTAAAATTTATCGGGTGTCACAATTTCACCAACATTCTGTGTAATATTTGAAGGATTAACAATATCTAATATTAAAAGTAATGCACTCTCACATCAGATACAAAATAATTTTATTTAATAGAACCCAGAATAGTGACTATCAAGGCAATAGTTACTAATATATAAGCTGGTCATTTTGATATCTTATTGAATAATATCGCATAATATCGAACTGTAGAAATGCACATTGTTAGTAAATATTCGGCATCTTCTCTGGTTACTCTGTATCCTTCATGAGGTCCTATGTGAAGAGAATTCCTTATTTTTTGACGAAGTGATTCAATTTTATTACTTTTCAGCTCATTAACTTCTTCTTTACAGCCCATGTTTACTTCATGAGCCAAGGCAGGTATCATCTCATAATTATTTGTCTTCTTGGAAACAAGCGGTGCTAAGGCTTCAAATGCCATTCTACATTGAGTTAAGGTCTCTTCATATTCGCCTTGTGAAAACATTTTTTGCGCTTTTTCTAACCGGGTCATTATGTCACTGAAGTCTTCCTTGAATACTTCTGAAGAATAAGATATCTCAAATATGCCATAGTTCAAATAACCCATATCAGAGGCCATTTTTGCCCAATCTTTCTGTGATAGTTTTGTTTGATTGATGCTTACATATTGATTATTAAAATAATACCTTAAAAGTCCAATTTTATTTCCTGTTTCTATATTTTCTTTTACAACCATAAATTCAAACCTTACGTCAACTGTTACATCCCCTCCATTTCTATTTTTTTCAATTGCGTTGAATAGATAAGGATCTATAATGAATTCTTCTGTAAATTCATGTGAACCTCTAGAATCAAATACATCATTATAAATTTTAAATATGTTTCCAATACTCAAACCAGAAAGAGATATTTCCATTGAGTAACCAAGTGTTTTGATTTTTTCTTGTCCAGTATTGTCAATTCTTAATTCAAAATGAATTTTCGGTATTGTAATACTACTGGCATTTATATTTTGTATAGTTCCTCTCATAAATTACATCCTTATTTTTATTTTAATTCATTTGAACTTAACAACTATTGAAAATAATACTACATATATCTATTTTAATGAATCGAAATTTGTCTATCTAATAAACACTCATTTGTGAAATGTTCTACAAAATTTTTATACAAAACCCCGGAAAATCACCCTCGAAGCCGTAGTCGTAACCGCGAAAATAATTACCGACAGAGGCAGCATACCCGATAAATCGTAGTGGAGCTGGTTTTTGTCCCCGCCGTATTCGACGGCCCCGGCGAAGCGGGTGAGGATGGCGCAGATGAGGCAGAGGTAGATTCCGATTATTAGGAGGAAGTGGTCGGGGGGGATTGTCTGGGAGAGAGCGGTTGAGTCGAGCTGGACGGGCATGAGACCTGTGTCCTGGGGGACGGTGCTGAGTTTTCCGGCTACGCGGGAGAGGATTTTTGTTATTACTTCGGAGAGGGCCAGGGTTATTCCTGCGATCAAGGGGGCGAAGATTGCGGCGGTTGAGCGCATGGTGGCGGTTACGTCGTAGAGGGAGCGACGGATTCTTTCTTCGACGTCGCTGAGTTCCTTCAGGTGGTCGGCCATTTTTATCAGGGCTGTTCCTGCGGCTTCGTGGTTTTTGTGGACGCTTTGCGTAAAAAGGAGCATGGTGTTTCTTATCCGTTCCGAGTAGATGTGCCGGAAGGCCCCGAATTCCTCGTCGAAGATTGAGGCCTGAAGGGTTGTGCGCATACTCAGGAGGTTCATGGAAATCCGCTCAAAGGCTTCTCCGATCTTTGAGCCTTTAAGGGCTTTTGCGGTTGCGGAAAAAGCCTGCTCCGGAGCTTTTCCTTCCGAAATCCTGCGGCCCAGGACAAAAAGGGAATCCGAAAACTCTCTTTCCATCTGCTGGAGTTCGTCCCTTATCTTCTTGTAGGGAGCCGAGGAGAGGCGGAGGTAGATTGAAAGGGCAAAAGCCCCTCCCAGAATCGGGGGGAGGGTCGGAAGGAGCAGACCTTCCAGAGGAACGGTTGAAACCAGGCCGCCCGGGTTTCCGAATTTCTGAAGGAGGTAGGCCGAGGGGGCCAGCAACAGAAAGCAGAGGGTTGCGAGCAGGAGGGCAGTCTGTTTCTTTTTCTTAATGTCCGACAGGGCCGGATGGGAATCCGGGATTTTCAGAGGCATGAAAGCGATTGGACGCTGGAGAAGAATGAACTCGGAATAGACTGCCGCAAGCAGGGGAAAAAGGAAGTCATAGAGGAGCACGAGGTCCATAAACCCGGGCTTCATCCCGACCACCGTGGCCGCCGGAATGAGGGCCACAAGGGCCAGGGGGATGAGGATGAAAATCGAATAGAGGATGTAACTCGGGGTCTGGAGTTTTGCGGAATACGAGTCCATCAGCCGCTCCGTACCCTCAAGGCTGACGTCCAGAGCGCGGTTCAGGGTGAAGACCCGCTGGGCCTCGTCAGGCTCGGCCGTGGAACTTTTTATAAGGTGAAGCGAGCGCCTGAAATACTCGGTATTCCGGCCCCAGAGCTCGGCAAAAGAGAGCAGGCCCTCATCCATGCTACTGTAAACCCGGAGGTTCAGGTCCCACACAAGCTTTTTCAGGTCCTTTGCAAGCGGCCGATCCGAATTCCGGGCCGCAAAAAGAACAGAGTGTTCCAGGTTAGGGACGAGTTTCATGGACATGACAATGTAGCTCAAAACCTCCGGGATGTCCCCAATGGACGAGATTCTCATGAGCTTTGCCCGGATCTTAACGTACTCGCTCAGGTAGATGAGCACGCCTAAAGGCAGAAGGAAGGTCAGCACTCCAAAAATGAGCAGGGTCCTCGCCTCGAAACTCCTGAAGAGGATAAGAAAAAGGTCGAGTCCGAAAAGGAGGCAGAACACGGCCAAGGTCCCGAGGTAGGAGAAGAACACAGTCTCGAAAGGCTCCAGGTCAAAACCCGTGAAGTGAAGGGAGTCTCTGTATTCCGGGCTCACGCTCTGCTCACATTTTCTTTGAAAAGCTCGTTTGTCCTGAAGCACAGGAGGCCTACCCCATTTCCGGGCCGTACTTTTGCAGGCTTTCACGTACCAGTTTCCTGACCGGTTGCCTGATCTGCTGCCTGATCCGCTACCTGATCTGCTGCCGGATCTGCTGCCGGATCTGCTGCCTGACCTGCTGCCGGATCTACGACCAGATAGGTTGCTCGTTTCCATTCCTTCTCACCTACCCTGAACCGTATCCGAAAACGTTTCCGGAAAGCTGTCCGACAATTCTTCCGAAATCCTGTCCGGCAATTCTTCCGAAACCCGGTTTTTCGGCCCCGAAAGGTCCCGGTTTTCCGGGAAAGTGTGGGAAAATGCCTCGAACCACCTTTCCCAGCAGGTGTAGAGGGCATCGAAATCCGGTCCTTCCTGCTCGTTTTCCAGGGAATCCATGAGCAACCAGAACATATTATTGGACCTGGCGACGGCCCCCGCTTCCAGAAGTCCGGGCCTCGACCGTCCGGCATCCGCGATCTTTTCCTTCATCCTGGTCCGCATATCGATATTTTGGAGCGCCAGGTCCACGGAAATACCCCATTTGCGGGCGATTTTCTCGACCAGTTCGGACTGTCCCTGTTCAAGCACCTCGCTGGGTAAAAGGAGGTCTTCTGCGGCATCGTATTCCAGGATGGAGGTAAATACATCGTCCGCCCCAGGGTTCTCGGTTTCTCCGTTCCTGACCTCCGCTATCTGGCTGACCCTTTTTATGCGCCTCATGCTCCCCCCGGGCCTGATATTTGAGCAGACCACGACTGCGTCCGTAGCCTTGAAGGAGGTGGCGGGCACTCCCAGGGTATGCACGATCCTCTCATACACGTTTTTGACAGAAGAGCCGTGGATAGTCCCGATAACGGAGTTTCCGGCCTTTCCGACCTGCATGGCCTCATAGAGCACCTTCACTTCCGGCCCCCGGACCTCCCCGAGCACAAGGGCCGAACTCCCGAGCCGCAGCGCTGCCCGAAGCGCCGTATCAGGGCTGAACTCGGCCCCGGATTTCAGGATAGAGGAACGGGAACTCATACCCTGGACCTTCCAGCCGAGGGCCTGCAAATCCCCGACCGGGAGTTCGAGAGTATCCTCAATCGTCAGGATGCGGTACTTCTGCGGAATTTCAAGCAGCATGGCCGAGAGAAGCGAGGTCTTGCCTGCGCCCACCTCTCCCGCAAGCAGCACCGAGGCCTGCCCGTCCATGAGAAAACTCAGGAAACCGGCTGCAAAAGCCGATATGGAACCCGTGTTTATCAGCCGGGGAAGGGTCCAGGGGGTAAGGGCGTGTTTCCTGAAGGCATAGGCCAACCCGTTTGCGCTCAGGGGGTCGCCTATCACCGAAACCCGGACCCCGAAGTCTTCCAGGTTCAACTCCAGCACCGGGATGGCCTCCCCGAAAGGCCGACCGCTGATGGTCCTGAACCTTGAGACGAGCGAGTCGAGGTCGTCCTGGGAAAAGAAAACGTTGCTGACGCACTCTTCCCCGTCCAGCACCACATGCACCGGGTTTTTGTCTGCCGGTGCGTTGATGTAAACATCCGTAATCCTTTCGTCCGAGAGCAGGTCTTCCAGGATTCCAAGCCCGTTTGTGTACCTGGCCAGCAGGTCGGAGTAGTTTTCCAGAAGGGTCGGGGTCAGAGACTCTTTTCGTTTTTCGTTTTTCTCCCATTCCTTTCCCCAGGCTTTCCTTTTTTCTTCTTTTTCTCTTTTCCTTTCTCTTTTCCTTTTTTCGTCCCTTTTTTCTTCTCTTTCCTCTTCCCGGGCTTCGAGCAGGAAGTCCCGCGCCATGCGCCTGAAGTAGCGCCTCGCTCCCGCAGGGTCTGCAAAGGAGAGGTCTTCGGGCCTGTGCAGTATCATTTTCTTCCTGGCCCGCTCAAGCAGTTTGAGGGCGTCCGGCCGCAGGTTGTATTCCGGGGGCCTGATCAGGTAGAGCTTTTCGGGCCTGTCCGTGAAACGGTAGAGGGAAAGCTCAAGGACCCGTTCATCTCCCCGGCTGATGTCGTAACATTCAAGAAATTCAGTATTATCGGGAGCCTCGGTGTAGATCCGGGAGGTAGAAAAAGGAGGCCTGACGTAAGGTTTGGCCCGGGCTTCGTAATCATCCACGGAAAGGCGCCTTCCCGTCCCTGAAAAAGAGAGAAGGGAACTCTCCTGCCCTCTCCCGAACCCGGAGGCTTTTTCCCGCATTTCGGAGAGAAACGTGTAAAAAGCTTCGGAACAGGCCCTGCATTCCGGATTTGAGGTAGGCAGGAGTCCCGCCACCGCTTTTTGAAGAAGCCGTTCAGCTTCCGGGCCTGTAAGTTCCTCAAAGGCCAGAAGAGGAGAACTTTCCGAATATTCAAGGACGGAATCAAAGAAGGCTTTTCTTTCCGGGGCACATTCCTGGTCTTCGGAGGCCGGGCAGGAGTCAAAGAACGTTCCGAGATTTCCGTAAGCTGCGGTGCAGTCCCTGAATTCCGCAAGGGCATAGAGCAGGGCCAGGGCCTTTCCCTCGTATTCCCTTTCGTAAAGTCTGGAAAGGACCAGACTATCAGCCCGCCCCTCCTTCAAAAGGATGCTGAAGAGCTTCTTCCGGCAGGGCTCATAGTTCAGGGAAGAGGCGCCCTCGCATTCCCTGCAGTTGACCAGGATGGTGTTCCGGTTTTTCGTGCTTTTGATTTTGTAGGGGCAGGGCTCTTCTTCCTTATCTTCCCCTTTAAGCAAACTGGAAAGCTGGTTACTAAGTGCGTTTATTATTTTGTAAGGGTAAGACTCTTCTTCTATTTTCCCTGTTTTTTCCCCTTCTATTTCTCCTTCTTTTTCTTCCCCTTTAAGCAAACTTGAAAGCTGGCAGCTAAGCGCGGTTAATAATTTCGGTGTATCGCTCAAGAAACAAATCCCCCGTTCCTAAATAATTTTACATACTCGCCCCAACTATTAAAAAATTATGATTGAAGAGAGGGAGAATGAGAGAAAATGAGGGAAATAAGAAAAAATAGGGGAAAATATACTCATACAGGTTTGGTTTTCAGAATTATGTTGGGATGTCGCCTTGCATTTTGATGCAAAAATTCCGAATTGTGTTTTTGTTGGTGGAATCGTTTGGTGTGTGCATTCAAACCACGGAAAGTCACGGAAAAAGAATGCAGGAAGACGACAAGTACGGTTGCTCTGGTGTTTTTCAGTCCGCTTGAGTGAGCGAAGCGAGCGAAACGGACCTCGTGCTCCCGAAGCGAAACTCGGGGAAGACGGCAAGTACAGTTGCTCTGGTGTTTTTTCGTCCTCTTTCAAGAATCCAGGAGTGTTTTTTGTCGGTGGAGACTTTTGGTGTGTGCATTCAAAAACCACGGAACACACGGAAGACACGGAAAAATAACGATGAAAGACGACAAGTACAGTTGCTCTGGCGTTTTTTCGTCCGCTTGAGCGTAGCGAAACGGACCTCGTGCTGTTGCGATTTCATCGCAACTCCCAGGAAATCTTCGATTTCCTGTGATCCCGAAGCGGAACTCGGGTGCCGAAGCGGAACTCTGGGAAAACGCCATTTAAGGTTGCTCTGGTTTTTTGTCCACCGTTGATTCTGAATCGATTATTTAAAGCCTCGGCATACTCACCGGCCATCAGGCCGGTTTCCGTGTGTTCCGTGTGTTCCGTGGTTGGAAGTCCTCTTGATAGTGATTTTGGACCGAGTACTTCAAAATTCCGAATTTTAAAGCTGGGTGAGTATAAGAGAAAATAAGAGAAAGTAAGAGTTTTCAGTACTCGATTATCCTTTCAGTCAGGGGTTCGGCCATTTCCAGAATTTCCTTTTTCAGGGAGGATATATCCTCAAAGTAGGCGGACGTGCTTACATTGAAATATTTGTTTTTCAGCATTTTTCCCACAATGTCGTCCTTTCCGGCCCGCAGGCAAAGTACTATAGACCCAGACAGGACCTCCGTGTATTCCGCAACCTCATCGCTGTCTCCGTCCGTGATCCCGAGGATAGGAATCCCGAGCCTGGAGAGAATATCACCCGCAATTGCAGTTGTGTCGTCTCCCACCGTGACCGCAAAGTCCGCGCCCCGGGTCAGTTCGAAGCAGCGTTCTGCGGCGTGGTCTATGAAC
The DNA here is from genome assembly GCF_055394095.1 of Methanosarcina baltica. Taxonomy (NCBI): domain Archaea; kingdom Methanobacteriati; phylum Methanobacteriota; class Methanomicrobia; order Methanosarcinales; family Methanosarcinaceae; genus Methanosarcina; species Methanosarcina baltica. The sequence continues at coordinate 2,345,543 of NZ_AP042463.1, read as the reverse complement.
ACTACTTTTCCGCCCGAACCCTTGCCTGAAGCCTTGTTTCCGTGAGGGAGGGCAATCCTTACCGCTCTTTTCAAGTCACCGGGTTTTTTGGATGTGGGAAAACTTCTCCTTATGTTTCCGCTTTTCACCCAGGCATTTTCAAGGTCAAGCGGGACTCTGTCTTCGTATTGGTGGAGTTTTTCGAGTCCGTGCTCCTTTATGCATCCCCCTTCAAGGTATGTTATGAAACCGGCTTCCGAGATGATCCGAACCTCGGAGGCTTCCGCTTTTCCGATAATGATCCCGTTCACAAAGACGTTTTCTCCGGGAAAAACACCGGAGACTTTCCGGACGATGCGCTTTTCCCTATTTTCAGATTTTTCAGGTCCCACTTCGGTTTTTTCGCAGCCACCGAAGCCACCGAAGCCGGAAGGCTTAATCCCGCAGGCTTTCCCGGCGGAAAGCCCGAGCAGGTCTGAAAGCTTCTCGACAAAGGCCTGCCCTTTTTCGTTCAGGGGAATTACCTGCCCGCTGGGATTTCCGGGGCTTTCGATCTGGAGGAGCGGTTTTTTCTTCCGGTCCCGGAGCCGGGCCGAAACCATTTCCCCGAATATCTGGCCGGTCTCAGGGGTTTTTCCTGTGTTCAGGAGGCAAACGAGGTCGTGTTTTTCAAAAAAAAGTTCAATGCAGGCACTCGGTTTCAGGGAACTTTCTATGTCTATGAGCCCTTCGAGTCCGGCGTCAATGATTGCGGTTTTTCCCATTGTCCCGCCAAGACTTGCCCGGACTTTGCCGAGTTCACTTAATTTTTCAAGGATCTGTTCGGCCTGTCCGGAATCTATAATTTCGGGGCCGTGGATAACTACGCCAATTTTCATATTTAAATATTAATTCTTGAGAAGAGATATTAATATGACCCTGTAGCCGGGACTGTGAAAATGATATTTGATACCAAATTTCAGGGAAATTGCATCAATAAATCCATTTATCATGACTGACCGGCAACTGATTCAATTTATCTCTGTAGAATTGCCATTTAAACATGAAGCTGTCCATTAGTGCGATAAAGCGAGAATTATGCGTCGGTTCCCGCAGATGTGTCATTTCATGTATGATAATGTATTCGAGACATTCCGGTGGTTTCTTTGCAAGTTCGGTGTTGAGTCTAATGTTAGCTGCTTTGTGGTTACAGCTTCCCCATCTTGTTTTCATCCGCTGCACAAAGAAGCGCTCGACCTTCACGTCCATGAGTGGTTCCCACTTTGCAATTAACGGGGGTACGGCTTTCTTGAGCTGCTCGCGATACCAGGCATCAATAACAGCCTGTTTCTTTTTATCGTCCGCTCCAGGCCGTACTCGCAGAACCATTTTGTGATGTTCCAGTTCAACCGAAGGGGCTTTATTGACTTCGATAATTTTAAGCAGGTAGCGCTTCCCCCATACGTAATGGCTTTCAAGGTCCAGATACTCACGTGGGGTTTCACGTTCCTGCTCCTGGAATTTTTTCTGCTGCTGCCTGATCCAGCCCAGCTTTGAAATGGCGAATATGCGAATCGTATCTATATCCATTCGCAGGGGAGCGGAGATCCTGACTCTGCCGGAGGGAGGATACACGCCCAGGTGAATGTTTTTGATGTCCTTGAGCACCACGTCTACTGTGATATCACCGATTTTTATCTGCGTGGTCATTAGTATTCCTTTTGTGCCTTGATGATAATGAAGATACGCTCTACCTCAGCTACGTCAGGCAGGATGTCATACAGGGCTTTCTTGATCGCCAGCTCACGAGGTCCAACCCCACGCCAGTCATCGGACTTGACCTGCTTTACTGCTTCATCGAGCTTCAGGGCTAGGTCAAGGACCTGATCGCCAGAAATTGTGTATTCTTCATTTTCTTCTACCATGTCTCCGGAATTTTTTCCGTGATTTTGCAGGTTGAGGTTTTGCAGGTCGTGGTTTTGCAGGTTGCTGTAGAGCGCCCTTAGCGCAGGGCTTGTTTTGAGTACTTCGAGGATATCGTCCTCATGTCCGGCTTCCACTTTCTTTGCCAGGTCGGCAATCTGTTTCAAATACTCTTCATACTCGATGGCTTTGGCTTTCCTGGCGGCGATTATTTCATCCAGCAGGGCTGACATCTTCTCATAGTAAGCCGGATCGTTCAGGTTCTCTTTGATTATCCTGCTGCGGACATTGTTCTCGATAGTCTCTGCCACAGCGTTTTTGTTACCCTTCAATCCGCCGAGCCGGGTTGCGATGGCTTTGTCAATCCCTGTTTTTACTATCAGATCCAGCAGCGGCATATCTTCAAAGGCCGAGATCTTTTTGGGCCCGGTTGCCTCGATGTAGGTGTCGATAAGGTGGCGCATGTCCGCTTCGTAGGCTTTCAGGTCGAGGCTTTCCCCACTGGCCTTGCGGATAAGCTCGCGGATGTTCAGGTAATATTTTAGCTGTTGTTCAATGCGGGCGATGCCTGAACTGCTGTATCCTGCGGCTTCCAGTTCGTCGGCAATGCCTGCGTAGGCCCGGACCAGGGAAGCTGTGGCTTTGTAGAGGGCTGCACGTTGCGGTTCGTGGGCCTGGAGGTCAGCCGGGATTTCCGAATTTCCGCAAAAGTAGTGAATGTGTTCCAGTTCGCCTTTCGGGGGTTCGACCGGCTCGCAGAGCAGGGCCAGGGTTTCCAGGGCGGAGTCAAGCTTTTCCTTACCTTTTTTCAGGCGGTCCTGCATGAGCACTTCCGGATTGGCCCCTTCTGTGCTGTGGTCCAGTTCGGAGGTGTAAACCTGAAGGGCTCCGGTTCCTTTGTCGTTGACCAGATTCCTGAATAGGTCCTTGTAGTCCACGATATACCCGAAGTCTTTGTCCTCGCCGTCCAGCCGGTTGGTGCGGCAGATTGCCTGGAAGAGGCCGTGGTCCTGCATTGATTTGTCGATGTAGAGATAGGTACAGGGAGGCGAATCAAAGCCGGTGAGCAGTTTATCCACAACGATTAGCAGCTTCATGTTTGCTGGCTCTTTTGTGAAAAGGGCCTTTGCCTGCTCTTCGTAGGTCTCGGTTTTTGTCATTCCGGGGTTGGCTTCAATGTCTTTGAGCAGGTCCGTGTAGGTGGTGTAGATGAACTCTTTATCTGTCTCGCTGTTTGCGCCGGTGTCTTCTTTTGTCACGTCCTGTGAATGGGGGTTGTAGGAGGTTACCACGGCGCATTTGCCTTTGACTTTACTTTCAAAGATGCATGTTTTTCCGTTATCAAGCGGCTTTGTTTGTGTGGGCCTAAGGAATGAATAATCCTACTGATGACGTTTTTATTGGGGTGGCAGGTAATTACCCAGGTTCAAGAAAGAAAATAATGATGCTTGCTTTGTACTCATCTCTTCCAGAATAATATTACACTTATTTGATTCTTTATCCTGGATAACTGCCAGCCTAATTTCGGACAAATTTTCAATTAGTCTTCTCATAGAAAGACCATATCTCTTTGTCTCCCAGGCTAAATATCTGTAGAAAAGTAAGCCAATTATAGACAGAAATACGTGAACTTTGATATTTTCATCTTTGTGGTGGTACACCGGTCCCACAGGGACAAGCAGGTGATCATTCAATAGCTTAAAATCATCCTCTATAGCGCCTTTATTGTTGTATGTTTGCACAATTTTTTTAGTGTGCCAACGGTGCTTATCTGTAAATAGTATATTTTTTCCTAATGAATTTTCGCGCTTATTTTTATTCTCTTCGTCAATCCAGAACTTTAACTGAGGTTTTTTCTTACCTTCAGGAGCATCAGTAATTTCATATTTCACCATACTTCTGTATTTTTTGATAATAATGTCTGCAACCTCTTTTTCTACACTGCTCCTGTTTCTTGCTTTTCCTCTGTTGCTTTCCAGTCTCCTCTGTAGGTCTTCCAGATTCTCAGTTATTTTTGACATATTTGACTCACAAGTTCTTTTTTGAAGTTTGTGAGTTCCTTCATTGAAAGTAATTACTGTTGTAAATTCTGTCCCGTAAAACTGATGCTTTGTCCGATAGCCATAAATTTTGTGGCCTTCTGAGCTTTCATATAAAAATTGATATTTAGATAATGGCACTTCAAGAAGATCATCTGCCTGATTTGCTTTTACAGCCCCTACAAAATTCATCTTTGAAGTTGCTTTTTCAATGTTGTCCTTTGAATTGTTTCCCTTATCAAAAACAAGAACAAGGTCTTCCGAACAAATATTCAATTCGGTTAGACGGTTTACTATTTTGTCAACCAGACCTGAAAATTCCTCTGAATCATGCACATTTCCTGGATATGTCTCGTGAATAAAAGGTAAGTTGTAATCATTAGCAGCCAGCGCTACAGATACCTGATTTTTGTCTTTACGATGCTTTTTGTTATACCCTTTATGAAGCAATTCACTTTTTTCATCATAATTGGTAGCATAAGTGAACCAGTTTGATTCATCCACAAACAGTACTGAAGGGGTTAGTCCTTTTTCGATGAGAACTCGGCACAAATCGTCTTCAATATTTTTCATTGTGTCGGAATCAATGTAATTCATATGATTCAAAAAATTCTGACAATTTAATTTATGAGGGAATTTCCACTTAAAAGATAAGGCCGATTTTTTGAACCATTCCCCAATACCGTTTTCACTTAAAACTCCATGAGATTTCCCCACTATATCAAGTAAAAGATACTCTCCGACACTTAAACCATCGATTGATTTTTTCATAGTGTGCTTGTTCACTATGTCAACGAATCCAAGCTCTTCATTCACATGAAGAAGTGCGGCAAGTTTGCCGTACTCAAAAGATTTCAGTTTCATGTAGGGCAATGATTCACTCTGTTTTTTCATTTCAAATATTTTTTCGGCATTGCCTAAATATATCTGAAATATAGTTTTCACTTTTCCATCAATTCTGCCAGTTTTAATAATATACCAGTATTTTTTACCGTTGATTATTTTCTGTTTTAAAAAAACCATGATATAAATTTAGGTTCTACGTATATAAAGATATTTCTTCAAAAAACAGATACAATAGGCTTTTTAAATGTAATTTAGAACTTAGGCCTTACAAATATTTTTTTTAACGGATCTTCCTTGCCACTGATTTTTGTGGCAAATCAAGGCAAAAATAGCTCTTCTTTGAAAGCTGAGTTTGAAAACGGTCTTCTGGAAATGGGTGAAGTACTTACAGGCTTCGTGAATGCTTGAGGCTACCAGAAGGGCATTTCCGCGTTCGCGTGATATGCGTGGCTTTACGCTAAAATCGAAGATGATGTCTCTTACAACCTTTTCCATGCGAGAGCGGGAACTGAGCACTTTCTGCATGGTGCCCCAGTGTTTCTTCAATTCGTCTTTCTGCCAGTCGTTGAGTCCTCTGGTCTTTGCCTCAAACCACAAATCGATTTTTTCCTCGGAGCCGAGAAGCTGGTCGATGTCCCGGGCTTCATAGAGCAGGTCAAGCACCACTTTGTCTTCTACCGCTTCGCTGAATTTGTAGGTGTGGATGTAGCCGCCGAAGACTTCCAGGCTGGTCTTTTTATCCTTTTTAAGGAGCGGCGTACCGGTGAAGCCAATGAAGACCGCGTTTGCCATAATAGCCTTCATCGCCCGGTGCAGTTTATCACTCTGGGTCCGGTGGCATTCGTCCACGAAGACGAAAACCTCCCCCACGGTTTTGCTCGGTTGGGCCTCAAGGTCCTTTATGAAAGAATCGAAGTCGTCCACGTCCCTGCGTCCGAACTTGTGGATCAGGGAACAGAGCAGGCGGGGTGTGGCCTGGCCGAGCTGGTTCATGAGGTCCCACCCGCTCGTGCTACGTTTGATTGTTTCGCCTGAAGCGTTAAAGACTCCCTCGATCTGTTTGTCCAGCTCGTCCCGGTCGGTGACGATAACCACGCGGGAATCGGGGTTGTTTTCCAGAATCCATTTGGCCAGCAACACCATGACGATGCTTTTTCCACTGCCCTGGGTGTGCCAGATGATCCCGCCTTTGCGCTGCCGTACATGTTTCTGTGCGGCCTTGATCGCGAAATACTGGTGCACTCTTGGCAGTTTCTTAACCCCGCCGTCAAAGAGCACGAAGTCATGCATCAGCTCAAGAAGCCGGGCTTTGTTGCAGAGCTTGAGCAGGTATTTATCGAGCTTGAAGCGGCTGTTATCTTCTTCGTCTTCTTTCCACTTGAGGAAATATTTCTCAGGCGTGCCGATTGCGCCATATTTCAGGCCTTCGGAATCGTTGCCTGCAAAGATGAACTGCACGGTGCTGAAGAACCATTCGTTGAACTCAGGCTGCTGATTGGACAGGTTCTGCCGGATACCGTCTCCTATGCTCACGCGGCTGTTTTTCAGTTCCAGCACGCCGATTGCGATGCCGTTCACGTAGAGCACGAGGTCAGGCCGCCGCTCACGCTTACCTTTGAGGGTGACTTCTTCGGCTATGGCAAAATCGTTTTTTTCCGGCTCCTCCCAGTTTATGAGGCGGACGTTTTCCGTAACCTTCCCGGCCTCGGTTTTTACGGGAATGCCATAACGCAGCAGGCTATAAACGGCCTGATTGTTTCCGTAGAGGCTCTGGTTGTGTCTGTTAGCCGCGGATTTCAGCAAGTCGATTGCCACACTGATCTGGAGCTGGGTGTAGCCGCTTTTTGTCAGGTAGGTGCGGAGACGTTTTTCCTCAATGTTGCTGTTGTCTTCCCGGTCAATCCAGTTGCCGAGGTATTGGTAGCCAAGTTCGTCACGGAAAAGAGAGATAATCCGGTTCTGGGTGGCCCGTTCGCTTTTTCCTACAGTAGTCATACTTCATTACTTCCCACATAATTGGTACATGCAGCAGTCCATTTCCCATCATTTGAAAGTCCCGGGCCGATAATATGACCATCATCGGCGTGCTGTGGAAGAGGCCTTGTCACTCAGTTTCAGCCTGAATACTCAGCAACTCCAGCCGAACATGCTTTCCACGATGTGCTATCCACCATTGTATATCCTCACTATATGGGAGTTTATATGAAGTTGTAGTTTGTCCAGTTGTTCCACCACGTGCAGAGTGTGTGAGGGTGCGTACACCAAGCCCTTCAATATCCATTTCAATGGATTCTTTATCCCTTATAAGGTTGGCAAAACTGCAATCGGTGTACCATAATTGATTATCTCGTATTCGATAAGCCGGATCAAACGCAATAACCTGTTTCTCCATGTCCATGTTTATTACTCCTGGATATTTCACTGGATGATTAACTCTTCATACATTTCTTCCAGCATCTCGATTTTAGTGAATGAATACTTGTAAAGGTTTTTCTGAATTATATTAGATCATTCTTTTCATTTTGACGCAAAAATTCAGAATTTTTCTGATGGCAGTTCCATGTTTAATTCTTGTTGTGTTCTTGAGTGTTGTCTGTGAACCATTGATCATGGTTGAAAATACAGATACATTCAGCTTATTTATGAATATTTATATAATGTTGTTCTGCAACCGATTTTCAATGATTGAACCTCACGACCAAATTTCATAAAGTTATCAAATTTTATGCAGTTTAACAATAGACAGTTGTTATTTATTACTGATGATAATTGTCGGAAAGTCTGTTCATAACGGAAATTGCTGATGGATCTTAGCCACAATCCATCCTCCTAAATAAATGCATATATTTCATGCGCCTAAAAAAGAGGAACCTGGTCTATATGTCCTTTTAAACAAATATAATAATCCTTTTTGTAATAAAACAACTATAATTACTTTTTTTGTTAAATTTCATAGTTATATTCGTTTAATTTTAATATAGGCACTTTTTAACGTCTTTTTTTGAAAATAACCCCTTAGATTATATTAATTATCCTATATATCGCATATTTATTTTTATCATGTATTTAAAAAATTAACAAAGTTTATATGAAATTATAATTTTATATTCATCTAAGTTGTGATTTTTTGGAGGAGTTTAGTGGATGAAGGAAAATCTTCTGTATTCTATACCAAACATGAATTGAATATATTTACTCTTATAAGGAAGATCAAAGTAAACGGAAAGCAAGTAATACCAATAATTTATTGTGGAGTAGGACTTGTAATTATCCCACTCTTAGTGATCGTTTTTGCTGAATTGCTTATCTATTTTAATATGTGTGATGTATGCATGTGGGTATATGATTTCCTTCTCATTGACCTGGCTCTTTCTCAAATATGGGTGAAAAATAAGAACTACCTCAAAGCCCGTCAGGCACTCATGCTGCTTCCAATTCTTCGCCTCGTAAACTTATCAATGCCCATTTTTTATGAGACTACCCTCTATTCTTTTTTATTCATCTATGCTCCTCTGGCAATCCCTATAATTATGGTAGCAATACATCAAAAGTTTACATTTAAAGAGATCGGGCTTACATTCAATAAAATCGGCTATTTTTTCCCTTTATCAATTTTTATAGGGGCTATCCTTGGGGCAAGTGAGTATAACATTATCAAAGCAGACTATCTTATCCCTGACATTTCATTTCTAAACCTGATTAAGCTTACACTTGTGATGGTTTTTTGTGTTGGACTTATTGAGGAACTTATTTTCAGGTCGATCATTCAGAAAAGGCTGGAGCAAGTCTTTGGGTTGGACATGGGGTTGCTAATCTCATCTCTTCTATTTGGGTTGATGCACTCAGGCTACGGCACGCCATATGAAATACTGTACACAAGTTTTGTAGGGGTTATTCTAGGATTTATATTCCAGCAAACGAAAAGCCTTCCTCTGATCGTGCTGACCCATGGCTTTGTAAACGTGTTTCTTTTTGGGGTATACCCTCATTTAACGTAACTGAGGCTTTACCAAAAATTACCAAAATCATTTAAAAGCTAAAATGGGGCCTATAAATGCTTATTTAGCTTAAAAATTATTTTTAAAGCCTTTAAAAAACATGTCGTGTCCGTGAACCATTGATCATGGTTGAAAATACAGATACATTTAGCTCATTTATGAATATTTATATAAAGTTGTTATGCAACTGATTTTCAATGACTGAACTCCACAACCCGTTTTTGTTGATGGGGACTTTTGGTGCGTGCTCTCAAACCACGGAACACACGGAACACATGGAAAAAAAGGCAGGAAGACGGCAATTACGGTTGCTCTGGTGGTTTGTTCACAGTGGGTTTTTAATCGCGTATTTTAAGTCCCGACATACTCACCGGCCGCAGGCCGGCTTCCGTGTCCTTCCGTCGCCCGAGTTCCGCTTCGGGAGCACGGGATCCGTTTCGCTCGCTGCGCGAACTCAAGCGGATTATAAACCTTATTTTGGAAAATTTTCTGTGTCTTTCCGTCGCCCGAGTTCCGCTTCGGGAGCACGGGATCCGTTTCGCTCGCTGCGCGAACTCAAGCGGATTATAAACCTTATTTTGGAAAATTTTCTGTGTCTTTCCGTCGCCCGAGTTCCGCTTCGGGAGCACGGGATCCGTTTCGCTCGCTGCGCGAACTCAAGCGGATTATAAACCTTATTTTGGAAAATTTTCTGTGTCTTTTCGTGTGTTCCGTGTGTTCCGTGGTTAAAGTTCCTCTTGATAGTGATTTTGAAAAGAAAACTTCAAAATTCCGAATTTTAAAGCTGGGTGAGTATAACTGGCACACAGCATTCAGATTAAGCGAATCCTCCCTGTGAGCAGTTCCTGCATCATTCCCTGTTTGAGCTGGCGGGCCTTGGTCAGTTTTTCTTCCAGAGTGGAAATTTCCGCGTCCATGTCGGAGAGGATAGTAGCAATGGCGGTTTGTTCGGGTAATGGGGGTAGGTGAAATTTGAACGATTGAACCATTCCTTTGTTTAGATTTGCTTGTGTGCCCTGTTGTCCCATCGACTTCACATCGTTCTTGAGAGATATCAGATAATAATAAAGGAACTCGTTGCTAAGTTTCTCCTTAGGTCGGATGCCCAAAATTGCCTGACTTGAGCAAAGTGAGATGCCTGCGATACTGCATTCGCCAATGGATGCATACATTGCATAAAGCACTGTACCACTCGGAAACATCTGCGCTGCACTGTTAGCAAATCCCTTTTGGGACAAGTTGCGATCTGTGCTGAGAATCACTTTCCCTCCTTTTGTCATGTCGGAAATGGAAACCCAGGAAATCTCTCCGTCGTAGTAGCTAGAAACGGATGAAGGCGGGGTTCCCCCACTTCCCATATCCGCCACATCTCCCAATCGCTTCGTTTCCCATTCCTCACTAAATCCCGGCAGCCGTTTCTTCCCAGTCAGCAATTCCTGCATGGCGCCCTGTTTGATCTGGTGTTTCTTTATGATGAGCTGCTCCAGGGATTCGATGAAGGCATCCGTATCGGAGAGGGCCTCGGCGATGGCTTCTTGTTCAGCGAGAGTTGATGGAAGAGGAAGTATGATGGAACGAATCTGGCCAAAGTTAAGTCCTTCGCGATTTCCTCCAGCTTGAAAACTGTCTATTTGCCTTTGACCTTGAGCCGAAAGTAAGACGAAGTTGAGGAAGCGAGAATCAACTTCAGTGGCTTCTGTTCTAATAATACAGACGTGCTGATTTACATTTCCTCCAGCCAAACGTGCATCTGCGATTGCGCTGCGACCAATTGAGGCACCAGTGATATTCAAGAGGACATCTTCTTGCCGCAGTTCTGTTGAGGAGAAACTTTTGTGCGTATTATCGTCTATATAGACTAAGTCAGTAAGTAGAAGTGTTCCCCAACCAACGTTCTGGCTTCGGACGAATGGTCTGCCGTATTCTTTGTAATTACTACTTCCTCCTCTGGGGGTGATACCACTGCCAACTTTGATTGCGATATCACCAATCGTCACAGGATACCAATCTTCCGGGATAACCCCCACCTCGGTCTGTTTGTAGCCGGGAGGAATATTCCCGGCGCTGCATTCTACACTCATAACTTGAACCCCATCTTCTCCAGATGCCGGTTTACTTTCGCTTCCAGCTCGGCCACGCGCTCGGTCATCTTTGGCATAGGGGTTTCGTAGCGTTCGGCAAGTTCCTTCACACGCCGGGTGAGGGACTGGCTGATACGGTCCATCTCGCCGTGGATGGCGGAATCGAGAGCTGAGAGCCATTTGTCTTCCACGACCAGCTTTTTGATGTCGGCCTCGGGGAGTTTGGGGTAGTGGGCGTAGGCCTTTGAATCGAGGGCGGCTTCGGCTTCCTTGAGGGCTTTCTTGAGGGCAGCTTCCTCGTTTGCGAGTTTCAGCCAGGCGGAGAGGACATCTTTTTCGTCCTTTGCTTCCCGATCCCCTTTGATCTCCTTCAGGCGGGAGCTGATGCTGGCTTTATTCACCTTTTCAAGTTCGGAAAAAGCGCCTTCTTCGCCTCCCTGTTCTTCCTCAAGCTCGGTCTTCCCGGCGGTTACGCTTTCCAGTTCAGCCGCGAGCTTATCGATAGCTCCCTGCTCTTCGGGGAAGTAGCGGGCCACGATCAGAGACTTTGGCACGAGCTCGCAGATCCAGCCCTTGTCCTTCTCCTTTCCCTTCTTGTCCTTCTCGATAACGCGGGAAGTCTCAGCTTTCCAGCCGTCGGCGGAGATAAGGTAACAGTCGTCCTGCATCATCTCGGCCCAGTAGTCCATCAGGTGCTGATAAACATCGTACTGGTTGATGAGCGGCTTATCCGCGTAGTGGGCGAGCAGGTCTTCGGAGAGTTCGACTATGATCTCTTTCGGGTGGCAACCGGGCTGCAACTGCCGGAGCATAGCAGTGGACTTCTCACGCCAGACCGCGAAGTGGGTATTCATGCCTGTGATGAAAGAGGCGAATTCGGGGTGTTCGTAGATGGCGGGTTTAATGGCTGCCTTATCCACGGCAAGCTCCAGATAACCGGGGCCTTTTTCTTTGAACAGGGTCTGCCGGAGTTCCGGACAGATGGCCCAGTAACGCTTGAGGGCATCCACATCGCATGTGGGAATGCCTCCGTGCAGGTGGCCTTCGATGTCCTGAAGGTCCTCGGCCTGCTGACTGTCGATGTAGCGGGGGAGGTTGAGGTTGAACTCGTTCTTCTCGAGCTCCTCCAGGCTGACCATCCGCGAGTATTTTGGAAGCTCGACCTGTCTTGTGAAAATATCCACTATCCGGTGGAGATCCTGGGCCCGGAGGCGGTTCTTGGGGCCATCCTTCATGAAACCCGCGCTGGCGTCAAGCATGAAAATGCCCCTGCGGGTCCGGGCTTCCTTTTTATCAATAACAATGATACAGGCCGGGATGCCGGTGCCGTAAAAAAGGTTGGCCGGAAGCCCGATGATTCCCTTAATGTAACCTTTACGTACCAGAGCCCGGCGGATCTCGGCCTCGGCATTGCCCCGGAACAGTACGCCGTGGGGCAGAATGCAGGCCCCTTTGCCCGTGCTTTTGAGCGAGCGGACAATGTGCAGCAGGTAAGCATAATCCCCCTGTTTGGCAGGCGGAATCCCAAAAGATTTGAAACGCTCGTAAGCATCGTGAAGCGGGTCGAGCCCGGTGCTCCAGCGTTTGTCACTGAAAGGGGGATTGGCAACGACATAATCAAAGGTCTTCAGGGTCTCCCCGTCCCTGAATTTGGGATCGGTCAGAGTATTCCCCTGCATGATAAGCGCCTCGGGGTTGTTGTGCAGTATCATGTTCATGCGGGCGAGGCCGGATGTGGCCGCGTCTTTTTCCTGCCCGTAGAGGGTTATCCTGGTCCTGGCCTCGTCCGCGACCTTCAAAAGCAGCGAACCGGAACCGCATGTGGGGTCATAGGCTGTTGTGGAAGCGGTGGTCTCAGCCTCGCGGATGCCGAGTATCCGGGCTATGATCCGGCTGACCTCGGCGGGAGTATAGAACTGACCTTTACTTTTCCCGCTCTCCGTTGCGAAGTGGCGCATGAGGTATTCGTAAGCATCGCCCAGGATATCGTCCCCCTCAGCGCGGTTCTTTGAGAAATCAAGGGCCGGGTTCTCGAAAATAGCAATGAGGTTGCTCAGCCTGTCCACCTGTTCCTTCCCGCTGCCGAGTTTACTGGCATCGTTGAAGTCCGGCATGTCAGACAGTTTGTTTGCACTGACAAGAGGAGCGATTATTTTCTTGTTGATCTGGTCCCCGATATCCGGTTTGCCTTTGAGGGCAACCATATCTTTGAAGCTCGCACCCTCCGGGACGGTGATGGGAGCAAAGGGCACGTCGGCGTATTTGTCGCTTACGTATTTGATAAATAGCAGGACGAGAACGTAATCCTTGTACTGGCTGGCATCCATTCCCCCGCGCAATTCGTCGCAACCGGCCCAGAGAGAGGAGTAAAGTTCGGATTTTTTAAGAGCCATTTTCAGGCCTCCAATGAATGTTTACTTTGGAATAATAGGCTGGACCCAAAAGGGTTCCATATGCAGGCTGAAATATGTTTTTCGTTTTTGTTCATACTTTCCCATCTTCTTTTGTATTAACTACCCATTGATTACAGTCAAAATTTATAAATGTGTTCATTTCAAAAAGAAACACGTTAATATGTTCCTTCCACTTAGAATGTTGTAGATTCTTTTGGAATATTAAGGAAAGTCATTCCTGATTTAAAATTCGGATTTATACTCCACCAGCTTTAAAATTTGGTATTTTGAAGGTCTCTGTCCAGAATCACCATCAAGAGGACTTTCAACAACGGAAGACACGGAAAGACACGGAAACCGGCCTTTGGCCGGTGAGTACGCCGGGACTTTATATAATAGAATTCAAAAACACTTTTAAATTCTTGAGAAATAACTAAAAAATGCCAGAACAACCGTACTTGTCGTCTTCCCCGAGTTTCGCTTCGGGAGCACGAGGTCCGTTTCGCTCGCTTCGCTCACTCAAGCAGACTAAAAAACGCCAGAGCAACCATAAATATCGTCTTCCTGCATTCTTTTTCCGTGTGTTCCGTGTGTTCCGTGGTTTGAATAATGCCCACACCAAACACCTTCTCACACAAAAACACAATCTGTATGAGTATAGAGCAATTCCCGAAATAAAATCTTAAGTTATATTTTCACATTCCTAACTTGATTAAATAACGATTATTGATGCTGATCAATTCTGATTTAAATTTCTAATTAACAATCAATTAAAAAGGTGACTTATATGGAAAAAGTAAAAATTACCTGGCTTGGACATTCTGCTTTTTTATTTGAAGCTGAGAAAAAAGTGTTGATCGACCCCTTCATCACCGGAAACCCGAAAGCTCCCTGTGGCCCCGAATCTCTGAACCCTGATATTATCGCAGTGACCCACGGACACTCTGACCACCTGGGCGACACCATAGAAATCGGGAAAAGGGTCGGCTGCCGGATTATTTCCATCCATGAGGTTGCAAATTTCATCAAGTCAAAAGAGGTCTTTGCCGAGGGCATGAACAAAGGCGGGACCGTGAATGTCGAAGGCGTTAGCTTCACCATGACCGAGGCTTTGCATTCCTCTTCCATTGAAGCCTCAAGCTTCGGGTTCGACGGGGGCTGCCCGGCTGGGTTTGTGATAGGGATGGGGGGACATTCGATCTATCATGCCGGAGATACCGGAGTTTTCGGGGACATGAGGCTTATAAGTGAACTCTATGAACCCGATATCGCCCTGCTGCCCATAGGAGATAAGTTCACAATGGGTATCCGGGAAGCTGTAAAGGCCGTCGAACTTCTGAGGCCAAAAATCGTAATTCCCATGCATTACGGCACCTTTGATGTGATTGACCAGGACCCGGAAGAATTTAAAAGGGCCGTGGAAGCAAAAGGGGAGACAGAAGTAATTATTATGAAGCCTGGAGAACCGATTGAGCTTTGAATTTTGCTAAAAACCGGTAAGATTAAAGTGGCCTTTCCGGGCTGTTTAATTTTTATGAGGGGACCCCTTGGTTCTATTTTTTCATAATTTTTTATTTTTTTGCATTGTTATTCCAGAAGCCATTTAATTATGGGTATTACGTGTATTGTTCTTCCTTCCCGCTCCACTGTTTTTTCCATGTCTTTCGTAATTATATACCCTTCTTTGAGACTGTGTTTTTCCATGGCTTCTTCGAGGCCCTCGATTTCTCTTTTTTCGGTTATCGGGTCCGCCATTGAAGCTGTAACCTGGATTGCCTGTACGATCTTTTCTTTTTCTTTTACCAGGAAGTCGCACTCTTTTTTTCCTTCGTGGTAATATATTTCTGAAAAGCGCCTCTTGAGTTCGAGAAACACGAGATTTTCAAGCAGAGGGCCGGTGTTTTCTGAAAACATGAAGGATACCGCGTTTACAAGGCCCGTGTCGATTGCGTAAACTTTCCTTGCGCTTTGAATCTGTTTCTTTAATGAGGGGTCGTATTTGTTCAGAGTGAAAAAAAGATAAGCTTCGGAGAGGAATTCCACGTAGTTTTTTACCTTCGAGGCGTTGCTGAACCCAAGCACATTTTTCAGGTTGTTGTAACTCATTTTTCTAGAAATATTTGAAAGGAGGTAGAGAGAAAGGTCGCGGAAATCTTTTGAATCTTTTATTTTAAGTCTTACGAGCAGGTCTTTTATCAGTATATCCTGATATATTTCCATCAGTTCTTTTTCATTTCTTGATTTTGCTATCTCAGGAAAGCCGCCGTATTTCAGATAGTCTTCGAAATGTCCGGAAAGAGCCGCTTTTTCCCGGGTTGTGTAAACGTCTTTTGTTTCGAAGTTTTGGTATCTGAGGTATTCCTTGAAACTGAATGGAAATAGCTCGTGTTTGAAGTTTCTTCCGGTAAGGCTTGTGGCAATTTCCGAGCTTAATAGGTTTGAACTTGAGCCAGTAACGAAGATCTTGTATCCTTCCGTGAACAGCCTTCTGACAAATTTTTCCCAGCCGTATATGTTTTGTATCTCATCAAAAAACAGGGTGTCCGTTTCGGGGCCAAACTCAAGGAATATTTCCAGAAGAGTGTTGAAATCTTTTGCACTGAATTCAAGAAACCTTTCGTCTTCGAAGTTTGTGTAAGCGTGATTTTTGCATCCTTCGGATATCTCCTTTAATAGTGTGGACTTTCCACATCTCCTTATACCAGTTATGACGACAATTTTAGGGGTATGAAGAAGGTATTCGGGGACCTCTCTTTTTACAATATCTTCATCTCTTTCGAAAAGCTTCCTCTGCTCAAGGATTGTTTGCTTTATTATTTCTTTTTCCATGCTTTTAATCAGGTGGTCCTTGATTATCTATGTTGCTATGATATAATTTATATCAAAATTATATTTTCTTAAAATATAATAAGCTATTATAGTATATTATTAAAAAATAAACTATTCTACATTAATGTATTTTTACAAAATATACTTCCTTGATTGCACCCTGAGTTCCGCGCATTTTTAGGGATAAAAAAAATAAATTATAGTTTTTGAAAATTTATTACTGAGTTGAATAACTAATAATTACTAATTATGTTAAAATTAGTAATTAGATTTAACTGGATGAGGTTGTATCATAATCAGTTGGCCGCATCTTTAGTAATTTCATTTTTTTAAACTGGCAACTCTCTGGTGTTTCCATTGGGTTTTTAGAGGATATTCGAAGAGGTTGAGCCGTTTCCCATTTGCGGAGCAAACGGCCTTGTCTTAATAATAAACGAGAAAAATAAATAACAGGAAATCCACGTTTTGAAGTTTCTATCCAGGCTGCTCTCTGGTTTTGGAGAAAATAACAAATAGATAAGAAACGTCCATTTGTATTCGGTTAAGGATTTTGTTTACCCTAAATTGACTACTCGTGTTCTAACAACATATCGATTTCCAATTTTGTAGTTGACAGAAAGTATGATGAAAATAACACGTTTGTAACAATTCGTATCTTAACCGAAGACCAATGAAGCTTACTACTATAACTTCTAAATTGGTCCTCTTGAGCGTAGCGAAAAGGACCGCTTACTCCCGAGGCGCAATTCGGGCGGCAATTCGGGCAGCTAAACCAACTACTGTATATCATACATCATCTTTTGTCCGGGACTTCATAAGGTCGATACTCGTTGCTGTTCCTACCATAATATCCTCTTCTTTTTCCAGAGCTTCGAGAATGCTTGAGATCAAAAGGTGGTTGATTGCCCTCCTTTTTCTGGGCTCTACAACATACCTTAACCGCATTTCGATCCAGTTTTCCTGCATCTTCATGAAGAGTTTTGTCTGCACATCATAGGTTGTAATAAAGTATTTTTTTCCCAGGAGACCAAGCTCCTTCTGCGCCAGCTCCTCAAACTCCCCTACGATTGGGCCTGCAGTTTTGAGGGCGATCTCTTCGGCTTTTTTCCAGTTGCTGCCATAGATTAACAGAATCCGGATTTCGTCCCAGATAAAGGAATAGTCCCTGGTATAATTTTTAATCGTCTGATTGAGGACAAAACTGTTAGGGATGTGGAGAATCCTGCCAGTGTACTGGTCTGCGTCCACCCATTCCCGGATTTCCATAATTGTGGTGTTGAAACTCCCTATATCCAGCACATCACCTGTACTGTCTCCGACCTGGATCCTGTCTCCTGCTTTAAAGGGGCTGGATATGATTATGAGAATTCCTCCGGCTATGTTCCTCAGAAGGTCTTGAAGTGCAATTGCAACTCCGGCACTCAGAATCCCATAGGCAATAATCAGGGTGGTCGTTCTCTCAATCCAGATTGCAAAAAGGGAAGCAAAAACAAGTACTGTAACAAGGATAGATATCACCTTCCGCAGAGTATATCTATCTTTGGAAGCCGAAACTCTTCTAAGGATGAGGTTTCCGACAAGGGAATTTATTACATAGGCTAGAAAAACTACAATTAAAGAGGTAAGAAGAGCATCCAATAGAGACCGGTCCTCGACGATATAAAAGTCAGTCAGATACCGGATATATGCGATAAAAAGTATCAAAACCAGCAGGATAAAAACATTCAGTCTCTGGAAAACCCTCATATAATTGAATATGATTTTATTTATATATCAATATGTTCAGCTTTTTGAGCTTGATTAGTTCCAGCCTTGAAGGGGTGCTTGAAAGGCTTTTCATAGTATAATAAATGCAGACATATGTCAGATTGGTCATTATATAATTAGGGGTAAAGGCCATGAAGGATGTCCATCGTTTAGATGTCAAAAGTGCTGAACAGAATTTCTCTCCTAAATTGAGTATGACTTTGAAATTGCTCCTGGAGTTGCCAGGTCTATCCTTGAGTCTGTCAAATATCACTTTGATCCGGAATATTTTCACGAGAACGGACTTAGCAAAAATATAATCTCCATAAACCTTGTTTCTTCTGATGAACCAGCAGGAAAACCACTTATCAAATGCAAATTTGTAACTGTTTGGATAACCCTTGTCTCAAAAACTGATCTCGATGTTTTATCTGAATATGGAGTTCCTGCAGTCAGAAAAGCAAAGATCCTTCGATATGCAAAGGAAGCATATGATCAGGGTGCTTTGTTTACTCACGGATCAACAGGCAGGAAGCCCGGTTGCTTTAACGCCGGGAGGAATGCCGTACTCCTCTGCCAAATATTCGTAGCCATCTCCTCTCTGTACCACTTTGAAGTATTTTTTATTAATTCCTTGTGCAATTCTTTTTCCTTCCTTGTTCTTAATGTCAAAACTGCCTGATTTCCTACAAGCAACGGAGCCAAACCAGATCCCTTTGTACTTCCCTCCAGTTACAACAGCTTTGATTGTATCGCCAGTTTGAAATCCGAAAAAGGTTTTTTGCCGGGGCAAGTATGACCGTGGAAAACCGTACTTATCGAGATTTGTTCTTTTGTACTGCCCTCTTCCCTTTGTTTTGATATGCAGTACGCTGTTTGTTGCAAACTTGATTGTATCTGGTGTGGATTCGCCTACAAAAACAGCATCAAAATGGTGATCCTTTTGAATTCCTGCTTTGATCCTGTTCATTTTCGTTCTTGCGCCTGTACCACATTCTACAGGAAGGCCCGTTCTCGTCAAGACTTCAAAAACTTTCCATCTGGTAGCAGTTACAATCGCAGCATCTTTAAGCGGTTTTTTGGCCAGGTTATGCACTTCCAGATGTCCGAATTCTTCCGCCGTTCTGTTTCCTTTCTTCTGGTTGCATTCTCTGCAAGCTAAAGTTAGGTTAGAAATCCTGCTTGAGCCTTCTCTACTTTTAGGAATAATATGCTCAATTTGCAAAGGAACGTTTTCAGCTCCACAGTACACACATTTTCTGCCAAATTTTTCAAGCAGGTATTCCCGGACCTCATAACCTTGCAGCTCTCCCTGCTGATACTCAATTCCACTTATCTCAGGGTTTTGCATGAGTTGAGTATCAAACTTGCAGTTTTCATAGGAAATATGTGTCATTGGGCATAGTTTCCTGAGCCTATCGGCCCAATTTTCTATGTTATCTACACGGCTTTGCAGGGATGGAGGCAGCCAGCCTTCCCTTCTTTTCCGGTTCATGAACCTCGGTTTTCTGTATCTGGTTTTGCGGTTTCTTCGGTTTCTCCTCATTGCTCTTCTGTCATCAAGTTTCGTTTTAATTCCTGTCCTGTGATGCAGTTGGGCCGTCCAGACTACCGTTGAACCGTTCAGGATAGCAAGGCCAGTATGACGGCTTCCATAATCTATTTTGAGCCGAAATTCTGAATTGTCCTTAGACTTTTTCAGCTCTTTGAGTCGGATTGTAAAGGGATATTTTTTGTGAATAACCGCTTTTCCCGCTTTAAGCAGTTTTCTTGCAACTGCTTCGTGGCAGGGACTTAAAGGCTCTTTGTTCTTGTTTAGTACGAATGTCATATTTGGATTTCTCCGCTCTTCTTTGGAAACGAATTTCCGCGGCAGGTAACGCAATTTTTAAATTGTCTCCCCTCGCCAATGTTGGAAATGCTTGTCATGCGTAGTACACCGTCCCTACCTCCCAGGACTTTTAATACTACACGATAGAGCTGCAAACTGAGGAAGCATTTGCAGGTATCATGACATTTTCAACGTAGTCAATTAAGACTTAGGCTGGTCAACCAGGGCTTATACAAGCCCCATTGCTTCAGCGTGGGGTAGTTGACGAAGATTTAGCTTCCCTTCTTACCGTGAGTGAACGAACAAAACAGAATCAGCAGGATTATTCTTTTCTAGGCAATACATAAACAAAGCCGCTTGGTATCGGAAAACCATACATCTTTGAAAGTAAATAGGAGTTACGCACTTGAGATGCAAAACCAAGCACATGAGAGCCTGTCAAGAATATTGTGCTTTAGACAGTTTGGTGCTTCATGCTACTGGTTTTTTGTTCAACTGCGTAAGTCTAGTAAAGTCTGAATTCCTCAGATCCCCAGTTTCGCCCTCTTTTCCATGATGTGCTTTTCGATCCCGTCAACTGCCTTCACAGCATCCGTTTCCACATTCATGACCCCGCCTGTAACTTCCAGGCAACCTTCTGTCAGCAGTTTGACAAGGTTAGGGGCCCCGGTTATGGTGGGGACGGGGTTTACGTAGGTGTAGAGCCCGAAGCCCAAGGCAAAGATGGCGTCGATGGTGGCCTTCTGCTCCATGTATTCGGGGGCCGCGGCGGCCACGGGGAGGTCGGGAATGGGAACACCTCCGAGGGCCTCGGAGATTGCCAGGAGGAGGTCGGCAAGTCTTCCGGTATCAGTGCAGGTCCCGTAGCTCAGAACAGGGGGAACCCCGAGGGCCTGGCAAACGGTTTTCAGGCCTTCGCCCGCAAACTCCCTGGCTTCCGGACTGCAAAGGCCTGCAACCTGCATTCCCCCGTTTCCGCAACCCAGGGAAAGGACCAGGATATCCCTTTTTATCAGCTCCTTTACAACCTTGACACTGTGCGTGTCCTGGCCGGAGTCCCTGAGGGAAGTGCAGGAAACCATTCCCACCACGCCCTTTATTGCGCCGCTTGTTATGGCATCAATCAAGATATCGAGTTTACCTCCGAGGGCGGCCAGGATACTCTCGGTTGAAAAGCCCACCATGGCCTCTTTCATGGGCAGTTTCAGGGCGGGTTCTTTCTGGTTTTTCCGCTTTTTGAAGTTCTCGATTGCCAGGTCCAGGAGGGTAGCTGCCTGTTGTTCGGCCTCGGCGGGGTTGTAGTTCAACCTTTCACTGATACCCTCAAAGGCCACGAGTTCGCTCACAGGCATGAGCTTGAACCCGTACTTTTCAGCATAGAGGGGAGCAACCGGCAAAGAGCAGTTCATATCGGCCGCAAAAAGGTCCACGCAGCCGCTTGCAAATACGGCTTCCTGGGAAATCCAGTTGCCCGTAAAACCGTAGAAAACGTCGTCCTGCTCCCACCTCTGTATCATTTCCTGGCCGGTTTCGATGCTGGCAATTACCCTCAGGCCCTCTGCCCCGGCAGCCTTTGCTTTCTCCTGCCAGTCAGGCTGTCGGGCAAGCTGGACCATGGCAAAGCCCAGGAAAGGCTCGTGTCCGTTCGGAAGGACGTTCACGTAAGCCGGGTCAAGCACCCCGAGGTCAACCCGCATCATGTGAGGCATAGGAGTCCCAAAAAGGACGTCCTGACAGTACTCGTTTACAAGCTGGCTCTGGTAGGCCATGGAAACCCCCAGCCGCATCGCCTTCAGGGCCAGGCTCACGTAATAGCCGTCCACGCTTGTAAGACAGGAACCTGTGGAAAGCATCATTTCCCCGTAAATCCCGCCAGGGAACATATTAAGTTCCTTCCATCTCTCTTTTCGCTCAGGAGGGGCCAGGGCCTCAACTATCCGGCTCGCTTCATAGGAAGGCCGGTTGAAGTCCTGCTCGACAAAGTCACAGAAACGAAGGGCAACTTCGGAATCCGTGCCTCCGGTATCCACTCCCAGGCGGGCCGCAAACTGCTTCAGTTTCTCAGGCTCCCGGATTTCATAAGGGGTGTTCCCCTTCGCGGTTTCCCTGAGGGTCCTTATGGTCTGAGACGTGTGATACTGGTAGGTTGCCGCCCCCATAACGTTTCGAAGCAACATCATCCGCATGGCCATGCCGTCGGCCGTAATCCCGCAGACACCCCGCTTGTCCTTGGCGGCATCCGCCCGACAGGGACCGTTGGAACAGAAATCACAGCGCATTCCCCCCATACAGAACATACAGCGCTTATCCGGGTCTCCCCCAAGGCCCTGGGCTTCATAGCGGTCCCAGACGTTTGTCATGCCGTCTTTTTTTATCTTCTCGTACATTTTTTGTACGGATTCATGATATGAAATTCTCTCCTTTTCCATTGTTTTCCACTCCCCAATTCTCTTGCTTTTTAATTTCCTGCAAAAAACGGTTTTCGATATTTCACAGCATTTCAAAGAAGTTTTGTGGACTCGCTCTGTCTGGGGATCTTTACCACAAGGACCCGAAACGTTGAATCCCCTTCATTCAAAAGCCGGTGCGGAATCTTTGCAGGGCTTTCGATCAGCATGTCCCGGCTGACCTCCTCTTTTTCGTCCCCGATTTCAACCGTGCCTTTTCCCTCCAGTATGTAAAAGAAAACATCCACAGGAGTGATGTGTTTTTTCAGTTCCTCCCCCGGTTTTAGCTCGATATGCATGACCTGGGCATGTTCGGTATCGTAGAGTTTGCGCACGCTTACGTTGTGAGGATTTGGCTTTTCCTCTGCTGACATCGTGTCGATTATTTTCATGTTATTCCCCCCTGAAGTACCCCGGCATGTACGTCCGGGATCTTCGGTTATAATTTATATACTCATGGTTTAATAAATAATTCTCTTATTTTTATTGCTGGAGGAATGGCGACAGTTTCTAATAATATTGTATGTACCCCTCTGCAATTGACTCAATAGCGTTTTATAGCATCAAAAAGAAATTTTCCGGATATGAACATGGATATAAAAACAAGTATGAAAAAGATAAAACTCGCTTTCGGAAGCGGGAAACTGGAACCGGAATTCCCGGAAAAGAACATATCCAGTATAATCCTCCCATCTGAGCCCGAAACAAAAGGAGACGCAGAGACCCTTATCAGGAAAGCCCTGCAAAACCCAATCGGAAGTCAGAGGCTCTCGGAAATCGTGGGCCCGGAATCAAAAATCGCAGTCATAGTAAGTGACGTTACCCGGCCCACTCCCACCACAAAAATCCTGCCTCCTCTCCTTGAGGAACTTTATCTCGGAGGGGCAAAGGCCGAAAATATAACCATAGTCTTTGCCCTCGGCCTTCACAGGCAGCAGACCGAAGAAGAATCCAGAAAACTTGTAGGGGCCGAGATCTATGAAAAAATCCGCTGCATCCAGCACGACACAGGTCACTGCAGGCATATCGGGGAAACAAGCCGGGGAACACCCATCGAGGTCCTGGAAGAGGTGCTTGACTCCGACGTGGTCGTTGGGACCGGCGGGATCGAGTTCCACTACTACGCCGGGTACAGCGGAGGAGCAAAATCCGTCCTGCCCGGGGTAAGTTCGGAAAAGTCTGTGCTTACTAATCACCAGATGATGATCGAGGAAAACGCGGTTTCCGGCAGGGTGGACGGCCCGGTCCGGCAGGACATGGAAGAGGCTGCAGGGGTTGCAGGCCTTGATTTCATCCTCAACGTCGTACTTGACAGCAGGAAAGAAATCGTCGCCGCCGTTGCCGGGGACTACATCGAGGCCCACAGGAAAGGGACCGAGGTGGTGGACTCCATGTACAAAATCGAGGTCGAGCCCGCTGACGCTGTTATCGTGTCCTGCGGAGGCTACCCCAAGGACATGAACCTCTATCAGGCCAATAAGGCCCTTGATAACGCAACCCAGGCTGTTAAAAACGGAGGCTCCATCATCCTGGTGGCCGAATGTGCCGAAGGGATAGGAAACCAGGTCTACGAGTGCTGGAACCGGGAATGCAAAAACCCGGAAGATGCCGTTGAACGTTTCAAACAGTGCTTCGAGTTCGGGGGACACAAGAGCGCAATCGTGGCAAAGGCCGCTATGAAGTTCAAACTCTACCTGGTCTCAAAGATGCCTCAGGAACAGACCAGGGAAGCTTTCTTTACCCCCATGGAAAGCGTAAAGGATGCCCTTGAGGCCGTCCTTGCCGAAAACCCGGACGCGAAAATCCACATCATGCCCCACGGCGGGCAGACGCTCCCGGTAAGAAAAGAAAATTAAATAGGGAATGGAAATTTAAATTGTGCTAATAATAGTGCAAAAAACAGTGCTAAAAACAGTGCTAAAAGGTTGATGTTGAGGTTAAGGAGGGGACTCCCCTCAGGTCCCCTACCCCCCTCTTCCAGCCCGAAACTTCAGAAGTCCGGGCTGCTTATTTTATCGTGATTTGAGAATACAGGTTCTGTCCCGTCAGCGTTTTCATCTTCGGGGGTGAGCCTGTAGCATTTGTCCAGGAACTCTTTTGAAGGGACCTCGGTTGCAAGGCTCACAACAATGGCCACAAGGAAGGCCAGTGGAGTTGCAATCAGGATCGGGTCCACAAGGGTCCAGGTTCCGGGAAGTAAGGTGGCTTTTCCGAAGATCGCCTGGCAGATCCCCAGAGGGACCGCTTCTTTTGCGTGGACGAAGGTCAGCCAGAAAAGACTTCCGAATGTTCCGACCACAAGACTTGCAACTGCCCCTTCTCTTGTCATGCGCTTCCAGAAAAGGGCCCCCATGTAGATTGGCAGGAAAGCCGAGGTACAGAGTCCCATGAACATGGCCGTTGCGCGGGCGATGATGCTTCCGGGCAGTATGTAGGCAAGGATTACCGAGAGCAGAATGGTAACGGCTATTCCGATCCTTGTGGCGTGGATGGTGGAGCCTCCTGCTTTTCCGTTTTTCAGGCCCTGCTGGTAGAAGTCATGCCCGAGGGCTGTGCCCATGGCGTGGAACTGGGCCCCGGCGGTGGACATGGCGGCCGAGAGCAGGGTCAACATGAAGAAGAGCACGAAGATTTCGGGCATGGCAGTGTTCAGGTACTCCGGCATTATAAGATCGGTGTTACCCCCAACGACCTCAAGAGCCGTCATGCCTGTGGTCCGGTAGAAGTATACGTTTGAGAGGGCTCCCACGACGTAAGCCACACCTGCCATCATGAGAATAAAGGGGCCTCCCACAAGGACAGCTCTTTTGAGGGAGCGGTCGTCCTTAACCGTCATAAAGCGGACAGCAAGCTGGGGCTGGGCAAGCACTCCAATTCCCACTCCGAGGAAGAGGGTCGAGACCATAGTCCACCAGAGCGGCGAGCCAAAAACCGGCATGGCGGTCCAGCCCTGGTGTCCGATGTCTGTAAGGGCCTGGGGGACCAGAGGGGCCATGTCGGTCAGGGTCTGGTGAGCTCCCACAACTCCTCCGAGTTTTACGTAGGTAAAGACAAGCAGGAAGGCCATTCCGATGAACATGAGGGTGCCCTGAAAGGCGTCCACGTACATGACGGAAAGCAGCCCGCCTTTGATTACGTAGGAAGCAATGATAATCGTGAAAATCAGAAGGGCCAGGTTGTAGTTGATTCCGAGGATCGTTTCAATGAACCTCGCAGCCCCAATAAGCACGCTGCCTGCATAGAGAGGCATGAAAACCCCGATAAGGAGACCGGAGAAACCCTGGATGAAACGGGACTGGAACCTTCTTCCAATAAATTCGGGGAAGGTGACCGCTCCGAGGTTCAAACCTATGCGCCGGGTCTTCGGCCCGAAGACTACGAAGGCTATGAAAATCCCGAAAAATATATTCATAAAAACGAGCCACAATAGCCCCATTCCAAGAGACGCGGCCACGCCTCCGAAACCTATGATCGCCGAGGTGCTTATAAAGGCTGCTCCATAGGAGAGGGCCATGATGGCAGGGTGTACCTTCCGGCCCGCAAGCATATAATCGGACTGGGAGTTTTTCCTGTAACCCAGGCGAGCAAGGTAGAAGATGCACACAAGGTAGATTAAAACCAGAAACAAGAGAGTAGAAGTATTAACAGCCATAAAAATCGCCATGAACCTGATGTTTTTGAGGCCTGTGTGCCCGGAGGTTCAGGCCCCTGTTAAAACATTCCTGTATTATATGTACAAATGTCAGTAGTCGGACAATTCCCGGGCCCGGATATGCAGGCTCTCGACGGGCTTTCACTCCTGGACTGCGACCGTGGAGCTTCCTGTATTGTGGGTCTGTTCAGTTCCCCTTTCTTTCCAGTTAAGAGCCCCGTAAACAACGCACAAAAGTGCGCTTCCGATACATAATAAGTATGCAAGCCAGATCTGAGGATCATCGATTCCTAACATTTTTATCATCCTTTTAGACGGGCTTTTCTGAAACCCGCTTATTGTCACAAGCTAACATGACACTTGTTAGCACAGTACATAAAAACATATTATTATTTAAAGGTATTGTTCTGTCTCCCGAAGCCGGAATATGTAATAAATTAAATAAAAAAGATAATCGCAGAAACAAGAACAGGATTATAGAAACAGTAATAGGATTATAGAAACAAGAAAAAAGGAAAATAATGAGATCTGAAAATACTGGAAAAAGGAAACAGGCCGGAAGGCCTCAGTTTCCGGCTTTCAGCCTTCGCTTTTCACAGGGTGCACTCTGTTATTTCCCCGCTCAGGTCGGCCCTGAGCAGTTCGATTGCTTCTTCGAAGGCCCTGGTCTGGCCGAGTACCCACATCATTTTTACAAGAGTGGTTTCAGGAAGGGTGTCCTCACCTTCAAGGGCTCCGGCTTTCAGCATGTCCCGGCCCGTATCGTAGACCCGGTCGCATACCCGGCCGTTGAGGCACTGAGAGGTTATGACAACGGGAATCCCGGCCTTTGTAGCTTTTTCTATAGAAGGAATCCATTTAGTGGAGACGTGTCCGAGACCTGTACCTTCAATAACGATTCCTTTGTATCCGGCCCCGATGTAGTAGTCGAGGACTGCGGGATCTGCTCCAGGCGTGAACTTGACAAGGGCACACTTCGTTTCCATGCCAGGTTTGAATTTAAGGGAAACTTCTCCGCGCTTTTTGTGGGTAATGAGGGTCTCGATTTTCCGGGTTTCATAGTCCACAATTGCTATGGGCTTTGAGTTGACGGATTTGAAAGCGTCTCTTCGAGAAGTGTGCAGTTTCCTGACTTTCGTGCCTCTGTGGACTTCACAGTAGTCATCTGAGGTTGTACCGTGCATGACTACCGAGACTTCGGCAATGTCGCTTATCGCAACAAGGGTCGCACAGATGGCGTTCATGGCGTTGTCGCTGCTCGGGCGGTCCGCGCTTCTCTGAGAACCCACGAAAACGATAGGGACCGGGGTGTCGATCATGAAGGAAAGAGCGGCTGCCGAGTACATCATGGTATCTGTCCCGTGGGTGATGATTACGCCCTCAGCTCCCGCTTCAATCTCTTCCACAACGGCCTTTGCCAGGATTTCCCAGGAGGAAGAGTCCATGTTCTCGGAGAGGATGCTTGAGATTACCCGGCCCTTGAAGTCCGCGATTTCCCGAAGTTCCGGGATTGCGCTCAGGATGTCGTCGGCGGTGAACTGAGAGCTGACGGCTCCTGTGCGGTAATCTATCTTGCTTGCGATAGTCCCGCCTGTCGAGAGGATGGCTACCTTCGGAAGTGTTCCTGAAACTTCTGCGGCAAGTTCAATGGGTGATCCCCTGCTTCCTTTTTCTGTGGCTTTCGACTCTTCAACTTTGCTTTCGAGCAGGGTTATTTTTACCTCAGACTCCAGAAAACCTGCGTTGTATCCGCTTATCATTTTGAGTGTGATGTACCCTTCCGCGGAGGGCATCACCTTGCCTTCGTACACCGTGCCGTCTTTTTCAACGCGCACCCAGTCGCCCTGTTTGATTTCCATGAAATATCCCTTTTCCAAATTGTGAATTTGAGCTGTTTAGGAATGAGTCAAATATAATATCAAGTATTTTTGTTTACCATTTCTTAACCACGGAAGGACACGGAAACCGGCCTGATGGCCGGTGAGTACGCCGGTCCTTTAAATACCCGAGTTCCACTACCCGAGTTTCGCTTCGGGATCACAGGAAATCAAAGATTTCCTGGGAGTTGCGATGAAATCGCAACAGCACGAAGTCCGTTTCGCTCGCTGTGCGAGCTCAAGCAGACTAAAAAACACCAGAGCAACCGTAATTGTCGTCTTCCGAGATTCTTTTTCCGTGTGTTCCGTGTGTTCCGTGGTTTGAATGCACACACAAGATATTTCCATTAACAAAAATATAACCTGTGTGGGTATAAAGTGATTCCCTACCTGTAAATACTCATTCTAATATTATTAAAAATTCAGGTTTCCAAGTTTTCAAGTTTTCCGGCACTCGTCTACAACCGATAGCAGCTTTTCAAGTGAAGAGTCTATCGAGTCCTTAAGGGTCGCGATTTCATCTTCATTGAGTTCGAACTCCGTTTTCTGCTTTGCGAGGTAACGCTCCATCTCTTCAGGAGCTGGCCCACCGATGTATTTTCTCCGCTTTATGTTCGATTCCGGGTCAAGGGCTTCTTTAACCTGATTTTCCGTCAGGCCCCGGGCCGAGAGGGCTTCTCCGAGCACGACTTCGGAGATTGAATCTATCTTTTCAAGGGTAGGCTCGCAGCCTTCTCTGGCCAGGATCCCTACAAGCTGATGGGCCGTCCTGAAGGGAATTCCGGCTTCCCGGACAAAGGTGTCCGCAAGTTCGGTCGCGGTGGTAAAGCCCGCTGTTGCCTGGACTTCCAGCACGTCAGCCCTAACTTTCAGGGTCCCGTACATTCCTTTCATCACCCGAACAGAGGCCCGCACGGTCTCGACCGAGCGCCAGATGTTGGGGGTGGCTTCCTGAAGGTCCCGGTTGTAACTTAAGGGCAGGCCCTTGCAGATAGTGATGAGGGACATAAGGGCTCCGACCGCAACCCCGGTTTTCCCGCGCATGAGCTCAGCGGTGTCCGGGTTTTTCTTCTGGGGCATTATCGAGGAGGTGGAGGCGTACATGTCTTCGAGTTCGATGTAGTTGAACTCGGAAGTGGACCAGACGACCAGTTCCTCGGCCATCCGGCTGAAGTTTACCATGAGGTTGGTGAAGACTGAGGCGCACTCGATCAGAAAGTCCCGGCTGCTCACGGCATCCATGGAGTTTTCAAGAAGGCCCGCAAAGCCCAGAAGTTCAGAGGTCCGTTTCCGGTTGAGGTTAAAACCGGTTGAAGCAAAGGCCGCAGCCCCGAGGGGGCAGAGGTTAACCCGGGAAAAGGCATCGATCACCCGGTCAAAGTCCCGGCCGAGGGCCTGGGAATGAGCGCTTAAGTGGTGGGCCAGAGTGGTTGGCTGGGCGTGCTGGAGGTGGGTGAAACCCGGCATGAGGGTTTCACTGTGTTTTTCCGCAAGGGCCAGCAGGGTTTTTCTGAGGGCATGGATTTCCTCAAGGAGCCCGAGCAGCTCGTCCCGCAGCACCAGCCGGATGCAGGTCGCAACCTCGTCGTTTCTGGACCTGCCCGAGTGCATCCTGCCGCCCACGTCTTCTCCAACAAGGTCGATCAGGCGGGATTCCAGGGAAATGTGGATGTCCTCGTAACTGAAGTCGAGTTTGTCCATGCCCTCTTCCCGGACCTGTAAAAGCCCTGAAAGGATTTTCCCGCAATCTTCGGCCCTGATAATGCCCTGCTCCTTCAGCATCACGGTATGCGCAAGATCCACCAGGATGTCCGCGTCAAAGATCCACCTGTCCGCCTCCATCGAGGAGGTGTAGTTCAAAATTTCCTTATCCGGGGCCGCGTCAAGCCTGCCCCTCCGTAAAATGTTGCTCATTGCTTTCCCTCTCGTGAACTCTGAAAATATAAGGATTCCGGATAATCTTTATGTAAATTATAAATAGGTAAATCCCAAATAACCCTGGGGACTTTGAATTATAAATATTACTGTCTGCCATATGCTCTAAAAATTGAATGCCCAAAAATCTCTGGCGTGATATGGTCTCGTGGTATGGTTTCAAAACAATAAATACGAATCGGTATTCAGGAAACCCGAATACCGGACCTTTTGAGAAAGTTTGGTTGGCCAACGGGAATCTGCCCCGGAGTAGCCGGAACTTCCCGGAATATTAAGAGATAAGCGAAGCAACCAGAGAAAAACCTGATTATCCATTAACCCTGCATTCCACATTTTCAGGCACATAAATATCCCTTCATGTCAAATTATGCGCACGAATTTAAGCACAGAATCATTCTGGCCTTATTTAAAAGTGCATTTATTGAGATCATATATATAAAAATGTTTATATGCGCTTAAAATAGGGAAAAAAGGCTGCACCTTATCCCCGGTGTTTTAGAACCCAACCTACAGGATTTATGAGTTCCTGAAAAAATGTAGGGGCTTCCACATCCAAATAGGCAATCTCCCGGATGCGGACAAAAAATATTTAGGACTTACGCACTTGAAATGCCAAACACTTAATATAATTAAAAATATAATTAAATTATACTGATCCCTCAAAACGTATGGAATTATGGTTGTCAACTACCCCTCCCTAAAACCTTCGCCTAATGGCTCAGGTTTTAGAGTAAGGGGCTTGCTTCGGTAAGCCCTAGTTGAATAGCCTTTCGTTATACTGGTCATGATATTCGAGGATACTCCACACGTTCTCGGAGATTTCGATTTGGATTAAACATCCCTGAGAGGTAGGGGAAGTGTTCAGGTCATTAACAAGCCAGTATAACAGTGGCGATGTGGACCTACTCCTGCAAAGGAGGACAGAACATAAGGTCACTGTCAAACAACATTAAGGTCCCCTGTTAAACAAAAAATGGGGGCCTTAGTCTCGACGCATTCATCTCCCACCTGCCAGTTTCTCCAAAGTCGGAACTGTCGAGGAAGGAGTCTTCTGCTGTTTGAGATAAATCCACCCGGGTTTAGTAACTGATTACATTGATTTTCTCATTACAACTAACGTTTTTAACTGTACTGAAGCCGCCATATGTTATCCTGAGCCTCATTCCATAAGAGGGATATTAACGCTGCAATCAGCATAAAAAAGTTTACACTTGTTACATAATATGTAGATATTGTAGATACAGCGCTGGAAAGGCGGAAAGAGCCTGTGAATCCGTGGAGGTTGCTCAGGGGAATGAAGCAAGTGGAGTCCCCTCCTCTGCAGCCGAAGGCTGACATGAGGAGGTAGTTTACGGGAAATCTACGTAAAGTTGACATACATATTAAATAATATAACCAAACATAGCCAAAATATTTAACATCATAAGAGTTCAATTTATTAGAAATAACAAACTTAAGGTTATCAGAAGGTTTAGATCAATTTTATCCAGATTCAATTTAAATTTTCTTTGAATTCTGTTCAAATAATTGAAAACCCCTGAGCAAAGAGTGGGGTGTAAAAAATAATTCACTAATTAAATTTATAAAATAATCAACCGAGGGGATGAATTGCAATCTATAGTACAGGAAGCGATGAAGTACACTGAAAAAGAAAAGGAATACCGAAAAAACGCTACGTTTGAGGACGATTTTGAAGAGTTCGGGCAACCACGGATTATGATTGTCGGGTGCGGAGGCGCCGGGAACAATACCGTTAACAGGCTCTACAACATAGGAATCGAAGGAGCTGAAACCGTATGTATCAACACGGATAAACAGCACCTGGACAATGTCCGGGCCGATAAAAAAATCCTTGTGGGAAAAACCCTTACCAGGGGCCTTGGAGCAGGCGGCTATCCAGAAATGGGGAAAAAGGCCGCAGAACTCGCAAGAGGCACCCTTGAAGAGGTCTTAAAAGACGCGGACCTTGTATTCGTAACCGCGGGACTTGGCGGCGGGACCGGGACAGGGGTCGCCCCGGTTGTCGCAGAGATTGCAAAGGAACAGGGAGCCATTGTGGTCGGCATGGTCTCAAGCCCCTTCAGGGTTGAAAGAGCCCGTGTTGTCAAGGCCGAAGAGGGTCTGGAAGAACTGCGCAGGGCAGCGGATACTGTTATCGTTCTGGACAACAACCGCCTGCTCGAATACGTACCGAACCTCCCCATTGACCAAGCTTTCTCGGTCATGGACCAGCTTATATCCGAAACCGTAAAAGGCATAACGGAAACCATCACCGTGCCATCCCTTATCAACCTCGACTATGCCGATATCAGGACCATTATGGGCTGCGGCGGGGTTGCCGTAATGCTTGTGGGAGAA
Source organism: Methanosarcina baltica (assembly GCF_055394095.1). Lineage (NCBI taxonomy): Archaea > Methanobacteriati > Methanobacteriota > Methanomicrobia > Methanosarcinales > Methanosarcinaceae > Methanosarcina > Methanosarcina baltica. Next base: position 2,313,630 of record NZ_AP042463.1, on the reverse strand, counting down.
TCCAAGAGTCAGGACAAGAGCAACGAAGTTGTCCGGACTGCCCTTAACCACCCCCTGCTCGACGTCGATTACAAGGGCGCAACCGGAAGCCTGGTGCACGTAACCGGGGGACCCGACCTGAGTCTAAAAGAAGCCGAAGAAGTAGCCTCCATGCTAACGTATGAACTCTCCCCCAACGCCAACGTAATATGGGGTGCACGAATCAGAGACGACTATGAGGGAAAGATCCGGGTAATGGCAATCATGACCGGAGTTCAATCCGCCCAGATCCTCGGACCGCAGGCCGAAGCCGGGCTCTTTGAGAGTACAACTGATTCTGTAAACTTCCAGCAGAGAAGGGAAGGAAGGCAGACCAGTGTAAACAAAGCCGGATCTCTCAGGAAAAAAAGTGGAACTGATTCAATAATTGATTTCATAAATTAAAAAACAGAAAAAAGCAGAAAACTCTCAAAAAACCGAAAACGAAAAAAGCAGAAACCCGGTTTCAGGCGAGCTGGAGTCACCCTCCAGACCTTCGAGTTCGAAGGTCATGGAGGAAAAAATCGCCAGAAATCGGGAACTTCGGAAGAGCCGGGAATCCTGATTGATACGTCACACCAGAACAGATACTCTTTTTTATCAGTGGTTATATCTAAAAAACATGGATATATTAATCGCAACCGGGAGACTTGCAGAAAACACCGTAAGGAAGGCAGTTGGAAAAAAAGTCGATATCCTTGTTGTGGACATTGATATCGCCGCCTTCATCACCCCCCGGAAACTCCTTAAAACTGTTCTGTCAGAAAAACCTGCCGGGAAATACGACCTGGTCCTTGTCCCTGGCCTGGTCTCCGGAGACTTTTCAGGAGTTGAGGAAGAACTCGGCTGCAAGGTCCGGCTGGGTCCGAAACATGCTTATGACCTGGGATTCGTCCTCCCTTTTGCCAAAATCGTGGATTTTTCCGGAACCACCCCTGCCTGTGAACTGCTTGCCGATGTGAGGCGAGAGATGGCGCTTGACCTCCTTCGGAAAAGTGAAGAAAAGGCCTACCCCCTCCTGAACCTCGGAAAAGTGAAACTAGGAGGAGAGGCCCGCATGAAGGTCATGGGGGAAATCGTTGGGGCTACCGAACTTGAGCCCGGCCCCCTCAAAGAAAAGATCGAAAGCTTTGTCGCAAGGGGCGCAGACATTATTGACCTTGGGGCCTCCCTCAACACCGGACCCGGACAGGTAAAAAAAACCGTAACCCTTGCCAGGGCCCTTTGCCGGAAGGGAGGAGGAATTCCCATCAGCATCGACACCCTGGACCCCGCCCTGATCAGGGAAGGGGTTGAAGCCGGGGTGGACCTTGTCCTGAGCCTTAACGGGAGCAACCTTGAGGCTGCGGGCCCAGCTGTTGCAAAAGCCGGGGTGTCTGTGGTGCTGATCCCGGATGATGGAGAAAGCCTGGAAAGCCTCATAAAAAACATCGAAGCTGCGAAGCGCCTCGGAATCAAAAAAATTATAGCAGACCCCGTGCTCGACCCCGTGGGACACGGAATTGCAGGCTCCATTGTACGCTATCACGAATTCCACAGGCTGTACCCTGAAATACCCGTCTTTTTCGGGGCAGGAAACGTAACGGAACTCCTGGACGTGGACACGATAGGAGTCAATGCTCTCCTCTGCGGGATAGGGGCCGAGGTTGGTGCAAGTATCCTCTTTACCCCGGAGTTCAGCAACAAGGCTCAGGGCTCCATCCAGGAACTGAAAACGGCTTCCGGAATGATGCTCCTCTCCCGGACCAGGGAAAGTTCCCCCAAAGACCTGGGGCTTGACCTCCTCCGGATCAAGGAAAAGCGCAGGCGCCCTGATAAAGTCCTCCCTGAAAAAACAATAAGGGCAAAGGCCGCAAAGAACTGGCGGACCGACCCTGCGGGTCCCATCCGTATAGGAATCGTACCCGACCGGATAAAAGGCAACGGAGGGCTGATTGTTGCGGAACATGAAAACGCCGTGGTCACAGGGGAAAAGGCAGGGGAAGTCATGGACACTCTCCTTGAAATGAAACTGATCTCCAGGCTGGACCATGCGGCCTATATTGGCCGAGAACTCGAAAAAGCCGAACTGGCCCTGCACTTTTCCAGAAGTTATGCACAGGACGATGCGTTCTGAAAGAGAAGAACAGTCTTAAAGTGAAGAACAGTCCGAAAAAAAAGAAGGTAAAATCATGCAGCTCAATTCTGAGGATAAGGAAGCGATCTTTGAGATCGTTGCAGCCCGTTATTTTACGGAACAACAGTGGAAATGGATCAACCTGAAAAATGATACTGGAAAAATCTTCAGGGCCTATGAAGAACTGGAAGAACAGTACGCAGCCTATTCCTACGTCAGCCGGGACTGGTACGTGGAAAACACAGGTACCAAAAATACCCATATGTGCAACACCTGGAAGGAATTGAAACACCTGGTAAACTTTTTAAAATCCTATAACGAAGCCTTTAATTTTCTGATAAACACCGGCGACAGAAAATCTTTCTGCATCGTCAGCGATTCAAAAGAAGTCAGTGAAACCCAGGCCCTGGCAATCGAGGAAGTGAAAGAACTCGGTTACACAGTTATTGTATTTCTGACCTCTTTCCCTGAAGATTTTGATTTCCAGGTCCTCCAGGTCCGCAGTGTGAATTAAACCACAAACTGCAAACAGGACACAGGCCAGAAGGAGAAAAGGAAGGAAGGTCAACCACCCACCATTGAAGACGGGTCCCACGGAGGCAAGGGCTCCAAAGCCCATAAAATTTCCATAGTAGGAGACACCGTTGGCGACCCCTTCAAGGACAGCGCAGGCCTGGCCCTGGAAAAGGTTCAGAGAAGATAAGTCAGGACCTTGGCCCTCTAATAACAAAAAATACACAGATCAGAACATGGCCCGGAACAATCAGCTTTCATCAGCGTTCCTTTTTTTGAGAATCAGGTTGGAGAATAACTTTTGAAAAATAATCGGGTGCTGATTTGCATTTTTAATACATAATTATATAAATAAAATGATAAATATATATAAATAATGATTTAAAATTATTCCCTGCCATCAGAGAAAAAAAAGCATGTAAAACCATTAGAAATTGAAAACCCAGGCATACATGAACCTGCGGAAACCTTTAAGAGAAGGAAGAAAAAACACTCTGGAATAGCCCACCAAAAGGAAAAAGGTATCTATTCAGGGTAAGGGTGGCACATTTTCAATCGCCGCATGAAGTGAACTTATAGTAGGTATATTATTCTTTATTAGTGTAGATATGTATCCCCTAATTCTAAAGAAAACATCTGCTCCATGGGGTTTCCTAAAATCTCCCGATATTTTTTGCTGAACTGTTATCATTCTGAGATCTCTTTCTGCTTGGTTGTTACTGAAAGGAACTCTTAGATCCGTAGCAAACCTCAAGATTTCTTTTTCATACTTTGAAAGTCTATCAAGGAGATTTTTTGCATCGCTCTGCGCTTTTCTTCCTCTTTTAACCCCATTGTCTTTCGAGATTTCAGGTGGAGGATTGTCCTCAAATCCTTTCATTAGTATTGACTGATACTTTTCTTTAAAGGTCTTGAGCGTATCTTCATCTATTTGTATGCCCTGTTTTCTGGCAAAGTCTGCGCATTTTTTAATTTCATATAGGAGATCAGACATCTCCTCAGCCCACACTTGCTTGAATATGTTATAAATGTCTTTAAGTTCTCTTTGAATGTGGACATTACATGCCGCATGTTCACATTTGTATTTAAAATAGGGTTTCCAGAAATCGTGGACTATAATTCCTCTATATTTAGGCAACACTCCCATTTTATTCATTGCTTTTGATCCTCGACTCCTATTATGGAAATAGTATGTATATTTTTTTGTAGAGATTAAATGGCAGTATTCCCCTTGACCACCAACGTCGATTCCAGTTTCATCACCATGGATGACATTTTCTTTTATCAGTTGCTTCTTGATGTGGTTTGTAGCACCTTTCAACTTGTGAAATAACTTATTTTCTGCCCTAATTATTGTACCAACGCTTATATCAAATCCAAAGGCATCTTTAAATAATTTCTTGATTCGGTCATAGGGAATCAATTGGTAGTTTCGGAGGTAAATTGCAATTGTTAAAACCATATTGCCATATTGGACAGGTTTTGTAATTGATTTCGGAAAAGCAGCTTTGTTTTTGCGGTTACAATAAGGACATTTTTTGATCTCAGCACGATGTTCGGTCACTTTACGCCTTACAATTATTTCAAATTCTTGTCTCTTCTCGTAATTTATAACTTCAATCTTCTCAATGTTACAACCACAATGTTCACATTTATGTAGCTTATAAATGATTGTTTTATCAGGATTTTTAATCATCCTTAATGTAGAACCAGGATGCCCTTTTTGGCCGCCAGGACGTCTAAAACTTCCTTTTTGTGAACCTTTTGATTGAGGTATTTTATCAGTAGAATTGTTAGTAGAGGGAAGTCGATTTCTTTTTTGGTTTTGGTTATTCTTTTTTAGGCGAGATTCTAACTCATTAAGTCTTTCTCGAAGTTCGGTGTTTTCGGATTCAAGATTTTCATATCGAGATTCAAGCTCTTCGTGTCGAGATCCAAGATCTTCATACCGAGATTCAAGCTCTTCGTGTCGAGATCCAAGATCTTCATACCGAGATCCAAGATCTTCATACCGAGACTCAAGATCCTCAATATATGAAACAATGGATTCAGGGTCTGAACGGCATTGAGTAAGAATCTCTTCACATTTCATAAACCTCATTCCAAAATCCGATGATTTTTATATTAATCTATATGAAAAAAGTAATTGTTGAGTTTATACGAAATATAAGTTAGAAACAGAGGTAGCTGAATAGATACGGAAAAAGTAAAACAAAAAACAAAAAACTTTCAGGCACCCAAACCCATATTAAAGAACATTAGAAGGATTGTGAGCGGGTTTGGGGAGTGGGGGGTCATATGGGGAGTGGGGGGTATGGTATGTGAAAAAATAGTTTCCCGCTCACAATATTACCTTATGCAAATTTATTATATAAAAGACTATGCATTTACTTCAGTGTAATATAATATTAAAGAAATCATGGGTTATACAGTGTATTAAATTAAATAATAAGATCAGCTATATTTTTAAAGTGTATTACTAATATAGCTAGCGATTCGGGTCGTCCAGTGTTACATGGTTGATGTTTTCATGGTTAAATATCTAATGTGTCTTTTGCTTGTGTTTTTTGACCTTGGGTGCAGGTTGATTCCACCCACAGCAAAAAATGGAAAAAAGGAGCTTAAGGCCCCATTCTAATTGTTCAAAATAATATCAATCGAATACAAATGGACCACCAAATATTAAGGAATGAGTCAAATATAATATCAAGTATTTTTGTTTACCATTTCTTAACCACGGAACACATGGAAACCAACCTGATGGTCGGTGAGTACTTTGGACCTTTATATAATTTGATTCAAAAACAAATCTGGATTCTTGAAAGCAGACTAAAAAACGCCAGAGCAACCTTCATTGCCGTCTTCCTGCATTCTTTTTCCGTGTTTTTCCGTGTCTTCCGTGGTTTGAATGCACACACACCAAACACCCCCTTACACAAAAACACAACATGTATGAGTATAAAGCAACTCCCAAAATAAAACCTGAAGTTATATTTTCACCATTCCTAAACAAATTTCAAAATAGTAAACCTGCAATTTAAGGAAGCTTAAGACATCTCTCCTCAATTCATGATAACGTATTTATAACCGCGGCTTTTTCAGAAGAATGTATCTTTAAAACAAAACCGGTAAACAAAACCGGTAAACAAAACCGGTAAACAAAACCGGTAAACAAAACCAAAATCAAAAAACCATGAATTCCAGAAAACTTCTGCTTTATCTATCGGTCTTTACAATTCAGGGCCTCTGCAATTCGGTGATCCCGGTCCTCCCGGAACTTGCGGCCTCAGGGGGAGGAGTAGGCGGACCTATAGCTTCAAGTTTGCTTTATTCCGGTTATTTTGTGGGGGCCTTACTGACCATGATCCCCTTCGGGACCCTGGCAGACAGGGTGGGAAACCTGCGCCTTGTGGGCCTGGGAATCTTCCTGACCGTGCTTTCGGGAAGCATTATCTCCTTTTCAGAAAATCTCCTTGTCCTCGGAGTTTTCAGGTTTGTGGAAGGTGTGGGCTGCGGGGCCTTTTTTCCGGCCGCATATTCCATGCTTTCTGAGGAGAAGGACCGTCAGAAAAGTGTGGGGGAATTCACCTTTTTACTGAACGCCGGGCTTGCCACTGGGGTTTATTTCTCAGGACTGCTCGCGGGATATGAAATAAGGACCGCAATTAGGGGTTTCACCCTGCTAGCCTGGCTTGCAGCCCTTACCTTTTTAATCTATAGAGGAAAAGCGGCATCCGAAAAAAAAGAAAGCGGCAAGGCTCAAGGCTCAGAAAGTCCGGCCGGGCTTTCCCCTGCACTTTACCTGAAAAAAATAGCCAGTGCCCTCTTTAAGAGCAAGTTTGGAAAGATATGGGGAATCTCAGTCCTGCTCTACGGCGCCACCGGAGTCGTTACTGCCATTTATCCCGTATACAGTATAGACTTTCTGACAAAACCCGAACTCGGCCTAGCAATTGCAGCCTCATACCTGGCAGCCATGTTCGGCTCCCTTGCAGCGGGCAGGCCAGAGTTCGAGTACAGGACAGTAATCCGGGCAGGGATCATTCTTACGGCTGCCGGGACCCTGATCTCCCCGGGAAACCCGGTCCTCGCGTTTACCCTGATAGGAGCCGGAGGCGGAGCCGCCGCTGTCGGGCTTGTAACAGCAGTTTCAAAAATCAATTCGAGCGGCTTTGCAATGGGGCTATTCAATACAGGGGTCTATGCCGGGCTCGGCCTGGTCCCGGTGCTCGGAAGTTCCCTTCTCGGAGTCCTTGGATTTGAAAAACTTTTCCAGGGGTGCGCCCTTGTACTCCTTGCCGCCCTCCTGATTAAGCTCTGAAGCTTTTCGGAAATACGAAAAAAATCCGGAGGGGAGAGGTGGAAGTAAGAGAGGGAGGAAAGAGATGGAGGGAAGAGATGGAAGGAACTGGAATCCTCTCCCCCACTCAACATGCCCGCACACAAATATTAAAAAGCCGGGAACACTATGGATAGTAGACGAACACGTCAAGACCATACTCTTTATTTTTAGGTGATCAATTGAAGATAAAAGCCAGAATTCAGCTAAGAAAAAACGTAAAGAACAACTTAGTAAAGGAAATGATCTTGCTTTTCGGGAAAGAGGCCGAGAAGCTGGAGAATAGTGTATTTGAAAAAATCACCCTGGACGAATACACAATTATCCTCGTAGACGGTAAACCTCTGTTTTTTGAGATTGAGGGGACCCTCTATCCAACCGTGAGGGGAGCCCTTGAAATGGAACTCAAAAAACGCCTGGTTGTCGTGGATAAGGGAGCAGTCCGCTTTATTTACAACGGGGCGGATATCATGAGCCCCGGTATAGTGGAAGCTGACCCCGAGATCAAGGAAAGGGAACTTGTCATAGTGGTGGAAGAAGCCCACAGAAAACCCCTTGCTGTGGGAAGGGCCCTCATGGACGGCCCGACCATGGTGGAAGCCACATCCGGAAAAGCCGTCCAGTCCATTATCCATGTGGGAGACAAAATATGGAACATGGAAATCTGAAAAGAAGTGCAGGAAAAATAAGCACGGAAAGTCCCTGGCCATCACGGACCAGTCCCACAGCAACCAGCTAAACGGCATTCACCTTCTTCAGCAGGATGCCCTTTCCTCAAAAACATGAGCCATCGGCAAAGGTTTTAGGGAGGAGGAGTTGACAGCAAACTTAATTAAGATAGATTTCAATATAAGACTTATTATCCAAATATAAAAAGAGACAAAAGGCGGGCATAAATGGCTAGAATAATAGACAAGCTTCTTGGCGGCAGCTCAAGAAATACGACCAGTGTCGAAGAGTTTCCGGAAATTGACCTGAGCAAGTACGAAGAAGTCATGGAAGAAGTACCTGCAGAAACCTACATAAAAATTGCAGAAATCTCAAACACCAATCAGGTAGGTGCATTGAAACAGGAAATTTATAATGGAAACATCCTGATGATAGACATCTCAAACATTAAAGGGGATGAATTCCTGAGAGACCGTGTCCTGAAAGAATTGAAAGATGTGGTTATCGATGTGCATGGAGACATTGCGGGTGTTAAGGGAAACACGGTTATAGTGACCCCTACAGGTATTAAAATTGATAGATCCAAACTCATCGGTGGGAGATATTGAATAACAATTTTTTCGCAAAGGAGAATTTTGAAACGAGGATTAACTGCCCTATTTGCCACACAGAGATTATAATAAACTGGCAGAGAGACGACATACCCTATTTCGGGGAGGTCATGTACATAACAGGGGTCTGTGAGAACTGCAAGTTCCGCTTTACCGACACCATGATCCTCGCGAGCAAAGAACCCATGCGATACGAGCTTTCAATCGAGGGCCTGGAAGATCTGAACGCAAGGGTAATCCGCTCCACCTCGGGTACCATCCGCATCCCGGAACTTGGCATAGATGTCGAACCCGGCACGATCTCACAATCTTACGTGACCAACATTGAGGGCGTGCTGCAAAGGATTATGGATGTCCTGATAACGGCCAGCAAATGGTCTGTTGATGACGAGGAAAAATTCGCCCGCAGTCAGGAACTGATGTCCATACTCGGGGAAGTAATGGAAGGCAAAAGGAAGATCGTGCTTGTAATCGAAGACCCCCTCGGAAACAGCGCGATTGTTTCGAAGAAAGTTAAAGCGATAAAACTCACGCGGGAGGAAGCTGAAAAGCTGACCACCGGCATGATAGTATTTGATGTTGATAAGTCCGAACTTGAAATGGACGTCTCAGAAAATGCCAGGCCCCTTGGAGAGGAATCCTCCGGAGAGGAATCTCAAGAAGAATCCTCCAGAGAGGAATAATTCTTTTTTGCCGGGAAAAACCGGCTCCTGCTCCAGCCCATGGTTTGGACAGTACCCCCTCTGTATTTTTGAAAATGATGTTTGAGGCCAGATGCCACTTTTAAATAGCAAATCGTGCTTATTAAAACTGGTTTCTATTACTTGAGTATCACCTGTTAACCCGGGTACTGAAGGGCAGTTTCCTGCACGTCGGAGACGGCTCCTGTACCTTTTGAAGTTATACATTATTTGGACAGTACATTTTTTAAACAAATTTAAGGTAAATTCGTAAAACAAAACGAAAATACTTTACCCAAAAATAATCCATCAAAATAATCCATCAAAATAATCCCGGAAAGTCATTAACTCAATGAAAATCATTATAATGCGGTGAAGGTATGGCAGAAATTGAAAAAGAAGCAGCACTTCCGTTAAAAGAGAACTTCAGCGACTGGTACAACGATCTCCTGTGGATGGCCGAGATAATGGACGTCCGCTATCCGGTAAAGGGCCTTTATGTCTGGTACCCTTTTGGCTTTGCGATCCGGAGAAACACCTATGCTATCATCCGGGAAATCCTTGATGCAAGCGGGCACCAGGAAACCCTTTTTCCCCTGCTCATCCCGGAAAACGAGTTCATGAAGGAAGCCGAGCACATCAAGGGCTTTGAGGACGAAGTGTACTGGGTAACCCACGGGGGAAAAGACCCGCTTGACATGAAGCTTGCCCTGAGGCCGACCAGCGAGACCGCCATCTACCCGATGTACAAACTCTGGGTCCGCTCCCACGCAGACCTGCCTCTCAAGCTCTATCAGGTGGTAAACACATTCCGCTACGAAACGAAGCACACGAGGCCTCTGATCAGGCTCAGGGAAATTACATCCTTCAAGGAAGCCCACACCGTACATGCGACCTGGGAAGATGCCGCAGCCCAGGTAAAGGAAGCCGTGGAACTCTACACCGAGATCTACAGGAGGCTTGGGGTCCCCGTGCTCAGGTCCAGAAGACCGGACTGGGACAAGTTTCCGGGAGCCGACTACACCGATGCCATCGATGCCATGATGCCGGACGGAAAGACTCTCCAGATAGGGACCTGCCACCACCTGGGGAACAATTTCGCAAAGACTTTCGAGATTACATATGAGGACCCCACAGGAGAACAGGTCCTGGCCTACCAGACCTGCTACGGGATTTCCGAGCGGTCCATCGCAGCCACGATCTCCATCCATGGGGATGACAAAGGCCTGGTCCTGCCTCCGGAAATCGCTCCCGTGCAGGTAGTCATTATCCCGATCATCTTCAAGAAAGGGGCCGAGGAAGTGCTTGCGGCTTGCAAAGACGTCCAGGTCCGGCTCAGGAAAGCCGGGGTCCGGGTGGAAATCGATTCAAGTGACATCAGGCCCGGAGCCAAGTATTATAAGTGGGAAATGAAAGGCGTCCCCATGAGGCTTGAAATCGGGCCCCGTGACCTGAAAAACGATGTCGCAGTCGTGGTCAGGAGAGACAATGGAGAAAAGGAACAGGTCCCGCTGCCTGAAATCGAGGCAGGAGTCCTGGCAAGGTTTGAGGCAATCCATGACAGCCTTTACGCAAAAGCAAAGGCCGAACTTGAAAGCCGTACCATCCCCTGTGAAAGCCTGGAAGAGGTCAAAGAAACGATCAAGAAAGACATCGCGACAATTCCCTGGTGCGAAAAGAAGGAATGTGGCCTTGCCATGGAAGACGAAATGGAAGCCGGAATCCTTGGAATCCCCCTCGACCAGGAAGGAAACAAACCTGCAAAATGCCCGATCTGCGGGGAAGAGACAACGACCCGCGTGTACGTGGCAAGGACTTACTGAAACTTTTTGGAAAATACTGAAAATTCCTGTAAATTTCGGAAAAACCCTTTTCCGAATTTCTTTTTTTTATTTCCGAATTATATTTCATTTTTCATTTTTTGTTTTATATTTCATTTTTCGGACCCAGTGAATCCCGGAACCCGGTGAGACATACCTGTTTTTTGCAATTTTGTTAAAAACTCTTAATCCGGGATCAGGGAAATTTTGCGTACAGGAGACCCTATAGGAACATTCGAAGACCACAAGGAGATCATTTGAAAACCCACACTAGATTTAAATCAACCGAGCTTTGTTTAAATGAATTGATGATTTTTAAGCAATGCCCGGATATTCGGTATCAATGAACGGATAGAGGGCAAGAACTGAAACAAAGTTAAGTTTAAATAAAGTCAACTACCCCTTCCTAAAATCTTAGCCCTTAGGCTAAGATTTTAGAGTAAGGGGCTTGCGTCAGCAAGCCCTAGTTTGAATAGCCTATCCCGTTATACTGGTCATGATATTCGTGAATACTCCACACGTTCACGGAGATTTCGATCTGGATTAAACATCTCTGAGAGGTAGGAGAAGTGTTCAGATCATTAACAAGCCATTATAACAATGGCAATGTGGACCAACTCCAATAAAGGAGGACAAATTAATGAAGATATTTGTCAAAAACATGTACAATGAACCACTAATGCCCACGACGCCGAGAAAAGCAAGAATATTGCTCAGATCAGGTGGAGCAGAAGTAGTACAACGAAATCCATTCACCATCAAACTGTTATACCCCACTAAAAATATCACACAGGATATTGTACTGGGGATTGATCCTGGGTTCCTCAACATAGGATTTTCAGCAGTATCTGAAAAAGAAGAACTGATTTCAGGCGAAATCAAACTTCTCAAAGGAATGCCCGAAAGAAACGAAGAACGAAGGATGTATCGCAGAACTAGAAGAAACAAATTGAGATATAGAAAACCAGGTTATAACAAAAATACAAATCGACCCGACTGGTTAGCTCCATCTATTAAACACAAATTGGAAAGTCATATCAAGTTTGTAGATGATATCGCAAAAATTCTTCCGATAACCAAAATCATCTTCGAAGTAGCAAATTTCGATATACAAAAAATCAAAAATCCCGATATCGAAGGTGAGCAATACCAGAACGGAGAACAAAAAGGATACGATAACCTCCGAGCTTACATATTACATAGAGATAATTACACATGTCAAAATCCCGATTGTAAAAACAAATCAAAACAACAAATGCTTCATGTTCACCATATCCAATACAAAAGAAACGGTGGACCCGATAGACCTGATAACTTGATTACACTCTGCAATCAATGTCATACCCCCGAAAATCACAAAGGATTCCTTTTAACCTGGAAACCGAAAGTAAGAGGATTCAAAGATGCCACATTTATGAACATCATTAAATGGAAACTCATTGACAGGTTAAAAGAAAACTACAACGTTGAATATACATATGGGTATTTGACAAAAAACAAACGATACGAGCTTGGAATTGAAAAAACGCATGCAAACGATGCGTTTTGCATTGCCAATGGTAATACACAAATCAGATCATCTTCGTCAGAAATAATACAAATCAGACGAAATAATAGAAGTTTATCCACATTTCACGATGCAAAATATACAGATTCGAGAGATGGATCAACTAAATCAGGGCAGGAACTTAATTCGGGAAGAACTACCAGAAACAAGAACCTGAACGGCGAAAACCTGAGAATATATAGACAACAAAAAACAAAAAAAGGAAGATGCAGTATCAGAAAAAAGCACTATCCATTCCAACCAATGGATCTGATTGAATCCGATGAAAAATTGTATTATGTAACAGGATCAATCACATACGGAAAATACATAAGAGTTAAAGATCCCAAACAGAAATCCGCCAACACGATCAACTCTAAAAAAGTTAAAATAGTGAAATATGGAAAAGGATTCTGTTGGATAAGTAAACAGATACCATGCTAAATAATACCCCGATTAAACAATACGCAACGACGCATTCATCCCCCACCTGCCAGCCTTTGGCTGTCGTGTTAAACCGCAGGTTAAACAGGAGTTTCTAATCTTCGATTAGAAACATCGAGGAGGGGGCCTTCTGCTACGAAAGGTAAATAAGGTTAAATAATATTTCTCCAATAAATACTTCCCGGACTTCTCAGAAAAAGATGGCTTATAGCTTTTTCATAGCCACATATACCCGCAGATTATTAGCAGGAGATCTGTTACAACAACATTCACACATAACTGAAATTAAATAAGAAGTGAGCCGTACACAAAAAAAGGAGACATGAAATGAGCTGGATTACACCTGAAGCTACCTGCAAACCGGAAAAGCCGATCTTCATATGCGTGCTTTCAAACACAAAGACCGCACACATCCCGAAGCTCTCCGCAGCCGGAAAGACCGCCGAACTTACGGACTATACTCCTGCCGGGGATGCCGAACTCATGGAAACCGGAAACATCGTCAGTGTCCCGGTCCTTCCCATGACCCCGCCCCTTGACACCCCTACTCCGGCGATAATGACCAGCTCGGCCCTGAGGCTCACCGGGACCCCGCATTATTTCGTGAACTCCGGCCTTATTGTAACCCCTGATGTCCCCTATATTGACCTTAAAGCAAAACCCGGAGAAGACATACGGGAAAAAATAGCAGTCCACGACCCTGAAGGCATCTTCGAATGCGCAAAGGCCGAAGCCAAGAAGCTGAGAGCCGAAACCGACCACGTCGTGATAGGGGAAAGCATCCCCGGAGGCACCACCACGGCCAAAGGAGTCTTAAACGCTCTCGGCTACGACGGAGAGGTCAGCAGCAGTTCGAACGAAAACCCCCTGGAACTCAAGAAGAGGGTGGTAAAAGAAGCTATGGAAGCCTCAGGCGTAAGTTTCGGAAGCCTCAGGGAAGACCCCTTCAGGGCCATAGAGACCCTTGGAGACCCCATGATGCCAGCCGTGGCAGGTCTTGTTGCCGGGTTCGAGGGAATCGATGTTGTCCTTGCGGGAGGGACCCAGATGGCAGCCGTTTTTGCAGTGATCAAACACCTGGGCCTTAACACCGAAAAGATAAAACTTGCCACCACTCGCTATGTGGTCGAAGACAAAACCGCAAACTTTATGGAAATGACCAGAGCTCTGGGAGTTTCAACCGTTTATGCGGCCGACCCCGGGTTTGGAAAATCCGTCCTTCCTGGCCTCCACCCCTACGAGACCGGCACCATTAAGGAAGGAGCAGGAGCAGGAGGAGCCATGTACCTTGCAGGCCTCTTCGGTATCAGCCAGGACGAGTTCCGAGCTGATGTAGAAAACTTTTGCAGAGAAATAAAGGCCGGACAATAAAGAAAAGTTAGAACTTTTCTTATGGTCCCCTCAACTATAGATCATGATCGAGTCAAGTCTCGCAGTACCTTTTTTTGTCCAGTACCTGCACACAGGACAATACTGGACTTCCCTATCCCTGCTCAATTTCAGTTCAGCATTACATTTTGGACATGTTTTAAGAGATTTCGTAGAATAACCCCCCACAGTACATTTTTTAAACCGGAAAGCCCCCTACATGCCGTAAATCGCGCGGGAACTGCCCTCAAGCTTGCTGTAGCGTACTGAAAAAACAAGTGAACTTTCAGAAACGCCAGACATATCAATTAAATTTTTTTAGTTATACAGTATAAAATAATTGGCGATGTAAATTAAGATATTTAAACAGAGTTTGCATCCGACTATTTTTAAAATATACCAGAAGAACCTATTTTTGACTGCAACTACCCCCACCCTGCCGCATTAATAGAACAGCAGAGATAACTTAAATGTCCTCATTGAAAGGATATAAGGATTAGCACTAAAAAAAGATATAAGTATTAGAATAGATGGGAGGAAAAAAGAAGATTTGAAAAAATAAATATAAATAATTTTAAAAAAATGATATAGCTACATCATAGTTAATATAACAAAGAAGTATTTTTTTTAAATAAATTATACCGTGTGCCCTCGAAGCCCCCCGGAAAAGAATTGAAAAAGCAAAAAGTATAAATATCATAGACACTTTAGGAGTGTTCGCGCGAGAAAGGAAAAGAAGGCCCGCGCGGGAATATATGCCGCCATAACTCAGTTGGTAGAGTGTCTGGCTGTTAACCAGAATGTCGTAGGTTCGAGCCCTGCTGGCGGCGTCCTAAATAACAAACCTTTTTTGAGAATTTAAAAGTGATTAAAAGTAGATAAGGAAAGTATATTAGGAATAAACAGAGAGGGCCTGTAGCTCAGTTGGCTAGAGCGCTCGGCTCATAACCGAGTGGTCGCTGGTTCGAATCCTGTCAGGCCCACCAAAAATAATTGATTAAAAAAAAGTACGGACCTGAAAGAAACCGTATGATTCAAAGAATACAATCAAAAAGCCGCCATAACTCAGTTGGTAGAGTGTCTGGCTGTTAACCAGAATGTCGTAGGTTCGAGCCCTGCTGGCGGCGTCTAAAAATAATCCAACGAACTTTTTTTTAAAGTATGCTGTTTTGATTCCATTATTTTGACATTTTTTATATCCACGATTATCCAAATAATCCTAATCCTCCCCCCGTACTTTGTCCTCTTGCTGCGGTTTCTTAATCATGTTTTTTTAAAAATCCCCGAAATCCTTAATAGTTCTGAATTGAATAATGATGTTAAATGGGGAAAAAATTCCAACTTTCCGTCGGGAAAATAGGGGAAAATATAGGAAAGATAATTACACTTTGCATTTTTTATCCAGATTGTAAGGAAATATCTGGAATTTTTTCTGCAAAAATCTGATATTTTAGAATAGGGGGTTGTTTCGACAAGTCCCTAGTTGAATAGCCTTTCGTTATACTGGTCATGATATTCGAGGATACTCCACACGTTCTCGGAGATTTCGATCTGGATTAAACATCCCTGAGAGGAAGGGGAAGTGTTCAGGTCATTAACAAGCCAGTATAACAGTGGCGATGTGGACCCACTCCAATCAAGGAGGACAAAACTTTTGAAGGTCTTTGTTATTAACAACAAAAAAGAACCACTAATGCCCACCACCCCGCGAAAAGCTAGAATATTGTTAAAAGAAGGACGTGCGGAAGTGGTACAAAAGAATCCATTCACTATCAAACTTCTTTATCCTTCGGGAAAAAATACTCAGGAAATAACCCTGGGAATCGATACTGGGTTCCTTAATATAGGATTTTCGGTAGTTTCCGAAAAAGAAGAACTTATTTCAGGAGAGGTAAAACTTCTTGCTGGAATGCCAGAGCGAAACGAAGAACGTAGAATGTACCGAAGAAACCGAAGAAACCTGATAAGATACAGGAAACGGGGACACAACAAAAACACCAACAAAGAAGATTGGTTGGCTCCATCTATCAAGCATAAGCTTGAAAGCCATATCAGATTAATAGAGGATCTTGCCGAAATCTTACCCCTTACAAAAATTATAGTTGAAGTTGGAAATTTTGACATTCAAAAAATCAAAAATCCAGAAATTGAAGGAAAACAGTATCAGGAAGGGGAACAGACAAGCTACGATAACGTTCGGGCCTATATTTTGCACAGAGACGGATACTCTTGCCAGAACCCGGACTGCAAAAACAAATCAAAACAGCCTTTGCTCCAGGTACATCATATCCAGTACAGAAGTAACAGTGGTTCTGATCGGCCTGATAACCTTATCATACTTTGTAATAAGTGTCATACTAAAAAGAACCACAAAGGATTCCTTTTAACATGGAAACCAAAGGTAAGAGACTTCAAAGATGCTACATTCATGAATATAGTACGCTGGAAGCTCATGGATATTTTAAAAGAAAAGTATGATGTTGAGCACACTTTCGGATATGTCACAAAAGCAAAAAGGTACGAGCTTAATCTTGAGAAAACTCATTCAACCGATGCCTTCTGTATTGCTGGAGGGGGAACTCAGGCTCGATGTGCTCCCCATGAAATACGACAAATAAGAAGAAATAACAGAAGCCTCTCGAAATTCTACGATGCGAAGTATATTGATTTGAGGAACGGCACTCAAAAAACCGGACAGGACTTAAATTCTGGAAGAACTACCAGAAACAAAAATCTTAACGGGGAAAATTTGAGAGTGTATAGGGGTAGGAAAACAAAGAAAGGAAGGTACAGCATAAGGAAAAATCATTATCCAATTCAGCCAATGGATTTAGTTGAGTACGAAGGAGAGCTATATTATGTAGCTGGAGCACAAAATTACGGAAAGTATGTGAAACTTCGAGCCTCAGCAATTAAATCGTCCAAAGTAGTAAATATTCAAAAAGTTAAAATTGTAAAGTACGGCAAAGGATTCTGTTGGATTGACCAATCAGTACCACGTTAAAAAAATATAGAATCCGGCCCCCGTAGTCTATACGCATTTCTCCCCCACCTGCCAGTTCCGCCAAATCCGGAACTGTCGAGGATGGGGACCCCCCTGCTGAGGTAAGATGGAAAATTCTTTGACCTTTAAACCGCTTCCAGATAATCAGATTAAAACATAATATCTTTGAATCGCAGTATTATAATCAAAATAAATCGAGGTTTTATATATGGTTTCAATTACCGATAATGACGTGATAGTACCTTTAGACATCCCGGCAGCAATGCGCGACACATACGTAAAAAATTATATGGAAATTACCAGGGGCACCGGCAGACTCATGCTTTTTGCCGGAGACCAGAAGGTGGAACACTTAAACGGGGACTTTTACGGAGAGGGAATCCCCGAAGACGACGCGGACCCCGAACATCTCTTCAGGATCGCCGCACAGAGTAAAATAGGAGTCTTTGCAACCCAGCTTGGCCTGATCGCCCGCTACGGCATGGATTACAGAAACATACCCTACCTGGTAAAGGTCAACTCCAAGACAAATCTGGTGAATAAGAGCCAGGTAGACCCCTTTAGCAACCTCTGGTATGACATGGCCCAGGTGGCCGAGTTTAAGAAAAACAGCGGACTCAATATCCTGGGAGTAGGGTACACCATTTACCTGGGAAGCGAGTTTGAAGGCGACATGCTGGAACAGGCCGCCCAGGTCATTTACGAGGCCCACCGGCACGGGCTGATCACGGTGCTCTGGATCTACCCGAGAGGAACTGCCGTAAAAGACGAAAAAGACCCACACCTTATCGCAGGGGCGACCGGAGTGGGAGCCTGCCTCGGAGCCGACTTCGTGAAGGTCAACTACCCGAAGAAAGAAGGAGAAGCTCCCGAAGAGTCCTTTAAAGAAGCAGTCAAAGCTGCCGGCCGCTGCAAAGTGGTCTGTGCCGGCGGGTCCAGCGACGACCCCGAAGCTTTCCTCAAAAAACTATACGATCAGATCCACGTCTCCGGAGCCGAAGGAAACGCAACCGGCAGGAACGTCCATCAAAAAGGCCTGGCCGAAGCTGTGCGCATGTGCAATGCCATTTATGCCATAACAGTAGAAGAGGCCAGCGTCGAAGAGGCCCTTAAGATTTACAAAAACGAATAAGTAAAAATAGAGGTTGGGAGGGGTCCCCCGCACTAAAGTAACGGGGCCTCCCGCCTGAGGAGACGTGAAAATATGCAACTTCCTGACCATAAGACAAAGATCGTCTGCACCATAGGCCCGGCCTCTTCTTCGGAAGAGACCCTGAAAGAGATGGTAAGAAAAGGCATGAATGTGGCAAGGATCAACTTTTCCCACGGGGACTTTGAGACCCATGGACAGGTTATCCGGAGAATTCGAAAAGTCGCTGAAGAACTTGACCGGCCCGTGGCCATTCTCGCGGACCTGCCCGGCCCCAAGATCCGTATAGGGAAACTTGAAAAAGAGTCCCTTATGCTGCACAAAGGAAACCGGCTTACCCTGACAGTGGAAGAAGTTGCCGGAACCGAAACCCGCATATCGGTCAACTATAAACAACTCCCTGAAAGCGTCTCCAAAGGCAGCCTTATCTACCTGAGCGACGGCTACATCCAGCTCCGCTGCCTGGAAGTCTCGGGAACGGAAGTCCTCTGCGAGGTCCTGATAGGTGGTCAACTCTTTTCCCATAAAGGACTTAACCTGCCGGGGGCAAAGATATTCCTGGATACGGTGACGGAAAGAGACCTGAAAGCCGTTGATTTCGCCCTCGGGGAAGGGGTGCACACCTTCGGCATCTCCTTTGTGGAAAAGGCCGAAGACGTCCGGAAGGTCCGGGACTTTGCGACGAGCAAGGGAAAAAGCGTCTACATAATTTCCAAAATCGAACGCGAGCAGGCGGTCCGGAACATTGAGGAGATCCTTAAAGAAACCGATGCCCTGATGGTTGCAAGAGGGGACCTGGGAGTCGAAATTCCCATACAGGAAGTGCCTTCGACCCAAAAAGAGCTTATCAACAAAGCCAACCTTCTGGGGATTCCGGTTATTACGGCAACCCAGATGCTCGCCTCCATGGTCGATAATATAAGGCCCACCAGGGCGGAGGCAACTGACGTTGCAAATGCCATTCTGGACGGGACGGACGCAATCATGCTCTCGGAAGAAACAGCCATGGGCAACTATCCCGTGGAAACCGTGGAGATGATGGCAAAAATCGCAAAAGCCACCGAAGAATGGCGTTCCCGGACAAAATGGGGCCTTGATTCCATAATCAAGGGAATCCTTGAAAAGGAAATGTCCGTGGACGAGGTAATCACCCTCCAGGTCCACGAGGCCCTCCAAAAACTGCCGGTTGCCTACATCCTGACCCCAACCAGGAGTGGGAGCACCTCCAGAAGGGTTTCCCGGTTCAAGCCCGAGCCCTGGATCCTGGCCTTCAGCCGCTTTCCGATGACCTGCAGCAACCTGGCCTTTTCCTACGGGGTGTATCCCATTTTTACAAAAAGCCCTGTTGAAAACTGGGAGGAAAGGACAATTGAAAAATTAAGAGAACTCGAACTTGCAAAAAGCGGAGACCTCCTGGTCCTGACCCAGGGCCAAGCCTCAGGTAAACCCGGAGGCACCAACATGCTCAAGATACTCACATTCCCCTGAGAACATCTGCCCGAAGAACGGAAAAACGGCGGACCTCTTGAAAAAATGGATCTTGAAAAGAGATCTCGTTTATCAGGAGGCCCGACTTAATTACTTTTTTTCAATCAATAAATAGATATTTCATGTATGTGTTAGATACGTAAGAAATAATTTTTTAGAAGTCCTGATTTAAGCAATAACCACAGCCCACATTTATATAGCATCACATAAATATAATATATAAGATATTATTAATTTAATAGAATGAGGATTCACGAATGAAGAAGTGTTCAACACCAGCCCAGAAGAAACAGAAATATCTGGCTATCTTTCTGGCTGCGACAATGTTTTTATCGGTCTTTATGGTTTACTTTACGGCCAGTTCCAAAACGGACGTAGACGGCAGTGAAGATATTGAAGTTTCCGGAGAAGACCCGGTCCAGCTGATCAATTTCTACCAGATTCCCGGCAACCAGGTTCAGCACGAATTTGACTCCATCGCCGACGGCCTTGCAATGTCTCCCGACGGCCTGGTAACTGCGCAATATATAGACCTCCAGAAAACAAAGGGTACACCCCTTGAATCGGCCCAGAGCGACCAGCAGATGATGTACTACCTTTATGGAGGAGATATAACACAAAGATATGCTGCGGATTACCTTGATGGAAAGCACATTGAACTGCACCAGACTTCCGAACAGAAGATAGGGATGCCTCGGAATGTGAGCCAGTATGAAGGATACCAGCTTTTTGCAAGGACCAACGAAAGCTATGACATCTGGAACGTTGTCGGAAACCCGGTTGTTTTCGGGTCTCAGGAAGGCGTTAAAAGTGTAATCGACGTCCTGGGAGAAAATATCAGCTCAGGAGCAGGGACCTTCGAATACATCTTAAGCTATGCGGAACCAAGCGGCGCAATCTTCCAGGAAGTTATCAAAAGGGACATGTTCGTAAGCATCCCGGCCGAACAGTGGTATAAGGACCTTAAAAAGTCCGACGACGGCAGCTACTCCCAGACCAGTATTTACCTGAATCCCGATGAGAACCTGACCAGGAAAATGACCACCATGGAAGCAAATTGCAGTGAGCGCAACGTCCTTTACAACATAACAACCGAAGGAAACATAACAAAACTGGTTATAACCGCAGACTTTAAAAGCATGAACAACGAGACGGCAATGATTATGGCTTAAAGCCATAAACCGTCCACTTATTATCTATTTTTCAGGATTGATTATCATTTGTAGTCAACCAGCAATAACTTCCCTTTCAATATTACACAGTATCCGTTTAATACTGTCCACGGAATCACTGCCCAGTGCAATATTATTTTTCAGCATATACTCAATCTGAGACGAAGAATTATCCAGTTCTTCCCTGTGGGTAACGGTGTAGCTTTTTAATTCTTCGAACCTGTTCAAAATTTCCAGCTTGTCATCTATTCTGGCATAAAGGAGAACAAGGTTCACAAGATTTTTAAAAAATGTTCTTTCAAGCCCCTGAGTTTTCATATTAGCCCCGGAAGCGATGGTGAATTTACTTTCCATGGTAGCTTCTGCAATTTCCTTACATTCCAGAGCCATTTTAAATTTAGGATTTAGCTTCAAAACATTTTCAAAACAGACCACAGCCTCATCATATCTTTCGAGTTTACAGAGAGATTTTCCTTTGCCATACCAGGAATAAAAAAAGATTGGCTCAAGGTCGATAGCCCGCTCAAAAGACTTTAGCGCTTCTTCGTATAATCCAAGCTCATGAAGTGCAAAGCCCTTACCATTCCATGGGTATGAAAATCCTTTTAATTTTATTGCCGTATTGTAAGCTTTGATTGCATCCTGATACTTTCCAAGCTCCCTAAGAGCATCCCCTTTACCATTCCAGGCATAAGGGTTGTCGTAAAAAAGAGAAATGGACTGATTATAACATATTAAGGCATCTGAATCCCAGCCAAGCCTCCGGAGGGCATTTCCCTTTCCAACCCAGGCCTTCGAAAAATTTGGTTTCAAATCGAGAGCCTTATCATAGCATTTCAGAGCTTCATCAAAACGAAAAAGGGTATAAAGTACATTTCCCTTGCTATTCCAGGCGTATGCATAACCCGGGTTTATTTTTATAGCTCTGTCATAGCAATATAATTTATTTTCAAGATCCTGTGATTTACGTCCCCGCATAAACCATTGTTCAGCAGCTTTCCAGGCATCGTCCCTTACTTTATGGAACCCCATAAAACCCTCCCACTCCACGATTTCAAAATTTCAAAATTTCGAATTTACTGACGTTTTCTTTTTCCCTTATCACTTTTTTTCTTTCATCA
The DNA here is from genome assembly GCF_055394095.1 of Methanosarcina baltica. Lineage (NCBI taxonomy): Archaea > Methanobacteriati > Methanobacteriota > Methanomicrobia > Methanosarcinales > Methanosarcinaceae > Methanosarcina > Methanosarcina baltica. The sequence continues at coordinate 2,291,571 of NZ_AP042463.1, read as the reverse complement.
TCAAAAGCCCTACATCCTCGACAAACTGGACCTTCATACCATTTTCCCCGGCATAATCATAAAAAATGGGCTTTATGTCGGAGGGATTTCCCAGGCCTTTAGTAATATCTCCGAAGACCACGTAGTCCTGCATGAGCAAAACGTCTTCAATTACGGCCGCCGTGGAAAATTTCAATTTTTCGGTTTTTTCGGTTTCGGTTACCATTTCGCAGAGTTTTGCAAACTCCTTTGCTACCTCATCATTGGGGTTGTAGAGCTGCTTTCCTGTATCCAGGTCAAGGAGACAGACGGAGAGGTATCTTGAGAGAAAGTTCCTGTGGAAGTCCTCACTGTTTATGTAGTTGCCAACTGACTCTTCAAACCCGGTCGGGGAAGCGAGGCAGAGGAGGCCGGAATCTCCCTTTTCCCTGGCCTCGTCCCGGGCATCCACGAGACAGGCATTTACGTCTTTCAGGCCAAAGGGGTCAGTATCATAACCGGATTCCGCATATCTCTCGACCCTTGCTGAAAAGAGGGCCTTGAAGTTGTAACGTTCCTTTTTCCCGAAAAGCTTCTTTTCAATGAAAGAGGCGAGCAGGGCCCGGTTTTCTGGCAGGTTTTTAAGGTCCAGTGAGGTGAGGCCGAAACCTTCCGAAAAGTGCGAAGTGTCCACCTGCTTTACTTCTCTGAGGGCATCTACTTTGTAGGTCTTGCCCGAAATAGTGACGGTATTTCCGAGTTTGTGTTCAATCCTCCCTATGAAGTTCAGCTCGTACTGCTTCACTTCTTCAAGCTTCACATAGCGGCTGCCTTTTCCCTGCAAGAAGGCCCTCTCGTCTGTGAGCTTCCTGAGTTTTGATTCAACCTTTTCTTTATCAGCGGCCATCTCATTTACGTGCTGTTCAGCAAGCTCTTTTTCAGCAGCTATAGTCTGAACCCTGGCTTCTGCACCGGCTTTTTCGGATTTAATAGCCTCAATCCGGGCCTCAGTCGCTGCGTTTTCCCGGGCCAGGGCCTGAAGCCGGGCTTCAGCTTCTGCTTTTTGTAAAGATGCCTGCCGCATCTGTGCGTCTGCAAGGGCTTTTTCTGTGGAAATAGTTCTTGCCTTTTCCTCGGCAATCAACTTTTCAGCTTCCGCCTGTTTAAGGGAAGCTTCCGTAAGGGCTTTTTCTACATGAAGCTCTTCAACTCTGGCTTCAACCCGCTCCTTTTCGACTCCGAGTTCCCTTGTCTTTGCTTCCACCTGCACTTCGGTTTCGGATTCCCAGCTTTTGATAAGGGACTTTAACCAGTCCAGTTCCATAACCGAGCTGCTGACCGCCTCATTGAGCTTTGTCCTGTAGCCGTCCCATTTTTTCTTCAGGTAATAGCGCAGCGTGAGCCTGAGGGAAGAGTCATTCAGTTTTGTGTCAACCCAGGAGTCCATTGAGACATAATAGTCCCTGAGAAGGTCGAGTACTTTATCGTCTTTTTGCACAAGCTTTTTCCGGAGGTCTGCCACGGAAAGAAGCTCAAAGATGTCGTACCTTACGATCCGCCGGTAGAGTTCGATTTCCCCTTCACTGAAAATATTAGCGGCCCCGAAGAACTCGCCGTTTTCTTTGAAACTTGCCGCAAGTACGAGCAGGCCGCCGTCAAACGTGGAGCGGAAGTGCTGGTCCAGGTCATTCAGGAAGGAGCCGCAGTCCTCGTCCAGGTAACTGTCATAGTTCATCCGTATTTTGTTCCAGAGATCGACCCTGCGCTCAAAAGCATCATGTTTTATGGGCATTCCCACTTTCAGGACCCGTTTTGCGGGCTTCAGCAATTTTTCCACACACTCAATATTTCCCTCGGCAAACACTCTACTCACCGTCCCAAAAAGATACTCATTTCCTCATCTAACCTTTCCGCGATAAAATCAACTGCGTTTCCATACCCCTCCACCCTGATAATAAAACGGAGCAGAGAACACGGGGACTCCAGACTCTCTCCTCCCAATCCCTCTTCCTCTTCAAATTCCGCACCCTCAGGCTCTTCCCCGCATGAGCAGCCCAGCCAGCAGATTTCAATACTGGCCTGCCCTTTTTTAGTGTAAGCCGTGTAATGGCTGGTGTTTTCAGTCGAATACTCAAAACTCGCTCCGAACTTGCTCATGAGGTAGTTCAGGAAACTCTGAAGGGCTTCAAAGCGTTCGGAGCTTTCATAAGCAAGCTCCCTTTTCTGTTTTTCAACCGTGGATTCGTAAGGCTCGACCCTGTAGATCCCCACTTTCCCGGCCTCAAGGTCAAGCCTGGAAAAAAGGTCTTCTATAAACTCGTCCACGTCAGATTCAGAGCCTTTGAAGAGCAGGACGGCTCCTTTGGGCTTTCTGACCTCGGCTCTGTCGCTCCAGCGCTCGATGGTATAATCGATCCGTTTTCTTTCTGCATCCGAACTGTAGTCAATGGTAAACAGATATTCCATCTTTTAAGAGTAAAGTTACCAGTCCTATATAAATATAGCTCCGTTTTGGATGCTAATAAGTATTTGACGGGTAAAAAATGTGACCGTTTTGGAGAAAATAGAAGGTTACATCCATAATGGAGAAAAAGTTAATATAGGGAATACTCACTAATAATATCTAGACTCTTAGCTTACCCCATTACACTAAAAACGTCCGAAAACAGGCATCTGGGGGAAAAGTTGAGGTGCCGAGGCTCAAAATTTGCAGAGGTGAAGCATATGGGAATAAGGGATACAATAAAAAATTCGATGGACTCTTTAAAGAAAAACCCGGTTGACAAGATGAACACAAGGGACCTCCAGACAGAGGAAATCCGCCTGAAGAACCGCATGGAAAGGATCAGGAAAGATATTAACAAGATCGAAAAGGACAAGAAACAGAAGTTTCAGGACGGGGTCGGCTCGGACCTTATGAAAAAAAAGATGCTTGCCCAGGAGATAAAGCAGCTCGACACCGAGGCCAGGTTGAAACTCAAAAACTTCACGACCCTGAACAAGCAGTATATGTTTGTCTCGAATCTCATTGTGGTCAAAAAGTACGAAGAGGACCTGAAGAAAAACAAGATCTGGGACAAAATTTCCGAAATTGGCTCTGAAAACTTCGAAAGTGCTCTAATAAGGACCAGTCTTACCGGCAAGGACTTTGAAGGAGTCCTGACCGACCTGAACCGCGTCTTTGAGATGGACATTACGGAATTTGAAGCCGGGGAAGACGAGGACGAGGCCCAGCTCCTTAACGCCTGGAGCAGTGTTGAAACCGGAGCTATGGACGTTGAGGAAGTGGAGCAGACCATCTCTCTCGAAAAAAACCTTGAGAAAGGCCTGGAAGAGTAATAACTCGAAACTCGAAACTCGAAACTCGAAGACAAATCCGGAATAAATCCGGAATAATCCAAACAAGAGCTAAAAAACCAGGTGAGGAAAGCAGAATGGGTATTTTTTCAAGACTCTTCGGAGCCAGAAACCCGGTCGATTCCATGAAAACCGAAGACCTCCGGCTCATGGAAATCAAACTTAACCGCAAAATCGATGACTTGCAGGCTGAAGCCCGTACAACCGAGAATGAAATCACCAAACTCTTTGAAAAAGCAAGGGCTGCAAAATCAAAGAACGAAGAACTCTCCATTGCCAGACGGATAAAAACCGTTTCCCAGAGAAAAGAAATGAAACTTGCGGCCCAGGCCAAACTTGACAAGGAGCTCAGAGCCGTTTCCAACATGCTTATTCTCAAGGAACACCAGGCCGACCTGCAGGCCACAGGCGTCTGGGAAAAAGTCCAGAAAATCGAGCCGGAAAAACTCGAAACTTGGCTGATAAATCAGAACCTAGAGGCCCAGAGCCGGGACTCCGTCGTCAGCTCCATAATTGACATGACCTCCAGCACCATGCTGACCGGAGTTGAGCAGGAAGAAGACCTTGACGACATCCTGAGCGCGATCCGGGCGGTAAAGGACGGGGACCTTGACCCTGAAGAGGCCGAGGAAGTCGTGAGTGAAAACAGGGACTACATGGCTAAAGATTACGAATGAACAGGAAAAACAGATGAGGGAACAACTATGGGATTTATCGAAAGGATATTAAAAAACAAGATAGACGGCAAAGACGCTCAGGAATGGTTCAATCTGGGAGCAAGGGAACATGACCCTGTAAAAAAGATAGAGTGTTTCGGAAACGTCCTAAAACTGAAGCCAAACTTTGTGGGAGCCTTAAACCTGCTCGGAAATGCCCACGCAGAACTTGGAGAATACAATAAGGCCCTGGAATACTACAATGAGGCTCTGGACGTCCGGCCCTCGTACAGAGAGGCCCGGTACAATAAGGAAAAGCTGGAAAAGAAAATGAAAGAGGAAGCTGAAGAAGGATAAATTATTCCTAAACAGACAGGAAAATAATTGTAAAAATTATTATTTATGAAATCCAAAATATGGAGCTGAGTTTGTGAGGAATCAAGGCATTACATACTTGTCAGTTTATAATTGCCTGGTTAATGTAGCAAAAGAAAAAGATACAGTAACTTATGGTGGTCTTGCTGGGCTTCTGGGTGTTAATTTCCAAGAAAATAGGAACCTACTGATTAGGAAACTCGATGAAATTTCAAAAAAAAATATCGAAAAATCAGAGCCACTTCTTACAGCACTTGTAATAAACACAGCTCATAGAATGCCCGGTAAAAGATTTTTCATCGACTATATGATAAAATACAGGGGTTTTGATGGAAATCCAGAGGGTACCGAAGCAAGGGAAGCTTTCAAAGAAGAACTTGGTAAAGTCTGGGGGTGGAACTGGCAATACCTTGCTTTACAACCCAATTTATCCGAAAAAAAAGATCAGACATCTTCCAAACAGAACTATGAATCTCCAACAAAAAAAGATGTTGTACATTACAAACATTCTTTTGAACATTCTTTTCCATCAGAAATTGAAAAAAAATATTCAAATATTGAATTGATTGGAAGAGGAGGTTTTGCAAAAGTCTTCAAAGCGGAAAGAAAAGAAGATGGGGTTTCTGTTGCTGTAAAAATACCTATTACTTTAGATCAAGACACAGGGAAAACGTTTACCAACGAACTTATTAACTGGACAAATATTGAGCACGAAAACATTGTGAAAGTCCTTGATTACAACATACTTCCAATACCTTTTTTTGAAATGGAACTTTGCGATGGCCCACTTTCAGATCAAAAATATCCAATGAATGTGTATACCGCTACGAAAATAATCTTCAATGCCTGTGAAGGGCTGAAGTATGCCCATTCAAAATCAATTACTCATAGAGACCTGAAACCACAAAACATTCTTTTGAAAAATGGCATACCCAAGCTTTCAGACTGGGGATTCTCTAAAGTTTCAAGCAATTCGAAAAGTTCTGCAACGGGAAGATATACTCCTTTCTATGCCGCCCCCGAGCAAATATCACCCAACAAGTTTGGAAGTAAAAATGAAAAAACTGACATCTGGCAACTTGGGGTAACATTCTACGAAATAGTAACGGGAGTGCTACCTTTTGCAGGAGATGATCCGGCAGAAATTATGTTCGGTATCATGATGGAAGCACCACATTTACCTTCTTCTATAAATCCTGAAGCTAAGGACCTTGATTCTATAATTATGAAATGTCTGGAAAAAGACCAGACAGAGCGCTATCAATCAGTTTGGGAACTCCAAAAAGACATTGCTGAATTCCTGAAAATCAAAAATGTGGAATCCCTGAGGAAAAGTGTTTCTGAAAAAGATTTGAGAAGATCCGGATACTATTGCGGAGAACTGTTTATGGCATATCTCAAGATCGGAGATGTTGAAACTGCATACAAATATGCAAGCGATCTGATCCATTATTCAAAAGGCGAAATCCATGATGATGCACATGAAATGTGCAGGCAACTTGAAACAAGAATTGAAAAAGGGATAGATGATATCCCGGCTGAATTGATAAAAAAAGCAGAAATTATCACTCATAAAGTCGGGCTCGGTTTTAGCAGTTAATAATATGAGGTCCAGCATGATAGTGGATTTAACAGGCCCCCTCTTTTCTGCCCTTGAAGCCGCCACAAAAGAGTATAAAGAGGCAAGAGCGGCCGAAGACAGCGGAAAAGCTAGGAAAAAGGCCCTGGAATGTTCAAGGATAATGAAAATCCTTGCTGAAAAAGTCCCGGCTCAGAAACAGGCCTACCTGGAAAGGGCCGAGAAGTGGAAACGAAACGCCGACAATGTAGGAAATAACATCCAGGCCCGAAAAGCCGCAGCCTCCGGAAAAGCTTCAGGAAGACCCGGATCCGGCCCGGGACGGGGGGGCGGAAACGGAGGAGGAAGCGGAAATGCGGGAAATTCCGAAGTAGAAAAGGAAGACGAACTCCTCACTTACGCCGAGTCCCTTATCTCAAAATCCGGGGTACGCTGGGACGACATAGGCGGCCTTTCCGAGGTAAAGCGGCTCATGAAAGAGACCATTGCAATTGCGGGTCTCCAGAAACCGGCCTCCATCAAGCCCTGGAAAGGCATTATGCTCTTTGGTCCTCCCGGAACCGGAAAGACTCTCCTTGCAGCCGCAGCCGCAGGCAGTCTGGACGCAACTTTTTTTGACATAAAGGCTGATAAGGTCCTCTCCAAGTACTTCGGGGAATCCTCAAAAATGATCTCGGCCCTTTACGGAGCAGCTCGTAAACATTCCCCTTCAATTGTTTTCATTGACGAGTTCGACGCAATCAGCCTCTCCCGGGAAGGAGATACGAGCGAATCTTCCCGTCGCCTGCTCTCAAGCCTTCTCTCGGAACTCGACGGGCTTCAGGACAAGAAAAGCGATAAACTCATGCTGACTCTCGCCGCCACAAACACCCCCTGGGACCTGGACCCGGCCGTCCTCTCCCGCTTCCCACGCCGGATCAAAGTCCCGCTTCCCGACAAAACCGCCAGCAGGGAAATTATAAAGCTCCACATCAAGGACCTTGACTACTCAAAACTGGACCTCGATTCCCTGGCCGAAACCTGCGTCGAACAGCTCTACTCGGGCCGGGACCTCCAGAACCTCTGCCAGCAGGCCATCTGGAACATGGTCCGGGAAGAGAATAAGAACCTCGATTCCCTGGCAGACCTCCCTTATAAAGAACTTAAAGAAAGGCAATTGAAAGTGACTTCGCTAAAGTTTGATTATTTCGAGGCGGCTTTTGAAAAGATCAGATCTCCAATGACGAAGGCCGAGCTTGAAAAGTATGATAAGTGGAATGAGGAATTCGGCGGCTGAAAATTCAATAAATTTTTTGCAGAGCTGGGAGATACAAATTCTTCATTTTCTCCTTAATCTTCCGGTGGAATATGTACAGTTTGGCTTTGTGTTGAGGGCAGCAACTGCCTGTAAATAAATGATATCCCGTCTTAATGCTGAAACCAAAAAGAATTGCCCAAACAAATTGTTCTTGTGTTAAGGAAGTGATCCCCTGGCAAGAAAAAGCAACGAAATTGATGAAATGGAAGCTGAGAAGTTAACCGATGAAAAGGAAGTTGAGAAGTTAACTGACGGAATGACGGCCAAAGAACTGTTCGATCTGGCCTTTGAGACGGAAGACCTCGAAAAAAAGCTCCTTTTCTATGAAAAAACCCTGGAGCTGGACCCTTACCATACGGATGCCTGGTTTGAGATTGCAGGGGTTTATCTGGAGCTTGAAAAGTTCGAAAAAGCAATCAAGGCCTATGATAAGACAACGGAACTTGACCCGGAATACTACGAGGCCTGGCTTAATGCGGGCAATATCTTTTCGGCTTTCGGGGTTCCGAACCAGGCTTTCTGGTACTATAAAAAAGCCCTGGAAATTAAGCCAAAACTGGCCCCACTGTTGGTAAACATGGGCTCAACCCTCATGGATTTGAATGAAGTTGAAGAAGCCCTCAAATGTTTTGATAAGGCCCTAAAACTTGACCCGGAATTAGGAGGGGCCTGGATTTCCAAAGCCAACGCTCTCTACATGCTCGACCGGGATGGAGAAGCCCTGGTATATTACAATCAGGGGCTTGAAATGGAGCCGGAAAACGTGGATGCCTGGACCAACCGGGGAAATGCCTTTTATATACTTGAAAGGTTCCCGGAAGCCCTTGAGTCCTGTGACCGGGCGCTTGAACTTGATCCGGAATATACCGAGGCCTTGAATTCAAGGGGGCTGGTCCTTATCGAGCTTGAAAAGTTCAGGGAGGCCCTCAGGAGTTTTGAAAAGGCGATTAAACTCGGGTATGAAGGCGAAGAAGTCTGGCTCGGAAAGGGAAACGCCTATGAGGGGCTTCGAAAGTTTGAAAAGGCCATCGAATGTTATGACACGGCCCTTGCCCTTAACCGCAGGTTTGCGGAGGCCTATAAAAAGAAAGGAGATGTGCTTATGGCCCTTGGAAGGGATGATGAAGCCGGTGACTATTATGACTGGTATGGGGAAATGTGACTTGTCGGGAAAAATTCAGTAAGTTAGAGGCCAATTATTTTATAGATATACACCCATTCGATCCTTAACTGTCCCCTTAAACAGAGATCTGAAGGCTGGGAAAAGCGACATATAAACTTCAGGACTTCTCTATCTTTTTTTATCGTTTAGTTTTAGAGCTTGCAAACTCAGGAAAATACATCATAGATAACTGCACAATCACTTTAATATAAGTTAGGGAGTGACACACTGAAAAAGAAAGTAAAAAAGACTGACAGCAAAGTTGCCGAAGAATGGGTTGAAATGGCCAGGGACGAAGCAGACCCTGTAAAGCAGCTCCTGTATTATGAAAATGCCATTATAAGGGACCCTCTCTACAAAGAGGCCTGGTTTAACAAGGCGGAGCTTTACATGGACCTCGACAGGTTTGAGGATGCTATCGAATGCTACGAAAAAGCAAGCGATATTGACCCTGACTATTATGAAGCGTGGATGGGGGCAGGCCATGCATTTACTGCCTTTGAGGACCCGGAAGAGGCCTATTATTGTTATAATGAAGCGTCCACCATTAACCCGGAAGCTTTCCTGGAATTTATTGATAAACCCATCGCTGAAAATCCAGACGATCCCCGCCCCCTGGTGGAAAAGTCCCAGATCATGTACATGCTTGACAGGTATGAGGATGCCCTCGACGCCATGGATAAAGCGCTGGAACTGGCCCCGGAAGTCTCTGAGATCTGGAGTAACAGAGGGCTTATACTTACTCTTCTCGGACGACACCAGGAAGCGCTTGAGTCCACCGAAAAGGGAGTTGAAGTGGACCCGGAAAATGTCCTTGCCCTGCATAACAGGGGCCTGGCCCTGCTCAAATTTGAAAGGTTTGAAGAAGCCCTGGAGTCCTTTAATAAGGAAATGCAACTGGGGTTTGAAAACGAAACCTCCTGGACTGAAATAGGAAACGCATTTGCAGGCCTTAAAGAATATGAAAAAGCCATGCAGGCTTTAGATAAGGCCCTTAAATTCAACCGGAAACACATGTGGGCCTGGATCGGGAAAGGAAAGGTGTTAGCAACCCTTAAAAAATATGAAAAAGCTCTGGAGGCTTATGATGAGGCCATTGCCTGTGAACCTGAATACGCAGAAAGCTGGGAGCTAAAAGCAAAAGTCCTGAAGGAACTTGGAAAGTCCGAAGACTCTCGGAAGTGTATTGAAAAATATCTGGAGATTAAGCCATAATTCCGGAGAAATACAACTCAAAGAAGTGCAGCTCAGGAAAATACATCTTAGAGAAATGCACATTTACTTTAACATAATTTTGGACGTGACACACTGGTAAATAAAATAAGAAAGATAGACAGCAACGTTGCCGAAGAATGGATTGAGATGGCCAGGGACGAAGCAGACCCGGTAAAACAACTTCTGTATTACGAAAATGCCATTATAAGGGACCCTCTCTACAAAGAGGCCTGGTTTAACAAGGGGGAGCTTTACATGGACCTCGATAGGTTTGAGGATGCTATCGAATGCTACGAAAAAGCAACTGATATTGACCCTACTTATTATGAAGCCTGGATGGGAGCAGGCCATGCATTTTCTGCAATGGAGTGCCCTGAAGATGCCCTTGAATATTATAATGAAGCGCTCTTCCTTAACCCGGAAGCTTTTCTGGAATTAATCGATAACTCCATCGCCGAAAATCCGGGAGAGGCCGAGCCTCTTGTGTCAAAGTTTCAGGTCCTGTACATGCTTGACAGAGAAGAAGAAGCCCTCGTGGCCCTCAATAAAGCGCTGGAGCTGGAGCCGGAAACCCCTGATATCTGGATTAACAGAGGGCTTATGCTACTCTTTCTCGGACGAACCCCGGAGGCGCTTGAGTCCACTGACCGGGCGCTTGAGCTTGACCCGGAGAATTTCTTTGCCTGGCATAACAGGGGGCTGATCCTGATTAAATTCGAAAGGTTTGAGGAAGCCCTGGAGTCCTTTAATAAGGAAATTAAACTGGGGCTTGAAAACGAAAACACCTGGGCTGAAAAAGGAAACGCACTTGTGGGCCTTAAGGAATATGAAAAAGCCATGCAGGCTTTTAATAAGGCCCTTAAATTCGACCGGAAATGCAAGTGGGCCTGGTTTGGGAAAGGAAACGTTTTTGCAGCCCTTAAAAAATATAAAAAAGCTCTGGAAGCTTATGACAGGGCCATTGCTTTAGATCCCGAATACGCAGAAAGCTGGGAGCAAAAAGCAAAAGTTATGGAGGAACTCGGAAGGATTGATGAAGCTCGGAAGTGTACTGATAAGTACCTGGAGCTTAGCCAGTCAATTACCCATCCATAATATCTTTGATTTTAGAGTAAGGGATCTTCTGCTGCCGGAGGTAAACCCGGAGAAATACAGTTCAAGAAGGGCAGCTCAGGAAACTACATCTCAGAGGCTGTCTGAATATTCAAACCATTTCTACATTTGGGTAATAGGCATTGTTGATCTTCAGCTAACACAGCAAATTAATTTAGTCATACTTATCTACTCGATGTTTAAAATCAAATTCATTGGACATCATAATTAAAATTGAGTGGGTGTAATATAATTAAATAATACTTGCACCCAAATCATTTGTTGATGCCAGAACAAAATGAAAGACTGCCTTACCCGAGTGATTTATCTGATGAAGAATGGGAACTACTTAAGCCGCATATCCCAAATTCCAGAAATAATCGAGGTCGAAAGCGTGTTCATTCTTATCGGAAAATATTGAATGCCATATTCTATTTGCTACGTTCTGGTTGTGCATGGAGAATGTTACCACACGAGTTTCCACCGTGGAAAACTGTTTACCACTATTTCCGTCTTTGGAGGATCAAAGGAATTTGGGAGCGCATAAATGCTGCGCTGAGAACTAAACTGAGAGTTGCAAATGGCAGAGAACCAGAACCAAGTGCAGCGATTATAGATAGTCAATCAGTCAAAACCACAGAAACACCTGGAGTGCGCGGCTATGATGCTGGCAAGAAAGTCAAAGGGCGAAAACGCCACATTCTGGTGGATACAACAGGGTTACTATTGACGGTTGTAGTTCATGCAGCGAATATTCAGGATCGAGATGGAGCTAAACTTGTTCTGGAACGAGTTAATGGGACATTCTCTCGATTGCAGCTTATTTGGGCTGATGCTGCTTATGCTGGTAAACTGATTGATTGGGTCAATATTACGTGCAGTTGGGTTTTGGAAATCATAAGGCGTAAGGATGATGTCAAAGGTTTTCAAGTACTTCCTCGCAGATGGGTAGTAGAACGTACATTTGGATGGCTGGGTCGATATCGGCGTTTGAGCAAAGATTATGAAGGATTGACAGAGTCCAGTCAAGCCTTCATCTATGCTGCTATGATCCGTGTAATGAGCAAACGACTGGCTAAGATAGAACATTTAGAAAACTGAAATGTGAATATTTAGACAGCCTCTTAGACTTTAGACATTTGACGGTTTAATGTTACCGTTTTTTGGTCCAAATACGTGAGTACTATCCCAATTGTATAATCAAATTGAATTTTAAGACACGCTCTCAGAGAACTGCATTTTTTCTTTTATATATAATCAACCAGCCTTAAAGTTCGGATTTTTTGCATCAAAATGCAGGGCAATAACCCAGTATAATTCTGAAAACCAAACCTGTACAGGTATAAAAAGGAAAGGTGTTAAACTAGTGAATAAAAAAAAGAATGTCAACCGCAAAGTTGCCGAAGAATGGGTTGAGATGGCCAGCTGCGAAGCAGATCCTGAAAAACAACTCCTGTATTATGAAAATGCCATTGTAAGGAACCCCCACTATAAGGAGGCCTGGTATTACAAAGCTGAACTTTACATGGACTTTGAACTGTTTGAGGAAGCTCTCGAATGCTACGAAAAAGCAACCGACATTGACCCCAACTATTATGAAGCCTGGTTGGGAGAAGGTCATGCTTTTTCCGCACTGGGAGCCCGGGAAAAGGCGTTAAATTATTATAATAAGGCCCTGGAACTTGACCCGGAAGCTTTCCTGATACTCATTGATAAATCCATCGTTGAAAATCCCGGAGATGCCGGACCCTGGGTGTCAAAGGCCCAGGTCATGTACACACTTAAAAGATTTGAAGAAGCCCTCGACCCCCTCAAAAAAGCGCTTGAATTGGACCCGAAAGCCGCTGAAGTCTGGGTTAACCTGGGGATTATATACTCCCGGCTCAAACGATACCCTGAGTCGCTTGAGGCCACCGAAAAGGGGCTTGAACTGGAGCCGGGAAATGTCTATGCCATGCATAACAGGGGCCTGACCCTGCTCGAACTTGAAAGGTTTGAAGAAGCCCTGACGACTTTTAATAAGGAAATTCAACTGGGATTTGAAAACGAAAACTCCTGGACTGAAAAAGGAAACGCCCTTGCAGGCCTTAAGGAATATGAAAAAGCCCTGCAGGCTTTAAATACGGCTCTTAAATTCAACCGGAAATACAAGTGGGCCTGGATTGGGAAAGGAAATGTGTTTGCATCTCTTAAAGAATATAAAAAAGCTCTGAAGGCTTATGACAGGGCCATTGCCTCTGAACCCGAATACGCAGAAAGCTGGGAGCAAAAAGCAAAAGTCCTGGAGGAACTCGGAAGGTCCGACGAAGCCCAGAAGTGTACTGATAAGTATCTGGAGCTTGAACCTTAATTATTGACAGGTATCTGGAGCTTGAACCATAATCATCGGATCTCCTGTCGAAAGAAATTAAAAAGTGGAAAAAGTTGGGATTTTTCGAATTTTTCGAAAGAACTTTTTTGAAAAGAATTGACGGCAAAACCGCAATTGATTGGGTCGAAGTCGGGACAGAGGAGAAGGACATCGCAAAAAAAAGAGAGTGTTTCGAAAACGCGGTAAGACTGAAACCTAAGTTTGTAAGAGGCTGGATCCTGCTTGGAAATGTCCACGCTGAAATAGAAGAATACGAAAAGGCCCTGGAATACTATAATAGAGCCCTTGCTATCTGCCCCCTGTAGAAAAATAAAATAGAATTGAAAAAAATAGAATAGAGAAAAATAGAATAAATCATCAGGCATTGGATTTGATTTTTTGAATTATTGGGATTTTTAAAATATTTGAACTGGCTTCCAGAGTGTGCCTAAAATGTCTAGAAAATTAATAAAAAAGAAAAGAAACAGAGAAGAACTGGCAAAAAGTAAACTCTTAAAACTACAAAAGAAATTCGATGAAAATGACCCCAGCGTCTGGTTCAAACGGGGCATGGACATCAGCGACCCGGAAAAAAAGATGGAGTGTTTCAAACGGGCCTACAAGCTTAATCCTAAATTTGAAGACCTCCTGTTTCAAATGACCGAAGTTTTATTCCAGGCAGGACATAAAGAGGACACTTTCAAATTGTTTGATATGATTTTTGCCATTAACCCGGATTCAGAAAATGCTTATCTTAATAAAGGGGCTTTTCTATTCGAAGACGGAAGGGATGAAGAAGCTCTTGAACTCTACGCCCGGGCCGTGGTCCTTTACCCGGAAAATGAGGGGGTGTGGATTAATAGAGGAAATTCATTTTCGAGGCTGGAAAACGATGAAAAAGCTCTCGAATGCTATGCCAGAGCTCTTGAAATTAACCCTGAGGCTGCAGGAACCTGGTTTTCCAGAGCCGAATCATTGAACATACTGGACAGGAATGAGGAAGCAATCGAAGCCTATGATAGAGGCCTGGCCCTCAACGGAAAAATCTTTGAAGCCTGGATGGGGAAGGGAGCAGCTTTACAGAAACTTAAAAGGTATGAAGAAGCCCTTGAAGCCTATGAAAAGGCCCTTAAATTGAATCCCAAACATGTAGATATCTGGATTTCAAAAGCAGATATGCTGCAGATGCTTAAAAGAGATCCTGAATCTCTTAAAGCTTATTACAAAGCCCTTGAAATAGAACCTGATAACTTTTATTCCCTGCTATCCTGTGCCCGAATACTAATGAGATATTCAAAGTATCAGGACGCAATTAACTATGCTGACGCTGCTCTGAAGTGCTCCCCGAAGTCCCTTGAAGTCCTCACAATAAAAGGAGATGCAAACCATTTACTTGGCAGGCACAGGCGTGCTGTCCATGCCTTCAACAAAATTCTGGCCATCAGCCCGAAAGACCCGGAAATCTGGATAAAGAAAGGGGTTGCAGCCAATTACTCAGGAAGCTTTGAAGAGGCAATAGAATCCTTCGACATGGCTTTTGCCCTTGGTTCCGAAACTTCCGCGGCCCGGGCCCAGCGTGGATATTCCTTTCAGGAACTTGGAAAATATGAGGAAGCAATTGAAAACTATGACCGAGCCCTTACTTTGGACCCTGAGAATCTGAATATCTGGAACTCAAAGGGTGTTGTTTATTCATATCTAAATGAATACGAAAAATCATTAGAATGTTTTGATAAACTGCTGGATATACATCCTGATGATTCTTCTGCCCTGAACAATAAAGGAACGACTTTCGATAAAATGGAAAGGTATGAGGAAGCCTTCGAATGCTTTAACAGAGCTTTTGAAATAAATCCCAGGAACCAACAAGCAAAAAAGAACAGGCAGATTATAGCCAGAATTCTGAAGGAAAAAAAGAACACTTCCTCGATTTGATAGTTTTTTAATCAAAGCAAGGTTTCAAAGATGTTGATTTAATGGGCCTCTTGCCATTGGAAATGTGTAGTACCTAAAAATACAATAATCAAAAACCAGGGCTCATCCAGCTTGAGATGAAAATATATTCAATGTTTGGATGTGACCACTTAGAGGTGAGGAAACTGGCCAAAAAAGTTAGGAAATTCGAGGACAGGGTGGCAGAGGAGTGGTTTGAGCTGAGCTTAAAGGCCCGAAACCCGGAAAAAAAGCTGCTTTACCTCGACAAAGTCCTTAAAATTGATAAAAAATTCGAAGAAGCCCTGATTGAAAAGGCAGAAGTATTCCTGAAACTGAAAAGGATGGATGAGGCCCTTGAAGTTTATGAACAGGTCTTAAAGTTTAACCCGGATTCTTTCCCTGCCCTGGCAAACGGGGGCTTAATCCTTTCCTTGCAGGGTAAATTTGAGGATGCAATCAAAGCCTACGACCGGGCCCTGGCTCTTGAACCGAAAATAGAAGGAATATGGGTTAACAAAGGAAGGGCACTTCTGCTCTTTAAAAAATATGAAGAGGCCCTTGAATGTTCCAGAACAGCACTTGGGCTTTCCCCCGAATATCCCGGAGCCTGGGAACTCAAAGGCGATGTCCTGACAGAAATGTCCAGGGCCGAAGAGGCTCTTGAATGCTACGAGCAGGCCCTGGCCCTTAACCGGAAAGACCCTCTTGTCTGGAGGAGAAAAGGAAACGTCCTGCAAAAACTCGGAAGACCTGAAGAAGCCCTCAAAGCTTATGAAAAAGCCCTGAAGCTCACCCCCGGCCTGGCAGATGTCCGGGTTTCAAAAGGAGATGTTTTAATGGGCTTATCTAAGTATGCAGGAGCTTTCAAGGCCTATAACAGGGCCTGCAAACTGGACCCGGAAAATTACAGGGCCCCGCTTTCCGCAGCCAGAGCTCTAAAAGAGCTTGGTAGGTTAGAACTGGAAATCGAATATCTGGACAAAGCCCTTAAAATAAAACCGGAATCGTTGGAAGCTCTGGAACTTAAAATCGATGCCCTGCTGCTGCTCGACAGGTACGAAGAAGTTGCCGAATGCGCCGAGAAAATCCTGGCTTTTGAACCTGAAAGCGCTTATGCATGGCTTGCAAAAGGAGTCGTATCCAGACATCTGGAAAAGTACGACGAGGCCCTTGACTTCATTGAGAAAGCCCTCACCCTTGACCCCGAATTCCCCGAAGCCTGGGAAAACAAGGGGTACATCCTCCTTCTAATTGAAAAATACGAAAAGTCAGCTGAATGTCTGAAAAAAGCCCTGGACCTGGACCCCAATAATCACGAAACAAGAAACGCCCTGGGAACAGTGTATATACAGCTTAAACAGTACGAAAAAGCAATCGAATGCTTTGACATCTTTCTGGAAGGCAGACCTGATAATTCATTCGGACTTAACAATAAGGGGCTGGCCCTTGCTAAACTGAAAAAGTACGACGAAGCGCTTGAATACCTCAAACGGGCCATAAAAATATACCCCTCCTATAAAGATCCAAAAAAGAACGTCGAGTATGTTATGGACAGGTTGAAAGAGAAAAAACTCTCAGAAAATTAACGGTCAACTACCCCACGCTGAAGCAGTGGGGCTTGTATAAGCCCTAGTTGACCAGCCTAAGTCTTAATTGACTACGTTGGAAATGTCAGTGCGACAAGAAAGCTATAATATGAATTGCGGTAACGCTATCCCTTCCATTTGGGATAATCCTACTATGACATGCGTTGATGGTAACGTCAAGGTGTGAAGCTCATATGACAATATGGAGAAGTTTAGAAATCTAATCTAAACCATCTGTTAGGATAAGAATTCTAAGAAGAACGTAATGTGAACCATTGTAAGAATCGTGACCAACAACAAGCGAAATTAGATTGATACGCTTGAACCAAAATGGTAATGAAATCAGACCAATAAGGCTTGACATACTTATTGGGAAATGGACATATGATTTTCGGTTTAAAGATGGCTTCTAAGGTATTCACAATTATTCATTTTATAGAACTTGGTAAGCCCTATATGTTCCCCTCGGGGTAGGAATCCTGCAAAGGATGACAATGACATAGAGGGTAAAGGAAAGGAGTAGAAAGCGAATGACAATTTGTAATGAACTGTATAGGGGTTCAAAATTTGCCCTAATCCAAAAGGATGCAGACTTACTCCGTGGTATCAAAACGTAAGAATGAAGGTATGACCTATGAATGTAAGTCATTCAAATACGCTGATCGAGAAATCAATCCACGAGAAGCTTACAAACAAAACACATGTTAATAGGCTGCAAGTCATGACTTACGAAAGCAGTTATTAACCAAATAACTGCTGCCCTAACGAGTTAAGAGATGCTTGAGCTGTATGAGGTGAAAGTCTCACGTACAGTTCTTAGGCGAGAAAGAGGGAGTAATCCCTCCGACTTAGCCGACTGATACCTGCGAATGCTTCCTCAGTTTGCAGCTCTATCGTGTAGTATTAAAAGTCCTGAGAGGTAGGGACGGTGTGCTACGCATGACAAGCGTTTCCAACATTGGCGAGGGGAGACAATTTAAAAATTGCGTTACCTGCTATGGAAATTTGTTTCCAGCGCAGAGAGGAGAAATCCAGCATGATATTTATACTTAACAAAAACAAAGAGCCGTTAAGTCCCTGCCATGAAGCAGTTGCAAGAAAACTGCTTAAAGCGGGAAAAGCGGTTATTCACAAAAAATATCCCTTTACAATTCGACTCAAAGAGCTGAAAGAGTCTAAGGACAATTCGGCTTTTAGACTGAAAATAGATTACGGAAGCCGTCACACGGGTCTTGCTATTCTGAAAGGTTCAAATGTTGTCTGGGTTGCACAGTTGCACCACAAAACAAGCATAAAAAAGAATATGGATAGCAGAAGAGCAATGAGGAGAACCCGAAGAAACCGCAAAACCAGATACAGAAAACCGAGGTTTCTGAACCGGAAAAGGCGGGAAGGCTGGCTGCCTCCATCCCTGCAAAGCCGTGTAGATAACATAGGAAATTGGGCAGATAGGCTCAGGAAACTATGCCCACTGACACATATTTCCTATGAAAACTGCAAGTTTGATACTCAACTCATGCAAAACCCTGAGATAAGTGGAATTGAGTATCAGCAGGGAGAGCTGCAAGGTTATGAGGTCCGGGAATACCTGCTTGAAAAATGTGGTAGAAAATGTGTGTACTGCGGAGCTGAAAACGTTCCGTTGGAGATTGAACACATTATTCCTAAAATCAGAGGAGGCTCAAACAGAGTCTCCAATTTAACATTGGCTTGTAGAGAATGCAACCAGAAAAAAGGAAGTCAAACTGCAGAAGAGTTTGGACATCCTGAAGTGCAGAACCTGGCCAAAAAGTCGCTTAAAGATGCTGCGATTGTAACAGCTACCAGATGGAAAGTTTTCGAGGCATTGACTAAAACAGGACTTCCGGTAGAATGCGGCACGGGTGCAAGGACAAAAATGAACCGAATCAGGGCAGAGCTGCCAAAAGATCATCATTTTGATGCTATTTGTGTAGGAGAATCCACTCCAGAAAAAATCAATTTTGCAACAAACAACGTCCTGCATATCAAAGCAAAAGGAAGAGGGCAGTATAAAAGAACAAACCTTGATAAGTACGGCTTTCCACGGTCATACTTACCCCGGCAAAAAACCTTTTTCGGTTTTCAAACTGGCGATACAGTCAAGGCGGTTGTACCCAAAGGCAAGTACAAAGGGACATGGTTTGGTTCCGTTGCTTGTAGAAAATCGGGTAGTTTCGACATCAAAAACAAAGAGGGGAAAAGGATCTCAATTAATAAAAAATACTTCAAAGTATTACAGAGGACAGATGGTTATGAATATTCAACAGAGAAGTGCGGCATTCCTCCCGGCGCTAAAGCAACCGGGCTCCCTGCCTGAATTTTTGTGGACATGTCCCTTATTTCTGGAAATCCTCAGAGATGAGGGAGGTTATCCCCGTCTCCGGTTGCCTTCTACCCGAGGCTTTCCCAGGCTTCAGATCTTAAATAATTATGGGCGAAACATAATACTTTTTTTACGAAATTGTTCGGCTGGCAGGATACCGGAATGGGTTTTGAATTCGATTTCCTTGGATTCCGGCGTACTCACCGGCCATCAGGCCGGGCTTTTCATGACTGAAAAGAAAAAATTTGAAATCGAACGCCATAACAGGTTTTTGAAGAATGTGATATCAGGCCAAACAGACAGGAATGCTGCCTCCTAACATGCTTTTGTTCATTCTGACCCGCTTTTTTAGCCTGAATTTTATCTTCATTTTATTTTCGAAAAACCCGGCCTCCTGCGTCGGCCGTTGAGAGCACCGGGATTGAAAATCGACTAAAAAAAAGCCCATGCCCCCTGAAAAAAAACTTAGCTATTATTCTTCGGCCGCCAGTGTAGCAGCGCTACTTATTTCTATTTACCAGACCCATATAATAATGGGAAGTGATTCTATTGAGTTTTCTGGACAAACTTTTCAAAAAACAGATCGAAGGCAAAAACGCCGAAGAATGGTACCAGCTCGCTGCCAGGGAAACCGATCCTGAAAAGAAAATCGAATACCTGGACAACGTAATTACCCTCAAACCGGACTTTGCCGGGGCCTGGAACCTCAAGGGCCTCGAATACGTCGTCCTGAAACAATATCAAGAAGCAATTGACTGCTTTGACCAGGCCCTCGATATCCGGCCTAACTACCCTGAGGCAAAGTACAACCGGGATGATGCCGAAACCGAAATGAGAAAACAGGAAATGGGACCTATCGAGGCCTGACCCTGCTTCCACTTAATTTTTACTTTTTTCGGTTGAGGGCCTGAAGCCCCAGCCTGACCGGAGCCGGCATTTTTCCGCACTGCATGACCTTCAGCTGTTCCGGGGAAATTAACTTGAAGGCCGCGTTCATCAGGGTATCGGATTTCATGAGCCCATCCATGAGCTGCCTGGCCTGAACCGAGGTTTCAAGAGCTGAGCCCATTTGAGCTCTCCAGCGCCAGTCGTAGTCCTCTAGCCGGCATTTTCCCTGTATAAATTCAGCAGCAGTTTCTCCCGCGATTTTTCCGGCGATCATGGCGGGAGGGATTCCGCCTCCGTTTGTTGCGATGACATGGCCAGCCGCATCCCCCACTATCAGGGAATCGGCGGTCGCGGTCTTTTCGGGGGCCCCGTTGACCGGGAGGATGCCCGCTATAACGTTCATGACGACGGCATTTTTCAGCCTGGGGGCGGCCAGGGGGTGCTCTCGCATGAAACGGTTGAGGTAGGTTCTCGCAGAGACTCCTTTTTCGGCCATGCCGGTCCTTAACCCTACCCCCACATTGGCCCTGTCCTCGCCTTCCGGAAAAATCCAGGCGTAGCCGCCGGGGACGAACTCTTTTCCGAAATACATTTCGAGGGTATCGGGGTCTATATCGACATTTCTCACCTGGTACTCAAGAGCGACGGAAGTTTCCTTCGAGCCGGGTTTCCAGGTCAGGCCCTTTGCCTTAGCGACAAGAGAGTTCGGGCCGTCGGCTCCGATTATTGCTTTTGCGCTGATCCTGTGTTTTCCGAAAGCTCCCGAGGTTTCGACCGTCGTGTTTTCGATTGAACGGACCTTTGTTTTAACCATCAGTTCCGCCCCTGCCAGGGCTGCCTGCTCTGCCAGGAACTGGTCATACCTGCGGCGGTCGAGGACAGCCCCCTTAACAGGAAATTCCTTAACGTTTCCGGAAGGGGGGATTATACGCTGGGTGCTTATCCTGCGGAGGAGGCAGGAAGCCGGATAGTTTTCCAGAGTTTCGGGCAGTTCGGCTGCCGGAAGCAGAGCTCTGACTTCGCTCGCGTCAGGCAGGAAGCCCGCACACTGGATAGGGGTTCCGATCTCCTGTTTTTTATCGATTAAAAGGACAGAGGCCCCGTTTCTGGCGGCGTACAGGGCGGCCGTGGAACCGGCGGGGCCTGCCCCAACCACGATGATATCATAAGAAGTTTCGGGGATCATGTCTGAAACCTGTGTGAACAATAGTCTAAATAATTGTTGGCGGGTAGTTGACCAATTATTTTGCCTGAATAACTCAGATATCTCTTTTTCGCCCCTTCAGGAAGACAGCTCCGGGTTTGCTTTCCACAACAGTTTCAAACTCCGCCTCTTCAAAAAGCTCTTTCCAGCCGCCTTCCGAAAGCATAGTCCCGTGGGTGTGATGCTGCACAAGTGGTTCTATCGCCGTCAGTTCCCCTCCGGCTTTCAGGACTCTTTTGATTTCAGAAAGGGCATAGCGGATGTCTTCAAGATGGTGAAGCATGAAAAAGCAGGTCGCCGTTTCAATCGAGCCGGCCTCAAAAGGCAGAGCATAGGCACTTCCGGTCCTGAACTCAACATTGGGGACCCCCAGAACATCGGCGTTCATCCGGGCCTGAGCGGTCATGGAGTTGTGGATATCGATCCCGTAAACTTTTGAGTCGGGGTTGTTCCCTGCGATTTCCATAGTGAGGCCACCGAAACCGCAGCCAACGTCCAGGATCGTTTCACCTTTGATTTCAGAAAGGACTTCAGGAATGATTCCGGCCCGAACTTTCCCCATCCGGTCTTCCGGAAACTTTGCTTTCTTCGCTTTCTCCGCGTCTATCGAGGTGTACGGGAGAATTGCATAGACTTTTGAACCGTTTACGGCCATCAGGCCTTTCACGTAGATCGCGGTCTCATCGGCTGCCACCAGTTCCACAAGCGAAACCCCGGCGTCTCTGGAAAAACGAAGGTTCCATTCTTTCCTTTTTTCAGGGTACTGTATATTGAGAGGGGTATGGACAACGATGTAATGCGAGTAATCCGGGTTGAAATATGCGGATACAGACTCCGGCTCCTTCAGACAGATTTCACTTATACTTCCCCTGAAGAGCCCAAGGAGCCCGAGACCCTCTGCATCGGCCTTATTTTTTACAGTGCCTATTTCTTCGAACATGGTCCTGAATTCATGTTAGGGAATAAAAGTTCTCGTATTTGAGGAACTTTGAAAAAAATCAAAAATGAACAAAAAAACTAAAAGCGAATGCAGGTGAAAGTTTGAAAACAGTTTAAAAAAAGAGAGAATATAGATTTACCCGATAAAAAAAAGAGGGAATTTCCCTCAAATATTGTATGCGGCTTCTCCATGCTGGGTTTTATCAAGCCCAATGTTTTCCTCGCTCTCGGAAACCTTGAACCCGATAGTCTTCTGGAGGACGAGGCCTATCAGGAGCGTGCAAACTACCGAATAAATAATCGTAAGAATAACTCCTTCGACCTGGAGGAATAGCTGATGTGAGTTACCCAGGAGAAGGCCAGAGGCTCCCACACTTGCGAACACTCCCGTTAAGATAGCGCCGGTAATTCCGCCGACTCCGTGGACGCCGAAAGCATCAAGGGAGTCATCATACCCAAGCTTTCCTTTGAGCATCACAGCCTCATAACATACAATACCTGAGATTAAACCCATTGCAATCGCTGCCATTGGCGTGACAAAACCGGCAGCGGGAGTGATTACGACGAGGCCTGCAAGAATGCCTGTGGCAAACCCGAGAGCAGTTGGTTTTCCTGTTTGTATCCATTCTATCGCCATCCAGGAAAGGCCTGCGGCCGCGGGAGCAATAAATGTTGTAAGAAATGCAAGGCTTGCAACCTCATTTGCGGCAAGGGCCGATCCGGCATTGAACCCAAACCATCCGAACCATAAAAGTCCTGTGCCGAGAAGGGTGAGGGTAACATTATGCGGTTTAATCGAATCTACGCCGTACCCCTTTCTCTTTCCGAGAAAGATCAGAATTGCAAGGGAAGAGATACCTGAAGTTACATGGACAACCGTACCGCCTGCGAAGTCAAGGGCTTCTCCGGTAAGAAAGCCCCCACCCCAGACCCAGTGACAGACCGGGGCGTAGACGATGACACCCCAGAGGGCTATGAAAGCAATGTATGAGCTAAATTTGGCACGTCCGACAATCGCGCCGGAGATAAGAGCAGGCGTAATTACGGCAAACATCCCCTGAAACACAACAAATGCGTATGTGGGAATTGTGCCTGTTACCGAATAAAGGTCAATTCCCCGCAGGAAGGTGTATTCAAGGTCACCTATGAACCAGTTTCCGGTTCCAAAAGCAAGCGAGTAACCTATTACCACCCATTCTATGGCCATAACGCCCATTGCGACAAAGGAATACATCATGCTGCTCAGGACATTCTTACGCCTGACCATTCCGCCGTAGAATAAAGCAAGTCCGGGAAGCATGAATAATACAAGTGCGGATGAAATCAAGACCCACACAAGATCTGCTGCTACAATATCCATTTTTTACCTCACCTTAAATAGCGTCAGATCCGGTTTCACCCGTACTGATCCTGATGACATCCTCAAGCGGGAGCACGAAGATCTTGCCATCTCCGATCTGACCGCTATTGGTTTTGGCTCCCTTCCGGATTGCATCGATCGTCGGTTTCAAAAAATTATCATTTACTGCGATATCAAGCCTGATTTTTTCAAGGAGGTTTACTTCAAGTTCCAATGCCCTGTAGACTTCAAGATGCCCCTTTTGCGCACCGTATCCGGAAGCTGCCGATACGGTCAGCCGGTTGACTTCAACATTCTGAAGTTCCCGTTTGACTGAATCAAGCCTTTCCGGCCTTATTATTGCTATTACATATTTCATTGAGACCACCAGTAGGTAACTTACTTCTTAACTGATACAATTTAAACTTATCTGTACAGGGTCAAATACAGGCGACTGATACAGATTTATTTAAATAATAAAAAATAGGAAAAAGGAAGGAAACATTTGGTTACCTAGTTCTGATATAAGAAATATACTATTGAATATTTAATACCAGTTCAATAAGTATTATAAGGAACTGAGGAAATTCCGATTTGCACTTTTCCACAACTGATTCTATTTATTTCGTAAAGCTAGGCTATTTCAAAATAAATTGAAACAGCAATCTATAAATATCAACTAAAGAGATATAAAAATAAATTAGATTGTGGCTGCAAGCTCCACAGGAAGAGGCCCACTCCAAGAAAAAAGCCTCCGGAAAAAAGTGATGTGTGCAGAGATTTCGGCCACGGATTTAGGGAGGATGTGAAAATGCCTGGAGATCCGAAAGAGATAAAGCTGGTAAACAATGCCCTGGCCAATGTAACCCGACGGAAAGTAATGAACTTCCTGGTCGAGGGGGATCGGACAATAGAGGAGATCGGAAAGGCAATTGGAAAAGCCATGCTTGACTATCATCTCAAGCTCTTGCAGCAGGCAGGCCTGATCAATCTGGAGAAGGGAAGCGCAAGCCTGAGCGAATATGGCAGGAACTTCATTGAAGAAAAAGCCGGGAAAGGAGCGGAGAAGTCCCGGGACCTGGCCGGGGCAAAACCCGTGGAAATCGCAGAGCTCAGGCAACTTTTACCCTGCATAGCCGACCCGACGAAGTTCAGGATAATCGCAAATATGGAACCCCCCCTGGGAGGAGCTCTCAAAACCCTTGAAGCTCTTTTTCCGAGAGGTCGGTACGCGGAAAGGGTCGGGGCCCTGATAAGCCAGAAGGGAGACGTCCTGACCACCATCTACGGCAGCGGGAAAGTCACCATTACCATGATCAAAGACGAGGCCGAGGCTAAAAAGCTTCTAGGGGACCTGAAGGAGACAATCAACGAGGCCATAGCAAAAGGTGTTGCTCCGGCCCCCCGGGAAAAGATCAGGGTTGATCCCATGGAGGTCTACAAATACCTGCCTCAGACCAACTGCGGGGAATGCGGAGAACAGGGCTGCTACACCTTTGCCATCAAACTGATGGGAAGCGATACGGCCCTGGACAACTGCCCGGCCCTGAAGGAGCCGGAATACGCAACCAGTCTGGAACACCTCAGGATCCTGAGTGCCTACATATGAGTGCCTACATATGAGGAGGAGGAATCTTGAAGACGCTAACCATAGTGCTTACGGACGGCCCCTATATTTCCGAATATGCCGACATGGCCTGCAAGCTTGCAGAAGCTTCGCTGGAACACTATCATGTAAACATATTCCTTTACCTGGATGCGGTGCACATACCCAAAAAAGGGCAGGCTCCCTCTTTCTTTTCCAATCTGGGCGAGCTTTTCAGCGGCCTGGCCGAAAAAGGAGCAGTCATCAGGGCCTGTGCCCGCTGTGCTGCGGCCAAAGGTTACCAGACAAAAGCCGGGGACTGCGAGGATTACCTTCCCGGAATAAGGATTACCAGCCTCTATGAACTGGCCGGAATGTTGAGCGAAAGCGACCGGGTAATAGCACTCTCTCGCTGAACCTGTTAAAAGAGGACTTTATGCGATGAAATCCGTATTTTATCTCCTGGAAACCGCCCCTTACGGCAGTGAAAAAGCCTACGGAATATTAAACGCGGCTGTCGTAAGTCTCAACGGGCCGGACGTGACCCTGGGCCTGTACGGGGATGGGGTCTACCTGGCTCTGGCAGGCCAGGACAGCAAAGGCCTCGGCGTTCCGAGCCTTGCGGATATCCTCTACGCTTACGGGGAATTGAGGGTGCTGGCCCATGAACCTTCCCTGCTGGAAAGGGGGCTTTTGTGGGAAGCCCTGATAGAAACCGTGGAACTGGCGGACGAGGAGGACTTTCTGGAAGCGATGGAAAAGTCTGACTGCGTGCTTTTTCTTTAAAATTTCAGATTTGGACATATAAAATAGTAGATAAAAATGAATGGGGGAACAAAAATGGAAACAGGAGAAGGAGAGGTCTTCCTTCTGACAAAACCTCCCGGAAGCCCGAGGTCGGAACTTTGTCTCAGCTTAATTGTCAGGGCCGAAAAAAGAGGAAAGCCGACCAGACTTTACCTTGCGGGAGACGGGGTTTATCACCTGTTGGGAGGGAATTTGCCCGCCTGCAAAGTTTACGCCTGCAAAGAAGACCTGGAAGCAAGAGGGATACGGACTGAAGGGAGAGGAACCGAAGGTAGAGGAGCCGAAGGGACACGGACCGGAGCAGAGCTAACAATTCCGGAAGCTTTTTACGAAACTTTTACAGAAGACTTAATGGAACACTGCGAACAGGTTTATACATTCTGAAACCAGGGTGTGAGAACCTTAGAACATTTGCAAAATCCGAAAAAAAATTAAATGGTGCCCTTCCATTGTCAACTACCCCCACCTAAAACCTTCGCCTAACGGCTCAGGTTTTTGAGGAAGGGGCTTGTTTCGGCAAGTACCTGGTTGACCAGATCGCCAGTAAGGAGCTTTGTAATACTGGCAGCCGATACGAAAGAATATTATAGTTACCCTGGAATGCCGCCTCAGTTTCAGGCTCTAAGGATGCTGGTTAAACAATCCTGAGAGGTAGGGACAGTGCTTGCATCATACAAACCTTTCAGTATCAGATCGAGAAGAAGCCGGAACTGTCGAGGATGG
The DNA here is from genome assembly GCF_055394095.1 of Methanosarcina baltica. Classification (NCBI taxonomy): domain Archaea; kingdom Methanobacteriati; phylum Methanobacteriota; class Methanomicrobia; order Methanosarcinales; family Methanosarcinaceae; genus Methanosarcina; species Methanosarcina baltica. The sequence goes on along the minus strand of NZ_AP042463.1, from coordinate 2,265,180 downwards.
GGACCCCCCTGCTGAGGTAAGATGACCGAAAAAACAAGCTGGCCTGAAATCCTGAAAGATCTGGATGAACTGTGCGAACTGCATGACCGGGCAACGTGTGATTATGAAAAATGCAGGAAATTTAACGGGAACCTGGCCAAACTTCTGGAAAAGCTCGAAGACACGGAAAATTACAAAATGGCTGATAGAGTGATGGACGTGCTCATAAACTGCAGCCCAAAGGTGGCCTCACACTGTGAAAAATCGTCATTTGTCGGAGAAAAGATAAAGGGAATAACAAAAAGGGCGTATGAAGAGGCCCGAAATTAAAAAAAAAGTCCGGCAGCTCAGGGCAAACCGGACCGAAAATAACTTTCCAAGCCTCAACAGATTTTATCTTATTTTACCCGAAATTTTTTTATGTTACCCAAAATTTTCTTATTTAATCCGAAAAGCTATTTCAAATTATATTGAAATAGAAAATGTTAAGTAGGTTATTTCAAATATATTTGAAATAGATACAATAGATTCCTTTGTAACTTAGTAAAAGAGTTCCCCTTAATGAAAAAAATGTGGAATAAATTTCGAATTTGCTTTGAAAAAATAAAGGAGATAGCATATGGAAATGATATTTATTATCGGTCTGCTCATTACAGGAATAATTGTTGGTCTTGCTTCCGGGCTCTTAGGTGTTGGAGGGTGCTTTATCATGGTTCCTGTCCAGTTCTGGGTCCTGACGCAAATGGGAATTGAACCTACTATTGCAATACGTATTGCTTTTGGTACCAACCTTGCTGTGGTTCTTCCGACAGCAATCAGTGGAGCGTACGGCCACAATAAAAATGGTGCTGTGCTCTGGAAACAAGCTTCCTACCTTGGAGCTTTTGGCTTCTGCGGTGCGATCCTGGGGGCTTACATTGCCAGCAATCTTCCCGGGGATGTACTTAAAACAGCATTTGGGCTTGTAATAGTTCTGGGGGCTGTAAGGATGTTGACAGCCAAACCTATGAAGATAGATGAGGAACCGTCCGAATCCCCAATGTTGTATGCAATTGCCGGTATTTTCCTTGGACTTGTATCCGGAATAATAGGCATTGGCGGAGGAGTCGTAATGATCCCTATTATGGTTCTGGGACTGAGATTCCGGATGCATCAGGCTATAGGTACATCCACAGCAGTGATGGCTATTATTGCCGTTGGTGGAATCCTTTCATACATGTATAACGGCTGGAATGTTTCGGGATTGCCTGCCTATTCACTGGGCTATGTCAACCTGCTCCAACTTGCACTCCTGGCGGGTACCAGTGTACCGATGGCTTTTGTGGGTTCCAAAGTAGCACACATGCTGTCCCATAAAACTCTCATGAATATCTTTATCATAGTGATGCTGTACATGGGATTGAAAATGATTGGAGTTTATAGCTGGTTGGGCTTACCTCTGTGAACTACCCCCACCTGTCAGCCTTCAGCTGTCGTGTTAAACCATAGGTTTAACAGAAGTTTCTAATTTTTGCGTTGTCCGAGTCATTTACTGATCATTATATAAGAATAAATATAATATAAAATTGTGATTGTACAGCTGTTTTTGTTTTACCAGCATTTCGCCTACTTAAAGTAATTTTCCTGGCTGTTCGAAGCATTCAATGCCATCGAGTTTGTCACCGCGCAAGTTCTCTAATCGTTATGTGCAAAATAACACAAAACGAGGATAATATTAACGCTCCGATACAAAATAACATTTTATATTTTTAAATAATCAACGCTCCAATATACGATAATCGTTTCAAATTTCAAGGGATATACAATCAAGTATTGCTGGGTTCATTATGGACCGCCGGGAATCCAGGATAAAGAGAATAACATAAAAGGCGTATGAAGAGGCCCGAAATTAAAAAAGGAATCAGACAACTCAGGGCAAACCGAACCGGAAATAACTTTCCAAACCTCATCAGGTTGTTTCTTATTTTATCCGAAATGTTCTTAATTTACCCAAAATTTTTTTATTTAATCCGAAAAGCTATTTCAAATTATCTTGAAATAGAAAATGTTAAATAGGTTATTTCAAATATATTTGAAATAGAAATTCGGGATTTGAAAAAAATGACTATTGATTATATCATTTATCTAATGACAATTGGCTTTCATTCAGTGCAGGAATACCTGGCCCTGCATGTGCTGATGTGCCTTGTGCCCGCCTTTTTCCTGGCCGGAGCTATTGCCTCCCTCTTTTCCAAGGAATCTGTGCTCAAGTTCTTTGGAGCGGACGCACCAAGGTATATCTCGTACACGGTTGCTGCGGTTTCCGGCTGTTTGCTTGCGGTCTGTAGCTGCACGGTGCTGCCTCTTTTTGCGGGGATCTATAAAAGGGGAGCGGGCATAGGGCCTGCAACCACTTTTTTGTTTTCGGCCCCCGCAATCAACATCCTGGCGATTGTCTATACGGCAAAAATCCTGGGATACGACCTCGGGGCAGCCCGGGCCTTTACAGCGGTGCTACTTTCCGTACTTGTGGGGCTGGTGATGGCCCTTATATATGAAAGGAAAGTATCGGAACGCAAATCGATAAAGACCTTCGGGGAAGAAGAACACAAACACAGTGCTCAGCTTTTCCTGCTGCTCCTTGTCGTCCTTTTGGCCCCCGAATTCATGACCACCTGGGGCTGGAAGTTCAGCACCCAGCTCCTTGCCTGGGCCCCCCTAATAGGACTTACGGCTTTTCTGTCTTACAGGTGGTTCTCAAAAGAGGAACTGGAAAGCTGGATGGGGGAGACCTGGTTCCTGGCCCGGCAGATTACGCCTCTCCTCATAATAGGCGTCTTCTTTGCCGGGATTGCGGTTGAGGTGCTTCCCAAAGAAATCGTGGCTTCCTTTGTGGGAGGAAATTCCCTGGGCTCGAACTTCATTTCCTCGGTTGCCGGGGCCCTTATGTATTTCTCCACGCTTACCGAAGTCCCGATCATCGATGCCCTCACCCGGCTCGGAATGGGAAAAGGACCATCCCTTGCCATGCTGCTTGCGGGACCGGCGCTCAGCCTTCCCAACATGATCGTCATCAACAGGATCATGGGGGCAAAGCGGGGCATGACTTATATCTCGATTGTAGTGTTGATCGCAACCGTTTCGGGCTTTGTGTTCGGAGAAATGATCGCTTGAAGCCTTACGCATTCTTTCCCTGAGCTAAAGACTCAGGGGTTTTATGCTGCGTTCTTCTTATAACAAATTTGAATATTTATCAGAAATCAATCAGAAATCAACAAGGATTTAAAATAAAGGTGAAATGTATGAAAATCGAAATACTGGGCTCAGGTTGCGCAAAGTGCAACAAAACCAAAGAACTCGCTGAAAAGGCTGTTAAAGAAACCGGTGTGGACGCGGAAATTGTCAAGGTAGAGGATTTTGAAAAAATCCTGAACTACGGAGTCATGGTCACCCCTGCCCTCGTGATTGACGGGGATGTGAAAATCGCAGGCAAAATCCCAAGCCTCGATAACATCAAGAAATGGATTACGGAATAATCTAACGAAGGATCTGCTTATAATGTCAATAACCCCTCCCTGCCTCCTCACGGAGTCATGTTAAACCGTAGGTTTAACAGGAGTTTCTAATCTTCGATTAGAAACATCGAGGAAGGGGCTTGCTTGTAAAAGCGAGTCCCTGATTGACCAGATCACTGAATAGGAGTTTGATATAGTCAGTAGCCGATAGGAAAGAATATTATAGTTACCCTGGAATGCCGTCTCAGTTCCAGGCTCTAAGGGTGTAAGTTAAACAGTTCTGAGAGGTAGGAACAGTGCTTGCATCATACAAAACCTTTCCATATCAGATCGAGAGGAAGACGAATTCCGAACTTGCCTCCACAAGTTCAGATACGCATAACCCTATTTAATTGGGAGTAATTACAAATGTTTGTATATGTACTGAACAAGAACGGAAAGCCGCTCATGCCAACGAATCCTGCGAAAGCCAGAATTTTGTTAAAAACTAACAGGGCAAAAGTGATGAAAACCACTCCGTTCACAATCAAATTACTTTACGATAGTAAAGAATATACTCAGCCGATTATTGCAGGAATGGATACGGGATCAAAACATGTCGGTTGTGCTGCAGTTTCCAATAATCAGGTAGTATACCAGTCTGAAATCGAGATCAGAGACGACATCTCTAAAAAGATGAAAACTCGATCCAGTTATAGACGTACCCGCCGAAGCCGAAAAACCAGGTATCGACCAGCAAGATTCAACAACCGTCATAACTCCAGGAAACCTGGTAGAATCGCTCCATCAATCCATAGCAAGATCGAATCTCATATGAGAGAAAAATATTTTGTTGAGTCCATCTTACCGATAACAAAATGGGTAGTCGAGCTTGCATCATTTGATATTCACAAAATAACAAATCCTAATGTATCGGGAACTGGATATCAAAACGGTCCTATGAAAAACCTGTATAATGCAAAAGCATACGTCCTGAGTCGAGACGGATATACATGTCAGCATTGTAAAGGCAAATCAAAAGACCGTAAACTGGATTGTCATCATATTATATTCAGATCAAATCGTGGTACAGATACTCCCGATAATCTTATCACATTGTGTCGTACCTGCCATGACGAATTACATGCAGGCAAGTTTGAAATAACAGGATCTCCATCCAAAACAAAACATGCGACTGAAATTGGGATTATTAAATCTCAACTTAAAAAATCACCATGGGAATTCGACGAAACGTTTGGTTACGAGTCGAAATTCAAACGAGAACAAATACTAAAACTGCCGAAAACTCACTATAATGATGCAGTTGCGATATGCTGCACCGACAATCAACATGTTCAACTGGATGATACAGTATATTTCAAAAGACATGTTAGTGCGGGAGATTACCAGCAAACCAAAGGCAAACGATCCGAAAAATCAATACCAACTGGTAAAATATTCGGAATTAGAAAATTCGACAAGATAAGAACTAAAAAAGGAGAAGGATTTGTAAAGGGTCGAATGTCCAAAGGATACGGAGTATTGTGTGACATCAACTGGAACACGACAATTACAAGTGTCACCATCAAAAAGAACTGTGTCCGACTAACTGCAAGATCGACAACACTTATTCAAATAATTAAAATTTAAACCAATTTGTCGCATTCATCTCCCACCTGCCCGCCTACGGCGGTCGTGTTAAACCGTAGGTTTAACAGGAGTTTCTAATCTTCGATTAGAAACATCGAGGAAGGAATCTTCTGCGACACGAGATAAAAATTAATTTAAAAACCAAAAAACAGGTAACAAAAAAACAGGTGATACTATGACAGAAAACACAAAATGCGCATGTGGCTCCGCAAACGTTGCAATCTTCCCCTGTGCCGGGGCTTCCAACGTAGGCCAGATCTCAAACAAAATCGCAATCGAACTTGCCCGGCAGGAAGTCGGAAACATGATGTGCACCGTTGGGATCGGAGCAAGGGCCGCCGGACTTATGAAGTCCGCCGAAGCCTCCGAAAAAATTATCGCTATTGATGGCTGCCCTGTAAACTGCGCAAGGAAAACTATGGAACTGGCAGGTTTCAACGTGGACCGCCACATTGTGATTTCCGAAATGGGAATCAAGAAGAACCAGGATAAGGACATAAAGGAAGAGGAATTATCCCTGGCTCTTGAAAAAGTTGAGGAAATCCTCCAGTCCGAATAAGCCCCCCAACTTTTCTTTTTAATTTTTGTTCTTCGCTTTTTCTGAGATATTTCAATTAATTTTTGGAACCAACCCCAGGACCAGAAACTATTTATCAGCGGACATATCAATAATTGATTATATGATTGATGAAGAAAACATAAAGCTTTTCAAGGCTCTCAGTGAAGAAACCCGGTACAAAATCGTAAAGGTCCTCCTAAACGGAGAAAAATGCGCCTGTGAAATCCCGGACCTTATCGGAAAGACCCAGTCAAACACCTCGATGCACCTGGCAAAGCTCCAGAACTGGGGCGTCATCAAGGTTCGAAAAGATGGAAAGATGAGGCTGTATTCGATAGACAATGAAAAAATTCAAGACATTATAGACATACTTGAAGAGTGAGCTGCCCCTGAGTTAAAGATTCAGGGATTTTCTGCTGTGTTCTTATAAAAATTCCATTTTTTCGACATGCTATGAAAAGTTCTAATTAGTATCACAAACAATCATGAATTTGTGATATAAACTGTTCTTTGCATAGTGGATTAACACTAACAGGGTGAAGCACAACACCCTCTATCCCCTCTGCAAAGGCATTAGGGACTGCTTTTCTAATCATGTTGTATGCTGCATTTACATCAGCATTAAGGAGAACTCCGGCAGCACTCCGGAAAAGTCCTCTTTTTACCCGTTTTCCAAGATATTTGTCCCGGTGCTCCATTGGTTCATTATCAAGGAAAGAGCATTTGCTTGTATAGGACTCTTCGATCCTTTCAACTGAAATTCCAACTTCCTCGGCCTTGTACTCGACCATTGAAATAAGAGTACTGTGGGGAATCTGAGCAAACTTCTGGTTATTTTTTTTGCCCATGTTGGATTTTTGTTTCCAGAACGGGTTACTTCCTATGACAATTTTCTCCACTTTCATCTCCTGAGCATAGTCTATTATTGCCCTGCTCAGTTTGTGAAGTGTGTCTTTAATCCTTGAGTTTCGTTTGTGGGTAAGGACTTCTATTTTCTTACCGGTTTTGAGCCCGTGGGACTCATAAATGCTCTGGAGCTTTGCTCTTTCTTTGTTGTAAAACTGGTTTACGGACTTGGCAACCCCGCCCTTAACAATAATTGGAACTTCACCAAAATTGTTTCCAATGGTTACGAGGTTGACAACTCCCAGGTCAATTCCCAGGACTCTTCCAGAATTAATGGGTTCAGGTTCTTCTTTTTCGGTTTCAAAAACGATTTCACAGGTGTACCCTACGTGTTTTGGAATGATCCTGACTTCTCTTAAATTTATGTCATCAGAAAGTCTTGTCTGGATGGACAATGGAACTACTTTGGGAAACTTGAGTTTTCCGTCTTTAATCCTGACCTGCTGATTGGTAAAAACTAACAGGAACTCTCCATATTTTTCTTTGTAGTAAGGGGGTTTCGGCTTTCCTGTGAAAAGTTTGGGATTCTTTTTGAAAGCTTTCATAGCTTCAAAAAAAGATTTCCAGTTACTGTCAAGCACTTTTAGAGTCTGTTGAGCAGTTTGGGCCGGAAGCTCTTTGTAAGGCTCCGAATCCTTTACGAGTTTGTAGAGTTTCTTGTACCTTATCCATTTCTTGTTTTTGAAAAACTCCTGTCTAACTATGTAGCTTGCAAAGTTATACAGGTTTTTGGATTTATGGCACAAATCACCAATTTCATCGGAACGAAATTGTATTTGCTCAACACGCTTAACCATCACTTTGATTCGACCCCAACTTTATACTATATTCTCCTTTTTTGCTATAATGCTTGTGGAATAGCAGTGAAGCATTGAAATTATCTCATCAAATTTAACTCTGATTTCTCCTTGTTTTACGTACATGGTGTAACGTTATCCTTGTGATTTTAAGAAAGCTTAGAACTCACTCAGCTTATATGTGACACAATATATAATATTACTTATATACTATATAGAATTATTATATGGAATTGAGCACTATATCCACCTCTTTTTTTTAAACTCTTTTAAGCAGACCTAAATTCATCAGGAATTTTGTTTCTTAACTGAAAACACTAACAGTAGCCCTTTTTTTTTAGAAATGAATTTATGTGAGTAAGGCATCTTTTGTATGGGGGATTCATACGAGAGAGTTTGTTCAGCCGAAGGTAGTGGTCAGCAGATGCCTTGGTTTTGATCACTGCAGGTATAACGGGGACATGATATCGAGCTCGATAGTGGAAAAGCTCAAAAACTACGTGGATTTTTTACCGGTCTGTGCCGAACTTGAAATCGGGCTTGGGGTCCCGAGGAATCCGGTAAGGATCGTTTCGGAGGGGGGAGAAAAACAAAGGCTTGTGCAGCCGGCAAGTGGCCTGGACGTAACGGATAAAATGAACGATTTCATCACTTCGTTTTTTGACTCTCTGGATGGTGTAGACGGCTTTATCCTGAAGACCCGGTCTCCTTCCTGCGGGCTGAAGGACGTGAGGGTCTACGGGGCCATGGAAAAATCGAGAGCTGTTGCAAAGACTGCGGGTTTTTTCGGAGGAGCGGTCCTTTCAAAGTATCCTTTTCTTGCCGTCGAGGATGAAGGCCGGCTCCGAAACCACAGGATAGAGGAGCATTTCCTGACAAAACTCTATACACTTGCTGCTTTTAGAAAGCTGAAAAACGAAGGGCAAATGAAGGACCTTGTAGCCTTCCACACCGAGAACAGCTACCTTCTAATGGCCTATTCCCAGGCTGAACTCAAAAAGCTGGGAAAAATAGTCGCAAATCCTGAAAAGAAGCCTTTTGAAGAACTGGTCCTCGAATACCAGCCCCGGCTCTACCGGGCACTTTCGAGAGCACCCAGGTACACATCGAAAATCAACGTGCTAATGCACGCCCTCGGACATTTTTCAGAAGAGCTGAACGAGGGGGAGAAAGCCTTCTTTCTGGACTGGGTCCAGCGATACAGAGCCGGAGAGGTCCCTTTCTGTCCAGCCCTGAACATTATACGGACCTGGATTGTGCGTTTTGGGGATGAATACCTGACGAGACAGACCTTTTTTGACCCCTACCCCGAGGGCCTGATGAAAGTGGACATAGTGGATTCCGACAGGCGAGAGGATCTCTGGAAATAATAGCTTAAAACCGGTTTTCAGAAAGAGGAAGGAATTTTTTCATGAAGCTCAAGAGCATTCTATTTTTTTCCCTATTGATGCTGCTTTTTACAGGTTTCCTGTTTTGTGTCCCTCCGGAGGAACCCGGTGCAGGAAAGGATTCCTTTAATCCGGAAGGAGCAGAGACCCTGAATTCAATGGGAATGGGGAGGGCCCTTAAGTCGGAAGGAGCGGATACCCTGAATTCGGAGGGAAAGGATTTCCTGAATTCGGAGGGAAAGGATTCCCAGAATTCAGAGGAAAAGGATTTCCTGAATTCGGAGGGAAAGGATTCCCAAAGTTCAGAGGAAAAGGATTCCCAGAGTTCAGAGGAAAAGGATTCCCTGAGTTCAGAGGAAAAGGATTCCCTGAATTCAGAGGAAAAGGATTCCCAGAGTTCAGAGGAAAAGGATTCCCAGAGTTCAGAGGAAGAGGATTCCCTGAGTTCAGAGGAAAAGGATTCCCTGAGTTCAGAGGAAAAGGATTCCCTGAATTCGAAGGAAGCGGATACCCTGAATTCGAAGGAAGCAGAGACCCTGAATTCGGATGTGCCGGAACCCGGAGGGATAAATCTTGAAGCTTCCGGGGGGTGGTCCCCCCAGGTTACTGAAAAGCAGCTCGGTTCCAGCAGCTCTTCCCGGAACTATACCTGGAATTATGGAGACTATGAGTGGCATCTGACGATGAGGCTTGACGAGGAACTATACCAGATTTATAAGGAAAGGACTCGCAAGCGGGATTATGACCTTTTTGCCTCGGACCCCTATGACGACAGACTGATTCAAAACATTGCGGAAACACTCACAAATCTCACCTGGCAATACGAGCTTAAAGAGGAGGAAATACCGGGCCTTTGCACCTCTTTTGTCCAGTCCCTGAATTATACATCGGACCTTGTGAGTGCCGGCTATGATCAGTATCCCCGTTTTCCCTACGAGACCCTTTACGAGAACGGAGGAGATTGTGAGGATACATCCATCCTTTCCGCAGCCATCCTCCAGGAAATGGGTTATGAAGTGGTGCTTTTCGAGCTTCCCGAGCATATGGCAATCGGGATAAAATCCGATTCCAGCTTTTCCGGAAAAAGTTTTTCTTACATGGAAAGCCCTTACTATTACCTTGAAACCACGGGGACTGAATGGAATATAGGGGAAATACCAGACGAATATCTAAACCAATCGGTAAAAGTCATTCCCATCTTCAAAAGGCCTTTTATTGACCTTGATTTCAAAGGCGTGTGCGAGTGTGACAAAGCAGGAGGCATTGTGGAAGTCAATGTCACAATGAAAAATGTGGGCTCCGAAACTGCCGAAGACACCGCCATTTATGTGGCGCTTCAGTCCAGAGAGGGAGGCACAGTCTGGGATGAAATCGAAAGCAGACCCATGCAGGTGGAACCTGAAGAATCATATTATTACACTGCGGAAGGGCTTTTTGTCCCTGACGGAGAAGCTTTCAGGATTTACGTACAGGCCTTTGGAGAAAATGTAATTTCCGAAGGAATGATGAGCGACTGGGTATTTCTCCTGGCCGGGGTGGCCGGGGCTGAGTTTTTCTGAAAGCTCCGGTTCACTTTTCAGTTCCGGTTAAGTTTGTATTTTTAACAATTGTTGTACAGTTATGACAATCATTTTTTCCAGGCTGGAAAAAGTTAAACAGGAAGCCTTCCAGATATTACACTAAAAAAATGGTAAAAATATGGACAAAAAACTGTACAGATCAAGAAAAAACAGAATGATTGCAGGCGTCTGCGGTGGCCTGGCTGAATACTTTAACGTCGATCCGACAATAATTAGACTTTTATGGGTACTTTTCGTTCTCGGAGGCGGGTCCGGAGGCCTGGCTTACCTCGTAGCTTGGATCATTATCCCTGAAGAGCCGGGGAGATAAAATTCCCCTCGGAAAAATAAGAAAATAAAAAAGAAAGAGGAAGGGCATCCATGGTTTCAGAGCCCCTCTCCCCCTAAAACCTTTTTTAGCTGTTGAAGAGCTGGTCCACGAACCAGTCCGGATCGAATTTTTTCAGGTCTTCGTATCCCTGGCCCACGCCCAGGAAAAGGATGGGTTTGCCTGTTATGTAGGCAATGGATATGGCAGCCCCGCCTTTGGCGTCAGCGTCGATCTTTGTGAGGATGGACCCGTCGATTGGCACGGCCTTGTTGAACAGGGCAGCCCTTTCAACCGCGTCGTTTCCTGCCACGGCTTCGTCCACGAAAATCACAAGGTCAGGCGCACTTACCCGGCAGATTTTTTTCATCTGCGCCATAAGGTTCACGTTAGTATGCATACGCCCGGCAGTATCCGAAAGCACGACATCGATTTTGTGGGAGTTTGCATACTGGACCGCGTCATACACAACGGCCGCGGGGTCGGCTCCTTCCTGGTGCTTGACCATCTTTACCCCTAACCGGTCCGCATGAACTTCAAGCTGGTCAATAGCCCCTGCCCTGAAAGTGTCTGCTGCGGCCAGGACCACGGAATAGTTCGATTTCTGCAGCCTTTTTGTGATTTTTGCGATAGACGTGGTCTTGCCTGTCCCGTTGACCCCCACAAAGACGATATGAACAGGCTTTTTTTTGCCCTTCACAAATTCGTCAAAATCAATGGTATTGGCGGAAACCACGTCGAATATGGCGTTTCTCAGGGCATCTTCCACGATTGAGCCCGTATTTGCACCTATGCGTTTGGTTGTACCCACAAGCTGGTTTTTCACGGATTCCACGATAGCTTCCGAGACCGAAAGTGCAAGGTCGCTTTCAAGAAGCGCCATCTCAAGTTCCCAGAAAGGCCCTTCGAGGTCTTTGCCATCAAGGTAGACCTCCCTGTTAAAAACGAGAGCTTTTGCCTTTTTGACGAAGCCCACCTTCGGGACCTTTTTGAAAAAAGATTTTTTCTCGGAGGTAACTTTTTCGGCAGCTTCTGTTTCTTCTTTCGGAGCATGGACAGCAATCCCGGTTCCCTCTTCGATTTCCGGAGCTTCCGTTAGCTCGGCTTCCGGGACTTCTTCCTCTACGGGCTCGATAGCTACTGCTTTTTCATCGATCGTTTTACTGAGTGCCTTTTTAAAACCGCTGAGTTTCTCTTTTAGTTTGTTGAACAAGGGAATCCATCCCGAAAAAAGATTTAAAAAATAGGTTTTTGAAGCCTGGCATGTTTGCCGCTTGCTTAAGTTAAATATGTCAACTACCCCCACTGTCAGCCTTTGGCTGTCGTGTTAAACCATAGGTTTAACAGGAGTTTCTAATTTTCAATTCGAAACACCGAGGAAGGGGCTTGAATATCACTGATTATGTTCTCAGATCATCTTATTCGTATGGCCGGTTGACTTAGTGGCTGCCAACCACCAGTTCTCTTTCAAAAACGGCGACCCAGTTCTATCGAAACACTCCAAAGGCAATTTCGGTGTGTTTGTTGCCAAACATAATATCCGATAGAACTATTTCAGATTGTAGACCCAATGTAAAAACCGTTATCTCTCAAAGAGAGTGCCCTACCTCCGAGGAGGCATCGGGGCAACCTGTTACGTACTATATAATATAAACGTAAATATATACAAGAGTTTCCAGAGAAAGAACCGGCTCCTGTAGTCTTGACGCATTCCCCCCCCACCTATCAGCCTTCGGCTGTCGTGTTAAACCATGGGTTTAACAGGAGTTTCTAATTTTCAATTAGAAACACTGAGGAAGGGGACTCCTGCTGAGTCAGTTGAATATTGCTTGAAACGTTAGGGCTTTTATCGGCCCTGGTTCAGAAAACCCGCCCGGGTTTCCGGAGAAGGAACTTACTGGCTCATGCTGGTGGCTTCAGCTTCAAGAGCCTTCATGCCCTGAGCGAATTGAGTCAGTGAAGCGTTCATTTGTTCCATTATTTTTCCAAGCTGTTCCCTGCGACTCTTCAGGGTCTCTACCGCGTCATCTGCAGTTTTCTCTGCACTGTACCCGGCTCCGAGGTTCACGACAATCCTGTCGGTTTCCCTGATTTCAGCATGGGCGAAGGATCCGAATCCCAGAGATACCATGGTTGCGGCACTTTCCTTTTCTTCTCTGGCTTTTTTCAGTTCCCCAATGGACTCGATTGCCCTATCACAACTTGCAATGGAGGCCTGCGCCATATTCAGATCTTCCCGGATGGCTTCGGCCCTCTTCTGAAATTCCTGGTGTCTGGCTGCCAGATTTTTGAGCTCTTCACTGACTTCCGGCATGATTATTCCTCGACGATGTTTTCGATTTTAATTTGATTTCTTTTGACATGGTGCCTGCTGCCAAAAGTCGAGTAAGTCTTATCAATTGCGTTTTTCTCGTTCTGGCTTTCCACACTCTTCGTGAATTTTGCCCATGCATATCCTGCTTTGAAGGTGCCTGTGACTACGAAATTCTTCATAATTGATCACCATACTTTTATTGTAGATGTTATGGATTCTGAACGGTTAAAGATGATGGCCTGAAAAGGGGACCTGAAAAGAGGGCCTGAAAAGGAGGCATGAAGCCAGAGCCGAAACAGAGCGCCCAAATAGGACCTAAATAGGATCCAAACAGAACCTGAACAGGACTTGCTCATTCTACAGCCCGGGTATTCAGGGCCTGCAAACCATTGAGTTTCCGGCCCTAAATAATCAAAACCGGGTTTAAAGTAGTTTAAGCGAATCCCGGATCTTTCAAAGTTTTTATCGGATTTAAAAATTTTGATTCATTTTATAAATCCGAGTGCGTCTTCGATCCTTCCAAGTTCATGGCCCGTGGTTTCGGAGCCTGCAACGTACCCTTTCGAGTTTGCGAGCAGGCCGGAGCCAAGCATCTGTGTCCCGAAGTTCGTGGTGCCGATATCCACAGGGAAGCCGAAAATATCTTCCAGCATATCCCTTTCAGAAGGCGTCACCTTCGGATGCACCAGCAGACCTTTGTTTGTTACAACCCCTGCCATCCCTACGTTGTTGATCCCGGCAATGGTGCCCCTGTATACATCCACCTTGAAAGTCCTGGAAATCAGTTCCAGGGCTTTATCTGAAAATTCAGGATGTACCAGGGCCGCGGAATCGTTGGCAAGGATAAGGTTTCCAACAGCGTTTAGCCTGGACGGAAGGATTGCGGCCGGCATGTCCAGAAGTTTCTGCAGTTTGTCGATATTGCTGTTAAGGGGGAAAATAAAACCGTTTGAATTCCCCCGGGAGAGCGAACCCACAACAACGCTGCCGGTTACAAGGGTCTGAAGGACCCTGAGGTCAAGTAACTCTTCAAGTAAAGCACAGACCTCTGGCTTTGTACCGGTAGGGACAAGGGCCACGTCCTCGGAACAGGTCGCAAAGAGCCCTATAATTGGAGTGTCGTAGATGTTAACCGTTCGAATCATACTAGTGTCTTCAAATCTTTACTTAAGTTAACTTAACTTCTGCAAGTTCGACCTGAACCTCGCCGCCCTCGAACTTCACCGCACGGATGCGGATCGAAAGAGGGGGCTTTTCACAGCCTCTTTTCCAGATATGCTCATTAATGGAACTGTCAAGCTTGATCTGAGCTTCATCAGCCTTGAGGTGCCTTACAAGGTACTTCCTGACCTCTATAATCGCCCTGTTAGCTCTCTTCCAGACAGGAACTTTCCTTGCTACCCTGAGAGGAATGGTATATACCTGTTCTTTAACAACTTCGTCTGCCATTTTACCCACCTTACTTTACCTTAAGGCTACTTTTTCTCCAGTGCCTTCTCTTGGGATGAGTTACTACCTTCCGGTTCGTCTTCACAATAACCCACATTGGGACCCTTGTGTTCTGGTTGTGCGCTTTTGCCAACCTCATTTTTTGTCCTTTCATGTTATGACTCAAATGAATCACACCCGTATAATTTGTAAAATTTATAATCCGTTATCGATCCAGCTTTAGCTGTGACCGGCCGGTTCTAATCCTTCAATTATTATTGATTCCCGCAACTTCCCGTTTCCGGGAAAGTTCTTCCAGCTTAAGCGATTAGGCCGAATATCTTGATTATTCTATAAATCATTAATCCAGCTCCCCTTTACTGAAGCTTTTTCCGGGCAAGGACATGTGACTGGACATGCACCGGGAAAAGTTCACGTATTTTGTCTTCTCCGGTCCGCTGCTTTATCAGTTCCCGAAGCTCGGTTTCGTAATCGGCTTTGACCGTATATTCGCTCAGCCCTTCCTCAATTACCAGGTACCTTTCCACAAGAAGGTCAACGGTTTTCCGACCATACCCTTTCAGAGGACATGTATATTGAACCCCAAAGCGGTCTTCGATGCTCCTTGCCCGCGGCAGGTCAAGCACCGGGACCCGGTCGTCTCTCCTTGTTCCGTCCGCGATAACCAACACTTCCGGGTCAGAGGCCAGAGCCTCGACGGCTTTTTCGTGGATATGGTTAATCGCTTTTTTAGGAAAACCGTCTTCCATTATAGTCTCATATGCTGATTCCAGAACACTCCTGTCCAGAAGAAGAGTCCTGTGAGGGAAATTTAACTCCCCTGCGGTTTTTGCCGCAATGTCACCGGTCGGGATTATCCCGAAGGTACAGGTCACAAGCTCCACTTCAAAAAATGGTTCGAGCAAAATGGCAGCAAGGGAACTGTCTTTCCCCCCGCTGAACAGGACCGAGACTTTCATCGTGTTTAGACCCTGGTGATGGAAGTATTGCGTTTTTTCGGTTGCATCTTCATAAGGAGGCCTTTGAGCTGTGCGTCGTTGATCTTGGACTGAAGCCTTCCGCTCTGGGCAAGGGAAATAAGCTGCATTTCAAGCTGTTCCCCAAGAGCCGCCCTTGACATCTTAAGAGTGGTCAGGCGTTCCCTGGCTTCAGGGGTCAGGACCTGGCGCAGAATTGCCTGTTTCTGGGCATCCATTTCAGCTTTTGCCTGCTCCTGCTGATATGCAGCCTGAGGGTCGGGCTGCTGCTGCATTTGCTGCTGCTGTTGCAGTTCGGCAAGCCGTCTTTTACGAAGTTCTTCGAGCTCGTTATCCATTGTCATGGAAATCACCGGAAAAAATATTAAAGGGATATAAGATTAAGCTTTTTTGGAAAAAATCCTGAAAAAATCTCAGCTTTCCGGGAAAAATTTATCCCTTTCGGGAAAAATTTACCCCTTCCGACCAATTATGATTTCAGTATTTTGCAAGTCCCGGGATTGTCTCAATTAATTCCTGCTTAACTTCGTGAGCAGCATTATCGAGTGTGGACCTTCCCCTAGGGGATATGGCCCTTCCATCCTTTACCTTCTGCAGGAGACCGGCGGCTTCAAGCTGCTGTACAGCCTTTCTTGCAATGGAACCACTGCCCTTTGCCCGCCTGTAGGGTCTTGAGCCTCTGTCTCTTTTCCCGCCATAAACAGAACGAAGCCTCTCGACGCCGATAGGCCCGTCTGCATAGATCTTTCTAAGAACTGCGGCACACCTTGTGTACCACCAGTCTTCTTCGATTGGTGGAAGTTCTTTGTGAACTCCGGTCTTTACGGATTCCGCCCATTCAGGGGGGACTACTTTGTCATTTTCCTTGAGAATTCCTGCAACCTTGTCGATCAGTTCCGCTGCAGGGACGTCATAAGCGGTAGTCATACTCTCCTCCATTTAAGAGTTAGTCTGATATTTATTGAAGATGACTGATTTATCAGCCTGTGCCGTTCTGGCTTCAACCGGTGCCGTTCCGATTTTAGTCAGTGTCTTTCCTGACTGGCACATTGTAACTCTGATCCACTCAAGCTGGTTTGCCAGTATTGGACTCTTACTGGACTTATTGGACTCAGCAGGCCCCCATATGAAGGACCCGCATTTTCCGTCTCAAGACTTGATAATGCTGATTAGTATGATCTAGTCTAAACTGGAAAGTGAGTTTGATTAATTTCTTGGTTAATATATACACCTTTCGGTGTACCAAGCAGATAACTAAAGGTAGTTACTGTTTTTTAAAGGTTTGCGCTCTACCCGGACCCACCGAGATATAGCGAATAGGCACGCTCATGAGCTCTTCTAACCTGTTGACGTAGTTCCTGGCATTTTCAGGCAGGTCCTCAAAACACCTGACCTCTGTCAGTTCGGCCTTCCAGCCGGGCAGGTCTTCATAGACAGGTTCGCACTCCGCAAGGCTTTCCGTAAGTTCGGGAGGATAGTTTATTGTTTCTCCCCTGTAGCTGTACCCCACACAGACCCTAATCGGTTCGAGGCCTGAGAGCACGTCGAGTTTCGTGAGGGCAATTCCCGTATAGCCATTCAGAGCAATGGATTTTTTCAGGAGAGGCAGGTCAAACCAGCCGCATCTTCTGCCTCTGCCCGTGGTCGTCCCGAATTCGCCTCCGGCTTTCTGGAGCTGTTCTCCGAGTTCCCCTGAAAGTTCCGTAGGAAGGGGCCCTTCTCCGACCCTGGTTATATAGGCTTTCACAATCGCGATCACGTTGTTCACCCTTGTCGGGCCCACTCCCAGGTTGGCACAGGCGGAGCCTGCGATTGTGGAGGAAGAGGTCACGAACTTCTGGGTCCCGTGAATCACGTCAAGGTGCGTGCCCTGGGCAGCCTCGGCCATTACGTTTTTTCCGGAGTCCAGGGCCTCATTAATCTCCCTTGAGACATCCGTTATATAGGGGCCAAGCTCTTTTCCGAGCCGGATGTATTTCTCGATCAGGGCCTTATCCCTGACAAGGGCCGGGTCTCCCTCGAGGGCGGAGATCTCGCTTTCCTTCTGAGGAGCGAGTTCTTCCAGTCTTGCAAGAAAATGCTCTTCGTTGGCCAGGTCGGCCAGACGGACTTCGTCTCTTGCGACCTTGTCAATATACGCAAAGCCTATTCCACGCTTGGTGGTTCCGATCTTCGTTGTCCGGGCAGCTTCCCGAAGCCCGTCCAGTTCTATATGGTAGGGCATGATTATACTGACCTTTGCGTCGATCCCAAGCTTCTCGGGTTTGACCTCCACACCATTTTCCCTCAGCATCTCCATTTCTTCTAACAGGACAGCCGGATCCAGAACAACCCCCGGTCCAATAAGGGCCCTTGCCTCCAGAAGGATGCCGGAGGGAATCAGGTGGAACTTGTATACTTTATCTTCTACCTTTACAGTATGCCCGGCGTTGTTCCCGCCCTGAAAACGGGCAACAATGTCATAATCCTTTGCAAGAAGGTCAACGATCTTGCCTTTTCCCTCGTCGCCAAACTGCGCGCCAGTGATAATCGTAAACATACGCGCTGGATTTAGCTTTAAGGGTTAATAATGTTTTGATTGGAGAAAAAGGCCCTCCATATAATTTATATTCCCCGAAAGCACATGAAAAACTTCTAATTGAAAATGAGCAGCAGGAGTTCCGTTTCCATGTCCAAAAAGCAGCCCACAAGAATTCCCAAAAAGATTCCTGAAAAACGTTCTGAAAATATTATTGAAAATATCCCTGAAAAAATTTCTGAGAAACTTTCTGAAAACCAGCTCTCCCGTTATGCCCGGCACATCGTCCTCCCTGAGATCGGAGAGGCGGGCCAGAGACGCCTGCTCTCTTCCCGTGTCCTCTGTATAGGGGCAGGAGGCCTGGGCTCTCCTGTGATCTCCTACCTTGCCGCTGCCGGGGTGGGTACCCTGGGAATTGCGGACGGGGATACCGTGGACTGTAGCAACTTGCAGCGCCAGATAATCCACGGGGGAAAACTGGGGGCCCCAAAAGTCGAGTCTGCGGCAGAGTTTGTGCGAAAACTCAACCCGGAGGTGCGGGTGGAGCCCTTCCCAAGGGTGAGTCCCGAAAACATCCTGAAGCTTGTAAAGGCCTATGACGTGGTCGTGGACTGCTCGGATAATTTTGAGACCCGTTTCCTTGTAAACGATGCCTGCGTGCTTTTGAAAAAACCACTCTGTCACGGGAGCATCTATCGCTTTGAGGGTCAGGCGATGACCATCCTTCCCGGGGACGGGCCCTGCTACAGGTGCCTTTTTGAGCGCCCGCCCAAAACGGAACGCAGGCCAGGGGATGAAGGGGTGCTCGGAGTACTTCCGGGAGTTATTGGGTCCATTCAGGCCACGGAAGTCCTGAAATACCTGCTGGGGATAGGGAGCCTTCTGAAAGGCCGTATGCTCTATTATGATGCCCTTTATATGACCTTTGACGAAATCAAGGTGAAGAAAAATCCCGAATGTCCCGTATGCGGAAAAAGGGCAGGGATTACTTCCATTGACCCGAAAAATTACTGAAAAACAGGTCCTCTGAACAGGAGGAAGGCAAGGACGGTCAATATAATTGAAAGTATTATTGCGCTTTTTGCACTTTCTCCGTCACTTCCGAAGACAATGGGGATCGGGCCAAGCATTATCACCCCTCCGCCTCTTACTTTCGGAGAAGAGCTATTTTCCGGTGAGTTCCTCTCCGCGCCGTATCCATAAGTGTTTTTTCTTTCAAAGTCCTGCCCGGCAGAACCGCTTCTTTCAAAAGGACTACGTCTTTCCGGAGCTCCTCTTCTTTCAAAAGAGCCCTCTTTTTCCGAATGCCTGCTCTGGCCACTGGCCGACCGTGTTTCAAAAAAGTTTCCGAGTGTGAAAATCAAAAATCCGGAAAATATTATCAAAATTCCGAGAAAAACAAGAACATTTCCGGTCAACGCTTCGTTTTCCATAAAAAGAGATACAGAACCATAATTAATAAACCGATTCCGAGTATATTTGTTGTTATTTCAGGAGAGGAACCAAAGGCAATGGGGATCGGCCCGAGCATAATTAACCCGCCAATATGATTGGTCGCAGGATGCTGGGTCATTGTAAGGAGAATACCTAGTAATAATACTATGAATCCTACCGCAGTTACCGTCGCCCCCATCTTCATAAAACTTTCGGATGTCCGCATATGGGATGATAGTATTCTCCTATTATTTAACCCCTTCATTTGTGTTTGCCCGCGACAGTGTTGGTTTCTTAAAATATATGCATAAATTATATATAAGGTGCCCCATTTTGGGAAATAATAAATAATCTGCAGGGTTTCTGGACCCCTTGCTTTTTGCCATTCATACAGACATCATTATATATATCTTCGACCAATAATTAAGGTTTTGATGTAACTCTTCAAACAGGGGTCCGATAATTAATATTTGCTAAACTTAATCGGCCAATTCCCCCCCACCTGCTAGCCTTTGGCTGTCGTGTTAAACCATAGGTTTAACAGGAGTTTCTAATTTTTAATTAGAAACATTGAGGAAGAAGTATTTTACTATATGAGATAAAAAAACCAGGGGTAAATATTAAACAGGAGACTTGAATAATGGCAATATGTGACATATGTGGAAAAGAAATGCTTGTTGATGAGGGGTGTGTACCAAGAACCATCACATTTACTGATGGAACCTCTCTAAAAGCCTTGAAATACGGAGAAGATGGTCAATGCGATGATCATGAAAAAGGTCGATGTCCGGACTGTGGATGCAAAGTTGGAAACTATCACCATTACGGGTGTGATATGGAAATATGCCCTAAATGTGGTGGCCAACTATTATCCTGTGATTGTACACACGCAGGAGAAGAAGGCATCGAGTTTGATGGGATCACCGAAAAGTTCATTCACCGAGCATCTCAAAAACCCAATGTCTCATCGCCTCCAAAAAAATAAAAACAACCTGTTACATATTAAATTATTATCATTCTGGCTTTTTGCCGCTTGAATAGGGTAAAAGATAACTGAACCCGTAATTCATTCAAAGTTTATAAAAAAGGTGTTACTCATGTCCGCAAATAGTGAATTACAGTCTTCTCTGGAAGAGGTAAAAACCAGGGTAGAGTCTCAGATTGAGTGTGGGGTATTTAGCCCCGGGGACGTGAAGTCCCTGATAACCGAAATTGAAATTCTTAAGGTCCAGAACGAAAATATGAAGGCAAGACTCCTTGAAGCCAGTGTTGCCACGGGCCGACACCTCCAGGAGATCAATAAATTAAAGGCTCACCTGGAGCAGCTTACCGAGCCTCCGCTCTTCATTGCCACTATTCTGGAGGTAACGGGGGAAATTGCGCTTCTCAGGCAGCACGGGAACAATCAGGAAGTCCTGACCCAGATCCCGGAAGACTACCAGGGAAAGATCGAGCCCGGGATGAGGGTTGCGGTAAACGGGGCGTACTCTATTATCTCAATCGTCAGCAGGGCCGCCGATGTTCGGGCCCAAGTCATGGAGCTTATCACCTCACCCGGAGTTGACTACAGCATGATCGGCGGGCTTGAAAATGTGCTGCAAGAGGTTATCGAAAGTGTGGAACTCCCGCTTACCGAACCCGAACTCTTTACGGACCTTGGAATCGAACCTCCTTCAGGAGTCCTCCTCCACGGAGCTCCCGGAACAGGCAAGACCCTTATCGCAAAGGCTATCGCCTCCCAGGCCCACGCAACCTTCATCCGGATGTCCGGCTCCGACCTCGTTCAGAAGTTCGTCGGAGAAGGCTCAAGGCTTGTCAAGGACATCTTCCAGCTTGCCCGGGAAAAGTCCCCGAGTATCCTTTTCATTGACGAAATAGACGCTGTGGGCAGCATGAGAACCTATGACGGGACCAGCGGTTCCGCCGAAGTTAACCGCACAATGCTCCAACTCCTGGCCGAGATGGACGGCTTTGATGCCACAGGCAACGTGAAGATTATTGCGGCGACCAACAGGATCGACCTTCTCGACCCCGCCCTCCTCCGCCCTGGCAGGTTCGACCGCTCGATTGAAATCCCCCTCCCTGATGAGAAGGGCCGGCTTGAAATCCTGAAGATCCACACCAGGAAGATGAACCTGGCCAAAGACGTGAACATTGAAAAACTCGCTATCTTGACAAAAGACATGAGCGGGGCAGCACTTGCCGTCATCGTCAAGGAAGCCGGGATCTTCGTGCTTCGCAGGCGCGGCAAGCAGATCACCATGGACGATTTCCTGCAGGCCCGTGAAAAGGTCATAAACTTTAAAGAGTCTTCCTCCAATCCAAACGCAATGTTCGTGTGATAGGGCTAAAAAACTGGAGCCGGAAAAAAGAGCAAAACCTGACAATAACGGCCGAACCGGGAAAGGGCCACACAGGTTTCATCCCTTTCCCCGATTTCAGGCCGAATTTTTTGTCTGGCAGGCTCTTATTACACCTTTTTACCTTTTTCAAACGAAAGATATATATATAATTGATAACTTGTTGATATCTGCCTGAGAGGCAAACCACAAGCAAACAACGTGCTCCGATAGTGTAGCTCGGCCAATCATTCAGGACTCTCACTCCTGCGACTGGGGTTCAAATCCCCATCGGAGCATCAAACTTTTTTACTCAATGTTATTTCTCAATGTTATTTCTCAATGTTATTTCTCAATGTTATTTCTCAATGTTATTTCTCAATGTTATTTCTCAATGTTATTTCTCAATGTTATTTCTCAATGTTATTTCTCAATGTTATTTCTCAATGTTATTTCTCAATGTTATTTCTCAATGTTATTTCTCAATGTTATTTCTCAATGTTATTTCTCAATGTTATTTCTCAATGTTTTTTTCTCAATGTTTTTTCGCCAGGTCTTTTTATAAAACCCTTTCACAATAAGCATCTTTAATAGGCCCCTGACCTAAAATGCTGAGAACAAAAGTGGTCAAACCATGAAAGAGGATGCGAATCTCAAAAACCAGCTTCTAGGCTATCTTTTTGGTAGTGCCTGCGGAGATGCCCTCGGCCGTCCCGTGGAACATTTCAGCCTTGAGGAAATAAAAGCAAAGTACGGGGAAAAGGGAATCCCTGAAATTCCCCCGGATTCTCCCTGGACCGACGATACCCAGATCATGCTCGTGCTTGCCCGGGCCCTTCTCAGAGGGGCCGAACTTGAGCCTGAAGATTTCATGCCCATCCTTGCCGAGGAATTCGTAAAATGGCTGGATGAGCCGGACCTTGGGGCCGGGGAAACCTGCAAGGGCGCAGCCGCCCGCCTGAGAGAAGGCTTTCACTGGAGCGAGTCCGGGATTAAAGAATCGAAAAAATGCGGGAGCCTCATGCGCTCCGGAATTATTGGTTTCATTTACAGGAACAACCCTGAAAAACTGCTTGAGGTCGCTTCCCTTTCCGGCAAAATCAGCCACTGCCACCCGACAGCAGACGCAGCCTGTATTGCGGGCACTTATGCTGTAAAGCTGGCCCTGGACGGAGTACGGCCTGAAGAGATGTTTGACCCCCTCCTTAAAGTCACGGCCGGGATTTCTGAAGAGTTTACGAAGGCTTTTGAGGAGGCTTACGAACTTGCGAAACGGGATATGAGTGACGAAGAGGCCCTCCGGAAAATAGGGCAGGGCTGGTATGCCGAAGAGACCTTTGCCCTCTCCTGTTTTTGCATGTTAAGGTATCCCGACGACTACAAAAAAGTGGTCCAAACAGCCGTTAACATCACAGGAGACTCGGACTCCGTGGGCGCTGTGGCAGGAGGTATCATGGGAGCCAGGCTCGGGATCGAGGCTGTCCCAGAAAACTGGGTTCAGGCCCTTCTGGGAAAAAAAAACCTTGAAAGTATGGTAGATCCCCTGCTTGAAAAGTACGAAATGGTCTCGAAAAGGGTAGGGGAAAGATGAAACATACCACCCCCACTTCTTCACACCTTCCTTCTTCACTCCACCCTCCCGAGCCTTCATCTTCTACCTCTTCTACCTCTTCTACCCCTTTTCCTCATTTAATCATCAAGGAAACTTTTGATGCTTCAGCCCCTTCCCCTATCTTCTCGGAAAAAGGGGTTTACTGCCTGGTTTTTGAAAACCGGGAATGCACCCTTCCCGTGGGAAAAAAAGGAGATTTTTCTTTCAGGCCGGGCTTTCATATATATGTAGGCTCTGCCCTCGGACCGGGAGGCTTGAAACGGGTGATCAGACACATATCACTTTCCGGAAACCGGGACAAAAAGCCTAAATGGCACGTTGATTATCTGCACCTGAGCCCTTCCTTTTCCCTCGCCTGCGTGATCTGCGCCCCCACTCCAGAGAGGCTTGAATGTGCCCTGGCCTCTGAAATCGGGGGAGACTCCGTGCCCGGCTTCGGGTGCACGGACTGTAAATGTAAATCGCATCTTTTTTACCGGGCCAGAAATCCGCTTGGGGAAATTGTTGAGGCTTTTGCAGCCTGCGGGCTTTTACCTTCAGGATTCAGATGTTAAAATCTATTACAGTAAGATTTATTAAAAGTGAAAAGGATTTTTATGTAAAATAAGAAGGAAAAACCGTAAAATAAGATTGGACCACAGGGGGATTTGGCACGGAACAGTTCTCATTTATTACCCACATGCCGGACGAGCCGGGGGCCCTTCACAGGGTAGCGGAGATCGTCAAACGCTACGGGGGAAACATAAACCGGGTCCAGTACGACAGGCGGATAGATCGGAATACCGTTTTTTTTGAGGTCTCGGCATCAAACACGGCATACGGGAAAATCCGGGAAGAACTTGAACGGATTGGTTACCTTCAGACATCCCTGCAGCCCGTAGGATTTCTGAAATTCTACGTTTATCTCCCGCACAGGCCCGGGGCTCTCTTTGAGTTTCTGGACCAGCTGACCCTGGCCGGGGCAAACATCACCTTCCTGGACTTCGATGACCGGGGAAGACACCCCGAAAGGCTCAGGGTGAGTCTGAATGTCGAAAACGCGGGCCTTATAGATACTCTTCTAAACCGGCTCAAGTCCCGCTACAGGCTTGAGATCCTCGAGTACGACACGCGAGGAGAAAAGCTCGATGACACGGTTTTTTACGTCTGTCTTGCAAAGAGGCTGAGGGCCTATGTCGGAGACACTGAAGACGCTTTTCTCATGAGGTTTTTGCAGGATATCAACCATATTGCCCAGGAACTTTCGAACCTCGAAAAAGACCCCTCCGATGTCTTTGAGAACATCCTGAAGGTGGGCGAAACCCTGAACCGGACTTCAGGGGCCGGATTTTACGCTGATGTCCAGCGGGTAAAGGTTAGCAAAAAAATCGAGCTTTTCTGCTTCCAACCCCCCTGTGGAGGCAACATCTACCTCTTCAACACCCCGGAAGAAATGATCATGATCGACACGGGTTACGGGATCTATTACCCGGACCTTGTGAAGATGTTCCATCACTACGGGCTCGGAGACCTGGACCGGCTTAAACGTATCTATATTACTCACGCGGACGCCGACCACTGCGGGGCTGCAGGCTATTTCCCGGCCCGGGCTTACCTTAACCGGGAAACTTTAAAGGTCGCAAGGGAAACAAACCGGGCTTACGGTTCCACCCATCAGGAGTGCATCCTTGAAGAGGTCTATACAAAGATGATCAACCTGTTTTCAAAGTACTCCCTTCCCACAAATTTCGAGCTTTTCCCCGATATTCCGGACCTCTCCGAAAAGTCAGAGGGATCAGAAAAATCAGAAGGCCCGGAAAAGTCCGAAAAATTCAAAAATATGGAGATGCGGGGAGCCTTTCCGGTAATAGGTCGCTTCAAAATAGGAGAACTTGAGTTCGAGGCCCTGGAGGGGTTGGGAGGGCACATGCACGGGGAAGTCCTTTACCTCTGCCCTGGCGAAGGCCTACTCTTCCCGGAAGATACCCTGATAAACTTCAGGAGTCTGGGGGCCGAAAGGACGGAGTACAACGTCCTGGCAGACTTCCTTATGACTTCGGTAAATGTGGATAGCGGACTTGCCCGCAAAGAAAGAAAGGCCCTTTTTGACCTCGTTTCGGAACTTGAGGACCAGCTCGGAGCCGGAAAAAAGTGTTTGATCTACTGCGGACACGGCTCAATTTCCGTGCTTGAAAACGGGAAACTGGTCCCATACGGAAATTCCGAGCGTTATGTTGCGAGGGGATGAGCTTTCGAGTTTCGGACAAAACCCGCCACAAACTTCATCTGAAAGGTTGATATGCTTTGGGAAGCAAGATTACATATTAATACATTACAGGATGGTTTCATGTTTACAGAGTTCAATTACGAAGTCCTGCGGATTCTTAATTCCTTTTCTTTTCTGGACGGGTTCATGCTCTTTGTGAGCCACAACTTCGATTACTTTCTCTTCCTGATCCTGGCCCTTCTCTTTTATTACAGAGGAAGAAACGAGGCCCTGCTTTATCTTTCCCTGCTTGTCGTCGCCTGGGGTCTGGCAAAGGGCCTTAAACCGATTTTTGCGGTCCCAAGGCCCGAAGATATCCGTTTTGTGACCTGTACAACCGGCTACTCCATGCCGAGCGGACACACCCTTATGTCCTTTGCCTCGGCAGTCTTTTTACATCCCAGAGCGGGAAAATTAAAGCCATTCGTGTGGATTTTTGCCGTGCTTGTAAGCCTTAGCCGGGTTTTTATTGGAGTCCACTATCCATCGGACGTGCTTGTGGGAGCAATGATAGGGGGTTTGCTCGGGTTTTTCTGGATCTATGTTGAAAAAAGGCTTGCAAGAGCAGGTTTTCTTCAGGATATTTTTAATGCAAAATAATGGATTGATACTCATACAGGATTGTAAATCCGAATTATAGTGGATTATTCCTTACATTTTGATGCGAAAATTCCGAATTTTGCTGATGGCAGTTCTCTGTTTAATGCTTGCTTTGTTTTTGTTGGTGGAGGTGTTTTGTGTATGAATTCAAACCACGGAACACACAGAAAAAAAAGGTCGGAAGACGCCATTTACGGTTGCTCTTGTGTTTTGTCCAGAATCATTTCTGAATCGATGTAACTATTCAGCCATACTTTGAACAAAGGCAATTTTTCCTCGTTTCGAGGAAAAATTGCATATAAAATAACTCTATCTCTTCAGTATCATGCTTACACGTGAAGAGATTCTTGAAATCTATGAAGAAGGCCCTGAAGCAGTCGTTGCTGTAATTCAGAGACTTGAGACTATCATAGAGAAACAGGCTTCTCAAATTGCTGAACTTGAGGAACGTGTAA
The DNA here is from genome assembly GCF_055394095.1 of Methanosarcina baltica. Lineage (NCBI taxonomy): Archaea > Methanobacteriati > Methanobacteriota > Methanomicrobia > Methanosarcinales > Methanosarcinaceae > Methanosarcina > Methanosarcina baltica. The sequence continues at coordinate 2,238,598 of NZ_AP042463.1, read as the reverse complement.
GGGTTTTAGAGGCTCGTCTAAATCAAAACAGCCAAAACAGCAGTAAACCTCCTTCTACTGACGTTTTTGTGAATGAAAAACCTAAACCTAAGAGTAGCCGCACAAGAAGTGGGAAAAAACCTGGTGGTCAAAAAGGTCATTCTGGAAGTACTTTCGAAATGGTTGGGGATCCTGACCATATAATATTTCATTCCCCTCACTGCTGTGAAAATTGTGGTCATGATCTTGAAGATACTGAAGTTCGGGACTGTGAACGCAGGCAAGAAGCTGATATTCCTCCTGTGAACATCATATTTACCGAACATCGTGCTGAGTCCAAGAAATGCCCTCACTGTGGGAAAATAAACAAAGGTACTTTTCCAGACTCTATAAAATTCCCTATTCAATATGGACCTCGCCTTTTATCCTCTCTTGTATATTTAAGGAACTTTCAATTGATTCCTTATAAACGGATTTGTGATTTGTCAGAGGACTTTTATGGAATACGTATCAGCCCTGCTACCATAAAAAGAGCTGAAAAGGAATTATTCCAGAAATTGGAACCTTTCGAAAAAGCTGTTTTCGAACATCTACGGGTAGCCTATTCTGTACATTGTGATGAAACAGGAATGAGGGTTTTAGGGACAAAATGGTGGCTCCATGTTGTTTCAAACAGTCTGTGGACATACTATTTTGTACATCCAAAAAGAGGATCAGAGGCAATGAATGCTTTGGGTTTTCTTCCAGAATACAAGGGGGTAGTAGTTCATGATGGTTGGGCATCATACAACAAATATGGATGTGAACATGCTCTCTGCAATGCTCATCTTAAGAGGGACCTCACTGGAGTTGAAGAGAATTTTGAGCAGCAATGGGCTAAAAAAGTAAATGAACTTCTGAGTGAAGTAAAAAAATATACCGACGAATGCAGAGAAATGGAAATTCCAATAGATCCAATAAAAGTCAGGGCATTCGAGGAAATATACGATAAAATAATTAAAGAGGGAATTGAAGAAAATCCACCTCCTGACCTCTCAAAACAGGTTAAAAAAAGAGGAAGACCAGCACAAACAAAAGCAAAGAATCTCCTTGATAGGTTCATAAAATACAAGGATAGGATTCTGAAATTCCTCAATGACCTGAGAGTTCCATTTGATAATAATCAAGCAGAGCGAGACATCAGAATGATGAAGCTACAACAGAAGATTTCGGGAACTTTCCGAAGCATCGAAGGAGCGGTAGCTTTCTGCAGAATTCGGGGATACATATCCACTATTAGAAAGAATAGCTTGAATGTCATGGATGCTATTCGAGCGGCGCTCAATGGAGCGCCGCTATTATCCGATAGTTGCAACATTAGCTGAAACTATGCTTTTTTTATCAGTAGGCTGAATAGTTACGAATCGATTATATAAAGGCCCGAAGTACTCACCGGCCATCAGGCCGGTTTCCGTGTCATCCCGTGCTTTTCCGTGGTTATAAGTTCTCTTGATAGTGATTTTGCATCAAGAACTTCAAAATTCCGAATTTTAAAGCTGGGTGAGTATATATATAAATCCGTTTTAGATTAAGGCGGGGTATTTTAATTGGGAGCCTGTAAACCGCCAGGATTTGGAATATTTTTCCTGTTTTTTTACCTGAATGCGTTTTTTGAAAGGCCTCCTGAAATTCCTGAAATACCTGGAATACCTGGAATAATCAGAACATCGGGGGGATAATATTGAAAATAAAAATAATTCTGGTTTGTATCAGTATTTTTATGCTTGCTGCGTTTTCTTTATCTGCTACAGGGGCTTCAGAGACTCTGGATCCCAAGGCGATAGAAACGCTTGGAAAAAATATCTATTTTGATGATGCCCTTTCAAGTCCGAGGGGAATGTCCTGTGCGAGTTGCCATGATCCCGGAGCCGGGTTTGCCGATCCTAATACGAATTTTCCGGTATCGAGGGGTGTGATCCATACCCGGTTCGGAAACAGGAATTCACCTACTGCTGCCTATGCGGCCTACAGTCCCGATTTTTCCTTTAATGAACTGGGGGAAGCCGTGGGTGGGCAGTTCTGGGACGGGAGGGCTAAAAACCTTACAGAACAGGCAAAGGGTCCGTTCCTGAACCCTCTGGAAATGCATAACAGGGATAAGTCCGTGGTGGTAACCATGATAAAAAATTCCGGGTATGCGGGGCTTTTCATTGAGGTATACCCGTCCGGTTTTGCTGATGATGATGCCGCCTACCACAACGCCGCCCTGGCCATTGCTGCCTACGAAAATTCATCGGAAGTGAATAAGTTCAGTTCAAAGTACGATTATCTCACAGAAGAGGGCCTTGAAGATGATGAGTTGCGGGGGTTTGAACTGTTTGAGGCTAATTGTGCTGGCTGTCACCCCTCTGATTCGAGTCTCTATGCGGATAGTCCCCTATTTACGGATTATGGCTATCGAAATCTGGGAGTGCCAAGGAATCCGGACAATCCATTCTACAGTATCGCTTTTGAATTCAATCCGGAGAAGGATACTTATGTTGATTACGGACTGGGAGCAGCTCTTGGAGATGAAAGCCAGAACGGGAAAATGAAGACCCCTACCCTGAGGAATATTGCCAGGACTCCACCCTACATGCACAACGGGGTGTTTGCTGACCTGCCTGCGGTCCTGGAGTTCCTTAACGACCGCGAACCCTACACTCCTGAAGTCAATAAAACCATCAATGAAAACGTAGGCAACTTCGGGTTCACGGATCAGGATATTGCAGACCTTATTGCTTTCCTGAATACCCTTTCAGATGGATATGAGCCTTCGGAGGCTTAAATAATACGAAAAGTCCGGCCGCAAATAGGCCGGTCTTTTCAACATTCAAGAAGCAGGCCATCTAAAGAAGAATCAACACAAAAAGGGCAAAACCGTATTCAAAAAGAAGCGGAAATCGTTTGAATTCGATGTAACTATTTAAACCCAATAATGGATATGCGAGGGGTGCGATTTGAACGCACGAATTCCTACGAAAATGGGTCCTAAGCCCATCGCCTTTGACCTCTGGGCAACCCTCGCACTCAGAAAAATATCTTAAAATAAAAAATAGGAACAACTTTTTTAATTAATTAGAGAAAAATGAGAAATGCGCCGACCGGGATTCGAACCCGGGTTTTGGGCTTGGAAGGCCCAAGTCATAGCCACTAGACCATCAACGCAAACTGCAACACCTCTAGAGGTATTTTTAATATATAAGAATTTCGCTTGAAAAAGTGTAACGGAATGTACTTTTTTACAGAACTGCGTTGAATTTGGAGATTGTTATTCAAATATTTTGATTTTTTCTTCTTTATTGTTAGTACTGTTTTTAGTATTACTTATTTTTCCAAAGGATTACAGTATTCCATTGATTGTGCTTAATCTTAATTACAGGAAAATAAATGTTAAATTTATATATATGTTATAATTTTATTGTTAACCCGTTGTCAAAAAATATAATCCATAGTTATTTTGAGATTGCAGAATTTTTTAAAAAATAATGTACACACAAGATTTATTTTTTCATAATGTAAACTGGCCTTTTCTTTGAAAAAATATTCCTTTTTTATTATTATACATAGTAAAATATATTGATTTTTAATTATGATTAAATTTTATATTCAATTCCGGCCTAAATCGCAAATTTTAATAATAATTTACATATGTTAGGGTTCAACATCAACTAAATATTTTATACAGTATACATTATGCGGAATATATTTGCTATTTGAATACAATGAGATTTGACACTAACAGAAATAATATATATATCTTACATAATTTTTAGATACAAAGTCTTAAGATGCCAGGCCTGAAAGAATGGATTCCTTTCAAGCTCAAATCCTCCGGGACAATTTCAACTACCCGCCGCTAAATATGGGGATCTGCTGAGGGTCCTGAAAGGCCTTAATAGGTCTGCTGACTAATATATAGTAGAGGTATTTTGAAATGGAAGCATTCGTTCTCGCATTTACAGTAAGCTTGCTCCTTATTTGTTCTTATCTCCTGAAACTTATAAGGACACGGGCAAGGCTTAACAAAAAGTTAATGTAATGCTTCGTTGTACGGAGTTTTTTATGAACAAAAAAAGGAAAACATTACTTTCAATTGCCTTTGTTGCCGCCGTGGTGCTTACAGGTTTATATGGCGTTGACCTTTCGGAAGGTTATTTAATGGTTTCCGAACTGGTTTCAGCCCCTCAGGCCCATGTTGGAGAGGAGGTTAATGCAATGGGCATCGTGGAAACCGGAACCCTTGAGATGATTCCCGGGCTAACCTCTTTCGAACTGAGAGACGAGGAAGACGAGAACTCCAGGATACGTGTCGAATACACGGGAGAACTCCCTTCCAACGTTGTGGAAGGCAAAAAGGTGAGCATAAGCGGGACTATGGTTTCAGAAAACACAATCGAGGCAAACAAAATCGTTACGGGCTGTCCCTCCAAGTATACTGAGTAATGAGGGGAGCAAGGAAAAAAAGGTATGAGGCTCATTGATGGACATTGAAGAATGGGAAGAGTACGGGTATATCGCGGAAGGGATCGATGCCTTTGTCCGGGAACTTGGGAACTCCTACCTGAAAAAAATGGTGGGGCATGTCTGCAATACCGGTGGAAAACGGATCAGACCCCTTCTTCTCCTGCTATCGAGTGAGGCCTGTTCCACTTCTTATAAAAACAGCCTTGATGCGGCCCTTGCCGTTGAGATGATGCATTCGGCATCTCTTGTACACGATGACCTACTTGACCAGGGACTTATCCGGAGAAATATGCCCACGGCCCCGGAAAAATTCGGCCCCTCTCAGGCTCTGCTCTGCGGGGACTTTCTTATTGCCAAATCCATTGAGTTAATTTCCCCTTACGGGGAAAAGGTGGTCCGGATTTTCGGAAAAGCCGGCATGGACATGGCCGAAGGGGAGGTCCTTGACCTCCAGCTTGAGGGAAAAGAGTTTTTGGAAAGAGACTACTTTGACTGTATCTACAGGAAAACGGCTTCTCTATTTGAAGTGAGTGCGGCAATCGGGGCCTACACGGCCGGGGCAGATGAGGCCCTTGCAAAACGTTTAGGGCTCTTTGGCCAGTATCTTGGGACCGCCTACCAGATCGTTGACGACCTGCTGGAGTTTCTGAAAATGATTGAAGGCAAGGAATCAAAGCATGAATCTGAAACCCTGCTCCATATCTACATGAAAGAAATGCCTGAGGAAGAGGCTGTCAAAAAGTCTGTTGTCTGCGTGAAGGGATACGTGCACTCCGCAAAGGAGATACTCAAAGACCTGGACCCCTGCCCTGCAAGGGAAAAACTCTTCAGGATAACAGATTACATGACCCTGGACCTGCTTGATACGGCATGGTCGGATGCTTTTTCTGATTGATTTCCAATTGAATTGATCTAATTTCCAATTGATCTAATTATTTATCTCAGACAGCAGAAGACCCCTTCCTCGATGTTTCTAATTGAAAATTAGAAACTCCTGTTAAACCTATGGTTTAACACAACAGCCGAAGGCTGACAGGTGGGGGGTTCATTTAGATACCTGATTATTTACAGGTCCTACCCGACTGCCGGCTTTTCCGGCCCGGAAAACAGCGATTATCTGATTATAAACGAAAATTGACTGCAGGACCCAAATAATGTCTTGTAATTTTTGTAGGTGAATCCATGCGAGTTTATGAAAGTCCGGTTCTTAAAGTAAATGCCAGCACCGAAAACGGAAAAGTCATGCTTGATGTGGAAGGTCCGCTTTCCCAGCTTGCAAAGCCCTTTATCAAGCGTATTAACGGGATCTTTGAAGAAGAAAAACCAATATCCGTGAACGATGACGAGATCATCTTTTCGACCTGGATACCCCCAATTCCCGGGAAGGCCTTCAGCCGCGTCATAAGTTCCGAGATTGCAGCAATCCTGAAAAAACGTGTTCCGGACCAGTTTTCTATAGGAATAACCGCCCGCTGTCCTAACCATTGCATCCACTGCGGGGCCGCGGACATAAAACCCGAAAGGGAGATGACCCTTGAGGAAATCTGCTCTATCCTTGATCAGACCCTTGACATGGGAACCTATCTTATCTCCTTTGACGGGGGAGAGACCATGATGCGCAAAGACCTTGCGGAGATGGTAGCCCATGTGGACAAGTCAAAAGCAATTGCAACCTGCTTTACCTCCGGTTACGGACTTTCCAAAGAGAAGGCGGAGGCGCTTAAAGCCGCCGAGCTCTATGCCGCCCATATCAGCATTGACAGCCCCTTCGAAGCAGAACACGACCGGGTGCGTGGAAGGAAAGGCGCATATCTCGATGCACTATCAGGAATCAAGAATGCTAATGCTGCGGGAATCCTGACCGATATGTTCGTGGTGGTTTCCCCCAATAATATCGATGACCTGGATGAATTTTATTCCCTTGCCGCAGAACTCGAAATGCAGGAGATGTCTATCTATGAGATCATTGCCGTGGGGCGCTGGCTTGAGCACGAGGACGAGGTTATCGGGGAAAAGGACGTTACAAGGCTTGGAAAGTTCCAGAAGGCCATGAACAAAAAGTCCGACGGGCCAAGAGTTACAGCTTTTCCCTACTTCATGGGACCCGACCTCTTTGGCTGTTTTGCAGGCAGGCGCTGGATGCATGTGGCCTCCGATGGGGAAGTGATGCCCTGTGCATACACCCCTCTCTCTTTCGGAAACGCCATTGAAGAACCCCTTGAAGACATCTGGAAGCGCATGGGAAAACATGAAGCATACAAAAAACCGGGGGAATACTGCATGATGCGTAATCCCGAATTCCGGAAAAAATATGTTCACACAATCCCCAAAGGAGCAAAGATTCCTTACAGAGTTAAATAAGGCTTTTTAAACCTGCATTCCGGCTATCCGGGGATAATTTTTTGAAAATCATTTCATAAAATTTTCCCCTCTATTTTTATCTTTTTTTGTGATTCCTGATCTTTCACGAATATGCTTGTCATGTGTAGCACACCACCCCTACCTCTTAGGACTTTTAATGCTACACGATAGGGAATTGAACAGAGGAAGCATCCAAATGTATCGTGACGTATCCAACGTAGTCAATTAAGACTTAGGCTGGTCAATCAAGGCTTGCCGAAACAAGTCTCCCACTTTAGTGGGGGGTTATTGACTGTATACAGGTAGATATTTTTCGGATCAAATTTTCAATGCTCCGGGTTTTTGTTTTTACACCCTGAATGCCGGTTCACGCCGGCTGTAGCAAAAAAATAAAAAAAGGGGAGCTTAAGGCTCGATTCTGATTCTTAAGATAATTATAAGCAAATACAAAAGGACCACTGTCAACCAGGGCCTGTTAAACGAGCTCCCAGCTTATGTGAGACATGTGGACCCCATTTAACTTATTTTATTATTTTAGCCATGATTTATTTAATTATTTATTACTGTGATATTTAATCTTTGTGTATTTGAATCATATATATTACTATTTATTTTTTTAAATTTGTGAGAATATTCTTCAATAGTACTTATGTAATAATCATTCGTTATAAATACATTTATCTTATTCAATAAAACCGAAGCTGTTATATAGTTCTTTCACGAAGCATCTGTTAACTACATCCGCTGGAGTAGGGATTTTTTAATTATGGATTTATATACTAAATTTTGAGAGACGGAGATTCACATGGCTAAAAATGAAATCTTATCTGAAATTAAAAAAGCAGAAGAGAATGCGAAAAAAATGATTGATGAAGCCATTGAAGCCAAAAACCAGCGCATCTCTGACGCCCGGGCTGAAGCCAGGGAAATTCTGGCTCAGGCCGAAATCGACGCACACAAAGCTGCACAAGATCGTTTTAAAGCTGGTGAAGTAGAGATCCTGAAAGAGAGAGATAAGATCGTCAATGACGGTGAGCAAAACGCATTAGCCATGTCCCAGAGTGCTCAAGCTAATATCGACAAATCCGTCAGTTACTTGATACAGGAGTTTGAGAGGGCGGTCCTTAATGAGTAGACCTAAAGAGATGACAAGGGCCGTTATTGTCGGACATAAAAGTATAATGAAAGAAACTATCAATGCATTGCATGATTCGAATCTCTTTCATATCGAAGATTTTGTTGATGATGAATCTGGTTTCAAGATCGACAAGCCATTTGAAAACTCAGAAGACATATCAAAGAAGCTTGTAAAGATCCGCTCAATCTCCAGTTTCCTGGGAATTGATAAAAAAGAACCTGTAGTTCAGAAATCTAACTCAGTCCTGCGCGAACTTGATTCAAAGCTAGATGAACTGGATAGGTCAATCTCGACCAAAACGGAAGCAACTGTAAAACTCGAGAATGACCTGAAGGAATTGGAGTCCCAGAAAAAGGATATTCTGCCCTTCATGTCCATCAATCTGAACTTTGATTATTACCGTGGCTACGAAAACCTGAAGGTTTTTGCAGGCACGATCAAAAGTAACCTGGATGAAAGTCAGCTTTCAAGCATCACAAAGGCATACGAGCTGTTCTATGACCCACAGGCAAAAACAATTGCACTGTTTGCGGCCAGCACGTCTGCCGACAAAGTCTACGAGTTCCTTCAGGATCTTGGCTTTAGAGAACTTAGAATTCCAGGAAGAGGTGGTGTTCCGAGCGAGCTGTTAAAGGTAATCGAACAGAAAGAAGTTGAAATCAACAGAAAGATCGAGTCACTTAAGGCTGAAATTCACTCCATGAATGCAAAATATGCAGATTTCATTCTAGCAAGTGACGAAATCCTCAGTATCGAAAGCCAGAAGGCAGAATTGCCTCTGAGAATAGCCACATCCGCAAACACATTTATTATTGATGGCTGGTCCCTCACTGAGAATTACGATTCTCTGGTCAGCACTGTCAATGACGCTACTAATGGCAAGGCATACATCACCAACCTCGAAATTGATGAAGAGGAAGAGGAGAATGTCCCTGTCGAGTATAACAACTCAAAAACAGTGGCGCCACTGCAGGAGATCATGGACCTGTACTCCAGGCCCAAATATACTGAGATGGACCCATCAGCAGTTATCTTTATCACATTCCCGCTGATGTATGGCCTGATTCTTGGAGATATCGGCTATGCTATGATCCTGGGAGGACTTGCACTACTTATCAAAAAATTAGTAAAGTCAGATGCAGTGAAACCTCTCATGGATATTCTGATCTATTGTCAGATATCAACTGCTTTCTTTGGAATTATTTACGGTGAGTTCCTTGGATTCCCTTTAGCAGGGTTACATGGTGTACCAGGCCTGATTCCGGGTTGGGAAACCATGAACTTGTTTTCCGGTATCGGAGGCGAAATGGTAACCTTCCCGATTCACAGAACTCACATGATAATGACTATGATTGCAGCAACTTCTCTCATAGGGCTGCTTCACGTAAACCTCGGGTTCCTGCTCGGATTTGTAAACATCAACAGGCGCCATGGATTTATGCATGCATTCCTTGAAAAAGGCAGTTGGATTGTAATTGAACTCGGTGTAATCGTGGCAATCGCTAGCTACATGGGCGGTAATTCCATGCTGACAAATGTCGGTACTATTGTCGCCGTGGTCGGACTTGCGATGCTTACCAAAGGTGAAGGTATACAAGGACCGATCGAGTTGCCTTCACTTGTGGGTAACTCTCTGTCGTATGCCCGTATAATAGCGGTAGGTCTGTCTTCGATTTACATTGCGAGTACGGTCAATGATATTGCATTCAAGATGATCTGGGCCGATCATTCCAAGATTGGCTTTTTAACAGTAGCTGCATTAATCGTATTTGTACTTGGACACGGACTTAACACCGTTCTAGGTATTATCGCTCCCGGACTGCACGCGCTCAGGCTGCAGTATGTAGAATTCTTTGGAAAATTCTACGAAGGCGGGGGCAAGAAGTACAACCCATTCGGATACATAAGAAAATACACGGAGGAATAAAAACATGGCAGATCCAGCAACAGCAATGGCAGTAGCAGGTCCAGTTTTGGACGCAGCAGGAATGAAAGCACTCGGCGCAGCACTTGCAATCGCAGTGACCGGTCTTGCATCTGCATGGGCAGAAAAAGAGATCGGAACCGCAGCAATTGGTGCAATGGCAGAAAACGAGGGCTTATTTGGTAAAGGACTGATCCTTACTGTCATTCCTGAAACCATCGTTATCTTCGGTCTTGTCGCTGCATTGCTTATCAACGGATAAATCGATTTTAAGAGCGGTCCCGCTAATAAATCGATTTTAAGAGCGGTCCCGCTAATAAATCGATTTTAAGAGCGGGTCCTCGCTCTTAAAATTCTTAGAGCAAACCTCTGCTCTAAGTTCCGTAGGGCATTTTTTCCTGCCCTGAATTCTAGGGCTATCCAATGCTCTGAGTTTCATAGGGCGCTTTTCTCTGCTCTAGATTATTTGGGGCATTCTTAGCCCTTACCTGCTTAGAGCATCTTTTGCTCTAATTTATTTGGAGGTGTAAGCATGGGACTAGAGATCGTTGTTAAGGATATCCAGAATGGTGCGCAGGCCGAAGTATCCCGCATCAATGCCGATGCCGAAGCAAAGGCATCCGAGTATATAAACGAGGTCAGGGACACTCAGAAAAAGATGCTCGGAGAAAGCCTTGCGAAGGCAGAAGATGACCTTCAAAAGCTGAATCAGCAGATTATTTCCAGTGCAAACCTGGAAGTAAAACGCATCAAGCTTAACAAGCGCAAGGAACTTCTGGATTCTGTTTATAATCAAACCGTTGAAAAAATTAAGTCGTTGCCGGCTTCTAAAAACGAGAAGCTACTGAAAATTCTGATAGATAAGTATGAAGCCGATGGTGCAAAAATCTATTCATCCAAAGATTCTGAAGAACTTGTCAAAAAGTTATCTTCAATAATCTATGCCGGCAACATCAAAAGCATCGGTGGAATAGTCCTCGAAAACGAGGATGGAACAATCAAATTAGATTACACATATGATTTAATTATTGAAAACGTGTATGAACGTTCCTTAAGACAGATTTCAGATATCTTATACGGGTGATGTTCAATGCGGCTTTTGGAGAGACTCTGGGGAAAAAGAAAATCCTCAAGAAAATCCGATAAAAAGAGAAAAGGCACTTCTAATTATGCTTATGCCGTAACCCGTGTACGTGCCATGAAGAGCAAGCTTATGCCAAAGGAGACATACCCCAGGCTGCTTAACATGAGCATAGACGAAATTACTCGCTTTATAGAAGAGTCTGAGTATAAAAGTGACATTGACGAATTGGCAATGAAATACAAAGGTGCAGATCTGGCAGAACATGCACTGAACAAGAATCTTGCGTTTACCTATGAAAAATTGCTTCGAATCACCGAAGGAGAACCCAATTACCTGATTACAGAGTACCTGAGAAGGTACGATGTCTGGAACGTAAAAACCCTTCTCCGCGGGAAACAATATAATGCATCTGTTGAAGAGATCCTGGAATCTCTGATATCAGCTGGAGAGTTTACCTACACATACCTATCAGAACTTGCAGGCAAGGAATCCTATCAGGACATTATTGAAAGCCTGGTGGAAACCGAATATTATCCAATACTGCAGAGATATGATGGGAGCAATCTGGCAGATATAGAAAACGAACTGGACAAGATGTATTATTCAAGTTTATTCAACGCAATCGGGAACCCAAGGTCCAAAGACCGTAAACTCTTTGCCAAATTTGTAAAGCTGGAAGCCGATGTCAAGAATCTTTGTAATCTTTTCAGGCTCAAAAAGGCAGGAGTCGAGCAACTTGATGAGATCATGCCTTTGATGATCGAAGGCGGGTTTGCTCTAAATACCGAAAAACTCGCAGCCCTTCCGTATGAAGATTTTGTAGAGGGACTTCGTAAAACAGTGTACTGGGACACTATTTCAAGCGTGATAGGTCCTGATATGGACTCCCTGACCACTCTGGAAAGCAAACTTACGAAATACAGTCTCGAATCTGCTACCACTTATTCGCATGTATCTCCGATCTCAATTGTACCTATAATGGATTATATCATTTATAAGAACAACGAGGTCAACAACCTGCGTATAATTGTACGGGGTAAAGAGGCCGGTCTTGCGGATACATTGATCAAAGACCAGTTGGTGGTAATCTAATGGAATTGGCAGTGATCGGGAAAAGCGAGTTTGTCACGGGTTTCAGGCTAGCTGGTATCAAAAAGGTCTATGAAACTGTTGATATCAAGGCGACAGAGTCTGCGGTAATAGAAGTGCTTGATGACAAAAATGTCGGAATTATTGTAATGCACAATGATGACATTGCTAATCTGCCGGAAATTGTGGCTAAAAACTTGAATGAGTCCATTCAGCCTACAGTGGTAGCTCTAGGAGGCAGTGGAGAAGGCTCAACAAGTTTAAGAGATAAAATCAAACAAGCGGTAGGTGTTGATCTGTGGAAGTAAAAGGTGAAATTTATCGTGTGGCCGGACCTGTTGTTACCGCCATCGACTTAAAGGCAAAAATGTATGACCTGGTAAAAGTCGGTGACGAAGGGCTGATGGGTGAAGTCATTCAGATCAGGGGTGAGAAGACAGTCATCCAGGTATACGAAGAGACAGCCGGCATCAGGCCAGGCGAACCCTGTGAATCAACAGGTATGTCCCTTGCCGTAGAACTTGGCCCTGGTCTCCTTACCAGTATTTACGACGGGGTTCAGAGGCCACTGCACGTCCTGCTTGCGAAGATGGGCAGCTTCATCCAGAGGGGGGTCACCGCTGACGGGCTTGACCACGAAAAAATCTGGGAGTTTAAACCTATCGTCAAGGCCGGAGATGCAGTAAAAGGCGGAGAAGTAATCGGAGTTGTTCAGGAAACCGTGAACCTTGAGCACAAGATCATGGTACCCCCAAACATCTCAGGAACAGTCGCCGAAATCAAGGGTGGAAACTTTACAGTAGTGGATGTTATCTGTACCCTAACTGACGGAACCGAGCTTAAGTTGATGCACAGGTGGCCGGTAAGAGTCCCTAGACCTGTAACAAAGAAACTTACTCCTACAAAGCCGCTGGTTACGGGACAGAGGATCCTCGACGGACTTTTCCCTGTTGCAAAGGGCGGGACCGCTGCAATTCCAGGACCATTCGGTTCCGGAAAGACGGTTACCCAGCAGCAGCTTGCAAAATGGAGTGACACGGAAATCGTGGTCTACATCGGCTGTGGTGAACGTGGAAACGAAATGGCTGATGTTCTGAATGAATTCCCCGATCTCGAGGACCCTCAGACCGGAAGGCCACTCATGGAACGTACCGTACTTATTGCAAACACCTCCAACATGCCTGTGGCTGCAAGGGAAGCATCTGTGTACACCGGAATCACCATTGCGGAATACTACCGTGACATGGGGTTCGACGTGTCCTTGATGGCGGACTCCACCTCAAGGTGGGCCGAAGCAATGAGAGAAATTTCCTCCCGTCTTGAAGAAATGCCTGGTGAAGAAGGTTACCCGGCATACCTGGCAGCAAGGCTGGCAGAATTCTACGAGCGTTCCGGAGTTACAATATCTCTCTGTGGTGAGACAGGTTCCATTACGGTTATTGGAGCAGTATCTCCACCTGGCGGTGACTTCACCGAACCTGTTACGCAAAATACACTGCGTATCGTGAAGGTGTTCTGGGCCCTTGACTCCAAACTATCTCAGAGGAGACACTTCCCTGCTATCAACTGGCTGAACAGTTACAGTCTGTACAAGGAAGGCCTCAGCGGCTGGTTTGCTGACAATGTGGCACCTGACTGGGTAGCCATGAGAGAAAAAGCAATGGACATGCTCCAGGTCGAGTCTGAACTGCAGGAAATCGTGCAGCTCGTCGGTTCCGACGCTCTGCCGGAAGACCAGCAGCTTCTGCTCGAAATCACCCGTATGATAAGGGAAATATTCCTGCAGCAGAACGCATTCCACCCAATAGACACCTACAGTCCGTTTGCCGAACAGTACAAAACCATGCAGGCAATCATGAAGTTCGGAGATTCTGCAAACGAAGCTCTGGCCGCAGGTGTTCCAATGTCGGAAATTCTCAAGTCGGAAGCCAAGGACGAACTTGCCAAGGTTAAGTACGAAGAGGATTTCGACGGTTCATTGAATGCTGTTCTTGCCAAGATGGATAAAGAATTTGCAGCCCTGGGAGGTAGGTGAGTATGGCAAAAGAATATAAGACAATCACAGAAATCGCAGGGCCTCTGATCTTTATCGAAAAAACGGAGCCTGTAGGTTATAAAGAAATTGTTAACATCAACCTGCCTGACGGAACCACCCGCAGAGGCGAAGTGCTGGACTCTTCCGCAGATATTGTGGTTATTCAGGTCTATGAAGGAACAGGCGGTCTGGACAAGGAATGTGGTGTTGTTTTCACAGGAGAAACCCTGAAACTTCCCTCATCCATCGATCTCCTCGGCAGGATCCTGTCCGGGGCCGGAAAACCTCTGGACGGAGGGCCTGGAATTGTCCCTGAAAAGATGATTGACATCAACGGGGCCGCAATGAACCCGTACGCCAGGATGCCTCCTGAGGACTTCATCCAGACCGGAATTTCCACGATTGACGGGACCAACACCCTTGTCCGTGGACAGAAACTGCCTATATTCTCTGCATCAGGTCTTCCACACAACGAAATTGCCCTGCAGATCGCAAGGCAGGCTTCTGTGCCTGGCTCTGAAGGAGAATTCGCTGTGGTTTTCGCAGCAATGGGCATCACCAACGAAGAAGCCCAGTACTTTATGGAGGACTTCGAGAAGACCGGCGCTCTGGAAAGAGCCGTTGTGTTCATGAACCTTGCAGATGACCCTGCTGTGGAACGTCTGGTTACCCCGCGTATGGCTCTTACTGCAGCCGAGTACCTGGCATACGAGCACGACATGCATGTCCTCGTTATCCTGACCGACATCACCAACTACGCAGAAGCTCTCCGTCAGATGGGAGCCGCCCGTAATGAAGTGCCTGGCCGTCGTGGGTACCCCGGTTACATGTACACTGACCTTGCAACCCTCTATGAAAGAGCAGGTATTGTCAAGGGTGCCAAAGGGTCTGTTACCCAGATTCCGATTCTTTCCATGCCCGGTGACGACATCACCCACCCGATTCCGGACCTGTCCGGGTACATTACCGAAGGCCAGATCGTGATTTCCAGGGAACTGCACAGGAAGGGTATCTACCCACCAATCAACGTGCTGCCTTCCCTGTCCAGGCTGATGAACTCCGGTATCGGAGGCGAGAAGACAAGGGAAGACCACAAGGCTGTTTCTGACCAGATGTATGCAGGATACGCTGAAGGGCGTGACCTGAGAGGTCTGGTGGCAATCGTTGGGAAGGAAGCCCTCTCCGAAAGAGACATAAAACTCCTTGAGTTTGCGGACCTCTTCGAACAGAACTTTGTTACCCAGGGCAGAAACGAAAACCGGACAATTGCAGAAACTCTGGATATCGGTTGGAAGATCCTCGCACACCTGCCAGAAAACCAGTTGAACAGGATTGACAACAAGTACATCCAGAAGTACCACCCGGCACACAAAAAAGCTGAGTGATTACCATGGTTCTGCAGGACGTAAAACCAACTCGGTCAGAACTTATTACACTCAAAAAAAGGATCAAGCTTTCGGAAGGCGGACACAAACTCCTGAAGATGAAGAGGGACGGGCTGATTCTGGAGTTCTTCAAGATCCTGAACGAAGCAAGAAACGTCAGAACCGAGCTGGACGAAGCCTTTAAAGTAGCAGTGGACAGGATTAATCTTGCCTGCGCCGTGAACGGAGTGGTTGCCATCAAGTCAACCGCTTTTACCACTAAAGGATCGCCTGAAATCAAGCTTTCCGGACATAACATCATGGGTGTGTTTGTGCCCAAAATCAGCTCCACCGGAGTCCGAAAACCTCTCAATGAGAAAGGGTACGGGATAATCGGGACCAATTCCTACATTGACGAAACCTCTGATGCCTATGAGGATCTGGTCGAAAAGATTATCATCGCTGCGGAACTCGAAACTACCATGAAGAGACTCCTTAATGAGATCGAGAAAACCAAGAGGCGTGTAAACGCTCTCGAATTCAAGGTCATTCCCGAACTCATTGATACAATGAAATTCATCCGCTTCACCCTTGAAGAAGTGGAAAGAGAAGGAACCTTCAGGTTGAAGAGAGTCAAGGCAAGAGCAAATAAATGAGCTTGATTTAAACATGGAAGCATATAGGGATCAACCCAATTTGGTTGAAAAAGCGATTTTTAAGTTAAGTGAACCTGAAAACCAGGCACGACTTATAAAAGTCTCGTGGAGGATATCACTCCTCATGCTGGTTTTAGGGTTTCTTATCATATTAAAGACGCTTTTTCCAAATTTATTGTGACTGGAATTTTCGAGATGATTTTAATCATCTCGATATCTGGCACGATATTTGACTGTTTTTTTTGCGGATTTTACCTGGCATAGTTAATATCTTATTTTTACTGACATGGCTAACATCTGGTTTTTTTTAGCATGGTTAGCATCTTGTTTTTTTGGCCGGTTTCGGAATTTTCGTTCCTGTAACCAAAAACGAATATGATATTAAATAACAGCCACAAAAAAATGAAAGTACACACAGTACTTTCATGTTAAATCAGAAGCTATTTTAACACTGAAAATCCTGAAAACCTCAATGCAAAACGAAGCCAGACTTATCCATGTGACCGGTACGGTGCAGGGCGTGGGTTTCCGGCCTTTTGTCTACAGGCTGGCAAAAGCCCACAGACTTTCCGGCTATGTGAAGAATTTAGGAAATATTGTGGAGATTTTTGCTGAAGGCCAGAGGGCTGACCTTGCGGCTTTTCTTGAGGCACTCCCCTTAAAAAAACCTCCTCTGGCCCGGATATCAAGCCTCGATTCAGAAAAAGTAGCTGTCTGCGGCCACTCCGAGTTTTCTATCCTGCATAGTGAATGCGCAGTTACCGAGGACTCCATTATCCCCCCGGACAGCTCAATCTGCAAAGCCTGCCTTTCCGAAATCCTGAACCCGACTTCGAGGTATTACCATTACCCTTTTACGGTCTGCACCAACTGTGGCCCCCGCTATACAACGGTTCGGGCCCTCCCCTATGACCGAGAACACACGACAATGGCGGACTTTCCCCTCTGCGGGGATTGTAATATAGAATACACGGATCCCGCAAACCGCAGGTACCACGCCCAGCCGGTCTGCTGTGAGACCTGCGGGCCGAAACTCTGGCTTGCTGACTCCTCGGGCAGGATGCTTGCGGAAAACTACGGAGCCATAGTAAAAGCTGCGGCCCTCCTCGAAGAGGGCTCTGTCCTCTCAGTCAAGGGCTTCGGGGGCTTTCATATCGCCTGTTCAGCCCGGCGGGAGGACGCGGTCGAAAAAATCCGGAAAAAACTGGGAAGGCCCGAGCAGCCCTTTGCCGTGATGGCGGGAACGGTAGAAGCTGTCGAGACCTTTGCAAAAGTCGAGGAGCCAGAGAGAGAGGCCCTTACATCCTTCAGGCGACCTATAACCCTGCTTCCTAAGAAAGAGCTTTTTCCCCTCACAGAGTCACTTGCCCCCGGACTTCACAACATAGGGACAATGCTGCCCTATACCGGGACCCAGCACCTGCTCTTTGACCGGGAGCAAGATGCCATTTATGTCATGACCTCGGCAAACCTCCCGGGCAGGCCCATGCTGGTCGAAAACCGGGAGGCTCTGGAGAAACTTGAGGAAATCGTGGACTACCACCTGCTCCACTCCAGGGTAATTGCGAACCGGAACGACGACACGGTCATAAGGGTCGTAAACGGCAGAAATTCATTTATAAGACGCTCCAGGGGTTTTGTGCCGGAACCCATTGAGCTGCCTTTCAAAGTGAAACCGGCCATTGGGGTCGGAGCCGAGTTAAATACCACGGTAACACTTGCAAGGGGAAAGCGGGCCTACCTTTCCCAATACATAGGCAACACCGGGAAAGTCGAGACCTTTTCCTATCATAAGGAGGTGGTCCGGCACCTGATAGGGCTTACAGGCATAAAACCCAAAAACTGGGGCTGCGACCTGCATCCCTCATTTAATACGACTGCCTTTGCAAAGGAAGAAGCCGGAAAAGTCGGAGAAAACAAAAAAAACAGAAAAACCGGATTCGGAAAGAGGGGAAAGGAGGAGGTGAGCCTCCCTGCCCTCATCGAGGTGCAGCACCACGAGGCCCACATGCTGGCTCTCATGGCTGACAGCTTCCTGCCCGAAAGATCCAGACTGCTGGGAATTGTCCTTGACGGGGTGGGCTACGGGAGCGACGGGACGGTCTGGGGCGGAGAAATTTTCGACTCCTCCTATGCAGGACAGGAACGGCTTGCCCACCTCATGCCCCAGCCCATGCCAGGGGGAGACCTTGCGGCCAGATACCCTGCCCGGATGGTTCTAGGGATGCTTTCCGGCCTGCTTTCTGAAAGTGAACTGGAGAGACTACCCCTCTCTTTCAGGCGAGGGGAGGCCGAACTGAAGCTTGTCCTGCAGCAGCTCGAAAAAGGGATTAACGTTGTCCTGAGCAGCAGCACAGGCAGGGTCCTTGATGCGGCTGCGGCCCTCCTGGGAATTTGCGGGGAGCGCACTTATGAAGGGGAGCCTGCCATGAAACTTGAGTCCTCTGCAAAAAAAAGTACTCTGCGGGTGGAAATTGAGCCCGTGTTCCGGAACTGTGAAGCAACAGGGCTCCGGGTGCTTGACACGAGTGAACTCCTGTACGGGGTTTATGAACTTCTGGGAAAGCATTCCCCTTCCGACCTTGCCTTTGCTTTTGAAGAAGGCCTTGCGTGCGGGGTCTCGGAACTTGCGTGCTCCCTTGCTCGAAAAAGGGGCCTGGAGGCAGTGGGCCTGAGCGGAGGGGTGGCTTACAACGAGCACATCACATCCCGGATCTCCGAAACCGTCAGAGATACCGGGCTCGAATTCCTCACCCATTCCAGGGTCCCCTGTGGAGACGGGGGTATCTCTTTCGGGCAGGCAATTGCAGCAGGCTTGAAGGGCAAACCTGAAAATAAAGCCGAAAAATAAGTTTCATTCCCGGGATGAATTTTTTTCTGAGCTATTTAACTTCTTTATAAAATATTATTACCATGATGTACTGATATTTGATCAGAAAAACAGTACTACAAAATTAAATAAATAATCCCTCTCTTACATAGTTGAGGGAAGAGATAATGTTGAGAGGGAGCATAAGAATTCGGGTAGTTACCGGCAGGGATGAAATCCTGAACCTGAAACCAGAGGAGAAGGCAATCCACCTTGCCTTTCGCCCTGCGGACAGGGATTTCTTTAATCTGCTCAAGGCCTGCCCGAAGATAGAATTACTCCAGCTTCCGGCCTCAGCCTATGATGCCCTCTCTAAGTTTATGAAGATGTACCTGAAATCTGCGGGAACTCAACTTGTCAAAGGAGACGTGAGCGGGCACTGGCATGACCTGGAGAACTATTTTGTAATCCCTGCTTATGTAATTGAAAAAATAAACGAACTGAAAATCCAGGGCCTTTCTGAAGAGGAGATCATTTCCGAGATAATAAATCTTCGAAGAATAAGCCCGGACCTGATCCTTCACATCCTGCGTAAGACTTCCGCAGTCGCCGGGGAAAAAGTTGGCGGAGACGGAATGGAAAAATCCCCCGGCCGAAAACTTATCTGAGTCCCTCAAAAAATTACCAGAACTTCCACCAGGGTTTTTTTGCAGCTTTCTTCTCTTCTATCTCTTTCAGACCCTCTGAAGCCATTTTCTGCTGCATCCTGTACACACTGTTTTCGTCGTTGAGCCTTGAAACTTCCTCTCCCTTACTGGCCAGGATGATTTTTAGTTTTTCTATAAGGGCTTCCATTTCCCTGAAATTTTCGCCCGTCCCTTCTTCATCCGGGAGCGGCTTTTCAAGGAGCATGAGTTTTTCTTCCTGTAAGGAGATTTGAGTTTCCAGATTGCTGATCCTTTTCTCCTTTCCGGCAAGTTTCTCTTCAAGTTTTTTAATTTCCCCGTCCTTTGCCTCAAACTCCAGGGCAGGAATCACTCTTTCCACTGTTAAGCTGAGTGCTTCGATCTCTTTTTCTTTCAATGAGAGCTTCTCTTTCAGCGCTTCGTTGTCCTTTTCTTTTGACAGGAACTTCTCTTTCAGCGTTTCGTTGTCCTTTTCCTTTGCCAGGAACTTCTCTTTCAGCGCTTCACTGTTCTTTTCCTTTGCCAGGAACTTCTCTTTCAGCGCTTCACTGTCCTTTTCCTTTGCCAGGAACTTCTCTTTCAGCGTTTCGTTGTCTTTTTCTTTTGCCAGGAGCTTCTCTTTCAGCGTTTCGTTGTCCTTTTCCTTTGCCAGGAATTCTTCACTGAGTTTTTTAACATCTTCGCCTTTTTCAGCAATTTTTACGGAAAGTTTCTCTGATTTTTCAGATTTGCTCAAAAGCCGGGCCTCGAAATCTATGATAGCTTCATCTTTTTCGGAAACTTTTTCCTCAAGGGCTTTTATATTAGAGCCTTTCTCCTGAAGCTGGATTTCAAGAGCCTTTATCAGTTCATCTCTTTCCAGAGCTTTTTCTTCAAAAGCCTTTATTGAAAGGTCATTTTCCTCGATTTTGCTTCCAAGAGCAGCTAGGAGCCCATCCTTTTCCATGACATCAATCTCAAAAGCCTTTATTGAAAGGTCATTTTCCTCGATTTTGCTTCCAAGAGCAGCTAGGAGCCCATCCTTTTCTGTGACCTGCTCTTCGAATTTTTTGATCCTTTCTGCGTTCTCCCCGATTTCTTTCTCAAGCCCCTGCAGCTTTTCTCCCTTTTCCGTAAGCTGCTCTTCAAGCCCCATGAGTTCCTTTTCTTTTCCGGAAAGCTCCCCTTCTAGCCGCTCATTTTTTTCAGTGTTGTCTGCAAGCTCTGCCTCAAGACCGTTAATTCTTTTGTCCCTCTCTTCAAGGCCTGTGTTTAGTTTTTCGATTGTCCCGTCTCTCTTTGCAATTTCGCTTTCAAGAACGTTAAGCTCCACTGCCTTGCTTATGATTTTCAGGTGGAGGGCCCTGTCTTCCAGGTTATTTCCGGCTTCTATTTCATCTCCGGAACCTGACAGCAGGAAAGCTGTTTCCACGGTTGGAATGCTGATTCCAACGTTTTCTTCACCCTGTTCTTTATTATCACCAAGGCCTTCCAGCAGGATTCCGGTTTCCACATCCGGTATACTGATTCCGAAGCTTATTTCGTCTTCCCCTTCTTCTTCCTCATCTTCATTACAGACCACAAGCTGCTCTTTTTCATCTCTGCAGATCCCCGCCCAGACAAGGATGCAGGCGATAAGCGAAATCTCCCTAAAAACACTGTCACCTTCTCTGCAGCCGTAGATTTTCCGGGCAATATGCCCTTCAAGAGTGTCAGGCTCAAGGCCCGGCTCCCCCATAGCAATTCGGGTATTTCCTCTCCTTGCATGCCCGCCATTTTTCGTTATAAAATCGACGGCCTCTGCGAAAGCTTTCCAGGGTAAAAAGGAATTGTTATCCAGACTATCAACGTAAATTCCGTCTATTTCGGCCCGGGCTTCAAAAAAGCGTGCTCTGCTCATTAGAGGGATCTTTGTGGGGTTACCTTTTTTAAAAAACTGCTCTTTTATTTTTGCGACAACAGGATCTTGCATGCGTGCGCCTCCTGATATAATAATAAGGTCCTGAACTAATTGGGTTTTGAGATATAGTAGAAGTAACTTAATTAATAGTAAATGTTTCGGCTTTGTTTCAAATATCGACGTATATGACTTTCAGGCTTTCTTCAAATAGGTTTTTTAAAGAATGATTTTTAAATGAATTTACATATATAAATATTCATTTTAGTTTGTTGATGGTCTGACAGAATATTACATAATATACACTACAATATCTATTAATTATTAATATTTATTTTAATATAATTTTTACAAATTATGCAATTCCATGGATATGACATAGCTCATAATGATTTTATTTATTTTTGCATTTCAATTTTGATATTTTTGTAAAATGATTATAATCACTTCAAAGCTCACAATAAAAGCCAGAGGCTTCCATTTTCTGCCTGATGGATTTTGAAGGGGGATTTTCCCATATATGGAAGAATTTCCGGCCCCCCACTTTAAGAAAACCGGATGAAGAGCCGAATTTAAGAGAGGGGATCTGTTCAAAATTTCTTCTGTGAAAACAAACTTATTAATACTATCAAACTATAAAGATAAAACTGGAGGGGATAAAAATAATGGGTATTTTCGAGTACAGAATGCCTGATCAGGAATACATGAGTCCTGAATTTGTTTACCAGAGGGGGATCAGAATTTGGATGTTAATTAAAAAAAGTCTAAAAAATGTTTTGGATAAAATCCTGATAGAAGAGAGTTTAACTGTAAGTACGGTTGTAGATTCCCTGCACCACATCGAGTTTATGATCATAAAAGTGGCCATGTTTGTTCTGAGCCTGTACCACCTCTTTAAATTCATAATTCATTCGATTTTATGAATTAATTCATTCATATTTTTTTATTTATTATTATAATTTAATCATAATTAAGTATACTTTTTTATTATTATTTCGGGATTATTCTTAATTTGATTCTCAACTGAAAGAACAATGCCAGTATTTGTAAAAAAAAAGAGAAGATCTGCCGATTTTTCTGGCAGGTCTTTATTCTTTTAATCAGACAACCCAACAGGATTTTTTCAAATTCATACCCTGTGATTTCTGACCGAGTGGGCCAGGATGAAGGCAAAGAAGGCCACGATCACGAGCAGAAGCCCGAAATAGCCCACCGGGTCCCAGACAAAGCCAATGCCTGATCCGCTCTCATCCCAGGAGACCAGGACCGCGCCCTGCAGGGTCGTTGGGACCACAAGGCAGACGAAGGCCAGCACGAAGATAAAGGCGATGTCAACGACCTGCATGATCAGGCCCTTTTCCTTACTGTTTTTACTCATTGTACGCCTCCTCACTCATAATAACGGAATTCATGCATGTGCTGCTTTAGGGAACTGCGGACTTTCAGGCAGCCGATGGTTTCGATTGTAAACATCAGACCCACAAATACCAGATAAACGGGCACAAGGATTGCGTGCTCCGCAAGGACAGGTCTGGTTGCCGAAAGGACAGAGTACACAAGAAAAAGCTGTGCTACGTAGAGCAGAGCAAGCATTCCCCCGATCAGGACGGAGTCCATGTTAAGCCTGCTCTGGTATTTTGCCTGGTTTACGTTATCTGCTGAACTCAACGCCATCTACCTCCTTTAAATACTGAGAACCGGCTTTTTCCGGCTCCGGCCAGCCCAGTTCGCTCCAGACGGGTTCACTTCCGGACGAACTCTTGTTCTTGGAAGAAAAGTAAAAGTACGCGATGATGTAGAAAAGGAGCCCGAAGAGCAGGTTGTATTTGTACCCCCAGAAGAGGGTGGACATGATTATTATGGAAATTCCTATGGCAAAATAGGATATATAGGGCTGAAGTGGACCTGCAAAAGGCCTCACAGCGCTTGTTGTTGCCGGGAAGAGCTTCCTGAAACGGATCAGGGAGAAGGGAATGAACACGTAGCAGAGCAGGCCCGAGATGATGGAGAAGGTAATTACCTGGTCCAGGTAACCACTAAAAGCAAAGGCTGCGGCAATCGGGGCTGTGAAGATTACGGCCCTGTAAGGGGTGTTGTATCTTGGGTGCACGGACGCGAACCAGGGAGATACATATTCATCCCTCGAAAGGGCGAACCAAGACCTTGAAGCGTCACAGACACAGCCATTTGCACTGGCCACACAGGTCAGGAGGGTGCCAAGTCCCAGGAAGGCTATGAAGAATATTATGCCGCTGTTCTGGGCAGCCTCAAATAGGGGGTAAACGGACGTGCCAAGCTGGGCTGTGGGGATAAGGGAAGAACAGAGATAGATCGTCATTGCGGCGCCTACGAGCAGGGTGATCATCCCGGCCTGCTGCCCGAGAGGTACAGCCCTTGAAGGGTGCTTGCACTCCTCGGCGCACATGGCGGCTCCTTCGATTCCGAGGAAGAACCAGGGCCCAAACTGGAGAGCCGCAAAAAGCCCTATCATACCGTTTGGAATTGCCCCTTCGAACAGGTACTCCGGGTGGATGTTCACTCCACCACGGGCAGTTGTGAAGAAAAAGGCAATGATTGCAAAGAAAGCCAGCATCGTAAGCGCGAAGTTCAGGGTAAGAGCTCCCACGACCCCACGGTAGTTGATAAAGGTCAAAAGCGCGATTACAAAAAGCGTCACCGGAAATACCTGTATCCGGGGAAAGATCTCGGTCATTATACTCGCAACAACAATCGCGTCTGCCGCCTCAAGGGCAATAAATTCCATATATACCGCAAGCCCGACAATTGCCGCAGCTCCCGGCCCCACAAAAAGCCTGGCCCAGTCATAGGGCCCACCGGCGAGCTTTGTCGCCGAGCCTAATTCACTTGCACAGAGCGAAATAACCGTGTACATGGTCCCTGCCACGAGCATTGCGAAAAGGGCTCCTAAAACGCCTCCTTTCGCAATCGTGAAGTTCCAGCCCATGTACTCCCCGACCAGCACGATGCCCACACCAAGGGCCCAGACATGGTAAGGCTTCAGGGTTTTTACGAGGCCTCCGCTATGTGAGGTATCTGTTGTCGATTCTGCCATTTTTTTATACCTCCGTTTTTAAAAATTATTTTTGGGTAAGATCGTCATACGATTATCTTTTTTTAGAAACTTTGCTTGCATCCACCAGGACCCAGCCAAAAAGGGCAAAGGCCGCAAGGTAGATCAGGCCGTTTACAAGTGTCCAGATATCCATGAATACGCTCCGTTTTTTAGATGGGGTTCAAGAAATCAGCCAATTTCTGAATTGGGATTAAAGAAATCAGCTAATTTTAGTTTGGGATTAAAGAAATCAGCCAATTTTTGGCATGGAATTCAATAAGTTTGCCAATTTTTAAAACAGTGATTCCCTGTAACCTGCTGAACTTCGTGACATATTATAAAAATATTATATATAAATATTATAATCTTACACGAATTTTCATTTATTAAAGCTTACGCCTAAATTTCAATAAAAAGCAAATTCTTTTCATAATTTAATATTAAAAATAAGTTGAAATGACAAAATATATATATAATATTCAAAAAGAGGAAAAATGTATAAAAATATATATATATTACAACTTTTTCAAAAATAGTGAGATGGGCCAGAAAAGAGCTTACCCAATAGCCCGGCAGTTCTCCCTTTTTTCCCTCAGTAGGTCAGCCCTCAGTCAACTACCCCACGCTAAACAACAGGTTTCCTGCCTGCCTTATGTGAAATAGTACTCTTCCGAATCATACTCATCCTGCAGTTCTTTATCAAACAGTTCTTCGTCAGCCTGCAGGCTGTCTGCTGAATTTTCGCCCTCTTGCCTTCCGAGTCTGGCAAGAGTAAAATGCTTCATTCTTTCGATTCGGGGGTCTGCAGGATTCAATTCTGCGGATTTGTTAAAAGCCAAAAGGGCCTCTTCATACTCTTCAATATTGTAATGGATAAACCCCTTGTAATACCAGGTCCTTGGATTATGCCAGCTGAGTGCAAGGGCTTCTCTGATGGCCTCAAAAGCTTCATAGGGCCTGCCCAGCCTGGAGAATACGAAAGCTTTTTTAGTAAGAGTTTTCTGGTCATAGGGTTTGAGTTCCAGAACCCTATCAAAGTACTTCAGAGCCTCTTCATGCCTTCCGTTTTTGGAGTAAATATACCCCTTTGTAAACAGGGTTTCCGAGTCATAAGGGGCTATTTCCAGGGCCTGGTCAACAGCTCTTAAGGCTTCGTCAGACCTGTGCATTTTGGTAAGAATGGCCCCTTTCTTTGACCACAGCATGGGGTTGAAAGGGTTTAAGCAAATTAAGCCATTATAAAATTCAAGGGCTTCCTCGTATTTCCCGGCCATGATGAGGATAAAACCTTTGTTTGCAAGGGCCCTGGGGTTTTCTGGCCGGAGCTCTATTGCCTTGTCATAGGCTTTGACGGCTTCTGCAAACCTGTTAAGTTTGGATAGGGCGTATCCTATTTTCAAAAGAATCTCAGGGTTTTTCGGGGAAAGAAAACGGGCCCTTTCAAATTCCTCCAGCCCCTCTTCATATTCATGGAATTTCAAAAGGGCTTTTCCTTTCAAAAAGAGAAAATCCCCTCTTTTTGGCTCCTGCTCCAGAACCTTTTCGAGGATTTCCAGGGCTTCCTGAGGCCTTTCAAGTCCCAGAAGGGCGGACGCTCTCATAGCAAGGGAATCGGTATGTTCATGATCGATTTTGAGGGCCTTATCAACGGTTTCCAGGGCTTCTTTATGCCTTCCGAGCCGGGAAAGCACAAAACTCTTTTTGCAGAGGGCTTTTACATATTCGGGGTTTAAAGCATAGAGATCCCTAAAAGAGTATAACTGTTTTTTTGAAGGCAGGGAATTCAAAATCTCCGGGGTCCGTTCGATTACCTTATCCACTACAGGAAGGGCCTCTTCATGCCTTCCGTGTTTAATGAGAAAATCAGCTTTCGAATCCCAGTTCTCCCTGCTTCCTGGCTCATTTTTAAGCAATTCATCCAGAACCTCTTCCTCTTCAAAGACCACATTTTGTTTAATCTCCCATTCTTCGAGGAGTTCCTTCGAACCAGGATGTTCAGGCTCGATTGAAAGCAGATACTCGACCTGTTCAACGGCTTTTTTGTAATCCCTTGCCTTAGCATACCTTTTTGCCAGCTTTTGCATCTCGTTAAGGACCTCATATGAAGAGATCTGGACCGCTATAGCCCCCCGAGAACCTTTCGTAGACTCAAACACAACCCGCATCTGGGCGCCCCAGGCTATGTTATTCAGCCCCCCATCGGATATTGAGCTATCTATAATCGAACTCACGTGAAAAAAGTGATTTTTGCCCTCCCTGTCCATTATAAAACCGTACCCCTGCGCTGCGATATAATTGTATATGTCGCCCACCCTACGAGGAATTTTGCTGCAGAGAACTTTTGAGGGTTCGCCTTCTTTGCTGTTTTTGCTTTCGTAAAGAGAGGAGGTAGAAATCGCTTTTAGTTCCTCAAGGTCTATGTCGTATTCGTCGATTTCCCCTGACTCTTTCTGATTCGACCCGGTGTTATATTTTTCAGAGCCTTCACCCTGCGGATTCCTGCTCTCTATTCTTCCAGGCTCTTCCCTGTCACCCACTGCATCACTTTCATGGACAGCCCTCTGAGAGGTCTCTTGAGTGACATCTTTAATGACCTCCTGAACGACATCTTGAACGATTTCCTGAGAGGCTTTTTCTTTCAAGCCTTCAGCCTGAAAACCTTTTTTGTGCTGATTCAAAACTTCAACATTAGTTTCACATTCAGCACCAGTATATTCTGAAAAAACTGCAAGGGCCTCCTCAAGCAGGAAGGTCACCTCCTCCCACTCAGCCCCTTTTTCCTCCTCAATCTCCCCATCTTTATTTTCCCCCTCAATTACCCCATCTTCATTTTCTCCCTCAGTCACCACATCTTCATTTTTCTCATTATCAAAAAAAACGACCAAGGATTCGGCCTCTCTGTATTTTTTCCCCATTTCCAATAAATAAAGGGCCGATTTCACCAAAAATTCAAGTTTCTCACGTCCATTTGCCCCAGTTTCCTGACCAACGACTTCTCCCTGCCCGGAATTCCTGAGGCAGGAAAGGAGGACATCCCTGAATAAGGAATAGCGGGGCAAAGCAGTGTTTCCACCACCAGCTCCTCCCCGATTTTCAGTCAGGCCACAGAATACATACCAGGCATTTCGGGCTTCCAGCGGGTCCACAAACTCGAAGTAGCGGGCAAGGGAAAGCCGGGCCTTTTCATAATCCCGGATTTTCAGAGCCGAGGCTGCGGCATTATAGAAGTATTCCGGCAGGGGTTCACGGCTGGCCGCCTCTTCAAAGTATTCCAGAGCCTGCTGGAAGTCTTCAAGCTTTACCTGATAGCAGGCAGCATTGTAATAGAAAACCCCGATTTCAGGGTATTTTCGGGCAAATTTCAGCAGTTCGGTTACAAGGAGGGGGATGGGGGATAGGTTTTTATTTTTTATGAAATCTCGGTACTTGCTGTTTATTTTATCCCATTCTTTTTTGTCATCCTGCAGGTGATCCGAATCAAGGCTGTTTAAGGGAAATGAAAAGTCCGGCTCTTTCAGGGACAGTTTTGCTCCTGTGACATTTTTCTTGAAATCTCCGAGCAGTTCTCCCATGCGGCCTGCAAGCGGGCCATATGCTTCGACTTCCTCTTCAGGTCCGGATTCAGGACAAATATTTTCAGGACTGTACCCTTCGGCCCCACCAGGCCAGGGGCCATTTTTCATAATTTCCGACTCATTTTCCGGCTTTGAACCGGATAATAATTCCCAAGCCCCTACCATTGCGTGCCGGACGCCTGCGCTGCCCCTGTCAGTTTCAACTAAAATGTAATCCTCACCAAGACCTGCAATATTCCCTTCAAGCACGATCCCGTTTATTAAAGTCAGAATGACTTTTTTTCCTGTTCTTGCCCTATCGGCGAATATCCCCATCATAAAAATGCCTGCGTTGTAATAGCTTCTGGCTCATCTGTTCTGTTATTTTTATAAATCCCGTATGCTATAAATAAGTTGCGAATGTGTATTTTGAAAAATAAAATCGTTTAGAAGGTTAAAGGACCCACCTTTTAGATGTTTAGAGGTAAAAAAAGAATCAGGAATTATTTGATGCAGTCTAAAAAACAACATCAACTGATCTGGAAAACAACAATATGACTTAGCAGAGAAGTTCTTTAGAAAAATATAATATATAGTGTGTAGCTTCAATTTATTAATCTTCAAAAAAGTCACATCAAAAGAGTCATAGGAAAAAGCCTCGAGCGGGATTTGAACCCGCGGCCTCGTCCTTACCAAGGACGCGCTCTACCTCTGAGCCATCGAGGCACTGCTGCCATAAGAGCACCTCCAAAATATCACACCAAACATATAAAGCTGTCGAGTGGACGAAGGATTTCCCTAAGTCTGTAGACAACTGTACCCAAACAAAGCGAGGAGTTTGTAACAAAATTAGATTGTACGTAAGTGTTTGACCGGAAAAATCAGGGAGTTTTACAAAATTATTGGAATAAGTTATAAAAAGTGCAGAAGAAATACACCGCATCCACAAGCCCCTGCCCTGAGGAAAGATGAGGAACAGAGCAGGTCACGGGAAGAACATGCCCCCTGCCCTCCAAATAAAAGAGAAAAGAAAGAAAAAAAAAAAAAAAGAAAATTTAAAGTTTCCAGCGCTCATCAATAGGAAACTCTTCATTAATCCACATGAGCACACTGTTTTTATGGACTATTTTATAAGTCCGGGAAAGCACGGGCACGTCCCCGAAAGAAGTATTTCCCTCCAGGATTTCAAGTTTACCCATATCCCGACGGGTCTCAAGGCCGTGGTCCCTTAAGATCCGGCCTATGGGAATATCCGCGCACATGAGCTGTTCCCGCATGGTCTGCGGCATTCTTTCAAGGGGAGAAAGAGACCTTGCGTGAGCAAAGACCGTCTCGCCCGCATAGAGCAGGACCTTCCGATCATTTATCTCGCTGCCCTCCTCAATTCCCAGGAGGACCGCTTCGTCCCTATCAGCCCTGCGGACGTACTGAGATTCAGTTTCCACGTTCACGGACCTGCGGGTCATAATTTCCAGTAGGAAAGTCACCGAACCGTCGGTCCCGCAGCAGACCCGGAGACAGGTCGGAATCTCCAGGCCCTTTAGTTTTTCCAGAAAATCGAAGTCCAAAAAAATCCCTCAGGCAAAAGATGTTCAGTTTTCAAAAATGATAAAACAGGAGGTCTGGCCGGCAGCTTATTTGCCGGCGACAGCCTTCTTGGCCTGTTTCATCCGCTCTTTTGCAGAGTATCCCGTGCCCTCATTAAGGAAGTCACGGAAAGCCCTGTTGGTCTTGAGGATAAGCTCATCATCCGTCATGCTGGTGTCGGAGACCGTATCCACACAGAGTTTCTTGTCCTCAATCCAGACTGAGATCTTTGACATTGCCCCATAGGAGGTCTCGAACCGGTCCCCATTCCGGGTGATTTCAGAAGGGAAACATTCCTGTAAAACAGCATAAATTCGTTCCGGATCAGGTTTAAAGCCGCGTTTTAATTTATATTCCTTCATGACTATCCTCTTGTAAAAGATTTTCATTTGTGATAAATGTTGCTTAACTTTGTAAATTTGAAAGCCCTTGAAGCCTCAAAATTCCTTATGGGTCAGAGTTAATTCAATATTGGGTATTGCTGTTAAAAACGTGTTGCTAGGCAATCCTCAATTACCTTTTTATTTATTCACCCCCATTTACTCCCGGCTGCGCACCCCAAACACAATATAAAAATGAACAAAGTTTAAGAAACAACCATAAATATGATCAAAGTTATCAGATCCTTATAATGAGAAAAGGTGGTCCAAAGAATGCATAAAACGCTTAACCTGGATGATTTGATTGCCAGCAAACAGGCGGAAAAAGCGAGAGAAGATGGGGTGGAAATCAACCTCGAAGAGCTCTATGACCTCATCATTCCGCCAGGAACTGTTATGTCCATCATCATTGACCTTGTGGAGGAATTTGAACTTGAACCTGTGCAACGAAAAATGCAGGTAAACATCGCCAACAGTGAAGAAAGGGAAGTCCTGGTCCTCCGCGGCACCCTTGAAACAGTCCAGGCCGCAGAAAAGTTCCTTTACGAGGAAATGAAGGCCTGGATCGGGGAAGATACAAAAGAGTCAACTACCCAAGACTAAAAATCTGAAACCGTGGGATTCCTGCTTCATTCCCCGGAGCAGTAGATTACAGAAAAAATGCAGAAAAAAGATACAGGCAGAAGTTCCCTGATCAGGGGACACTTATGCCTGTAATACCGTCCTTTGAAAAATCAAAGACCGTGACTTTGTCCTCTTTTTCATAAATATCAAGCTTCAAGCCTTCCTCGATCTTTCCGATAACGACCGCGGTCAGGCCTGCCTCTTCAAAAATTTCCACGCACGCTTTTGCTTTTTCCGGTTCTGCCGTAAAGACATAGCCCGTGCCCGGATGTACCTTCAACCACTGCTCAAAGTCCACGCCCTCCGGCACAGGGACCTTTTCAAGGTCCACGGAAGCCCCGACTCTGCTGGTCTCGCAGAGCATACCGAGCGTCCCAATGAGCCCAGGGTTACTGATGTCCTTGCCTGCGGTAACAAGCCCGGCTTCGGCGATTTTTCGGGGAACCAGGTAGCTTTCCCTGACCACTTTCGGCTCCTTAAAGGAGGTCGTGTCCCAGCTATAAGGAGAATTGATCCCGATTTTTCCGTCCATGTCGTAGGCCGCAATCACGAGGTCCCCGGGTTTTGCAGTATCACTCCGTATGATAGAATCCTTTTTAGCAATCCCTATAATAGCAACGGATAGGGAGGTATAATCCGTGTCCGGGTGCAGGTGTCCGCCCACAACAGGGATTCCGAATTTCCGGACCCCCTCGGCCAGACCTTCCATGAGTTCCTTGCAGGCTTCCGGGCTGTTTGCGGATGCTATGTCCACCATGGCAATAGGCCTACCTCCCATGGCCGCGATATCATTTACATTTACCACCACGGCCCCATACCCGGCCCACCAGGGGCTTTTCTCCAGGAGCCGACCCCATATCCCGTCTGCGGCGAAAAGGATGACATCGTCGCCTCCTATATCAATTACCGCCGCGTCGTCTCCGAAATCCACGATAGCGTCCTTATACTCAGACCGGACGCTTTCAAAGATCGAGACAATGTCCTCGATCTGCCTTTTCCGGGTCACTCCTTCAAAATTCCTTATTCCTTCTGCAAGTTTTTCCAGGTCCAATCCAGAAACTTCCTTTTTCTTTTATTAAAAGCCCAAGCCGTAAAAATACCGTAAAGATAAAATAGATAAAAATCAGGAAAAAAATTATTTTCAGGCATCGTATATGGGATACGATATAAACATTTGCTTATTATTAGAGATTCTTTTGTTTACCCATTTTTCTGATTTTAACCATCCGCAAAATACCCCTTTTAGACTCCAAAAAAGAGGGGAAGGGTAGTTTACACTCTTTTATTCCCTTCTGCTCCTTCTTTCTGAAGCATCTGCTTTGCCTTAGTCTCTATCCTGATAAGCTTTCTGCGTTCCTCGCTCATCTGAGAAAGGTCCTGGTCAAGATATCCGTAAGCGTCAGACCTGCACTGCCTGCAATGCCGCATCTGCCTGACATAGGGCTCACAGGTGTCCTGGGCAGCCTGCACCTCTTCGGGGGTCGGGGCTCGTATATGGGCAAAAGCTCCCTGTGGGATAAGAGGCATGATGTTCATTATGTAGACCCCTCGTTCCCTGACGGCTTTTGCAATCTCCACAACATGCCCGTCATTTATGCCCGGGATGAAGACAGTATTGATCTTGACCACAAGCCCTGCCTTTACCGCAGCCTCGACTCCCTCAAGCTGCTTTTTGATATGAATTACGGCCCCTTCGGCTTCCCTGTATACTTTTCCTTCGTACGTGATATGGTCACATATCTTCCCCTGGATTTCCGGGTCCACGGCGTTTACGGTCACGGTCAGAGTGGCCACCCCCAGCCGGACAAGTTCCGGGAGTTTTTCAGGAAGGAGCAAACCGTTAGTGCTCATACAGAAGGGGCGGTCCGGAAATTCCTGCCGCAGCCTCTCCATTGTCTCGAAGGTCTCCTCGTTGGCAAGGGGTTCTCCGGGGCCCGCAATCCCTATCACCTTGATGAAAGGGTATTCTTCAAGAGCCTGTTTTGCCTTTTCAAAAGCCTGGTCGGGGCTCAAGACCTCTGCAGTCACTCCCGGCCTGTTTTCGTTCACACAGGCAAAATCCCGCACGCAGAAGTTACACTGAATATTGCACTTAGGGGCGACTGCCAGGTGCATCCTCCCGAATCTATGCCTTGCACTTTCGCTGTAACAGGGGTGCTCGGCTATTATCCGGTAACGGTCTTTATCAAAAGTATGTTTCTGTTTTTCTGTGTTTTCGGGGTTTTCAGGCTCTGCCGGAAATTTTTCTTCCGGAGCCCGGGAAGAGGTTGTCTCTGATATATCGCTTTTCTTTTTTTCGGGCAAGGCTTTTCCTCCTTCATTTAAGAACTTAATAAGAGATTATATGCATAATTATGCACAACCCCATATAACTCATCCTTTTTGTCTCTGTTGCTTTTACATTTGTTTCCCAAAAATGATTTTCACGCCTTTAACTTTACTTTCAAAGATGCATGTTTTTCCGTTATCAAGCGGCTTTGTTTGTGTGGGCCTAAGGAATGAATAATCCTACTGATGACGTTTTTATTGGGGTGGCAGGTAATTACCCAAGTTCAAGAAAGAAAATAATGATGCTTGCTTTGTACTCATCTCTTCCAGAATAATATTACACTTATTTGATTCTTTATCCTGGATAACTGCCAGCCTAATTTCGGACAAATTTTCAATTAGTCTTCTCATAGAAAGACCATATCTCTTTGTCTCCCAGGCTAAATATCTGTAGAAAAGTAAGCCAATTATAGACAGAAATACGTGAACTTTGATATTTTCATCTTTGTGG
The DNA here is from genome assembly GCF_055394095.1 of Methanosarcina baltica. Taxonomy (NCBI): domain Archaea; kingdom Methanobacteriati; phylum Methanobacteriota; class Methanomicrobia; order Methanosarcinales; family Methanosarcinaceae; genus Methanosarcina; species Methanosarcina baltica. The sequence continues at coordinate 2,205,115 of NZ_AP042463.1, read as the reverse complement.
TGGTACACCGGTCCCACAGGGACAAGCAGGTGATCATTCAATAGCTTAAAATCATCCTCTATAGCGCCTTTATTGTTGTATGTTTGCACAATTTTTTTAGTGTGCCAACGGTGCTTATCTGTAAATAGTATATTTTTTCCTAATGAATTTTCGCGCTTATTTTTATTCTCTTCGTCAATCCAGAACTTTAACTGAGGTTTTTTCTTACCTTCAGGAGCATCAGTAATTTCATATTTCACCATACTTCTGTATTTTTTGATAATAATGTCTGCAACCTCTTTTTCTACACTGCTCCTGTTTCTTGCTTTTCCTCTGTTGCTTTCCAGTCTCCTCTGTAGGTCTTCCAGATTCTCAGTTATTTTTGACATATTTGACTCACAAGTTCTTTTTTGAAGTTTGTGAGTTCCTTCATTGAAAGTAATTACTGTTGTAAATTCTGTCCCGTAAAACTGATGCTTTGTCCGATAGCCATAAATTTTGTGGCCTTCTGAGCTTTCATATAAAAATTGATATTTAGATAATGGCACTTCAAGAAGATCATCTGCCTGATTTGCTTTTACAGCCCCTACAAAATTCATCTTTGAAGTTGCTTTTTCAATGTTGTCCTTTGAATTGTTTCCCTTATCAAAAACAAGAACAAGGTCTTCCGAACAAATATTCAATTCGGTTAGACGGTTTACTATTTTGTCAACCAGACCTGAAAATTCCTCTGAATCATGCACATTTCCTGGATATGTCTCGTGAATAAAAGGTAAGTTGTAATCATTAGCAGCCAGCGCTACAGATACCTGATTTTTGTCTTTACGATGCTTTTTGTTATACCCTTTATGAAGCAATTCACTTTTTTCATCATAATTGGTAGCATAAGTGAACCAGTTTGATTCATCCACAAACAGTACTGAAGGGGTTAGTCCTTTTTCGATGAGAACTCGGCACAAATCGTCTTCAATATTTTTCATTGTGTCGGAATCAATGTAATTCATATGATTCAAAAAATTCTGACAATTTAATTTATGAGGGAATTTCCACTTAAAAGATAAGGCCGATTTTTTGAACCATTCCCCAATACCGTTTTCACTTAAAACTCCATGAGATTTCCCCACTATATCAAGTAAAAGATACTCTCCGACACTTAAACCATCGATTGATTTTTTCATAGTGTGCTTGTTCACTATGTCAACGAATCCAAGCTCTTCATTCACATGAAGAAGTGCGGCAAGTTTGCCGTACTCAAAAGATTTCAGTTTCATGTAGGGCAATGATTCACTCTGTTTTTTCATTTCAAATATTTTTTCGGCATTGCCTAAATATATCTGAAATATAGTTTTCACTTTTCCATCAATTCTGCCAGTTTTAATAATATACCAGTATTTTTTACCGTTGATTATTTTCTGTTTTAAAAAAACCATGATATAAATTTAGGTTCTACGTATATAAAGATATTTCTTCAAAAAACAGATACAATAGGCTTTTTAAATGTAATTTAGAACTTAGGCCTTACAAATATTTTTTTTAACGGATCTTCCTTGCCACTGATTTTTGTGGCAAATCAAGGCAAAAATAGCTCTTCTTTGAAAGCTGAGTTTAAAGCCTTATTTTCAAGATATATTTCGATAGCTTTTTATTTAATAGGATGATTCAAGCTTACTTATAAAAATAAGAAAACTTTTATAGAATACTAATATACTAGAAATATATAGATAAATAACAATATTAAATTAAAAAAGAGGAAGAAAAAAATGACAGCAAAAGTTAATGCAGATTCCTGTACCGGATGCGGAGCATGTGTGGATGAGTGCCCTGCGGCCGCAATTACCCTTGTTGATGATATTGCAGTTGTGAAAGAAGACGAGTGTCTTGACTGCGGAGTATGCGAAGATGCATGTCCGAATGGGGCAATCTCTCTTGAATGATTATGCTATGAAAAGTCCTAATTAGGATCACAAACTATTATGAATTTGTGATATAAACTGTTCTTTGTATAGTGGATTAACACTAACGGGGTGAAGCACAACACCCTCTATCCCCTCTGCAAAGGCATTAGGGATTGCTTTTCTAATCATATTATATGCTGCATTGACATCAGCATTAAGAAGAACTCCTGTGGCACTTCGGAAAAGCCCTCTTTTGACCCGTTTTCCGAGATATTCTTCATGGTGTTCCATCGGCTCATTATCAAGGAAAGAGCATTTGCTTGTATAGGATTCTTCGATCCGTTCAACCGAAATTCCAACCTCTTTGGCCTTGTATTCGACCATTGAAATAAGGGTACTGTGAGGTATCTGAGCAAAATTCTGGTTATTTTTCTTACCCATGTTGACTTTCTGTTTCCAGAAAGGGTTGCTTCCGACAATGATTTTCTCCACGTTCATTTCCAGAGAATAGTTGATTATTGCCCTGCTCAGTTTGTGGAGTACGTCTTTAATCCTTGAGTTTCGTTTATGGATAAGTACTTCTACACTCTTTCCTGTTTTGATTCCATACTTCTCATAAGTGCTCTGGAGCTTTGCTTTCTGCTTGTTGTAAAACTGGTTTACTGACTTGGCAACCCCGCCCTTAACAATAATTGGATTTTCTCCAAAATTGTTTCCAATGGTTACGAGGTTGACAACTCCAAGATCAATTCCCAAGACTCGACCGGAATTGAGAGGTATGGGGTCTTCGATTTCCTTTTCAAAAACAATTTCACAGGTGTATCCTGCGTGTTTTGGAATGATCCTGACTTCTCTCAAATTAGTATCATCAGGAAGTCTTGTCTGGATGGATAACGGAACTACTTTGGGAAACTTGAGCATCCCGTCTTTGATCCTGACCTGTTGATTTGTAAAAATTAACAGGTATTCCCCGTTTTTTTCCAGGTACTTTGGAGGCTTTGGTTTGCCTGTGAAAAGTTCAGGATTCTTTTTGTAAGATTTTAAAGCTTCGAAAAAAGATTTCCAGTTACAGTCAAGTACTTTCAGAGTCTGTTGAGCAGATTTAGCAGGAAGCTCTTTGTAAGGCTCAGAGGCCTTCACAAGCCCATAAAGTTTATTGTACCTGATCCATTTTCCTTTATTGAAGAACTCCTGTCTGATAATATAATCAGAGAAATTGTACAGGTTTTTGGACTTATGGCACAAATCCCCTATTTCCCTGGAATGAAACTGGATTTGCTCAACACGTTTAATTATCAATTTGGCTCGACCTCGATTTCTAACCTTTTTTCTTTTCTTTTGCTATAATGTTTCACAGAATAATAATGAAGCATTGAAATTATTTCATCAAATATTTCTGATGCTTAATGTATTTCTTGATACCTTTAGCAGATTGAGCACTTCTTTTGCATTAATAGTGGATATTATATAATGTAATATAGATACTAATTATATCTATTGGGTGCTATTACGTACTATACTCAAAAAAATTAAAAATCGAGTTCTGAATACGGATTTCAGGAAAGAACTTCGAATTTCCGTTTCTTTTCAGGAGAAATCTTTTTTTCGTTCCAAAAAGGAGTTTCGGGACCTTTCCTGTTCTTCAGGAAATTGCCCGGAACTCCCACATTCAGATTTTTAAGAATTTTTACAGATCTTTTACAGATCTTTTTTTACTCGGCCTTTTCATTTTCAGCCATTTCTTTCATACTCTTTTCCATCTGCTCTTTTGTCTGCAGTTTTACGACACTCCTGCGTTCCTCGCTCATTTGGGAAAGGTCCTGGCTTAGCAGGCCGTAGGCATCGGACCTGCACTGCCTGCAGTGGCGCATCTGCATTACATAGGGCTCACAGGCGGCCTGAGCTTCTTTTCGTTCCTCAGCAGTCGGAGCCTCACGGTCGGCAAAAGCCCCCTGAGTGATCAGGGGCATGATGTTCATGATGTAGACCCCGAGTTCATTGATTTTCTTTGCAATATCAAGCACATGCTTGTCGTTGAGGCCGGGAATCAAAACGGTGTTGATCTTGACAACAATCCCCGCGTCCACAGCTGCCTTTATACCGTCAAGCTGATTTTTGATCAGGATTTTGGCAGCCTCGACTCCTTTGTAGACTTTACCGTGGTAGGAGACGTGGTTCACGATCTGCGCCTGGATTTCAGGATCAATGGCATTTACCGTAACGGTCAGAGTGGAGACGTCCACTCTCAGCATATCGGGGAGCTTTTCGGGAAGCATCAGACCGTTCGTACTCATGCAAAGGGTAATTTCAGGGAATTGTTCCCGGATTAGCTCAAAGGTCTCAAAGGTCTCGTCGTTGGCGAGGGGATCCCCCGGACCTGCAACTGCTACCACCTTGATAAACGGATATTCCTTCAGGACCAGCACCGTCTTTTCCAGAGCCTCCTGAGGAGTCAGCACCTTGCTCGTAACCCCCGGCCTGCTCTCGTTTACACAGTCGAATTCCCGCACACAAAAATTGCACTGGATGTTGCACTTCGGGGCCACGGCCAGGTGGATCCTTCCGTACTTGTGCTGGGCCCTTTTATCGTAGCAGGGGTGCTCGGAAATCTTTCTTCTGAGCTCTTCATCAGCTATCATCTCAGTGCCGGAATCAGTGTTGGGATTATTGTTTTCTGACAATTTCTTATCCTCCTTTCGGGGCCTTAACTGAAGGGAAACTTCAGTGCCGGGGTATTTGAATATTCAATATAAACTGATATCTTAAGCAAAGTATAATGCGGAACCCTTGATATACATTATGGAATTGTTTTGAAATTATAAGGCTTGAGGAGCATGAAAGAAACGATGTTCCTTTTTTCCGGAAACACAGGATTTACAATTTTCAAATTAATATCACAAGGATTATATAAAAATGCATTCTGCTATATAAGCTGTTACTCATGCCAGTTACTCATGCCAATACAAAGCTGCTGAAAAAGGGAAAATGTTGAGAGGGTAAGAAGAAATTAATGTATTGATTTTCTAAAATTTGGGAATAAACCAAGGATAAACACAGATGAACACGAAGGCTTCAATCCATGTTTATCCGTGTCCACCTGTGGTTCTTTAATGGGAAATTTGTTAACCAATGGGTCGATTTTAAATTCCAGGTTTATGACTATAATTTGAAAGATCAATATTGTAGATTAAGGTGAAAAAATTATGAAAATGTGGATAAACGGTAAATTTGAGGACTCTCATAGCCTGGAATTTTATGAGGTCCTGAACCCCGCGACCGGGGAAGTTGTTGATAAGGCCCCACTGGGAGGAAAGGAAGATGTGGAGGCGGCAGTCGAAGCCGCAACCTTGGCCGCCGGGCCCTGGGCAGCCACTCCCCCACAGGAAAGGGCCAGGGTATTCTATGAGGCCGTGGGGCTTGTACGGGAGTGGATGGACGACCTTGCCGTGCTTCTCACCTCGGAGCAGGGAAAACCCCTCACTGAGGCGAAAAACGAACTCAGGGGTTTTTCCCGGGTACTCGAATACTACTGCGGGCTTGCAAGTACCCTTAAAGGTGACTTTGTCCGGGTTCCGGGAAACGGCTATTCCTTTACCCTTAAAAACCCTCTCGGAGTCTGTGCCGCCATCATCCCCTGGAACATGCCCGCTCTGATCATGGGCTGGAAAATAGGGCCGGCCCTGATCTCCGGAAACACCCTGATCCTGAAACCCGCAAGTTCCACGCCTCTCACAAACCTCTCCCTTGCCGCCCTCCTCGGAGAAGCGGGGCTTCCTCCCGGAGTCCTGAACGTGGTCACGGGACCGGGCCCGGTTGTAGGAGAAGCGATTGCAGAACATCCCGGAATCAAAAGGCTTTCTTTTACCGGAGACACCGGGACCGGAAAACGGGTTGCATCCCTTTCGGCCCCTTCCATGAAGCGCCTGACTCTCGAACTGGGAGGAAGTGATCCCATGATAGTCTGTGAGGACGCAGACCTTGACGCTGCGGTCGAAGGAGTACTGAAGGGCAGGTTTTACAACTGCGGGCAGACCTGTACCGCTGTAAAGCGGCTCTACCTCCAGGATACAATTGCGGACGAATTTACGGCAAAACTCCAGGTGCGGGTAGAAGGCCTGAGGGTCGGAAACGGGCTTTCGGAGGGGGTTGACCTGGGCCCCCTGAACTCGGAGAAACAGATGACTTACGTCCTGGACCTCCTCGAAGAAGTCAGAGAAAAAAAGGAAGGCACAGTGCTTACGGGCGGGCGGATTCCCGAGGGAGAAGAATACGCCGGAGGAAACTTCTTTGAGCCCACCCTCATAACAGACGTGGCCCCGGATTCCAGGCTAGTCCGGGAAGAGGTCTTCGGGCCGGTGCTCCCCATCGTGCGCGTCCTGGACCTGGACGAGGCAATCAAAGAGGCCAACAGGACAAAGTACGGCCTCGGGGCCTCGGTCTGGACAAAGGACATTGACAGGATCAGAACCGCATACGAAGGGCTTGAAGCGGGGACAGTCTGGGTGAACCAGCACCTGAAAGTCGCTCCCGAACTTCCTTTCGGAGGCACGAAAGAGAGCGGAATCGGCAGGGAAAACGGGGTGGATGCCCTTTCGGAATATCTTGAAAGCAAAACCGTCATGGTAAAGACCTGAGAGTGGCAACCGGAAAACAGGAAAAGAGAAACGGAAAACAGGAAAATGTCCTTCAGAAAAAGTTATTCCCCAGGAAGTTAAAAAATATGTAAATGTTTTCGGCAAACCGGCCCCTGGGCCGAATTTATTGAAATTGTGATGAAAAATAGTCGGGTTTTCGGGCTGGAATCCGCCCGATAGACCCGGAAACTTTACTGCTGGTACTTAGGCATAATCTGCATGAACTCGCTGGCTTCCATTACAGGCACGCTGTCCACGATGCAAACATCTGTCCAGGGCAGGTTGAAAGCTGCATAGGCCTCTGAATTTTCAGCTTCATAGAGGATGAAGTAGCGGCCTCCGGAGAGGTCAATCCACTGGTTGATGATCTCAACTCCGTCAGGTACCTTCAGTGTTTTAAAGTGGTCCAGAATCGCATCACGGTCCGTCGGGTCCCAGGTACTAATGTCCAAGAATAACATCTTTTATCCACTCCCTTTTCTTATTTTCTAAATATTGTTTGCAAGAGGCCCATGCGGAAATCTCCAGGAATTCTCCGGCTACCAGCTCCGTCAGAGCCGGAGCATCCGGGGAAAGGGGCCCCAAGGCCGGTTGATGCGGCCTAACGTTTATCTCAGACAGCAGAAGACTCCTTCCTCGACAGTTCCGACTTTGAAGGAACTGGCAGGTGGGAGATGAATGCGTCGAGACTAAGGCCCCCATTTTTTGTTTAACAGGGGACCTTAATGTTGTTTGACAGTGACCTTATGTTCTGTCCTCCTTTGCAGGAGTGGGTCCACATCGCCACTGTTATACTGGCTTGTTAATGACCTGAACACTTCCCCTACCTCTCAGGGATGTTTAATCCAAATCGAAATCTCCGAGAACGTGTGGAGTATCCTCGAATATCATGACCAGTATAACGAAAGGCTATTCAACTAGAGCTTACCGAAGCAAGCCCCTTCCTCAAAAACCTGAGCCATTAGGCGAAGGTTTTAGGGAGGGGTAGTTGACCTATTTTAGAACCTAACGTTTACTCTTACATATTTTTAGAGCCTAACGTCCACTCATTTTTAGATCCCCTGTTGTCTTTATCCCCCTTCATATCCACCAATGCCCCCGGTGAAAAATGAATACATGATCAGACAACGGGCCCTGCAGAACGAAGTTCTACAATTAGAGTCAATGATTATATTATCTTTGTGACTATATAATAGTTAGTCCAAAAAAATACTAAAAAGATATTTACCAGGATTTATCATAATCAGATGAGCCAAGGCATTATATTAAAAGGGATTTAATAATAATACGATAATTTGAGTAATGGATTCCACTGACGGATTCTATTGACAGCGGTACGGGGAAATTTGAGTGTACCATGACCGGGAAATTAAATCTGTTTTTGAGGCCCTGGAGACGTCTGAGGCGGGCCTGAGTTCGGAAGAGGCTGAAAAAAGGCTTCTGGAACACGGGAAAAACGAACTCGAAGAGGAAGAAAAAACATCTTCCCTGAAACTCTTCATCTCGCAGTTCAGGAGTCTCCTGATCATGATTCTTATAGCTGCGGCCCTCGTTTCTGCCGGGCTCGGAGAAGTTATAGACGCAGTCGTCATCATGTTCACGGTTTTCCTTGCCGGGGTGCTCGGCTTTGTGCAGGAGTACAGGGCTGAAAAGGCAATAGATCTCCTGAAATCCCTGACCGCCCCCGAGGCCCTGGTCATAAGAGAGGGAACTGAGAAAGAAATACCTTCAAATGAACTTGTCCCGGGGGACATCATCCTTCTGGAGGTCGGAAACCGGGTCCCTGCGGACGGGAGACTGGTCGAGGCCGTAAACCTCAGGGCAGACGAGTCGGCCCTAACAGGCGAGTCCGTGCCCGCCCGGAAAGATTCCGCCGTCCTTCCCCCGGAAACCGAAGCTTCGGACCGGCTGAACATGGTCTATTCCGGGACGGTGGTAACCTATGGCAGAGGTCGCGCCGTGGTCACGGCTACCGGAATGCAAAGCACCTTCGGGACCCTGGCCGGGCTTCTTGGGAAAATCGAGCGGGAAAGGACTCCCCTCCAGGAAAGCCTTGACCAGTTCGGGAAGTTTATTGGGGCCGCGACCCTTGTGGTGGTGGCCTTTGTCGTGGGGCTCGGGGTCCTGAGGGGTTTTGACTTTTATAAAATGTTAATCTGGGGGGTGGCCCTTGCGGTTGCCGCAATCCCGGAAGCCCTGCCCGCAGTCGTGACCGTGGGCCTGGGGCTTGGGGTCCGGAGGATGGTTAAGCGGCACGCCCTTGTCCGCAGGCTCCCTTCCGTTGAGACCCTTGGAGCCACCAACATCATCTGTTCGGACAAGACCGGAACCCTTACCCAGAACAAGATGACGGTCGAGAAAATCTATGTAGGAGGGCAGCTCCTTGAGGTCACCGGGGCCGGGTATGCGCCTGAAGGGAAGTTTTTAAAAAATTCTGGTCAGGTGCCTGTTTCCCCGGACGAACCGCAACTCCGGCAGCTCCTGATAACAGGGGCCCTCTGTAACGACGCAAGCCTGGTCCTGAAAGAAGGTAACTGGGGTATCAGAGGGGATCCGACCGAGGCCGCGTTCGTGGTAGCTGCAACCAAAGCCGGGTTCCGGAAATCCGAACTTGAGGCCAGGCACAGGCGGGTAGGAGAAGTCCCTTTCTCCTCCGAACGTAAACGGATGACCACCCTTAACCTTTCCCTGGAAGGCGTCATTGCCCATTCAAAAGGGGCCCCCGAAGTAATCCTGGCTTCCTGCACGAAAGTTTTCCAAAACGGGCAGATCGAATCCCTGACCCCCGACCTGAGGGAGGAAATCCTGGAATCTGTCAAAGACATGGCGGGGCAGGCCCTCCGGGTAATGGCTTTTTCCTACCGGCCTTTTGAAAAGGAGGTGGGTGAAGAGAAAGTGGGTGAAAAGGAGGAGCAAGAGCGGGGGGGCCCCATACCTCATATCCAAAAAATTACGGACGAAGAGGCGGAAGAGGACATGGTCTTTGTGGGGCTCATGGGGATGCGGGACCCTCCACGCCAGGAAGTCCGGGAGGCGATCAAAACCTGCAAAGCCGCGGGCATCAGGACCGTAATGATTACGGGAGACCACCGGACGACAGCCCTTGCTGTGGCAGAGGAACTCGGGATTTTCCGGGAAGGCGACCTCGTGCTTACGGGCACGGAACTGGAGGGAATGGGAGAAACGGAGTTCGAGGCTGTGGTGGAAAAGGTCACGGTTTATGCCCGGGTCTACCCCACGAGCAAATTGAGGGTTGTCGAGGCTTTGAAGAAAAAGGGGTACGTTGTGGCCATGACCGGTGACGGGGTAAACGACGCCCCTGCCCTGAAGGCGGCAGATATGGGAATCGCCATGGGTATCACAGGGACGGACGTGAGCAAGGAAGCTTCGAGCATGATCCTGACCGATGACAACTTCGCCTCCATCGTGGCCGCGGTCGAGGAGGGCAGGAATATCTTCAAAAACATCAAGAATTTCATCACCTACGGGCTCACCTGCCACATAGGAGAGGTCATTATCGTCCTTGCGGTCATGCTCTACTGGAAGTTTTTACCCCTTATCGCCGTGCAGATCCTCTGGATCAACCTCATCACGGACGGTCTGCCCCCCATGGCCCTTTCGGTGGAACCGCCGGACCGGGGTCTCATGCGTCAGAAACCCAGGAACGTTAAAGAAGGGCTAATCACCCACAAGGAAATTACGGCCGGGCTTGCTATAGGAGGTCTTATCGCTGTGCAGGCCCTTCTGGTGGTGGTCTGGTCCCTTGAAAATGGATTTGACCTTAAAAATGACTTTGACCTTAAGAAACTCCAGACCCTCATCTTCACCCTCGTTGTCCTTTCCGAGATATTCAACGCTTTTAACTGGCGCTCGGACAGGTACTCGGTCTTTACCCTCGGGTTTTTTTCAAACAGGCCCCTCCTCTATGCCGTAGGGACCACTTTGATCCTTCAGCTCCTCGTGATCTATGTTCCGGTCCTGCAACTGGCCTTCCAAACTGAGGCCCTTTTCCTTTCGGACTGGGCCGTGATCCTGCCACTTTCCCTGACCACCCTTCTTGCCGTGGAACTTGTGAAATTTATGGGGGCAAGGAGGTACAAATGAGGTGTGAAAAAATCTGAAGACATGTCCGAAAATGTGGTACATCCGGAAAAAATGATGTAGAATATGCAAAGTACCTGCCGAAAGCAGGATGAGATATGTCAATTAATACGTTCTGATACGGTTATCTGTACTGTTAAACATTTTCAAAATATCCTAAAACTGGAGTATAATTTGAGACATTTTCCCCCTCGTAAAGCAACCTGGTTTTATCTTTTTTAAGTTATTAACAGACTATTATATTTGATATTGAATATCTATCTAGTTTAGTCTGTCCTTGTATCCTTTATAGCATTGTTATTCTATTCAACGAATCGTATTTTATTATTTTTATATTATAACTTTATTTTAATTCTAATATATTATATCCAATAAATAATATTGCAATGTTCAGATCTGTTTAGTTCGATGAACTCAAATGTAGAAGTTGGAAGTTTTGCTAACGTTTTCAAACATCCCAGACTGTATAAACTTGCATGGCCCGATCTGTATGCTACCCTTGAGCTCCTGAAAAGTTCTGCTCTGGTCGCCTTTTCGGGAGCTCTCAGGGTCCACCTGGCTTTTCTCCTGCTCCATATTCAGTCCAGCCTTTTGACCTGTATAGGGGGGGGGCTTGTGGTCTACACGGTCTATACGCTTGACAGGGCCCTTGAGTCCGAGGAAGATGCTGTTAACCGGCAGGAACTGAAAGGTTCAAGGCGGGGTGTCGGACTTGCGGTTTCTTTGCTGGCTTTTGTTGCCGGGCTATATTTGCTGGCGAGAGAAGGCTTATTCATGCTTGCTTTTCTGCCTTTTATTACCGGCTACCTTTACAGCAAAGGTCTAAAAATTGGAAAGTTCTCATTTAAGCTCAAAGGCGGGCTCGGAGTCAAGAACCTTGTAGTCGGGGTGACCTGGGGCGCTTTCATTGCAGGGCTTGCAGGATTCGGTTCCGGACATCTGCTGCCCATTATTCTGGTATTCGCTTTCTTCGGGGTCAAACTTTTCATAAACTCGGCAATCTATGACTTTAAAGACATAAAAGGAGACACTCTCGCAGGTATCAGGACTCTTCCCGTTTGCCTTGGGATGAAAAATACCCGCCACCTGCTTACCGGCCTGCACCTGTTCTCCCACTTCCTGATCGGCCTTGCCCTGGTGCAAGGAGTGATAGCCTTCGAGCCAGTCATTGTTCTTTACAGTCTCTTTAGTGGGTTAATCTGCATCCTCAACTATACCAAACAAGAAGAAAATGTACTCTCCAGCCAGAAAATAGAGCGCACCTTCCTGGTAGATGGGGAATCCACCTCAATAGTAGGACTCAGGCTGGCTGCCAGGGCTCTTATGGGATAAGTCGTGTAGCCAGTATTTCAGGGCACAGCAGCCCCTGCCGGATTGGCAGGGACTAAACACATTCTTATCCCCTTCATTAATTCATTCCTCTTTTTTTTGAAAGCTCAAAGGGTCTCGATTTTCATTGATTTTTCCCTGTAATAATTAAAAAGGTCTTCTCCCCATACCAGGGCATCCGGACTGAAGCCCACAAGATCATTTTGCGGGTCGTAGGTCCCGTTTTTGAAGAAAAGGGAAAGGGAAAAGAATTTATCGGTTGCCACAAATGCGATTTTAAAGCTGTCCGCGAGATAGAGCTCGGTTTTCTCGAATTCCAGAAATTCATTGATTTCTTCAGAGTGGCCGCTTTTGAGCTTGAAAAAGACGTTTGGTGTAACTATAATGGATACGGCAATTCCTTTTCTGGCCATTTCCAGGAAAAGGGACGGGTAATGGGGGAGAAATATAGAGGAAAAACCCATGAAATGGCTCGAAGCTGTGACATTGTCCAGAAAATGTATGTGGGAGTCATATATGTATTCATTTTCGTCTTTTTCTATCTTGCATTCTCCCAAATCCTTAATCCTGTCAAGCAGGTTTTCGGGAATATTGGAAAGGTCATGTTTTTTCCAGAAGCTTTCATTGACTTCAATTGCATTAAGGGTTTTAAGGAAAGGCTCAAAATGCCTTGCTGCAACTTTTCCGATGGGAGTCAGGTAGTAAAGTCCGTCTTCTCTATAAATCAGGTTAGTGTTTTCCATTTCTTTCAGACGGGGGAGGATCTCAGGAGATCTTACATCGAAATGCTCTTTTATGTCCGAAAGGGTTCTTGGTTCTTCTTGCAGTAAAAAAAGCAGTCCTTTTCGTTTTTCAGAAAAAGTAAGTACACTTAACAGTCCATTTGATTTCAATTGGATCACCCGTTTTTGATGGCATGGATGTGGAATAAAGTTGTTTTATCGGAAAAATCAAATTTCTAAGGCTGTTTTAATCAGGATTTTCCATCCAATATTAAAACATTTTAGTGGGGTTTACTGTGATTTTTCCAGATTATTTAATGGGGTTTTTTAAGGGTCTGGTTGGGTTTGTCGGGTTTTTTGTACTTTTATATGAACTCAGCAGAAAATCTCTTAATCTTTGGCTTAGGGTCGTTGATAGGGTTTCTGTAGCTATTCCTGAAGAGACTATATGGTAACAAGAGTATTTATTGTGATCGAAAGTTATGCATAAAGTTTACGCTTGAATGTCTTTGGAAATATATATATATTGTTACATAATAATTATTAAACATAAGTAGATTGTGTTTGTAAGTATGTGTTTGACATATTCCTTTTAAGGGTTATTGAATATTAGTTGATTACAATAATATAAATGTTATCCACTAATATTAATATATTTGCATAATTTCTGAAAAGGTCGACCTGCTAAAAGGCTTAACTGGAGAAAGTAGCGTTGTGTTCAATCCTTTGCAGCAGGAGCCCTTAATCAATAATTCGAGCCTTCTGACTGAGAATGGTTTCTGGTAGGGCAGCTTACTAAAAAATAATAATAATAATAATAATAATAATAATAATAATAATAATAATAATAATAATAATAATAATAATAATAATAATAATAAGTACCGGAATAGCAAAAAAAGAAATCGGAAATCAGAATTAAGAAAAATTGAACAGTAATGAAGAACATTTTATAAGAACACAGCAGAGGGGGTCCCTGAGTTTTTAGCTCAGGGGTAGTTGACTTTACTTTGCTCAGTGCAGGAAGTGCCTCATTCCGGTAAAAATCAATGAGACTCCAAGCCTGTTTGCGGTTTCTATGACCTCGTTATCCCGGATTGAACCTCCCGGGGACACGACGTAGCGGACGTTATTTTCTGCGGCATGGATGATGCTGTCGTCAAAGGGGAAGAAGGCGTCAGAGACCATCACGCATTCGGACATGATCTGCTTGCAGTAGGCTTCAAATGGAAGTTCAGGCTGCTCTCTTTCATAGATTATCTTCAGGTTTTCAATGGCCTTTGTGGCGGAAAGCTTGCGGATAGAGTCCACGCGGTTCGGCTGACCGGCTCCCATCCCGAGTACCATAAAGCAACCGGGTTCGTATTCATGGGCCAGGATTACGGCGTTGGATTTTGTGGACTTACAGGCTTTGATGCAGAATTCCGAAAGGGGCAGTTTTTCTTCGGGGAAAGCATTTTCGGTTACTGACTCCCATTTCTCATAGAGCCCTGTGTTCCTGGTCTGCTTGAGCATTCCTCCGATTAAGCATTTGTAGGTATAGTCCGTCCCAAAACTCTCGTTTATTTCTGGAAGTTTCAGGAGCCTCAGATTTTCGCTCTTGTTTTTCAGGAATTCCAGGGCGTCATGTGTGAAGTCCGGGGCAAGGATGATTTCCACGAATTTCCCGTTCAGGAAATGGGCAGACTCAAGGTCAAAGGTCGTGTTTGTGCAGATGATGCTCCCGTAAGCGGAAATTGGATCTCCGTCCCAGGCGGCCTGAAGGGCCTGGAGCAGCGTGTTTCCGGTGGCAAGCCCACAGGGGTTGTTGTGCTTCACAATGGCAACCTCAGGGCCCGTGTTTCCGAGTTCCTTGACTGTCTGGAGAGCATTGTCGGCATCCACGTAGTTGTTGTAGGAGAGCTCTTTTCCGTGCAACTGGATCACATTGGAGAGACTCGGCCCCTTGACCCCAGGGTCCTTATAGAAATTGGCTTCCTGATGCCAGTTTTCCCCATAGCGGAGTTTTATTCCTTCCGTGAAGTTCATCCGCATGACACTTTCTCCAAGCAGGGTCCTGCTCAGGTAGGTGTCAATTGCAGCGTCATAGTTTGCCGTGTGCCTGAAGGCCTTGACCGCAAGTTCGGCCCGGGTTTGATCCGAGACGACCCCGCTTGACCTGATCTCCTTCAGGATATGCCCATAGTCCACAGGGTCGCAAAGGACCACCACGGAGCCGTAGTTCTTGGCGGCCGACCGGAGCAGGGTGGGCCCTCCGATATCAATGTTTTCGATGGCTTCTTCAAGCTCGACATCTTTTTTCGAGACCGTGACTTCAAAAGGATAGAGGTTTACGGCCACCATATCAATGAGAGCTATGTCTTCTTTCCGAGCTTCTTCCATTTGTTCTTTGCTTCCCCGGAGGCATAGCAGCCCTCCGTGAATCCTGGGGTGCAGGGTCTTGACCCGGCCCCCCATCATTTCGGGAAAGCCCGTAACTTCCGAAACATCGGCCACTTCAATTCCGGCATCGCGAATTATTTTCGCAGTTCCGCCAGTTGAAATAATCTTCACACCGAGTTCTTCGAGTCCACGAGCGAATTCCACGATGCCAGTCTTATCAGAGACGCTGAGCAGTGCCCTTTTTACCAAAAAATCACCAATATAGTTTGTTTCTAAATGGGTGCCTATAAAACTTATGGTCAACAGACTAATATAATAATGTATTTCGGAAAAAACAGGAATCTCCAGCTTTTATTTGATTTTTTGTTAACGTTGGTGCTTTTTCACAAAAAGAGTTCCATTTCTTCCCAAAATTCGTTCGGGTTTTTCTCTGTCTTCCCACACAGGCCCAAAGTTCTAAATACTGCCTCCCGGAAGAGTCTTTGAGATTTCTTTCTGAATCAGACCAATCAAACCGGTGTTTTCCCCATGCCCGCAAAAAATCCTGAAAAAAACTCTGAAAAACCGAAACCTGCTCCATCTTCTTCTTCATCTTCTTCAGCTTCTGAAATCCCGGACAAACGTCAAAACTTCGACAGGGTCTGGGCTCTCCTTAAAAATGAGTACCCGGACGCAAAACCGGCCCTGAACTGCGGAAACCCCCTTGAACTTCTGGTAGCAACCGTGCTTTCGGCCCAGTGTACGGACTCTCAGGTCAACAAGGTTACGGAACACCTGTTCAAAAAATACAACTCCGTCACAGACTACGCCTTTGCCGACCCCCGGGAACTCGAAGTGGACATCTATTCCACGGGTTTTTACCGTCAGAAGGCAAAAAACATTATCAGGGCCGCGCAGATTCTGCTTGAAAAATATGATTCCAGGGTCCCGCAGACTATGGAAGAGCTCATAAGCCTTCCTGGCGTCGGGCGAAAGACCGCAAACATCGTACTTGCGCGGGGCTTTGGGATCATTGAGGGAATCGCGGTGGACACGCACGTAAAAAGGCTTTCGAAAAGGCTGGGCTTTTCCAGAAATTCTGATCCGGTTAAAATCGAGCGGGACCTGATAGCACTTGCAAAAAAAGAGGATCTCGACTCCCTGTCCATGACGTTGATCTATCATGGACGAAAGGTCTGTCAGGCCAGGAAGCCGAAGTGTATGGAGTGCGTGCTAAGTCAACTCTGCCCTTCGAGCACGGTTTGAGCTTGATTAAGAAGGATTTGAGCTGATTAAGAAAATAGAAAACACAGGTTTTTCTGAAGAAAGAGGGGAATATTTTCCCTCTCTCAGGCTTTTTTATTAAAGGCTTTTCCAAATCCGAAACTTATTCCCAGCACTGCGAGCGTCCCCAGAGCAATGGCTGCAATTTCCCCGCTTTTGCCCAGGCCCTCAATTGCGTAGTCCGCCATAGGAGCGTTCACAACAGGTTCGCTTTCTTCAAGTTCGGTCATTCTGGACTCATCAATTACCCCACCAGCTGCACTTTCCAACCCGTCGGGATCGGAAGATGCAAGGAAGGGGGCAAGCCCTGAAATTACCAGGGCAATCAGGACCCCCGCATAGAGGAATTTCATATTATCCGCTTTCATGCGAAGGCCTCCGTATCAGCTCTCTCGGAACCTGCTTCAAATTTGTTTTCCAGCAGGTCAGGGCGGGACCTGGCAATTGCTGAGATTACGACTGCTGTGATCAGGCCTTCCCCGATAAAGCCAATGATCAGGTGAAAGGTCCCCATGGCTATAAGCCCTTCTTTGAGAGGGAACATTCCGGCAAGGTTCATCTGGACGGCGCAAACGATGGCAGATACGAAGAGCCCGAGCCAGGCGCCCCCAAAGGCTGCTACGTTGGCACTCAAACTCTTTCGAAGAGCCGCATAGGTATAGTACCCCACAAAACCAGAAATAACTCCCATATTTAGAATGTTTGCCCCCATGGTGGAAATCCCACCGTCTCCAAAAACAAAGCCCTGCACGAGCAGCACAAGGGTAAGGACAAGGACTCCAGCCCAGGGGCTTGCAAAGACGATAGCCACAAGGGTTGCCCCCACCATGTGCCCGCTCGTCCCCATCCCGATGGGGATGTTCATGGCCTGGATTGCAAAAATTCCGGCCGCAAGGGCGGCGAGGATCGGGACTTTCATTTCATCAAGTTCATTTTTTGCCCATTTCATTGACATCAGGATGAATGGGAGAGCAATGATCCAGTAGATGATTGCCTGGTTTAAAGGCATAAAGGCATCAGGTATATGCAACTTTTTTCCCTCTCTTTTTCCTTAATTTTTGATGAATCTGATATTTTTGATGAATCTAATATTTGTAATGTTATTCTATTGTCCATTTATAAGAACGCAGCAGAAAATCCCTGAGTCTTCAGTCAGAAGCAGTTGACTATGTGGTCTTAAATCGGTTAACTTAATAATATTAATTTAATACATTAGTGGAATTTTGACTGCACGGTTGCTCTATTCTTACCGTTTTAACAAAATAATCATTGTAACACTTCTGTTATTTATCTCAGACAGCAGAAGACTCCTTCCTCGATGTTTCTAATTGAAAATTAGAAACTCCTGTTAAACCTATGGTTTAACACGACAGTTCCGACTTTGGAGGAACTGGCAGGTGGGAGATGAATGCATCGAGACTAAGGCCCCCATTTTTTGTTTAACAGGGGACCTTAATGTTGTTTGACAGTGACCTTATGTTCTGTCCTCCTTTGCAGGAGTGAGTCCACATCGCCACTGTTATACTGGCTTGTTAATGACCTGAACACTTCCCCTACCTCTCAGGGATGTTTAATCCAAATCGAAATCTCCGAGAACGTGTGGAGTATCCTCGAATATCATGACCAGTATAACGAAAGGCTATTCAACTAGGGCTTACCGAAGCAAGCCCCTTACTCTAAAACCTGAGCCATTAGGCGAAGGTTTTAGGGAGGGGTAGTTGACACTGTTTATATAACAATGTTAACTTAACACTGTTATGTTATTCAGTATTACATAAATACTTTTTGATAATACTTTTTTCGATTATATGTGATTTTGATCACATTATGTATACTTGAAGTAGAACTTCATGTTATTATCCGGATCTGCTGCTGGTATCCACAAGAAAAAAGGTTCTTCAGATGAATTTTCACCAGAAAAACAGTACAGGTTGTACAGGTTCTTTTATCCTGAAAAAATGGATAAAAATGCTCAGGCAAAAAAGTGAGTCAACAGGATGCACCCAAGGCCCGCAAGCAAAAAGAGGGCATCTCTCCCGCCTATTTTGCTGCTGTAATAAGCTCTTTCATGCCCACTCCCGTACCCTCTGCAGAGCATACTTATGTAGGTCTTCTCTCCCTGTTCGTAGGACCTTATAAACAGTGAACTTATGCTGTTCCCGACCTGTTTGAGGACCCATTTCCTCGATACTTTTTTGTTCCAGATGTCAAAGAGCCGGGTTTGCTGGGCCAGCCTTATGCGTTTTAGCATTCCCCAGAAGAGGAAGAGGTAGCGCACCATCATGCTCAGGAGCAGGGTAAACTCCGCCGGGATCCCAAGTCTCCCGGCCGCGTTGACCATGTCCCTCATCCGGGTGCTGGATGAGAAAAAAACGATTGCCGTAACGCAGACCAGGAACTTTAAGATGAGGGAGGTCCCGAAAGCCAGTCCCTCGTAAGTTATGCTCAACCCGAAGGGAAGAGTAGCCGGGTAAAGGGTATAGCTTTCAACAAAGGAGGGTCTGAGGAAGGGCTGGAGGAGGGCAATTCCGAGCCCGAAGGGGAGCACAGCCAGGATGCGCAGGACAAAATACCGCAGGTCCAGCCCTGCCAGGAAGACCAGGAGTATAAGGTAGATCTCAAGGAAGAGAAAGCGGACCATATTTTTTTCATGAATCCGGGGCAGGCTCACAACGTAGAGGATAATCGCAAGTGTAAAAAGCAGCTTTACCCGGGCATCAAGCCGGTGTATGGGGCTGTTTTTGTAAGATTCGCGTTCGATATCGGTAAGGGTCACCACTGGAAAATCTCCTTTTTGAAGGCCTGGAAAAGCTCTTTTTTTCCGGTTTTTTGGTTTTTTGGCTTTTCCGGTTTAATTAATCCGGGCCTGTTTGCATAAGGCGCAGGACTTCCTCTTTTGCGGATTCGGCTGTTATCCGGATCTGTGCGTTGACCCCTTCCTGCCGCAGCAGTTCAAAGATTTCTGCAACCCTGGGAAGCCTGAGGTGGGCTTTGCTGATCAGGTCCGGGTTACTGAATATTTCTTCCGGCCCCCCGTCGGCTTCCAGGCGTCCGTGGTGGAGCACGACCACCCTTTCCGCAAAATAGGGGACAATGTCCACCTCGTGGGTGGAGAGCAAAAGGGTAATTCCGAGCTCTTTGTTCATTTTCATGATCAACTCAAGGACCCGGGCCGAACTCAGGGGGTCGAGGCCGGCCGTGGGCTCGTCCAGCACGATGACCTCGGGGCGCATGGCCAGGATGCCTGCGATTGCGACCAGTTTTTTCTGCCCTCCGCTCAGGTGGTGGGGAGCTCGCTCCTCAAACCCGCTGAGACCGACCAGTACAAGGGCTTCTTTCACTCTTGCCCGGACCTCTGTCTCAGGCAGCCCCAGGTTAATCGGCCCGAAAGCCACGTCTTCTTCCACGCTCGGGGCAAGCACCTGGTCGTCAGGGTCCTGAAACACGATTCCCACAGTCTGCCGGCAGGCCCGCATATTCTTTTTCGTGATTTTTTCCCCTTTTAGCAGGACTTCCCCCGAATGAGGGTGCAGAATCCCATTAAGGTGCTTGAACAGGGTGGATTTCCCGGCCCCGTTGGCCCCGAGCACTGCAATCCTCTCTCCCCGGTAAACCTTCAGGTCGATTCCGTCAAGGGCGTTTTCCTTCAGGTGAGGATAGCGGTAGCAGAGCTTTCTGGTTTCAAGAACAGGAGCTTCTCCTGCTCTTTTCCCTGCCAGGCCCGGCTCCTCCCGGTCTGAGCCGGTTTTCATGTTTTTCTGGCCCGGGGCTTTTCCCGGGATATCTTCTTCCTTCCTGGGATTTTTTTTGGGATTTGTGATCTGCATCCTTGATGACGTCCTTTACACTGAGGTGTCGATGTTAACTTTTAAAAAATAGTGCTACTTCTAAGGAGATTATTGTTTTTAATTATTATGGTTTGTGTTTCTATTTTTTGATTTTTAAGAATTTGAAAGATTATGATGGATAATTATACAAAGCTCCCTCTCATATCCCCCTTCTGATGCAGCGGGTCGTTATCCATGTAGACATGGACTCTTTTTTTGCGGCAATCGAGGAACGGGAAAACCCCGAACTCCGGGGAAAAGCAGTTGTGGTCTGCATGTTTTCCGGCCGGAGCGAGCTGAGCGGTTCGGTTAGCACCTGCAACTATGCGGCCCGGGAATATGGGATAAGGTCCGGAATGCCCTGTTCACAGGCAAAGAAGCTGAACCCGGACGCGGTCTTTTTGCCAGTGCGAAAAGATTTTTACAAAACAGTTTCGGATGAGGTTATGGATATTCTCCGGGAGTATGCGGACCGCGGGAATAGCAGCAATGGAAATAATTCCGGGCCTGCGCTCGCTTTTGAGCAGGTCAGCATTGACGAGGCTTTTCTGGAGATCATGGAGCGCACAGGTGGGAACTTTGAGAAAGCCTGCGAGCTAGGGCTGCGGATCAAGGAGGAGGTCCGAAAAAAGGAACGGCTCACCTGCTCGGTCGGGATCGGCCCGAACAAACTGATTGCCAAGATGGCTTCCCCTATGCAAAAACCGGACGGGATCACCTCTTTTCGGCCTGAGGACCTCCCCGCTTTTCTGGCTCCCCTGAAACTTACGAAACTCTGGGGCCTCGGGAACGTGACTGCGGAAAAACTCGGAGAAATGGGCATTGAAACGGTCGGAGAACTTGCGGCCCATGACGTGATGGCTCTTATTTCGGCCTTCGGGAAAAAGCGGGGGATCTGGCTCAAGCAGGCTGCGGCCGGAATTGATGAGTCCCCTGTCAGGGATAGGGAAGGCTCGGAGCAGATCGGCAGGATTGCAACCCTTCCCGAGGACACCCGGGACCCTGAGCTGATTTTTCCCCTGATAGAGAGGCTTATCGAGGACTTAATTGCAAAACTGAATGCAAGGGGCCTTACTTTCCAGGTGGTCACCTTCACGGCCATTAACTCGGGTTTCAGGACGCACACGAAGAGCCGCACCCTGAGCCATGCGGTCTCGGACAGGGAAATCCTGCGGCAGACGGCCCGTGAGATCCTGGAAGTTTTTCTTGATGAAAACCCGGAGGCCCTCCGACGCGTCGGGGTGCGGGTCGGGGGCTTGCAGGAAATAAAGGGCCAGACCAGCCTGTTTGACTATTGAGGTTTAATCTTGTCCTTTTTAACGATTTTTCCGTTTGACAGAGGGAAATTTACAAAAAAAGCTCTTTTTATATGTTAACCATGATATTTTTCTTGATTTCGTCTCATTTTCTCTCCTGTCATGGATTTTTCCTTATATGTTAACCCCGTATGGATTGTTTTTTTCAAAAAATTTATCAAACAAGAACTACAATATTGTTATGGATCTATGTTTTGCGGCTTCTGTCCAACGTCCAAAGCCCTATTTCCACGTCCGTATTTATCATTGTTTTTCATGTAGGTTTCGAAATCTCATGAAAACATATTCGTTTTAAGTTGAAAAAAGGAATTTGAGAGGGATATAATATGCTCAAAAGACCGTTTACCATTCAGTTCCCTGAAAACCCCGGCACGGGATTTAGCTGGGATATAGCAACAAGCAACGGCCTGGAAGTTATGACTGAAAAATATGTCCCCCTGCAAGGGGGGGGTGATCAGGAAGTCCTAGGATACCGTACCTGGCAAATCCAGGTAGTATCCGGAGGAAGCCAGAAAATAACCGGTACATGCCGCAAAGGAAACCAGGTTTCAAGCTGCTTTGAAATTCACATTGATGCTTGATCCGCGCACTTCCCAATGAACTACCCACTGAATTACCCGAGTTGCGCTGCCCGAGTTGCGCTTCGGGAGCACGCGGTCCGTTTCGCTCGCTGCGCGAGCTCAAGCAGACTATTAACAGATCTGTATTGATTTCTATTGACTATACCGATCTTCTGATTGGTCTACAATTCTTCATTTAACTTTTCTTCAGTATTTTTTGTGTTTTCCTTTTAGGCTTCCGCTTTTCGAGAGAACGGTAACATCTTGACTATACTCCTCAAAAATACCGGCCTGTTTTTGTTTGCTTCTATTCTTCTCATTCAGCGCCACGAACAGGCCGCAGCGCAGCTGCGGGGAAAGCTCCCCCCAAATACGCCATTTTCCCCACTCCGGTCTTTCAGCTCTCATATATTCAAAAAACCGGCGGGGTAAAAATTCCCACTCTTCTCAGAACCCCGCCACCGGATTTCAAATCGCAGATTTTCAGATAAACCGGACCAGCGGGCAGACCTCAATGCAGGCCCCACAGTGGATACAGGCTTCGGAAATTATGGCTTTTCCGTCTTTTATCTCAATGGCTTCGTGGTCGCAGTGCCCGACGCAGACCCCGCAGCCTTTGCAGAGGAGACCTCTTCTTACTGAAAACTCCACTTTTCGCATGAGTTTTTTCAGGCTTTTCTCGTTGTTTTCGCTTCGGCCGTTGACGTTGCCTGAGGCGTAGATCTGAACCCGGTCTTCGCCTGCGCTTGTGGAGATCATGCCTTCGATTGAGGCTGTTTTTCCTATGGGCCTTAACATGCCACTTGCGTCAAGGGTTTCAAGGTCGATGGGCTGGCCGAAGCTTCCGTCGGCTGTGAGACCACCGGCTTTGCAGGGGCGGTAGCCGGTTGCGACTTCAAAGGTTAAAGTGTCCGGGTTTGCGTGTTGGGGGAGAAGGGCGATTCCTCTTTTACGGGCCAGTTCTTCGAGGGGTTGCGGGAACCTTTTGTAGCGCCAGAGGCCGTATTTGACCCATTCTTCGGAGAGGCCGGTTTTTTCGGCGTAGGCCAGGAGGTGGGTGTTAAGTTTTTCCGCGAGTTCGGGGTGGACTTCTTTGAGGAGGAAGAAATCTGAGAGGGACGAGGAGGGACAGAGCCAGCAGCCCAGGCGGTCGTAGCCGTTCTCGTAGGCCGGGTTGTAGGGGGCCTTTGTCCTGAAGATGTAGAGCCAGATGTGCAGCGCGGTCCAGTCCTGAATCGGGGAGGCTCCGACCTGGTTTCCTACCCAGGGATTTTTCCAGACCCTTTTGCTGATTGAGCGGGCGTGGGACTCGTATTTTCTCTGCCCTATGAAACTCAGGCAGCCTTTCCCGTAATTCTCCTGGATGAGGCGGGTTATGGGGCCCAGTTTGCAGATCTTGCAGCACCAGCGGGTGTCCATGGTGGGAGGACCGAAGATTCCTATCGAGTCCCAGAAGGCGTTCCCGGCACTTGTCATCCTCAGAGTTTTTCCGTAGTATTCGGCTACCTGCCGGACGTTTTCAAGGGTTTCCGGGAATTCTAGCCCGGTATCGGCAAACATGATTTCATAATCGTCAAGGCAGTCGTCCACGAGCTGGAGCACGGCCAGACTGTCCTTTCCTCCGGAATAGGATACGCTTATCGGCTTGTCCATGCTTCCGACTACGTTTTTAATGAAGGCCTGGGCTTCGCCTACGAAGCTGTCCAGGATATTGGCGTTTGCCCGGATGGCGTCATCCCAGGTCCGGGAATCGTCCCTTGCTTCGGTTTCGGTCCCTGCCTCATTTTCCCCTTCCGATAGCGTGAAAGGTTTCGGTTCCCCACTCCAGCGGGGCCTTACGGCATTTCCGCGCTTCTCGTCAAGCATCTGCCGGCCGGACATTTTGGCCCTTCCGCAGGAGACAACTTCTCCGGAGGGGATGAGGATCACTACCTCGTCGTTTGCCTGGATTTCAGGGTCAGCGTCAAGAATGCCGGGGACCAGGACACTGGCTCCTTTTTTCAGGATAAAGGGAAGAACCTCTTCGGCCAGAATGATCCATTTCTTAAGCTCTGTCCTGTCCTTTCCCTGAAAGAGCCTTCTTGCGCCCTCAAGCCTGGGGAGGAGCACCCACTCACAGCTCTCAACCTCGAACCTGATGGAAGCAATGACCTCCCCTTCCATGATAATCTCGTCCATCCGGTCGTCGTAGGGGGCCTTGTTCAGCACGACAAGCTTTCCCTCGGGGATAAGAGGGGTATTGAACTGTTTTTCAGAAACGGAATTTATACGCCTTATATCATAAGGAAATGCAGGTCGGATATCCCCTGGGGGGGTAACCTCGACTTTTTTAGTGGCATTCCCACACCCGCACCGTTTCCCGAGTACGGGTACGTTGCAGGTTTCACACCAGTGCAGGAGAAGTTTGCCAAGAAACGCTGGTTTCGACATCAGGCAATCTGAGGAAAGCAACCTTTAAAAAGGCTTTGTCACCCGAGTTCCATCACCCGAGTTCCGCTTCGGGAGCACGGGGTCCGTTTCGCTCGCTGCGCTCACTCAAGCAGACTATAAACCTTATTTTGAAAAGAGGACTATAAACCTTATTTCGAGAAGAGTACTAAAAAACGCCAGAGCAACCGTAAATGGTGTCTTCCATGCGTTCTTTTTTCCGTGTATTCCGTGTCTTCCGTGGTTCTTTTTTCTTTCTTCCATGATTTTTAATGTGCTGACTGACCTGCCTGCAAGATTTTAAATCTAAAACGCATGCATATAATAATTAAATTATAAATTTAACTTTATTTTAGGGGGAAATATGGTTATCATCAAAGAAATTGACGCACTTGCTTACGGAAAGGTTCTTGCTATCCTTTACGGCTCTGCGGGGTTCGTGTTTGGGGTTTTTACAACTATTGCCGCTTTTATGGGTTATGCTATGCCCGAGAGTTTTGGGATATTTTCCCTTATCTTCGGGAAACTGGCGGTGGTCAGCTTGCCCGTTTTCTATGGAGTTTCCGGGTTTTTGGCGGGTTACATTACGGGGGCTCTCTATAATGCGGCCGTGGGTTCTAAAGGAGGGTTCAGGGTGGACACGCTGCGCTGAAGCCGGGTCTGTCAAATGTTTTGCTGTCCAATCAGTCTCTTTCTACGGATTTTTGCTGTCTGAAAGTCGGTTTGTCAGAAGAGTTTGGACAGGAGGGAAGAGGATTTCTGGCTGCATTGCTCGGAAAAGCTGCAATGGTTGCAGAGGGGGCCTTCCTTTTTTTCGGGCATGAACCCGTTTTTTATTTTTTCCACCCGTCTGGTGACTTTAAGGACTTCTCGCCGGTCGGCGGCCCTGAGCTTGACTTTCCTGAGAAGGCCGTGTCCTGCGTATTCCACGAAGGCGTTCTGTACGGCTTCCTCCTTTTCGGCTTCAAGGAGGAGGGCGAGAGCTGTGACGTGGAAACGGTCCCGGGCCCAGACTCCGTTTGTAGGGCAGTTTCCGGTTTTTATTACGGAGGGCAGGAGTTTTTCTTCAAAGCAGACCAGTTTTGAGGGGGATCCTCTCAGTTTCAGGCGAGCTGAGGAGAGGAAGGGTTCGCTTTTTATGGGAGTCAGGGCAGCCAAAAAGTTTTTCTCTCCGTACTCCTCAAGAGTTTGCAGGAGATTGGCCCCAATTTCCGGGAGTTGGGCCTTTGCAAGAGCTTTTCCTTCTTCGAGCAGGACTTCGTCCACGGCCGCAAATTCGACGGGATAGAGCAGGGGCAGGTCTTCGGCCGCATGGGCGAAGGTAGCTTCAAGGGCCGAGTTCAAGCTATCGGCATTTAACGAACATTCTCTAATAAGTTCAGGATAGGCAAGAGCAAGCTCTTTTTCGAGCATCCGTTCTACCCTGGCGGCGGTCATTTCGGGGAGGAGTTCAAACCCCCGGGCTGTATAATACACCCGTCTCGGACAGCCAAAATACAGTAGCAGGTCCGAAACGCTTGACTGAGGAACTTGGGTACTGGACTTCATAACATCTAAATTTATGTTGCATTACTTATTAATATATGCACAAAGTACTATTTTCTGCACCGGGCAGAAATGTGCGACAATCAACGAAACCACATTCGTTAAATATATATGGGAACATTTCTTCTTAAGGTATGGAGTCATGACATCCAACGAATTATCAGACAATCTCCGGAACCGTTTGGCTGAAAAAATGGCCGGAGAGATCACGCTTTCTGACAAACCAGGAGAATCCCTGAAAAAATGGAGATTGAATTTCGAAATTTCTCAGACCGATATCGCAAATTACCTAAAAGTATCCCCTTCCGTGATAAGCGACTATGAGAGCGGGAGGAGAAAATCGCCCGGAACAATGATCATCCGGAAAATCGTTGAGTCCCTGCTTGAGCTTGATCTGGGGCGAGGCGGGAAAAAGATCCACAATTATGAAGCAATGCTGGGCACTGAAAACAGTTCCAGATCAGTTTATTCCACATACGAATACACATTTCCCATACAACTTGCAAAACTGGTCAACCTTCTCGAAGCCGATGTCGTCTACAAAGGCGTGGAAAAACCTCTTTATGGCTTTACAGTAATTGACAGTCAGCGGGCCATCCTGGAACTTTCCTCCTACGAGTTCCAGCGCCTTTACGGCTGGAGCACGGACAGGGCCATGATCTTTACACAAGTAACTACCGGCAAGTCCCCCCTCGTGGCAATCCGGGTCACCAACCTGAAACCCGGGGCCGTTGTAATCCACGGGCTTCGCGCGAACCAGGTGGACCCGGCGGCTATCAAAATGGCCGAGGTTGACAGGATCCCCCTGATTGCGACCACAATGGATCTAGATAAGATCCTTCGGGTATTGAAGAAATACAGCCATCAGGTAAACGAATGATTCATGTAAACGAATTGGAAGAATACACTTTTACGATTATAATAAAAACCCAACCTCTCGTTATTTTTTATAAAAACAGGTGATAATATGACTATCGGAATCGTATCCTACGGTGCATATGTCCCGAAATACAGGATAAAAGTCGAAGAAATCGCCAGGCTCTGGGGAGACGACGCGGATATCCTTAAAAAGGGCCTTATGGTGCAAGAAAAGTCGGTACCTGCCCTCGATGAGGACGCGGCGACCATTGCCGTTGAAGCTGCCCGTTATGCCCTAGCTCGCGGAGAATGTGACCCTTCCCGTATAGGGGCCGTCTACACAGGTTCGGAAAGCCACCCCTACGCTGTAAAACCCACAAGTACCATTGTAGCTCAGGCAGTCGGGGCAACCCCCGAACTGACGGCCGCAGACTTCGAGTTCGCCTGCAAGGCAGGGACGGCCGCTGTTCAGGCCTGCATGGGGCTCGTAAGTTCCGGAATGGTAGACCTTGGCCTGGCAATCGGGTCCGACGTTTCCCAGGGAGCTCCAAGTGATGCCTTGGAATACACGGCCGCAGCAGGAGGAGTCGCTTTAGTAATCGGACGAAACGAGTCCGAACTCTGTGCCGTGATTGAAGACACCTATTCTTTTACAACGGACACCCCTGACTTCTGGCGCAGGGAAGGTCAGCCTTACCCTGAACACGGCGGACGTTTTACGGGGGAGCCCGGCTACTTTAAACACGTCACGAATGCCTCAAAGGGCCTCATGAAAAAGCTGGACACAAAACCCGAAGACTACGACTACGCGGTCTTCCACCAGCCAAATGGGAAGTTCCCGAGAAATGCCGCAAAGATGCTTGGCTTCAGCAAAGAGCAGATCGAACCGGGCCTTGTGGTAACAAAGATCGGAAACACCTACTCAGGTTCCTGTATGATGGGGCTTGCGGCCACTCTGGACCAGGCAAAGCCCGGAGACCGGATTTTTATGACAGCTTTCGGGTCCGGAGCAGGGTCCGACTCTTTTAGCATAACGGTCACCGACAGGATCGAGGAAATCAGGGACAAAGCCCCGAAGGTTTCCGAACTTATAAAGAATCCGATCTACCTGGACTATGGCCAGTATGCCAAGCATAAAGGAAAGATCCGCTTTGCCTGAAAGGGGTGTATGCAAATGAGAGATGTAGCAATTATCGGAATAAAAAACACAAAGTACGGAGAACTCTGGGACCGTTCTCTAAGACAACTCGTGGTCGAAGCCGGAATTGGAGCCATTGAGGACGCCGAAGTCAGTGGAAAAGATATCGATGCCCTTTACGTCGGGAACATGAGCGGAGGGCGTTTTATTGACCAGGAACACATAGGAGCCTTAATCGCTGACTATTCCGGGCTTTCCCGGAACCTGCATGTGCCTGCAACAAGGGTCGAGGCCGCATGTGCCTCAGGCGGACTTGCGCTTCGTCAGGCAATCATGACCGTGGCTTCCGGCTACGGGGACATTGTGATTGCGGCAGGCGCCGAGAAAATGACGGATGTCTGTTCCAGTGAAGCCTCAACTGCCCTTGCGGCAGCCGCGGACCGGGAATGGGAAGGCATGGCAGGGGCCACTTTCCCCGGCCTCTATGCAATGATTGCCAAGCTGCACATGCATAAATACGGGACAACGAGTGAACAGATGGCCGAAGTTGCGGTAAAGAACCACAGGAACGGGGCCCATAACCCGATTGCCCAGTACAGGAACAAAATCACGGTTGAGCAGGTCCTGAGCTCCATTATGGTGGCTGACCCCCTGCATATCTTTGACTGTTCTCCGATTACGGACGGGGCCTCAGCCGTTGTGCTGGCCCCCGCAGAAATCGCCCATAAGTACACCGATACTCCAATTTACATCAAGGCGACAGCCCAGGCCAGTGATACCCTCGCTCTCCATGACAGGCGGGACATCACCACTCTGGACGCGACAGTCGTGGCCGCAAGGCGGGCCTATGAAATGGCAAAGGTGGGGCCGAAGGATATCGACCTTGTGGAAGTGCATGACTGCTTTACCATTGCCGAGATCTGCGCTATAGAGGACCTTGGCTTTGCCGAGAAGGGCAAAGGAGGAATCGTTACCTCCGAAGGCGAAACCGCAATCGGTGGCCGCATCCCTGTCAACACCTCGGGCGGCCTGAAAGCCTGCGGACACCCTGTCGGGGCAACCGGCATCAAGCAGGCAGCGGAAATCGTAGCCCAGCTCCGTGGAGAAGCCGGCAAACGCCAGGTGGACGGAGCCGAGTACGGCATGACCCATAACGTAGGAGGGTCCGGAGCAACCGCAGCCATACATATCTTTTCGAGGAACAGGTGATTGGAGATGTCAGTACCAAGATTCTGGAGAAATCTGGGCAGCAGATACAACCTTGAGGGAACTCACTGCAAGGAGTGCGGAGAGTATTACTACCCTCCGAGGGACACCTGTGTAAACTGCAGACGGCTCGGTAAAATCGAGGCTTATAAGTTCAAAGGCGTGGGGGAAGTGGTTACCTTTACGATAATCCACACCGCAGCCGAAGGGTTTGAGGCGCAGACCCCATACGCTCTTGCCATCATCAAAATGGACGAAGGCCCCTGCCTCACCTCCCAGATTGTGGGCCCCCCTGAAAAGGTGCACATCGGGTTGCGGGTAAAGTCCGTCTTCCGCAAACTCGGCTCGGACGGCGAGCGGGGTATGATCTACTACGGCACCAAGTTTATCCCGGACGAGGCGTCAATTACCCCTCCCTAAAATCTTAGCCTTCAGGCTAAGATTTTAGAGTAAGGGGCTTGTTTCGGCAAGTCCCTGGTTGACCAGATCGCCAGTAAGGAGCTTTGTAATACTGGCAGCCGATACGAAAGAATATTATAGTTACCCTGGAATGCCGCCTCAGTTTCAGGCTCTAAGGATGCCGGTTAAACAGTCCTGAGAGGTAGGGACAGTGCTTGCATCATACAAACCTTTCAGTATCAGATCGAGAGGAAGCCGGATTTGATGGGTTGACTCTACAACTCCCAATACGCAGAACTCCAAAAAATGGAGGTAAACTCTATGTTAGTTTACGTTAAAAACCAGAACGTAAAACCGCTAATGCCCTGTAAACCTTCAAAGGCCAGAAAACTTTTGAGGGAAGGTAAGGCAAAGGTTTTGAGAACTACACCATTTACGATTAAAATGCTTTTCGGAAGTAGTGGGTACACTCAGCCCGTGATAGCAGGCATAGACTCAGGCTCGAAAGTTGTTGGCTGTGCGGCTATTGCTAACGGAAAAGTTGTGTACCAGTCGGAGATTCAGTTAAGACAGGATGTTTCTAAAAAGATGGATCAAAGGAGAATGTACCGAAGAAACCGGAGAGGCCGGAAAACCCGGTACAGGCCCGCAAGGTTCAATAATAGGGCAGCTTCGAGGAAAGAAGGAAGGCTGGACCCTTCAATCAGGAGTAAGTTGGAATCTCACATCAGAGAAAAGAACTTTGTGGAATCCATCTTACCGGTTACGAAGTGGAAGGTCGAAACGGCTTCCTTTGACATTCACAAAATAACGAATCCGGAAGTTTCAGGTATTGAGTATCAGGAAGGTCCACTGAAGGATGCCTACAACGCCAGGGCTTTCGTACTGGATCGGGACGGGTACACATGCCAGCACTGCAAAGGTAAATCAAAGGATAAGCATTTGCAGTGTCACCACATAATTTTTAGGACAAATGGAGGCCCCGATACTCCGGAAAACCTTATTACTTTATGCAAAACCTGTCACCAGGCCCTCCATGCAGGAGAGTTTGAGTTAAACTTTACTTTCAAAGATGCATGTTTTTCCGTTATCAAGCGGCTTTGTTTGTGTGGGCCTAAGGAATGAATAATCCTACTGATGACGTTTTTATTGGGGTGGCAGGTAATTACCCAAGTTCAAGAAAGAAAATAATGATGCTTGCTTTGTACTCATCTCTTCCAGAATAATATTACACTTATTTGATTCTTTATCCTGGATAACTGCCAGCCTAATTTCGGACAAATTTTCAATTAGTCTTCTCATAGAAAGACCATATCTCTTTGTCTCCCAGGCTAAATATCTGTAGAAAAGTAAGCCAATTATAGACAGAAATACGTGAACTTTGATATTTTCATCTTTGTGGTGGTACACCGGTCCCACAGGGACAAGCAGGTGATCATTCAATAGCTTAAAATCATCCTCTATAGCGCCTTTATTGTTGTATGTTTGCACAATTTTTTTAGTGTGCCAACGGTGCTTATCTGTAAATAGTATATTTTTTCCTAATGAATTTTCGCGCTTATTTTTATTCTCTTCGTCAATCCAGAACTTTAACTGAGGTTTTTTCTTACCTTCAGGAGCATCAGTAATTTCATATTTCACCATACTTCTGTATTTTTTGATAATAATGTCTGCAACCTCTTTTTCTACACTGCTCCTGTTTCTTGCTTTTCCTCTGTTGCTTTCCAGTCTCCTCTGTAGGTCTTCCAGATTCTCAGTTATTTTTGACATATTTGACTCACAAGTTCTTTTTTGAAGTTTGTGAGTTCCTTCATTGAAAGTAATTACTGTTGTAAATTCTGTCCCGTAAAACTGATGCTTTGTCCGATAGCCATAAATTTTGTGGCCTTCTGAGCTTTCATATAAAAATTGATATTTAGATAATGGCACTTCAAGAAGATCATCTGCCTGATTTGCTTTTACAGCCCCTACAAAATTCATCTTTGAAGTTGCTTTTTCAATGTTGTCCTTTGAATTGTTTCCCTTATCAAAAACAAGAACAAGGTCTTCCGAACAAATATTCAATTCGGTTAGACGGTTTACTATTTTGTCAACCAGACCTGAAAATTCCTCTGAATCATGCACATTTCCTGGATATGTCTCGTGAATAAAAGGTAAGTTGTAATCATTAGCAGCCAGCGCTACAGATACCTGATTTTTGTCTTTACGATGCTTTTTGTTATACCCTTTATGAAGCAATTCACTTTTTTCATCATAATTGGTAGCATAAGTGAACCAGTTTGATTCATCCACAAACAGTACTGAAGGGGTTAGTCCTTTTTCGATGAGAACTCGGCACAAATCGTCTTCAATATTTTTCATTGTGTCGGAATCAATGTAATTCATATGATTCAAAAAATTCTGACAATTTAATTTATGAGGGAATTTCCACTTAAAAGATAAGGCCGATTTTTTGAACCATTCCCCAATACCGTTTTCACTTAAAACTCCATGAGATTTCCCCACTATATCAAGTAAAAGATACTCTCCGACACTTAAACCATCGATTGATTTTTTCATAGTGTGCTTGTTCACTATGTCAACGAATCCAAGCTCTTCATTCACATGAAGAAGTGCGGCAAGTTTGCCGTACTCAAAAGATTTCAGTTTCATGTAGGGCAATGATTCACTCTGTTTTTTCATTTCAAATATTTTTTCGGCATTGCCTAAATATATCTGAAATATAGTTTTCACTTTTCCATCAATTCTGCCAGTTTTAATAATATACCAGTATTTTTTACCGTTGATTATTTTCTGTTTTAAAAAAACCATGATATAAATTTAGGTTCTACGTATATAAAGATATTTCTTCAAAAAACAGATACAATAGGCTTTTTAAATGTAATTTAGAACTTAGGCCTTACAAATATTTTTTTTAACGGATCTTCCTTGCCACTGATTTTTGTGGCAAATCAAGGCAAAAATAGCTCTTCTTTGAAAGCTGAGTTAAAGAAAAAGCAATCAAAAACCAAACATGCAACCCACATGGGTATTATCAAAAGCCAGCTTAAAAAGTCAGATTGGGAGTTTGAGGAAAATTTTGGATATGAGACAAAGTTCAAAAGAGAGCAGTTTTTAAAGCTCCCTAAAACTCACTATAATGATGCTGTTGCTATCTGCTGCGAGGACGGGCAAACGGTAAAGTTGGATAATACGGTTTACTACAAAAAACACATCCCTGCAGGCGATTACCAGCAAACAAAGGGTAAGCGGTCAGAGAAAAAAATCCCTACTGGAAAAGTGTTTGGCCTTAGGAAGTTCGATCTTGTAATAACAGAAAAAGGGACCGGTTTTATCAGGGGCAAAAGATCAACTGGATATTTCACGTTGTGTGATATTTTCGGTAACATGATAACTACAAGTGTCAATATTAAAAAAAACTGCATCAGATTAAGAGCAAGCAGTACAACTTTAATTCAGGCTGTGAATGTTTGAACGCATTCCTCCCCCACCTGCCAGTTCCGCCAAAGCCGGAACTGTCGAGGAAGGGGACCCCCCTGCTGCCTGAGCTGAAAAAGGAGTCTATTCGACCAGGTTCGGCCAGATTCGGCCCGGTCAGGACTACGGATCGGATTGGACTGGAGGAATCAAAAATATGATAGAAATTGAAGTCAAGGTGCGGGCCGAACATGCCCGCGTCCGTCCCTTCCTTGAAAACCTCGGGGCGGAAAAAGTAAAGGTGGAAGAGCAGTCCGATGCCTACTTTGCAGCTCCCCACCGGGATTTCGCAAAAACCGACGAGGCCATCCGGATAAGGTCTCTGGATGGAAAAAGCATTCTGACCTACAAGGGCCCGAAACTGGACGCAGTCTCCAAGAGCCGGAAGGAGTTCGAAACTTTCGTGGAAGAAGGGCCCATGGTTCAAATCCTGCACGCCCTCGGCTTTTCCGAGGCCGGAGCCGTCCGGAAAGTCCGGGAAGTCTTCCGGGTTGAAGAAATCACCGTCTGCCTGGATACCGTGGAAGGGCTCGGGGAGTTTCTCGAAGTGGAAATCGTGGCCGGGGACGAAAGCGAGCTTGAAGTTAGCAGGGCCAAACTTTTTGAGTTCCTTGGACGTTTCGGGGTTGGAAAAGCGGATTCGATAAGGACTTCCTATCTTGAAATGGTGCTTGAAAAGATGGAGAAATAAGGTCTTTTTTTATCGAGGTTTTTTTAGTTTTCCTTCTGTTTTCCGGTTATTTTCCAGCTTTCCCTTCTCTTTTTCGTCTTTTTCGTTTTTCAGATCTGCGGTCCGGTTTCTGATTCGTTTTTCATTGAGTCTGGCTATAACGCGAAGTGTACCTTCCAATCTGTCCTGTCATTAAGAAAAGGCCGCTCGCAAGCGAGCGTGGACAGGAACGAAGGAAGATGCCAGTTAAGGTAGCTCCGGTCATCAGAAATGCTTTTTCCAAATCAGGGTTTTGTTTCTGAAAAAATCCACGGTAATATACCTGCGGCTCGGGATTTTAAAAATAAAAAAAAAGAAGGTGCAGTGTGTTTTTTAACCACACCACCGTTTTTTAATTTTACGCTTTTTCGCCGGATTATTTTATTTTAGAACCCGGCCCGAGTTCTTTGTTGTCCGACATAAGCGCCGCAACGAGGTCTCCGTCTTCGGCCGCGAGCATCATGCCGTTTGACTTGACGCCGCAAAGTTTGACGGGTTTGAGGTTAGCAAGCACGATGATCTGTTTGCCGATCATTTCCTCGGGGTCGTAGTAGGGGGCCATGCCCGCGACAATCTGCCTGGGTTCGGCTTCTCCTATGTCCACTTCAAGCCTGAGCAGTTTTTTGGACTTCTTGATCTTCTCAGCGACAAGGACTTTTCCGACCCTCAGGTCAAGTTTTGCGAAGTCGTCGTAGTCGATTGGGGGGAGGGTTTCTGCTTCCTCTTCCGCCTTTTCCTCTGCCTTCCCTTCTACCTTTTCTTCTACTTTTTCTGCGGTTTCTGTTTTTTCCTCTTCTTTTAGAGGCATTCCTTCGGATTTTGTCACTTCTTTCACCTGTTTTTCATTTTTCTTTTTCGCAGCCTGTTTTTCAACTGCTTCTTTGATCCTCTGGCTGGAGATTTCTTCCATTTCTCCAATCTTGTCGTCCTCGAGTTTGGTGAAAAGGATCTCTGGCTTTGCCATTGGGCTGCCGGGTTTGAGCGGGACCAAGGCTTCACTGTACTCTGCCTCATGGACGCTTCCTTCCATTCCAAAGCCTTCCCAGGCCCTTTCCATACTTCCGGGGAGGACCGGCTCAAAGAGCAGGGTGAGGGCTTTTCCGAGCTGGAGGCAGTTGTAAAGTATCTGGCCACAGGCTTCTTTGTCTTCCTTTATCAGTTTCCAGGGTTCCCGGGCCTGGAAGTAACCGTTCCCGTAGGAAGCGAGGGTCATGGCAGTGTCCACGGCTTTCTTAAACTCGTAGTCTTCCATGGCGGCTCCCACTTCTTTGATGGTCTTTTCGATTTCTTCTTTGATTTCAGGCTCGATTTTCCCGGCCGGGATTTCCCCGTAGTTCTTAAAGGCAAAGAGCATGGTCCTGTAGAGGAAATTTCCGAGCACGGCCACGAGTTCGGTGTTGATCTTTTCCTGGAGTACGCGCCAGGAGAAGTTGAGTTCCTTTGTGTGGGAGGTGTAGCTTGACAGGTAGTAGCGCAAAAGGTCCGGGTGGAAGCCGTGGTCCAGATAGTCTTCCCCAACCCAGACCACGTAGCCCCGGGACTTGGAAAAGGTCTTGTCCTCTATCTTGACCATGCCTGAGGCCACAACGTCCGTGGGGCTGGAGTAGTCGGCTCCTTTGAGCATGGCAGGCCAGAAGATGCAGTGGTGGTAGGTTATGTCTCCCCCAATAAAGTGGATTATTTCCCCGTCGCCTTTCCAGAACTTCTCCCAGGAGCCGCCGGTTCTGGCCGCCCATTCTTCGGTAAAGGCCATATAGCCTATGGGAGCGTCCACCCAGACATAAACCACAAGCTCGTCATGACCCGGGAACTTCACACCCCACTCAAGGTTCCGGGTGATGCACCAGTCGGTAAGCCCCTGCTTTACCCAGCCCAGAGCGTAGTTTCTGGCATTGATAGTTCCTCCGAGATCGTTTGAGAGGTAGTCCATCAGGTAATCGCTGAATTCCGAGAGCTTGAAGAAAAAGTGTTCCTGTTCCCTGTACTCGGAAGGCCCCCCGCAGATGGTACAGACAGGATTTTTGAGTTCTCCGGGTTCAAGGTGTTTTCCACAGCCCTGGTCACATTCATCGCCCCTTGCGTTTTCTCCGCAGTAGGGACAGGTCCCTTCCACATAGCGGTCCGGGAGGGAGCGGTCGCATTTCGGGCAGTAGGCGATTTCGATGGTTTTCGGATAAACGTACCCCTTTTCAATCAACCTGCTGACGATTTCCAGGGTCCGGGAATGGTTTTCTTCATCGTCCGTGGTCCCGAAGGCATCAAAATTGATTCCCAGTTTCTTAAAAGTCTCATCAAAGTGTTCGTGGTACTTTTCCACAAGTTTTCCGGGGGTGATGCCGAGCTGCTCGGCGTTCACCACAATCGGGGTTCCGTGGGTGTCCGAGCCACAGACGAAGACGGCTTCTCTCCCTTCTTTTTTAAGAGAGCGGACGTAAATATCGGCAGGTACGTAAGTTCTCAGGTGGCCCACATGGGCTTTCCCGTTGGCATAGGGCAGGCCGCAGGTCACCAGTACGGGTTTATCGGATAATTCTGACATTCTGATCTCCATGGAATCTTTTAAAATATATTCTTTCTGGACGTCCGCAATTATGAAATATATTTCGCTTACGGGTTTTCGAGACAAGATTTTTGAATGGATTGGTTATAATCTTATATATAAAGGAAGCTTTTAAAAGAAAAGGTGGCTAATAACGTCAGCAATCTCTCTATTTATTCAGGATGGGCTTTGAAACCCGGTTTTTCCTTTATAATTTTTCTTTATAATTTGGGAGCTTTCTTTATTCCTGTCTGGGGTGAACAATATTTTTGGGATAAAGGCCTTCTGTTGTTTGAGATAAACGTAAGCAAAAAAACTTACTTTCATAAATAAGCAAGTTATACGGGTCTAGGTAGAAATGAATCCAGAAAATTCCGATTCTGATGATAATAATACTGATGAAGAACATCCGGATAGTTCAACTTCGGAAAATGTGGGACCTGACGTTCCGGTTAAGAAAGATTCAACTCCTGATTCCGGCGCATCTGATGTTTCCACATCGAAATCCGGAAGTTCTGAACTCGAAAAAGATCTTGAAACCGAATTGAGTACCGAGTTTAAAAAGGGAGTTGAGCCAGAGAGCAATCTCAAATTTGAGAAAAGTTCCGAAGCTGAAATGAGTCATGGAACTGAGAGTCCTCCCGAAGCTGAAATAGTTCCTGATTCCGAAAAGGGGTCTGAACCTGCTATTGCTCCTGAAGCTGAAATAGTTCCTGACTCTAAAAAGGAGCCTGAAGCTGCGAGTCCCTCAGAAGCTGAAATGAGTCATGGAACTGAGAGTCCTCCCGAAGCTAAAATAGTTCCAGATTCTAAAAAGGAGCCTGAAGCTGCTATTGCTTCCGAAGCTAAAATAGTTCCAGACTCTAAAAAGGAGCCTGAAGCTGCGAGTCCCTCAGAAGCTGAAAAGAGTCCTGGACCTGAAGTCTCTGCCAGGGGTAAGGATAATAATGAATTTTCCGCCCCCTCCCAAACTGACAAAACTAATTTTGAGACTTCCCGATCCCATAGGACTGACAATCCAAATTTCAGGACATCCCGTCCGGTTCGGGAATCCCAAAAACAAGATTTCAAAAGAGAGAATGCGTATATGAATACTGGCAGTCCTTCTCCCGGCGTTCCCGAAAAAAAGAAGCGAAACCATCTTTCCTACATAGCTCTGGTCTTCGGGCTCCTCTTTATCATAGGTTTTAGTATAGTAGCCATCTTCTACGGTTTCGGTTTCGGGGGAGACCTTGGGACCTCGGACAAGGTGGCCGTGATTTACGTACAGGGTACCATGCTTACAGGCAACATCCCTTCAGGTCTCGGCTATGCGACCTCGGAAGAGATCTCTGAAAACATCCGCGAAGCCGTCGAGGATGAGCAGGTAAAAGCAATCGTGCTCCGGGTCAATAGCGGAGGTGGGTCTCCCTCGGCAGCCCAGGAAATTGTAGGGGAAATAAAAAAAGCCCAGGCAAAGGGGGTTCCGATTGTGGTCTCCATGGGAGACGTTGCGGCCAGTGCAGCCTACTACATCTCGGCGCCTACCGACTACATCATAGCAAACCCCTCAACAACGACGGGCTCCATCGGAGTCATCTGGACTTTCCAGAACCTATCCTCTTACTATGAGGATGAAGGCATTGAATTCTACATCGCAAAGTCAGGAGAGTACAAGGACATGGGAGGTTCCTGGCGGGGGCTTACGGATGATGAAAAAGAGTACGCTGACAGGATTATCCTGGAAAACTATGAGACCTTCATAAGCAGTGTCGCAGAGGGGCGCAACCTGAGCAAAAGCGATGTAAAATCCCTTGCTGACGGGCGGGTGTATACCGGAATCAAAGCAAAGGAACTCGGGCTTGTAGACGAATTAGGAAACCTCTATGACGCCATTGACAAGGCCGCCGAACTGGGAGGAATCGAAGACGAACCAAGGGTCATGTACATGAACAGGGCCTCTTTATCAAGCCTGCTTTTGGGCTCGGAAGCTACCGGGACCTCTCAGTCCGTGAGTCGGCTTGTAAGTTATTACGAAGAAAGCCCTTACGGGAAACTCACGGCCTGATTCCGTCTTTCCTGTTTTTCTTTCAAGTTTTTTTCAAATTTCCCTTTTTTGTTCCCTTTTCAAGGCTCAATTTCTTCCCCCTCATTTATCCTGCATATCTTATCCAGGAGCAGGATGTTATCAATCATCAGGGAGCAGCTCCAGCCAAGGGGGATGGCCCAGGCAGGCCTCCCGGTTGACTTGTCCACCTGTTCGGGGAGGAGGCCTGCGCTTGTTGTGCCTGCAAGAGTCCATTTCAGGAATTTGATCCCCTCTTCAGTAAACCTTTTTCGGACCTCTGCGTACGGGTCCTCCTCTACCTCATAGGGAAGGTCGAGGGCAAGGGCGAACATGGCCTCCGAAAGCCAGAGGGTTGTAACAATCCAGGGGTTGCCGTTTATGTAATTGTCGTTTTCATAACGCCTGATCCCGTAATGTCCATTTACGGGGCAGGATAATGTTTTCTGTATATTATCGATCATGAACATGATCATGTCCCTTTCCAGGGGCACTTTCGGGGAAAGCATCCCGAATGGGAGATAAGCCCCAAGGATGCTTGCGTCAACGGTTTTGTCAAGCCTGTCGTTGATAACCCCTTTTGCAAAATACCCTTCCTTCAACCATAAACGGTCGATAGTGGCCTGTTTTACAAAATCTGCCCTTTTACGCCAGCGCCTCGCAAGCCCGATTTCCTGATTTTCCTCGGCCAGGTGGGCAGCCCCCATGAGCCCCGCATAGACCGCGGCGTTGGTATAGGTAAAAACCCCGTAATAGGTTTCCCAGAGGTCCATGCAGCTCTCATGCAGGCCGGATTTGCTCCGTTTCATCAGATACTCAGCCCCCCGCAGGACCGAGATCCAGACTTCTTCCAGAAACTCAACTTTCTTCAGGCCTTCCAGGACACGGTAGTAGATGTCCATTGCATGGAGGGTGGAACCCGTTTCGTCGATCTGGCTGGAATAGTCAAAGTTGCCCCAGGAAGGGCCCGTGCTCCCGTCGAGCCAGTAACGCTGGAACCAGGACCCGTCCGGCATCTGGGCCCGGATGCACCATTTGAAAAAGTTTTCACAATATTCGGGGTATCCCGAATGTTTGAGGGCAAGTACAAGCTCGGCAGAGTCCCGGTTCCAGCAAAAACCATAACCTCCACATTTCTCAAAGTTCGAGTCAAACTCCGGGGCCGCAACAAAGGAGCCGTGTTTATGGTCGTTTAAGAGGTAAAGGTTCAGAAGAGCGCGGTTATAAGAATTGAAAAGTTCCTGGCGCAGGTTGCTCTGGGCCTCCAGTCCCGGCAACTTCAGGACCTTTTTCTTGGAAAGCCACATGACCCAGTATTCCCTTGTTTTTTCAAAAATGAAATCAAGAGACTGCTTCGAGAGTTCTCTCATCCGCTTGTAGAGGCGAGGGCGGGTGGAGGCGGCCCCTAGGAAGATGATAAACTCGTTTGAACCCCCGGGTTGCAGGTCCAGTTCCCAGCCGGCCGCGTTGTTGATGTTGCCTATGTCTTCCTTGTTTTTCTGAAGTTCTCCGTCTTCCATGTCGTATTTGGAATTTGTCCACCAGATAGTGTCCATTGCCTTGCCTATCTGCCATTCCGTAAATTCGGGGATGGTATAGAGCCCCAGGTAATATTCCTGCCAGTACTGCGCAATCAGGCCTTCTTCTGTATCGCAAAAACCCGAATTCTTCTTTGAAGTTTCCCCTACATTGAAGTTTGAATAGTAATAGAACTTGCCTGAGAGTTTGTTCTGGGACTGGATTTTGAACCTGCGGATCAGTACGGGCACCTCGGGGTGTACCATGTCGAGAATGGAAATCCGGATGCCGGAATCGTGGTAGAGTTTTGTGGACACGATGTTGGAGTCTTCAATATAGTTCTGGGTGGCACTCCATTCGTTGCTGTTCGTCCAGAGGAGCTTTTCCCCTGTATGGATGCAGGCGAGGGACTCTTCGACATGCTGGGCGTGGTCTCTTCGGGGATAAAAAAACCCGAAAATCTCCCCTTTCGTTCCCATGGTTACCAGAAGGTCGGCGTTTCCAAGGATAACATTCGGCTGTTTAATCAAGACCTTTCCCCTCTCATCAGGTGTTCGAGCTTCATGGTTTCGGGGGCTGGAGAGATTACGTGTTCGCAGACCTCATGTCCGGTGGCCTTACAGCTGACTTCCCGTACCTGGATGGGCCTGCCTGTCACCTGGGTAAAATAGCCTGCAAGGTAGCCACTTATGAAAGCGCAGACCGGCTGGTCGGAATCTCCCCAGACGTCGGCGATAAAAGAGTCTCTCACAATTACTCTCCCAGCCATGGTCTCGCAGTCACATTCAATGTCAAGCCGTCCCCAGCCAACCGCGAAGAAAAGCTCGGCAATCATGTCTCCGGCGTTATTCATGTCCAGGGGCATGACGCTCTCAAAATATTTTGCGGCCTCGATACCTCCCTTCAGGCCTGACTGGATAAGCAGACCTTCCGCATGGGGGGCATTTTCGTAAAAAGTCTTGATTACGTCCACAAGGGTCTTCGCCCTTGCGATGATTGCCCTGGCCCCGATTACATTCATGGGGAAATCCACGGAATAGATCATATTATATTTGGAAATTCCGTACTCAATGTCCTTTACGGGGCCGAGAGCTTTCATCTCCTGTGTAAATTTATCCAGGTCCACACCTTTTTTTATCCGGGTAAAAATGGAATAGTAACCCACATCTTTGGATTCGGTGTTGTCTATATGCCCTATCTTTATTCCCACATCACGTTCTTCCAGAAAATTCAAAATAGAAGCCAGATTTCCTTTTCCTGCGGGGTAATGTATCTTGAACCATACGATTTCCGTATCTTCTTCCCAGCCCGCAAACATGCATAAGTCCTGAACCATTGCTGATTTCTCTCCTTTTTCTCTTCGAGTAAGGGCCCCTATCCCGTCTCCGACGGATCCCGGTAACTTTTGAATCCCCCACTGTGAGCTTATTTTGAATCCGTTTTCGGATGCAGGTACAAACTGTTATGGCCTATAAACTCGCCGTCAGTCTGTCCCTGAAATCTCGCAAAATCAAACCCGTCTGGCCCCAATCTGTTTTTCGGCAGTTTCCCTGATTTTCTTAAAGTCCTTTGCCTTAAAGTCCGGCAGTCTCCCTGAATTTCTTAAAGACCTTTGCCTTAAAATCCATCAGTACTGCCATGAAGTTAACAGCTGCATCAAAAGGTGAAGGGTGCACACTGAAATAAGAATGGACATCTCCGTCCCCCAGCCATTTGGTGCATATATAATAATAGTGGTCCGATGTTAATAGATGTTTCCAGATGCGCAGCAGTTCTGCGTCTCCCGTCTGCTTTACGTAAGGCTCCAGGAGTTTCATTTCATCAAAACAGCGCCTTTGCATATCATTTCCCAGCCAGGCGCTTGTGTCGCGTTCCATGTCGGCCCAGGAAATGGTGGAAAAGTCTCCGATGTCAAGTTCGGCAATAGGCCTGTATTTTTTTATAAGTTCGGAGGGGGTGTCAAAGCTCAGGTGGGTCTTCAGAACTTCTCCGGGTAAGTTTCTCAGAAACTCGAAGATCCCGGTTTCCTTCCACTGGTGTTCCCCGAAGGTTTCATAGTCCATGAAAATATTGACCGTGTCATCCCTTATTCCCGAGGCCCAGCCCGCCCATTTCTCCGCGGTCAGGGGATACTCGTCCCACCAGCGGGCCGAAAAACGGTATCCTATGTCGTCGCTTAACTTGTAGTTCCTGAGGAGGATGGGGATCCCTGAACCCTTTGCCCGGTACAGAAAGTTCGGAGACCTCCAGCCGAGCATGTGGTCAGCCCCTTCCGTAAGTATGGCTTTGTAGCCCAGTTCCGCCGCGATTTCTCCTATGCTGTTGTTATATAGAAGTTCGGTATTCCGGAATATCCGGGGTTTTACACCCAGAAGTTCGGACATCAGCTGCCTGTGTTCTTTAATCTCCTCAATAAACTCCGTTTTGTCCTCAAAGAGACTGGCCAGGGAATGGTAGCAGGTCTCATCCAGAAACTCCACCTTCCCGCTTTTTGCCATTTCCCGGAAATCATCGAGCACTTCCGGTTCCCAGAGTTCACACTGTTCCAGGAGGGTCCCTGTTGTCGAGAGGGAGAACTTGAAGTCTTTCCCGTGTTCGTCAAGGGCTTCCAGAAGCACCCGGTTTGTGGGCCGGTAACACTTCTTGGCTACTTTTTTAAAAATTTCCCTGTTTCCAGTCTCGTCAAAGTATCTGAAAAAGCCTGTCCTGTCGTCAGGCCAGAACTGGCGCACCCTGAAGGGCTGGTGTAACTGGAAGTACATGCAGAGGGAAGTCATGTCCCTTCCTCCAGGATAGCCCGCCTGAAATCTGAAAGGATCGAGTAATAGTTCACGGCTTTTTCATAGCCTTCCCGGATGTTTTCCCCGGAACTCATGGAAAAGAGGATATCACTTTGTTGGAGGTAGCCGAAGATCTTCCTGAAGTCCGTGTAATCTCTTTTCTCTGAAAGTTCTTTAAATTCTTCCCCAACCCTCACAAGTTCCCGCAGGTAAAGTTGTTGGGCCCGGTTTCCAAGCGCGTTGTTCATGCCGTAGCGAATTGTCTGCTCAGTCCTGAGGGTGGGGAGTTTTTTGGGCTTGAAGCGGGAGACCGCTTCCGAGGGAGTAAGCATCTCAATCCCCCGTTTTTTCAATTCCAGGGGTAGTTTCCTTATAAAGTCTGCAATCAGACTTTCTTTCCTGTGGTGCAGGCAGAGGTTTGCGTAATTGAAATAGATCGTGACAACGTCTCCTTCCATGTTGCTTATCCAGTCCGCGAACTTTTCCGGGATCAGGGGGTATCCCTTCCAGCTCCTGTCCGAGAAGCGGGTCTCAAGGTCTTCACTGAGGTTGATGTGTCTGAGCAGGGTAGGGAGGTGGTTTTCATAGATGTAAGAGGGATCGTAGCCGTTAAGGAGGTTTTGTGAACCTTCCGCAATAATACTCTTAAATCCCATATCCGCCAGGATGGCCTCCACCCGGCCCGAAAGCAAAAGCTCGGTATTTACGAAAGTTTTCGGA
Organism: Methanosarcina baltica; assembly: GCF_055394095.1. Taxonomy (NCBI): domain Archaea; kingdom Methanobacteriati; phylum Methanobacteriota; class Methanomicrobia; order Methanosarcinales; family Methanosarcinaceae; genus Methanosarcina; species Methanosarcina baltica. The sequence goes on along the minus strand of NZ_AP042463.1, from coordinate 2,161,747 downwards.
CTCTCCCCGAAAAACTCCTGGAGCAGGGCCGTCTGCTGGCTTACTTCTTCCCTGAACCAGGAAAGGTCCGGGTAAAGGGCACTGAGGGAATGGTAGCGGCAGCTTCCTGTAAATTCCACGCTCCCTGATTCTAAAAGTTCCCGGAAGGAAGCGCTAAGTTCAGGGTCCCAGCGACACTGGTCAAGGAAGGGGCCCGAGAGGTTAAAGGCATACTTCCCCCCGTTTTCAATGGATTCCAGCACCAGGTTGTTCAGGCGGAGCAGGCCCCTCCCCACGGTCTGAAACTTTGCAAATATCGTCTTCCTGTCAAAGTACCGGTCCAGATCCGGCCTGTCGGGGGTGCCTTTGGCTGGCCAGTACCATTTTGGATTATACGGAAGGTGGACATCTCCACACACACATACCGCTTTCATATCAGAAAAAATTGTGGATTAGGTACTAATAGCTATTGTTATTTGGGTTCCGAGCCTGAGATTTCTGATTTTTATTCGAAAAAAGAGGATGTTTGAATTTAAAAATGAAAAAATAGGGGATGATGAAAAAATAGGGGATGATGAATAAATCATTTCATCTTACCTCAGCAGGAGACCCCTTCCTCGACAGTTCCGGCTTTGGCGGAACTGGCAGGTGGGGGAGGAATGCGTTCAAACATTCACCGCCTGGATTAAAGTTGTAGTTCTCGCACAGAGGCGAGTACAGTTTTTCTTTACATTAACACTGTTTGATATCACATTGCCAAATATATCTTGAATTGCAAAGAAGCCGGTGGCTCTTTTTCCTTTCACAAACCCTTCTCCTTTAACTGATTTTACACGGTCAAATTTTCTAATCCCGTATATTTTACCGGTTGGAATCTTCTTTTCTGATCTAGCACCTTTTGTCTGTTGGAAGTCCCCGGCAGAAACATGTTTTTTATGGTAAACCGTATTATCCAGCTTTACCGTTTGTCCGTCCTCGCAGCAGATGGCAATAGCATCATTATAGTGAGTTTTAGGGAGCTTTAAAAACTGCTCTCTTTTGAACTTTGTCTCATGTCCAAAAGTTTCTTCAAAGTTCCAACTTGATTTTTTAAGCTGGCTTTTGATAATTCCCATGTCGGTTGCATGTTTGGTTTTTGATTGCTTTTTCTTTAACTCAAACTCTCCGGCATGGAGGGCCTGGTGGCAGGTTCGGCATAAGGTAATAAGGTTCTCTGGAGTATCGGAGCCTCCATCAGACCTGAAAATGATGTGGTGACACTGCAAATGCTTATCCTTTGATTTACCTTTGCAGTGCTGGCATGTGTACCCGTCCCGGTCCAGTACGAAAGCCCTGGCGTTGTAGAAATCCTTCAGTGGACCTTCCTGATACTCAATACCTGAAACTTCCGGATTCGTTATTTTGTGAATGTCAAAGGAAGCCGTTTCGACCTTCCACTTTGTAACCGGTAAGATGGATTCCACAAAGTTTTTTTCTCTGATATGGGACTCCAGCTTACTCCTGATTGAAGGGGCCAGCCTTCCTTCTTTCCTCGAAACTGCTCTATTATTGAACCTTGCGGGCCTGTACCTTGTTTTCCGGCCTCTCCGGTTTCTTCGGTACATCCTCCGTTGATCCATCTTTTTAGAAACATCTTGCCTTAATTGAACTTCTGATTGATAAAGTACTTTTCCGTTAGCAATAGCCGCACAGCCAACAACTTTCGAGCCTGAGTCTATGCCTGCTATCACGGGCTGAGTGTACCCACTGCTTCCGAAAAGCAGTTTAATAGTAAAGGGTGTAGTTCTCAAAACCTTGGCCTTGCCTTCCCTCAAAAGCTTTCTGGCTTTCGAAGGTTTACAGGGCATTAGTGGTTTTCCGTTCTGGTTTATTATGTAAACTAGCATAGAGTTTACCTCCATTTTTTGGAGTTATGCGTATTGGGGGCTATGGAGTCAACCCACCAAATCCGGCTCCCTCTCGATCTGATACTGAAAGGTTTGTATGATGCAAGCACTGTCCCTACCTCTCAGGACTGTTTAACCAGCATCCTTAGAGCCTGAAACTGAGGCGGCATTCCAGGGTAACTATAATATTCTTTCGTATCGGCTGCCAGTATTACAAAGCTCCTTACTGGCGATCTGGTCAACCAGGGACTTGCCGAAACAAGCCCCTTACTCTAAAATCTTAGCCTGAAGGCTAAGATTTTAGGTGGGGTTAGTTGACCATAAATCTGGTCAGGCTCCCGTATGCTTCGGAAAGCTCTTCCGGGGAGAGGGCGATTTCAAAGCCTTCTCCTCTTATCCTTAGGTCTTTTCCTCCGGTTTTCCCGATAATGGTGCAGGGCAGGTCTCCGAGGAGGGCCAGGACCGCTTCGGGTTCGGATGTTGCAAGGAGGGCTCGCACGGGAGATTCTGCGAAGAGGACTTCATCGGCCTGTAACCCTGCGGAGATTTTAGAAAGGTCTATTTCGGCGCCGTTTGTCCCGCACATCCTGGCAAGGCCTGCGGCAAGCCCGCCCAGAGAAAGGTCGTGGGCCGAGGTGACTTTGCCGCTTTTGACGGCATCTCTTACGGCTTTTACGGTTGCTGTGGCGTTTTTGGGGACCTTCGGGGCGGTTCCGGCTTCGGTTTTTCCGAGGAGGGTGTAGTATTCCGAGCCTCCCATTTCGGGCTTTGTTTCCCCGATAAGGATGATGCTCTCTCCCGGCCCGGTAAAGGAGCCTGAGGTGAAGGGGATGTCGAGTTCCACCTTTCCGATCACGCCTATTGAGGGAGTCGGGGGAATTGCGGTTTTGTACTCGTCACTTTCGTTGTAGAGGGACACGTTTCCTCCGACTACCGGGATGGAAAGTTCTCTGGCTCCGTCGCCCAGGCCCAGGACGGACTGTTTGATCTGCCAGTAGATTTCCGGACGTTCCGGGTTTCCGAAGTTGAGGCAGTTTACGAGGGCAAGGGGTTCCGCTCCTTTTACGGCGAGGTTCATTGCGTTTTCGTAAACCGTGGCCTTTGCTCCTTCATAGGGGTCGAGCAGGGTAGGCCTCGGCTGACAGCCGCAGGAAAGGGCAAGGCCGTGTTTGTCGGTTATCTTGAGGACTCCTGCGTCTTCTCCGGGTTTTACCACGGTCCTGAGCTGGACCTCATGGTCGTACTGCCTGTAGATCCACTCTTTGGAGGCGAGGTTGTGGGAGGAGAGTACATTCAGGACAGCCTGTTTCAGGTCTGTCGGAATTTCGGGTTTTTCGGGTTTGCTCTCTTCTTTCCTGGCTTCGGGGGCTTTTGAGGGGCGCTCGAAGATGGGGACTCCGCCTGTGAGGAAGTCGATTGGAAGCTCTGCAACGTTTTCTCCTTTGAATTCCACGGTGTAGGTCTTTTCTTCTGTCAGGTAGCCGATGTTGGCTCCGCTCAGGTCGTACTTTTCCACAAGAGCAAGTACGGCATCCACGTCTTCCGGGGCAACTTCGAAAAGCATGCGTTCCTGAGACTCTGCGAGCAGGATCTCATAGGCGTTCATGTTGGGTTCCCGCTGGGGGACGTTGTCCGCGATGATATGGGCGCCCAGTCCACCTTTGAAAGCCATCTCGGAACTTGCGCCTCCGAGCCCTGCGGCCCCGAGGTCTCTGCAGGCTTTCACATAGCCTTTTCCGATGGCTTCCAGGGTCATTTCGATTGTGAGTTTTTCGGTGTAGGGGTCACCCACCTGGACGCTTGGCCGGTCATCGGCTTCGGCGGATTCGGATAGGTCTCTTGAGGCAAACGACGCGCCTCCGAGCCCGTCTTTCCCGGTGCCAGAGCCTGCAAGTACGAGCCTGTTTCCGGGGGTCTGGGCATTGGATATGACGACCTCGTCTTCTTTACAGAGGCCCACGCAGACCACGTTTACAAGGGGGTTTCCGCTGTACCTCCGGTCAAAAAAGGTCTCGCCCCTCAGCACGGGTACCCCGATACAGTTCCCGTAGCCTGCAATCCCTTTGATGATCTGTTCAAAGAGGAAGAGGTTTTTTGGGGTGTCAAGGGTCCCGAAGTAAAGGGGGTCCATGAGAGCAATCGGACGGGCTCCCATGGATATTATGTCCCTCACAATCCCCCCAACTCCTGTGGCTGCTCCGTTGTAGGGGTCCACGTAGGAAGGGTGGTTGTGGCTTTCCATTGCGAAGGCGAGCACGTAACCGTCCTCGAACTTCAGGATTGCGGCATCGTCCCCGGGCCCTATCAGGACGTTTTCGCCGGTGGTGGTAAAGGTTTTCAGGAGAGGGGCGCTTGAGCGGTAGGAACAGTGCTCACTCCACAGGTTTAAAAAACAGCCTTGTTCAACAAGGTTAGGCTCTCTGCCCAGTTTTTCTTTGATGATCTTAAGGTCTTCTTCAGGTAACATTGCCTTGCCTCTGATTCTTAGCTTCTGGTTTTTGGCCTCTGATTCTTAGCTTCTGGTTTTTGGCCTCTGATTCTTAAGCATATCTGATAGGGGGCCGGGGCTGTCTCTTGAACTGGCCCTGAGCTTCCCCCGGGCTTATATAATAATGAATTGATCCCTGCTAATCAGGGTTCAGATTAATGGAAATAAACCAGGAAACAAACTACGCCGACATAAAGGAACAGGGGTTAGATAAAGATTTCTTTGCAGTATTTTAAAAATAGAACGTGTCTGGCAAGGGTCAACTATCCCTCCCAAAAGTACCAGGTTAAAAAAAACCGAAAAAATGAGGCATGAGTCTTGAAGCATTCATCCCCTTCCTGTCATTCCCGGCAAGGCCGAAACTGTCGAGGAAGGGGGGCCCTTCTGCTGTTTGAGATAAAAATTAAGAAAGATTGGATTTAAAAGAGAAAAATTTCAGATACTTAATACTATTTTTTGTATCTTTTCTCCTGTGTCAGTCAGAGTGAATTTTTCCTCCTGCTCTAAGATCAGTTCTTTTTCTTGAAGTTCCCCCAGTGTCTTCTCCATGGATGGATATGCAATATGGAGTATTTTTGCAATACGTTTCCCGTCCATTTCCCCTTTTGAGGCAAGCAGGGCCAGCACTTTCTGTCTTAAATTGTTTCCGTTTACGAAACCTATCAGCTCGTTCACGATAATATCTCCGGTTTTAAAATGAATGCTGACTATATTAAGTCATCATTTTCATAAAATGTGCTTATTTAGTATTTCTTTATAATAATATATATTGGATATATTGATATATAATCGATGATATCATTTTTAATAACATCATCTATATATATATATGAAATTCAAACTATATCTATTTTTGTTTTCGGAATACGAAACGGTATATGGTTTTTAGATATATTTGAATGCAGTAAATACAAAAAATTTATAAGCTCTATATAAATAATGTATCTAATGTACATAAAGAATACGAAGACTAAAGTCGGAAAGAATGTTATTGGGGCCTGAGTTTTGTATTTAAGGATTTAGTGCATGTTACTTTCCTGCGCTGGATTTAATTGAAGTGCCCACAATTACCATTAGGCTTTAATATCTTCATCGATAAGTACTTTATATCTACTCAGTAATTTTTAGATGTATTTTACATATACAATTATTACAAATTTGGAGGACATACCAACAAATGAGCAGCGGAATGTGCCCGGTCTGCGGGCTTCCTAAAGAACTTTGCATTTGCGAAGAAGTGGCAAAGGAGCAACAGCGGATCACAGTGAAAGTTAATCGGCGAAGATATGGGAAGGAAGTAACAGTTGTAGAGGGCTTTGATGCCAGTGAAATTGACCTTCACGAGCTTTCCACCTATCTGAAATCCAAGTTTGCATGCGGTGGTACCGTGAAAGGGAACACGGTAGAACTTCAAGGCAATCACCTGACCCGTATGAAAGACGTACTCATGCAAAAAGGTTTCACAGCTGAGCAGATTAAGAATTAAAAGTTCACATTAAAGGCTCGATTGGTTTATTTGAGATGGCCTTTCGGCCATCTCGTTCTGGCGATGAGGGCAACATTTCCGGGTTCCGGGGTTGCACATATATTTTAATCAGTTTTTGCATGCCTGTGTGTGCATTGTGGGAGTTTTAAGCTGCGGCAGGATTTTTTCATAAATACAGAGCTCGCAGCAGAGGCGTTATAAATGATAAACCGGCATTGAAGGATAAGCCGGCTTATTGAAGCCGCTCCTGGAAGGTCACTTAGGGAAACATTTGATTTTTTCCAGGGACTATTGCCTTTTACTCCGCTTAATCGCTTGATAATTGCCTGTCACAAAAAATATATAATATCTTAAAACGCTTAATTGAAGTGGTCTTTATGAAAACAACATGTGAGATAATGGTTCAGAAGGTGCTGCCTGCAATCAGGGCGGAACTTTCACGTGTCATGATTTCTGATTATGGGCGTACCCAGCAGGACGTTGCGGAAGTCATGGAGCTTTCAAGAGCTGCGGTATCCCAGTATGTGAGTGAAAAACGGGGTGCTGAAATTGATTTTTCTGAAGAGACCCAGGCCGAAATAAAAAAGTTTGCGGCTCTCCTTCTGGAAAATAAATTGAGTTACCAGGGGAAAGTGGATGGCATGTGCAATGTGTGCAAGTTTGTCCAGAAATCAGGCTGGTTATACAAAAACGCCCCCGGAGCAAAATCCTGCAGCATTTGCGGAGACATTGAATAAAATTGAAAGAAGAACTCTGTATCAAATGTAAGGGAAAAGGGCTTTGTGGGCGGCCCCGCTGTCCTATCCTTGAAAAATTTAAGTCCATAAAGTCAATATCTCCGATAATTTCCGGAGATTCGGTTTTTGGAGCTTCTCCTCCCGCTGTTTTTGTTGGCAGTTACAGTTACCCAAGAGTTTCGGCAGGCCCGCTTATTCCACCGCTGGTAAAGGGCAGTGAGGCCGCTTTTCTGGAAGATCCTTCAGGCTGGGGAAACCTGACCATCGAGGACATCATCTCAATGCGCTCCAGCCTTGTCAGGGCAAACACGACGTTTAATGTCAAAGACGCCCTGAAAAAGGAAAACCCTCTTCTTTTAAAGACCCAGGAACTTGCCCTTTCGAAGACTCCCGTGGATACCGAGGCCTGGTTTTTTAAAGCTCCCAGGCAGGAGCTAAAGTTCGATTCCGTCCTCTCTCCCATGGGGCCGGCTGGCCTCGTCAAAAACTTTGAAATTGCGGAAAACCCGAATGTCCCTAAAAAAGTGGACTATCTCGTCTATGACACCGATGCCCTTGCAAAGGACGCGGCCCTCGAACTCTACAGGAGCAAGGTCGCACCTGAACAGATTTCCCGCCTTTTCTCAATCGGGCTCCTCGGAAAAAAACGTAAACTTGTCCCGACCCGCTGGTCCATAACCGCGGTTGACGACCTGACCGGAAAAGCCATTTACGAAAAAGTCCGGGACTACCCCTGGGTTTCGGAAATCAGCCTCTTTTCCGGGACACATTTCGGAAACCATTTTGAAATTCTACTCCTTCCCCGGAGCTACGCTTTCGAATTAATCGAGGCCTGGCTCCCTAAAACCGTCTGGTCCGGGGAATCGAGCTGGATAGGAGAAGACAGCGAAGGTCCTGACGGTAAAAAGCAGTATTCGCCCCTTGCAGGGGGCTACTACGCCGCAAGGCTTCCCGTCCTTGAGTACCTCGCCGCGATAAAAAGACAGGCCTCCGTATTCATCCTGAGGGAAATCACCCCTGAATACTGGGCCCCTCTCGGAGTCTGGGTGGTCCGGGAAGGGGTCAGAAAAGCCCTTCAAAACCCGCCCGAGACCTTTCCCTCCATCGAAGCTGCAGTAAGCGAGCTTGCTGGCAGGGTCAGGACTCCAAAGGCTGAATGGGTGCAAAAAGCCAGGATGCTTTCGGATTTCCGCTTCCAGACAACTCTGGACGCCTTTTTCTGATTTTTTTGAAAAAATTTCGAATTTTTTCGACTTATCCGAATCATCCGAATATTTTTGAAACGACTTGAAAAAATAAAAAAATAAAAAATGATTTAAATAAATTATTCGAAGATCTCTGGTACAATGCGCCTTGCGACATCCTCGTAGGCTTTTGAAAGGTCTCCCTTGTCAAACCTGAATACGTCCTTGTCCAGGGACTTTCCGGTTTTTTTGTCCCAGAAGCGGCAGGTGTCACAGGAAATTTCGTCCGCGAGGAGGATTACTCCGTCCTTTCTTCCGAATTCCAGTTTGAAGTCCGGGAGCCGTATTCCCTGCTTATCCATGTAGGGGATAAGCAGTTCGTTGATCCTGAGGGCAAGTTTCCTGATGGTTGCGAGTTCTTCGCGGGTGGCCACTCCAAGGGCCACGGCGATGTCGTCGTTGAGCATCGGGTCTCCGAACTCATCGCTTTTGTAGTCAAATGCAATTACGGGGGATTCAAAAACCGTTCCTTCCTTCATCGGATACTTTCTAGTAATGGAACCCGCGGCAATGTTTCTGACAATGACCTCGAGCTTGATGATCTCGACCTTTTTAACCAGCATCTCGTTCTCGGAGTGCATTTTTATATAATGGGTCTTGATCCCGTTCTCTTCAAGCATCTCAAAAAGCTTTTTCGAAATCTGGGCGTTGTAATAACCCTTTTTCTCCATCTCGGCCTTCTTTTCTCCGTTGAAGGCTGTCAGGCTGTTTCGAAACTCGACAAAGAAGACTTCTGGGTCTTCAGTTGAATAGACGGTTTTTGCTTTCCCGGAATAGAGTTGTTCTTTTTTCATAAAGATCCTCTCAGGGATATGGTGAATTGATAATTATGTGTTGAATAATAATGAATTGCTAATATTTGATTGCTAATATTTCATTGCTAATATTTGATTGTTAACAGGTTATTGTTAATAGGTTATTGTTAACAGGTTATTGTTAACAGCTTATTGTTAATAGGTTATTGTTAACAGGTTATTGTTAACAGCTTATTGTTAACAGCTTATTGTTAACAGCTTATTGTTAACAGCTTATTGTTAACAGCTTATTGTTAACAGCTTATTGAAGTTTAATCTAAAATGTCTACTCTAAAATGTTTTCTCTAATATTTTTTTCGGAAATTAGGCGAGTATTTGTTTAAAAAGGGTAAGGCTTCCCCGGAAAGATGAAGAATGTAGTAGTGTCTTTCTGATTAATAAATGTATCATATAATTATTTTTCATATATCTATCTTGATTTTTAATTATTGGAGAAAATCGTGTACTATATACCACCCTGCACCCCTGAAAAAGGGGATGGGCATGTGGATCGGTGGAGACTGGCTACTTCGGGCTGTGAAGCAGGAAGCCTCTTCTTCAAAAATTTGAGCATTCAGGCGGGGGTTTTAGGGAAGGGTCGTTGACGTAAGCTATATTATGGAAGAAAGTGAACTATTAGGTTTAACGACATAAAGCCAGCATTTGAGAACCAGCGTTCGGTAAACTGACTTTTGATACAGCTTACTTTTGACAAAGCTAGTATTTGAGAGGCTAGCATCTATGAGCGGAATTTTTGAGAGGAATTCAAGATACAATGGGTAAAAACATGGCCGGCACCGTATTTGACATAGTGGAACTGTTGCTTACTGCGGAGATATACAACAGGTATCCGAAACTGGACGTCAACGACTTACCTAAAGAAATTCGTAAAAACTACTGGAGCAGTAAGGAAAGGACTGTCCGCAGACCGATGAACGTTTCCTTCTCGAAGATCGAAAAACTTTATGAGATCCGAGACGTGGAAAAAACCGTACAGAACATGCCCTTTATAAACGTTGACAGGTCCACTGCCGAAATCCGGCTCAGTGCCTTTGACCTCGGAGCGGAGTGGTTTGAAAGGCAGGAAGGAAACGCGGAAAAAATCGAAAACAACCCCGTGCTTGCCTATTACTTCGGGGAAATCAAAAAACGGGAAGCTTCAAGCTATGAAGGGGCCCGGGCCCGGACCAGACCAAAGGAAGTTGGAAGAGAGTGGATCGAGTCCCTTATCGCCGAAATCGAGAAGGAGGAAAAGGGGGAGGACATGCTCAAACTCGTGTCCATCCTCGCTCCCGAAGACGTAAAACAGAAAGTTATAGACCTTGTCATGACCCCGGAGCAGGAAAGCGAGGTCGAAAAGATCATGAAAGCCATCAAGCACAGGGACTACCTCCGGGAAATCGGGCTTCACGATATCGGAAAACTCCTCTTTGTGGGGCCTCCGGGCACAGGCAAGACCTCGGTTGCGCGGGCCCTTTCCGAGCAGCTTTCCATCCCCTTTGTGGAAGTTAAGCTTTCCATGATCACTGACCAGTACCTCGGGGAAACCGCCAAAAACATTGACAGGGTCTTCCTGCTGGCCAAGAAACTGAACCCCTGCATCCTTTTCATTGATGAACTGGACTTCGTGGCAAAGGCCAGGAACTCGGACGAAAACGCTGCAATCAAGCGGGCAGTCAACACCCTCCTCAAGGCCATCGACGAAATCAGCCTCGTAGAAGACGGGGTACTCCTGATCGCCGCAACAAACCACCCCCGGATGCTGGACAGTGCAGCCTGGAGGCGCTTTGATGAAATCGTACACTTCCCGCTCCCGGACCTTGATATGCGCCAGGAAATCCTGGACATTGTGACAAAAAGCATCGAAGGGGACATTGACACAAAGGAAATTGCGGAAATGACCGAGGGGTATGCAGGCTCTGACCTGCGCATGGTTATCAGGGAAGCGGTCCTGAGTGCCCTTCTGGAAGAGCGCAAGGTCCTGACCCAGCTAGACCTCCTGGAAGCCGTGCAGGCCTTTGACGAACGGGAAGGGTTCAGGACCGAAGATTATGGGAGCCCTGGGAAAAAATGAGGGTCACCCTGCTCGGGACCGGAGATGCCACCGGGACACCGAAAATCGGCTGTACATGTCCTGCATGTAAGGCTGGCCGAGAAGGAGGAAAAAGCCGAAGGCTCCGGTTTTCAGTCCTGGTCGAGTCTGACGAGGGCCGCGTCCTTATCGATACGAGCCCGGACATGCGAGAGCAGCTCCTGGGACAGGAAATCGGAAAGGTGGACGCGGTTATCTGGACCCACGGGCACTACGACCACTACTCCGGCTTCGGGGAGTTTTACAGAGTTCAGAATAAGGTTGATGTTTACGGGGTCAAAGAGACCCTGGACTATATCCACCAGTTTGTCTACTTTTTAAAGCCCCGGATGCACTACATGGAACTCTACAGGCCTTTCAAGCTTATCGGGCTTGAGTTTACCCTCTTTAAGGTACATCACCCGCCTGTGGAAGTTCCTGTGGGGGTCATGATTCGAGCCGGGGACAAAAAAGTGGTGGTCACGGGAGATACGTCGAAAGAAATTCCCGGGGCCAGTCTAGAAATCATGAAAAAGCCGGACCTTCTGATAGCCGATGCCATTGCCCCTCCTCATATCCATGTGGTAAAACACATGAGTTCGGAAGATGCCGTGCAGCTTGGGGAAGAACTCAACGCAAAAGAAACGGTACTGGTCCACCTGAGCCATTTATATCGTCCGCATGAGGTCGAGTCTCGTTTTCTGCCGCTGGGCTATGACGGGCAGGTCTTTGAGTTTTGATAACTGCTTTTGTTTTTTGCTTCTCTTTGAGCTGAGTTCCGGCTTTCGGGTACCGCCTGTTTTCAGGTGCTGCCTGCATAAGGCATACCTCCTCAGCTCTCCCTTTTTTTGGCCTCTGTAATTTCCTATATACGAGCGCCCCCAAGTTTAGAGTATGAACCCGGAAAGGATTCGGACCCTGAAACCCGGAAAGGCAAAAAAAGGCCCTGTTGCATACTGGATGAGCCGGGACCAGCGGACGAGAGACAACTGGGCGCTTCTTTTTTCTCAGGCCCTGGCCCGAGAAGGGGACGTGCCCTTGATCGTACTTTTCTGCCTTACGGATAGCTTTTTGGGTGCGGGCCGCAGGCAGTACGAGTTTATGCTGAAGGGTCTGCAGGAAGTGGAGGAGGCCCTGACCTCAAAGGGTATTCCCTTTTTCTTCCTGAGGGGAGCGCCGGAAAAAGTAATTCCCACTTTTGTTAAAAAATACGGGGTTTCCACCCTCCTGACAGACTTTTCTCCCCTTCGTATCAAAAAGGAATGGGTGGAAAAAACCGCATCGAAAATCGACGTCCCTTTTTATGAGGTGGACGCCCACAACATCGTGCCCTGCTGGCTGGCCTCTCCCAAACAGGAATACGCGGCCCGGACTTTCCGGCCGAAAATTCATGCCCTTCTGCCCTTTTTTCTGGAAGAGTTTCCGAAACTTGAAAAACAGTCGGAAGGTTTGGAGATTTCGGAAAAAGTTGTGGGTTCGGAATCGGAGCTTTTCGGTCTAAAGGTTTCCAGCTTGAAAGGTTCCGACATTGAAGTCCTCCTGCCCGAAAGGATCCAAGACTCCAGTTTTTCGGGAGACGCCCTCTTCGAAGCCGGGCATTTCAGGCCCGGGGAAAAAGCCGGCCGAAAAGTGCTGAAAACTTTTCTGCGGGAGCGCCTTGACTCTTACCGGCTTAATAGTGGAAACCCCACGAAAGCCGGGCTTTCGGACCTTTCTCCCTATCTGCACTTTGGGCAACTTTCGGTCCAGCAGGTGGCACTCGAAGTTAAAAACGCGGATGCCAACGAGGAGTCAAAGGAAACTTTCCTTGAAGAACTTATCGTGCGCCGGGAACTTTCGGACAACTACTGCTACTACAGTCCGGACTACGACAATTTTAACGGTTTTCCGGCCTGGGCAAGGCAGTCACTTGATGCTCACCGTCAGGACCCGAGGCCCTACCTTTATTCACTTGAAGAGTTTGAGGCTGCAAAGACCCATGATCCTCTCTGGAACGCAAGCCAGCGGGAACTTCTGGTGAGGGGCAAGATGCACGGCTACATGCGGATGTACTGGGCAAAGAAAATCCTGGAATGGAGCGAGTCCCCGGAACAGGCCCTGAAAATCGCCATCTGCTTAAACGACCGCTACGAGCTTGACGGGCGGGACCCTAACGGTTACGTGGGAATTGCCTGGAGCATAGGCGGGCTCCATGACCGGGCCTGGAAGGAACGCGAAGTCTATGGAAAGGTCCGGTACATGAATTATGAGGGCTGCCGGCGAAAATTCGATGTTAAGGCCTATATTGAAAAATATTCCGGCCCCTGAAAATCCTTTTGAAATTTAGGCCGGGGTTTTGAACTCCGCTTTCAGAATCTCAGCCCCTGTCCTTTACGTTCCGCCTCTTTCAGGAATAAGGCCGGCAATAACTGCGAGCAAAGGCCCCGCATACAGGCCTGCCCAGAGGAAGAGTCCCGCAAGTCCCAGGCCAATGAAATAGATTCCGGAATATGCCCTCCTTTTTCCAGACCTTAGGGAAAGGAAAAGGACCAGGACACCAATCCCGATATGGGAAAGGGCCAGAAAGAGCGTTATAAAAGCCTCAGGGGAAAAAGCTGTCAGGCTCAGGGCGAGCAACATCTGAAAGAGGAGGGAAGCCCCCGTCCCCAGGAAAAAGAGGGCAGCAAGAGTCCCTGTCAGGCCTGAAGGGCCTGTGGATGGTTTTTGTCGTTTGAGGAACAGGCCGCTGAGAAGCAGGGTCAGGGTCAGCGGGGCAAAAATTTGCGGCAAAATCTGGCCTTCCCAGCGGTAAATCCTGATCTGAGCTGCGGGCACAAGCAGCCATTCCGATAATGAAAATATTTCAAGGTAGCCGAGCACAAGCCCGTAATTGCCTTTCCCTGAAGGAGCCCGGACCACTGCGTAGTAGGTCCCACTTTCCGGAGCTTCAAGGTCGAGGGAGGCGAGGGTATAAAATGCGCTCGGAGTAAAGCCTTCGTATGCAGCTTTTTCGGGCAACCGACCGGGGAAGATCTTTGCTCCGTACCCAGCAGGGATTTCCAGGTTGTCGGGCCGGGTTTCGGGCAGGGAGATTCCCGGCCCCAGTAAAGCCATTTCCGGGACAAAACCTTCGGGGAAAGGGGCCGGGACGAGGAGGCTGAGCAGAATCCTCTCTCCTTTTTCCATCTCAAAGCTGTAGTATCGAATATTTCTCCCGTTTTCCTCGTTTTCCCCATCTCCGCGACTTTCAAGCCGACCATAGAGGACCCTGGACTTTGCGGGGTTTTCGACTGGGACAGCCTCTGCAAGGCTTTTTCCCTCTTCCTCAAATTCGGGTACGTGGGCAAGAGCGGGGGAAGCTGTAAAGAAAATGCCCGACAGAAGGGCGAAAAAGAAAAACACAGGGATGAGACGCAAAAGGCCATGCTTGCAGGAACTTCTTTTAAGACAGGTCCTCCTCTTCATAGTTAATATATTCCCGGTCGGGAGTAAATACATATCAGGACAAAAATAATCTTGGAGATTATCAGAGCTTTTTTCGGGCTGGAAACTAAGATCCGGTAAATCCTGCCCCAAATTTTAAATTATTCTGAGGTCACAAAAATGAGAATCTGGGACATCTCTCCTGAAAAACTGTGCAGGCAGCATCTGCTGGGCGAACACAGGGAACTGCACGCCCTCTGGTCCATCATAACGAACAACAAAAAAGCCTATGCGCATCACCCCGAAACCCTGCGCTGGGTCGGGAAATTAAAGGCCCTTTACCTGAGGCACGAGGCCCTTGTGAAGGAGATGACCGCGCGGGGCTATAAGCACCACTCTCCCCTTGACCCGGCCCTTGCGACCGGAAAGGCTGTTCAGGACGAGTTCGTCTACCCCTATGAGGAACAGGTCCGGACCCTGAAGGAAAGGGGCTGCGACTGCCGGGTCCGGGACCTGGAAGATGAATTAAAGCGAAAAGCGGGGGCCTAAACCGGGGAATTATTGCCTGTTTTTGCCTGAAATTGAATTGTCGGACAGCTTCTTCAGCGTGGGGTAGTTGACTCCGATTATTTGACGTGGATTCGTGATCCTGATTCATCTGGTTCTTCCAGATAAAAGATCCGTCCATCCGCTGTATCACGCAGATAATCGATCCTGCTAATCTCAAACCGTACGACATAGAGGCCGGTTCTCTCCCGGATATCAGCGAGCATTTCTTCCTGTTTATCCGGGTGTACCAGATCAATCTTTTCGTACACAATCTCTTTGCTGTGCATTCGGTTGGTAAATCCCCAGCCATTCTCGAGCGCCCAGATGACTCCGGTGATCAGCACATTGGTAAGAATCATTTCCTCGTACTGGCTGCTGCTGATAAGTATCGAGTTCAGGACAGGGAGAGCAACCATGAGGAAGAGGTATGTCATCTCATGAATCGGGACCGTCTCTGTTCTGTAACGCAGCACAGAAAAGAGGGCAAACAGCCCGAACCCGGCCCCGATTGAGAGCTCCAAGCTGGTGAAAAGCCCCATGATGAAGTAGATCACCGTATTGAAGGCGAGGAACGTGAAGATGTAGGTGTGCTCACTCTGCCGCGGGAAGTAGACGAAGCGTATGATGATGAACGCAAACAGGAAATTGATAAAAAAACCCAGGACAAATATGAGGTTTGTATCGCTCAGCATATGCTGGTGCCCCCTCTGGAGAGTTTATCGAGGAGCAGCAGATTTTTCTTGAAACGGTTATGCTTCACCTGTGTTTTGGTAAGAGATATTCCGATGCAGTACTTTGAAAAGCTGGTATTTCTGATTCCCAAAGTATGCAGTACCGCACCCGCAGGGGACTGCCGCAGCGGGCAGTTGTGTTTTATTTCTCCCACAACAACATCCGGATAGGAATATTTGCATTCATCGGTTTGGAAAGAGAGGTTCAAATCAAACGTGATGCGTTCGGGATGGTCCCGTGCAACAAGGGCGACTCTCGTGTAATCGGTCGTAAGAACCGGGTGGAACGCCCGGTAGTCATATGGAAATGCGGACGAAAGGAATGCCTCCGGGGCCGGCTCTGAGAGTTTGGTATCGCCCTCTACAGGAATACGCCTTTTCATAGTGTTTCCAGTGTTTAGTTTCTCTTTGATTTCAAGATAGGAGTCCCCTGATGAGAGATAGTGACGGATTCGCAGTTTGAAGCGGTTGGCTTTGCCGTTGTGGTGCTGAAGATATGTCAGGAATGAATCAGTATCATAATACTCGGTTGAATACCTGCTCATTCTGGAATGGTCAATCTCGAGCACACTGTATGAACCGGAAAGGCCGGTGAGAAGTTCTGAGAACTGGCCCCGTGTCATCAGGAATTTTCGCTCCTGTCTGTTGAGGAGCTGGGCATCTGAGTTTTTCAGGTCTTCAAGGGTAATTTTTTCAAACCGTTCAAGTTCTGCCGGGAGACCAGAAAGAGGGGTGGAGGATGTATTAATCATGAAGACCCCCCTGTTTGTGTGGAAAGATATTCCATAACCGCATCATACCGGCTATCTGCATGTTCGATGAGCTCATTGAGTGAGGCATCAAATTCGTTCGTGCTCTTTAGATTGGAATACCCTTCTGTTTCTCCTTCTGCACCGGTGACATATGGCTCAATAAGATCATGGTTAAACCGATAGGCTGTTTCCATCGCTTCCGGTTCAAAGACGGTTGTGACAACGTCTTCAAGGTCATCCAGATACATTGCATGATACACAGGGTCGTCCATCAGGTAACGAATAAGCGGCCAGGAATCGTCAACCTCATCCAGAGTGAGCGAAAGCGGCGTTCCCATCCGGCCACCCCCGTTCTGCATCCCGCCGGCATTCTCTGTGTCTTCTAACGGCGGGGCCATCCGCTGGCCATCCATGATTCTGTCCCCTCCCATGGGAGGCCGGGTGTCCTCATCCTCAGCCCATTCAGGCGGCTGCATATCTCCTCCGAAATCCGGGATGCTGGTGTTTGTCTGCCCACCATTCGGCCGTTCTATTGCTTGCCTGTCTGTGGTATCCGCATTCTTTCCCGCGTAGATGGCCTCATTGTTATCCCAGGGAATCCAGGTAATTGTCCCGTCAGCAGGACTGGTGTAGAGATAGTAATTCTTGCTCGCGATTCCATAGGAGTCCCAGTTCTGGATCGCGGTATTTACGGCGAGCCATCGAATAAATCCATCAACGTTGAAGGTCTCTTCCAGATTATCTCTCCATTCTTCGGGGTCCGTTGTCCGGGTGTCGTCATTGAGAACGGTATACAATGCTTCCACATCGCTCCAGTCCTCCTCGTCTTCGTTCGTCTTCTTCTCGAAATATTCTGTGCCAAACATGCCTTCTGCAAACGTGGCTCCGATTCCCTCAGGCTTGTACACATTTCCGGAATCATCGGTAAAGGCAGTCTCAATAAGGGTGTCTTCAACACTCTCTATCATGGTATACAGGCCAAAGTATACGGGGCCGTCTCCGTAATCGACATACACCCGGTAAAACGCAGTATCAGGGGCAATAACTCCTGCATCACTGAATATTTCCGGGGCAATTTTATCTCTCATCAGTGAGCTGTCCCCGAATCCGCTTTTCAGGTTCAGTTCGTCAAATCCATAGAACCGCTGATTTTTGATGTCGGGATTTTCATCTTCAAATTTGTCAAAATTCAGTTTCAATGAGAGCTTATACGAACCGTCCGTCCAGGTATTTCCAAGGGTTGACTGCCCTTTGAACCGGATACCGACATCTGTCCATTCTGTATCGTTAAAAGTAATGTCTGCCGCAACTGTGACCGGATCAAAATCAAAGTTATCCTGTGGTTTTTCCCCCATTCCGGCCTGAGCAGTCGAAGATCCGCCAAATTCTCCGAATTCCGAGGTCATGTCATCAAGCATAATCTGCCAATTTTCCGGACTTATGGCAATGGTGATCTCATTTACCTCGTCCTCGGGGAATACGACAGAATAGTTTGGGGCTGCATCGTTTCCATGCGTTTCTTCTGTCCAGTCTACTGACCGGTTCAGTCCGGTGTCACCGAGGTTTGTTTCAGTGGTCTCTCCGACAGAGGCGCATCCACATCCAAGCAGGCATAACACCGTGCAGGTGCAGATCGCTAAAACGGATAATTGAAGTTTTCTCCGGACTATTTTATCCGTTGATTTTTTGTTTTTCTGTAGTGGTATTTTCATGGTGCATTCCTCCTGTATTCCCCTCTGGTATTCCAGCATCGTTGTTCCGGGGAGTATTTAACCACAGAAATGGTGGAATTTCCCGAAATTGAGCCGGTTTTTGGTTAAAAATGATTGCCCGACAGATTTGTCATTCCTGTTGCTTATGCACCCGCAGCTCAGTTAGATGACTCTGACCTGGTAATGACATAAAAAAGACTGAGATGTTGGATTTGTGAATCATCGGTATTTTCCCAGAATGAGTTTACGAAGTCATTCCACGGTTTGTTCAGATAAGCACCATTTCCCCCTTGACCCGGCCCTTGCGACCGGAAAGGCTGTTCAGGACGAGTTCGTCTACCCTTAAGAGGAACATCCGGACCCTGAAGGAAAGGGGCTGTGATTGCAGGGTCCGGGACCTGGAAGAAGAAATGCTTTGAGTAAAAGGGGGTGTATCAGAGTTTCAAAATCGCCATCAAATATAACAAATAATTTTTTGTGATGTGGGGTTGATCTTAAAATTTGGAAACTGAGCTCGGAAGCTCAGCTGAAAAGAGATTTTATGCTGTTTAAGAATTGTCCAAAGAAACCTGTACTTTCGGATTCCGTTTCTTTAGCGTTTTCATTTTCCCTATCAGAGCTTTCTTCGGATGTTTTCCTTTCTTCAGGTACTCCGTCTTCTTTTGTTGCATTTTCGTCTTTTGCCTGACTCCTGTTTTCCATCATCGATGGATCCCTTTCAGGTTCGCCTTCAGTTTCCTGCATCCCCTGATCAGAGTTCATTCCCTGTCCACCTTGATCAGAGTTCATTCCCTGTCCACCCTGATCAGAGTTCATTCCCTGTCCGCCCTGTTCAATAGATCCAAACACATCCTTCAAGTCATCAGAGGCTTCCTCAATTAAAGAATCAAGTTCGGTCTTTATCTCAAGCAATTCGGAATCCGTTTCGACGTCGTCAAGTTCTGTCTGTAGTCCCTCAAGTTCATCAATGAGTTCTTCTGCCTCATCGACCAGGTCCTCGTCAAGATCCCCTTCCGAGTCCTCCAGATTATCTATCATGCTGGAGATTGATTCGTTCATTTGGCTTTTCATTACATCAATAGATTGTTCACCCGAATCAAAGGGAGGTGCTTCTCTACCACCCTCAGCAAACGCACTACTGGGGATTAAACAGGATAATATTAATAAAGTTGAGATAAGGGATATTATTTTCATACCGGAAATCTTCATACAATCACCTCGATTCCTCAGGCAGGATGCCTGTGACTTTAGTCTTGGGAGGAATGCTATATACTTTCAGGCATTCCGTTCCACGTTCGGATTTCTCCACTCTGCTTTGGAAACGAATTTCCATAGCAGGTAATGCAGTTTTTGCCAGACATTTCTGCCAGGATTTTTTGATCTTATGGGTCTGTTTCTGATGTGGTTTTACCGGGTTTCAACTTCTTGCCGGTTGACATTCCCCACATTGGCAGGCTTAAATATAAGGTTACTTTCAGAAACAAAGTTAAAAAAAGGAATAAATTTACAAAATAAACTTTAATAATAGCTAGATATGATAATTAAGCTTTATTAAATGGTTTAATACTTATCAAGATCATAATAAACCTTAAATAACCCAAAAAGGATGAGCCTGTATGCCTCAAACATTATGAATATATTTGAGTTCTCGTGTATTTATTATCTTAACCGAGGACCAATTGCCGGATTTTTGGAATACCCTGATATTCTCCCAGCCCAATATAGAATTCAGGGAAAATACGTTTAAGGGGGTTTTAACATCAGTCAGGCTTATTACGATCCTGAAATCGAGACAATGGACAGGGGAGAACTCGATGCCCTTGTGGAAGAGCGCGTCCGCTACACGGTAAAATACGCGGCCGAAAACTCTCCTTTTTACAGGAAATGGTTTGAGAAGCACGGGGTAAAGCCGGGGGACATAAAGGCTCATGAGGACCTTCTGGAGCTTCCTATCATCTCAGGGGAAACTATCCGGGAAAACCAGCCCCCGGAAACCGATGATTTTCTTTTCAGGAGCGTGGGGCTCGATGAGGTCTACACCATCCATGAGACCAGCGGGACAAGCGGAAACCCGAAAGGCTTTTTTCTGACCTGGGAGGACTGGGAACGCTATGCGGAAAAGTACGCCCGGATCTTTCAGGCCCAGGGCTTCGGGAAAGGGGACCGGGTTGTGGTCTGCGCCTCCTACGGGATGAACGTGGGCGCAAACACCATGACCCTTGCGGCCCGGAAGCTCGGGATGGCAATCATTCCCGAAGGTAAATGCACCTTTCCCCTGAGAGTCATAAAGGCCTACAGCCCGACGGGCATTGTCGGAAGTGTCTTCAAACTCCTGGACCTTGCGAAGAGGATGAAGGCCGAGGGGCTCGACCCTCAGGAAAGTGGGATTTCAAAACTGGTCGTGGGAGGCGAATCCTTTGCCGAGGAGGCGAGGAGCTATCTTTCCGAAATTTGGGATTGTCCTGTTTACAATACCTACGGGAGCACCGAAGGGACCATGTGCGGGGAATGTACCGACCTTTCCGGCCTGCACGTGCCCGAAGACCTCCTGCACCTGGACGTCTACGACCCCCGGCTTGAGAGTTTTGTGCCTGACGGGGAATGCGGGAGAACGGTTTTGAGCACTCTCCTGCCTGTTGGGGGAAAGGCCGGAACCCTTCTCCTGAATTACGATACGGAAGACACCACAGTTGTCCTTTCCCGGAAAACCTGCCCCTGCGGGAGGACGCACATGAAAATCATGACCCCCCAGCGAGAGGCTGAAACGGTCTGGGTTGCAGGGACTCCTTTTAACAGAGTGGATGTGGAGAAGGGGGTCTTTCAGCGGGAGAACCTGGAATATCTTACCGGGGAGTACGAGGCTTTCGTGTACGGAGGCGAGGACGAGGGAGAGGTCACCCTTCGGCTGAGTCTGGAATGCAAAGACCCGGAGACCTGTGACAGGACGCTTATAAAAGAGAATTTCCTGCGTTCCTTTCTGAATTATAAACCTCTACTTTCCAGGGCTTCCGAGGAAGGGGTTTTCAAAATTCTCTTCAATTTAACGGGCCCCGGAGGGCTTGAACTCCATAAGGTAAAGGGCAGACCGAAGCGGCTTGTAGACCGCAGATAAAGGGCAGGCTGAAGCGGCATGTGGCCTCCCCATTTATATAATTTTCATCACAATGTGTCAGGTAAGTATAAATAATAATAAACCGGAAATGTTAATATTACTTAGTCCTGAAATGAAGAGCAAAAGTTACTCTTTTAACTTAATTTCTTTGTGAAAAAAAACATATAATGTTTTAAGTACAATGCATAAAGTATTATTTCGTATATTATATAGCTTATATCTGGTGACTCTATGGAAAAAGAACTTATGCGGATAGGGGTTTCACTCCCCGACTCTCTTTTAACTAAATTTGATGGAATTATCGATAAAAGAGGCTACTCTTCCCGGTCGGAAGGAATCAGGGATGCTATCAGGAACTACATATCCTATTACGAATGGATGGGAGATATCAAAGGTCACCGGGTCGGGACAGTCTCTGTGATCTATGACCACACAAAGCGCGGGCTTTCAAATGCTCTTGCTGATATTCAGCACAAGTACACCCACCTGATAAAGTCCTCGATCCACATCCACCTTGACCATGACAGCTGTTTTGAAGTAATCGTCCTGGACGGGGACGGAGAGGAAATCAAGGAATTTGCAGAGAACATCATGTCCATGAAAGGTGTAAAGTTCTCAAAGCTTACCACCGTAGTTTCCAATGATCAACTCTGACCTTTGATTTCGTTTTTTTCTTCTATAATAACCCTGTTCGAAAAGCCTCAAAAGTACTTTTCAATGGATTTGAGGAGAAGGTTCCCAAATTCCGTCAGGTAATAGATCTGGAAATTGCGCTCCCTCCGGGAGTTTACCAGGTCTGCTTCTTTTAAAAGTTTTAGATGGTAGGAAAGGGCCGAGTGTTTATAGTCCGTGATCTCCACAAGTACGCAGACGCAAAGGTTCCGGACTTCCAGGGCTTTCAGGATCTTCAGCCGGGTCGGGTCTGAAAGGACCTTAAATAAGCTTACCATGTTGTCCACGTCTTCGGAAATTGCCCCGTGTACTTTTTCCAGGACGTCTTCCGGGAGATAATAAGAATTTCTGATTTCAAGGAGTTTTTTCTCGGACATTATTCTACTCGATAAGGTTGATTAGTTTTAAAAGTTTTTCTAATACTTCGCTCTATAAAGCGGACTAAATTTAAGTGGGTCAAAGCTTCTTTCGAGATTAGTTAAAGAATTTTGATGCCAGACTATAAAAGTCTGACCTGTGGCCTGACCGGCAGGCAGTTTGAAAATAAGGTATTTTAAAGAACCTCGGGACTTTTGGAACTGAGTCTCCTATTGAAGGAGGTTATGCTATGAAAAGTCCTAATTAGTATCACAAACTATTATGAATTTGTGATATAAACTGTTCTTTGTATAGTGGATTAACACTAACAGGGTGAAGCACAACACCCTCTATCCCCTCTGCAAAGGCATTAGGGATTGCTTTTCTAATCATATTATATGCTGCATTGACATCAGCGTTAAGAAGAACTCCCGTGGCACTTCGGAAAAGCCCTCTTTTGACCCGTTTTCCGAGATATTCTTCATGGTGTTCCATTAGCTCATTATCAAGGAAAGAGCATTTGCTTGTATAGGACTCTTCAATCCGTTCAACCGAAATTCCAACCTCTCCAGCCTTGTATTCGACCATTGAAATAAGGGTACTGTGAGGGATTTGAGCAAAATTCTGGTTATTTTTCTTACCCATGTTGACTTTCTGTTTCCAGAAAGGGTTGCTTCCGATAATAATTTTCTCCACGTTCATTTCCAGAGAATAGTTGATTATTGCCCTGCTCAGTTTGTGGAGTACGTCTTTAATCCTTGAGTTTCTTTTATGGGTCAGTACTTCTACACTCTTTCCTGTTTTGATTCCATGCTTCTCATAAGTGCTCTGGAGCTTTGCTTTCTGCTTGTTGTAAAACTGGTTTACTGACTTGGCAACCCCGCCCTTAACAATAATTGGATTTTCTCCAAAATTGTTTCCAATGGTTGCAAGGTTGACAACTCCAAGATCAATTCCCAGGACTCGACCGGAATTGAGAGGTATGGGGTCTTCGATTTCCTTTTCAAAAACAATTTCACAGGTGTATCCTGCGTGTTTTGGAATGATCCTGACTTCTTTCAAATTAGTATCATCAGGAAGTCTTGTCTGAATGGATAACGGAACTACTTTGGGAAACTTGAGCACCCCGTCTTTGATACTGACCTGCTGATTTGTAAAAATTAACAGGTATTCCCCGTTTTTTTCCAGATACTTTGGAGGTTTTGGTTTGCCTGTGAAAAGTTCAGGATTCTTTTTGTAAGATTTTAAAGCTTCGAAAAAAGATTTCCAGTTACGGTCAAGTACTTTCAGAGTCTGTTGAGCAGATTTAGCAGGAAGCTCTTTGTAAGGCTCAGAGGCCTTCACAAGCCCATAAAGTTTATTGTACCTGATCCATTTTCCTTTATTGAAGAACTCCTGTCTGATAATATAATCAGAGAAATTGTACAGGTTTTTGGACTTATGGCACAAATCCCCTATTTCCCTGGAATGAAACTGGATTTGCTCAACACGTTTAATTATCAATTTGGCTCGACCTCGATTTCTAACCTTTTTTCTTTTCTTTTGCTATAATGTTTCACAGAATAATAATGAAGCATTGAAATTATTTCGTCAAATATTTCTGATGCTTAATGTATTTCTTGATACCTTTAGGAATGGCTGAAAAATAACTTCATATTTTCAGAAAGGGAATCACTTTATGCCCATACAGGTTGTATTTTTGTTGATGGAGACATCTGGTGTGTGTATCCAAACCACAGAAAGTCACGGAAAAGCACGGAAAATGAATGCAGGAAGACGATATTTAAGGTTGCTATGGCGCTTTGTCTACAGTAGGTTCTGAATTGATTATTTAAAGTCCCGGCATACTCACCGGCCATCAGGCCGGTTTCCGTGTCCTTCCGTGCTTTTCCGTGGTTAAGGAACGGTAAACAAAAATAATTGGTAACTATTCAGCCTACTGATAAAAAAAGCATAGTTTCAGCTAATGTTGCAACTATCGGATAATAGCGGCGCTCCATTGAGCGCCGCTCGAATAGCATCCATGACATTCAAGCTATTCTTTCTAATAGTGGATATGTATCCCCGAATTCTGCAGAAAGCTACCGCTCCTTCGATGCTTCGGAAAGTTCCCGAAATCTTCTGTTGTAGCTTCATCATTCTGATGTCTCGCT
Organism: Methanosarcina baltica; assembly: GCF_055394095.1. NCBI lineage: Archaea > Methanobacteriati > Methanobacteriota > Methanomicrobia > Methanosarcinales > Methanosarcinaceae > Methanosarcina > Methanosarcina baltica. The sequence continues at coordinate 2,137,622 of NZ_AP042463.1, read as the reverse complement.
CTGCTTGATTATTATCAAATGGAACTCTCAGGTCATTGAGGAATTTCAGAATCCTATCCTTGTATTTTATGAACCTATCAAGGAGATTCTTTGCTTTTGTTTGTGCTGGTCTTCCTCTTTTTTTAACCTGTTTTGAGAGGTCAGGAGGTGGATTTTCTTCAATTCCCTCTTTAATTATTTTATCGTATATTTCCTCGAATGCCCTGACTTTTATTGGATCTATTGGAATTTCCATTTCTCTGCATTCGTCGGTATATTTTTTTACTTCACTCAGAAGTTCATTTACTTTTTTAGCCCATTGCTGCTCAAAATTCTCTTCAACTCCAGTGAGGTCCCTCTTAAGATGAGCATTGCAGAGAGCATGTTCACATCCATATTTGTTGTATGATGCCCAACCATCATGAACTACTACCCCCTTGTATTCTGGAAGAAAACCCAAAGCATTCATTGCCTCTGATCCTCTTTTTGGATGTACAAAATAGTATGTCCACAGACTGTTTGAAACAACATGGAGCCACCATTTTGTCCCTAAAACCCTCATTCCTGTTTCATCACAATGTACAGAATAGGCTACCCGTAGATGTTCGAAAACAGCTTTTTCGAAAGGTTCCAATTTCTGGAATAATTCCTTTTCAGCTCTTTTTATGGTAGCAGGGCTGATACGTATTCCATAAAAGTCCTCTGACAAATCACAAATCCGTTTATAAGGAATCAATTGAAAGTTCCTTAAATATACAAGAGAGGATAAAAGGCGAGGTCCATATTGAATAGGGAATTTTATAGAGTCTGGAAAAGTACCTTTGTTTATTTTCCCACAGTGAGGGCATTTCTTGGACTCAGCACGATGTTCGGTAAATATGATGTTCACAGGAGGAATATCAGCTTCTTGCCTGCGTTCACAGTCCCGAACTTCAGTATCTTCAAGATCATGACCACAATTTTCACAGCAGTGAGGGGAATGAAATATTATATGGTCAGGATCCCCAACCATTTCGAAAGTACTTCCAGAATGACCTTTTTGACCACCAGGTTTTTTCCCACTTCTTGTGCGGCTACTCTTAGGTTTAGGTTTTTCATTCACAAAAACGTCAGTAGAAGGAGGTTTACTGCTGTTTTGGCTGTTTTGATTTAGACGAGCCTCTAAAACCCTTACACGTTCCTCAAGTTCAGCAATTTGAGAAGCCTGTTTCTCTATGATAGTCTCAAGTCTCTGAATTACAGCAACGACTGCTTCAGGGCCTTCTTCATAGATTTCAAGAATCTCTTCACGTGTAAGCATGATACTGAAGAGATAGAGTTATTTTATATGCAATTTTTCCTCGAAACGAGGAAAAATTGCCTTTGTTCAAAGTATGGCTGAATAGTTACAATAATTGATATTATATTTCACTCATTCCTTAGCAGATTGAGCACTTCGTTTGCTTTTATAGTGGATACAATATAATTTATTATGGATACTAATTATATCTATTGGGTGCTTTTACGTACTATACGGAGAAAAAAGGTTCGGAAAGAAGGAGTTTCATTCCGAAAAGTTATCCAGCTCGCACCACTTGCCTTCCCCTTCCCAGACGCGGACCTTCAGGGGAAAGCCAAATTTTTCAAAAAGGCGAGCGTGGATCTGCTGGCAGAGGTATTCGGAACTCGGGAACTCGATCAGGTCGTTGAGTAGCCTGTGGTCGTATTCCTCAAGGGTTTCTTTTACTCCCTTTTTCAGGTCATAGAAATCGATGACCATGCCGGTTTCCTGTACCTCGCCCTCGATTACCACCTCTATTTTGTAGGTGTGGCCGTGGACTCTTCCGCACTTGCCGTGTCCGGGAAGGTAGTGGGCACTGTCTATATAATCGATGATTCCTAGTCTCATTTTCGTTCCTGCCTTCGTATTTTCTGTCATTGTTTTTTCCATGTTCACACATTCCGTTTTCGTATTTTCAGTTATCATAAGCACCCCCACATCCTGTGGGTCTGGGGAATTATCCGCGTGTCTATCCTGTCAAGCAGCTTTTCCTGGAGTCTGTGCAGTTCCCTGAGGTCAGGGGCGCATTTTGCCGGGAATAACTCCGGGGATGTGGTCTCCTGCTGTCCTATCCCGGGTCCGGAAACCGTTTCCGGTTGCAGGATCACACATGAGACATAAGGGGCAATCGCGTCCACCGCGGAGAGGACGCTTTCAGCTTCCGTGTTCCTGCTTACCACGATCTTGCAGAAGCAATCCCTGTTTTCCGTATTCCGGAGAGTCCTGAAGCATTCCATCGTGTTTTCAAAGTGGGCCTCTCTGGCTCCGCTGTCCTTTATCCCGAGAGCTTCGGGAAGCTTGAAGTCTCCGGCCACATATGTGACCCTGTCCCGGATTTTCTTCGCGTTTTCAGGCAGGGTCATGTTGGACTCCAGGTAAAGGGGACGGGTTTTCATTTTTTCGATAAAATCCGCATGTAGCAGAGGTTCTCCCCCTGTCAGGGAAACGGAGTGCACATTCCTGAAAGTCCCAAGCATTCTTTCAAGGGTCTCAACATCTACGGGGTTCGGGATTTTCTCAAAGGCCCCGCAGCCTTCCTCCCTTTCAAAATCACAGGCATCAGGCCTCTTAAAGTCCGTATCACAGTAGGCACAGGCCAGGTTGCAACCGCAAAAACGGACGAAGATCTGGCGTTTTCCGACATAGGGGCCTTCCCCCTGCACCGAGCAGAAAACTTCCCTTATAGGGGCTTCCGGTGTATCCCGGGCCTGAGTCATTTCTCAAACCACTCCAAGGGGACGGGATTTTCGGAGATCTTTTTCAATGTCCTCAAACTCCCGGACGTAGCGCATTCCTATTTCCTGCATGAGCTTCCGGATGCCTTCGCCTTTTATCCCGGCTTCTTCCAGGTCCCCGTATACCGGATGGGTCACATTAATTCCGAAATGGATCTTCTGGGAAACAGCCGAGGTACTGGCAATGGAGACCGTCAGCTTCTTTCCTTCCAGGAAAAGGTCGTCTCCTTCCCGGCTGGTCGAAACTCCTATATCGGCCAGGTATTCCCTTACTATGGCGGTGAAGAGGCGCTGCCTTGCGTAGATGAGCTTGAGGTCCGTGGAATCAAAATGTTCGATAATAAAGCTGAGCATGTCTTCGGACCATATGGACTCGTTTTCCCTTCGGTCCTCAAGGTCGATCATGTGCTCGATTTTTACGTCACATTCTCCTCTGAATATGATTATTGAGTCTTCCTTCACCCCGAAACTATTATAGCCCCAGAGGGAGGAGATCTGGCTTCCGTCGTAGTCTGTTTTCTCTTCAAGGACGATGCATTTCATAAAAACACCTTTTTTGATTTTTGATTTTTAGAGTCCGAGCCTCTTCAGGAGCGGGTCCTCTTCTCCGACTTCTTTGAAGGCCCTGGCCCGGCGGACGCAGCTTTCGCAGGTCTGGCAGGGTTTTTCCCCTCCATGGTAGCAGCTCCAGCTATATTCCAGGGGGGCTTTTGCGTCAAGGGCCTTTCTGACAATTTCAGGTTTGCTGAGTTTAATAAGAGGGGCAAGTACCCTGACGCTGTTCTGGGTGGAATAGGTAAAACAGGCGTCTGTTGCCTGCACGAATTCCAGGGAATTGTCCGGGAAAGTCCCCGCTTCTTCTCCGTTAAAACCAGCTATTACGTATTCACATTCCAGGCTTTCGGCAAAGCTTGCCGCGATGTTGAGCATGACCCCGTTCCGGTTCGGGACCCAGACAGCCTTTGCGGACGCTTTGGTAATTTCAGCGGGGGCGGTGGCTAAGATATCTTCTTCCGAAAGGACCGGGACTTCCACGCCCGGGTTCACAAGGGCCGTATCCGTGATCTCGGCGAGCCAGTCCAGTTTTATTACTTTCTGCCTGATCCCGAAATGTTCGCAGACCCTGTGGGAATATTCGATTTCCCGCTCTGCGGCCCGTTGCCCGTAATCAAAGCTAAGTGCCAGTTCAAGGTCCATACTTTTGGCTGCTATCGAAAGGGCCGCAACCGAATCAAGCCCGCTACTGAGTAAGGATATCGCTTTCATATTTAAGACCCAGGACTTTCTATCTGATTTTTTCTGGTTTTCTGTACCGCTACGTGCCTGTTTATGCTTATGAGGGGAAGTTATGTAGTTTATATAAGATATTCGAGCAGTATTCTCTGGGTATTCTATGGGTATTCTCCTGGTATTATTCAGATAATACCGGGAGCCCATATTTATAATTATTTCTTCGAGATTAGATTTCATGGAAAGTTAGGGAGGTGCAGGGGAAGGCCTGAGTTTTTAAAAAAGAAGACATATCGCTCCCGGAGAATGTATTAAAATACTTAATGAATCTAATATAATAGAAGAGGTGGGTAACCTTGATAGGTATCATGTCGGATTCGCATGACAATATGGATGCAATCAAAAAAGCTGTAAAATACTTCAATGAAAAGAAAGTAAAAGCGGTGCTACATGCCGGAGATATTGTCTCTCCCTTTACGGTAAAAGCTTTTCAGGAGCTTGAGCCAAAACTCTATCTTGTCTTCGGGAACAACGATGGAGACCGCCTTGTCCTCTCAAAATGGTTTGGAGAAATCGGGGCCGAAGTTTGCGGGGACTTTGCGGACCTCACCATTGACGGACTGCACATCGCCCTCCTGCATGGCACAAACGAGGCTCTGGTAAAGGCCCTCGCCGAATCAGGAAATTTCGATGTGGTCATCCGCGGGCACACCCATAAGCCCGGAGTCAAGCTTGTGGGCAGCACACATGTTATCAACCCAGGGGAATGTGCGGGTGTACTTTCCGGAAAAGCAACCGTGGCGGTCCTTGAAGTCGGTAACATGAACGTTGAAATCACAACGCTGGACTGAGTATTTATAAGATTTATTATATTTATTTAAAAACAGTTTTCCATTTTTCTCTTATTTTTCCTGCCTTCTTGAATAATACCACTGATTAAAGCCTCCTGGCTGCAAGCCCGGTACCTGTAAATTAAAAACAGAAAGTTATATCAGGCCGGAGGGAAATTGAATTTCAATATATTTTGAAACACTTATGTGAGCGATCCACAGGGGCTTAAAAATCATGGAATCTACAGGAAAGAAGGACACAGAAGTTCAGGAAAATAACTCCAGAACCGGAAGCGAAAAAAAGAGGACCCTGATTTTTGCCTGTTCGGGCCTTTCAAATACAGGAAAACTCACCATGCAGGCCGCAACGACTCTTGCTTTCCGGAGGCCGGGGCTGTACAGAGCTGCGGCTGCGCACAAAGGGGCTGATGTGGCAGAGGATGCCTTAGTTGATGGGTTCAGGTTGCTGGCCCTTAACGGCTGCTCTGACCACTGTGCCACGAAAAAACTTGAGGAAGCAGGGCTTAAAGCTGACTGCACCCTGATAGTCACCGGGCTCGGGATTGAAAAGACGAGGCCTGATGATGTCACTCCCGGAGCCATTGATAAAATTGTCCGGGCAATCAGGGAGCTCTGAAGCTTTTTGGAGCTTTTTACGCCTTAGTTCCTTTGAGCGGCTTTTTTGCTCGTTTTTGCGATTTTTTGCCCGGATTTTCTGTTTTCAGTAGCCGCGCCTGAGGATTGCGGTCAGTTCGTCGGCTTTAGGCATCCTTTCTTCGATTTTTGAGCAGACTGCTTCGATGTCGTATTCGAGGCGGAAGAATTCGACTTCTCCTGTTTCCGTATCAAAGACCGCACAGCCTGCTCGGGTTTCCCCATCTCTGGGCTGACCCACGGAGCCGGGGTTTATACTCAGCTTTCAAAGAAGAGCTATTTTTGCCTTGATTTGCCACAAAAATCAGTGGCAAGGAAGATCCGTTAAAAAAAATATTTGTAAGGCCTAAGTTCTAAATTACATTTAAAAAGCCTATTGTATCTGTTTTTTGAAGAAATATCTTTATATACGTAGAACCTAAATTTATATCATGGTTTTTTTAAAACAGAAAATAATCAACGGTAAAAAATACTGGTATATTATTAAAACTGGCAGAATTGATGGAAAAGTGAAAACTATATTTCAGATATATTTAGGCAATGCCGAAAAAATATTTGAAATGAAAAAACAGAGTGAATCATTGCCCTACATGAAACTGAAATCTTTTGAGTACGGCAAACTTGCCGCACTTCTTCATGTGAATGAAGAGCTTGGATTCGTTGACATAGTGAACAAGCACACTATGAAAAAATCAATCGATGGTTTAAGTGTCGGAGAGTATCTTTTACTTGATATAGTGGGGAAATCTCATGGAGTTTTAAGTGAAAACGGTATTGGGGAATGGTTCAAAAAATCGGCCTTATCTTTTAAGTGGAAATTCCCTCATAAATTAAATTGTCAGAATTTTTTGAATCATATGAATTACATTGATTCCGACACAATGAAAAATATTGAAGACGATTTGTGCCGAGTTCTCATCGAAAAAGGACTAACCCCTTCAGTACTGTTTGTGGATGAATCAAACTGGTTCACTTATGCTACCAATTATGATGAAAAAAGTGAATTGCTTCATAAAGGGTATAACAAAAAGCATCGTAAAGACAAAAATCAGGTATCTGTAGCGCTGGCTGCTAATGATTACAACTTACCTTTTATTCACGAGACATATCCAGGAAATGTGCATGATTCAGAGGAATTTTCAGGTCTGGTTGACAAAATAGTAAACCGTCTAACCGAATTGAATATTTGTTCGGAAGACCTTGTTCTTGTTTTTGATAAGGGAAACAATTCAAAGGACAACATTGAAAAAGCAACTTCAAAGATGAATTTTGTAGGGGCTGTAAAAGCAAATCAGGCAGATGATCTTCTTGAAGTGCCATTATCTAAATATCAATTTTTATATGAAAGCTCAGAAGGCCACAAAATTTATGGCTATCGGACAAAGCATCAGTTTTACGGGACAGAATTTACAACAGTAATTACTTTCAATGAAGGAACTCACAAACTTCAAAAAAGAACTTGTGAGTCAAATATGTCAAAAATAACTGAGAATCTGGAAGACCTACAGAGGAGACTGGAAAGCAACAGAGGAAAAGCAAGAAACAGGAGCAGTGTAGAAAAAGAGGTTGCAGACATTATTATCAAAAAATACAGAAGTATGGTGAAATATGAAATTACTGATGCTCCTGAAGGTAAGAAAAAACCTCAGTTAAAGTTCTGGATTGACGAAGAGAATAAAAATAAGCGCGAAAATTCATTAGGAAAAAATATACTATTTACAGATAAGCACCGTTGGCACACTAAAAAAATTGTGCAAACATACAACAATAAAGGCGCTATAGAGGATGATTTTAAGCTATTGAATGATCACCTGCTTGTCCCTGTGGGACCGGTGTACCACCACAAAGATGAAAATATCAAAGTTCACGTATTTCTGTCTATAATTGGCTTACTTTTCTACAGATATTTAGCCTGGGAGACAAAGAGATATGGTCTTTCTATGAGAAGACTAATTGAAAATTTGTCCGAAATTAGGCTGGCAGTTATCCAGGATAAAGAATCAAATAAGTGTAATATTATTCTGGAAGAGATGAGTACAAAGCAAGCATCATTATTTTCTTTCTTGAACTTGGGTAATTACCTGCCACCCCAATAAAAACGTCATCAGTAGGATTATTCATTCCTTAGGCCCACACAAACAAAGCCGCTTGATAACGGAAAAACATGCATCTTTGAAAGTAAAGTTATAATTGTCAGGGCTCCGAGTTTCCGGGAAAGGGGGATGTGAGAGTGGCCCACTACAAGATAATCGGAATCCACGGGTTCCATTGGATCCGCAAGCATTTCCAGGATTTCCTCGTCCGGGGTTTCAGGTTTAATGTATTCATAAATGGAGCGGGGGCTTGCATGGGTCAGGTAAAGTTTTTTCCCGTCGATTTTTTCTTTGATTACGAGAGGCAGTTTCCTGAGCAATTCCATCCGGGATTCGTCAAGGACTTTCCAGGTGTATTCCCGGGTCGCGATTGAAAGGTGCTTGTATTTGTAGCCGCACTGGCAGTCCACTTTGAAGGCCACGGCGTTGTCGTGGTTGCCCCTGAGAGTGGGAATTCCTTCTTTTTTCAGGAGGTCTATGCAGGCAGCCGGGTCGGGGCCGTAGTCCACGATGTCTCCGAGGCAGATTGCCCGGTCGTGGGGAACTTCGAGGACAGTTTTAAGGGCTTCGTAATTTGCGTGAATGTCGGCTATTAACAGGAGTTTCATTTATTTTGCCTCCGGCAGCAGAAGGCCCCCCCTCGATGTTTCTAATTGAAAATAAGAAACTCCTACCTATGGTTTAACACGACAGCAGAAGGCGGGCAGGTGGGGGATGAATGCATCAGAACTACGGGGACCCCCTCCCCCGTTTTTCTGTATTTTGTTTAACAGGGTACTGATGGGTCAATCCAACAGAATCCTTTACCGTAATTCACACATGGATGAGGGAAAAAGTTACTCTCGAAAATACATACAATTATATAAAGTAGCATAATACTAATGAAATCTCCAAAAATAAAAATGAGTCAACTACCCGCCACTAATGTGACGGGCATGTAATGTGCCCTGGTTGACCAGCCTGAGTCTTAATTGACTACGTTAGAGATGTCACGATACCTACGAATGCTTCTTCAGTTTGTAGCTCTATCGTGTAGTATTAAAAGTCCTGAAAACCAGGGGCGTTGTGCTACACATGACAAGCATATCCAACATTGGCGAGGGGAGACAGTTTCAAAAACTGCGTTACCTGCTACGGAAATTCGTTTCCAAAGCAGAGTGGAGAAATCCAAATGTGGAACGGAATGCCTGAAAGTTGACAGCATTCCTCCCACGACTAAAGTTGCAGGCATCCTGCCTTAGGAATCGTGAATTAAATGATTAAAATAAAAGGACATGAAATTGGTTTAATTGTTGTTAAGAGCGCTGGCAATCGAAAAGCTACGCAATATAAGAATAATCTCTTTACAACTTTAAGAAAGATCGGTATTAACGAATATGACATTGACATACCTCTTGAGCGCATGGCAATGAAAAAGACTGAAGCTTCTGCTACCTGGTACTTATCCGGCCATCGAATGCATTACACCCATGGCCTGCAAAATAAATATGTAGAAAATCTTCATATCCTATCCAAAGTAATTGAAATGGAAGCAAATCAGGTTCTTTCCGGGGAAAAATCATTATCTGATTTTATTTTAGAGTTCCAAGAAGATAAAAATGTTCATGATAAGCGCAAAGAAGCCCGGGAGTTTTTCGGTTGCGACCAGGATGAGACTGATTTTGAGCTCATTAATCAAAAATACAAGGAAATGGCAAAAGAATTGCACCCGGATAAGCCAACCGGCGACACTGAGAAATTTAAAGCGCTAAATATTGCACATAAGATCCTGAAAAGAGAGTTGACATAAACTATTCCCATAAACGTAGGGGACTTCCTGCTTCATCCCCCGGAGCAAACTCCGTAAGTCCACAGGCTCTTCCCACCGTTCCGGCTGTGTATTATAAAATTAACAATAGACAGTCGTTCTTTATTATTGATAGTAATTGTCGGACCATTTCTTTAGCGTGGGGTTACTGATGACGTTTTATGCTTCAGAATGATGTCAATAAAGGCTTTTGTTTCTCTTATTACATCATCACTGCATACTACCGCAGAAATTATCGCCAGGCTGTCGGCCCCGTTTTTTATTACGCTTCCACAGTTCTCTTTGTTTATTCCGCCGATAGCAACTAAAGGAATTTTTATCGCATTTTTAACTTCTCTAATATTATAAGGGCCAATTCCCTTTCCCGCATCTTTTTTGGTAGAAGTATCGAATATTGGACCAAGGCCTACGTAATCAGCCCCATTTTTTTCTGCTTCGATTGCCTCGTCTCTGTTATGGACAGTAAGGCCAATTATCTTATCAGCTCCAAGCAGTTTTCTTGCGGTCTCAAGGGGCATATCGTCCTGACCTATATGCACCCCATCGGCCCCGGCCGCTAAAGCGACATCAATTCTGTCATTGACCAGAAAGACCGCGGAATCCCCGCAGATTTTCCTGATTTTGGAGGCTTCATTGATCATTTCTTTCGTACTCTTGTCTTTTTCCCGGTACTGGATAATCTTGCAGCCCGATTCAACTGCATCCCTTACATCAGACAGAGTACCTTTTTTTGAGAGTCCGGAATCCGTTACAAGATAAAAATCAATCTCTTCTAAGAGGAATTTTTTCTGGTTCATAAAACCTCAGCAGGAAATTCCTGAGTTTTTAGATTTAGGAATAAGTCAAATATAATATCAAGTATTTTTGTTTACCATTTCTTAACCACCCGAGTTCCGCTTCGGGAGCACGGGGTCCGTTTCACTCGCTACGCTCGCTCAAGCAGACAAAAAAACGCCAGAACAACCTTAAATATCGTCTTCCGGGATTATTTTTCCGTGTGTTCCGTGTGATCCGTGGTTTGGATGCACACACCAAATGTCTCAATCAACAAAAATACAATCTGTATGGGTATAAAATGATTTCCTGACTGAAAATATGAAGTTATTTTTCAGCCATTCCTTAGCAGGTAGTTGACATATATCAGTATTAAAATTCTTCAAAATTCATCTTACTCATTACTGTCTCGTCCGAGATATTGAATACCTCATCATATAGATTCACCTTGAAACTTCCAGGCCCGTTTGCTTTTTCGGCTGCAAGTTCTCCTGCAACTCCAAAGCAGCACAGGGCATCTCTGGCCGCGTCACAGTAATCAGGATTTACCGCCACAAAGGAAGCGATTATTGAGGCCACCATGCAGCCGGTCCCTACAATTGACCCCATTAGCTCATGCCCGTTCTTTACGATAAACGTCTTTTCCCCATTACTTATGATGTCTTCCTTTCCTGTCATCACAACGGTGCATGACTTTGATTTTGCAAGTCCTTTTGCAAGTTCTCCGGGATCAGCCTCAATTGAGGTTGTTTCAACTCCTTTTGTTTCAACGTTTTCGCCGGCCAGTTTTGCGATTTCGGAGTAGTTGCCTTTGATGACATCAATCCGAACGGAATCAAGAATTTTTGCAGCCATGTCGTCCCTGAACTTCGTAGCCCCGACCCCCACGGCATCGAGCACCACCGGTATTCCCTTCTCGTTTGCAGCAGTAACGGAGATAATCATAGCATCGATGATTTCAACGGTAAGGGTCCCGATATTGAGCACAAGAGCGGAGGAGAGTCGGGTCATGTCAGCGCATTCTTCAGGGGCATGAGCCATCACAGGAAGGGCCCCGAGGGCTCTTGTCATGTTTGCACAGTCGTAAATGGTCACCCAGTTGGTGATGTGGTGTACCAGTGGGTTTGTTTCTCTTATTGTTTTTAGCGGGTTTTTCATAATATCCTCTTTGAACATTTTAACAGACAGGCGGGAAAAGGTGGGTAGGATGTTCCGTCCCCGCCCTCGACAGCCAAAGGCCGGGGGGTAGTTTACGCTCCACTTAAAACCCGATTGCGTATGTATTTTTCTGCTGTTTCTGCATTACTTCCTGCCTGATCCCAAAATGTTTGCAGCTCTGGAGAGTTTACAGCCGCTGTGGGAGTATTTGATTTACCTTCCTCCGGCCCGGCGGCCGTAATCAAAAATTCTGGAAGGTCTGAGTTAATGGGATTTTTCTTTCCTCATTCCCACACCCACAACCAGCAGTTTCGTCTCCATTGGAGGATGAGCCCAGCCCTCGGGGGACATTGTCTTTTTCTCAACGGAGAGTTCCACCTGGCTCCCGCTCAGGCCACATTCTTTCATATAGTCGAGGACGAGGCCTTTCCCGATTTCCGTGGCTGTGTCCAGGGCGTCCCCGTACTTTTCGAACTTCCGCCTCCCGCCCGGGGAAAATATCAAAAAGTTTTCGTCCGGGGCTGCGAGGTTCTCAGGCCTGATCAGGATCTCGACCCGTTTGATCCCTTTTCCCACAAGGGCCCCGACAGCGTTTCCGACTTCCGCGTGTTCGGGGACCAGGATATCGGCATCGATAATTTCTTTCAGCTCTTCCCGGTAGGCCCGGACAGGGCCTCCGAGGAGGACCACGGGGGTCTTCAGCCCAAGCCTTGCAGGGTAGCCTTCATCAATGATTTTCGCAAGCGAGGCCTCGGGCACTCCTTTCAGGACATAAGAAAAGAGGCTGAGTGCCATATTCCTTGCAACCCTTTGCTTTACCGCGATGCAGAACTCATAGGGAGGCAGGCGCATGAGTCTTGCAAGCCTTTCGGCCCCAAGAACGGAGGCTTCCTCAACCCACTCCGTATATTCCCCGAGTACATGCAAAGCGTCAGTTGGGGTAAAGCCTATTGCCTGCACCAGCCGTTTCTGGATCAGGCAATCAAAGACTTTTGGGAGTATGTCTTTTTTAATCAACCTTGCAATCTCAGGGACCGATATGGGTTCTTCGCCTATCGTGGCCAGAACCTCGGCTTCGGTTTCGCTCATTTCCCCTGCCGGGTAGCCAGATCTTACGAAAAACTTTGTCGGCTGGAAGTTTTCGCAAAGGTCGTCTCTGAGGGGTATGGGCGTTCTCCGGAAAGTGTTCAGGAAATCCGGGTATTGGGCCGCGGCCACACAAAGGGGCACGACCCTGCGAGGGCCTATGAAAAGTTCCCGGCCTTTTGTCCAGATATGACTGTCTCCGCCCGTGGCTGTGGTTGCCATCCGGATGGCTTTTACCCGGGTCTGCCAGCCCCCGACAACGGCCCCTTCCTCACTCAGGTCCGGGACCCCGGCTGTCATTGAAGAGACGTCCGTACTCGTCCCGCCCACATCGATTACGGCGCAGTCTGCCTGGGCCGAGAGCTGTGAGGCCCCCACAAGGCTTGCGGCAGGGCCTGAGAAGATGGTCTCGATGGGTTTTTGAAGGGCGTCTTTGATCCCCACCACCGAGCCGTCACACCTGAGCATGAGAAGCCTTGCGTCAATGCCCCTGCCTTTCATATCTTCGATGACGGCCTGCACGAAACGGCGGGTAATCGGGATTAACTGAGCGTTTAAAAAAGCTGTCACGGCTCTATCGTAGGCTCCGAGCTGCTGGGAAAGTTCGTGTCCGCAGACCGCGGGCAGGCCCGTAAGTTCAAGCACCCGGTCTCTTGCCGCAAGTTCGTGCTCCGGGTTCCGGGTACTGAAATAGGAAGAGATCGCAAAAGCCGAGACCTTATCCTTGACCCGCAGGACAAAGGCCTCGATAGCTCCGAGGTCGAGAGGTTTTACTTCTTCTCCGTTGTGGTTGTGTCCCCCATCCGCAAAAAGGACGTGCTTCGTGGGCAGTTCCTTTTCAAGCGGATGGTCTCCGATAAGAATGAGGCCGACCGGGAAACCGGTCCCTTCCAGAATGGTATTGGTGGAAAGGGTGGTGGAAACCGAAACCAGTTTCACCTCTTTAAGGTATTCCGGGTTCAGGCCGTCTATTACGTTCTTTATTCCTTGCTGAAGGTCGGGATAGGTGGTGAGCGCCTTGTTGGAATCAACAATCACGCCATCCGAGTCCCTAATAAGCACCGCATCGGTACAGGTCCCGCCTGCATCGATGCCCAGACTGTACTGCATAATTAGGCTCCTTTTTTTATTGGTTTTTTTAGTGGATCTGGTGAGGGATATTAAACCCATGTTAAATTTCGGTTGAGTTCCCATCAGGTTCCTGTCAGGTTTCTTTCAAGTTTTTTCTAAGTTCTTCGGTTGGACAATATGTTATGTCTAATGAACATTAAATAATATTAACGTATTTTGATTGTCGCTGTTAACTTTATATATCGTAATCACAAGCGGTTTTCGTCTTTTTTGAAACATTCCAAATCCGCAAATAAGGTTTTCATAACTTCAAATGGATGTGGATTTTTTGAATAGGATTTCCTTGAAAAAAAGATTAATCTGAAAAAAATCAATTTCCCTGAAAAACGTCTCGGAGTGCAGCCAACTATTTGAAAAAAGAAACTATATAAAAATTGAAAAAGAATTGAAAAAGAATTAAAAAAGAAGTTAAGGGGGATTCAGGAAACACTTAATTTTATGCTTTCCCAGATCTTCCTCTCTGCTTTTTCTCTCCTCTGCCGTCTTTTTTGCTGTCCCCTCTGTTGTATCCTCTGCTGTATCCTCTGCCTTCTCCTTTGCTGTATCCTTTGTTATCTCCCCTGTTTCTTTTCTGGGCGATTTCCACAAAGGGCTTTTTCCCTTTTGTCCTGTTTTTGAACATTTCAAGCAGGACTTCGGCCTGGGCGAAGGGGACGGTTACGAAGGAGAAGTGGGGGAAGATCTCGATATCCCTGGCATTAATTTCTCCTTCTCCAGCTTCCTTCTTTATAAATTCACAGAGTTTTTCGGGGGTCATGTCGTCAGCTTTTCCCATTGCCACGAAAAGGCGGGCTTTGCCTTTCCTGTCCACATAGGAATTGCTGTTGATCTCGGTATAACTGCTCTTGTCAAAGGTGTCCTTGAAGGTGTATTTCAGGAGGGCGGCCAGGACTTCTTCCTGGGGGTACTCGCCTAGAAGGGTCTTGCTCATCGCAAGGAAGTCGCCGTATTCTCCTTCATCCATGATGGCCTCAAGCTCGGTTTTTACTCTTCCTTTCCGGGCCGTGATAACGTCCTCTATTTCAGGAAGCTGGCCTTTTCTCATGTTGGACTTCGAGGTGTTCTTTATGTAGGTCAGCCGCCGGAATTCCTTGTGAGTTACAAAGGTAATTGCGGTTCCCTGTTTTCCTGCCCTTCCGGTCCTGCCTATCCTGTGCACGTAGGATTCGGGGTCCTGAGGGATGGAGTAATTAATGACATGAGTCAGGTCTACGATATCGATTCCCCTTGCAGCGACATCGGTTGCCACCAGGATATTGAGCTTCTGTTTCCTGAATTTCCTCAGGATCCTTTCCCGTTCCTGCTGGGTCATATCCCCGTTAAGAGCATCGGCTGCATAGCCCCGGTCCCCGAGTTTCTGGGCAATCTGGGTGGTGTCGTTTTTTGTCCGGCAGAATACAAGTCCGTAAAACTCATCTTCCATATCGATGATCCGACAAAGGACATCGAACTTGTTGTTTTCCCCAACCTCAAAATAGATCTGCTCGGTCAGTGTTTCTACTTCTTTATTTGCAACAGCCACATACTCGTAATTTTTCATGTGCTTTTTCGCAATCCCCAGAATTGGCTTTGGCATTGTTGCGGAAAAGAAGAGCATCCTTTTGTCAGGACCCGTTGCTTCCAAAATTTCCTTTACGTCATCAATAAAGCCCATGTTCAACATCTCGTCGGCTTCATCCAGCACAAAATACGAGATATTTTTAAGAACCAGGCTTCTTCGCTTGATGTGGTCGATAACCCTTCCCGGGGTCCCGACAACGATGTCCACGCCGCTTTTGAGCAGCTGAAGCTGCCTGCTCATGGACTGTCCTCCATATATGGGGGCGATGTTCAGTTTTTTGTTTCCTCTAAGGGAATTCAATTCCTCGGAGATCTGAATTGCAAGCTCCCTCGTGGGAGTAAGAATGATTGCCTGAACGGTTTTTGATTTTTCCGGAATTTTTTCAATAATAGGAATCCCGAAGGCTGCAGTCTTTCCGGTCCCTGTCTGGGCCTGTCCGACAATATCCAGATCTCCTCCCATAAAGAGAGGGATGATCTTTTCCTGGATAGGGGTTGGTTCTTCAAATCCTTTATTCTTAAGGGCGTTCATGGTACTCTCTGAGAGTCCAAGAGCTGCGAATTTTGATAATTTTTCCATATGCTCACTCTAATTGAATTATTTGGTTTAAAATTTCACGGATTTCAAAATCCGTCGGATAGTATTCTTTGCTGCATCTCTGATGCATCTGTGTTGCATATCTACTGCATCTGTGTTGCATACTGGCAGCATCTTTTACGGCAGGGCCTCGCCGGGACAGGTGCAAAAAACTGTTTTTCCTGACAGTCTTTTTCTCTTGCAGTCCCCATCAGCAATCTCTTTTTTAGATCTATTTTTTAAGAGCGATTCCAGATCCCTCTCTTTCAAAGTCCCCTGTCGTACTTACGCTTGCTTTAATCAAAACCAGGCACAGTTCCAGTTGAAAAGAACAGATCAGAATACCTGAACAGGCGGCCGTGTACATCTTTAAATTCCGGAGGAAATTAAAAACCGGATGCCGCAAACAGTGATTAAAAACCAGGAAAGTTTAGTATCGGTATTAACAAAACTTAATCAGTAAATTTATGAACATTTTGTAAGTTCCGGTTATTACTTTTGCCTTCGTCCCTGGAAGCAGGCAGTAAAAGGGAAGCCCACTTCAAACCTAAGTAATCCCCTACACGGTTTCCCAGTATATAACCTTTATCTATCCCCATACCGTATTTTTCAGAAAATTATCTTATAAACAGGCCAAAAAACCTTCCTAAAAAAAAGCCTGAAATGATCCTCAAAAAAAGAAAAGACCTTCCTTTGTCTTTCGACAGGAAGGCACTTTACGCGCTTTCGTAGGTTCCGGTGCCCAGGAAGATCAGTTTTGTCTCCATTGGGACTTTCCAGCCGTCCGGCAGGATTTCTTTTTTATCGATATCGATCTGGATGTTGTTCGGGTCAAGGCCTGACCCGGTCATATAATCCAGAATCAACTCTTTCCCCAGTCGGTTTGCAAAGTCCAGGGCCTCCTTATAAAGGTCAAAGTATTCCCTGCCTTTTTCGGAGAACACGTAGAAAGCCATATCCGGGGCGGCCAGGGAAACAGGTCTAATAAGGATCTCAACCCTCCGGATCCCCTTGGCTGCAAGGGCTCCGACCGCGTTTCCAACACTTGCGTACTCGGGCACCAGGATCTCCGCGTCCAGGATTTCGTTCAGTTCTTTCCTGTAAGCAACAACGGGCCCTCCTATAAGGACCACCGGGATCTCCACCTTGAACTTCGTTGGGACCCCCGGGATGTCAAAGATTTTCCGGATCTCGTTTTTCTCAATTCCTTCCAGGAAGAAAGAAATGAGGTCTGAAGCCATGTTTTTTGCGAATTCCTGCTTTATGTACCGGGCAAATTCGTCTCCATTTAGACCTCCGAAAAGGAAGCCAAGCCTTTCCGCACCTATTATGGAAGCCTCACTTTCCCACTGAGAATAGTCCCCGAGCACATGGAGAGCATCCGTTGGGGTAAAGCCCACGGCCTGGATCAGGCGTTTCTGAAGCAGGTTTTCAAGATACATGGTGGACGGATAGGTCCCCAGGCGGTTGTACATCTCGGTAATCGAGGTTGGGGTTTCTTCGATTGCGTCCAGCAATTTTTTCTCCCCGTCACTGATTTCAATCGCTTTGTAGCCACTTTTGTAGTAGAAGGTCGTGGGCTGGATGTTGGTTCCAAGAATTCCTTTTGAGGGGACGGGGTTTGCTTTCAGGAGTTCCAGGAAACCGGGGTACAGGACCGCGGCCCTGCAGAGAGGGACCACTCTTCTCGGGCCGATGTATGCCTTCTTTCCCCTGACCCAGATATGGCTGTCTCCACCCATGGCCGAGGTCTCCATCTTGATTGCCCGAACTCTTGTCTTCCAGCCCCCGACAACGGCTCCGGCCTCGCTCATTTCAGGGACCCCATTTTTGATCAGGGAGATATCCGTGCTCGTCCCACCCACATCTATCATGGCACAGGTCTCTTTTTTACTCAGGAAAGCCGCTCCCACAAGACTTCCCGCGGGACCTGAAAAGATGGATTCGATGGGTTTTTCCAGAGCTTTGTTTATCCCCACGACCGAGCCGTCGCATTTGAGCATAAGGACTCTCGCGTCCATGCCCCGGCGTTCGGTTTCATTTACAACGGTCTGCATGAATTTTTCGGATATAGGGATTAACTGGGCGTTGAAAAAGGCGGTTATGGCCCTTTCAAAAGCCCCGAGATCCTGGGAAAGTTCGTGAGCGCAGACCACGGGCAGGCCGGTCAGTTCCAGAATGGCCTTTTTTACTTCCACCTCGTGTTCGGGGTTTCTGATGCTGAAAAATGACGAGACCGCAAAGGCCGAGACCCGGTCCTTTACTTCAAGCGCGAACTTCCTGACGGCTTCAAGGTCAAGGGGATCTGCCCGCTCTCCGTTGTACTTGTGGCCCCCGCTTACCTGGATGTAGTGAGTGGTCGGGAGTTCCTGGGCGATGTCGTAGTTTCCCACAAGTATCAGGCCCACGGGAAAACCCGTGCCTTCAAGGATGGTGTTGGTGGAAAGGGTTGTGGAAACGGATACTACTTTTACGTTTTTCACATATTCTTCATCCAGCTCGTCAATTGCGTTTTTGATTCCTCCGAGCGGGTCAGGATAGGTGGTAAGGGCTTTGCTTGCAGCAATAACAGTATTATCCGAGTTTCTAAGAATTACTGCATCGGTGTAGGTGCCCCCTGCATCAATGCCAAGGCTGTAGTGCATAATCAAATAACTCCTTTTTTAATCCCTGTTCGGTTTCTCCGGATATTTTTAAATTATATTGTTTAGTATTTATTATTTTTTAACTCCCTTTCTGTACTGTGTCCAAAGCAAGACTAAATAATACCAACGATTAAATAAACGTTACTAATATATTTTGTCACTGTTAACATTAAAAAACCGGCTATTGAATACTTTTTTTAACATAATGAAAAATCCATATTCAAAAAAAAAATCATTTTCCCTGGCGAAATTTCCTGCAAAAAAAGTACTTTTCCTGATTTATCTGCCAAACTGTTTATATTTTTTATCAAATTGGTTGCAGAATCAGGAGTGAATTGTAACAAAATAGTGAAGTGATGTGCTTAAGAAAGAATCAATCTCTTTCGAAGTACTCAACACCAGCCGTAAAGGTGGAGTTGAGCTGTCAGCATGTCTTTTAAAAGGTTCAGCCTCTCGGTAGATTCCCTGACCTGAACAGGTCTTCCCAGAAAATCTTCCCTTCCGGCCTTCTCCTGAAGAAAAGCAAGGTTCAGAAGGTCCGCAAAGTTTGTGCACTCGTCCAAAAAATGAATAAAAAGTCGCCTGGATTCTATAAAATAGGCCGAGGTACTGAAATCCGATAGCAGGGTATTTTCGTATAGAACCGACTGTTCCAGACTGGCCGCCTGCTCTCTGGCCTCCAGGTAGTCCTGGCCGCTCAGGGCCTCGCCCGTGTCCCTGAGGATCACTCCAACCTTCTGGAGGAAAAAGGCCACTTCAAAGGCCCATTGGCGATCGACTCCGGCCTGATTATCAGAAGGATTTGTTTGTCCTGTGTTCATTCCTGCACGTCCTTTTTTCTAATTTATTTTACTTATTTTATTTTTTAGCTCATTTTCCTTAATTAAGTATTCTGGGACCAATAGATAAAAAATTACCGAAATTTATCGGTGCAGGAAAACCAGAAAACCATGGTTTTTCCAAAGGTATATTTGCCCCCTTTCCCATTATTTCTTTCAATTCTTTAAAAACGGATGTTAAAAAATGGTAAAAATAGAAGTTGACAAAGAAAAGTGTAAAGGCTGCGGTTTCTGTGTGGACAACTGCCAGCACCGTGTACTGGAAATTCAGGACGGGGTATGTGTGCCCGTCAAGCCTGAAAACTGCAGGTTCTGTATGCTCTGTGTTTCGGTGTGCAAGCAGAAGGCCCTAAAGATTATTGTTTGACTTCCCACAAATCCCCTTCACAGCTCAATTTTTAACTTGCCAACATTTAAACAGGTTTTTAAACATAGTGTTCCTCTTGACCTCTTGTATTTCTATTGACTGGAGGATTAGTCATGGCCTTTATGGATGAAAGAATACCTGAAACCGTAGAAGCATTCGGAAAAATGAGGGAAGTTATTTTCAAAGATGGAGCCCTCGATACCAAAACAAAGTGCTTGATTGCAGTATCTTCAGCTCTCCTCATGCGCTGTAAGCATTGTGCAGATTCACATGCAAAACAGGCCCTTGCCGAGGGGGCCACAAAAGACGAGGTTGCGGAAGCCATCTCAGTTGCAATGTTCATGGCGGCCGGCTCCCAGTTCGGGTGGGCGAACGAACTTGATAAAAGCGTGTATGAGAGAACTTTGGACGAAATATAATCTGGAATAGGTAGATGGGAAGGGAGGCCCTTTCCCTTTCCACAGGGGTTTTCAGGCCCTTTTAAAAAGAACTTTTGGAAAGGGCCTGTAACCCTTAATCAAACCTCATCAAACACAATGCTGAGGCTGCCTACTTTTTTAGCCAGAGATTTTGCGATGAATCCGCTTTCAAGCTTGCAGAGGTTAATTATCGCACAGGGTACGAGGCAGTTTGAGGAACAACCGGCTTCCTGGGCTTTTTCCATTACGTAATTGTCTTTGATGTCCAGAATTTCCATCATCGGGACTTCAAGATGGGTCATTTTCTTTATGTTCTTGCAGGGGGTTTCGATGTCTACGATGATTTTATCCTTTTGCAGGGTTCCGGAAATTTTGTGAGTAAAACCGCAGATTGTGGAGTTCACTGTAAGTTTAGTCAATTTATCACCTCTAATTTAAGTCACCTCTATTATATTCAACTATTTATATAAGATGTTAGACATATCTATTTTTCCCGGGGATTGTGGTATTTTCAAGGATCAGAAAAATTGCCCAAATCCAATAATTCAGGCAACCCATTCCAGAATGTCTTTTTCAGTCGGAACCTTCCCGGCAATTTTCACGTCTCCGTCAATTACCACGGCCGGGGTAACCATGACGCCGTAGTTCAGGATGGTTTCGAAGTCCTCAACTTTGACAACTTCGGCCTCAATGCCAGCTCCTTTCAGGACTTTTTCAATGGTTTCTTTCGTTTTCTTGCACTTTACACATCCGGTTCCGAGAATTTCGATCTTCATGATTTTTCACCGCTCCATTATATTTTGATTCTTTTTGATTTCTTTAGATTTCTGATTTATTATTCCGGTAGCTTTACAGCAATATATTGAAAAGGTAGCCCGTAAAGATAATTGAGACCGCCACAATCGCGACGAAGATTCCTATCAGCTCTTTTTTCAGCACCTTTTTCAGAATAATCATCTCGGGGAAAGAAACAGCCGTAACTGACATAAGGAAGGCCAGAGCCGTCCCGATGGGAAGTCCTTTCCCAATCAAGCTCTCGACGATTGGGATCATGCCCATGACGTTTGAGTAGAGGGGAACTCCCAGGAGAACCGCAAGCGGGACTGCAAAGAGGTTGTCCTTGCCCGCGTATTGTTCGAGGATGCCTTCCGGGGCATAACCATGGAAAATTCCACCTATGCTGACTCCTATTATTACGTAAATCCAGATCTTGCTAACGATTTCTTTTACACCTTCAAAGGCGACAGCGATCCTTTCTTTCCCGCTCAGATTTTCCGGCCCGCCTGCCTGCTGGCCCACTTTTATTTTGTAAACGAATTCCTCAACGTATTTTTCAAGCTTCAGGACCCCAATCAGGTAGCCTCCAAAAACCCCGAGCACGATGCCCGAGACTACGTAGATCGCGGTGGCTTTAAAGCCGAGTGTGGCCCAGAGCACGGCAACCGCCGCCTCGTTTACCAGAGGGGAGGTGATCAAAAAGGAAAAGGTCACTCCCAGGGGGACACCGGCTTCCACAAAACCTATGAAAAGGGGAACGGACGAGCAGGAACAGAAAGGGGAAACCGTTCCGGTTAGGGAAGCCAGCAGATGGTAACGCAGGCCTTTCTTTCCTCCGAGTACTTTCCTTGTTTTTTCCGGGGTGATGTAGGTTCTTATGAAAGAGATTGCGAAGATCATCACTGAGAGCAGGAAGAAGATCTTCAGGACATCGTAGATAATGAAGTTAACACTGGCTGCAAGGTGCGTTTCCGGAGCGATGTCGAGCACTGCGTAGGTCACTTTGTCTGCAATCCATTGAAATGGGTAAAAGATGTCAGTCATTTTTGTTTCCTTCTTTTCGCTTTATTCTCCGGTTTTATCTCTGGAATTTGATATCCATTTAACATTATATCAACATATATTGATATTACAATACTTTGATATAAAGTTTTCGTTTGAGGATAAACTGGTTGGAATTGCCCCTGCTTGAAGCAGAATAATACATATACTTAGGATATGATGATGTTTATACAATAAAATAGATGTTTACTAAACTCTGCAACAAGATATCAATTAATTATTTTAAGAGAGATGAGACAGATGGAAGATACCGAGAGTGAACAGATACATATGCCTCTCATAGGGGACGATGCACCGGCCTTTGAGGCCGTAACCACCCAGGGAATAATCAAGTTTCCGGACGACTACAAAGGAAAATGGGTCATTTTTTTCAGTCATCCTGCGGATTTTACACCCGTATGTACTACCGAGTTCATGACCTTTGCAAGCATGCAGCCTGAATTTAAGGAAATGAACACCGAGCTTATCGGGCTTTCCATAGACAGTATCTTTGCCCACATAGCCTGGCTCAACAGGATAAAGGAAAAAATCGAATACAAAGGAATGAAAAACCTTGAAATCGAGTTCCCTGTAATTGAGGACCTGAGAATGGAAGTTGCCAAAAAGTACGGCATGGTCCAGCCCAACGCCTCAAGCACCCAGGCCGTGAGGGCCGTTTTCATCATCGACCCGAAAGCAAAGGTCAGGGCAGTCCTATATTATCCCCTTGCAAACGGGAGAAACATGCAGGAAATCAAGAGGCTTGTGATCGCCCTTCAAAAGAGCGACGCCGAACACATTGCAACCCCTGCCAACTGGCAGCCGGGCGATGATGTAATCATCCCGCCTCCCAGTTCCATGGAAGGGGTAAAAGAAAGGCTCAAAGAAAAGGAGAAAGATATGTATTGTCTTGACTGGTTCATGTGCCTGAAAAAGGACAGTTCGAAATAATCCTCTAATTCTCAAATTTTTTTCCTTTTTTTTTTCGTCTCCTTAGTTCCTGTTTTTCATGGTTTTTGTTCCACTTTCGGGTTTTTATTCGGTTTTCAGGTTTTTAGTCCACTTGAGCGAGCAATGCGAGCGAAAAGGGGGTCCCCATGCTGTTGCGATTTCATCACAACTTCCAGATAATCTTTGATTTCCTGTGATCCCGAAACTGAACTCAGGAAGCTGAATTCGGGGTATCAAAAAAGGATAAAAAAGGGATTAAGAAAGAAGAAAAGTGAAGGGATCTCTCACCCCCATAAGAAATCCCCCACTTGCGGGAAACCGAAGAAGGTCCAAAAACTCCGGTTCCTGCGGTTCATCGTGATTGGATTCCCTGATCAGGACGTAGCATCGGTGGAAAAGAAAGCATTATGTTGGAAGGGATATGCCTCTCCAATTAAAGAAACATGGTATGTCAGTATGAAGTTTGGACCCCCATCCAGCCCACGATACCCTTAGCTCCTAAAATTATCAGGTAAAGATATGATTGGGGGTACTGATATATATCATTTACTGATATTTGTAACAAACAATCATTAACAATCTTACTATAATAAGGAAGATATCGAGGAAATTGGACAAGAAACAATACAAATATTTTAACTTTACTTTCAAAGATGCATGTTTTTCCGTTATCAAGCGGCTTTGTTTGTGTGGGCCTAAGGAATGAATAATCCTACTGATGACGTTTTTATTGGGGTGGCAGGTAATTACCCAGGTTCAAGAAAGAAAATAATGATGCTTGCTTTGTACTCATCTCTTCCAGAATAATATTACACTTATTTGATTCTTTATCCTGGATAACTGCCAGCCTAATTTCGGACAAATTTTCAATTAGTCTTCTCATAGAAAGACCATATCTCTTTGTCTCCCAGGCTAAATATCTGTAGAAAAGTAAGCCAATTATAGACAGAAATACGTGAACTTTGATATTTTCATCTTTGTGGTGGTACACCGGTCCCACAGGGACAAGCAGGTGATCATTCAATAGCTTAAAATCATCCTCTATAGCGCCTTTATTGTTGTATGTTTGCACAATTTTTTTAGTGTGCCAACGGTGCTTATCTGTAAATAGTATATTTTTTCCTAATGAATTTTCGCGCTTATTTTTATTCTCTTCGTCAATCCAGAACTTTAACTGAGGTTTTTTCTTACCTTCAGGAGCATCAGTAATTTCATATTTCACCATACTTCTGTATTTTTTGATAATAATGTCTGCAACCTCTTTTTCTACACTGCTCCTGTTTCTTGCTTTTCCTCTGTTGCTTTCCAGTCTCCTCTGTAGGTCTTCCAGATTCTCAGTTATTTTTGACATATTTGACTCACAAGTTCTTTTTTGAAGTTTGTGAGTTCCTTCATTGAAAGTAATTACTGTTGTAAATTCTGTCCCGTAAAACTGATGCTTTGTCCGATAGCCATAAATTTTGTGGCCTTCTGAGCTTTCATATAAAAATTGATATTTAGATAATGGCACTTCAAGAAGATCATCTGCCTGATTTGCTTTTACAGCCCCTACAAAATTCATCTTTGAAGTTGCTTTTTCAATGTTGTCCTTTGAATTGTTTCCCTTATCAAAAACAAGAACAAGGTCTTCCGAACAAATATTCAATTCGGTTAGACGGTTTACTATTTTGTCAACCAGACCTGAAAATTCCTCTGAATCATGCACATTTCCTGGATATGTCTCGTGAATAAAAGGTAAGTTGTAATCATTAGCAGCCAGCGCTACAGATACCTGATTTTTGTCTTTACGATGCTTTTTGTTATACCCTTTATGAAGCAATTCACTTTTTTCATCATAATTGGTAGCATAAGTGAACCAGTTTGATTCATCCACAAACAGTACTGAAGGGGTTAGTCCTTTTTCGATGAGAACTCGGCACAAATCGTCTTCAATATTTTTCATTGTGTCGGAATCAATGTAATTCATATGATTCAAAAAATTCTGACAATTTAATTTATGAGGGAATTTCCACTTAAAAGATAAGGCCGATTTTTTGAACCATTCCCCAATACCGTTTTCACTTAAAACTCCATGAGATTTCCCCACTATATCAAGTAAAAGATACTCTCCGACACTTAAACCATCGATTGATTTTTTCATAGTGTGCTTGTTCACTATGTCAACGAATCCAAGCTCTTCATTCACATGAAGAAGTGCGGCAAGTTTGCCGTACTCAAAAGATTTCAGTTTCATGTAGGGCAATGATTCACTCTGTTTTTTCATTTCAAATATTTTTTCGGCATTGCCTAAATATATCTGAAATATAGTTTTCACTTTTCCATCAATTCTGCCAGTTTTAATAATATACCAGTATTTTTTACCGTTGATTATTTTCTGTTTTAAAAAAACCATGATATAAATTTAGGTTCTACGTATATAAAGATATTTCTTCAAAAAACAGATACAATAGGCTTTTTAAATGTAATTTAGAACTTAGGCCTTACAAATATTTTTTTTAACGGATCTTCCTTGCCACTGATTTTTGTGGCAAATCAAGGCAAAAATAGCTCTTCTTTGAAAGCTGAGTTTAAAATATGTTACCTGAAAAAAAGAGGGTATTAGCTGATTTTATGCTCTGAAGAAAGAAAAAAAGGTAGAAAGGGGAAAATATAACTTGTGCTTATTTTTTCCCAAGTTCTTTTGAGCGTTCACTTGCCTTAATCACAGCGTTCATAAAGGCGGCCCTGACTCCAGCCTCCTCCAGAGCATGGACTCCCTGGATGGTTGTGCCCGCAGGGGAAGTTACCATGTCCTTGAGTACCCCCGGGTGCATACCGGTCTCAAGCACCATTTTCGCGGCCCCGAGCACTGTCTGAGCGGCGAGGGCCAGAGCGCTTTTCCTATCAAGCCCCTCATAGACGCCCCCGTCGGCCATGGCCTCGATCACCGGAAATATGAAGGCCGGACCGCTTCCTGAAAGCCCGGTTACGGCGTCCATCAGGACTTCGGGGGTTCGGACGGCTGTGCCGACCGCGGAAAAGAGTTCAAGTGCGATTTCCAGGTCCTCGGAGTTTGCGTTTGCGCCCGGAGCGATTCCAGAAGCCGCCTCCGAAACCGTGGCTGCGATATTGGGCATAACCCGGATGACCCGGCTGCCCTCGGGAAGAGCTTTTTCATAGGTTTCCAGTGGTACTCCCGCCGCAATCGAGATTACGAGTTTGCTGCTGTCTATTTCCGGCCTGATATTATCAAGCACTGCCCCGAGAATCTGGGGTTTTACGGCAAGGACTATGATATCGGAATCCCTGATAATCGGGATGTTGTCCGTGGAAACCCTGATTCCCAACTCATCCCTGAGTGCATTTAAGCCGGGTTCATAGAGGTCGCTTGCTCCAACCTGAGTCGGCTGTACGATTCCTGCTTTTATGATTCCCCGGATTAGAGCAGAACCCATCATGCCTGCTCCTATAAACCCGAGTTTTTTATTTTCAAGTGTCATAAGAATATCTCCGCTTTTTTTAAAAAAATCCAGATTTAAGCTGAAGGCTTCGAATCTTCATGGAAAATTGATTCGGGACTTTCCAGAAAACCGATATTTTCCGTTTTAATAACATTATCGGAAATCCTGCAGCCCGAAAAGCCCTTACAGCCAAGAAGCTCCTCTATCCGATCAGTCTGGGCCCCTTTTATTATCATAAGTTCCCCGGAGCTGTAATCCGTAATTCCTTTTGCAAAGGCCCTGCCTTCACATATGAGTTTTACTATATCGCCCCTTTCAAAGGTTCCGCTTACGCCTATAATCCCTGCGGGAAGCAGACCCATGTTCCTGAGAACGGCGTCTTTTGCTCCCCTATCAACTTCGATTTCCCCAGAAGCCCGCGCAAGAATAATCCAGCGAGTCCGGTTTTTCAGTATATGGTGCTCCGCAAGAAAAAGGGTGCCTATATTTTCCCCCGCAAGGAGCCTCGGGACGATGTCTTCGACTTCACTGTTTGCAATCACCGCATAGCAACCGGCCATGCTGCAGATCTTTGCGGCCTTGAGCTTGGTCCTCATGCCTCCAACGCCCTTGAAGCTTGTAGGGTCTCCCCCGTAACTCTCGATTTCAGGGGTTACCTTTTCGATTGTATCCAGGAGCTTTGCGTCAGGGTGTACTTTCGGGTTTTTGTCAAAAAGCCCGTCGATGTCCGAGAGAATCACCAGGAGATCAGCCTCGATTTTGCTTGCGACCATGGCGGAAAGCCGGTCATTGTCCCCGAAGATTGCCTCGATTTCATTCGTACAGGTACAGTCGTTTTCATTAATGATAGGCACTACCCCATAGTCCAGCAGGGTGTTGATACTGTTTTTCAGGTTCAGGTAGGTTACCCGATCCGAATAGAAATCATAGGTCAGGAGGATCTGGGCGACCTTTATCCCGTGCTCTAAAAAGGCCCGGCTCCAGTCCTGCATGAGTATACTCTGCCCGACGGCCGCAGCCGCCTGCCTGATCGGGATTTCTCTGGGTTTGGGCGCAATTCCCAGTTCATTGAGGCCGACCCCGATTGCTCCGGAGCTTACAAGGATGATTTCCTTTCCCTGTTTTCGCAGTTCCGAGACCTGGGTTGCAATCCGGGCCATGAAGTCGGGGTCCACGCTGCAGTTCTCTTTCGTGCTGTCGCAGTCCTTCCTGGTAATCGAGGAGGTCCCTATCTTGATAACGATTCTGTTTACATCGCGGAAAAACTGATTTCGGTCTGTCAAAAGTAAGGCCTCTGAAGAGTCTTTTTGGGACGGCAGCAAGGGCTGGGAAGGTAAAGGGGAAGAAAGTGACCCCCCTTCTCTACTTCACTATGGTTCACTGCCTTCATTTATTTTTCGTGATTTTTCGGTTCAGCTGTATTTCGATACATTATAATTATTTAAATATATTAATATAGCATCCGAATTCGGGGACTTATCTCACTATAAATTTCCACTACAAAGTGTTTAATTTACGTCCTTAAATTTGAGGTCAAGTTTTCTATGGGTAAAGGGCTTTGCGTCCTTTCCGGCATAATCAGCTACAACATGCCCGGCTCCCATGAGGATGTACTTGTAAATAAGGAGGCCTTCCATGCCTGTAGGCCCTCTGGAATGTATCTTGTTGGTGCTGATCCCGACCTCGGCCCCTTTTCCGTAGCGGTAGCCGTCTGCAAAGCGGGTCGAAGCGTTGACCATGACGCTGGAAGAGTCCACAAGTCCGATGAACGTTCTTCTTCTCTCATTGTTTTCGGTGATAATCCCGTCCGTGTGGTGGGAACCGTGGGTGTTGATGTGCTCAATTGCTTCCTTGGTGGAATCCACGATTTTAATGGAGAGGATCAGGTCGTTGTACTCAAGGCCCCAATCCTCTTCCGTGGTTTTTGAGAGTTCGGTCAGGCCCTTTGCCTGAAGGAGGGCATAACTTGCCTCATCGCAGCGCAGCTCCACCCTGGCCTCCAGGTACATTTCCGCCATTTTTGGGAGGAAGGCTTCCGCAATTTTACGGTCCACAAGCAGGGTCTCGATGGCGTTGCAGACCGCTGGGTACTGGACTTTTGCGTCAAAACAGACCTTCCAGGCTGTCTCAAGGTCCGCAAACTCATCCACATAGTAGTGGCAGATCCCGCTCGTGTGCCCCAGGACCGGGATCTTTGTGTTGTCCTGGATGAATTTGACAAACTCGTTGGACCCGCGCGGGATCAGGAGGTCGATGTAGGCGTCAAGGGCAAGGATGTCCATGACCTCTTCCCGGGTCTCCATCAACTGGAAAGCTCCGGGGGGCATGCCTTCGCTGGCCTCGATGGCAGTGGTGAGGATGGTGAAGATAGCCCTGTTCGATTCCCTGGCCTCGCTGCCGCCCTTGAAAATAGTCGAGTTCCCGCTTTTAAGGCAGAGAGACATTACCTGGGGCACGACATCGGGTCTGGCCTCGAAAATCACTCCGATAAGGCCAATTGGGGCACTTACCTGAAAGAGGTTCAGGCCTGTGTCCAGTTCGAGAGTGGAAAGGGTTTCCCCTACCGGGTCATCGAGTTTGATTACGTCTTTGATCCCGGCAATCATGCCGTCAATTTTGGAATTATTGACTTTTAACCTGTCCACGAGGGCCTGGGTGAGCTTTCCCGCGTTTTTTAATTCTTCTGCTGCCACAATGTCCTTCGCATTTGCTTCAAGGATCTCTTCCCTGTGGCTGTCAAGGGCTTCGGCCATGGCCAGAAGAGCCCTGTTCTTCAGGTCCGTCCCGAAACTCGCAAGTTCGATGGACGCTTTTTTTGCAGTAATCACCTTCTTCTCGATATCTGTAACCATTCAATCACCACTCAAAAAATAATCAAATAACCTTGAATGTGAAAACCAGGATTTGGACAATCAAATAACCTTGAATGTGAAAACCAGGGTTTGGAATAATTTAGAATGCGTTATTAATAACGTTGTTGTACTTATTCTGTATGGTACAGCAAAGTTAGGGATAAAAAATATTATTTATTGAGTCCAATCATTTAAAAAATATTGAGGTCATTTTGTAATCATTTTGCATTTAGAGCACTTATATGCCTGGAAATCAGTCATAAATAACTAATGCCTCAAAATTAAAATAAAGCGTTAAAAAAGCTTGTATTTAACATTACCCCTCATCAGCACCCCTAACAAAAAATAAAAAAATGTTTTAATAATTATACATAAATAATATGACATTTTTCCCGGACATGTCAATAATATTTCAAAAAGAATATATACAATACATTAAAAGATAGAGAGTATGTTATTCTGAAAATCCAGAATGATAAAAGAGAGCCATGTTAAGGGATTAGTGAAGCACCTATAATTTTTGGCATGTACCTTCAAAATAAGCTCTACAAAATCTCTAAATTAAAAATATATGTTTGCAATGCTCCTTAATATATATTATGAAGTTACTATTACATGTGGGTCTATATAAAAAGTGTTGCCACATTCAGACATATATTAATGAGTTGTGATTACATGTGGGCCCATAATGAAATTGTTATGACAGGAAGATATCTGAAATAGGGTACGAGATACAGGCTACAACTTCCTAACATGAGATAGACTCGTCCAAAGATTATTATAGGTGTAAAGCTATATGTAAATGGGGATAACTTTATTTAATTGGTGGTGTGTAAAAAATGAGGTAACTATTCAGCCTACTGATAAAAAAAGCATAGTTTCAGCTAATGTTGCAACTATCGGATAATAGCGGCGCTCCATTGAGCGCCGCTCGAATAGCATCCATGACATTCAAGCTATTCTTTCTAATAGTGGATATGTATCCCCGAATTCTGCAGAAAGCTACCGCTCCTTCGATGCTTCGGAAAGTTCCCGAAATCTTCTGTTGTAGCTTCATCATTCTGATGTCTCGCTCTGCTTGATTATTATCAAATGGAACTCTCAGGTCATTGAGGAATTTCAGAATCCTATCCTTGTATTTTATGAACCTATCAAGGAGATTCTTTGCTTTTGTTTGTGCTGGTCTTCCTCTTTTTTTAACCTGTTTTGAGAGGTCAGGAGGTGGATTTTCTTCAATTCCCTCTTTAATTATTTTATCGTATATTTCCTCGAATGCCCTGACTTTTATTGGATCTATTGGAATTTCCATTTCTCTGCATTCGTCGGTATATTTTTTTACTTCACTCAGAAGTTCATTTACTTTTTTAGCCCATTGCTGCTCAAAATTCTCTTCAACTCCAGTGAGGTCCCTCTTAAGATGAGCATTGCAGAGAGCATGTTCACATCCATATTTGTTGTATGATGCCCAACCATCATGAACTACTACCCCCTTGTATTCTGGAAGAAAACCCAAAGCATTCATTGCCTCTGATCCTCTTTTTGGATGTACAAAATAGTATGTCCACAGACTGTTTGAAACAACATGGAGCCACCATTTTGTCCCTAAAACCCTCATTCCTGTTTCATCACAATGTACAGAATAGGCTACCCGTAGATGTTCGAAAACAGCTTTTTCGAAAGGTTCCAATTTCTGGAATAATTCCTTTTCAGCTCTTTTTATGGTAGCAGGGCTGATACGTATTCCATAAAAGTCCTCTGACAAATCACAAATCCGTTTATAAGGAATCAATTGAAAGTTCCTTAAATATACAAGAGAGGATAAAAGGCGAGGTCCATATTGAATAGGGAATTTTATAGAGTCTGGAAAAGTACCTTTGTTTATTTTCCCACAGTGAGGGCATTTCTTGGACTCAGCACGATGTTCGGTAAATATGATGTTCACAGGAGGAATATCAGCTTCTTGCCTGCGTTCACAGTCCCGAACTTCAGTATCTTCAAGATCATGACCACAATTTTCACAGCAGTGAGGGGAATGAAATATTATATGGTCAGGATCCCCAACCATTTCGAAAGTACTTCCAGAATGACCTTTTTGACCACCAGGTTTTTTCCCACTTCTTGTGCGGCTACTCTTAGGTTTAGGTTTTTCATTCACAAAAACGTCAGTAGAAGGAGGTTTACTGCTGTTTTGGCTGTTTTGATTTAGACGAGCCTCTAAAACCCTTACACGTTCCTCAAGTTCAGCAATTTGAGAAGCCTGTTTCTCTATGATAGTCTCAAGTCTCTGAATTACAGCAACGACTGCTTCAGGGCCTTCTTCATAGATTTCAAGAATCTCTTCACGTGTAAGCATGATACTGAAGAGATAGAGTTATTTTATATGCAATTTTTCCTCGAAACGAGGAAAAATTGCCTTTGTTCAAAGTATGGCTGAATAGTTACAAAATGAGATCCTTCGCGTTAGTCCGGGCAGATGACTCGGATAAGGTAAAAATAGCACTGCACGACCTTGAAAGGTACGGACACATTCAGTTTTCGGCAAATCCAAGGTGCATAGAACCTAACTATGCTGACGAACTGCTCGTGAGCGTAATGGGTGTACCATTGAAGGCAAAATGCAATTCCGCAGCTCTTGTGGAACTGAATAACCATGCAGGAGCAGCGATCAGCAGGTTGAAAAAAATCCATCCTCCGGCACATATAATCATCATCAGTCCAAGACACAAGATGTTCGAGGAGATTGCAGATAAATTCCGGGTATATCCAGAGTTTGACCGTACTTTTGACCAGCAGAAAAACCTCGAAGAACCGGAAGCATTGCCTAAGAAAGAAGGACCAGAAATTGTCAAGCCTCTTCAGGATGAATAAGATGTTCTCTGCCTGATAAGCAGCAGGTGTGTCTTTTGAAATTGTACTCGGGGTTTCTTTTTTCGGTATCAGACTTCAGAAAGCCTCAGCAGGATCCCCCTACTTTAGTGGGGGGAAGAATGCGTTAACACTACGGCCCCTTCTTTTTTATTTTTTGTTTAATAGGGTCGCGATGGGTCAACCCAACAGAACCCTTTGATATACTTAACATATCCGTTTCAAAAATCCAGATCGGATATCGTTTTTGAGCCCGTTGTGAACCTCAATTTTGAGACATATGTATACAGGCTTTCCACATCTTTTATCTCTTTTTGTGTGATTAGCTTTAGTTTTCTTCGAATCTCAAAATCAGGCCTTATCCCAAGGTTTCCAAAATAAATAGAAAGTTTCGAAACCAGCAGGTCCCCTCTCCGGTCCCAGTCCGTAAGCACGATTATTTCCCGGCCCTGCCCTGCGATCCGTTCCGAAAAATTAAGAAGGGGGTGGAGGGTCGCAAGCTCGAATTTTCCGTTGATACCCAGTTTCTTCAGGGAAAGGACGTCCTTTTTTCCCTCAACTATAATTACGGCCCCCTTTTCAGACCGGCTCGAAAGTTCTTCAAGGAGTTTATCTATTATTTCAAGCCGTTTTCTATATACTTCAACATCAACCACGAATACCCGCAACCTTATTTCTGAACATTACCTGTCTACATGTCTACAAAAAAAACAAACAAAAATTTGAAAAAGCCATTTATCAGCCCGGTCCAATTTATCGACCAATTTCTTTTAAGCGGGCCCCCAGGACCGAAATTGCCATTTCAACCGAGATCCCCTTTATAAATACGGATTTCTTGCTGCTCGTAGCCCCGCTTGTAATCATGATATCCGAACCGCTTGCCCCAAAAAGCCCGGCAAAGCTTGCAATCAACTGTTCATTTGCCTTTCCTTTCTGGGCATTTTTAGTAAGTTTTACTTCTATGCGCTTTCTCCATTCATTGTACCCACCTGGCACGGATATGGACTTTGAGCCCGGGGTCACTTCGATGTCCAGAATAACCCCTCCATCATGCGCTTTTATTGCGTCATCAAAAGGCATGACTCTAGCTTTTTCGGAATACTATAAATCAGTACCGAATTTTTAAAGAGAGCTTATTTGATAGTAGAAGGTGGAATGTATAGTAGAAAATAGAATGTGTTAGTAGAAAATAGAAAATTGAATTGAAAAGTAGAATCGGGAAATAGTGTTGTAGCCCGAACGCACTAACTCTGAAAATTCATCCTCTGGAATTTCCGCAGTCCTTTTCAGTTTCCCTCGTGCCGGGCATTCTCACACTATCAATGTACCGCATTGGGGTTGTCTGTACAATCATAGGTAGGTAATCCCAGTGTCTCATGCAAGGACCTAACAATGCGATAGATCCTTAGATATTACTATTAAGATATAAAGATGACGCAGTTTAAATATATACACAGTTCCTATATTAGGCGGGTGGACAGTAAAATTTAAGAATATTTAATGATGGTGTTTTTGAAATATTTCCTTCATAGTTAAAATTATGTGGGACATACAAAGTACCTGCCGAAAGCAGGATAGTCTATATAAGAAAAATCCCTAAAGTATAAAAACTCACAGAGAATCCTTCTTAAGGTAAGGTTATATAGAATGCATCTATCAGGTGTTGCATAAGCTGGACACAGGGGTCTTAGCACCTGCAGAGGAGCTTAAAAATGTACGGTACTGAACGGGTAATTTCCGGAACGATTATAGCGGGGCCGGAGCTGGAACCGCTCGAAGGTTATATTTGCATAAAAAATGGGATCATCAGGGAAATAGGGGAAGAACGCACCAATTCGACCAATATCATTGCCCCCTGTTTTGTGAATGCTCATACCCATCTTGGAGACTCCGTATGTAAGGACCCTTCTCTTGGAAACTGTTCCGGATTCAAAATAAATAAAGACCTGGACACTCTTGTAAAACCTCCAGACGGGTTGAAACACCGGATCCTTCGGGAAACCTCCTACAGAGAGCTCGTAAGGTGCATTAGAAGGACCCTTCTGGACATGATTGAGACAGGGACATGTGCTTTTGCAGATTTCAGAGAGGGGGGACCTTTAGGAGTTTCTGCGTTAAATGAAGCCCTTCAGGGGTTGGAACTTGAATCCCTTATACTTGGAAGGCCGCTTGCACCGGAAAAGCCCCTTCAGGTTGTGTTAAGTGAGATAAAAAGAGTACTCCTACAATCCAGCGGGCTTGGAATGAGTGGAGCAAATGATATGGATCCCGGACTGCTCAAAGAAATTGCCGGTTTTACAAAAAAGCAAAAAAAACTTTTTGCCATCCATGCCGGGGAAAAAAGCAGGGATGATATAGAAAAAGCCCTGGCTCTTGATCCCGATTTCCTGGTCCACCTCACGAAAGCAAACGAAAAAGACCTTAAAACAGTAGCAGATGCTGGAATCCCCGTTGTTGTCTGCCCGAGGTCAAATTTTACAACCGGGGTTGGTATGGCTCCTGTCGCGGAAATGCTGGAAGCCGGAATCCCTGTTGCTGCGGGTACGGATAATGTAATGTTAAATTCTGTAAATATGTTTGCCGAAATGGAAATCCTATCTAAAATATTTTCTTTGGAAGACAGACAAGTATTTAAAATTTGCACACTTAATGGTTATTCTGTAATGGGGCTTGAATCCAGGGGTTTGATAGAAAAGGGGAATAAAGCGAAGCTTATGATCCTTAACGGGAACTCAAACAACCTTTCAGGGATAAAAAATCCTATAAATGGCATAGTTAGGAGGGCAAGGCCCAGTGATATAATATCCGTACTTCACTCATAAATAGCAGATGGAGACATGATATGGTGAGCGAGTTTTACAAGAATATAATGATTGCAACCGACGGATCCGAAAACACCAGCAGGGCAGTCACCTACGGAATTGAAGTCGCAAAACTCAGCGGGGCAACAGTACACGCGCTCTATGTGGTGGACACATCATCATTTTCCTCAGTACCTATGGATGCCGGCTGGGAAGCCATGTACCAGATACTGAAAAAAGAAGGAGAGAAAGCAGTATCCAAAGTAAAAGAAATTGGAGAC
Organism: Methanosarcina baltica; assembly: GCF_055394095.1. Classification (NCBI taxonomy): domain Archaea; kingdom Methanobacteriati; phylum Methanobacteriota; class Methanomicrobia; order Methanosarcinales; family Methanosarcinaceae; genus Methanosarcina; species Methanosarcina baltica. Next base: position 2,102,690 of record NZ_AP042463.1, on the reverse strand, counting down.
AGCTTCGGGGTCAGGGTTGAAGAAATGCTCAGCGAGGGCCATCCCAGTAACGAGATCATCAATTTTGCAAACGAAAATGAAATTGACCTGATAGTAATGGGAACCCTCGGAAAAAGTGGGATTGACCGGTTCCTGCTGGGAAGCGTCGCAGAAAAAGTCGTCCGGAATTCCAGCGTCCCGGTGATGGTTGTCAGGAGCGGGGAAAAATCCTGAAACCTTGCACACGGACTAAGAAATCATTTTCGGAAATTTATTCCTATTAATTCAGGAAAGATGCACAGACTATAGGTCCGGAAAATCAAATTTGAACGCAGGTCAATAACCCCCCACTAAAGTGGGAGGCTTGTTTCAGCAAGCCTTAATTGACCAGCCTGAGTCTTAATTGACTGCGTTGGAGATGTCATGATACCTGCAAATGCTTCCTCAGTTTGTAGCTCTATCGTGTAGTAAAAGTCCTGAAACCCAGGGACGGTGTGCTATACATGACAAGCATATCCAACATTGGCGAAGGGAGACAGTTTCAAAAACTGCGTTACCTGCTACGGGAACTTGTTTCAAAAGCAGAGTGGAGAAATCCAAAAGTGGAACGGAATGCCTGAAAGTTGATGGCATTCCTCCCACGAATAAAGTTGCAGGCATCCTGCTTGAGGAATCATGACAACAAAGGTGTAGATAACATGCCAAAAAACATATTCGTAGAAGATATAATGGTACGGGAAGTTGTATGTGCCACCCTTCCCGGTTCCAGGGACGAGGTTCTGAAAATCCTGAAGGATAAACAGGTATCTGGAGTACCGGTGCTGAAAGATTCAAAGGTGGTGGGGATTGTATCCAGGACTAATCTCCTGCGCAATCCCGAAGAAGAGCAACTTGCCCTGCTCATGACAAGAGACCCGATTTCCATCACCCCTGACTCGGACCTGCAAACCGCTGCCAAGATGCTGCTGGAACACAACATCCGCAGGCTTCCCGTGGTCGACGATGGAAAACTTGTGGGGCTCATAACAGTTGCAGACGTGGTGGGTACGGTTGCTGATATGACCATAGACGTCCCTATCAAGAACTATGTGGACAGCAAAGTATTTGCTGTATACAGCGAAACCCCTCTGCCCGTTATAGCCAGAATCATGGAACTTGCCGGGCTCAAAGCTGTTCCTGTACTTGACGGAAATCTGGAACTCATCGGCATCCTCGCAGACAGAGACATCATCGCGGCCAGTGTGATCGAAGATACCGTTGAAATGTCTGACATGTCTGCGGGTTCGGACGATGACGCCTGGACCTGGGAGTCCATGAGAGACACCATGAGCATCTACTACAGTGTATCCAGGATCAAGGTCCCCAACAACCTGATAGTAAGAGACGTTATGATAAGAGAACCGATCACTGCTACGTATATATCCTCGGTAAGCGACTGCGCCCGGAAGATGAAAAGAAGCAGGATCGACCAGCTCCCGATTATTAACTCAAACCGGAAACTTCAGGGTTTCCTGAGGGACCGGGACCTGTTAAAACCCCTGATTGATGCCAGGTAAATCCAAACATTGCATATATTTCTTTTTTACTATTTTTTAATAAACAGGTGGGAAGAAGGGGGAAGGAGAGAGGGCCTTCCGTCTTCAACTCCGAAGGAAGCAGGGAGAGGTATTTTACAAACGAAAGTTCCCGGGGATAAATCATGGAAAAACCATTTATTTTCATAAACTCAGCAATGTCCGCAGACGGCAAGCTTTCGACAAAAGAGAGAAAACAGGTCAGAATCTCGGGAAAAAAAGACTTTGAACGGGTGGACGAACTTCGGGCCCGGGCCGACGCAATTATGGTGGGAATAGGGACCGTGCTTTCCGATGACCCGAGCCTGACCGTGAAATCCCCTGAAAGAAAAGAAGCCAGGAAAGCCGAAGGCCGGGGAGAAAACCCGGTCAGGATCGTTGTGGACAGCTCGGCCCGCGTCCCTCTGGACGCCGACATCTTCAAAAAAGGAGAAGGAATGCGGATCGTGGCCGTTTCAAACGCCGCTCCCGAGGAAAAAGTCAGACAGCTTGAGGAAAAAGCCTGCGTAATCAGGGCCGGAAAAGATCGGGTTGACCTTCCCCTGCTGGCCGAAAACCTGAAAGAAATGGGCATCAATAGCCTTATGGTTGAAGGCGGAGCCACCCTGAACTGGGGAATGCTCTCCGCAGGGCTGGTTGACGAGATCTACACCTTTGTCGGAAACCTGATCATTGGAGGCACAGGGGCTCCGACCTTCGTTGACGGAGCCGGGTTTACCGAAAACGAACTCCTGGACCTGGAACTGCTCTCCGCCGAACAGATTGAAGACGGGATACTTTTAAGATGGAATGTAAAAGGCCCGAGGGCATAAAAAGGGACACAGGGCCTGAAAAAGGAAACCGGGCCCTCAAATATCCCTCATCACATTACATTTCTTTCTTCCAATCACTTTTTTTCCGAAAATGACCTTTTTTGCCATCATTTTTTTCTGCGCATCAATTCTTATTTTTTTCGATGACACATTTTTCAAACCAGTTTCCGTAGTACACAAAGACCTTGATATCAGTATCCCCGTTTAAGAAATCCCTCATCCGCTTATCATAAACCCTCTGGACGTGTTTGAGCCCGTTTTTCTTGAAGTGGATCTTTACAGCTTTTAGAAAACTTCTAAACTGCAGTATGATGGCTTTTTCATATGCTTTTGTATCCTCTGCAATTGCTTCACACTCAGCCTCTTCAAGTTCGGAATGATAGCTCCCATGCTCGTTCAGGCCGCTGAACTGTCTCCATTCCACGCAGCCGTTTTCATCGGCTTCCCTGTGGAGCATGTAAGGGTAAACCCTGCAGATTGTGGGACGCTTCCCGTAGATTTTGCAGCGCCCGGCTTCAAGAAAAACGCAGGAACCGTCTTCTTTTGTCTTCAAGGCATAGCCTGAGACATAGAAGTTGCCATCCTGGTCGCAGAACTCATAATAGGGAGCAGGCACAAGGGCTTTCGGATCTATCTTCTTTATCACGGCTACGTCCTTATCCAGCAGGAAAACGTGGTCATTAAACTCTTTCGTACAGCAACGGCCACAGAGCTCACATTTGAAACCGATTTCCCTGATTATACCGGCAAACTTTTCATCCGGAAAGTTCTTTATGCCTTCCAGCTCTTCTTTTGCTTCGGCGAGCCTTTCATCGATTGACATTTTTTTAATGTTGATCACCTTCCAGTAAAAAAGCCTTTTCGGAGCATGTCCGTAACATTTAATTACTAGCATTTCTTTCTATGATAAACCCAATGCCTTATGGCATGTATATTTTCACAGGTCAGGAATTCCGCGGCAAGTTTTACTGACTTGAAATTCAGGTTTTTTTCTTTGATACTATAAAAAATTATCAATTAAAAGGCCACCGGTTAAAGTGCAACCGGATACTATGACACTAACCAGATAATTATTTATAAAATGTCATTTATTAATACAATTGATTAGATAAGCAGTCGGGAGACTCCCGGCGAATATAATCAAAATTCAAATTAAACAATTAACGAGGTATGATAATGGGCAAAACCGGCAGTATTGAATGGATTAAGGCAAAAGGCAGAAAAGGAAGAGTTATCAAGATCGAGAAGTCAAAAGCTCACAAGGCACACCCGGGACCAGCACAGAGGTTCACGTCCTCAGGCCACAAGCGCAGATTCATGAAGAGACCTGCAAAAGCTCTTGTAAAGTGATTAAAAGGGCCTCATCTCCCTTTTTAAACTTCTTTTCTGAACTTATTAATATTCGTTCTCTAAGATTTTCTCAGATTTTTTAAGACTTTCTAGATTTTCCAATATTTTTTAAGATTTTCCAATATTTTTCAAGATTCTTTTCCTGTTTTTATCAAAAATTCCATTAATTAAGGCTTTTTTACTGGCCTGTAAACTTATGTATATTTTTAAGATTATCTCCTTGCAATCAAACAGGCATATTCAGGCCAATGTAGGCGAGACTTACCCCTGCGAGGCAGAGTGCCACGTTCAAAAAGATGTTCAGGAAAAAATGAGCATTCTTTCCTTCCTCAAGTAGCTTGAAGGTCTCGTAGGCAAAAGTTGAAAAGGTCGTAAACGAGCCGAGCATCCCGATGTTCACGAGATAAACCAGAGACTCGGGTTCAGAAGAAAAAGTCAGAAGCCCCAGCACAAGGCTTCCCAGGATGTTTACCGTGAGGGTCCCTGCGGGGATATGCCGAATTTTCGGGACCCGGCTTGAAACCACATAACGAAGAGTGGCTCCGAGAAATCCCCCTACTCCCACCAGAAACAGTTTTTCGAGACCGGGCATCAGGAACAGCTCAGGCCCTCCTGAATGAAACCGTTTTTATTACAGTTCTTCCCAGGGAGACCCCCATCAGGGTAAGAAACAGATTTACCCCGATGTTGCCCAGGGCTGGCAAAAAGGACATCCCGAAAGACTGAACCGCAAACGTTGAAAAGGTCGTAAAGGCCCCCATAAACCCCGTCCCGAACATGAGTTTGCGCCGGGGGCTTACAAAGCCCAGGTATTCCGTATCGTACATGAGCATACCAAGCATGAAACTTCCAAGCACGTTTACCGAAAGGACGCCAGCCTGAGCCTCAATGGCTTCGCAGAGTAAAAACCTGCAAACAGCCCCTAAAAAACCGCCTGCGCCTATGAGAAATATATTGTCCAGATCTGAATCGGGAAAGGACATGTGCCTCACTTAATTAATTTAAAACTCTTCTTGAATATTACAGCAGGCCCTATAAATTCTTTATCCATGGGCCGGAAAGCTTTGGCCGGATGCCGCCAGCCTGGAAATCGGGAGTTCCCCGTTTTTCCAGAATTATAGAAAAAAGAGAAGATGAGGGAAGGAAATAAGAGAAAATGAAAACGGAATGAAGGAGCCACATTCTGTCAGGGTGACCTTCCTTATTCCATAAGGAAAACGTCCACTTCGTCTCCGGGCTCGTACCCTTCCACATTTTCAGGGACAAGCAAAAAGCCGTCCGCCTTTGCAACGGAACTCAGGACGCCTGCCCCAGCTCCCATGAGAGGGCGCACGCCGTCTCCTTCAAGGACAACCCGCACGAAACTGACGTAACCTATCCTTGAACTAACCTTTGCAGTCAGGCGGCGTTTCAGGACAGGTTCAGGGATTCCTGAGGGTCTTCCAGCCAGTTTGCGGAGTCCTGCGCGGACAAAGAAATAAAGAGCCACAAGCCCCGCCACGGGATAACCGGGGAGGCAGGCCACGGGCACGCCGTTAATAATTCCCAGGGTGGTGGGTTTTCCGGGAACGGCCCCTACCCCACGCACCAGGAGTTTTCCGAGGGACTCCACGGCTTCGGGGGCATGGTCCCGTTTCCCGACCGAGGTACCTCCCGAAATAAGGATCATATCCGCATCCAGGTTTGCTTCCAGGGCCTCTTTTAGCTTCAGGGGGTCGTCAGGTATGATTCCAGAGTAGCGGGGAATTCCTCCCCATTTCTCAACATAGAGGCCCACCATCAGCCCGTTTGTCTCCAGGACTATCCCCGGAGGAGGGATCTCTACAGTCTTTTCCCGGCTCACGATCTCGTCTCCCGTGGGAATGATCGCGACCAGGGGTTTTCGGAGCACCTCCACTTTCTCGAATCCCAGAGACGCAAGCACAGCGGCATCACAGGGCCGGAGCATGTGCCCTTTTTCAAAAATCAGGTCCCCGACCTTAATGTCCTCTCCGATCCCTCCTACATTCCGGCTGGGATAGACCTGGGCCCTTACCTCAATCAGATCCCCGGCCGTAACCGTATCCTCAACCATGAGCACGGCATCGGCCTCCTCCGGCACAGGGCTCCCCGTGTGGACCCAGGTACAGACCCCTTCCTCGACCCTATCCGAAAGTTCCAGCAGGACCGGGTTTGCGGGGGTAGCTTCCTGGGTATCGGAAGCTCGGACCGCGTAGCCGTCCATTGCGGAACGCCTGTAGTGAGGGACGTTCCTGCCCGCAACTACAGCCCCGGCCAGCACCCGGTCCACAGAGCCCTCAAGCCGGACTTCCTCAGCGGCCTGAAGAGGTGAAATCTGTTCCAAAAAAAGCTTTCGGGCAACCTCAACCGCTGTCCGTTCCTTAAAAATCTTGCCCATCTTCCTGCACCCCCTGAGAAACTCACCCTCCGGAAACCGGAGGCAGGACTGCAATTTCGTCTGCATCGGAAAGTATGGTGTCCAGGCAGTCCAGATGCCTGACATTGTTCCCGTTGACCAGGATGTTTACGTACCCGCAAAGTTCAGGAGCAGGTCCATCTTTTTCAAAAATTAGTTCTTCAAGGTCAGGGTATTTTTCAATGAGTGACTCCAGGACATCGAGCACCCTTTGCCCGGAGAGGATGAGCTCCGCCGTGCCCGCACGTTCACGAAGATTAGCAAATAATTTAATTTTAACCTCAGCCATGAAATAGGGTATAATCCCATCCTTTAAATTACCTCTGCCGGACACAGGCGAAAAAACCGAGGACAGGAATCCAAAAGATCAAACGGATTTTGAAGGGTCGAAGGTATCATCTTAAAATTAAATGGTGAAATTTCTTCAGGATCTATATTATGCGAGATATTTTATAAAATATGCACCATGTATAATTATTGAAGGAAATCCTGTACTATATTCAGGGATTTTCTGTACACTTTCGAGAGGGGTTTTTACGAAAGGGGTTTATACATCCGAAGCCGGGGGGCCGGAAGGATCCGGGCACATTTTCAGGGAAAACACAAAAATTCCGAAAATTCCTACTTCGAAAGGCCCCGAGTCTTGGATTTCAGATTCGGAATCTGACCCGAAACCAGGCCCATACTCAGATATTTCAGATAATGTAGACTGCGAGAGCTGTCTTGAAATAAAAATAGAAGAGATCATGGCCCGGGAAGTGGTTACGGTTCGGGAAGATACGCCCTTGAAGGAAATCTTCGGCCTTTTTGAAAAATATCGCTTCCATACCTTCCCCGTGCTGGATTCTGAGGGAAAGCTTGTGGGGATTATCGACCAGGACATTATCCTTGAAATCCTGCTCTTTGCCCAGGTCCCGCGTGCAAAACACACCCACCTCATGGCAGTCAGATCCCTCGGGGTCGAGGCTGGGGATATTATGATAACTCACCCGGTAACTGTTAGCCATGACTCAACAATCCGGCATACAGCAGACCTCATGATGAAACACAGGTTTGACAGGGTCTGCGTGGTCGAAGCCGGGAAATTGGTCGGAGTCATATCCAAAAGAGACATTGTAACTGAGGTCAGCCGGGGGAGAAAGAAATAGCGGAAGACCGAAAAATTGGAATAAACAGAGCTTGTAGTCAGGTACCAAAATTTGGGTTTTAGTCCGCTTGAGCTCGCGCAGCGAGCGAAACGGACCCCGTGCTCCCGAAGCGGAACTCGGGTGCCGAAGCGGAACTCGGGTGAGGGATTGAGTTTCATGAGCGCCCTTTTTCAGCTACTGTTTCTACTTTTTGCCGTAAAGGTCCTGGGGGAAGGTTTCGAAAGGCTTGGAGCTCCTGCAATCCTCGGAGAGATCCTTGCAGGGGTGGCCCTCGGAGTTCTCTTTCCGAAAGTTGCCCTGGAGATCCTGGCTTTTTTTTCAGAGCTTGGGGCCATCTTCCTGCTCTTTACGGCGGGGTACGGGGAAGTCCATTTAAAGGACCTGAAGGCCGCGTCCTTAACTGCGCTCGTCCCCACCCTCTTTCAGGTCGCCTTTGCCTTTGCCTTTGGTTTCGGGATAGGCTGGATCTTTTCTCTTGGGTTTCTCCAGAGCCTTTTCATGGCCGTGGCCTTCAGCCCCACAAGCATAGGGGTTGTGGTCCGGACCCTCATTGACCTCGACTACCTCTCAAGCAGGCCTGGCACGGTAATGCTCTCCTCTGCCATCCTCGATGACATCATAGGGATTTTTCTCCTCTCTATCGTGGTAACCTTTGCCCGTTTTAATCAGGTCCCAACGGCTGCACAGACCTTTCTCCTGGCCGGCAAAATCCTGGCCTTCCTGGCAGTCATGTACCTGCTCGGAAAGTACCTCTTTCCCCGCATCTTCGAAGCCGCCCGGAAGATGCACACAAAAGAAGCCATCTTTGCCTTTGTGGTCATGGTGGCTCTCTTCTCAGCCTACCTGGCCGAACTCTTCGGGCTGCACGCCGTTATCGGGGCCTTCATAGGAGGGGTCCTTATCTCGGAAATCCCTCTCGCCAAACTCCAGGACGTCCAGAGCAAGGTAAACGGGCTTGCCCACGGGATTTTAATCCCCCTCTTTTTTGCCTTTATTGGCTTTTCCATTGACCCTGCCACTCTCGGAGGGGCCGGGCTTTTTACCCTCTTCGTGACCTTGGCCGCCCTTTCCGGAAAACTGATTGGGGGCTTTATCGGCTCAAGGGCCATAGGCTTCGACTTTTACGACAGCCTGATCTTCGGGATAGGCGTAATGCCCAGGGCCGGAGTCGAACTCGTCGTGCTCTCCATAGGAAGAGGCCTCGGAATCATCAGCCAGGAGGTTTTTTCGGCAATCGTGCTCATGGTTGCGGTATCGATTATTGTCTCTCCACTCTGTTTAAAGTGGGCAATTCTAAAAAAGAAGAAAAAAGTAAGTATGGAGTAAGTGTTGCAGAAGAGCCTGCCAGAATATTCAAACTGCGGAAATTAATCAACTATCTCATCCAGTTCTTTTTCGTATAGCAGCCAGCCGGAAGAATCAATTTTCCCGTTTGGGAGTATGACAATCGTTCTGTCATCGATTTTTATCTGCGTCTTCCTGAGGGTAACGTTGATGATCTCCCCCTTATACTTCATAGTTTCGATCCTGTCCCCAATGTTAAACTGGTGGTTCGAGAGAAGGAAGAGGCCTGCCACGGCATCGGCAAGGATATCTTTTACAGCCAGAGCAAAAGCGGCGGCGATTATCACCGACCCTCCTATTATTGGCTTCAAAAGGTCTCCGAGGTTTAGCTCAGATGCAACACTCATCAGGACTATGAACCATAGTACGTATACCACAGATCTTTTTAAAATATTCTGGAGATCCAGGGGAATATCAGTCCTGCTCAAGAATTTCTTAAGAATAACCTTGACCCGGCTTATGATAAAAAAGGAAAACACTAAAAGTAATACCACTTCACAATAATGTATAAGCTCTACTTTCAAAAAATCTAAAACTTCCATTTCAACCATCTCTGTTACCGGTATTTTGGATTTGAACTGACAGATTTTCTTACTTACATCAAAATATTCGAGTACTAAAGAAAACTGAGCACTTGAAAAAAAGATAATAGGGAGCTTCCCCCCTGGATAACACTTTAAAATATTTCAGATTAACCAATTGTACATCACAAAAATATATAAAACTTTTCAAAATGTTCCAGCGGTTGAATTTCCGATGTGAAAACAGTAAAATTACCCCAACAACTGGAGTTGTTAATGGAGCAAGGGGAAACTATGAGAAAAGGAATCAATCTTTTTGAGAAATCAACCTTTTCTGACTTATTAAACTTTCTGATTAATCTATTTTTCCGGACTCTTTAATTTTTATTAGTGACAGACTTTTCCGGATGTACCACAAAAATTCAGGCAGGGAGCCCGGTTGCTTTAGCGCCGGGAGGAATGCCGCACTTCTCTGTCGAATATTCATAACCATCTGTCCTCTGTAATACTTTGAAGTATTTTTTATTAATTGAGATCCTTTTCCCCTCTTTGTTTTTGATGTCGAAACTACCCGCTTTTCCCGCTTTAAGCAGTTTTCTTGCAACTGCTTCATGGCAGGGACTTAACAGCTCTTTGTTTTTGTTAAGTATAAATATCATGCTGGATTTCTCCTCTCTGCACTGGAAACAAATTTCCATAGCAGGTAACGCAATTTTTAAATTGTCTCCCCTCGCCAATGTTGGAAACGCTTGTCATGCGTAGCACACTGTCCCTACCTCTCAGGACTTTTAATACTACACGATAGAGCTGCAAACTGAGGAAGCATTCGCAGGTATCATGACATTTCCAAAGTAGTCAATTAAGACTTAGAATGGTCAACCAGGGTTTATACAAGCCCCACTGCTTTACAGGCTGTCCGACAATTACTGTAAGTAATATCTGAATTCCGTTTTTTTCGATTTAAAGGCTTTATATGCCTTCTTTTTTCATGTTTTTTACCTGAAATTGAATTGTCGGACAACTTCTTTAGCGTGGGGTATTTGACCAGAAAATTACCAGGCATCAGGACTCATTTTTCCACCAGAGTTTTACCCTCGTGGACCAGCCTTTATGGATAAAACTCCCGTTTTCCTCTTCAAGCATATCTGTGAAATATTCAGAGAGTATTTCTTCCTGAGCTTTGGTCTTAACCCCATAATGTGGCCCGAAATGCTCAAGTGCCTCATCCATATCTTTAAACCTGTTTATATTCTCGAAAGGAAAGGTCTCCACGTTGGGATAAATCCCCATCTCATAGAGCACATTGTAGAGCACGTCACATTTGGGACCGGAACTGTACTCACAGCCGTGAAGGATGGGCCAGAGTTTTCTGTAATACATGTCCCAGGAAGTCTCCCCTGCAAACCAGTAGAGGTAAACATATCCGGAGCTGACGTCCAGCATCTTCTGGACTGAGGCCCGTATATCGCCCATGCCCAGGGAATACGAAGCAAAGACCACGTCATAGGGCCTGAAAGATCGGTTTCGGGTTCAACCGCTTCCCAGTCCTTATACACGCAGTCCACATTTTCAAGCCCGCATTCATCAAGGTTTTCCTGAAGGACAGCCATCATCCCTTCCGCAGGCTCGACAGCCGTTACATGGGCGACCTGCCGGGCAATGGGAATAGCAAGAGTTCCGGGGCCTGCGCCTATATCAAGAATCCGGGATCTGGGGGTCAAAGCCATTCCTTCTATTGTTTTTTTCACCCTCTCAGCCCCGTTTTCCTGGGCCATGTTCCAGAAACGCCTTGCGCTTTCCTTACTGCCCCATATACTTGAACATTCAGTGTTACGATTTGTTTTTCGTTGCTTTTCCACAGCGTCTTTCCAAACGTTGTTCCAGTCAGGCCTCTTAGTTTCCATGCGTATTCCTCATATAAGTCAATTCATTAGTACAAACGTAATACTAATGAAGTAAATAGTGTGAAATAATATATATCTTTTGAAAAAAAAGTCATTTCGAAAAAAAGGCTATCTTGCGCAGACCATGCAATTACAGTGTGTGAAAAAGAGCTTACGACCGATTCGGTACAAAATTTAAAAAAGCCAAAAAAAGAAATACCCCTGAGATAAAACTCAGGGTCACTATAATTTAAACTGATTATGAAGACGGGAATGAAAAATCCGAACGGTAAAATCCGGAAAAACTTTTTAATTCAGCCCAGCGGGAAAATTGCTTTTCCGTGTGCTTCATTGATCACCTGGCCAAGAGCCGTGTAGATTGCAGTGAAGCCACAGAAAATACCTTCATATCCCGCGATCTTTGAGATTGCCGCACTGCCTGTGTAGTCCCCAAGAGCGAGCAGGAAAAACAGGATTGTCAGGGTGAAAAACACAGCTTGAAGGGCTTTTGGGGACTTGAGCGTCCCAATGAACATGAAAAGGGTGAAAAGCCCCCACATGAAAAGGTATGCAGCCATGGTTGTCTTTAAAGGAGCCGTACCCCAGCCCAGGCCAGGCAGCACGATTATCCCTACAAGAGAGAGCCAGAAAAACCCGTATGAGGTAAAAGCCGTGGCTCCAAAGGTGTTGCCTTTCTTCCATTCCATAATCCCGGCAATAACCTGAGCAATACCACCGTAAAAAATACCCATGGAAAGGATCATTGACCCCATGGCAAAGAATCCGGCGTTGTGCAAATTCAAAAGTACCGTGGTCATCCCAAAACCCATGAGTCCCAGCGGAGCCGGGTTGGCGGTAAGGTCCTTGAGCTTTAAGTCAGAATGTTCAGCGTTCATAGATAATCTAATCCTCCTCGTCCTGTTTTCCGGAATTTCGCCTGGCTATAACCGGATTTTACCGATTTTGTCGCATTCTGCACTGGCACATCCAGAGATATTTTCACCTGAAGAATTACAAAATTTATTTTTTACTTTACTTTATAATTTATTTTTTACTTTACTTTATAATTTATTTACAGACTTTACTTCCGTTTTGATTTTTTTGACCTTTTCCAGGTATGTAATTATTAATACTTATAATCGAGGACTGTTTTTATATTTTTTAATTATATAAAAATAGAAGATCACGTTTTCAGGAACAAGGTATTTATGAACTCGGGAGGAAATTCCCTGCATATGACTCAGGCAAGAAGACCCCTCATACTTATGATCCTGGACGGCTGGGGGCACAGCTCCAGCTCAAAAGGAAATGCCATCCTGGCAGCAAATACCCCGAACCTTGACCGCCTGCTGGAAAAATATCCCAGCTGCACCTGTGAAGCCTCAGGGGAAGCCGTGGGCCTGCCCGAGGGGCAGATGGGAAACTCGGAAGTGGGCCACCTGAACATCGGCGCGGGAAGGACCGTTTACCAGGACCTCACCCGGATTAACCTTTCCATTAAAAATGGAGAGTTTTTCAAAAACCCCGTGTTCCTGGAGGCGATTGCAAACGCGAAAAAACAGGGCTCAAAACTACACCTCATGGGGCTGTTTTCCTTCGGAGGGGTGCACAGCCACATGGAACACCTTCAGGCCCTCGTGGAGCTTGCAAAAGAGCAGGGCATCCGAAAAGTATATATTCACGCCTTTCTGGACGGGAGGGACGTGCCCCCGAAAGCTGCCCTTGAGGACATGAAAGAGTTCGAAGCCTTCCTGAAAGAAACCGGCATGGGAGAAGTGGCCTTTGTCTCGGGCCGCTACTATGCAATGGACCGGGACAAGCGCTGGGACAGGACGGAACTGGCCTATGATGCCCTGACCGTCGGAGTTGCCCCTTTCAGCGCCCCTGACCCGGTCTCCGCCGTGGCCGCAGCCTATGCGCGGGGAGAAAACGACGAGTTTGTCAAGCCAACCATAATCACGGACTCCGAAGGAAAAGCGAAGGCCCTGGTGGAAGACAACGATTCCGTGATCTTTTTTAACTTCAGGCCTGACCGGGCGCGGCAACTTACCTGGGCCTTTGTAAACGAAGACTTCGAAGGGTTCCCGAGAAAAGCCCGGCCGCAGATCCACTACGTCTGCATGACCCGCTACGACGAAAACCTCAGCCTGCCCCTGGCCTTCCCCCCGGAAAAACTCACAAACGTGCTCGGAGAAGTCCTGAGCCGGGAAGGCAAGACCCAGCTCCGAATAGCCGAAACCGAAAAGTACGCCCATGTAACCTTCTTCTTCAACGGAGGAATCGAGCATTGCTATCCCGGAGAAGACCGCGACCTGATACAGTCCCCGAAAATCGCAACCTATGACCTCAAACCCGAGATGAGCGCCTACGAGGTCACGGATGAGGTAATCAAAAGGATCGAATCCGGAAAATACGACGTTATAATCCTGAACTTCGCCAATATGGACATGGTGGGGCACACGGGCATATTCGATGCCACAGTCGTTGCCGTGGAAACCGTGGATACCTGTGTGGGCCGGGTAATCGAGGCGCTTCACAGAGCCGGTGGGGCGGCAATCGTTACCGCAGACCACGGAAACGCCGAGCAGATGGAAAGCCCGGAAACCGGAGGAGTCCATACCGCCCACACCACAAACCCCGTGAAACTGCTCTACGCCGGAGATGGGGAAGTGGAGGGCCTGAAGGAAGGAAAACTCTGCGACATCGCCCCGACCATGCTCGACCTCCTGGGACTGGAAAAACCCCCGGAAATGACCGGGGAGTCAATGATTATATGGAAAAAAGAAGGAGCCTGAGCTTTTCTTTTTACCTTTTTTACCTGCCAATCTTCTTTACTTTTTTTGCAGCTCTCATTACCCGATTCTCTTATTCTTCGATTTTGCATCCTTGCATCCCTTCCGACTTCATATCCTGATATTTATTCCATCGCATATTTTTCTAAACTCCCAATTTTTCCGGGAAGAGGAAGTTGAAAAACCAGATTTTATAGGGCCTGCGGGCAAAATATTAAAAAAATTTATTAAATATTGAATATCATCAGCAATAAGAAAAAACAGTCAACATTGAGCAATAATATGTAATTGCAGAATATAATAATACCAGGTGTTGTATAAAGGATGATAAAAATAATTACTCCTTGCAGGCTTCACATGACCCTCATCGACTTGAACGCGGAGATCGGAAGGGTAGATGGGGGAGCAGGTCTTGCGCTTCCCGCCCCCAATGTCACATTAAGAGCCGAAAAAGCAGACGAAATCCGGATTGAAGGTGCGGAGGCTTTTACCGAGCGCATGACACGGGCTGTTGAAGCCGTACTCCCGGAAGGTGAGGGTGTAAAGATAAGCATTGAGTCTTTTATCCCCTCTCACGTTGGCTTCGGGTCCGGGACCCAGACATCCCTCTCGGCTGCGGCAGCCGTTAACGAACTTTACGGGCTCGGAATGGACTCGCGGGAACTTGCATACATAATAAAAAGGGGCGGAACTTCCGGGATAGGAGTTTCGGCTTTTGAAAAGGGAGGTTTCATAGTGGACGGGGGGCACAGGTTCAAAGATAAAGGAGCTTTTTCACCCTCGGCTGCCAGCAGAGTGCCTCCGGGGCCCGTGCTCTTCAGGGAAGATTTTCCGGACTGGGAACTTGTGATCGCAGTCCCTGATGACAAAGGGATGCACGATGAAGAAGAAGTAGAGGTTTTCAAGAAATTCTGCCCCCTCCCCCTAGAAGAAGTAAGGGAAGTTGCCCACGTGGTACTCATGCAGATGATGACCTCGGTAATCGAAGAAGACATTGAGAACTTCGGGGCTGCCGTAAACCACGTCCAGAACGTGGGTTTCAACCGGCTTGAACACTATGTCTGGCCCGACATTGTCAAGGAAGTCTCGGCCTTCATGCGCACCCGCAGCTATGGCGCCGGAGTGAGTTCTTTCGGACCCGTGGTCTATTCCCTGGTGGACAACAAAGCGGAAGGCAGGGAACTTCAGGCAGAAGTCCAGCAAATGCTCGATGAATCGGTCGGCGGGACTGTCTTCATGACAAAAGCCAAAAACAGCGGAGCGGAGATTTCGGAAATCTGAAAAAGCTTCACGGTCAATCAGGCAGGATGACCGTGACTTCACAGGCTTTCCGACAATTCCCACCAGTAATATATAATTCATTTTTTGCGATTTAAAGGCTTTATATGCCTTATTTGTTACCCGTTTTTACTCTGAAATTGAATTGTCGGACAGCTTCTTTAATGGCGGGTAGTTGACATTGTCCATTTAACTTTACAGGCGGGAAGAAGGGGGGTCCCCGTCCTCGATGTTTCTAATTGAAAATTAGAAACTCCTGTTAAACCTATGGTTTAACACGACAGCCAAAGGCTGCCAGGTGGGGGTAGTTGACTACCCATCTCCATTCAAGGCCCGTCTCCGTTCAATGCCTATGCGGGGGATGTCCCCCGTGCTCATGTTCCTCAATACGATGGTACTCTTCCCCGGAAAGGCCCACAGGATCCACATGGATAACGGCGTTTGAAAGGTAAACAAGGTCGTGCAGGAGCCTGTGCCGCACCTCCATGGCAATTGCATGTCCCTCTTCGACCGAAAGTTCCGGGTCAACTGCCAGGTTTACCTCAGCATGTAGCCTGTGCCCGAGCCAGCGCACCCGGACTTCCGTTACGTCCCTTACTCCTTCCACATGCCCGGCCTCCTGTATAATTTCTTCAACAATGTCCGGGTCAACCCCGTCAAGGATGCGAAAAAGGACGGCCTTGCTTGAGTCCCGGACAATGTGGAGGATCGCAAGAGTAATGATAAAACCGATGACCGGGTCTGCAAGAGGGTAGCCGAGCCAGACGCCCACCGCCCCGAAAAGCACCGTAAGGCTCGTAAACCCATCAATCCGGGCGTGGTAGCCGTCCGCAACCAGAGCGGCACTCCCGATTTCCTTTCCGATTTTGATGCGGAATTTAACCACGAGCTCGTTTCCCGTAAACCCAATAATAGAGGCCACGACCACAGCCCCCAGAAAGTTTACAGGACTCGGGTGAAGGATGCGATCAATTGACTCATACCCTGCAACCAGGGCACTGAAAAGGATCAACAGGACGATTATGACGCCTGCGATATCTTCTGCCCGTAGCCGTAGGTAAAGCGCTTGTTGGGCTTTTTGCGGGCAAGCAGAAAGGCAAACCCGAGAGGAATTGCTGTTGCCGCATCTCCGAAGTTATGGATGGTATCGGCAAGAAGGGCAACACTGCCCGAGAACCAGACTATAACTATCTGGAAAAGAGCGGTTATCATGAGGCCCACAAAAGAGATTTTGACCGCTCTGATACCCTTTTCTGTGGAAAAGATGTTTGGGTCTACCGCTCCATGCAAATGAACATGCCCGGCCCTGACTGAAGCCTCAGGTTTCTCAGATCTGCTTTTTTCTTCTTCTTCTTTTTCTTCTTCTTCTTCTTCTTCTTCTTCGTGCCCGCTTTTCTGAGAATAAGCCGTAAGAGTCCTCCGAAATTTCAAACATTTTAAACTTACTGAAATATTTGACAAAACATCATTTTTAGAACCACTGGTCAAGGGTCTGCTGCCGGCCCCCTGAAGCTTCTTTTAAGCGTTCGCAGGCCTTTTCCACCCGGTCCCTGGAAAAACCGTGTTTCTCGCAGAGAAATTCGACCATTATTTCATGGTCCGGTTTTTTCCATTTGAGCTCATATTCGTCCGTAGCTGGCGGTCTGGAAAAAAGTTCCCGAATTTGCTCGAGGGACTCAATTTCAACCTCTTTTTCCCGCAGGACTCCGGAAATATCTCCGTGTTTTTTGACCAGCTTGAGGGCGGTCTTCGGGCCCACCCTTTCCAGACCTTTGTTAAAGTCCGTGCCGATGCAAATCGCGATATCGATAAGTTGCTGCCGGTTGATCTCAAGGTTTTTGAGACTTTCTTCAAGGTTGATAAGCTCAGGCTCGACCTCAACATAGGTATTTTTTCCTGGTAGTTTGCGCTTGCCCGTAATCGCCAGGTTTCTTATCACGGCCGGGGCCCCGAAGAGGAAAGCATCGTAGTCCTGAGAGACCACAAAGTCCGCGTCTTTTTTAAGCACCATGTAGGCAGCCTGGGCTTCCCCTTCCGAGGGAGCCTGAACGTAAGGAATACCCATTGCCGAAAGGAGGTATTTGGCATCCTCCACGATCTGTGAATCCACTTTTGCAGAGGCCTGGGCGTATTTGTATGCGGCATCCAAGTCCCCTTCCTCTTTTGCGTCCTCCCACTTTTCCCGGGCCGATTCCCTGACCTGCTTTCTTTTGTTCAGGGTCCTAGCCTTCAGTTCAGGGGGTTTTCCGTCAAAAACGTAGACCGGCCTTATCCCGGCCTCCACAAGACTCGTTGTCCTGTAGAGCAGACCCGAAAGATGTGAGGTTACCCTGCCGCTCGAATCTTGCAGGGGACTGCCGTCCCGCTGGCGGATAATGCTCAAAAACTGGTGCAGGGTGTTGAACGCATCGATTGCAACCACCCGGTTTGTAAGGTCCGAAAGCCCGACCTTTTTTTTCTGAAGTAAATCTCCTATATCTGTACCCATGCTTTACCTCAGAGGATTTTTTCCTATTTTATCCTGCGCCCGATTCGGGACTTTCTGGACCTTCTGGATCTTCTGGATATTATTTGTATTCCCGGTCTTATTCAATTACAAGTTTTTCCGGTTCCGTCATATTGAAATTCACATGGTAATCCTCGGCGTAGAGGGCTGAGTAGTACGTGCCCAGGGGAAGGTAATCAAACACATACCTCGTGTCGTTTCCTACAGTAATCTTCCCGAGTTCGACCCAGTTTTGAGGATTGGAGTTATCCCCATAAAGGATGGCGTAGGTAGAAAGGACATCCCCCTCTTCCAGCCCGAGGACTTCCCTTGAAAAAAGGAGATCCCCACTCTCCAGGACCTCATAGGGGTTCAGGTAGGCACCCACAGACCCATTTGCCTGGTCCAGGCAGAGGTGGACCAGGCAGGGGCGAGAAAGCCCGTCTCGCAGGAGTTTTGCCTCCGAAATAAAGAAAATCAGTTTTCCCTCTTCACATTTTCCTTTATACATCGCAGACATGAGCGCATAGTTGCCCGTACTCCCGTCGCGGAGGTATATCCATTTCCCGTCCCAGACCGGAGGGCTGTAATATCCACTCTCGTTTATTTCAGCGGGCCTGCTCCCCAGGAGGACGAATGGCCCCCCCACGAACCCCTTTACTTCGAGGAGGGGACTCCCTGACGAAATGCCTTCGGAGGCTGCGCTCAGATAAACCTGCCTTACCGTGGCCAGTCCGGAATTATCCTCAACAGCAAAACCCCCCCTTGTTTTTGATATTGTGGGGTCCAGGAGGTCCGCACAGGTCCGTTTCAGGTAACTCCCGAGAAACCCTGACCAGGTATCGGAAAGAGATTCCGGGTTATAGCCCTTGAATGTCTTTTCTCCGGCGTGAGGAGAATAAAGCGAGACCCCGTATGCCCCGGCCTCCCCCCGATCGTGTCTGGCGTAGACCACAAAACTGTCCAGGGCCTCGAGCAGGTCCCCGGCCTTTTCGGAAAGTTCGGGGGCCTCTTCTTCCACCTGCAGGGCAAAGCTTTTCAGGTCCATGGAGATTTCACTGTTTTCTTTCGGCCCGACCCCGAACTTCCGGGCTTTTGTAAAAGAAGCCCCGAGCCCGCAATAACTTTTCGGGATCAGAAGCCTTGAGTCCATTGCTTCCACAAGGGAATCGAAACTTACCAGCACCGTTTCTGTCCGGGAGAGGTCCAGGAGGGAGAGGGTTCTCGGGCGCAGATGCTGCGGGTTGTCCAGATAACTGTCAACGATTTTCCGCCCGAGTTCCGGGGTTGAAGTCTGTGGGTTTTCCGCAAGGTAGCCCACAAAAGAAACGTAGTCCCAGCCGTGGGTGGGCTCGATTGTCTCGGAGGCGAGCATGTAGTCGGCCGAAGACGAGATGCTTTTTGCAAGTTCTAGGTTTGCCATGAGGCAGGCGTCAAAGCCCACCAAGTCGAAATGCAGACCTGAGGATTCAAGAGATTCTGAAAGTTCAGGAAGTTCCAGTCTGTCATAACGGTGGTTTTCGTCAAAGCAGACCCCCCGGTAGGCATCCCCGTGGTCCCAGAAAACCAGAATGTACCTCTCGCTCTCATAGTTTTCCCGAAGGTAGGAAAAAAATGTATCCAGGCTTTTCCGATCCCCCATGTTTGCCGATTTATAGGCCCGCCTGTGAAGGCCCTCGTTGCCTATAACCCCGTCCCCTGCGTCCTTTTCAAGGTCGGAAAGGTCCGCAATAGTCATCCCCCGCCAGCCATCCAGGTCGCTGCCCCCGTAGGCCAGCACGATTTCCACCTCAGTCCGGTTTTGAGGGGCCGCATCCAGGATTTCAAAAATATCAGTACTTGCATAGCCGTTAGATGACTCAAGGTCACTTCCAACCATGTAGACGGCAAGCAGGTTCGATCCATTATTTCCGGCCCCGGCCCCTCCCGAACCATTTCCGGAACTTCCAGTCGGACCGATTCCCGGAATAAAAGAAGCGGGACCCTCCTTCCATCCACCAAGATCATCAAGACAGCCGCACACTAAAAAAAAAAGCATGAGGACTGCAGCAAACCCCATTTTCTGCATTCCGTACCCCGGGCCTTTTCCGGACCCATCCCCCAGGCCAGCCGGAGAGTGAACTATCCGGAATAAAACAAATAAATAAATAAATAAATAAATAAATAAATAAATAAATAAATAAATAAATAAATAAATAAATAAATAAATAAATAAATAAATAAATAAATTGTATATGTTATTACGCCATTCCAGACAAAAAACGTAACTCAAGCAAACAGGTCAAGGCGAACGTCTATAACGGAATCTTCATTTGCATCGATTCTGGAAACCGTAAGAAGATTACCGTTTCTTTCAAGAAGCGTAGCTTTAGTGACCCTGACCTGATGCCCATCATCCGGCTTTTTGCTGTTGTTATTTTTGTGGACCACCAGAAGCTTTTGTCCAGCTTCTGCCTTTTCCCCGACTTTAGTTACAATGTTGCGTATAATCTGCTCAAAATCAGCGTAGATCAGGATCTCTGATTTGTTTGCAGCCTTTTTTATAATACCAATTGGTTCTAAACTAAGGTGCATTTTCTGTTTCCTTCTCTATAAAGCTGTGAACTACCCTCAAGCATCATTTCTGGCAAAACCGGGTATGCTAATGAAGGAGATTCCTCTTCTCATCTGATTGTCAAACAAAAAACTATTTTAATATGGGATTTTTGCTAATAATAGCTTGCGGTCAACTACTTCCCCTGCCATTTCCGGTAAATCTGAAAAGCTTGAGGAAGGACCTGTTTTGATAAAACTATTCGACAAATAATTCAATGATATTTCCTGCGGTTAAACTCGTAGATTGCGTTGTCTACCTTGCTGATGAGTTCGTTCATCCTGTCTTCCATGTTGGACTCCGTACCCTCCAGATTTACCCGAAGAGAGCGATCCTTCGCTTCTATCTTCTCTTCGAGCTCCCTGATTTTCGTATTAAGAGAAATAAGCATTGCAGCCAGGGTACCTATTAGAATCACAACCGAGATTATGATAAGGGGATTCGAAGCCCGGCTCGGAAACCTTCTGAGCCATTCGAAGGATAGAAGGAATGATGATAGAACCATCACAGCGAAAAATACCGAATCTCTTGTTTCCATTATACACCTCAGCAAACTCAATAGATAATTAGTATGAACCCTTTTCCGGAAAAAACATCCAAAAGTATTTGATAAGAACATCAGCTAATATAATATATAGACTTTCTATTTTTGTTCATTTTTTATACAGAAATAGTATTTGTTTTTTTGCACAAACTATATATTAAACTTTCTTCTATTTTTTCCACCAATAACGTCCAAGGCTTCCACATCCAAAACCCCACCTTCCGGACGAGCAAGCGAAGAGCATATCACCCGGGCAGCTCTACTGGAGATGCAGACTACATTCAAAAAATAAAAGAAGTTAACAATAAGGAGTTTAGGTCATTTGAGTTCCACCAGACAGAAAATAATGGAATACTTACCAATGCTTTCCATGGCAGGACTTATCCTGCTTGTCCAGATAATAGCGCTGCTTCTGGCCACCCCCATGGAAATGAATGAAATGCAGGCCTTTGAGGACCCTACGGACGTTTCAAATTCCATATATTATATCGGGTTGATCCTGTGCTTTACACTTGTTGTGCTCCTGGCAATAAAAAAGGATATGACCTGGCTCATAACGCTCTTTATCTACATAGCTGTGCTCAGTACCCTTTACTACGTATTCTATGCCCTGTTTACCCTGCTCCCAATGTCCCCCGGGGCTGTCACACTGGTTTCAGGCCTTCTTTCCGTGGGCATGACAGTGATACTCTACAAATACCCCGAATGGTACATAATTGACATTATAGGGGTATGCATTGCGGCGGGCGTGAGTGCGCTGATAGGGATATCCCTTTCCATAATCCCCGTCATAGTCCTGCTCCTCCTCCTTGCGGTGTATGACGCGATTTCCGTCTACAAAACAAAGCATATGGTCGCCATGGCGGAAGGAATCATGGACCTGAAACTGCCCATCCTCTTTGTAATCCCCAAACACAGGAACTATTCCTTCAGAAAGGAAAGTTTCGGGGAAGGCGAAGAACGCGAAGCCTTCTTCATGGGGCTCGGAGATGCGGTCATGCCGACCTTGCTTGTGGTTTCCGCCTACATCTTTCTGAACCATGCAGATATGTTTTCCTATCCGGTACTTGGGGCAATGCTCGGGACCCTGGTGGGGTATTTCGCACTTTCCCTTCTGGTCATGAAAGGAAACCCTCAGGCAGGCCTGCCCTTCCTGAATACAGGGGTAATCCTCGGCTTTTTAGCAGGAGCCCTGCTTTCAGGAACTCCAATTTATTAACTATCGAGTGGGAAGAAGGGGCCCTTGAGCCCCTTCCGCAACTCCTAAGGAGGTGGGGAAGGGTAATTCAAAAAACCCTGTTATCAGGGATTCCAATTTTTTAGAAAGAGTGTAGCCCACAAAGACAGATATTTTATTTTCCGGCTGTTCAGTTTTCAAATTTTTCGGGCAAATGTTTTTATTAAACAGGTTAATACTTTTTTATGCAAAAACGGATCGCCGTTGTATTTGACAGTGCTGGGACACTCCTGCACATGTACCGGGTGGCAAAGGACTCCAGAACTGGGAGAATCCTTGAAAACATAGAAAGCACCGCCATTGTTGCAAGTAAAAAGGGATGTGCTCTTGTTGTCCTGAATACTGAAAACGAAACTATTCTTCAGTGCAGGGAGGATAAACTCCTTTCAGAATTTATTGAAGAAAAAAAGATATCTATAGGCATCAGTTGCTCCAACGGGGCTTTTTCCGCAGAAGCTGCCTTCGGGATAATAAAAGGAGACAATACCAGGATAAGGGATGTGCACGAAGTAATCAGGATGGTGAGCGCCCGCTGCCCGAATATATTCTACCTTGCGGCCGGGGTGATCGTGGACTCCGAAACCCGTTCCGTGCCCTACGTACTCAGCACGGGAGGCCAGGTCTTTGATACCACCCACGAAACCATCCGGACCCTGGAGGAAATGGGAGTTGACAGCTACATAGCCTCAGGAGACAGTGCCAGGAGCCTTTCCCAGCTTGCGGAGTTTATAAATATTCCGACAGAGAGGGTCTTTGCCCTGGCTACTACACAGAAGAAAGAAGAAATAATCCACACACTTAAAGAAAAATATGACGTTGTGTTCATGGTTGGAGACGGCATAAATGATATCCTGGCCCTCAGGGCAGCCGATGTAGGGATAATGATGGTCCAGCAGGGGGACGCGCGCCCTGAAAAACTTAGAAAAGCAGCTGATGTGGTGCTGGACGACCTCATAAAAGTCCTGGATATTGTCAGGGCCCAGGAATCGTTACAAAAAATGGGTTAATATGTTGATTGATGACGTTTTTTAGAGTTAACAGTGAGAAAATAATGCGTTATGTTTATGTAATGTTTAGCCTTATGTAAATGTTGCCCATATGGGTGAAATTAATTGATGATGTCAGCCCGTCAATTACCCTTGAGACCAAGACTCAGGGGTTTTCTGCCGCGTTCTTATAATCACATTAATCCACCAGTAGATTACTTTTTACGTCCCTGTGCCAGAGAACGCCCCGGACAGGCAAAAACCGAACTAAAAAAACGATTTCAGCTCATAATTCGCGGAGGAAAATGCATGTCGGTATTTATTGAAGTTAAAAACTTAACCGTCGATTTTGACGGTGTAAAAGCTCTGAAAAACGTAAGCCTTACCATTAACGAAGGAGAAGTATTAGGGATTCTGGGAAAAAGCGGATCCGGAAAAACCATCCTCATGCATGTGCTGCGTGGGACCGAGTCCTTTGAAAACATTTCCGGAGAAGTGATTTACCACCTCGCACGCTGCGAAAAATGCGGATACATCGAACCCCCCAGCAAAGCCGGCCAGAAATGCCAGGTCTGCGGAGAGACACTTCAGGCCTATGAAGCCGACTTTATAAAAATGTCCCTCTATGAACCTGTCAGAAAGGATATTACAAAAAAGATTGCAATCATGCTGCAGAGGACCTTTGCTCTTTACGGAGATGAGAGGGTCCTTGTAAACGTCATAAACTCTCTCACAGAAATCGGGTACAAGGGAGATGACGCCATGATAAAGGCGGTAGAACTCCTTGAGGAAGTAAACCTGAGCCACCGTATGATGCATGTCGCAAGAGAGTTAAGCGGAGGGGAAAAACAGAGAGTTGTGCTCGCAAGGCAACTTGTCAGAAATCCACTGCTCCTGCTCGCGGATGAGCCCACAGGTACTCTTGACCCGATGACTGCAAACCTGGTCCACAAGACCATCATGAAAGCCGTTGAAAAATACGGAATGAGCATGTTCCTGACCTCCCACTGGCCCGAGGTAATCGAGGAAATGGCAGACAAGGCAATCCTCCTCGAAAACGGAGAAGTCATGGCAGCAGGGGATCCTATGGAGGTCTCGGCGATCTTCATGCAAAACGCCTCTCTGGTCAGGCGTGAGAAAGACGCAGTCATTGGAGAACCCATAATCCGGGTAAGGGACCTTGCCAAACGTTATATCTCGGTGGACCGAGGAGTTGTAAGAGCAGTTGACACAATCTCCTTTGACGTAAAAGAAGGGGAAATCTTCGGGCTTGTGGGCCTAAGTGGCGCAGGCAAGACCACGACCTCCAAAATCCTGATGGGAATCCTGCCGCCTACCGCCGGGGAAGTTGAGGTCCGCGTGGGAGACGAATGGATTGACATGAGGATACTCGGGGTAAACAACAAAGGAAGGGCCACAAAGTACATGGGTTTCCTGCACCAGGAATACGGGCTTTACACCCACAGTACCGTAATCGACAACATGACCGAGTCCATCAGCCTGGACCTGCCTTACGAACTGGGGGTAAGAAAAGCAATTATGACTCTCAAGGCAGCAGGTTTCGATGACGAGAAGGCAAAAGCGATTATGCCCAAGATGACACACGAAATGAGTGAAGGGGAAAGGCACAGGATAGCGCTTGCCCAGGTCCTTATAAAGGAGCCCAGGATCGTTATCATGGACGAGCCCACCGGGACAATGGATCCAATTACAAAGATATCGGTCACAAACTCCATCCTCAGGGCCAGGGAAGAAATGGGAGAAACTTTTGTTATCGTCTCCCACGACATGGACTTCGTAAACGAAATATGCGACCGGGTGGCCCTCATGCGAGATGGAAAGATCGTAGCTCTCGGGAAACCGGAAGAAGTACTCTCTCACCTTACGGAAGATGAAAAAGTTCAGGCCCTGGAAGAAGCAGTATAAAAGGGAAAAGACAAAAGACAAAAAAGGAGAAAGTCCTGGAGATGTATAGAAAGAGGTAATAGTGTTAAGTAAAATAACAGTGTGAATCTAATTAAAAAAATAATGAATGATAAATATTAGTATATAATTAACGTTCCATCCCCTTAGCTATACAGGCCTTATGAGGTGCCGATTACGACAGAGGAAATCACCGTTGAGGTCAATGATAGGGAAATTCGCCTGCCTGCAGGCGCGACCCTCAAAGACGCACTGAAAGCCGCCGGAGCCCCCTATCAGCCCGGCACGGCAATTGGAATTTTAAAAAAAACAGGACGGCGACTGACAGAAGATGTCAGCGAATACGCCATTAAGACAGGTAAAGGGGAATTTCGAATCGAACTCGAAAGCCTCGATTCATCCTCCCGAAAGTTATGGGCTGAATCTTTCAAAGAGTACGAAGGCACTCCGGTGCGCTGGGCCAGCCCCGAAGCTGTGGCTTTCGGCCCTTTTGAAACCGATATAAAACCGGTGCGCGGAGTACAGAGTTTTGAAAATTATGATGTCCTCTTTGGCGCGGGTGGGTTTGACAGCCGGAACACACACCTGATAATTTCCAGAAAAAAACATGCAGCAGAATACGGCAGCCCTGCTGAAGCCTCTTTTGCAAAGGTCGTGAGCGGAAAGAATGTTTTGAACAAACTTTCCAGAGGAGATTCTATACAGAGCATCGAACCGTTAATCGAGTGGGAACAGCTTGCGGAGAAAAGCTGCACTACCGAGCTTTCGACCCCCCTTGATGCCGGGATGAGTATATATACATATATCGAGGTGGAACTTTCCATAAACGCCCCTGCAGGTGCGGAACAATTTTATGCCCTTGTGCGCGAAGGCACTTTTACTGTGGATTTTGTCGCAAGTTCTTTTATCTCGGACGACTCCCTGCAGAGGGAACCTGTTCCTTACGAAAACTTCGAACCCAGGACCGAAGGGGCAATTTCCGTCCGGACCGCAGGGTACGGGACCGGAAGGACCTACGTTTCCAGAGAAGACCGGCCCTCAAGCCTGGTACATTCTATCATCGGGCACGTCACGAAAGGCCTTGAACTTATAAAGCTTTCTGAGAAAGGGCAAAAACTCTCGGTGGAAACCCTGCCACCCCAGATCGACCTCCTGGGCCGTAACTTCGATGAAGTGGTGCCTGTTCTTGCTGCCATAGGCGTGGAGCTTGTAAAGGAAGGGTACGACGGGGAAGATGCGGTAATTGTCAGGCAGAACCCCACGACCACCCTTGAGATCCTCGGAGAGGCAAAGGTTAGCACCTACGCGGTCCCCCGCTCGAAACTTGTTGAGGTGGAATTATACCCCGAAGCCCCGAAGAGCCTGGATTTCTTCCGCCATTCCCTTGAGCTGAAGACAAAAAAGGTCGGGGCACTTCCGGTCCAGATGGTGTATGAAAACACCTATATTTTCCGGCCAGAAAAGAATGCCTTGAAGTACATGGAGATCATGCCCGAAAACCTCCCGAAAGGAAAAATCCTGGCAGGAGAAATCGGAATCACCAACCAGTCCGCCAAAAGGATGGGAAACATCGGGGTCAAGACCATGGAAGACGAGCTCTTCGGCCCGACCGGTGAAAAGTTTTCATCCACGAATATCATAGGCAGGGTCCTGGACCTTAAGAAGCTGGAAGGCATCCGGGAAGGGGACGTGATATACATAAGCGAAGCAAAGCGTCCGAGCAAAGGAGAGGAGTAAACCTGTGCTCGAAAGAGAACTGGAATCTCGAAAGAGAACTGGAATCCCGAAAGAGAAGAAAGGCTCCCGGGAGTCACCTCCGGTAAGCCGGCAGTAAGGAGAGACTGATGACAGCAGAGAAAGAGATTACAAAGGTCATTGTAATCAGTTCGGATAACGTACTGCCTGTAGACGCGGCCATGAAGATCTACGAATCAGAGTTCCCCGTCACGGTAAAAGAGACCTGTTTCGGGCTTATTATTACCGGGCCCGAGGGTGACGTACTGCAGGTGACGGAAGATATCCGGCAGCTTGACAAAAATCATATTTTTGTGAAAGACCGGGGTTTTCCCGCAGGAGACGAAAGGCGCTGCAGGGCTGCCAGAGGCGGAGGCCCAAGGCCCGGGTTTCATTTCCTCAGAGAAGAGGTACGGATGCTCCCCGCAATAGGGGCCGCACTTGACGAACTTGAGGCAAAAAGACCTGTAAAGGAAAAGAGAAAAGAGAAAAGCAGGTTGAAAGTTTCGGAGCTTGAGCGAATCATTGAAAGTCAATTTGCGAGGTGAGCAAAATTGGTTAAGGTTTTCATTTATCCTGTAAACAGCCTGATCCTGGCTGACCTGGTAAAACGCTTCGGGCACGAGCCCCTTACCGTTATGAACCAGGTACGTGAAAAAGTTACGAATATAAGCCTGGACTCCCCCCCAATTAACATAACCCCGGAAGACCCGAAAATCGGACTGCGCTTTGCGGCAGTCGAGGTCCCGGCAGGGGTCCGCGGGCGGATGGCCCTTATAGGTCCCCTGATCGAAGAGGCGGAAGCGGCAATTATTGTAGAGGACCCTCCCGTGAACTTCGGCTGTGTGGGCTGTAATCGTACAAACGAATTGATGAAGTATCTGGTGCGTTCAAAGGATATCCCCATCCTTGAGGTCAGGTACCCCGCATCCGAAGATGATGCCTCGGATTTCGTGTACCAAATCGCGGCTTTCCTCGAAGCCCTTTCCGGAGAGGCTGATGAAAAAATAAACGAAAATAATAAAGAAGAAATAAACGAAAATAATTTAGGACCTGAAGCCGAAAATAAAGGGGAACCGGCAAAGGAGGAAAAAACATGAACTCCGACAAACTTGAAACCGTAAAGATTGCCCTTGTTTCCTGCGGTTCCGAGTATTCCGGGGTCCAGCCCGAATTCGAAGCCGCGGCTGAGAAGGTAAACGCGAAGTTCATTTATCCCGAAATAAACGTAGAAAGCATTGACAATATGGGAAAAGAATTCGGGCTCGAGGTCGCAAGCGGGGACCTCAGGCTCATGATGGCCCGGGCCATAGCCGTTGTGGAGGGCCTGACCCAGGTGGATGGGGTCTTTATCACGACCTGTTTCCGCTGCGCAGAAGCGGCAATTGTGAGAAACGAGATCAGGAGATATATCCACAAACATTCTAACATCCCGGTTATCAGCTATTCCTTTACGGAACGCACAAGTGCGGGCACCCTGCTTACCCGTCTGGAAGCCCTGACCACCGTTGCCCGGAGAAGGCACCTGCTGGCCCGGGAAGTCCAGACCGGACTTACGGCGGGTATAGACTCAGGCTCCACCACCACAAAAGCCGTGGTTATGAAGGACAACAAAATCATAGGCAGGGGCTGGGTCCCCACCACAAAGGTCCTGGAAAGTGCCAATGAAGCATACTCGCTGGCTCTGGAAGAGGCCGGGATTAAAAGAGAAGATATCCAGGCCCTCGGGACAACGGGCTACGGCCGCTTCCTTATAGGGGAACATTTCAAGGCCCAGCTCATCCAGGAAGAAATCACGGTTAATTCAAAGGGGGCCGTATACCTTGCGGACTGCCAGAAAGGACCCGCAACCGTCATTGACATCGGAGGTATGGACAACAAGGCCATCTCGGTGGAAGACGGAATTCCGGGCATGTTCACCATGGGGGGGATCTGTGCCGGAGCCTCCGGTCGTTTCTTCGAGATGATCTCAAAACGCCTCGGGGTGGACATCACCGAACTCGGAGCCCTGGCCAAAAAGGGAATGCAGGAAAACGTGACCATGAACAGTTACTGCATCGTGTTCGGGATCCAGTCCCTTGTAAACTCCCTGGCAAAAGGCGCAAGCCCCGAAGACGTTGCGGCCGCGGCCTGTTACAGCGTGGTCGAACAGCTCTTCGAGCAGCAGCTCCAGGAAGTGGACGTGAAAGAGCCCCTGATCCTGGTGGGCGGCTCTTCTTTGATAGAAGGGGTACCAAAGGCCCTTGGCGACCTCCTCAAGATTGACGTGCTTGTCCCCAGAGATTCCCATATGATAGGAGCAGTCGGGGCAGCTCTGCTTGCCTCAGGCTACGTGGAGGAATAAAATGGATGCGCTTGAGACCTTTATAGTGGAGGCTGCAATCCCTTCGGAAGCCGGGTTTTACAAAAAGATCGTTGAGGACATCATCTCAAGTCTCAAGCTTGCCCCGGCCATAGGCAGGATCAAAGTGGTCCTTCGGCCCGAAGATTCTCTTTTCCAGATGGCAATTATCCTGAGGGAAATAAGCTCTACCCTGAAAACCACAGACATTGCCGATGTGGAAGCAAAAGTTGCGACCGAACCGCAGGTGCTGATCTCCATAAAGAGGGAACAGTACCTGCCGGACCTGCTGCGTTTGCTCTGGAAACGTTATGGGAAGGCAAACATAAGTCAGCCTGACCGTTGGACCGTGGCCGTACAAGTCGAGAGGCCTCTGGAAGAAGCTCCCTTTATCAAAGAAATGGTCGTGGCCAACCCCCGCCACACACTCCACGAAAACCTGGTGGACTTTGCGATCAGAGTGACCCCGGAAGGGTTCAGGGTCCGTTACCACCTGTTTAAGGGCAGAAGGTTTGTCTTTGTGGCCTCTGAGGAAATCATGCAAAAGAAATGGATAGAAGAGGCAGGGGTAATGCTTGAAGAACTGGAAAGGACAAAAGGAGGCAAGTAAGAATGGCAGCCGTACTCCTGCCCTACCTTTACACGGGCGGGGTCCATAAGCACTGGCTTATACTTGAACTACTCGAAGACCTGGGAGGCTACGTAATCCAGAAAATGATTACAGGGACCGAGGCCAATCTTATCATGCTGATTCCTGAAAAGGACGTGCACCTGATAAAGGATATTTCTGACGAACTGCACGGGGTCATGATTGAAGCCCCCCTGACCGGGGTTGAAATCGCCGTTGTGTCCCCGACCCTTGCCTCCCACCACCTGCCCCATTCCGCCTGTGATGTTGCCGAGTACCTGCGGCACCCCGGGGCCAATACCAATATGATAGGGCTTGCCCGGGGCATGGGAAGAAGGGTCTCCCTCTCGAAGGATTTTGAACGCAAACTGATCAATGAACACGACCTGGTGGTCTTTACTTTCGGGTCCTTCAGCGACTGTATAATCAATAAAAAACCAAAACTCTTTGAGGGAATAGAAGTCCCCATTGTGGTAACAGGCGGGCCCGAACTCAAGACAGAAGACGTCGCTGGAGCCGATCTTTACATAGGAAAAATAGGCAGGGTCGCCCATCGCCTTAAGAAAGGAGAGGAGATCTGCGCCCTCGACGGATTGAATGAAGGGGTTGCGGAAGTAGTTGGAAAAATACGAAGAGAGTTTGCTAAAGACCCTCTTGCCGTTTTGCCCGCCAGAGTCATGAATGAAATCGAAAACCAGGTCCCTGAAATCCGCAATGTGCTTTCCCCTGGACCGATAACACTGCAACTTAACGGGCTTCGGGTCAAACTCCCGTATGATGAGTTCCATGAGAAAATAGAGAAACTGGAATTTGACGAAGGCGTTTTCCTCTCGGAGCTTGCGAACATCACCCGGTCGAAAATGAAAAATTATATATTGATAAAGATCAAATCTAAATCGGACGTTGGCTTTGCGATATAAGTCGCTCCTTCAATTAAAATTTTTAGTAAATTTGATTGAATTTCAGAGAATCGAGCAGGTTTGATTAAAATATGATCGAATCCGGTCAGGTATAATCAGATCTGCTCAAGTATAATAAAATTTGATCGAGAAAGGTCAGGTTTGATATCAATTTCTGTTCTGAAAATCCAGGTTCCTAAAAGATAAGGCATTCTAACCCCTAAAAAAATGCTCACTGGTGAACTTTGTATGGAACTCGAAGACATTGTGGAAATATTAAAGGACGATCCCGAAAACGCAATCCCCAAACTTCTAGAAGATGTAAAAAAGCAGTATGGGGAAATCCCTTACATCATGAACTTCATGAAGGATCTCCCGGAAATATTTATCCCGAAGACGCTTTATGACAATGCCATTATGCGGGAATTCAAGAACCTTGACCCCAGCACCGTGGAGCTTATATCCATAGGCGTGGCTTCGGCCCTGCGCTGTGAGCATTGTCTTAAAATGCATATAAGGATTGCAAAGAGGCGGGGCATTTCAAAAGAAAGTATTTTCTCTTCCATCATGATAGGGGCCTCTCTTTCAAACGCGGCCGTACTTGCCGAAAGCACAAGAGCCATTGCATCTGAGTTTGACGAGGAGGAAGAAGGAGAAGAACGCTGCTGCGACCCGAACTGCGAGGTCTGTAATATTTCAGGAGCCCACCTCGAATAATGAATCCATTTCCGGAAGACTGCTGGGCCTTTTTTTGAATGACTCCATTAAATCCATCTTTTTTATTTTAAGCGTCATGAATATATACTCATTCAGTTTTAAAATTCGGAATTTTGAAGTTTTTTGTCAAGAATCACATCAATAGGCCTTTCAACCACGGAACACACGGAATACACGGAAACCGGCCTGATGGCCGGTGAGTATGCCGGGACTTTAAATACCCGAGTTTCGCTTCCCGAGTTTCGCTTCGGGAGCACGAGGTCCGTTTCGCTCGCTTCGCTCACTCAAGCGGACTAAAAAACTAGAGCAACCGTACTTGGCGTCTTCCTGCATTCTTTTTCCGTGCCTTTCCGTGGTTTGAATGCACACACCAAACGCTTCCACCAACAAAAACACAATTCGGAATTTTTGTATCAAAATGCAAGACAACACCCCAACATAATTCTGAAAACCAAACCTGTGTGAGTATATATAGTTCATAGTCCATCTTCATTCAGAAGTCCCATGCTTAACAAAAGATCATTTATTGTAATGGCCCTGATGCTTTTTATTTTTTCCATGGTCCCCTGTGCAACAGCCTACTATTCCTATGAAAAGATCACCGACCAGCCCTGGAACCATTCACCGATCACGGTTTCCATTGACACGGAAAACACGCCTCTCCGCTATAGCCCTACATATCAGGAACAGGTAGAAAAGGCCCTTGCCTACTGGGAAGAGGGAGGCAACGGGAAACTGGACTACGTGCCTGTTTTTAAAATTGTTGACTCCGAAGATGCCGATATCCGTATCCGCTGGGTGGAAAACATGGAAGCTATAGAAGGTGCGACCCCAGGGGTTGCGGGCTACGCAAGGCCCCATATCATAAACGGGAGGTTCACCCAGGTGGAAATCGTTCTTGAGGTTGGAAACCCTATGGGGAGAGGCTGGCACCAGTACGGAGACGCGACCATGCTCACGATCTCAAAACATGAAATGGGCCACGCGCTCGGGCTTGCGCACAGCGATGACAGGAGGGACATTATGTACGAAGAATTCGAACTCAGGGATGATGTAAATCCCCTCCTCGTAAGCAAATACGGAACATTCATCCGGTTTGGAGCCCTTGCGGCCTTTGTTTCTATCCTTTTCCTGGGAGTAAGCTGGCAGCACAGCAGGAAAAAGAGAAAAAAACTGGAAAAAAAATACTTCCGCTAAACAGAAAAACAGCAGGGAAGGTTAAGCGGAAAGCCCGGTGGACCTGAGACTTTCCCTGAGATATTGCTTGAAAAAATTCCTGAAATAATCCGGGAGTTCTTCCATTTCAGAAATCTGTAAAGCCGGAAACCAGTTGAAGTCCTCGTGTTCGTGGCTGAGCCTCACCTCAGAGGCACGTTCTTCGGTTTCATACACTACGGCGATTACTCTTTTTGCCGGAAGCTCAAAGCAGACCTCACCGGCTATCTCCTGTAATCCGAGAGAAAGCCCGGTTTCTTCTCTGACTTCCCTTGTAACAGCTTCTTCGAGAGTCTCACCAGGGTCCACCTTCCCTCCGGGCAGGTCCCATTTGCCAGGCTGGGTCCTCGAATTTTTTGAACGCCTCAAAAGCAGGTACTCCCCATTATCGTTTCGGACAAGGGCATAAACGGATATAAGATAGGGTTTCCTCAGAGTCATACACTTATTATTTGGAATTCGTATTATATAGAGTTCAGCTGTTTTAAAAACTGTATTTTTCAAAAAATTGAATGAAAATAAGGATCAGCGAAGGGGTAGAAAGCACATGCCTTGCCGAAGAGGAAAAACCATAATAATAGACCTTGGTTCAGGCCAGATTAACGAAACTTTGACCGATGAGAAACTACTTTTAGACTACCTTGGGGGAAGAGGGCTCGGGGTAAAGCTGCTTACGGAGCTTACGGAGCACGATACCGACCCCCTTTCCCCGGAAAACCCCCTTATCTTTACGACCGGCCCCCTCACGGGACTTGCCCCCATGGCAGGGCGTTTTGTCCTGACTTCAAAGTCTCCCCTGACCGGCACGGTCTTTAGCTACAATGCAGGCGGAACTTTCGGAAAGGAACTGAAGTGGGCCGGGATTGACGCGCTTATCATAAGCGGGAAGGCTAAAGAGCCGGTGTATGTGGAAGTGAAGGCAGAAGGAAATGAAATAAAAACCGAAATCAAATCGGCTGCCGCCCTCTGGGGTAAAAACACCGAAGAGTGCACAGAAGCCCTGGTGCCCCTGGGAAGCGTAGTCTGCATAGGCCGGGCCGGAGAAAAACTGGTCCGCATCTCTTCCCTGGTAAACGACTCCATCCATTTCGGACGCGGAGGGCTCGGGGCTGTGGCAGGTTCCAAGAAACTGAAGGCCGTGGTGGTAAAGGGAAAGACGGAGATGCCTGAAATTGCCGACCCTGTGGCATTCAGGGAAACGGAAACTAAGGTTTTGAAACTCCTTGAGGCAAACCCCGTGCTCTCCAAAGGGCTTGCCCAATACGGGACCCCGGTGCTGGTCAGGCTCCTGAACTACATGAAAGCCCTTCCCGTCCGGAATTTCCGGGCGAGAGAATCGGAATTTGCGGAAAAGCTTTCCGGGGAGTGGATTAAAGCAAATTATTCTCCCGAAGGAGAGGGCTGTTTCAACTGTCCCATAGCCTGCAAACAGAGGATTAAGGGAAGCAGGCAGCCGGTTCCGGATTACGATGCCCTCTGGGCTTTCGGGCTGAACCCGGAAAACCCGGACTTCGAGTCCGTGCTCAGCTTAAGCAGGCTCTGTACGGACTACGGGCTTGACCCTGTTTCCACAGGTTCAGTGCTCGGGGCCCATTTCGAATATGAAGGAAAAAAGCCCGAAGCTCCGAAGCTTGAGGCCCTGCTGAAGCAAATCGGGGAAGGGGAAAGTGAAGCAGGGGAAGGCAGCCACAGATACCTGGGCCTGCTGGGAGCGGAGGGCCTGAGCCTGGACGTTAAAGGGCTCGAACTTGCAGGCTTTGACGTGCGGGGGATCAGAGGTCAGGCCCTTGCCTATGCGACCTCCCCCCATGGCGGAGATTACCGGACCGCTTTCATGGTGGGGCCGGAGCTGCTTGGAAAACCCCTGGGGCTCGACCGCCTTGGCCTGAAAGGAAAAACCGGGATTTTGCAGGTCTTTGAAAACCTGACAGCGGTCCTTGATTCCCTCGTCCTCTGTCCTTTCGCGTTTTTCGCCCTGAACGAGGAGATGTGTTCGAGGCTTTTGCAGACCGGCACAGATCGAAAGATTTCGGGAGCTAAACTTTTGAAAACCGGGGAAAGGATCTGGAACCTTGAGAGAATTTTCAACCTTAAAGCAGGGTTTTCCAGAGCAGATGATACTCTTCCGGCCCGCCTGTTTGAAGGAAGTGGAGAAGAAGAGAGAGAAAAAGAAGGAAGGGAAGAGAGAGGAGAAAAGAAAGAGAAAAAGAAAGATGGAAAGGAAAATGGAGGGAAGAGAGAAAAAGGTATTTCGAAGGCAGAATTTGAAGCTGCCCTTTCTGAATACTATCATTTCAGGACCTGGGATGAAAAGGGAGTGCCTCTGGAAAAGAAATTAAGGAAGCTGGGTATCCTGAATCCCGGAAATTGAAAAGAAAAAATGGGAAATTGTACCCGGAATTCGGAAAGATATTCCTTCAACCAGCCCGAAAGGACGGGTTTTCGCATAAGCATTATATAGTGTAGATGAATTAATCGTATTAGTTTTTGACCGGCAGGATAGCTTTTCTGAAGGCTCCGGTCACATAAGGAAAATCCCTTTGCGGTTTTTGCTTTAAAAAGCATACATACATCATACAGAATAGAGAATAATACAGGCTTTTAAACAGAGTTACAATAGCACGATTTTACCACAGGAGAAGGAGGATTCCTGGAATTTCCCGGGGCTTTCACCGATTCTGTCGGCATTTATAGATCAAATTTACAAAATTCATTAAAACAGGGAGAATTATTATGAAACAGCAAGTAGAAGTTAAGAACCTCAAGGAAGGAAAATACGTAATCGTCGATGATGAAGCATGTATCATCAAGAGCATTACCAAATCCAAACCCGGAAAACACGGAGCTGCCAAGGCAAGAATCGAAGTAATCGGGCTTTTTGACGGCCAGAAGCGCTCCTACATCGGATCCGTTGCAACCAAGATCTACGTGCCCATCGTGGAAAGAAAGAGCGCACAGATTCTCTCCGTTATCGGAGATGTCGCTCAGCTCATGGACATGGGAGACTTCTCGACCTTCGAAATCCCAATCCCGGAAGAGTTCAAGAGCAAGGTCAAAGAGGGTGAAGATATCTCCTACATCACCGCTCTTGGCAAGATCAAGCTCGACATCAGGATGTGAGATTCCTCAAAAACCGGGAACTTTCTCCGATGCGGAAGAACCCGAAAAAGTGTTCAGGCAAACCGCCTGAATTCCCTTTTTTAGCATCTCTTTTTACCCCGCTTTTCACCCCGTTTTTGACCCTGTTTTTTACCCTGTTTTTCACCCTGTTTGTTACCCTGTTTGTTACCCTGTTTTTTTATACCAGGACTTCAGTTAGATCAGGATATGTTCTATCCGAATACTTTTGTTGACGCCCTTGCGGACTACGAGACTTCCCGTTATGTGATCTTTGGAGTGCCTTTTGACAATACCTCCTCCTACCGTGCGGGGAGCAGGTGGGCCCCGGATGCCATGCGCCAGGCTTCTGCGAATTTTGAGAGCTATAACCCTTTCTTTGATATCGACCTTGTGGACCTGCTCATCCACGATGCAGGCAACATGGAAACCTCGGCCTCAGTGGACGAGACCCTCGGAGAACTCTACGAGGATGCAAAAAGCCTCCTTCAGGACGGGAAACTCCCGATCATGCTGGGCGGGGAACATTCCCTGACTTTTGCCACGGTAAAGGCCTGCGCCGAAGCCGCAGGGGAAGACTTCGGGGTCCTGGTCCTAGACGCCCACTTTGACCTCAGGGAAGAGTACAGAGGATTTAAAAACAACCATGCCTGTGTCTCCCGGAACATCCTCTCAGAGGTCACGGAAAACCTGGTCTCGATAGGGGTCCGGAGTGGACCTGAAGAAGAATGGAGCTTTGCCCGGGAAAATAAACTCAAATACTTCAGCGCCGATGATGTGGAGGCAATGGGTATGGTGGAAGTCCTCAAAAAAGCTCTGGAATACCTGGACTGCAACCAGATTTATCTCTCCCTGGACATGGACGCCCTGGACCCCGCCTTTGCCCCGGGCCTCGGAACTCCGGAGCCTTTCGGTTTAAGCGCAAGAGAGGTCCGAACCGCTATCCGGACCCTGGCCCCTTTCGCGATGGGTTTCGATATTATGGAAATTGCCCCTGAATATGATTCAGGACAGGCAGCAATGCTCGGAACAAAACTTATGCGGGAGTTTATTGCCTCCCACGCAGCAAGCCACCGGAAGGCCGGAGATTCCCCGTAAAACCCACTGTGTAAAAAAAATCGAGGCCCATTGAAAATAGATTTACAGGTAGTGCCTTTGTTAACAAAAATAGAAAAATTTAACTTAAGAGTGAAACTATTTAAAAATACAAGAAGGAATTGGGCCAATCCCTTCTTGTATGCAGTTTTCCTTTTGCTGAACTGCCGGGATTAATGAGCCCATACAGCGATGATCTTATCAATTGCTATATGGGTGAGTTTTCCCTCTTTGCCGAGGGTCAGGACATTGTCAGCACAGGCTTCAACCTTTCCTATGAATATATCCGGGCCACCGCAATACACATCTATTTCTTTGCTAAGGTAATGTTCTACTATAAAAGACTGCATCATGAAATACCTCCAGTTTGAGTATATATTTTCCAGCACGTATGCCTGCAATCTTAATTATTCACCTCATGCCTTATTAATTTATTTAAAAACTAAATTTGATTTTTCCGAATGCTGCGCCTCTGCACACTGGAGTAAAATTCCCTTACTGAGGCAAAATATATTCCTGCCGAATACCGTGGGCGTCAGAGAGATTGATATGATTTTGATATTTACCCTCATTATCAAATTCACTTGTGTTCTTACTGCCGGGAAAGCAAATCTTAGTTAAGGTTTGGCAGATCATTCGGCAGATTTGGCGAAATAGACTCAAAAATAGGAAATATACATAAAAGGGATATAAGAAAGATGACAAGCCCGTCCCGTAAAAATAAGGATTTCTCTCAGCCTGACCGGGCAATGGGAAACCCTCTGTCCGACCGGGCAATGGAAACCTTCAGCCCCCGTTTTCTCCATAAAGAAAAACATCCCCAATCCGAACCTCGAAAAATCTGGCAAGCCTGAAGGCCAGCAGTTCAAAAAAAATAAGCAGAAGTACCTAAAGTCCAAAAAAGATGTATAAGAAGGGTGAACCCACCCTTCTCAGAAAAAGCGTTTCCTGCTTGCAGGGTTTTTACTTTTTCGTGCTGGTTTCCACTACAGTAGGGGCGTGAGCCTCGGGGGAGAGGCTTGCCTCTTTTGTAAGAGCTGCGATCAGGCATCCCCTTGCAATGGCGTAGAGGGGGTCTCTGGAATCCTTGGAGGACGGAGTAACATATCTGTTTTTCCTGACACCGGAGATCCTGATAGGCAGTTCAGTTTCAGAAAGCCTTTTCTCAAACATATCCACAAAGCCCTTTGCCCTGGTGCTTCCACCTGCAATTGCGACCTGGAAATCGGCATCCGGGGGAGCGGTCTCCGAGAGTTTGCTCTTGAGGTGCTGGAGGACGTAGGTTAAGAGGGCGTCATAGTAAACAGCGAGGGCACCCTGGACGCTTCCCAGTTCGTATTCCGGACCAAAGGAGAAGTCGGTTTCCTTGATAGAAGTAATCCGCTCCCTTGCCATACCGGTTGCGACTGACACCTGTTCATCAATCCAGTCCCCACCTCTGGCGATACTGAAAGAGACGATAGGGGTTGCCATATATGCCACGGTCACGTTGGTCATTCCAGCTCCAATACTGATTCCCACACCCGTGAAATTCGCATCACTGAGTTCGGAATAGACAACTGAAAGCCCTTCATCGATCGAAAAGGTTTTGTAACCGAGTTTTTTTGCAAGAGCTTCTACGGTCTTGCTGTGGTAAAGTACGTTTAACTGGTTGTCTACCGGGTTTGCAGGGACTGAAACATAGAGTATCTCGTCTTTCTTTTCAGGAGCTCCGAGTACCCTTTCGATGATTACTTTAATTATAGGGATGGATTCCTTTTCATCAGGGCTGATGATCCCCTGTTTCATGGGCCTCCTGATGTGCTTGTTGAACACGTTGGAGAACTTAAAAGCATCTTCACCAAGCACATTAAGGTTGTTTCCCCGCTGGGTATAGAGCACCTTTGAATTGTCAAGCATGTGCTTTGTCAGGTCGTTAGATTCCATTTCAAGGAATGCATTTCTCTGCTGTGCAAAAGAAATCGAACCGTCTCCTTTGTCCGCGCAGATGATATTCATTGTTCCTACATCAAGTCCTTTAGCCATTTTTGTGCCTCTTGAAGATGTTCATTATATAATCAAATATGCTTTTTTTCTGTGTACTGTTCTTATTAGTCGAATAATTCACAGACGAATTATTGTTTATAGTCTGAGCAAGCAACATTGATGTTGAAGCAAGCTCATCATCATTAATTTCCAGGTTTTCGCCCCGGGAGTATTTCAGGTTTTCGAC
Source organism: Methanosarcina baltica (assembly GCF_055394095.1). Classification (NCBI taxonomy): domain Archaea; kingdom Methanobacteriati; phylum Methanobacteriota; class Methanomicrobia; order Methanosarcinales; family Methanosarcinaceae; genus Methanosarcina; species Methanosarcina baltica. The sequence continues at coordinate 2,063,867 of NZ_AP042463.1, read as the reverse complement.
TTCTGAAATATCATCCTTATAGGTGATTTTCTTCTCCTCGGAATCAGTAAAAGCTTTTCCAAGGATAAAATCATAGTCCTCATCTTTTATACCCAGGTTAAAATGTGAAAATTCACTGTCCTGTGAAAAGGACCTTTCAAGGGCCTCCTGGACCTCTTTATCAATGTCTCCCTCATTTTGACCTTTTTCTTTATCACTTTTCTCCTGTAAGAGCAGCCTTGCACGCTCTTCAATCTGGTATAAAACCGTGTTTGCAAAGGCGTTTCCCGCGAGCAGGCAGATCCCCGTTGTATAAGCAACCGCCACAAAAGTGACATTTGGATATTTCCAGCCCTCGGGATAAATCAGGTAAAATGCTCCCATCCCGACCCAGCTTAGGATAAACCCTCCTCCCACCGCATAGCGGTGGTACTCTTTTGGCTTTATTATCATCAGGTTTATGCCTAAAAGAATAAAGGATAAACTGAAACCAATGAAAGTATAGGTTAGGGCTATCTCTCCGGGGTCGGATCTTCTTGTAAGATTTACAGATAGAGCAAAACCAATACCCATCAGCGCCAGAATAAAACCTGAAAGTAGGGTCATTGACGCGAAATAATGGCTTATTTTTGATTTCATCGTATCCAGTACAAAATATAGTAAGTGGAAATATATAGTTATTGGTTTTTTTTATAAAGAATCGGAATAAAATATATTAAAAAATATAAAAAAAAAATAGAAAATAAACTGAATAAGTATTTGCCCTTACCAGGGAACCAAATAGTATATATAGGAATTATAGAAAATTTTCTTGATGAATTAACCGCCTGTCTGATAAAGATTATCTGCAACTCCTTTTGAAATTTCACAGGCGAGGAATCTCCTGTAGGCCTTTTTTGAGATGAGACCCCTCGTGGAATCCTGCATTTCCAGTTCGCCAAAAACCAGTTTATCCCTTCCTTTCGAACCTTCACCATCAGAACCTTCGTCCTCCGGCCCTTTATTTACAAAGGAAACGGATTGTGAGCCGTTTTTATATTTTACAAAATATTCAGTATCCGAGCCCGTCGAAGTATAGAAAAACACGACTTCCGGTTCCACCCTGGCATAAAAAGGAGTGTATAGCCCCCCGGCCCGGACATTCACGAGCAGGGCCTGGGATTCATAACGTTTTTCGAAGCTTTCGACTTCAAGTATGGATATGCCTCTTTCCTCCAGTTATTCTTTGATATAAGCCCTTACGAAACCAACAAGGGAAGGAGTTCCTTCAACATAGAGACAGATCTCCCCCGAAAGGTCAGGCACGGGATCTCCTGAGGAATAGGAGCTCAGACGGGTATTTAACCGGGTTTCACTCTGCGCGAAATTAAAGTCAAGCACGAAACCCTCCGAAATTAGCCGGAAAAGCAGAAAACCCGGCTAAATCAGAGGAACACGACAAAGAGCACATAGGAAAGTGTCATCATAATCAGGGAATGCTTGAAACCTGAAGGGAGGACTCCACTTCCCATTTTCCCGGCTACAAGCCCCGAGCCCAGGCCCTGAAGCATGGCAGCATGGAAAAAGAGCGTGGTATATTCTTCCAGATCAACCCCCATGGACATCGCAGAGTTGCCGGCCCCACTCAGCGCGGGCAGGAAAAAAGCCGCAAGCACGTAGACGATGATCAGGAAGACAAAAAAGGTTATGTAGATAATAAAGACGTAAATAAACATCTCAGCGCCCCGCTCTTTTTTCAACTGTTTTTGGATATCGGCATCTTCCGCAACAGTGCTAATTACCTGATGAATATTCCCGGTTGATTCACTTGCCCTGGCAATAAGGGACATACTGCGGCGGGTAAGTTTGGTCCTGATGCGAGACTCAAAACGCTTCAGAGCAGCAACCAGATTGGAGTTCCAGCGCAGGTCCTCAACCAGGCGCACCAGTTCAGATTTAAGCATGCCCATATTTGACTGGGCAGTGATTGCAAGAGCATCGGCCAGCAAAATCCCTGTCCCGTTAATGCTGGCAAGCCTTTTCAAGAACTCAGGGACCTGGTCCTCGATCCTGCTGACTCTACGTATCTCAAGTTCATGAAAAATGATGAAAGGGATCAGCAGGAAGAGAAGGCTGAAATATATGTGATCGTCAAGCACGGAGCTGATTTCTATAAAGCCGTATCCGAGAGGACGGCTCTTCAGGAAAGCGTAAACCATATATCCCAGAGCAAGAGGAACACTTACGATAAAGGCGTAATTTGGGGTCTTTAACATTGCTGAAATCGGGTGCATCAAAGTGTTTTTTACCCTGTTGACCTTCTCAAGAAAATCGATTTTCCGGATTAATTCCAGGTCTTTTTCCGTAGGCGGTTTTACCCGGACATCGCTGAAGGAATCAGGCCTTATAAGGGATAATTTTTCCGGAGGCATCTTTTCAGCATCTCCGGTAAGCATGTCCAGAAAGATTAAGAAGGTCAGGGTCCCGAAAGGAATCACCCCGTAGACCAGCATATAGAGTTTACTTTCACCGCCCCCTCCGGAATCCATGAGGTTCATAACCACAAGGACCGTCATAAGGAAAAGCGGCCCCACTACAAAAACGGTGATATAAACCTCTGCCAAAAGAGCCAGTGTTTCAAGGAAGCGTTTATGCTCCTTATTGGCGTTGTTCTTGTACAGGTCCATCTTATTATTAAGATAAAGGGTGACGTCGCCTCCGCTTGAGACTATTGAGATCAGGCCATCAACAAAGTCCCTCAGCTGTTCGGAGGGGGTCCTGTCACTCCCGTCCCAGAGAGCGCGCTGAAGATCTTTTCCGAAACATTCTATATCCCGGATGATATTCCCGAACTCCCTGGCAGTAGTCCCGTAGAGATGTGGGCGCTCACTCAAGGACTTCATGATCTCAAAAATCGTCATGCCCCCGCCCCGGTTGAGGACATAGAGATAGCCCACTGCGTGGGGCATAACCTGATCGATAGCCCTCTTACGGCTGTCTGCCTTCATGGAAGGATAATATCATAATCAGGCCCCATGAAAGGGAAGCGACCAGTGAGAAGAGGAGCAAACCTGCTACTATAGCCAGAAGAAGCGGGAGATGTTCCGAAATAAGAGTGGGAGTGTCAAAACGCCCCGTAACCCGGCTCGACACATGGAGAGAGGATACAATTTGTTCAGGAGTAACCCCCCTGAAAAGAAACTTTCCTGCAACAAGTCCTCCGACCCCTCCGAAAAATCCCGCAAGCAGGGAATAGAAAATGGAAGTTGAAACAAAATGGAGCACAGGGACCGGGGTCTGAGCCTGTCGAAGTGTGACCTTAAAATGGGCAAATTTATCCTCGTGCTTGAGGAGGAATCCCCCGAAGATCCGGAATGCAAAAGAATCGATAGCATTCATGCTTTCACCATTTTCAAACCCTGTGCGAGATCAGGTCTTCCAGGGTATTGTTCTCAACCGAGTCCATCACAAGCCCGGGATTTGTAGAGTAGAGATGGACTATAAGAGAAATGCTAACATAGTCCCGGATCTGCTTCCCGGCCATATACGCAAGGATCTGCTCCCTGTTCTGGAATTCCTGCAAAAGTTTTTGTGGAGTCCATCCCCTTGCCCTCGTGATCTCGTTTAACACGTAGGAGTCGCCCGCACGTTTGAAAACATCATTAAGGGGATCCCATTTATAGAACTCATTGATCCTCAAACTCCCTGTCCTTGCGTCCAGACCTGTGATTTCCACAATGGTCTTGGTCCTCCTGACCCTTACCTCATCCACATATGTCTGCATCTGGATGCTGATAACCCCAAGAGCCTGCATCATCACATGCGGAACGTTGATGGGTTCGTTTTCCAGCCTGTTTACAACGGTCTGCACATCACTTGCATGCATAGTGGAATAGGTGGTATGCCCTGTAGACATGGCCTGGAAAAGAGTGAGTGCTTCTTTACCGCGGACCTCTCCGACAATGATGTATTCAGGGCGCTGTCTGAGGGCGGCTTTCAATAGCTCGTACATGGAAACTTCGCCTGTGCCTCCCACGGTAAAGGACCTGCGAGTGGCCCCGGCTATCCAGTTATCATGATGAAGCATGATTTCCCGGGTATCCTCGATGGACACAATCTTGGAAAGTACGGGGATGAAAAGAGAAATGGCATTCATAAGAGAGGTCTTTCCAGAAGCGGTCCCCCCTGCAAGAAGAACACTTATATTATTTTCAATTGCAAGCCAGTAATAGGCCATCATCTCAACACTGCATGTCTGGTAGTTGATCAGGTCAATCGGAGTTATGGGATCTCCCTTAAACTTCCTGATTGTAAAGGAACTGCCCCTTGTCGTGACCTCTTTTCCGAGGGTTGCCTGCATTCTTGAACCATTCGGAAGGGTAGCGTCCACAATAGGCTCACCTATGGAGATATGCTTCCCACTGCGCTGGCAGAGTTTGACAACGAGAGAATTCAGTTCTTTTTCCCCGAAAGATACGTTTGTTACAATGTTGTTATGTACCCTGTGGTAGAGATAAACAGGAATATCGATCCCCGAACAGGAAATATCCTCAATGCCCGGGTCGAGGACGAGGCCGTTTATTCGTTCATAACCTATGAAATTTCTCTGGAGTAAATAAATCACCTTATGAAGAGAAGGAACATCAAGAGTTTCGTAATACTGTTCAAGTAAACGCATAGCCCTATTTATAAGAACCGCGTTCTTATTAATCCCGGAACCCATATCTTCCTGGGTCAGCGTATCCTCCAGATTATCCCTGACCTTTTCAAGAACCGTTTTTTCATATGCTGTGAGAGTCGGCTCCACAAGATTATAATATTTCATTTCCCTGTTTTCTATGACGCTGATAAAAGCATAAGGCTCATCCACCCAATAACGTTCTACTTCAGTGAAACCTTCTGGAATTTCGTATTCAAGCAGCGGGCCGTCAAGTTCGGGATCGTATGGGGGAAGAGTCCTCAGTTCATCATCCAAAAATTTCTTTTTAATGAAGGTGATTTTATCCTGCATGCCCTCAATATTTTTCAGTTCATTCAAAAAATCCTGAAAATTATTCATAAGCTTTTTCTTTTTTCGGCCTTCCCTCTGTGCGGGCTTTTTCTCTTTGTCCACCGGAGTTTCATCAGTCTGACCGGGGCTTTCCTTCCCGGGTCCGGCTTCGATGCCCGGTTTGTCCCCAATCTCAAAGGAGGGGGGAGGGACCTCCACCCCAGCGAGAACAGAGGATGAACTGTCTTCGACCTCCCCCCTTAGCTCTCCGGCATCAAAATCCGTAACCTCTTCTGCTTCCGAACCAGAGGAAGCTCCAGCAGGCTCCTCTCCCTGGATTTGAGGCTTAGAACTTTTATATAGTATATGTTCAATGGGGATTTCCTTATCCCATTTCTCACATTCAACTTCCTTAGTTTCGTCTATGATATCTTCAGATAAAACCTCATCCATGGAAACCATATCTTCCCCGCCTATCGGATCCTTTCCCCGGCCAAACAATTTCCGCACTCCTAAATATACACAATTTTATCCATTGGACCTCATCTAAAAATCAACTGTAAATATGCTAAAAAATCTGTTCTATAAAGTCAGGTATTGGCACAAGTTACATAGATTTTTTCAAAATGACATACTGAAAATTGTTTGGCACTATGACCGCAGTGGACTATACTTTAAAATTTCAATTGACTAACAGCACATCTTTTTCAGCCTGGACAGTAGAAATTTGTTCAATTTTGATATAAACATTATTCATAAGAGTTATAGGTGTAATTGCTTAAATAATTTAACTTTCAAAAATTAGTGATTTACTGAGAAAGATCTCAAAATGCAGAAATTTAGGAAAATATCCTGAAAAAAAAATGAAGAGGGCTAAAAATATTCAAAATAACTTTACCCCTTTAGGAGTAATCTCAAAACGAATCGACTCCAGTTTGAGTTCTGTCCTTCGCATTTTTGGAATTATCAGATAGCGTTCGGTATTTCCTGTATAAGGGTTTTCACTTACCGAAAGTCGGAGCGAACCTGCGACAGAATACTCAGCAATATTATTGGACATCTTACACGCTGTTTCATCCATCACGAACATAGCAGTACAGCTCCCCATACTGGAAAGAACAAAGTTCAGGGCATCAAACTGGTCCCTGAAGTCCTGAATCGAAAGGCGCAGGGTGAATACCCCTATATTATCAATGACAACGACTTCCGTGCCGGAATGTACGGAATCCGCAAGAGAAGGAAGTTCTATTTCCAGACCTTCCGGCGTGAAACCGAATTTTGAAGTCTGCACCTTTTCAGACCGACTCTGAAAAGCCTTCTCGATTACGAGCTGTCCGCTTTTATAATAACGAGAAAGCCCGAGCCCAAGGATTTCAGACTGTTCTATAATGTCTTCAGGAATCTCTTCGGTGGCGATCAGCACACATTTCTTACCATCCTTGCAGGCCCTGTGAAGAAAATGAATTCCAAATATGGATTTTCCAGTACCAGTGCCTCCGGTAATGAAAATTGATTTACCTTCAGGGTACCCCCCATCCAGTTTTAAGTCCAGTTCTTCAATACCCGAGGATATCCGTCCAATACTTTTACGACCTTCCATTTTGCCACATCCTGAATAAACGAAAACAAAAATATTGTTCAGGACCCCTCAGCAGGATCCCCCTACTTTAGTGGGGGAAGAAATACGTCAACACTACAGGGATCTCCCCCCGGTTTTCGAGATTTTGTTTAACAGAGTACGGATGGGTTAACCCAGCAGAACCCTTTGCCATACTTTACAATTTTGACTTTTTGATTGTTGACCAATCTGCCTGATTTATTTTCCGGATCTTTGAGTATTACCCTTTTTCCGTAGGCGTGGATTCCCACTACATAATACAAACTTCCTTCGTATTCAACAAGATCCATTGGCTGAACAGGATAACGATTTTTTCGTATGCTGCACCTTCCATTCTTTGTTTTTTGAAGCCTGTATTGACTCAACAAACGTCCAGCACGTGTTCATAAATGTGGCATCTTTGAATCCCCTTACAGGAACGAAGTAGAAAGCCCCAATGCTTTACAGGCTGTCCGACAATTACAGTCAGTAATAATCTAATTCATTCGTTTTCAATTTAAAGGCATTATATGCCTTCTTTTTTACCTGTTTTTTTTTGAAATTGAATTGTCGAACAGCTTCTTTAGCGTGGGGTAGTTCACCTTCGGTCTCCACCTTAAAAAGAATTCTTTGTAGTTTTTTGGAGTGTGGCATTTGTTGCAGAGGGTAATAAGGTTAGCAGGCCGGGCTGAGCCTCCTTTATTTCTGTAATGGATATGATGAACGTGGAGCAAAAGCCGTTTTGACCTGTTTTAACAATTAGAGTTCTGGCAGGTGTACCCGTCCCGGTAAAAAATATAGGCCAGGACATTATCGTATCCTTTTTGCCCCCCTTCCGAGCACTGTTTGCCTTCGATTTCCGTATTTTTGATTTTTTGAATGTCGAAGTTGGCGACCTCGACAACGATATATGAAGCCCTATGCAAAAAGTACCACATTATAAATAAAGAGTATGCTATACGCCAGAGAAAAAAAAAAGATAAAAAAAAAGCACATGAAACTCTTCGAGTAACAGGCTCAAAAAATGAAAGTACACAGGTGTACTTTCATACCAAAAGATAAAAAATGTTAAGCGACGAGAGGGGGATTCGAACCCCCGAGATGCGAAGCATCACAGGATTAGCAATCCTGCGCCATACCGGGCTTGGCTATCTCGTCACCGGCGATTGTTAGCGGTTGAGTAGACGCGTTCCCTAAAAAGGCAGTTCCGATATTTAACCTTTTCCAGAGAAAAAAGTCAATTAAGCTATTTTCCTCTTTCAAGGACTCTTTTATAGTGGAATTTAGTGATGAGCACACCGCAGGTCGAAATATCTTGCAGATCCCAGGGGACTGAAACCTCGCCTCCACCCCGCGACCCCGCAAGCGACGGTTGCCCACAGTGAGTCTGCTCCCTTCCGGGCCTCGACCGGTTTCCACGGTAAAGGTATGAAGACCTGCTCTCCAGCAAGCCACCATACCAGCATCATCCAAGCAGGACGGAGCTTCTCAGTTGAGATTACAGGCTAGAAACTGTTTGATAAACCTTCCATTGGCTTCGTCCTCCGCATATCGGCGATTTCGGATAACAGGTAACGCCGAACTACCCGGACTAGCTCATCAGTCATACAATACACTAGGAATTTATAAAAGTATCCCTCCCTTTCATATATTATGGAGAGGAGCCCGGAGGGGAAAACAGGCAAATCCGGCATGAAAAAATATAATAAGAAAAAACCCGAAGCACCTGCATAGAATAATTGTATAAAAATATAACGGTGAAAATTTGAAAAAGATCTCTCAATAAACTCCTTAAACACGCCAGACCAGAATTAAGAAGCCCGGAAACCCAACAAATAGAAGATACAAAGGAAGATTGGAAAAATGTTTTGGGCGGTTGTGTACAAAGCCAACACAAAGTATATAAATAATTTATACATAGGACTGATTGAGGCATCTAATCCACTATCAAACCGTTATCATCTACCACAATACCCGAAGACGTTTATAATGCAACACCAATGCTAAAGATGCCTCAATAACCCTTTTGAAAATTTTTGAAATTCCTCCTTTTTTCCTTTTTTTCCTTTATTTCCTTTTTACCCTTTTTAAAAAAAATAAAGGGTAATGGGAAGCCCATTTCCTATGGTCAGAAACATTTTACAGGCTGTAGACCCGCCGCAACTTTAAGACGAGAGTCTCAACCTGTTCGACGGCGGTACCGATGTACCTGTCCGGATTAACAAGGTCTTCAATATCCCCGGCGCTCAGGTAACCTGCAACCTCGGGGTTTTCCAGAAGTACATCTTTAAAGTGCATACCCGTATCATGGGCTTTCATTGCGGAGGCCCGGACAAGCTCATGAGCCTCCTGCCTGCCGACTCCCCGCATTGCAAGTTCGATCATGACGGCTTCTCCCATGTTCAGGCCCTTGAGAAGGTCCAGGTTCCGTCTGATGTTTTCCGGAAAGAACACCAGGTTTTCAATTACTCCGGTCCCGAGTTTTATGATATGGTCCGTAAGCACACAGGCTTCCGGGAAAACCACCCTTTCACAGGAGGAGTTGGTCAGGTCTCGCTCGTCCCAGAGGGTGTTGTTCAGGAGTTCGGGCTCGACCATGGAGCGCACGATCCTTGCAAGCCCGCAGATCTGCTCGGACTTTATGGGATTTCGCTTGTGGGGCATGGTGGAGGATCCAACCTGCTTTTTCCCGAAGCTTTCCTCGAGTTCCGCAATCTCACTGCGCTGGAGGGTACGGATTTCCACTCCGATCTTGTCAAGGGTAGTGACCACATTTGCCATCCACATCACAAACTCGGCGTGGCGGTCCCTCTGGATGATCTGGTTGGAGACGTCAACAGCCCCAATCCCAAGGTATTCCATAGACCGCTTCTGGATTTCTATGCCCGCTTTCCCAAAAGCCGCCTGGGTCCCAACGGCTCCCGTCATCTGCCCGACTGTTGCCCTCGGTTTGAGTTCATGGAGGCGTTCGAGTTGCCTGGCAATTTCAGAGGCCCAGATCCCGAACCGGAGCCCGTAGGTCGTGGGAACCCCGATCTGCCCGTGCGTCCTGCCGCAGCAGACAAGCTGCCTGTGAGTCTCGGCCTGGTTGAGCAGGACCTTCAGAAGAGCCCTGACCTTCTCCTCAAGGAGCTCAATAGCATCTTTAATCTGGAGCCCGGTTGCCGTGTCAAGCATATCGTTTGAGGTTGCCCCGAAGTGCACCCATTTGCCCGCATCCTCTCTGCACTGCTCGGTGATCGCAATGACCACAGCCATCATATCATGATGGATTTCCTCTTCGATCTCGTTTACCCGCTCGGACTGAACAGAAGCTATGCTCTCTTCAATGATTTCCGCGGCCTCCCTCGGGATCAGCCCCACATCAGCCTCGGCCTTTGCAAGGGCGACTTCGATCTGCATGATTCTTGCAAGCCTGTTTTCCTGACTCCATACGTGCTTCATTTCTGCTGTACCGTAACGAAATTCTATCGGATGAATTGCCATATTAATCGCCGGGTCCTGTTCTGATAATTTCTGAATAATGTATCGATTTCAAAGTCAAATTTGCGAACATAATCTGGAATCATATTAATATAATAGGGATTTTATAGGATAGAGCTCCGGGTCTTTTACGGATCCGGATCTGAATGAACTACAACGGATAGGGAGGAATTAAAGCCCCCCTCATAAATAAGCTTTGAGCCCCCTGGAAGTCCGGCACAGGAAGCTTAAAAAATCGGGCAGCAGGCCGGATTTTTTGATGAAAACTATTATATGCATTAACATCCATTAAGCGGGCTATATACCTATAATAAAATAGATACAGGTGACGATAATGGCACGATTTCCAGAAGCAGAAGAAAGGTTATTGAATAAAAAAATTTGCATGAAATGCAACGCCAGAAACGCTGTAAAAGCGACCCGCTGCAGGAAATGCGGATACAAGAATCTTCGAGTAAAATCCAAGGAATCTAAGGGAGCATGATCTTTTTTGCAGGTGGAAGTTCACCTAAAAAAGATTGTTAAGCAGGACGGTAAAGCCCACCTGACCCTTATTGACCCGGCGTCTCAGACGCCAGAAAAAGCTGCTGAAATGGCCCTTGCGGCCGTGAAAGGTGGAACCGACGCAATCATGATCGGGGGATCAACAGGAGCCAGCGGGACCCTGCTTGACGAGACGGTCATGAAGATCAAAGAAAAAGTTGACGTGCCCATAATCCTCTTTCCGGGGAACTCAGCGGGCCTGAGCAGCTATGCTGATGCGGTATTTTTTATGAGCCTGTTAAACTCGCGGGACATAAATTATATTGTCACAAACCAGGTGCTCGGAGCCCCCATGGTCTACAGGAGCAAAATTGAGCCGATTTCCATGGCTTACATCCTGGTAGAACCCGGTGGGACCGTCGGCTGGGTAGGGGACGCGAAACTGATCCCCCGCAAGAAACCCGAACTTGCCGTTGCCTACGCCCTAGCAGGCAAATACCTCGGCATGCACTATACCTACCTTGAAGCCGGGTCCGGAGCCGACGCTCCGATCAATCCGAAAATGATAGGGGCTGTCAAGAAGGCACTCGGGGACAACATGCTGATTGTAGGCGGCGGGATACGGGACGGAGAAGCCGCAAAACTCTGTGCGAAAGCCGGTGCGGATATGATCGTGACAGGCACGATTGTTGAAGAAACGAAAGACGTTACTGCCAAAGTAGCCGAACTCGTGGCCGCTATCAAGCACTGAACCCGGACACTGGTCCGGGGGACCCCCCACTCAATCACCAACTTTCTTGCATATAATGCCGAACCCTATTTTTAATATGTTTTTTAAATATTTTTTAATATTTTTGAATATTTTTGAAAAAAAGCCCTGCTTTCTGCAATGAATAACTTTCATAAAAAAATAATACTGATCGAGAGAAAAAGCTTTTTTTCGGGAAAAGAGATTTACAAAACGAAAAAAAATATAACTATTGAGACTCCTAAAACCCCGAAGTCTCTTAAAAATATAAGGACTGCTCGGCGGCGATTACAATAAATAGTTTTAAAGGTAATATTGCATCTTATTCTATTAATATCCTCATTTTCCGAGGGCTTTGATCCCCCAATAAGGGAAACCTCGGACATTTAACATGTTCGTATAATCAAGGATTTACAGAAGTACACACAGAAATATTATAGAAATATTATAGAAATATTACATAAATATCACAGGATAAAAAATAATTAGAGGTGCACGTATGCTCAAGCTTTCCAATCTGGTAAAAGATTACGAGGTGAACTCCGAAAAAAGAAGAGTTTTAGACCATATCAACCTGACCGTGGAAGACGGGGAAATCCTTGGAATAACAGGAAGAAGCGGAAGCGGAAAATCAACCCTTCTCCGGATTATCAGGGGAGTCGAGCCATTCCAGGAAGGTAGTGTGGAAGTGGACGGGGAGATAATAACCCCTGCCTCCGGGCGCGAAGGGGAAAAGATCCTGATGAAAAAGACCGCGATCCACCTCCAGCGCAACTTCGGACTCTGGAACGGGCCTGCAATAGAAAACGTGATAAGGAAACTCAATTTCCAGAGGATAGGGACAGAAGGCCTTCCTGAAACTGACTCCCCTTTCTACGATGAACTGTATTCGGAAGCCCTTGAATACCTCGAACTTGTAGGGCTCGGGGACAAGGCGCTCCATTCCACACAGATGCTGAGCGGAGGGGAAAAACAGAGAGTGGTGATGGCAAGACAGCTTGCCGCAAAGCCGAGAGTGCTCCTTCTTGATGAACCGGTAACCATGACCGGCCCCGACACCAAGCAGGAAGTCCTGGACGTGATAAAGCAGATCCGGGATAAGCTGAACCTTGCGGTCATTGTGGTCTCTCACCTACCCGAAATCCACGCCTACCTCGCAGACCGTCTGATCTTCCTCGAAAACGGAAAAATCGTCGAGGAAGGAGCGCCTGCAAAAGTTCTAAAAAATTTTAAGAAAGACATGAAACCCAGAGAAGGGCTCACAAAACCCGAATCAAAAGAGGTCTGCATCCGGGTAAAGGATATCTCAAAACGCTATGTTGTGCTCCGCATGGGAGAAGTCCTGAATATCAAAGCCCTTTCCCTGGACGTGCACAAGGGAGAGATCCTGGCCCTCATCGGAGCCTCAGGAGTCGGAAAGACCACAATAATCAAGCTCATGGAAGGCCTGGTCAAACCTAAAAGCGGGACTGTGGAGTACCTCTGTGATGGGGACTGGCTGGATATCACACAGTACAGCAAAAAGCGCATGGAGCTCCGGAGGATCATGAGTGTCATGAACCAGGAATTTTCCATGTCCGTAAACTCCACGGTCCGGGACCAGATCCGCTTCAGGCTCAGCATGAAAAAGCAGGGATCAATCGAATACGCCCGGAAAAAAGCTGAAGACCTGGGCCTTTCGGAAGAGACCCTGGACACCATCTACAGGCTTCCAGAAATGCTCGAGGAAGAAAAGGATATCACGCTTCGGGAACTGAACCTTACGCTCGACGTCTACTCCAGACTTTTCCCGACCATCCCGTCTACGGATGTGGACAGTTACGCAGCCCCCGTCTTTGAAGCCCTGGACCTCTCCCTCGAGGTGCTCGACAAAACCCCCTACCAGATCAGCGGAGGGGAACACGTAAGGGCATTTATAGCCCTGAGCCTTGCGACCTCCCCCAAATACCTCCTGCTCGACGAGCCTTTCGGGGACCTCGACCCGGTAACCCTCAGGGACGTTACCAACTCCCTGAAAAGGATCAACGCCCGCTTCAGCACCACAATCGTGCTCATCAGCCACCATATGGACTTTGTCCGGGAAGTCGCCCACAGGGTCGTGCTGATCGAAAACGGGGCGGTTGTAATGGACGGAAACCCATCGGAAGTCTGTCAGGAACTGCTCAACAGGAGCAACGCCCCCTACATGGAAAAAACCCTTGAAGAACTTGTGGAAGGGAACTGAGGTTTTCCCTTTCCCTTCCCCCTTTTTTTACATTCCTTCTTTTCTTTTCTTTTCTTTTCTTTTCTTTTCTTTTCCTTTCCTTTCCTTTCCTTTCCTTTCCTATTCCCCTTTTTTTCCAGAAACTTTTATCATGCAAGCTTATTTTCTTTAATCAAGCGGTCCCATTCCTCGTTCCCGAACATTATGTAGATGGAAGAAGGGACTATGGATTTTTCAAGGCCTTCCCTTAATTTTTCAGAAATTTCCTGCATTTCCACAAGCTCTTTGCCTGCGGAGCGCAGGAGTTTTCTGTACTTTGAAAGCAGGGGTTTTAACAGGATGTTGTCCTTGCCCCTGAAAATTTCCCCTTCATCCCTGTAGACTTCGGCAATGACCTCGGTGTGGAGAGCCCTTGCAAGCCGCCTGAAAAAGAGGCTTTGAACCTGGAAATTGCTCTGGCCGGGCAGCCCGCAGTTTGAGATTAGAGCAATTTTCGGAACTTTTTCAAAGCGTTTCATGTGCCTGTACTCCCCTTTTTCATCTTCCTCAAAGTGAGGGTAAAGAAGAGGAGTCAACCTGTCAACAAAGGTCTTCATAAGAGCTGTAACGTTATCAAAATAAACTGGACTTGCAAACACGACAACATCCGAGGCCAAAAAGAGTGGAAGAAGTTCATCCATGTCGTCCCGGATGCTGCACCTGCCCGGAGTTTTGAGCCAGCATTCAAAAAGACCTTTACAGTATCCGATTTTCTTTTCGACCAGGATGACGTTCTCGGTCTCGGCCCCGGCTTCCTCAGCCCCTTTCAAAAATTCCTCTGCCATGAGGAAGGTGTTGCCCTCCCTTCCTTTATGGCTCCCGCTAAAAACCGTGATTTTCATTAGTTCCCCCCTTAATTTCCGGCCTGACCTTTTTTTGGAAAAAAAGGCCCGAAAAATGCCTCTAATGGATCAGATTTCGACGAATCAGTACAGAATTAATCAGTACAGAATTAATCAGTACAGAATTAATCAATCTTTAATTTCGGAAAGCAATACTCTTCCAACCCCGAAATTCTCCCTGGGAATCTCATGGAAGACTATTGTAAAGGCCTGTTCCGGAATTCCGGTGATTTCGCTCGCATTTCTGGTAAACAGATCAACAATCCTGGCTTTCTGTTCCTTTGTAAGTTTCGTGATCTCGATGGTGATGACTGGCATATTCAAATCCCCCTGTTCGATCCCGGGCGAGGGAAAAGTCCCTCTCCCGGACCCACCTTTATTTAAAAATAACAGACATAAATTATTTAATCAGATATCCATAGTCAGAGATCTTTATCTCCGTTTTCATTGAATTTCTTCCCGACACACCAGGCCCTTCCCAGGTGCTGTCCCATCTGCCAGTAGTTATTGTCGTACATGGAAAATAGGATTGGGTCAACCTTTTCAATATCCGGAGTCCCGTTGCACAGGTACTTTTCTTCGGCGTAGCTCTCGATAATTTCCCCGATGAAGACCTCGTTTGTGCCCCCGAAATCGAGGATTTCTACGAGTTTGCACTCCATGTTAACAGGGCATTCCCGGATCATGGGCGCGGTTTCAAGTTTCCCGTAAAAGGTCTCGAAAAGCCCGGACTTGTCCACCTTTTTTCCGGAAACGATCCCACAGTAATCTGTCAGTTCAACCATGTGCCGGGATGGGATATTTACACTGAAAGTCCCGTTTTCCCTGATGCCCGCATTCGTATGATGGTTCCTGCCAAGAGCCACCGAGATCATAGCAGGCTTTGCTTGCACTATCCCGCAAAAAGCAACGGTCAGGTAATTGGGCCTGTCATCCACATTTGCGCCCACGAGAGTCGTGGGCATTGGATACAGGAAAGTTCTGGCCCCTATTGCTTTTTTGTCCGGCGCAGCCATTTCTTTTCCCTCCTTGAATTCCGGTTTTTTTGATTACAGTTTATTAAAGTATAATTAGTAATTGAATTTATTGACATATATATGTTGAGAAATTAATTTTCCACAACATTAATACCCTGCATTAAGCAGGAAAACAACCCTCCTTTCACCTCTATAATCAGGAATCAGGAAAAAATCCCCATATTTTCGGGAAAATTTTACTCATTCATAGCGCAGGGCCTCCACAGGTTCCATTCTTGCGGCCTTATTCGCAGGATAAGCTCCCGCTGCAACCCCCACAATTAACGCCACCATGAAACCTATTTCAATGATATATGGCGGAAAAACAAAGGGAATTGAGAGAAAGCTCGTAATCAGGTAAGCTCCTGCAACCCCGACCCCGGCCCCGAGGATTCCCCCGAAGAGGCTGAGGATTACGGACTCCGTGATGAAGAGGAAAAGAATATCCCTGGCGGAAAAACCAAGAGCTTTCATGATTCCGATTTCCCGGGTGCGCTCCGTAACGGTCACAAGCATTATGTTCATGATCCCTATGGAGCCCACCAGAAGAGAGATCAGGGCAACCGCGATCAGGAAACTGCCCAAAGAATCGGCAAGCTGGTTGGTCTGCTCAAGGATGTCGGCCTGGTTGAAGATCGTATAGGGTTTTGCGTCCTCATCATCCAGATCCCTTGAGGGGACCCCGAAATTGCGGGCAAGGCGTTTGTCCACTTCGTCCGAGGTCTCCTTGACGGTCTCCAGGTCCTCAGCCATGACAAAAAAAGCCCCGTAATCATCTTCTTCAAGCATCCTGTTGATGGTGGAGACCGGGATAAAGATACTCTTGTCCCTGTCAACTCCCCCCTGGACAAAAGCGGTATCCGGACTCTCTATTATGCCCTTTACCTTGAACTTTCTGGAAACCATCTCTTCTCCCTCAAGGCGAAAAGCAATATCAATGGAATTCCGAGCCGAGATATTCCGGTCAAACTTCTCATAAGCGACATCGGACCCGATAACTGCGGAAAAAATATCCCGGTCCGTTATGAAAACCCCCTCTTCCATAAGGATGTTGGCCGTCTCCTCGTAGTCTTCGGTGACCCCGACCACCTCAACATTTTTTTTCTGGGAAAGATAGGTGACCTCCGCAAGCTGCTGTTTTATAGGCGAGACCCCCTTGACTCCGGGGGTCTTTTCTATAAGCTCAAGCTCATCGGTGTAAAAGAGGTTAGGCTCCTGGCTGAAGATGATTATAAAATTGGAGCCCAGGGCATTGACTTCCTTCTCAAAAAAGAGGTTGAAACTCCCTCCGAGAGAAACATTAGCGACCACGGCAGCGATGCCTATGACGATGCCCAGGATTGTGAGGGAAGAGCGAAGTTTCGCACTGCTTACACTCCCGATTGAGATTTTTACGGCTTCCTTAAATTTCACCAAAAGCCCGGCCCCCTTACAAAAATCCCCATAATATACCCATTACTATAAGGGGGCCTGAATATAAGGCTTTGACTTTCTATGACTTTCGTTGACTTTCTTTTACGTATTAAATTATTTTGAAAGCAGTGCCCCGTTAATCACTCGTAACGAAGAGTGTCCACAGGGTTCATTTTCACCCCTGCTTTTTCTTCCTGTAGATAAAGACCCCGGCAACTATCAGGATGAGAAGACCCAGACCTGTAAACAACTTTGTTGAACCTCCTTCCTGGCCCTCAAATACCCGGGAAAGCTGCAGGTTGCTAACAGTATTTTCGTGCCGGTTGATTCCGTTGCTGTAGCTTGCGGTAAGGGTCAGGTTAACCGGCCCTGTCAGGGAAGAGGGAGAAATAGAAGAAGAAGAAGAAACATCCTCCGCCCCAGCCCCTTCCCCGGAACCTTTCCCGAAATCTGTGAACACGTCAAACTCGATTGTGAAGAGTTCGTCCGGGTCCATAGGCCCTATGAAGTATTCGGGGGGATAGAACTCGATTCCCTCGGCTTCAGGCCTTATGATTACGGAATTGAACTCGTTTGGGTGGGTGTTTGCCACATCAAACTCGAGGGTTGCTTCCCCGTTTACCAGTTTCAGAGGTTTGGAGGGAATAACCTTCACATTGGAAGAGTCTACATCGAGGGGGATGTTCTTCCTGCTGTTATATTCAAAAGAGTTGCCTTCCACGGAAAGTTCCAGGTGGTAGGTCCCGTCTTCCACGGCCTCTGCGACCTCGACATTGAAAGTGAGGTCAATTTTGTCCCCGGGCCCCAGGATCCCCATTTCCCCGTAGGTGTTGCCTGTAACCGTGACCCCATTCTCTGAAGAACTGAGGACAGCCGCCTGTATCCTGGCATTGGTATCGTAGTCCCTGCCCCCAATATTTATCGTGGAGGATTCCGCGGTGTTTCGAAGAGTCAGGGTAACTGTTCCCCGGTCTCCGGGCATGAAGACCTCGGGGTCGGAAACGATCTGTTCCAATTCCACCGTGCCCTTGCTGTCAAAGGTTTCGGTCCCGACCCTGATATCAAAAGTGTCCTCACTCCAAGGAGCGCTTTTTTCACTCTGGGTGCGGATGTCTATGGAACGGGTCCCTCTCTGAGCGTTTTTATCGACAAAGAGATGAAACTCCCTTGTAGCGATCTTTTCCGGGGAAAGGGCCCCGATGTTCTGTATGGCGTTGGCAGGGGAATCCAGAGAAAACGGATAGTCGGGGATAAGCTCTATTGAGGCATCTTCTGCCCATTCCCTGCCTACATTTTCCACCTGGACGGTCAGCTCTATATATTGCCCGATCTCGGCCGGATAGGGGTTTATCTCAATAATCGTGACTTTAAGGTTTGGCCCGCTGACCGCGGCAGAGGCAGGGGCAATAATAACGGATGCAATAACGAATGCGACAACCAGCATGAAAAGAGCTGCTTCACAAATACATTTTACATTTCTCATTGTCAATTCACCCTGAATAAGCCGAAAACTTTGAAAATTTAGATGTCTCGAAAACTCAGTAATGCGTCTTCGGTTAAGTGAAGAATCATGATAAACTGCTTCCGTCTTCACAACAATTTTCGATGATTTAATCAGATTGGGGAATGGAACAGGGTCCCGCTTTTAGGTGTAGTGTCAAAAAGCAAGCACTGGTAATACCTATTATAACTTTTTGACCGGCATCCTTAGAGCCTGGAACTGAAATGGCCTTCCAGGGTAACTATGTATTCTCCTATCGACTGGCAATCTTTTGAAACGCCTGATTGGTGGCCTGGTCAACCAGGACTTGCTTTCCCAGACAAGCTCCTTATACTAAAATCGGATATTTTAGGGAGGGAGAGTTGACCTATCCACAAAAATTCAGGCAGGGAGCCCGGTTGCTTTAGCGCCGGGAGGAATGCCGCACTTCTCTGTCGAATATTCATAACCATCTGTCCTCTGTAATACTTTGAAGTATTTTTTATTAATTGAGATCCTTTTCCCCTCTTTGTTTTTGATGTCGAAACTACCCGATTTTCTACAAGCAACGGAACCAAACCATGTCCCTTTGTACTTGCCTTTGGGTACAACCGCCTTGACTGTATCGCCAGTTTGAAAACCAAAAAAGGTTTTTTGCCTGGGAAGGTATGAACGAGGAAAGCCGTACTTATCGAGATTTGTTCTTTTATACTGCCCTCTTCCTTTTGCTTTGATATGCAGGACGTTGTTTGTTGCAAAATTGATTTTTTCTGGAGTGGATTCTCCTACACAAATAGCATCGAAATGATGATCTTTTGGCAGCTCTGCCCTGATTCTATTCATTTTTGTCCTTGCACCCGTGCCGCATTCTACAGGAAGGCCCGTTCTCGTCAAAACTTCGAAAACTTTCCATCTGGTAGCTGTTACAATCGCAGCATCTTTAAGCGGCTTTTTAACCAGGTTATATACTTCTGGATGTCCAAACTCTTCTGCAGTTTGACTTCCTTTTTTCTGGTTGCATTCTCTACAAGCCAATGTTAAATTGGAGACTCTGTTTGAGCCCCCTCTGATTTTAGGAATAATGTGCTCAATTTCTAAAGGAACGTTTTCAGCTCCACAGTAGACACATTTTCTACCGAATTTTTCAAGCAGGTATTCTCTTATCTCATACCCTTGCAGCTCCCCCTGCTGGTACTCGATTCCACTTATCTCAGGGTTTTGCATGAGTTGAGTATCAAACTTGCAGTTTTCATAGGAAATATGTGTCAGAGGGCAGAGTTTCCTGAGCCTTTCGACCCAATTTTCAATGTTATCTACACGGCTTTGCAGGGATGGAGGCAGCCAGCCTTCCCGCCTTTTCCGGTTCAGAAACCTCGGTTTTCGATAACGGGTGTTTCGATTTCGCCGTGTTCTCCGCATTGATCTTCTGCTATCCATATTCTTTTTTATGCTTGTTTTGTGGTGCAACTGTGCAACCCAGACAACATTTGAGCCTTTCAGAATAGCAAGACCCGTGTGACGGCTACCGTAATCTATTTTTAGTCTAAAAGCCGAATTGTCCTTAGACTCTTTCAGCTCTTTGAGTCGAATTGTAAAGGGATATTTTTTGTGAATAAGCGCTTTTCCCGCTTTAAGCAGTTTTCTTGCAACTGCTTCATGGCAGGGACTTAACGGCTCTTTGTTTCTGTTCAGTACAAAAATCATAATGGATTTCTCCACTCTGCATTGGAAACGAATTCCCGCAGCAGGTAACGCAATTTTTAAATTGTCTCCCCTCGCCAATGTTGGAAACGCTTGTCATGCGTAGCACACCGTCCCTACCTCTCAGGACTTTTAATACTACACGATAGAGCTGCAAACTGAGGAAGCATTCGCAGGTATCAGTCGGCTAAGTCGGAGGGATTACTCCCTCTTTCTCGCCTAAGAACTGTACGTGAGACTTTCACCTCATACAGCTCAAGCATCTCTTAACCCGTTAGGGCAGCAGTTATTTGGTTAATAACTGCTTTCGTAAGTCATGACTTGCAGCCTATTAACATGTGTTTTGTTTGTAAGCTTCTCGCGGATTGATTTCTCGATCAGCGTATTTGAATGACTTACATTCATAGGTCATACCTTCATTCTTACGTTTTGATACCACGGAGTAAGTCTGCATCCTTTTGGATTAGGGCAAATTTTGAACCCCTATACAGTTCATTACAAATTGTCATTCGCTTTCTACTCCTTTCCTTTACCCTCTATGTCATTGTCATCCTTTGCAGGATTCCTACCCCGAGGGGAACATATAGGGCTTACCAAGTTCTATAAAATGAATAATTGTGAATACCTTAGAAGCCATCTTTAAACCGAAAATCATATGTCCATTTCCCAATAAGTATGTCAAGCCTTATTGGTCTGATTTCATTACCATTTTGGTTCAAGCGTATCAATCTAATTTCGCTTGTTGTTGGTCACGATTCTTACAATGGTTCACATTACGTTCTTCTTAGAATTCTTATCCTAACAGATGGTTTAGATTAGATTTCTAAACTTCTCCATATTGTCATATGAGCTTCACACCTTGACGTTACCATCAACGCATGTCATAGTAGGATTATCCCAAATGGAAGGGATAGCGTTACCGCAATTCATATTATAGCTTTCTTGTCGCACTGACATTTCCAACGTAGTCAATTAAGACTTAGGCTGGTCAACTAGGGCTTATACAAGCCCCACTGCTTCAGCGTGGGGTAGTTGACACCGCAGCATTTTTCCTTAAATATACCTGTAAGATATTTATAATAAATATTCTATATATTATCTGTGTAGTCCATGGGGAATAAATCAATTTTTTAAAACATTTGTTTTGATGAAAATTAGATATGCAAATCGGGGGGAATATTCATGCTGGGGCCTATACCCAAGATACTAAAAACACCTATAATAGCCATGTATCACGACGACGATCATGAAAATCTTACTATTGAAGTAGAACTGCCTGATGTGAGTAATGAAAATATTACCATCCTGATGCATGAAAACAGCTTTTACCTGAAAGCTTTCAGTGAAAGTGCGGAATACATCGGGTCCTTTTTCCTTGACGGGCCCGTTGACCCCGACCAGGCTATCGCAATAAATTCAAAGGAAATGCTCACTATCAATGTCCCCTATAAAGAGGAATATGGCTGTGCAAGGAACATTCCCATCATATAATAGGAAATAAAATATTGCTTTTTAAGAAGTAGTTGATCTAAAATTTTATAGGGGGGATTTTACATAAAAATTGTAAAATGCAGGGATCTGGGGATAAACTGCGACTTCATTTCCGTAGGCAATGATGCTGAAAAAGTGAAAACAGATATGTTTGAGCACCTGGAAAAAGACCATAAGGACCTCCTTGCCAGCATGTCAGAAGACGATATTAACGATATAAAAGGCAGGATACTGACCCTGCTTTCCAGAAGCTGCGGATGCGGAGCACTATAATAATATTCAAGTAGCCTCAAGCAGCTCCTTCTGCAAAAAAAAGCCGGGCCGCCTTTAGCCATCATTCGAAAAATCAATATCAATAATAAGCATTCAAAAAATAAGGGAGTGAAAAGACATGAAAGTAAGTGCAAGGAACGTTATGAAAGGAAAGGTAACGAACATAGACCACGGGGTCGTAAACTCGGAAATCACACTTGAACTTCCGGGTGGAGCGGAACTGGTGTCCATAATCACAAAAAAGTCCGCCGAAAGCCTCGGGCTGAAAGTCGGAGAAGAGGCCTATGCCATAGTCAAGGCGACAAACGTGTTGATTGCCATAGATTGAGTCGGTTTTTGAAGCATTAGCTGGCTCTGGGGTCCAAAAAACAGTAACATGCAAAACAGTATAAACATTACATTTTTTATATAATTTATAGATCTCATGCGGGAAGGAAATAATATGCTCTTTATATAATTTTTAGATATCATGCGGGAAGAGGGGGGCTCTCGTTCTCGATGTTTCTAATTGAAAATTAGAAACTCCTGTTAAACCTATGGTTTAACACGACAGTCGAAGGCTGACAGGGAAGGAAAGTACACAAGATATTAATTTTTAACATTTCCAGGATGTTGTCCACTGGATTTTGTTCATCCCCCATTGTAACAAAGAATTAAGAGAAGAAAATAAGTCCTGCTGATATAGTTGACACTTTTCAAAAAAAGAAAGATTTCTCTGTAGGCACCTTAATATGCCCAAAAAATCAATATTATGTTGAGTATTTCTTTATTTATATACATAAGCAAAAGTAGAAAATTATAAATAATATTAAATAGGTAATAGGTTACCGTTTTCCTGTTTGAAAGAGGGATCAAATGACTCAAAAAGAAGAAAAGCCAATGACAAAGGAAGACGTACTGGAAAAGGTACAGGAATGTGACGTTAAGTTTATCCGGACCCAGTTTACGGATACTCTCGGGATCATAAAGAGCTGGGCGATCCCTGCCGAAGAGCTCGAAGGAGCCTTTGAAAACGGGGTCATGTTTGATGGCTCTTCTATCGAAGGTTTCACACGGATTGAAGAATCGGATATGATGCTCGAACTGGACCCATCGACCTTCCGGATACTTCCCTGGAGACCCTCAGTGGGGGCTGTGGCCCGTATCCTCGGAGACGTTAAACTTCCGGACGGAAAAATATTCAAAGGAGACCCGCGCTACGTCCTGAAAAGTGCGATTGCCGACGCCGAAAAATTGGGATATTCCATGAATGTAGGGCCTGAACTTGAGTTCTTCCTCTTCAAACTGGACGAAAATGGGAACCCCACAACCGAACTCACGGACCACGGCGGCTACTTTGACTTCGCCCCCCTTGACCGGGCCCAGGATGTCAGGAGGGACATTGATTACGCCCTTGAGAATATGGGCTTCAAACTGGAAGCATCCCACCACGAAGTGGCCCCCTCCCAGCACGAAATAGACTTCAGGTTCGGAGACGTCCTGACAACGGCCGATAACGTTGTCACTTTCAAGTATGTGGTCAAGTCCATCGCATACCATAAAGGATACTATGCAACCTTCATGCCAAAACCCATCTACGGAATTAACGGCTCGGGCATGCATGCCAACCAGTCCCTCTTTAAAGACGGGGAAAACGTCTTTTACGACCCTGAAACTCCCAACGGACTTTCGGAGGAGGCAATGTACTACATAGGCGGGCTGCTGGAACACATCATGGAATTTGCAGCAATTACGAACCCGGTGGTAAACTCCTACAAACGGCTTGTCCCGGGTCACGAGGCCCCCATCCACATCACCTGGTCGAACAGCAACAGGAGTTCCCTGATCCGTATCCCTTCTGCAAGAGGCAAAGGGACAAGGGTGGAACTCAGGTGTCCAGACCCGGCCTGCAACCCCTACCTGGCCTTTGCACTCATGCTCAGAGCAGGGCTTGACGGGATAAAGAACAAAACCGACCCCGGAGAACCTACAAACATAAACGTCTTCGAGCTCACTGAAAAAGAACGTCAGGAAAGAGGTATAAGGTCCCTGCCCGCAAACCTCAAAGAAGCAACCGACGAGATGAAAAAGAGCGAATTCGTACGCAGCTCACTCGGGGACCATGTCTTTGAAAAATACATCTGCTCGAAGACAAGTGAATGGGACAAATACAAGGCAATAGTCCACCCCTGGGAACTTGAGACATACCTGCACATGCTTTGAGGGACCCGAAAAAATGAAGCGGTTGTATGTCTGTACCTGATCTACAGACCAGCCTGCTTTTAACTTTTTATGAAAAATTGAGTTTTTTGACGGCCAGGATTATCAAAAATCTTTTTTGAACTGCTTGAAAATAGCCAGAAAAACCGGGGCCTGCATCGGTTTTTAGCGACCTTTCTCCCTCCCTATAATACGGGAAATTTTATATATAGTGAGGGGGGTATTAACTTACCTGCTTCTTATTGCAGGAGTTCTAAAAGCTTTGAGCTGACAATGGATTAGCCCTCATCAAAGGAATTACTACTACCGAATATTTACAAGCTTATGGCTACTGTACAGAAAAACGGGAAACCGGACAAAAAAGTAGACCGTTGCGGAACACTCAGTTATTCACATTATGCTCGTAGAGGCAGGTGTTGAGATCCGTATATATTATGTACATGTTTTTGCAAATTTTTAAAACACATAGGCTTCGATTGTCTAAATACCTTTTAACCTTATAACTAATTTATTTTTGAAGTGATTGCAATGTGTGGAATTATCGGCGTTATAGACCGAACAAAGTCCAGGATGGACGGTTCGTGCATAAAAGCCGCCCTGAGCCTCATGAATGAACGAGGTAGCGGAGACGGGGCAGGCTATGTTGCATACGGGATCTATCCTGACTATGCAGACTGCTATGCTCTTCATGTTTTTTTTGACAACATGGCAGAACCAAAAGAAAAGGTTGACGAAATCCTCCAATCCCATGGCACAATAGTGCACCAGGAAGAAATCCCAACAACCGAGCAACCAGGCCTGAAAAAGGTCCATATCCCCTGGAGATACTTCTTCAAACCCTTCAAGGACCAGATCGGAGGCAGCTTTGGCTCCGAAGAGGACCTTGTCAAGGACATCGTAATGGAAGTAAACGCAGGGATAAAAGGTGCTCTGGTCTTTTCCTCCGGGAAAAACATGGGTGTATTCAAGGCCTCGGGCTGGCCTGAAGACGTGGCAAACTTCTACAGGATTGAAGAATACAAAGGCTACATCTGGCTTGCCCATAACCGTTACCCCACAAATACTCCAGGCTGGTGGGGAGGCGCTCACCCCTTTAACCTCCTTGACTGGTCGGTTGTGCATAACGGAGAAATCACCTCCTACGGGACAAACAAGCGTTATGTGGAAGGGTACGGCTACAAATGCACCCTCTTAACGGATACCGAAGTCGTAGCCTACCTCTTCGACCTGCTCGGAAGAAAGCACGAGCTTTCCACAGAAATGGTTGTTAAAGCCCTTGCCCCTTCATTCTGGGATGAAATCGACCGCATGCCCCCTGCCGAAGAAGAACTTAACCGGGCAATCCGCCTGACCTATGGCTCCGCTCTCATGAACGGGCCTTTCGCAATCGTGGTTGCCTCAAACGACGGCATTGTTGGCTTTACGGACAGGATAAAACTCCGCCCCCTCGTGGTCGGAGAAACTGAAAACAGGCTCTACATCTCCAGTGAAGAGTCTGCAATCCGGGTACTTGAACCCAATATTGAAAATGTTTATACTCCCAGAGCAGGAGAACCCATCATCGGGAGGTTTAACGAATGACCCTCGGAAGTGTACCCCCCCGCTACAAGATCAGTATCGACCGGGAACAGTGCATGGACTGCGGTCGTTGCATTGAAAACTGTTCCTACGGAGTGTTCAGGAGAGAAGGAGACCGGATAATAACCGAGTCCCGGAAATGTACCGCCTGCATGCGCTGTATCGCCATGTGCCCACGGGACGCAATTAACCTCAGGGAAAACCCTGTGGACTACCGCAGCCACCCGGTCTGGACCAGAGAAGCCAGAGAAGACGTCATCAAGCAGGCCCGGAGCGGAAAGATTATCCTGTCAGGCATGGGAAACACGCAGAATCACCCGATCATTTTCGACCAGCTCCTGCTTGATGCCTGCCAGGTAACAAACCCGAGTATTGACCCCCTGAGAGAACCCATGGAACTCAGGACCTATATCGGGAAAAAGCCCTCCAGGCTCCAGTTCAAAAAGACCGAAGCCGGAGACGTGGAACTTGAGACAAAGCTTGCCCCCAACCTTCGGATTGAGACCCCGATCATGATCGGACACATGAGTTTCGGGGCCATCAGCTTAAACGCCCACCTCAGCATGGCAAAGGCCGTGTCCGAACTCGGGACCTTCATGGGGACCGGAGAAGGCGGGATGCACAGGAAACTTTACCCCTATCAGAATAACCTGATCGCCCAGGTAGCCTCAGGCCGCTTCGGGGTGGACGTGGACTACCTGGAGAGGGGAGCTGCAATCGAGATTAAGATCGGCCAGGGAGCAAAGCCGGGAATCGGCGGACACCTGCCGGGAGAAAAGGTCTCTGCGGAAGTTTCCATGACAAGAATGATCCCTGAAGGAAGCGACGCCATCAGCCCTGCTCCTCACCATGACATTTACAGTATTGAAGACCTGGTCCAGCTTGTTCGGGGCCTCAAGGAAGCAACCGAGTGGAAAAAGCCGGTCTTCGTAAAGATCGCGGCCGTACACAACGTTGCAGCAATTGCGGCGGGAATTGCCCGTTCTTCTGCAGATGCGGTTGTAATCGACGGTTACCGCGGCGGGACCGGAGCTGCCCCCAAGGTCTTCAGAGACCATGTGGGAATCCCGATTGAGGTTGCCATTGCAACTGTTGACAAGAAACTCAGGGAACAGGGAGTCAGAAACGAAGTCTCCATTATCGCAAGTGGCGGGATCAGGAACAGCGCTGACCTTGCAAAGGCCATTGCGCTTGGGGCAGACGCGACCTACATAGGGACCGCGGCCCTTATCGCCATGGGCTGCCGGGTCTGTGGAAACTGTTACAGAGGGCTCTGCCCCTGGGGAATTGCTACCCAGCGTCCCGACCTTGTGAGCCGGCTTAACCCCGAAGAGGGAGCAAGACAGGTCTCGAACCTTATCAAGGGCTGGACCCTGGAACTGAGTGAACTTATGGGTGCTGCCGGAATCAACAGTATCGAGAGTATGCGTGGAAACAGGGACCGCCTGCGCGGGTTCATGCTGGACGAAGGGCTGCTTAAAGTGCTTGACGTGGAAATCGTGGGGGCCTGAATATGACGCTCAAAATCGATGCAAAAGATATGCATTACACCCCTCTGAACCAGCAGATAAGGGCTGCCGTGGCCAACGGCGAAAAAGAAATCGTGCTTGACAACGTGCTCGGGCAGCGGTTCATTGCCGACGGCTTAAGAGGCGACGACGTGCGCATTGTCATTAACGGGGTCCCCGGTGGGGACCTTGCAATGCTCATGAACGGCCCGACCTGCATTGTGCATGGGAATGGAGAACACGCTCCCGGAAACACCATGAACAAGGGCCTGCTTGTAATCCACGGAAGTGCCGGAGACGCAGTGGCCCACAGTATGCGCGGTGGAAAGGTCTATATCCGAAACAATATTGGGTACAGAGGCGGCATCCACATGAAGCAGTACGCTGTGGACGCAAGGCCGATCCTGGTAATAGGCGGGACAGCCCACTCCTTCCTTGGAGAATACATGGCAGGCGGACTCGTGCTCGTGCTCGGGATCGGTCTGGAAACGTCCATGACCGACCGCGGGATAGGCAGTGGAATCCACGGCGGAGAGATCGTTATCCGTGGAGAAGTGGAGGACCACCTGCTCGGAGTAGGCGCAAAGAAGTTCGAGTTCACGGAAGCCGACCTCGAACGCATCAAGCCGGAAATAAAGGGATTCTGTACCCAGTTCGGGCTTGACCCCTCCGAGTTTTTGAATACCAATTACACAAGAATAGCTCCTGCAAGCAGCCGGCCTTTTGCAGGAAAGTACGTCTGGGAGTGATTCTGATGACAGAGTACAAAGTAAGTAAGGATTACAGGGACCTGAAAGAGGCAGTCTGGGACAAGGACCTCTGTGCGGGCTGCGGAGCCTGCATTGCGGTCTGTCCGGCAGATGCCCTTTACTTCGAAACCGGCAAGAACTCTTCAAGCCCCATTAACAACGGCTACTGTAAAGCCGCGGTGGACGACGTGCCCTGTGGAGCCTGCTATGAGGTCTGCCCGAGGTTAGATGAACAACCTTCAAGCCTCCTTGGAGACTACCTGGAAATCAAAGCCGCAAAAGCCGAGTTTGAGGTCCCGGGAAAACAGAGCGGAGGGGCTGTTACCGCCCTTCTTGAAACCGCTCTTGAAAACGGCCAGATTGACGCTGTGGTCACGGTCAGCCAGGACCCCTGGACCCTCAAACCGAGTTCCACTGTAATCACCGAAAAAGAAGCCCTGATCAGCCAGGCAGGCAGCCGCTACAACTGGTGGGTCCCTCTGGTCTCGGCCCTCAAGGAAGCCGTGGTCAGGAAGAAGTACAGGAACATCGCAGTTGTTGGGGTCCCCTGTGTGGTCCAGGCAATCAGGAAGATGCTTGAGAGCGAGCACGATCTTGTCAGGCCCTACAAAAAATCCATCCGTGTCGTGATCGGCCTTTTCTGCACCGAAAGTTTCGATTACGAAAAGCTTGTTGCGGGTAAACTCAAAAAGGAGTTCGAGGTCGAGCCCATGCAGATCTCCCGTATGGACGTGAAGGGCAAGCTCGAGATCACCCTGAACGACGGGACCGGGTTCCTCATCCCCCTCAAAGAGCTCGAAGACACCATCAGGCCTGGCTGCCAGGTCTGCACGGACTTTTCGGCTCTTAAATCCGACATTTCCGCAGGGGCCGTCGGAAGCCCTGACGGTTACACAACCCTGATCGTCCGCACCCCGGTAGGCAAACACCTCCTGGACAGTGCCGTTGCCAGTGGAAAGCTGAGCACAAGCGACGAGATCAGCCTCGGGATTGTCGAAAAGCTTGCAACAAAGAAGCTTGCAAGGAAACCGGAATAAATTTACGGATAGAAATCGATTTACAGTAACTTTAAAGGTGAAGCTTCGGGCTTTATCTTATCTCTTTTTTTTATTGGACCGTGGGATCTGCTTAAGCTTCACAATATTTTACATTAAGTTGACAGCAAATTCACCCCGGGTTATCCAGATCCAATTACTTCATTCTGAGTTTCCATCCGCCATACAGGCAAATCAAACTTCCCAATAATCCGAAGCCCGGAGCGGAGTTATTTTTGCTCGATTCATTTTCACTTGAGCTACTACCATTATCAGATTCAGAATTATTATTGTTTGAATTATTGAACTCGACCACGTTTGTTTCTTCAGAGTTTCCTTCATCAGGTGATGATAAGTCAGTCTCTTCAACTCCTATATCTTCAGTTGCCTCGGAGCTTGCCTCTATACTTTGATCAGCCGTATTCGAATCTATAGAAGGCCAAATGTAAGTTCCATTACAGTATATTCTACGATATTTTTCCGTATTCACCGTGGCTATAACCTTGTTTGTGGCTGTGTCAATTACAGAAATAGTATTGCTTCCCCAGCCTGTTACATATACCTTTTTTCCGTCCGGGGTGACCTCAATGTTACCAGGATTCTTTCCTACAGGCACAGCGGCCGTAACCCTGTTTGTAGCTGTATCAATTACAGAAACAGTGTTGTTTTGCCAGTTTGTCACATATACTTTTGTTCCATCCGGAGTGACCGCAACGCTGCGAGGATTTCCTACAGGCACAGTGGCCGTAACCCTGTTTGTAGCTGTATCAATTACAGAAACAGTGTTGTTTCGCCCGTTTGTTACATACACCTTATTTCCATTAGGATTGACTGCAATTGCATAGAGAGAAGGTCCCACAGACACAGTGTCTATAACTTTGTTTGTAGTCGCGTCAATAACAGAAGTAGTGTTGTTGAAACCATTCGTAGCATAGATTGTATTTCCATCCGGTGAAACTGCAATATCATGAGAAATCAGGCCCACTTCAATCCTGTCCACTACGCTGTTTGTGGCTGTGTTGATTACAGAGATGTAGGTGCGGTCACGGTCCGTCACATAAACCCTTGTTCCTTTCGGGTTGATCGCAAGTTCCAGAGGGTAACCTCCTACCTCCACTGAGGTGCTAACCGTATTTGTCGCAGTGTTAATTACATGGACATTGTCATCACTGAATGGACTTGCCACATATGCCTTTGTTCCTGCCCTGTTGACTGCAACATCTCTAGGCCAGCCGTCTATAGGCACCAGAGCTGTAATATCGTTAGTTGCTGTGTCAATTACAAAGACAGTACAATCCGCAGTACATGGCACGTATAAAGATGGAGCTGCACCTGCTCCGCCCATCAGTATTAAAATCACAAGTGCTGTTATTCCCAGAACTCTTATGAGTGTATTTTTTCCGCATGTTTTATTAGACATTGCTACAGATGAGTGTGGAATCGAAAAAGTGTCAATCGGCATTGCTGATATGGTTTTACTTTTTGAATTACTTTTCATATTTTTTCCTCAAGAAGTGTTGAATTAATTTCAGGTTAAAAATAAAGAGAAACTGGAAGAAATAAATTCAGGATAAAACACCCTTCTTTTCAGATAAATTCCCCAAGAATGTGATTCTGGATAATCAAACAAATGAATAAAAATGAAAATCTAATGGAGTTACTCATTGCTCTGACAATTTGTAAGAATGTTGAAAAGTACTTTAAAGTAGATTTATATTAGTTTTCCGGCCAGACCTTCAAACTATTGAGCTAGCAGCATTATGAATTTTCCAAAAATTTGAATTCAGGTTTGGTATATTTTTCAAAAAGCGTGTACTGAAGAATGAATTAGAACTCCCAAAAAAATATAATGGTCCAATTTGCCGAAATTAAGCACCAGACCGTAAATATTCAGTTGGACGATTTGGCCATAAAAATTAAATAAGTTTCATTAGAATTAATTCTGAAAAAGTTGAAACATGTTAAAAATGCGTTAAAAAAGAGTTTCTGGAACAGGAAAAACAGAAAGAACGGACAGAACAAGCAGCCGGAACAGAAGACAATTCTGCCTGGATTAAAGGTAAAAACTATGTGGAAGATAAGCTTACTTTTTATTCTGATCCTGAGTACCATATGTCCAGCTAATGCAGATACCGGAGGATATACCGTAGGCCCCTGCCCACCTCAGGAAGAACTCAATAAGTTGAGTGGTGCCGTCGATACGAGCGGGGCGGACAGGACTCTCACGTTCCGGGAATTTCCTCTGTCGTTCAAGATAGCTTACATTATGGGGTATCTGGCCGCCTTTCTTTCCATATTCAAGCTGGCCCCTTTAATTCTGGGAAAGGTCAGAGTCCGGCAGGGAAAGGAAAACAAACAAAAAATTTATTGTTACATACAGCAGATTCCGGGGTGCACGATATCCGAAATCTCAAGAGAGCTGGAAATTAACCGGGGAACTGTAAAATTCCATCTTGAAATGCTTAAGGCCAGAAATAAGATAACTTTAATGAGAGGCGGAAAATTCACAAGGGCCTTTCAAAACGCCGACCATTTCGCAAGCAGCGAAAAGATAATAATAGCACATCTAAAAAGCAGCACAAGAAAACATATACTTCATAAGATCCTGGAAAACCCTAATATCACAAATCAGCAGCTTTCAAAGGTCCTGCATCTGGACAAAAGCACAACTTACTGGCATATAAAGAAATTAAGGGATGATAGGATCGTTTTTTCAGAAACAGAAGGAAAATACAGGAAATATTTTGTAAATCCGGCTCTCAAAGCGGTCCTTCTAAAATGGCTCATGTATGAGTTTTGAGTAATTTATTCGGGCTTAAAAAGGCTCTTCACTGTTTTGTGTGTATAGCCATCACAAAACAGGCCCCCATCTTTGAGTTAAGATTCTTTATACCCATAGGAAATGGCGAAGAGCCACTATAATTTCTCTATAATATTCAACCGGAATCTTGATTTTCGCCAATTAAAATACGGGAATCAAACCCGGATTGTCCCCGGTAATGCATTCTCCACCTTCAGAACTTACTATGAAGGTATTTTCAATCCCCACCATTCCGAGCTTTTCAATTCCTTTTTTGGGTTCGAGGGCAAATACCATTCCTTCCTGCAGGGGCTCATCAAAGCCTCTGGCAATTACAGGGGTTTCATCGACAAATAAGCCAATACCGTGCCCGAGGAACTTTACTTTATGGTTCCCAAAACCCATGAAATTTTCCAGGAATTCCTCATCCAGCTTATTCATTATGGTATTGTAGATTTCCGAGGGGATGGCGCCGGGTTTTAACATCGATACAGCTTCATTTTGTATGTCCACGCATTTCCTGTGGATATCTATGGCATACTGGGGAAGAGATGATCCGAACATGTATGTCGTGGTTTTATCGGTGTGGTAGCCTTCAACTTCGCAGCCTATATCAACAAAGACCAGGTCGCCTTTCTTTAATTTCCGGTCCCGGCTTCCAAGTTCGGGTACTGCAGGACTCAGTCCGCGCTTTCCGCCGGGCCCGTTGAAATAACAGGGATAAATGGAGCTTTCCCCAAAACAGACGTTTCCCAGAACCATACTCGTATCAAACATTCCAAATCGGATTACTCCGTGGTGTCCTTCTTCTATCATAAGTGAAAACAGTTCGCTTTCGAGATCTGCTTCACTCATCCCTTCCCGCAGCATCCCGGGCACGAGGTCTTCGAGTACATGCTGATGAATTCGGCCGGCTTCCCGCATCAGGGAGAGTTCGTATTCGCTTTTTACGGATCTTACGGCGGCAATCTGAGGATCAAGGGGTTTGACGGTCTTGAAGGGGAAGTACTTTTGAAAGCGCTGATACAGGGCCAGAGGGACTGTTTCGGTTTCCAGATAGACCGTATCCGGAAGTTTACTTCCCTTAATGACACTCCCCGCAGCATCCCGGAAGCTGTTCATAGGTTCGATACGGGAAAATAAGGATTCTTCAAGAGCCCTTTCATAACTACGCCGGACCCAGAATGTTGCTTCCTCATTCCTCGGGATAATTAGCATCCCGTCCTGCATCGTGCCGGTTAGGTAGTAAAGGTTTATTTTACTGAAGAAAACGGCCATATCCCAGTCGGGATTTGATGTATCCATTTGTTTTCTGAAGCGGCTTATGCGATTTTCCAGTTCATTTAAAGGTACTTTTTTTGTCATGGGGATATCTATTAAGATTATTTCTGCAAATTATAGAAAAGTATCCCAGGTAGTTTAACTCAGGTAGTTTAACTCGGGTAGTGAAAGCAATTATCAGGGCGCAGTTACCAGGATATAGCAAGCAAAAATTCAAAAATTAGAAAGAAGGGGAAAGCAAATTGTCCGAAAAATTAAACAAGCTGATTGAAAAGGCCTCAGAACTTGGGATCGAAGCCTACTCACTGGAATCGGGAGACATAGCCGTTGAAAACAGAATTTCCCTGAAATGCGCCTTTGGTTGCCCAAGCTACGGGAAACGCCTGAGCTGCCCGCCTCACATCCCTTCCATTGATGAATTCAGGAAAATCCTGGAGGAATACTCCAAAGCTCTCCTGCTTGTGGAAGAGCACGACACAAAAACCGAACCTGACCTGATAAAGGCCTGGTCTCGCCTGCGAAAGGACTCTTTTCACAAAATGCTGGAACTTGAGCTGGAGGCCTTCAGGGAAGGTTTTACTTACGCCCACCTGCTCAGGCCCGGCTCCTGCAACGAGTGCGAAAAATGCGGAAAGAGTTGCGCAAAACCCCATTTAAGGCGCTTTGCCCCTGAGGCTGTGGGAATCAACCTGCAAAAGACCATGGAAAAAGCGGGGCTTGAACTTGAGTTCTGCAAACCGGAAAAAACAAGCTGTGTTGGAATTCTGCTTGTGGACTGACAAAGGATTCAGGAAAAGAGCTCGGGAAAAGGGTTAAGAAAAAAAACAGTTAATCGCACCCTCTCCAAATTTTCGTTACATTTTCCAGAGCCATACACGGGTCCCGGATCCTGGCTCCGGATGCACAAGAGGTTCCGTCAACTGCCCCCACCCTTTCTTCCCAAAAAACAGGAAGGTAAAGGAGGTTGAAAAGAGTGGGAATAATTTCTTTTTCCGCCCCCACATCCTCCACCTGTTTGGCCCCGCTCAGGTACATTTCCAAAGCATTCACTGAGCCGTGCCCGTATGTATAATCATATCCGGGTTCCCCGGGATCCAGGGCCGTGGAGTAAAGCATTTCCCGGATTTCAGGGGCCGTTTTTTCGGGATAGGCACTCCAGACCAGGGCCGCGATTCCCGCAACATAGGGAGCTGAAGCACTTGTGCCTGAAAGAATAAAACATTCTCCGTCCTTCCCCGTGACTTTCAGATTATTAGGGCCACTTATATCCGTTTTTTTCCGAAGCTCGTATTCAGGGAAATAGATGCTCACAGGCCCCCTGGAAGAGAAGGTTTCTATTTCCCTATCAGGGTTTCCGGAATCAATTGCTCCGACACAGATAACCCCTGGAACTGCGGGATGCCCGAAGACGGAGTCTTCCGCCACAAGGTTTACGGGTTTAACTCTGGCAGAGGCTTCCGGATACAGGAACAGTTCCAGAACTTTCGGGTCACCCGAATATTTCTTTACACTAACAAGCCCCTCAACATGCATGGGATCAGGAGTTGACCCTGACCCCGTATTTTCATATATAAGGTACTCTAAAGGAGTGTCGTCTCCGTCCTGGAAATTCTTACTGCATGCCAGTATATTTCCTGCGGAGTCCTTCAGGTAGAGGTCGTAATCGTTTCCTGAAGAGACCCAGGGGTCATTCCACTGAAGAACGATGATCACCGATCCACCTGGAGGGATATCCACATACAGGTTTTTAGATAAACTGTTTCCCTCACTGAAATCATGCCAGTTGTTTCCTTCATCAAAAAACAGGCCCTGATAATGGTGGTTTGCATCATTTCCTGCCGCACTTACATACAGGATGTCGTTATTTTCAATAACTTCCCGGACATGGGAAGCTACGATCCCGTCTTCAAAAAAAGGTTCATCGGGCCAGCCGATATCATCACATATAACCGTACACCCGGCACTGACAAGAGCGTCAACGGCCTCGTTAAATTCAAGGTGATTGCTCCCGGCTTTGTGGAAATACAGTTCAGCTTCCGGAGCAATGCCGTGCACAATCTCAAGCATCGCAGTACCTTCGTCCCCTGACCCTGCATCCAGGACACGCACATCAGGGGGCAACCCTTTGGAGGCCTGGACCTCAGGCAGCAGGGAAACCCCATCGGAAATAATCCCTATTTTGACCCCTGCCCCGGAAACTTTAAAGGAATTCAGGAGCTTTTCGGAAGGAAACGCTCCCTCCGGGACCTCCCCGACCTCCCTTACAAGAGGAGGCAACGCTTTCCGAACCAGCCAGACCTCCCGAAGAGAAGAAAATACCTCCAGAGAATCGGGCTTTGCCCGGCCCACAACTACATGATTCTTTTCGTCCCTTTCCACGACCTCCAGATAGGAATCCAGTACAGTGGTATCGAAATCAGGAGAAACATACACATAAACCGGCTCTTCTACCAGCTCAGAGTTTTTTTCTTCCAGAAATAAATTATAAGGAAACTCTGAAAATGAATCCCGGGACTCCTCCATCCCGATATCCCCCAAAAAGGCTTCACATGCAAGTAAAATAATTCCTGCGGAAACTAACGTCACCGCAACCATAGATAATGCTCTCGGGGTACTCCCCAGTCCCCCACCCCCCATTAATTATGCATTACATTTAAGATATGGATGGCTTTCGCCACCCAAACAATTGAAAATTAAGCTAAAAATGTCCCACATAAATAAATTATTTTTCATATTGGGGAGTATAGCGTATAAACTTATCTATAAATTTGATAGGACAAATAATATTTTTTGGGAAGTTTTTTTGTGAAGGAACTATCCCTCTCTACCACCTTCAGAATCAAGGAAAGGAACTTCTTTACTTATAGTATAAAAACTTTTTAAAAATAAAATAAGGAGGGATAAATAGGGAGAACTTAATATACTTTACCAAAAGAAATGGAGAAACTATATTAATTTCTCACTATAGCTTATAAATAAACATGGCAAACTCGGAGGCCAGTTTAGTTGAATTCGGAAAAGACAACAATAGCAGTACTTGGTGGAACCGGGAACATTGGAAAAGGGATGGTTCTCAGGCTTGCACTTCAAAACCTGATGGAAGATGGTGTTAAGAACGAAGTGGTTATAGGGTCAAGAACCCCGGAAACCGCAAAGGAAGCTGCAAACGAGGCCCTTGAAGAACTGGAAAACTACGGTTTTGACACTTCAGAAATAAAGATAACAGGAGAAAGCAACACCGAAGCCGCAAAAAAAGCCGACCTCCTCATTCTGACAATCCGCTTTGGTCATGTACCTTCCCTGCTTGAAAGCATCCGGGAAGATCTCGAAAATAAGATCCTTATAAGCCCGGTTGTCCCGATGGTAAAAGCGGGTCCCGTTTTTGAATACCAACCCCCGGAAGAAGGATCCGCAGCCAAAGCAATCCAGGCAAGAGTTCCGGAATCCACAAAAGTCGTCGCAGCATTCCATAATGTCGCAGCCAGAAAACTGCAGGACGTTGTCAAGTGCAAAGCAGTGCATGACTCTATTATCTGCAGCGACGACGAAGAAGCCAAAAAAGTGGTCATGAAATTAACAGAAAACATGGGCTGTCTCAAACCTCTGGACGGCGGACCCTTAAGTAACGCAAATACCGTGGAAGCGTTAACCCCTCTGTTGATCAATATCGCAAAACTTAACGGCCTGAAAGACCTGGGAATAAATTTCTCCTGAAGTCTTTCTCTTTTTTTTCTGGCAATTTTTCAACTTCTTTTTTGATAAATTCTCAAGTCCTTTTCTGGCAAGCTCTTTTTCTGATCGAAATTGAGGTACAGATTACTTTTTTTTGATTCTATAATATAAATATAGAATGCAGATTATTAAAATAATAAAGATTACAAGATATATTATAGGCACTCCATAAATCATTACAGCACTGGATCTTATAGCCATGATTTTTTTATATGGCGGTAACATTTAAATATTTTTTTTAAGCATTGCATGACATGATCTGGTACAGTTTCCTAACATCTTCTTTTCTTTCTCATCCCTTTTTTTGATGTCTCCATATAAAGAGCCGCCGCAATAGTTCAATTCTTCGGAGTTCCACCCCTTAACCCTTGAGCTTCGAGACCCAGCCGGACCAGGCCGAGTAGTTTATGGAAAAACTCAGAAACTCAGGACATCTCTTCTTCATATACCTTCTTCTTTTTTGTTTTTGATGGGCGAGTGTATTGGAAGAAGTGAATTTACTGGAAAAACACACATGATATTCCCGAATTACAGGCAAAAAAATGAAAGTACACATTGGACTTTCATGCCAAATTACTCTACTTTTTTTATTAACTCATTTATCTTCTGAATTAGGTTCTCGATGCTTCCTAATATTAAATTTTCTTGTTCATTCAATATTTCCCCCATTCCCAAATGTAAAGAATTTATTGTTTCATTGTAATCTATGAGAAGTCTAATGAAGTCGATCATCACATCGTACAAATCATTGTCCAACTTATATTGGTACTTTATCAGAAAATGTGACAAGTTTTCAATGTCCGAGGGCAAATAAACTTTTAATTTTAAGTATTTGATACAGCCATACTCCTTACATAAATCCATGTGGAGAGGGATGTTGTTTAGTCCAATTTTAAGGGATAGTAATATTTCATGGACAAGTTCCTTTTCATTTTTTCTTTTATTGAACCAAACGACCATAGCTTCTGCAGCTTTACCGATTATATAATCTTCTCCTGCAACCATATAATTTGCTCCTTCTCGTCATTTGCCAAGATATACTCTTGATTTTATTTATAAAGTATCAATGTTTGAATCTATATATTTTTTATGCTGGGTTGATAGAAAAAGCAAAATTGTTTTTAAAATCAGATTTATATTTGATGATTTGTTTGCACTAATTGTTAATTTTTTGAGTGATTAATGTAACAATTACTAATTTATAGAGGTGATTTTAATGAATGAGCTTATATTTAGGATTATTAACCTTGATACTTCTTCTTTAACTTTGATATTTTCAGGAATAGTGGCGGTATCAACTATATTTTATGCATTATTAACATGCATATTAGTTTTTGAAACAAATAAAATGAGGAAAGTTCAGACCGAACCCAACGTTTCTGTATTTATTCAGCCGAAAGAAGAATTTAATTATATTATAGATATGTTCATACAAAACATAGGTTTGGGGCCTGCTCGTGATATAATATTTGAAGTACAACCGGATTTTGAATATATAAGTGGCCAATTTTTATCTGAAGTAACACTTATTAAAAATGGAATTAATTATCTTGCTCCCAACCAAAAAATACGAATTTTTTCAACCAGTTTGTTAGAAGATTTAGCTCTTAAAACAAAGGAGCCCATCAATATTGAAATTGTATACACAAACAGTGTAGGCAATAATTATAAATCTATATATCAAATTAATTTTTCCGAAATGGTAGGTCTTAGCCAAATAGGTGCACAATCAACACCTTTGTTCCGTTTAGCAAAATCTATTAAGGAAATTCAGTCAGATCTCAAAGAAATTTCCATAGGCTTGAAACAATTTACAGAATATTCAATAAACAACAAAGAAGAAATTAATGAAAATAAATAGCAATTGTGATGGCCATTAAAATTTTTGTGTCTCTTTTTTGCAAAAATCTAAAGGTTTCAAAATTCCTGAGATTTTGGACACCCACGTCTAAAATCTCCCTGGGTATTTTTACGGAACTCATAAGAAAGCAAAACGTTATTGTTTTAAGGTAATTGAAGCCCGGCCCCGGCTTCTAAGAAAGAGGTTAAGCGGTCAGATCCTGCGCCCTCGGTAAGGTTCCGGCGAGCTACTGAACTTTTTATACAGGGTTAACTTTTGATATGCCAAAGAAAAAAATATTTCAAGAATGTCAACAGAGTTATATTTAATTGAATGTTTATTCATTTTATGCAATTTAAAAAATATCAAGATTTATCGAAGGCAATCATAAGTATAGAAAATGAAGTATTTGTTCTGTATATATATAATAACGAAGTATTAACTTACAATCTGCAACCAAATATAAGCTATAATGTATATTATGATCTAAATCAAATGTTTTTAAGACATAAATATCATGTATTAAGATTTTTATACCATGCAAAGCGGTTTATTTCTATATTAAATGAATTCGAAACACCCACTGATATTAATGATGAAAATGAATATTTAATTCCTTTTAATAATGACTCAATTTTTTATGAATTTGACTCTTTCATTGAAACAGCAGCATCCTTATTTGAAGCACCTTTTAAAAATGAGGCATTAAAATATTTTAGTAAAAAACAAAAAGATGAATTTAACTCAATTTTTCCAAAATCTCAAGATCCAGATTGCCTTTATTGGGAAATTTATTGGAGGTTAAAAATAATCAGGAACAGAGTAGTTCACCCAGATAATCCATTCTATTTTAAAGGGGGGAGAATATCTGAATCTTCATCCAAAGGGGGAAATATCGCTAAAGTAAAAGATGGTAAAATTGTGGAAATAAAAGCAAATCTAATTGATATCTCAAATAATCCAAAATATATAGAGATCTTAAAAAAAGATGTCATTGATAAAAATAAAAATGTTAAAAAGGAATTTGAAGAAAATACTAAGAAATTTGACACCCCGCATAATTCTAAACCACAATTAACTGGTTTTGAAGAAGCAATATTTAAAAATCAATTTAATATGACTAAAAGAGAACAAAAAGAGGCCCCTCTATTAATACATGGATCAATGAATTTACTTGAAAGTTTTTCCAGTATATTAGATAGTTTGATTTCTTATGTGCATAAATTAAATCAGATTTATCTAAATCAATTTGCAGAAGAATTGGGAAATTTATTTAAAAATATAATGATTCCTATCGACGAAGACGGGTTATTCAGAGGTTCATATAGTTATGTTAAAAACTTAGATACTGATATGGATTATATTTCCATTGAAGATATGTTTCAAATTAGATAATTTTATGTGAATGTTTTATTTCAGATAGAAGTCAAATGTAATACCAGGTTTCGGAATGCTCAGTATTTTGAACACTCCCGTCTAAAATCACTTTGGGTATTTTACCGGAATTCATAAGCAATCAAAACATTATCGTTTTGTCCTAATTGAAGCCTAAAAGAGGGCCGTCACCGGTAGAACTCAGGCGGGCAACTTAACTTTTTATGCAGTTTTTTGAGAAAATATTATTGTTTTATAATAAACAATAACATTTTGTTTACAGTATAAAACAAACTCCTGACGGCTGAACCTATTTTTCCGGACTGTGAGTAGTCTCTTGTATTAGTTCCTCATTTGTGTAAAAACCGAAGGAATTTAAATAACTGTAAACAGATGAACCGGAGTTACTAAGATTTTAATATATAAAGGCCTGTGAATATGATTATCCAAAGACTAACAAAAAATTAATTAAGTTTATCTATATCAAACTTGCATTTACAAATATTCAGACGGCCTTTTATCCCATCACACAAAAAACACATATATTATATAAAATAAAAGGTAAATAATAAAAGACGAATAACAGCGTAAAGCAATTTAGTGTATATTAAATACCAGAAACATCATACAAATATATAAATCAAATAGAATTCTTCCCCTTAAAAAGAAAATATAAGGCCTTAAAATGCTTTAATTTTGTAAAAAATCAATATGGGCCTGAAAATAGAATTTAAAGCTTATTGTAGGGTATAAATGCCCATAATCAGGCATGAAATATTCTAAAAATAATCATTGCCCGATCAATCTTTAATTTTCAAAAACGGCCGATCCTTAAAGGAAATTTTAACCGGTGAACCCGTATGAGTGAAGAAATATTAGACGTGTTAAAAGCTGCAGGGCTGGATATATTTGCCTGTATGCAATGTGGCACATGCACCGGGAGCTGCCCGTCCGGGAGGCATACCAGCCTCAATGTCCGGAGAATCCTCAGGGATGCTCGAAAGAACAGGGAAGCCGTCCTGTCTGATGATAGTCTGTGGTTCTGCACCACCTGCTATACCTGTCAGGAACGCTGCCCAAGGCAAATCCCAATTACCGATGCACTGCTTGAAATCAGACGACTTGCCGTAAGGAAAGGCTTCATGCTGCCCGAGCACAGGAAGGTCTCGGAGCTTGTCATGAAATGCGGACACGCAGTCCCCCTCAACGAGGAAACAAAGAAGAAAAGAGAGGAACTGGGCCTTGACCCCCTGACCGAAACGGTCCAGAAATATCCCGAAGCCCTCAGGGACGTTCAGACCCTTCTTCGGGCCTGTAAATTCGATGAGCTGCTGAAGATTCCTGAAAAATAAAGAAGGGGGGCCCTATCATGACAAAACTATCACTATTTCTTGGCTGTATTGTCCCGAACCGCTACCCTGGAATCGAAAAGGCCACCAAAATCTGCCTGGACAGGCTCGGCTTTGACGTGGCGGAACTTTCCGGTGCGTCCTGTTGCCCGGCTCCCGGGGTCTTCAAGTCGTTTGACAAAGCAAGCTGGCTGGCCCTTGCGGCCCGAAACGTCGTGCTTTCCGAAAAGATGGATAGAGACGTGCTTACCATTTGCAATGGCTGTTATGCCTCCCTTGCGGACGCAAACCTGGAACTGAAAGGCAACCCGGAACTGAAAAAGGAAACGAACGAATACCTCAAAGAAATCGGGCTGGAGTTTAAGGGTAGCTCGGAAGTCAGGCATATTATAGAACTGCTCTACAAAGAACCAGGACCTGAAGCCCTCAAAGCCCTGGTCACGACTCCTCTTGACCTTAAGGTAGCCCTCCACTACG
Source organism: Methanosarcina baltica (assembly GCF_055394095.1). NCBI lineage: Archaea > Methanobacteriati > Methanobacteriota > Methanomicrobia > Methanosarcinales > Methanosarcinaceae > Methanosarcina > Methanosarcina baltica. The sequence continues at coordinate 2,022,229 of NZ_AP042463.1, read as the reverse complement.
GTTGCCACCTGATCAAACCTTCCAGAGAACGGAATCTCGGAAATTCGGAAAACCCGGTCTTCTTTGACGAACTGGTGGAAGCAACCGGCGCAAAAAGCGTGGACTACACCGATAAAATGATGTGCTGTGGAGCAGGCGGAGGGGTTCGTTCAGGGCATGTCCGGGAATCCCTGGAGATGCTCGAACACAAACTCGCCTGCATCCGGGAAGCGAATGTGGACTGCATAGTCAACGCCTGTCCTTTCTGCCACCTCCAGTTTGACCGGGGGCAGCTTGCCGTAAACGAGGAATTCGGGACCGATTACTCAATCCCCGTGCTTCACTACTCCCAGCTCCTCGCCCTGGCCCTCGGGGCCTCCCCGGACGAACTGGGTATAGAACAAAATGCGGTCCAGAACATGGAATTCCTGGCAAAGGTCTATGAAATCAGTGCCGGTTTAAGGTAAACAGTTCGATAGCCAAAAAATTTCAATATCCGAAAAATTTCAATATCCGAAAAACTCAATAACAGAAAGAAAGTTTGGCCCGGCCCGGGCTGGAGAACAAGCTCAGGTCCGGAGCATATTTATTTTTTTCAATCAAATACCTGTTTTCTGGCCCCGGATTTTCAGCATTTTCAGCTATCTTTTTGAAGGTACCAGAGGCATTTAGATCTCCACCCACAGTTTCCGCAGACAGCTTCGATATCGGAAGCGTTCCTGAATGTTGTGTGGACAAGCCCGAAAAGTTCCCCTGCCTCCAGGACCGCCCCGTCCCCAAAGCCCAGTTTCTCCAGCACGAAGAGGTCCATATCCCTGATCCGGCCGGCCTTTTTGGAATCCTGCTGAACACACGCTGGTCTATTGGGACAACAGGCACAGATAACGTCACATTCGGAAACAAGCTTCAGTTTCAGAAAAAGATCCCGGTTCAGAGCAGATACGATCTCCCGCATATTGGACACAAAATCCGGGCTGTAGCCGTAGCCCTGAAAACCCTGAATGCAGAGGAGGTGGTGAGCCCTGATATTAAACCCATTTTTTTTTGATTGCATGTTGTTTCCGGAATGCCGGATTTTTCAGGACTGTATTTTCTCCCACAGGACTGGCCCGGACCTCTTTTAAGGAGAGCAATTCCCCCACCGGGAGGCTTACTGCAGGTGCATCCGACTTTTCGGAAAAAATGATTTCATTTATTGCATCCAGCCCAAGCATGAGGTTCAGCTCGGCCCCGTCCTCATTAAGGAGGAGAGCCTGACCTCGAGGATTGCAAGCGGCCTCAAATTCTGAAGTTCCGTTTGTCGGGATTCCAAACTGCTCTTTTTCAAAACCGCAGACCTTGCAGCAGACCGAAAAGACCTCAAAATACCTGGAAAGGAGGTCATAGGCAAGGCGGCCCTCTATTTCACACTCGATGGAAAAAGCGATTCCTATCTTACTATATTCCATTCTTTTTGCATAAATTATAATTTCTTCAAGTTTTGTTTTTCTCTCGGTTCCGACCTGAAAAAGGGAAGAAGCCTGAAGGGCCCTTTTTTCCTTCTCACTGTATTCAAGCTCCGATTTTATAATGGAGCAGTTCTTGCCCCGCAGACATTCCTTATTTCTGCATAATGCACATTGCATTTTTCTCCCCATATTTTTTAGAATGGAAACATAACTTTAGTATTATTTTATAACGAAACTTGGAAGTATTAAACGTTTCCATAACCTTAAGGTCATAATAAAATTAAAAAAGTCTGAAGTGAGGAAAGATGTGGAAAAAGGAGTATGGAGAAAAATAAGTGGAAAAAGAGTATGGAAAAAAAAGTGAAAAAATGAAAAATTGAAAGAAATTGTTTTTATCTTGCCTTTGCCATGGGTCCGGCGTGGATCTTTTCAAGGGCTGTGACGATACTCTCAAGCCTACCGAAGGGAATTCCCATAAGCATTTCATCTTTTTCAATGTCGGTGGACCTTCTGCAGCCGTAGCAGCCAAGGGACAGGTTAATTTCTCCTGTAAGGATCGGAATGATCGTGGAGTCGGCGCAGGTGGCCTGGAAAGCCGCGGAACTGAAGTTTACCCTGCCGCCCCCATAGTAGGTGCTTGCCGGGATGATCCAGTAAACGGTCTCTGGCCGGTCTACAAGGATCACGACATCGGGTTCGAATTTTGCGTCCTTCAGGGGGCTGACAAGGGTTGCGATCCTGCTTTCTGGTTCGAAGGCCGGGCGTTTTGCAATCATTTCGGCGGCTGCTTCCGCATTGTCAAACATCTTGAGGTTGGCGTGGAATTCCCCGGAAGTAACTTTCGGGGGAGTGGGAATCAGCCCAAGGCTTGACCCGCCCACCACACAGGCGTGTTTCGCAGCCGGAATTACTAAAGATTCCCCTTTCCTGGCCCTCATTATCGACTGGCAGTGCCTGATGTTCTTTTCAGGTTCGGAATAGCCCTCGGGAATCGCTTCTCCTTTCTTGAGCACTTTCACCGCAACGGGTTCGTATTTGAGGTCCAGGTACTCAACCAGTTTCTCTGATATTTCAGCATAGTCCATCTTGCTTCCTCGCGAATTTTGTATTTTGTTTAATTTGAACTTCTTTGAATATTATGGTTTCTTTGAATCAGGATTTCCGAATTATCCGAATATTATGTTTTTTAGTGAATTGTTACTACAATTGATAATCATCTATTCTATTATGTAACTTTCGAACTTCTCCAATCTTAACCCGGATTTAAAATTTTTTCATGTCCAGAACTTTTTTCGGGGTTTCCGTTTTAGGCCCGATTTCCAGCAAGCGGAGCAACATCCCCCAGACAAGCCTCAGCTTCTCGGCAAGTATGTTATCTTTGGCATATTCGATCACAGTTTCTTCCCAGATCATTGCCCTTGTGGCAACGTCATCATATGGAAGCCTGCCAAGCACCGGAATGTCCTCACCCTCGCAGAAATCCTCGATAAGCCGGGTGTTTTCCTCGTTTATATCGTATTTGTTAATACAAACCGCTGCCTGAATCCTGAAATGTTTGGCAAGCTCAATTACCCGCTTCAGGTCATGGAGGCCCGAGAGCGTGGGTTCGCTGACCACAAGGACAAGATCCGTGCCCGTAATCGCGGCGATTACCGGACAACCCGTACCGGGTGGACCGTCAATTATGATCAGTTCTCTACCATGCTTTTCAGCAAGGCTTTTCGCGTTTTCCCGGACTTCACTTACCAGTTTCCCGCTTGCTTCTTCCCCTATGCCAAGCCTTGCGTGCGCCATGGGCCCGAAACGGGTCTCGGAGAAGAAGGCCTGTCCTGAAACCCTTGTCTGCATGGAAACAGCCCCTTCGGGGCAGACAAGGGTGCAGACCGCACAGCCCTCACAACTTAAAGGATCGATTTTAAAAGATCCCGAAACTTCCGTAATAGCCCCGTAACGGCAATGGTCCCTGCATTTTCCGCATTCGATACAGAGTTCTTTGTCAATTGCCGCGACATCCAGCCCGCAGAAGTCTTCGGTTTTCAGGACCTCGGGCTTCAGGATCAGGTGCATATCAGCCGCGTCCACATCACAGTCCGCAAAGACGGCGTTTTTCGCAAGAGAGGCAAAAGCCGCGGTAAGCGTGGTCTTTCCCGTCCCTCCTTTTCCACTGATAATGGTAAGCTGTTTCATGCCATAGCCCCCATACCCACCTGAGTCTTTATCGTTTCAAACATTTCCCGGAACCTCTCCTTCCACTCCGGCATTTCCTCAACAAAGGGAATGCCTTCGGAATAGAGCTTTGCGATTTTACGGTCGTTTGGAATCTTGAGGAGCACAGGGATTCCTTCGGCCAGACAGTACTTTTCTACCCTTGCGTCCCCGAGTCCGTGGCGGTTGATGACCACCCCGAATGGGACTTTCATCTGCCTCACAACGTCTATCGCAAGCTTCAGGTCATGGAAACCAAAAGGCGTGGACTCGGTCACCAGGATACAGTAGTCCATGTTTTCCACGGACGCGATGACCGGACAGGCGGTCCCCGGTGGAGAGTCTATTATTGCAGTTTTCGCCTCATCGATGTGGGCCTGGAGGGCTTTTATAATCGAGGGTGCCATTACCTCGCCTATGTCCAGAAGTCCCCTGTAAAACTCGATATCGAGAGTCTCACAGCCTTCTCCACCCTCAAATACCCTGCCGGCATCTCCGGCATCTTCTATCCCACCGGTTTCTTCGGATATGGTTTTATCAGACACAACTTTCCCTAAAACCGCTTTTTCAATAACCCCGATCCTTCGAGGCTCTTCCCGGACTGCCCCTTCAGGACAGATCAAAGTGCAACCCCCGCAGCCGTGGCAGAGGGAAGGGAAAACCATCACTTTAGAAGGCAGAGCAGCAAGGGCATTGTAGCGGCAGAACTCCGAACACTGTCCGCAAAGGGAACATTTTTCAGAATCGATTACCGGAACCAGACAATTTACATCTTCAAGGAATTCCGGCTCACAGTCCAGGAAAATGGAACAATTAGGCTCTTCCACATCACAATCAAAAAGCTGTACATCGGAGAGCGCAAGGGCAAGGTTTACGGAAAGCGTTGTCTTCCCGGTTCCCCCTTTCCCGCTCGCAATTGCAATTTTCATACAAGTCAACTCATAAAAATTTAATATCAGGATGGTTTAATTATTCCGTAGGCCTCGTAATGTTATTCTGTAGGCTTCGTAATATTATTCCGTAGGCCCCGTAATTTCTTCCAGTTCCAAAACTTTTCCAAGTATGTCCTCGGCTGTTCTGGCCTCATCCGGAATCCGGAAAATCCTGACGAAATTGTCTCTGAGCATGTGGAAGGGACCTTCACCCACGTCCTGCACGACAAGAACATTGGCCCTTTCACTTACCAGGAAATCCACAGCCTTTACTCCTCGTTTCCGGTCAAGATCCTGAGAAGGGTTTTCAAGAATTTCCCATTCCCGGACCCGTCCGGCTTCAAGGACAGCAAAGAAAAAATAAGGCGCCCTTCCAAGATGACCCGAAAGCCGTGTCTGGAGCCCGGAATTATCAAGGACCGGCACTGATAGCTTGAAAGACAGCCTTTTCCCGGGCCTTGCATCTATTACCAGGTGTTCGAGATTTTTGACTTCTTTCTTCACAGCAGCTTTTATCTTCGGGGTAAGGAGCTCAACCTTTTTCAAGTCGGCTTCCCCATCGATTTCCACCGTAGCCTCCCCGAAGACCACAAGCCCTGATTTCCGGAGTTTCAGGTCTTCTAGCTTCAGAATTCCGGGAATGGCCCGGATATTTTTCCGGATTCTTTCGGCGGACTCCTCGTCCAGCCAGGCATCCATAAGGGTAAGCACTGCATCCTTTGCGCATTCGATTCCCAGTTTGAAAATCAGGGCGGAAATAACAATAACCCCGAAAGAATCAAGTTCCGAAACTCCCAGCCAGGAACCCAGGACGGCCACGACCACCACAAGGGACGCAAAAACGTCCGTATAGGAATGCCTGGCGTCCGCAAGCAGGGCCTGGGAATTGATATCTGTGCCCACCTTTTTTTTGTAAACGGAAAGGGCGTAGACCGAAAGCGCCGAAAAAACAGCCGTTGCGAGGGTTAGGCCCTGAAACTCAATCCCCGTAGAGGAGGAGGCACCCGCCACTTCAGCTTTTATGCCTGCAAAACCCATTTTCAGGATTTCAAAACCTGAGAAGAGGATTAAGAGAGAAACGAAGAGAGCTACAAGGTTTTCAGCTTTGTAGTAACCGTAAGGAAATTTGCCCCCGCTGCTTTTCAGGCTGACCTTCAGCCCGACCCAGACCGCTAGAGAGGTGAAAATGTCCAGCCCTGTGTGGACGGCGTCCGCAAGCAGCGCTGAACTTCCGGAGTAGAACCCGACTACCCCTTTAAGGAAGGCTAGAAGGGCAAGCGCCAGGGTAGCATTCCTGGATGCTTCAACTCCGGTTTTCAGGTTTTCCTCTATAGTCATCTGGGGGTCCTTTTTTTGTATCCGCTGGGGGCTTATTCAGAGGAGGAAATTTTTCATCGTAATTTTAGTGGAGAGAAACGGCTCAGTGCTGGTGTCCGTGGTCGGCACAGGAGTTGTCAGCCGTTGCTTTCTGGAGCTTTCCGGCTTCCCAGTCAGCAAAGGCTTCCCTGGCCGTACCCCCGATTCCCACAAAAACCTCGATCCCGAAGTTTTCAAACATCTGTACTGCCTTGAACCCAAGGCCTGCACAGAGCATGATGGAAATCCCGTTCTGGTGGAGATATTCAGGAGGCAGACCGACTCCTCCAAGGTGCTCGCTGGTGTTTGGGATTACAGAAACTTCCTTGCTTTCGGTGTCCAGGATAGTGTAAGTAGGGGCTTTTCCGAAGTGCTGTTCAACCAGCCCATCAAGGCCGTTTTCATCTTTTGTAGGAACACATACTTTCATTCAAATCACCTTAAATTTCAACATTTTATAATAACTTTTTAATAGGTTTATTTATAATCTAATAATATTTAATAGTAAAGAATGTAAACCATTCGGAATATATAAGGAGTTTAGCTCAGCCCCGCAACCGGGGAGAGGGTCTCCGGGATGTCTTACTTTCCACGACCCTGCCCACGACCCTGTCCTCTTCCGGCACTCTGTCCGGCACTCTGTCCGGCACCCATACCGGCATGAGGTGCTGAATTCGGGCTGCTGATAGCCTGGAGTTTGCCTTCCTCATACTGTTTTATAGCATTAGAGACGCTGCCGGAAGACCCGATTTTCACATCAATTCCGGCCTCAGAGAGAACGGCAAAAGCGTTTGGTCCTACACCACCCGTAAGCAGGATATCAATACCTGCTTTTGCGACAGTCTGCGCGGCCTGGATTCCTGCCCCACCGGAAGCACCTGCACTTCTATTCTCAATAGACTCAATCGCACCGGACTCAGAGTCCAGGATTACGAAGTAGCCGCACCTTCCAAAACGTGGGTCAACTTCAGAATCCGGCCCTGCTCCCGTGGATGTTACACAGATTTTCATTTGATAATCACCAGTTATAATTTCAAGGTAAGTAAAGAAGTGAATTTTAAAGAATCCTGAATATTAAAGTATGCCATTTCACACATTTGCGCGAAAATATAAATAGTTTTCTACTAAAAAGGAGGAATGTTTATATATTTACTCTACAATGTACATAAGTAATTACCATGAAGAAATGCAGGGGAAGACCAAAATGCCCGAGACGTGTGGAGTTCACGCCTGACATCACGTACTTTAAGCCCAGGGGAATGCCCCTCTCGGACCTGGAAGTAGTGTCCCTTACCATCGAAGAGCTGGAAACTATCCGACTTGTAGACCTTGAAGGCCTGCGGCAGGAAGACGCCGCAGTCCGGATGGGGATCTCAAGAAGAGCCTTCTGGGAAGACCTAAAGGCTGCCCGTATGAAGATCGCTCTGGCCCTGAGCACAGGAAAAGCTATAGAGATTAAGGGCGGCAACTATATCCATACCGAAAATACAGAGGATATCGGAGCCACTGGGTGTCCCGGAAAGCCTCGTTTCCGTAAGAATGGGGCCGGCTCTGAAGAGGCTTGAAGAAACCCGGACCCATAAACTTCAAAAAAAAACGATGGGCCCGAAAAGTAGAAACTCCCGGACTGGAGACTTCAGACCGGACTGCAAAACACATATAAAAATTAAAACAGGTGATAAAAAATGACAGATCAGGTTCAACCACTGGAAAGTTTATCAAAGAAGCCCGAAGAGCCCAAAATCATCGTCAACCTCCGGCGCATCAAGCGCAAGATCATGGTCATGAGCGGAAAAGGTGGGGTCGGAAAGAGCACAGTTGCCGCAAACCTGGCCGCCGGGCTGGCCCTGCACGGATACAAAGTAGGGCTGCTTGACTGTGATATCCATGGCCCGACCATCCCTACCATCTTCGGGGTCGAATCGGAAAAGCCAAAAGTCGATGAAAGGGGAATCATACCAGTCCAGACCCTTCCGAACCTTGCTGTCATGTCCATTGGCTTTTTGCTGGAAAATAAGGACTCTCCGGTTATCTGGAGGGGACCTGCCAAGATGGGAGCAATCAAACAGTTCCTGGAAGAGGTGTACTGGGGAGAACTCGACTTCCTTATCATTGACCTGCCTCCCGGAACCGGAGACGAGCCCTTAAGTGTCGCCCAGCTCATCCCCACATGCGATGGCTCGATCCTTGTAACCACCCCTCAGGACGTGGCCCTCATCAGCGTCCGCAAGTCCATAAACTTCTCAAGTAAACTCAACATACCTATCATCGGACTTGTAGACAACATGAACGGTCTGGTCTGCCCCCACTGCGGGGAACTGATAAATGTCTTTGGAGAAGGAGGAGTGGAGAAAGCTTCAGGGGACTTCGACATCCCGGTACTCGCAAAACTTCCCATCGAGCCGAAAGTGGCAGAAATGGAAGACAAAGGCACAATCATGCAGGGCCTCGAACACAATTCGGAATGGCAGAAAAACTTCGACCTCGTTGTCAATGCCGTGGAAAAGATACTCTGAAAGGAAAAGGAAGCTCTTTTCCTTATCTATTTTTTTCTACAGGGTTATTTCCAGAACTTTTCACAGGAACTTTTGAATATATTTATACATCATAGTTCCAGAACTTTTTTGAAAAAATTAATGGCCGGAACTTATTCCGGCACAAGAAGGTCCACAAATTCGAATTTTCCCACATCAAAGAGGCCTAGATCCCCCAGTTTCAGCTCCGGGATTACCAGGAGGGACATAAAGGAGAGGGTCATAAACGGAGACCTGAGGGAAGTTCCCAGTTTTTTTGCCTCTTCATTGAGCATCCGGTACCGGGCCGCGACCTCTTCCCCGCTCCGGGTACTCATAAGCCCCGCCACCTCAAGCGGAAGGTCCAAAAATTCATCACCGGCTCCCACAACGATTCCTCCCCTGTTTTCTACCAGCCTGTTTACCGCCGAAACGATATCCTCATCGCTCACTCCCACGGCAATGATGTTATGGCTATCATGGGCTATACTGCTTGCTATTGCCCCTTTTTTCAGACCTATGTTCCTGATAAAACCGATTTGAACAGGATCGTTTTTATACCTGCTCAGGACGACCAGCTTAAGGATATCCCGCACCGGGTCCGAAACCAGCCTGCCATTTTCCACTTTTGGCCTTACAAGTTCCTGGCCGGTCACCAGTTCTCCGTCTCCGGCAACGATCACCCTGATTTTTCCGGGCTTTTCCACAGTCTGACCCCCGGCCTCCTCACCGGCTCCTTCGCCCGGCCGCAGCTTTAGCCTGACATCGGAAACCGAAATTATGTCCCTGCAAAAGACATTTACTGCCAGGCTTTTTTCCGGCTGGAAAAGAACATCTCCCTGGTCATAAACACATTCTCCGTCAATAAACGTGCTCAAAACCCGGAAGGACTCCAGGTCTTCCACCACGATAAAATCGGCGGGGTCTCCTTCCCGCAGCAGCCCCACATTAAGCCCGTAATGCTCCATGGGATTGAGCACCGAGGCCCGGAGCAGGTTAAAAAGGTCAAGACCCTTTTCCAGGCCCATCCTGATCAGTTTATCGATATGTCCCTCGTAAATCAGGGTATCGGGGTGGGAATCGTCAGTGCAGAGCATGACCGAATCCGGAAACTCATCGATTAAGCTGTACAGGGCTTCAAAATTTTTAGCGGCACTTCCTTCCCGGACCTGGATTTTCATACCGAGTTTTATTTTCTCGACAGCCTCCTCATAGGAATAAGCTTCATGGTCCGTGGAAATCCCGGCGCTTACATATTTTTTGAGGGCTTCTCCACGCAGGCCCGGGGCGTGTCCGTCCACCACTTTGCCGTACTTTTTGGCCGATTCAAGTTTGGCCGTGACCTCCGGGTCCCCGTTGATTACTCCCGGAAAATTCATCATTTCGGAAAGGTAATGCAGGTCCTTTCTGGCAAGCAGCCTGTCCACGGCCCCGGCGTCCAGAACGGCCCCGGCTGACTCGAAGGGCGTTGCCGGCACGCAGGAAGGGACCCCGAAATAAATCTTCAAGGGGACTTTTCGGGCATCCTCAAGCATGTAATCTATACCCTCTTCGCCCATCACATTGGCAATCTCGTGAGGGTCGCTTACAACCGCAACCGTCCCGTGGGCGACCGCCATCCGGGCAAAAGCCGAGGGCACGGTCATGGAACTTTCTATATGCACATGCGCATCGACCAGGCCCGGCAGGATGTAGTGATTTTCGGAGTTGGGTTTTTCTTCAACCCTTACAATCATTCCGTTTTCAACGCTGATTTCTCCCCGAAACTTGCGCCTGGAAACGATATCAAGAAGGATTCCACGATAGGTTTTCATACCCTGAATATTGTAGCCACAGATGTATAAAGATTTTCCAGTCACCCCCTCAAACCCACTGGACAGGGAAACATCTTCAGTAAATATGTTCAGGGGGAAGCTCTCATCCAGGCGGCAGAACGGAAAAGAAAGCTAGCCGCCCGGCCGTACATATAAAATTATTAAATACATGAAAAAATAACTTAAACCCGGAAACCAAATAAAAGTAAAGCAAGGTATTTTCAGGCCCCCATATTTCATCATCCATTTTTTGAGAAGGAAAGGAAAACAATGGAAAGAAATACAAAAATAATTGTCTCACTTATATTTCTGATTACAGCCTCACTTCTTACGGCCGGCTGCGTGGAAGAAAACGAAAACTCCCCTATTATTGAAGATTCCACCGTGGTTGAGGTCACAGACCTGGACCAGATAAACGAGGCCCTTCAGGAAGGCCCGGTTTTCCTGAAACTGGGAGCCGAATGGTGTGGCCCCTGCAAGGCTATGAAGCCTATCATGGCTGAAATGTCAATCAAATACGAAGGAAGAGCCACGGTTATGTCAATAGATGTGGACAATAGCCGGCACCTTGCCTCGTATTTTGGGGTATCTGGCATTCCCGATTCCTGTGTAATCGTGGGCCTTGAGGATGGGAAATATCTTTACATGGGGCCGGACGGAAACGTTACAAAAGACAGGTTCCAGGCCCGTATTCTCGGACTGAGGGAAAAAGAAATGTTTGAAAGCGTGCTTGAGCAGGCTGTCGCATGGAAAGAAGAAAAAACTGAATAAAAAGTTTGACCCTGAGAAGGAATCTGAGAAAGAAACCTGAGAAAGAATCCTGAGAAAAGAAACCATAAAGAGAACTCACATGTTTCCCGAATCAATGACCCCCCTCGCAGCTTTCGGAGCAGGGTTGATAAGTGTCCTTTCCCCCTGCATCCTGCCCCTGCTACCGGTTGTACTCGCCTCTTCCACGGAAACCGGTAAATTGAGGCCCCTTGCCATAGTCCTGGGGATTTCGATTTCCTTTACCGGTATGGGCGTCCTCAGTTCGGCTTTCGGGGCGGTTTTTATGGAATACATAGCTTACCTGAAGGTCCTTGCCGAAGGGATGATCCTCATAATGGGGATGGCAATACTCCTTGAGCTCAACCTTTTCAATGCCCTTGCGGGCTTTCCCCTCCTTACAGGAATGAAGGGAAAAGGGGTTACAGCCGGCCTCCTGCTTGGAATATCCCTGGGGATTGCCTGGCTTCCCTGCGTGGGCCCCATCCTGGCTTCGATCCTGACCCTCGTGGCCCTGAAAGGAAACGCAGGATACGGGGCCTTTATGCTTTTTATCTACTCCATGGGATTTGCGGTCCCCATGCTCCTGCTAGCATATTCTGCCCATCTCTCCTCCACAAAACTCAGGACAATTTCGCACTATGACACCGCAATTAAAAAGGGTGCGGGGATTGTGATAATTTTCGTAGGGCTCTGGATGGTCTACCAGAACCACCTACGAGGGTTCTTTTTATTTTAAAAATAGAAAAATTTATGGAAAAGGGTTTTCAAGACCTCTACCCTCAATTTTCAAGCCAGAAGGAAATTATTTCCTGAAGCCTCCCCGTGTTGATTTCAGCCCCTGTTCCAGGTGCGTTTTCATCATTCAACCAGCAATGGACGGCCTCCTGGAGTTCTGCGGTCGTAACTGCGATTTCGCCCTCTGACCCGGAGTCGTCCCAGGGGTTCCAGTCAACGGAACTAACAGTTATGTAAGCTGGTTTTGAGCTTATATCCCATCCGTACCCATTGCTCACATTCAGAGAAACCGTATAGTTTCCTGCCGAGGCATAGGTATGCATAGGGTTTTGCTCTGTAGAGTCCGTAACATTGTCTCCGTCAAAGTCCCAGAACCAGGAAGTAGGGTTGTTCAGGCTCAGGTCTTCAAACCGGACGGAAAAAGGAACAATGCCTGAAATGACATTTGCTTTAAAATCCGAAACCGGGGGGGATTTAGGGATAATGGTATACTGACCTGCCGATGCAACCAGAGGGTACCGGTCATTTTCATCCCAATCTACGGAATAAGATTGAGACCCGATTCCATCCCCGTTGGAGTCACTGCCGGAATAGTCGGAATAATGGTTTCCAAGATAACCGGTGTGGACATTACCTTCATAGCTGTATCTAAGTGGTTTGGAGGAAATCCAGAGATTGGAACCTATATCGACCTCAACATTTTCATCATTGTTACCTATATAATCATTCAGGAAAATCCTGTTGTTATTGGCATGTTTTAAAAAGATCCCATAACCGTTGTACGAAGCTATGTTCTTGTTTACAAGGTTGGAATAAGAATACATCATAAAGTTTCCATAACGGCTATTATTGGAAGCTGTATTCCCGCTCAGTATATTACTGTTTGAATATTTTATAAAAAAACCGTCCATGTTTGAATTTGCCACATTACTGTTCAGAATGTTGTTGTCTGCATAATAAAGGACAAAACCATAAGGGTTTGAATTTGCTGCATTATTGTTCAGGATGTTGTCACTGCAATAATTCAACCAGATACCGTAATAAGATTTACTGAAACTTGCCGTGTTGTTATCCAGAACGTTATGGCTGGAATGGTCCAGAAAGATGCCCTCGTTGAAGTTTAAACTTGCGATATTATCCACCAGGAAGTTGCCGTTGGAATAATTCAAATAGATACCATCATCAGAGTTCGAATTTGCTCTGTTATTCATCAAAGTATTGTTTGCAGAACTTTCAAGGGAAATTCCATACCAGTTTTCCGATAATTCATTGTTTTCAATACTGCAGTTTTCAACTCCACTCAGATGGATTCCAGCCTGCTTATCCCCACTAGCTCCCTTTATATTGAACCCTTTGATAAGCACGGAATATTCACTTACTTCAAAAACATGGTCTGAAGAATTGGCAGCCTGCACAACGGTATCGGAGGGATTTTCAGATTCCGAAACAATGGTCAGGCTTTTGCTTACATCTATATTTTCCGTATAAGTCCCCGGTCCCACAACAAGAGTATGCCCGTCCAGAGTCACGGGATCGTCAATGGCCGCCTGGATGGTCAGAAAAGTTTTTTTCGAGTTGAGATTTTTCACCGGTCTGGCATCAGGTCCGAGGATCCAAATGTATTCCGTCTTTGTTTCTATGTCTGAGTCATATGGACTGCTCACTTTCAGGCTGACAGTGTAAACCCCGGGTTCACTGTAGGTATGTGTGGGGTTTTGAAGTGTGGAAGTGTCCCCGCCCCCAAAGTCCCAGGCCCAGGACTCAATTTCAGAGGCTTCTTCGCTGGCCCAGAAACACCAGAAGGTTTTGCCCAGGGACTCGTCGGTGAAACGGACGGTAAGGGGGGCAAGCCCTGAAGTGAGGTTTGCATTGAAATTAGAAATGGAAGGCACATCGGTAATCACGTACCGGACCACCGAAGCCATGATCGGATAATGGTCCCTATCTTCAAATGGAGAATCTCCAACCCCATCTCCGTTTGAGTCGCTACCGAAATAAGGAGAGAGAGTGCTTCCAGAATAATGGTTTCCAAGGTAACTATTGTAGTCGTTCCCATTATATGTGTAATTAAGCGCTTCGCTTGTATTCCAGATATTGTTGCCTGAGTATTTAACATTATAATAATAGTTATTTATAAAGTCGTTCAGAAATATACGGTTCTCACTGCTAAAAGTGAACAGGCCAATCCCGTAATTCTCATTAAAACTTATGTTATTGCCTGCAAAAGTATTACAGCTTGAGTGTTCTAAATAAATACCGTAGTTACGGTTCTCATTTGCTGTGTTACTGATTAATCTGTTGTTATTAGAGCTATCCAGGTGAATTCCGTAACCTGATGTGACACCGGCAATACTTCCTCCTTCATTTGAATTTGCACTGTTATTAACAAATTCATTATTATCGGACAAAGACAGTTTAATGCCGTGTGGGCTGTTAAAGTTCGCCTCGTTATTAATAATTCTGTTATTGTCAGATTGATAAAGGGAGATTCCATACCCTTCACTTACATAGCTGCCGAAGGCATCATTATTGTTTGCACTGCTATTGATCAGGATGTTGTGGTTTGAATGGTCCAGATAGATTCCATAGTCATTTGAATCCGCAAGGTTGTCGTTCAATGTGTTGAAGTCGCTGCAATACAGGTAGATTCCCCAATCATTGTCCCGTAAATTATTGTTTTCAATGACACAGTTCTCAATCTGGTTAAGATAAATGCCTTTATTCCAGCCGTTTATGTTAAAACCATTAATTTTTACATAATCAGCATTTACAGAAAATGCCCCAACAATGGTATCATCCGGATTTTCGGATTCCGACTTTATTGTCAGATTTTCCACGTTTACTGAAAGGCTTCCGGAGTATGTCCCGGGCCTTACAATAATCGTATCCCCCGAAGAGGCCCCGTCTATTGCGGCCTGGATTGATTCACCGGGACTGACATAAATGTCCGATGCAGCCCCTTTGCCCGCACACAGGATCAATAAGAAAAAAATTGTAGAGAATTTAAGAATTTTAAGATATTTCATCGCCACACTTCCAAAAAGTTGTATAAATACCAATGTAATAGCCAACATGTCCAATTCAATACGAAAAGTCTATAAAAAAATAAGGAGTTGGCCTATATAATTTTTTTGATTTGTTCAAATGTAAGGGGTGTGATGCTTTTGAAAAGAGAAGTCAAGGTAAAAATTAAAAAAAGTGATGAGTTGGAGATAGAACCTTTATAAAATTCTGATCTCAACTTTCAAGCCAGAGGAAAATCACTTCCTGAAGCTTCTCTGTGCTGATCTCGGCCCCTGTTTCTGGAGCAGGCTCGTTATTCTGCCAGCAGTAGACAGCTTCCTGAAGTTCCGAAGTTGTAACTGCAACTCCTCCGTCGGAGTCAGGGTTGTCCCAGGGGTTCCAGTCAACAAAGCGGGGCCTGGCAAGCGGGAAGTAATCGATGTTTCCTCCCCCAAGCTCGTAATAAGCTTCGCAGATACCATCCCCATCAGAATCGGGGTGGGTCTGGCTAAAACCTGTCCCGTCAGGTTTTTCCCATAAATTGCCGCCGAGGTAGAGGCCACCTATTATATTGGTTCCGGCAGTCTTTGTCGTGTTCCAGAAGTTTCTGGGACATAAGCCTTCAAAATAAGTATTATTAGTATTGTTGAAGATGTTATTGATGATTATGTTGTACCCGGAATCGTTCATATATATGCCGTGCAAATAATTTCGGTTTGCTCTGTTGCAGCTCAGTTCATTATTACTTGAAGATTCAAGCCAGATTCCGGCTGTGTTATTTAACAAATCGTTATTGCTGATATTACACTCATGAGTTTTGTTGAGATATATTCCACTGAGTCCACCTTCTACTTTAAAGCCAGCGATTAACACTTTGTCGGCCCTGACGTTAAAGACATGAGCTCCGGGATCGGCAGCCTGAACAAGAGTATCATCCGGTATTCCGGAAACTGAGACCAGGGTCAGTTCTTTGTTCAAATCTACATTTTCGACATAAGTCCCGGGATAAACCATAATTGTATCTCCGGGATTTGCATTGGCCACAGCATCCTGTATTAAAACATAATCAGCCCCCGAATCATCATCAACGGAGAGGGTTTTTGATACGTTTGTCGAGACCCATATGGGATTGGTGTAGGCTCTATAAACCCGGCCATCCCCGGAAGAATAAGCCTCTATTCTCAGATAACCTGATGAATTGAGCTTCACGGATTTAAGCTGAGAGTTTTGAGGATAGGCGTCAAAACTGTTAGAGAGAAGCACCCTTTCAATCCCGCCGGTGGGCCCGTAGTAAAGAGTATAGTATCTATTCAGGGTAAGGGTGGCACATTTTCAATCGCCGCATGAAGTGAACTTATAGTAGGTATATTATTCTTTATTAGTGTAGATATGTATCCCCTAATTCTAAAGAAAACATCTGCTCCATGGGGTTTCCTAAAATCTCCCGATATTTTTTGCTGAACTGTTATCATTCTGAGATCTCTTTCTGCTTGGTTGTTACTGAAAGGAACTCTTAGATCCGTAGCAAACCTCAAGATTTCTTTTTCATACTTTGAAAGTCTATCAAGGAGATTTTTTGCATCGCTCTGCGCTTTTCTTCCTCTTTTAACCCCATTGTCTTTCGAGATTTCAGGTGGAGGATTGTCCTCAAATCCTTTCATTAGTATTGACTGATACTTTTCTTTAAAGGTCTTGAGCGTATCTTCATCTATTTGTATGCCCTGTTTTCTGGCAAAGTCTGCGCATTTTTTAATTTCATATAGGAGATCAGACATCTCCTCAGCCCACACTTGCTTGAATATGTTATAAATGTCTTTAAGTTCTCTTTGAATGTGGACATTACATGCCGCATGTTCACATTTGTATTTAAAATAGGGTTTCCAGAAATCGTGGACTATAATTCCTCTATATTTAGGCAACACTCCCATTTTATTCATTGCTTTTGATCCTCGACTCCTATTATGGAAATAGTATGTATATTTTTTTGTAGAGATTAAATGGCAGTATTCCCCTTGACCACCAACGTCGATTCCAGTTTCATCACCATGGATGACATTTTCTTTTATCAGTTGCTTCTTGATGTGGTTTGTAGCACCTTTCAACTTGTGAAATAACTTATTTTCTGCCCTAATTATTGTACCAACGCTTATATCAAATCCAAAGGCATCTTTAAATAATTTCTTGATTCGGTCATAGGGAATCAATTGGTAGTTTCGGAGGTAAATTGCAATTGTTAAAACCATATTGCCATATTGGACAGGTTTTGTAATTGATTTCGGAAAAGCAGCTTTGTTTTTGCGGTTACAATAAGGACATTTTTTGATCTCAGCACGATGTTCGGTCACTTTACGCCTTACAATTATTTCAAATTCTTGTCTCTTCTCGTAATTTATAACTTCAATCTTCTCAATGTTACAACCACAATGTTCACATTTATGTAGCTTATAAATGATTGTTTTATCAGGATTTTTAATCATCCTTAATGTAGAACCAGGATGCCCTTTTTGGCCGCCAGGACGTCTAAAACTTCCTTTTTGTGAACCTTTTGATTGAGGTATTTTATCAGTAGAATTGTTAGTAGAGGGAAGTCGATTTCTTTTTTGGTTTTGGTTATTCTTTTTTAGGCGAGATTCTAACTCATTAAGTCTTTCTCGAAGTTCGGTGTTTTCGGATTCAAGATTTTCATATCGAGATTCAAGCTCTTCGTGTCGAGATCCAAGATCTTCATACCGAGATTCAAGCTCTTCGTGTCGAGATCCAAGATCTTCATACCGAGATCCAAGATCTTCATACCGAGACTCAAGATCCTCAATATATGAAACAATGGATTCAGGGTCTGAACGGCATTGAGTAAGAATCTCTTCACATTTCATAAACCTCATTCCAAAATCCGATGATTTTTATATTAATCTATATGAAAAAAGTAATTGTTGAGTTTATACGAAATATAAGTTAGAAACAGAGGTAGCTGAATAGATACAGAGTATAATTAATTTCTTCGCCCAGGTCAGGGCACGATGCTCCTGTAATGTTTATGGTAAGCTCTTCGTTTTCGGTAATAGTCAGGGTGTTTCCGATCCCTCTTCCTTCGACATCAAAGACAAGGACCGGGCCCTCGGTCAAAATACTGTTTCCGTTTCTTAAAGCTTCCAGAACCCCCTCTTTCGAAAGAGAATCTGAATAAATATAGGTCCTCACTTTTCCAAAAGCGGTTTCCCAGCTAGATTCGATAAGGGATTCCTTATGGTTAAAATCTCCGTGAGCGTCGCTACCAGCCAGAATAAAGATTTTTCTTCCGCTTAGCAAAAGGTTTTTCCACACTTCCAGCCCCACATCCAGTTCAGCCGTTTTATCGGCTTCATTCCAGATTTCAAGGCCTGTAAGATCCGAATTTTCAATGTCCCCCAGAGTCCAGAAGCCCCTGTTAAGAATAGAGTTTGCACAATCGAAGGGATGAGCCGCATAACTGAGCCCCCCCAACACCCTAATATTTTCCATTACATCGACTGCATTGAAGGTAACGGCTATATCGTCTTTCCCATCCCCATTGCTATCCGTATTTTTCTCACTTCCTCCAAGCAGGTCTCCATTTGCCCCTTCTCCTTTGATCGGGCTTGATATGTTATAGGCCAGTAAATGGATGTACTTTCCTTCCTCGCTCACAACCGAGATTTCTTCTCCCAGAATACAGAGAAATTCCGGATTGGAGTAGTCCCTGCACTCCCCTGTTAAATAAGCCCATTTTCCAGCTTCATTTCTTGAATCTGACCCGGAAGGATCGGAATCCAGGTCAAAAGAATGGTCCGTTATTGTGACCCAGCTGAGACCGATTTCTTTTCCCACCAGGGCCGTTGCTTCAATCGGCCCTCCCGATTCAGCCAGGTTATCGGTATAACTTGAATGGTAGTGAGTATCCCCGGCATACCAGTTCCGGATGGTAGGGAGGGAATAGTCGCTTAATTCAATTCTCAAATTATCATGGGCGTCCCAGTCCGGATCGAAGAGGCCGCCGTTTTCTTCAAATTTAATATGAAGGTACACTTTCCCGCTTATATCCTTTAAATTGTAAGGATTTCCGTTCCTGTCCGTGCCGGAAACTGGAAGGGAAATTATATCGTACAATTCCCCATATTCATAAAGGTTATACAGTTTATTTTCCACGGTTATATCATACTGTTTTTCGAGGAGCAAACGGTCACTGGCATCATTTTCTACCCCGTCCCTGTCAATATCCAGATACACTTTCACAGAATCCAGGTCATAATCAAAATAATTTGCATCCACAATGCATAATAATATGGAGATGTCAGTTTCACCGGGACTTACGCGCCAGGGAGCATCGGAAAATACATCTTTGTTCTGGGTATTAACATATAATACAAGCCCTTTTCCTGCTTCAACTTCATACCCGATTCCTTTGTTGTTGTATTCTATTGTGGACTTCTTGTTGGAAAATTTAGCATAGACTTTGTACCTGTCGGGTTCAATAAAAACGTCGAAGTCTTCACTTTCTTCAATCGTTTTTTCCCAGCAGACCTCTTCATTGTCAAAATCAACGATTTTTACGTGGACCGGGAAGAACTCCGAGATTTCGGATTCGGCTGAACTTTGAACTAAATTGTCCCCGGAACCTCCGAATTTAAAAGTGATTATCCCATTCAAACTTTCTTCATTTGCGTTTGTTTCTTCGTTTGAGTTTACAGCTGACACCGGTAAAATGCTGAACAAAATTATTAATGAGATTGAAAATATGACAAATTTATCGCCTTTCATATAACATCCCTCCCAGAAACCCTATTATTAACCACAGGATTCCATTTGCAATCAGACCTTCATACCCCCCGTTACTGATCCCTGACATGCCCGTTGTCGGGTCGTAATAACTTTCAAACGCCAGCCAGGAATTCAGTTTACTATAAGTGAGGGTAGGAGGGAAAACAAGCACAAAAACCAGTTTTGTCAGAAGCCCACCCATCCCATGCCCCCCTGGGGCCCAGGCTAAAGGTACGCCTATCAATGGGCCAAGAATAGAGTATACTGTCGATATAATTGCAGCTTTAATTTTAATATCCATATGAACTCCAGATTCAGGTGCACTTTTTTATAACTGATGCCCACATCACTCCGATAGAAATTGTGCAAGCTTCGCTTATATGTTTTTTGTAAATGTTGATTAAATAAAACAGGTGGGTGGGGCCAACCGGAGAAGAAACAAAAGGAAAAAAAGGCTTAAGACGGCATTCCGGATATTTGTTGAATAATATTAACAACTTGCCCTAAGAGCGATTAGTAAAAAAAAATAAAAAAGTAGTGGATGGAATCTTTGCAGAGTTACATCCTCAACTTTCAAGCCAGAGAGTAATTACTTCCTGAAGCCTCACCGTGGTGATCTCGGCTCCTGTTTCGGGTGCATGTACGTCATTAAGCCAGCAGTAGACAGCTTCCTGGATTTCCGGTGTTGTGATTGCTTCCCCTCCGGGGGAATCGGAATCGTCCCAGGGGTCCCAGTCAACAAACTGAGGCATAATAAGCGGCAGGTAATCGATATTACCTCCTCTGAGGTCGTAAACCTCTTCGCAGATACCGTCTCCGTCAGAATCGTTATGAGTCTGGCTGAAACCTGTTCCATTAGGCGTTGCCCAGAAATTCCCGCCGATGTAAAGACCTCCTATAATGTTTGTACCCCCGGTTCTTGTGATGTTCCAGACATTGCCGGCGTTTATTCCTCCAAAATAAGTGTTGTTTATGTTGTTAAAATAATTGTTGTAGATAGAAGTGTTTCCAGTATCGACCAGAGCAATTCCGTAATCATTTGAACTTACAGTGTTGTAAGAACACGTATTATTCATAGATTTAGATATTATAATACCACAGGAATTATTCAAAGCCGTGTTATTGCTCAGTATGCTATTACTGGAATATTCCAGACTGATACCAAAATAACTGTTCAAATTGACCATGTTATTGCTCAACATGATATTGCTGGAACGTCCCAGGAAGATACCATGCTGACTGTTCGAATTAACCATGTTATTACTCAGCATGATATTACTGGAATCTTCCAGACTGATACCTAAAACGTTGTTATGAACCTTGTTATTGTTCAGCGTATTGTTGCTGGATGAATGAAAATGAATTCCATAACCATTGTTCACAGCTGTGCTATTATTAACATTTGAGTTACTTGTATTATAAAATGAAACACCGAAGGTATTGTTTTTTAAAGTAAGATTATTCAAAGAGATGTTCTGGCAGTTTATGCAGTAGATCGTCCCTGCATTCGAAGATGAATCTATAACAATGTCTGATATATCGACCAGATAATAAATCGGTTTTCCATCCACAGTATTACTGGTATCGATGTCACTGACAGTGTAAATAGGAGCTTGAAAATTGAATTTATTATTTGACATTATGTTGTTTCTCATGGTGTTGTTGCTGGAATAACTCAAATAGATGCCATAGTTGTTGTTTGAAGCCATATTATCGATCAGCGTGTTGTTGCTGGAATACCATCCAAGATATATGCCGCAACCATCGTTCTTTGAAGCCATGTTATTGTTCAGCGTATTGTTGCTAGAATCTTTCAGATATATTCCATAATCATTGTTTGAAGCCACGTTATAGGTCAGCTTGTTCTTGCTGGAATAATACAGTTTAATACCAAATTCGTTGTTTGATAGTTTATTTTTATCAATATTACAGTTCTTAACCCCATCAAGCAGGATTCCACAATTACCACTTTGTCCTATTATATTGAAACCTCTGATATTCACCTTATCTGCAGTTAGGTGGAAAACATGGTCCTGGGTCGCAGCCTGTACATTTGTATTATCCTCACTGCCCGGTACTGAGCTTATCGTCAGACTTTTGTCCACATGCACGTTTTCCACATACGTACCCGGCTTAACGAGGATTGTAGCACCTGGAGCAGCATTATCCACTGCATCCTGTATGGAACTATAATCTGCAGGCTGGTCATCGTCAACTACAAGGTATGTTTCCAGAGCCGGAAGGATTTCAACATATACGAATGGGTAAAAACGAAGTGTATCGGAGTCGGCTACCCGGAACCGGATGTTATCGGTGATAGGAATAATCGAATCCCTGTTCAGGTTGACAGGTTCCTGGTTTTTCATCGATATCCCGGACACGGAAACCGAAGTTATCTGCATTTTGCCAGATGTGTCTCCTGGTTTTACTTCAATACAGGATTCCGAGATCTGGAATACGCCTTCTATAAACACTCCTGTTATTCCCCCGTCATCGGACATATTTCCAAAATGCACTGCAATTAACGGAACATCTTCAATTGTGCTTATGTCTGTTTCATAGACGTAATCTTCATTCGATGAAATAAAAGCATCCTCTAATACAGATCCATTCTTTTCAAGCTGAACCCAGGCAGTATTTCCATTTATGTCCAGCTCCACGATATTAAGGGAGTAATTTTCGGAAAGGGAGAGGGATGAGCCGGCATAGAGGAACTTTCCATCAGCATTGTTCTGTAACACTTTACAGAGTTTTCCTTCCGAAATCAAACCAATGTCCTCTCCGACAAATCCCGTATTCCCGGTATAGCCTGCGAGGTATTCATCTGCCAAAAACCAGAGAGCCTGATAGTAACCCCAGGCTCCGCATTCAAACTCAGATTCCACGGAGGCCGTGGAGTACAGCATGTTTCCTTCGGGGACCTGCCTGCCGTTAATGGAATTTACCGCCAGGTTTTCGGAGGCGACACCCGTATCCGGGTTATAGTGCAGAGCTGCAAAATTCAGGCCAGTCCATTGATGGGCCAGAGCCCCTTCGGCAATTTCCCCGTCCACTTCATATGTTCCAGGAGCTGTGTACTCCTCGCACAGATAGAAGCTGAGTTCATCATCATCGGCAACTTTGAACTTCAGGTCTCCCGCAAGTTCCTGTTCCCAGTCCTTGTAGAGGGGTATTGAGTGAGGATTGGTGAGCTGCAAATAATTATATCCTATAGTATCGATTTCAAATACTCCGAATTCATCGTCCCATTCAAAAGTGAAAGCTTTATCATAATCGATTAACCAGAGTCCCTGAATTTGTGCAAAACCCTTCCCCATTTCTTCGTCCGTCAGGATATCGTTTACGTGAACTCTGAAGACTACAACATCATCTTCATCTTCGATATCATCAAGATCCACTTCCCAACTCGAGTGTTCGGGATCTGTCGTGTCAAGGATCGCGTCATCCATAAACTCCCCGTCCTTTGTAAATTGCACCCAGATCTTTTCACCCTCGACATCGATCTGCTTGGCCTCAAGCCCGTAGCCGTATCCCAGGTCGAGGATTTCCCCGGTCTGCAGGATGTATTTTTCATCATCGTCAAGGAGCAGCGGGGCAAGTTTATCGGGAGATCCGGCAAAGGGTACAAAGAGCTCCCCGAGGAATCCCAGCAGGTCATACTGCTCATCAGCCCAGCCTTCATATTCGTAATCATTTTTTTGGACTGTCGTCATGTATACAAGACCTTCCACAGCAATTTCTCTGGCTGCCCCGGCTTGCAGGATATAGAGTTCTTCCCCGACGGCCCCGTTCTTCAGATTATAATAGAAGTCAGCAAAATTCCTGCCGTTTATCCTGAGGTAACCCCCGTTTGAATCTAGAACCGCCTGAAGGTCCTGACCACTGTAAACCGGGCTTCTGATTTCCGCAGATTCCCTGTTTATCGGCTGAATTGAAGACTCCGGAACCAGACCCTGATCCGAATTCTGTTCAAGGTCTTTTATAATTACAAGCCTGTTTTCCTCCCCCATGAATGCTTTTTCAAGCTTGAAGGTAAGGATGGAAAGGTTTAAGCCATTTATTGACCGGATGTAATAATAATTGCTGCCTGCGGACAGGATCTGCTCGTCCAGGTTGAGACCATCTTTTGTTAGCAAAAATAAAGCCTTGTTCCCATTCAAATCGATTGTTTCCGGATTCAGGACATAGCCCTCGTCAAGCTCTAGTTGCT
Organism: Methanosarcina baltica; assembly: GCF_055394095.1. Taxonomy (NCBI): domain Archaea; kingdom Methanobacteriati; phylum Methanobacteriota; class Methanomicrobia; order Methanosarcinales; family Methanosarcinaceae; genus Methanosarcina; species Methanosarcina baltica. Next base: position 1,998,490 of record NZ_AP042463.1, on the reverse strand, counting down.
CCAGCTTTTCCAAGATTATTTTATCATCAAGAGCAAGGGTATTGAGGTCCGAATTCCGGATATAATCCGAAGAAAATTCAACACAGTTGGTGATTTTTCCACAGAATACATTGTTTACACTGATATCCAGAATTTGTCGGAGACTTCCGTCCCCGGAAGTTTTTCTGAAGTACTGGTAAGCACTTTCTCCTTCGAGGACGTCCTGATCTACAACTTTATTGTCTTTCATAAGAGAGGCAAGAGCCCTTGTATTTCTGGAAATCTCGTTTATTTCCAGCACATAACCGTCCCCAAGGTCCCAGGAATCCCCGTAATTCATAAAGACCACAGGGGAAATATCAACGGTATTTTCATCAGAGAATATGGTATAATCAGTTTTCAGCTCCACGCACTGCAAAGAATCTGAATTAAAAATATCTGATAAAGGGACTTCCAGGATGGTTTTTATGTTTCCACTGCCGACATCCTTTCGCTGGTAAATGTAGCTCTCACCCTCAACGCTCACTCTCCGGTCCACAGAAACATTATTTTTTTCCAGATTAATGAGGCAGCTTTCACTTTTGAGACTCACATCTTCCAGCCGGAGGGAATACGCATTTTCAAGTTCCAGTTCATCCCCGGGCCTGAGGATAACAACAGGATTAGTATCAACCGTACCGGTATCCGAATACTGACCCTCGAAAATAACTTGGGCAATCGAATCCACGGCTCCTAAAAATACCTGACTTAACATCAGATCGATAATAACCTTATTTTCTCCGCTGGCAGACCTGTTGTAGTAATAATGTTCTCCCGCTTCTACGATTTTTTCGTCAAGAGGAACTCCATTTTTTGAAAGACTTAAGAGGGCTTCATTCCCGTATTTGTCAACTGCAAGCAGCGTAAGTGCATACCCGTCATTTAATGTCAAGTTTTCTCCGGTCCTCAAAGTATATTTGTCCCCGACAACCAGACCAGAGCCGACAGCGTAATATCGAGTTCCTGAATCCTCAATGTATTCGTCCCCCACAGCCTGGCCGGGCATGGCACCGGTGACATAATATGTATTCCCGGCCTCCAGGATGTATTCCTCAAGAACTTCACCTTTTTTGAGAAGTTTGACAAATGATTTGTCCCCCTCAGTGCTAAAGTCGGAAACCATAAGGGCATACCCGTCTTCTAATTTCAGGCATTCTCCGCGCTTCAGGCCGGAGTCCTCTTCCTTTTTGAACGGATTATTCCGCAAGTTTTCCAGAAGGTCAGGTTCTGGAAATTCCCCGCTGTAAAAATCAGCCAATGGAATATTTCCGGCAGAACCTGTAACTATCCCACTTTGTTCATCCCCGACAAGAGTATCGGAATTTACCACAAGTTTGCCAGGAAAAACAAAATCTATAGAACAAAGTGCTTTCTCTGAGAAAGCACTGTTTACGGTAGCCTGGAATGACTCTTCTGAATATAAACACAGTTCAGCTGCCATTCCTGCACTCGAACCAATTATCAGAATAAGCAAAAAAGCTGATAAAATAATTCCTTTATTGTTTCTTTTCCACATAACAATCACTTTTCCAATTTACTCAGTAAAAAATAGATTATTTCAGCATAGATCAATAGTAAGTTATTGGTTCTGTTATATGTAATTAAACTCAGGTTTCAAAACAGGAAAATAAATTCCTGAAGCCTCAGTGGTGATTTCAGGTCCTGTTCCATGTGCAACCTCCTCATTCAACCAGCAGTAGAAGGCTTCCTGGATTTCTGCCGTTGTGATTGATCCCTGCATTCCGCATTTTTAGGCACATAAACGTCTCTAGACATTGAATTAGGTGCTTAATCGTAGGCGCATCAGATAAGGCTTCGAATTCCAAAACCGTAATCATCTGAAAGAACAAATTTGTGGAAAAACAGATATGCGCCTAAAAATACGGAAGTTAGGTAACAAATCGAGATAAGTTATAAAATGAAATTAGAAAAATAATTTGAAATTGGGCGGAGAAATACAGAATAAAAAAGTTAAACGTAACTATTCAGCCTACTGATAAAAAAAGCATAGTTTCAGCTAATGTTGCAACTATCGGATAATAGCGGCGCTCCATTGAGCGCCGCTCGAATAGCATCCATGACATTCAAGCTATTCTTTCTAATAGTGGATATGTATCCCCGAATTCTGCAGAAAGCTACCGCTCCTTCGATGCTTCGGAAAGTTCCCGAAATCTTCTGTTGTAGCTTCATCATTCTGATGTCTCGCTCTGCTTGATTATTATCAAATGGAACTCTCAGGTCATTGAGGAATTTCAGAATCCTATCCTTGTATTTTATGAACCTATCAAGGAGATTCTTTGCTTTTGTTTGTGCTGGTCTTCCTCTTTTTTTAACCTGTTTTGAGAGGTCAGGAGGTGGATTTTCTTCAATTCCCTCTTTAATTATTTTATCGTATATTTCCTCGAATGCCCTGACTTTTATTGGATCTATTGGAATTTCCATTTCTCTGCATTCGTCGGTATATTTTTTTACTTCACTCAGAAGTTCATTTACTTTTTTAGCCCATTGCTGCTCAAAATTCTCTTCAACTCCAGTGAGGTCCCTCTTAAGATGAGCATTGCAGAGAGCATGTTCACATCCATATTTGTTGTATGATGCCCAACCATCATGAACTACTACCCCCTTGTATTCTGGAAGAAAACCCAAAGCATTCATTGCCTCTGATCCTCTTTTTGGATGTACAAAATAGTATGTCCACAGACTGTTTGAAACAACATGGAGCCACCATTTTGTCCCTAAAACCCTCATTCCTGTTTCATCACAATGTACAGAATAGGCTACCCGTAGATGTTCGAAAACAGCTTTTTCGAAAGGTTCCAATTTCTGGAATAATTCCTTTTCAGCTCTTTTTATGGTAGCAGGGCTGATACGTATTCCATAAAAGTCCTCTGACAAATCACAAATCCGTTTATAAGGAATCAATTGAAAGTTCCTTAAATATACAAGAGAGGATAAAAGGCGAGGTCCATATTGAATAGGGAATTTTATAGAGTCTGGAAAAGTACCTTTGTTTATTTTCCCACAGTGAGGGCATTTCTTGGACTCAGCACGATGTTCGGTAAATATGATGTTCACAGGAGGAATATCAGCTTCTTGCCTGCGTTCACAGTCCCGAACTTCAGTATCTTCAAGATCATGACCACAATTTTCACAGCAGTGAGGGGAATGAAATATTATATGGTCAGGATCCCCAACCATTTCGAAAGTACTTCCAGAATGACCTTTTTGACCACCAGGTTTTTTCCCACTTCTTGTGCGGCTACTCTTAGGTTTAGGTTTTTCATTCACAAAAACGTCAGTAGAAGGAGGTTTACTGCTGTTTTGGCTGTTTTGATTTAGACGAGCCTCTAAAACCCTTACACGTTCCTCAAGTTCAGCAATTTGAGAAGCCTGTTTCTCTATGATAGTCTCAAGTCTCTGAATTACAGCAACGACTGCTTCAGGGCCTTCTTCATAGATTTCAAGAATCTCTTCACGTGTAAGCATGATACTGAAGAGATAGAGTTATTTTATATGCAATTTTTCCTCGAAACGAGGAAAAATTGCCTTTGTTCAAAGTATGGCTGAATAGTTACAGTTAAACATCAAAAAAAAGAAAAAATAATATCAAAGCAGAAAACCTGAAGTCAACGCCTGAATCGATCCTCAAGATTTGAAGAGAATACAAAAAAAGAAAATCGGAAAAGTGAGCTAAGCTCACTCATCCTTTTCGTTTGCAATTGTTACAAGCTCATTTACGCAGGCCACGGCCATGGGCGTTCCGCCTCTGGTCCCGACACATGAAATCGAAGGAACCGGGATTTTGAGGTTCCTGACCAGCTCCTTTGATTCGGCCGCGTTTACGAAACCGACCGGCATCCCGATGATAAGGGCCGGTCTGATTCCTTTTTCGATCAGTTTGCAGACCATGATGAGAGCGGAGGGGGCGTTTCCGATTGCAATGATACTCCCTTCAAGCCTGTCCCGGGCCGCCAGGTAACCGGCAGAAGTCCGGGTGATATTGAATTTGTTGGCCAGTTCGGAGTCCGGGTCTTCGTCAAGCACGCAGATGACCTCAGAATTATGGCCTCTCTTTGTGACCCCGGCTTTGACCATGTTGATATCCACAAAGATGGGAGCCCCTTTTCTTATGGCCTCGACGCCTGCGGGGATAGGGTCATGGGAAAAGCGTATGATATCGGCCACAGAAACGTCACCCGTGGCAACCACACAGCGCTGGCGGAAGCGGTCTTCGGGCGTATTGTTCCCGATTAGCTCCTGGATCATGGTCCGGCTCTTCATGTAAATGGCCTTGGCCTCATCGGTCCTGGCCCCGGAGTCCTTGCAGATGCTTATGAGTTCGGGGTCCACGTCTACCGTAAGCTCCGTAAGCTCTTCCAGGTTTTCGGCGTCCTTTTCTTCAGCCTTCTTTTCAGTAGTCATATTTGCGCTGATACCCCCTTGGAGTGATTATGATGTCTTTTTTGGAAGAGTTCCAGATGCGAGTCTCGGCGTTGCCTACAAGAATGACGGTACTCATGTCCACCCAGTCCTCATGTTCCATGACTTCCCCGAGGGTGGTCACGATCTGGGCCTCACCCTTGCCCCGAAGAGCGTTCTTTACAAGGCCCACAGGCACGGAATCGGCCTTGTACTTCCTTATAATTTCTATGGCCCTGGCAAAGTTGGACTTGCGCTGCCGGCTTTTGGGGTTGTAGAGAGCAATTACGAAATCAGCATCTGCGGCCAGGTTCAGGCGCTTTTCAATAACGTCCCATGGGGTCAGAAGATCGCTTAAGCTGATCACTGAAAAGTCCGTGACAACGGGGGCTCCGAGCATACTTGCCGCGGCGAGGATTGCCGTTACTCCGGGCAGGACCTCGATGTTCACATCAAGGTTCTCGTGTTCCGCAACCTCGATGACGATTCCGGCCATGCCATAGACGTTGGTGTCTCCACCGCTAACCATGACCACGTTTGCGTCCTTTGCAAGTTCCACGGCTTTTCTTGCCCTGTCCACTTCCTTGCCCATGGAACTCCGGATAATTTCCTGAGTGCCCAGAAGCTCTGCTATCTGGTCAAGGTAGGTGCTGTTTCCAAGCACGTAATCAGCGTTAAGGACCACGTCCCTCGCCTTGATTGTCATCTGCTCAACAGAGCCCGGGCCAATGCCTACGACGTAAAGTCTTCCACCGGACGTTTTATTTTGCGATTGCGATTGTGACTCTTCCATATACTCTCTTCCTGAAGATCAGTTTTTTTTCTTTTGAGAGGGCCAGGGCGGCGGGCTCCGAAACCCCTTTCAGGCCGAAGCGGCTCGCCTGGGATTTCGAAGGCGGGTCGTAGCTGTTCAGGACTTCATCCGGCACAAACTCGATCGGCAGACCGAGCTCTTTGCCCGCTTCCAGCAGCCCTGCTTCATTTTCCTTGAGTTTTGCAGAGGCAAGGGAGGTGACAGTTCCCGGGCTTTCCCCACATTCTTCGAGGGCCTGCCTGATAGCCTCTATCACCTCTTCCTTACTCACGCCCCTGCGAGTTCCGATTCCGATTATCATCCGTTATCGTCATCCGATTAAGTATCGATTAAGTATCGATTAAGTATCGATTAAGTATCGATTAAGTATCGATTAAGTATCGATTAAGTATCGATTAAGTACCGATTAAGTATCGATTAAGTATCGATTAAGTATCGATTAAGTATCAAGAAAATATCGATTAAGTATCAAGAAAATATCGATTAAGTATCAGGCCCCTGCTTCTTTTTCACAAGCACGGACACGTCCTCTTCCACTACCACGATTTTCGGGCCCTTTACTTCCAGCACCTCGACCTCCTGGTCAAGCAGGGCACAGTTTACGGCCACCGTGGACTCTTTGTTAAATATATTACAACCAAGCCGGGAGGCAATACCCTCAACAGACGGCTTTCCATGTACCTCGGTCGCGGTGGTGAGCACGGGAACGGCCCCGAGTTCTGCAATTTTTCTTGCGGCCTCGTTGGCTCCGTGGTGGCCTCCGAGAAGGGGAATTGCGAAGTTCAGGTTCGAGTCCACGACAACAACGGCCGGGTCCGACCATTTGTCTTTGACAAGAGGAGCTATGTCCCGGACAACTATACCTGTTGCAAAGACCGCGACTATCACCCTGTACTCTTCAAAAGCCTGCTTGAAAATCCCTTTTTCATAAAGGAGGAGGTCGCCCTCCAGAAGCTCTACTATCCGGGAGGCAACTTCCCTGTTTCTCTCAAAGGTAATCACAGCGGTTTCTGAGGGACTCCGTATAGGTGTGACCTCCTGTAGTTTTTGGGGTCAACAACTCCCCCGATGATGATCATGGCCGTGCGCTTGATTCCTGCAGCCTTTACCTTTTCCGCAATGTCCTCGACTGTTCCGATAACGACCTTTTCGTCTTCCCAGGAAGCCTTGTAGACGACTGCGACAGGAGTGTCCTTCGGGCAGCGGACCTTGTCCATGATTTCCTGGATCTTCTGGGTGCCAAGGAAGATGGCCATGGTCGTGTTGTATTTCGAAAGTTCGGAGATGAGGTCTTCATCTTCCTCAAGGGTGTTGCCCGCGGGCCGGGTGATGATGAGGGTTTCCGAGACCCCTTTGAGGGTAAGCTGGGTGTTGAGGGCGGCAGAGGCCGCAAAGACCGAGGACACGCCCGGGACCCTTTCAGCCTCTATCCCGTATTTCTTCAGCTCTTCCATCTGCTCGACAATGGAGCCGTAAAGGGAGGGGTCTCCGGTGTGCAGGCGCACGACGAATTTTCCTGCGTCTACCGCATTTACGAGCAGTTCGTTGGTCTCGTCGAGGGTTAGCCCGTAACTGTCAATGGTTTCCCCGTTTGTGTAGTTCAGAAGCTCGGGGTTTACAAGGGAGCCTGTATAGACCACAAGGTCCGCCTTTTCGAGCAGCTCGCGCCCGAGTACGGTAATCAGTTTGGGGTTTCCGGGGCCTGCACCCACGAAATAAACTTTCCTGCCCGATAGGGCTCCCTTTTCAATTTCTGGCTCTGGCATATTTTACCCTCATTTTTTAGCGTATATGATACTGAAATAGTTCCCTTCTTCCGGGATCTTTTCCTTTTCCTTGATGATTACTTCCTTTTCCGAGAAAAGCCATTCCGAAAATATGAATTCTTTGTACCCTTCAGCTTCCAGTTTCTCCATGATTTTCCTAGGATGCCTGGCTTTAAGGTGGATCTTATGCTCGATTTCCGATCCATCGGTCACCTCAAAAGAGGTATCTACCGAGACATCGGTCCTTGCAGCAAAGGAGGTTATGGAACTGATTCCCGGAACGGTTGCAAATTCGACATCGGGATAGAATTTTCTCATGACTCTTTTCAGGTGGGAAAAGGTAGAGAAAAAGTTAGGGTCTCCGATCAACCCAAAGGCAACGTCCCCTTTTTTTGACTCTTCTACCAGTTTATCTGCGTTTTCTTTCCAGAGGGTGTTTAAAGCATCGAGGTCTCTTGTCATTGGAAAATCAAGGATCTCAGCTTCAGCATAAGGGGCCACAAGCTCCTTTGCAAGCCGGCCGGGGACGTACACTTTAGCACTGTTTTTTAAAATCTTTACAGCTTTCAGGGTCAGAAGTTCAGGGTCTCCGGGCCCAAGTCCTACTCCGATTAACATATTATCTCTCCGTTGTGTCTCAGCAAATCCCCGCAGGAATTGCTCGACATATGTTTTTTACGAAAGTATGCATTAGATGGATATTCTTCAGGTATAAGCAGCATAACATTCGACAATGTACTGATTTGTAGAGGGAACTTCTCAAGTTGAGAAAATGTCTCAAGTTTAAGAAGCCGTTTAATATCTATTATAGAAATAACCTGGTTTATCGAAATAACCCGGTTAGCTGTTAGCTGCGACGATACTACATTAAATGTGATGAATTTCAGCAACCTTTAACAAAATTTAAAGGACACTTCTGAAATTAATATAAGTAATATTTTCCAGCAAGAACCGACCCGGAAATTAAGGTTTTCCTACGATAATGTAGACCGGGTTTTCAGGTTTGAACATGGTCTCGCCTGTAATAGGGGCGCTTCTTGAGACCTGAAGGTGGACAACTTCATCGAAGATGCCGAGCCTTTTCATCACTTCTATCGTCCTGACCACGGTTTCGATCCGGACGGCATTTACGACAATGCTCCTTGCTTTCTTTTCCACAAGCCTCTCAAGCACAATCCCTATGTTCTTTGTCCCGCCTACAAAAGCGCAGTCAACGGCATCAATATACATATTGGAATTCAGAAGGTCAGAGGCCTCACCACTGAGTACCTTACTGTTCCTGATGCCATAATTTTTAAAATTCGCTTCCGTGGCATCAATGGCTTCCTTCCTGGCATCAATCGCATAAATAGACAGGTAATGGGCAATCCGGGATGCTGCGATGGACACGGACCCGGTCCCACAACCTATATCCACAAAATGGTCCCCGTCTTTGAGGTCAAGTTTGGAAAGAGACACAGCTATGATTTCAGGCTTTGTCGGACCGCCGCTGACACCTATAATTTCCGGATTATCGTTGAGAGTTGCTTTTTCGGACATAAATTCCTCACGACAAATAATCAAATGAGTTTAATAAAGCTAAACATAGCCTGTGACAGGCTAAACATCATAGATAATTATATTTATTATAATTATACATTAGGGATGAATTGAATATAAAATGCATCGTTAAATCCTTAAATATTAATGTACATAGTGGACTGAGTGGAATTAAATACATGTAACTTGTGCTAGATATAACTTATTCTCAAAAAGCGCATTATCAAGGGGGCCTCCTTTCTGAAGAACGGGCTCTTTGAAACAAGTAAAATAGAGTCAAACCCCTGGAAAAACTCCTGGAAAAACTCCTGGAAAAGTCCCTCCGAAAAGCAGCTCTCCAAAAAGCTGTCCTCTGCAAACATTACGATGGCCCTGTTTTAAAGGAAGGGTACAGAAAAATTGCGGAGAATTGAGGAAAAAATAGTAGAGAAGAGAAAAGAGAAAAAGAAAAAGGCCAGGGAAGGGAAAGAATATGTCCAGATACCGGATACCGGCATATATAAAAACAATATGTCAATAACCCCTCCCTGCCTCCTCACGGAGTCATGTTAAACCGTAGGTTTAACAGGAGTTTCTAATCTTCGATTAGAAACATCGAGGAAGGGGCTTGCTTGTAAAAGCGAGTTCCTGATTGACCAGATCACTGACTGGGAGTTTAATATAGTCAGTAGCCGATAGGAAAGAATATTATAGTTACTCTGGAATGCCGTCTCAGTTCCAGGCTCTAAGGGTGTAAGTTAAACAGTTCTGAGAGGTAGGAACAGTGCTTGCATCATACAAAACCTTTCCATATCAGATCGAGAGGAAGACGAATTCCGAACTTGACTCCACAAGTTCAGATACGCATAATCCTATTAAATTGGGAGTAATTACAAATGTTTGTATATGTACTGAACAAGAATGGAAACCCTTATGCCAACAAGTCCTGCGAAAGCCAGGATTTTGTTAAAAACTAACAGGGCAAAAGTGATGAAAACCACTCCGTTCACAATCAAATTACTTTACGATAGTAAAGAATATACTCAATCAATTATTGCAGGAATGGATACGGGATCAAAACATGTCGGTTGTGCTGCAGTTTCCAATAATCAGGTAGTATACCAGTCTGAAATCGAGATCAGAGATGACATCTCTAAAAAGATGAAAGCTCGATCCAGTTATAGACGTACCCGCCGAGGCCGAAAAACCAGGTATCGACCAGTAAGATTCAACAACCGTCATAACTCCAAGAAATCTGGTAGAATAGCTCCGTCAATTCGCAGCAAGGTCGAATCTCATCTGAGAGAAGAACACTTCGTTGAGTCCATCTTACCGATAACAAAATGGGCAGTTGAACTTGCATCATTCGATATTCACATAATAACCAATCCTGGTATATCTAGAACTGGATATCAAAATGGTCCTATGAAGAACTTTTATAATGTAAAAGCATACGTCCTGAGTAGAGACGGATATACGTGTCAGCATTGTAAAGGCAAATCAAAAGACCGTAAACTGGATTGTCATCATATTATATTCAGATCAAATCATGGTACAGATACTCCCGATAATCTTATCACATTGTGTCGCACCTGCCACGACGAATTACATGCAGGTAAATTTGAAATCAATGGATCTCTCTCCAAAACAAAACATGCAACTGAAATTGGGATTATTAAATCTCAACTTAAACTTTACTTTCAAAGATGCATGTTTTTCCGTTATCAAGCGGCTTTGTTTGTGTGGGCCTAAGGAATGAATAATCCTACTGATGACGTTTTTATTGGGGTGGCAGGTAATTACCCAGGTTCAAGAAAGAAAATAATGATGCTTGCTTTGTACTCATCTCTTCCAGAATAATATTACACTTGTTTGATTCTTTATCCTGGATAACTGCCAGCCTAATTTCGGACAAATTTTCAATTAGTCTTCTCATAGAAAGACCATATCTCTTTGTCTCCCAGGCTAAATATCTGTAGAAAAGTAAGCCAATTATAGACAGAAATACGTGAACTTTGATATTTTCATCTTTGTGGTGGTACACCGGTCCCACAGGGACAAGCAGGTGATCATTCAATAGCTTAAAATCATCCTCTATAGCGCCTTTATTGTTGTATGTTTGCACAATTTTTTTAGTGTGCCAACGGTGCTTATCTGTAAATAGTATATTTTTTCCTAATGAATTTTCGCGCTTATTTTTATTCTCTTCGTCAATCCAGAACTTTAACTGAGGTTTTTTCTTACCTTCAGGAGCATCAGTAATTTCATATTTCACCATACTTCTGTATTTTTTGATAATAATGTCTGCAACCTCTTTTTCTACACTGCTCCTGTTTCTTGCTTTTCCTCTGTTGCTTTCCAGTCTCCTCTGTAGGTCTTCCAGATTCTCAGTTATTTTTGACATATTTGACTCACAAGTTCTTTTTTGAAGTTTGTGAGTTCCTTCATTGAAAGTAATTACTGTTGTAAATTCTGTCCCGTAAAACTGATGCTTTGTCCGATAGCCATAAATTTTGTGGCCTTCTGAGCTTTCATATAAAAATTGATATTTAGATAATGGCACTTCAAGAAGATCATCTGCCTGATTTGCTTTTACAGCCCCTACAAAATTCATCTTTGAAGTTGCTTTTTCAATGTTGTCCTTTGAATTGTTTCCCTTATCAAAAACAAGAACAAGGTCTTCCGAACAAATATTCAATTCGGTTAGACGGTTTACTATTTTGTCAACCAGACCTGAAAATTCCTCTGAATCATGCACATTTCCTGGATATGTCTCGTGAATAAAAGGTAAGTTGTAATCATTAGCAGCCAGCGCTACAGATACCTGATTTTTGTCTTTACGATGCTTTTTGTTATACCCTTTATGAAGCAATTCACTTTTTTCATCATAATTGGTAGCATAAGTGAACCAGTTTGATTCATCCACAAACAGTACTGAAGGGGTTAGTCCTTTTTCGATGAGAACTCGGCACAAATCGTCTTCAATATTTTTCATTGTGTCGGAATCAATGTAATTCATATGATTCAAAAAATTCTGACAATTTAATTTATGAGGGAATTTCCACTTAAAAGATAAGGCCGATTTTTTGAACCATTCCCCAATACCGTTTTCACTTAAAACTCCATGAGATTTCCCCACTATATCAAGTAAAAGATACTCTCCGACACTTAAACCATCGATTGATTTTTTCATAGTGTGCTTGTTCACTATGTCAACGAATCCAAGCTCTTCATTCACATGAAGAAGTGCGGCAAGTTTGCCGTACTCAAAAGATTTCAGTTTCATGTAGGGCAATGATTCACTCTGTTTTTTCATTTCAAATATTTTTTCGGCATTGCCTAAATATATCTGAAATATAGTTTTCACTTTTCCATCAATTCTGCCAGTTTTAATAATATACCAGTATTTTTTACCGTTGATTATTTTCTGTTTTAAAAAAACCATGATATAAATTTAGGTTCTACGTATATAAAGATATTTCTTCAAAAAACAGATACAATAGGCTTTTTAAATGTAATTTAGAACTTAGGCCTTACAAATATTTTTTTTAACGGATCTTCCTTGCCACTGATTTTTGTGGCAAATCAAGGCAAAAATAGCTCTTCTTTGAAAGCTGAGTTAAAAAATCATCCTGGAAATTCGACGAAACATTTGGTTACGAGTCGAAATTCAAACGAGAACAAATACTAAAACTGCCGAAAACTCACTATAACGATGCAATTGCGATATGCTGCACTGATAATCAACATGTTCAACTGGATGATACGGTATATTTCAAAAGACACGTTAGTGAGGGAGATTACCAGCAAACCAAAGGCAAACGATCCGAAAAGTCAATACCAACTGGTAAAATATTCGGAATTAGAAAATTCGACAAGATACGAACTAAAAAAGGAGAAGGATTCGTAAGGGGTCGAATGTCCAAAGGATACGGAGTATTGTGTGACATCAACTGGAACACGACGATTACAAGTGTCACCATTAAAAAGAACTGTGTCCGACTAACTGCAAGATCGACAACACTTATTCAAATAATTAAAATTTAAACCAATTTGTCGCATTCATCTCCCACCTGCCCGCCTACGGCGGTCGTGTTAAACCGCAGGTTTAACAGGAGTTTCTAATCTTCGATTAGAAACATCGAGGAAGGAGTCTTCTGCGACACGAGATAAAACGATTTCAAAAAATTGCAATACATTTCCAAAAATTTGAAAGAAAGACATTTTAACTATAAACACATATACATGTCCAGATTATGGTTATAAAGCTTAAATTAACCACCTCTGCTAAAACCTTCGCCTAATTGCTCAGGTTTTTGAGGAAGAGATCTTCTGCTGATGGAAAATAAAAGGGCAGGTCAGCCTGTCCGAAAAAAAAGGAATTTTTACACAGAAACGGGAAAACCCTCGTTTTATAATAAATTAATTTTTTTAACCTGATACACCTGATGCAGTTTTTTCAATTGAATATAAACCCCTCAACGTGGAAGTCTGTACGCTCAATGCAGGCCCAATGTTGTAAAAAAAGAGAGGAGGAAACTTGATGAAGATATACGAATCATATGATGATCTACCCAAGTTAAAACTGCCCTATGGAAATGATATTTTTATAAGTGACAGTACTATCCGTGACGGTTCCCAGATGCCCGGGATAGTCCTCACCAGAGAACACAAAGTTCAGATCTACGAGTTCCTGCATGAGATAGGGATTGAAAAACTGGAAGCCTTTGTTTTCAACAAACGGGACAGAGACGCCGTAAAACTCATGTTTGATAGGGGTTATGAGTGCCCCGAAATCACGGGCTGGGCAAGGGCCTTAAGAGGAGATATCGATAAAATCCTTGAAGTAGAAGGGCTTGAAGAGGTCGGGATTTTGATGTCGGTATCGGATTCACACATCTTTTCAAAGATGAGGCTTTCCGGCAGGGAAGAAGCCGAAGAGAAGTATCTGGACGCTCTTCAGTACGCTGTGGACCACGGGCTCCGGACAAGGGCCCACCTGGAAGACATGACAAGGGCTGATAACTATAATTTCGTCTTCCCGCTTATCGAAAAGATCATGGAGATCGATCCTAACTGTATCATCAGGGTCTGCGATACCGTGGGCTACGGGATGCCTTTTATGGGAATTGACGAACCTTATGGAATCCCGAAACTGGTGGAGCACCTCAAGAAGAAGATAGGGGTCAAAAACATCGAGACCCACGTCCATGATGACTACGGGATGGGGTCAGCCAGTACCATTGCAGGCTACTGGCACGGGGCCAACTGGAGCAGTGTGACCTTCCTCGGAATCGGGGAAAGGGCTGGAAACACCGAACTGGAGAAAATCCTCCTCTTCCTTAAGGACAGAGTGGAAGGCTTTGATAAGTACAACCTCGAACCCATAACCCGCTTCTCAAAGTTCATGGAAAAAGAGATAGGCATCAGAATCCCCAGAAACAAGGCCGTTATAGGCAAAAACATCTTTGCCCACGAATCCGGAATTCATGCTGCAGGCGTCCTGAAAAACCCCTTCAATTACGAGCCCTACCCCCCGGAACTGGTAGGCGGAAAGAGGCTCCTTCTTATCGGAGACTCCTCAGGCATGGAAGTAATCCGGCACAAGATCCAGGAGACCCTGCAAGAGATGCTCGATGTCGAAACCATAATCGAGAAAGACGACCCCCGTCTGAAAGAAATCCAGCAGGATATCCAGAGGCTCTACGACAACGAAGAGCGCGTTTCGTGTATCTCAGACGAAGAACTCATGGCCTACGTTGAAAAGTACTTCATTCATCAGCCCATCTGCAAGGTCGGCCACCCCGACGCAGATTTCTCCATAGGAGAAAATGTTTCGGAACCAGAAGAATAAAAATAAAAATATCGGAAAAGGAGATTAAGGAGTGAAGCCCTTCTGAGGCCTGCTCTAAAATTCCCTCCCCTTCTATTATACAAACTGTTTTACAAGGTCTGTTTTTCAGGGTCTGTTTTACAAGGTCTGTTTTTCAGGGTCTTTTACAGACTCTTGATCCGGAATATTCCTTATTTAAGGATTTCAGCCGTGTACTTTGCGATTTCTCCGGCCATTTCACTGAGTTTGGTGCTTCCTCCGAGGTCGTAGGTGAGGTACTTGCCTTCGGAGATTACACGCTCTGTGGCCTTGAAGATGGCTTCTGAGTTCTCTTTTTCACCCAGGTAGTCAAGCATCCAGGCCCCGGCAAGGACGGTTGCAACAGGGTTGACCTTGTCCAGACCTGCGTATTTGGGGGCAGACCCGTGGGCAGGCTCGAACATAGCAAAATTGTCACCGATATTTGCGGAGTATATCATTCCGATGCTGCCTACAAGAGCTGCACATTCCTCGCTGATAACGTCCATGAAGAGGTTGGTGGATAGGAGGACCTTTTTGTCAAAGAGCTGAGGGTTCTTGATAATCTGCATTGCGATGTTGTCGATGTGGTAGGGCCAGATCTCAATCTCAGGGAATTCCTGCCCGACCTTTTCGACCTCTTCGAGGAAGGTGCCACAGGTCTGCCTGAGGATGTTGCTTTTGTGGATGGGAACAACGGTATCGAAACCTCTCCTTTTTGCTTCCTCGAAGGCGTAACGTGCAATCTTGTTTGAGGATGTGCGGGTAATCTTCCGGATTGCAATGTAAACGTCATCGGTGAGTTTGATTTCCTCTCCTATGTAGAGGCCTTCCGTTCCTTCCCTGACACAGATCGTATCCACATCTCCGAGAGGGGAGCTTGTACCGGGGAAGGTCTTTATGGGCCTGACGTTTGCGTAAAGGTCGTATTTCTGCCTGATGGATACGGCCACACTCCTGGGAGAGCCAACTTTACCGGGAGTTGTGGTAGGACCTTTGAAGCTGGCGTCGGAATTATCAAGAATATCCCAGGTCTCGTCAGGGATGAGGGAGTTTCCTCCGTTTTCTTCCCACCAGCCTGCTCCGGCCTCGCACATCACGAACTCTACGTCCGTGTCTGCGGCTTCCACGACATTCAACATTGCGTCCACGAGTTCGGGGCCTACCCCGTCGCCTTTAATTACTGCTGCGGTTTTACTCATATAATCACCATTTTAATTTAAGATCAGCATCATGTTTTCAATATAAGATCAATTTTACGAGTATAATTTAAAACCAACATCACGTTTTCGATTTAAGGTCAATTTCACGAGTTTAATATAATATATTTAATATAAAACTTGACCATGATATCCGCAAAATTACGGAAGAAACGGGTAAACCTGAAGGGAACCATTTTCAAAAAATCTGAACAGTATTATTCGAATATTTTTCTGGTTCCGACACTCAGGCTATGTATTCCTATTTATAGGTAATAATATTACCTACGAAATCTTTTTGAAAAAGTGTAACAGAAAAAAGTGCGAGAAGGTGTAAAAATGCCCGCAAAAATCCCGATTACCGATAACCACATGCACATAGACCCGAGAGCCAGGGGGCTTGAAGCTGTAAAGGACTTTCAGAGAGCCGGGGGGACTCACATCATCCTGGTCTCAAAACCCAGCTGGACCCTGGGAATCGCCGTTAAAAAACCCGAGGACTTCCTGCCCGTCTTTGACGAAACCGTTGAGCTTGCGGCAAAGATCCGGGAACTGGGAGTTGGGGCATTTCCCGTGATCGGGGTCCACCCGGCCGAAATCACGAAGCTTACGGAATACATGGAGCTTTCTCAGGCCGCAGGGGTTATGAAAGGGGGCCTCGAACTTGCCGCAGGCTATGTGGAAAAGGGCCTTGCGGTGGGGATTAAGTCCGGAAGGCCCCACTATCCGGTGTCGGATGAGATATGGGAGGCCTCAAACGGGGTTATGGAACATGCCTTCGGGCTTGGACGGGAGCAGGACTGCGCGGTACAGCTCCATACCGAAAACGTGGAAGAGCCGGAACTCCGGGATATCGCGGAAAGGGCAAGGAAAACCGGAATCAAAATGTATAAAGTGGTCAAACACTATTCCCCGCCCCTGGTAAAAGTCTCGGAGGAACTCGGGATATTTCCGGGCGTTATTGCAAGCAAGGGAGCTATTGAAAAGGCCATTGAGGAAGGCACCCGCTTTATGATGGAAACAGACTACATCGATGACCCGAACCGCCCCGGAGCGGTGCTTGGCCCAAAGACTATCCCCAGAAGGACGATGAAACTTGTTGAAGAATACGGAGAAGAACCTTTCTGGACCATCCACAAGGAAAACCCCGAAAAAGTGTATGAAATCGAGATTGAGTTGTAACAATATTGGAAAAAAATAACAATTTTAAGGAAATGAGTAAAAAAAGGTAAGAAAAAGAAAGGAGAAGGACAAAAAGGGAAACGATGAGAGGTAAAACTCTTATAGTGTCATTTCCCATTCTCCACTCAGACACACGGTTCAACCGATTTATCAGGCCTTAAACGCTATCAGAGACTATTTATTTTTCTTCCCTGGACCTCTTGGCGCTTATTTTCTTTTGATTTTCACAATATCTCCAAGTGTTGTATCCTTTTTGAAACGCGTGACTTCCTGCTCTGAGTCAGATGTCTTTTCCGTCAACTTGATCTCAAGGATGCGCTCAATCTTTTTACGCACGGAATCTTCGGGTACGATATCAGTTCTCTCAATCTTTCTTATAAGGGACGCTTTTTCTTTTATATGTTCAGCCAGGTCTTCCTGAGACCAGCCCCTGGCTTCCCGGGCATCCCGGATAAGCTGTTCGTAGTTATCGACAAGTTCATCCTGTAAAATATCAAAAAAGTTCTTCTGGGGCCTTTTAGCAGGCCTCTGTACTGCCCGGGCCACGGGAGAGATTTTCCTTGAAATTGGAATTCGCTTGTCAACTGGCTTGCCGTATTGTGCACACCTCGGACATACCTGGAGTTCACTATTGTCAATTGTAACAGTTGTAGGCGTTCCGGGGATCTCTGCACCACATATTTCGCACTGCATTTTGATCACTTCGAAAACGCTATATACGGTACGAACTTAAATATTATTCGGAGCTCCATGACTGAAAGTACCCAGAGTAAGGATGGAAACGTGCGCAGCCGCATAATAAAATCCGGGCCGGTGTACGATCGGATTGATACGGCGGGGATGGAGGAGGACACATCTGACCTCCAGGACCGAATGCGGCAGCTTGAAAGCAGGAACAATTTTCTGGAAGAGCAATGCAGCCAGATCGAATCCGAGAAGCGCTATCTGGAAAATCAGAAAATCAAATATGAAAGGGAGATTCGAAAGTTACAGTCAGAACTAGACCGAATGAAAACTTCGCCACTTATAATCGGCACGGTTATCGACGTTATAAAAAACGACAAGATAATCGTCCGAAGCAGTAACGGCCCTCAGTTTCTGGTCAATGTCTCGCAGTACATCGAAGAGAAAAAACATTCTCCCGGGGCAAAAGTTGCCCTGAACCAGCACACCCTTGCTATCGCAGAGGTACTTCCTTCAACGGAAGAGCCTATAGTTGCGGCAATGGAGGTGCTTGAAAGTACAGACATCGATTACGAACAGATAGGAGGACTTGAAGAGCAGATTCAGGAACTAAAAGAAGCTGTGGAACTTCCATTAAAAGAACCGGAACGCTTTTCACGTGTGGGGATCGAGCCTCCGAAAGGCGTGCTTCTCTACGGTTTACCCGGAACTGGAAAGACCCTGCTTGCAAAAGCGGTGGCCCACCGGACAAATGCAACTTTCATAAGGGTTGTAGGTTCGGAACTTGTCCAGAAATACATAGGGGACGGTTCAAAACTGGTCAGAGAAATCTTTGAAATGGCCAGGAAAAAAGCACCCAGCATTATTTTTATCGATGAACTCGACTCAATTGCAGCCAGACGGTTAAACGAGACCACGGGCGCGGACAGGGAAGTCCAGAGGACCCTTATGCAACTCTTGGCTGAGATGGACGGCTTTGATAAAAGAGAAAACGTCCGGATTATCGCAGCTACCAACCGTTCGGATGTCCTTGACCCTGCGATCCTGCGGCCGGGCAGGTTTGACCGCCTGGTCTATGTGCCGATGCCCGACCAGGAGGCAAGGGAAAAGATCCTGAAAATCCATTCCAGAAAGATGAACCTTGCCAGAGGCATCGACTTCAAAAAGCTTGCAAAAATGACCGAAAACATGAATGGTGCGGACCTGAAGGCAATTGTCACGGAAGCCGGGATGTTTGCGGTTCGGAAAGATAAAGAGACGGTGGAGATGGAAGACTTCCTTGAAGCCACCGACAAAGTTTCAATGGCTGCGAAGACCCAGAGACTGAAACAGACGACTCTGCCGGAAGCAATGTTCGTGTAAACCGAAAGAAAACCTAAAAACTTTTTACATACTCGAAGGGACGGCCCCTTCCGGGGCTTATTGCTTACGCAGAAGGGGGCCCTCCCACCCCCAAAAACAAACAAACAGACTATTTTTATAATTTACCTACCCGAGAGGGGGGCCCCTGCCTTCATCAAAAACAACCAAACTATTTTTACAATTACCGCATATAGAAAAGTGTGAAGCTGGATTTTCACATCAAACCTGAAATCCGCGTCCTTGGCGTGGACGATTCCTTCCTGATCGGGGAAGAGATAATGATAGTCGGGACTGTTTTCCGGGGAGGGGACTGGATGGACGGGGTGCTACGGTCGGAAATCACCCGGGATGGAAAGGATGCCACCGAAGTTATCTGCAAGATGGTAAAAAGGAGCAAACACTACGGACAGCTTAGAGTCATTATGCTCGATGGGGTCACATACGGGGGCTTCAACGTGGTGGACATCTCAAAGCTCAATAAAGAGACCGGCTTGCCGGTAATCGTGATTATGCGCTCATATCCGAACTTTGAAAAGATCGAGGCGGCCCTCGGACATTTTACAGACGGAGAGGAGAGGCTGAAGGTAATAGAAAAAGCTGGCAGGATAGAGGAAGTGATTACTAAAAAAACCGAAAATCCGATATATATACAGAAAGCCGGGATAGGATCCGATAGTGCAAAAAAAATAGTCAGGCTAACCGCAACAAGGAGCAATATCCCCGAGCCCCTCCGCGTAGCTCACATGATAGCAACGGGCATTATTTTAGGAGAATCCAGGGGTAAAGCGTAAAAAATCAGACATCCCTGTAAAGAGGAAATTGGGGTAGAAGAAGGGAGGAACCAAAGTTTAGGAGAAGGAAAAAGGGGCCTCCCGTTTATCCTCATCAAAAAGGAAAAGTTAAAAATAGAATGAGCGGCCTCTAAATTTAAAAAAATAAACAATGTTTGAAAAAAACGATAAAAAAAAAGAGTTCATAAGGAAAAGAGTGCCTGAGGACCTACCAGAATTGCCTCATCTACCCTTTGCCTGCTCAAAAAAGAATTAATTCCCCGGAAACCCGAACACCAGGGGATAACTGTTCATCAAAATGGAACCATCAGAAGGAAAACTATTAAACATGATACAGTATAATCTGATGATTAAATAGTTCTTTAACACTATTCAGTATCAAATTTATCATCTTGCTAGACTGGAGGAAAACAGTATGAAATCCATAGTAGAAGAAGCCCTTGCTCGCTCTGCCCAGGAGGGACGCGGAAGGAAAGAAGGGTTTTTAACCCCCGATTATTCCGACCAAAACGATGATATCAATGCTGAACTGGAAGAAATCCTGAAAAGCTTGCAGACAACGATCAAGGTAGTGGGTTGCGGAGGTGGGGGTTCAAACAGCATTCAGCGCATGGTGGGAGAAGGAATAGAAGGTGCGGAACTTGTGGCCCTGAACACCGATGCCCAGCATCTCCTCCATGTCCACGCCAACAAGAAAATCCTTATCGGAAAAAAGAAAACAAGAGGACTTGGGGCAGGCAGCCTTCCCCAGATCGGCGAGGACGCCGCCATCGAGAGCATGGATGAGCTCAACAAAATCGTTGAAGGCTCGGACATGGTCTTTATCACCGCAGGTCTTGGAGGAGGGACAGGAACCGGTTCAGCTCCTGTTGTTGCCGAAGCTGCCAGGGATGCCGGGGCCCTTACGATTGCGGTCGTCACCCTTCCTTTCGGAGTGGAAGGACAGATCCGTCGGACCAACGCCGAAGCCGGGCTTGAACGCCTCCGGGATGTCGCAGACACTGTCATTGTGGTCCCAAACGACAAACTGATAGAGGTAGTTCCTAATCTCCCACTACAGGCCGCTTTCAAGGTTGCGGATGAGGTCCTGATGAGGGCTGTCAAAGGTATAACCGAGCTTATCACAAAGCCCGGACTGGTCAACCTCGACTTTGCAGATATAAGGACCGTTATGCAAAACGGTGGCGTCGCAATGATCGGGCTTGGAGAAGCTGATGGAGACAACAAAGCTTCGGAATCCGTGCAGAAAGCCCTTAGAAGCCCGCTCCTTGATGTGGACATTTCAGGTGCGACTTCAGCCCTTGTAAACGTGGTAGGCGGACCTGATATGACAATATCGGAAGCCGAATGCGTGGTTCAGGAAGTTTACGACCGGATCGACAGCAACGCCCGCCTGATCTGGGGAGCCCAGATCGACCCTGATCTCGAACAGACCGTGCGTACAATGATTGTGGTAACAGGTGTTACATCCACACAGATCTACGGACACGGCAACGACAAAAATGTCACACTCAAATACGGAATCGATTTCGTGGATTAAACCGGATAAAAATAACAGAAGGACAAAAATAACGATTGGATAAAGTCCCTGATCGAGAAAAATACTGTTTTCCTCTCCTTAAGGGAGAAATGAGGGATTAAAGTCCAATCGAAAACTATTTTTATGGTAAATGCCGTATGGTGCCGATACAATTCGGCATCAAAACATTCAAAGGACGCCGCAAAAGAAGCTCTGAAAAGAAGCTCCTGAAAAGAACTCTTGCAAGGCATCAGAGAGTTTCACTTCTCAGAACTCCTGATCTATTAGAGTATTTAGCCCTTAAAATAGCCAGATACGCCAGACTTGCTGATATCTTAAAATAGCAGGAAATAATAATAGGTTATCAGCTTTCCTAATCGGTAATTAGCTTTCCTTAAGTAATAAACTCCCACCCAGGGAAAAAAGACCAGGGAGTCTGTATCCATAACAGAAGATGAGGAAATGGGAATAGCAGAGAAGGGAGCAAATTAAGAGAATAATCCAATTCAAAAAATATAATTAATTTATAAAAAATAAATCAAATAAAACCTGGATGTGAATCATTTGGCAGAATCTATGTTTAATACCAAAATAACCAAAGAAAGTATTGGCCAGGTGATAAGAGCACACCTGAGAGTCCTGAAATTAACAAAGAAACCGTCCAGGGAAGAGTTCTTGACTATTGCCAAAGTTGCGGGCGCCGGAATCCTGGCGGTAGGGGCCATAGGCTTTATCATTTATGTACTGCTTACGATGTTGCCCCAGTGGGTGGCCCAATGAGTGAAGATTCCAAGATATTCATAATCAAAACTACCGCAAACCAGGAAAAATCGGTATCTGAAGCCCTTGCACGGGTTTCGAAAAAGGAGATGCTTGACATCAGGGCGATTCTTTCCCCTGAAGAATTGAAAGGGTATGTCCTTGTCGAGGCCCCGGAGGCAGGAATTGTGGATATGGCAATTCAGGCCATCCCACATGCAAGGACCATTATAAAAGGGAGCTCCGATATTGCCGAAATCGAACACTTCCTGAAACCAAAACCGGTAGTTACCGGCATAAAGGAAGGAGACATAATAGAGGTAATCACAGGCCCCTTCAAGGGTGAAAGGGCCCGGGTCAAGCGGGTTGACGAAGGGCGTGAGGAGATTACGGTTGAACTCTTCGATGCGGTCGTACCGATACCTATAACACTACGTGGTGATACTGTAAGGGTGCTCAAGAAAGAGAGAAACGATTGAGCCCCGGCTTACTCGATGTGCCCGAAAAACTATAGGAATAATTACGGACCGGGAGCACAGAGGAATGTGAAAACCCCATTGCTTTAGCAGGGGGATGAATCAAGCCCTGGCCTCTTTGTAAATAAATATCAAACATTAGCTTAATATATTATATTAATATAAGTTCTGTTCTCTTTTTGCAGTAGCACAAATTGAGAATTTGTGGAATTTCCGGTGTAACTGGAAAAGAAGCAAGCAAAAGAGAAGAACAGTTAAAAACTGCGTTACCTGCTACGGAAATTCGTTTCCAAAGCAGAGTGGAGAAATCCAAACGAGGAACGGAATGCCTGAAAATTGACGGTATTCCTTCCACGACTAAAGTCACGGGCATCCTGCCTGAGGAATCGTGAGCTGGCAATGATATTATATTGCTGGCGTTACAGTAGCACACTCAATTAATACTAATAAAAGCGGTGAGACTCATATGACAAGTGTTGTTGAAGCACTGGTCCAGGGAGGAAAAGCAAACCCTGGACCCCCTCTAGGCCCAGCACTGGGACCCCTCGGGATTAACATAAAAGAAGTAGTTGAGAAAATCAACGAAAAGACACGAGATTATAACGGGATGCAGGTTCCTGTAAAGATAATCGTCGCTGATGACAAGAGTGTGGAAATTGAAGTGGGAACTCCCCCGACTTCCGCGCTGGTCATGCAGGAAGCAGGCATTCGAAAAGGGTCTGGCACTTCCGGCTCCGAGGTTGTGGGTAACCTGAGCATCCAGCAGGTAGCAAAGATTGCCCGCATGAAAAAGGAAAGCGTCCTTTCTTACGATCTCAAGGCTACAATGAAAGAGGTAATGGGCACCTGTGTACCCATGGGCGTGACCATCGAAAATATGGCTCCAAAGGAGTGCCAGAAAGCACTCAGTGAAGGCAGTTTCGAAGACGCGCTTGCAAATGAAGAGTGGTAAGCCTTTTTTGCTCTTCATTTTTTAGAGAGCACGCTCGGCCCTACACCAATAGTTTTAAATGGAATACTACAGAATAGCTCAGAAACCTTTGACGGCATATTGCCAGACATTATACTCAAATGCGTGATGTTGAGGCCATACTGCTGAATGAGCTAAAAAAACTATCCGGTAAAGTCGGAGCTGTGGCTTTCAACCAACCGTAGTAAGCTGAAACAGCTGCTTGAACGAGAATGTTCAACACTACGGGGAGGAATACAATGGTGGAAAAATCTATACTGGAAGCTGTCAAGAAAGTAATTGAGGAGTCGCCTGCGCGCAAATTCTCTGAAAGCGTGGATATGGCGATTAACTTAAAGAACCTTGACATGAACCAACCAAAGAACAGAGTCGATGAAGAAGTGATTCTTCCAAGAGGACTTGGAAAGACACTGAAAATCGGCGTATTTGCAAAAGGTGACGTTGGGCTTAAGGCAAGGGATGCCGGTGCTGCATACGTTATTTCTGAAGAAGAATTAGAGGAACTGACTGAGGATAAAGCAAAAGCCAGAACCCTTGCAAATGAATGTGACATTTTTATTGCAGAAACTCAGTTCATGCCGATTATCGGTAAGAAGCTCGGTATTGTCCTCGGACCCAGAGGTAAAATGCCGATTCCGCTTCTTCCAAACAAGGACATAAACGAGCTGATTCAGAGCAAGCAGAGCGCAATCAAGCTCAGGTCAAAGGACAAGCTGACCTTCCATGTCTCCGTAGGCAGAAGAGACATGGACCCTGAAGCTCTGGCCGAGAATGTTGAGACTATTGTGACCAGGGTAGAACGCGCCCTCGAGAAGGGTAGGCAAAACCTGAAGTCCATATATGTCACTACAACCATGGGCAAATCCGAGAGGGTGGTGTAAGATGGTAGAAGATGAGCATCACACCAAGCACGTCCCGCAGTGGAAAACGGATGAAATCGAAAATATTAAAGAACTCATCCGGACACACAATATTTTCGGAATGGTGGGGATTGAAGGAATCCTTGCCTCCCAGATCCAGAAGATGCGGAGAAACTTAAAAGACGTTGCCGTGCTCAAGGTTTCCAGAAACTCTCTCGTCGAGCGTGCTCTGGATGAACTCGGAGAAGAAATCCCCGAAATGAAGGATTTCATTGACAAGCAGACGGCCCTTATCTTCACAAATGAAAACCCTTTCAAGCTTTACAAGTTGCTTGAAGGTACAAAGACGCCTTCTCCAATAAAAGGAGGCGCAATTGCCCCTCTCGACATCATTGTTAAGAAAGGCCCGACCAGTTTCCCGCCAGGCCCTATCCTGGGTGAATTCCAGAGCGCAGGAATTCCTGCCATAATTGAGGCAGGGAAAGTCGCGGTCAAGGATACAAAGGTTGTCTGTAAGGAAGGCGAAGTAGTCCCTCAAAAGCTTGCCACGATGCTGTCCAAGCTTGAGATCTACCCCCTCATAGTGGGACTGGACTTAAGAGCGGTCTACGAAACCGGGACAATTTATCAGCCTGATGTCCTCGCAGTCGATGAAAGCAAATACGTTGCAGACATCATCAGGGCAACTCAGAACGCTTTCAACTTATCTGTCAACGCAGCCTACCCGACTACTGCAACAATCAGCACTCTGCTGGCAAAAGCCTTTGCGGAAGCAAAGAACCTGGGTGTCAATGCTGTTGTGCTTGAACCGGGAGTCATGGACATTTTGCTGGCAAAGGCCCACGGAGAGATGACTTCAGTTGCATCCACAGCCGCTGACAGGAACGCAGATGCAGTGGACGACGAGCTAAGAGAAGTTCTTCTCGGAGCCGCAGCCGCAAGCGCAGCCGCAGTCACATCCGCAGCAGTTGAAGAGAAGGAAGAAGAAGTAGAAGAAGAGGAAGAATCCGAAGAAGACGGCATGGCCGGTCTTGGAGCCCTTTTCGGATAATCATTTTACATTTACAATTAATTTAGGTGATCAAAATGGAATACATATACGCAGCACTCTTATTGCACAACGCAGGTAAAGCCCTCACAGAAGAAGCGATCACTGCAGTCCTTGTGGCAGCAGGTACCGAAGTTAACGAATCCAGAGTAAAAGCCCTCATCTCAGCCCTTGATGGCGTGGACATCGAAGAAGCCATCGCACAGGCAGCATTCGCAGCCCCCGCAGCAGCAGCCGCAGCAGCACCCGCTGAAGCAGCAGCAGAAGCAGTTGTCGAAGAAGAGGAAGAGGAAGACAACGAAGAAGAAGGCATGGCCGGTCTCGGCGCCCTTTTCGGATAAATTTGATTCCTTTTGTCTGCCTCAGGGCGGACAACCTTTTTTTTTGATTATGACAACTTGTTGAAAATTCTTATACTCATATATATCAACCTTTTTTTCACCTTATGGTCGTTTCTGAACCTCCAGACCGACGGGTATAAACGACCGCAGAAAAAACAGGGTAAAGATCATCATGTCCCGATTCGACCCCCTCCTCGCGGCCAGAGCCCTCTGGCAAATCCGAGTTAAAAAACGCCCTTTTGTCCTCTCCCACGGAGTGAACGCCCGCTGCAATATGCGTTGCAGTTTCTGTGAATACTGGAAGGAAACAGGCCCAGATCCAGCTCAAGAAGAGGTTTTTAAGCTTCTGGAGGATGCCAGAGCTTTTGGCATCGGAGTCTACAACGCCTGGACCACGGAACCTCTCCTCAGAAAGGACCTGCCCGAAATCATGGCCCATGCCAAAAAACTGGGTATGATTACCTCGATGGTCACAAACGGCAAACTCCTTTACAAAAGAGCTGAGGAGCTGAAGGATGTGGACTTCCTCTCGGTTTCCGTGGATGGAATCAAGAACTATGAAGAAATCCGGAAGATGAAATTCGAAACCCTGCTGAAAGGCATAAAGAAGGCCCGGGATGTCCGGCAAGAGCAGAAGAAGAAAAACCCCATCCTCATGAACTGCGTCCTCAGCGGAAAAAACCTGGACGACATCGAGGGCCTGATAGAACTTGCAAAGGAGATGGGCGTTAAAATCTCCTTTGAGCCCGTGCACGAATTTACGGGGATAGATGACGAGACCTGGAACGAATTCGGAATCCGGGACAAAGAAAAGTTTAGAAGGGTCGTTAACAGAATAATCGAAATGAAAAAAGAGGGCTATCCGATTATCAACTCCAAGACCTACCTGCGCATGGTCAGGGACAGGGACATGAATTATAAATGTCGGGCCAGCGGGGTTATAATAAACGTCACCCACGACGGAACGGCCGAGGCCTGCCGGGTGCAGCACGAGCCGCTCGGAAATGTGATGAGGGACGGGTTTGAAATGGTCTGGAAAGAATCGGCAGGCCGGCGGGAGGAACTTGTCAAGAACTGTGAGGGGTGCCTTTTTTTCGGGTATGCGGAAAACAGTCTGATGCAGAATTTTAAGCCTGAAGTTTTGATGTGTTATGAGTGGATGTGAAAGCAGGGTATTAGGCCCGGCGGCTTCGCACGCTTTGGGCCATCGGGCTTCGCCAAAGAATTACCTGCATCCACGGCAGTAGTAAAGTGGTAAAGTAGAAAGTAGTTACAATTTCCTCAGAAGACGGAAGCCAACGTTGAAGTTGCGCTCCCTGGGGTCGTCCCTGCTGCGGGCCGCCGACCGGCAGCCCCTAGCGTTGCTGTCCCAGTCGCCGCCCCGGAACACACGGTCGGAGCTATTGCCATCTTCCCATACACTACCATCAGAAGGAGCACCTTCATAATTATCATGATATTTGTCCTGAACCCATTCCCAGACATTACCGTGCATATCATAGAGGTTCCAGGGATTGGGTTTCTTCTGGCCAACTGGGTGAGTACCTTTATTTTTAATATAATCTTTATCCTCATTCCATTCTTCAAGTGTCTCATAACCGCTATACCAGGCATAGTCCTCAAGTTTTGACTCATCATCACCAAAGGAATATCTGGTGGTTGTACCTGCCCTGCAGGCATATTCCCATTCAGCTTCGGAAGGCAAACGGTACTTATGAGTACCTTCCATTCCATTGAGTTTTTTGATGAAGTCCTGAACGTCATTCCAGGAAATATTTTCTACAGGCCGATCATCTCCTTCTAAAATGGAAGGATTACTACCCATAACGTTTTCCCACTGCTTCTGAGTAACCGGGTATTTACCAAGGTAAAAAGGATTTTTAATGGTTACATTATGTACAGAACCTTCAGAATAATATACAGCTTCTTCATCTTTAGGTGACCCCATCATGAAATTTCCTGCAGGGATTGGCATGAACTCTATTCCACCTACATTAATAGGTGAAAGTCCGGTATCAGGATTTACAACCACAGGTGAAATCTGCAACAACTTGCTAAAATCAAGACCTGAAAAGATATATTCGGCTTTATTTTCTGAGGGGTTACCTTCTTCCACACAGCCATATCTCAATAAATTCGTCAACCTTTCATCTTTGGTCCACTTCTCCAGTTTTTCATTTTCATTTTCTGGCTTCAATGACTTCAATGCGTAATCCTGTAACTGGTCAAGAAGTGTTAGGTCTGAACCAAGATCTGAAATCAGAGAGGGCCACTTCATGCTTATTGCCACGAATTTTGCAAGTTTTTTACAATTCCACATATACTCATTATCCGTGTTCGTATCATAAGAAAAAAGACCCGTTCTTTTTCCTATAGTTCTCTGAAAACGGAACAGATTAATGAACTGCTTCATACGACGAGGGTTTCTATCAAGAGCGGGAACAATCATTTCCAGAATGTTATCAAGTTCTTTTGGGTCTTCACAATCAGAATCATTTTCTAACGGCTCCGGAACTTCTGTTTCTTCCTCTGGAGGTCCATCAGGGATTGTTTCCTCAGATTTGATACTTCTGATAGGTTCTGATTGGTCGTTTTCTTTATCAGACTGTGAACTGGAGTGAGGAGCTTTAAGATTACTCGATGAATTCACAGATAGGTCAGAGGCTTTGGAGGAACTTTCCTGTTCATGTTGAGGGTTTAGAAGTTTCTTAAAATCTTCATTTGTGGGACTTGGCACTTTAAAAGGGAGCTGGATAAATTTTTCAATGAAATCATAACCGTATTTAAGTCCGTCCACACCCAAATACGGAAGAATATTTTCATTCCTTGCAGCAAGCCCCGCAGAAATAACTTTTCTGTCCATGCCTATGGAAAAATAAACATTAGATT
The DNA here is from genome assembly GCF_055394095.1 of Methanosarcina baltica. Taxonomy (NCBI): domain Archaea; kingdom Methanobacteriati; phylum Methanobacteriota; class Methanomicrobia; order Methanosarcinales; family Methanosarcinaceae; genus Methanosarcina; species Methanosarcina baltica. The sequence continues at coordinate 1,970,024 of NZ_AP042463.1, read as the reverse complement.
TATCCGAGATCATGAGGTTTAACGCCTGCATGAGTTCAGCAGCTTTTGGGACTTCACACCGATCGAGGTCATCAATAAAAACATAGACTTTCGAATCCCCTACATAGGACTTGATTATTTGGTTGAAATCGGAATGAAAATGCTCTCTGAAAGGGATACGTTCTTTGTAATTCGTATTTGACTCAAGTTTTTTCAGACCAAAAGGGTCTCTAAACAAATCTATAAACCACTTTTCGGTAGAAAAATAATTCATGAGACCCACAAGTGGAGTTAAAATCAGAACAACATTAGCGAAGTTTTCGATTACTTTATTCTCTATAAAGAAAGGTAAAGGCATTCCCAGATAATGCAAAACATAAGTAATAATCAGAGACAAAAATAAAAAAACAAGAACGAAAGAAAGAATGCTCCAATAAAAATGAACAAAAATTAGAAAATTACTTTTAAGTTTAAGTTTATACCTTAAGTAAAATAATTCAAGTCTTGAATGTTGTAGAGGTTTCCATGAAAGCTGTTTCGATAACTCATCCATAAAATTAAGTGCAAAAGCAGCCCATAACTCGTCTTCTTTTTCATATCTCCAGCAGTTGAACCATACTGTGAAATATTTTTTTCGTGTTGATTCGGGGCCATTCCCTTCCTCGATTTTATCACTCAATTGTTTCATGAAAGAAGATTTACCGCAACCCCACTGGCCTTCAATAGAAAGAGTGATCGGAGCTAGCGTATCCTCGTCAGTAAGAAACTCTGCGATAGCCTCGACGTAAGGTTTGAATCCAAGTGAATCTTTACCAGTTGCAACGTCGTTAAAATATTTCGACGTCAAGTTCGACTTCTCATCTACCAAAAGAATTTAGCTCCATTTTCAATCAATTTCCTGAACAGGTCCCACATGAATTAATGCGGAATGTAATATACACCTTAGGTCTTTAGGAATGTCAACACTACTTAATATATTAATTCAAGCTGTATAAATATATATTGAAATTTCCTGAAAAACACGAGAGCCGTAAACTGGTATTTACGGCCCATTCTTCAACCCTGTTCAAAAACCATCATGCAAAAGGAAAATTATAAGTGTAAAAACTAGTTAAATTTGACTATATTTAAATACAACTAATAACTTATTCCGCCCCCGGCCCCAGAATATTCCTCTTTACCCAGAGCCTGAAAACATTATCCGTGATCTCATACAAACCTCCTTCCGGCCTCCTGACGGTCATTGTTCCATAAAGGCCCCGCATGGATGTGGTAAGGGATGAGGCCGGCGTGTTCATGTCGAGAGCTATCTGGCTGAGACGCTTTTGTTTTTCTGAGGAGAGAGATCTCAAAACCTTTCTTTGTTGATCGCTGAAGTTTAGGTAGCGGGCCTCGAATTCGCTGTCGAATTCTTCAAGCATTGCGGCAAAAACTCTTTCCACGTCTTTAGCTTTAATTCGGGTTTTTTCTTCAAGGAGAGCGTCCTGGTAGAGCAGGGCTCCTAATTTCTGGAAGTAAAAGGGGAAGCCTCCGGTCAGCTCCTGGATATTTTCAAGGGCATGTTCCGAGATATCTATATGCTTTGTTGCGAGCCGGCTTTTGATATATTTTTTAAGATCATCTTCCTTTATCGGTTTGAGTTCGGTTTTGACGGCCGTGAGGTAGAGAGGGGAATCAGGCTTTAAGAAAACCTTTTGCATGAAGGATATGGATGAGCCTGAAAAAATGTATCTGACTTCAGGAGGCATGTACATCCGGCTTTTCACCGTATTGAAGATGCTGCCGTTAAACCGGCGGAGTTCCTGAAATTCGTCAAAAGCGATTATTAAGGGCTCTTTTTTTTCCTGAGAGAAGCTTTCAATGAAGTCAAAGGTTTCCGGAATCAGGTCTTTTTCCTCTATTTCGTTGTCCCTGAATTTGAGGTAAACGTTTCCAACATGTTCTATGCTGCCTCCGATTTCTGCAAGAGAGCCGGAAGCTACCGTGATTTTATCCCTGAAAATTCCGGCAAATTTTTGAGCGAGGCCTTTAATACTGTGTTTTTCTGCGTGGGCTTCTACCAGGGCCTGAGTCGTTACCCTGAAAAAATCGGAAAGATCGGTCATTTCCCGGCAGTTGACCGGGACAAAAAGGATTTCTTTTTCCACGGCCGATTTGAAGTTTTTGAGGAGAGTTGTTTTTCCTATTCTGCGCGGGCCAAAGATTACACTGATCTGGGCCTCTTCCAGAATATCCAGTGTCAGCTTTTTAATTTCTAGCTCCCTTCCGATAAAATACGGAGGCTCGGTTTCTCCACCAACCATGAACACTTTTTCGGCCATATATTATAGTTAAATTTGAATGCATTTAGATTTAACTAAGAATTTATTAGTTTATTTCGACTAATTATTTATTAGTTGATTATGACTATAAACAACATGCGGCCCAATAATTAACCCTGTATTCCACTTCAGCTAGCCCGATCAGATAAGGTACATGCGGGTGAATATGAACCTCGGAACACTGGCCGCTTTATTAAATACGTTTCTAAATTTGTGAGGTTTAACCACACAAAAAAACGAGACGCCAGAAGAATTTATGAGAAGATTGTCAACATGGATATTTTTGTCAGAAGGTTGGTTGAAGGAGGAAAAAACTATCCGAAAAGCATGAGAAGGTAAAAAGAGAAGTTATCAACTCTGGCCAAGGTTTCAAAGATGTTGATTTAATAGGTCGCTTGCTTGTGAAAACGTGTAGAACCTAAGAATCAATAATCAAAAAAAATATCTGTGGGGAAAGCAAGGATCTAAAAAGAATATATTTTAGAACTTATATTTTTCATTCAGGTTGTAATATTAATTAAAAATTTGGAGTAATTTTGGGACAATTCATATAAAAAAGATTTTATTCAGTGAGTACGTTCAATTAAACCGTTAAAAGTAAAAATATAAGTCTAAAAATATAGTATATAATGGAAGGAAAATCATATGTTGACTCAATTTGGGCACGTTGAAGTAATAGAATCCATTGAAGTAGATTTTGATGATAGCCTGTGCGGTGTTCTGCTCAAAAATGAGTCTCAGGAATTTGAAGACGGTATTATAGGAAAAATCTTCATCCAGGACTTGGTAAAAGGAGTAGTGACGCTCTGATGCCTGCCTTCGTCGCCAATGGCCCTGACATCCCTGAAAATCTATTAGAAGCACAAGAAGAAGGAAGAATCGTCTTTTTTTGTGGTGCCGGAATTTCCTACCCTGCGGGCCTTCCCGGTTTCAAAGGTTTAGTTGATAATATATATGAAAACCTTGGCACTACGCCCACTCCCACAGAACAGCAAACTTATAACAAAAAACAGTTTGACACAACATTAGATCTATTGGAACGACGTCACCCCGGAAAGCGTATTGCGGTAAGAACAGCATTAAATACTGTTCTCACTCTATCACAGATTGAAGATGACTCTACAATAACACACAAAGCCCTGATTCAATTAGCTACTAATCGCAAGGGTAAAGTCCGGCTAGTTACAACTAACTTTGACAGACTTTTTCAACATGTAATTACAAAAGACAAATTAGACATTACAAGTTATTCTGCACCTTTTTTACCCATTCCCAAAAAAAGCCGTTGGGATGGAATTGTGTATCTTCACGGGTTGTTACCTGATTCTCTTGATGAAACTGAACTTAATCGGCTTGTTTTAACTAGCGGGGATTTTGGTCTGGCCTACCTCACTGAACGATGGGCATCTCGTTTTATAACCGAGCTGTTTCGACATTACATAGTTTGCTTTATTGGATATGGGATCAACGATCCGGTCTTGCGCTACATGATGGATGCACTTGCAGCAGATGAATTACTTGGTGAAACCCGGCCTGAAGCCTTTGCCTTTGCAAGTTATCAGAATGGAGTACGAGAACAGGCAAAGATTGAATGGGAAGCGAAAGGTGTCATCCCACTGCTCTATGAGGTGCCTGCTGGCACGCATGATCACTCTGCACTTCACAGGACTCTAAAAGAGTGGGCTGATACCTACCACGACGGTGTGCAGGGAAAAGAGATGATAATCTCACAGCATGCAAGCACCCCACCACTGACTTCATCACGAACAGATTATGCAGTCGGTAGAGTACTCTGGGCACTAACAGATGATTTGGCAGCGAAACACTTTGCCAATCTGAATCCCGTCCCCCCATTAGAATGGTTGGGGCCGCTCTCAGAGAAGCAGTTTGAACATCGAGATTTATCACGTTTTGGGGTTACTGCTAACAGCGTTGAAGATAAGGATTTACGTTTCAGTATATTTCACCGTCCAGCACCATATACACATTCATCGTGGATGTGCATTGTTGATAATGGAGCACAATATTGCACCCGTGACGATGTAATTTTTCACTTGTCTCGTTGGCTCACTCGACATCTTGGTGATCCTAAACTAATTATTTGGCTTGCTAGTTACGGTGATCGTTTGCATGAAAGATTCGTCCATCAAATTTGTAATCGATTAGATAAATTAGATCGTCTTGCAAACGGGGAACAGGATGAAATTAATAGTATCATTGCAGATGCACCAAATGCCATTCCCAGCCCACCAATGAGATCTCTATGGGAGATCTTTATGGCTGGACGGATTAAATTACACTCAACCTATAGTTTACATAATTGTGTAAACCGTATCAAAAGAAATGGGCTGACATTTTTTTTGCGTATGGAACTGCGTGAAAATCTGGCACCTCGGGTAGTCTTGAGAGCATCTTCTCATTTAGTTGAGAATGCGCATATCCCATCAGAGCCAGTTCATATTAAAGATTTAGTTAACTGGGACCTTGTATTACAAAGTGATGAAGTGCATTCTTTGATAGATGATTGGTCAAAAGATCAGAATTACCAGAAAGTTTTGCCAGACCTTTTGCAAGATTTCACTTTGTTGTTGCGTGATGCATTGGATTTGGTACGGGAATTAGGCGATGCGAATGACAAAAGAGATTCGTCTTATGTATATCAACCTTCCATCAGCGAACACCCTCAAAATAGCAATCATTATGATTGGACGGCTCTGATTAAACTTACCAGAGATGCATGGCTGGCAACTGCGCAAAGTGATTCTAAAAAGGCTAGATATGCCGCTGAAGGCTGGTGGCAACAATCTTATCCAGTGTTTAAGCGTTTAGCTTTATTTGCTGCTTCACATGATGAAGTGATTTCACAGCGGCAGGCACTTGACTGGTTACTGGGAGATAATTGCTGGTGGCTGTGGTCAATAGAGACACGACGCGAGGCAATACGCCTATTAGTCTCTTTGGCACCAAAACTGGTTTCTTCAGAGGTTTCTGAACTGGAGCGGGCTATTCTGGTAGGACCACCACATGAGATGTTCAAAGCAGACTTTGAGGATGAAAAGTGGGAACGTATTATTAATCGGATGGTATGGTTGCGTCTTGCAAAATTTCAGGCGGCTGGTGGGGAATGGGGTGAGCGAGCCAATGCCAAATTGGATAAATTGAATCAAGAATCTCCAAATTGGACACTGGCCGAAGACGAGAGAGACGAGTTTTCATCCTGGATAGGGAGCAGTGATGATTGGCATAAATTATCTCTCACACCACAAGACTGCTCGGGACTGATTGAATGGCTCAAGGAACACGAAACTCCTGATCATTGGGAAGAAGATGACTGGAGGCAGCGTTGTCGCAATGACTTCTCTAATACATCTTGTGCTCTGTGTGAGCTATCTAAAAAAGATATATGGATTATTGGACGTTGGAAACAGGCACTTTTGGTTTGGTCAGAAGACGATACTAAAAATGAACCTAATAACAATAAATCTTGGAACAAACTGGCCCCCATTCTAAACAATGCTTCAAATGAGATAATACAATCACTCGCTCATGAGCTTAGTTGGTGGCTACGGGCAATTGCCAAGACTTTTGAATGCCATGACGAAATTTACTTTAATCTTTGCCATCGCATTCTTGAACAAGATTACCCAGATGAAGAGAATTCGGATGATCCTGTTATGCGGGCCATTAACCAGCCTGTGGGCATCGTAACAGATGCACTGCTAAAATGGTGGTATCGGAAATTAGAAAATGATCAATCCTTACCAGAAGGACTCAAAATTACTTTTATGGATTTATGCAACATACAAATAAACAAATTTAGGCATGGCCGAGTCTTACTGGCTTCACATGTTATATCACTTTACAGAATAGATCCGAATTGGACTAAGGAATACCTTCTGCCTTTGTTTGACTGGAGTTTATTAACTGAGGCTCCTGTGGTCTGGGAAGGCTTTTTGTGGTCTCCACGCTTGTACCGGCCGCTTCTGGAAGATATAAAGGAACCTCTTTTGGAGGGAGCAAAGCACTATCAGGAACTCGGCAAGCATGCAGGGCAGTTCGCAGCTTTTTTGACATATGTAGCTCTTGATCCTGGCGACATTTTTACAACTGAAGAATTGTCCAATGCGACTAAATGTTTACCAAAAGAAGGACTCGAAAGAACAGCTCAAACATTAGTAACTGCTCTTGTAAGTGCACAGGACCGTCGGGGTGAATACTGGGATAATCGCTTGATTCCATATCTTCACTCTATTTGGCCAAAGGACATCAGTCTAATAACACCTATAATATCAGAAAGTTTTGCACTATTGTGTTTGGCTGCTGATGAATCATTTCCAGAAGCATTACAAAAATTGGAGTCCTGGATAAAGCCATCGCAAAGTCCACAGATTCTATTTGATCGCATGGATAAAAATCAGATTTGTACGAAGTTTTCGAAAGAAGCGCTCAACTTTTTGGATTTGGTTGTTAGCGATGATGCACATTGGCTTTCAGGAGATTTCCAGAAATGCTTGGATGTCATTGAACAAAAGAATCAGCAACTTATCAGTGATCCTCGTTTTGTTCGCTTAACTACTTTAGCTAGGAGGCATGATATTTAAAAATAAAATGGAAATTTTATAGGCTCTTCGCCGTTTTCTGTGGGTAAGATGGAATTCAATTCAGGACCGTATTGGTTTTTGCAAGGGATAGCCACTCAAAAAAGCGAGGTTCCATTTTCATCTTTTGTGGCTCTTAAGTGTCCATCGTAGAAAGTAGCTATATGCAACACGTCAAAAAAGTGATATATATAAGATTATGTAAAGTTGTTGTATAGTCCTGAGCGGATTCGAACCGCTGTCCCGGGCTCCAAAGGCCCGAAGGATTGACCACTACCCTACAGGACTGCGTTTGAATACTTTCCTCTATAGTTTTATTATGGTACTTATTTCTTATGCTTACCGGAACTCTGGCCGCCGGCCGGATATTTGCTTTTTTTGAGCTTTTCGTCCCGTATTACGTTCTTTTTTCAGTATAATTTAGAAATCCGGGCCTGTTTTTATTTTTTGATTCCTCAGGCTGGCCCCATAAACGAAATCGGCCCCATCTCCTCTCTTTTATATAAACACTGTTTCCGCAGGCCGGTTTCAAGCCCGGGTGTTTGGGAAATCGTTCATGTGGAAGGGGCGCAGAGCTTATATATTGAGAATGTAATGCACGCAGATCCATGATTTCAGGTCCTGCTCTTTCTTCCGTGGCCGATGCTTTTGACTTTTCGGTCCTGGTGCTGCTCGCCGTCTTCGGGCTGACGGCCCTCCGGCAGGTCGGGTCTTTGAGGCTTCAGATCTGGCAGATAATGTTCGGGGGAGCCCTGGCCGTCCTGCTTTCCGGAAAAATCGGGGTTTGGGAGGCGCTGAAGGCCGTGGACCCGGACGTGATGCTTTTTCTCTTCGGGATGTTCGTGGTCGGGGAGGGGTTAAACCGGAGCGGTTACCTTGGAGTGCTTGCGGGAAAACTGCTTGGAAGGGCCCGGACTGTGGACGGGCTTGTCCTGCTGCTGATCTTTTCGGCCGGGGGGCTTTCGGCTCTCCTTATGAATGATACTGTGGCTATCATGGGGACACCCCTTGTGCTGGAGCTTTCGAGGCGCTACCGGCTTTCCCCGAAACTGCTCCTGCTGGCTCTGGCCTTTGGGGTTACCACCGGAAGCGTCATGAGTCCCATAGGAAACCCGCAGAACCTGCTCGTAGCCGTGCAAAGCGGGTTTGAAAACCCATTTCTGGCCTTTTTCCGCTATCTCGGGGCTGCCACGCTCCTGAACCTTTTTGTGGTTTACCTGGTGCTCAGGCTCGGCTTTGCGTCGGAATTCCGGAAAGGGCCACTTGAGCCTTTCAAGGCTGAAATTGCGGACCCCGAACTGGCCCTGGTCTCAAAGCTCTCGCTCCTGCTCCTCCTGGGGCTGATCGCCTGCAAGATTGGACTGCTCTCCCTGGCCCCGGAGCTGGATTTCAGGCTGACCTGGATAGCTCTCCTTGCCTCGCTTCCGGTCCTCCTGAACAGGCGGAGAATAGAGGTCCTGCAAAAGCTTGACTGGCAGACCCTTGTTTTCTTCGCTTCCATGTTCGTGCTCATGCAGAGCGTCTGGGACTCGGGCTTTTTCCAGGGCCTTCTTGCAGTCTCCGGCTTTGACCCAACAGCTCTTTCCACGATTTTCCTCCTGAGCATAGGGCTGAGCCAGCTTATCTCCAACGTGCCGTTCGTGGCCCTCTACCTTCCTACAATGGAAGCTATCGGAGCTTCTAAGGCCCAGGCCCTGGCGCTGGCTGCCGGAAGCACTATTGCAGGGAATTTTACGGTTCTTGGGGCTGCAAGCAACGTTATTATCGTCCAGAATGCAGAAAAAAAGGGTTTTAAGCTCTCTTTTTTAGATTTCATCCGTTATGGTTTGATTATAACTGTTTTAAATACATTTATATATCTATTTTTGCTTAATAGATTTTTATTATCAGGTAGAATCTGATATCTATAGAGTATAACCCATTTTTTAGCCATAATAAAGGAAAATAAGGGTTTAAATTTGAAATTAATCCACTTAAATGATTTATTTAGGTAAAAAAACCTCCTAATCGCTTTAAATATCGTTAAAAATTCATAAAAGTTCTTAAAATTTCATAAAAATCCTTAAAAATCCCTTAAATTCAATCCTGTAACTCTTCGGAAAACAAGCAAAATACATCATATTTTCGGAAGATATCAAATCATGAGCCAGAGAATACGCCAGAAAACAGGCCCGCAGGCAAAGCGGGTAGGCAGCCCGGGCACGGTCTCAGGACCGGCTCTCCAGGCTGGGGTAGAAATGGAAACGAAAAGAGCCTGTGGGGCAGAAATGACTCATTCAGGCTCAGGCCTCATCGGACAAAAGCTCAGGGGACAGAAGGGTGCAGACCGGAAAAATAGTCTGGGCCCGGTGCCCGACCTTGAGGCGCATGTGGAGTCAAACTGGTGGCAAAAGATCTTCAATTCTCTTTACCTGAAGACCGATGCCGATGTGCTGGATGACCCGGAAATCTCAGCCCTGGAAGTCGAGCTTTTCACAAAAATCCTGAAACTTTCCCCCGAAGAGAATGTACTTGACCTCTGCTGCGGGCAGGGCAGGCACGCCCTGGAACTTGCTCGCAGGGGTTTCTCTCATGTGGAAGGGTATGACAACTCAGCCTACCTTCTCCGGAAAGCCAGAGCCAGGGCCAGTAAGGCGGGCCTTTCGGTCAACTTCAGACAGGGAGACGCAAGGAATCTGCCTTACGAACCCGCTTCCTTTGACGCTGTAACGCTGCTTGGCAACAGTTTTGGCTACTTCGATTCCGAAAGCCAGGACCTGCAGCTCCTCACAGAAATCCACAGGGTGCTCAAACCCGGAGGTCGCCTGCTTGTGGACGTTGCGGACGGGGACTACCTGAAAAGCAATTTCCAGCCCCGTTCCTGGGAATGGGTGGACGGCAAGCATTTCGTCTGCCGGGAACGTGCCCTTTCCAGAGACGGAGCCCGCCTGATCTCCAGAGAGGTCATCAGCCATGTAAAAAAAGGGGTAGTGGCCGACCAGTTCTATGCCGAGCGGCTCTATAGCGAAAAAAGCCTTGCGTCCCTTCTTCAGGCGGCAGGCTTCAAAGAGCCGGCTTTTCACGGAGACTACTCGCCCGAATCCCAAAAAAACCAGGACCTGGGCATGATGGGCAGGAGAATCCTTGTCTCGGCCCGGGTCGAAAAACCCCTGCCTTCGTCAGCACTTCCTAAAAGGATCGATAACGTTGTCGTGCTCCTGGGCGATCCCCGCAGAGGGGACATGGTGAGGCCTGACTGTGTCTTTGACGAGGACGACTTCGAAACCATTGACCGGCTCAAAGCCGCTCTTGCCGAAATACCGGGGGTGCATTTCACCTACCTGGACTGTCACGAAACCCTCATCGAGGACCTGAAAGCCGGAGCCGGAGAAATTGACCTCGTCCTGAACCTCTGCGACGAGGGCTTTGAGAACGACCCCCTCAAAGAGCTCCACGTCCCGGCCCTCCTTGACAAACTTAAAATTCCCTATACCGGAGCTGGCCCCCGCTGTCTTGCCTTCTGCTACGACAAATCCCTGGTCCGGGGAGTGGCAAGGGAAATGGAAATACCTGTGGCAAGGGCCCTCTTCCTGAACTCCGGAGAAAATTCCCGGGGCACGGCTCCCTGCATCCCCTTCGGTTTTCCCGTAATCGTGAAACCCAACTCAGGAGACTCGAGTTTCGGAATCACACAGAAGAGCGTTGCCCATTCCGCAGAAGAACTCGCCACCGCCCTCGCGACTCTCCGGGAGCAGATGGGGCCCGAGGGGTCTCTGCTTGTGGAAGAGTTTCTCCCGGGCAAGGACGTAAGTGTCGGAGTCATAGGCAATTCCTCCTCCTGCACCGTACTTCCCATCACGGAAGAGGACTATTCTGAAGTTCCCGAGACCCTCCCGAGGCTCTGCGGCTACGAGGCAAAATGGCTGCCTGATTCCCCTTACTGGAAGATCCGGTCTGTTCCCGCAGGGCTAGCCGGGGAAACCGAAAAAGAAATTATCAGGCATTCCCTTGCCCTCTTTTCCAGACTTGAATGCAGGGACTATGCCCGCTTTGACTGGAGACTGGACTCCGAAGGCCGGCCCCGCCTGCTCGAAGCAAACCCGAACCCTGGCTGGTGCTGGGACGGGCACCTTGCGAAAATGGCCGCCTACGACGGGATGACCTATCCCGAGATGCTCAAAGCCATACTGGAAGCTGCGGAAAAAAGGTTGTGGCCCGAAGCTCTTTCAGGGGAATCAGAAATCAAAAAAGAAACAGTTGAGTTTCAGGCCTTTTCCGGAAATTCCGGGGGAGAGGTCCGGGTAACCTGAACCCCGAAATAAATTCGGTAAAAAAAGCAGATAAAGTTACAGCCTTCAAAAGGCTGTAAATTCTTTTTTATTTTATTATTTTTGGATAATAACGGTCACAATATCCTCGTCTTCCAGATAGTGATCCAATCCGAGCCGCTGCCCGGGGTGTTTTGCCGAAGGTCCCCAGACCTGGGCGTAACGGAACTTCCTGCGGAAATCACGGTGCAGGCGATCACAGATGTCACCTATGGTCGTGCCGTCCATAACGATCATGGGCTCTTCCATATCGGCGGCCTGGCCCTGAGGCTTTAAGTAAACCCGGATGAAGCCCAGGCGGTCGTAAATTGATTCTTTAAAGGTCTCGATGTTAATCCCCAGGTGAGCGGACATGTAAATCGCACCCGGGTACATTTTCTTACATTCATTGATTAACTCGGGGTAGGCCAGGTCCACCTTGTTCACGGCAATCAGGGAACTGACGTAGCTCCTGTTCCCGATGACGACGTCGATCAACTGGTCAACTGTGATATTTTCCCTGATAAGGACATGGGCATTGTGGATCTTGTACTCGTCCAGAACGGCCTTGATAGTTTCCTCGTCCAGGTCAAGCTCGACTGTCGAATTAATCTCGACTCCGCCCCTGTCCCTTTTCTTGACTACGACATCAGGAGGGACCTGGTCGACCCTTATCCCGGCCTGGTAGAGTTCATCCATCAATACATCGTAGTGCTTGGGCTGAAAAACGTCGAGCAGGAAAACGACCATGTCAGAGTTCCTGATAACCGCAATGACCTCTTTGCCGCGCCCCCGACCGGATGCCGCTCCTTTCACAAGCCCGGGCACGTCCAGAAACTGGATAATTGCGCCTTTATATTCAAGCACGCCGGGAACCACAGTAAGCGTCGTGAAAGCATAAGCTGCCACTTCGGATTTGGCTCCGGTAACCTGGTTTAAGAGAGTAGATTTACCCACCGACGGAAAACCCACAAGGGTCACGGTCCCGTCTCCGGACTTCTTGACCGAATACCCTTCCCCACCGCCTTTTGCAGAAGCCTTTTTCTCAATTTCGTCCCGTATGCGAGCCATTTTGGCTTTCAGCCTGCCTATGTGATGGGACGTGGCTTTGTTGTACTGGGTCTTTCGGATTTCGTCTTCGATTTCCTGTAATTGCTCCTGTATGCTGCTCATCTGGAACCTGCCGATTAAGTGAAAAATATTGTGAATAAGGGGTAAGTAGAATAATTCCGGACAATTCTGAATAATCAGGATAATATTGGATAAAATATGTGGATCTAAACTTCCTGATGTCTTTTTGTCAAAACAGATTCGTTAATCTGGATTTTTTATGCAGATAGTTTCATGAAATATATATAGCTATGGAATTTTTAACAGATCATGGATTTTCAACTCACTTATATTACTTAATAAATATAATAGTATTTATACCTTCTGAAAGGCCAGGCAATTCCCAAAAAAGAGGAAATCAGGGAAGTTATGATGATGAAATAAATGAAGGAAATGAAGGAAGCCCCAGGATTTTTTTACCCGGGGCCTGTTTTTTCACCTGCTTCCTCCCTGAAATCCTTTTTAAAACTCGATTCTTTCCCCGGTCCTTTCATAAACCCTCATCCCCCCCGGTAACCCGGCCACAAACTCTTTCGAGGAAAGAGCCTCCAGAAATTTTAGACCTTCCGGCGTATCGATGACTTCCTTCCGGATCAGGAAATCGTAGTCTTCTTCCGCAAATTTTAGGAATTTCAACCCCGCATTTTCAGCACAGGCCCGGGTCCCGACTCCTGCGTCGGCTTTACCCTCCTTAACAGGATCACAGATTGCCAACTCGGATTTTGCCCCCGAGCTGTACCCCTTAATAGAATCCGTGAATTCCCTGCGGCTCAGGCCCTTTTCAGCGGCAAGTTTGGCTAGTTTCAGGTCCAGAAGAGTCCTTGTCCCCGAACCCCGGTTCCTGTTGATAAGCCGCTTTCCGGAAAGGTCCTCAAGCCCCGAAATTTCACTATCATGGGACACGATCAGGCCCTGTTCCCGCCGGTACCCTTTCACAAGCACGACTCCAGACAGGTTCATGCCCTCAATTGTGGGGATATTATAGAGGATTTCTTTTTCAACTTCTCTTTTTTCAACTTCTCTTTTTTCCTCACTTCCTTTCCCCTCATTTCCTCCAACCAGAGACGGCATGTTAACCCCCGCAAGGTCGGCAGTCCCGGCCGAGACGGAAGAAAAGCCCCCGCTTGAGCCCGTGGAAAGCACCCTCAGGGAAAGCCCGCTCAGGTCTTCGAGCAGGTCCAGGCCCGGGCAACACCCTCCGCTTATCAGGAGGTCGGGCCTTTGCACGGCTCCGAAAAGGGTCACCTCAACTGGGGTTCCGGCCTCGATAAATTCGGTTTCCGGAGGAATTTCTATAAAGCCATCCGCGCCCGCAAGGGAGGTGATCGCTCCTGAACCCCTGTCCGCAGGATACACTTTTCCCCGGACCAGGCCCACCGGCAAAAGCTGCTGCCGGCCTTCGGAGCGGAAGTTCGTGCCCATAATTCCGCTTTCTATCATTTTAAGTTCACTTTCGGCCCCCAGGGCTTTTCTGAGGTATGGGGCTACAAACTCGTTGAAGATCATGAGGGACGAAGTCGGGTTTCCGGGAAGCCCGATAATCGGCACTCCCTGTATAAACCCGATAACAACAGGTTTTCCGGGCTTGATATTGATCCCGTGGGCAAGCATCTCTCCCATTTCCCCGATAAGCCGATACATAACGTCCCCGGCTCCCGCAGAGGTGCTGCCCGAGGTAAGGATAAGAGAACATTCGGTGGCCGCAGCCTCCAGCAGCTTTTTCATGGCCACTTCGTTGTCTCCCACAATCCCGTAAAGCCGGGCTTTTCCCCCGCATTCCTCAATTCCTGCCTGAAGGGTATAGGAGTTTGCATCGTAGATCTGTCCGAAAGAAAGTTTTCCTCCGGGCCGGACCAGTTCGTCTCCCGTGGAGATTATTCCCACCGAAAACTCAAGAATCGGAACCTCCTTCTTTCCTATTGAGGCCAGCACCCCTATTTCCCGGGTCCCGAGTTTTCTGCCCTTCCGAAGCACCCTTTCTCCTTTCAGGATGTCGGACCCCGCTTTCATTATGTTTTCCCCAATGGCCACGGGATGATAGATGAGCACCTGCCCGTTTTCTGAACCACGTTTGGAATCACTTTCGGAACCAAGCGCCGTGTCTTCGACTTTTACGACCGCATTGGCCCCGTCTGGAATGGGGGCTCCGGTCGCGATTTCCACGGTTTCCCCGGCCAGGACCGTGTACTTTTTCCCGGAACCAGCTGCAATTTCTCCTATGAGTCTGAGGCCTGCCGGATTGGTTTCGCTGCAGGCGTAGGTATTTTCGGCCTTTACGGCGTACCCGTCCATGATGGCCCTGGAAAAAGGAGGGACGTTTATTTCCGTTATGATGTCTTCCGCAAGCACTTTTCCGAGGGCGTTTTCAAGCCCTGTTGTTTTCCATGAGGGCGTTGCCGGAAGCCCGTTTATTATTCTTCTCGCCTCTTCTACCTGGACGAGTTCCCTGAATTCTTTGCGCTCCATTTTATTTTCCATATTACCTGGTCCAAGTTTCTTTCTGGCATTCAAGATGATTTTTTAAGCTTAATATCGTTTTCCCGGTTCCGGATTTTTAAAAAATTTTAAAAAAGGCCGTCCGCTTCGTGGTCGGTGAGGGAGCAGGAATCTGAAAATCAATAAAATATGGCTTGCCGGATATGGTGAGATGTCATAAAAAAAAGGGGTGCGGGATAGCAGTCCCGCATTCGTTTTTCAGATCGTTTTTCAGA
Organism: Methanosarcina baltica; assembly: GCF_055394095.1. NCBI lineage: Archaea > Methanobacteriati > Methanobacteriota > Methanomicrobia > Methanosarcinales > Methanosarcinaceae > Methanosarcina > Methanosarcina baltica. The sequence continues at coordinate 1,955,019 of NZ_AP042463.1, read as the reverse complement.
ATTGTTTTTAGACCGGTTTCTCAGACCTGCTCGTTTATTCGTAGATGGGGGTCCCGCTGTTCTGGGTGATTTCGGTGAAGGCCTGGATGAGCTTCTTTGTGATGGGGCCAGGCTTTCCGGTCCCGATGATCCTGCCGTCTACTTTAACCAGGGGAGCGCCCTCGGCTGCGGTCCCGGTAACAATGAGTTCGTCGGCAGTGTAGAGGTCAAAGAGCCCCAGGTTTGTTTCGACAACTCCGTAACCCATTTCCCCAAGGAGTTCAATGGCCGTGGCCCGGGTGATGCCTTTGAGGTTGTTGATGGTGTAGGGAGTATAGATTTTTTCGTTCTTAACAATGAAGATATTGTCTCCGGACCCTTCGGACAGGAAACCGTTCTGGTCAAGGAAAATGGCCTCGTCTCCACCTTTCTCGTTGGCCTCGATTTTTGCGAGGATGTTGTTGAGGTAGTTCAGGGACTTGATATTCGGGGAAAGGGCATCAGGGGCATTTCTCCGGACGGCGACGCTGACTCCGGTCAGGCCAACTTCGTAGAGGTCCCCGTACATTGCGCCCCAGCCCTGAGCGATCACGATGATGGTGGGCCTTTCACACTTGCGGGGGTCAAGTCCGAGGTCTCCGTTGCCTCTGGAAACGATAGGGCGGATGTAGGCGTCCCGTAAGTTGTTCCTGCGTAAAGTCTCAAGGATGGCTTCACTCATCTCCTCTTTGGAAAGGGGGATGTCCATTGCGATTGCCTTTGCGGAATCATAGAGCCTGTCAACGTGCTCCTTTAACTTGAAGACCCTGCCGTTGTATGCCCTGATACCTTCAAACACCCCATCACCGTAGAGGAAACCGTGGTCGTAAACTGAAACCTTTGCCTCGGACTGGGGGAAGTATTCACCATTTATGTAGATCTGGAATTCACTCATGTACAAACCATCTTCTCTTATTCTTTATAATAGGTAAGATTCTGTGCGCCTTATTTTATGAATCGAAAATTTCCGAAATATTTAAATATGTCCCTTTGAGCTTCTTTTTAATATAACTTATGATTTGTCCAGAGGCTCAAAAACCGCTTCAAAAACCCGGTTACAGGATGAGTATGGGTATTTTCTGTAAAACTTTTGGACGTTTCCGGATACATACTGAATATATATTACAATTCCGCTTAAACATAAATATTTTGAATTTCATCCGGGTTTATTCGTTCCCATACAAAAGGCTTTTATCTTAGAACGGTTATTTCGTACTCTCGTAGGTAAATCATTTACCTCGAACAGCTTCATTATCGCAATGTGCGAGAAGTGTAATGTGGGCTCGTGGCTTAGCCAGGATATAGCGCCGGGCTTCTAACCCGGACGTCGAGGGTTCGAATCCCTTCGGGCCCGCCATACTCCTTTTTCCGAATCATCTTTTCTGAGAATTATCTTTTACGAATATCATCTTTTCCAAATATCATCCTTTTTGGGTTTTCCAAAGCTCATTTTTCAGGGAAATTTTAGAAAAAAACGGTAGTACAGGTGCTGAGCTTTGCTTTCCGTTAAGGAATGGGTCAAATATAATATCAAGTATTTTTGTTTACCATTTATTAACCACGGAAAACACGGAAACCGGCCTGCGGCCGGTGAGTAAGTTGGATCTTTATGCAATAGGATTCAAAAAATACCCTGGATTCTTTAAAGATGACTAAAAAATGCCGGAAAAACCTTAATTGTCGTCTTAAGACATTCTTTTTCTGTGTATTCCATGCCCGAGTTCCGCTTCGGGATCGCAGTAAATCAAAGATTTACTGGGAGTTGCACTGCAAGTGCAACAGCAAGAAGTCTGTTTCACTCGTTTCACTCGCTCAAGCAGACTAAAATATTTTCCGTGTGTTCCGTGTGTTCCGTGGTTTGAATGCACACACCAAACACCCCTTCACACAAAAACATAACATGTATGAGTATGAAGCAACTCCTGAAATAAAACCTGAAGTTATATTTTCACCATTCCTAAGGTTAAAAAAAGGGAAAAGAGGAGTCCCGAAAAAGCAATCGTAGAGAGTGCTAAGAGGGAGCTAAAAAAGGCAGCAGGTTTTACTTCCTGTTCCTGAGGAACAGCCAGGCCCCTGTTGCGGTAAAGACTACCGGCCAGAAGAATTTGTTAACCCACCAGAACATTTCAAATACGTGGAATCTGTCGAGGAAAAGGAAGATCCCGATTATCAGGAGAGCTGCCCCGAGCAGCCGCATCCGTTTAGATTTCACTTCCCGGCCTGTTCCTTCGTTCCTTTCCCTTCTTCCCTCAAAACCGCTCATATTCTGGGCCATTTCCACATCTTCTCCCTGGGGCATAATTACGGCGAGAACGATGTATATGACAATTCCAATCCCGCTAAAAAATGTCAGGACCACAAAGGCAAGCCTTACAATCGTGGGGTCAATATCGAAGTATTCGCCTATTCCTCCGCAAACCCCTTCAAGGATTTTATTTTTACGGCTCTTCGTAAGGCGGCGCTCCATGGAGAAGATAGGGATTTCTTCCTCCTGCTTTCCGCTTTTTTCTCCTTCATTCTCTTCCGTGCCGGTTTTAGCTTCGGTTTCAGCTCCCGTCCCTGTTTCGGCCTCATCTCCAGTCTTTTTTCCCGTCCCGGTTTCAGGTTCCTCTTCCACTGTTTCCTCTCCTGCTCCAGTTTTCTTCTTGCTTTCTTCTTCGTTTTCGGGCCCGGTGTCCGGGAAAGTTTCCTCTCCATCTCCCTCTTTTTTTTCCGATGGATCGCTTTTTTCTTGCATACTGTTAATTTCCCTTTCTGTTAATTTATCTTTAAGTGATCGTCCTCTCTTCATCATTTATTTTAAATTTTTTTCATATTTTCTCTCTGTTTCATTCAGAGCTTCTTCAATGGGAACACTTCGCACCTTCCCGTTCGTGCCGGTAAATCCCGTAGAGCATGAGGGGAAGAAGCAGCAGCGCAAAAAGGGTTTTTACACTTTCGGGTAGGACCTGGGCCGCGCTCCCGATGGTGGCACTTGCGCTGATCCCCATTTTCAGGTAGATATAGTCCAGAAAGAGCCCGGACCCAAGGGCGCAGAGGGAGATTACCGCAAGATAGAGGACCGCCGAACGTTTCCCGAGGAAGCGGGCAACAAGGGTAATGGTCGCGGCATTGGTTGCGGGGCCTGCGAGCAGAAAGACAAAAGCTGTCCCCGGACTCATGCCCTTTGCCACCAGGGCCGCGGCAAGCGGAGTCGAGGCGGTCGCACAGATGTAAAGCGGGATTCCCACGACAAGCATGAGCAGCATGGACCCTATTCCCCCGCTCAGATGGTCCTGAATAAGGGACTCGGGGACAGCGTAAGAGATCAGGCCCGCTATCAGGATGCCTATAAGGACCCATTTTGAGATGTCCCCCAGGAGGTCGATGTAGGCGTATTTCAGGCCTTCCATGATCCGTCCAATCGTGGTTTTCTCCCCGGCTTTATCCCCGCATCCGTCCCCCCTACTGCCTCTGTTTTCTCCACTTTCTTCTTTTTTCCCGTGTCCACAGCCGCAGGAACAGGGTCCGGTACTGGATGCGCCCTGTCCTGCAAGGGGGAGGGAAGAAACATTCAGAGGGATCTGTCCGAGAGGGCGGGTTTTGCTTTTCTCTTCTTCCGTTTTCCCGTCCTCCGTTTTCCTGTCCTCTTCTCCCAGCAGCAAGTTATCCGCAAGCCCCGCAAGAACGGCGGTCACAAGGGTTGCGATAGGCCGGAAGACCGTCATCAGGGGGTCGAGGAGAGCATAGGTGATTGCAATGGAATCAACCCCGGTCTGGGGGGTGGAGATCAAGAAAGAAAGCGTGGCTCCTCTGGATGCCCCTCTTTTTCGGAGGGAGATTGCAGCCGGAATTACCCCGCAGGAGCAGAGCGGAAGGGGAAGACCCGCAAGCGAGGCGTTTATGACGGACTTCACTTTTCCCGCGGAAGTTCCCAGGTATTCAACGATTTTCTGGTCCGGGACGAGCACGTTTAAAAGCCCCGCCACCCCGAAGCCGAAGACCAGGTAGGGGGCGGCTTCCGTGAAAATCTCCCAGGTCGCCTGCATGAGGCCTGCCAGCAGGCCCGGGGCCGCGGTGACAAATTCGGCCATTTTTACTCCTCCACGTGTTCAAGGCAGAGTTCGATCAGCAGGCGCACATGCTCGTCCGCAATATAGCAGACCGTGAACTTTCCCTCCCGCCTGACCCTTACCAAGTCGAGCTGCCTGAGGGTACGCAGGCTGTGCGAGATTGCAGACTGCGTAACCTCCAGGGCCTGTTCAAGCTCACAGACGCACATTTCTTTTTTGTCAAGTAAAAGCAGGATTTTCAGGCGGGTGTCCGACTGGAGGGCCTGAAAGACCGCCGCCATCTTTGAGATGCTCTCCTCTGCCGGGAGGCCCTCCAGCAGCTCTTCCAAGCTGCCGGGATTTACTCTTTCACATTTTTCATCCATGAACGTATGAACAGGTGTTCATGTATTAATATATTCCGAAAAACTGTGGAAACAGGGTTTGAAGGCAGGCCTCGAATTCGGGTCCGCCGTTTCAGGTCAGGAATTTCAGGCAGGGAATTTAAGTCCCCACTTTTCAGGTCAGGAGAGCAAGCGTGAAAAAGCCCGCAAGGGCAAAAAGGGCGGCCCAATCAGCTTTTCCGAATTTAAGTTCGTGGAGAGAAGTCCGGTACGTCCCCTGATAGCACCTGCTTTCCATAGCCAGCGCCACCTCCTCGGCCGAGCGCAGGGACTTTTTGATCAGAGGGATAACAATGGCGGCAGTCCCCCGGAAAAAACCGTGCCTGAAATCCAGACCTCTGGAGAGCTGGGCAGCCCGGATTGCGACCGCGTTTTCCAGGAAGGTTGGGAGAAAACGAATGGAGAGGCTCATCATGCTGGCCAGGTCAAAGGAGGAGACTCCCAGGAAATTCAGGGGGAGAGGCCGCAGCAGCCTTTCAATTCCGTTTGTTATCTGGCTTGGAAGGGTGCTCGCTGTCAGAAGAGCGGTATAGAACAGGAGCAGGCTGAAACGCAGGGCAAGGAGACTTCCGAGTTTAAGGCCTTCCTGGGTCGGGTGGAATATTGAGATCGAAAAAAGAGGTTTTCCTTCGGTCATGAAAAGCTGCATGCAGAAGATGAATATGATGAAAAAAGCAAGAGGCCTGACCGAGCGCAGCAGGAGCCCTATCCTCAGTTTCGAGCCCAGGGCAAACAGGAAGAAAAGGGCCGCAAAGCCCCCCATTCCGATAAGACTTTCCTCCCGGAAAAGCAAAATGCTAAAAAGCATCACTCCTGCCAGTTTTGTCCTCGGGTCCAGCCTGTGCAGAAGGGAGTCTCCAGGCACATAATTAAAAGCCGTCTCATACATCCGAGCTGGTCTCCCTGCCGTTTTTTTCTCTATCGCTGTCCCATCTGCCGCCTTTCTCTTTATTCAGGGTGGCTCTGAGTTTCAGGATTTCCTCAAGGGCTTCGTCGGCCCTGTATACGTTTTCCCTAAACAAGGTTCTTCCGCTCTCTTTTCCAATCACACCCTCAATTTCACTCCCACTCACTTTCCGTTTCAGGATCCTCAGGACTTCCGTGAGCTGGGGGGCCGGGGAGTGCCCTGCCCGCAGGTAGGCTTCCGGACTGCCTGCAAAGGCAAGTTTTCCCTCCTTCAGGAGGACGACCTTTTCCGCAAGGGGCAAAAATTCGTCCAGATCGTGAGTAACCACCACGATCCCCACGCCCATTTTTCGGATTTTCCTCAGGTCTTCCCGAAAACTTTCCCGGGACTCTGGGTCCAGGCCGGCCGTGGGTTCGTCCAGGACAAGGTAGGCGGGCCTGAGGGCCAGGACTCCGGCTAGGGCAACCTTTCGCATCTCGCCTCCACTTAGGGAAAAGGGAGACCTCTCAAGGAGCCTGGGGTCCAGGTGTACGAGTTCAAGAGTTTCGCGGACCCGGGCTTCAAGTTCTTTTCCCTTAATCCCGAAATTCGAGGGGCCAAAAGCAATTTCCCGGTAGACGGTCTCCGAAAAGAGCTGGTCTCTGGAATGCTGGAAAAGCATCCCCACTTTTTTTCGAACAACTTTTTCCCCGGCATCGAGCCCGTCCACGCTAACCTTTCCCGTTTGAAGGCGCAAAATGCCGTTAAAGTGTTTGATGAGCGTGGTCTTTCCCGAACCCGCGGGGCCTGCAATAACAGTAAACTCTCCGGCCTCAAGCTCAAAGGAGATATTTTCGAGAGCAGGCTTTACCTTTCGGTTTCCGGGATAGGTATAGCTCAGTTTTTCGACAGTAATGCCCATATTTCCTCCGCGAGGCTCTCGTTTGACGTGAGTTTTGACCAGTCCGGGAAAAAACCTTCGGCTTTCAACCCGTTCAAAAGTTCCACTATCGGGGGTAGTCTCAGGCCAAACGCCTCAAGGCCGGAACCTGAGCCGGAGCCGGGGGCCCCCTCCCACATCACCGGATTAAAAACCTCTTCCGGTTTTCCCTCTAGCATGATTTTTCCCCCGTCCATTACAATTACCCTGTTTGCGGCCAGGACCTCTTCGGGCCTGTGGGTCACGTACACGATTGTCCGGCCTTTTTCCCTGAGTTTTTCGATGGTCTGCAGGACCAGGGCTCTCGAATCCGGGTCCAGCATGGAGGTTACCTCATCGAATACGAGGCATTCGGGCTTCATTGCAAGCACGGAGGCAATTGCTGCACACTGCTGCTGGCCTCCGCTCAGGGCTTTCGGAGCTCTGTTTTTATAGGCCTCAAGTCCCACCTCGGCCAGGGCCCAGTCCACCCTTTCCCGGATCTTCGCTGGAGGTAGGGCCAGGTTCTCAGGTCCAAAAGCCACGTCTTCCTCAAGGGTGGTTCCCACAAACTGGGTTGCAGGGTTCTGGAAAACCATACCCACAACCTGCCTGATTACCAGAAGCTTCGAGCTGTCCGTGCTGTCCTGGCCATTTACAAAGACCTTACCTTCCGAAGGCCGTAAAAGCCCGTTTAAGTGGCGCAGCAGAGTTGACTTACCCGAGCCGTTCCTACCCAGGAGAGCCACAATTTCTCCTTTTTTTATCCTGAGAGTTATGTTTCTCAGGCCTTCCGTTCCGTCCGGAAAGCGGTAAGTCAGGTTCTCTATCCTTATCATATTCCGAAAACCCCACCCATTTCTTCCTTCTTCTATTATTTCCTTCGGTTTTTCCGTCTGTTTTTCCTTCTCTGCTTTCTGTTTCCCCTTCTCTCCTTTCTGTTTCCCCTTCTACTCCGGTCTCAGATCCTGTAGCGGGAAGCTATATAGGCCGCCGCCACAAGTTTCAGGAGGTCTCCCGGCAGGAAGGGTAACATGCCCAGGCTTACGGCTTGCCAGGGGTCGAACTTTGCAAGCAGGGAAAGCTGGGTAAGCCCGAAGGCGTAGATTACGACAAGCCCGATTCCCATGAAAAGGGCATTTGAAAAAAAGCCGGATTTTCCACTTTTTTCACTCAGGAAGCCGATGATAAAGGCCGCAAGCACAAAGCCCGTGATATACCCGCCTGTGGGCCCGAAGAGCACTCCTATCCCGGAGGCCCCTCCCGCAAAAACGGGCAGGCCAGCAATTCCGAGCAGGGTGTAGACGAGAACGGAAAGAGTGCCCCATTTGCTTTTGAGGATGGCCCCTGCAAGGAAGACAAAGAGGACCTGCATTGTTACCGGGACCGGGGAAAAGGGAAGAGGAATTTTAATGTACGCCCCTGCCGCGATCATGGCGGCAAAGAGAGACGCAAAGACCATTTTTTTGAGTTCTGAACTCTCTGTCCCATAAGGCTGTCCATTTTTCACTGTCATTATTTTCACTTCTTTTTTAGTTTTACTCTTTCTTTTTGAATTATTGCTGCTGAATCGCCCATTGTTAACCTATTTTCCCCGGAGGGTTAACATTTAATTTAAAGTTTTTCCTTCCCATCATCATTATTTATTTTACCACCAGGTTCGGCATGACGGCCCGATTTTCTTTTCCGTCCTGCCCGAAAACCGGGAATTGTATATTTTCTGAGCAAAAATTAGATATACATGATAGGTCTGTTATTAGACTACTCGCCTGAAATACAGAAGTTCAGGGAGAATTATCTCTTTACAATTGTTTTTCTGTGTTTCTATGCAAAAACACTGTGGGCGCGTGGCCTAGCCTGGATAGGGCGGCAGCCTCCTAAGCTGTAAATCGGGGGTTCAAATCCCTTCGCGCCCGCCATATCTATCTTATTTTGTCAGGAAGCTTTTTTTGCCGTAAAATAGAACAAAAAATTGTCAATTAAGCTTATTTTATGAAGAGCCAGAAAAGTGCAGAGCCAGAGGTATAAAAATCAGGAAAAATGTTTTCAGGAAAATCTTTTTCTTCTGGTTTCGAATTGGACCTTTCAGTTCCCGGATTATCTTTTTCAATTTGATTTATTTCATTTAAACGAGGATGTAAAGTCGTGATCAGGAAAGCCAGGGTAGATGACGTTGTTGAAATGAAGCATATTATCTACAACTATGCGAGGGAGGAGCTTATGCTTGCCCGTTCCCTCAGTGAGCTCTATGAAAGCATAAGGGACTTTTTCGTCTGTGAAATCGACGGCCAGGTAGTGGGTTGCTGTGCACTTCACATATTCTGGGAAGACGTGGCGGAGATTCGGGCCTTTGCCGTAAAGCCGGGATTCACCAGGCAGGGAATCGGCACGAAATTTGCGCAGGCCTGCCTTGAAGAGGCGGAAGAGCTCAACATGAAGGAGGTCTTTACCCTTACCTATGTCCCAGACTTTTTCAAAAGACTGGGCTTTGAAATTGTGGACAAAAACCTCCTTCCAAAAAAGGTGTGGGCTGGCTGTGTGAACTGCCCGAAGTTTCCGGACTGTGATGAGATCGCTCTCATAAAACCGCTTCGTACCTGAATTTGTTCCAGTCCGGGGGCCCCCTCCCCATCCCGGATTTTTGTCTATTATTTTATCATCTTCCCGGAGTCTTTCTTCTCTTTCCTCTGTTCGTTTTTCACTTTCATGGTCCCTTACTTTTTTTCCCTCTGCTCCCTTTTTACTACCACTGTCCTTTTTTCCCCCCTTTTTCTATTTTTCCTTCGGGCCTCCGGGCCAATTTTAGTCATAATTTTATGAAAACCAAAACCTATTTATTTAGGGGTGCCTAATTCTCAGAGAATCCTATTTATTTTATTTTTTATGTTATGAGCTGATCTCATGTACGCTGAACGAGTCGAAGAATACCTTGAAACCATCCTTTATTTAATCATGAAAAACCGGGGGCCTGCAAAGACCACGCAGATAGCAGAAGAGCTCAATGTTTCTCCCCCGAGCGTCACGGAGATGGTCAAGAAACTCTCGGCTCAGGGGCTCGTTGAGTATATTCCATACAAAGGAGTGAAATTTACTGACGAGGGAGCTGAAATGGCCCTCAAGCTCAAGCGCAAGCATCAGGTGCTTGAGACCTTCCTGACTGACATCCTAGATTTTGACCGGAAGGTTGCCCACAGGGAAGCCTGTGAGCTGGAACACGCGGTTTCGGATTCAGTGCTTGAAAAGCTTTACGAGTTTCTCGGAAAGCCTGACTACTGTCCAGACGGGCATCCCATCAATCCTGATAGGTGTGAAATAGGTCCCTCCGAACCCCTGATCCCTCTTGATGAAATGGAGGAAGGGGCCTGTGGGACCATTTTTCGGGTTACCCTTTCAAAGAATACGAAAAAGCGTCTGAACTCACTCGGGGTCCTGCCCGGAGGAGTGCTTGAGATCAAACGCAAGCAAAAACAGGGAAGTATTTCGATCAACGTGGTCGGGTCGGAAGTGGCCCTTGGAAGGGAAGTTGCAAAGAAGATCTTTGTAACGCTTCAGTGATTCAGGTCATGCTTCACAATTTATATATTTTTTGGGAGATGTGATTACCATTACTACTTCATCAGCAAGTGCCCAAAAGGGTTCAGGGAATTGGCCGGGATACGACCTGACCCTTGCATTCATAGGCAACCCGAGTGTGGGCAAAAGTGCCTTTTTTACAAGGCTCACAGGGGTTGGAGTCGAGGTCTCGAATTACCCCGGGACGACCGTTGAACTCATAAGAGGGAGCGCGAAGGCAAGGGACCGGACTATCGAGCTTGTGGACCTTCCCGGCATATATTCGCTTGGAGCTGCAGGGGAAGACGAAAAAGTTACCCGGGAATTTCTCCTCCTTGAACGCCCGGACGTTGTGATCAATATCCTGGACGCAAGCCGGCTTGAACGCAACCTCTTCTTTACCCTCCAGCTGCTGGAGCTTGACATCCCCATGGTAATCGCTCTGAACCAGGTAGATCTTGCCGAGGAAATGGGGATTCATGTAGATGTCGGCAAACTCTCGGAACTGCTAGGAATTCCGGTTGTTCCAACGGTTGCCACAAAAGGGGAAGGCCTGGACGATGTGGTACTCGTTGCCCTTGAGGAAAAGGAAAAAGAAAAGGTGCAGAAGCACCGCAGGGTCCGCTACACCGAATGGATAGGAGAGGCCCTTTCAGAGCTCGATTCGACTTTTCCCGAGCTTCCTTTTTATGCGAAAATTGGGGCTCTTTTAAATGATGCAGGGCTTGTAGGGCTCTGCTGTGCGGAGGCCGAGGCAAAAACCCTGCTTTCCGCAGGCCGAAGGCTCAGGCAGCACCTGGAACTCCAGCATTCCGTTTCAGTTCCGGATACCGTTGCAAGAGACCTTTTCGGGGAAGCTGGCCAGCTCGTTGACAGTGTACTTACCATTTTTGAGCCGGAGAAGACCTTTAAAGACAGGGTGGACGATATTTTGACCTCCCAGCGCTTTGGAATAGCGGTTTTGATTTCCGCTCTGCTCCTGACCTTCCTTGCGGTCTTCAGGATAGGAGGTTATCTTGAAGGCCTGATAGTGGACGATTTTTTCGAGCCTTGCCTGATCGTACCCGTGGAGGCAATGACCTCTGGCATGAACCCTATCCTTCGCAATATCATAATCTACTCCCTTCGAGGAGTGGAGGCCGGGGCCGCCATAGCCATCCCCTATATCACGGTCTTTTACATCATCCTCTCTGTATTCGAGGACTCCGGCTACCTTACGAGGGCAGCTTTCCTTCTGGACAACCTGACCCACAAGCTGGGACTGCACGGCAGGGCGGTAATTCCCCTGGTCCTGGGCTTTGGTTGCAACGTGCCTGCTATCATGTCGATCCACGCCCTCGGTACAAAGCGGGAAAAACGGATAGCTTCAGTCCTGATTTCCCTTATCCCCTGCTCGGCCCGGACCGTTATCATCCTCGGGCTCGTGGGGGTGTATGTGGGGTTCTGGCCTGCGGTTTCAATCTACGTTTTGCAGTTGATCATAATCGCCGCGACCGGTTGGATCCTCGGAAAAACCATGCCCGGAAAGCGCAGCGGTTTTATCATGGAAATGGCTCCTTTGCGGAGGCCGAAACTCGGGTCCATCCTTCAGAAAACCTGGTTAAAAAGCCGGGAGTTTGTCTATATTGCTTTCCCCCTGCTTATCGTGGGCAGTGCTTTTCTGGGAATTGCAGATGCTCTCGGGCTGCTTGACCTGTTCCAGGCTCTGGTCGAGCCCATTTCCGTGGGCCTCCTGGGCCTTCCGGCCTTTGCGGCAACGGCCCTGGTCTTCGGGATCCTGAGAAAAGAGATGGCTCTCCAGATCCTGGCAGTCCTTGCGGGCACCGCCAACTTTGCAGCCGTACTCACCCCGCTTCAGATGTACGAGTTTGCGGTCATCACCACCATCTACGTGCCCTGCGTGGCAACAATTGCGGTCCTTAAGCATGAACTCGGGGGAAAAGATACCTCCCTTATAGTCATCTTTACCGTAGTTCTTGCCCTTGTTGTGGGGGTACTGATACGGATTTTCGGAGGACCTTTCCTCCTTTAATCCCGTTCGTTTTTTACTTTTGATATTTTTTACTTTGAAGGCTTTTTTAAGGAGGCCTTTTCCTCCCTCCCATCTCCTTTTATTCCTTTATTTTTTTCTTTTTTCCGGATTTCCGGCGGATATCCAGTGAAAATTTGGAGGCTCCCCTTTGCTTCTCCGTTTGCCCGCCAGCTCCCTTCGTAGTGCTAAAACACAATATATATATATTAATACATTCTTCTCCTATTTTACGATTATTTTCCAGTTCAACCGAAACTTATATATACTTATATAATGCCTTTATTTTTTAATGACCCGAATTACCCACCAGCTACACCAAAATGTGCTTAGCGTTATTATGGATATTTTCGAGATGGCTCACTTTCGTGAACCCGAACAGGAAGAAGTGGATTTTTTCCTGGAGAGTACGGGGACACACGGTTCTATTGTTGATGAAGGGGCTCTTTGTATGGAATGCACCATGCCAGGGCTTCAGTCTCAGGACGTTATATTATTTGATTTTGAAGAAACCCACGAAGACCCCATCCAGTCGGTAGCTAAGACTGAATTATAAATACTTTTTCCTACATTTTTTTAGCATTTTCTTCCTTTAATTAAATAGTTTTCTTTTCAGTACCTGTAGTTTCTGCCCATATCTTGCGCTATATTTTTTACAATTTCCGGCTTATCCGTAAGTATGTATGATATTTTTCGGGACGGATGCTTCCATAATCTACTTTATGAACCGGGCATTTATACACAATTATAATAATAAAGTTATGATATATTTTCCACCAAATTCTTAATTATTTTGACATTATTTGTTAGAAAGTTATATAAGGGAGTATCTTGGAATGTTTAATTACAATGTCGTTGCTGGGTTAAGGTATTATCGATCTTTATTTATGTATAGAAATCTCTAATGTATTTATATATTTTATTTACGATCTCGTATAATAATATTTAGACAGTGATATTCACAATACAAAGCCGACACTCATATAAAATGGAAACCTGGGATCTTAATTTACTGTATGGGGAATTTTATGAAATCTGGACAGAGGGACCTGCACGATAACCCACCTCAAAGGCGTTTGTCAATAAGTTATGAGGAACTTGAAACTCTTCATGAATCAATAAAAGCTTCGGTTTTAAAAGAGCTCAGGGCTGAAATGAGAGATAATCCAACTCAGAAGTCTTTGAAGTCACATTCTTTGAATCTACAGGCTTTAAATCCAGAGGCTTTGAACCAGAATTCTTTGAATTCCCGGGCTTTGAAAGACTCAATTCTTTCTGAAACCAGGGCTTTGAATCAGAATTCTTTGAATTCCCGGGTTTTGAAAGACTCAATTCTTTCTGAAACCAGGGCTGAACTGATAGGAGAGAGTACTCTTTCCAATTCCATGTCCCTCAAAACTTCTATTCTTAACGAACTGCGCATGGAACTGAGGGGGCCTTCAGGGGCCGAGCAAAAGTTAAAGGAAATGAAAATTCTCCAGGACGGACTTCTCAGGGAATTGCTTGACCAGAAAATCGTTATTAAGAAGCTTGGAGAACAGCTCAAGCAGCTTTCCGGGAAACTGGAAATGCTGGAAAATAAAGTTCCTGCGGTCCGGCCTCCTCCTCTCGACGACTCACTTTCCTTCCCCCCCCTTTCCAGAAAACAAGGGGCCGGTTTAAAGAAAAGGACTATTCCAGGCCGGGAGCGTGTCGAGGTAAGGGAGGTCTCTGCCCCTCTGCCGGGCAGCTCTACAAAAGTGAAACTGAAAATAGAAGACGAGTTTCCGAAAAGTGGGGTTGTCGAAAAGCCTGCGACAAAATGCGAATACATCATTGCAGAAAGCGGGGAACTTAAGGCCAGGCAGATTCCGAAAGGAAATTCGGGAAGGGCTGAAAACCGTAAATGTGAGTTTATTGTCGCAGAGCAGTCTTCAAGGCCGGCAAAAGTGAACGAGACCGTGGTTCTGAGAGATGACGAAGACGTTGAAATTATTACCTGCCAGAGAAAAATACTTAATACCCAATAAGGAGTAGAAAGCAAGTCATTTCGGACAAAACGTAAAATTGCAGAGGCCTCCTGTGTACATAAAAGAAATTGAGTTTGTTAATTTCAAGTCCTTCGGAAAAAAAGTAAAGATTTCCTTTTACAACGACTTTACCACAATTTCAGGTCCAAACGGGAGTGGAAAGTCCAATATCATAGACGGAATCCTTTTTGCACTCGGACTATCCAGTTCCAGGACGCTCCGCGCCGAAAAACTTACCGACCTCATATACAACGGAGCCTCAGACAAAAAACCCGGTTTTGCCCAGGTCACCATCCGTTTCGATAATACCGACCGCAAGTTCCCCCAGGAGCTTGACGAAATCGAAGTCTCCCGGAAAGTCCGGCGGACCAAAAGCGGGTACTATAGCTATTTTTACTTTAACGGGAAAGCCGTAAACCTCGGAGAAATCCACGCTCATCTCGCAAAGGCCGGAGTGACCCCTGAAGGCTACAACGTGGTGATGCAGGGCGACGTTACCCGGATAATCTCGATGACGGCCACGGAACGGAGAAAAATCATTGACGAAATCGCGGGGGTCGCGGAGTTCGACGAGCACAGGCAAAAGGCTCTGGACGAACTCGAGGTCGTCAGGCAGCAGGTCGAGAGGGTGGACATCATCCTTGACGAGGTAAAACTCCAGCTCAAAAAACTGGCAGGGGAACGGAACCAGGCCCTGAAATACCAGGACCTCAAAGCCGAGCGGGTAAAATTCGAGGGTTACGTCCTCCTCTCCCGCTTAAAGGACGCCAGGACCGAACTCGGGAACGTGGAAAAGGAACTTGCCGGAAAAGAGGGCCACCTTGAAAAAGTAAAGGAAATTCAGAAGGAGCGAAACCAGGCCCTTGAAGCCCTGGATGAAGCCCTTGAGACCCTATCCCTTGAGATCCGGAAAAAGGGAGAAGACGAGCAGCTCCGGGTGAAAAAGGAAATCGAAGAGCTTAAAGGGGAAATCTCGCGCGCCGTGGACAGCATCGAGCTTGCTGATGGGGAAATCGACGAGGCCGACGCCCGGCGCAGGAAAGCCTTTGTGGAGATTGACTCCACCAAGGGAAAAGTCCGGGACCTTCAGGGCAGGATCGAGGCAGAGGCCCTCAGGAAAGGAAGCTTTTCCGTCGAACATGCCGAGAAAAAGACTGAGAGAATGCTGCTCCAGAGCAGGATTGCCGATGTGGACGCCCGCTTTGCGAAATCCCGGGACGAGCTTTCGGCCGTAAAGGCCAGGCTCGAAGAGGTTAAAAACGAAAAGAACGAGCTTATAAGAAACGAGGATCGTCTGCTTGATTCCCTCAGAAGAAAATCCTCAGACGCCCGGGACATTGAAAATGAAATAAGGGACGCGAAAGAGGCCGTCGAGACCTCGGGCAGCGATAGCCGTTCGGTCCGTTACGATATCGAGAAGCTGTCTGAAAAACTCGATGCCCTCATCCGGGACCGGGACGATATAGAGAGCAGTCATTTCCGGGTAAAAGAAGATATCAGGCAGCTTGAGGACAGGCTGCACAGGCTCCAGCAGGACTACGCCCTTGCCGAAGCCAGGGTCAGGGCCGCAGAAAACAGCGGGAGCTACTCGAAAGCCGTGGACCAGATCCTTAAGGCGGCTACACATAACGAACTTTTTGGGGTTCACGGAACCATAGCCCAGCTCGGAAAGGCCGACCAGCGCTACGCAAGGGCCCTTGAGGTCGCGGCCGGAAGCAGGATGCAGGGCCTGGTCGTGGACAGCGACACCGACGCGGCCGGAGCCATCGATTACCTCAAGAGACGTAAAGGGGGCAGAGCTACCTTTCTCCCCCTGAACAAAATGAATCGGGCGGGCCGGCTTGAGCCTTTAAGTTACGAAAACGGGGTTATAGGCTATGCAATCAACCTGATCGACTTTGACTCCCAATTCGAATCTGCTTTCTGGTACGTCTTCAGAGACACCCTTGTCCTGGATTCTCTGGCCAGTGCCAGGCGGCTTATCGGGCGTTTCCGGATGGTCACCCTTGAAGGGGAGGTCCTGGAAAAAAGCGGGGCAATGGTCGGAGGCTCCTTTTCCTCGAAATCGGGCCTTTCCTTTGCGGCTTCCGAAAAGGACAAACTCCTCAAGCTCGCTGAAGAAATCCGGACCTTAGATGCCAGCCGGACCACCGCAATCGAGAAGCAGGACAGTATTGAAAACAGCCTTTACGAGACAAATCGGAGGGTCCGGGACTGTGAGGAGGAAATCTCCCGCAAGGAACTCCAGATCGCCGAGATTGCGGGCAGGGATGCAAAGCTTTCGGACCTGTTTGAAGCAAAACAGGCCGAACTTCGGGAACTTGAAGAAGCAAGGACAGCTCTCCGGCAGGAGATGGACCGGGTAACTGTGGAAAAAGGGGAAAAGCAGGAAGGCCTGGGCAGGCTTGAGGAGGAGATTGCCGGGCTTGAGGTAAAATTAGCGGACTCGCCTCTTCCCGAGTTCAATAAAAAGGCCGAATCTGTGGATGAGGAAATAAGGAGGCTTGACGGGCGGGTCCGGGATGCTGAGGCCAACCTGAACGCCCTCTGGCTTGAGAAAAATTACGCTGAAGAAAAAATTACCGAAGCCAGGGCCCTTATAAAGGAAGTTGAGGAGAAAAAGGCCGGGCACAGGGAAAAGGTGGCTGCTCTGGTGGCTAAAATCGAGGAGGCCGAGGACAGGCTTGAAGCAAAACAGAAGCGGGAAGTTGAACTTTCCGACGAGCTTCTGGAACTTCAGGAGGAAAGGAGCCGGGTCCAGGCCAAACACGCTTCCCTTAAACAGAAAACCGGGGCTGCACGGGCCGTTGTGGAAACAGCGCAGCAGCAGCTTCTGACCCTTTCCGCAACTAGGGCGGCCCTTCTTGACCAGAAAAAACAGCTTTCCGAAGAGGTTTTGAAGAGAGGGATCGAGGAAAGTGAGGAGGTCCCCTCCTACGAGACCGTGGCCACTCGCATCCGGGCAATCGAGGAAGCTCTCAGGCGGCTTGAGCCCGTGAATATGCGGGCAATCGACGAGTACAATGAGGTAGAACTCCGGTTCTCGGACCTCCAGGGCCGACGAGACACCCTCTTTTCCGAAAGGGAACAGCTCCTGGAAAGAATCGGGCAGTACGAAGAGCTTAAAAAAGAGACGTTTATGAAGGCCTATTCCGCAATCAACTCTAATTTCGGGGAGATCTTCCACGAGCTTTCCGAAGGGCATGGGGAACTGCTTCTGGAAAACCAGGAAGATCCCTTTGCGGGAGGTATGACGCTGCGGGCCCAACCCAGGGAAAAGACCCTCCAGCGCATCGAGGCCATGTCGGGAGGAGAAAAGAGCCTTACGGCCCTTGCCTTCCTTTTTGCGATCCAGCAGTACCGGCCTGCCCCCTTCTATGCCTTTGACGAAATCGATATGTTCCTGGACGGCTGGAACGTTGAAAGGGTCTCAAAAAGGGTTATGCAGGCGGGCGCAAAGGTCCAGTTTATCGTGGTTTCCCTGAGAAAACCCATGATCCAGGCGGCCGCAAGGACCATAGGGGTCACAATGCAGGAAAACAATATTACCAGCATTACGGGGGTTATGTTAAATTGAGTAAGTTTTCAGAAAGTGCCGGGGGCGAGGCCGGGGACTCCCAGGAAAATGTTCAGGAATCTGAATCTTTTCAAGATTTGGAAAATGTTCAGGACCCGGACACTTTTGGCCTCTTTTCCACGCTTTCCGAACTCAGGGTTGACCCGGCCGGACTCAAGCTTTCGGAATTTGATACCAGTGAACCCCTCGGGATTCTTGTCGAACTTGTGAAAAATGAGAAAATCGACCCCTGGGATATCGATATTGTGAAATTAACGGACAGTTTCCTCGGGCGAATAGAGGAACTCAAGCAACTGGACCTGCGGATTTCGAGCAGGACGCTTCTCTACTCCGCAATCCTGCTCCGCATGAAATCCAATGGCATCCTCCGGGAAGAGGTAGAAGAGGAGGATGACTTTGATTTTTTCGAGGATTCGGAGCTTCCGGAACCCGATGAGTTCCCGGTCCCAAAACTGCCGATGCGCCGCAAAGCGACCAGGCCGGTCACCCTGAACGAACTGATCTCCGAACTCAAAAAGGCCGAAAAGGCGCTTTCCAGAAAAAGGGAAAAGAAAAAAAATGAGGACAAAGTCCCGGATAAAAAGATGGTTCCTTTCAAGGGAAACGTCCTGGGAATCGCTCATGAAGAGGCCATTGTCGAACGGGTGGACCTCGCCTGGGAAAAGCTTGCCGGGCTTTTCAGGGACGAGGGAACATCTTACGTCACCTTTTCCCGTTTCCTGGAAGGCAGTTCGGACAGGGTCATGGATTACATTTCCCTGCTCTTTCTTGCCTCAAACAAAAAGATCTGGCTCTGCCAGCAGGAGCTCTTTGAGGAACTTTATATTTATCCCGGGAAAGAGTCCGGCATCGCCTCCGGGAAAACAGCTTTTCCAACCGGGGAGCAGAAACTTCCAAAATCCGAATCCGAATCCGAAACCCCTGCACCCGAAACCTCTGTTTCCGAAAACTCAGGTCTGGATCCCGGAAAGTCCACCCTGCTTCCCCTTCCGTCTGAACCTGTGAGCTTTGTAGGGGCGGGCTCGGAATAATCTGCTTTTTTGAGGGGCCCGAGTTGCACTTCCCGAGTTGCACTTCCCGAGTTGCACTTCCCGAGTTGCACTTCCCGAGTTGCACTTCCCGAGTTGCACTTCCCGAGTTCCGCTTCGGCACCCGAGTTCCGCTTCGGGAGCACGGGGTCCGTTTCGTTCGCTGCGCTCGCTCAAGCGGACTATAATCCTTATTTAGGAGGTCTGGGCTAAAAAACGCCAGAACAACCGTAAATAGCATATCTTCTTCGTTCTTTCTTCCGTGTGTTCCGTGTGTTCCGTGGTTTAAATCTTCGTAATAGATTATTTATAGCATTTCCGTGTCTTCCGTGGTTTAAATCTTCGTTATGAATTAGTTATAAAATTTTGGTGCAGGACTATATTTCCCCCTATTTTCAGGATGTGAGTTTTATGAGTGAACTTGAAATTATAGAAGCCGCGCTTTTTGCTGCGGGCAGGGCCGTTAGCCTTGATAGGCTTGTGAAAATCACGGGCAAATCCAGAAATACCGTCCTTAAAACAGTTGAGGGCCTGATCGAAACCTATGCCGGAAGGGAATCGGGCCTGGAAATCCTGGACCTTGGGGAGCGCTATGTCATGCAGGTAAAACCGGATTATTCTCAACTTGTACAGGGGGTGGCTCCGGGGGAACTTTCCGCCCCAAAGCTCCGGACCCTTTCGATGATCGCCTACCACCAGCCCCTGCTTCAGACCAGACTTGTCGAGATGAGAGGGGGCGGAGTCTATGAGCATATAAAGGAGCTTATCGAGCGGGGGTTTGTGGACTCCAGGCCCGAGGGGCGGACGAGGGTCCTTTCCACGACTTCCCTTTTTGCGGACTATTTCGGACTAAAGCACAATGACCCTGTGGCCATTAAGGAAAAAATCATCGAGCTTTTGAAAAAACAGGCCGGACAGAGCAACATTGAGAGCTGGATCGGAAAAAAGACGGTCGCTGTGAGCCCGATGTACGAGTCTCTCATGGAAATGTGCGGGATTAAGGACTACCTGGTCCTGAACCCCTATTCTCCCACAGGGGAAGAACTTACCAGGCTCCTTGAGGTGGAAGTCCTGGTTGTAACGGCAGGCTATCTTGAAAGGGTCAGGCAGTACTGTGACGGGGAAATTCTGGAAGTTCATTCCACAACTTTCGAGGACCTGAGCGAGGCCGTGACCGCAGTAGCCGAAGAACTTGCGGTCGAGGTGGACTCAGGGAAAGTCGAGGAGAGCCTCAGGCACCTGAAGGAGACCCGGGAAAAATATGTTTCCGCAGCTCTCCTTATCGAACAGAAGGTTAAACCCGCAACTGATATGGTCTCAAGGATCTTAAACGACATGAATCTCGGCTTTTCAGCAGACGGGGTCCTGATCGCTCCTGATTACGGGACTTCAAAAAAAGGGGAAAAGATCGGGGAGGGGGCAGAAATCCTGGTACCCACACATCGGAATGTGGAAGGGGGCCTTCTGGAAAGGGTCTGTTCAAAATACGACGCGATTCTTGAAGGGCTGAAACGGATTGAGGAGACGGATTGAGGAAAGAGATTAGAGCTAAGGGATTAAGGAAACCGTTGAGGAAAATATTGAGGAAAATATTGAGGAAGTTAGTTAAAATGTGGGCTACCGGCACAGTTTTAATTTATGCATATTTTCTTGCGCCCCTCATTTAAGCTTTTCTATAGGGTATATATGCCCTATATAAAGCATTTATATAGGATGGGGGTCAATTAACTGTATCTTTATATATACGTTTGAGAATACATTCTTGTTTTATCTTGTTTTATATACTGAGGGTTGACTTATGAGCGAATCAAGTATTAGCGAATCAAGTATCAAAATCGAAAACGTGGTCGCATCCACTAAACTTGCTGAAGCATTTGACCTGATCGTTATCGAGTCAGAATTCGAAGGGGCCGAGTATAACAAACAGAAGTTCCCCGGGCTCGTCTACAGGGTCACTGACCCAAAGGCTGCGTTCCTTGTCTTTACCTCCGGGAAAGTTGTCTGCACCGGTGCAAAGAATGTTGCTGATGTGCACACAGTCATCGGAAACATGGCAAAGAAACTGAACGGCCTCGGGATCGAAACCATTGAAAACCCCCAGATAACCGTGCAGAACATAGTAGCGTCTGCGGACCTGCACACCATCCTTAACCTCAATGCCATAGCAATCGGACTTGGGCTTGAGAATATCGAATACGAACCTGAACAGTTCCCGGGCCTTGTGTACAGGATTGATGTGCCAAAGGTCGTTGTCCTGATTTTCAGTTCCGGCAAACTCGTGGTCACAGGCGGCAAGTCCCCCAGCGATTGTGAGCAGGGTGTGGAAGTGGTCCGGCAGCAGCTCGACAACATGGGTCTTCTTTAAACCGAGCTTCAAAACCCCCTTCTTTCGGAACAGGTTCACCATCTCTAAAAAATAGCCAGGGATATATAACCGGGCAAGTGCTAAACTTTCCTCCTTGAGGACTCAGATCTTTTAAGATCAGGTCCTTGAGATGGTTGAAGACCAGCCGGTCTGGCGGCCAGTAATAATATCCTAAAAAAAATCCTAAAACGGATTTTTTTAATATTTAGATTAATAGGTCCAGAAAACAGGTATGTGTGTAGCTTGAATAATTCAGATGTTTGTATTTTGATCCCCACTCTGAACGAAGGGGCCACCATCGGTCTGGTCATTAAAGATTTCAAGGCTGAAGGCTTTTCCAATATCCTGGTAATCGATGGGCACAGCACGGATAAGACCCGGGAAATTGCGGAAGCCGAAGGGGCGCGCGTCGTCCTGCAAAGTGGGAAAGGAAAGGGCCAGGCCCTGATTCAGGTCTTTGAACTGCTCGAAAGCCCGTATATCGTGCTGGTCGATGGAGACGGTACAGAACTTGCCAGGGATGCTCATACCCTGCTTGCCCCCGTACTTGAAGGCAAAGCTGATCATGTGGTGGGAAACAGGCTTGTCCGTTTTGAAAAAGGGGCGTTTACGAAACTCAACCTCCTGGGCAATCACCTGATAAACAAACTTTTTGACCTCGCATATGGGGTGCAGCAGAAGGACATACTTTCCGGGTACCGGGCGTTTACCAGGGAAAGTATTCAGGAACTGGAACTTAATAAAACAGGGTTTGAAATCGAAACCGAAATTTCGGTGGAATGTGTTCTCAAAAACCAGAGGGTACTTGAATTTCCAATAAGTTACCTGCCCAGAAGTGAAAAAGGGATTACAAAACTGAATCCCTTAAAAGACGGGTTCAGGATAGGAATCACGATCTACAGGCTTGCGAAGATGCACAATCCCATATTTTATTTCGGGATCATAGGCTCTTTCTTTATCCTGGCAGGCATCATAAGCGGGGCTTTTGTGGTGTGGCAATGGTTCCTGGGAATTACCAGGGTCCCAATGACCGTCCTTACGGCCCTCCTGCTTATCTTTGGGCTCCAGATGTTTATTTTTGGGATGCTCAGTGACCTTATAGTGTCTCTGCACAAGCAAACAATCCGCTTGATTCAGGCCCAGTCCAAAAACAAATAAAAACATGTTTGCTTTCTTTTTATTTCTTTTTTTTTCCTGGCTTTCCCGGCTTTCCCCCCTTTTTTAATCCTGCTTTTTATCACACCATATTTATTTTAAGAGACGGATAATTAGTATTTCTGCTATTATTACCTTTTTTCTGGCTTTTTTTCCTGATGAGGTCTTTTCCTTTCACTTTTTTTGATTTTCCCCTCCATTTTTTCCTTTATTGGTATTACCTTCTTCCCTCTTCCCTCGTTTTATTCCTTTTTTAATTTGTATAAAAAAATTATTTTCTCAGGAAGCTTTATATTATCGATAATTGTATGTATCGAAGTCAAGTTTACTTGATCTGGGTTAAATTTAATTTTTTAAAAAATGTTATATATAATTATGTGCCTTTAGGATTCATACGATTTTACCCCTTACGAATAATCATTTATTGAGGTTATAAAGATGACAATTGTAGAAGATGCCAAAAACGGTACAATCACTGAAGAAATGAAGATCGTCGCCAAGGCCGAAGGACTTGACCCTGAATTCATCCGCCGCGGAATCGCAGCCGGAAGAATTGTAATCCCCACCTCTCCTTACAGAGACGTCAAGCTTTGTGGTATCGGTGAAGGGCTCCTGACAAAGGTAAATGCCTCTATCGGAGTATCCTCTGACATCATGGACCCGGCAATGGAAGTTAAGAAAGCAATCGCAGCCGAACAGGCCGGAGCAGACACCCTCATGGAGCTCGGGACCGGCGGAGACTTCCTCGGCATCAGGAAACAGGTCATCGACAGCGTTTCCCTTTCTGTGGGTTCAGTGCCTCTTTATCAGGGTTTCATTGAAGCCGCAAGAAAACACGGTTCCATCGTGCACATGACCGAAGATGACCTCTTTAAGGCCACTGAGGAACAGGCAAAGCTCGGAACCAACTTCATGGCAATCCACACCGGGGTTAATAACATCACCCTCGACAGGCTCAAAGCCCACGGCAGATACGGCGGTCTCTGCTCCCGTGGCGGTGCCTTCATGAGTGCCTGGATGCTCCACAACGAAAAGGAAAACCCCCTTTATGAAAACTTCGACTACCTTGTTGAGATCCTCAAGGAACACGAAGTCGTCCTCTCCACCGGAAACGGAATGCGTGCAGGAGCAGTCCACGACGCAACCGACAGGGCCCAGATTCAGGAACTGATTATCAACACCGAACTCGGCCAGAGAGGCCATGATGCAGGTCTTCAGGTCATTATTGAAGGCCCAGGTCACATCCCTCTTGACCAGATCGAGACCAACGTCAAGGTCATGAAGGAAATGAGTGGCCACATGCCCTTCTACATGCTCGGACCTCTCGCAACCGACATCGCCCCAGGATACGATCACATTGTAACCGCAATCGGTGCATCTCTTGCTGCCTCAAAGGGCTGTGACTTCCTCTGCTACGTGACCCCCGCAGAACACCTTGCTCTCCCTAACCTCGAAGATGTCGTCACCGGAGTAAAGACCTCCAAGATCGCAGCTCACATCGGAGACATGGTCAAGTACCCAGAAAGAGCAAAAGAATGGGACCTTGCAATGGGCCGTGCCAGAAGGGAACTCGACTGGGAAAAGATGTACTCTCTCGCCCTCGACCCCGAACACGCAAGAGCAATCAGGAACGAAAGGTCACCCGAAGACACCGACGCATGTACCATGTGCGGTAACTACTGTGCTCTGAAGATCGTCAACCAGAACTACAATCTTGCAAAATAAGTAAGTTGAAAGGATAAGTAAGGCCTTAGGGCTTTACTTCTTTACTTTTCTTTTTTTTCTCGTTAATTTTTTCGTTTCTCACTTTTTTTAGTTCTTAACGTTTGTTTCTACTTCTGTTCATCTTATTATAATTGTATTTTTTGTACATTTTTTAAACTTTTTCCTGTATGTACTCCGCAACCTTCATCAGTTTGGCTTTCAAAAACCGAAGATGAAAGCGGTAGCAACAGCTTTTTCCCCGCCAGGAGGAGTTAGGTTTTCAGGGGGATAATCCTTTCCGAATTCCCTGGTTTTTACTTCCGTCCCTTCCGGGACTTCAAGTCCAAATTCGGAATCAGAAATGCCCGTGTTGACTTTCAGGTTGAGGCATTCCATTTTCCCTTTCATGTCTTCAGTATAGTACTCATACCCGAGGAGGATGCCCGTTTCTTTATCTATCCATATTTTCGTAAATTCCGGTTCGGTTTTTTCCTCTTCATCCCTTTCTTCTTCCGGCCTAATCTCCAGCAGGTATGCGGTTCTTCCCCTGATTTCCTCAGTTCCAAGCACGCTCACGTTTCCGCTGTTTAAGATCCCTTCAATTAATCCGCCGTCCAGATTTTCTTCCGACCCATTTTCTTCAGTCTCGACCTTTTCGGGAAGTTTCATCTTGGTGGCGGTGTTTGCCCAGGGATAGTAGGTCCACATGTATTCCCCGTCCGAAACCTCCACCTTTTCAGCGTCTTCTCCCGGTTTTTTTGTAACGATCCGGTACATATCTTCCTTGCTCATTATGTCAAATTCCTGTTCCAGGGTCTCGCCGTCTATATTTAAATCAAGACGTATAGTAAAAGAATAATCTTCAATATTGGTCTCTTTTTGCCGGATCTCTTCTTTTATCTCCTCTACGCTGGGGGTTTTTTCAGTGCAGCCTGAGCCTGAGGCAAAAAGGGCCAGAAATAAAAGGGCCAAGACAGCCAGAACTTTTTTGTTTGTCATATCTCTTTCCTCCAATTTTTCCCATTTTTTATGCATCTGTCAAACATATATATTTTTTTATATATGATTCTTCTGTCCAGACCTTCAAACTGTTCGGAAGATTCTCAGATATATATGAGAAGCAGGAAAAACGTTATAAAAAACAGGTTCATATCAAACAGAAGGAAAATGCCCATGTATTACCACATTATAGAATCCCCGCTTGGCCCCCTACTCCTGGCAGGTGATGAAAGCGGCTTAAAATTCCTCAATATCCAGAAAGGCAAAAAACCTCTCAGGGTCCAGGAGGCCTGGGAAGAAAACAGGAATTTTTTCAAGGATATTTCAGGCCAGCTCGAAGCCTATTTTGCAGGGAAACTCAAAGCCTTCGATGTCAAAATGGCCCCCGAAGGCAGCGAATTTCAGAAAAGCGTCTGGGTTGCCCTGAGTAAAATTCCCTGCGGAGAAACCCGGACATACGGGCAGATTGCAAAAAGCATAGGAAATCCGAAAGCTTCTCGGGCCGTCGGGCTTGCGAATTCCAGGAACCCGATTGCAATAATTGTTCCCTGCCACAGGGTAATCGGGGCCGACGGGAAACTTACCGGTTATGCTGCGGGCCTGGATGTAAAAGAATTCTTATTAAAGCTTGAGGCTAATTAAAGATGCAGAGCATCATGCCTGTCATAACCCTTACAACTGATTTTGGGGACCCACCCCTCTACCCCGCTGCTATGAAAGCCGTAATCTTCGGCCTGAACCCGGAAGCCCGAATTGTTGATATTACCCACTCCGTCCCCCGGGCTGGCATCCGGGAAGGGGCCTTTGCCCTCTACTTCCTGGCCCCCTATTTTCCACCTCAGACGGTTCATGTGGCTGTCGTTGATCCGGGAGTTGGGACTTCCCGCCGGCCCCTCGCAATAAAAGCAGGAAGTTCCGGAAAAGAACATTTCTTTGTCGGCCCCGATAACGGCCTCCTGATTCCCGCAGCCCGCCGCATTGGGGCCGGCTTAATGGAGGTTTATGAAATCACAAATCGGGCCCTGATGCTGACCGGCATCTCGAACACCTTCCACGGCCGGGATGTCTTCGCACCTGTGGGGGCCCGGCTCTCAAAAGGTTTCCCGATTGAGAAAGTCGGCCCGAAAATTTCCGATTTCACGGACCTTGATTTCGGGAACTTCGGAATCGACGGGAAGGTTATTTTCGGGGAGGTGCTCTTCATTGACAGTTTCGGAAACGTTATTACGAACATCCCCGGAGAGCTGGTCCTGGAACTCTGCGCTTTCGGGGCCGAACTCGAAGTCAATGGCCGGTTACTTCCCTTTGTGCAGACCTACGGCCTGGCCCGGCCGGGAGAGCCACTCGCCCTGATCGGCAGCCACGGTTTCCTGGAGTTTGCGGTAAACCGGGGGGATGCAGCTCTGGAACTGGGGCTCAAAAACGGAGTTCAGGTGGAAATTAAGGGTCTGAGCTAAAGTTTTTTGGGATATGGATTCGATATTTTCTTTTTATCAGTTAACTTCCCCACGCTTTCCGGATAGCCCTCTCCCCCTTCAGGAAACCTTCCTGACAAAAATATCCATGTTGGAAATCTTCTCATAAATTCTTCTTCGCTTTCGGATGGGCCACCATTCATAGAGAAAGGTGTTAACAGGCTGCCACATGGCGACCCAGCCTATAATAAAAAGGCCCTCGGAAAAAAGGGAGATAGTCAGGGTCTCCGGAAAACTCTGAAGAAATCACAACCGACATTACCTATGAAACTTTATTCCTGTGTGGTTCAGTAAGCCGTAGACACGGACTTTGATAAAATCAGTTATAACAAAGGCAACCAATGCATATCCCCATATAAAAAATGCAAGTTTCCAGCCCATTGCAGGAAGCAAGAACCCATACACGGTAATGAGCGTGGCAATTATTTGTGTAACGACTATCGCTGTGAATAAGGGTTTTGCCGGTTTTACAGACCAGAAGTGGCCTTTTGTCCTTGCCACAAACATTGTTAAGTGACCTGCTACGGAAAGCTTCAGGTATATGAAAGACTGGAGGACTTCAGGAACCAGCTGAAAAATATGCAGGCCTATGTAAAGGATTCCAAATGAACTGATGACTCCAACAACTCCAAGTACGGTAGCCATACTCAGCAAAGTCCGCATGTCCCATTTTTCGGGCAGATCGGAGTATTTGACATTATCATAAGCAATAGTCATTATTGGGGCATCATTTAGAAGCGCCAGCAAAACTATCATCAGGGAAGTAACGGGATAGAACTTGAATACCAGGATTGAAAGTGTTATGAAAAGCAACACCCTGATTGTCTCAGTAATACGGTACAGGGCATAATTGTTCATCCGCTGGAAGATCTTACGGCTCTCTTTGATCGCATTGATAATGATAGAAAGCCCGGGTTTTGTCAGCACGATGTCAGCAGCGGATTTGGCTGCATCCGTAGCCCCGGCAACAGCAATACCCGCATCGGCCTTTTTCAGGGCTGGCGCATCATTGACTCCGTCGCCCGTCATGCCTATGATGTGACCCCTGCGCTGCAGTAATTCCACTATATGGTACTTATGCTCCGGGAAAACCTGGGCAAAACCATCTGCATTTTCGACTATATCCTCTGCTTTCCTGTCAGGCATATCCAGAAAGGACGTTGCAAGCAAGATATCCGACTTTAAGTTTACCTGCCTGGAAATCTCCTTTGCAATAGCAATATGATCTCCGGTAATCATTTTTACATTCACGCCCATCGACTGTGCAGCCCTGATTGTTTCTGAGGAATCTTCACGGGGCGGGTCATAGAGGGCAATGAACCCTGCAAAATACCAGCTCCCCTGAGCATCGGTTTTTCCAACTCCCAGGGCCCGGTATCCTTTGAAAGCAAACTCATTAATAGATTCATCAACCTGGGGCCCGGCTATAACTTTACTGTCCATGAGAGCCGAAATTGCCTGAGGTGCCCCCTTTGTTACCAGGAACCTGTTGCCAGCAGTGTCCTCTATTGTGGCTTCTGTCCTTTTTGAAATAGGATCAAACGGCTTGAATGAAAGTACCCTGTACCTTTCGGTCAGCCCGGTAAAACCCTGTAAGGATTTTGTCCTGACGAAAATTGCATCATCAATCGGGTCCCGGTCCTCTTCCCTTGAAGCCAGGCTGGCAAAAAGAAGCACATCGCTTTCGGAAAAATCATTGAAAGGATTTATTTCAGTCAGAACAAGCTCGTTTTTGGTAATGGTCCCGGTCTTATCCGAACACAGGATATCCATTCCGGCCAGTTCCTCAACAGCGGCAAGTTTACTGACGATCGCTCCATCTTTGGCCAGAGTAATTGCACCTACTGCCATGTTTACTGAAAGGACAGCAGGCAAAGCTGCAGGGATTGCCGCTACAATCAGTACCAGTGCAAACTGGAAAAATTCAAGCAGACTTTCATGACGGAAGAGCACCACAAAAAATGTAAGGGTTACAAGCGCAAGGGCAAAAACAATAAGGTAATCCCCTATCTTGATGACAGCCTTCTGGAAATGGCTCTGGGTTTTAGCCTCTTCTACCAGCCTTGCAGTCCTGCCAAAGAAGGTGTTCATACCGGTTGCAACTACCAGGGCATCCATTTCCCCCTGCCGGATAACGGAGCCGGAGTATGCAACATCGGACACATGCTTTTCCACAGGGAGAGATTCTCCGGTTAATGCGGATTCGTCTATCAGCAGGTAATCTCCATTCATGAGTTTGACATCTGCAGGGAAAATATCCCCCAGGAGGAGGCGAATTACATCTCCGGGAACTATTTCACCAGCGGATACTTCAAGCCATTTGTTGTCGCGGAGTACCCTTGCTTTCAGGGCCAGTTTTTGTTTCAATAATTCAATAGCATTATCAGCTTTGTGTTCCTGCCCGAAGCCCAACGTTACATTTAACATCAGCAGTGCAAGGATAATGGCGAAGTCATCCCACCGATGCAGGATTGCCGACAGGACTGCTGCAACCTCGATCATCCAGGGAATAGGTCCCCAAAAGTAGCCTAAAAACTTGACAATAGCAATGGTTTTCTTTTCCGTGATTTCATTAGGCCCATATAAATGAAGCCGTTCTTTTGCCTCTGAATCAGTAAGCCCTCTTTCACTCGAAGAGAGTTTCTCCAGGAGTTCAGCTACAGATGCTTCCTTTGACTCATCCGTACTCATTATGTTTTGATTCATCAAAATGACCCCCAAATTATTCAGGAAAATAAGAATTCAATCAACCTTCCTGACAAAAATATCCATGTTGACAATCTTTTCATAAATTCTTCTTCGCTTTCGGATGGGCCACCATTCATAGAGAAAAGTGTTAACAGGCTGCCACATGGCGACCCAGCCTATAATAAAAAGACCCTCTGAAAAAAGGGAGATTGTAAGGGTCTGTTCGAAGGAGGAAAGAAGTTGTACCAGGACCATGCAGGAGGTCAGGAAAAAGGTGCCGATCAAAAGGTCCCACCTTCCACGCGTTAAAAGCCTCTTCATTTCCATTTTTTCGAAGGCCGTTTTATATACG
Organism: Methanosarcina baltica; assembly: GCF_055394095.1. Taxonomy (NCBI): domain Archaea; kingdom Methanobacteriati; phylum Methanobacteriota; class Methanomicrobia; order Methanosarcinales; family Methanosarcinaceae; genus Methanosarcina; species Methanosarcina baltica. The sequence goes on along the minus strand of NZ_AP042463.1, from coordinate 1,925,828 downwards.
AAGTGATTTTTTACGGCCTCCGCCAGGGAGGACTCAACCTCGGGAGGGCAGTCGCGGGAAGGGAGGTGAAAGATCATCTCAAGTGGCTTTTTAAACGGCAGTTCCTCAACGGCATCAAAAATATACTGCTCTGCGGAATCGTCAAGTTCCTTTTCGGGAAAGGGAGATGGGTCAAAAGAATTATAGATCTTCCAGATATTCCGGACCTCTATTTCGATTATTATCCGGTCCCCGGCTTTACTGTAGAACGACTCGACCTTTACCACTGAAACCATTTCCCTGAAGCGCTGCCTTACCCATTAAATAATTCAAACGATTTGATTTAATTCTATTGACGGAATATAAATCATTAATGATACCCAGAAAAGCCTTTCTGATAAATGGAAAGGGTGTACACGAAAAAAAGCTGGTATCCTTTGAGCTGGCCCTGAGAAATGCGGGAATTGAAAAGTTCAACCTGAGCCCGGTCACCAGCATCCTGCCTCCCGGTTGCAAAATCGTTTCCAGAGAAGAAGGCCTGAAACTTTTGAAACCCGGACAAATCGTCCACTGCATCCTGGCCAGGAACCAGACTAAAAAACCCGGTGAGCTGCTCTGCGCGGCTGTCGGGACGGCTGTCCTTGCAGGGGAAAATAACTACGGCTACGTCTCGGAGCACCATTCTTTCGGAGAAGAAGAGGAAGTAGCAGGGGAATGTGCGGCCTGCCTTGCGGGCACCATGCTCGCAACGGCCCACGACAAGGAGTTTGAGGTTGAGGCTCGGGATGAGAAAAAAACAGAAAATGGAAAAGTGTACAGGGCAGGCGAGCAGCTCATAGAAGCGGGCTATGCCTGCCAGACAGCATACGGGGCCGAAGATGGGAAATGGACCACAGTGGTTGCAGCGGTCGTTTTTGTAGAGTGAATGGAATTCTTTTTTGTGGAACCGGGGAAGGAAAATCAGGTTTTTAGAGAACCAGGGCGTTTTTGCCGAATCGATTTTAAGTCCCGGCGCTCTCAACGGCCGACAAAGGAGGCCGGGCTTTTCAAGATGAAAATGAAGATGGAGTACACGCTAAAAATCGCAGAGGTCCGAACGAAAGAAAACACATCACTTAACCACATTCCCTTTTGCCGGACCCAAAGAGACATTCATTAAAAATTTTGTCTGTGCGTTTGAGATCATTTTTTTCCATTTCAGTCACGAAAAGCCCGGCCTGCGGCCGGTGAGTAACCTGGATCTTTATATAATTGGATTCTTGAAAGATGACTAAAAAATGCCAGAAAAACCGTAATTGTCGTCTTCCTGCATTCTTTTTTCCGTGTGTTCCGTGTGTTCCGTGGTTTGAATGCACACACCAAACACCTCCTCACACAAAAACACAACATGTATGAGTATGAAGCAATTCCCAAAATAAAATCTGAAGTTATATTTTTACCATTCCTTAGCATTGGGGAAAAAGAAAGGGGGCCAGGCCTGCACACACCAAACACCTCCTCACACAAAAACACAACATGTATGAGTATGAAGCAATTCCCAAAATAAAATCTGAAGTTATATTTTTACCATTCCTTAGCATTGGGGAAAAAGAAAGGGGGCCGGGCCTGGACCCTTCCCGGAACAGGACCGTAGGGGCGAAAAAACCGGCTGCATCCGGAAAAAACATTCGAATCCGGTTTACGGGATGACGGGAAAAGTGGATGAAAAAGTGAATGAAAAAGTTGATAAAGTATCAGCTCAGATTAATTTCAGGACACAATATGTAAAAAAACAATCAGTGACACAAAAAGGTGGTCAATTGAAAGGAAACGAGCCCACATTCAGTAACTTCATGGCTATCCTGAGCAGGTACATGAGCAAGAAAAACCTCTATGAGACCAACGAAATGGTCACCGATATAGAACCGTTTACTCCCGTGGAAACCCTCACAAAAGCTCAGCTTGAAAGCGAACTCCGGATGCTTTCCCCCAGAGCCTACATCTGTCTGCTGGACACAATGTACACGGTCCCCTCCCAGGCCTACATTGACCGCTTCCTCAAAGTTAACACAGTGGACACCATCCCCTGGTCAGAGGAACAGGACTGCGACAACATCAGCCTCTATCTGGTCGCCTCCGAGAAACTCATAAACCCCCAATCCGCCTTCGGGATGTGCGTCGGCATCACTCTCTCCGGTCAATGCCATGCCTGGGGAATCTACCGGAGCGATAAAGGAATTCGCTATGTAGAACCCCAAGACGATAGATCTCTGAGCCTGGAAGACTACGACGCCGCTGTTTTCATAATCTGAACGAGAATTATTTAGGTGGTTGAAAAAAATTGGAAAGAAAAGTTGGAAAACACGGAAGGTGCGATGGCTCGATTCAATTACACATTGCCCCACAACCTCAATTTTAAAGTGATAAAATAGGAAGTTGTTACGGGTTCCTCAGCAGGCGGAAACCCAGGTCGAGGGAATAAACGTCGGGGCCGAGCCTGTAACGAGCCGCCGAACGGCAGTCACGAGACTGACTGAACCAGCTACCGCCCCGGAAGACCCGCAAAGAAGCGTTAGCATTTTCCCAGACCCTTCCATCCGAAGGAGCAAACTCGTAACTTTCATGATACTCGTCCTGCGTCCACTCCCAGACATTTCCATTATCATAAAGGCCCCAGGAATTGGGCTTCTTCAGACCCACCGGATGCGTACTGCCTGAATCCCAGCCTTCCCCGTACCAGGCATATTCCTCCAGTTCCGAGGAATTTTCCCCAAAGAAGTAGCTTGTACCTGTCCCGGCCCGATCTGCATATTCCCACTCAGCTTCCGAGGGCAAACGATACTTATCGCTTCCTTCCATCTCGTTGAGCTTTTTTATAAATTTTTGGGCATCGTTCCAGGAAACCTGTTCCACAGGGAGATTATCACCTTTGTAATATGAGGGGTTGTTTCCCATCACTTCACGCCACTGTTCCTGAGTAACCTCGTATTTTCCGAGATAAAAAGGCTCTTTAATCGTTACTTTATGAACCGGGCCTTCATCCGTCCAGTGACCTTCTTCATCTTCCGGGGAGCCCATCATAAACTCACCTTCGGGAATAAGGACAAATTTAATGCCTATGGAGTTTGTATAAGTTTCAGGAAGTTCATCTGTCATTGCCCATCCAATAAATGCCAGAAGACAGATAATTGACCCAAAAATCAATATCATTTTCCTTGGCGAAGCACCTTTCTCTTTTAGTGGATTTGGGAATGTTTGGTCAGCCGAAGGGATTTTAAGGGTCTCGGGTGCTTTTTCTTTTATGGCTTTTTCCTGCTCTTTCTTTTCCTGCTCTTTCTTTTCCTGCTCTTTCTTTTCCTGCTCTTTCTTTTCCTGCTCTTTCTTTTCCTGCTCTTCCTTTTCCTTTTTCAGGCGTTCCTCTTTTTCTTGCTGTTTCCGCAGGTTTTCTTCCGCATCCTTCCTCAGACGTTCATCTTCCTGTTGTTTGCGGAGATCTTCTTCACTGGCTTTTTCCCTGTTTTGCCCTTCAGGAGAAACAAAATTAGTTCGCTGCACAACACTATCCTGAATATTAACCGACGGGGAATCAGTTCCCCCTGTAAAATTCGTATGCTGCACTACTGAATCTATGATATTGATGACCTGCTCGTTTTTGATGTAGCCTATTTCCCTTGCGGCCCTGACACTTTGCACGAGGTGACGGAGATTTTCGAGGATCTCGTTTAAAAAGCCCTGGAGTCCGAAGGCCTTGTCCGAGCTTGCGTGGAGGAGGACCTGAACTGTTTCCTCTCGCTCTATGACAACGACCGTGAGCAGGTAGTATGCTTTTTCTCCGAGGGAATCACCTGCAAGGTAAAGGACTTTTCCGTTTTCGATTGAAAATTCGTCAACTTTGTACAGCCTGTTTTTACAGGTATGGGAAAGGAATTCAATAAGTTTTTCAAGAGAAATGTTTTCAAAATTAACGCCCTGTTCGGCGGAATAACCCTCATCTGAGAATTTCAGGAAATCGAACCTGGTAATCGACTTTTCTTTCAGGAAAGGACAGACGCAGTGGACTTCTTTGGAACGCACATCAAGGGTATGCTTTTCCCATTTATGGTCCCTGTAGCGGACGGTTGCTCCGATTTCTTCTTTGTGGACACAGCCGAGAGGTTTTAGTAAAAATACCGCGGTTCGAGGGATAGATGGGGGAATTGTATCGAGGGCCTCCACCATGTTTCCTTCGAGTTCAAAAAGAGAACGACTGTAATCAAGGATAACTTCAACTTCAGAAATCGCGAAATCTTCGGTGTTAATCACGCGGATCCCGAACTTCACCCTGTTGTCGGGAAGAACTACATAACCACGTTTTACTTCAAGATCCGTCACTTCTATACACCGCCTGTTTTTTTACCCACTGAACCTATATAAATTGTTTTATTTTATTAGGAGGCGGGGTATGGAGGACGATTACTATAAGGGAGTAGGTGACAATTATTGGAAACAATAAATAAGATGCCTGTTTTCAGATAGATTGAACGCCAACCTGTACTTTTCCACTGGATCTGATTAACAATTTACCTCAAAACCGAAATTTAAAGGAAAACTGTATAAAGAAAAACGGTATTCATTTAAATACAAGAATCACAACATTAATCTAGGCTATGAAAATTAAAACCCATTTCTCCCCACCTTCCAATTACTGCAGGTCGGAACTTTAGAGAAGAAAAACACCTTCTACGAGTGGTAAAAATGAAAACCTCAATAATTGATCTGGCATTCCTTTCGGAGAAAAGAACAAATGTTCTCCTCCTCCTGACGGAAGAGCCCAGGACCAGCGATGAAATCAAAACGGCCCTTAACGTTAGCTCGACCTCTATAATGCCCCAGATTAAAAAACTCAAGGAAGGCCGCTTAATTATACAGGACGGGGATTATTACAAACTCACGGACATGGGGGAAATCGTGGTCGAAAAAATGGAACCTTTGCTCAATACCATCAGGGTCTTTGAAGAAAACTACGATTACTGGATAAGCCACGACCTGGATGCCATCCCTGAAGATCTTATTAACAGAATCGAAGAGCTGGGCAACTATTTTCTGCTTGAACCGGACCTCAACAGGCTTTTCGAAGTCCCGGAAGACTTCAAGGAAAACCTGCTGCAATCAGGCCGGATAATGACATTTTTCTCATATTTCCACCCCCTTTATTTCTCCCTCTACACCGAAATTGCCAGAAAAGAAGCCGAAATAGAGATTATCCTGACAGAGCCGGTTTTTAAAAGGATAGAGGAAGATTTCAGCGAGCAGCTGGAAGAACTCCTTGAAGCAAAGAACGTGCAGGTTTACGTTTCAGATGAAAACATAACCCTTACAAACGTCGTAACTGACCGCTTCTGTTCTCTCGTCCTCTTCGATAAAAAAGGAAAATTCGACCACCAGCACCTTATGAGTTTCGACGAAAGTGCTTTAAAATGGTGTGAAGACCTCTTCACACACTACAAAAATACAGCCAGGTCATTGAAGAAAAGCTAAACTGGTGGAAGAACTTTTAGAAACGCTCCAGAATTAGTGTCGGGATTTTTTACAGAATATTTACCAGAATATTTTCCCGGACACTACACTCCGAATCCACGAGATTCATCTCAGCAGGGAAGGGACCACGCCCCCCGCCTCAAAAACCTGAGCCTTCGAGAGAAGGCTTTGGGAAAAGGTGATTGACCCCGATCACTTAAATCTCCCGAATATGATGCCTCAGGCCCCCAGATACTTTTCAATAAGGCTTCGGAACCTGTGGATATCGATAGGCTTTGAGATATAATCCACGCATCCTTTTTCTATGAAATGTTCTTCGCTTCCCTTCATTGCATGAGCCGTGACCGCAATCACCGGGATGTCTGCGGTAACCGGATTGGCTTTAATCCTTTCAAGCACCACAAGTCCATCCATTTTAGGGAGCTGCATGTCCAGAAGAATGAGGTCGAATATCTTATCCTCAAGGCGTTCAAGAGCCTGTATCCCATCTTCTGCTCCGGTTACGTTGTGCCCGTAAAATTCCAGCAGATCCAGAATAAGTTCCATGTTCATGGGATTGTCTTCGACTATTAGAATATCTTTCATCATTATGACCTCTTATTAGTGAAAATTTTTTGATCCTGTTAATGAGTTCGGTTCTCCCGAAAGTCCCCTTCTTCATTATATACTCATTCAGTTTTAAAATTCGGAATTTTGAAGTTTTTTGTCAAGAATCACTATCAATAGGACTTTCAACCACGGAACACATGGAATACACGGAAACCGGCCTGATGGCCGATGAGTATGCCAGGACTTTAAATACCCGAGTTTCGCTTCGGCACCCGAGTTTCGCTTCGGCACCCGAGTTTCGCTTCGGGAGCACGAGGTCCGTTTCGCTCGCTTTGCGAGCTCAAGCAGACTAAAAAACGCCAGAACAACCTTAATTTGTGTCTTCCGGGATTCTTTTTCCGTGTGTTCCGTGTGTTCCGTGGTTTGAATGTACACACAAGACACTTCCACCAACAAAAACACAATTCGGAATTTTTGTATCAAAATGCAAGACAACACCCCAACATAATTCTGAAAACCAAACCTGTGTGAGTATAGATAGTGAACTACCCCTACCTGCCAACCTTCGGCTGTCGTGTTAAACCATAGGTTTAACAGGAGTTTCTAATTTACCTTCCAGACATATACCAGATTTAGCCTATATTTATAATTTCTTTTTCAGTATTAATTTAGTGATTCATTTTTGTTGCTATTGATGTTGTTGTCAAATTTTCAATTAGAAACATCGAGGAAGGAGTCTTCTGCTGTCTGAGATAAATGTCTCTGTAACTTACATCAAATCCGCTTACAGGAACGCAGCAGAAAGCCCCAAGGTTTACAGGATGTCCGACAATTACGATCAGTAACCCCCTAGTCCCTTCTTTTTCGATTTAAAGGATTTATATTCCTTCTTTGTCACCTGTTTTTGTCTTGAAATTGAATTGGCAGACAGCTTCTTTAGCGTGAGGTAGTTCACATCTGGCATCATGAGAACATCGGGCAGCTTGGAAAAGAGCTTATCCCGGTCTTCTGTCCTCCGTATGCCTTTAACAGATCAAAACCTTCGGGGTCAAGCATTGATTCAAGTTTTAGACTCGGGGATTGGAAGAAAGGGGTTGAAACAAAGATAAGAAAGGTGTATAAATATTTAACTGATGATATATGTAAAGATAATTAATTGAATCAAAAGGACTTATCTACTTTTGGAAAAAGTGCCCGCGTGTCATCAGAAATCGAACCTGCCCGTGCCGGGAGAAAAATAGAATTTTGAAGTACTTGAAGCAGCCCCAAAAAGCCGGTTTTTGCTTCAAAAATTTTGATACAATTTATCTAATACAGAGCAAAAAAAAATTTCTGTCAATTAGGTTTTATATCTTATTAACAAAGGTTACACCTATAACAATGAGGGTGCTGCACCTGAAAAACGCTATCATAGCGACATATCCCAGCTTTGAAAAGCCCCCTGAAACGGGGAATATGAAGCACCCCCATTCCTGATTTAAAATCCTACGATTTTAGAAATGTTTTGGCTTCCTGCCTTGAAACATTTTACAGCAAAACCCGGGATTGCAAAATCAAATTATTCAAAATTTATTACTAAAAAGGAAGACCAATTATGAGCGATTTTACTATGAAAACGAGGCTCTTAGCCGCACTTAAAGGCGAAGCTGTTGACAAAGTCCCTGTTTGCTCCGTTACCCAGACAGGAATTGTGGAACTCATGGATGTAGTGGATGCGGCCTGGCCCGAGTCTCACTCCGACGCCGAACTTATGGCAAAGCTTGCAATTGCAAACCACGAGCTCAGCGGGCTTGAAGCTGTCAGGGTCCCTTATTGTCTGACAGTGCTTGCAGAAGCCATGAACTGTGAAATCAACATGGGAACTAAGAACAGACAGCCTTCCGTCACCGAGCATCCCTACCCAAAGAGCCTGGACGGTATCGCAATGCCCGAAGCTCTTATTGAAACCGGCAGGATTCCTGTGGTACTCGAAGCAATCAAAATCATAAGGGAAAAGGTCGGCCCGGACGTACCCATCATCGGCGGAATGGAAGGCCCGGTCACCCTCGCCTCCGATCTTTGCAGTGTGAAGTCCTTCATGAAGTGGTCCATCAAGAAACCTGATATGTTCGAGCAGATCCTGGACTTCGCAACCGAAGCTACAATCGTTTACGCAAACGCAATGGTCAAAGCAGGCGCAGATGTCATTTCCATTGCCGACCCCGTGGCCTCCCCTGACCTCATGAGCCCGAACTGCTTCAAGGAGTTCCTCCAGCCAAGGCTTCAGAAGTTCTCTGAAAATGTGGACTCCATAACTGTCCTCCATATTTGTGGAAACGTTAACTTGATCCTGGACTACATGGCCAACTGCGGTTTCGAAGGACTCAGCGTTGAAGAGAAAATCGGCAACGTAAAAGCAGCAAAGGAAGTCCTCGGAGACAGAGCAAGGCTCGTCGGAAACGTTTCCAGTCCTTTCACCCTCCTCCCCGGCCCTGTTGACAAGATCAAGGCAGAGTCAAAGGTAGCCCTTGAAGCAGGCATTGACGTGCTTGCTCCAGGCTGTGGAATTGCTCCCATGACCCCCCTCGAGAACATCAAGGCAATGGTCGAAGCAAGAAACGAATACTACGCCTGAAAAGGCAACAAAAACATTTTTTTATTTTTTTTAAGGCAAAACGGGGCAGGCCCTACAGACCTACAAGATCTCTGCCCCGGCTTTTTTGCCATTTATATTTTGTATTTCTTTTCGGGTAGGGAACCCTCTTTGAATTTGAACGATCAGGCAGAACTCATATAAGGCCAGTTATATGAGACTGATTACCCGGACCAATAATTAATAAGTTCAAATCGACCAATAATTAATAACTTCAAATTATGTGTGGCTGCTTACCTGCGCCAAGACTCATTATATTCAAAATAAATTTAAAATTAATTTAAAAAAAATAAGGACTCATAGAAGAAAATATTTCACTGGCTGTTTCTAAAGGAGGTTAAAATATGAGAACAGGAGTTGCAATCGATTTTGGGACCAGTGGCTTTCGGGCCCAGAAAATTGACCTTGAAAACGGAGAGATCCGGAAAACTGTAATCACACTTAGAAACCCCCTTCCAGGCGCGAACGTAATGGACCACCTGGACTTTGCTATAAACTACGGACTTGAAAAGGCTCACGACCTGGTCGTGGCCGCGGTGAAAAATATCTTCAAGGAACTCGGAGTTTCAGCCGGGGAAATGGAAAAAATGGCAATCTGCGGAAACCCCATACAGCTTTCCATTTTCCAGCAAATCCCCATAGAGGACCTGGCCTACGCAGGCGAGCGAAAAAAGCAGAAGTACCATATTGAGGAACAGGACAGAAACGCGCGAATTATCCCTCTGTTGGAAATCCGGGGTTTTGAGGAATACGAAAACTGCCAGCTCCTTGTGCCTCCCGCAATCAAGCACGAAGTGGGAGCCGATGCCCTTGCCCTGATCGTTGAGTCGGGAATGCTTGAAAAAGATGAGATTTCGATTGCAACGGACTACGGGACAAATGCCGAGATGGCTCTGAAGGCAAACGGCGTAATCTATACGGGATCAGCTGCCGCGGGGCCTGCGCTCGAAGGTCAGGAAATCGAATGCGGGTCCATTGCGTCCCCTCTGACCATCTGTGACGTGGAGTTCGAAGGGGAGAAACTGCGCTGCTATGTGCTCGATCAGGAAATGACGATCGTCAAAGGAGATCTCGTTAACCCGAAAACCGGAGACGTGATTGAAAAGGAAGAAATCCACGCAAAAGGCATCACAGGGACCGGAGTTATCGCCCTTATCGAGGCCGGGATGAGAAACAAGCTGATAACCCTCCCGAAAATCCTGACCCCTGATAAGGAAATTCACCTTCAGGACGGACTAAAGTTCACGGAAAAAGACCTCATGGAAGCCGGAAGGGCCATTGGGGCCATCCGGGCCGGACACATTACCCTCTGCGCCGAAGCTGGAATAGAGATGGAAGACCTCAGGGTCGCCCATATGTCCGGGGCTGCCGGGACTTACATGGACGCCGCAAAAGCCCACCAGATCGGGATGATTCCCTATAACATCGGTTATGTTACCCAGATAGGAAACACCTCTCTGATTGTTGCGCGGGAGATTTTGCTTTCGGAAGAGAGGCTCTGGGAACTGCAGGAAATAGCAAAGGAAATTGTGGGAACCCACGTTATGTTTGCAACCTCTGAAGCTTTCAAGGAAGCTTACATGCTTGAACTTGCCTACTGGAACGAGGGCATGGCGTTCAAGATGCTCAAGAAGTTCCTGAAAAAGAAAAAACTTCCCCAGATCGATGAACCTTCCTCTATCCTTAAGATTGACCGCAGGGTCGAACGGGATATCCCGGAACTTGGAAAAGAAGGCCTGCAAGTGCTTGAAAAGGTCGGGACATGCCTGAGCATGTTTATTGAGGATTGTGATGAGTGTCATAAATGTGTTGAAGCTTGCCCGAACGGAGCCCTTTCCATGGAAGAAGCAAAGGTCGCCCGGATCAGAACAGACCTTTGTGACGGGGCCAACTGTCAGCGCTGTCTGCACGCCTGTCCCGGAGACCTGTTTAAGTGGGAAAACCTGGAAGTTTCTGAGAACTGAGTTTAACTTTTCCCGGCGAAAAGAAGGGGGACCACTCCCCCCCAACCTCGACAACCGGAGGCTGGCAGGTGGGAATATTTCCCACTCTAAGCCCACAAAAAAAGCTCATTGGAAGAAAAAACAATACTGGAAAAAACAGAGCATTTCATATCTTAAAAAATGGTAAATGGAGGAAAAAAATGCAAGTAATCGTAGTGGGGGGCTTTCTCGGTAGCGGGAAAACCACCACCATTATCAATATGGGGAAATACTGTGCCAATCTCGGGAAGAAAGTTGCAATTATTGTCAACGAGATAGGAGAGATCGGAATCGATGGGGATGTGATCGATAAATACGGTTTCGACAGCAAGGAGATAACCAATGGCTGTATTTGCTGCACTCTTAAAGTGAGTCTCAAGACAACAGTGACCCTTCTCGCAAAGGAATACAAACCCGACATCCTGCTAATAGAACCAACAGGAATTGCTTTTCCTAACGTCATAAAAGAAGATATCAAACTTATGGACCTGGAGGATTGCTTAAGTGTTTCCCCTCTCGTAACCCTGATAGACGGGAGCCGCTTCAAGCATCTTATGAAAGAGGTAAAAAATTTTGCCATGAGGCAGATCATAGACGCCGAGATCCTGGGGGTCAACAAGGTAGACCTGGTCGAAAAGATCCGAATTCCTATCCTGGAAGCTTCCGTACAGCAGCTTAACCCGAAAGCCACGGTAATCCAGCTTTCAGGAAGAGATATGGACGAAAGGTTCGAAAACCTGATGAAAATGTTGCTCCCCGAACTTGCGGAGGAAAAACCAGAGTCAGCAACCGAAGAAAAAGTAAGAGAAGAGAAGACCCCTGAAACAGAGAAAGCAAAAGCCGGGGAAACAGAAGCATTGATCCCTCCAGCAAAACCTGAAAGTTCCATAGAGTCCTCCGGTGTCGGGAGCTACGCTACGGAATTTACGGTGGAAAAGGAAGGAATCAGTACAGAACTTACAGGTGAGCTCACGTCCGAACTTATGGGCACCATAAAGGGAAAGGTCCTGGTCCTCAACCCGGAGTTCATCGGCCACATCAAACTCTTTCTGGACAACGGGACCGAAACCGTAAAGCAAAGCGTCACCATCTACTCCGAAGACCCCCAGGAAGAAATCATCAAATCAAAGCCCGGGGCAGTGCCGGTTCTCAAGGTCCTCTCCGCAGTCTCAAATGTCAAGAAAGAAATGCTTGTCGACGCTGTAAACAGTTCCGTGCAGGAAGTCTTCAGCAAGCGAAACATCAATATCCGAAAGGTCGAACACAAACACGAACACCATAAACATGAAAAACATGAACATGAAAATCGTGAACAAAAAAAAGAGTAAGTTTTGAGCTAGAAATTCTTATGGTTATTACTTAACTTTTTCATTACTTTTCTCTATTTTTCTTCATTCTCCTCTACTTTGCTCATTTTCTGCAAGCTGAATGGTATTTGGCTCTTCCCTATTTTTGTGGTCAAGATCAGTTTCAATTCAAGACCATATCTGTTTTTGTGAGGATTAAGGAATGAGTCAAATATATTATCAAGTATTTTTGTTTACCATTTCTTAACCACGGAAAAGCACAGAAAGACACGGAAACCGGCCTGATGGCCGGTGAGTACTTTGGATATTTATATAATTTGATTCAAAAACAACTCTGGATCCTTGAAAGCGGACTAAAAAACGCCAGAGCAACCTTCATTGCCGTCTTCCTGCATTCTTTTTCCGTGTTTTTCCGTGTCTTCCGTGGTTTGAATGCACACACCAAACACCCCCTTACACAAAAACACAACATGTATGAGTATGAAGCAACTCCCAAAATAAAACATGAAGTTATATTTTCACCATTCCGTAACATATGAAACTTGATGAGACAGCAGATTTTTGAAAATGAACTCAATGCAACGAACTTTTTTAATGAATCGATTTTTGATCTCCCGGGTTTCGCTCGATATCACAGAAAAAGCGATATCACAGAAAAAGCGATATCACAGAAAAAGGGTATTTTCCAGGACTTGCATGTAATCACAACAGTCCGGGAGCCGTTTTCAACCGGTCACTTTCTGAAGGAGGGACTGCGGCAGATCCTCCCCCGAGCCGCAGGAGATAGCCTGAAAGCTCGGGCAGTCCGGAAGCTGTCCGACAAACTGCCCTCCTGAGGGGGGACTCATTAACCCAGAAGTCCATTCACGGGAGCACGGGGCAAAACCTTAATATAGGTTAAAAATGACGCAGGTTGCCGGATAAAAAAATTAACTTTTGAAAAAATGGGATGTCGTTTTGATATCACTAACTCTAAGAAAGCAGACCCCGATGATAAATAACATCTTAGATATATAAATTAATTTATAAATGTCGTTTCCGAGCAATGCCTTAATAAAATCCGTAACGCAGATGTTCACAAAAACCTGAAACGGGTTAAAAAAAGGCCGGAGCCACTCCCCCACATAAACAGAAAAATAAAATCGGCCCGAAACTTGCAAAACGCCTTTTCACATTTAGGAAGTTTTTGAGAAATTATCTGGCTGGTCGGAAAAAGGGAAAATTTCCGAAGAAATATCATATTTACTTTAACGCACCAGGAGATAAGCCTTCAAAGTCAGGTTTATTTCGCCGGATGGTCCCCATAAAAAAACAGATATACTTGATATGGGTCTAAATTTAAGCGGAAAACATTTTATAAAAATTCAAATGGCTAACAATTGGAACCCATAAGGGAAACAATCGAGTAATAATTTTTAGCCTTATTGATTAGATCACGCCCTCTAAAAAAAACACTCTTTTTTATAAAAACAGGTAACTGGAAATTTGCCAGGGATATAATAAAATTATAGTGCCTGAAAAATTAGCATCGGTTAAGGTATATTTCATCAAATCAAACTTATTTTTGCAAATGCATCCCCGAATATCCAGGAGTTTTCAGGTGGCGTTCTGTCAACTCCCAAGAATGAGGGAAGCGGCCCCGACGACAGCCGGGTTACAGGAAAACAGGTCAGATCCAATCCCTTGTGTATGAGATGAAAACCCATCCGGGAAAACGGCAAACCTGAACTGTAAACTCGCGGTCTAAAAACGACATCCCCACGGGGATGGGAGCCCCCTGTATATACACCATTGCCCTGGTCACACGAAAAGTACCGGAATCAAAAATGGCAGTGGTTAAAATACCCCTCGCAATGAGAAGACGAAATCTCAAACATTGAATTCGTCCCATTGTCGCATTTCGGAGGATATCCGAAAAACAGGATATCTGTTTTGTGTTTTGTAAAATGGAGGTTAAAATATGTTGGAACTGAAACAGGAAGATATCGATGGCATATTAATTCGCTACAACGTCTCCCTCGAAAAGGAGATGACTCCCGATGAAGCCGCAGAAGAGCTTTATCCTAAAGATGAACTGATCTACCCTATTGCAAAGGCAATCTATGAGGGAGAAGAAGACGACGTAATTGACGGAGTCAAAGCCGCAATCGCAGCCGGCAAAAATCCTATTGCCCTTATCAATGATGCCCTTATGGTGGGAATGGGTGTTGTATCCCAGCTCTACGATGAAGGTGTCATTTTCCTCCCCAATGTCATGATGTCCGCGGACGCCATGCTTGATGGAATTGAATACTGTAAAAACCAGACTGACGAAATACCCGAACCCAAGGGAACAGTCGTCTGCCACGTCGCAGAAGGCGATGTCCACGACATCGGTAAGAACATTGTTGCTGCCCTCTTAAGAGCAAATGGCTTCGATGTAATCGACCTCGGAAGAGACTGCCCAGTTGATGAAGTCATCGAGGCTGTCGAGAAAGGAAAACCAATAATGGTCACAGGAACTGCACTCATGACCACCACCATGTATGCCTTCAAGGAAGTCAACGATAAGCTTCTCGAGAAAGGTATCAAGGTACCATTCGCCTGTGGTGGCGGAGCAGTTAACCAGGACTTCGTATCCCAATATGACCTTGGAATATACGGAGAAGAAGCCGCAGATGCCCCCAAGATTGCCGAATTCATCCTTGCAAACGGGGATGAAATTGGGAAATTAAGAGAGGAATTCCACAAACATTAAGGAGGGAGCAAAAATGGTACAAAAATACACTTCAATGGCTTACGCCAGTGCAGACGAACTTGTATTCGGTAAAGCAAAATTCCCTGTGAAAGCAGGACTGGGCCTTGAGATCGGAGCAGGATACGTAACTCCTGAAATCAACTATGCCCCCAGGCCCCAGGCAGGCAAATCCAAAGAAAAACTCATAAAGGAATACGAGAGGATCACCACTGACTCAATGCAGAGAATGGTCCAGATCGGTGCCCCTTCCGTCGTGCTCGAAACCGAACACGTCGAACAGATGACCAACAACCCCTCCTGGGGAGGCGAAGTTGCCCACGCCCAGAAGACCATTATGGAAGAGTACCACGATGAATACGGCATCAAGTGTGCACTCCGTCACACCCCTGGAGATATCCGTGAAGAGCGTGACTTCCTGAAACTCAGAGGAGACAAGTACGACCTCCTTATGGAATCCTTCGAGCAGATTGCCCAGAACGGAGCAGACCTCCTGGCACTTGAGAGTATGGGTGGTAAGGAAGTCTTCGATTATTCTATCCTGAGAAACGACACCGCAGGTATCCTCTTCGGAATCGGTGTGCTTGGTTCCATGGACATGGAAATGGTCTGGACCGGCATCTCTGACATCGCCAAGAAGAACAATGTTATCGCAAGTGGAGACACCGACTGTGCCCAGGCAAACACCGCAATGTTCATCGGAGGCGGACTTCTGGACAAGAACCTGTCCCACACCATTGCAGTCGTCGCAAGAGCAATTTCCGCACCCAGGTCCCTCTGTGCATACGAAGCCGGAGCAACCGGTCCAGGTAAGGACTGCGGATACGAAAACCCGGTCATCAAGGCCATTACCGGAATGCCAATGGCTCAAGAAGGTAAGACCTCCACATGTGCTCACTCCGATGTCATGGGAAACCTGATCATGCAGTGCTGTGACATGTGGTCCAACGAATCCGTTGAGTACCATGGAGAATTCGGTGGAACCAGTGTCCAGTGCTGGGGAGAATCCCTGGCCTATGACTGTTCCCTCATGAACGTTGCCCTGAAGACAGGCAAGGAAAAGGACCTGAGAGACCTCTTTGTACTCTCTGACAAGTACAGAGACCCCCAGGGCTATGTCCTCGCCTACGACAACGCTTACAGAGTCGGACAGGCAATCGTCAAAGACGGAACAGACAACTACCTCCGTAGCAAGAACGCTGCAGTCGAATGCTGCACGATCCTCGACGAAGGTATCGCCGAAGGCAAGCTCAAACTCACAAGGTTCGAGTCCAAAGCCCTTGCAAAGGTCCAGGCAGACCTTGCAGCCCTCCCAGACGACAGTGACCAGTTCATGAGCGACTGCTTGACCAGGTTCAAAGAAGAAATTGCTGTTTTCCGTCCGGAAAACTACGGGCTTTAAACCCCCCAACTTCTTTTTTTTGATTTTTAAACACCCCGGGGATACGATAAAACATGACACAGGAAAACGGAGTAACTACCGAAATTCTCGACAAGACCGCAAATCCAGCCCCTCTCGGGTTTACAGGCCTCGGCCTGTCAGCGATCTTGTTGAGCCTGAGCTACATAGGAGTATATCCCGTGGGTTCCATGATTGTCTCCATGGCAATTTTTCTGGGCGGGTTCGCTCAGGTCTTTGCAGGAGTCATGGCCTGGAAAAAAGGCGATATTTTTGGAGGCACAGCATTTTCAGCATTCGGACTTTTCTGGTTCTCCCTTGCAGGACTTATTGTAATGCCTGCGATGGGACTGGTTGAGACTCCATCTGCAAATGCTATGGCGGCATACCTCTTCACATGGGGTATATACACCTTTGTTTTGCTAGTGGTCACAATGAAAATCGGAGTCAGGGCGATTCAATTCGTATTTGCTACATTGTGTACCCTCTTTATGCTTCTGGCCGTTGTAAACGTAACCGGAAGCGCAGGGCTGCTTACAGTGGCCGGGTTTGTAGGACTTATTATGGGCCTCGGAGCCCTCTATACCGCCCTTTCAATGATATTGAATGAAATCCACGGCAAAACAGTTGTTCCACTCTGAGATTAATCGGAACCCAACAAAAACCAAAAAAAATAAATTCCAAAATCCTAAAAAACGAAAAACGAAAACACAGGCATAATCCCTGTGTTTTCAAATTATCCGCTTTATTCAAATTATCTAATTTTACTCAAATTATCCAATTTACTCAAATTATCCGATTTACTCAAATTATCCGATTTACTCAAATTATCTGATTCCAGATTCTTTGAGAATCTTTGATATGTTTCCTCCAAAAATCACGGGTTTTTGGAAGTTTTTGCCATTGACTTCCAAAACCCGAATTATCCCCTTTTCAAGAAAAAATAATTCAGGCATCTGGCATTGATCCAGCTGGAAACTTCCCTGGGCCCTTCCACGGTGATTCCTTAAGATCTGAAATCCCTTAATCTGAAACCGCACTGAGCCCTCAAAAACCAAAGGTAACTTTCGGACGCTGGAGCACCTGCAATGAAACCGGACGAGCGCTTAAAAAGAGCCACCCGCACGACATACACAGGACTGATCTTAAATCTGGTTCTTACGGCTTTCAAGTTATTCGCAGGGATCTTCGGGAACAGTGCGGCGATGCTTGCAGATGCCATTCATTCTTTTTCCGATTTCATCACTGATTTTGTGGTGATACTGGGTTTTCGGATTGCCAGCAAACCGGAAGATAGGACCCATAACTACGGCCATGGAAAAGTAGAGACCCTGTGCACGGTCTTTGTGGCCCTGGTACTTTTTGTAGCTGGAGTCCAGACCCTATCCTGGGGGGGAGGAAGGCTAATGCTAATGCTGAACGGGCAGGCCCTGAAGCCCCCCGGAGAAATTGCCCTCTTTGCAGCCATCCTTTCAATCGTCTCGAAAGAGGCCCTCTACCGCTATACCCGAAAAGCCGCTCTGGAACTCAAAAGTGACGCTTTGCTTGCAAACGCCTGGCACCACAGGACGGACGCCCTTTCCTCGGGCTGTGCAGCACTTGGGATAGGAATCGCGATCCTGTTTGGCGGGAAATGGGTTTCAGCAGACCCGCTTATGGCGATGGTCTTAAGCTTTGTCATCTTCGAGACTGCATCAAAAATATTTTATAGAAGCCTCAATGAACTGATTGAAGCCTCTCTTGATGAAGAAAGTAACAGAACCATCGAAAAAATAATCATAGCTACGAAAGGAGTTATAAAATTACACGGGCTTAAGACCCGAAAAATCGGAAGCAGTATCTCAGTTGAGGCCTGTATTAAAGTGGACGGTATCCTGAACATCCGGGAAGCGGACAGGATCTCAGAACATGTGGAAAAACGCCTTAAAGAAGCCTTTGGAGAAGAAAGTTACATCCTCATAAAAGCCGAACCCGTTTCAGGACTACCACCCGTTTCAGAACTACCACCCATTCCAGGAATTAAGAATCCTGGATTCGACAATCCGGAGATTAGCATCTCAGGACTTAAGAACTCAAAGGTTAACGGTTCAGGAATTACCGGAAAAGAGAAAAACCCGGATTACCAGAAATCCCTTTCTGAGGAAAAGTCGTCTTCAAATGGTTTAACTGAAGTATTAAAATGGAAAATGTGATTATAAATAGCAGTATATTAAAATGAGAATAAATAAATAAATAAATAAATAAATAAATAAATAAATAAATAAATAAATAATGAGAATAGATACAATTGAATAATTATACAGAGAGGTTTTTTCAAAAATGCAGTACAGTTTGGGCATAGACGCAGGCGGCACCTACACGGACGCCGTAATCATAAGGGACTCGGACGGAGAAGTGCTTGCGGCCAGCAAGGCCCTGACAACCTACCCTGACCCTCTGGATGGAATGAAAAACGCAATTGATAAGCTTGATAAAACCCTGCTCAAAGCCGTAAAACTCGTATCCCTATCCACCACTCTTTCGACAAACACCATCCTGGAAAACACAGGTTTTCCTGTGGGTCTGATCCTTGTTGGAGACTATGACACCTCAGGAGACCTGCCCACAAAGTACTGGGTTACGGTTGAAGGCGGGCATGATAGTAATGGAGAAGAACTCAAACCCCTGGACCTTGAATCAGTCAAAGCTTTTGCTCTGAAAGCAAAAGACAGGGTTTCGGCTTTTGCGGTCTCTTCTTATTTCAGTACCAGAAATCCGGAACATGAACTTGCGGTAAAGCAGGCCGTAATCGAACTTACCGGACATCCTGTGGTCTGTGGGCATGAACTCTCCCAGGACCTCGGGGCCTTTGAAAGGGCAATCACCGCTTTTTTAAACGCTCAGTTAATTCCTATTACCCATAAATTCGCAGGCTCCATAACCGAAGAATGTAAAAGCCGGGGTATTGAGGCAAATCTGCTCATGTTAAAGTGTGATGGCTCGGTCGTGGGAATTGAAGAAGCTCTTGAAAAACCGATCGAGACTATCTTTTCCGGCCCCGCCGCAAGCCTGGTCGGAGCCTCCCACCTGAGCAAGCGCGAGACCTGTGCCGTAATCGATATCGGTGGGACGAGCACGGACGTATCCATGATGCAGGCCGGGATTCCCGAACTCAGCAACGCAGGTGCGGTTGTGGGCGGCTGGCAGACCAGAGTAAGGGCGATTCGCATGGAGACCTCCGCTACAGGCGGAGACAGCCACGTCTGGGTCAAAAACGACAGGTTCAATGTGGGCCCGAAAAGGGTTATTCCTCTTTGCAGAGCATCCGCCCTCTACCCCGGATTCCTTGAAAAACTGAAGAAATCCCGGGTCTCCAGGAGCTACCTTTCCGAAAGTGTCCAGGCCACGAAGTTTTTCGTGCGGACGGGGTTTGAGCCCATCGAACTGAATAAACAGGAAAAGTTAATTTACAGGTATATAAAAGAAGAGCCGGTCTCTTTTGGAGACCTTCTGGAAAAACTGAAAAAACGTCCTTCTTCGATTGCTCTTGATTCCCTGGTCCAGAAACGACTTATCCAGGCAATAGGTTTCACCCCCACCGACGCCCTGCACGTCCTCGGAGAGTATGATGAATGGGACACCGAGGCCGCTCTTACAGGAGCATCCATTCTGGGAAAATTCCTGAAACAGGACCCTGTAGAGTTAAGTGCCGGAGTGAAGCAGCGGGTCGCAGGGAACATGGCCCTTGACCTTGTAGCTTATCTGGTGGAGGGAATGTCCCGGTCCGAGATAGAAAAGGTCCTTGCGGGGGGGCACTTTACAAAATTCGGGGTGGAACTGCCGGTTGTCCTTTTGGGCGGACCTGCCCGGGCCTACAAAGAAAGCCTGGAAAGGTTAATTGACGCGGAGTTCCTGGTCCCGGAGTATGCAGAAGTGGGCAACGCCGTGGGAGCACTTGTAGGAAAGGGCATCAAAAGAGTAGAGATCCTGATTAAAACAAAAGTGGTCCCTAAAACCAGGGAAAATGAGGAAAAGAAAGAACAGGGTGGAGCGAAGTTTTCCGAAAGCGAGATAATCGAAAATACCCTGCACCGGGAAATGAAACCCGAATTCATAGTCTTTTCCCCGGCCGGAAGAAAGAAATTCGATGTGCATGGAGAAGCCCTCGAATATGCGGAAAACCTGGGCAGGAAACAGGTCATGGAATACATGACCTGTGCCGGACTTAACAATGAAAACCTGAATGTGGAAATGAGCCGGAAAAACCTGGCTCCAAAAGGCTGGAACGGGCCACCTATGGAAACAAAACTCGTGTTTGTAGGGGTGGGAACTCCCAAACATTCCACAGTAAGAAAAAGGGTCTGATAAAGGACAAACAAATAGGAAATATTATAATACCAGAAGTATATAATATCAAAGAAGTCACCATTACCATTCTAAAAAACATTAATTTAACTACGAGCATTGGTTTCCCACGTTCCGAGCCCTTGCAGTAAATGCGGGTTTCGGAATCGAAACCGGAGAAACGGCCAGGTTTTGCAAAGTATTTTGCCAGGGAAGAGAAAAAGAAAGAATGCCCGGACATTCAAATACCGAATCCTCGTAACAATCGAATCAAAAAAGGCTCATATCTTTCAGAAAACAGAATCAACCGGAAAAACAAATTGAAATCAAAAAATCGAAATCAGGAAAATTCAACCTGATTAGAAATTTACTTAGAATTTACTTAGAATTTACTTAGAATTTACTTAGAATTTACTTAGAATTTACTTAGAATTTACTTAGAATTTACTTAGAATTCACCGAAAAATAACATCCCTTAATCGTAACTGAAAAAAGAGGCTGTTTTAATATGCAATATAGTCTGGGGATTGATGCAGGTGGGACCTATACCGACGTCGTGATATTAAGGGATTCGGATAGCAAGATTCTTGACTTAAGCAAAGCGCTTACCACCTATCCGGACCTGATGACCGGAATCAAAAACGCAATAGATAAACTGAATCCGGATTATCTTAAAAAAGTAAAACTGGTGTCCGTGTCCACCACCCTGTCAACAAATACCATTCTGGAAAGAACAGGATACCCCGTAGGTCTGATCTTTGTCGGCCCCTGTACCGTCCCTAAAGATTTGCCCGCAGAGTACATAGCTACGGTAAGCGGAGGACATGACAGTACCGGAGAAGAACTCGAAAATCTGGACATCAATGCGGTAGAACAGTTTGCTCTTTCCCTGAAAAAGAAAGTTTCCGCATTTGCCGTGTCTTCATACTTCAGCACCCGGAACCCGGAGCATGAACTTCAGGTTAAAAAGACACTTATTAAACTCACAGGTTGCCCTGTTGTCTGCGGGCATGAACTATCCCAGGAACTCGGGGCCGGGGAAAGGGCGGTCACCGCAATTCTCAACGCTCAGTTGATTCCCATAACCTATCAGTTCATCCATTCAGTAGTCTCCGAGCTTAAGAAAAGGGAGCTCGATGCAAAGATCCTTATGTTAAAGTGTGACGGCTCCGTGATCGACATAAAAGGAGCGAAGCTGCGGCCCATTGAGACCATTTTTTCCGGGCCCGCAGCAAGTCTTGTGGGAGCCTCCCACCTTTCAGGATATGATACCTGTGCTGTGATTGATGTGGGAGGGACGAGTACTGACGTGGCCATAATAAGGAATGGAAAACCCGAACTCTGTGAAAAAGGTGCCGTTGTCGGGAACTGGCAAACCCGGGTAAAGGCAATCAAAATGGAAACCACGGCAACGGGCGGGGACAGCCATATCTGGTTCAAAAAGACCATACATATGGGCCCAAGAAGGGTTATGCCCCTCTGTATAGCTGCGGTAAAATACCACACCTTCAAGGAAAAGCTAAAAAAGAACCCTGTGCCCCTGAGGACCATGCTGAGTGAGTACATCCAGCCCACCGTTTTCTTTGTAAAAACAGGGCAGACTCCCATTGACTCAAATGAAAACGAGGAAAAACTGCTGGACGTTCTGGAAGACGAGCCCCTGTCCATACAGGAAATCCTGAAAAAATTAAAGAGGATTCCCTCTCCTGCAACTCTGGACTCACTTATACAGAAAAGGGCAATTCAGAACATAGGATTTACTCCCACCGATGCCCTGCACGTTCTTGGGGACTATAAGGAATGGGACGCTGAGGCTTCCCTTATAGGAGCCAATAAGCTTGCCCGCTTCACCCACTTCGATGCCCGGAAGTTCTGTAGCCATGTGAAACATGAGGTTGCCAAAAACATTGTTTACAGCCTTATGTCCTTTATTCTGGAAGGCAGGGGCCAGGACGGCATAAAAAAGATGCTTGAGGGAAAAATCCCCGTCCAGTATAAGGTTGATATCCCGATTGTCCTCTTAGGGGGGCCGGTAAAAGCTTACTATTACGAAATAAAAGGAATGATCGATGCTAAGATCGTGGTTCCCGAATACGCCAGTGTGGGCAATGCCGTGGGGGCCCTTATGAGCAAAGGGATCAAACGGGTAGAGATCCTGATCAGGCCCGAGTCCATGGAAAACCCGGACCGGAACTTTCTGGTATTTTTCCCGGCAGGCAGGAAGAAGTTTGAAGATTACAGGGTTGCCATGGAATATGCCCACAAAATAGGAAGGGAACTGGTTATGGGAGCACTGAAGAGTTTTGGCCTCCCGGACGACGCGATAAAGGTCAAAAGCAGTATCGAATACCTCACCCCCCCTGACTGGAAACACATCCCGATGGAGACAAAACTGACCCTGGTTGGGGTCTGTGTCCCGGATTATCCGGAAGAGGAGGCTTTAAAATAATAAGGGAATTTGCCGGAACTCTTAAAAAAAGGAAGTCAATAACCCCCCACTAAAGTGGGAGGCTTGTTTCGGCAAGCCTTGGTTGACCAGCCTAAGTCTTAATTGACTACGTTGGATAAGTCATGATACCTACAAATGCTTCCTCAGTTTGCAGTTCTATCGTGTAGTATTAAAAGTCCTGAGAGCTAGGGACGGTGTGCTACGCATGACAAGCATATTCAACATTGGCGAGGGGAGATAGTTTAAAAAACTACGTTACCTGCTACGAGAACTTGTTTCAAAAGCAGAGTGGAGAAATCCAAACGTGGAACGGAATGCCTTGAAAGTTGACGGCATTCCTTCCACGACTAAAGTCGCAGGCATCCTGCCTGAGGAATCGTGAAAGGAATATGGAATCTTCCCTGATTGACCTCGTCTTCAGATCTGAAAAAAGAAAATGTCTGCTTTTATTACTGGACAGCGGACCAAAGAATATTGAAGAAATAAAGGATAAAATAGACGTTACCGCAACCTCCATTCTCCCCCAAATTAAGAAACTTATAGACAGTGACCTGGTTGTCCAGGAAGACCGGATGTATAGACTTTCAGTCCTGGGAGAATTCATAATCAAGAACATAAAACCTCTTGTAAATGCACTTAATGTGGTGGAACAGCACAACGTGTACTGGACAGGACATGACCTGAACTCTATTCCCAGGCACCTTCTCGAAAGGATTTCGGAACTAGGGGACTGCATCCTGGTCGAGCCGGACCTGAACCATGTCTATGAACCCTCTCCGAAAATCATAGAGAGCATGGCAGACTCTAAAAAGGTAGTTACTTTTGCTTCGTATTTTAACCCGGCTTACCTGCCCCTCTATGTAGAAATGGGCAGAAAGGACGCCGAACTATCCATTAATTTCACGCAATCGGTCTGGGACCACCTCTCAAGTGAACATTCCGAAATGGTAAAGGAAATCCTGAACATGGAAAACGTAAGCCTCTTTGTTTCCAGGGAAGGGAATAAAATTACGGAAATTACGGTAACGGATAAAATCATGCTCCTTGGTCTCTTTGACAAAAAAGGAAAGTTTGACCAGCAATTCATAATGAGTTTCGAACCTGCGGCCCTGCGCTGGGGCAGAGAGCTGTTCGACTATTCCAAGAGCCTGGCTAAACAGGTGACCAAAGTCTAAGGAATTGGTATATAATAAATTGAATAATAACATAAGTATAAGAATGTCGAGCCTTATATAATATAAAAAAAGTGGCAAATTAACAAACTTATCATCCATGATAGGCCTTTTAAATTAAAAATCCCAGTAGAATAACTCCCAACGAAACTGCGATGAAAAAAGATGAACCCCACAACGATTTTTGAACTAAAAATTGGCCCTGGTAACGGGTGCTATTCCGGAAAACTTTCCCCAGAAATTCCACGTTCTAAGAAGAAAGGTAGAAACTGAGAAAAGAAAAAATACAGGAAATTAAAAGCAGGTTCCCCGAGTAAAAAAAATGGCAACCAGAGATTGCTTTCAGTCTCCGGATCTTTTTTCAGTCTCCGGAAGTGGCCGGCCTTTAAAATAAGGAAACCAGAAAATATTGCTGTTATCTTCCTTTCACTCCTGAAAACCCGGAAAAGTAAAGCTGTACAAACTGCCGTAAACAGGCTTATTGTATAGAAAGATAGAAAATTGACATCAAAAGGGAAGGAGGATCTGAATGGAAAACTCATTAATTGACGTTCTCTTTCTTTCGGAAAAAAGGAAAAGTCTTCTCCTGCTTCTCCTTGAGGGCCCAAAGAATATTGAAGAGATCAAAAGCATCCTCAATGTCAGGTCAAGCCCTATAATGACTCAGATAAAAATTTTGATGAAGCATGACCTGGTAATTGAAAACAACCGGCTCTACAGATTATCCAGCATCGGGGAGATTCTGGTCCCCAAAATGAAGACCACCCTTGAAACTTTCAATGTCCTGGATAAAAATCATGGATACTGGGTAAACCAGGAAATGACCTCAATACCATCTGCACACCTGGACAGAATAGGGTGTCTTGGAAACTACATAGAAGTTAATCCGGACAGGAACCACGTATTTGAATACCCCAGGGAACTGGTCAACTATCTATCAGAATCAGAAACAGTGATGATATCCTCATCCTTTTTCCTGCCCATCATCCCTTCTCTCTGCATAGAACTTGCCGCCAAAGGTACGGAAATTGCTCTTGTAATCACGGAATACGTCTATGACCGGCTATATAATGACTACAAAAAAGAACTTGAACATTTCCTGAACCTGAAATACACAGAGCTCTATGTCTGCAACAACAATAACATGAAGATAGCCTCAAGTATCGCAACGGAAAAGTTTATGGCAATATCTCTTTTCTGTAACAGTGGCGTCTACTACAACCATAACCTTGTCAGTTTTGATGACAGTGCCAAAAAGTGGGGAAGGGAACTTTTCGAGCACTACAAAAATCTTGCAAGGCCGATTAACAAGATCTGAAAGCAAAAGCCTTTGCTTTCTTCAGCATAACGGCCTCGGAAGCGGTTATTATTTTACGGTAACTGTCAGGTTCATTTCCGGAACTTCCTCAACGGTAAAAAAATAAGTTCCCGCTTCAGTGAAAGTATACTCGAATGGAACTCTATAAGAAAGTTCCTCGGCAGGGAAAAGCCCATCTTCGCTTATGAGCACAAAATTGCCCTGCCTTTTCTGGCTCCACCAGGAAACCGTATCCCCTCTGGGGATCTCAAGGGAAGGAGGCGTCATTTTGTTATAGTATTCCAGTCGGACCATGTGCTCTTCACCCTCGCCTACCAAAACTTCCGGTTGATTATCTTCATTTTCTCCTTCTAGGCCCTGCTCAGATGAGGAAGAAAGCTCGGAGTTTTCCTGTACAGAAGAATCTTCCTTTTCCGCACAACCCGCAAGAAGTACGGAAATAATCACAAAAAGAAGTGCCAGATATTTTAGTTTCATAGAAAAAAGCTCCATATTAACTTTATTCTTAAGTTATCCCCAAATTCTTTATAAATTTTGTTATCAGCCACTATCAGAATCTTCTTAATCCCACTTTTCCAGTTCCTTTCCAACCCTTTCAGTCCAGGTCCGGACGATGTCCATTATCAGGCCTTTGGTTTCAGGTTTCGAACGCCCCCTGTAAATAAACACGTAACCGCCCCCGTCAAGGTTCTGCTGGATCCGCCGCAGGACCTCTTTATCATATAGTTTCTTTACCGAACGCTGGACAGTGGAAATATCAAGATCGAGGGCCTGAGAAAGTGAGTCAGTGCTCATACCCACCCCCTGATTGTTTAAAAAGTACTTCAGGACATTGAGATCAGCCCTTGTAAGGTTCAGGGCACATTTGATCACGTCTTCAAGTTTGAACTCCTTACATGCGAAATCGATCATCTTACCTCAGCAGGGGGTCCCCATCCTCGACAGTTCCGGCTTTGCCGGAACTGGCAGGTGGGGGAGGAATGCGTTCAAACATTCACCGCCTGGATTAAAGTTGTAGTTCTCGCACAGAGGCGAATACAGTTTTTCTTTACATTGACACTGTTTGATATCACATTGCCAAATATATCTTGAATGGCAAAGAAGCCGGTGGCTCTTTTTCCCTTCACAAACCCTTCCCCTTTAACTGTTTTTACACGGTCAAATTTTCTAATTCCATATATTTTACCGGTTGGAATCTTCTTTTCTGATCTAGCACCTTTTGTCTGTTGGAAGTCCCCGGATGAAACGTGTTTTTTATGGTAAACCGTATTATCCAGCTTTACCGTTTGCCCGTCCTCGCAGCAGATGGCAACAGCATCATTATAGTGAGTTTTAGGGAGCTTTAAAAACTGTTCTCTTTTGAATTTTGTTTGATATCCTAAATTTTCCTCAAACTCCCAGTCTGACTTTTTAAGCTGGCTTTTGATAATTCCCATGTCGGTTGCATGTTTGGTTTTTGATTGCTTTTTCTTTAAGTCAAACTCTCCGGCATGGAGGGCCTGGTGGCAGGTTCGGCATAAGGTAATCAGGTTTTCCGGAGTGTCGGGGCCTCCATCTGTCCTGAAAACGATGTGGTGACACTGTAAATGCTTATCCTTTGATTTACCTTTGCAGTGCTGGCATGTGTACCCGTCCCGGTCCAGTACGAAAGCCCTGGCGTTGTAGGCATCCTTCAGTGGACCTTCCTGATACTCAATACCTGAAACTTCCGGATTCGTTATTTTGTGAATGTCAAAGGAAGCCGTTTCGACCTTCCACTTTGTAACCGGTAAGATGGATTCCACAAAGTTCTTTTCTCTGATGTGAGATTCCAGCTTACTTCTTATTGAAGGAGCCAGCCTTCCTTCTCTCCTCGAAGCTGCCCTATTATTGAACCTTGTGGGCCTGTACCGGGTTTTCCGGCCTCTCCGGTTTCTTCGGTACATTCTCCTTTGATCCATCTTTTTAGAAACATCCTGCCTTAATTGAACTTCTGATTGATAGAGTACTTTTCCGTTAGCAATGGCCGCACAGCCAACAACTTTCGAGCCCGAGTCTATGCCTGCTATCACGGGCTGAGTGTACCCACTACTTCCGAAAAGCATTTTAATCGTAAATGGTGTAGTTCTCAAAACCTTTGCCTTACCTTCCCTCAAAAGTTTTCTGGCCTTTGAAGGTTTACAGGGCATTAGTGGTTTTCCGTTCTGGTTTTTTATGTAAACTAACATAGAGTTTACCTCCATTTTTTGGAGTTATGCGTATTGGGGGCTGTGGAGTCAACCCACCAAATCCAGCTTCCTCTCGATCTGATACTGAAAGGTTTGTATGATGCAAGCACTGTCCCTACCTCTCAGGACTGTTTAACCAGCATCCTTAGAGCCTGAAACTGAGGCGGCATTCCAGGGTAACTATAATATTCTTTCGTATCGGCTGCCAGTATTACAAAGCTCCTTACTGGCGATCTGGTCAACCAGGGACTTGCCGAAACAAGCCCCTTCCTCAAAAACCTGAGCCGTTAGGCGAAGGTTTTAGGTGGGGGTAGTTGACTGCGCTACCTCGAAACTATTACAGTACTGATATTTGTTCGCGTTAGTATATAAAGAATGATGGGGCCGGAAAAATAGAAAAAACGGGAAAACGGGAAAACGGGAAAAAAAGAGACATAAAGAACGTCGGAGATATACTACTTAAGGTTGCCATAGAGTTTTTTCGTCCACTTCTCCAAAATAAGGTTAATAGTCCGCTTGAGCTCGCGCAGCGAGCGAAACGGACCCCGTGCTCCCGAAACGGAACTCGGGAAGGGCAACTCACATCCCGAGCGCTGTCTGTGTAATGGTATCCTCGATTTCTCCTCTCAGTTCTTCAGGAATGCCCCTGATCCCGACGTCCAGGAACCCGCGCACGATCATTCCCACGGCTTCGTCTTCGGAGAGGCCCCGGGCCATGAGGTATTCGACCTGGTCCTGAGCGATCTTTCCGACGGCCGCTTCATGGGTCAGTTCGATGTCGTCCACGTTGGCCTCAAGGATCGGGATGGCTCTTTGCGAACCGGTATCACTCAGGACAAGCCCCCGGCATTCCAGGTGTCCTTTTGCGCCTTTCGCGTTTCCTATCATCTCGCCTCTGGCAATTATCTTTCCGCCAGTGGTGATCGTCCTTGAGATGAGTTCGGCCCTTGTCCCGGGGGCGTTGAATATAGCCCGGCTCCCGAGGTCCAGTTCCGAGCCCGGGTGAGCTATTGCGATGGTGCTGAGCCTTGTAACCGCACCTTTCCCCTCAAGCAGGACCGTGGGGTAGGTCTGGATTGAACGAACAGGTTTCAGGCAGATATAGTTGCTAATAAAAGTCCCGCCTTCTTCCACATGGATGACCGTTCTTGGCCTGACCCCGATATTTTTGTCCCAGTTGTGGATCATTGTAAAATTCAGGGTAGCGCCTTTTTTGACGTACATCTCGGAAATCCCTAGGTGGAGCCCCTCTTCAACTCCTTTTTTGGTTGCACAGCCCGTGATGATGTCAAGTTCGGCCCCTTCCTCGACCAGCACGATATTGTGCACGGTCTGCGAAACCTTTTTGCTGCCCAGCAGGAGGCAGGTCTGAATGGGAAAAGCCGCCTTTTTCCCGGCCAGGGCCCGGACAAAGTAGCCGTCCGCATTCTCAAGATAGCTTTTTGCGGTGTACTTGTCCGTGTCCACGGGCACGAGCTTCCAGGAGTAGTCCTTTAACCACTCATGCTTTTCCAGGGCCTTTTGCGTGGACATGAGTTCCAGGCTTTCGTCCCGGAGAGATGTATGGGAGATGGTGTTATCCGTCATTATGAGGCTTCCGACCCGGTCCTTTTCGTCCGGCACGATGCCTACATGCAGAAGGGTCTGCCTGCTCTCTTCATCGAGCTTGCGGAGGTCTTTGATGGGCTCCGAAACCTTCGGGGCTTCGAACTTTTCAAGATCAAAGTCCTCCCCGTACTGCGCACTTTTTCGGAGAGCCTTTTCAGCCCGCTTTTTCAGGTTTAGCTCTTCAGTTTGCATTTGATACACTCCTCATAGCCTCTTTTTTTGATATCGCCCAGCATTTCAATGGGATTGCCCGAGCACATTACCGTACCGTTGCAGAGGATGTAAGCCTGATCTGCCTGCACGTATTCCAGGACCTGACCGGTATGGGTGATGATGAGGGCGGATTTCCCTTTTTTATAGCGCTCCCCTGCACACTCAATTCCCACACTGAGCATTCCTTTGATCATGGCCCCGACCTGCTCGATGCTCACCAGATCCACCCCGGACTCGGGTTCGTCCAGAAGGTAGAAGTCCGGATCCTGGGAGGCGAGCTGCAGGAGTTCGGAGCGTTTGATCTCCCCTCCGGAAAAGCCCACGTTCACGTCCCTGTCCAGAAAACGCCCCATGTCAAGGTCTTCGGCAAGGACCTCGGGGTCTACCTTTTCTCCGGAAACCGCCCTAACGAGTTCACGCAGCCTGACCCCTGACATATCAGGAGGCCTCTGCATCATAATCCCTATTCCTTTCCGGGCCCTTTCGTCCACCGATAGTTCCGTGATGTCCTCACCCTTAAAGAGGATCCTTCCCGAGACCACCTTATAGCCGCTAAAGCCCATAATCGTCCGCATCAGTGCGGATTTTCCCGCCCCGTTCGGGCCGAAAAGGACATTCGTGTGCCCTTTGCCGACCTCAAGGTTGACGTCATGGAGCAGGATTTTTCCTGCAACCTCAACTGTAAGGTTTTCTATTTTCAGCATCTTTGATTCCCCACGGACTGGTTGTCCTGCATCTTATTCCATACTTACAAATTTAGTGTCAAATTAAGTGTTATAAATTGGAAGAGTGTTCGAACGCCTTTTCTGTGATATTCTTTAGATGTTTTAATGAGTTTCAATATTTTGTATGTTAACGCTGTTAACAAGCAATATCCAGACCCTTATATTTAATAATGACGATCAAACCGAAATAATCCAGTTTCTATTTTACACTGAAAGTCCGGAAGATTGAGTAATGGAACTTAAACCCCCCCAGGCCTTTTGTTCCTCGAATTAAGAGTTCCCTGCAAATGGGGCCTCTGCATCCCCTCCAGAAGCTGGCCCTTCAAAGAGCACTATTTCATTTGACATGCATCCTATTTTATATCTCCTGCACAATGAAAAACATTCATTGATTCAAAAAACTGTGGGTTGTATGAGAAGAAAGTTAAACTCTTTTAGAAAAGAAAGGAAGAGAAAAAAGGGAAGAAGAGAAAAAAGGAAAGAAGAAACACTCAATCAAGCTTGATTTGCAACCCGGCCCCGATTTCCAGAAACGAATCCTGGAAACGTTCCCTGATTTCGACCTTATGAGTGGTGCAATGCCCTGCTGCAACGAGTTTGAGCCCTTCCAGCCTCTCAAACTCCGTGCTATCATGGAGTCCGCCGATGAGCCCTTTGACCTTTCCGAACCGTTCCGCAGCGTCCAGGATGGCTGAAAGGCCCGGGTGGGCACAGCCAGTCAGCACATAGAGCCCTTTTCCGGAATCCAGGACAAGAGACTGCTCTTTAATTTTATTTCCAAGCTCTCCGGTGCTGTAGACGCCGGGCAGGATTTCACAGGGCTCTTTTATCTCAACGAGTTTTGCCCTTTTTCGGATTTCCGCCTTAATGTTCCTGGAAAAAGACTCCGGCGCATAGACTGTAAGGTCCGGGTTTGCTTGAAGGATAGTGGGAAGCCCGCCTATGTGATCCCAGTGCTGGTGGGAAAGGACAAGTTTCCTGAAAGAAGTCGGGGAAACCCCGAGTTTTTTCATGTTTTCAAGCAAAAGACAGCCATCCCAGCCCGTATCAAAAAGCAGGGACTCTTTTTCGGTTTCGAGGAGGGCTGCAAAGCCCCAGCTCCCCCTGAGACCGGGTTTTGCCTCATTATCGTAGAGTATGGTTAGCTTCAACATATTTTACCCACAAAGTTTCGGAAATCTCAGAGTTCGGACATGGTACTGTAATCAATTACTGTTTTAATTGGGTCGGTAACGATTTCGACACCGGTTTCCTCAAGAGCGCAGATCCCGTTGATCCCTCCGACAACCGATACCCCAAATTTACCGACCTCCACCGGAGCCCCGAATAAGGGCTCTCCTACTTCTCCCGGAGGCAAACAGCCTGTTAACCCGGCTTTTTTGGCTTCATCAATAACCTTACAGGTCATTTCAAAAGCCGAGGAGTTAATCTGCCGCATGTTGGCAAGGATTTTACCCGTACCCTTATCAAGCACCTCGAGCACCGAAGTCGATTTCCTTTTCATGAAAATTTTAATGGGATCAATCGAGGTCCCGCTGTAGGAAATCAGGTCCATGAAACGGACAGGACTGTTGTTTTCTACCTGAAGAATCCCTCCATAAGCCGGTTCAACCGGGATTCCCGCCTTTAAAAAAAGCCCGTCAAAGGTCACACTGCAGACCGTTGCAATCCCGATTTTATCAGGGGGGAGGATAATTTCAGGGTACTCTTCCACTTCAAAGATTTTGACCCTCGGACTTATGGTCTGGCCTGCACTGGCCGCGTAAGAAAGCACCTCGACTACGGTTTCAAAATCGTCCTTATCAAAATAAGAGATGTTTGCCACCACATCTCCTTTGCGGGACTCAAGGTTAAAGGTGGTCCGGTACGCCATTTCCTCAATGCGAGAGATAACGAAACCAAAGCGGTCCCCGATAAGGGCATCGTTCATCTCACTTTCTCCGAGTTCGGTAAGCGTCCTTCCCGCATACCCGTGCTTGTGTGTGAACCCCCGCTCGTCCAGAATCCTGAGGTGATAGCGGACAGCCCGCTCCCCTATATCGTATCCGCGGTTGTTCAGTTCATCGGCTATGGCCCTGGCCCCTATGGGTTTATCACTCTCATAAATCACTCTCATGATTTCAATGAGTTTTCGCTCGATTTGCGGATCCATCATGTTTTACACCGTTATAAAATGTGGAAATATGAATATGAAGAAAGATAAATAGATTATATAAAGGTAAATAGATTCTATAGAGATTGTCACCCTGACACTCAACGTAACATTCAATAGTTATATACAAAGCAGTTATAAATACTCTAGCACTTACATATTAGTAGAGTCGTCTACTTAATAGTATTTTGTTACCAGGAACTTCGAAAGCTCCTTCCATGAATCATACGATTTTTATAACCCCCTTCGAAGGGGAATAAATATCTCCCTCCGCCTGGAGCTTCTTCAGAGCCTTTTCAAACTTTTCAGGACCGATTCCTCTCTCAAGTGCGGCTGCCTCTAATTTTTCGGCATCCATTACTCCCCCGGAGGCTTCAAGCAGTTCAGACAGGATTTTCCCTGCACTTTTTTTCAGAGCTCTCTCTGTTTTTTTTGCTCTTTCCACAGGCAACAGGACAGGCTGTTCAAGCTTTTCCGAAGTGAAAGCCGGTACCTGGGCGGCCCCCTCCTCAACCAGTTTTTCAAAAAATTCCGCGGCATCTTTTCCGCAAAGTCCGGCCTGGAGGTGAGTGCGGGCCGCCACGGCCTCGGAAAGTTCATCCGAGGAAAAAAATACCCTCAACTTTCTTATCTTCAGGAGAACCCCGCAGTGCTGGCACCCTGTGGTTTTGTTCGCCTGTTCAATGACCTGGGCATGTTTCCGGCATTTAGGACAGACCACAACCGCAAAGCGCCGGGTCCGGTCAGGAACAATATAGTTTAAATTCAGTTCTACCAACCCACTTAGGAATAAGTCAAATATAATATCAAGTATTTTTGTTTACCATTCCTTAACCACGGAAAAGCACCGAAGGACACGGAAACCGGCCTGAGGGCCGGTGAGTACACTGGACCTTTAAATACCCGAGTTTCGCTTCGGGATCACAGGAAATCGAAGATTTCCTGGGAGTTGCACTGTAAGTGCAACAGCACGAGGTCCGTTTCGCTCGCTTCGCTCACTCAAGCGGACTGAAAAACGCCTGAGCAACCTTAAATATCGTCTTCCTGCATTCATTTTCCGTGTGTTCCGTGGTTTGAATGTACACACAAGACACTTCCATTAACAAAAATATAACCTGTATGGGTATAAAGTGATTCCCTACCTGAAAATATGAAGTTATTTTTCAGCCATTCCTTAACTATAATTTCCTTATCGAGATTTCCGCAACAATCATTTCCCGTACCTGCGCTGCCGTTTCTGGTAATCCCTGATGACCCGCAAAAGATCAAGCATGCGGAATTCCTCCCAGTTAACGTCCGTAAAATAAAGTTCGGAATACACGGATTGCCAGACCAGGAAATCCGAAAGGTGCTGCCCTCCCGAACGGATCATGAGGTCGGGCTCATGCTTGACAAGCAAGCGGGATTCCAGAAGCTCCTCATTCACCTCAGCAGGCCTCACTTCTCCTGCCTTTACATCCTTTAGTATGGAAAAAACCGCTTTTGTGATTTCACTCCTCCCCCCAAACCCCACGGACACGTAAACAAAAAAATCATCTCCGACCCTTCGGTTTACCACCTCTCCGGTTTTATCATAGATCTCGTACCCTACCCCCACAGGGAGTCGGGAAAAAGCCTCTTTCACCTGGCCCGTGAGCCTCGAAGCAAGCCCGGCTTCCAGAGCCGGGTCAGTATTAAGGATGTCCACGTAGAGGCTGATAAGTTGTACCTGGTACTTCCTGAAAAAGAGCAGGACTGAATGGAGCCTGGAAATCCCCTCGGGGTCCAGAAGGTCACTTTCCGTAAGGATCAGGGCCACATGCCCCGGGATCCTGGAAGGAGATCTTTTGATCTGCCATACAAGATATCGTTCGTAAACAGGATAAATGAAAGATAACAAATTCATGGAAAAAACCTTATGGAAACGTTATCCTGAAAGAGCCTGCCCGGCTATATCTGTTTACTTTCAAATATGCCGGGCATATTTATAGAATTTATTATGTGCGCAAAAAACAGGGCTGCAGGAAGTGTAGCTTATTTTGCGGTGGATACGATTTTGATTACGTCCCCGTCCTTAAGTTCGTGCTTTTCCCCGAGTCTGAGCCTTGTCCTCCCATCCACGGCATAGAGGAACCTATCCCCGATATCGGAATGGATCTGGTAGGCCAGGTCGTGGCAGGTCGAGCCCCGCTTCATGAGGTAGGCATCGGGAAGCATGTTTCCGTTTTTATCGATCCATTTTCCCTCGTCTTCCACGGGATAGACCACTATAAGGCCAAGGAGCTCGAAAACGGCCCTGTTAATACATTCCTGAACTCCGGTCCCGCCTCTGGCCAGCAGAAGTTTTCGGAGCGCTTCCAGGCCTTTTTGCTGCTTTGCACTCAGACCCTCGGCCAGGACTTCAAAATCCCCGTCTCCGGGAGTGTAGCGGATAAGCCCGCTTTTGGCAGCGGACCTGAGGGCCAGTTCGGCAGCCGCACTCGTGGGGACCACGATCCTTTCAAGTTCTCCGAGTTTTTCCAGGTTTTTCGGGGAGGCGACGTCGGCCTTGTTTGCGGAAATGAGCATGGGTTTGCTTATCCGTTCCATGGTCTCACAGAGCCGAATCATGTCCTCGTCAGCCCATTTAAGGTGGTCCATCCTGATAAGCCCGGTTTCCATAAGAGCCTCGTTTACCTGGGACTCGGTAATTCCGGCTCCGGCGAGCTGCTCGGCAATCGCAAGCTCGACCTTGAGCCCTTCGGCCTGGATTTTCCGGGAGAGCTTGAACCAGTTTCTCTCCAGGATGCCGTAGAGCCACATTGTGATTTCCCGGTTCAGGAATACGACGTCTTTCAGGGGATCGTGCGCCCCCAGGTCCAGGGGGTTTCCTTCCTCGTCCGTGCTCCCGGAGGCATCGACGACGTGGATGATCGCCTGAGCCTGCCGGAGGTCGTCAAGGAAGGTGTTTCCCAGGCCCTTGCCCTTGTGTGCGTCCGGGACCAGCCCCGCAACGTCAATGATATCAATAGGGACAAGCCGGACCCCGTCCGTGCATTTCCCACATTCTTTCTCTTTTTCTTTACAGGGACATTCCGTCCTTACATAGGTAATTCCGTGATTCGCATTGATGGTTGTGAAAGGATAATTGGCAATATCAACGTCCGCCATCGTGGCGGCCTTGAAAAAGGTGGATTTCCCCGCATTGGGTTTTCCCGCAAGTCCTATGGTCATTGACATGAATTATAAAATCGGGCTCGTTGCATTTAATCTTTATTGATAGAGAAACGCAATAATAAGGCATTTCCCGAACTTTCTCGAACTTTTCCGAAAAAGCCAGACTGGAGCCATCTGAAAAAATGGAATAAGTGCACCCCTTTTCAGTGATAAGCTTTATATGATTGAATGTTGTTATTGAGCTGCACTTGCGTAATAGTGTCCCGATAGGGTAGCGGATATCCTTGGGGCTTGCGGAGCCTTAGACCTGAGTTCGAGTCTCAGTCGGGACGTACATTTCTTTTTTTGTATTTTTATTACCTGATACTGTCAGGCTTCTTATTTTTACTTTATATTATATATTTTATATTATTTTTACCTGATACTGTCAAGCTTCTTATGTTCACATCGCATTGAAAACATAAGGGGGACCTATGGCAAACGCTTCTGCCGGCAGTGGGGCCGGATATTGCTCTCCGAAAGGTGACGAGCACAGGATAGCACTCGAAGAGCTTCTGGAAAGGTTAGGGACGGGCGAAGAGGGGCTGAGCAAAGAGGAAGCTTCCCGGAGGATCCGGGAATGCGGGCCCAATGCCCTGGAGGAAAGCGAAAAGGAGAGCGCACTGCTCAAATACCTCAAACAGTTCAGGAACTTTTTTTCCCTTTTGCTCATCCTCGGGGCGCTGCTCTCTTTTCTCGCGGAATACCTGACCCCCGGCCAGGGCAACCTCTACATAGGAATCGCACTGGGAGCTGTTGTGGTCCTGAACGGGACCTTCACCTTTGTCCAGGAGTACCAGGCCGAAAAGACCATGGAAAGCTTCCGGGAGCTTATCCCCCCACACGCCCGGATAATCCGGGGTGGAAAGCTTGAGGAAGTGCTCGCTTCCGAACTTGTAGTAGGCGACGTCATCCAGCTTGAGGAGGGGGATAAAGTCCCTGCGGACGGGCGACTGATCGAGGTAAACGCCCTCAAGGTGGACAATTCCACAATCACCGGGGAAGCCGAACCCCAGCTCCGCTCCCTCCGCTGCACCCATGAGGAGATCCTGGAATGCCGGAACATGGTCTTTTCGGGGACACTTGTGCAGAGCGGAAATGGAAAAGCCGTGGTCTTCGGAACCGGGAAAAATACTCAGATAGGGTCCCTGGCCGTGCTTACGGAGCGGACCGAAACCGTGGAAACCCCGCTTAGAAAAGAACTCAACCATTTCATAAAGGTCATATCGGGCATTGCAATTTTTCTAGGAATCACCTTTTTTCTGCTGGCTTTTTTCCTGCAAAATATTTTGCTGGCGAGCCTCATCTTCGCAATAGGTATCATTGTTGCAAACGTGCCCGAAGGACTTTTGCCGACAGTCACCCTCGCCCTTAGCCTGGCTTCAAAACGAATGTCCGAAAGAAACGCCTTAATCAAACAGCTTGAATCCGTGGAAACCCTCGGCTCGACCACCGTGATCTGCACGGACAAGACCGGGACCCTCACCCAGAACAAAATGGCCGTGCATTCCCTGCTTGTGGGACTTGAGGAACTGAGGTTTGAAGAACCTGGAGTTGAAGAAAAGGGAATTAAAAAGCAGGGAATTGAAGAAAAGGGAATTGAAGAAAAGGGAATTAAAAAGCAGGAACTTGAAAAAATACCTCCGATTTTCATAAGGGCGACCGGGCTCTGCAACAACGCGAGGCTTTTGGAAAAAGCCCCCGGGTATATAGGAGACCCCACCGAAGGAGCCATGCTTGTTTACGCAAACGGTTTCGGAGGCATAAAAGAGCTGGAGGAAAGTTACCCCCGCCTGGAAGAGTTCCCCTTTGATTCCCGTATAAAACGGATGCAGGTAATTTGCAGCACCCCCGGAGGGGAGCTTGAAGCTTACCTTAAAGGAGCCCCCGAGGTTGTTATAGGGATGTGCGATTCCGTCCTCGAAGCGGAAGGGGAAGTCGGGCTTGGGGATTCCGAAAAGCAGGAACTTATGGACCGCCACCTGGAGATGGCAGGCAAAGGGGAAAGGGTGATTGCGCTTGCTTACCGGAAGGTCGAAGAGAAAAAGGAATACATGGAAGGTTTTGTATTCCTGGGGCTGGTGGGCATCGTTGACCCGCCGCGGCCGGAGGCGAGGGATGCTATCGCAAGGTGCCATGCCGCAGGCATCAAGGTGGTCATGATTACGGGCGACCACCCGATTACCGCGGAGTCCATCGCAAGAAGTGTGGGGCTTGCAAACTCCGAAGAACTTGAGATAATCACAGGGGACGAGTTGAAGACCCTTTCCGGAGAAGAACTTTCCAGGCGGCTTAAAAAGAAAAGCATTGTCTTTGCCCGCACCTCTCCGGTGCAGAAGCTGAAAATCGTGCAGGTCTTCCAGGCCGAAGGGGAGACCGTGACCATGACAGGGGACGGGGTCAACGACGCTCCCGCTATTAAGAACGCGGATATGGGCGTGGCCATGGGCAGCGGAACGGATGTGGCAAGGGAAGCTGCGGATATGGTGCTGCTCGACGACAATTTTGCGACAATCGTAAACGCCATTGAGGAAGGCCGGACGGTCTTTGATAATATAAAGAAGTTCATCGCATACGTCCTGACAAGCAATGTGCCCGAAATCCTGCCTTTCATAGCCTTTGTCCTCTTTTCCCTGCCCCTCCCCATAACAGTGCAGCTTATTCTCGCAATCGACCTCGGGACCGACATCCTTCCCGCCCTTGCCCTGGGCGTGGAAAAAGGAGAAGGAGATATCATGAAACGGGCCCCCCGCCCGAAGGAGGAAAAGCTACTGACCCCTCAGATGCTCTTTACCTCCTACGGAATAAAGGGCCCCATCGAAGCTGCAGCAGGCTTTTTCTGCTATTTTGCCGTACTCCGGGACGGGGGCTGGACCTGGGGACAGGGGCTGCTCTACAACTCCCCCCTCTACATGCAGGCCATAACAGCCTTTTTCTCGGCGGTAATCATCTGCCAGCTCACAAACGTCTTTACCTCCCGGACCCGGCTCCAGTCGGTCTTTACAAAAGGGATTTTCGAAAACCGTCTGGTCCTGCTGGGAATCGCAAGTGAGGTCCTGATCCTCGCTTTTATAATCTGGAACCCTCTGGCAAACCTCATTTTTAATACCTCCGCCCTTCCCATGAAATACCTGGGGCTTGCGGTCCCGTTTGCTATCCTCCTGCTCGTGGTGGACGAACTCAGGAAATATTTCATAAGAAAGGATGTAAGGGTCGTAACCCGGTTTATGAAATGGTAAAGCTTGCAAAAAAACCGGCTCTTGGAAGAAAATGGATATCCGGAAAAAGGTGGATCAGGTCCCGGCCTCGATGATGAATATTTTTAAGTACTTCTGTTTTCAGGAGGCTGGTTTCAGTACTTAACATCGTATATATAAGACGGTAGATATACCGCAGTACTGCAATAAACTTGAGGTAATGAGATGATAGACTTCGCCTGTAAAGAATTCAAAGTTGAAGATGTAATCAAATGTGCTCTTACCCTCACCAGAGCCGACCTCAGGGTCCTGAAGTACTTTTTAAACGCCGGCCCGGAGAGAAGAACGGATGAGGGGGTCCCCATCTCCCTTAACTCTACTCCGAGCCCTTCATCTACCTATATCCCTACATCCACCTCTACTCCCACTTCCGCCCTCTGGGTGGACA
Source organism: Methanosarcina baltica (assembly GCF_055394095.1). Taxonomy (NCBI): domain Archaea; kingdom Methanobacteriati; phylum Methanobacteriota; class Methanomicrobia; order Methanosarcinales; family Methanosarcinaceae; genus Methanosarcina; species Methanosarcina baltica. The sequence continues at coordinate 1,886,764 of NZ_AP042463.1, read as the reverse complement.
CGGAGACCCTTTCAAGGGCTCTTGAACTTGACCAGTCCACGGTTCAGCGTTCGGTAAAGAAGCTGTACGAAAAAGAGATTCTGCAGAGGTCCCAGCAGAACCTGGAAAGTGGGGGCTACGTCTTTATCTATCAAATTCGCTCGAAAGGCGAAATCAAAAATATAATAATGAACATTGTCCGGGGCTGGGCCGAAAAGCTCGGAAAAGAACTGGAACAATGGGAAAAACGAGGTTGATCCAATTTGCTTAAAATAACCCCATATCTCGGAATTATTGTTCTTATCGTATCAATAGGGGGCCTGTGGTTCCCCGCTCTCGGATATTTCCTGCTGCTCGTCTTTGCGGCACTCTTGCTTATAAGCCCCTTCAGAGGCCGCTGGTTCTGTGGAAACCTCTGTCCGAGGGGAAGCCTTGCGGACTTCTGGATAGTGAAGATTTCAAAACAGAATAAAATCCCGAAAGCTTTCCGCAGTTTCTGGCTCAGGATCCCGGTCTTCCTGCTCCTCATGGGTTTCATGACTTACAGGATCATCAGCGTCATAGGTACTCAGAATACCTTCAATAAAATAGGTATGATCCTGGTCAGCATGTGCATTGTGACCACGGCGATTGCGATCCTGCTCGGCAGTTACTTCAGCCCGAGGGCCTGGTGTACTTTCTGCCCTATGGGAACAGCCCAGCGCATGCTTGGAGGAAATAAATATACTCTGAAGCTCGATAAGGAAAAGTGCATAAGCTGCAAAAAATGCGACAAAGTCTGCCCCATGCAACTTGAAGTCCACAAAGGGGGTCCCCTCCCTGACTGTATCAAATGCGGGCGCTGTGTCGAGGCCTGTCCAAAGAACGCCCTTCACTTTGAATAATTTATTTTTTACATAATTTTTATTACTTTTTTTATTTTTTAACTTATAACATTTAGCAGCAATTTTTACATCTTTTGAACAATGTTATTTTTTTTCAGAAATATTCGAAATTTGCAGGCCCTTTTTTAACATAACAAAAGAATATTTCAGAAGATTATTATATAAAGTGAAATATAATAGAATGAAATATAATTAAATAAAAGATCCCGGTGCCCGGCCCACAGCCTGCAGTCACTGCGGGAAAAAGCAAAGGAAGAAGCAAAGGGAGAAGCAAACCTGGGGGGGTAAAGCTCATTGATTTCCAGAGTCTCGGAACTATCGGAAACAAATAAAAAAGAACTCACCGGCCTTTTTGGGGAATTCGTCAACCTGGACAAACGAGAACGCCACTATTATAACCACGATATCGGGGCCCTTCCGCCTCTCGTCAAAAAGTTAATCGGAAACACTGACCCTGCGGCGGTTGTAAAGATTCGGAAGGAAGAAGATGCCGTGAAGCTCCTTAAATTTGCAAACCTGAACAAAATTCCTGTGGTCCCGAGGGCCGGGGCCTCTTCGGGGTACGGGGGAGTTATCCCGACAAAAGGAGGAATTGTCGCTGACGTTACTCTCCTGAACAAAGTCCTTGAAATTGACCCGGAAGCGGAGAGAGTCAGGACGCAGAGCGGGATTACCTGGGAAAAGCTGGAGCTTAAACTGAACGAAGCCGGGCTTTCCCTCCGGGCCATTCCCTCAAGCGCCCCCTCTTCCACCGTCGGGGGCTGGCTGGCCCAGAGCGGGGCAGGCTACGGAAGTTACGAGTTTGGCTGGGGACATGAGAGCATGGAATCCGCCCGGCTTGTCCTGCCGGACGGAACACTCAGGGAATTTTCGGGGCCTGAACTGAATAAAATCAGCGGGACCATGGGGACGACCGGCCTTATTACGGAAGTTACCCTGAAGGTCCGAAAACTTGAGGAGAGAAAGGCCGTTTCCGCAAGTTTTCCTGATGCGGAGGGGCTCAGGAAAGCCATTGAGAAAATAAGGGAGCAAAACCTTCCCCTCTGGTCAATCTCCTTCCTGAACCCCGAATGGGCCGACATGAAGAACAGAGCCCCTCATAAGCTCCACTACGGAGAGGTCGTGGACGGAAAGAGGCCAGTGCTGCCCCTGGCCTACGTGTGTAACTTCCTCTACCCGGCTTCAAGGGATAAAAGCCGGGCGGCAGAAAGCCTTACCGGCAGTCTGGAAAGCGACCTTGCCCTGGCAATCGAAAATGCCGGGGGGACAGTCCTTTCGGAAGAGATTGCGGAACACGAAATCCGGGAATGGTTCAAGTCCATGAAGGTAAAGAGGCTCGGACCCTCCTTCATCCCGGCCGAAATTGTTGTCCCCCTGGAGAAGATGGACAGGGTCTTTGAGGAGATCAAAAGAAGAGTGAAGCTCCCCGTCCTTAGCGAAGGCATGGTTGTCAGGGACGGGAACGTGGTGCTCCTCTGTTTCATGCGCCATTCCGAGCGTTCCCTGCGCTACAACATGGCCTTTGCACTTTCCCTCAGTATCTTAAAGATTGCCGAGGAAAACGGGGGAAGGGTTTACGCTTCAGGGCTCTTTTTTGCCTCGAAAAAGAAAGCTGTTTTCGGGGAGAAGCTTGAGGAAATCGAGGCCTTCAGGCAGGAAGTAGACCCTGAAGGGGTCATGAACCCCTGCACCCTTGAGGGGTGTGGGGTCCTCAACACCGCGGTTTCGATGGGCTCCACGTTCGAACCTCTGGGAAGAATCATGGGAAACATGTCCGGAATCGGAAAGGTGACCTTCCGGGACGAAAAGGAAATTTCCGCGGAGATTGTGGAACTTGCCTATGCCTGTTCCCAGTGCGGGTACTGTGTGGGCGAATGTGACCAGTACTACGGGCGGGGCTGGGAGTCCCAGTCCCCTAGGGGCAAGTGGTTTTTTATCAAAGAATACCTGGCAGGCCGGGAAAAACTGGACCAGAGGCAGACGAACACCTTCCTTGCCTGTACCACCTGCCAGATGTGCGACTCCCGCTGCGAACTTGACATGCCAATAGAGCACGCCTGGATGACCCTGCGCGGGAAACTTGTCGAGGAAGAAAAGAAGATGACTTTCCCTCCCTTCGAGATCATGGCAGCCAGCCTCCTGAAGGAGAGGAATATCTGGGCCAATTACCGGAAGGACAGGGATAAATGGATTCCCGAAGACCTCAGGGCAAAGATGGAAGAGAAAGCCGAATACGGCTACTTCGCAGGCTGCACGGCCTCTTACATTGAAAAAGAGATCGCTATCGGGACCGTGCACATGCTCGATGCCGCCGGGATTAAGTTCACCGGGCTTTTTGACAAAGAAGCCTGCTGCGGGATTCCAATGCTTGTTGCCGGGAAATGGGATGTCTTCGAAAAGATCATGCGAATGAACGTCTCCAACATGAAAAAGCAGGGGGTAAAGACCGTGATAACCTCGTGTCCCGCCTGCTGGCTCATGTGGCATACCGTCTACCCCCAGTGGGCCGAGAAACTGGGTCTGGACTATGGGCTTGAAACAAAACACTATTCTGAAATCCTTGTCGAACATCTGGACGTACTTCGGCCCAAATTCAAAAAATCCCTGAACAAAACGGTTGCCTGGCATGATTCCTGCCACATGGGCCGGGCCGGGGGCAAAATCTACGAGCCGCCCCGGGAACTTTTGAAAGCAATCCCGGGAATCAGATACAGGGAAATGGAACACAACCGGGAACAGGCCCACTGCTGCGGGTCGGTGGTCAGCCTGATTGCGGAGCCTCCGGTCGCCTACAGGCTTGGGGAAATGAGGCTACAGGAAGCCCTGGACGTGAAGGCTGAGGTCATCTCGGCGCTCTGCCCCTGCTGTATTTTCCAGTTCAGAGTCGCTGCGGACAGGGCGGGTATGGACATCGAGGCCAGGGACCTGGGAGCCCTTGTGGCCGAGAGCCTGGGGTACGAGATGCCGGAGTCAACCGCATATACGCTCGAGTCCTGGCTACCCTTTGAGAGGATGATTACCCTCATGCAGCCCGAGCACATGGCCGACCTGATGGTGGAACTCCTGCCTGAGATGATGGCAGCCATGCCTTCGCCCCTCTCGACCATGATGAAACTGGTAAAGTTGCCCGGTATGGGCACCCTGATGAAGCCCATGATGCCGCTAATGATACCCAGGCTCATGCCCCTTGTCATGCCGAAGGTCATGCCTGATATGCTGAAGGCCGTGGAAAGGAGAGTTCCAATGCCGGATTACATGAGAGAACAGCTCCCTGACCTCCTGCCAAAGGCCATGGAAAACCTGATGCCGAATATGCTGCCCGAATTGCTCCCGTTGCTGACCCCGAAGATGATCGAGTACCTCAAGACGCACTGAGAGGGGTGAACTACCCCCACCTGTCAGCCTTCGGCTGTCGTGTTAAACCATAGGTTTAACAGGAGTTTCTAATTTTCAATTAGAAACACCGAGGAAGGGGCTTCCTTCGAGTACTTGAATCATTTAGGAATTGGTTCTAAGAACTCAATCCCTATCTTCAAGCCTGTTTGTTGAAGATTATCGGCAAAGTACCAATAGCCCGTCCACAAGGCATTTTGTTATAGAAAACTTGCGTTTCCAAAATAACAGATATAACTTCCATCAATTCTTATTTGTTTATTACCTGTAACACAGGTCAAGAATTCGATGAAATAGGAGATATAGCCCCGATTATTAATATAGAATTCAGCATATATAAAATAGACAGCGGTGAAATGTGGACGGCTTTCATCCCCCACCTGCCAGCCTTCAGCTGTCGTGTTAAACCGCAGGTTTAACAGGAGTTTCTAATCTTCGATTAAACATCGAGGAAGGGGACTTCCCGCCTGCGGAGTTAAATTTCACTGAGTCAGTTAAGCAATTTTCTTGAAAGGTATTTCCCTGAAAGGCATTTCCCCTGCAAGGTCTGACTCAAAAAACCCTGTTCAAGAAAAGAAAAGACATTTGCAAAAAGAAAGCGTGGAAAATAGATTAATGGGAACAGCCGACCTTTTTTTCTGCTTTATGGCCTCCAGGATAAGAAGAATACTTATATAGAAGTGCTTGCATTAAGAATAGGTAAAATCACGTGCCGAAAAAAAGCGTATCCAATTTTAAAACTTATCAGTAAATAATCAAATTCAAATCATAACAGGAGATTGAATCTTGGCAGCACAACCAATTTTTATTTTAAGAGACGGAAGCCAGAGAACTCACGGCTCCGAAGCCCAGAACAACAACATCATGGCCGCAAAGGCCGTCGCGGAAGCGGTCCGGACCACTCTTGGACCAATGGGCATGGACAAGATGCTTGTGGACGGCATGGGCGACGTTGTAATCACCAACGACGGGGCAACAATTCTTAAGGAAATGGACATCGAACACCCCGGAGCCAAGATGATTGTGGAAGTGGCCAAGACCCAGGACGACGAGGTCGGAGACGGGACAACCACCGCAGCCGTACTTGCAGGGGAACTCCTGAAAAAGGCAGAGGACCTGCTGGAAAGCGGGGTTCACCCAACCATTATTGCCGCCGGGTACAGGCTAGGGGCAAAGAAGGCCGAAGAGATTGTAAACACCATTACAATCGACGTCTCCCCCGAGGACACTGCAACCCTTGAGAAAGTGGCCGCAACCGCCATCACAGGCAAAGGTGCCGAATCCTACAAGGACCATCTCTCCGCCCTGACCGTGAGAGCTGTCAGGTCCGTTATCGAGGAAAACGACGGGAAGATCACCGTCGACATCAGCGATATAAAGATCGAGAAGAGACCGGGAAGCAGCATCCAGGACTCCGAAATCATCGAAGGGGTAATCATTGACAAGGAACGTGTCCACCCGAGTATGCCGGAACTTGTTGAAAACGCAAAGATTCTGCTCTTAAGCGTACCTATCGAGCTCAAGAAAACCGAGACCAAGGCTGAGATCAAGATTTCAGCTCCTGGCCAGATGCAGAGCTTCCTTGACCAGGAAGAAGCAATGCTCAAGGACATTGTAAACAAGGTAATCAACACCGGTGCAACCGCTGTCTTCTGCCAGAAGGGAATTGACGACCTGGCCCAGTACTACCTGACAAAGGCAGGTATCTTTGCAATGCGCAGAGTCAAGAAAAGCGACATGGAGCAGCTCTCCCGCGCAACCGGCGCAAGGGTAAGCACCAGCCTGGACGAAATCGAGGAATCCGACCTCGGCTCTGCAGGGCAGGTCGAAGAGAAGGACGTTGCAGGTTCCAGAATGACCTTTGTCACGGAATGCAAGGATAAAAAGGCGACCTCCATCCTCCTGCGCGGCGGGACAGAGCATGTGGTCGAAGGCCTCGAAAGAGCTCTTGAAGACGCCCTCCGCGTGGTCGGCGTTGCTCTCGAAGACCGGAATGTCGTTGTGGGCGGCGGAGCTACTGAAATCGAGCTTGCTCTCAGGCTCAAAGAGTATGCTTCGACCCTCAAGGGCAGAGAACAGCTTGCTGTCATGAAGTTTGCAGAATCCATGGAAGTTATCCCCCTGACTCTCGCCGAGAACGCAGGGCTCGACCCCATCGACATGCTTGTAGAACTGCGCTCCCAGCACGAAAAGGGCAACAAGCAGGCAGGCCTCAATGTCTACACCGGCAAGGTCGAAAACATGTTCGATAAGAACGTCATCGAACCCCTCAGAATCAAGACCCAGGCAATCAACGCAGCCACCGAAGCTGCAATCATGATCCTCAGGATCGACGACGTGATCGCATCCTCAGGAATGAGCGCGAGCGGCGCCCCAATGCCTGAAATGGACATGTAAGTCCATTTAAAAAAGTTATTAATTAAGACAGGTGCCGAAAACTTTCGGCGCCTTTCTATTTACATTCTATTTTTCCAGATTATACAGCCTGAGATTACGTTCTGTTTTTCCAGATTATACAACCTGAGATTACGTTCTATTTTTCCAGATTATACAGACTCATTTTACAGAAAAAAATTCAAAAAAAAGTTATGGAAAAAGATCGGATAGAACCTCATCTGGCCTCGTAGCAGGAAATTTCCATGACATCTACAAGCACGGGTTTTCCTATTTCATTCGAGACGACATCCCGGACCCGGGCCATACACTTGCACTTGAGCTGGACACTGGCCGTCGTCGTTTCCCGTTCCTCGACATAGAGGTCATTGGCCATTATGAGAGAATGAGTGGAAATCTGTTTTTGCACGACCCTGGCCACAAGCCCCATGGTTCCGTTGCTTAGGTCCTGGAGACGGGAGGATGTTATAAGAACAAGGTCCCCGGTATTGATCTCGAGCACACTGACAAAATTATGAGGACTGCGGAGTTCAAGCGTCCGTAGATTATTGTTTTTCAGAGTTTCTATCACTGACTCGGCTATTCCCGTTAACGCAATATACTCCATAGAATCACCCGTACATTGGGAATTCTTTTCTAACTTCACCCTTCTGCTCGGTGGTCTGGACATCCTCGGCAAGTTTTTGCAGTTCAACTTCTATGCGTTCGGCCTGTTTTATGAGCTTCTCGGTATCAACCGAAAACTCATAGAGCTGGTTCAGGACATCAACAACCGCAGAAGCGGCTCTAGGGTCAGGATTTTGCGTCCTTGTCGCCCCGAGCAGGCTGAAGGCGGGAATCTCCCGGAGCAGGCATTCGGACATAACACTGCCCGAGATCCCTGAAATAGTGCCCATCTGGAAAACTTCTACCTTCTCCTTAATTTTCTCCAGCATTTCCGCGGTTGTTGCAGCCCCGAAGACCTTATGAGGCCCTTCCATAATCGCAATACCTGCAATGGATGCGATCTCCTTTACATTAATGGACTGGGCCCAGTCCACAAGCGCACTGCTGACGTCATAGGAAACAGAATGGCTGATAGGGATATCGGAAATCACGACAATGAGGTTATGCTTCTCACTTTCGTAAATCCGGACAGGCATGTTGATGAGCCCCTCGTAGAGCACGGCAATGGAGGGAAAATACCTGGAATCAATAGAACCTATGTACTCCATCTCCATTTCTTCGATAAGGTGCTGGCTTGCAATATTCCCGACAAGCCCTATTCCGGGAAAGCCCTCGATTAAAATCGGATTTTTGGATTTCACAGGTTTCGTAATGATCTTTACATCATTATTATCATAGTCAGTATCTGACAAAAAAACCACCTCATTTGGTATAAACCCCTATAACTATATTTTAGCTACTAGTACTTAAACGATTAATAAACACTTAAATGGCCAATACACGGCTCCTCATCAAAGAAATGTACCGGAAAGGACCAGACCGTATCATCAAAAAAGCAGGATAATAGAACTATCCTGCTGAAAGAGATAATAAGAGTTCAGGCCTATCACAGTAGAATTAATTTAAAAAATAACAGGAGAAAAAAATCATGGAAAAAGCAATTCAATATCTGGACAGTGTAGGAGAAGAAAACAGCGACACAGTTGTAGAGGCCGCCGCGAAAAGGGCTCTCGAACTTGGAATATCCTATATTGTGGTCGCAAGCACAAGCGGGAAAACCGCCCTTAAGATGGCGGAGGCAGTCCGGGAAAGCGACATTAAGGTAATCGGCATCAGTCACCAGTACGGCCAGAAAGAAAAAGGGGAATGGGAAGTCGAGGAAGAATACAAACAGAAACTTGAAACCCTCGGAGCCATCATAACTACCCAGTCCCACATGTTCTCAGGCATAGAACGCTCTATTACCAAAAAATACGGGGGCTATTCCAGGCTTGAGGTAATTTCAGATACCCTGCGCTCCCTTTTCGGAAAAGGCTTCAAGGTAGCAATCGAGTCCGCAATCATGGCCGCAGATTCAGGCCACATCCCGGTCTCCGATGATACGGAAATTATAGCCCTCGGAGGCACCCGGCACGGTGCAGATGTCGCCATTGTGCTCAGGCCCGCCCACAGCAACGACTTCTTTTTCCTTCAGGTCCGGGAAATAATCGCAATGCCCAGGGCAAAGGAAGACTGAGTGGATTTTAAAACCGGGCAATGAAAAAAGTTAAGTCCGCTTGAACGAGCAACACGAGCGAAATGGACCCTGTGCTGTTGCGATTTCATCGCAACTCCCAGGAAATCTTTGATTTCCTGTGATCCTGAAACGCAACTCGGGAGATAGAAAAGGAAGCCGTATCCGGGTATCCCCCATCAGGAAAAACATCCTTCAACAGCGAATACATTTCATCAGCTCTATTTTTATGATAACAATTTTATTTTTTTCATAGTCCAGCCTGTATAGGTAGCGCAGACGGCCGACCCTGAGCCTGAACAGTTTTTCTTTTCTGTCCAGAACCCTCCTGGCCTCTGGAGGAACGGGGTCTTCAGAGAGTTTTTTGAGAGTTTCCTTTACCTGAAAGCAGGTGCTTATATAAGTTCCGTCCAGGATGGATTGAGCGGGAAAATCAAGAAAAATTTCGAACATGTTCGGCCCCTCCACATTTTTCAAAATCTACAAAAAGGATCTTTAAGATTTGCAGGCTTATCCCCGGTTCCGTTTTCAAGAGATCCGTCAGAGACTCTTGTATCTTCCGTAAGTATGGAGTCCAGGTCTTTAAAATTTAACAATTTACCATTGGCTTCATTTTCAAAACTCCGGTCCACCAGTTCTTTTTCATCTTCCGTAAGTATGGAATCCACATCAACCATACGCTCCTTTATTTCTCCAAGCTGTTTTTTGATATAATCAAGTTCATTGAACACTTTTTTCTCAAATTCCCTCGTAACCATAATTAAACGTCCCAATTTTGTGCTTTACTTTTCCTATTTGTTAAAATCTGGCACTTCTTTTTAAATTACTTTTTAAATTACTGTTTAAATTACTATTAAAATTACTTATCCAGCTTTGATCCGTGATCAGTGAACCATCTCAGAAAATGATTTCTAAGCTCACATATATTTATGTAGTAATAAAGGTTAACGAACTATATAAATAATATATAGGTGTACCACACACTAAATATTAATATAATGTAAATAAATATTAGACCAATGTTCCTTACAGTATTTTTTAAATATTGGCAGATATAATGTGTGTTTTTTGGCTCTGCTTCTGCCCACGGGCCTGATTCAAGGAAAGGTTAGTTACAATGGAATTTCAAATATTTGGAGAAATTTGCATAATTATTGGGGTCTCGATTCTCATACTCTCCCTATTCCACAGGTTCGAATTTCCCCCCATACTGGGCTTTTTTGTTACCGGAATGCTCATAGGCCCCTATGGAATAGGGATAATCAAGGGGTCCAACGGGCTGGAGATCCATTCCGAAATCGGGATTATTCTTTTGCTTTTTACCATAGGAATCGAGCTCTCTTTAAAAGAGCTCTGGGAAATAAAAAAAGCCGTACTGCTTGGGGGAACTCTTCAGATCCTTTTCAGTATGGCCTTTGTCATAATTATATGTACTCAGCTTGCCTTCAATCTTCCCACTTCCATTTTTATTGGCTTTCTTGTCTCGCTTAGCAGTACCGCAATAGTACTTGGGGCACTCCAGGAAAAAGCCGAACTCTACAGTCCCCACGGCCGGACTTCTCTTGCCATGCTGATCTTTCAGGACATCATCGTCGTGCCGATGATTCTAATAACTCCCCTCCTGGCCGGGGTCTCGGACGACCTTGCAGGTTCGCTCTTTTCCCTGCTCCTGAAAGGAGGAGGAATAATACTCCTGGTCCTTTTAAGTGCCCGCTACCTCGTCCCCCAGATGCTCTACCAGGCTGCCAGGACTCGCAACAGGGAAACTTTCCTTTTGACCGTGCTTTTCATCTGCCTTGCAACTGCGGTCCTGACTTCCGCGGCCGGCCTTTCCCTTGCCCTCGGGGCTTTTCTTGCGGGGCTGGTCATCTCCGAGTCCGAATACAGCCATCAGGCCCTTGGAAACGTCATACCCTTCAAGGACGTGTTCATGAGTTTCTTTTTTGTCTCAATTGGCATGTTACTCGATTTCAAGTCCCTGATACAGGAACCCCAGCTCATCCTCCTGGTAACGGCCGCGGTTATCCTCCTGAAAGTATTTTCCGGCTCGATTTCAACTTTCCTCCTGGGCTACCCTCTCCGCACAACGCTGCTGACCGGGCTTGCCCTTTCCCAGGTAGGAGAGTTTTCCTTTGTGCTCTCCAAATTCGGGCTGGAATACGGGCTCCTTGATAAAGGGACTTACCAGACTTTCCTCGCAGTATCGATCCTTTCGATGGGGGTCGCTCCTTTTATCATAAACCTCTCCCCAAAAATAGCCGATTCCCTGCTCAAAAAGACTTCGAACCCGAAACTGCTCGGGGGCCTGAGTTCGGCAACCCTCCTGAAAGGAGAAGATAAAGAAAGCCAGCTGAACGACCACCTCATAATCGCAGGTTTCGGGTTTAACGGACGCACGGTCTCAAGGGTCGCAAAAGCTGCGAAAATTCCCTACGTTGTCCTTGAAATGAACCCCGAAACAGTCCGCCACGAGAGAAAGAACGGGGAAAGTATCGTCTACGGAGACGGGACAAGCCGGATCGTACTGGAACATGCCGGAATTCAAAGGGCAAGGGTACTTGTAATAGGGATTTCGGACCTTGTGGCCACCCGAAAAATAGTGGAACTTGCAAAAAGGTTGAACCCGAACATCTATATTATTGCAAGGACCCGTTTCCTGCAGGAGATGGACCCCCTCCATAAACTCGGGGCAGAGGAGGTCATCCCCGAGGAGTACGAGACCTCAGTGGAAATCTTTGTCCGCCTCCTGAAAAGGTACATGGTCCCGAAAAATGAAATAGAGACTTTCGTGTCCGAGATCCGGGCCGACGGCTACGAAATGTTGAGGGAACTTTCCGCAGATGAAAGTAATTTCAACCTGATTGATGAACTTCCAGGCATGGAGATCCATCTCCTGAAAACGAAAAACGGGTCCACCCTGGAAGGAAAGACTCTTGCTGAAATGGACCTGAGAAAAAATCACGGAGTTACCATGCTTGCGATCCGCAGAGGGTCGGAAATAATTCACAACCCGGAAGGAAAAACGCTCATCCAGGCAAATGATGTTTGCATCCTGCTCGGAGAGCCCCATCACCTCCATAATGTCAGGGAATTTTTCGAGGAATGAGAATTATTAAAATAACCTTAGTTCCCAAATTTTAAGCGCATACACGCATTATATGGTCTCAATTGATGCCTATTTTGAAATTCAGTCAAAAAACAATGTGCTTATAATTTAAGCACATGATTCAATATCGTAAAGCCTTTATGCGCCTAAAAATGCAGAATGCAGATTTAAAGGTTATTACACGTTACACTTAACCTTTTATTTAGATGAAAGTGCAATGTGTACTTTCATTTTTTGTGTATGTATTCGAAGAATAACATGTAAGTTTTTTAAATAATGCTGGAGAAACTGTGGGTTTCCCAGCTCCACCACTGCTCTCATGTCCTGATTTATTAGGAGGCTCAATAAGATGGAATTTCAGGTATTTGGAGAAATCTGCATAATTATTGGTTTATCTATCCTCATCCTCTCCCTCTTCCACCGCCTGGAATTTCCCCCGATTCTGGGCTTCTTTGTTACAGGCATACTCATAGGCCCCTATGGAATAGGAATAATCGATGGGTCCCACGGGCTGGAGATCTATTCCGAAATAGGGATTATCTTATTGCTTTTTACCATAGGAGTCGAGCTCTCTTTAAACGAACTCTGGAAGATTAAAAAAGCCGTACTGCTCGGAGGAACCTTACAGATCCTCTTCACGACAGGCCTTGTCATTGCCGTATGTACACAGCTTGGCTTCAAGCTCCCAACTTCCATCTTTATGGGCTTTCTCGTATCCCTCAGCAGTACCGCGATAGTACTTGGAGTCCTTCAGGAAAAGGGAGAACTCTACAGCCCCCACGGCCAGACTTCCCTTGCCATGCTGATCTTCCAGGACATTATCGTCGTGCCCATGATCCTCATAACCCCTATCCTGGCCGGGACAGCAGAGGACCCGGCAGGCTCGCTCCTGACCCTGCTCCTGGAAGGCGGGGGAATAATACTGCTGGTAATTTTAAGCGCCCGCTACCTTGTCCCCCGGCTGCTCTGCCAGGCCGCCCGGACCCGGAACAGGGAAACCTTCCTTCTGACCGTGCTTTTCATCTGCCTCTCAACCGCCGTCCTGACTGCCGCGGCCGGACTTTCCCTTGCCCTGGGAGCCTTTCTTGCAGGGCTGGTCATCTCCGAGTCCGAATACAGCCACCAAGCCCTCGGAAACGTCATACCCTTCAGAGACGTGTTCCTGAGTTTCTTTTTTATATCTATCGGGATGCTGCTCGACGTAAAATCCCTGCTGCACGAACCGCAGATATTTTTCCTGGCCGCCGCTGTCATTATCCTCCTGAAAGTCTTTTCCGGAACATTTGCAACTTTCCTCCTGGGTTACCCCCTCCGCACGACGCTACTTACGGGTTTCGCGCTGGCCCAGGTAGGAGAGTTTTCCTTCGTGCTCTCAAAGTTCGGGCTGGAATACGGGCTCCTTGACGAAGGGATTTACCAGACCTTCCTTGCGGTATCAGTCCTTTCCATGGGTGCCGCGCCTTTTGTCATCAACCTCTCTCCAAAGGTGGCCGATTTCCTTACCAAAAAGATCTCAAACCCAAAACTGCTCGGAGGCCTGAGTGCGGTTTCCCTGGCAGGAGAAGATGAGGAAAGTCAGCTGAACGACCACCTCATAATCCTGGGTTTCGGGTTTAACGGACGTACGGTCTCAAAGGTCGCAAAAGCCGCAGGAATTCCCTATATAGTCCTGGAAATGAACCCCGAAACGGTCCGAAACGAGAAAAAGAACGGGGAAAGTATCGTCTATGGGGACGGTACTTCCGGGCCTGTGATGGAACATGCCGGAATTCGGAGAGCAAGGGTGCTCGTAATCGGGATCTCGGACCATGTGGCCACCCGAAAGATAGTGGAACTTGCAAAAAGGTTGAACCCGAACATCTATATTATTGCCAGGACCCGTTTTCTGCAGGAAATGGACCCCCTCCAGAAGCTGGGAGCCGACGAGGTCATCCCCGAGGAGTATGAGACCACGATGGAAATCTTTGTCCGCCTGCTGAACAGGTATCTGGTCCCGAAAAATGAAATTGATACTTTCGTATCCGGGGTGCGGGCCGACGGCTACGAAATGTTGAGAGAACTTTCTGCAGATGAGTGTAACTTCAACCTGATTGAGGAACTTCCAGGCATGGAAATCCACCTCCTGAAAGCGAAAAACGGGTCCACCCTGGAAGGAAAGACTCTCTCTGAAATGGACCTGAGAAAAGAGCACGGAGTTACCATGCTCGCGATCCGCAGGGGTTCGGAAATAATTCACAACCCGGAAGGAGAAACGCTCATCCAGGCAAATGATGTTTGTATCCTGCTCGGAGAGCCCCATCACCTCCATAATGTCAGGGAATTTTTCGAGGAATGAGAATTATTAGAATAATGGGCAGAAAATCCACTTTTGAAAATTGAGGCTGGACACGAGTGCAGACCCTGACCAGCCTTCAAAAGAAGTACGGAACGGGAGAAGGTGGCTCCCCAAAGATAAATATATCTGAGGGGCATCTATACCCCCAAGATGCCATCCATATTTGAAATTATTGATAAGGACGCGGGCGGCCGTATTGGGAGGCTTAAAACTCCCCATGGGGTTGTTGAGACCCCCACCGTCATGCCCGTGATTAATCCTAACATACAGCTTATCTCCCCGAAGGAAATGCGAGATTTCGGGGCGGAAATTCTGATCACCAATTCCTATATTATTTATCGGAAAGAGGAACTCAGAGAAAAGGCTCTTGAAAAAGGGCTGCATGAACTTTTGGACTTTGACGGCCCGATCATGACCGATTCCGGCTCCTTCCAACTTTCCGTTTACGGTTCCGTGGAAGTGACAAACGAAGAAATCCTCGAATTCCAGCAAAAAATTGGGAGCGATATCATAGTCCCACTCGACATCCCGACTCCCCCGGACGTTTCCTGGAAACGGGCCGAAGAGGAACTGGAGATCACCGAAACCCGGCTCAAGGAAGCCCGGGAACTTATCAGAGGAGAGCAACTGCTCGCCTGCCCGGTCCAGGGTTCAACCCACCTGGAACTCAGGGAAAAGGCCGCAGTCCACGGAAGGGACCTGGAGTTTGAGGTCTACCCCTTAGGAGCGGTCGTCCCCCTCATGGAGTCCTACCGCTACGCCGAGCTTGTGGACGTGATTGCGGCGTGTAAAAAAGGCTTGTCTCCGACAGCCCCGGTCCACCTCTTCGGAGCCGGTCACCCCATGATGTTCGCCCTGGCCGTGGCTCTTGGCTGCGACCTTTTCGATTCGGCAGCTTATGCCCTCTATGCCAAAGCCGGGCGCTATATAACAGCCCTGGGGACCTCCCATATTGATAAGCTGAGTTACCTGCCCTGTTCCTGCCCGATCTGCTCGAAGTACAGTGCGGAGGATATTAAGACCGCTAAGAATCAACAGGAACTTCTGGCGAAGCACAACCTTTACGCAACCTTTGCGGAAATCCGGCTCATAAAACAGCGTATCAAGGAAGGCAACCTGCTTGAACTTGTGGAACAGCGCTGCCGGGCCCACCCGAGACTGCTCGACGGGCTGAAAAGGCTTTACGAACACTCGGAGTGGCTTGAAGAATTCGACCCCGCAACAAAGTCCACATTCTTCTACTGCGGCCCCGAGTCCGCAAGGCGGCCGGAAGTCCTGCACTTTGAAAAGAAGCTGGACCGCTTCAGTGTGGAAGGAAAAGCCGTTATACGAACAAGGCCCGTAAAGGGAGAAAGAGGATACGACCAGGTTCTGGTCTTCAAGCCGCCTTTCGGGGCCTATCCCGTGGAGATGGAAGAGGTCTACCCCTTCAACGCCGAAGTTCCGAGAGTCCCGGACCATGAATCCCTCGAAAAAGCTCTCGAAAACACCCTCAAGCTGATAGAACTGAACCCTGACGCGGAGTTCACCTTTGTCTGCGAGGAGGTATTTAAACACCCCCTGCTTGAGAAGCTTGCCGAAAAGGCAAAAATAGTGTACCGAAAGAACTGGGAAAAGTATAGTCAAGAAAGCAAGGTTCTTAACTAATCCAGCTCAGGCCTCATAAACACAGAAAAGCACGGAAGGACACGGAAACCGTAAATAGCGTATCTTCATCGTTTTTTCTTCCGTGTGCTTCCGTGTGCTTCCGTGCGCTTCCGTGCCTTCCGTGGTTCAAATCTTAATTCTAAATTAGTTAAAGAATTTTAGCACCTGACTATAAGCTCCAAACAAACAAAGTTTATTTAAAAATAATTTCCTGCCAGAGAGTTAATAATCTAAATTTAATAATTATTTAAAAAAAGTAATTGCTTAAAATAGAAACTTTTTTGACGTGCAAATCCACTTACTACACTTAAACCCTAAAAGACCTCCACAAACCCTGGAAAAATGATTAAAATAAAAAATTGCATAAGGTGAAACCATTGTCCCTAACAGCAAAAATCGGGGAATTAAGCCCATACCTCCGGCTTCTCCGGCCTGAACTTTACTACATGGACCTGACGCTCCCCGCCTCAAGCGCTATCCTGGCTTCCTACCTTGCTACAGGCGGGCTTCCCGAACTACTTCCATTACTGATCGCCGTAATCGGGGGCTTTGCCGCAATCACAAGTTCCTATGTCTTCAATGACTGCTGCGACATTGACATTGACTCCATCAATCTTCCGAACCGTCCCCTGCCCACATCGATCGTATCGAAGAAATCGGCCCTCACTTACACCTTTTTCCTCTTTCTTATTGCAGCCACAGCCGCCCTTTACCTGAACCCCGAATCTTTTGCGGTCCTGGTCCTTGCGGTCGCTACGATTACTATTTACTCCGCCCTTGCAAAGCGCAGTACGTTTTTAAGTTTCGTACCTGTGGGCATCTCCTACGGGCTTGTGCCTATCGGGATCTGGCTCGGCTTTGACCCGGCAGGAATACTGAAAGGAAGCGACGGGGTAATCCTGCCCACGGCCGGAATCTGCTTCGGACTCATGATCTGCGTGACAGACTGGGCCTTTACCCTGGGAGGGGTGGCCAGAGACGTGGAAGGCGACCGGATTAAGGGAGCTCCGACTCTCCCCGTGACCTATGGGATCCCCTTTACCTCCAGGTTCGTGACCTTCTGGTGGATTATAGGCATCATCTGTTCCGTAATCATTGGCTGGACAGCAGGGCTTGGCCCGATCTTTTTTGCGGGAGCCCTTGCCTCCGGGCTCTGGATGCTGGCCCAGTGCTTTGACTTCATCAAAAACCCAACCCCTGAGAGAGGAGGCAGGCTCTTCCTGAACGGCTCAAACTACCGGGCGATCATGTTCGGGTCCATGATCCTGGACGTGCTCCTCTGCATTGAAATGGGAAGCTCCTACACTTCCATTCTCTGGTAAACGAAAATTTGAGAGACGAAACGAAAGAAGGAAAAGAAAAAAAAGGGAAAGGATATTGAGAGGAAGAAAAGAAGGAATACTTAAGGAAAAGGAAAACTTAAGGAAAAAGAAAAAAGAGAGGAAAGGAAAAATGGATGCAGATATAATCGTAATAGGAGCCTCCCCGGCCGGCCTGATGGCGGCTCGAAACGCCTCTGAAAAAGGGGCCAATGTCCTTCTTCTTGAGAAAAAGGCAGAGATCGGACACCCCCCTCACCCCGCAAACTCCTTTTTCAAGGGTATGCTTGACCGGTGCGAAGAGCCCGTGGATCCTTCTTATGTTGTCCACTACCTCAAAGGCATGAAGATCATCTCGCCATCGGGGCGGGAAGTGGTCGTGGAAACTCCGGGCTACTCCATTGATAAGACAAAATTCGATCGCTTTTACGCCGCAAAAACGGAAAAAGCCGGAGTCGATTTACGTACAGGGATTGAGACTTACAATATACTGAAAACCGGAGGAGAGTTTTCGGTCAGCAGCTCCGAAGGGACATTCAGGTCAAAGCTGGTGATAATCTCCGACGGGATCAATTCGAAGATGGCCGGGCTTCTAGGCCTGAAGACCATGAAGTACCCGCAGGACATCGCCTGGGGCATTGAGATGGACATCCGGGCAAAGGACCTGGGAAAACCTGAGCTGTTCGAGTACTATGTGGGCAACCACGCTCCAGGCTGGAAGACCACCTATGCCCCAAGAGGGGGGGACTCCGCCGCCATCGGGGCCTATGTGCGGAGGTGCGGCAAAGATGCAAACCCCTATCTGGACGCCTGGGTGGAACGCTTCAAAAAGCTCAAAGGGCTCGACGAACTTGAAATTGTGACAAAACGCTACGGAGGAGACCCCATCGTGACCATTCCGAACGAGTTCATAACGGACGGGGTCATGGTCGTGGGGGGAGCTGCCGGCCAGTCCGGACTCGGGTACGCCATGCGGGCAGGCCAGATCTGCGGAGACGTTGCGGCAGGGGCCGTGAAAAACGGGGACGTCTCGAAAGCCGCCCTTTCCGAATACCGGAAAACCTGGGAAAAAGAATCCAGGACCGAGCACTATCTGGGCAGGATTGCCCTTGAGACCCTCAGGAAGATGACGGACAGGGAAATCGATGAGATGGTACGGGTCTTTGAAAAAGAAGACCTCTCTTTCATCCACGGCAGCGCCTTTGAACAGTCCATACAGGTCTTCATGTTCATGCTGAAGAAAAAACCTTCAGCGCTTCTCAAGTACCGGGCTTTTTTAAGGAACCGGTAAAAAAACAATTATCCAGTAAAAAATAATGCAAGGGAAAAACATGCAATACGATTTTTATAAAAACCCTCTCTTCAGAGTTTACGCGGAAATTGAAGAGGGCCGCGTTAAGATGAAAACGAGTGGTATCGTCTCCCCCTTCATGAAAAAGACGATTGCCGGAAACCTGGGCATTTTTGACGGCAAGAAGTACTCGAAAGCCGAAGAAAAGGAACTTATTTTTTCCACCTGGATGCCCCCTATCCCGAGCCCTGCTTTCGACCGCCTGGTAAAAAGCCAGCTTTCGGCCATGTTCGGGAAAATGGTCCCGGACCAGGTGACGATTTCAATTACCGAAGACTGCCCGAACAACTGCATCCACTGCGCCCTGCCGGACACAAAACACAGAGCAAGGCTTTCCCCTCCGACCGTAAAGGACGTTATCGACCAGGTGCTCGATATGGGCACGACCTTTGTGATCTTCGACGGTGGAGAACCTCTGACCTACCAGGGCCTCGAAACCCTGATCCAGCATGTGGACCGCAGAAAAGCCATTGCGGGTATGTTCACCTCGGGGGTGGGGCTTACTGAAGAAAAGGCCAGGGCCCTGAAAAAAGCAGGTCTCTACTCCCTGACCGTCAGTTTTGACAGCGCCTTTGAGGAAAAACACGACCGCATAAGGGGCCGGGAAGGTGTCTTCAAAAGCGCCGTATCCGCAGTCAAAAACGGGCTTGCGGCCGGGCTGCTCATGAATATCTACGTGGTGCTTTCCAAAGAAAACGTGGACGAACTCGATGAAATCTACGCCCTTGCCTCGGAA
Organism: Methanosarcina baltica; assembly: GCF_055394095.1. NCBI lineage: Archaea > Methanobacteriati > Methanobacteriota > Methanomicrobia > Methanosarcinales > Methanosarcinaceae > Methanosarcina > Methanosarcina baltica. Next base: position 1,867,441 of record NZ_AP042463.1, on the reverse strand, counting down.
CTCGGGGCCCACGAACTTTCCTTTTATGAAATCGTGCCTACGGGCCGCTGGCTGGATCACAGTTCCGATATCCTGACCCCCGCCGACCTGGCAAAGTTCGACGCCTTTGTAGCCAGGGCTGATGTCATGGAAGGCCCGAGGATCTTTCCAATCCCCCAGGTCATGCGCACAACAGGCTGCATGGCGGGCCGGAAATGGCTGCACGTAACCCCCCAGGGAGACGTTTTGCCCTGTGCCTGCATCCCCATTTCCTATGGAAATATTCACAGTGATAAAATAAAAGACGTCTGGAAAAAGATCCGGGAAGAAACTGTCTACAATGCGGATTCCTGTCTGATGAGAAACCCGGAATTCAGGAAAAAGTATCTGGGGATTTGAAAGAAAAAATTTCAAAAAATCTCCGAGATCGCTCAGAAATCGGAATTCATCATTTTTGAGAGGGGACTCAAACCATTTTTAGGTTTCAGGAACCCTTATTTTTTTGGACTTTACTGTTTTGGTCGTGGGGGTAAGTCATTGAAAATTGGTTATAGAAGGACTTCCGATAAATGCGCCCAAACAAGCTGAATGTGTATTTTTTCTCCTGCATGATAAATGACTCAAGGACAATACCACTGTTTGTAGATACTGTTTGTAGATACTGTTTTTAGCCAGGATGTTTTCAAAAAAAACGATAGCGGAGGCTAAGAAAAATTCAAGCCCGCAAAACAGAAAATTAAAAGAAAAATATGCAGGTTAAAGTTTAACCTGCACTGCAACATGGATGTTGCAAATTTTAATAATTATAGATTCAGTAATCGAAATTAAAGACCTGATCTCTGAAGAGCCATGAGGTCTTCGGTGGTCAGCTTGGCGCCGCCCTTGAATTTCTCGAAGATATTCTTCGCGTCCTTCTGGAGTTCTGCCTTGAGCGGATGACCCCTGAAGTCTTTGTCTTTCTTCTTGAGTTTGAAAAGCTCCTTGTCAATTTCCCTGATTTCTTTCTGGGCATTGATGAAGGCCTTGTGCTGCTCGTCGGCTGCTTCCTGGGCCTTTACAAACTCTTTGTGAGCGATATCCGAATCGGCTCTTGTCTTGTCGGCTTCCTTGAAGGCGGCAATCATCTTTTCGTGGTATTCCTGAGCCTGCGTGGCAAATTCTGCAAGGCAGTTATGGTATTCGGAAGCCTCATCTCTGATCAGCTGAGCTTCTTCCAGAACATTTTTAAGTTCCACGTTGTCATCAAGCTGGGACTTCTTAATATGATACTGCTTCAGAAGCTCAGTAATCTTGCTTACAAGTTCCCTTTCCTTGCTCGTGCTCAGGACTTCCGTCTGCTGGGTGAACTCAAGGCGATCGATGTCTTTCCTAAGAGCCTTGATGGAAGGGCCACCAATATTGTTCTGTTTGCGGAGCGTATCAGCTTTGGCGAAGAGTTCGTTTGCCTTCGCATTGATTTCATCACGCTTATCCTTCTGTGCACTTACCTTAGAGTTGACCTCATCCCGAGCTTCTTTTAATTCTTGAGCTTCGTTGATGAGGTCCTTTGTCTTCTTGTTCAGCTCATTGCGCTTTCCTGCAAGTCCACTGGCTTCGGCATTTAGGACGTTTCTCTTCTCCTTAGCTTCCTCGGAGATGGCTTTCAAGTCTGTTCTTTTTTTCTGTAATTCTTTTAACATTTTTAATTGAACCTCCCGATCCAGCAAAAAAGCTGGCATTTTAATGGTTATTCTTCTTCGAAGTCAACATGCTGTGCATTATTACGAGATAGGCGATTAAGAGATTCAAGAACAGGAATTACGGCTCTCATATCTTTTTTGGAGATGACCACGTCTGCATACTGCTTCAGGATAGGTTTGGGGTTGAAGGCTATGGCAAATCCGGCTCTTTCAAAAATGCAGATATCGTTCGCGCCGTCTCCAACAACCACACATTGTTCGGGCAAGACCCCGTTGAGCCTTGCAAGTTCCTCGAAGACATGCGCCTTTGAATCAGTGAAGGTTAAAGGGCCTCCCACCTGTCCGGTAAGACAGCCGTCTTCCACAAGCAGTTTGTTGGAAACTACGTAATCGATGCCTAAAGCCTTACCAACCCTTTCGGCAGATATGGTAAACCCGCCGGAAATCATTGCGGTCGTGTAGCCCAGTTCTTTAACGTAGTTGATCAGCTCTTTCGCACCCGGCATGAAGGAAATCCCGGATACCGCGGCCTGAGCAGCCTCAAGAGACAGGCCTTTCAGGAGCTTTACGCGTTCCCGGAGAGCTTCTCCAAAATCGAGGTCCCCAATCATCGCTTTATTTGTGATCTTTTCCACCTCGCCAGCAACCCCAGCAGCCCTGGCAAGTTCATCGATGGTTTCAGCGTCTATAAGGGTTTGATCCATATCAAAAACAATCAGCTTGTTTACATAGGAAACATTTGCAGGATAGTTCACTCAACCAAAACCTAAAACTTGATGTTATAATAGACAGGGACTGAAAAAGTACTATGACCAATCCCAAAAAAGGGCACTCTGCCCGAAAGTACCTCCTATAAAGTTAGAGGTACCCCCGAAGATTAGGTAAATATATTTGCCCTGACATTAAAAACCCACCGATGAAAAAACTTTTCAAACTCGTAATGTGCGGATTTCGTAAAAAAACAAAACCACAAAACAACAGCATAGATGTCAACGTTTTGGACTGAAATAAATCACATCCTTTTTAAGCTTTTCGGAGGATGTGGAGTATATGGTGAATAATCGTTATAAATACGAAGGAAAATTATAAAATGGGATATATGAAACAGGAAAATAGCCAAAAAAGTTATAAACCTCCGGATAACTCCAGTAATTGATTAAAAGGTCAACTAAAGGATTTTGGAAAAATGGTCAACATAGGTTTTATCAAAATGGGCAACCTCGGAATGAGTCAGGTCATCAGCTTGATTCAGGATGAGATTGCAGCAAGAGAAGGTATCAACGTGCGGGCATTCGGAACCGGCGCTAAAATGGGTCTCAACGACGCAGCCGATACCGAGAGTTTTAAAGAATTTAACGCGGACTTCGTGGTCATGATTAGCCCGAACGCCGCAGCTCCCGGCCCGTCCGCAGCCCGTGAACTCTGGAAGGACGTACCCTGCATTGTGATATCCGACGGACCCACCAAGAAGGACGCCCGCCAGGCCCTGGAAGAAGCAGGCTTCGGATACATCATCTTGCCCGTGGATCCACTCATTGGGGCAAAGAGGGAATTCCTCGACCCTGTAGAGATGGCATCCTTTAACTCCGACGCAATGAAAGTACTCTCTCTCTGCGGCGTCGTAAGGCTCATGCAGGAAGAATTCGACAGAGTAACCGACCAGGTTGCTGCCGGCAAGTCCGGAAAGGAACTTGAACTTCCTCATATCTTCGCAAAACCCGAAAAATGCGTGGAACACGCAGGGTTCTCAAATCCCTACGCAAAGGCAAAGGCCCTTGCAGCTCTGCACATGGCAGAGAAAGTTGCACAGGTCAACTTCCCGGCTTGCTTCATGCTCAAGGACATCGAGCAGGTATGCCTCGCAGCCGCAGCAGGACATGAAATCATGGGAGCAGCCGCAGTACTTGCAACCCAGGCCAGGGAAATCGAAAAATCAAACGACACTGTCTTCAGGCAGCCTCATGCAAAGGATGGCAGGCTCCTCAAAAAGGTCAAGCTCTTCGAAAAGCCTCAGTAAAGGCTTTTAAATAATATAAAGATTGCAAAGATGAAGGAGAGGAAAAGGGCCTCTGTCCTGAGAAAAAGGGATGCCCGATTTCCCCCACTTCACCCCCTAAAAGTTTTATATTTTTTAATTTCAAAAAAAAATTGTAACTATTCAGCCATACTTTGAACAAAGGCAATTTTTCCTCGTTTCGAGGAAAAATTGCATATAAAATAACTCTATCTCTTCAGTATCATGCTTACACGTGAAGAGATTCTTGAAATCTATGAAGAAGGCCCTGAAGCAGTCGTTGCTGTAATTCAGAGACTTGAGACTATCATAGAGAAACAGGCTTCTCAAATTGCTGAACTTGAGGAACGTGTAAGGGTTTTAGAGGCTCGTCTAAATCAAAACAGCCAAAACAGCAGTAAACCTCCTTCTACTGACGTTTTTGTGAATGAAAAACCTAAACCTAAGAGTAGCCGCACAAGAAGTGGGAAAAAACCTGGTGGTCAAAAAGGTCATTCTGGAAGTACTTTCGAAATGGTTGGGGATCCTGACCATATAATATTTCATTCCCCTCACTGCTGTGAAAATTGTGGTCATGATCTTGAAGATACTGAAGTTCGGGACTGTGAACGCAGGCAAGAAGCTGATATTCCTCCTGTGAACATCATATTTACCGAACATCGTGCTGAGTCCAAGAAATGCCCTCACTGTGGGAAAATAAACAAAGGTACTTTTCCAGACTCTATAAAATTCCCTATTCAATATGGACCTCGCCTTTTATCCTCTCTTGTATATTTAAGGAACTTTCAATTGATTCCTTATAAACGGATTTGTGATTTGTCAGAGGACTTTTATGGAATACGTATCAGCCCTGCTACCATAAAAAGAGCTGAAAAGGAATTATTCCAGAAATTGGAACCTTTCGAAAAAGCTGTTTTCGAACATCTACGGGTAGCCTATTCTGTACATTGTGATGAAACAGGAATGAGGGTTTTAGGGACAAAATGGTGGCTCCATGTTGTTTCAAACAGTCTGTGGACATACTATTTTGTACATCCAAAAAGAGGATCAGAGGCAATGAATGCTTTGGGTTTTCTTCCAGAATACAAGGGGGTAGTAGTTCATGATGGTTGGGCATCATACAACAAATATGGATGTGAACATGCTCTCTGCAATGCTCATCTTAAGAGGGACCTCACTGGAGTTGAAGAGAATTTTGAGCAGCAATGGGCTAAAAAAGTAAATGAACTTCTGAGTGAAGTAAAAAAATATACCGACGAATGCAGAGAAATGGAAATTCCAATAGATCCAATAAAAGTCAGGGCATTCGAGGAAATATACGATAAAATAATTAAAGAGGGAATTGAAGAAAATCCACCTCCTGACCTCTCAAAACAGGTTAAAAAAAGAGGAAGACCAGCACAAACAAAAGCAAAGAATCTCCTTGATAGGTTCATAAAATACAAGGATAGGATTCTGAAATTCCTCAATGACCTGAGAGTTCCATTTGATAATAATCAAGCAGAGCGAGACATCAGAATGATGAAGCTACAACAGAAGATTTCGGGAACTTTCCGAAGCATCGAAGGAGCGGTAGCTTTCTGCAGAATTCGGGGATACATATCCACTATTAGAAAGAATAGCTTGAATGTCATGGATGCTATTCGAGCGGCGCTCAATGGAGCGCCGCTATTATCCGATAGTTGCAACATTAGCTGAAACTATGCTTTTTTTATCAGTAGGCTGAATAGTTACAAAAAATTATTTCATTCTTTTTCTAGCTTCTTCTACCTCTTCAATCACATCCGGGTATCCGTGGAAAACATCGGAAAGATCAAGAGCTACCATCATATCCACAATCCCTATGGCTGCAACGACCTCCCCATCCTTTGAACGGATCGGAGTAACCACCACGGGTTTTCCTTTATAGACCCCTTCCTGTGGGACCTTACGCACAATTCTGTTGGTTGTCAGAGCCTCTTCCAGCACGGGCCCGGTGTATCCTCTTTCAAGGATAATTCCGTTTTCCAGGCGCAGACCTTTTTGTCCCTTACTCCGGATTGTCGTGGGAAGGCTGGTCAGAGCATGTACCGCAAATGCTATCGGTTCAAAGTCTTCAGGACCTGAATCCTTGGAAATTATTATAGAACTCATTATTTTTACCCCATAGTGCACATGAATATTAAAAATTATATACATATATTGCAGGCAATAAGGTTTCAAGAAACACCGGTGAAAAAGAAAAAATCCGGTCAAAAATACCTCAGGTAAACGGAAACTCCTCAAAAAGCCGAAAAATGGGGGACCCCCCAAAAAATCCGACTTTAAAGAAAGATACACTTTACCGAAGATATGCTTTACCGGAGGATATGCTCAATCCTCATTTTCAAGCGCCTCAATGAGGGCCTGTTTATGCAGTTCCGCAGACTCATGGATTCCCCCCATATTGCCCCGGACAGCCCGACAGGGGTATTGCTGGACAAGCAGCCCGGCCCTGGGAGGAGCCTCCTCTACCGCCATACCCACAAGTTCCTTTGCCATATGCCAGGTGCTCCCGCAGGGAGCCCCTTTTACAACCTCGACTCTGGCAATTTTTCCATCTTTTGTCCAGGCCTTCAGGATTGGGACCCCGAAAACGGACGCAAATGCGGAATTAAACTCGTTTGCTTCGAGGGTACAGCAGATTTCATCGACCTCGATGTCTATCCCGTATTCTTCGGAAAGTTTTTCAAGTTCGGGGACCGAAGCTTTGGATGGGCCTCCGGGTACGATTAAAGACCGAACCCCGGCCTTTCCCGCGAGTTTGGCAACAGCAGAGGTCAGGTCAGGATGAAGGGAATAGGTAATAACGACCTCAGCATTGAAAACCTTCAGGTCAAATTTCAGGCCCTCCAGAAACTCATCAGGCTCATCAATAAAGCCAGGCAAAAACTCGGGAAGCTCCGTGGATATGACCTCAAGGTCGCTGTGATCTCTAATGGTTTCAATCAGGCGGTTCCCGTATTTACCCCTTGTAATTACTCCAATTAAAGTCATGGTTACTTTAAGTTATTTTTATTATTGTTATAAATAACTGCTTATTTAATTCAGATCATTTTTTAATATGGGAAACTCATTTTCCTTAAAAACCCATTTCCCTTAAAAACTTATTTTCAAAAACTTATTTTCCGAAAGAAAAATCCGAGAGAAAACGGCGGTATACATGCAAGGAAAACTGATCACACTGGAAGGCATAGACGGTTCAGGCAAAAGCACCGTTGCAAAAAGGCTTTCCGAAAACCCGAAAATTCTGGCCCATGCCCCGGTCTTTACCAGGGAGCCTACCAGAAATACGCTTACAGGCAGGGCTGTTGAGGAGGCAATCGGGTCGGACACCGACCAGCTTGCCGAGCTTTTCCTTTTCACGGCCGACCACGCGGAACATATTGCAAAGCTTGTAAGGCCCTCCCTTGAGAGCGGCAGGCCTGTAATCTCAGACCGCTACTCCGACAGCCGCTACGCCTATCAGGGCATGACCCTTAAAGGCCGCCTGGAGGAGCCCCTGGCCTGGGTAAAGGGTATTCACAGAGGCTGGACCATTGTGCCTGACCTAACCATCCTTTTTGAAATTTCGCCTGAAACCGCGGTTAAACGCTGCGGAAACCGGGGAGACAAAACCAAATTCGAAAAAATAGAGTTCCTGAGAGGAGTCAGGGAAATATTTCATACCCTTGCCGCGGAAGAAGCTGAAAGGTTTGTCCTTATCGAGGCCGACCGGCCGGCAGAAGAGATCGAGGCTGAGGTCGTTGAAAAAATCCTGGCAGTTATTGAGGGATAAAAAGCGAAAAAACAGGGAAAATCACCCCTGAGATAAGACTCGGGGGTTTTAAGCAGGTTATATAAAAGAAATCGAATAATAATTAAAATTTGTTCTCATCAGCAAATTTGATAAGAGTTTCGCCCAGCATCCGTACATGAGCAGGGTTCAGGTTAAACCTCGATTTTTTATTTCCCCCACGTTCTTTTGCGATTTCCACGTAATCCTTGTCGAAGCGTTCACTGTGGGTAAGAGAAATGGTAATGTACCAGCCGCCCCCCATTTTGATTTCTGCATATCCTTCGCCACTTTTATCTTCGACATTTTTATCTTCGACATTTTTATCTTCGACATTTTTATCTTCGACATTTTTATCTTTGACACTTTTGTCTTTGACACTTTTGTCTTTGACACTTTTGCCTTTGACACTTTTGTCTTTGACACTTTTGTCTTTGACACTTTTGTCTTTGACACTTTTGTCTTTGACACTTTTGTCTTTGACACTTTTGTCTTTGACACTTTTATTTTCGACACTTTTATCTTCGACACTTTTATTTTCGACACTTTTATCTTCGACACTTTTATCTTCAACTGTGTTTTCTTCTGACATATTAAACCTCATAATTTTTAAGTTGTGATCTGTCCCAATAGTGGATGCCAGATTATAAAATATAAAGTTTGCTGAAATTCAGGTTTGGATTACAAAAGGCTCTAAAATTAGCTCCGAAAATCGGCATTCTAATTTGATAAGGAATGGGTCAAATATAATATCAAGTATTTTAGTTTACCATTTATTAACCACGGAAGACACGAAAACCGGCCTGTGGCCGGTGAGTAAGTTGGATATTTATGCAATCGGATTCAAAAAAGATCCTAGATTCTTTAAAGATGACTAAAAAACACCAGAGCAACCTTAAATATCGTCTTCCTGCTGTCTTTTTCTGTGTATTCCATGCCCGAGTTCCGCTTCGGGATCACAGGAAATCATAGATTTCCTGGGAGTTGCACTGCAAGTGCAACAGCACGGGGTCCTTTTCGCTCGCTTTGCGAGCTCAAGAGGACTAAACAACACCAGAGCAACCTTAAAATCGTCTTCCTGCTGTCTTTTTCTGTGTATTCCGTGTGTTCCGTGGTTTGAATGCACACACCAAACAACACCTTACACAAAAACATAATATGTATGAGAATGAAGCAATTCCTAGAATAAAACCTGAAGTTATATTTTCACTATTCCTTAACAGGAAATACCCCTGGTTTAGCTCAGGGGTAGTTCACAGAGCTCCGGGCTTTTTCACGAAATAATATATTCGAGTTTTCCGTTTTCTGCTGCGTATTTGATTTCCTGGGCAAGTCTCCTGCCGGTGGAGAGGTCTTCCTGAATAAAGTCCGAGTAGGGAGAACCTTTTGGATAGAGGTTCGTGCCTGCCACGATCCTGGCCGAGATTTCAAAGACTTTGATTTCCAGTTCGTCCGTGAATACGGTTTCCAGGCAGAAAGGCCCGATCATTCCTCCGAAGAGGCCCAGGGACTCTTCAACGACTCTTTCTCCCAGGGAGAAGATCAGGGGAAGAAGGGACTCTCTGGCCACCAGAGGCACGTTTCCTGTAACTACGTAGGTGGGCCGGATGCCTGCTTCCAGAAGTTCCCTCGGGGAGCCGAGCCTGAAGATCTCGTCGGCGTTCGACTCGACCCTTCTGTCCATGCTCAGGAGCTGGAGGTTGCCTTTGCTGAGGTTGTAACCATCGTCGTGCAGGGGTGAGTAGAAGTAATGCAGGTAGTAGCGGGTCCCGGTAATAAATTCCTGTATGGTGTATTTCAGGGTGGGGTCCACGAGTTCCTGGAATTCTTCGTAGGTCTTTGCCACAAAGAAGCCCTTTCCGCCCCTTGCCCCGTGATACTTGACCATAACAGGCCCGTCGATGTCTTTCGGGTCATCGATTTGTCCGGGCATGTGTATGCCTGCCCCGAGTAACCATTCTCTTTCCTTGTCCCGGTCAGATTCCCATTCCAGCACGCCCCGGTTCCCGAAGGTAGGGACTTCAAGTTCCATGAATTTTTCGGTACCAAGGTAAGCTACAAAAGAGCCGTGGGGGATGATGATTGTGTTTTTCTCCCGGAGTTCCTCTGCCATGTTCATTATGTCTGCATAACTCTCGACAACAAGGTACTCGTCAGGTTTCCCCTTCGGAAAAGCTTCGTAGAATTTAGGGGGTTTCCCCACACAGATCCCCAGTGTTTTAAATCCTTCTTTTCTTGCCCCGTCGAAGATTTGAAGGCTTGAGTGAGAACAGACCGTTGCAATTGTCAGGTTTTCCAGATCATAATTTTCCAGAATACCCAGAACTTGCTGTTTCGTTATCATAGTGGCTACCATCAGAAATATTTAGGAAAAATTTAGGTTAGAATGCACAATGTTCTATTTAAGTTTAAGGGCAGAGGCCTATTTAAATTATGGCCAGATAAGTATAATATTTATCAGAATTAAATTAAGTGAATTGTCAATGATTATAAATTTGGCCCCTCTACAGTAAAAACAAAATGAGCAAAAGGTTATACGGTTTAATAATATTGTTAGATTAAGAAAAAATCCATTTTATAACGTTATAACCAGGTAAAGATTTTACCGGAGTGTTTCCACAGGAAAATTATTCTATCATTTTTATGAAGGCCCTTAATTCAGGAAAATTATCATGAGTGAAATAGAGCGCAGGATTGAAACAGGAGATATAAACGGCCCCGAAGAAGCAGGGGATGCAACCGGTCCCCGGGGCGGCGCTGAAAAGCTGCTGATAATTCCCGTAAACGAGGATTCGAGAAAGATCACTCAGACCCTTTCGAACGAGACCTCATTAAAAATTCTTGAACTTCTGGGCAAGAAGAAACTGTCTGCAAGCGATATTGCAGGGGAACTCAAAATTCCTCTGACCACGGTCAAGTATAACATTGATTCCCTGGTCGACTCCGACCTTGTGCAGGTCAAGCAGATCAAATGGAGCCGGAAAGGTCGGCAGGTCAAGATTTATGAGGCAATGGAAAAGCTGATAGTGCTGGTCCCGAGCAAAGCTTTTGCGGACAAGATCTCCATAATAAGCATGTTGCAGCAGTACATAGGGGTAATTGCGGGGGCTTTCTTTGCCGCCGCGGGGATCGAATACCTTACAGCCTACCTGCGGGCCAGACGTCTCATTAATGTCGTTTCCTGGGGGCCCCCGGCCGGGCTTCCAGCCTTAGACTATGCTGCTCCGGAAACTGCCCTTGCTCCTGCCCCGGAATCCATGCTCGCGGCAGTAAACACAAGTGAAAACGGCCTGAGCCCGAAAATGACGGAATCCCCGGAACTGATGGCCGATTACAATGTTTTTGATAAAGATGGCATTTCCGCAAATGAGGGCCTGAACGAAGTTTTTGCTGGGGACGTCGAAGAGGAGCTTGCTGAAGAAGTCGCCAGGGACATGGTTGCGGAAGCTCCCGTGGGAGAAGCCTCCATGGAAGAAGTTCCCATGGAAGAGGAAATGTCTGCGGCAGAAGCTCCGGAAGCCCCTGAAATGCTGGAAGCCGCCCCGGTATCGACAGAGGATGCCCTGCCTTTGGAAGATACCCTGGAGGGCATGGACACGTCTGCCCTCGATTCCGTTCCTCCAGGCACCCTCGGAGCCGGAGCTGTCCACCACTTTTTTGATACCCTTCTGGCTCATCCGGGAGTCTGGTTCTTCTTTGGCTGTCTCTTTGTCATATTTTTCATGATCGTAAGAGAAGTCTATTATAAGAAAAAGTCCATGTAATCAGGGAATTCATATGAGAGTTGCTCTAAAAATTGCCTACATCGGCACCGAGTTTCACGGTTCCCAGATCCAGCCCAATGTTGAGACTGTGGAAGGAGAACTTTTCAAAGCTCTCCGAAAACTCGGAATTATAGAAAGCCCAAAATCCGCCAGTTATGTCTGCGCAGGCAGGACCGATGCGGGAGTGCACGCCCTTGGCCAGGTCGTTTCCTTTAATACCGATAAACCCAGCCTGGCAATCCCCAGGGTCATAAACTCGGAACTTCCGGCCTCCATCTGGACCTGGGCCCATGCGGAAGTTCCCGAAGAGTTCGATCCGCGAAGGCAGGCGGTTTCCAGAAGGTACAGGTACGTCATGTGCGGAGAAGCGTATGATATCCCCAGGATCCGGGAAGCTTCGAAACTTCTCCTCGGGACACACAATTTCACGAATTTTTCCAGGTCTAACGGGGAAAAAAGCCCGGTCCGGACCATTGAAAGGATCGATATCCGGGTTGACGGGGAACTCACAAAAATCGATGTTGTGGGAAACAGTTTCCTCTGGAACATGGTCCGAAAAATCGTAACCGCCCTTTCCATGATCGGAAAAGGGGTCAGGGATGAGGACTGGCTGGTCCAGATGCTGTCCCCCGAAGTCTATGAGGAAGGCCTGGAACCTGCTCCCCCATATGGGCTGACCCTGATGGAAATCAATTATCCCGGCCCCATAGAGTGGGTCGAAGATTCCTATTCTATCCGCAGGGCAGGGGACCTGAACTACAGGCACATCCTGGAACACAGGGTGATGGCCGAGGTCATTGAAGAATTGATTTTCAAGGAATGACCTCTTTATTTTTTATTTTGTACTTATCCATTATTTTTTATATCAAGTTTCCTAATTTTTTCAAGATGCCGGTTTCCGGAACACTGTTATCGTCCGGGTAAGGCTCCGGTGGACCCGCTGAACATAGACCTCAAGCACTTCTAACCCTGCCTTTTCCCCGTATTCGTAAGCCGGCTTGTCCGAGACCACAACTGCGAAACCCTCCGGTTTCAGGACACGGTAAATTTCCGTAAAGGCTCCTGCATAGAGTTTTTCCAGAGACTCCGCCAGGATTGCTGCCGAGCGCCCGTAAGGGGGGTCAGTTACAACAGCGTCCACGGTTTCCGCTTTTAAGGGGACCTTGCAGGCGTCTCCTTTCAGGAGGACGTAGTCCGCCCCGAAGGCTTCAAGGTTCATGCGGGCGCCCATCACAAGTTTTTCCTGGGCGTCAATTCCTATGACCCTCGCTCCCAAGAGGCCGGCTTCCACAAGGATGCCTGCCGTCCCGCAGAAAGGGTCAAGTAAAAGATCTCCAGCCTTTATCCGGGCGATGTTTACAAGGGCCCGGGCAACCCTCGGCATGAGGACACCGGGGTGGAAAAAGGGTTTGTTCTGCGGGGTCCGGGCCTCGTACTCACTCCTGTCAATGGACGAGAGCACTGTCCCGAAAACGGTCCGCTCGCTCAGGATAAGGCGGAAGCTGACATCAGGGGCCTGGAGCTTTGCCCTGAAACCTTTCCTGTAGATGCAGCCTCCTATCTTTTTCTCAAGGGGCTCGCAGGGGTAATCCACATGTTTCCTGATCCTTTTTGCCCGGACCACGAAACTTTCGCCTTCCCTGATAAAGTCCTCATGGACAAAACTTTCGGCAAGCTCGAGGATTTCTTCCGGATGGCTTTCGGTGATTCCCACCACTTTCAGAATATGGTGAGTCATTGCGAGCCGTTTCGTTACCGGTCCCTTAAGTATTTCTTCAATGGTTTCTTTTCTGCCCGTGATATCCACCACGAGGCACTGCTCAAAAAAGGCGTGAGTCACAAACTCCAGCCCCACCGTCTCAAGGCAGGCCAGGGCCTCAACGGCGGGGAGTTGTTCATGTTCTCCTGAAAGTTCAAAAGCGTATAACATTGCTAAACCCGTGTATTGCTGGTCATTTTTTGGGGTATTTTTTAGGGTATTTTTTGAGAAGGGCTGCCAGGGCGGCGAGGGTCTGCTGGCCGGCGGCCGGGGTGAGTTGATCTAAAACATTTTAAAACATTTTGTTGAGGGCTTCTTCGCCTGTCATCCCGGGCTCAACCCCGAGAGCCCTGGCCGCGGGCGTGGCTTCAACGATTTTTGCTTTTAACATGTCTTCGAAGGTCTGCACACCTTTTACCTTTGCTGCGGCGTCTCCGAGCTTTTCTGCGGCCCCGGTGTCCAGGTAACCGCACATTAAAAAGCCTTTTTCCGCTCGCAGGACAAGCAGGGGGTATGCCTGCATTTGAAAGCAGAGGCCAAGAGCGTATCCTTTCTCAAGTTTAATCTGTTCTACAAGCATGTTTTTTAGCATGGGTCAGGAGTAAGATTAAACTTTTGGATTTGAGAGATTGCTTTTGGTTCCGGAGAAAGCTTTTGGGCCCGGAGCCCCGGCTTTCTCAGACTTTAACTTTCTCAAACTTTGAGGGTCCGGGCCAGTTTGCTCTTCAAACTATCAAAAAAGTTGAAAATATCAGGCTTCGGGTTCCTGATCAGCTTTTCAGGTGTGGATTCATTCATTTCTTCCGCCAGGCTGGCGTTTAAGGCTTCTTCCTCAGACAGTGCGTTAAAGCTTTTGTTTTCCGTAAACCGGAGTGTGAGTTCTCCTTTTTCGTCAAACCTGCCCTTGAAGACTGCCCTGTCTTTTACAAAGCTGACCGTACTGTTTTCGAGTCCCTCTGTTTCGTTTACGTCAAGACCCGGGGGCAGGGTGACTGTGACGTTTGATTTCGGGGTCCCACTAAACCATGCCTCTGTGCCGGGGCCGAGGGCTCCTTTATCAATGCTGTATGTGGCTCTGGCGTGGTTCTTCAGGGCTGTCGTTTTAAAGACGTTTCCGAGGGAATCTTCCGAGAAGCTGTACTCAACATCCTGAATCTTTACCGTTTTAGAGGAATTGTTAAACCTGATGTCCGGCTTTTTTTCGATGGACTCACGCAGCCTTTCTCCAAACTTCCGCTCCATGCTTATGAGTTCCCAGACATTGACAAAGCTGTCATTGTTACCGACCTGATTATCTATAAGTTGCCTGGAAAAACTGGCTTCCCTGTCTGTTACGTATTCTTTGTATTCCCAGGAAGCGTTCCCGGGGTTCAGGGTGATGCTATTGGAGTAGGAGAAGGCCGCAGCTCCGGTCCCTGAAAGCAGGAGGATTATACATGCTGCCAGAAGAATATTTTTGGGTTTCAAGGTGTTAAACTCCTCTCATGTTTTTGTATTGATGTGCTATATATGTTCATCAACCCCTCTCCTCTCTATATCTTATTTTGTTGTGATCTCGCAGCCGTCTTCACTTACGATAAGTGTGTGCTCAGTCTGTGCTACAAGACCGCCCGCACTTTCCAGGAGTAGGGGATAACCGTGAAGAATTCCGGCTTTTTGAAGCTGGAGTATTGCAAAGTCCAGTTTATCGGAGGAAAGCCAGCGTTTTGCAAAAGGAAGTCCTTTGTATTCCTCTATCTGTTTGAGGACATTTCGGATTGCAGGCACACGGACAGGTTTTTTCCGGATAATACTGTAGATCTCGGTCAAGCTTCCGTCGTGGACCAGGCCCATGCCGTTTGTCGCGAAAGGCTCGATTGCAATCACGTCTCCTTCTTTCAGGATAGCTCCCCCGTCAACGCATCGGTTCGGGACAGAAGGGTTGTCATGGGCAACATACTGGCCAAGCCCATGCCCGGTAAGGTTTGCGATGGGGAGCAAGCCGTAGCCCCGGATGGTCTCTTCGATAACGGTTCCCAGTTCCCCTGTACAGACTCCGGGTTTCACCAGAGCGATTGCCGCGGCAAGGGCTTCTTCGGAGGCCTTTAAGATGTCAGGGTTTCCTGAGAGGTCAACGGTTATGGCCGAGTCTGCAATGTAGCCGTCCACATGGACTCCAAGGTCCAGCTTTACCATGTCCTTTCCGAAGATGTCCGTGTCCCCGGCCTTAGGAGTCGCGTGTGCAGCTTCTTCATTTCTTGAGATGTTACAGGGAAAAGCCGGTTTTCCCCCGAGTTCGACGGTCCGGTTTTCCACGAACTCTGCGACTTTTAGAAGGCTGCCTCCGACCCGGACCAGGTCTTTTGCTTCGGCCCGGACCTGAACGAGGATTCTGCCTGCTTCTCTGTATTTTTCAGCGATTTCTTCCATTTTATAGACGTTATCTGTCATATTAACTCCTTAATGAATAATACCTGATAACTATATTGCCCTATTTGCATTTCCCGCGTGAACTTTCCGAGTTGCATTTCCCGTGTGCACTTCCCGAGTTCCGCTTCAGCACCCGAATTCCGCTTCGGGAGCACGGGGTCCGTTTCGCTCGCTGCGCGAGCTCAAGCGGACTATAAACCTTGTTTTGGAGAAGAGAACTAAAAGATACCGAGCAACTGTAACTGGTATATCTTCTTCGTTCTTTTTTCCGTGTGCTTCGCGGTTTAAATCTTCGTTCGAGATTTGTTTAAGAATTTTTGTATCTGATTATTTCCTGCTTACTTCCTGCTTACTTCAAATTTTTTCTCCAGTTTTGTCAGGTTCTCGCAGCCGTTTTCGGTTACAAGCACCATATCTTCCAGCCGGATTCCTCCTATTTTCGGGTAATAGAGGCCGGGCTCGATTGTGATAATGTTTCCTGCTTTGAGCACCGTTCCGTGATCTCCGACTCCCGGAAGTTCGTGGATGTCAATTCCAACCCCGTGTCCTGTGGAATGAGTAAAGCCAACCTCTGCCCCGCTTCGGTAGGTGTCGTATCCCTGCTCTTCAAACAGGTCACAGACGGCTTTATGGATTTCTGAGGTTTTGACTCCCGGCTTTACCATTTTGAGTCCAATTTCCTGGGCGGCGAGTACGGTTGCATACATTTTCTTCAGTTCTTCGGAAGCTTTTCCGTGGACTACCGTGCGTGTCATGTCCGCAAAGTAGCGTTTCTTTTTGCTTCTCGGGAAGATGTCCAGGATGATGGGTGCATTTGCTCTGAGGGGGCCCGCTGTTGTTCCGTGGGGGTTTGAGGTATCCTCTCCGCAGGAAACGATGGTCTCTTCCGCCTCGCAGCCGTAGTCCAGAAGGGCGTGGTCGATTACGGAGAGTACTTTTTCTCCGGTCAGTTTGGAGTCTTCGTGCCAGAGGAACCCGTCCTTTTCTTCGGCGCTCTCTATAATTCCTATTGCCGCCTTCATGGCCTCTTCTCCGGCCCGCTGGGCGTATTTGACGGCTTCCACCTCTTCTGGCCCCTTCACGCTCCGAAGCTCCTTAAAAGGGCTTTTTATGGGCAGCACGGAAAAACCGGCTTCAGTCAGGAAATTTGCGTAAAAAACGGGAAAATCGTAAGGGACAGCAACCTTTATTGTTCCGGCTTCCAGAAGCAGGTCCGAGAGACAGGCTGCGTAGGCGAGGGAAGCGTCTTTTTTTTCTTTTACTTTTTCCCGGTAGCCGAAGTCTTTCGCGGTTTTAATCCGGGATACCCTTGATTCAATTTCAGCTCTGCCCTTCTCCATTTCCGATATGAAGAGCGTCTCTTTTCCTGAAGCGGTCTGAAGGTATACAAAAGCGTCCGAGGCCAGGAAACGGGTTGTGTAAAAGATGTCTGCGGAATGCAGGTCTCCTGTCATCAGGTAAGCTTCGGCTCCGGCCTCTTCCAGGGGTTCTTTAATGCTAAGTTCTGTTTGAGTCATGAAAGGTAATCACTCATTAACCGATAAAGTTGTTATTGTCCGGTTTCTGCCGTCCTTTCAACTATTTTTTGTTGTCCTTTCAACTATTTTTTGTTGTCCTTTCAACTATTTTTTGTTGTCCTTTCAACTATTTTTTGTTGTCCTTTCAACTATTTTTTGTTGTCCTGCCAACGATTTTCTGTTGTCCCGCCAGCCGTTTTTTCGTAATCGAGAGAAATAATCGGCAAAAACCGTTGCAGTGGACTACCCATATATTACAGAGCTGAAAAAATCAATGAGTTTTCCTGCATGGCATGTATAGTGTAAATACAATGTATTTAATTTTAAAACAGTGGTGTAAATACAATGTATTTAATTTTAAAACAGTGTATTAATATTTATAAAGTTGAAAATTCACAAAAAAAATGAGCGCCCGGACCGGGATTCGAACCCGAGTCGGAGCCTCGACAGGGCTCCATGATAGGCCTCTACACTATCCGGACACTTCCGATGATTTTATTGTTGCTCATACTGTGAGCAATTCATAAACGTCATTCCGATATATAAAGATTTCCGGCGACGTTTTTCTTTCATTTTGAATGTTTCAGGTCCCGCCTCCCAGACTCGAACCGGGGACATCGCGGTAACTGCGCGAAAAGGTGCGATTTCTCGCATGATCCGTACTACAGCCGCGCACTCTACCACTGAGTTAAGGCGGGACGAAGAATCATCCCAACCCGGGTCATTAAAACAATGCACCGGATTCGCACTTAACTAGTGCATCCTCTCATACTTAACTATCATATTTATGTTTTTCGCTGGGACGGGCCCACTTCTTTAATTATTTATTGTATAAGCAAAACATTTTCAATATTTCTCACGCATACTTTTCTATATTGTCGGGGACATACTGTCATATAATGCTAAATCTAGAGAGGGAAGACAGTGATTCAGATTTTTACGGATGCAAATAACTTTGATACGGTTACCGTTAAGCTGGGAGAGTCCTTTCTGCTAAAGCTTCGTGAAGAACCTGCCGAACATATGTACAGCAAGGAAGAAGCACATGAAGAGGGACCTGTCTGGAAAATGGAGTCAAGTGCTGGGCTCAAGCTCATAAAGAGTGAGTTTGTCCCGGACATCCCTGATACGACCTCCGTGCCCGGAGTCCATGAATGGGAATTCAAGGCTGTTGAGAAAGGGGCTCAGGAAATCAAGGGCACGTATCCAATCTACCGTTTCGGAGGCGAGGAGAAGTTCAAGCTTAGAGTTACCGTCGAATAAAAATCAGAAGTAATGTCAAAGGGGCCATAAAGTCAAAAGGCCCTGAAAAACGTAAATGATAAAATACGGAAATGATAAAAATCGTAAATAAAAAAAGTGGAATGGTGTTTTAGAAAGTATCTAACTCTCCGTTGATCACCATTTCTGTAATTTTAGTTATGTTCGAAAACCAGTCCTCCATGATAACCTCGGCCTCGGACTGGACCGTTTTAAAGGAGACTCCGTCTTTCGGGATAATCTGGGCGCTTGCGACAAGCGGCTGATCGATTGGTTTTCCTATCTGGGAAAGGAGCCTGATGTAAACGTCCTGTATGTCGGGGACGGCTTTTACGATGTCCTTTGCCATCTGGGTCGAGAGAAGGTTGTATATCTTTCCTATGTGGTTGATCGGGTTTTTTCCGCTGGTGGCTTCCATGCTCATTGGCCTGTTCGGGGTAATCAACCCGTTACAGCGGTTACCGCGCCCTACTGAGCCGTCGTCGCCCATCTCGGCCGAGGTCCCGCTCACGGTCAGGAAGATACTGCCTGTGTCCAGGTTGTCGGCGGTGTTGAGCTGTACCTTCACGCTGCGTTCCGTGTATTTGCCCGCAAGGTCTGTCACGTAGTCCTCGATTTCTTCTTTCAGGTTGACGTAATGATCGAGGTCGTCCACGTATCTGCCTACCATGCCGCAGCAGAGAGTGAGGGTCATGTCGTCTCCTTCCCTGAGCCCCATGACCTTGATGTCCTCCCCGATTGCAGGGAGCCTTGGTTTCAGGTCCGTGATAAGCTGCCTTTCGGTATTGTAGACGATCTGTTCGAGTTCGGAGAACGGCGCGTGCCCGACCCCGAAAGAGGTGTCGTTTGCGACAGGTATCCGGTCCCGCTGGAAGACTTCCCTGAGGTCCGAAGAACCGGTTCCGAGTTTGCAGTCCAGGATAACGTCCCTTTCGAGGTCCAGGTTAACAACGGTCTTTTTCAGGTACCCCCGAGCAGCTTCAAGGGCCACGGACTCGGTTGCAAGTTCGATTCCCTCAAACTCTTTTGTGGCCCTACCCACAAGCAGGATGTAGATAGGCTGCAGCAGTTCTCCTCCCCCAAATTTCGGGTGGGACCTACCGGCCACGATCTGGGTCTCATCAGTGTTGTGGTGAAGCACTACTCCGCATTTTTCAATGTATTCCCTGCATAACGCCCGGCTCACCTCTTCGGCAAGTCCGTCTGAAATACTGTCAGGGTGCCCTACCCCTTTGCGTTCGACGAGTTCGATTTGCTGCTTTTCGATGGGCGTCTG
Organism: Methanosarcina baltica; assembly: GCF_055394095.1. NCBI lineage: Archaea > Methanobacteriati > Methanobacteriota > Methanomicrobia > Methanosarcinales > Methanosarcinaceae > Methanosarcina > Methanosarcina baltica. The sequence continues at coordinate 1,847,991 of NZ_AP042463.1, read as the reverse complement.
TAAAAGCTGTTCTACTTTGATATTTCGGGACATTTGAATCCTCTTTTTTTAAAATAGATATAAGCAGGGTAAATAGTGTGATGTGAGAGCCTGATCCTTCTTCTCTTTCCCGGTTTTGCTTAGCCGGTTTAAGGATCTGCAACACTTTTTGTTGGCTCAAGCTTTACATAATATTTCTTAAATAATATTATATTCCTGATTCACCTGTTATTTTCTAATAAATTACTGCATCTATATAATATTTCTCATACCATCATAACTGTTAGTAATATATTTTTACTTAAAACGATATGTAATGACTTGATTATTAATAATCTATATGTGTATCCGCGGAAGCTACCCGGGGCTTTGTAGGGTTGCGGAATAATAGCAGTTTTACCGGGTTTCGGGCATATGGCCTCTCTCCTGCGGCAGCTTTGTTGAAAAACGTTTTATAAGAACGCAGCAGAAAACCCCTGAGTCTTTAGTCCAGGGAATGAAACAGGAAGCACCTCATTTTAATGGGAAGTCGTTCACCAGGTCGTTTACTTGTAGAGGAACTATATCAATCACTTATTATAATTATTATTAATGAATGTCAGAGCTTATAAGAGTCTATCAGAATATATCAGAGTTTATAAAAGCATCCGAGGACCTATCAAATGATTCGTATTGCAATACCCAATAAAGGGCGCCTTCATGATCCCACCGTGTCAATTTTCAGTGATGCGGGGCTTCCCATAAGCGGGGCCAGCCGTAACCTCTTTGCGAAAACCACAGATCCCGAGATCAGCATCCTCTTTGCGAGGGCGGCCGATATTCCCGAGTACGTCCAGGACGGGGCTGCCGATATGGGCATCACCGGGGTTGACCTGATTACCGAATGTGGAGCAGAGGTCGAGATCCTGCTTGACCTTAAGTTCGGAAAAGCCACCCTTGTCCTGGCCGTTCCCGAAGAATCGAAGATCGAAACCCCGGAAGCCCTGGAAGGAAAGAAGGTCGCAACGGAATTTCCGGGAATCACGGGTCGCTATTTTGAGGGGCTGGGCATAAACGTCGAGGTCATAAAGGTCAGTGGGGCCTGCGAGATGACTCCGCATGTGGGGATTGCGGACGCCATTGTGGACATTTCCAGTTCCGGGACCACCCTTATGATGAACCGTTTGAAGGTTATCGAAAAAGTCTTTTCCTCAAGTGTTTGCCTTATTGCAAACAAAGAAAGTTGCAGGACCAAGGAAAAGATCCTGGACATCAAGACCGCACTCGAAAGTGTGCTCAACGCCAAGGAGCGGCGCTACCTTATGATGAACGTGCCCGAAGAGGCCCTTGAAGCCGTAAAAGAAGTCCTTCCCGGCATGGCGGGACCCACGATCATGAAAGTGGAATCGAGCAAAGCGGATGAGCCCATCCTTGCCGTACACGCGGTTGTGGACGCGGCCCTGATTTTTACCCTCGTAAACAAGTTGAAAAAGGTAGGGGCCAGGGATATTCTGGTCGTGCCCATTGAAAGGATCATGCCCTGAGGGCCTGTTCCTTGTGATAATTTTGAAGGAGATATTTTCGTGATATTTGAAGTAATTCCAGCTGTGGACATGAAAGAGGGAAAGTGCGTCCAGCTCGTGCAGGGTGTCCCGGGCAGTGAACTCGTGTCCCTGGACGACCCGGTGGAAGCTGCCCTCGACTGGGTACGGCAGGGGGCAAAAACCCTGCACCTGGTAGACCTTGACGGGGCAATAGAGGGCAGGCGTGTAAACTCCCCTATTATCGAGAAAATAGTTGAGGCCTGCCGGGAAAAGGCCGTGGAAATCCAGGTGGGCGGAGGCATTCGAAGTTTTGAGGATGCCGCAGGTCTTCTGGACCTCGGAGTTTCAAGGGTGATCCTGGGTACCGCAGCCATTCAGGACCCCGGACTTGTGCGGAGGCTTGCGGAGGCCTATGAGAGGGAGCGGGTTACCGTGGCTCTGGACGCGAAGAACGGGAAGGTTTCCATCAAGGGCTGGACTGAAGAGTCGGAACACACCCCCGTGGAGCTGGGCCGGAACTTTGAGGACCTCGGAGCAGGCAGCCTCCTTTTCACGAATATCGATTCCGAGGGTCTGCTCCAGGGTGTAAACCCTGTCCCCACAGAGGAACTCGTGAAGTCTGTCGGAATCCCGGTAATCGCCTCCGGGGGAGTAAGTTCCCTTGAAGACCTCCGGACCCTGAAAGAGATCGGAGCCGCAGGGGTTGTGGTCGGAAGCGCCCTTTACACGGGCAGGTTCACCCTGGGAGAAGCCCTTGAGGCTGTCCGGGACGACTAACAACATTTAAGATTTTTGAACAGAAAGGGGTTCAGTATGAGAAAATCCACAATCTCTCGCAAGACAAAAGAAACCGATATCCGACTTGAGCTTGACCTCGACGGGACAGGCAGGACGGAAATCAGTACGGGAATCGGTTTTTTTGACCATATGCTCAACGCTTTTGCAAGGCATGGGGAAATCGACCTTACGATAAAAGCGGAAGGGGATCTCCATGTGGACGAGCACCACCTGGTTGAAGACACGGCCATAGTGCTCGGTCAGGCCCTCTCCGAGGCCCTCGGGGACATGGCCGGAATAGCCCGTTTCGGGGAAGCCAGAATTCCCATGGACGAGGCCCTGGCCGAAGTTGCCCTCGATATGGGGGGCCGGAGTTATCTTGTCCTGAAAGCCGAATTTACGGCTCCTTACGTGGGCCAGTTCGGAACCCAGCTCGTCCGCCATTTCTTCGAGACCCTGGCCTCAAACGGCAGGTTCACAATGCACGCAAGCGTCTACGGAGAAAACGACCACCACAAGATTGAGGCTCTTTTCAAAGGCTTTGCCTATGCCCTTAAACGGGCTGTGAAGGTCGAAGGAAAGGAAATTAAGAGCACGAAAGGTGTGCTCTAATTTTTTTTCAATTCCTTTTCTTTTTTGAATCTCAACCCTTTCAAATCCTTATTCTCCACTCGTTTGCAAAAATGAGCATGGATTCTTTTGAGAGCTTCCCCACAGACCCTATATTCGCTTTTCTGGTTGCCTCAACTCCCGAATCCAGGGGCATGGCCTTTGTAACAACAAGCGTGATTCCTGCCCTTGCGGCTTTAAGGATCATGTATTCGGGTTGTCGGCTCGTTTGGGGTTTCAGGTTTTTTCCCTGAAATCAACTTGTCCAGGAGTCGGAAAGCCTCACTTTATGGATCACCTGTTTCGAGTCAGTATGCACAAAATAGAGATCCACGGTGTCGTTAGCATCAATAGCTGTATGTATGGTGTAGCTATCTCCAAATTTCCAAACTCCATTTTGAGAACTCACCGTAACACCCTCCGTATCAGGGTATGTAAACTCCCTTTTTTCACCACTCACGTAAAGGGTGATTTTGATGGAATCCAGATTTATGTTTTCTCCCCCGCTGTGCCGGATTTCTATGGTATCGGAGGCGAGGTTCACCTGTTCATGGATCTCGGTGTGGGGCACGTCTGTTACCTCCAGGTTCGCATACACAAAGACAGCTATTGAAGACATGAGGATCACTACAATTGCGGTCAGGAGCATCTCTCCGATAATTTCACTAACCGCCCCGCAATCTCTATAAAATTCGTTTTGTTTTTTAATTCTCACAGCAAATTTTCTCCCGATGAGTTATATTTCAACTTTTTTCCGGAGACCATTATTATTTTTGATTTTTTTTTGAAACATTATGGGAAATATCAACTTTTTTTCTAAGGACTTATCACAAAACAACCTCTGCATATTTCACTTGAACATATTGATTTTCAAGCTCAAGCTCATCAATCGAAGTTACAATGAGTAATAAGTTGTATAGCTTATTTTGTTGCGGGTCCTAAATCGCATCTGGAGAACTATATATTACTCATGTTTAATATTAGTTACTTTATATATCCAGTCATATTAATATATTTTACTGTGTGCAGCAAACTATATATAGGAATATTGAGTAAAAACATTTAAAGTTCTGAAAAAAATACCAAGGATTCTTTTAGAATTTTATACTGTATGGAGTGTTCAGGGTTTTATACCCTGGTAAAAGAGTAGGAGGGTTATTAATTGTTAAATCTGAAAAGTTTTTTTAAAGACAAAGAAGCTGTATCCCCGGTAATAGGGGTGGTGCTAATGGTGTCAATCACCGTCATTCTCGCAGCAGCCGTCGGTTCATCCGTTCTCGGCCAGAAAACAACCGAACCCGCACCGCAACTGTTCCTAAATATCGGGGTTGTGAATTCTTCTAGCAGTACACTTGTTCCCGCATCATTAAGACTTGAACACCTGGGTGGAGATCCGATCAGTTTCAAAAGCAATGAAACAACAAAAATAATAATGACAATAAACTCGACAAGGTATGAGATTGCAGCTTCTGATGGTCTTTATTATAGTACTAGTGATGAAAAATATTCAACCGAGCTTGGAACATTGTATGTAGGAGATAGCAAAGTTTTGAATCTGTATACATATGGTGATCTTAGTAGTGATAAGAAAATTGACGTTGAGCATTTAACTGATATCAAGGCCGGCACGGTTGCGAACTTCAAGATAATCGACGTTGCTACCAACCAGCTTATCGTAAACAAGGATATCACGTTCTAAAACAGATTTTTTAGCCCTTTTACGGGGTTCTTTTACTTTTTAGCCGGGCCGTTTTCTTTTGGGGGAAAAATTTACCCCGGCTTTCCAATGTTTTCTTTTTTTAGAAATTAAAACTTCCTAAATGATCTGAAAGGGGATAGTCCTCCGTTATATGGTTAAAATTGTTTTTAAAGTTAAACGGGGTAAGTTTTTAGGTGAATAAGTTTTTTTGAGGGGTTTGGGGGTATATATGATATATGAAAGTGTTTTTGAAAATAAGAAGGCGATCTCTTCTGTTATGGGGGTGGTCCTGATGATTGCAATTACCGTTATCCTTGCGGCCGCAATCGGTTCATCCGTTTTAGGGCAGGGGACTTCCAGCCCCGCGCCACAGGCGATCATCGATATAGAAGCTGTTAATAGCACTCATGTGAAAGTCGAGCACCTTGGAGGGGATCCGGTAAACTTTGCAGAGTTTTCTATAACAAAGGTTGTTGCAGGTAATATCAGTGGAAGTGTTGAGCTTAATTTCACCGAGCTGGGTTTATTTGATGTGGGCCAGATAAAATACATGGAGCTTGAAAAAGCCTCTGATTCTGGAATAACTATCAGTTTTTCCGCAGGAGACACGGTGGACTTTAAGGTTATTGATGTTGACAGCAGTACGTTTATCGCCAACAAAAAGGTGAGGTTCTAAAAACAGCCAGAGCCGTTTTATTTTTAAGCCGGGGGCTTTTCCGTGATATGGATGCGGAAGTCTCCCAGGGCTCCTTTCTTAACTTTTTTTAAAATTGTTTGATTTGTCCTTGTTTTTGTTCTTGTTTCTCCCCACAGTTCTGGATTTCCTTAATCCCTAAGGAATGGCTGAGAAATAACTTCATATTTTCAGTTTTGGAATTGCTTCAACTTATACATATTATATTTTTGTGCTAGGATGTGTTTGGTGTGAGCATTCAAAAACCACGGAACACACGGAACACACGGAAAAAGAAAGGTCGGAAGACGGCAATTAAGGTTGCTCTGGCGTTTTTCAGTCCGCTTGAGCGAGCGTAGCGAGTGAAACGGGGGTCCCCGTGCTGTTGCGATTGCATCGCAACTCCCACGAAATATTTAATTTCCTGTGATCCCGAAGCGGAACTCGGGTATTTAAAAGACCGGCGTACTCACCGACCACCTGGCCGGTTTCCGTGTCCTTCTTATTATTATTATTATTATTATTATTATTATTATTATTATTATTATTATTATTATTATTATTATTTTAACGTGCGGGAGTTGCAAACAAATGTATATATATAATTAATTTTATACGGTTATTGTATATAATTACCCGGTACATTACATAGTCTCGGCTAATTGTTTAGTCATTTGCCCAACCCCAAAATATGTCAACTACCCATTCACAAAACCTTTGCTCATGGCTCAGTTTTTTGAGAAATAGGTATGTCTAAAAGACCCCTGGTTGACCGTCTATTTAGGAGCTTTGTAAAATCGGTACATGATAAGGAAAGAATACATAGTTACCCTGGAATGCCGCCTCAGTTTCAGGCTCTAAGAATGTATGTTAAAACAGTCCTGCAATGTTAGGAAGGTTTGCATCATACGAATATTTGCATATCAGAGCGAGAGGAATCCGAATTCTGGTTTTGACCTGTTGCGATTTCGTAGCAACACTTTCACTGCAAAAAGTGAAAGTCCTCATCTCGGATACGCATTACCCTGCTTCGGCAGGTGGAAAGCTTTCATTAGCTTAAATTAGGGGCTTTCTTCCGTTCAATCTAATTCAAAAAAAGCAGGAGTAAAGTTTACGCATTCATCCCCCTATCATTTCCGGCAAAAGCCAGAATGTCGATAAAGGGATCTTCTGCTAAAGGAGATAAAAAATGAACCTCAGACGTTTCTTTGAAAATAACAAAGCGGTTTCCCCCGTCATCGGCGTGGTCTTAATGGTTGCCATCACCGTCATCCTCGCTGCCGCCATCGGTTCATCCGTTTTCGGGCAGGGGACTTCCGAGCCCGCCCCCCAGGCAAACCTTAAATTAACAGCCAGTGGAAATGATACAGTAGTAATCGAGCACCTCGGAGGAGACCCGATTAATTTCACAAGTAATTCAACCACGAAAGTGGTGGCTTATAGTGACGGTTCTGTGGTTACAGTTAGTAATGTTACTGGCACTGGCAATTTGACAGTTCTTGATGTAGGAGCTACCAAGTCATTTAATGTGGCTGGTGTCAGTTCAGGTGATTCTGTTAATGTCAAGATCATTGACGTTGCAACCAACCAGCTTATCGTGGATAAGGACTTAAGATTCTAAGCAGTTTCTCAGCACCTTCTTTGGTGCTCTCTTTTTTTTTCATGCAGACTGAAACCCTATTTTTCTGGCCGCTCCCAGTTCATAGCTTTTTTTAAATATTTGTTGAAAAGCTCTGCTGCCTTTTGGGGTCGGGTTTTCCGGAAAACGCCAGATTTTTTAGTTTGATAAGCGGATTAACTCAAACACTGTGCCTTCTACTATAACTGTTATCATTTTTTATCACTTAATATCTTTTAATTATCTTTTAATAATAAATCTTTTTTAATGGATATTTTTAATTATAAATGGTTATTAATTCTTTAATTATATATTGACACTATAAATTATATATATATGTAATTCAATATATTCATTATTATTGTTAGTTAACTCAACAAAATTTCAGTCAAAATATCAGGGTCATGTGTTCATCTTGGTGCACATGGTATACTTCCCAAAAATCGGAGATTATAAAAATGAATTTCAAAAGTTTTTTTGAAAATAACAGGGCGGTTTCCCCCGTTATCGGTGTGGTCCTTATGGTCGCCATCACCTTCATCCTTGCCGCCGCCCTCGGTTCATCTGTTTTCGGCCAGGGGACATCCGCCCCCGCCCCTCAGGCAAATCTGCAGTTGAGGGCAGATGCTGCTTATGATGGTACCAATGCTGCAACAATAATTATCGAGCACCTCGGTGGAGACCCGATTAATTTCAGCAGCAATGCAACAACAAAAATTATGATACACGTTGACTCAAAGAGCCATGAGGTTGCGGCAGCCTCCGCGCCTTCCGCCGATATTCTGCATACAAATCTCGCTACAATGTCTGTAGGAGATACGAAAACACTAAAGTTGTATAATTATACTGTGGATAATACTAATCTTACCGCGATTGAAGACGTTACGACAGGCAGTACCGTGAACGTCAAGATCATCGACGTTGCTACCAGCCAGTTGATCTGTGACCAGAATGTGAGGTTCTAATTAAGAAATACTCCCTTTTTTGGGCCCCCTTTTTATTTATCGGGGGGCCGGAAATCAGCCCCATTTTCATTTTTTCCGAAGCCTGACCCGAAAAATGAAAAAAGTATTATTTTTTGGAGCTCACTGTATTCCGGTCTCTACTTTTAGTTCAGCTTTGTAGATGTTTACGTTCAGGGTTTTTCCGATTGGGTGGAGCTCAAAGATCACAGGAGAACTATTTGGTGGCAGATTGTAGTCTCCGGGTTGAAGATTTGCGTTCTCGATTGAATTGTTGAGGTATGTTGCCCAGGCTTCAGGGTTTTCCGTAGTAATTGTCATAGATACCGAGCTTACATTAATTAGAGGCTGTGTGATGTATCTATGGCTTTCAAATTCTTTTGATGTCAGCTTTATTTCTTCTACAGCATTGCTTGAAAGGACTCCTGAACTACCATCCAGGGAAATTGCAGTAACAGAGAAATTTACGGAAGAGGGGCCAGGCTCCAGGGATATCGAGGGGGAAAGTTTCATAAGGGAACGGTCGTTCTGGGAAACTATCAGGGCCCCGTTTTCGTAGCAGAAGGTCTGGTCTATATACTCGGTGTTGCTGGAGTGATAGGTAATGGACCCGCAGTAAAATGGATCTATAGATGAATTTGATGAGATGTCGTCAGTTACGTTTACTTCCATCCTACATCCCTGAGTATTTATGGTTAATGTGCCTCCGGACTTCATCCTCCCGACAATGGGCAGTTCTTCTCCTCCCATGCGGATAGGGGAACTCAGGGAAATCCGGAAGTCAGGACTGATTATCAGGCCCGCCGAAAGGAAATCGGCATTGGACTTGAGCCTGGCCATATCCTCCCAGACCTCGGACATGTGCTCGTACTCAGCGTCTTCTTTCCACTCAGGGACATAATTGACCTGAACATTTGTAATAAATGCAATTATAATCCCAAGCAGCAGAGCTGCGGCAACGGCTGTGGCGATAGCGTTTTCCGATCTGTAAAATGTGTTTGCAGGTTTTCGGCTCTTTAGGCTCATAATATATCCTTTTCTTTATGGCGTCAGGTTCCTGAGGTTTTAGTTTGGGAACAGGATATAGACACTATAATTCGAATCTTTATATTTTATTATTAGTATTATTATTACTACTATTATTATATTCGTTTAAACTAAATAAATCAACCCTGTTTATGCAGGTACCCACTTCCCTTTTTTTGATTTATCCGGTCTCAAGCTGCCGGTATTTTTACGCTCATAAGGCCAGGGGTGGGAAAGAGGGTCTTAGAGTGCGGGAGAAAGGCTTATTTTCTGGATTACATGCTTTGAAAGCTTATCCACAATATACACTTCCACACTATCTCCTTCACTGACCTGGCTTTCCCATGTCCCGGTAGTATTTATCTCGATAATGTCTCCCAGTTCCCAGCTGTTCCCTCCCAGGACATCGCTTATATTTTCTGAAGTATACGTTCTCTTATCTCCCTTTATATTGACTACGATGTCTATATCCCTCACATCAAGGTTTTCTCCCCCGCAGTGGCGGATGTAGAGGGTATCGGAAGAAGTGTTTATCCAGCAGTCTATGTCGGAATTAGAAGACTCGGGTGGGCTTTCGGAATTCGAAAATATAAAAAGACCCATCGCCCCCAGCATGAGAACCACGATGCCTGTTAGAAGTACCTCACCCATAACTTCTGAAACCGCATCACAATTTCTATTTAAATCTCTGTTTCTTTTAAATAAGGCATTCAGGAAGATGCCCCCTCTGTATTCCTTTTCAGAAAATAATTCGATTTAAGTTCTGGTATACCGATTCCAAAATTTGAGAATAAACCCCGGATTAACACAGATGAACGCGGATGATTTTAATTTTCCTGGGTCGGATTGACCCTTATTCCCTGGAGTACTTCTCTTGTCCTGTGGTTTATTAGCAGGACCTCAATACTGTCGTTTTCTGTAAGTTTCCTACTCCACGCCTCACTTGTGTTGATTTTTATAACATCCGCAAGTTCCCAGGCCTTTTTTTCTCCCAGATTTGTGGAAATATTTGTCGGGGAATACTCATACCTTGTCCCGTTGATGTAAACCGCAATTTCCATATCCTCTGTGGCAAGTTTCTCCCCTCCCGTATGTTTGATATAAATGATATCCGAGGTCAGATTCACCCATTCCTCGGGTTTAATGTGAAATGTCTCGGAAGGGCTGCTATTTGCGAACACAAATGCAGCTATCAAGCTGCACATAATCACTACAATACAGGTCATGAGCATCTGGGCCACGACTCCCGAAACTGCCCCGGAATTACTATTATGCTTCCCTGAACTCCCCATAAACAAACACCCCTCACACAAACCGTAAAATCGTGTCCTCTCCCCAGAGGATAATATCCCGGTTACAGTATAAACTTACAGTTTTACTACAATTAATAATTTTTTTAAATTACTGTTTACATTTTTGGTAAACTTAGTATTTATACTCTATGTATTTTTTATTACTAATTATATATAAGAAGTATTTTTGAAGAAGCTAAAAAAGCCCAAAACCTCCAACTTTTTTTACGAATTATGAGGTGCATTAAGCCCCTTCTGCCCACCGGTTTCTTAAAAACCTTAAAATCAAAAAAGAAGGAATTTTGTTATTATCGGAGGTAATTGTCAAACAGTCTGTAAAGTTGCAGGCATCCTGCCTGATGGATCGTGAAACTACTCGATAGGCTTATCCATCGCTGAACTATCTTCTTTTTTACACTATCCGGCCACATTTCGGATAACTAACACAAAAACAGTTCCGGTTTTTTTTCGCCTTTTCAAACCCCTGGCTCAGGCCCTGCGCTTGAATAGTCTGGCAAAACCGGCTATAAGTTCCTCTGCTTCTTTTCTGTTCAGGAAGGGGTTACTAAGGCCCTGAAGCAAAACCGAGAACGCAGGATTTTTTTTCAGAGTAGGTTTTTTGAGTGTCGCGGCCTGTAGCAGGAGCAGTAGAATGAGCTTACGTTCCTCGGGGCTGGAGTTTTTCAACCTCCGGAATATCTTTTCGGAAACTTCCCTTGCTGAATCTTTGTTTTCCGCCGCAAACCTGGAAGCTTTTTCAGATGCGGTTTTTGAGATTTCCTTTACCCGTTTTGCTTCCCTGCAGGCTGCTTCCGAAAGGGTCTCGAAAGCTTCTCTTGAAATTTCCCGGATTCTCTCTTTTTTCCCAGCAGTTCTGTCTGTCCGATTCTTTCTGCCATTCTCCTGCTTTTTCTCACGCTCATTTCCAAAACTGCATTTTTCGTTTCCAAGCAGCTTCCTGAGCTCTTCAAAGATCCGGGCAAGTTCCTCCGGGGAGCTTGTTTTCAGATATTCCTGGAGTTTCTCTATTGATTCTTCCCCGTTTTCGGTTACAGAGCGCGAAGTCCTTGTCGGGTTCCTGTCACAGCTTTCCTCATAATTCCCGGAAACTTCCACAAAATTGGCCTCAATAACAGGGCTGGAGCCAGTGAAAAAATCCAGGTTTTTCTTTCTGCGTTTTCTGCTGGAAACTCTGTTCAGTATGCTTTTTTTGTTTAACAAAAATTCCACGATCCTGTATATTTGCCTCATAAATTGTGCTAGTACTGCGATTTCAAATTATTACCATAAATTTGGACTTTGAAATCAATCTGCATGTCAGCGTAAAGAACCACAAATGAACACGGATGGACACGGATTTAGGCCATCCGTGTTAATCTGTGTTCATCCGTGGTTTATTGTCAAATTTTGGAATCTATGTACTAGTACATCAATTCCAAAGCATATGAATAAAATATACATCATCTATAATGTGTTGGGCTCTACATTGTCCGGCATCACTTTTTTCCCTGACGGATAATATTTTGTCTCCCGCATCAAACCGGTTTTTTGCCTGTCCAAATTGAGAGGCAAATGCTACGGTTCCCTCCAAAACCCCAATATTATTATATTCCTCAATATAATTGTATATCACTATTTATTGCAATACGATCACGATATTTTTTTCAGCATCTTTTTCTTTAATGCGTTTCCGGGGGGTCGCATGAGTTGGAAAAAGTACAGACAGGGCTTGAAAATATTATTGCACTTGAAACGGGGTGCAGCTCTTTCCCTCCGGTGACCGGACATTTATTTTTTACCAGGAGGATGAGACAATGAGAAACGGGCCGGATCCATTCGAGACCAGAGACAAAATTGAAACCGCTGCCGGAGAACTTACGATCTATCGCCTGGGCAGGCTGGAAGACCGGGGTTACGAAAAAATATCCCTGCTTCCCTATTCCATAAAAATCCTGCTTGAGAACCTGCTTCGGCACGCTGACACGGAAAGGCACGTTATTTACGAAGAAGATGTGGAAGCCCTTGCTCGCTGGAATCCTGAAAACCCGGAGACACGGGAGATTCCCTTCATCCCGTCCCGGGTCCTGATGCAGGACTTTACAGGAGTTCCCGCGGTTGTGGACCTTGCGGCCCTCCGCTCGGCAATGCAGCGCCTCGGGGGAGACCCTGCCCGGATAAACCCGGTCATTCCGGTCGATCTGGTAATCGACCATTCGGTCCAGGTGGACTACTACGGGACGGCCTATGCTCAGGAAAAGAACGAAGAAAAGGAGTTTGAGCGTAATCTGGAACGTTATTCCGTCCTGCGCTGGGCTCAGGAGACTTTTGACAATTTCAGGGTTGTGCCCCCCGGAAAAGGCATCATCCACCAGGTCAACCTGGAGTACCTGGCCCCTCTGGTGCAGCTCAAAGAAAGGGACGGGGAACTTTTTGCCTACCCGGACACCCTGGTCGGGACGGACTCCCATACTACCATGATAAACGGGCTCGGGGTGCTTGGCTGGGGCGTGGGGGGAATCGAGGCGGAAGCCGTCATGCTCGGACAGCCCTACTATTTGCCGGTCCCGGAGGTTGTGGGTTTTAAACTTTACGGGAAACTTGAGCCCGGGGTCACGGCCACGGACCTTGTACTAACAATCACGCAAATCCTGAGAAAATACGGGGTTGTGGGCAAATTTGTTGAGTTTTACGGTCCCGGGCTTGCCAGCCTGTCCCTTCCGGACAGGGCGATGATTTCCAACATGGCCCCCGAATATGGGGCAACCCTCGGGATCTTTCCACCGGATGCCGAGACTCTGGACTACCTGCGAAGGACCGGCCGGAGCAAGGAGCAGGTGGACCTTGTGCAGAAATATCTGGAAGCCCAGGACTTTCTGTACTCCATCCACAAACCCGATCCCGTCTTCAGCAGCACCCTCGAACTTGACATGAGCACGGTCAGGCCCTGCCTTGCCGGCCCTAAACGCCCCCAAGACCACCTTTTCCTCGGAGAACTTAAGGAGAGTTTCCATGAGACCATGCGGCAGGCCTTTACCCTGAAGGCCGCCGGGGTGGAGCTTTCCACGAACCCCGCTTATCAGCGCTGGCTGGCAGAAGGTGGCGGCCCGCAGGAAGGAGGGGTCAGGCCTGTTGAAAAAGAGGAGGACACCAGGCGCTACATGGAAAACGCTTTTAGGATCACTCATGGCTCGGTGGTGATTGCCTCCATTACCTCCTGCACCAACACCTCAAACCCAGCCCTCCTCTTTGCGGCCGGGCTGCTTGCAAAAAAAGCCGTGGATAGAGGGCTAAGGGTGAAGCCCTACGTCAAGACCAGCCTCTCTCCCGGCTCCAGGGTGGTCACGGACTACCTGCGCGCAGCAGGCCTTTTGCCCTACCTCGAAGCCCTGGGCTTTCACCTTGTTGGCTACGGCTGCACCACCTGTATAGGAAACAGCGGTCCTCTGCCCGCACATGTGGCGCGGGAAGTTGAAGACAGAGACCTGATAGTTGCGGCCGTACTCAGCGGAAACCGGAATTTCGAGGGCCGTATAAACCCTCTGGTCCGGGCCAACTATCTGGCGTCCCCACCCCTTGTGCTGGCCTATGCTCTTGCGGGCACGGTGGCAATTGACCTGGAGACTGAGGCCCTGGGTTATGACCCAAACGGGATGCCCGTCTACATCAAAGACCTCTGGCCCACGGAAGAGGAAGTGCAAGAACTCATAAAAAACACTCTCAGCCCCGAACTTTTCGAGCGGCAGTACGCAGAAGCTCTGGTAGGCACGGAGCTCTGGCAGGCCCTCCCTGTCCCGGCAGGACTTCTCTACGCCTGGGACTCAAAATCCACCTATGTCCAGGAACCCCCGTTCTTTATTGACTTTCCCCCGGAAGCCCCGGAGCCTGAAGATCTCAGAGGGGCTCGCGTCCTGGGGCTCTTTGGGGATAGCATCACAACGGACCACATTTCCCCGGCCGGGGCGATTCCCAAAGACAGCCCTGCCGGAAAGTACCTGATTTCCTGGGGGGTTGACCCATCAGACTTCAATTCCTTCGGGTCCCGCAGGGGCAACCATGAGGTGATGATGCGGGGAACTTTCGGAAACATAAGGCTCCGGAACAGGCTGGTGGAAAAGGAAGGGAACCGGACCGTATACCATCTCCACGAGGGGTCAGTCCCGCCCGAACCTCCGGAGGAGATGGCAATCTATGATGCCGCAATGCTCTATGCGGAAAATAGCGTCCCTCTAATTGTGCTTGCAGGCCGCGAATACGGCACCGGCAGTTCCCGGGACTGGGCCGCCAAGGGGACTTTTCTTCTGGGGGTAAAAGCGGTTATAGCTGAATCCTTCGAGCGGATTCACAGGAGCAACCTGATAGGGATGGGGGTTTTGCCCCTGCAGTTCCTGGAAGATGAGAACATCGATACCCTGGGCCTGACAGGAAGAGAAGAATACGACATTCTGGGAATCAAAAAACTTGAGCCCGGAGGGGAATTGCTCGTGCGGGCAAGAGACGAAAAGGGAGGAGAAACCGATTTCAGGGTCAGGGTCCGGCTGGACTCCGCTGTAGAGCTGGAGTATTACAGGAACGGAGGGATTTTGCACAGCTTCCTGCGGGATGTGTTGAAAGCAAAGTAAAATTTCTGAGGGGGGCACAATGCCTCAGAACTGCTTTAATATATTTTTGAAACTTCCCGGTTAGTTTTAATAACCGGATTTCTAAGACTTCATTTTTACTATTTTATTCTATTATATTTTATATAATACTTTTTTATAATGATATGTTTTAATATTTCTAATTTATATTTATAATAGGGGTATGTTTACATGCACTGGTACTGGGGAGGGTATAGAGCTTGTCTGTGGCACTGACTCTTGGTTTATATTCATTGATTTCTGAACCGGTAATCCTTAATCCTTCAGCTTCTTTTTCCGAGGGTTTTCTCCGACATGAAATTACGGTGATAATTCCGGTAAGAAACGAGGAATTATCAATCGCAAGCAAGGTGCTTCTGGCTTCCGGGTATGCTGACCGTGTGCTGGTGCTTGATGGGGGGTCCACTGACAGGACCGTTGAGCTGGCCTCTATGGCAGGTGCCAGGGTACTTCCTGCGGGAGGCGGGCAGGAAGCCTGGTTAAAGGCCCTGTTCAGAGCCTCGAATGATTCAGAAATTGTTGTGCTCGTCCATCCGGAATGCCTTCGGGATTTCGATATGCTGTCTCAGGAGTTGCACTCTTTAAAAAGAGGGGAATGTGATATTTCAGTGGGTTCCTGGCCTCAAAGGCTTCCGGGTGATCTGGAAAATATTATCCTGTTCAATGGGAAGGTGCCTGCAAATGAGAATATCGGCTTTTTGGCCTTTTTCTCAGAAAGTCTGAGACAATTTAGTCCCGCGCCACAGCACCTATCTGTCAGGGAGTTTCTCTCCTGCGCAGAGGCTCAGGGGCTGAGGATAAAAAAGACGAGCTGTGATTCCGATCCGTTTTTTAATAAATTTGATTCTTGCCGCATAGGGGTCGTGGTCCCGGCATATAATGAGGAAGCCCTGATCGAGGACACCCTCCGTGGAATCCCTGCCTATGTGGACAGGATCTATGTGGTTGATGATGGAAGTTCGGACCACACGGCCGAACTCATTGATGGTGTCTCTGACCCGAGAATCATTCATATCCGTCATGAGGTGAATAAAGGGGTTGGGTGCAGCATTATTGACGGGTATAAGCTGGCGCTGAAGGATGAAATGGATGTCGTTGCCGTAATGGCAGGGGATAACCAGATGGACCCTGAGCAGCTCCCAAGGTTGCTAATCCCTGTTATTGAAGGTAGGGCTGACTATAGCAAAGGGAACAGGCTTCTTACTGCAAAGTTTATGACAGGGATGAGCCGGTGGCGGTCTTTTGGAAATTTCCTGCTTTCCATGCTCACGAAGATCGGAAGCGGGTACTGGCAACTTTTGGATCCCCAGAACGGGTACACGGTAATCTCCAGGCGGGCTCTCGAAGCCATGGACCTGGATTCCGTTTATCCCTATTATGGCTACTGCAATGATTTGCTTATCAAACTGAATGCTTTCGGAATGAGGGCAAAGGACGTGATGATTCCGGCCAGGTATGGGAATGAGAAGTCCTCAATTAGCTACGGCAGGTATATCCTGAAAGTGTCTCCCATGCTTTTCAGGGGTTTTCTCTGGAGGCTCAGGGTCAAGTACATGGTCCTTGATTTCCATCCTCTGGTACTTTTCTACATTGCGGGTATGGTTTTGCTCCCGGCATCCTTACTTTTTGGGGTTTTTCTCCTCCTGGGCGCGGTTTTTAGCAACACCTTTCCGGCATATTATACGCTGCTTGACTTCTTTGCCATGTTTGCCGGGGTCCAGATGTTACTTTTTGGCATGTTCTTTGATATGCAGGCCGACCGGAGCAGGAGTAAAAAAAGGTGAACCTGAATATTTGAAGAGATTTTTATGGAAAGGAGTTTTTCTTTCTCGCTCTTCTTTTCAGTCCTTCTTTTCCTCTCTTCTTTTAACTTTTCCGGAGCGAGTTTACTATAAGTAGAATAACGACGCCTGCCCCGATGGTTTCAAAGAGCAGGGAATCGTAAAGTTCGAATTTGAAGGATTTTTTGAACATCGCCAGAAAGTATTCCAGGCCTGTATAGTCCGGAGACCCTCTGGGAAATTCCAGGCCGAAAACGGGCCAGAAAAATGTGTAGGGATTGGCCCACATACTGTCTTCCAGGAGGTGGCAAAAAGACCCGGCTGCAAGGGACATGATCCTGGGGTCCTTCTGTTTTTTATACCTTGCAAGACCCAGCAGGGTAAGAAAGAGGCTGAATATGAGGGTGTGCCCTATGATGCGTCCGTTTGCAAGGGTGGAGGCAAAAATCAGTTTTCCTATTGGTTTGTCGATGAGGTCAGGAAGCAGGGACCCAAGGGCGAGGTATCGCATCTCCGTTCCGGAAGCAACGGAGGGCAGGAGACGGCGGAGTATGAAAAAAACTCCCAGTGTGATCCCCAGATGGCCGAAGATGAGCATGAAAAGCTATATGCTTTTAAAATTATTTGTACATTCTCTCATATATTTTTATGTTGTAGTGGAGTTAATGTTTTTCCCCGTATTCTGAAATAATTAATGGAAAACGCCAGTGTAATGACAAATCCAATTATCTCGGACACGAAAACGGTGGTAAATGCAGGGTCATAAGCCCGGTCAAAAATAAGCATAAAATACTCAAAAAAGTTTCCTCCTATCTGGTCTTTCGGAAATTCCCAGCCTAAAAGGGGCCAGAGAAAAACGCCGGGGCTCTTCCACATTTGGTCTTCAAGCAGGTGGCAACAAGCCGCTCCAGAGATAAGCAGGGGTGTGGAACTCCTTTTTTTCCTGTACAGCCAGTACCCTGCAAGGAAGAGCAGGCTTCCGAATAAAAGAGTGTGAGCAAAGATTCGCCCGCCTCCAATTGTTTCTGCGAGGATAATCCTGCCCAGAGGTTTGTCAATCAGGTCCGGAAGCAGGGCTCCAAAAGCAATGTAGCGGTAATCAAAAGTGCGGCCGTTTTTAGGAAACAGGCGACTGAGCAGGTAAAAAATCCCCAGGGTAATCCCAATGTGTCCGAAAATGAACATGGGGATTATGAAGGAAGCTCCTCTTAAAAAGTTTTTCAATTAAAAAAAAGTAGAAAATATTCCCTCAGGAAAACTTTTGAGGGCGTTACCTGTGGGACAGTCTTTTCAGGCCTGGCATTCTCTAACCAGTTTCTCAACGAGTTCCTGTCGGATAGTGGTGCTCCGGTCTCCCCCGCAAACCATACCTCTGACTCCGATGATATCGGGCCCGATTTTTTTGAGCAAGGGCAGGTCTTCGAACTTCAGAGATCCGGCAATGGCGTTTTCAAGGCCGTTTTCGTGGGTGAGTTCAATGAACTTTTTTAGCTCTTCTTCGCTCATGAACTCGAAGGTGGACTTTCCGTCCTTTACACCGGTGTCAACCATAACAACATCCAGGCCGGCTTTTGCGGCAATGGGGGGAAGGAGCATGGGGGAAATCGAGTTGATGCGCTCATAGTCCGAATATCCGGCAGCAACAACCTTTTTCTCTGGATCAAAGTCTTTTACGGCTTTGGTAACTGCGGTAAGCAGTTCAAGGGCCTGTTCTTCGGTCTGGATATTGAAAAGGCCTATCTTAATGTAATCTGCACCCGAGACTGCAGCTCCCAGAGCGGCAAAGGATGCTGTACCGGGTTTGTAATCAAAGTCTCCGATGGCTACACTAATTGGATGCTTTCCGTTCACAGCTTCCTTTACATCCTGGATTACCCATGGGAAGTTGGCACCAAGGGAGCCTTCCTTAGGGTTCTTAACATCCACGATGTCAGCGCCTCCATTGGAAACTATGATTGCTTCTTCCCTGTTAATTGGACTTACAAGTAGTTTCATGAAAAAAACCTTCTAATTTATTTTTTTGGATAAACAGTATTCCTGTCAATGAGCAATATTCCTGTCAATGAACAATATTCCTGTCAATGAACAATATTTTTAACAATGAATACTGACAATATTATACAATCTACTTTATTTTTCACGCTTTTTATAGGATGATATGACTATTACATAAATATGTTTCGAGTAATTTTTGTGATGGATCTCTTCGACCACTGTGTGGTACATGCAAAAGGGGGAAACAGGAAAGAATACCGACCTGTTTCGGAATCAAGCACGGTATGCAGCAGTTCGGACCCCGTGGAAATCGTCAAAGCCCTGAAGCCCGGGGAAGTCTATATCGCAGACCTGAACGTCCTGCAGGGCTCAGGTTCTGAAGATATGAACGTTGATCTTATACGAAAGGTCTCGGAAAATACCTCCATCCTCCTGGACTTTGGAGTCTCGGCCGCTAAAGATGTTGAAAGGCCCCTTTCCCTTGCGGACACCGTGGTAATAGGCACGGAGACCGGGACCCTTGCAGGGATCCGGGAGGCGGCTTTTGAGCATCCCGGCAGGCTCTGTGTCAGCCTGGACCTGAAGCACGGAAAGCTCCTTAAAATGGACCCTGAAATACCGGCGGATCCCTTCGAAGTTGTTGCCCTCCTGAATGAACTGCCCCTGAAGGACCTGATTTTCCTGGACCTGGACCGGGTCGGAACCTCCACAGGGTTTGACCCGGAGTTTCTCGAAAAACTTGCTAAAGCCTCAAAACACAGCCTGCTCCTTGGGGGTGGGGTCCGGAGTCCGGAAGACCTTTCCACGCTTGAAAAACTTGGCCTGAAAGGGGCCCTGGTCGCAACCGCCGTCCATTCTGGAGCAATTCCCCTGACCATGCTCTGAAAAGGCCCGGGGAAGGCCTGAAAAATACTTAAGGAATGGTGAAAATATAACTTCAAGTTTTATTTTGGGAGTTGCTTCATACTCATACATGTTGTGTTTTTGTGTGAGGGGGCGTTTGGTGTGTGTGCATTCAAACCACGGAACACACGGAATACACGGAAAAAGACGGCTGGAAGATGATATTTAAGGTTTTTCTAGCATTTTTTAGTCCTCTTTAAAGAATCCAGGGTATTTTTTGAATCTTATTGCATAAAGATTCAAATTACTCACCGGCCATCAGGCGGGTTTCCGTGTCCTTCCATGCTTTTCCGTGGTTAAGGAATGGTAAACAAAAAGACTTGATATCACACATTTTGAACCCTAACACTCTTGTACCAACATATTGCACAAAACGGTCATTTTGCTGACATGGAATCAATAAAACGACCTGAAATCGTGCATTATTTACCTATATTGGCAGGGGTTCGAAATGTCCATGATATTATATTTGACTCATTCCTAAATTCGGATGGAAAGATGGAATGTCTCCCTTAATAGATTCCTTTATTTTCTAGAGGCCTCAATTAGGACTTTGATTTAAAAGCCGATTCTTTTTTCCGTCATTGCCGTGACCCGCAATTAATACAAAAAACGTATGAAAATAGGCCAACTACTCAGGTTTTAGAAAATTTCCAGTTTAACTTTAAAAATCTTAGTGTTTCGGGGTTAACGCCTAAATATTCGGCTGCTTCTTTTATATTGAATGTCCTTTTAATCATCAATTATATACATTATGTTAAGTATTGTACGAGATGGTTGGATATTTTGGTTTCAGTTTGTATCCCATCCAGAGGGACTTCTTCTGAGAGCTTCAAGTAATATGCAAAAAGTTCCTTTCCCCATTCAATCGCACTTTTTTCAAAACTGATTAAGAGGCTCTGATCGAATTTTCCTTTTTTGTCAAAGAGCATCAGGGACATGAAACGTTCGGTTACGGTAAAAGAAATGATTTTAGGAAGCTGAGAGCAAACAAAAAGACTTGAATTTTCAGGCAAAAAGGTTTCATACACTTCCGGATAATCAACCATCATCCTTTCAAAAAAAGTTTTCGAGACTACAAAAACTGCCTTACGCTTCTTTTTCATAGACTCGGCATGAATTGGAACCAGAGGGAGCTGGAAATAAGAAGTGAAACGCATAATCTCCCTGGAATTGAGCATGTTTTCCGTAAACTCTGCAGGAGGTTCGAACATACGGCTCAAATCGGGTTCAATCACCCGACAGGCCCCAAGTTCCCCAAGCCGCCGGAGGAGAAAAGCAGGAATACCTCCCAGGTCCCGGTCTATCCAGTAATCGTAGTTTTTTTCAAACACCTGCAGAGTATCCAGAAGAGGAACCATCTTTTCAGCCATAATCTGTCCTATACAGGAAAGGCTGTAGCATTTCCCTTTCTGAATAACAAGGTGCTTATCTTTTAATTTTTTAATCTGAGGGAGGATTGAAGTCGAAGGCGCAGCTAAGATATCCGCAATTTCTCCTATATTTTTAGGCCCTTCCCTGAGAAGAAAAATAACTTTCTTTCTTTTATCAGAGCGAAGGAGCAGGTCTTCTAAAAAATGTTCCTGAGTAAGATCCACGATACCAACTCCATAGATAATGTTAGAGAATTGTAGAAGAGATTGTATTTTTCGTATTTTTCCATCACATCGAGCCACATATAATCATATCAGTACTGGCTCTGTTACAGGTGTATGTGACCTGAGTTTACATTGTAAGTATATTTGACAGATTGCTACATAAAACTTTGTACACAATCAAATACAAAATAATACGAAAACATAAAAAATACATACGATTTTTATTGGAACCCTGCATAAAAAAATATATTATATAGTTGACTGTCCCGATTATTAAACGATGATAGGAGAAAGGAAAAAAAATCCTGAAAACTCATTTCGGGCTTCTGTTGCCGCAAAAGAGCGTGTACTTGGAAACGATGAGAACCCCGGAGAAGGCCGGCTGTTTCTAGGAAACTACCTGGCCCTTGACCGGTCAAGGGGGGCCGCGGTTTTTCTGGACGCCCTCAAACCCCACGCCCTCCTGATCTGCGGGAAGCGGGGATACGGAAAATCCTATACCATGGGCTGCATCCTGGAAGAACTGGCCCTCCTGCCCCCGCATATCGGGAAAAACCTGGCTGCCCTTGTCATTGACACCATGGGGATCTTCTGGACGATGCGCCAGCCAGGCCAGGCGGAAAAGCAAAAACTGGAGGAATGGGGCCTCTCTCCTGAAGGTTTCGAGCTTGAGGTCTTCGTCCCAGCCGGAAAAGCGGAAGAGTACGAAAAACGGGACATAAAAGTTCTGCCCTTTTCGATATCCATATCGGAAATAAGCGGGAGCCAGTGGTGCGGGCTCTTCAATATAGAGGAAGTCTCCCCTGTCGGGGTCCTGGTGGTAAGGACAATTGGTATTTTAAGAGAAAGTGAGGAGGGGCCTGCCTCTTACTCTTTTGAAGACATCATCGCCGCAATCCTCAAAGACAAGCGCTCTGGAAGTTCGGCAAAGGGAGCTGCTGAAAATTATTTCAGAGCCGTGGACTCCTGGGGTATATTTGCAAAAGAAGGGGTGGCCCTGGAGGAACTGGTCAAGGGGGGCAGGGTCACGGTGCTTGATGTAAGCAGCTTTGCCGGGGAAAATGTCTGCGCGGCCGTGGTCTCGATCCTTGCTGGAAAAATCTATGAAAAGCGGCTCGGGGCCAGGAGGGCTTATGAGAAAAGAATGATGGAAGCTTCTCCTTATTCTGAAATCCGGCCCCCGGAAGAAAAAAAAGAAGAGGAGAAAAAGGAAGAGAAACAGGAAGAGAAACAGGAAGAGAAGCAGGAGGTGAAGCAAGAAGAATTCCCGATGACCTGGATCTGTATAGACGAGGCCCACCTTTTCCTGCCCGGAGAAGGAAAGACCCTGGCCTCCGATGTTTTGCTTAACAACTGTCTAAGGCAGGGCCGCCAGCCGGGCCTGTCCCTTGTCTTTGCCACCCAGCGCCCTTCCAGCCTGCACGGGGAGGTAATCTCCCAGAGTGACCTCATAATCTGCCATCGCCTGACCTCGGGAGAGGATATCCAGGCCCTTGAGGCAGCAAGGCCCCTCTACATGCAGGAGAGTATCCGGACCTACATAAAAAAGATGGGGAGCGAAAAAGGAGTCGCCCTTATCGTGGACGACCATTCCGAATCGGTCCATCTGGTCCGTGTGCACCCCCGTCGGAGCTGGCATGGGGGAGGGGAGCCGAGTGCCCTGCCTCCAGAAATAGAAGAAAAAGGTAGACCGGAAGGGGGCTCGAAGAGAGCCTGAACCCCTATTTTCAAGCAGATTTCGGGAAAAAGGGCAGAGTATTGTAAACCTATTTTATAAGCCGCCAGAAAATAATATAAGTATTACTTACAACTACCATCAATCCAAGCTGTAATTAAGAGCCTGAGAGCTGTGGCTTCAAGCCGCAATAAAAAAACAGTCCATATTCACATTTTCAATTGAATTAGACCACATTGGTGATCATATGAAAGGAAGAGCCTGGAAATTCGGAGACGACGTGGACACGGATGCAATCATTCCGGGTCGGTACCTTATCTTTAACACCCCGGAGGAACTCGCAAAGTACACCTTTGAGGGCGTCCGCCCTGATTTTGCGAAAAACGTCCGGGAAAACGATATCGTGGTGGGAGGCAACAACTTCGGTTGCGGGTCCTCGAGGGAACACGCGCCTCTGGCCCTTCGAGGGTCAAAGGTGAGCTGTGTTATCGCAAAGTCCTTTGCCCGGATCTTTTTCAGAAACTCCATCAACATCGGGATACCGGTTCTGGAATGCCCGGACACGGACAGGATTGAAGACGGAGACGAGCTCGAGGTTGACTTCGCCACCGGAGTCATCGAAAACAAGACGAAAGCTGAGACCTACCAGGCGACCCCCCTCCCGGATTTTGTCCGCGAACTCGTGGACAGGGGCGGGCTTATCGAGTACGCCAGGGACCTGGTCTCCAAAACGGATTAAGGAAAATTCCATTAATCTAAGAAGCCGGTCAGATGATGGCGGTCAGGAAATGGCCGCCGGAAAACGGCTGAAAAAACAGAAAAATTAAAAATAAGGAGTATTCAATATGACGCAGTATAAGGTGCCAGTCCTTCCCGGAGATGGGATCGGACCAGAAATCCTCGCTGAAGGCCGGAAAGTCGTAGATGCCGCAGGCGAGAAATTCGGATTTGACGTGGAATGGATCGAGTACCCCCATGGGGCAGACCACTACATTGAAACGGGAGAACTGATTTCCGAGGACAGTTTGAAGGAGCTATCCGCATACCCGGTAATTTACCTGGGCTCCATCGGAGACCCGAGGATTGCCCCGGGCATTCTTGAAAAAGGGATCCTATTAACTGCACGCTTCTACTTCGACCAGTACATTAACCTGCGTCCCGTGAAGCTCCTGGAAGGCGTCTGGACCCCTCTTAAGAACAAGACCTCAAAAGACATCGACTTCACCGTTGTCCGGGAAAACACCGAGGACTTCTACATAGGAATCGGAGGCCGGGCAAAGACAGGCATAAGCAAAGACCTCCTTGAAGTCAAGCGGACCCTCTACTCCGCCAAATTCAATCTGGACATCGAGACCGACAGCGAGGAAATCGCCTACCAAATCGGCCTGATCTCCAAGGAAGGCACAAAAAGGGTCATGGAATACGCCTTTGACCTGGCCGAGAAGAGCAGGAAACACGTCTCATCCGTGGACAAGGCCAACGTCCTTTCCGACATCTACGGTTTCTGGAGAGAAGAGTTCGTAGACGTTGCCGCAAAGCACCCGGACGTTAAAACGGACTTCAACTTCGTAGACGCCATAACCATGTGGTTTGTGAAGAACCCCGAATGGTTCGATATTGTCGTTACCCCGAACATGTTCGGAGATATAATTACCGACCTTGGAGCCATGATCCAGGGAGGACTCGGCCTTGCCCCCGGCGGAAATATCAACCCGAACGGCACAAGCATGTTCGAGCCCATCCACGGTTCGGCCCCTAAATACAAGGGCCTGAACAAGGTCAACCCGATTGCCACCATCTGGGCCGGGGCGCTTTTGATCGAACAACTCGGAGAAAAAGAGGCCGCCGATTCAATCGTGGCCGCAATCCAGCAAAACATCCTGGATGCCAAAATCAGGACCTACGACATGGGCGGAAGCAACGGCACCTCCGATGTCGGAGACGAGATCGCAAGGCTCGTACTGGAAGGGTAATTCCTCCCTCCGGTTTTTCACTTTTCTTTTTTTTGTTCAGAGAACCATAAATCATTCGCATTTTTCCATACAAGCTTTCTTGCCACATCTTCCGGTAGTATTGAGATGAGTTTATTATATCGGGCCATTGTCTTGCCGAGAGTGATACGACCCCTGTCTTTGTTAAGATAGTTGAAATGTCCGCAGAGGTCACTTCCTATCATAAACCGGTCAGGATATTTTGTGATCAGCTCCACCCAGACCTCTTTAGGAATTTTTGAATTTTCTTTGCAAACAATATCATCATAGACGATCCAGGACAGGTCCACTTGCAGGTTTCGGTAATTCTCCAGCATCCCATCGACCATTTTCCAGTATTTTTTGTGGATTACCCGCCGGGAAGCTCCACAATGGGCCCAAACAATTTTGAGATTCTCGTGCTGGTTTAGCACAGCTTTCATTTCATGCAAATACTCAAAATCGTCATGGTTCCCGACTGATGTGCTGTTCTGGTGGATGTTCACAGGCAGATCCTTTTTAGCACAGTATCCAAAAACCTCTTCAAGGCCCGGGTGGTTGACCCTTGCGGTTTCTTCAAGAGTTAGGTTTGTCAGGTCGTCGTGGCGCAGGAGCAGTTCACCGATTCCTTTCCATGTATCGGGATATTTGTTGAACATGTACTTGATGTAATCAATCGCGAATTTGTCCGTCGGGTTAAAACCGCAGAGTGTTGGGGCGATTCTCTTTTTTTCGGCAGGATCAAGTGCCTTGTAATCCATGGCCACTATATGGTCAGTCATGGAGTAGTAGTAACATTTTGAATTGTCATCCAGGTAGTACTGCGGTTTATTAGGTTCGAAATACTCCCATTTTTTCTTTACCGGCAGGCCGAACAGAACGGTTTTTGCAATATTTCCTGTGTCCATTTCGCGGAGCAGTTTATCCATGCCGTCCGTTTGCTGAAAGAAATCCACATAATGAAGGTGCATATCAATGGCGCCTTCGGGAAACAAAACCTTCTCTTCAGGAGCACCTGCATCCATACCTGCTTTTAAAATATTAGAAGGGCCTTTCTTAAACAGTCCTTCAGGGAGCTTAACCTGCGTTTCGGATTCATCCAGAATTCTCTGTTCAAAAGCTTGAATGAAACTCATATTTATTATCCCATCCCTGTTCTGAAATGATCTCATTCCTGTCCTAAAATATCAGTCCGTTTTACCCATTCGAATAAGGCCTTCAAATGCTTTTTTTACAGCTCCTTTGCCTTGAAGAGGGTCCAGGGCTGGGACGGCCTGTCTTTCAGGTACCCTTCAAGGTGCTTCCACTGGATATGCTCTTTCAGGAATTTTGAGGCATCAAAAGGCATTCCGGAAGAATTGCCCCAGCGCCCCCAAAAAGCAAACTCCTTTGCAAGACTGCTGTCCATCACTTTGCCATCTACGGCTCCCCTGGGCTGGAAAGGAAGAGGCCTTCCCGGCTGGCTCATAGATTCCCTGGCATCCAGCTCATAATGCCCGTCAACAGTGCGGGAACAGGGATTGAGCTTTTTCAGGTAGACATCGTAGTGATCCGCAATAATTTCCTTAGCGTTTTCCACGTTTATTCTGCCCTGATACTCTTCCATCAACTCCTCCAGTCGGACCTGCCTGGCTCCCTGGTGCCTCCTTATATCAGCATATCCCGTGTTTGAACATTCCAGGTTCCGGATGCGAGGGTCCAGAGGAGCATTAAATCCTATGAAATACCCCTCCTTTTTCCTGGTAACATTGTTGTATTCGAGTCCGAGTTCGAAGCGCAGGATTTCCCCGGAATTGGTATCGCCCAGGTACCAGGTATTCGCATACCCTCCATTATTCCCACTCTTCATAAATTCCACAAACCTGTCAGGGCTCTCCGAGTACTGAATTGCCTTCCTTACCCGTAAAAACTCCGGAACTTGGTCAGGGTCATAACAGTTAAATCCTCCAATGGTCGTTTCGGTGCCCATCAACCCTGCCCCGGTCACAAAAAAGTCGGTCATGCTATGGATATAGCCGGGATAGGATTGCATGAAAATGTGCTGTCCTCGGGCAGGCTTGATGTCCAGGACCAGGTTGCCAAATTGTCCCATTTCAAAATTGCTCCAAGTGTTGTGGGCCATGACGATTCCGGGCTCGTCCTTTTCTTCAGCCCATTCTCCAGCCATCGACCCGCCCGTATAAGGAGCCGTGGCGATAAAAGCACTACAGTGATCTTTTCTGTTCCGTATGGACTCCGAAAATTTCCCCTCTTTCTGGAGTGGCCACCAGTAACCTGTAAGCTCTTCGTATCCGTTCCAGGCCAGCACTTCTTCCCAGGTAATATCCACTCCTGCTTCCCTTGCCCCGACTGCAATCCCCTGCATTTCGGCAAGAAATTCCTCGTCGATTCCAGAACCCGAAGGAGAAAGCCATAACTTTCTAGCGGCCTCAACAAAAAATTCCCATTTTTTCCCGGTGTCCCAGTAGGTGAGATACTCAAGACTCCTCATAATTTCATTGATTTCCGGGGCCATAAGGTAGCCGTGCTGAAAACCTCTCTCATAAGGGTCTCCTTCAATATGAAGGCAGACCCAACCGTTTATTTCATCCCTGAAACCTTCTTTATAGGCTGTGATAGGACAAATTGTAAGCCCTCCCAATTATTCAAAATATAGATATGTAACAAGGAATATACATATGCAATATTACATAATTGTTTTCAGAAGTTATGTATTTAAATATATAATTTTAAATTTATACGGATAGAAAGGGATCAAAAGATAAAAATCAAAGAACCATCCTACTATCCCCTGATCGACATGCCACGTAAAAAGCAGTTTGAAAAACCCCTGCATGGGGACAAGGAAACCCTTAGATTCGCAACGCCTGAACCGATTGCCCGCTACAGGGCCCAGCGTCTGAAATGCCGGACTCTGGCCGACATAAGCTGCGGAATCGGGGGCCAGACCATCTTTTTTGCCCAGCAGTGCGAGTCTGTATACGCTGTTGAAATCGACCCTCATAAAATCGAGTATGCAAAACAAAACTGTGAGATGTACGGGCTCGACAACGTGACCTTCATCTGCGGAGATGCCCTCGACCCGGAAGTCATTGCCCAGATCCCGAAAGTTGAGATAGTGTTTTCAGACCCCGCCAGGCCGGCCGAGGAGGATGAGAGGCAGGTATCAAGTATCGAGCCCGGAATCCCGAAAGTGCTTGAGGCCTATGCGGAAAAGACCCGGAACTTCGCCTTTGAGGCCCCGCCCCAGATGCCACCCGGGAGGATTCCCTTTGACTGTGAAAAGGAATACATATCCCTCGAGGGACAGCTCAACCGCCTGACCCTCTACTTCGGAGCCCTCAGGCAGTTTGAAAGGATGGCAGTTGCCCTCCCTGCGGGAGAGGGACTTGTTGCAAAGGCCAATCCGATTTCTCAAATCCGGGAAACCGAAACAATGAAACTCTACGCCTACGAACCCGAGCCCTCGGTCGTGGCAGCTGAGCTTTTACCCGAACTCATAGACTCCATGATCGACATCGTAGGCCCCCTCGTAGGAGGGTTTGAGCTCTTCCGTGTGGACAAAAAAAGGATATTGCTTACAACGGATGCCCTTGCAAAACAGTCCATGGTCAAGAACAACTACCTTGTACTCGGGACCAGGCCCTTTGAGCCGCAGGAAATAAACAAATATTTGAAGGATAGAAACGTCGGAAGCGTCGTCCTGAGAGCCGGGGTAAAACCCGAAGACTACTGGGCCGTCCGGAACGAAATCGAAGAAGGCCTGGAAGGAAAAAAGACCATCCACCTCTTTGTGAAAGGGGATACCGCAATCCTCTGTGAAGTACTGTTTAAAGATTGAAGTTCCGAAACTAAATTTCGGGAAAAAAAAAGAAATACTGCCCGGTTTTGCCGGGCAGCTTACTGTTTTTTACATTATTAACTGATGGCCAGCCAAGTAGCTAAACAAACTGGCTGACCAGCTAAATGTTTGCGAATTAGCTTATTTTACAACTTACCCGGCTTATTCAGCACAGACATTCTTCACGAGCTCAAGCCCGAGGGCCAGGGCTTCTTCGATCTTTGAGGGATCAGTTCCGCCACCCATGGCAAGGCCCGGCTTTCCGCCGCCGCCGCCACCGACGATTTTTGACATTTCTCTGACAAGGTCCCCGGCTTTGACTCCGCGTTTCACGGCCACTTTGCCTGCGGCTGCCACGAGTTTGACTCCCCCGACCTCGCTTGCGAGAAGGGTTACCACGTCGTCGGACTTTACGAGTTCGGTTGCGATCTTCTGGAGTTCCTGGGAATCTGCCCCCGAAACCAGTTCCGAGACCACTTTCAGGCCGCCGATCACTTCGGCATTGCCCAAAAGCTGGAAGACCCTCGCGCGGGCCAGTTCTTCCTTGAGGCGGTCGTTTTCCTTCTTGAGGTCCTTCCATTCCCCGAAGAAACGCTCCACACTTACGGGGAGCTGGGCCTTGGGAATGCTGAGGATCTTTGCGGACTCAACCAGAAGGGATTCCGTCTTCTGCATGGCATAGACAGCCGCGTCTCCGGCCGCAAACTCAAGTCTTTCCACTCCGTCCTGAATCCTCTCGGTCCTCAGGATCTTGATGGGGCCGACAATACCCGTGCTCGTGCAGTGTGTCCCGGCACAGGCTTCCACATCGTCGCCCACCTTGACGACCCTGATGAGGTTTCCTGGGGGAACTCCGCCCTGGTAGAGTCCGAAACCGTATTCCTGCTCGGCCTCGGTCCTTGGCATCCACTCGGTCAGAACCCGTTTGTTCTCCATGACCGTCCGGTTGGCCAGGAGCTCGATCTGCCTGAGTTCTTCAGGGGAAATGTGTTTGTAGTGGGAAAGGTCCAGCCTTGAGTGGTCCTCGAACTTCTGGGCTCCGGCCTGCCAGATATGGTTCCCGAGGACTTTCCTGGCGGCGTCGTTTACGATGTGGGTTGCGGTATGGTGCCGCGCAAGAGCCATCCTGCGCTCCTCATTTACCTTGCCCACGATCATGTCGCCTTTGCTGATCTCCAGCTCGCCTTCGGGCAGGTCCACATGATGCATGATTACCCCGGCATGGACCTGGACGTCATTTACCCTGTAAACAGAGTCTCCGGCGCTGATAGTCCCGATATCTGCGGGCTGGCCTCCACCTTCCGCATAGAAAAAGGTGCTGTCAAGCACGATGTTATTGTCGAAAACGTCAAGGACGACGGCCTCGAACTCCATGCGGGTGGGTTCGTCGTAGAAGAGGCGTTTGGTCTTGGGGAGGTGGATGAGCTGTTTTGCGTAGGGGAACTCCACAACTTCCTTTTTCTCAGCCTTGTTCTGTTTTTCTCCAATAATGGAATAGAAATTGTCCGGGAACTCGACTTCTACCCCGAGCTCGGCCGCGACGTCCTTTGCGGTCTCGGGCGGGATTCCGTGGCTGTCGTAGAGTTCGGTTAACTGGGAGAGGGGGATCTTTCCGCCGATTTCCTTGAAGTGCTTTGCGGATTTCTGTATGATCCTCCGACCCCGCTGAAGAGTGATGTTGAACTTCTCTTCTTCGGATTCCAGGATGTCCTTGATGACCGGGAAGTTTTCCCTGAACTCCGGGTACTCGGGCATGTTTTTGATGTGCATGTCCACAATTTCCGAAAGCGGAGTCCTGATGTCCAGGTCCTTCATCATGCGAAGCGTCCTTCTGAGGACGAGGCGAGCAAGATATCCTCCCTTGACGTTTGAGGGGATGACCCCGTCGGCCAGCATGAAGGTCAGGCAGCGGGTGTGGTCCGTGATAGAGTAAACCTTTTCCACGGGTTCCATGATGGAGGCTAATTTGTCCACGGTCATGCCGATGGTTGAAGCCACCTGTTTTCTGAGGTCAAAGAGGTTGGCCTTTTCGCTAACGTCCATAAGGCCCGCAAGCCTTGCGTTCTGGGCCAGGATGTTTGCGTATTCGGGGTCATCGAGTTTGTGCTCGATTCCCGCAAGCCCCATGAGTTCGTTTACGATCTCGGGGAAGACTGCATCGTAAATCGTGGGCGAGCCCTTGGAAGCCCAGACGAAGCGTTCAAGCCCGTAGCCTGTGTCCACGATGTAGTTGTCCATTTTGGAGTAGTTTTCACCCTTGATCTGGATGGGGCCGTTTTTGTCCAGTTTCAGGTTCATGAAAACAAGGGTCGCGAGTTCAAGCCCGTTTACTATGACCTCGACGCAGGCACCTGCGTTTCCTCCGCCTGCCCAGGGTTCTTCCTTATAGGTCACGGCCAATGGGTCGATTTTGAGGGAATTGAGGAGGTTGTCACAGAGTTCGAGGGTCCTGTCCTTCCAGTAGATCTCTTTTTCCTTGTTGTTGAAGGCGTGGTGCGCCATCATCTCGAAGGTTGTCAGGTGCCTGCCGCTCCTTCCTACCGAGTCGAGGTCGTTTAAGCGGATGCAGGGCTGGGAGATTGTAAGAGGGTTGGCTGGGGGGGGGACCTCTCCTGAGGTTACAAAAGGCTGGAAGTCCGCAATGGAGGCAATTGTAAGGTAAATGTCGTCTCTCCAGCGGGCAATCACCGGGTAGCGGTCGATTCTGGTATGGTCCTGGGCCTCGAAAAACGAGAGGTAATACTCACGCATTTCCGCAATATTGAATTCCCTGGAAAAAACCGGGTTCCCGATAAAGGAATATGGATCGCATGGAGCGTCTCCACAGGTCTCCCGGTCAAGGTCCCGCGTCCAGAAGAATGCGCCACACTTGGTGCATTGCTTCCGGACAAACCCGTTATCTTTGAAAAAGTCAATTTGATACTCGTCTTGAAGCATAATTATCTCTCCGGATGCGAGGGGGCAAAATCTGCCTGATTTTCAGCGAAAAGAAAAGGAAAGCAGAAAACCCTCGCTCAACCGTTATCTGGGGATTTCACGTATAATAAGTATATACAAATTAATCAAGTGTAACCATTAAATCCAGTCATTAAACCTTTTTTAATACAGTTCGCAGTCTTAACGCTATAATCATAAAATGAATTATATAAGGTGTTGCATTGGGAAAGTGCTGGCAAAACAAGATTTTGCAGCAATAACAAATTAAAGCGGATTTTGAGGTGTCAACTACCCCTCCCTAAAATCTTAGCCCTCAGGCTAAAATTTTAGAGTAAGGGGCTTGCTTCGGTAAGCCCTATTTGAATAGCCTTTCGTTATGCTGGTCATGATATTCGAGGATACTCCACACGTTCTCGGAGATTTCGATTTGGATTAAACATCCCTGAGAGGTAGGGGAAGTGTTCAGGTCATTAACAAGCCAGTATAACAGTGGCGATGTGGACCCACTCCTGCAAAGGAGGACAGAACATAAGGTCACTGTCAAACAACATTAAGGTCCCCTGTTAAACAAAAAATGGGGGCCTTAGTCTCGACGCATTCATCTCCCACCTGCCAGTTCCTCCAAAGTCGGAACTGTCGTGTTAAACCATGGGTTTAACAGGAGTTTCTAATTTTCAATTAGAAACATCGAGGAAGGAGTCTTCTGCTGTCTGAGATAAAGATTATTCTATGGAAAAACCTTATTCAATTTTAAGAGGCTATTTTTGCAGTGGTTATAAAAATCATACATTATAAATATATTGTAAAAATTACAAATTAAAAAAATTAATTCCTTCAAGATAGAAGAAAACTCCCAAAAAAGGGTACAAAAGAAGGAAAAGGGACCCATCATACCCCTGTTTTCACTGTTATAGTGCCGTGCCTCCCTCATTCAGGAGAGACACATGAGAAAACATCCCGAAAAAGCCATGAAAAACATGCTGAGAGCGAGTCCCGAAGAAATTATCTATAAAGAACCACAGTCCTGCCCCTGGTCTCAATAAGGGTAGTCTTTGTTTTCTCTACAAGTTCTTCTGCTATGCCTTTCAGGTCCTTCTCCTCTTCCGCGCTCTTTAGTACCTTTACCTTCACAAGCCTATTGGCCTTTATCTGCTTTTTCAGTTCCTCAATTGCAGCGTCGGTAACTCCATTCTTTCCTATATTTATGATCGGGCTGAGTTTGTTTGCCTCTGACTTTAAACTATAGATTTTATCCTTTTCCATAAGCATCCTCACAGTCAATCGTATAATTAAGTTTTCCGTTCAAAAAGCATAATTTTCCAAACTATGAAGAACATAGTCAGGTAGCAAAATTCTGTAACAAATATTGAAGTAATGTTTGAACCTTTTATTCTGCGTGAGCGAGCAGAGCAAGCGAAACGGGGACCCCTATTCTGTTGCAATTTCATCACAACTTCATGCAAATATTAAAATTGCCGTAATCCCAAAGCAGAACTCGGGTTTTAGTCTGCTTGAACGAGCAAAGCGAGCGAAACGGACCCCGTGCTGTTGCACTTGCAGTGCAACTCCCAGGAAATCTTTGATTTCCTGTGATCCCGAAGCGGAACTCGGGTAGCGCAACTCGGGTAGCGCAACTCGGGTAGCACAACTCGAGTTTAGAAACATTTAAATGAATATGAATAAGATTAACATGTAAGCACCAAAAATATGTACACTGAAATATTACAAGGGGATACCAATGAACCAGGGCCTGCTCGATCTTATTATGTTTTCTGAAAAGAGAAAAGCCTTCCTTTTGCTGCTGCAAGCCGGCCCCATAAAAAGCGAGGAAACTTTTGAGAAAATCAAAACCCTCCGAACCTCACTCCTCCCCCAGATCAAAAAACTGAAAGATCAGAACCTGGTTATCCAGGAGGAGGGGACATACCGGCTCACCCCCATAGGAGAAATCATCGTCGAAAAGATGAAACCCCTGGTGGATATTCTGGAGATTTTCGAGCAAAACGAAGGCTTCTGGAACGACCGGAAGCTCAGCCCGATTCCCCGGGAATTTTTGACAAGGATTTCCGAGCTGGAAGACTATGAATTACTGGAATCCGACATGAGCCATTCCTTTGAACTTAACCCGGAATTTATAGAACAACTCTCAAATTCAAACTGCATTAACATATTTCAGTCCTATTTTCATCCTCGAATCCCGTCTTTTTTTCTTGAACTTGCAAAAAAAGGAATTGAAATCAACTTTGCCCTGACGGCTTCGGTATTTGAAAGGATGGCGATGGATTTTCGAAAGGAAGTAGAGGAATTCCTGGAACATGACAATACAAAACTCTTTGTCCTCAGCAAAAATGAAATTGAAGTCCCTGCAGTAATCGCAGCTTCCGATAAAATAATGTTTATCGGGCTTTTCGACAGTAAAGGAAGGTTTGACAGGCATTTTCTGGCAAATTACAAACCTGTTGCCAGGAAGTGGGGAAAAGAACTTTTCTGGCATTACATGGAGTTTGCAGATCAGGTTGAGTCATTTCCGGAAAATGATTCCTGAATAAGCTGTATTTCCAGGTCAACTACTCACCTTTTCCATGATCGTTAAACCTGATCCCCCTCTTATCTACCTGCCTTCTATTTTTACACAGCAAAACCTGCGGAAAATCCGAATTTTTTTTAGAGGGAGTTGAGGAGTTAACGGCGTTAGCATTAAATATTAGGTTACCCTAAACCACAGCATAGAAAAAGATAAGGCAACCCTAAAGAAGCTGTCCGACAATTCAATTTCAAGGCAAAAACAGGTAAAAAAAGGAATATAAAGCCTTTAAATAGAAAACGAAGGAATTCGATTATTACTGACAATAATTGTCGGACAGCCTGTTTAACGTGGGGTAGTTGACTCATTCCCCAACATGCCTGACAATGTGCCCGGCCTCAGGGATTATGATTTCTCTCAGGGCCAGCCTTACGGCATTGGGAGAGCCGGGAAGACAGAATACGGCTTTTCCTTTCACGACTCCCGCAGTCGCCCGGGTCAATATGACCGAGGTCCCGATTTCTTCGAGACTCTTGTACCTGAAAAGTTCCCCGAAGCCGGGAATGTCCTTTTCAAATAGAGGCTCCAGGGACTCTATGGTAATGTCTCCTGAGGTCAGGCCTGTTCCTCCACTGGTGATTATAATGGAAGCCCCGCTTTCAAGGGAGGAAAGTAAGGCAGAAACAATTTCTGCCTCCCTGTCCGGCACAAGCCTGTAGGCCAGGACCTCATGCCCGGAGACTTCCAGCTCGTCCCTCATAAGCTGGCCTGAAAGGTCTTCTGCAGCTTCGGGAGCAGGGACGTTTCCGTATTTTTCGTATCTTGAGCTTGAAATTGTGATTATCGCAAATTTCCGGGAACCGGTAGAATATTTTTTGTGAAGTTCGGGTACGGATTCACTCATGGGTATCAGCTCTTATATGCAGTATCTGTTAAGGAAACCTTTTCTCTGTCAATGAAAGTGATGCTTTAATAGATTAAGCTTCAATTGCTCGGAATATGCGCGTACTTGCAGCAGATATCGGAACCGGGACACAGGACATCCTGCTTTTTGACTCGGAAAAGGAAGCCGAAAACAGCCTGGTCATGATCATGCCCTCTCCCACACAGATAATCGCGGAGAAAATAAAAAAGGCTACGGAAGCCGGAAAAACCATCGTCCTCACGGGAAACCTGATGGGAGGCGGGCCCTGCACAAAGGCGGTCAAAGCCCACCTTCGGGAAGGCCTGGCGGTCTATGCCACAAAAAGGGCCGCTTTGACCTTTCACGATTCTCTCGAAAAGGTGCAGGCCTTCGGAGTACAGCTTGTTTCAGAGGAAGAGGCCCTACAAATCCTGACCGGGGGAGAAGAAACCGGGAAAGAAGCCGGGAAAGAGGCCAGGAAAAAAACCGAGAAAGAAACCGGAAAAAAGGAAAAGAAAGAAGCTGCACTTGAAATCGTCATGCGGGACTTTGACCCTGAAGCAGTTTCAGCGGCTCTTGCCCTCTTCGGAGTGGAGATGCCCTCAAACCTGGCGCTGGCCCTGCAGGACCACGGGGAGGCCCCGGAGAAGAGCAACAGGATCTACCGCTTCGAGCTTATGAAGGAGTTTATTGATAAGGGAGGAGAACTCGGACACTTTGTGTACACTCCGGAGGAAATCCCGCCTGCTTTCACCCGTATAAAGGCCCAGGCAAAGGCCCTTCCGGAGGAGAATATTCCCGATCTGAGGGCGGTTTTCATGGATACGGGCCCGGCCGCCATTTTCGGGGGACTTCTGGACCCGGCCGCGGCTCAGCCGGCCCTTGTGGTAAACATCGGAAACGGGCATACCCTGGGAGCTATTGTGCTTGAAAACAGGGTAACAGCCCTTTTTGAGCACCACACCTCCCGCCTGGACGCAAAAAAGCTTCAGGACTATATAGTCAGGCTTGCCGACGGGAAGCTCGGGTTTAAAGAAATTTTTGAGGACATGGGACACGGTGCGTATATAAAGGAGGCTCCGGGGTTTGCAAACATTCGCTCAGTCATGGTAACGGGCCCGAAACGGGAACTGCTCGAAAAACTGCCGGCAGGGGAAATCAACGCGGAACTTGCGCCAAAACTGCACTTTGCGGCCCCCTTCGGGAATATGATGCTCTCAGGCAGTTTCGGGCTTTTAAAAGGTTTCCTTGAAAAATACCCGGAACCTTCTGTTAAACTTGCAAGACACCAATAACAATTATAAAGTCCTAAGTATTAGGGGGTAAATCTCCAGAGGGGCAAGTGTGTCAATAACCCCCCCTAAAATATTCTGCTGTATGAAATAAAAATTTTAAAACTATGCTCAAAATCATACATTAAACCAATTAAGTCCGTTAAGGAGCGCAGCGAGCGAAACGGACACCGCGCTGTTGCACTTGCGGTGCGACTCCCGGTAAATCTTCATTTACTGCGATCCCGACGCGGAACTCGAGTGCAGGAAAAAGAAGAGCGGGCAGGATGCCTTCTAAGACATTGCG
This sequence comes from Methanosarcina baltica, assembly GCF_055394095.1. Taxonomy (NCBI): domain Archaea; kingdom Methanobacteriati; phylum Methanobacteriota; class Methanomicrobia; order Methanosarcinales; family Methanosarcinaceae; genus Methanosarcina; species Methanosarcina baltica. The sequence goes on along the minus strand of NZ_AP042463.1, from coordinate 1,811,490 downwards.
GCAGCTGTTCACAGATAAATGTAAATATAGGCAGGTACTCTATATGCACATATTTCTGTGCGAATAACCCCAATGGATTAACACATTCTATTGAAATCCTATTAACTAAATCCTGCTGATCAAATCCTATTAATTATTCCAATCATCTATTTCAGGAGAATCAAATAATGGTACGAAAACCAGGAAGTATGTATAGAAACGTGGGCCAGCGCTCCTTCACCAGGAAAAAGTACATGGGCGGTGTCCCCGGAAGCCAGGTCATTCACTACGATATGGGAAATAAGTCAAACCCCAATTTCCCGGTCAAGATATCCCTCCTCGCGGAAGAGAAATGCCAGATAAGGCACGTATCTCTGGAAGCTGCCCGTATTACGGCAAACAGGCACCTGACCAACTCCGCCGGCAGAGAGGACTACTACCTGAAGCTCAGAGTTTATCCCCACGAAGTCCTGAGAGAAAACAAGCAGGCAACCGGGGCCGGAGCTGACCGTGTGTCCAGTGGGATGCGAGGCGCTTACGGAAAGAATGTGGGAACCGCAGCCAGAGTAAGCTCCATGCAGAAGATCTTCACCGTCTTCGTTGAGAAGGAGAACTTCGAGGCCGCAAAGAAGGCCCTCTGGCACGCCGGGCAGAAACTGCCTACCCCATGCAGGATCATTATCGAAAAAGGAGCGGAACTGGTCAACTAATCGGGTAGAATAAGGCAAAAATTGCCCGCCCGAATGCGACCGGATCGCCAACATACTAACATACAAATATATAATAACCAAAGGATGTATTGGAATGTACGATTACGAAGAGCTTTTGGACCGTGCCATTGCCAAGCTGCCAGATATTGAGACCACGGATGTTCGATTCGTAATCCCCGATCCCAAAGTCTTTGCCGAAGGAAAGACCACGATTCTGGACAATTTCGGAAACATTGCCGATGTCCTGAACCGGGACCCTGATCACCTTATGAAGTACCTGACCAGAGAACTGGGGACCGCAGGAAAACTCGAAGGTTCCAGGGCCGTTTTCCAGGGCAGGTTCATGAGGAGCCAGATTACGAATAACATCCAGGCTTATGTGGACGAGTACGTCATGTGCTCGGAGTGCAGACGGCCGGATACCCAGCTTGTCAGAGTTGACAGAGTACTTATTCTGCAATGCTCTGCCTGTGGAGCCCACAGGCCTGTCAAGAAGAGAAAGGTTAGCCAGGTCGAAGCAAGGGACGCCATTGAAGAAGGCGGGACCTACGAAGTGCGCATCGACGCAGTCGGGTCAAAAGGCGACGGAATCGCAAAGGTGGACAGGTACACTATTTTCGTGCCCAGAACCAAGAAAGGCGATGTCGTCAAGATAAAGATAAAGAGAATCAGTGGAAATCTGGCCTTTGCGGAACTGGCTGTCTGAAACCAAAAATTCAGGAAAATTCCGAAAAAATACAGCAGGGAGAGGGGCGATATTCTGCCCCACCCCATTCTGTTTCCCAGAGCTCTAGCTCAGGGTTCCAATCGTCACTTTTCTATTTTTCTCCCGTAGCACAGATCTTTTTTCACTTGCTTTTTTTTCGTAGCCAGATAAACATAATTAATAAGCCCGGCTTTTTTAAGCAAAAGTTGTTTTAAGTAGATGTCCGACCAGAAAAAAAAACCGGATAATCAGAAAATTCCGGAATAAAATAATCAACCGGACCGAAAAAACTTCCGGAATATTCAGGAGTTATTTTGAAATGAGCTCTGAGAAAAACACAGCATCCGACCTTTCCCGGACAGGGCCTGTAGAACTGCTCTCGGTCCCGGGCCTTTCCGTCAATCTGCGGCATAGTGGAGACCTGCTGCAACTCGAAGCCGGCGGAATCCTGAAAGGGGCTTTTGGCCCCATCATGAAAAAGATCAACGAACGCCTTCGGGAGGAAAAACCAGCTCTGGTAGAACAGGACAGAATCATCCCTTCCGCCTGGCTGCCTCCCATCCCTGGCCCGGCTTTCAAAAGGCTACTTTTTGCGGAAATGCAGATTGCGGTCGGAAAATACATCCCCGAAACCGTCTCAATCGAACTCACCCGCCAGAATCGGGCAAGGCTTTCCGCAGAGGAAAGAATAGGCGAACTTGACACTGAAAGCATAAAAAGAGTCATCGACGAAGCCCTGGACCTCGGAGCCCTCATCATCACCTTCACGGAAAACGACCCCCTCCTCAGGGAAGAGGTTTTCGAGCTTATTGAATACGTGGACAAGAACCGGGCCATAGTAAACAGCTCCACCTGGGGAACGGACTTTACGGAAACGACTGCAGTGCGCCTGAAAGAGGCCGGGCTCCATGCCCTGACGGTGGGAATCTACTCAACCGATCCCAAAAAACACGACGCGGCCCGAAACTCGGAAGGAGCCTACGAAAGAGCGGAATCAGCCATAAAAACAGCCCTCAATACAGGCCTGACGGTTGCCATGAGCACACATGTCTCTCCCGCAAACATACACGAACTCCGGGAACTTTACACCCTGGCCGAAAAACTCGGGGTGCATGAGTTCTCGGTCTGGGAAGCCATGCCTAAAAATGGAAAAGAACCCCGGATTTCCGACGAAGACCGAAAAGCCATCCTCGAACTTTACCGGGAAGTCAATTCCAGCCCCAAAGGCCCCAGAATGTTTGCAAACAGCTACTTCGAAGGCCAGATGCTCGGGGCCATGGAAGGCCGGCGCTGGCTCCATGTCACGGTAGAAGGTTTTGTAAAACCGGGCCCTTACCCACCTTTCAGTTTCGGAAACATCAGGGAAGAATCCCTCAAAGAGGGCTGGCGGAAAATCAGGACTTACCCCTACTTCCAACGGCAGAACTTTACCTGTCCCATGCAGGACCCGGTTTTTCTGGAACTCGTGGACAGAATCCCGGAAGGAGCAAAGCTTCCGTATGACTTTCAAAAAGTGAACCGGGGATGAATTTTAGAGAAAATCTGTATATTTTTAGTCCGGTTTTGGGTTTTTAGTCCGTGTTTGGATTATTATTTCGCTTGAGTGAGCGTAGCGAGCGAAACGGGGACTCACCCTCCGTGCTGTTGCGCTTGCAGTGCAACTCCCATAAAATCTTTGATTACCTGTGATCCCGAAGCGAAACTCGGGAGATAAACATATACATAAGAATAAGTATTTTTAAAGGACAGTTTACCCGGAACAGGAATTAATAATCCAATGCTTAGGAATGAGTCAAATATAATATCAAGTATTTTTGTTTACCATTTCTTAACCACGGAAGACACGGAAGGACACGGAAACCGGCCTGATGGCCGGTGAGTAAGTTGGATCTTTATATAATCGGATTCAAAAACACTCTTGGATTCTTAAAAGAGGACAAAAAAACACCAGAGCAACCTTAAATATCGCCTTCCCCGAGTTCCGCTTCGGGAGCACGGTGTCCTTTTCGGGAGCTACGCTCCCTCAAGAGGACGAAAAAACGCCAGAGCAACCTTAATTGTCGTCTTCCCCGAGTTCCGCTTCGGGAGCACGGTGTCCTTTTCGGGAGCTACGCTCCCTCAAGAGGACGAAAAAAACACCAGAGCAACCTTAAATATCGTCTTCCCCGAGTTCCGCTTCGGGAGCACGGTGTCCTTTTCGGGAGCTACGCTCCCTCAAGAGGACGAAAAAACACCAGAGCAACCTTAAATATCGTCTCCCTGCATCCTTATTCCGTGTGTTCCGTGTGTTCCGTGGTTTGAGTGTACACACCAAACGTCTCTACCAACAAAAACGCAACCTGTATGAGTATAGAGCAATTCCTGAAATAAAATCTGGAGTTATATTTTAACCATTCTTTAATACATCCGGTTCATCCGAATTAAAATTCATAACTAAATAATTCAGCAAAAAACTACTGCCGCCCTTAAACCCATGTGGAATACGGAAAAACGGCAGCCATTGAGGGAATTTATGAACACGAAACTTGACCCGTGGAGTTCAAGCGAGATCAGTGATTATTCCAAGTTATTCGACGAATTTGGGATTTCTCCTTTTGAAGACGTGCTGGCCGGGGTCCCGAACCCCCATAAATACATGCGGAGAAAGGTCATCTTCGGGCACCGGGATTACGGACAGGTAGCAAAGGCCATGAGTACAGGGGCCCCTTTTTCAGCAATAGACGGCTTTATGCCCTCCGGAAAGGTCCATCTGGGACACAAGATGGTCATGGATCAGCTAATCTGGCACCAGGAACAGGGGGGCGACGCCTTTTTCGGAATTGCGGACCGGGAAGCTTTTGCCGTGCGCGGGTTTACCTGGGAGAAGTGCAGGGAAATTGGGATTGAGGAGTACATCCTTAGCCTGATCGCGCTTGGCTTCAAGCCCGACGGTCTGATCTATTTCCAGTCCGAATGCGAGAGTGTAAAGGATCTGGCATTTGAGCTCGGGGCCAAAGTCAATTTCTCGGAACTGAGCGCCATCTACGGGTTTTCCGGGGAGACCAGCCTCGCCCATATGCTCAGTACGGCGACCCAGGCCGCGGACATCCTCCAGCCCGAACTCGAAGAATACGGAGGCCCGAAACCCGTGGTTGTCCCCGTGGGGCCTGACCAGGATCCCCACCTCAGGCTCACTCGGGGCCTGGCCGGTAAGATGAATATGTTCAGGCTTGAGGAGAGGGAAGACAAAACCGGCAGGAAATTCATGAGCGTCAGGGGAAAGGCCGCCCCGAAAGAAGCCCTCAAGGAACTTAAAAATCGCATCCCTGGAAAGGTCAAGCTCTACGAAGAACACCTGGACGTCCTGGAATTTAGCGACCCTGCAGGCCTTAAAAACCCTGCAGGATTCGAAAAGCTTGAAGAAATCATCCGGGGAGTGGCCCGGGACTTCGGAGGCTACGCCTTTTTACCCCCGGCTTCCACCTACCATCGCTTCATGAGCGGGCTTCAGGGAGGAAAGATGTCGAGCAGCGTCCCGGATAGCCACATAGCGCTCACGGACGACCCTAAAGACGGAGCCAAAAAAGTCAAGCGGGCGAAGACCGGTGGCTGCGTGACCCTCGAAGAGCAGAAAAAAGAAGGCGGTAAACCCGACGAGTGCTCGGTCTTTGAACTCATGCTCTTCCACCTGGTTGAGGATGATAAGGAACTTCTGGAGATCAGAGAAGAATGCCTCTCCGGAGAAAGGATGTGCGGCTCCTGCAAGAACCTGGCCTCCGAACTCATGCATGATTTCCTCAAAGACCACCAGGAAAAGCGGGAACTTGCTCGCGAAAAGCTTGATGAGTACGGGGTCAGTTATAAGAAATGATAGGTTCCAATCAGAGCCGATCAGGATTATAGTCAAGAACACAGTGTTCTTAACTAACTTATCTCAGGTCTCATAACCACGGAAAAAAAAACGGAAAAAAACGCCAGAACAACCGGAAATGGCGTATCAGCCGAGTTTCGCTTCGGCAGCACGAGGTCCGTTTCGCTACGCTCAAGCGGACTAAAAAACACCAGAGAAGCCGAAAATGGCGTATGTCGGGCGTTCTTTCTTCCGTGTCTTCCGTGTCTTCCGTGTCTTCCGTGGTTTAAATCTTTGTTCATCACTGGTTAAAAAAATTATACATAACTGTAATCGAATTTCACAAAAATTTAATCAAATTTCATTTAATCCATAAAAAATCAGGAAAAAAAATCAGGGTTTGATCTTGCCATGAGTGCCCAGGAAAATCTCACAACTAACGAAAAAAAGGTCCTGCTTGCCCTGCAGGAAATGGAAACCGCAACCCCCGCCGAACTCGAAAGCGGTTCAGGGGTGCAGGTAGATGCGGCAATGCAGGCGGCTTTCCTGCTTGAGGAAAAGGGACTTACAGCCATTTCCGAAAAGGTCGTAGAAAGCTATTCCCTGACCGGAGAAGGCGAAACCTACGTTAAAGAAGGCCTTCCCGAACGCCAGATCCTTGATGCGCTCGAAGGCCCTGTCCCTCTCGATGAGCTCAAGGCCCGCTTTTCCCCGAAGATGGTTGGAATAGCAACCGGCTGGCTGGTCAGGAAAGGTTGGGCGAAAATAGAGGACGGGTTAATGGTCCCCTCCGGAAGTTCCGGGGCCGGAAAGGACGAGGAACTCCTTGCTGCGTTTGAGGGAAAGGCAAAGACTCCTGCCGAATTTTCCGAAGACCCCAAGGCTGAAAAGACCTTAAAAGACCTGCTCAAAAGAAAAATCGTAGCAAAACACGAAAAAAAGTTCAGGACCATTTCGACCACACCCGAAGGCCGCTCCTTTGCCGCCGAAGACCTGGTAATCGAAGAAGAGATCACCCAGATAACAACCGAACTTCTGAAGAGCGGGGCCTGGAAGGACAAAAATTACAGGCCCTACAACATCAACATAAGACCGAAACCTGTCTACGGCTCCAAGATCCATGCCTATCACCGATTGATCGACCAGATGCGCCAGATCTTCCTGGAGATGGGCTTTACCGAGATCAAGGGAGACATCGTCCAGAGTTCCTTCTGGAATTTCGACGCCCTCTTCCAGCCCCAGGACCACCCCGCAAGGGACATGCAGGACACCTTCCACCTGGGAAGCCGCTCTTCCCTCCCCGGAAAATACATAGACGTCGTAAAAGCAATGCACGAATGCGGCGGAGACCTTGATTCCCGCGGATGGGGTGGGGAATGGGACCCGAAACTCGGGGAAAAGAACGTTCTTCGGACCCACACAACGGCTGTTACCATCAAGTACCTGGCCGACAACCCGGAACCCCCGGTAAAAGCTTTCTGCATCGACAGGGCTTACCGGAGAGAAACCATTGACCCTACCCACACCCCCGAGTTCGAACAGCTCGAAGGCGTGGTCATGGACAAAAATATGTCTTTTGCGGACCTGCTCGGCTTGCTTTCTGAGTTCTACAACAAGATGGGCTTTGATGAAGTCCGTTTCAGGCCCGGCTATTTCCCCTACACCGAACCGAGCGTTGAGCCCGAAGTCTACGTGGACGGCCTTGGCTGGGTGGAATTAGGAGGAGCCGGCATCTTCAGAAAGGAAGTCACCGGACCCCTGGGAATCAAGGAACCCGTCCTGGCCTGGGGACTCGGGGTTAGCAGGGTGGCCATGCTGAAACTGGGGCTCAAAGACCTCAGGCTCCTCTACCAGTCCGACATCGACTGGCTCAGGAAAAGCGAAGTTAGAAGGGTCTGAAACCAGATCCTTTTTTTACTTTTTTCAATTTTTCCGCGACTTTTTCTCTATTCTTTAGTTATTTTTTCGCTATTTTTTCACTACTTTTTTTTCTGTTTTTTCTGTTTTTTCTGTAAATCTCTGTTTTTTCTGTAAATCTCTGTTTTCTCGCTATTTTTCTCCATGCCTTGAGCCGGATCTCACAAAAGGCATTTCATTGGTCATCGGTTAAGAATTTTCTTGCCTGAAGTCAATCGATTTTGTACCGGAAGTCTACCTCAAATGTTGCCCTTATTACCTAAAATCGATACCTTTCTCCAGCCCATATTCGGTTAAAATCCTGGATAGCTGTTGTGGAAATAGATGTAATTTATCATGATTCCTCACTTAACCGAAGATGCATGAAAAGGGATGGAGATTATCCATGAACACAAACAGATACCGGGAAATCACGAATAAAGACTGGCTCAGGGTTGGTTTAATTCTCCTTTCATTTATCGCAGTGATAACCATCTTTTCAATCCTCCTGCTCCCTGAATACAGGCAGCTCTGGCTCCTGACCGTCGCCGGGAGCGTCATCCTCCTGGTGGTCTGGCACACGAAAAACTTTGCCTACCGCTGTTCCGAATGCGGAGAAGTCTTCGAAATCTCACCTGCGGTCAATGCTCTCAGCCCGAAAGGTATCAATAAAAAGTAGTACCTCAAATGCTCGAAATGCGGTAAACGGACCTGGGCTGAGGTTTTGAAGATCGAGGAGTAAACTGTTATCTGGAGAGATGGATTAATATTAACTGATGAGCAGGGGAAAGGGGGACATTCCTGAAAATACGCCGGAAGAGGCCCGGGAAAACAACCCGAAAGGAAAACCGGGGCAAGATCCGAAAAACATTTCAGAGAACATTCCTGAAAGTATTCCTGAAAACACACAGGAAACCCCGGAAACCTACACCAGGGAAAAAATCTCCCTCCTCCCTCTCCTGGCAGTCAACTTCATAGGAACCCTGGGTTTCAGTATCGTGCTCCCCTTCCTCGTATTCCTCGTAGAAAGGCTGGGAGGAAACGCTTTTGTCTACGGGCTGATAAGTTCCATGTACCCGGCCTTCCAGCTTATCGGGGGCCCGATTCTGGGCCGCTGGTCCGATATTTACGGACGAAAGAAGATTCTGTTTTTAAGCCAGCTCGGGACTTTCCTCTCCTGGATCATTTTCCTGACAGCCCTTTTTCTACCGGTTTCCGTCCTCATGAACGTTAAATCAGGGATTATGGGAAATTTCCTGTTCACTCTCCCCCTGGCCGTCCTCTTTTTTGCCCGGGCCCTTGACGGACTTACCGGAGGCAACGTTTCGGTCGCTAACGCCTACCTGGCCGACATCACGGAAGAAAAGGACAGGAACCGGAACTTTGGCAGGATGTCGATTTCCACAAACCTGGGTTTCATCGTGGGGCCCGCCCTGGCCGGGCTTTTGAGCGTAACCGAATATGGGGAAGCCCTCCCTGTGCTGGGGGCGGTTATAATCTCCCTTGTCGGGACCTACCTGATAGCGGCCCACGTCCCGGAATCAAGGGAATGCGCCCTCGAACAGATTGGAGGGGGGGCCCTGGAAGGAAAAAGTGTGAGAAAAATCTTCGGTTACCAGTTGAGGGAGTGTGGGACCGGGAGGGGGACAGGAAATCCGGGCTTTAAGGAGGTTTTGAAAATGCCCCACATCTCCTACATGTTCGGGCTCTATTTCCTGATTTTTTTCGGCTTCAACCTATTTTATACCGCTTTTCCCCTGCACGCGATAATGCGGCTTGACTGGAGCATTGCGGAGATGGGGATTTATTTTACGGTTTTGAGTTCCCTGCTGGTCTTCGTTCAGGGCCCCGTGCTTTCCCGGGCCTCGAAACGCTATTCCGACTCCACCCTTGCGATTTTCGGCTGCCTGCTGCTGGGCACGAACTTTCTGCTTTTGATTCCGGGAGACCTTTTCCTGACTTACCTTGCAGCATGCTTTTTTGCGGCCGGAGACGGGCTTATGTGGCCGTCTTTTCTCTCCCTAATCTCCAGGCTTGCGGGAAAAGAGTACCAGGGGACCGTTCAGGGTTTTGCGAGCAGTTTCGGGAGCCTGGCAAGCATAAGCGGCCTGATCCTGGGAGGTTTTTTCTACGGGATTCTGGGGGGTAGCACCTTTTTGATTGCGGGCCTTATTATTTATTTTGTGTTTTTACTTTCTTTCAGGCTTCCGGGTTTTGAAAAAAGCCTCAGGACCTGAATCCGGAAAACAGCTTTAAACCGGTATCACGTTCAAAATAGGCTGTAGTGGCCGGGGTTTCAGGTAAATACACTGAAAAACAGGAAAAAATAAAGTAAGGAGAAAGAAGGGAGAAACCGTCCGGAAAGTCCCCGGACAGCCCCTCGAAAATAAAACGCAGATACGATGGGATCACATTTCGTTGTAGCCGTCGGCCAGATTGGTGTTTACATAGACCACGGCTTCGTTGGTGTGCTTGTAGCCGTAATCGTCCGTGATCACGGGCAGCTTATCGGCTTCTGCCTGGGAGGTGACAACAACTCCTGCCGGGATATACCTGCCGTCAGGGACAGTCACGCCAATGGCCCCGGAGGTGGGTTCGAGCACGCAGTTGTTTCCGACCCAGGCATTGAAGACCATTGCCTGCATGCCTATGAAGGTGTCATTGCCTACAAAGGCCGGGCCATGGACCTGGGACTGGTGGGCAAGGGAAACCCTTTCTCCCACATAAACCGCATATTTCTCTCCATTGACCTCCACAAGATGAGCCTCAAAAGGTTCGCCTTCTTCGTCAATTGTCTCAAGCCCGTGGAGCACGACTCCTTCCTGAATATTACTTTCGTCCCCGACAAAAATCGGCATCCCCTCGTCCCCTCGAACGGAGGCGTGGGGTGAGACAAGCACCCTTTCTCCAATTGTTGCGGCCCCTATGACCACGGACTGTGGGTGGATAAAGGCAGTTTCGGCAATTTCAGGGGATGTGCTTGCAGGGTTCCAGGGAGTTATAGGATTCGTAACGATATTTGAAAGCCCAGTATCCTCGGGGGCCACAGCCTCCATAGAGACACCTTCTTCAATTTCTTCCTGACCTTCACTGGAGGTGCAACCGCTTCCGGCAACCCCCAGAAGCATAAGCAGGACCAGCAATGTGTATAATTTGGCTGTTCTCATGATATCTCCTCTTTCAGACTGTGAAGTTTGCAAAATATACGGAACAGGACTCTCAGAACATGCTCTTACAGGCCCGTCCAGAATACAACAATAAAAACGCAACATTTTTCACGAAATTCAAATTAAAGAGGGCCAGTTGAAGCACGTTTTTAATCAGCACCAGTATGAAAAAATGAATTTTCAGAACATCAGGTTACAGAATTTCATGGCCACATTAATATAAATTTCAGTATAATAATGTTGCTAAAGATAACCTTGATTACAGGAAACAAGTTTAAAAATTTTTCGAATTGACTCTGTTTTTTTAGAAGTTCTGTGGGAAAATAGAAAGAGTAGGTATCATTTACACTGAAACTATAAAAGCAAACAGTTTAAGACCTGCCAGCCCCATATCTTCAGAAAGGGCAGTTTCAAGCCCGGAACTTCGGGCCAGAGCCCGACTTCAGGAAGCAGCACTATGTTCGGAAATTCCATAATACTCTTGATACTCGGGGGGTTCTACCTCGTCTCCCTCATCCTCTGGGTCTGGACCCTGGCCGACTGTTTGAAAAAAGAAACCGACGAGGGAAACATCCGCCTTATATGGATCATTGTAATCGTTTTTACCTATATCCTGGGGGCCTTCCTCTACTACTTGATCCGGCGGCCGAAAAGGGTTAAAGAGCTTGGAAAATGAGTCTGAATGGAGTTTGATTTCGGGTTCTCAAAAATTCCGATGTACTCACCGGCCACAGGCCGGCCTTTTCGTGACTGAAACTGAAAAAATTTGAAATCAAAATCATTGGAAGCTTTTTGAAATATCCGGGATCAAAAAGTGATTTAACAAAAAGGTCTTTCGGAATCAAAATCCATTTTCAGAGGTTCGGAGAGAAAGCCTCCGGGCCGCATCATGCCACCGCCTCTCAGATAAAAACCCGGCCTGCCGCAAACCCCTTATCCGATTTTTTGATTACTCCCTGTCAGCCGTATTTATCCCCAGCAGGGCATACGGAGAACAGTGCCGTGTAATTGAAGTGAAAAGGCCTACAAACGCGACCAGAGCGACAACCCAGTTCCAGGGCCAGCTTTCCACGAGATCCATTGCAAGGACCGTTATTGCAAGCGAACCCAGAAGAGCCCGCAGAGTCAGGTCATAGCCCCCTACATTTTTTTCCATAAACAGCTTCTTTATATCCACAGATAAAACCCCTTATAAAACCCTATAATATACTAATAGGGCTCTTCATTATTAATCGGTACTTTCAAAACTACCAGAAACCATTAGATCATATCTTCAAATTTATCAGAACCCATTCCACTCTTAATTTCAAAAAAAACCGAATATCGGCCAGCTCATGAAAAGTACAAAAAACCCGGCCGCGGTAAAAAGGTATCCAACATGTCCGAGATAAAAATTGACAGGTCTCTCTCATACATCGAAGGCAGCCAGCGCGTGTATGACGAAGCCACAACCCTGGAAAATACGAAAGCCCAGTTAAAGAACATAGGCGTCACCCGGATTGCCGACATCACGAACCTGGACCGGCTCGGGATTCCGGTCTTTTCCTCGATCCGGCCGAGCGCGGCCGAGGGTGCGATTTCCATCTATTCGGGAAAAGGGAGCACCCCCGAAAGGGCCCGCATATCAGCAATCATGGAAAGTTTCGAACGCTGCCTTGCGGAAAGGGCGGGCACGAATGCGAATGTCAAAAGTGAAATTTCCGCAAATGTCCTGGCAGACTCCTACCCAACCCTCCGGGAAAATTGCAGTGCAGTTGACCCGAGAGACCTGCTTTTACCCGAAGGATGCCAGCCGGACGCCCCCCAGGAATGGGTCGAGGCCTATGACCTTCTGAAAGGTGAAGATGTCTTCGTAAGCGCAAGCGCGGTCTTTCACCCCTACAACGCTCCCGGCCAGTTCCTCAGCCCCTTCCGGAGCAACACAAACGGGCTTGCTTCGGGAAACGTACTTGAAGAAGCGGTTCTGCACGGCTTTCTGGAAGTCATTGAAAGAGACGTCATAAGCACGGCCCAGTTTAACCGGAACCTTGGAAAAGAGCTCATACTCACGGAAAAGGACGGCTACCTTTACGAGCTTGCCCAAAAGTTCGAAACCGCCGGAGTCGCACTGAAGATCTGGATGGTTGAAAACGATATGGGAATCCCGACCGTGATTGCGGTCACGGACGACGTGAGGCTAAAAGACCCGGCTCTGCTGGTCATGGGGGCAGGCTCCCACCTCAAACCCGAAATCGCAATCTCCAGGGCCATCACGGAAGCTGCCCAATCCAGAGTCGTCCAGATCCAGGGTGCAAGGGAGGATACGGCCCGGGAAAGTTTTATCCGGGACATAGGCTACGATCGCATGAAACGCCTCAACAAATTCTGGTTCGAAGACGGAGAAACGGTATCGATATCCGAAATCCCGGACCTGTCCCGAAAAACCCCGGCCGAGAACATCGATGTTGTGCTTGAAAAACTAGGGAATGTGGCCGAAAGAGCTCTCGTCGTTGACATGTCAAGAGAAGAAATCAAGGTGCCTGTTGTGCGGGTAATCGTCCCTGGCTTCGAGCTTTTCACAATCGACCAGGAGCGAACAGGAAAAAGGATAAGCGCCGGGAAAAAGCGGGTTCCTTTCCGGAACAAAAACAGAAATGAGAACAGAGAAGAAAGGTCTTGGAAGAGAAGATGAAGAAAAAGGCAGTGGTCTTTACCGGGACGAGCATCAGTCACGAGACCGCCCGGGAAATCCTGGATGCGGACTATCGGCCCCCTATTAAGAGGTTCCAGCTCGATGAAATTATCCGTAAAGGGTATAAGGTCATAGGCATCATCGACGGCTTTTTTTTTGACAGAGCGGCCGTCGGGCATAGGGAAATCCTTGCCGCACTCAATGCCGGGATAAAAGTGGTGGGAGGCGGCAGCATGGGCGCCCTCCGGGCCTCAGAACTCGATTCCCACGGCATGATAGGAATAGGCAAAGTCTATGAGTGGTACCGGGACGGAGTAATCGAGTCCGATGATGAGGTCGCCGTCAGCACGAACCCCGACACTTTTGAACCTATTTCCATACCCCTGGTCAATATGAGAGAAACCCTCAAAGCCGCCCTTGCCTCAGAACTTCTCATTACAGAGGAACACGCCGCCCTCCTGGCCCTCGCAATCGAGACCTATTACCCGGACCGGAGTTATCTGGGGCTCGTAAAGACCGGGGTAAAAAAAGGGCTGGTCCCCAAAAATAAAGAAAAGGCTCTGCTTGATTTCTGTGTCGGGCAAGAAGTCGATATCAAAAGGAAAGATGCGGTCCTGGTGCTTGAGACTGTTAAAAAATTACTGGAAGGGGCCTGAAAAGGCCCTTCCGGATAAATGGCCCCCATAAATTTTTTGAAATTGGAAGACCATTTAACATTTTCATTCCATTCATAAGGCCTTCATTTATTGACAATGTAGAGCCTGATGACGTAGAGGGCCACAATCAGGACAAAAAAGTTATAGAAGGCCTTGAAGATGGGGACGTACTGGTACTCGAACCAGTCCTGGATTATTTCCTCAATTGAAAAATAGAGCTGGAAGGTCGCTGTCAGCAAAAACAGCATGGCGATCAGTAAAGCCCCTTTTTTGAAGTTATCTTCAAGCCCCGGATTCTTTTCTTTATTCCCCTGCCTTTTTTCCTGACTGACACTTTCAATATCACTCATTCTGACCGCCTCCTCTTCCTGCTCTATCTTCTCTACCTCCTTCTTTACCCACACCGCTTCGCCTCCCGTAGATTAGCGCAAGGAGCAGGAAAACCCCGGTACTGAAAATTCCGAATCCCGGCGTGGCTTCTTCCTCAAACACTCCTTCCTCGGGCATTGCAAAATCATCATCATCTCTCTCGAACTCACCGGTTTCGATCTCCCGGACCGCAGTTGGCTTTTCGTCCTTAAGTTCGATCTCGGGGCTCAGCCGGATGTGGCCTTCTCCACGTTTGACAATGGTGTTGTTGTTCCAGACCAGGACTTCGACAAGGTAGTTGTACTGGTCGGGAATGGTCAGGTTTACACTTCGTATAACGGTTGTCTGGGGCTCGATTTTCCCGGTCTTTGCCCAGACCTTGTCGGCCAGGAGCCCGGCGTCGAGTTCCCGGGCTTTGACAAGCATACGGTAGTCTGAACTTGTGGCCCTACCCTCATTTGTCAGGTAGATGTCGCTTTCAATGAGGACTTTCCCGTCCTTAACTTCCCGCACGATAAAGTCCATTTCAGGAATCCCGATTCCTATTTCCTGGACATCGGCCGGGAGGGCATCAAGGGAATAGACTTTGATTTCCCCGTTGCTTTTCCGGGTTTTTTCTTCAAAAAGAACAGCCTGGAGTTCGTAGCTTCCGGATTTCGGAAGGCTCAGGACCTGGCTTACGGCCCTTGTTTCACTTTTTTCAAGGGCTCCGAGCTCCAGTTCCTTCTGCTCAACAAGCAGGCCGCTTTCCCGGCTGTAGGCTTTCAGGAGCAGGGAAGTGTTTTTCCCGGCAGATAGGCCCCTGTATTTTTCAATATAGGTCGTGACGTTCAGGTCCACAAAAGCGGCCCCCGTCCTCTCTGCCGAGATGTCCATGTCCGTGATGCCGTAGTCGCTTTCTTCCTCAAAACTTCGGATACATCCGCTGCTTATGGTGCAGGCGAGGACCACGGCCAGTAATATAAAAACCCTGATAGGGTGTATTCTCTGGCTTTCCAAAAATAATCCCTCTCTTTTCTATTGAAAGAGGATGTATTTGCTGTTTTTGAAGGCATTAATATGCCGCAGCACTTCGATTTTTAGAAATGCAGAATTATTAATATGAATAAATAGATATTCAATATGGGGCTGAAAGACCGAAACGGGGGGTTATGAAACGGAAAACAGTTTTTACAGGAAAATCCTGATTGCTACCGACGGCTCGAAAGGGGCCGGGGACGCAACCGGGGCGGGGATAGAAATCGCCCGCCTGAGCGGAGCAAAGGTCTATGCGGTATACGCCATCGATACGGGGGCATATCTTTCGATTCCGAAGGATATGAACTGGGAAGAAACGATGTACGAGCAGTTTGAAAAATTTGGGAAGGAAGCGACTGCCTCTGTGGAGAAAGCCGTAAAGGCTGCGGGGCTGGAGGTGGAAACCATAATCCTGAAAGGGAACCCCGTGGAAGAGCTCACCGATTTTGCGAAAAAAGAAGGGATCGACCTGATAGTCCTGGGTTCACACGGGAAAAGCGGAATTGAGCGTTTCCTGCTCGGGAGCATCTCTGAAAAAATGGTCCGGAATTCAAAGGTGTCGGTGCTGCTGGTCAGGGGAAGAGATGAAGAAAAAGAAGATGCTTGAATTTTGAAAATCATTTTGATCAGGATAAAAATTTGAGAAGAGTTTGATAAGAGTTTGGGGGAATACAGAAATGTTAAAAGAAAATATGATCAAGACCCTGAATGCACAGGTGAACAGGGAAATATATTCCGCTTATCTCTATATGGCAATGTCGGCCCACTGTTCGTATAAGGGCCTTACAGGCTTTGCTAACTGGTTCAAGGTACAGTATAGGGAAGAAATGGAACACGCGGAGAAACTCTACAACTATCTGGTTGAACAGGGAGCCCGGATAGAGCTTGAAGTGATAGAAAAACCGCCCACGAAGTTCGGCCCTCCTCTTGAAATGTTTGAAATGACCCTCGGGCATGAGCAGTTCATTACCCGTTCGATCAAAGACCTGCTCGAACTTGCGGTTGTGGAAAAGGACTACGCGACCAGCATCTTCCTCCAGTGGTTTGTTAAAGAGCAGGTCGAGGAAGAGGCAAACGACAACGAGATAATCGCCAAATTAAAACTTGCCGGAGAAGACGGGGCCGGTCTGCTCGTTGTTGACAGCGAACTTGGAAAACGGGGCGGCCACTAATCGGAAGGACAGCAGCAGGCCTCAGGTCCAGTAGATAAATATAAAAAAGGCCTTAAGAGAATAATTCAACAAAAAATCACTCCCCTCCCCTGGAAAAATGAATTCAAGCCGGGAGGAGGGGCCTGATTTGCTTTTTTTTAATTCGCCCTGAAAAATTTCTCATCATTCCTGCCGTCTGGAGAAATTTCTACTATTTTCCGATCCAGAAGAAGCTTCTCAAGAATCGGCTCCAGGGCCTCAGGGTCAAGGTCCAGACCTCTTGCCACCTGTTCCGAGGTGCAGGGCCTCCTCAGGAGAAGGGCGTAGACATCGGCCTCAGGGTCTTTATGCTTGACTCCGGCTCTGTTTCTCCTGAGCCCTTTAAGGACCAGCGTGACCTTTTCTTCCCCGAACCTGGCAGCGAAACGGTCCGCAATCTCCCGGAGCCTTTCCTCGGGCACAGGGACAATCCAGGTCTCGGCCGGAGGACGGCTGACCGTGAGGATTTCAATTTCGTCGGGGTTGATAATTTTGACCGCCTCGATGAGGGCTTCTACTTCCTCATCCGTACTGTTAAGGGGGCCTTTCTTTTCATCAGAGCAATCGAGCAGCATGATCTCCAGAGCCAGCTTTGGACCTTTTCCACTTTCCCTTTTCAGACTAGCAAGTTCCCGAAGGCCTTCGATAACGTCCGCAAGCCGTACTCCTGCCGCAGGCCTGTGGATTTTTCGGAAGGTCTTTTCATTACCTGAAACAAAGGTTGCTACAACCAGGTCGGCCTCGGCAAGGTTTTCCCTGACCTCGGGCCTGCCGGTAAGGGAGGAATTGCTGATCACACAGATCGGAAGTTTGCTGACTGTCCTGAGCTGTCTGCTCATTTCCCCCAGGGAAAGGTTAAGGGTGGGTTCACAGGTCCCGGAAAAAGTTATGTAGTCCAGGTCCTCGATGTCTTTATGGAAATTTTTGAGGGCTTCTACCAGCTCTTCAGGGCTTACAGCTCCTTCGATTGCTTCCGGCCCGGAAATTTTCCGGTCCACATGCCCGAGTTGACAGTAGACACAATCGTAATTGCAGTTCTTTTTCGAAGCACTGGTTTTTATGACATCGATCCCGAGAGACCTTCCAAGCCTTCTGGAAAGGATGGGGCCATACACTATTTTTGATTTCATGTTTTTTCCTGCACTTTATAAAAAAATAACAGTTATTCTTTTTTAGAAGGCTGCTCTGGCCCGGGTCGCCCGAGCTCACTGAGTTGTTTTGTGAGGTCCACAATTTCCTGTTTTAAAGAGTTGAGCCTGTTTTCCAGATAACCGACCTCAGCTTCCGGGGAATACCCGGCCCTTTCAAAGCCAAGATCCACAGCGGAACGGAACCCACGGCCTCTGCCACGTCCAAAACCTCTACCTGTCCTGAAACATCCACCTGCTCTGAAATCGTTTCCGAATCCCTGAACCTGTCCGGATCTTAAGCCTCTTCCGGCCCCCATTCTGGCTCCTCCGGCCTCATTCGTATATCCTGGAGTCTCGCTGCCCGAGCAGTAGCCCAGACCTCTTCCTGTCTTTGGCCCCTCTCCGTTGGGACCTGTTCTGTTTCCACCTGGCATGTTAATCACTCATTATTTTTGTTCTAATTTTAATTTTCAAATACTTCCAGAATGTTATTCATCAAGCTCTGCCGCGTCCGGCTCCTCTGCCACGTCCGGCTCCACGTCCGGCTCCACGTCCGGCTCCTCGTCCAGCCCCTATTCCAGCTCCATCGGCCTCATTCGTATATCCTGGAGTCTCGCTGCCCGAGCAGTAGCCCAGACCTTTTCCTGTCTTTGGTCCCTCTCCGTTGGGACCTGTTCTGTTTCCACCTGGCATGTTTATCACTCATTTTTGTTGTTCAAATTTCAAATATCAGTTTTCAAGTACTATTAAAATAATTATTAAATGTTTTTTAAATATTATTCCCTCAAGTTTTCCTGACCATCAAGGTTCCGCATTTTTCACATTTCATCTGAGCGCAGGGAACTCCTGCCTGGTGTGGAGCTTCGTGGCCGCAACCGGGACATACGCACATTCCTTCCGGGCCTCCAAATCCAAAACCCTGACCTCTTCCCTGGCCTCTTCCACCCTGACCTCTTCCCTGGCCTCTTCCACCCTGACCTCTTCCCTGACCTCCGATAGGTCCTTCTCCATATGGGCCTTTTCCGTCTCCGCCTGGCATCCTGTAATCTCCTCCTTCTATTCTGATAGTTTTTCCATGCACAAGTGCATCGGTAATCTTTTCAAGTGCTTTTTTAAGCGTCCTCTGAAAAGTGGACTGATGAATCTCCATCCTGGCAGCTCCCTCTATCTGGTTTAATTTTTCCAGATATCTGAGCCGCATGGCCTCCAGCTCATCAATGGTCAGCTGGACATCTTCAACCGGTTCCGGAGGGGAGGGCGAAAACGTTCCCATTTCACACACATGCTTGAAGTGGCGGCCCCCTCCTCCATGATCAAAGTCCACAAACCTTCTTTTCCTTGGGCGCGGCATTATGCATAATAATGCATAACTCCAATATATAGCTTTGTCCGAACAGGCCATTCAGCCGCAGAACATATTAAAAATAAAATTAAGTAGATCTGCTCAGTCAGGTTTTAATACAGGTAAATCAAAAAGCAGAACTGGATGTCAGGCAGCAGTAAAAACGAGACCGTAGAAAAAAGCTTTAAATGGCTCTCGGCACAGAATATTGATACAATAAAGGAACTTTCCAGGACTGTTTCGGCCCATGCACTCTGGGGCCTTTCGAACCCCTATACAACCAGGCTGATCCTGCAAAAAAAAGACGGGGCCTGGAATGCCTCGGTCCGGGACACTGCAAGAGCCTGCTCTGCCCTTGCGGATGCAGGAATTATATTGAGGAAATCGGAAAAATGGCTACTGGGCAAAAAAACCGGAAATTCCTGGAATGAAGACGTCTATGACACTGCCTATGCGCTCAGGGCCCTTGGGGAGATGGAAATCCCGGACAGGGCGGCCTGTGGATGGCTGTATGAGAATTACGGACCTGCCTGGGAGCAGGTGGGGACCACGGCCCTGATTATCACGGCTCTTCAGAGACAGGTAGAACTGAAAGAAGAGGAAGGAGCAGGGGGAAATAAAGGGAAAAATGATGGAAAAAGTGGGGATGGGGCAAAAATAGAGGATGAACGCAAAAATGGGGATGTAGAGGAAACCGGGAGTTTAAACAGAGAAAAAGAGAAAAAGGAACTCAGGGCTTTTATAAAAGAGAGAGCAAACTGGCTCCTTTCAAAGAGAGGGCCAGAAGGCGGTTGGACTCATATTTCCACAAGCAACCTGGTTATTCAGGCCCTGCTCCTGACAGGTTTTGAGGAGGAAGTAAAAGCCTCCACCCGCTGGCTTCTGGACGAAGTCCGGGAAAGCGGGGCCTGGGGGAACAGAGGAGACGACGTTAATGCAACGGCCCTGAGTCTCATAACCCTCGGGATAGGCAGACCTCGCTCCAAAACAGCTAAGGAATTCATCCCTGAATAATAGATATTGTAATTTAATTTTGAAGACCGGGGTCTTTTGAAAGTTTCCAGAGGCCCCCGATA
The DNA here is from genome assembly GCF_055394095.1 of Methanosarcina baltica. Lineage (NCBI taxonomy): Archaea > Methanobacteriati > Methanobacteriota > Methanomicrobia > Methanosarcinales > Methanosarcinaceae > Methanosarcina > Methanosarcina baltica. The sequence goes on along the minus strand of NZ_AP042463.1, from coordinate 1,791,752 downwards.
AAAAACTGAAGAAGCAGAGGAAATATTATATTAAATAGTAATTATATATTAGAATTATACCGATAGATATATATATAAATGAATGATATTTTATCCCCAAAAGAATATTTTTTTTAAATAAAATATACAAGGAGGAAACCTGATCATGTAGATCGAATGGACTCTAAATCCGTTTAGCCGGGTTAGATTCCCGGGGTTTCCGCTCTTTATTGAATTCCGGATTGCGACTTCTATATTCTTATAATACGTTTTCTTTGCCGGATTTCGTTTGTCGCATATCTACTCTGTTTATGTTTACGTAAACCGGGATTTTACTATTTTTGGAAACCTACTATTCCAGAGAATCTTTTATCCAGAAAACCTGTTATATGGGGTAAAACTATGGAAAGAAAACCGCTGGATATTTTAATAGCCTCTAATGGCGTGTGGCTGTCCAGAAAAGGGCTGCTTCACAAAATCAATAATTATGAGGTATCCAGAAAAAAGATCCTCATTGAAATGGCCTGCGGGGAAAGCATTGTGGTGAACAATTCTCGCTCCAGCCGTGCGGCCCGCTCGCTCAGAAGAAACAAATACAGGAAAACCTGCAAATACTGCAAAGTATCGGATGAAGATATCAACCGTTTCGTTACAAAACCACACGACAACAAAAGCAGCACGAAGATAAAGTTAATTACCAGCTCGAAGCCCAGGAAAGCAATGCCAAAATCCATAGCAAGGCCTGTAAAAGCGCTTGAGACTAAAAAAGTTCAGGTGGCTGCAACTGCCACAACTGCCAGGGTTCCCGCTACTCCAAAACCCGCAGTTTCGGTAGCGAAAAAACCCGCAGTTTCGGTAGCTAAGGCAGCATCAGCCATACCCACCGGCCCGAAATCCGCAGCTCCGTCAGTTAAGGCCGTATCTGCCGCTCCTTCCGCTTCTGCCACTCCTCCCGCTTCAAAACCTGTAGCTCCTACAGTTTCGGCAGCCTCGAAACCTGTAGCTTCTGAAGCTCCGGAAAGCTCGTTTACAAAGAGCCAGAAAAAACGGCTTGAGGCGCTCCTGAGCCCGAAAGACGAAATTTCCCTGGAAGACCCCGCATTACCATTCAAAGAACTTGAATCCATGCTGGTTTCCCGGAGGAAAGAGGACCTGCGGCAGATGTACGCTGAGGACCGGGAAGACTACCTCGGAAAACTTGAGAGGACGATCACGAAATTTTTCGTGGACAGGGGTTTTCTGGAAATCAAGACACCTATCCTCATTCCTGCGGAGTATGTGGAGAGAATGGGGATTAATAACGATGTCGAACTTTCAAAACAGGTCTTCAGGATAGACAAAAACCTCTGCCTGAGGCCCATGCTTGCCCCGACCCTTTACAACTGCCTCCATAAATTTGATAATGTCCTGCCTGACCCGGTAAAGATCTTTGAAATCGGGCCCTGTTACAGGAAAGAGTCCGATGGAAAGGAGCACCTGGAAGAGTTTACCATGCTCAATTTCTGCCAGATGGGCTCGGGTTGTACCCGGGAGAACCTGGTAGCTTTAATTAAAGAGTTCCTGGACTTCCTGGAAATCGATTTTGAGATAGTCGGGGATTCCTGCATGGTCTACGGGGACACCATTGACATTATGCACGGAGACATGGAACTTTCCTCAGCGGTCGTGGGGCCTGTACCCATGGACCGGGACTGGGGGATTGACAAGCCCTGGATAGGAGCTGGCTTCGGGCTTGAACGCCTGCTGAAAGTCAAACACGGCTTCAAGAACATAAGGAGAGGGAGCAGGGCCGAATCATATTATAACGGGATTCCCACTAAAATATGAAGGAGTGAATGTTTTGTTTCAAAAAATGGCAAAAGATGAGATAGATAAATTCACGGAAGACATAATAAACGGGGCTCGCCTCTCAGATGGGGACCTGGAGAAGCTCCTGGCAATCGAGTCAGAGGAAGAGCTTGAAAAGCTGTACTGTACGGCCCGAAAGGTCAGGGACCATTTCTTCGGGAACAGGGTGTTTCTCAACTGCTTTATTTACTTTTCCACTTACTGCAAAAACCAGTGCGCCTTCTGTTACTATAACTGCAAAAACGATATCAAAAGGTATCGCCTGACCCGTGAGGATATTAAAGAGACCTGTAAAGTCCTCAAAGGCGCAGGCTTTCACATGATCGACCTGACCATGGGAGAAGACCCTTATTACTATGATAAACCGGACCGATTCGTGGAACTTGTCCGGACCGTAAAGGAAGAACTGGACCTGCCCATCATGATTTCCCCGGGGGTAATGAGCAACGAGACCCTTTTAAAGGCCCGAGAAAATGGGGCGAATTACTTTGCTCTTTACCAGGAGACCTATGACCGGGAGCACTACGCAAAACTCAGGGTCGGACAGTCTTTCGAGGGCAGGGTCAACGCCCGCCGCTTTGCGAAGGAAAATGGCTACTGCGTGGAAGACGGGCTCCTGACCGGGATAGGAAACGATATTGAGTCAACCGTTCTATCCCTCAGGGGAATGGAAGCGAACAATCCGGACATGGTTAGGGTCATGACCTTTATCCCTCAGGAAGGAACCCCTCTTGAGGAAACCCCGCAGAACTCGAACCTTTCGGAACTCAAGATCATAGCGGTTTTGAGGCTTCTTTTCCCGGACCGCCTGATCCCGGCCTCCCTTGACCTCGAAGGCATAGACGGCATGGTCTACCGCTTAAACGCAGGGGCCAACATAGTGACCTCGATTCTTCCCCCGAACTCCGAACTCGATGGGGTCGCCAACTACGACCGTGGCCTCGAAGAGCGGGACCGGGACATAAAAAGCGTTATATTAAGGCTTGAAAGTATGGGAATGGTTCCTGCTTCACAGGCCGATTTCGAAAAGGTCCTGGGGCACTAGGATGAAAACGGTCTGTCTTGTGGGAGGCAAACTCCAGGGCTTTGAGCTTGCGTACCTTGCGAAAAAAGCTGAAATGAGAACCGTCCTTGTAGACCGAAACCCGGAGGCCCTTATCCGGAACTACACGGATGAGTTTCACTGTTTTGATATCATCGAGGATGCCGACCGGCTGATTGAGCTTTCGGGAAAGGTGGACGCTCTGATCCCCCTGAATGAAAATTCGGAATGTATCGCATTTCTTGAGTCGGTCAAAGAAAAGCTGTTCTGCCCTATCTTTTTTGATTTTGACGCTTACCGCGTGAGCCGGGATAAGAAGAAGTCTAAGGAATATTTTGCGTCCGTCGGGGTCCCAACCCCCCTAGACCGGCCCGATGAACCTCCTTATTTTGTAAAACCGGCCTGCGAGAGCGGGAGTGTGGGAACCTCGATTATTTTCGACAAGGAAGAACTACAGGCTCTGGACCCTTCCATGCTCATTGAAGAGTATGTGGAAGGGGACGTGGTCTCCCTGGAAATCGTTGGAGACGGAGTCCGGTTTGCCGTTGTGAAGGAGACATTGGTCCATATCGACGGGACCTATGACTGCCATAAGGTGACTTCTCTTCCTTACGACCCGACCTTCCGGGAAATTGCCCGGATCCTTGCAGAAGGGCTTTCCCTTAAAGGGATCATGGACGTCGAGGCCATTCAGGGCAAAAAAGGCCTGAAGGTAATCGAAATCGATGCCCGTTTCCCGAGCCAGACCCCAACGGTCGTCTACCACTCTTCAGGGATTAACCTTGTGGAACTCCTCTTCAAAGCCTTTGAGGGAAGGGAAAAAAGAGAAAAGGAAGGAAAGAGGGAAAGAAAGGAGAAAAGAGTGGCAGAAATAGAAAACGGAGGAATCCGGGAAATCGAGGCCCTTCCGAAAGATGCTTTCTGTATTTTTGAACACCTCATGCTTGAGAAGGAAAGCCTGACCCTCGTCCCCGTGGGCGAACACATGCTTTCCGAAAACTCGGAATACGGAGAATATTATTCAGAGGAGGGGCTTGAGATTTTCCTGGGTAGGGGGAAGCAGGCGGTTTTTACCCTGATAGCCTGGGCCTCGGATAGGAAAGAAGCGGAAAAAGTAAGGGAAAAAGGGCTTGAGATCCTGGCCGAAGACTTTGGGCTGAATATTGACCTGGACTTTGGTTTGAATACCGGCAGGAAGACTGGCATTAAAAGTGTTCTGAACCCCGGCTTGAATTTGTGATTTTATATTAAATTTTAATCATCCTGAAAGTTAAAAATGGATTTATGAAATAACATATTCCCCGGAGGAGACAAAAAATGGCACTTTTAACCCCGGAAGACCTGGCAGAAATAAACAGGCAACTTGAAAACAGTGATGCAGCCGTGAGGAGAGCAACCGGCCTTGATATAAAGGAGGTCTGCAAGGCCCTTTACGGGACGGAGGCAGGTTCCGAAAAGGTGGGAATTGTCCCCATTACGGCCGGAAACGGAATAATAGGGAGTTTTTCGGAGTCCCTGCTCGCGATTGTCCGGTATTTTGGGCTGGACGGTTTTGTTACTGAAAAACCCGATGTCAGCGGCTACTACGAGGCTGTGACTGCGGGGGCGGATATTGTCCTGATGGCGGACGACCTCACCTACCTGGCCCACAACCTGAAAAACGGGAAAATCGCAAACAACCAGCCCTGCACCGGAATTGTCTATGCGGAAATCGCATCCCGGAGCCTGCGGGCCAAAAGCAAAGACATCCTGGTGATAGGGCTTGGCAAAGTGGGCTTTCCCGGGGCCGAACACCTGGTAAAAAAAGGTTTTTCCGTGTACGGATACGACGTTGACGACGGGCTGTTCCAGCGGGCAGTCTCCGAACTCAAGGTCATTCCCTTTGACCCCGAAATCGAAACCGAAACCCCTAAGAAATTCTCCATGATCTTCGAGGCGACCCCCTGCCCGGACACTATCCCCGAGTCCGCGCTCGAAAAAGGCTGTCTGGTATCAACCCCCGGTATTCCCTGCGGGCTTTCGGAGGACTTGCGGGAGAAGTACGAGGCGGAAATTGTTATGGAGCCCCTGGGAATAGGGACGCTGTCAATGCTGTACTCAATTTTCTAAAACCCGAGTTGCGCTTCCCGAGTTGCGCTTCCCGAATTCCGATTCGGGAGCCCGGTGTCCGTTTCGCTCGCTGCGCGAGCTCAAGCAGACTATAAACTTTATTTCTGGAAAATTAGATCTAAAAACTTTATTTCTGGAAAATTAGATCTAAAAACCTTATTTCTGGAAAATTGAGGCTAAAATCCTCATTTACAAAAAAGAAAAAAAGAAAAGGTTAGCTCAGGAGTTTTCAGCAATTTAAATAAAGCACTTTGGGCTGATCTTGAGCTTTGTCATGTCGATGGCTTCTTCAGGGCAGATACTGACGCAGCGGCGGCAGCTTGTTCCGAGGCATTTCTGGCTGTCGTACTCGGCGAATCTGTTACCGTCGATTTCAATGATTTCAATGGCGTTTTCTGGGCACTCTTTTTCACATTTGTGGCAGAAGACACATTTTTCTACTGGGACTTCGAGGGTTATGCCAATTTCTTTGAGGATGACGAGGCCTTCTTTGCCGACTTCTTCGATGTCTTTGCTGACCCGTTTTTCGACATGAACATGTTCGAGGGTTTTGGGGAGGATGGGGATGCCGTACATTTCGAGCATCTGGTTGTACATTTCGAGGGGCATGCCCTGGGTCCAGTAGGAGAGTTCGCAGAGGTAGAAGTTGTTGAAGGTGTCACTGGTGGCCATCATGAGGTGATCGGCGGTGACTTTTTTGGCAACTTCGATTACGTCGTTGAGCCTGGATTTGTCCATGACGAGTTCCCTTGCAAGGCCGAGGGAGGTGTTTCCGAACTGGAGAATGTTCTTTGAGAAGCCGGGGCAGGACCCTATTTGCCTTGCGCTTTCGGCGTCCACGTATGCACCGGTTGCTCCTGACATGTAGGCGTTTTCCAGATCTTCGTATTTGATGCCTGATTCAACGATGAGGGCGAGGTGGGCGGCCCGGATTGCTCCGATGGCTTTTCCGGCTTCTTCCATGTCCTTATCAGTGATCTCGATATCAGGCCCGAGGATGAGCCGTCCGTTGGGAAGATTAGGGAGCTTTTTAATAAGCCCGCTCTTGAGAGCCACGGCAAGGGTGGAAATAACTCCTGTACCTGTGATGCCCACGGCTTCACCACCGTAGTTTTCCTTTATTTCTCCGGAGAGGGGATCGATCAGGTAGGCGTCCCGAGTTTCCATTTCTTTGTCAAGGACCAGGATTTTCCAGAACTCTCCTTCCTGTTTTACGTCACAGATAGCCCCGGGGCTTGCGAGCATCCCGCAGCTTATACCCTGACCTTCGATTGCGGGGCCTGCGGCAGCGCTTGCGGTTATGATCCTGTCTCCAACCTTCAGGGCCATTTCGGCGTTTGTACCGTAATCGGTTACCAGGGAAGGGGCAGTCTGGTTCAAAAAATCGGTCTCAAGCATCATTGCAAGGGCGTCGGCTCCTATTTCGTGCTTGATTGCGGGGGGCACGATGATCTCGCAGTTCGGCAGGTCCAGGGTCTTGAAGACCTCGGAGGCAGGGAAAATGCGAGCTTCTCTCGTGATATTTTCGACCCCGAGCTTTTTCTGTTTGTTCTTCCCTGCATAAGCCAGGTCCCTGATCTCCATGTTCTGGAAGAGGGAAAGCTGTATAGGGTTTCCACAGACAGCCAGCCTTTCAATTTCGGAGAGATCTATGTTAAATAGCTGAAGCATTCTTACGATTGTTTCGATCATAACCCCGTGAGCCACGTCTTCTCCGGTTGTTATGGCGAAGTCCAGGTGGTCCATAACGTTTCCGCCGGGAAGAGGATGCCCCATCGTTATGACGGTCTTTATCGTTTCCTTTGTTTCGATGTCAATAAGCTGAGCTCTGAAACCACTTGTTCCCAGATCGAGTGCTATTCCATACATTTTTGAGATCTCCAGAAAAAACAAATTATGCGAAATATTCAAGATTATTCAGTTGATATTTTGCCATTTTATAATCAAATCAATAATATTTTGTATGTGGGTGGGATGATCAACATTATATTTAGTATTACATTAAACATATCTAATATGAGTTATATAATTAACTAAATAATACGTTTTGGTGCTAATTAAATAATATGTTTCCTTATAATATAAATTCCTTATATTTTTTCAGAACAACTATTTTGAAGTTTCCACTCATAAATTTGTGGTTAATATTTTTATATATACATACTTTCCTTATTCTTAAGAAGAGAAGGCCCCCGAATGTCCTGCCTAATTAATTGCCAATATTTCTAATATTTTAAACTATTCATCTGTTTTCTTATACAACTCAAATTTACTTGTTTTAGGATAAATTTCAATACCCTCCATAGAGAATTATCCATACAAAATTATATATCAACGTTTAATTTATGACTTATAATACATACATATTTATACTATAATTTTTTGATAATAATCCTGTATATTTATATACGAGAGAGGGATTAAAATGGCAAATTATACACCCAAAGAAAGATTGTACCGTGCACTTAGAAAACAGCCAGTAGACAGAATGCCTGCCGTCTGTTTCACCCAGACCGGAACCGTCGAGCAGATGGAAGCCTGCGGAGCCTTCTGGCCCGAGGCCCATGAAGACGCTCAGAAGATGGCAGCCCTTGCAGAAGCCGGCCACACCTTTGTCGGTTTCGAAGCAATCCGCGTCCCCTTCGACATCACCGCTGAAGCCGAACTCTTCGGCTGTGGAATCAAGGCAGGCACAAGAGAACAGCAGCCCTCCGTTATCAAGCACAGCGTGAGCAACCTGGAAGACCTTGACAAGCTCAGGGAATACACCCTCGGCGAAGGCAGAGTTTCCAAAATCATCGAAGCTGTAAAGATCGTTGCCGACAAGTATGGAAGCGAACTCCCAATCATTGGATCCATGATCGGGCCTTTCTCCCTTGCTCAGCACCTCAACGGAGACGCCTGGTTCGGAAACATCTTCACAGGCAACGAAGTCGTCCCTGCACTCCTTGAGTTCTGTTCCGACTTCAACGTCGCATACGCAAAGGCAATGATTGAAAACGGAGCCGACACCATATCAATCATCGACCCGACCGCCAGCTACGAACTCATCGGTGGAGAATTCTACGAGAAGTACGCCGTGCCTTACCAGAAAAAGATCGTTGATGCCATGAAGGAACTGGATGTCGCAACCGTCCTCCACATCTGCGGAAACACAACCAACGGCCTTGCCATTATGGAAAAGACCGGGGTAAATGCAATCAGTGTTGACCAGAAGGTAGACATCGCAACCGCAGTCGGCAACGTGGAAAACGCCCTCATCGTCGGAAACGTAGACCCTGTAGCCGTGCTCTGGAACGGAAACCCCGAAACCGTTGAAGAAGCATGCAAGAAGATCCTGGATGCCGGGGTGGGTTTACTCACCATAGGATGCGGAACCGTCAGCATGACCCCAACCGCAAACCTCAAGAAAATGATTGAGTGCGCAAAGAACTTTACTTACTAAATACAGAATTTAATGCTGGCTTCTGGCCAGCTCTCTTTTTTTAAAAAACGTTTTTGAATACATTTTAGAGTTCAAAACCCTATATTTCCGGAACCCGGCCCTCCTGATACGGGATAAAAGAGCATATAAAAAAAATAATACTGTAAGCGATATATATACTTTTTGTTTTTGTGGAAAACACTTTGAATTTAGTAATACACTCGTCGACTGTATATATAATTCAATAGAAGCAAACTGCGTATCTGATACTATATTTATACTTGTTGCTCTAATTTACACTCATTTCCCTATATGGCATTTTCAGCCTAGAATATGAGTCGATTTTACCCCATACTTATAAAATAATCTTTATAATAGAGATTGTTTTGTAGTATATATTTGACAAATATAGTAATCATTTATATAGGAGTGTACCAATCTTTTAGTTAGGTAATTGCCCCTGAACATTCGGAGGTAATGCCAAGCAGCTAAACTGTTGGATAATCCGGGATAAAATCTGTTATTATTGGGATAATAAACAGGTTTGCAGTCTCAAATAGAAATATATTCCTCAGTAATGTCAAGAAACTAATTCACATTAATGAAAGACTCACCATTCACATACAGGATTCCAGGAAAGGGATTCGATTAATGGCTCGTGGATAGTGGAAGATATTCATTGAGTGGATACTTTAGACAAACGAGATTGCTGTAAGTGTTATGGTAAATTGCTCTTAAGAAGCTTTGTCCTAAGAAGCCTTTGACAATTTGCTGTAAGAAGTTGGCAATCCACATCCTGCCAGACGGCAGACCGGGATACTTATAAACACCATTTAGTGAAAACTATAGATACATCATTAGCGGGAGCTATAGATATCTGTAATTCCTGCGTTGACCTGTTCCGGTGTGGGTATGTGAAAAACTGAGCTTTTGGCACTTCGATAAAGTCTACATTTTCAGACATTATGCTGCGCAACCAGAATTAAATAGTATGTATTGGAGGTTTAAAAATGGCAAACGAAGAAATATTCGACAAACTTCGTGATTCAATCGTAAACCAGAACATCTCTGGCTGTGTAGAATTAACAAATGAAGCTCTTGCTAACGGGATTTCAGCACTTGATATTATCTCAAAAGGCCTCTCCGTTGGGATGAAGATCATCGGAGACAAGTTCGAAGCCGCAGAGATATTCCTGCCTCAAATCATGATGTCTGCAAAGGCAATGAAAGGCGCAATGGAAATCCTCACCCCTGAACTCGCAAAGAACAGGGTTGAAGGAGACGAAACCGGAACCGCCATCACCTTCGTTGCAGAAGGAGACATTCACGACATTGGCCACCGCCTTGTCACCACCATGATCGGCGCAAACGGCTTTGACATCATCGACCTCGGCACCGACGTCCTCAACGAGACTGTCGTTGAAGAAGTTGCAAAGCACAAGGGAGAAAAGATCATCCTTGTCGGTTCAGCTCTCATGACCACCTCCATGCTCGGCCAGCAGGACCTCATGGATCTGCTCAGGGAAGAAAAGCTCCGGGACAGTGTAAAGTGCATGTTCGGAGGCGCACCCGTATCTAATGGATGGATCGAAGAAATCGGCGCAGACGCAACCGCAGAAAACGCTGCAGAAGCCGCAAAGGTCGCAATTAAGATCATGGAATAATCGTAGATACAGGAGATATTGATATGACGTTCACCAACTCATTTGACTGCTACGAATTCTATGACCGTGCAAAAAAAGGCGAGAAATGTACCCAGGACGACTGGGACCTCATGACCATCCCCATGAAGGCCATGGAGCTCAAGCAGAAGTACGGGCTTGACTTCAAGGACGAGATCATCCCTACCGATAAGGGCATGATGGAGAATCTCTTCAAAGCCGGATTCGATATGCTCCTTGACTGCGGTATCTACTGTACAGATACCCACAGGATTGTCAAGTACACCGAAGCCGAGATCTGGGATTCCCTCAACAACGTTCAGAGAGAATTCACATTAGGGACAGGGAGAGACGCCGTAAACGTAAAGAAGAGAAGCGTCGGCGACAGTAGAAAGCCAATCATTCAGGGCGGTCCTACCGGGTCCCCAATTTCCGAAGAAGTCTTCATGCCTGTTCACATGAGCTACGCCCTTGAGAAAGAAGTGGACACCATTGTGGATGGGGTCATGACCTCCGTTCGTGGCAGACCCCCAATTCCGGGCAGCCCCTACGAAGTGCTTGCGTCCAAGACCGAGACCAGACTCATCAAGCAGGCAGCAGCAATGGCCGGACGCCCCGGTATGGGCATATAGGGCCCAGAGACCTCCCTGTCCGCTCAGGGAAACATCGCCTCCGACTGCTGGGGTGGCCAGGCCTCCACCGACAGCCACGAAGTCTCTCAGTTAAATGAACTGAAGATCGACCTCGATGCAATCGCAGTTATCGCCCACTACAAGGGAAACAGCGACATCATCATGGACGAACAGATGCCCATCTTCGGCGGATACGCCGGCGGCATTGAAGAGACCACCATCGTGGACATCGCAACCCACATCAACTCCATCATCATGAGCAGCGCAAGCTGGCACCTTGATGGGCCTGTCCACATCCGCTGGGGTTCAACCAACACCAGGGAAACCCTGACAATCGCAGGCTGGGCATGTGCAACCATCAGTGAGTTCACAGACATCCTCTCCGGAAACCAGTACTACCCATGCGCTGGTCCATGTACCGAGATGTGCCTCCTCGAAGCCTCCGCACAGTCCATGACTGACACAGCCTCAGGCCGTGAAATCCTCTCCGGAGTCGCAGCCGCAAAAGGTGTTGTTACTGACAAGACCACAGGTATGGAAGCCAGGATGATGGGAGAAGTCGCAAGAGCAACCGCAGGCATGGATATCACCGAAGTAAACGGTATCCTCAACAAGCTCGTCGGCCTCTACGAGAAGGACTACGCAAAAGCCCCTGAAGGAAAGACCTTCCAGGAATGCTATGACGTTATGACCGTCACACCAACCGACGAGTACGTCCAGGTCTACGACGGCGCAAGGAAGAAACTCGAAGACCTCGGTCTTGTATTCTAAATTGATTACTAAATCGATAAGCCCAAAACCCTTGCCAGCGGGTATCCCGCTGGTATTTTTTTTTTAAACCGTCAGGCGAAAACCTTAAAAACACCTGATGCTAATTATATGGAATATTTTCAAGGGAATAGGGCACCGAATGCAAAAATTCAGTGTGTAAAAAAAATAGTGGAGATATAAATATGGATATCTGGACAATTATAAACGGATCGATCTATCTCCTCGCTTTTGCACTTATGGGCTGGGTATTGCTGGATGCCAGTAAGGTGTCCGGAAAGAACTGATTTACCGGAAAAAAGGTGATATCATGTCTGAAGAATCTGCCAGCCTGGTGAAAACTCTCCGGCCTTTCCACGTATGGGCCCTCGGAGTAGGTATTGTTCTAGTCGGAGAATTTATGGGCTGGAACTTTACCGTTGCAAAAGGAGGAATACTCGGAGCCCTGCTGGCCATGCTGGTCGCAGGAGCCCTGTATGTGGTAATATCTCTCTGTGCAAGTGAACTTGGTTCGGCTACCAAACTGGCCGGAGGACCGTATGACTGGGCCCGGCTCTTTGTGGGTCCGGGGGCTGCGGCCAGCGTCGGGCTTGCGGTGTACATGGAATACATTGCACTGGAAGCCGCAGATGCCATAGTGGTTGCAAGTATCGCATCTGCGATATTCCCGGAACTACAGGTATTTCCCATAACGTTACTTGTTATAGCACTATTGACATTTATTAACTACCGGGGCGTTGTTGCCGCACTTACCCTTAATTTCATCCTGACTATGATAGCTTTCATTGCAATCATAATCTTCTTCTTTGCAACAACCTTCGGGACAATAAACATCCACCCCGAATATATCTTCCAGGGAGCAATTCCAAACGGGATGATAGGGCTTTTTGCAGCGTTGCAATTCGGGCCCTGGTTCTACCTTGGAATCGAAGGTGCGGCCATGTGTGCCGAGGAATGTAAGCACCCTTCGCGTGCGGTCCCTCTCGGGCAGCAGGCCGGGATGATTACGCTTCTTATCGGCGCGGCCATGACCCTGTACCTCTGTGCGGTACTGATCCCTACGGATCTACTTGGAGTTTCCGTCTACCCGCTCTTTGAAGCTGCTCAGAACAGTGGAGTGTTGGTCTTAATCGCACTCCTGGGCCTTGGAACACTTCTGACCTGCCTTGCAAGTGCAAACGGCTGTGTCTGTGACTCTTCAAGGTCCTGGTTCGCCCTTTCCAGGGACAATTACGTCTCCCCCTGGTTCTCGGCGGTGCATCCGAAATACAACACCCCCTACAGAGCTGTGATCTTCACAGTGCCGGTTGCTATCGGCTTTGCCTTCAGTGGTTTCCTGGACCAGGTCATTACCTTCTCCATAGCCTCGGGACTGCTCTGTTACGTGCTGATTCCCTTCTCCCTGATCCGCTTCAGGAAACTCTTCCCGGAAAGCTCAAGCAAAGTCCGGCCCTTTGTAGGTCCCCTGCAACCCTACATCGCATACTTCGCGATTGCGCTTGCCCTTACGATACTCTCGACCCTCTTCTGGGGTTATAAGTACAACCTGATCTTCGCGTTTGTGTTCTACGGCATTTCGTATTTCTACTTCAGCCGTAAGCACAAGACATCCACCGCGGAGAACAACTGGGCTTCCATGGGCTGGCCAGAACCAAGGGGTTCTCCGAATGCCAGAGTTTCAACGGAGGTGAACGGAATTGAGTTCAGAAGTGACGAATGAGATGAAAAGCAGGTATCACAGCAAGCTCAACGGAGACTCCATGCTGATTCTCGGGATGCTGGCCCTGCTTATAGGGGTTGAGTCCTTCGTGATGGGCAAAATACTCTCAGCAACCTGGGAAATCTCCTCGGGCTTTTCCTACCTTTACATAGTCTTCTTCGGGCTCGTGATCGGCATCGAAGCAATTGGTTGTCTCAGGGTAAGAGACTCGATCAAAAACCACATGTTCGAGTTCCGGTATTACGACTGAAAGGAGGGCCTGGAATATGACCGAAATTTCCGCAAAAGAAAAAGGAAAGTTTGCAGAAGTCTTTGACATCGTCTTTATCTTTGTCCTGGCCTTCGCCTGCGTGGTGATTCCCACCGTGCTCCAGGGAGCTGTGCTCGTATCCTGGGACGAAGGCGGATCAGGGATTGGTTTTGTCTGGGACCCTGTGGGCTTTTTCAGTTTCTTGCTGGTGATCATTGCCTTCTTTGGAGTAATCCTCTATCACTCAGTCAAGAACTATAAGTACTGAAATACAGAAAGGAAATATAAACTGAAATAAAGAGCTAATTTTGTAGAAAAAAATTAGTTAGAAAGAACTGCCTGAAAAAGAATCAGGCAGTCAACTCTTTTTTGTGGTAATCCCCTGATTTGCTCGTGGAATGTTCAGGGAATGTTTTGGGAGTTTTGTGGATTGATTTTTGAAATAGAAGATCGATCTGTACGCTGATCCCCTTCTTTAAAGATCCTTTGTAGTTTTTAATATATATAATTATCTACTTTAAATTTTGAATAATATAATTCATATATATATTTTTTGATTTTTAAATGTTTTTTTATAGATAAATATAAATACGAGATCTAGTTGGGGAGTATAAGCAAGAAAGTTATAAATGCAAAATTCAAACAGTTTATTTTTATTTAATAACTTTGAATGACACAAATGTATAACCTTAAAAAGTAAAAAAATAAATCCGGAAAAAATTAAGGCATATTTCAGGAAAGTTCCGTAACCAGCCATTCAAGCTGGATTCTTTCGTTTGCCGCATCCCGCAGATAAAAATCCGTGTCCGCTATTTTTGCAACCATCGAAGCGAGGTCCTCATCAGATTCCCCGGAACTCAGCGCGGCTTCACAGAGCCCTTCGAGAATTTCTATTCCGGAAAGGCCTTTATCAATAAGCATTTCGTCTATGAGTTTTCGGGCTGCCTGAAAATTCCCGGCCCTGGAAGCCCTGAACAGCTCGTCCATACTCTTATCCCGGCCAATCACCGTGACCTCATAGACAAGGTCTTCGGTCACGGCTCCATTCTCTCCCGCCTCAAGGGAGGCGAGCTGAAGGGTCCGAACAGCTTCTGCTACGTTTCCCTTCGCAGCATAGAGGACCGCATCCAGAGTCCTTTCGGAAAGTTCCAGCTTTTCCGTTTCAGCTATCCGCATCAGGTGGACTTTCAGGACTTCGTCCGGCACATAGGTGAAGAAAAGCTGCACACCCCTGGAGCGAAGAGGGGAAATCAGTTTCGAGGGCCTTGTTGTGGAGAGGATAAACCTGCATGTCTTACTATACCTCTCCATTATACGGCGCAGTGCATGTTGGCCCTCAGGGCTCAGGGACTCGGCGTTGTCGATGTATATGAGCCTGTAATCCGCATCCAGAGGAGCGATCCCTGAGTACTCGTTGATTATCTCCTTGAAAATGTCGATTACGCTCTTGTAGATCTTTTTAGGGTCATCGGTCCCGATGATGCGGACAAAACGCTTATCCCGGACAAGGTAGCGTTTGCCCTGGTCAAAAAAATCCGAGGCATTGAAATAGGTAAAATTACTTTTCCAGCTCTCCCCGTAAAGCTCAAAGGCAAGCGCAAGGGCAGTCGTCGTTTTTCCGGAATTTTCCGGCCCATGCAGGACAAGGTGCGGGAGGGTGCCTGAACGGACAAGGTCGGATAAAGTCGTCAGGGAAGGGGTATTGCCCAGCACTTCCTCCAGCGTCTTTGGCCTATACTTCACGGTCCAGATGTCATGCATTATTTCCACTCTTGATCCAACCTCGTATTGCACATATTACGCTCTTTGCACTCCTAATTATTTCAGGTTTTTGATTCCCGGGTTTTCCCGGACAAACTTTCATGGAAAATGGAGAAAGAACAAAAAGCAAAAGAAAACAAAAAAAGCAAAAGAAAACAAAAAAAACAAAAAAAACAAAAAAAACAAAAAAAACAAAAAAAACAAAAAAAACAAAAAAAGCAGAAAAAAGGAGAGGAGAGGATAAGGTTCCCCAGCTCCTCCCCGCTCTGCCTTTCATTTAAAGATTTTCGGCAGCTTCAGCGGCCTTTGGTGCCGCATCGCTTGCTTCAAGCAATTCCTTGATAACTGTCCCGTAGACCGGCCTTGCGATAAAGACCCCGATGAACACCCCGATGATAGTGGTAATCGCGAAACCCTTGAGGCTTCCGAAACCCATTATCACAAGCGGGGACATGGCGATTACCGTGGTTGCAGCCGCTCCGAAGATGATCGCAAAGGCCTTTCCGATCCGGGAAAGGAAGACCTTTGTGGAAGGTAGTTTGCCCTCGTAGAGCACCTCGTCGGTAATGATTACCAGGTGATCGATCCCTGTTCCAATGGCTGCAATGATTCCCGCAATTGCCGGGAGGTCAAGCTGCCAGCCGATTGCCGCGGCAACCCCCAGGATCATGATAACCTCACTGACGGAGGTCCCGACCATGGGGATCAGAATTTCCTTTCTCCCGTACCTGCGGAAGACTACAAAAGCCACCGCAAGCAAAGATAAAAGGCCTGCAATCACAGCTTCAGTCTTGAACTGATCTCCCAGACTTGCATCCACATGTCCCGAGCCCACAAGCACCACGTTCACGGGAAGAGCCCCGGCTCTGAGGTGAATCTGGAGTTGCTGGGCCTGGGTCTTGGCTTCCTCGTCCTGGCCTGTGGAAGCTTCCCAAGAATAGATGGGGCCATCTCTTAACTTTGCGGCCGCAGAAGTGCTCAGAGGAGCGCTGTAGATCAGGTTCTCATCCAGGTACATTTCAAGGTAGTGCGAGTAAGGGTCGGATACCGCTCCGACCTCGGTTGCGATTTTCTGGAGCGCCAATCCCCCCTCCGTATTCAGGGTAAAGGGAGTATGCCACTGCTCATCGTGGAATCCGGGAATTCCCACACCTTCAATTGAGTCCCCGTAGAGCACATGTCTGGACTCGTTGCCTTCGGTCTGGACCCGAATTTCGAATTTACCGGGCTTTTCGGCAATGTCCTTGGCAGTTGCAAGGTCAATGCCTGCGAAATCGATGAGGATATAATCGTCCCCGACCGTCCGGACAGGAATGTCCTTGAGCCCCAGAGCGTTGAGTTTGTCGTTGAGGATGTCCCGGGTCAGGTCTCTCGTCTCAGTGCTGACCCCTTCCTTATAGCTGAGGGTTCCGTCTTCATTTGTGAGAATGGATCCTCCTACCTTTTCCATAAGGGCTTTAAGGTCTTCTTCGGACACTTCGGTCCTGATTTCATAAAAGAGACCGTCCCCGGAATTTACAAGCACTACTTCGGCATCAAGGGAAGTTGCCAGGTAGTTTTTGATCAGGGCCTCCTTAGTTGTGATGATGGTGACCTGAGTCTTTTCCTGGCTGAGTCTGTCCACACTTACCTGTCCAAGTCCCAGGAGTTCAAGTTCGGACTTGCTGACCTGGGCATTTGTCGTGAAAACAATCGTGGGATTATCAGTTTCGCTCAGATTCGAGCTTTCCAGGGTATTGGACGTAATCTCGATTGGCCCGATAAGCGGCCTGACGGATTCACTTACGATCAGTGCGGGGTCGGCGTCCACCTGAGCCAGGGCTCCCTGAAGCTTTATCTGGAGCCAAGACCCGCCCTCAAGGTCGAGCCCGTAGTTCAGATTTGAGGCCCCATCTTCCCCGAGAGCTCCCCAGGGCTGGATGAACGCAATGGACGCGAGAAGGGCGAGGATGAAGAGGATTACCCTGGGCTTCCTGAGAAGTTCCCCCGGGTTATTCACGAGTTTTTTCTCCGTTTTCTCACTCATCTGTTATACCTCCCTCTGAATTCGGGTTTCAGGACATACCAGCGCAGAATCCCGGTGTTTAAGAGCCAGGTATTCATAAGGTCAGCCGCAAGCCCGATAAGCAGTACACTTGAGATCTGCGAGAGCAGAGTGATCTGCGTAAAGGACGGAATAACCAGATAGGGAAAGGTGGAAACCACGTACATTACCAGCAGAGCCGCAAGGGTTGTGGTCGTCATGGTAATACCCGTCTGCATAGCCCGGGTAATCTTTTCTTCCGCCGTTCCCCTGCGCTTGAGCACCCTTGTGGTAAGGAGGATGTCACTGTCCACAGAATAACCGATCAGCATGAGGAGAGCCGCAACGGTTCCCAGGGAAAGCTCGATTCCCGCAATCCTCATGAAGGCCGCTGCGATCAGGATGTCCGAAAGGGCCGAAAGGACCACGGCAAAAGAAGGCACGAGGCTCCTGAAAATCAGGAAAACCACAAGCGCCATCCCTATAAAGGAAATGATAAGCGCTCTTATGGCCTGGAACTGCAGGTCACTGCCATAAACGGCCCCTATCTGCCTGATTTCCACGTTGGAATACTGGTCCATAACAGCATCTTCAAGGCTCCTCTGTTCCTCATTGTCCATTACCCCGAAATTCATGATGACCCGGTTGCCTGCCGAGCGGGCATCCTGTATGGGGTAATCCGAATAGAGGTTTTCAAGAGTTTCGGAAGAGTCCACAGTCTCCACTGAGATCTGGGTCCCTCCCTGAAACTCCATTCCGAGGGGAACGGGTGACCCGCTGCTCGCATAGGAGACCCCCAGAATTATAAGCGAGATTGCGAGCACCGCAAGAGGTATTGCCAGCAACTGCCGATTATCGTGACTCTTCACGAAGGTATCTAAAAATTCGGTCAAACCTGTTGCCATAATTAAATACTCCGAATGACTAAATTGATTCTTACTATATCGATTCTTTTTCCTTAATATACAAGTTTTTAAGCTGTCATTGTATATAATTGAGATCAGTATTTCTGAAGGTTGGAATCCAGTATATTTAAAGGTTTCAAAGGAGGGACATATATAAACATTGATTATAAAATTTGTCCCTGACAGGATAACTAAGCCATTACAGAAGCAATGTATTTAAGACTTTTAATCTGTATGTCACAGCTCAACACATATTGAATTAAAAGCAATAAAGGTTGCGTATGGTTCTTTAATATTTTTAACTTTTCAGGCGGGAAGTCCCCTTCCTCGATGTTTCTAATTGAAAATTAGAAACTCCTGTTAA
Organism: Methanosarcina baltica; assembly: GCF_055394095.1. Lineage (NCBI taxonomy): Archaea > Methanobacteriati > Methanobacteriota > Methanomicrobia > Methanosarcinales > Methanosarcinaceae > Methanosarcina > Methanosarcina baltica. The sequence continues at coordinate 1,773,266 of NZ_AP042463.1, read as the reverse complement.
ACCTATGGTTTAACACGACAGCCGAAGGTTGGTAGGTGGGGATAGTTCACAGATCGTATCAACCATTCCTTTTAATAATGGTTTTTTAGAGTTTTGAGAGCTAATCTTTTATAAATAACATCTTATTTTTTTTAAGAATTTGAAACTTTTTCCACTAAAAAATTTTACTCTCAAGATAGTATGGGTTAACGACACAATTATATATACAGTTACTGTGGAGTAAAAATAATGACTCAAAGACCATCCCTTGACGAATACTTCCTTGAGATCGCTTTCGTGGTCGGAAAGCGAGCAACCTGCCTTCGAAACAATGTAGGGGCCGTGATTGTCCGAGACAAGCGCATTATTTCTACAGGTTATAACGGGGCCCCACGGGGCATGGCTCATTGTCTTGATATCGGCTGCATGAGGGAACAGGAAAACATTCCCTCTGGAACAAGGCACGAAAAATGTTTGCATGGAGATACAATTATAAAATTGTTAAATGGCAAATATGAAACAATAAAGCATTTAGCAGAGATAGGGGAGGATGTGTGGACATATGCTTATGATAATAATGGAAAAATAGTTCCTGTGTTGGCTAAAAATCCAAGAAAAACAGATGTCAGAAATGATCTTGTAGAAATTATTTTAGATACTGGGTATAAATTGAAATGCACAAAAGATCATAAGATTTTATTAAGAAATGGAGAATATAAAGAGGCACAATATTTAATCCCTGAAATTGATAGTTTGATGCCTATGTATTATCATTTGGCGCAAAATGGAAGTAAGAAATACGAATTTATTTCCAATACTATACGAACAAGACATGAAGGAAAGAGCACAACTTGTAAATACGAATATTCAGGAAGAAACGAGGAAACACCAACACATCATTTAGTAGCTGCTCTTATTAATAAGGATTATTTAGATAAAGATTATGATGAATTAATTCATCATAAAGACGAAGATTCATTAAATAATAATCCTGAAAATTTAGTAAAAATAACAAGATCTGATCATGCGTCTTTACACGATAAACAAAACTGTTCCATTGAGCATTACCGAAAGATGCAAAAATGTTCAATGGAAGCTCAAAGAAATAATCCAGAAACAATGAAGCTTAAAGTAAGGATTGGATCTCAAAACATGACTAATCTTTGGGCTAATGATGACTTTAGAAAATACCAATTGACAATTCAACGTGAAAATGGGAGACAAACAGCATTAGAAACTAATTCAGATCCAAATATTATTGCTAAACGACAACAAGGTAGGATATTATCTGGATTATCTTTATTATTAAAAAAATATAAAGGCGTTATTACCGAAGAGAATTATAATTCATTGCGTGAAAAATACAAAACACCAGGGCGAGGAACAATTTCAATCCCTACTAAAGGATATATACTAAAATATTTCGATTCATTATCAACAGCATTAGAAGTAGCAAAAACATACAATCATAAAATAATAAGTATAAAAGCAATTTCAGGCACACATGATGTTTATTGCATGACAGTACCAGTCTATCATAATTTTGCTATATATGCAGGTGATGATTCTTGTGTGTTTGTCCATAATTGTAGGGCCGTCCACGCCGAACAGAACGCGATTATCCAGGCTGCCCTGCACGGGGTGAGCACGGACGGGGCGACTCTTTACTGCACACACCAGCCCTGCATCCTCTGCGCAAAAATGATTATCAACGCAAGCATCAAACGGGTTGTGTACGCAACCCCCTATCCGGACACAGATTCTCTGGACTTTTTCAGAGACGCCGGAGTGAAAGTGGAACACATCCCCTTTGGAGATATTTGAAAAAAAAAAAATTAAAAAAATTGAGTAATTTGAAAAAAAACGAATTTTGAAAAAAATAGAAGAAAAGGCCCTAAGGAATGAGTCAAATATAACATCAAGTATTTTCGTTTACCATTCATTAACCACGGAACACACGGAAGGACACGGAAACCGGTCTTCGGCACCCGAGTTCCGCTTCGGGATCACAAGAAATCAAAGATTTCCTGGGAGTTGCGATGAAATCGCAACAGCACGGGGTCCTTTTCAGGAGCTACGCTCCCTCAAGAGGACGAAAAATGCCAGAGCAACCGTACTTGTCGTCTTCCAGTCGTTCTTTTTCCGTGTGTTCCGTGTGTTCCGTGGTTTGAATTCACACACCAAAATATAGGGCTATTCCCAAACTGAATATCTGAAGTTATATTTTTACCATTCCTGAATTGTAATTTTCCACGGCAACCATCCCTTTCCCCAAAATCTTATTTTTCTCCCTTTAAAAGACAGTGGAGCCCTTTTTTAATAACATCCTCTCCTTCGGCCCGGTACATTTCTTTGATTTCCGCACCTTCGTCAGCGTAGTAATCAAATCCCCGAATAAGCACCACAGGAATGCCTCCTGCGGCCTCTCCCATAAGGAGGTTTGCGGCTCCGGCCAGTTCGTCAGCCACGGCTTCCTCGGAGATTTCCAGAGTTTTTCCGAAAAGGTCCTTTTCCCCGATCCAGCGTTTAAGGGGATGGATTTTGTAAACCCCAATTGCCACCCCGGTCTGCCCGATTTTGAAAGACCGGCCGTTCGTGTCCGTGACGATGACGCTGAGCTTTTTTCCCGAAAGAGCCTCAAGCCGGGCTCCTATTTTTGCGGCGCTCGAATCCGGGTCTTCCGGCGTGTTCAGGAGATATTCACCCTCAATATTCGAATCGTCAATCCCCGCGTTTACACAGGTATGACCTTTTTTTGTAACGGCGAGCATGAAAGGGGCCTCCACAAGAAGTTCCGAACTCCGGGAAAGGACAGCTTCCACAAAACGCGGGTCCTGTCTGTTTTTGGCCGCGATTTCAAGAGCCTGGGGGCCCGGAGTGAGGGCTTCAAGCAGGAAAGTAAGGCCTTCGGCTTTTGCGACGATGGTGGAGGCGATTACTACAATGTCCCTGTCTCGCAGTTCAATGTTTTCGCAGATTAATGCAGGGAGCTCGTCTCCCTTTTTGATAAGAGGGATATTTTCCACGGCAATTGCTTCGAATTTCAAGAGGATTCCTCTGAATTTTTTATGAATTTTATCTCGTGTCGCAGAAGACTCCTTCCTCGATGTTTCTAATCGAAGATTAGAAACTCCTGTTAAACCTGCGGTTTAACACGACCGCCGTAGGCGGGCAGGTGGGAGATGAATGCGACAAATTGGTTTAAATTTTAATTATTTGAATAAGTGTTGTCGATCTTGCAGTTAGTCGGACACAGTTCTTTTTGATGGTGACACTTGTAATTGTCGTGTTCCAGTTGATGTCACACAATACTCCGTATCCTTTGGACATTCGACCCTTTACGAATCCTTCTCCTTTTTTAGTTCGTATCTTGTCGAATTTTCTAATTCCGAATATTTTACCAGTTGGTATTGATTTTTCGGATCGTTTGCCTTTGGTTTGCTGGTAATCTCCCGCACTAACATGTCTTTTGAAATATACCGTATCATCCAGTTGAACATGTTGATCGTCAGTACAGCATACCGCAACTGCATCGTTATAGTGAGTTTTCGGTAGTTTTAGTATTTGTTCTCGCTTGAATTTGGTTTCGTAACCAAATGTTTCGTCGAATTCCCAGGACGATTTTTTAAGTTGAGATTTAACAATCCCAATTTCAGTCGCATGTTTTGTTTTGGAGGGAGATCCAACGATTTCAAATTTGCCTGCATGTAATTCGTCATGACAGGTACGACACAATGTGATAAGATTATCAGGAGTATCTGTACCACGATTTGATCTGAATATTATATGGTGACAATCCAGTTTACGGTCTTTTGATTTGCCTTTACAATGCTGACATGTATATCCGTCTCGACTCAGGACGTATGCTTTTGCATTATACAGGTTTTTCATAGGACCGTTTTGATATTCAGCTCCAGATACATTAGGATTTGTTATTTTGTGAATATCAAATGATGCAAGCTCGACTACCCATTTTGTTATCGGTAAGATGGACTCAACGAAGTGTTCTTCTCTTCGATGAGATTCGATCTTGCTACGAATTGATGGAGCTATTCTACCAGATTTTTTAGAGTTATGACGGTTGTTGAATCTTGCTGGTCGATATCTTGTTTTTCTGCTTCTTCGTGTACGTCTATAACTGGATCGAGTTTTCATCTTTTTAGAGATGTCATCTCTGATTTCGATTTCAGACTGGTACACTACCTGATTATTGGAAACAGCAGCACAACCAATATGTTTTGATCCCGTGTCCATTCCTGCAATAATCGGCTGAGTATATTCTTTACTGTCGTAAAGTAATTTGATTGTGAACGGAGTGGTTTTCATCACTTTTGCCTTGTTAGTTTTTAACAAAATTCTGGCTTTGGCAGGATTCGTTGGCATGAGCGGCTTTCCGTTCTTGTTCAGTACATATACAAACATTTGTAATCACTCCCAATTAAATAGGGTTATGCGTATCTGAACTTGTGGAGTCAAGTTCGGAATTCGTCTTCCTCTCGATCTGATATGGAAAGGTTTTGTATGATGCAAGCACTGTTCCTACCTCTCAGAACTGTTTAACTTACATCCTTAGAGCCTGGAACTGAGACGGCATTCCAGGGTAACTATAATATTCTTTCCTATCGGCTACTGACTATATTAAACTCCTATTCAGTGATCTGGTCAATCGGGACTTGCTTTTACAAGCAAGCCCCTTCCTCGACTCCCTGAGGAGGCAGGGAGGGGTTACTGACAGGTCTAAATCCGGGATATCCGGAAGTTAGGGGAAAATTAAGGAGGTTTAAAATAACTTGGAACAGTAAAACTCATACTCCGTAAATACGTCCTCATAAATAAGACCTTCCAAAGGCAGTAATAATAAATAAGACCATTCATATACCATAGCTCTGCGGCGATGATGAGAGTTACCCCGACCGAGCAAAAGATGACGAGAATTACTTCCTGATGCCGCACTTTTTTCAAAACATTTTTCAGCAAATATTTGCAAGCCCCCTATATGCAGGTTAGGCCCAGTCAATTAGACAATGCTTATTTAGCCTGGGCTCTAAACTTCCATGCGGTGAGAACATGACCCAATATGACCTTGATGTTATCGTACAAAAAATCCAGGACAAGAGTCCTTTTGAATACAAAGACAACAAAAGAGGCAAGGAGAGGACCCTTAAAATCGTCATAGTCAGGCTTTACGAATCCCTTGACTACGAAAATAAACCTCGAGCCTGTCGGGAAAAGGTCACGCAGCTTCTCCTCTTTCACGGGCAGTTCAGTAAAGAAGAAATCAACACGATTTTTGAAGATGCAGTCCGGCGCACCACCAGCTATTCAAAAGAATTTCTGGAACAGTACCCGGAACTTACGCAGCTTTCGGAAAGCAGCATAGAGAAAATGAAAAAGAATGGGGAAGAGATCCTTGAAGAAATAACATACCGCTTCCCGAGTTACATCTGATTTCCCTGAAAAGGGAAAAAGGGAAAAAAGAAAAAGGAAATTATTCGATCTGTATCCGTTTTTTTGGTTTTTCTAGCTCCAGTTTCGGAAGCGTTACTGTCAGGACACCATTTTCCATTTTTGCATTTGCATTTTCCTCGGAAACGCCTGTTGGTAGGCGGATTGTCCTGGAAAAACGTGTGTAAGAGCGCTCTTTTTTGAAATATCCTTCTTTCTCAGTCTCTTCTTCCCTTCCGCACTTTGCACTGATTTGAAGCATATCCTCTTTTACATTGATCTCGACATCCTTTTTGTCAACCCCCGGCAGGTCCGTTTTTACAATAACCTTGTCATTCTCTTCCATGACATCCACTAAAGGAGCAAAGGTTTTTCCCACCCATTCCTCCGAAGGCACAAGGTCTTCAAACAGCTGGTTAAGGCGTTCCTGAGTCCGCCTGATCTCATCAACTGGGTCCCATCTTACAGGGCCAAAAAACGGTCTGTGTGCTGGCCATCTTACCAAATCAGTCCCCCCAATAAAGAGTTTAAGATTTCATTTAGTTTTATATATTGAGGGAAAATATATACATTTCTTTGAAAAAAGAAGAGAAAGAGCAGGAAAAAAAATCCTGAAAAGGAGCTCCCGGAGGGGAAGTCGAGAAATTATTCAGACCCTTCAGCCCTCCCCAAAAGCATTCCAACAAGGTCCGAGGCTTTCACGATCCCGAAGGAACCTTCTTTAACAGACTCCTCATCAAAAGTCTTTACCCCATCCGGGTCCTTTTCATCGGTCCGGTAGACCGCAAAGGGTATGGGATCTGAAGTATGGGTTCTAATGGAAATCGGGGTTGGATGATCGGGCAGGACGAGGATTGTGAAGAGCTCGCCGGATTTCCTTACGTACTCGAGGATTGGGGACACGATTTTACTGTCGAAGTCCTCGACTGCCTGAAGCTTTTTCACAAAGTTTCCCTCGTGGCCGGTCTCGTCGGGGGCTTCCACATGCACGAAGACCAGGTCATGGGTTTTCAGGGCTTTGAGAGCGGCCTCTACTTTTCCCTCGTAATTGGTATCCAGGTAGCCGGTAGCGCCGGGGACGTCGATAACCTTCAGACCGGCATAGAGCCCTATCCCTTTAAGGAGGTCAACGGCGGAGATTATGGCTCCTGTTTTCCCGTAAAGTTCCATAAAGGTTTTGAACTTCGGGGCGTGGCCCTGGCCCCAGAGCCAGATCGAGTTGGCCGGGTTTTTTCCTTCTTCGATACGTTTCAGGTTAACCGGGTGCCCGGCAAGGATTTTCATGGACTTTTCGGTCATTTTACAAAAGACCTCGCTGTCCTTTCCCTCTGGCATGTGGTCCAGGCACTTTTCGCCTATAACGTCATGGGGAGGCGTGCACTCTGTTTCAGCCCCTCTGTTTCCACTGGAAACCAGAAGATGCCTGTAACTGATTCCAGGATAGAACCTGAACTCCTCGTTTCCGAGTTCGGAGTCGAGGGCTTCTATCAGGGTTTTTGCTTCTGCGCTTGTGATGTGTCCTGAACTATGGTCCTTGATAAGCTCTTTTTCTATCGTAATAAGGTTGCAGCGAAAAGCGATGTCGTTTTCACTCAGATCCACGCCCATGCTCGCGGCTTCGAGGGGGGCCCTGCCGCTGTAGTACAGCGCGGGGTCATATCCTATAATGGACATGTTCGCAACGTCACTGCCGGGGGGAAATCCCTCAGGCACGGTTCTTGCAAGGCCTGCGTTTCCGTGGGCTGCAATGAAGTCCATGCCAGGGGTCCTGGCCGCCTGAAGAATGGTTTTCCCACCCAGCTTGACTATGGGGTAGTCCGCCATTCCGTCTCCTATAAGTACAGCGTATTTCATTCGTCCACCTTAAACTGTTTTAGTCTCTTTGAGGGTGTAGAAGGGATATATCATTTTCCGATGAAAAAGGCATCGCAGGGAATTAGGGATCATCTTCAACAAAAATATATTTGGAAGAAAAACCCTGCACAAACATTATAATATAGCATTAGTATTCTATACAGCACAAACATGCCGAAAAGTATATATTGTGGCAAAAAAGAGCCAGCATTGAAAAACCCTGGCAAATCCTCAATAATTAAATTCATCCTATATTCATCCAGAAAAAATGGCTATTAATAACGATTACCGCATCTGCTTTTAAAACGTGATCCGATCATGAGACTCGTAATGAAATTCGGAGGCAGTTCTGTTGGAGACGGAAATAAGATCCGTCATGTTGCAGGACTCCTGAAAGAGTACTACGAAAAAGGGAACCAGATCGTGGCCGTGACCTCGGCTCTTGGCGGGCTTACGGACATGCTTATGGAAAATGCTCGCCTGGCAACCACAAAGGGAAAGGTCTCCCTTGTAAAAGAATTTAAAACCGAGCTTACAACAAAGCACCACGAAGCCGTTAAAAACGCCATTGACGACCCAAAAATCGTAGAGGAAGTCCTCCAGGTCCTTGACCTTCGCATCGATGAACTTGAAAAAGCTCTGATCGGCATCTGCTACCTCGGGGAACTTACCCCCAGGTCCACTGATTACATTTCATCCTACGGGGAACGCCTTGCCGCCCCTATACTCTCGGGAGCGATCCGGTCGCTCGGGATAGGTTCCACGGAATACACCGGCGGAGAAGCAGGAATCATTACCACCGGGGATTACGGAAATGCCCGGCCCCTGGAAAAAACTTACGAGACCGTGGAAAAGAGGCTCGGGCTCAGGATGGAATCAGAAATCCAGGTAGTAACCGGTTTTATAGGGGAAAACGAAGAAGGGATCGTCACAACCCTGGGCAGGAGCGGCTCGGACTTCTCAGCTTCCATCATAGGCGCAGGCATAAAGGCCGACGAGATCTGGCTCTGGAAAGAAGTTAACGGGATTATGACAACGGACCCGAGGATCGTACCCGAGGCCAGGACCATCCCCCAGATCTCCTATGCAGAGGCAATGGAACTTTCGTATTTCGGGGCAAACGTACTTCACCCAAAGACCATCGAACCCGCGATGCGCGAGCACATCCCTGTCCGGGTAAAGAACACCTTCGATCCGGCTTTACCGGGGACGCTTGTTGTTGCAGACAAGGTCCGGTGCAGACACATTGTAAAGGCCGTAAGCCTCATTAAAAACGTGGCCCTGATAAACATCACCGGGGCTGACATGGCAGGCACCGTCGGAACGGTGGCCAGAGTATTTACCGTACTCGCGACCTCCGGGATAAACATTATCATGATCAGCCAGAGTTCTTCGGAATCAAACCTGTCCTTCGTGGTCAGCGAGTCCCAGGCAGAAGACGCTCTTAAAGTCCTCCGCGCCGAGTTTGAACGTCATGTTGTCCGGGAAATTACTTCCGACCCGGAGGTCTGTGTGGTTGCGGTCGTGGGCGCGGGAATGGCAGGAACCCCGGGAGTTGCAAAAAGGGTATTCGGGTCTCTGGGGGACGCCATGATCAACATAATCATGATCAGCCAGGGCTCTTCCGAGTATAACATCTCCCTTGTGGTAAGGGAGGCTGAAGCCATTTCGACTGTAGAGACCCTGCATAAAGAATTCGAACTCCATAAGAATAACGGAAATTACGGAAGCGAAAATGATATTGATCTGTGAGGGAGGCCAAAACCGTGAGTGAAAAACACCTGACATACGCCGATTCAGGCGTTGACATCAAAGAAGAAGAAACAACCATCAAAGCCCTTACAGGCAAACTCGACTTTATCCGTAAAGGCCTTGGAGCCCCCTTAACCAACATCGGGCACTATGCAGGACTCCTGGATTTCGGGGAATATGCCCTTGGCCTCGCAACGGACGGGGTGGGCTCGAAAGTCCTTATAGCAAATGAGATGAAGCGCTGGAACACTGTGGGAATCGACTGCATTGCCATGAACGTAAACGACCTTCTGGCAATCGGAGCGGAACCCATGGCTTTTGTGGACTACCTAGCACTTGAAAAGCATGACGAGAACTTTGCCGAGCAAATCGGAGAAGGCCTCAGGAAAGGGGCCGAGATTTCCAGGATGTCCATCGTGGGAGGCGAAACCGCAACCCTGCCGGAAATCATAAACGGCTTCGACCTTGCGGGCACCTGTCTCGGTATGGTAAAAAAAGACAGGATCATTACCGGAGAAAAGGTCATAGAAGGAGACGTAATCGTGGGCATCCCCAGCAGCGGGGTACACAGCAACGGTTATACCCTGGTGAGAAAGATCATTGACGAGTCGGAGTACTCTTACCATGACCCCTGCCCCTACGCTCCTGAAAAGACCATTGGGGACGAACTTCTCACCCCAACCACGATTTATATAAAAATCCTGGACGCCCTTGAGGAATGTGAGATTCACGGCTTTGCCCACATAACGGGTAGCGGGCTTCTTAAACTGAGGCGGGTAACAAAACTCGGTTTTGATTTCTATAACCCGATCGAGCCTCCCGATATCTTCAAGTTCCTCCAGAAAGAAGGAAATGTTGACGATCTGGAGATGTATAAAACCTTCAATATGGGCATGGGCTTTTTACTGATCCTTCCCGAAAAGGATGCAGAAAGAGCGGCTGAAATCACGGGCGGGAGAATCGTCGGAAAAATAACGGAAAGCGGGATTCGAGTAAGAGAGCTTGTAATTGAGTAAACTCCCCCGGAGGCTAAAGCAGCAGGGTTTTCTGGCCCTCTGCCCTTACAGTCCTCCACCCTCCGTCCCCGGGTCCGTAAACCGGACCGGTTTCGGATTCTATTTAAAGAGGATCCGGAAATTGATATATAATACGGCAATATATAATTAGATATTATTTTTAAGGCAGGTTGGTAAAATGGTATGCTTAAGCGACCTTAAGTACGAAATCCTCCTGAAAAACGCCACTCCAAAGGAGTGTGAGAAATACATAAAGGAAAACTGCGATGAGGCCTACCTGGTACCTGGAGGATACAAGGTAAAAAACATACCCCTTATGGGAGAAAAAGCTCCGGTGGGTTTTTCCGGGGAAGATATAATTTTTCAGTTCATAAAACCCTGCTTTGGGCTCTTTATCCTGAAACTGCCAAAAGAGGCCGGGGAAATCGAAACCCTTCGGGCCCTGTACGGCAAGGATAAAAACGTCACGAAAATTAAATAAGGGGCCGAAAAGGCCCTATTATTCTCTGGCTTTTAACAGATGTTTTTTTAACAGATGTTTTTTTAACAGATGTTTTTTTAACAGATGTTTTTTTAACAGATGTTTATTTAACAGATGTTTTTTTAACAGATGTTTTTTCGTACTTTTTTGCAACTTTCAATTTCGATATTTTTTTTAGATTTTTACTTTTTTGGCCCCGCATACCCCGCATTTGAAAAATTCGTTTGCCGGAAGTTCGTGGACCGTGGTTGCCACAACCAGGCCTTCCCCGGCCTCCCAGACAACCATAACAGGCCGGCCTTTCTCGTCTTCAAGCACGACCTGGGCCTCGGTTTCTGAGAAATAACCGTCACAGCCTACCGGAGGCAGGACCCCTTCCACAAGTTTTTGAGCCCTGTGTTCTCCCACCTGACGGAGGGTGCAGGGGTTTTCTTCCATCACATATTTCAATTTGAAGGGCAGCCATTCGTAATCGTATTCCGGGACCAGGGGGCTGAAGACCAGCAGGATCCCGCCTTTTTCCACAAAGCGTCCGAAGGCCCTTTTGTTGCGTTCGATCCCGGCCCCGATTTTTGTGTAGTTTTCGTTTCCAAAACCGGTAGGAACGATAAGGATTTTGCAGGGAGGAAGATAAGGGGTCCCTATGGATGTCGAAAGGACCCGGGTACACTCAAGGCCGTACTCCAGAAACAGTTTTTCAAAAAGCAGAGGGGAGTCCCAGAGCAGAATTACGTCACTCATGAAAAATGGATAGGTAACAGCCCCATATCAATTTATCTGTCGAAACCGCAATTGGCGTCTACCCCGAGTTCCGTTTCGGCACCCGAGTTCCGTTTCGGGAGCACGGGATCCTTTTCGGGAGCTACGCTCCCTCAAGAGGACTAAAAAACACCAGAGCAACCTTAAATATCGTCTTCAGGCATTCCTTTTCCGTGTCTTCCGTGTCTTCCGTGTATTTTGTTGTTTGAATGCACAATACCAAACATCTCCACCAACAAAAAAACAACCTGTATGAGTATAGAGCAATTCCAAAAATAAAATATGAAGTTAGATTTTCATCATTCTGAAATTAATTGCAAACGTCCTGCAAAAAAGTAGAGAAACCTGCTTCCTGGCTTTGCCCGGGATCAGGTGTCCTCCTGCAGGGGACAATCAAAATCGAAACCATCCTCGGATATGGAATAGACTGTTTCTTTGAGATTTGCGACATTGGACTTCTCAAAATCAAAGATTATCAGGTTGGAGAAATATTTCACATTGAAGGTGTGCCAGCCTGCTTTGAAAACATCGGAAAAGAGACAGACGAGTTTAAAAATAAGGTATTCACTGGAATAACTGTGCCGAATTTTTACGTACTCCTTGCCCACTTCGGTACTCACTTCCACCTCATCTGCAAGCTGGGAAATTTCTACGAGCTTTTTGAAAAGCCGGGCCAGGTCCGGGAGAGGGACTTCATTAAGAGGACTTCCAACCTTGTTTTCGAAGTATTTCTTTATATCCGGGGCATCTCCTGCCGCAAAGGCCTCAAAGAGGCCCCTGTCAATGTTTACCCGCTGGTAAAAGGAAAGCCTGTAAAGCTCGATCAGGGTGGTCCAGTACTCCGGTTTCCTTTCGATTTCCCTGTAAGCGGAGTTCCTTGAACCAAAATGTTTCAGGATCCCTGGAGGGACTTCCCAGGAATCATCCGGAATAAATGTATTAAAGTAAACCGTGAGCGAAACGGCTTTGCGGTACACAGCATCCACATCAAGCCCCATCCACCGGCCCATGAAGATGGAGACGGTTTTTACCATAAGTTCCCTGAGGCCGGGGTCACCTCCACAAAAATGCAGAGTACCGCATTCGGGTTCTGCGTCTTCCCCTTTCCAGCTTACCGAGACCCGGATATTCCAGCCCATGAGCTGGCTCCATTCATTGAGATATTCTTTGAGATCCGGCATTGTGTTGATCCTGTAAGGGTTGATTAGCTCGTACACGATATCGTCATCCACAAGCCTGCCGGAAGCACAGTTCACGAGCCAGTTTACGGTTTCCCGGCTCAGAAGCAAGCATTCCCCACTTTTTAAAAGCTGTTTTCTGGCATCAATATCTTTATCTATTTTTTTAAGGGACTCGGCCGCCTCTTCAGGACTGCCGTAGCTTTCCAGAGCAAGGTTGGCAAGTTCGATTGCTTCCCTTACAGCCGCACTAAGGTTCCCCTCATTTTTATCCAGCAGAGGCTGAAGTTGCTTGAGGTGGATTTCGTCCAGAGAGACATTTTTTCGAATTAGCACAATAATCAACTTTTTTGTTTTTTAAGAGGTTAATCTGCATTTTAGGAAGTTGAACCGGATGGAGGCCTCCCCATGCGTGGATTTTTCCAAAATATTTGCAAAATTCTTGCTTACTACATGGTATTTTTAAAAATGAATATATATATATCTATTTATATCGCTTTAAATATATATGTTAGTTTCCATCCTCTGTCCCGTATTTTCAAAAAAGTCGAAAACCCCTGGCAGGGAAAACAAAGCAAAAACCCGGAACCGTCATTGCTTTAAAGCCCGCCCCTCATTCTACCTTTATGATCCCCGAAAAAGACAGGATTAAGAGAATTCGCACAATTGCGGATTATCAGTTTGGAAAAAACTCAGGAAAAGAACTTTTTCCGGATGGAGTGAGCTTCAAAATGTCCCGGACCGGGCGCGTACGTCAGGTCCTGCATTCGGGAGAGCGCATTGCAACGGCAAGGGCAAAAGACGGTTTTTTTACTCTGAGCATGGGAGGAGCCGCCACCCTTCACAGAGTCCTGCCCGGAAAAAAGTTCAGGGTCGTGGTCTGTGAGGACGCCGTTCCCTTTGTGGCCCAGGGTAAAACCGCCTTTGCAAAGCACATTGTGGACCTGGACCCTGACCTCCGGGCAGGAGAAGAGGTGCTCCTGACCGATGAAAACGACAAACTGCTTGCGACCGGGCAGTTAATTTTTTCCCCTGCGGAAGTCCGGGCTCTTGAGAGCGGGCCCGCGGTGGACGTAAGGGTCGGGATAGATTCGAAAAAGCAGGACTAAAAGAGCAGACCTGAAAAAAAGAAAAGGGCCATTAAGGGCCCACCCTCTTTTCTCCAGACTTTTTTTTGAAAATCATCGCTTTCTATTTTACATCCTGCCTTTTTCTCGGAAGTTTTGCTCGATTTTTCAACACCGTAAAGATATATACAAAAATTTTTATATGTATTGTACTAATATCTGAAGAATTAATTACTGTGCCGGGATTCGTATATTCAAGCAATCATGGCCGGCCAGGCAGCAATCATTCTCTGGAGAGTGGAAACATTTTAGACCCGGATCAGTTTCTCAGAACCCTTTTAATCCCGGATGACACCCGGATCCAGGCAGACACAATTTTTGTGGACGGTGACGTTATCATCGGAAACCACGCCAGCCTTGGATATGGTATAGTTGGAAACATGATCATCCTGGGGGAAGGTGTACACATAGGGGGCGGCTTAAAGGCCGGGTCAGATGCCAGGATCGATATGTGGTCCCGAATAGAGAGCAGCGTGGACGTTGCGAGAAACGCATACATTGGGGAGTTTACAAAGATCGAGGGGCGGCTTACGGTCCAGGGGGACATGGACGTTGGAAAAGATGTAAAAATCAAAGGCGGGTTCGAGACAAAAGGCTGGGTCATGGTCAGAAGCCCCGTACCTGTCATTTTCTTCTTTTACCTTTACATCAGGGAAATGATACGCCTCGGGAAAGATGAGGAAGTCGAAAAAGCCCTGGAAGAACTCTTTGGATGCTTTGGAGCCTGCCCTGATATCGATGAAAAGCTATTCATAGTCCCTCCGGAAGCAAAAATTTCCATTGAGGCCATTGAAGTGCCCGGAAAAGCAGTAATCGAAAACAGGTGCATGTTAAAAGGAAACATCCATGCGGATTCTCTTGAAATCGGCGAAGACCTGATCCTGCAAGGGAGCCTCCATTCCAGGGGAAAAACCACAATCGGAGACAGGGCCACAGTCTACGGGAACCTGTATTCAGGAGGCCAGGTCCGGATAGGAAAAGACAGCTACATCGTTGGAGAAATAAAGGCCAACTCCGTCTTTATCCATGAAAGTTCAAAAGTCGAGGGCAAGATAAAAGCCCCGTTCGGGGTCACTTTTCTGCGGGACCGGGAGGACGAAAAGTCCGGAAAATCCAGCAAAATTCCCGGCCCTTCAGAATCCAAGAGCGGGAATGAACCGAAAACTTCCAAAACTGAAGCTGAGACGAAGTTGAAGCCCGAGGAAGAAGAGATTTTGGAAGGCGTGTTTGTAAAATCAATGGAAATAATTGAAATTGAAAACCTCCTTAAATCAAATGCAGAAGCCCCCGGGGAGGAGACAAGGCTTCTTGAAAACCTGATCCTGGAAATATGCAGGGTTTCAGATAGACCTGCTCAGGGACTGCGTGCTCCGGGAATAATCCGGAAAGGGGCCGGAACTCTGGGAACCGGAAAAATCAGGAATTTTTCAGGGAGCTGGGGCCGGAGCCGGAGAAGAAGGTTAAAATCCGGAAAAAACCGGGAAAGGGGCTGAAAAATTCTATGAGTCAGAAAAATAAATCAGGGTCGGAAAAGTATTTCATGTCAAATAAGCGGACTCAGCCGTGATATGACCTAAGTTTTAAAAACCTGGTACTGCGATTTCAAAACATTAACATAATAAAGACAAAGTAAGAAGTCTTAAACATGGAAAAATCTCTACTAAAAAACCGATTTTTACATCTCATTATACCCCTTATTGTATGCACATTATTAGGGTACCTGTCTCATGATTTAGTGGAAGGAATACGCACTGGAATTGCCGTTGGAATTGGGTTCGTTATAGGGATGGAGCTTACAGGAAAAATACGAGAGAAAAGGAAACAGAAATAAACCTATGGGGTCAGAATGGGGTTGGATTTTTGGCTCACAAAAATCCCACCATAGCAGCCTATTCTACTTCTACGTGCCTAATATGGTGTTTTTTACTGCAGAATGGTAGATATATTGTAGTGGAATGTAACACAACAACATAAGTTATATATAAAAACTAATCGGCGTAACAAAAACGATAGCTTGGGGACGAATACTCAGTTGAAAATTGGCTCTCCAAACTCAACATTTCCAACCCCATAATGACGCCATAGAAATAAACACTAAAACCAACAACATCTGAACATGACAATTTCTTTTAATTTTCTTTGTATGTTGGGGGCGCAGATCAGCAAAGACGATATTAACTTTCAGGTGGGGACAGCTAGCTAAATCATCTATTTTTGAAAGTTTGGCCCGAAACAAGAATCTGAGGCCAGAAAAAAGTTGAAGGGGCTCGGGAAAGCATACTTTTTAATATACGGGCTGTATTTAACAAAATTTAAGAGTACTTATTTTTATCTTAGAGGCTCTCGATACACAGGAGATTCATTATAGCCCCTATTTAAAAATCAAAAATCCACTGAAAAAAAAAGAGAAGGTATTCACTTGAAAGAAAATATCCCGGACCCCCAATCAAAATACGATTCCATCGTCGAAAAAGACTCAAAATACGTGATGCAGACCTACGGGCGCCAGCCCCTCGTGCTTTCAGAAGGAAGAGGAGCAGTTGTCCGGGACATTTTCGGCAGGGAGTACATTGACTGCGTGGCAGGAATTGCCGTAAACAACGTCGGGCACTGCCACCCAAAAGTCACGGAGGCTCTTCGGGCCCAGGCTGGGAAAATGATACACGTCTCGAACCTCTACTACACCGAGGTCCAGGCTGAACTTGCCAGGGAACTGGTCTCCATAACAGGAATGAAGCGTGTATTTTTCTGCAACTCCGGGGCAGAGGCCATGGAAGCTGCAATGAAACTTGCAAGGGTCAAGACCGGAAAAAGCGGGTTTGTCGCGGCCGAGCAATCCTTCCATGGGAGGACGATAGGAGCCCTTTCCGTAACCTACAAGAGTGCCTACAGAAGCCCCTTCGAGCCCCTTGTGAATACGGACACGGCCTTTGTTCCCTACTCCGACGCGGGGGCCATCCGGGAAAACATTAACAAAAACACGGCGGCCGTGGTCCTCGAACCCATTCAGGGGGAAGGTGGGATAAACGTGCCTGATCCCGAATATCTCAAAGAGGTCAGGGAAATCTGTGACGAAACCGACACCCTTCTGATCTTCGACGAGGTGCAGACCGGGTTTGGAAGGACCGGGAAATGGTTCTGCAAGGAACACTTCGGAGTTGAGCCTGACATCATGAGCATGGCAAAGGCAATCGGGGGAGGTTTTCCCATGGGCGCAATCGCTGCCAGAGACGGGCTGACCTTCGGGAGAGGAGAACACGCTTCCACCTTCGGGGGTGGACCTCTCGCCTCTGCAGCGGCTCTTGCCTCAATCAGGGTTATCAGGGAAGAAAAACTCCTTGACAGGGCCGTGGAAAACGGGGCCTACTTCATGGAAAAACTTCGGAACATGGACAGGGACGACATCCTCGAAGTCCGTGGAAAAGGGCTTATGATCGGGGTCGAAATGGGCTACCCCTGCGGGAAGTTCGTGGACTATGCCAGGGAAAACGGGGTGCTCTTAAACTGCACCTCGGACTCGGTGCTCCGCCTGGTGCCTCCGCTTGTCATCACGAAAAAACAGATCGATACGGTAGTTGGTGTCCTTGAGCAGGCCTGAACTTATAAAAGAAGAAATCTTCTCGATTGCAGAATACGTGCCCGGAAAGTCAATTGAGGAAATCGCCGCAGGCTACGGGCTTGACCCGACAACGATAATCAAGCTCGGCTCAAACGAAAACACGCTCGGCCCCTCTCCTGCAGCCGTGGAAGCCCTCGTCCGGGAAGCCCCCCGGGCAAACCTCTACCCTTCAGCCGACGCCAGGGAACTGAGGGAAGCCCTCTCCGGATACACGGGGCTTCCCGTCTCAAACATCGCGGCCTCGGGGCCGGGAATGGACGGCCTCCTGGACGGGCTTTGCAGGCTCCTTATAGAAAAAGGGGACGAGGTAATAATCCCGACTCCAACCTTTGCGTATTACGAACTCCCAGCCAGGGCCTGCGGAGGAAAAGCGGTATTTGTAGCGCGGGAAGCCGACTACTCCGTGAACCCCGAAAAAATCCTTGCCCTTGAGTCCGAACGCACGAAACTGATTTTCCTCTGTTCCCCCAACAATCCGTCCGGAAACCTGCTTTCCGAAAAGGACCTGCGCCTTCTCCTCAAAAAGACCAGGGCGCTTGTATTTGTGGACGAGGCCTATGTGGAGTTTGCGGATCGAAACTTCGCCTCCCTGGTCCTTGAGTACGACAACCTTATCGTGGGCAGGACCTTTTCCAAGGTCTTCGGGCTTGCCGGGCTCCGTCTGGGCTATGGACTCATGCCAGAGTGGCTACTGCGCGAGTATATGAGGGTGGCACCCCCCTTCAACGTAAGCCTCCCGGCCCTGATGGCAGGGATTGCGGCCCTTTCGGACAAAGAACACCTCCAAAAAAGCATTGATATGGCCCGGAAGGGAAGGAAAATCCTCCTGGGAGCCCTTCCGTTTAAGGTCCACCCTTCCCAGGCAAACTTCGTGCTTGTGGACGTTGCACCTCTGAAGTCAAAAGCAGTGGTTGAAGCTCTCCTGAAAAAGGGTATTATAGTCCGCAGTTGCGACTCTTTCAGAGACGCAGGGGACTCCCTGATCCGGGTAACGGTGGGAACATCCGAACAGAACAAAAAAGTGATCGAGGCGTTCAGGGCCGTAAATAGTTGATTTTCCTTCCAAAAAAAGCTAATAACTCCGGGCAAGAGTACGGGAACTATAACTTGCCCGGTAAAAAAACCGGCAAAAATGAGAGGGACGGGCTTTTTCCCGGCCCTGGTAATTTCGAGGGTCTATTTGTATTCGGTCGATCATATTTTAACCAACGGAATGAAGCCTTAGCACTTTTTTTCTATTTTTTGCTAACTTTTGAAATTTATCTGCGGATCAACGTAAAGAACCACGGATAGACACGGATTATATGAACGTGAACTACCTCACGCTAAAGCAGTGAGGCTTCCTGCTTCATACCCCGGAGCAACCTCCACGAGTCCACAGGCTCTTCCCCCCGTTCCGGGGGTGTATCTTTAATGTCAGCTTGCAAGTGCAAACATTTTGATATTAATTGCAGCATTAATATCTCTATCGTGGAACGTCTTGCATTTTGGACATTCCCACTCCCTTACTTTTAAAGTTATATCTGGATTGCGGAACCCACAAACACTACATTTTTTTGTTGAAGGTTCAAACATTCCTATTCTTAATATGGTTTTTCCTGCTCTTTCTGCTTTATATTCGAGCATTCTCCCAAAAGAACCCCACGAAGCGTCTTGAATAGCCTTTGCCAGTTTGTGATTTTTTATCATCCCTTTAACGTTCAGCGTCTCAATTGCTACGGCTTGGTTGTCGCCTATAAGTTTAGCAGATTGTTTGTGCTGAAAGTCATGTCTCTGGTTCGCTATTTTTTCGTGTTGTTTTGCAAGTTGTCTGATTGCTTTTCTACGGTTCTGGGAACCTTTTTTCTTCCTACTTACTCTTCTCTGGAGAACTTTAAGACGTTTTTCTGAATTTTTAAGATATTTCGGGTTTTCTATTATTTCCCCATTTGAAAGTATGGCAAAATCTTTAATTCCTAAGTCCACTCCTACAGTTGTATCCTCAGAATATTCAACTTTTTCAGGAACCGGCTCCCCGTCTTCCGTCAAAATACTTAGATGATATTTCCCTGTTGCCGTTCTGCTAACAGTTGCCGTTCTGAAAAAGTCTTTGTTAAGGTCTTTTTCGATTATGGTTTCCCCGTCAACTATTTTTTTTTCAATGAAATTATGCATAATTTCAGGAGGTAGCAAGTCCCTATGAATTTTAATATTCATCCATCCAATTCCGGGGATGAACACCGTAGATTTTGTCAGATTGATCTTGTACCTTTGTGTGACCTGAAAAGAAAACTTGTTATCTTTTTTCTTTTTCAGTTGAGGGAACCCGGCCTGTCCTTTGAAAAATCGTGTATAAGCGTTTTGCAAGTTCCTTCTTACCTGTTGCAATGACTGTGAATTGACTTCTTTTAACCACGGATAAATTTCTTTAAACATTGGCAGGTACTTTTCAAGTTCTGTTAAGGAAATGTTAATCCTAAACTTGTCATAAAATATTTTTTTGAATTCAAGAAGTTTGTTATAAACAAAACGTGTACTGCCGAAATGCTTTTCCAGCATTATCTTTTGTTCGTCATTTATCGGATATATCCGGTACACGTTCCCTTTTTTCATGCAACCTCCTATATGTCTTTAATATTAGTTATAAATACTTACTCACAGTTAGATCTATTTAAACCGGCCCTGGTAGTCCCGACGCATTCATCCCCACGCTAAAGAAGCTGTCCGACAATTCAATTTCAAGGCAAAAATAGGTAAAAAAAAAGGAATATAAAGCCTTTAAATCGAAAAAGAAGGATTTCAAATATTACTGACAGTAATTGTCGGACAGCCTGTAAAGCCTTGGGGCTTTCTGCTGCGTTCCTGTAAGAGATTCGGGTAATATTCAGTTTGATGAAATGGACATAAATCAATTATAAGAGGTTCACAAATATGTTGAGTGCAAATATTGCAAAAACATTGAGCGGGGTTCAGCACAATCTACCAGGAAGGGCCGAATCTCCTGAATATTTTCCCTAAGGCAAAACCGCGCCGATTTTAACTTTAACCGTACTTAAAGTTTGCTGGCTTTGCTTTCGGGAGACATACAGGAAAAAGATGAAGAGATGGGGTAAATTAAGAATGATGGAAAGCAAAGGAATACGAACAGTTGAACTAATTATTGCAATGCTGCTTGTGAACATGGCATTCATGCCTACCATTAATGCAATGGAATCTGAAGCTCTTCCAGTTCCAGACTCGGGTATGATCATGGTTGATGAGTTGGTAACAGTGACCTCTGAGTCCGATTTCAATCCAGATGTGGATTTTGCAAAACTCAAGATCAACCCACGTCATTCAAACCCCCAGTTAAAACCTGGCAGCAGCGACAAAATTACTGTGACTGTCACAAACAAGGACAATAAAACCATTACAGTAGAACCCCGGGTTGTGCCATCCCCGTACAGTGATAACATCCTCGAAGAAAGCTGGGTCACCGTAACACCCGCCAGCAAAGACATCGAACCGGATACCAGGCAGGAGTTTACTATTGAAGTGAATATCCCAAAAGATGCCGATATCGGGAACTATGGAACTAAGATCGTATTCACCGATGATGTGATGCCAGTACCATATCCAACGCCCTATCCCGAGTATATCAATGCCATGGATCTTTACGTCGATGTCTGGACCCCTCCAAAGATCCAGATCCAGACGCCATATCTCAGTGACCGTGTCAAGGCAGGGGATGAACATGACTATGAAATCAAGCTCAAGAACGTAGCTGACAGGGATATTGATATCGACCCGAAAATAAGTGATAACAACCTGATGTATGGATATGGCCCATACGGCACGGTGGGTTCTGCATTTGAAGATGATGCGATCACCATTACCGCCCCTTCCATTGTAAAAGCAGGCGAGACAACTGTTGTCAAGGTGCATCTTGAAGTCCCTGATGATGCAAAAGGTGGATACAACGGAGCTATTGATCTGAACATTGACGATCCATCTATACGTGAATGGGACGGTCAGGTCCAAATGAATTTCGAGGTATGGACCCAGCCAAGTGAACCGTACACAAAGACGTTCACTACCAGGACTGACGGTCTCATTAACATTGAAGTGTCATCAAATGACTGCAATTATGGTATGTGGATGGGTGCAGGCAGTCAGAACGAGAAAGATGAGGCATCCTTTGACCTGGCACTGGAAGGTGAATCAGGCGAGGTCGAACTGAATCTGGTTAAAACGACCTACAGCGGTACTGTCAGTCTTGGAGCATCTGACTTCCCTCCCTGGGAAATGGATGGAGCAGGGATCTATCATGATGCTATTGAGGTCTACACGGAGACCTATGAGGTACCAGGTGCCATCGGAGAATGGACGCTTGGCATACTTCCGACAAATACGGAACAGTTTAACTATTTAATTTCGGTCGGGGCAGTTGAATGAACAGGTGGACACGGGCGTAGTAACGCCCGGTCTTTCTTTATCAGGTGATACTTATGAACCATCTTTCAAAATTGTTCATGGCTGCATTGATCGTAATGTTCCTCATAGCTGGTGTTGTATGCATCAACGGCTCTGAAAAATCATCCTCCGGGTATGAGATTACATGGGTGAGTACACCACCGGCAGAGAGTGCCATGATCGAGACAAAGATCAACCAGCAAATAAGTCCCTACCCTGGCATGGAATATGATAATGTTACACTTAGCACATTGAGGGAAGATGAGAAACTCCGCATACATGCGATCGCTGAGTCGTCAGTTTCCAGGTATCCTGACCTGTATGACTTCACATACCGTGACGGTGATTTGATACAGGTTGGATATCTCCTTGAAGCCGTTCCTGAATCTGTTCGATCTGAAGCTATTGGCGTGGCTATGCAAAGTGAAAGCGTTGCGAACGCTCTGAGTTCTGATACGAATGTATACGGAGCTTCATCCGTAAAACGGATACTACCTGAGACATCGGAGAAATTCCATTCCAGAAAGACCCTAATCAGTGTGACATGGCTGGATCATTCGGTATCCGCACTGGTTGACATGGACACACGGGAAGTGGTTCAGGTTTGGAACGGACAATGAGAAAAATGGAGAAGAAATTTTTAGCGAACTACTGAATTTCGTCTATCCTTTATCCCGGATGCGGTTTCTTCGAATTTCTTCAAAACTCTTCAAAACTCTTCAAAACTCTTCAAAACTCTTCGATTTCTTCGATTTTCATAAGTGGATAGTCCAGTTCAGGTTCGTACTGCATCCGGACCGTTACTCTTATCTGCTCGTATTTTACCTTAATCCTGACTTTCAACATGGGACCCTGAAGTTCCGTGTAGCCGAACTCCCCGTTAAGCCTGGCCCCGAGCATTTCCCGGTCAATGGAAACCAAGATGTCTTCCACAAAGGGCTGGACTGAGATGCTTTCCTGGATGGCTTTTTCAAGACTTGCTGCGGTTTTCAGGTTAACGGGAGAACCCGTAAACTGATGGTATAAAGCGCCGAGCTTTATTCCGGCTTCAAAGAGGGCGTTGTCTCTGTCACTTACTGTTTCTTTACTCAAGGAATTTCCTCCTGAAAGGTTGAAATGAAAATTGGTATTAAAAATGTATGTAGAACGGTTGATGTGGAACGGTTGATCTGAAAAAAAATTAAAATGGAAAAATTAAAAGTTTGGTAATTCAAATATTATTCATAATATTTTCGTGGAAATTTTATGAATGGGGATATGAGATAGGTTAGCATCAGCCCGAAGAGCAGGAGGGAAAATAATCTCATGTAGCCCAGATCCACGAAAAACATTATTACCGTGGCTCCGAAGACGGACGCTATGAACCCAAGGGCCTTCATGCTCAGGACCTTTGGGAATCCCACTGTGCCTGCCATCAGGAGGGCCAGGGCCAGGGTAAGGGCTGCCAGGAAACCTTCGTTAATAAATTTCCCGTCAATCAGCAGATAGGAGACCAGCACCACGCAACCTGCGGTGATTGGGAGGCCCTGGAACCCGGAGGTTTTCAAAGGTATGGCATTGTAGCGGGCAAGCCTGAGTATTCCGCAAACAATATAGAAATACGCAATAAGTGTTACCAGGACATTGTCCCCGAAACGGAAGCAGATGAGCAGGGCCGGAGCCACGCCGAAAGAGACCGCGTCTGCGAGGGAATCAAGTTCTCCCCCGAGTTTTCCGCCCCCGAACTTCCTGGCAACAAAGCCGTCCGCCCCGTCCGCTCCCGCCGCAAGGAGCAGGAGGATGAGGGCAAAGTCATAATTCCCGGAATGAGCCAGGGATATGGAAGCAACTCCAAAGAGAAGGTTCATAAGAGAAACCAGGTCTGGAAGCTTCACCAATTCAAGAAGGTTCACTCAAAATCCCTTTCCTGTTTTAATATTGCGATAATGCTTTTTCCCGCCTTAACCCGATCTCCAATCTTTAGAACCATATCAAACTCTTCCGGAATAGTTACATCAACCCTTGAGCCAAAGCGGATCATTCCGAGCCTCTGGCCCTGTACAACATTATCGTTTGTCTTTGAGTAGGTGACGATTCTGCGGGCTATGGCCCCTGCAATCTGGGTGACATGCACATCTCCGTATTTGCTGTCAATAATAAAATTATTTCGTTCGTTTCTATCGGAGTCCTTGTAAAAAGCCGGAATATGCCCACCTTTTCTATAGCTTATTTCTGTAATCCTGCCGGCAATCGGGGCCCGGTTTACATGAACGTTCTGAAGAAACATAAATATGCATATTTTTCGTCCCCTGATCTCGGAGATTCTTCCGTCTGCCGGGGCAAGCATGTAGTCCTCGGAAATTTCAACATTACGTTCCGGATCCCTGAAAAACAAGATCATGAAAAAGACCAGGGCCATCCACAGGTATGTCCCGTAGAGAAAAATAGAGTGGGGAGTATATATTTGAAAGCCCGCAAAAAGCGCAGTGAAAGCAACAGCGCTTAAAATCCAGGACATAGAACCTTTTGCGATCATGTATCAACCATCTCTAAATCTATTTAATATGCTTTTGACTTCTCCGGAAAGCAGGTACCATAAACCGTCTATCATCTCAAGTACTTCCGGAAGGATGCGAAGTACCGCGTATGAGATTGCAAAGAGCGCAATCCCGGAACCGGCCTTTGCGATATAGTTATGGGCGATTACAAAACTGTCAGGGCCAAACCAGGCACCTCCGTAAGCCAGGACCACAAAGACGTCCCGGATCAGGTTAAGCACGTAGATTACGGGGACCGAGACTAAAAAGGCAGCTGCAAGTCTTGTTACAGGGGCCTTTACCGCGGCAATGAGCCCCATGAAAAGGGCGATGCTTTCAATTGCCGTACATGCAAGGATGATCTCCACTGTCTGCCCGTTCAGGCTTATGAGGTTCCAGGCATTGTTCACGGCCGGGGCCCCCAGGACCTGAAGGATCCAGACTACCTGGGACGCAACTCCACTTATGATCCAGGTGTTCAGGGAGGGTACATTCGCAAACGGGAAATAAACCAGGGCCCCGAGGGCACATGCACTGGTAAGCATTGAACTTATGTCCGGAGAAAGATTTCCGGGGGCAGGTCCTTCCCGAGGGGAGAACTCGCGGCAGGGGAATGTACTTCCCTCTCTGTATTCCTTGAACATAATGTATGCAACGAGGACACAAAAAAGAGCAAACACAAGCGTCAGGCCCACATTGGCATAGTCCTGGGCCTCAATATAGTGGAGGGGCTGATAAAACCAGTGGATGGAAAATATACCCCATCCTGCCCCTCCTATCAGTTTTCGAACCTTTGAGTTTTTAGGAATAACAGACGATATGAGCATTAACCCTAATGCTAACCAGAGTACGTATTCTATCATTTTTTCAAGCACCTTTTTACCAGGGGCAACCTCTCTCCGGAATTCCGCTATTCCGGGAGGGGAAAGCCCGGGAGAATTCTGCTCTTTTCCGGAAAGCCCCGAAGTGATCTCAGAAGATCGTAATATTTCATCTCATAAAAGTTACATGGACTGGGAGAAAATATCCCGCAGAATCCAGAAATAAAACATTTGATAAATATGGTAACAAATTTCTACTATAAGAAGAAAGCGAATTACAAAAGGTTTTTCATCAACTAACCTCTTTTGCTCACATTCCGAATACTTCGCACTTTTGTGTCAATATGCTGTACAAAAAGATCATTTTGCTGATATGAGCTCAACAAATTGACCGATAGTCAGGCATTTTAGGTATTATTTACCTATATGAAGGGGGTCGAAATGTAGATTTCAGAAAAGGAGAAATCATTTGAATAAATGAATATATAAAAAAAAGCTGATAACATCATGTTATTTTAGTAAGTGTATGCATTCCTCCCCCCTCAAAGTAGGGGAAATCCAGCTTAGGTATCTTGAAATAGAATGAGGTTTTTCTATAATAGGTTAAGTATAAGACATATTGTTTTATCGTCAACTACTCCCTTAAGAAAAAGCCTGCGCCCGGATTGAACGGAAAACAACGGGAACAAGGATTTTTTTCTAATAAAAAGAGTGTTGAAGGCATTTTATGACACCCCCTAGTCCGAAATTAACTGTGGATGCAGTCATCCTTTTTAAAAACAGACTTGTTCTTGTGAAAAGAAAAAATCCCCCTTATAAAGGTTATTTTGCCCTTCCCGGAGGCTTTGTTGAAATCGGGGAAACTACGGAAAAAGCGGTCTGTAGAGAAGCTTTTGAAGAAACCGGGCTTTCGATAGAACTCATAAAATTAATCGGAGTCTACTCCGATCCTGACCGGGACCCGAGGGGGCATACGGTGTCAGTATGCTACCTTGCGAAAGGGAGCGGGATATTAAAATCCGGATCTGACGCTGAGGCGGCAGACCTTTTTGAGCTTGATTCGATCCCGAAGCTGGCTTTTGACCATAATAAAATCATAAACGATGTAAAAAGTCAATACCCCTCCACTAAAGTGGAAGACTTGCTTCGGCAAGCTCTGATTGATCAGCCTGAGTCTTAATTGACTACGCTGGATCTGTCATGATAAAGTTGGACATTTCCTCAGGCCAATTCCCTCTCGTGTAGCATTAAAAGTCCTGAAACCCAGGGGTGTTGTGCTACACATGACAGGCATATCCGACATTGGCCGAGTGGAGATCATTTTAAAAACTACGTTATCTGCTACGAGAACCTGTTTCAAAAGCAGAGTGGAGAAATCCAAATGTGGAACGGAATGCCTGAAAATTGACGACATTCCGCCCACGACTAAAATCGCAGGCATCTTGCCTGAAGGATTGTGATATTAATGCGTTTTTGTCCCAAGTGTAAAAGTATGATGTTTCCTAAAAACGGTAACTTCGAATGTAGAAAATGTGGACACACAGAGTCCATGGAAGAAGAAAAGCAAGGATCATTTGTTTCCAAATCAAAAATCGACGAACATGAAGTAGTGGTGCTTGAAGGAGAACAGCTTTCCGGCCTGCCCACGACCCGCGCAAAATGCCCAGAATGCGGAAATATGACTGCGTACTGGTGGCTCAGACAGCTCCGCTCTGCTGACGAATCGGAAACCCGCTTTATCAAGTGCACGAAGTGCGGCTTTACCACGAGAGAATACGACTGAAGGGTACCCCGAGTTAAAGTGTAAAAAACGCTTTTTTATTTACTTGCCGCAGAACGCGGAAATGTGGAAAACCTGAAGCATATCGGCTTTTCTTTTTGAATTGGAATTGTTTTAATCGGTTCCGGGTTATTCAAGTCCGCTTTTCCGCGGACCTGCCCGCCTTTTCTTTATCAGAACCTTCTGGCACAGCCAGCCACGGTCGGACCAAAATATATATACTTAAGCGGAACTTTGAATCTAATGGTTTATCCGGCTCCTTAAATGCTGATTTTCCGGATAGAGGGACGTTTTCCGCCCGAAAAGGAAAAACCGCCCGAAAACGCTGCAGCCAACAAAGAAATATATATATGCTGAGGGCGAATAAGGTGTTCTAGATTTAAATTTATTTAATGGAGAAGAAGTATGTTGAAGGCAGCGATTAATGCAGAGCTTCTGAAAGACTCAATTGCCGCATTGACTGTAATTGTTGACGAAGTCAGGTTCAAGATTTCCCAGGAGGGCTTTTCAGTAAAGGCCGTTGACCCTGCAAATGTCGCGATGGGCATCTTTGAACTCAGAGCGGAAGCGTTTGAGGAATACAATGCGGATGAATGTGAAATCGGTATCGATCTGAACAAGATTTCAGACCTGCTGGGACTTGCGGACAAAACCGACACCGTGAAGATGGAACTGGATGAAAACTCCCAGAAACTGTTAATCGATGTAGGTGGGCTTTCCTATACTCTTTCTCTTCTGGACCCCTCCACCATCCGGGCCGAGCCCAGAATCCCGCAACTTGAGCTTCCTGTAAAGGTCGTCTTAAACGGGTTTGACCTCAGGCGTGCGGTAAAGGCTGCCGAAAAGATCAGTGACCACATGCTCATGGGTGTCTCGGATGATACCTTTTACATGGAAGCAAAAGGGGATACCGACCAGGTCCGTCTGGAGATGGGCCGGGAACAGTTAATTGACCTGAAATCAGGAGATGCCTGTTCTCTCTTTTCCCTGGACTACCTGAGCGAGATTGTCAAACCGGCAAACAAGGCAAATGAAGTGACCCTTTCCCTGGGAAGAGACTTTCCCATCCTGATTGACTTTGAAATCGCAAACGGAGCCGGAAAAATATCTTATCTGCTGGCCCCGAGAATTGAGTCTGATTAAGGCATGGATCTTGAACACCTGGCTTTATATCCATTTGTTTCAGAAGCCTCTGCCGAAGTGGAAAGCCTGAACATTTCTCTTGAAAAACTGCTCCACTCCCCGGCCTACCGGCCTGCCCGGGCCAGGGGCGTGGAAAGGGTAAAGCAGGCCCTCGAGGGGGAAATTGAAAAACCCTCCCTCGCCGGGGAAATGCAGGCCCTTTCCGAACTTCTTTCCTATCCTTTTGCAAGAATGCTGGTTATAACGGTGGACGACCAGCTCTTTACAAAGCGTTATGCCCTCGCGGAAGCCAAAGCCGCCCACACCCTCTTAAAGACAGAGAGTATGGATTTTTTACTTGAATTCGGGGAGGAATTTGGACTCTCGGCCGAGCCGCAGGACTTTCATTTCAAACTCCATTTTACGGACTATCTCCGCTTTTCCTCTGTCCTCAAAGAGTCGGCCTGGAAACTTACAAACAGGCAGCTTCAGGCAGGCAGGGTCCGGATTAAAAAAGAAGAGTTTGCAAGGCTCCTTCTGGAAGCTGTCCGGGAAAGGGTTGAAAAGTCCTTCTCGGAAGCTCCGTCTTCCTCCGAACTTCCCACCGAAGTTCGGGAGTTCTGTGCCCCTTACACCGCCGAAATTAAGGAAAAGTTCGAGGTCCGAAAGAAACAGTTCGGGATTACGGACTTCGGGGAAGTAGAACCCGAACTTTTCCCACCCTGCATCTCCCATGCCCTTGCAAGTGTCCGGGCCGGGATTAACCTGGCACACTCCATGCGCTTTGCCATGACTTCCTTTTTATTGACAATCGGGATGTCTGTAGAAGATGTCCTGGCCCTTTTCAACGTCTCTCCTGACTTTGATGCGGAAAAGACCCTTTACCAGATAGAGCACATTGCAGGCTCCTCCGGGACTCCCTATAAACCCCCGGCCTGTGAAACCATGAGGACCTACGGAAACTGTATAGGTAAAAACGGGCTCTGCGAAAGGATAAACCACCCTTTGAGTTATTATCAGAGAAGGCTCTACCGCAGGAATAAAGATCAAGAGGAAAGGGAAGCCGCAGAAAAAGAAGCTCTGGGAAAAGAAGCCATGAGAAAGGAAAATACGGAAAAGAAAGGAGTTGGAAAAAGTGTAGAAGGGGCTGAAAAGGTAGAAGGAACTGTAGGAGCTAACGAAAAAACCCCAACAGAAAGGGATCGGCCTCCGAAGAAAACTGATTAATTCCCTTTTTACCTGTGACCCTTTAACTTTTTTTTTGTTTTAGCTTCTCCTGCTTATTTTGTCCTGCTTATCTTTTCCTGTATCCCCTGCATTTCTCAACAAACTTTTCTACCGGAAAGGTTGCCGGGTGAGCGTGCATGTAGCTTGCAAGGACATTGTGTTCGACAAGCCCGTCAAAGCCGTCCTGGATACCTTTGCCTCTGAGCATCTCATAGGCGAACCTGGCGTCCCGGTCACATTCCGTGAGGGAATAGTGGAACTCGTGGCCCTTCAGATTATGGGCGCAGAAGTTTTTGTCGAGAGGCCGGGCTTCGGTGTAACCAAGGCCCTTGAGCCGGTTTGTCATGCGGGTGTTCGCGGGCACGACATCGGCCATTTTGTAGCTTTTGCCTTCCACCTCATAGCTCCCGCAGAGGTAGAGCAGGCCTCCGCATTCCGCATAAATCGGGAGACCGTCGGCGGCAAGGTCCTTTAATTGATGGGTGGACTTTGAGGCCTCCAGGGCTTCGGCGTGGAGTTCGGGGTAGCCTCCTCCGAAATAGATCCCATCAACGTCCGGGAGTTCTCCTTCCATCGGGCTGAAAAAGACAAGCTCGGCCCCATTGGCCCGGAAAGCATCGAACATGTCGTTGTAGTAGAAACAGAAGGCAGGGTCATAGGCTACCCCTATCCTGACATCGGCCTCGGGCTGCGGGCATTCTTTCGGCTCCGGGACCGAGCAGGGTTCCGCAAGGGCAAGAATGGCGTCAAGGTCCACGTTCTCCTCGATAAACTTCGCCATTTCGGCCGTGTTGTAGTCCTTTTCGTGGGCCATGTAGAGCCCGAGGTGCCGGGAGGGGACCTCGATATCCTTCTGTCTCGGGATCATGCCGACAATCGGGATGTCACCGGGAAGGGAGTCTTTTATCATCTGCCCGTGGCGAGGGCTTCCGACCTTATTCAGGATTACTCCGGCAACCCTGACTTCGGGGTCAAAGGAGGAGTAACCTTTGAGGAGAGCAGCCGCGCTCCGTGACATGCCGTGCACGTTAATTACCAGGACAACAGGCAGGTCCAGGGTCTTTGCGACATGTGCCGAGCTTGCGATTTCCGTGGAGTCCAGCCCGTCAAAGAGGCCCATGACCCCTTCGATGACCGCGATATCAGCATCTCCGGAGGTTTTCGAAACCGTCTCCCTGACCCCATCTGTTCCCATCATGTAGGTGTCCAGATTCCGGGAAGGCTTTCCGCAAATGGCGGTGTGGTGGGACGGATCAATGTAGTCCGGGCCCACTTTGTAGGGCTGGACTTTAAGCTCCCTGTGCTTGAAGGCAGCCATTACGCCCATGGAGGCCGTCGTTTTTCCGACCCCACTATGGGTTCCTGCGATAAGTATTCCTTTTGTCATTTGCTTATCATTGGGCACAATTAATATATATTTATTCGGCTCCACAGGAAAACCGGTTCCGGCAAGAAAAAAGGAAAATTCAAAAACAAAAAAATCAAAAATAACCGGCCCTCACCACCAAATAATAGCCGGGGATAGGTATATATCCAGTTAAACATATCGCCCATATAAGAAACTTTTATCGTAAAAAAATATTAAAAAACAGGAACGTAAACTACCCCCGAGTAAAAACTAAGGGGTTTCCTGTTGAGGTTTTATGAACCCGAAAAAAGTCGAAAAAAAATTTGAGAATACGGGAAGAATTCCAGGCCGAGAAGAAAAAATAGAGATTGCAGAGAAAGCAGAAAAAACAGAGAAAGCTCTTGTGGACCCTTACGGGCGCAAGGTAACAGGACTTCGCATTTCCATCACCGAGAGGTGTAACCTTTCCTGCATGTACTGCCACAACGAGGGATCGGAGTGCTGTGTAAAGGGCAAGGGTGAAAATGAGATGCCTGCCGAACTGATCTGCAACATAGTGGACACGGCTGTAAAGTTCGGGGTCCGTAAAGTCAAGTTTTCGGGCGGAGAGCCTCTTTTCAGAGAGGACTTTGAGAAGATCCTGGCCTGTCTCCCACCCCTGAAAGAGGTTTCGGCAACCACGAATGGAGTCATGCTTGAAGCACGGGCGGCAACCCTGAAAGCCGCGGGGCTTGATAGAGTGAATGTGAGTCTGGACTCGCTTGACCCCGAAAAATATAAGAAAATAACGGGAGCCTCTTCCGGAATCCTTGAAAAGGTGATCAGAGGAATTGACCGTGCGGTGGAGGTCGGCCTGACCCCGATAAAGCTGAACATGGTGCTCCTCAAAGGGGTGAACGATGACGAAATCGATGCCATGATGGATTTTGTCCGGCCCTACAACGGCCAGGTTATCCTGCAGCTCATCGAACTTATGGACATCGACCCCGCCCTCACCCCCTACATGATCGATGCGGAAGCGCTTGAAAAAGGTCTTCAGGAAAGAGCAAGTGAAGTCAAAGTCAGGCACCTGCACCACCGGAAAAAGTACTTTATCGACGGGGTCGAGGTCGAGTTCGTGCAGCCCATGGACAACTCGGAGTTCTGCGCAAACTGCAGCAGACTCAGAGTCACCGCAGACGGGAAACTCAAGCCCTGCCTGCTGGTAAAAGGCAACCTTGTGGACGCCATGGGAGCAGATGGGCCGGAAGAGATGGAAAAACTGCTCAGGCTTGCGGTCAGCAGGCGAAAACCGTATTACTGTTCAGGAATTTCGGCAGATGACAGTAATTGAAGACGGTAATCAAGGAGGAAATAAATGAAAGTAGAACTGGTAATCGACGGCAAGAAAGTCCCGATGAACGATTTCGTCAGTAAAGTTTTGACTAATGTTGTCGGTGGCGTAATTGAGTGCCTGCACGGGATGGATGAGAACTGGAAAGAAGTTTCCTTAAAAATTGAAAAAGAAGAGTCAAATACCCCACGCTGAAGCAATGGGGCTTGTATAAGCCCTGGTTGACCAGCCTAAGTCTTAATTGACTACGTTAGAAATGTCATGATACCTGCAAATGCTTCCTCAGTTTACAGCTCTATCGTGTAGTATTAAAAGTCCTGGGAGGTAGGGACGGTGTACTACGCCTGACAAGCATTTCCAACATTGGCGAGGGGAGACAATTTAAAAATTGCGTTACCTGTCACGGAAATTCGTTTCCAAAGCAGAGCGGAGAAATCCAAATATGGCATTCGTACTAAACAAGAACAAAGAGCCTTTAAGTCCCTGCCACGAAGCAGTTGCAAGAAAACTGCTTAAAGCGGGAAAAGCGGTTATTCACAAAAAATATCCCTTTACAATCCGACTCAAAGAGCTGAAAGAGTCTAAGGACAATTCAGAATTTCGGCTCAAAATAGATTACGGAAGCCGTCATACTGGCCTTGCTATCCTGAACTGTTCAACGGTAGTCTGGACGGCCCAACTGCATCACAAGACAGGAATTAAAACGAAACTTGATGACAGAAGAGCAATGAGGAGAACCCGAAGAAAGCGCAAAACCAGATACAGAAAACCGAGGTTCATGAACCGGAAAAGAAGGGAAGGCTGGCTGCCTCCATCCCTGCAAAGTCGTGTAGATAACATAGGAAATTGGGCCGATAGGCTCAGGAAACTATGCCCACTGACACATATTTCCTATGAAAACTGCAAGTTTGATACTCAACTCATGCAAAACCCTGAGATAAGTGGAATTGAGTATCAGCAGGGAGAGCTGCAAGGTTATGAGGTCCGGGAATACCTGCTTGAAAAATTTGGTAGAAAATGTGTGTACTGCGGAGCTGAAAACGTTCCTTTGCAAATTGAGCATATTATTCCTAAAAGTAGAGACGGCTCAAGCAGGATTTCTAACCTAACTTTAGCTTGCAGAGAATGTAACCAGAAGAAAGGAAACAGAACGGCGGAAGAATTCGGACATCCGGAAGTACACGAACTGGTCAAAAAACCACTTAAAGATGCCGCGATTGTAACTGCCACCAGATGGAAGGTTTTTGAAGTATTGACGAGAACGGGCCTTCCTGTAGAATGCGGTACGGGTGCAAGAACAAAAATGAACAGGATCAAAGCAGGAATTCAAAAGGATCACCATTTTGATGCTGTTTTTGTAGGCGAATCCACACCAGAAACAATCAGGTTTGCAACAAACAGCGTACTGCACATCAAAACAAAGGGAAGAGGGCAATATAAAAGAACAAATCTCGATAAGTACGGTTTTCCACGGTCATACTTGCCCCGGCAAAAAACCTTTTTCGGATTTCAAACTGGCGATACAGTCAAAGCTGTTGTACCCAGAGGGAAGTATAAAGGAATCTGGTTTGGCTCCATTGCTTGTAGGAAATCGGGCAGTTTTGACATTAAGAACAAGGAAGGAAAAAGAATTGCACAAGGAATTAATAAAAAATACTTCAAAGTGGTACAGAGAGGAGATGGCTATGAATATTCGGCAGATGAGTACGGCATTCCTCCCGGCGCTAAAGCAACCGGGCTTCCTGCCTGTTGATCCGTGAATTGCCCCAAAATCAGAAGTTAAGGGGGTTTACATCCAATTTTTTAAAACTTTAACTTTCCATTCCTATAATTCTCATTTTTTTTCAAGATAGACCAGATACTTTTTTCTTCAGATATATTTATCGATCTCGGAAAAGTCAATCGGAGAAGTCGAGTCCAGGGAAATTGGGGTTATCGAAATGTGCTCTTTCTGCATAATGGCATGCACGTCGGTCCCTTCGGCTTCTTCCCGAATCAGATCCCCTGCAATCCAGTAGTAGGGCCGACCCCTCGGATCGTGCCGTTCTTCTACGGCGGTCTTGAAGATTTTCCGGGCCAGGCGGGTGATTTCTATGGGGGTGTCTTCTTCGGCGTGGTAGGGGATGTTGACGTTCAGGAGATCCACCTTTTCCGGCATTCCGTATTTGAGGACTTTTTTCGCGATTCTGTTTACGACCTTGATTCCGGTCTCGAAGCGTTCCTTATGGTAGTCCCGCGGGTCGTCGAATTTCAGCCCTTCATCAAGAACCTGCATGGAAGCCGCAATTGCCGGCACCCCGTAACTTGCGGCCTCAAGGGCTCCCCCAATGGTCCCCGAGGTCGTTATCGTGTCCGTGCTTATGTTTTCCCCGATGTTGAAGCCGGAGAGTACAAGGTCGGGCAGCTCTTTGAGGATCGTGAAAATTCCGAGGATTACGGAGTCCGTGGGAGTTCCCCCGACCGCGTAGGCAGGGATTTCTCCTATACTTGTTTTTTTGATTCTGAGGGGTTCAAAAATGGAAATCGAACGTCCGACTCCGCTCTGCTGCATTGCCGGGGCTGAAATCGTAACTTCTCCAAGGTCGGCCACACTGTCGTATGCGGCTTTCAGGCCTGTGGAATAAATACCATCATCATTGGTAACAAGGATTTTAGGGGCCATGATCCACTCTTAAGTTTCTTGATGATTTATAATTAATGGAATTTTACGTGAGTCCTTCACAGGAGAAGTCTGGCTCAAAAAGGGACGAGGATACGGAAGATGAATGGGATAATTTAGAAAAAATGGGTAGGGGAAAATAGCCGTCTTCGGTCTGTTTTGTCCCGAGCGGAGCGAGGTCAGGGCAGGAAAAACCCGAAAAAGCAAAAAATAACTGAACGGCCACCGCCTAATTTTAAAAATCGAAAATCAAAAAACCGGATCAGGTCTCAGAACCCAAATTTTCAATAACCCGCCTGCAAACCGAGTCCATCAATTTCCAGTAATTCTCGATCCGGTGCTAGATTTCTTCTGCGATTTCCTCAAAGTTAACATGCTCGGTAATCTTCTCGATTTCTTCTCTCTTCTCAATCATTTCAAGGCCCTTCCCCTGAAAACCACGCTCCAGACCTCTTTACAAATATGTAAATACCTTTGACTGTCTAAAGTCAATGTAGAAATCGAAAAATATTAAACATAAAACATGAGTGTATATTTATATTAATTGACTCGATAATATATAAAATAATAGAATTATTTAGGAAGATCAACGTAAGCAGGCCCGTTGCTTTTACCCCTGCCTGCCTTGCAAAAGGAGGAGAAATCCCTTCCCAGAGCGTTGAAATGGTTTCGGGCCTGAGAAAGCCGGACTTCAGTGTTGCAATGTGCTATCTCCGCAAAAACAACTGGAATTGAGTTCTGTTTTATGAAAGGGGACCGAAATACGAGATTAAAGCTCATCAGAAACGAATAAGCAATACGATCAGAATCAAGTCACTTGTGGTAAACAACTAAATCCCAATCAGAAACCAAACACCGGGGGCGGAAATAAAAAATGGATCATCAACAAGCAAATAATTCCATGAAAAAAAGAGTTACAGATTTAATTGATATCTTTTCTGATGGACTGTACGAACGAGAAGAGATCATTGCAGTTTCTCTTCTTTCAGCCCTTTCCGGGCAGTCAATTTTTTTATATGGCTTGCCAGGCACAGCGAAAAGTCTAATCGCCCGTCGTATATCAAATGTGTTTAAAGATACAACTCATTTTGAGTATTTGATGCAAAGATTTAGCACTCCTGAAGATGTTTTTGGACCAGTTAGTATTCGAGAACTAAAAAAGGACAATTACATTCGCAAAACAGAAGGCTACTTACCCACTGCTGACTTTGCTTTTCTTGATGAAATATGGAAAAGTAGTCCAGCCATTTTAAACACACTTTTGACTATTATAAATGAGCGAATTTATCGCAATGGCGGAAAAGACGAAAAAGTTCCATTAAAAGCATTGATTGCTGCAAGTAATGAGACTCCACCGCCCAATCAAGGATTAGAAGCTCTCTATGACCGTTTTGTAATGCGAATAATAGTAAATCCTATGGAAGAACGAGAGAATTTTGAAAAACTACTTGCTGGAGATGCTGTCCCTACTGATATTGAAATTCCAGATGGTCTACAGTTTTCCCACGATGAGTTTGAGCAACTTTCCATTGAAATCGTTAAAGTAACGATTTCCAAAGAGGTATTTGCCATCATAAATTCAATCAGAGTTTCACTTGATGAATTTAATAAAGAGAATCCCAAAATTGCAGTTTATGTTTCTGATCGCAGGTGGCAGAAAATTGCCCTCATTTTGAAAACATCTGCATTTTTGTGTGACCGCACTGAGGTAATAACCGTTGATGCCCTTATATTACGACATTGTTTGTGGACACTTGAACAAAATAGAGAGCCAATTAATGAAGTAATTGAAAAATGTGTGAAACAGTTTGGCTGCGCTAACAATGAGAAGTTAAATAGCTGGGAATTGAACCATAAAGACCTTGAAAAAGGTATATCTGATACATTCTTTTATACGGAAAATATTTATGACACCCAGAAAAAAGAAGATGTGTTAAATTATGGTGGGAGTTCCGGTTATGACAACGATTCATTTGTCAAATGGTTTGATTCGACTCCACCCATAAAAATTAAAAAGGGAAGTCAAAAGGCTGTGGACTCAAGGACTAAAGGTACTTTTGTTAAAGCTTGTGAAGATTCTTTGAGTTCACTTGCAGAAATTATTAATAACACAAAATCTAATGTCGATTTTCAAAAAAAATTGAATGATACTCCATTTGTACCTTCAGAAAAAAGAGAATTAGTGTTTGATGTATTCAATTCTTTTCTCAAAGATTTGGAAAACCACAAATTGAATGCCGAGCGTTTGTTGGAAAAGGTGCAAGCTTATGCAATCTCCAAATAGTGAAATTGCTAAAACAAAAGAATTAGTCAATACTTTTCTTTTAGAAGATTTCCCTGATCTAAATAGTGGAGAACTTGAAAAAAAATTGAGCAGAAAAATTAGTAATTGGGAGGAGTCAACTCTCAGTTATTTAGAAAACACAAACCCTTTTGAAAAACATCGGTCTAAATTAGTCTCTGCTAAATGGGATTTTCGGGCACATGGTGGCTCTGAAAAGTCAATTATAAGCGATTTAGAGGAATATAAGTCACTCCAACCATCAGCAGATGTTATGTTTTGGGAAGAAAAAACACTTGCTATGAAAAAAAAGATAGAGGAAAAGAAGATAGAGGAAAAGGAGAAAGAGGAAAAAAAGATAGAGCCACTCATAGAAAGCCTCAATGCTATTCGCAAGAATGAACAAGAAGTATGGAGAAAAGAATATGAAAAACAATTACTTGAATGGCAACTCAAGGAAATCCAAAATCGCCGGGAACAATTGTTAAAAGAGTTAAAAGAATGGCTTGACCCTTTACAGCAAATGAAAGAGGTATTTGATGAGCTGGGTATTGAGCCTGGACTTTTGTGGGATTCAAGTGTTGGCAAATTAAGGACGCAAGACATATCTTTTCTTAAACAATGGGCAGAATATTTGAAAAATAATGAAAGCGTTCGTAATTTATGTGAACTAATGGGAAGATTGCATAAAGAACAACAATCTCATCACAAAGAGCTTATTAATTCAACCGTTCAATACTCTGTTATAAAACCGGATATATATTCCAATGAAGAGATTGTTGGTATTGAGCTTGGTAGAGATTTAGAAAATGTTATCCCCCAGGAATTGGCTCTATTAAGTGACCCTGATATTGCATTACTTTTTGACCTGAAATATATTGAAAATAGACTGATGTGTTTTTCTCAACAGGGCTACAAAACAGAAATCATTGAAGAGAACATTCAGAAAACCGTAAGCGTTGTTGATGATGAAAAGATGGGGCCGATAATTATCTGTGTTGATACAAGTGGATCTATGTCAGGTGCTCCGGAGAATATAGCTAAAGTCTTAACTCTTAGTCTGTCATCTCGAGCGGTTTCTCAAAAGAGAAAATGTTATTTGATAAATTTCAGTACTTCAATAGAGACCCTTGATCTTACCCCTCCGAAAGGCATTCATGATTTGATAAACTTTCTTAAAATGAGTTTTCATGGGGGCACCAATGTTGCACCGGCTTTACACGAGGGGGTACGGATGATGTCGGAAGCTGATTATAAAAAAGCGGATTTACTGGTTATTTCAGATTTTGTTCTCCATGGTTTATCTTCTGATATTGTTTCCCAGTGCAAAAAGCAAAAACAGGAGGGTAATCACTTTTTTGCATTGTTCATCGGTAGTTCTGGCAGTCAGTGTGTTGATGAAGATGTTTTTGATAAGAATTGGACATATGACCCTCTAAGTGGGGGTATTTCAGAAATTAACAATGTAGTTGAATGGGTTACCCAGAAATAATGGAACCAGAAAAGAGCCACTTTTTAAAATTCACTTAACTGAATAAAAAAAGAAAATACCAGGGCCTTTTCGGAGCCCTTTCATCAAACTTTCAAAAGTATTTCATGAACTTTTCAAAATCCAATCGCCCTTTCGGCCGGGATCACAGCCATTGGCACCTGGCCTACGAGGCGGGCTACTATCCTGCAACGGGAAAGGAGATATTTTTCTTTTTTGATGTCTTCAAGGCGGTCGAAGATATGGCTGTTTTCAGGGCTTTCTGGGATATTTACCCGGATGATTGTTTCGAGGGATTCCATTCTTTGCATGAGGACTTTTTTGTCGGCTGAGCTTTCGAAAGCCCAGTCCCGGACTTCGCGACTGACGGCAGAGGCGATTTCTTCGGAGGAAGTTCCTTTTACCAGGAAGCAGGCAAAACGGGCTTTTGTCCTGATTTCCTCAAGGGTGTCTTTCATTCTCTGTTCCGAAACCTTCTGCTTCAGGGCAGGATGTCCTTTTTGCTCAAATTTCTTTGAAAGGACGACTTCTTCTTCAGCCCGCTCGAATAGGGCACAGGAATCCTCAAAGATCCGGAGAGAAGATTCAAGAAGCTTCTTCCTAAAAGCAAAGTCGGTTGAACCGGATTCGGCAGCATCCCGAAGGATTTTTTCAAACTTCCTGAACGTCCTGGAGAGGGCATCGATTTCTTCTGTATCCCCCATTTCACAGACCATGGCTGAAAAGTACTTCTCGGACTCTTCCCTGCCAATCTCGGAAGGATCGGAAAAAACTGAGATATTTCTGGAAGATCCAGCAGACAGAAGGTTTAGGAAGACTTCGTAGAAGTTCAGGTAGAAACCTGGAAGGGGATGATTGGAAGCTGTTTCGGCCGAATTCCTGAAATCCAGAACGGCTTCTTTAAGCCTGCGTATGTATTCGGCTTCGGATTTTGCCTTTGTCGCGGCATGGAGGGAAGCTATGCCGAGGGAGCGGAAAGCATACTTCCGCACGTAAGCGCACCCTGAACCTGTTAGTTTCCCAAGGCTCTCCAGGGCCTGATGAGGGTAGGGATACACCTTATAGGCAGACTCAAAGGCCCGGGCAGCTGTTCTCTGGACAGAACTGTCCCTGTGGTTCGTAAGGGACAGGAGATCAGCCCAGGCTTTCTTTTTGTCCGGGACCAGCGAGAAAGAAGGAGCAAAAGCCTTTGCGGCCCCTTTCCGGACATCTTTGTCCCAGTGGGATGAAAGCTGCACAAGTCGGCCCCAGGCGTCCTGTTTATCCTCGGCGAAGGGGAAGGCCGGGGCGAGCAGGTCCGATGCACTTTGCCGGAGGTAATTGTCTGGGCCTGAACAGAGCTCGGAAAGGTTGTAAAAAATACTCTTTTTATCTTCCACCAGGGGGAGGACCAGGGAGAGAAGGTCGGCAGCATCCTTGCGGACAGGGGATTCCTGGTCGAGACCCATCCGCAAAACCTCCCCCCAGACATTTGTCATTATTTCCTGTCCCAGGCTTGCTTTTATGTCCTGTTCTGAACCTGCTTTTATGTCCTGTTCTGAACCTTCATTCATGCCTGTATTCTGGGCTCCTTGCCGGGAAAAGAGATATCGTAGGGACACGGATGCACCCTTCCGAAGTATGGGGTTGGGGTTTGCTGAAAGGTTTAGCAGTTTGTTACAGATCTTTCTCTTTTCCGGCAGGTGCGGGAAAGCCGATGCAAGGGAGTCGGCAGCATCCATCCGGACATAACTGTCCTCATCAACGGTCAATTTCAAAAGTTCGATTGAAAGCTGTTTTCCCGGATTTCCCGGGCCTTCTACATTTCCTTCCTTGAAGACAGAAGCGAGGGAATACGCTACACTCCTGCGGGCAAAGGCAGGCTTTCTTGTAATCGTCAATAGGTCTTCAGAAGCTTCCTCATAGGATGCAATGTGGGGGTAGGCAGAAGCGAGGGCATGTGCTGCCCGCCTGATCACATAACTGTGGCTTTCGTTTGTCAGGCGGAGAAGGTCATCCCAGGCTTGTTTCTTGTCGGAGACGTGCGGAAAAGCCTGGACAAGGGTATCGGCAGCTCTTCCCCGTACATAGCTGACCTGACTTCCCGCAAGTTCGGTAAGGTCTTTCCAGGCACTGTCTTTATCCTCAAGGTGCAGAAATAACGAAGCAATGGAGTCCGCTGCCCTGTCCCTCACATGACTGTCTACAGATCCGCTGAGCCTTAGAAGGGTAGACCAGGCTCTATTCCTGTCTGGAAGGTGAGGAAAAACCAGAAACATAGTATCTGCCGCATGCCGTCGAAGAGTCCCCTTTTCAGAGGCAATCAGCCCTAAAAGGTCCTGCCATTCCGTTTCTTTATTTCGGGAACGGATAAAAGCGGAAGCAAGGGTTTTAAAAGCTTCTTTCTGAAGATCGCCTCTCTCTTCCAGAGCAAGCTTGAAGAGTTCGTTCCAGGCTTTATCCTGGTCTTCAACGTGCGAAAATACCACTCCGAGAGCGTGGGTAGCCCCAACCCTGGTGTTCATGTCCACAGACTCCCTCAGCTCTAACAGGTCTTTCCATGCCTGTATTTTATCAGGGATGAGAGGGAAAACCGATTTGAGGCAGGAAAAAGCATATTCCCTTACAGAATCGGTTTCGGAACCTGCAAGTTTCAAAAAGTCGGTCCAGACCATCTGTTCTCCGGGCATAAGGGTATAAGAAGAAGCAAGGGCATGCATCGCTGCCTTCCGCACCTTCGGAGCCTGGCTGGTCGTGAGACCTGCAAGTTTCGTCCAGAGCTTTTTCCTGTCCAACACATGAGGATAAACCAATTCAAGAGTTTTGACTGCATTTTCCGCTACAAGGTTGTCCTTATCTGAGGAAAGCCTGAGCATATCATCGAAAGCCTGCTCCCTATTAGAGAGGAATTCAAAATTAGCACTCAACTGGTTCAGGACGTCGATTTTTTCTTCCATAAATGGGTTTAAAGTTCTGTCGTGTAGGGTTTCTTGATCGATCACGTTTTCACCAACCGTTTTTAGTACCAACCATCGGTTTTCATGATTTACAGACATCGACAATCGATCTGAATATCGGTCTCGATTATCGGTCCTACTACTGTTTTTTGTCGCCGATTCATTGAATGAATATAATTTCCGACTACTTATTCCAATTAATGTTCCTGATAATGATTCAAAACAAATATTTCCAACAGCTTTTCTCTTATCCCCTGTTTCCGCCAGCATTTCATGTAAGTCGAATACCCTGCTAGCTTGCTGCGGGGTACGCCAGCACAACTTTAATTAAAAGTTAATGTATATCTTAATAAATATTCTGATTTTTGTTTGGTATTTAGAAGAGATCGTCGGAAAAGTCACCAGACTGTTAAATCATTATTCAAACCCTGATTAATTTTTTTCGCCAGTTTTGAAATTAATCGATTTGTTTATATAGTATTCCTTTTAACAAATTTATTACCAATGATATATAATATTTATGTGATGAGATATACACCCCAAAGAATGAACCGCAGAATACATTTGTTTACAGTCCTGATGTTTACGAAAACCCGGTCCCAAAAAACCATTTATTTTATAAAGTAAATGAACTTGTAGGCTTATCTTTCACAAATGAAGAGTTCCGTGGTTTTTATTATAAAACGCATCCCAGAAAATCAGGCATCTATTTGCATTTTCATAATTATCATTCAGTCGAGAAATTCCATTTCTCCTCCAGTAAAAAAAGAGAAAATAGCAGAATTATTCCTCCACCTGCAAAAAAAGTGCGAAATGACTTTACACCATATCCACAGGTAAGCCACATAAAGAAATCTTCTAAAAGGGTGGGTAGAAATGTTTGGAAAACAAATAAAAACAGGGCCATGACAGTTAAGATCTGGAGGATAAATGATTCCTAACTACAAATACAAACCCAGGGTTTATTTTGCTGCGACCTTTATAGCGACCTATGCTCTCTGGTTTGCAGGGGCGTATGTAAGTTTTCAGGATGATATAAGCGGGATGTATATGTTATTTATGCTGCCCGGACTGATGGCGTCTTTTCTGATCTCACTTGGTATGATCTTTGCGTCAAAAAATTTGGATTTAAAAAAGGATTTTGTTAACCGGCTTATCAATCTCAGGCTAATACAACCAAAAATGCTGCCGGTATTTTTTTTATTAATGCCGCTCTCTGTTCTGGCGTCTATCTTGCTTTCGCTTCCGGTCGGGGGGTCCGTTTCGCAATTTCAACTTGCTGAAGGTTTCTCTTTTTCATCGGGATTTGTCCCTGTGTTATTTCTTCTTGTGCTTGCCGCAAGCTTTGAAGAACTCGGCTGGAGAGGATATGCCTTTGACAGTTTGCAGAGCCGCTACACTTACTTTACGGCATCGCTTATTTTCAGCATACTCTGGTCGCTCTGGCACTTTCCGCTGATATTTGTCAACAACTCCTACCAGTATGAGATTTTTCATGAAAACATCCTGTTTGGCGTGAATTTTTTTGTCAGCATCATCCCTGTGGGAATGATCATCAGCTGGACCTGCATAAAAAATAGAAAAA
Source organism: Methanosarcina baltica (assembly GCF_055394095.1). Taxonomy (NCBI): domain Archaea; kingdom Methanobacteriati; phylum Methanobacteriota; class Methanomicrobia; order Methanosarcinales; family Methanosarcinaceae; genus Methanosarcina; species Methanosarcina baltica. The sequence goes on along the minus strand of NZ_AP042463.1, from coordinate 1,730,528 downwards.
GTATTCCTGCAGCGATCCTCTTTCACTTTCTTGTTAATATCTCTCAGGAGACGCTGAATATATCTCAGACGACAAAGTGTATTGAAACAGGGGTTCTATTTATTGTTGCAGCTGTTATTATTGCACTGGACAAAGAGATGTTTTTTTCGAAAGATCACCTTAACGCCGGAGCTAACTAAATGTCAGTTGAAACAGCCGGTTCTATTGTTGGTGTAGGAGAGGGCAAGGGAATTGCCTTAATGTTTGTAATTTCCGGATTGATGATTTCCATGATTGCTTTGTTGACCGGGGAAAATCAAAAGAAATTCCATGGGTGAAATAATCGATTTTCTCGATCGAATCGAAAATATCCGATAAATAATCTCGACACTCTCTTATTTCTTTCATACTTCCACAACTTCTTCAAGAATATGTTTTCCAATGGCAGACTTAAGGGCCGATTTCATCACGAGATCGACTTTAACACCCAGAACTTCACTCAAATAGTCCTCAAGCCGGACAAACTCAAAAAAACCGGGGGCCTCTTCAAATTCCACCAGAATATCAAGGTCGCTTTCAGGCCCCTGTTCTCCTCTGACATAGGACCCGAAAATCCCAAGATAACTGACCCTGTACTTCCGGGTAAGTTCCGCTAAATGCTCACGTAAAATATCCATGAACTTTGTAGCATCCCCGGAGAGTGTGACCTGACTCTTTTTTGCCATGTTTAATACTCAGGTGGTCCATTTGTATTCGGTTGATATTGTTTTAAATAATCAGAATGGAGCCTTAAGCCCCATTTTTTAATTTTTTGCTGCGGCCGGAATCAACCTGCACCAGGAGTCAAAAAACACAAGCAAAAGACACATTGGATACTTGAACCGGAAAACATCAACCATGCAGCACTAGACGACCAATACTCAACCTCAAGCCTTTAAATATTTGTCCTGAAAAACGGGGCAGGGATAACTGGCTGCTTTTTCGGCCTGTTTTGTCCAGAGGGGTTAGGCTGGAGCAGGAAAAAACCAGAAATAAAAATAAATAATTCTCTCAGGCATATGCTATGAAAAGTCCTAATTAGTATCACAAACTATTATGAATTTGTGATATAAACTGTTCTTTGTATAGTGGATTAACACTAACAGGGTGAAGCACAACACCCTCTATCCCCTCTGCAAAGGCATTAGGGATTGCTTTTCTAATCATATTATATGCTGCATTGACATCAGCGTTAAGAAGAACTCCCGTGGCACTTCGGAAAAGCCCTCTTTTGACCCGTTTTCCGAGATATTCTTCATGGTGTTCCATTAGCTCATTATCAAGGAAAGAGCATTTGCTTGTATAGGACTCTTCGATCCGTTCAACCGAAATTCCAACCTCTCCAGCCTTGTACTCGACCATTGAAATAAAGGTACTGTGAGGGATCTGAGCAAAATTCTGATTATTTTTCTTGCCCATGTTGGTTTTCTGTTTCCAGAAAGGGTTGCTTCCGATAATGATATTCTCCACGTTCATTTCCAGAGCATAGTTGATTATTGCCCTGCTCAGTTTGTGGAGTACGTCTTTAATCCGTGAGTTTCGTTTATGGGTAAGTACTTCTACACCCTTTCCGGTCTTGATTCCATGCTTCTCATAAGTGCTCTGGAGCTTTGCTTTCTGCTTGTTGTAAAACTGGTTTACTGACTTGGCAACCCCGCCCTTAACAATAATTGGATTTTCTCCAAAATTGTTTCCAATGGTTACGAGGTTGACAACTCCAAGATCAATTCCCAGGACTCGACCGGAATTGAGAGGTATGGGGTCTTCGATTTCCTTTTCAAAAACAATTTCACAGGTGTATCCTGCGTGTTTTGGAATGATCCTGACTTCTCTCAAATTAGTATCATCAGGAAGTCTTGTCTGAATGGATAACGGAACTACTTTGGGAAACTTGAGCACTCCGTCTTTGATCCTGACCTGTTGATTTGTAAAAATTAACAGGTATTCCCCGTTTTTTTCCAGGTACTTTGGAGGCTTTGGTTTGCCTGTGAAAAGTTCAGGATTCTTTTTGTAAGATTTTAAAGCTTCGAAAAAAGATTTCCAGTTACGGTCAAGTACTTTTAGAGTCTGTTGAGCAGATTTAGCAGGAAGTTCTTTGTAAGGCTCAGAGGACTTCACAAGCCCATAAAGTTTATTGTACCTGATCCATTTTCCGTTATTGAAGAACTCCTGTCTGATAATATAATCAGAGAAATTGTACAGGTTTTTGGACTTATGGCACAAATCCCCTATTTCCCTGGAATGAAACTGGATTTGCTCAACACGTTTAATTATCAATTTGGCTCGACCTCGATTTCTAACCTTTTTTCTTTTCTTTTGCTATAATGTTTCACAGAATAATAATGAAGCATTGAAATTATTTCGTCAAATATTTCTGATGCTTAATGTATTTCTTGATACCTTTAGCAGATTGAGCACTTCTTTTGCATATATAGTGGATATTATATAATGTAATATTGATACTAATTATATCTATTGGGTGCTATTACGTACTATACAACTTCCCGCATTATGATGTCCTTCAGTTGCTGCTTAAGTGCACTTTCGACAACCAGATCAACTTCCCGGCCAAAAAGGTCTTCAAGATAAAATTTCAGATCCATGTAATTATCGAATGTTTTCTTCCCTTCTTCAAAAACGACAAGAACATCGAGGTCACTGCTTTCCTTTTCTTCACCTCTAGCAAAAGATCCAAAGACTCCGATTTTCTTAACAGAGAATTTCCGCCTGATTATTTTCTCGTGTTCCTTCAAGGTCACGACAGCATCCATGCTTAATACTCAACCTCAAGCCTTTAAATATTTGTCCTGAAAAACGGGGCAGGGATAACTGACTGTCTTCGATCTGTTTTGTCCCGAGCAGGAAAAACCCGAGGAACATAAAAGAACTGAACGGCCGCCGCCTAATTTTAAAAATCGAAAATCAAAAAAAAACAGGTCAGGTTTCAGAACCCAGATTTTCAATAACCCGCCTGCAAACCGAATCCATCAGTTTCCAGTAATCTCCTATCTGGTGGTAGATTTCTTCTGCGACTTCCTCAAAGTTAACATTCTTAGTAATATTCTCAATTTCTTCCCTCTTCTCAATTATTTTAATGGCTTGCACCATTTCAGCTTCGGACATGAGGCCGACTTTAAAAGCTGTTCTCATACAGGACCCGGGCGACTCACATAAAAGGCCTTCATGAACGCAGAGGTAGTTTTTCAGGAGTCTCCAGAATATTTCGACGCTCTGTTCGAACCTGAGTAAAGCTGCATCACGGATGATTGGAGAGTTGGGTTCCAAGAGGATCTCTTGGAAGGAGGTTAGGGATTTTGTTGCGGTTTTGGTTTTGAGGTTCAGGTTTTGCACGAGTTATATATTTACTAATTATTTTTTAAAATTTACCTAAAAAAAATCATCAAATGTTTTTTGAGGCTTATTCAATGGAGGCTCGATTAGAACATTAAGATTACTCAATCTGTTCTCAAAATCTGGGAAAATATTTTCTAAACATCCAATGCATAAAAAGTTTCGTGCCCTACTAAATCCAACAAAACCAAGTCTATAATTGTCACCATCATGCCTTTTAAAATCATTTTCATTTGTTGATAACCATTTATTCAATAATTTTTTATTTTCAGCAATAATTAATACAGATCCAGCTTCCAATCCTTTAGCACTATGGATTGTAGAATAGTAGTATTCATTACAGCTTTGTGGCACACTATTCCCCAAAATTTTTTTTAATGATTCTGTAAAACATAAGCTTTGGTTTATTTTTAGTTCAGTACGATCTATATCAAATTCTTCAACGAATTCTTGTATGATGTTACTTTGTATAGTGGAAATATCTTTTAGGAGATGAGTATCTGATAGAATATCGTTCAAGACTTTGAAAACAAATTTTCTTAGCATAATTTCATTGATTCCAAAATCCGCATTTAATTGTTTTTTGCTCTTTCCAATCATTCCAAGAATGCATCTTAAAGTTTCTCTAAATAACAGATTGGAATTACAATCATCGTTTGAAATTCTCGATATCTCAAACTTTTGACCTACTTCTTCAAAGCAATTCCATTTCCAAGATAAAAAAAGACTGTTAATTCTACAATTTACTTCATCTGCTTCATCTCTAATATTATACTTTTCTTTTAGATTCAAAAATGTCTCAATCAATCTCTCAATGTTGATTTCATTTATAAATACTACAGGAACACAATTGTCTTTTCGCACCGATTTTTGATGAAATATAATATTAAAATTATTAATAAACGTCACAATATTTGGACGAGATCTGTAGTTTTCCTCTGAAATCAAACAACTGAACCCTTCATTTGTCCCTTCTTTTTCATTACACAAGTTTTTCAATGCATTGATAGGTAGTTGATCATAGCTTTTAGGAATTGGTTCATTCTTTAATTGACTAGTTCCATATGAAAAATAAAATATACTTTGCATTGGATCCCCAATAGCGTAAATAGAAGTTTTTTCCTCAAGGAAAATTTTCATTAAAATGTCATGTTGATAAAACCTAGAATCTTGATATTCATCTACGAAAATATATTGTAATCTATTCGCAACAATGGAACGTATTTTTTCATTTAAAATTAAACTGTGTGCTTTTTCCAATATTTGATCATATATAACAAATCCAGATCCCAATACCTCTTCTGCTCTTTTGATGGTAGTATTTTTTTCTATGGCTTTAGCAGCATTATATTTATATTTATTATACAGACTCTCTTTATGCTCAGGGTTTAGCTCGATTTTATCTATATAAAATTTATCAACATTTGTTATATCAAAAATATGAGCATAAGGCTCAAAAATAAATTTTATAAGAAAACTATGGATAGTCCCAATAAATAGATTATTGGGGATTTCAATTCTACCTTTGAGTTTGCTTTGAATCTCTTTGGTAGCCTCATTTGTGTAAGTTATCACTGCAATATGACGATTCGAATCTAGATTTGAAATGCAACTCTCTACAGCATCTATCATTTTAGTTGTTTTTCCAGCACCTGGCCCCGCTAGAGTTAGTTTGCAAAGCCTACAAGGATCACTCATTTACTGATCCTCCATAAGAAAACAGAAAGAATTTGTAATGTAAGGGGGAACATTAAATTCGACTTCTAAATCACTATTTAAGATATCAACAAGATTATACGCGAACTCTGCTTTATAATCCTCTATCTTTTCAAAAAAATATTGCAAAAAAAACTTTATATCAACAACAGGATCCCCTAAGTGCTTCCTGAATTCTTTACCTAGTTTAGGTCTTGTCTCTTCAAAAGCCTTGATTAATAATTCTTTTCCTACGCCTTTTGAATTAAACTTGAGAAGATCTTTTTCAAAAGTAGGCTCTTCTGTATTGTTTATACATATAAAAGGGCAATCACTGTATTTTTTCCGGAGGTCAGCAGCTCTGTTTTCTATTTTAGTACCCGTATCACTGTCCGTTAACACTATACATTTAACAAAGTAACCGTTTTTTATAATCTCTAAATAATTCTTGAAAGCAAGCCCATTTACATTTACTACATTGCATCTAACTTTCTCTATCGTTTTTCCATAAATTTTCTTAAAAAATACAGGAATAAGTAATTGTTCAGCTATCCCTTCCACAAGTATTATTTTTCTTGAAAAAAACAACGTTGAATTTGTTGCATCTAGATATTTCTTTAAATATCTAATTGTTTTTCTTTCTTCAGCAGTTGATCCAAAATTGGATAAAACATAATGATTTTGAATATCACCGTTACTACCTTTATACAAAACAACCAAGTTATCTAAATCTAATTTACTTATAATATGAGTAGAATGAGAAGTCACAATTATTTGTTTAGAGTCATCAACTTCTGACTGGAAATTTTTCCCCATATGCTCCTGTAAATGAGGATGTAAGTGTGACTCAGGTTCTTCGATTCCTATTAATTTAAAGAAGATATTGTCGTTCTGTAAAGAATTAGTATAAAGGTGAGAAATAATTATTGAAATATAAAGAAGATTGTTTCTTCCCATTCCGTTTCTTTCCACGTTGACAGGATCACTACCATAGATTAAACTTAATTTCTTTAGTAATTCAGAGATTTCAATAGAAGAAAACTGAAAATTAATGCAATTACTCTCAGAATCGTCATATAATGAGATCTTATCAAGATATTTTTCAATGTCGGACCTTATATTTTTCAATTCAGCACTTTTTTTTATTGCCTGATCAAAAGAATTTAATTCTTGTTTTATGTCTGCAAATTTTTCTTCATCTCGATTGTTTAAAATTTTATATAAGAGTCTATAATCTCCACTTGCAACCAATTCTCTTTTTGCATCTCTCAAGGCATCTAAATATTCCATTTTAAGCATTCTCAAAAAATATCCATCAGCCTGTTTTGATTCGTCCAATCCACCATAAATAATATAATCATAGCTTTTTATTGGAAAATCTATCATGTCTATTTTCTTCTGCAAAAAATCAGTACTCGATTCAGATTCTGTTTCCGGGATCTTCTCCAAGAATTGTCTTTTCTTTTTAATCCATTCATTCTTTTTAGGATCCCTGCTAGCAAAAACATATGTTAATTTAGACTCCGTTAATTCTTGATCAATAAACCAATCTGCAACAACTGCTTCTTGATCAGAATTAAAATCCTTCATTGTCACTTCTATCTTTACTTCAGGAAATTCTATTTTTTCAGGAGGAATAGATAAGTCTGCAACAGCTTTTTTAAAATTATAAATTGATTTGTAGTGAATATCATCTACTTCTAGTACTCTTTTTTTGAAAAAAGCAATCTCACTGCTAAATATCAACCCTAAAGCATTTAGTAAATTAGTCTTGCCAGAATTATTCTCTCCAATTATTACTGTAAAAGGATTCAAATTAATTTCGAAATCAAGTAAGTTCCTATAATTTTTAATTTTTAGATTTGAAATATACATGAAAATTCACACTACCTGAAAGTTAAAAATAAACCAACAAATATAATTGCAGAAAGTAATAGTTACAAACTCAATAAAAAAGATCATATCTAAAATATAAATGTATTGAAAAATGCACAGATTTGATAAATTCCAAAGAAATGATTTTGAACTTAATTTAGAAGCCTTGATTATTTTAAAGAGTTTCTCACTCAGGAAGATTCAAATATATATAAAAAAACTCCACGATCACATGTCATAATCCTCAACCTGTCTCAGAGCAGTGCAAATTTAATATGATAAAGCTATTATCCATCTAATATTTCAGATAAATCAAAAGTTTACAATTATCCGATATCCCCAAATCAATTTTACGAGGATTCATACAATGGACAAGTACGAGCAGGTAATCGAGCTGGCCAAGAGGCGCGGCTTTCTCTGGAACTCTTTTGAACTGTACGGCGGAAGCCGGGGTTTTTACGATTACGGGCCCCTCGGCTGCACGTTGAAGCGCAGGATCGAGCAGATCTGGAGGGAGTTTTACGTAATTCAGGAAGGCTTTATGGAAATCGAGTGCCCCACAATCGGGATCGAGGACGTCTTTGTGGCCTCGGGGCATGTGGGAGGATTTTCGGACCCTCTCTGTGAATGCAAGGAATGCGGGGAAGCCTTCCGGGCCGATCACCTTGTGGAGAACATTATGGCTGCGGCCGGGACTTTGAATGCGGAGCAGCTCACGCAGGTTATTAAGGAAAATGGAATCACCTGTCCTGAATGTGGCGGGGAATTTAAAGACGCCTACGAATTTAACCTGATGTTCAAGACCACAATCGGGCCCGGGACCGGTAGACAGGGTTATCTCAGGCCTGAGACGGCTCAGGGGATGTTCGTGGACTTCCAGAGGCTGTCCCGCTTCTACAGGGAAAAACTGCCTTTCGGGGCTGTGCAGATCGGAAAGTCTTACAGAAACGAAATTGCTCCCCGTCAGGGCGTAATCCGCCTTCGGGAATTTACCCAGGCCGAGTGTGAGATCTTTACCGATCCCCGGAATAAGAGCCACCCGAACTTCGAGCGTTTTGCAGACAAAGAACTTACCCTCTACTCTCAGGAAGGGCAGGAGAAGGGCGAATCCATGCGGATGACCGTCCGGGAAGCAGTCGAAAAGGGAATCATTGCTCACGAGTTTCTGGGCTACAACATCGCCCTCACAAACGAGTTTCTGACCAAGATCGGGGTAGACCCGACAAGACTCAGGTTCAGACAGCACCTGAAAAAAGAGATGGCCCACTACGCCATCGACTGCTGGGACGCTGAAATTGAAATGGACCGCTTCGGCTGGGTCGAGACTGTGGGAATCGCTGACAGGACCGACTACGACCTGAAAGCTCACGCAAGGGTCAGCAAGACCGAACTTGCGGTCTACGTGGAATACCCTGAGCCCAAAATGGTCACAAGCTTTGTTGTGAAGCCAAACATGGGCAAACTCGGGCCTGTATTTAAAGGGAAGGCAAAGGTCGTTTCCGAGGCCCTCAAAGCCCTCTCCAGAGAAGAAATTTCCAGGGACGAGATCAAAATTTCCGTGGACGGCGAGGAAATCACGATCAGCTCCGACATGGTGGGCTTTGCGGAAGAAACCGTAAAGGTCAGCGGGGAAACCGTCATTCCTCACGTAATCGAACCTTCCTACGGGATTGACAGGATCTTCTACGGGGCCATGGAACACGCCTTTGAAGAAGAAGACGTGGCCGCAAAGGCAGCCGAGTCCGGGCTTAAAGGGGCCGGGGAAGCAAACAAAGAAAACGCAGAGAGTGCAGTCGAAGCAGAGGGCGAAGCCGAAGAAGCGACCCGGATTGTAATGCGCTTTTCAAGTGCAGTTGCCCCGGTCCAGGTGGCAGTCCTTCCACTCATGACCCGGAAGGAACTCGTAGCCCCCGCAAAGGAAATCATGGCAAAGCTCAGGGAAAAGAACCTTCTGGTCGCCTACGACGATTCCGGGACCATCGGACGCCGCTACCGGAGAAACGACGAAATCGGGACCCCCTACTCCGTCACCGTGGACTACGCCTCTCTGGAAGACAAAACCGTCACCATCAGAGACAGGGACTCCATGCGACAGATCCGGGCCCCGGTCGAGGGAATCGAGGACGTGCTTTACGAAATGATCTACAAAGACAGGAGTTTCGAATCCGCAGGCGAGTCCTTTAACTTCTGAAATCTACCTGCATGTCAACTTAAAGAACCAGAGATGGACACGGATAAACACGGATTAAAGTCATCTGTGTTTATCCGTGGTTTATTATCAGATTTTAGAATCAATACATGCAGGCTAATTTTTGAGGCCGCAGGAAAAGCTTGCAAACATGCGGCAAAACTTTTTATTATCTGTAACTTTTTTTATAGATTGGAATAAGGAATGAGTGAGATATACTATCAATTATTTTTGTTTACCATTCCTTAACCACGGAAAAGCACGGAAAGACACGGAAACCGGCCTTCGGCCGGTGAATAAGCTGGATTTTTATATAATAGGATTCAAAAACGCTCCTGGATTCTTGAAAAAGGACTTAAAAATGCCAGAACAACCATAATTGCCGTCTTCCGGCCTTTCTTTTTCCGTGTATTCCGTGTGTTCCGTGGTTTGAATGCCCACACCAAACATCACTTAACATAGAAATATAAACTGTATGAGTATAAAGTGATTCACTAACTGAAAATATGAAGTTATTTTTCGGCCATTCCTAAGCAGAAATCTAAACTTTTATTGTTACCATTCCTATAAAACAGAACTAAAAAGGGGCTACATAATGAGCGACAATTTCTTTATTGACGGGGTTTCCTGTATCAAGCACCCCCTTATAAAACCCGATACCGTGCAGCAGAGGCTTTATCAGTTGAATTTAGCCGGAAGAGCCCTTGGGGGCCCGAGCCTGGTCGTGCTTCCGACGGGCCTGGGAAAAACCATCATAGCCCTTTTTGTCATTGCCTCGCGGCTCCAGCGTTTCGGGGGAAAGGCCCTGCTCCTGTCCCCGACAAAGCCGCTTGTCGAGCAGCACGCTTCTTTTTTCAAAAGGGTCATGAACCTGCCGGAAGAGGAGGTCCTGACCTTTACGGGAAGTCTGGCCCCTGCAAAGCGGAAGGAACTCTGGGAGAGGGGAAAACTGATCATCGCCACCCCGCAGGTGATAGAAAACGACATCCTGACAAAACGGATCAGCCTTGAAGACGTCACCCATATAACCTTTGACGAGGCGCACAGGGCTGTCGGGAATTATGCTTATACATTCATTGCGGAAAAGTACTTTGAAACCGCAAAAGAGCCCCACATCCTGGGGATAACCGCAAGTCCGGGCAGCACCAACGAAAAGATCTCCGAGGTCTGCGAGGCCCTGCACATTGAAAACGTGGCCGTGAAGACCGAGCAGGACAGAGACGTTAAGCCCTATGTGCATGAGAAGGACATCGAATGGGTGAAGCTCGTGCTCCCGGAGGAAATGGGAAAAATCCGGGACGAACTTGAGAAGATCGTGGAAGAACGTCTGGCAAAAGTCGAGGAACTGGGCTTTTCGGCCGGGCGCGGGAAGTACGTGTCCAAAACAGACCTTCTGGACCTGCAAAAACGGCTTCAGGGCGAACTCCGGGAAGGGGGAAACCCGGCCGTTTTTACAGCTATCTCCGTGGTTGCCGAGGTCATGAAGATAAACCACGCCGTGGAATTAGTGGAGACTCAGGGGTTTATAGCCCTCAAAAAGTATCTGGAAAAACTGGAAGCTGAGGCCTCTTCAAGAGGAGCAAGCAAGGCTTCCCGAAGGCTTATGGGAGATCCCTATATGCATGAGGTGATCCATTCCCTGAAAGATTTCGGGACCGAACACCCGAAACTCAAGTGCACGCAGGATATAGTGGCCGACCAGCTTGAGGGCAACCCTGACTCAAGGGTAATTGTTTTTACAAATTACAGGGACACGGCCGAGATGGTGGTAGCAGCCCTGGCCGAACTTCCGGGAATTTCCCCGGCCCGCTTCGTGGGGCAAAGTTCCCGTTATAAAGACAAGGGGCTTTCCCAGAAGAAACAGGTGGAAATCCTAGATAAGTTCAGGGCAGGGGAATACAACGTCCTTGTGGCAACCTCCGTTGCGGAAGAGGGGCTGGACATCCCTTCAACGGACCTGGTGCTTTTTTACGAGCCCATCCCCTCGGAGATCCGGAGTATACAGAGGAAAGGCAGGACCGGCAGGCAACGCAGGGGAAGGGTTATCGTGCTTGTTACAAAGGGGACGAGGGACGAGGCCTATTACTGGAGCAGCAAGAACAAGGAAAAAAGGATGCTGAACAGTATGCAGGGCCTGCAGGAAACCCTGGGCCCGAAAAAAGGACCGGCGTTTGAAGCACCGGAACTCATGGCGTTTGAAGATGGGACCGGAGAGGAGATTACTGGGGAGATAATTGCCGGAGAGGAGATTACTGGAGAAAGATTTACCGGAGAGGGAGTTACCGGAAAAGAAGAAAGCCTAGAAAAGCAAAGGACCCTGGGAGATTTCAAAGTTTCACCCAAAGCAGGGGAAGAGGGCAGCCTGAGGGTGGTCGTGGACCACCGGGAAACCAAGAGCGGGGTTGCAAGAGCCCTGGACCGGCTGGGTATGGAACTCAGTTTTGCGGCTCTTGAGGTTGGCGATTACGTTGTTAGCGACCGGGTGGCGGTTGAGAGAAAGCGCACGGATGACTTTGCAAGTTCACTTATCGGCGGGAAACGCAACCTTTTTGCCCAGCTCTCGGATCTGGCCCGGACCTATGGAAAACCTGTCCTTATAATCGAAGGGAATGAACTCTTTACGGCCAGGCAGCTTTCTCCCAACGCCATCTACGGAGCCCTGGCATCCATTGCACTCGATTTCGGGATATCGATCCTCTACTCCCGGGACGAAGAGGAGACGGCCTCTATTTTGAAAATACTTGCGAAACGCGAACAGGTCAAGGAAAAAAAAGAGATCAACCCACACGGGAAAAAGTCTACCGGAACCCTTGCGGAGCAGCAGGAGTACCTGGTATCCTCGATCTCGGACATAGGCCCGAAAGCGGCCAGGAACCTGCTTTTGCATTTCGGGACCGTGGAGGCTATCATGCGAGCGGACCAGGATGAACTGAAAAAAGTAAAGATGATCGGGCCAAAGACCGCGGCCAGGATTCTGGAAGTCGTGAAGACACAGTATAAAGCTTGAAGTCTCTGAAAAGATAAAACATCAAAAAATCAAAACTGTTAATCAAAACTGTTAATCAAAAAAATTAAAAAATAGCCCGGGTTCTGGAGATTGCAGGAAATCCGGGACCTGCGAAAATTCAATCCCGCTGGCGTAAAGCAGGATAGAACCACAGGCAGACCGCGAAAATTTTAGTGCGGGCCGGAGGCCTGCAAAGCCGGACTGTTTGAAAGCAGCCGTTACTTTAAAAGGAAAAGTGACGGCTGGTTAACTCTTTTTTAAAATTGCGTGTTTCTTTTTTATGTGGTATCCGAACACAGTATTTCCCTGTTCCGTTAGTACACAAAAGAGGAAAATTGCCCACCCTATAGGAAATAGGAAAAGCAATCCGCAAATCAGGCCCAAAAAAATAAACAGATATGAGACCAGATCGCTGGACAAATTATCCATGCTTCATCACCTCTCAAAATAAAGACTGTTTGTTCTTAAATATAAAGACACCTAAAATAAATTTACGATAAATCGTGACAAATAGAAACCCCCTATTGAGAGGGTTTTTGGAAAAACCGGTTTTTATTGTAATGATAAATAGTAATAGATAGGGACTTTTATGTAAAAGCGGAAGATAATTTGAAAAAAAAATCAAAAATAGACCCTCCTCCAGTACCGAAAAAACTTATTTTCCAAAAAACCATGAGATTCATCCCTCAGATATGGGGAAAACAACATTTGAAAATAGAAATCATAACCATGATGATTAATCATGGAGATTATAAAATAATAAAAGAAGTAAAATATATAACAGTATATATAACCTGTATAAATTATGAAGAGGATATAAAAATGAAGCTATAAAATACCTGAGGAAAAAAAGAAAAAACGATATCAGCAGACATAAATAAATCGGGGAAGAGAGACTGTATTCAAAGAAGGGAAAAAATGCATGAAAAAACAGATTTTTTCTTCATACCATCAGCCGGTAAGTCAGGGCAGAAAATAGGAGAGAAAGCAGAAAAAAGTAGAGAAAAATGGAGAAAGGAAAAATGGAGAAAAAAAAGGGAAAAGAAAGGGAAAGAAAAAAGAGTAAGTTAAATCAACTGTCCCTCAAATTGGCTTAAATTTTCTTTAAGCGTTCAATGAGAGTCAACCCTTTCTCAATCAGCCCAAAATCCTCATCAATCCTTCGCGGATCCTTTTCTTCCTGCAAGGAATCTGCAATACCGATTAATTTTCTAAAGAGCAGGACTTCAAGCTCCTTACCTGCCCATCCGGATTCGGAAAGGGTTTCAGGAAGGGTTTCGGAAAGAGAAGTTATTTCGGCTTTTCTCACATCCTTTTTCATGGAAGCTGCCTCACTTTTGGAGAAGGCTTCCTCTACTGTTTCCCTGACCCCCACATGAGGTCCCTCTTTTTTCGCAAACCAGGGTTCTTTTTCGGGAGCTGCCCCCGCAGAACTTCCGGTTTTGGAGTTAGAGGCGGAAACGGGCTGGCTTTCGGGTGCAGGCCCGGAAACCGGGGGGTTTTGGGGAGAGACCGGAGTTTTTTCTGGAGAGACCGGAATTTCCTTTACTTCTTCCACCCTTTTTTCTTCTTCTTCCTCCTGGACATCACATATAGGACAGATTACTCTGCCCTGATAACGAAACTTCGGAGCGCCGCAGTTATTGCAGTGCTCGGCAAGCATTGTCCCCCCGAGTTCCAGGAAACGAGCAATTCTTTTTACCTTTTTATCTTTTTCAGAGTCCATATATCAAGACCTTCCTCTTGCACAGATATATAGGTACCATATAGTGCCCAATTCCATATAATAATCATATATAATATACAAGTAATATTATATCTTGTGTTACATATAAGCTGAGTGAGTTCTAAGCTTTCTTAAAATCACAAGGATAACGTTACACCATGTACGTAAAACAAGGAGAAATCAGAGTTAAATTTGATGAGATAATTTCAATACTTCACTGCTATTCCACAAGCATTATAGCAAAAAAGGAGAATATAGTATAAAGTTGGGGTCGAATCAAAGTGATGGTTAAGCGTGTTGAGCAAATACAATTTCGTTCCGATGAAATTGGTGATTTGTGCCATAAATCCAAAAACCTGTATAACTTTGCAACCTACATAGTTAGACAGGAGTTTTTCAAAAACAAGAAATGGATAAGGTACAAGAAACTCTATAAACTCGTAAAGGATTCGGAGCCTTACAAAGAGCTTCCGGCCCAAACTGCTCAACAGACTCTAAAAGTGCTTGACAGTAACTGGAAATCTTTTTTTGAAGCTATGAAAGCTTTCAAAAAGAATCCTGAACTTTTCACAGGAAAACCGAAACCCCCTTACTACAAAGAAAAAGATGGAGAGTTCCTGTTAGTTTTTACCAATCAGCAGGTCAGGATTAAAGACGGAAAACTCAAGTTTCCCAGAGTAGTTCCATTGTCCATCCAGACAAGACTTTCTGATAATATAAATTTAAGAGAAGTCAGGATCATTCCAAAACACGTAGGGTACACCTGTGAAATCGTTTTTGAAACCGAAATAAAAGAACCTGAACCCATTAATTCTGGAAGAATCCTGGGAATTGACCTGGGAGTTGTCAACCTCGTAACCATTGGAAACAATTTTGGTGAAGTTCCAATTATTGTTAAGGGCGGAGTTGCCAAGTCCGTAAACCAGTTTTACAACAAAGAAAGAGCAAAGCTCCAGAGCATTTATGAGTCCCACGGGCTCAAAACCGGTAAGAAAATAGAAGTCCTTACCCACAAACGAAACTCAAGGATTAAAGACACACTTCACAAACTGAGCAGGGCAATAATAGACTATGCTCAGGAGATGAAAGTGGAAAAAATTGTCATCGGAAGTAACCCGTTCTGGAAACAAAAATCCAACATGGGCAAAAAAAATAACCAGAAGTTTGCTCAGATTCCCCACAGTACTCTTATTTCAATGGTCGAGTACAAGGCCGAGAAAGTTGGAATTTCAGTTGAAAGGATCGAAGAGTCCTATACAAGCAAATGCTCTTTCCTTGATAATGAACCAATGGAGCACCGGGACAAATATCTTGGAAAACGGGTAAAAAGAGGACTTTTCCGGAGTGCTGCCGGAGTTCTCCTTAATGCTGATGTAAATGCAGCATACAACATGATTAGAAAAGCAGTCCCTAATGCCTTTGCAGAGGGGATAGAGGGTGTTGTGCTTCACCCTGTTAGTGTTAACCCACTATACAAAGAACAGTTTATATCACAAATTCATGATTGTTTGTGATACTAATTAGAGCTTTTCATAGCATAACAACACCTGTTCTGCAGTGTTATAAGAAAACTTCTGTCTTATGAAACTACCTTGTCCAAAATGAGATTGCTTCCTCGGAGCTAACCACCCCTCAAGCTCAACTACCCCACGTTAAAGCAATGGAGTTTCCTGCTAAGGTTTTATGACAAAAGGAGGGCTGAAGAGGGAGCAGGTCCGGCTTTCTGTAAGGGGTCACCGATAAGATTTTATATAACAAACCTATCTTACATTAAATTAGCTAATACTAATTTTACATTATAATCAACTATTAAAAAGAATCAATCACTGAAGGTGATTTGAATGTCATCAGTTGATCCAGCAGAAGTTATGAGACAGTGTCTTCAGGTTTTAGATAGTATAACAAGCGACTCCTCAGTTCCAAGAAATATAAGGCGTTCAGTAAACGAAATGATAAGTATCCTGAACAATAAATCCGAGCCCGTATTCCTGAGAGCTGCATCCAGCATCTCAATTCTTGAGGACATAAGCAACGACCCAAACCTTCCTCTTCACACAAGAACCCTCGTATGGAACCTCTCCAGCCAGCTTGAAACAATCCCCGTGGACGATTAAAAAAAACAGAACTTATTCCTTAAAACCATTATTTCAAAAACAAAAGATTAAAGTCCGTACTCGATTTCATTCTCACAAAAAAACAGAAGCTTTGAGATCTGAAACGGGCTGACATAAGTTTTTGCTTATCCCTGATGATAAAATTTGAAATCAACTCATTCTGAAAACAGAACTAACAGGGATGCTTGAAATAACCACCTTTTAGCCTGCGTATTGTAGCCCTCAGGGGCTCTTATACCAAAACTTTTTTTTCTACCGGGTGAAGATGGAAGAGGAATCCACATTCAGGCCTGAGAATTCATATATCGAAACTTTTTTTTTGAGAACCCGGGGAAAAACTCGACGAGCCGGAACCGGACGTATCATTTAAAAAAAGGGGATGCCAAAAAAGAAGATACCGATAGAAATAATATATATCGGAGATTTAACACCGGGAAGCATCCGGATAAGTTCCGGAAAGTTTTAACAAACAGGCTTTCTGTTAATCAGTTATTAACAAAAATTCACTGAGGTATTCATCAGGGGGTAATGGAAAATATGCTAAGGGAAATCTCGGCCCGGATCAGGGAAAATTTTGAAGAAAAGGACGGAGTTAGGGAAGAGGGGCTTAAAATCTCCCGCCAGGTTGTCCGGGAATGCAGGACCGCTACTTTCGCCCTCCACGGGCAGGATTTTGAAAAAGCGGCCGGAAGAATCGAAGAAGCCGGAAAAGCTCTTTTGAGGCTTGAAGACATCTTCGAAAAACATGCCGATATCTATCATGCAGGCTTTGTAGACCATGCCCAGCAGGAGTTTGCCGAGGCTTCAATCCTCTACGAGTTGCTCCGAGAGGAAGCGGGAACCGGAGAAAAAACAGGTCCGGAAAGAAATGTAGAAAGCGGAGAAAAAACGGGACCTGAAGTAAAAGAGGAGTCTGGGAAAAAAACAGGACCCGGACCAATCCCAACCCCTGAAACCCTCGGGATGGGATACGCGGCTTACCTTAACGGCCTTGGAGATGTTGCGGGGGAACTCAGAAGGCATATTCTGGACCTTATC
This sequence comes from Methanosarcina baltica, assembly GCF_055394095.1. Classification (NCBI taxonomy): domain Archaea; kingdom Methanobacteriati; phylum Methanobacteriota; class Methanomicrobia; order Methanosarcinales; family Methanosarcinaceae; genus Methanosarcina; species Methanosarcina baltica. The sequence goes on along the minus strand of NZ_AP042463.1, from coordinate 1,713,516 downwards.
CGGCGGGGAGACGTGGAAAAAGCCGAAGTGTTTTTAGGGATTATGGAAAATATCCATGCGGTTCTTCTGGACTTCGATTACCCGGATGCCATAACGCACGGGCTGAGGAGAAAAACCGATGTAGCTCGCAGCCTTGTGGAAAAGACCCGGGGGGACCTGACAAACGCCATCCAGCAAAAAAAACTTGAGGCAGCAATGCGGGAATTGGAGCACCGGCTGACAGGAAGCGGGCCGGACTGAAAGAAAGCGGTCGTTTAACTAGCAGAAAGCTTAATCATAACAGAATTTTCACAATTATTGAAATCACAGGATGGTACCCATGAGATTCGATCCCGAGAAGATAAAAAAAGAAGCAAAAGAAAACTTTGACCTGGCCTGGAACGAAGGCAAAAACCTCATAAAAACACCCCTTTTAAATGAGCGCTACCCGCGGATCACCCTCACTTACGGAAAGGTCCACCCGGTCTATGACACCATCCAGCGCCTCAGGGAAGCCTATCTACGCATGGGTTTCAGTGAAATGATGAACCCGCTCATCGTGGACGAGCGGGAAGTCCACAAACAGTTCGGAAGCGAAGCCCTGGCCGTACTGGACCGCTGTTTTTACCTCGCAGGCCTTCCCCGCCCGAACGTGGGGATTTCTGACGAGAGGATTGCCAGGATAAGAGAAATCCTGGGAGATATCGATGACGAGGGAATTGATGGGATAAGGAAAGTCCTCCACTCATACAAGAAAGGAACGGTCGAAGGAGACGACCTTGTGCCTGAAATCTCGGCCTCTCTCGGGGTCTCGGATGCCCTTGTCGCGGAAATGATCGACCAGGTTTTCCCTGAATTCAAAGAACTTGTCCCCCAGTCGGCCGGAAAAACCCTCAGGAGCCACATGACCAGCGGCTGGTTCATCTCGCTTGGGGCCCTGCTTGAACGAGAAGAGCCTCCTTTCCATTTCTTCTCGGTGGACCGCTGTTTCAGGAGAGAACAGCAGGAAGACGCCTCCAGGCTCATGACCTATTACTCAGCCTCCTGTGTGATCATGGACGAGGACGTGACTGTGGACCATGGAAAAGCCGTGGCCGAAGGGCTGCTCTCCCAGTTTGGTTTTGAGAAGTTCATCTTCAGGCCGGACGAGAAAAGAAGCAAGTACTACGTGCCCGATACCCAGATCGAGGTCTTTGCCTACCATCCAAAACTTGTCGGTTCGAACTCCAAGTACTCGGACGGCTGGATCGAGGTTGCAACCTTCGGAATTTATTCCCCGATCGCCCTTGCGGAATACGGCATTCCCTGCCCGGCGATGAATCTGGGGCTCGGGGTCGAGCGCCTGGCCATGATACTCCACGATGCCCCGGATATCCGCTCCCTGAGCTATCCTCAGATCCCCCAGTACTGTGAATGGGAAATGAAAGACAACGAAATTGCAAAGCAGGTCTACGTGGACAAAGTCCCGGAAACTCCCGAGGGCCGGAGGATTGCGGCTGCGATTGCCACCCAGTGCGAGCTTCACGGAAGCGAGCCCAGCCCCTGCGAGTTTCTGGCCTGGGAAGGAGAAATCTCTGGCCGTAAGGTAAAAGTTTCCGTAATCGAGCCTGAGGATGACACGAAACTCTGCGGACCCGCAGCTTTCAATGAGGTACTGGCCTACGAAGGGGATATCCTGGGGCTTCCGCAGAACAAGAAATGGAAAAAGGCCTTTGAGAATCACTCCGCACGGACAGGCATCCGCTTCATAGACGCTTTTGCCTCTCAGGCTGCCACTGAAATCGAAGAAGCTGCAAAAGCCGGGGAGTCCGAACACATAAGCAGGGTCAGGATCGTCAAGGTGCCTTCTGAAGTAAACCTGAAGATAAAGCCCCTGACCCAGCGTTACATCACGAGCGGGAATAAGAAGATCGATATCAGAGGCCCGATCTTTACCACGGTTAAAGCAGAGTTCGAATAAGGCAAACGTAAAGGTAGAGATATAGAAAAAAAGTAAAAAAAGGAGAGCATGCAACCTTCAAGATTTCCGGAAATCAACCGGCTTATGGAGATTGGAGAGCCAGTTTGCATAAGCTTTGAAGCAGGGGAAAAGGAGGCAAAACCCTCAACCCTCCTTTTCTGCGAACTGGTCCGGAAGGCCAGGGCCGGGGAGACCTTTCGGGTCTCAGGCCAGCGTTGCTCGGCAGGGGCCTACGTGCTGGGGCTTTCCGATCTACCTCCCTCGGAATATTATTTGAAATCCGGAAGGTACCGGGACCTTGAAACTGCTGAAAAAGCAGCTGTGGGGCTTCCGAGAATTGCCAGGAAATACTCTTTTATGAGAATCGAGCCACTCTCCGAAAATCGGGGAAAATTCGATGTGCTCATACTCTTCCTGAAGCCTGAAAGAGCCATGCGGGTGGTGCAGGCTTTTGCGTACGCGGAAGGAGCCAGAGTCGAGGTGGATACGATAGGCGCGGCCTCCATTTGCGGAGACTGCACCGCTCTTGCTCTTGAAAACGGCCTGGGACTATCCTTTGGCTGCAAGGGCTCCCGCAAGCACAGCGGCTATAGTGACACGGAACTCCCCCTGGGAATTGCTTTTGAAAAAGTGGAAAGCATTGAAGAAGGGCTTTCTAAACTTCCTGCGACCAAAGCTTAAGGAAAAGAAAGCAGAAACCCGGAATCACAGATCCGGAAATCACGGATCCGGAAATCGGTATATTTTCTTAAGTGGAAAAGGATTTTAGAGATTCAATTACGATTTCGAATCTCTCAAGGTAAGGAGATTCCGCTGCCCCGGTAGAGGGTAAAATGAACATCAAGGCCAGTAAAATCAAAATAAGAATAATACAGTACTTACATAGCTTTCCTAAAATAAAACGGACCGGAAGACCACGTACTTTTTTTCTCAGATCAGCTTTAATTTTTTCCTGATCATTAATTTCCATGAAGGCTTAAGGGGGCTGAGCAGCCCCTCCTTATAGGAACCGTTTTTAAACTGAATGGCTCCCGGACTGTTTTTACATATTGCGTTTTTAAGCCATTCCGGAGGGTCCCTGGAAATAGAAAAAGGCAGGGTAGAACCTTGAAAAGTAAGAGAAGACCTGAAAGGGGCATAAGAAACAATACTTGACCTGAAAGGACCCGGGTTGCCTGAATAATAGCCCCCTACGGGAACAAAAGAAAGTTAATAAGTCGGGGGAGAACACTGAGTATCGGGAGAAAACGGGACAGGACTCCGGGAATCCGGAGAAAAACCGGAAGAATCCCCGGAGGCAAGGGGAGAATTGGAAGAAACAGGAGAAACGGAAGAAACAGGAGAAACGGAAGAAACAGGAGAAACGGAAGAAACAGAGGAAACGGAAGAAGATCCAGCTGAAACTTTATCTCTGGAAAGTTTTTCAAATACCCCGTCAGAAGATAGGGACGCTTCGTATACGTTTCTTTTTTGAGGATCATAAAGGGTTTCGTAAGCTTCCTTGATTCTTATGAAGATTTCCTGGGCATCAGGAGCTTTGCATTTATCCGGATGATATTTCTTTGCAAGCTCATGATACCTTTCTTCGAGTTCTTCAGCGCCTGCGTTCCAGGAAACCCCCAGCAACTCATAGTAATTCATTGCTTTTTCCTCCTGAAATTCCACTTAATCCACTCAATCCACTCAATCCACTCAGTCCACTCAGTCCACTCAGCCATAACCCAAAAATTTTTGAGCTATTGAGTCCGTTAATCATTGAGTTCCGGAGGCCTCTCGATGGAAACGGTCTGAAGGTTGCCGGTATCAAGATCTCTGGCCGTGGCGTTTATCAGGCCGTTGACATCTATATCAAAGGTGACTTCTATCCTCGGGACCCCTTTCGAAGCAGGCGGGATATTTTTAAGAATGAGCATCCCCAGCATCACATTCCTGGACGCGGCCTCTTCTTCTCCCTGAAGAATTTTTCCCCTCACGACTTCCTGATTATCATAATGTGTTGTAAATATTTTGCTATTTTTTGCAGGGATCGTCATGTTCCTGGGAATTATGGGCACCGCAAAATCCCCCACGGTCTCAAAGCCAAGGGTCAGGGGCGTTACGTCAAGGAGCAAAAAATCGGGCTCTTAAGCCCTTCCTGATGCTTTCAGGAATTCATTTCCGAGAATCTCCGCCTGTAAGGCCGCTCCCATTGCCACGACTTCGTCAGGGTCAATGTTCTGAAGCACCTTTTCCCCCATGGAATCTTCCACCAGTTTCACCACAGCAGGAATTCTGGTAGAACCTCCAACAAGAATTACGTCATCAATGTCCCGGACTGAAAGTTTTGAGTCTTCCAGAGCTTTTTCCATAATTGATACCGTTTTTTTGAGCATTTCCTCAATCATTGCTTCAAACTGTTCCCGGCTTATTTCCAGTTCCAGTTTTTTATCCTCAAAAAGGTAGGGGATATTCAGCAATTCACGTTTTGAATATTGACAGCGAAAGAATGAAAGGAATTATGACACCAAATTTTTTAAAAAGTCACTAAACGGATGAAAGGAATTAACAGGAACTATCTCCTTATTTTATCACCCCACATCCAGAAAGTTTGAAATTATAAGACAAGTGATTGTTGTTTTTTCTTGTAATTGAAAACGTCTGAAAGGTCTGGAATCGGCAAATAAATTCACACAGTCATGGAACTCAACTCCGCAAATCGGCATCATATGAAATTATTAAATTTATTAACGATGAATAAATAAGTCAATGTTTGGATAATCTTGTACTTTTCCGACGCTTCCCAAACAGAAAAAATCAGTATAAATAATATTTATTGCAAAATGTAAAAATATTAAACCTTCGTTTGCATACGTTTATAGTCAAAACTGGATAGCTGAAAACCCGACAACAGAAGGTGTAAGCCTTTGCCCCTCAGAATTCAGAATTATTTTTGGCTCACCAAGTTCTATTAATGCAATACAGGAATTTGTGGTCCCGAGATCGATACCAAGTACTTTAGTTCCGGTATTTTCCATAGTATCCCCCACAGTTCCATTAGAAGACAAATGAGATTAATTTTTCTATATAAGTTTTGTAATATGAATCTTGATTTATTTTAAACTGATGCAGAGCGGTAAATAAGGATAGAAATTTACATTTGAGAGTCTTTTTACTCTGTTTTAGTCTATAGGATGGTTTTATATAGAAGTACAAACATTTAAAATGCGTTTTCAATTCAGAGAGCTACAACTCAATCAATTTCACGGTAATGGAGGTTCAAATACATGGCAGCAGGACAACCAATTTTCATTTTAAGAGAAGGAAGCAAGAGAACCAGAGGAAGAGACGCTCAGAGCAACAACATCATGGCCGCAAAGGCAGTTGCTGAGGCAGTCAGGACCACTCTCGGCCCCAAGGGCATGGACAAGATGCTCGTGGACGGCATGGGTGACGTGGTCATCACAAACGACGGAGCAACCATCCTCAAGGAAATGGACATCGAACACCCCGCAGCAAAGATGGTCGTTGAAGTCGCCAAGACCCAGGACGAGGAAGTTGGAGACGGAACCACCAGTGCAGCTGTGGTTGCAGGAGAACTCTTAAAGAAAGCTGAGGATTTAATCGAGCAGGAAATCCACCCCACTATCATCGCCTCAGGATACAGACTGGCCGCCGTAAAGGCAATCGAAGTTCTGGAATCCCTTGCCATGAAAGTCGAGATGTCCGACAAGGAACTCCTGATCAGCATTGCCGAAACCGCCATGACCGGTAAAGGCGCAGAGTCCTCAAAGAGACTCCTCTCCGAAATCTCCGTTGCTGCAGTCACAAGCGTTGTAGACACAAACGAAGACGGAAAGAATACCGTTGACATGGAAAACATCAATGTCATCAAGAAAGTCGGCGGAAGGGTCGAAGACTCCGCACTTATCAGTGGAATGATCCTGGACAAGGAAAGAGTCCACACCAACATGCCTGAAAAGGTCAAGGACGCAAAAATCCTCCTCCTCAATACCGCAATCGAGCTCAAGGATACCGAAGTGGACGCAGAAATCTCCATTACCTCCCCTGACCAGCTCCAGTCCTTCCTGGACCAGGAAGAGAAAATGCTCAAGGATATCGTGGGCAAGGTCATAAACAGCGGGGCAAATGTAGTCTTCTGCCAGAAAGGCGTCGAAGACCTTGCCCAGCACTACATGGCAAAGGCAGGTATCTTTGCAGTGCGCAGAGTCAAGAAGAGCGACATGGAAAAACTCGCCCGCGCAACCGGTGGAAAGCTCATCACCAACCTGGACGAGACCACCCCCGAAGACCTCGGTCATGCAGAACTGGTAGAAGAGAAGAAAATCAGTGGAGACAGTCTGACCTTCATCACCGGCTGTGACAACCCCAGAGCAGTGACCATCCTCCTCCGCGGCGGCACCGAGCACGTTGTGGACAGTATCGACAGCGCCCTTGAAGACGCAATGCGCGTCGTTGGTGTTTCAATCGAAGACGGAAAGCTCGTTGCAGGCGGCGGCTCTCCGGAAGTCGAAGTCGCACTCAGGCTCCAGGAATACGCAGCAACCCTTGAAGGCAGAGAACAGCTCGCAGTCAAGGCCTACGCCGAAGCCCTCGAGGTCATCCCGAGAACCCTTGCAGAAAACGCAGGACTCGACCCCATCGACATGCTCATGGAACTGCGTTCCCAGCACGAGAAGGGCATAAAGACCGCAGGTCTCAATGTCTTCGAAGGCAAAGTCGTTGACATGTGGGAGTGCTTCGTTGTCGAACCCCTCAGAGTTAAGACTCAGGTCATAAACGCTGCAACCGAATCCGCAGTCATGATCCTCAGGATCGACGACATCATCGCATCCACCCGCGCACCCGCAGGTCCTGAAGGCGGAATGCCCCCAGGAATGCCTCCAGGAATGGGCGGTATGGGCGGAATGCCTCCAATGATGTGAATACGAATTCTGAATAACACAATAGAAAAAAAGAAGGGGCAGTTTTTACACTGCCCTTCTTACGATATTTTCATACAGTTCCGATCTGTTCTAGAATTTTCCTTAAAGCCGGATATGTTCTAGAATTTTTCTTCAAGTCAGCCCTTTTTCCGACTTTTTCTGAAAATCAGCTTTTTTCAAGACATTTCAATATATCTTCGGCTTCGAACCCCGGTTTTATGATGCGGGTCCTGCCTCTCTGTCCTTTGCCTGAAAAGTCTGCGTCCACATAATTTAAGGACTGGAGTTTGTTGACCATTCCGTAAAAACGGGTATAGCCCAGGTCCGTTGATTCATGAAAGTCCTTATAGAGTTCTCCTGCCTGGATTTCCCCGGTTTTTGCCACCAGTTTGAGCAGAGTTTTTTCAGAGGCTGAAAGGTTGTTTATGCCCCTGCAGAGGTGCAGAATTTTGGAGGATTCATAGGCTTTTTCAACGTCAGCAACAGAAACCGTGCAACTGCCCCGAAACTCGGCGTTCAGGCCCGAGCGTTTCAGAAGATCGATTCCGACCCGGAGGTCCCCGGTCCTTTCCACGTATGATACGACCAGTTTCAGGACTTCTTCCGGGACAACCTTTGGGTAAAAACCGTACTTTGCCCTGTCCCCCAGGATGTCCTTAATTTCAGAGTACTCGTAGTGAGAAAAGGAGATTTCTTAGGGCAAAAACACGGAGTTGACCCGGGCATCAAGCTTGTAGAGATCTGACGCGTCGTTCAGAATCCCGAGTTCCGCTTCGGGAGCACGGGGTCCGTTTCGTTCGCTTTGCTCACTCAAGCAGACTAACATGTCTAAAAACCTGATTTTGTGATCTCATCTATGACCTGTTTCTGAATTATCTAAAAAGTAAACTATTTCTGAATATTCCTTAAAACTGGTATATTTTCCGACTTTTTCTGAAAATCAGCTTTTCTCAAGACATTTCAGTATATCTGCGGCTTCAAACCCCGGTTTTATGATGCGGGTCCTGCCTCTCTGTCCTTTGCCTGAAAAGTCTGCGTCCACATAATTTAAGGACTGGAGTTTGTTGACCATTCCGTAAAAACGGGTATAGCCCAGGTCCGTTGATTCATGAAAGTCCTTATAGAGTTCTCCTGCCTGGATTTCCCCGGTTTTTGCCACCAGTTTGAGCAGGGTTTTTTCAGAGGCTGAAAGGTTGTTTATGCCCCTGCAGAGGTGCAGAATTTTGGAGGATTCATAGGCTTTTTCAACATCAGCCACAGAAACCGTGCGACTGCCCCGAAACTCGGCGTTCAGGCCCGAGCGTTTCAGAAGATCGATTCCGACCCGGAGGTCACCTGTCCTTTCCACGTATGAGACGACCAGTTTCAGGACTTCTTCCGGGACAACTTTCGGGTAAAAACCATATTTTGCCCTGTCCCCCAGGATATCCTGAATTTCAGAGTATTCGTAGTGAGAAAAAGAGATTTCTTCGGGCAAAAACACGGAGTTGACCCGGGCATCAAGCTTGTAGAGGTCCGAAGCATCATTCAGAATCCCTAAAACCCCTATCCGGACCCCCGGAAACTGTTCATGGGCCCGCAGAAGCGAATACATGACCTCATTTGCGTGGCCTTCGTAGCAGAGGTAGTTAAGGTCGTCGAGAGCCACAAGCAGCACTTTTTCGGAAGAAATAAGGGAGTCCACAATGGTTTCAAAAAGTTTTCTGAACGCCACCCCGGAAGTAGGAGGAGAAATCCCAAACATTTTTTTGTAGATCCGGGAAACGACCGCAAAGCGCGTCGAGTCGATCTGGCAGTTGATCTTCACGGTCACCACGTTTTTCGTGTGGGCCTCGATTTCCCTGAAAACCTTCATGACAGCACTGGTTTTTCCGGTGCCTGGAGGCCCCACGAGCAGGCAGTTTACCGGCCTCATGCCCCGAAGTGCAGGCCTGATCGCAAACCTGAGCGTGTTTAACTGTGTGTCCCTGTGGGGAAAATAGTCCGGCAGGTAGTCCGGTTCAAGCACTTCAAGATCCTTAAAAAGAGTCTCGTCCCAGAGTAGCATATTATTATCAATCAAAGGCAGGTGCTCCATCCATATATTGAAACAGGGGTTGACGGGAAGGCAGAAATGTAGACAGATTGGATGTAATACAGTACAGATACAAGATATATAAGAGGTACCTGATTAAATATATTTCAATATAGTTTTGAAGGTTTAAAGAAAAGATAGAAATTGAAATTGCATGGAGATTGAAGCTGCGGTAGGTATATTTTACAGGTGCTTTATAAAATAACGGTAAGATGGAAATTGAAGCAAAATTCTTAATAAAAGATGAAGAAAGCTTTCGGGAACTGGAAGCTCTTGACAGTTTTGGAAATTATGCCCTTTCCGTGGGCAAACTCCAGCAGATAGAGGACACCTTTCTGGATACCGAAGACCAGGAGATAACAGCTTCAGGGTATTATCTCCGACTCCGGAAAACCATTGGAGAAAAAGGGCATTGGGTGACTATAAAAAGCCTGGATGGTTTTGAGGGTGGCAGACATAAAAGGGAGGAATATGTGGGGTTTCTCCCGGCCGGGATGCCGCTACTCGAGTGCTCCGAAGCTTCGGTTCGGAACAGGATTTTTGAGATGGTCGGAGACACTGAACTGCGCCCCCTCATAAAACTCAAACAGGAAAGGCTTTTCAGGCAGATGGAAATGGGCGGGCGACATGTTGCCGAACTTGCCCTTGATAGGGTAGAGCTGAAAAGCGAAGCCCGGAAACAGTCCTATCTGGAACTGGAGGTGGAACTCAAAGAGGGGGGGACGGAAGAGGACCTGAGTGTGATTGCAGATTTTCTGCGTCAGACCTTCCAGCTTGAGCCGGGTTCCTATTCCAAATTCGAGCGGGCCCTGCTCTTCAGGGAAGGCCTTGGGGAAGAAACCGTCCTGAGTCCCGCAGAACGGGCTTTCTGTACCCAGCTTGAACCCCACAGGAACATCTATGGAAAATGGGCAAGAATTCTCCTCGCCCACGACCGGGGCCGGGCAGGAGCCGAAATCAGCCTTTCCCAGAAAGTTCCGGAAACTGAAATCAATGTTTTCCTCTCAAAGTTTGAAACAGAAAGGCTTTCCATCTTCCCCTTTGTCCGAAACGAAAACGCAGCCCGAAAAATCCATTTCCAGCCCCATGGAAAAAACCCGGTCCAGGCCTGGGCAGAAAGGGAAAATGCCGAAGGAAAAAGAGAGTGGAAGACAGGAAAGGAAGAGAGAGGAAAGGAAGAGAGAGGAGAGGAAGAGAGAGGAGAGGAAGAAAAAAATGAGGAAGCGATAGGGGAGAAAAAGAGAGGAAAGGAAGAGGTAGGGACTTCCCCGGAAACCCTGCTGGAACTCTACGGGACGGACAAAGAAAAAGCTCTCAGGGTGAAGGCCCGGGCCCTCAAGCTTTTTGACGGCCTTTTCCCCTACCACGGTCTGGGAGCCGAGGAAAGAAAACTGCTTGAACTTGCGGCTCTCCTGCACGATATAGGAAGCAGCGTCTCGAAGAAAGATAAGACCAGGCTTGGAAAAGAAATCATCCTTTCCCGCCCCCCAAAAGGTCTTGACATCAGGACACTCCGCCTGCTCGCTCTGGTCCTGGACCTTCAGGCCCCCGGAATAAATGAAAAAACCCTGAAAAACGCCCTGGAAGAATCCCATCTCAGACTTTCCCCAGGCTTCCAGAACAGGGCCCTGGTGCTTGCGGCCTTCATACGGATTGCAGCTCTCCTTGAGGAAGAGGAGGAAAGTGGAAAGCCTGCGTCCTCTGTCCAGCTTGGAAAAATCCGACAGCTCGAAGAGGGACTGGAAATAGAACTTTCGGGATTAGGGGCTGGAAAAGCTGCAAAAAGGATAGAAAAAAGAAAAGAATTCTGGGAATATCTTTTTGAAACGAAGATCGGGATTACACCCATAAAAAAACCGCCTGAAACCGAAATAGAAGAAGATAGAGATTCCGAAAGTGAAGAAGGAGAAAAAGAAAACGGGGAAAAAGAAAACGGAGAAAAAGGAGAGAAAGGTGGAGAAAAAAAAGGAGGGGAAAAAGGAAAGGAAAAAAGGGAAGGGGATAAAACCGGGGTAAAAGATAAAAGCCTCAAAAAAGGAACTGTCAGCAAAAAAGTAATTATCAGACCTGAAGATTCAATGGCCAAAGTTGCCCGCAGGATCTTCTCCTACCAGCTCGGAAAGATGCTTGCCCATGAAAAAGGAAGCAGAAAAGGGGACGATATTGAAGAACTGCACGACATGCGGGTTGCCATCCGGAGGATGTGGGCCGCCTCCGAAATTTTTGAAGATTACCTAGACCCCGAAGAATTAAAACCCCACCTGAAAGGGCTTCGCACAACCCTCCGGGCCCTCGGCGGCGTCCGGGACCAGGATGTTTTCCTGGAAAAGGCAAAACATTACCTGGAAAACCTTCCCGCCGGGCAGGAGCAGGCTCTTGACCCCCTTTTTGAGGCCCTTGAGAAAGAGCGGGAAAAGGCCAGAAAAACAATGCTTACTTACCTGGACAGTGAAAAATACGCCCGTTTCAAAAAAGATTTTGCAGCATTCCTGGCCGTCCCCGGAGCCGGGAGACTTCCCACGGGCACGGCAAAACATGATGCATTACCCCACAGGGTAAGGAACGTCCTGCCCTCCGTAGCCTATTCCCGCTTTGCGAAAATCTCCGCCTACGCTGAATGGGTAGAGGGACCTTACGTCTCAATTGAGAAGCTGCACAGACTCAGGATCGCAGCCAAGGGGTTCCGCTATACCTTTGAGTTCTTTGAACAGGTACTCGGGGAGGAAACAAAAAGCACAATCAAAGAATTTAAAGGCCTGCAGGACCTGCTGGGAGACATCCACGATGCGGCCGTGGCAATCGAGCTCCTGAACTCATATCTCAGAACCGGAACCTGGGGGCCCCTACTTTCACCATCTCCCTCTCCCTCTCCTCTCCCCAAAAGCGAAAAAACAGCCTTAAAAAAGGTAATTAAAGGCAGAGAAGGAGTGGAAGCCTACCTGGAATACAGAGAAAAGGAACTTAATTCCCTGCTTGACAGTTTCCCTGAGGCCTGGGCAAAGAGCCAGAGCAGAGAATTCAGACAGAGGATCGAAAAGGCGCTTGAGAACCTTTATTAGAATCAGGAAGCAAAATTCTCTAACTAATCTCAAACGAAAATTTGAAGTACGGAAAGCTCGGAAGCACACGCACACGCACACGCACACGGAAGAAAGAACGCAGGGGATATGCCATTTACTGCAGCTCAGGATCAAAAATGACTTTGCAGCTCAGGCTGTACCCAAAAATTTTTTTGAAAAACGTGCCCTGTTTTTCCACTTCCCAGAGTTCAAGCTGGCACTCTTTCCGGGCGTGCATTTCGAGCACAACTGAATCGGTAGAAGCTATGTAAAAGCGGACATGGCTGATAATCCCGGCGCGGGAACGGTCCAGGCCCTCGGCAATACGAAGAAAGGCGCTCAGGGAACGAATGCTATTCACTGAACTTTTTTTAAGGCCTTCAAACTGAGGGTGCTGCTTTTTTATCCCGCTGGCCTTTCTGTGAAAATAAGCAAGGTTGGCAATAACCTCGATTTCTTCGGGCTTGAAGCCGGAAAGCTTGCTTTCCCTGATAATATGGTAAGCGTGGGCATGGTGCCTATCGTAAGAAAGAAACATTCCTATATCGTGCAGGAGGGAGGCGTATTCCAGCAATTCCCGCTCTTCTTCCCTGAAGGCATAAATCCCCATGTCCCGGGCACCGTCAAAGAGTTCCAGGGCAAGCCGGGCCACGGTATAGGAGTGTTCCTCATCAAAGTGACAGGTAAGCCCGAGTTGCATCACGCTCCGTTTCCGAACCGAGAGCTGGGCCATCATGTCCGAGAAGTCACTCTTTGAAAGGTAATCTTCGAGGAGACCTTCCCTGAGCCCCCTTTTACTGACCCGGATTTCGGAAAGCCCGAGCTCTTCCATCAGGGTCTCGAGGATAGCGGCTCCGGCAATGATAATGTCGGCTCTCTGGGAATTTATCCCCGGAAACTTCCTTCTTTCTTCTAGAGGAAGGGAGCAGAGTTCCGTCACGATTTTTTGAAGGTCCTCGTACTCCAGAAGCTCAGGGTTTTTCCGGTACTCTTTCTGCATATGAACAAAGGCTATTTTCCCCAGGTTTTCAATGGTCCCCGAACTTCCTACCGCACAATCAATCCTGTGGTCGGCAAGCGCCTTTATAGTAGATGCCGCTGCCTTTTTGACATGGGCCTTTATCATCATATAGCGTTCATGGGAAACGGGACCCGTTTCATTAGGCAGGAACATATTTGTCAGGCGGATGGCCCCGAGGTTCAGGGAATTCAGATAATAATATTTTTCCTGGTCCCCCACGGAAATCTCAGTACTCCCGCCCCCGATATCAATAAAAAGATCCTTTGAATCCCCGAGCCTCAGCCCGCTTGAAACCCCCAGGTAGATCAGGCGGGCTTCCTCGACCCCCGAGATCGTGCAGACCTCAAGTTTGGCCTCGTTTTTGAGCAGTTCCAGGAACTGGACCTTGTTGCTGGCATCCCGGGTTGCGGAGGTGGCAACCGCTATGAGCTCCACTGCTCCGTATGCCCTGGCAAGTTCCACAAACTTTTTACAGACTATGACCGCCCTCTGCATGGCCACAGGCTGAAGGATCCTGTCAATAAACTCCTTATCTCCGAGCCTTACGGCTTCTTTCTGTTTGTTCAGAAAACGGAAGGAACCATTCTTATCAATATAGACGAGAAGCAGGCGGACCGAATTGGTCCCGATGTCTATGAAGCCGGCAACCCTGCCTTCGGAAGCTCTATCAATCTCTGTTTCCGACCTTATGACGGTTTCTTCATCAGCCATAAAATATCCACCTTAATAGGAAACCCTTAGGCCTCAAGGTCCCAGGCCCCCCGGTTTTCCAGCATCCAGAGCTGAGAATCGAGTTCTTCAGCATCGGGTTCGGGGTAGATACGCTCGGACCTTCCGTTCGGGAGAATGCGGCGAGCTTTTATATTGTCCCTCAGGTGAGTTCCCAGGATAACGTCCCGAACCAGGGGGACGTATGCCGAAGCCACCGGGAAGAGGGCCTCTACCCTGTTGTCCAGGTTGCGAGGCATGAGGTCCGCACTGCCCATGAAGGCCTCTTCATTGCCCCCGTTCCTGAAGTAATAGACTCTGGGATGTTCCAGGAACCTGCCGACAATCGAGGTCACGCTGATGTTTTCACTGAGCCCGTATATGCCGGGCCTGAGACAGCAGACACCGCGGACCTGGAGATCGACCTTCACTCCGGCCTGAGAAGCCCGGTACAGTTCTCTGATGCACTGGTAGTCCACCAGAGAATTCATCTTGAAAATAAGGTGCCCGTTTCCTTCTTTTCCGTGCATGTCGATTTCCCTGCGGATACGCTCAAGGATCTGGTGTCTCAGGCTCTGCGGGGCCACGAGCAGCTTTGTGTAATGATCTTTACTGGAGTAGCCAGTAAGAGCATTAAAGAGGTCAGAAACATCTTTACCTATGAAATAATCGCCCGTCAGGTAGCCGAAGTCCGTGTAAAGATTTGCAGTTACGGCGTTGTAATTGCCCGTACTCATGTGCACATAATAGCGTAGCCCATCGGACTCCGCCCGCACGACCAGGCACATCTTCGCATGAGTCTTGAGGCCTGGAAAACCATAGGCCACATGGACCCCTTTCTTTTCAAGTTCCCGGGCCCAGCCTATATTATTTTCCTCGTCAAATCGGGCCTTGAGTTCCACCAGGACCGCAACCTGTTTGTTCCGGTCAGCGGCCTTCATAAGGCCCTGGATCAGCCTGGAGTTGTCATCCACCCGGTAGAGAGTCATCTTAATTGCCAGCACTTCAGGGTCTTCTGCGGCCTGCTCCACGAAATCAATGACCGAGTCAAAGCTGTCATAGGGATGGTAAAGCAGGACGTCCCTTTTCCTGAGAACGGAAAAAATGTCTTTGCCTGCAATGTAGGGAGGCTGCAAGGACTCAAAAGGTTCGTACTTGAGTTCCGGACGGTCGAGCTTTGCGATTTTTATGATGCTGGATAGCCCGAGGGGAGCTGCGGACTTGAAGAGCAGGCAAGGGGAAAGCTTAAGGTTTTCGAGAAGCAGTTTTACCACACTTTCAGGCATGGTATTGTCGGTTTCCAGCCGGATTACGGAACCGAAATAATTTCGTCCAACCCGCTGCTGCACCGCTGTCAGGAGGTCCTTGTCCCCGTCCTCGTCAAACCCGAGGTCTGCATCCCGGGTTATACGGAAAGGATAGGCTCCCAGGATCTTCTGCCCCGGGAAAAGGAGGTCAAGGTTTGCGGCGATGACCTGTTCGACCCAGACGAACTTTCCTTTTTGAAGTTCATCCAGGGGGGTGTAAAAAAGCTTCCCGTTTTCCAGGACCGGGATGAGCCTGGGAAACATGGGAGGGATTTTCAACCTCGCGAACCGTTCCCCGAACCTGGGGTCGCTTATGAGCACAGCGAGGTTAAGGCTCAGGTTGGAGATGTGCGGGAAAGGGTGCCCCGCATCAAAGCCAAGGGGGGTGAGAACAGGAAAAAGATTATCCTCAAAGTAGGTCCTGAGCCGTTCCCTTTCTTTACCCGAGAGGTCAAAGTAGTTGATTACCTTGATTTCCTCTTCCTGAAGGCCCGGCTGAAGCAGCTCGTTCCAGCAGCGGTCAAAGCTTATAAGCTGGTCCAGGACTTCCTTTCTGACAAGCCGGAGTTGTTCGGAAGCACCTGCGTCAGGCAGGCTTTTTGCCGTTCCTTCATCTATCTTTTTTTGAGTGCCGGAGACCCTTACCATGAAAAATTCATCAAGGTTGCTCGAAAATATGGAAAGAAACTTGACCCTTTCAAGTAAGGGGTTGCGTTCATCAAAAGCCTCTTCAAGCACTCTTTTATTAAACTGTAGCCAGCTGTACTCCCGGTCCACATAGAGGCGCGGGTCACTGAGGTCAGGGACGCCGGAAAGCTCAGAGGGCACAGCGTCAGAATTATCCAGAACCAATTTGTCAGAATCTGAGCACTGATTGGGAAAGTTCCACTCCATTGTTGATCACACACTAATTAAAATTTTAAAGAGTCTGGTATTTTGGATTATTTGTTTAAGCAGGGCGAATCGTAAAGACGGAAAGGGCTGAATTGAGAATATCGTTTTTGAAACATAAACCTGATGTATATATCTTCTGTATATAATATGTAATATACATTATAAACATTTACGCCAACTAAAGAAGCAATGAACTGCAAAGTTAAAGAAAGGGTTGAAACATTATTTTAGCAGCCAGACAATAAAAAACATGCTGCTCTGTGGAAACAACCCTTAATTATGGAATATGTCTGCCAGAATTTCTTTACCGGAAATGAGTTAACTACTGACACCTATATACTATTTTTGCCTGAAAATGCAGCAAATTTGCCTGCAATCTGGTAGAAATTAAACTACTATATACCATATATAGAAATAAAGATTTATAACTTTACCGGAATGGAAGAAAAAGATATGAAAAAACAGAGGGCATAAGAAGCACTAAATAAAAAAAAATCAGAAAACGGCTAAATAGAAAAAACGAAGCCCCGGTAAATCAAAAATATCCAGCCGATCTAAATAGGTATATAGATCAGAAATGTGGATAAATTTAATGGAAGTTCCGGGATCAGTTCAAAATTTATTCCGCAGCAGTTCGTAAAACTCCCTCTTTTTTCCGGAAGTTTTCCTTAACAGGCGTTCTACAATCAGTTCAGGTGTGCTTTTTGCCACATGGTTGTAGACAGGGTTTCTGTCCACGATCAGTTCGAGCCGGGAATCAAGCCCTTTTGCTTCAATGCCGTCCACTCGCAGTTCAGCTTCCGTATTCTCAAGGATCAGTTCCGAAAGGTGGGATACGAAAACCCCGAGACTTCTTTCGTCCCGGACCAAAAACTCCAGAATACCCGCAATAATCCTGGCAGAAGCTCCGGGTTCGGTGATGGATTCGAGTTCGTCGGCAAGTACCAGCTTGCATGAGCTTTCGGAAAGTACGGAAAACTGTTTGAGGGTGGTCTCAAAGGCTCCCGCGTCCAGGGTCCCTTTTGATTTTCCGAAGTAGTAAAGCTCGTCCACGGGCCCGAGTTCGAGGGCCGTGGCAGGGACCGGAAAGCCCATGTTTCCCAGGATAACGCACTGGGCAAGCAATTCGAGGAGGGAGGTCTTGCCTCCGGAATTTACCCCGCTCAGGAGCACGACTCTCTCCTCCCTGCCTTTCGGGGAAAGACTCGTTTTTCCGACGGAATAACTGACAGGGCTCACCTTCCCGTATTTTTCCTTCAGAAAAAGATTTTCTCCGGCCTCAAGCCCGAGCCCTGTCGCTCCAATCAGTTTGGGCAGAAAAAGTCCGAAATGCCGGGCAAAACAGCCTGCAGAAAAGCCGAGGTCAAACTCCATGACTGACCTTACCAGAATTTCAACGGCAGGCCGATAAGTGAAAAGGGCCTTTGCAAGTCCCCTTTTCCGGACAAGTTTTGCCTGTTCAAGTTTACGGGCCAGGGCCTGTTTCAAAAGCTGGAGCACCCTTGAATCAAACACGAGGGGATAAGTGATTTCTGCCGGGAAAAGATCTTCTAGCAGCAGTTTCTCAGCGCTTTCAAGCCCCAGCTTTTCCGAAAGTTCTTCCGTTAGCGTCGCCACTTCCCGGGCATAGACGGCGTGAATCTCCCCTGTAAGCAGGTCCCTTATTTCCAGGCCCCCGCTCGCAAGCCGCAGGAGGTCCTGACCTTTGAGAGTGACGGAACTTTCCTCAAGGGCTTTAGCAAGTCTCAGATTTGTGGCTTCCAGGAAGGAGCTGAGGGAATGATCAAGGCCCGAAAGAGCGCCTTCGAGTCTGTCAAGTTCGGGGTCAAGCCCTTCCGCAAGCTTCCCCTCAGGCCCGAGCTGTCCAAGCAGGCCCTCAAGTTTTTCCGCGTCCTCCAATCCAGCTTCTTCAAAAAAGTCAAACCCCCGGGCCCGGAGGGTGGAGAGTACTCTCAGGCAAGCCTGTATACAGTCCAGGTTCCGGCCAAAAAAAGCAAGTTCCTTTTCAGGCACGACCTGCCAGAGTTCCACCCTTTCAAGGTTCTTGAAAAACTCAGGTTCGAGCCCGGCCGGAAGGTCAAAGCCAAGGTATGTGTCGTCAAAAACAATTACATGCGAGTAGCCCCGGGCAAGGTCCACGAACTCCGAAAGGCTTTCCGCGACCTGAACCGGGAGCAGCCCTCCGAATTTTTCTTTAAGAACCGAAACAGCTTCCAAGTCCGAGGAAAGGATAACCCGGTCCCGCACCCTCAAAGTCCCGGAAACAGGCTTGAGCTGCCCGACTTTTGAGAGGAGGGCGGAAAACTCAGGCTCCCCGGCAAGGGCTCCGGCAATTTTCAGATAGGGAGAAAGAAAAGCCCTCCTCTGTTCTATCAGGTCTTTCCGGGCCGAAGGGTATGGATAAAAAAGGCTCAGTTTCTCCCGGGCATGGGAGGTGTGGGCAAAGCCCTGGATGAGCCGGAGGAGGCGCGAATAAAGTTCAAGGGCTTCTTTCGTCTTTAAAAACCCGGATATTGAGACCCCTTCGGCCCTGGCCTTTGCATCCCTTACAAGAGAAAGGGCAAAGTGCTGGCTTACCCCATTGATCCCGGCAAGAGCTGCGATGTCCCCTTCAAGGATTTTCGCAAGGGCGACCTCTTCGCTCCCGAAGTGTCCGACAAGCTTTCCGGCCACCTGCTCCCCTACCCCGGGAAGTTCGCGCAAACTTACTATTTTTTCACCTGAATTCATGGGAAAAACGTTTCCTGATTCTTTTTAATTGTACAGGGAGAAGGAAGTTATTTCCTTCCAAATTCTGCTGGTAGCAGGTCTTCAGAATCTGAGAGTTTTCGAACGATATCGGCCACAATTTCCCTTTCTTCAACTTGAAGCTTATAGTATTTCCTGACATCCTTTGTGTCTATAATTTCAACAGCTTTGACCAGTGGTCTGATGAGTGCAGGATAATTATCGCCCTTGACATCTATAATCTCATCGATAGCTACTTTAAGAAATTCAAGCTCACCGCAATCAACCACTGTTTTGAAGAAGTTCATCATAGAAGCTTCAAATATCTCTTTTTCGATTTTTGATTCCAGATCAAAAATGGATTTTATTAGCTTCTTGCCGCTTCCAAGGTTTCCAATTTTTAATTCTTTAAAAATGATCTTCCAGCAAAGGCCAATAAAGTTTTCAATATGTTCAGGGAGCTGGCATGAAATATTATCTTTTATTGACTCAATTTCAGCAATAGCTTCCGTAATTTTATCAAGTGAGATATAGGATTCAATCAAACTGAAAATGTTTTCAATTTTAAGAATTACATTTCCATCTATGCTTTTAACTTTGATAAAAACTTCAATAGCTTCTTCGTATTTCTCCAGTGAGTTTAAAGCAAACCCTTTTCTTGATAACAAAAATTCATCATCAGGACTAAGTTCTAAAGCTTCGTCAAAAACTTCAATAGCTTCGTTGTATTTCTTCAGTGAGTTTAAAGCAAACCCTTTCATTGACGACGAAAATTTATTATCAGGACTAAGTGCCAAAGCTTTGTCAAAAACTTCAATAGCCTCTTCGTATTTTTCCAGTGAGTTCAAAGCAGACCCTTTCATTGACAACGAAAATGTCTCATCAGGACTAAGTGCCAAAACTGTGTCAAAGAGTTCAATAGCGTCTTCGTATTTGTTCAGTAAGTTTAAAGCAAACCCTTTTCCTGATAACGAAAATCCATCATCAGGATTAAGTGCCAAAACTGTGTCAAAGACTTCAATAGCCTCTTCGTATTTTCCCAGTGAGTTTAAAGCGGATCCTTTTTTTGATAACGAATATTTATCATCAGGACTAAGTTCTAAAGCTTTGTCAAAGACTTCAATAGCTTCCTCGTATTTCTCCAGTGAGTTTAAAGCAAACCCTTTTTCTGATAACGAATATTCATGATCAGGATTTAGTTCCAAAACCTTGTCAAAAACTTCAATAGCTTCTTCGTATTCCCCCAGTGAGTTTAAAGCAGATCCTTTCATTGACAATGATAATTTATAATAAAGACTGAGTTCCAAAACCTTGTCAAAAACTTCAATAGCTTCCTCGTATTTTTCCAGTGAGTTTAAAGCAGACCCTTTTTCAAATAACGATAAATAATCATTAGGACTAAGTTCCAAAACCTTGTCAAAGACTTCAATAGCTTCTTCGTATTTCTTCAGTGAATTTAAAGCAGATCCTTTTCTTGATAACGAAAATTTATGATCAGGACTAAGTTCCAAAACCTTATCAAAGACTTCAATAGCTTCTTCATATTTCTCCAGTAAATTTAAAAGAAACCCTTTTTTTGATAACGAAAATATATCTTCGGAATTAAATTCCAAAACCTGATCTAATGCCTTTATTAATTCCTGATATATTGTAACGTGTCCAGAATTCAAAAGATCAGAATAATCATTTGTACCGAATTTTAAAGCATTTTTAAATGCTCTAAGAACCTCTGGGTCATATTTATAATTGGAAAGAATTTCAAATATCAAAGATTTTGCACTAAGATCTATGTCTAAGTTTTGAGATGCAATCTCTTTTAATTTTTGGATGTCAGAATCAGCTTCTTCCCATTCCCCAAGTTCTATCATTTTAGGAGTGAGCTTCATAAGAGCATCTGTCCTGTACTTATTCGGCAAGACATCAACATAGTAGCAGAGATCCTTTAGAACTTCTTTGTTGCCGGATTCTAAAAGGTGGAACTTTTTATCAAAAAGCTCTTTTTGTTCATCAGAGGTATACCAGAGTTTCAGGAACTCCAGAAAAACGGAAATTCGATTTCTTCCAAAAGGCTGCCTCATATCCCTCCAGAGTCGGAAAAGCCTTTCTCGTACCTCATAATAAGTTTCCCTCCCGGCGGGCCTTGAGAGGACGTAGCCGTCTTTTTCAAGCCTCCGAAGCTGTGTTATGACGGTAGAACCCCCAAGTCTGGATTTTTCAGAGATCTGTTTTGGGGTAAGGGGAGACTCCGAGGAAATGAGGGTATCGAAGATCAGCCTGCGCTGGCCGGTCAGGAGCTGAAAGATCTCCTGATAGTAGGGGGTGTGTTCATCCAGGATTTTGAAAAATACCTTTTCTATATCTTCGAAATTATCTCTGGAGATCAACTCATAGAAAAAGAGAATGAGCCGGGGGCTTCCACCGGTAAGGTGCGCTATTCCTTCTATTCTTGATTCATATTTTTTGAAATTCTCCAGAAATTCTTTGTTCCCTTCTATTTCAGAGATTTTCTTAAGCAGGAGCTTTATTTCATCGAGGGAAAGTTCCCTCAGGTGCTGAATTCGGAAAAAATTGTAAAAAGGCTCCTCGTGGTCAGCAACGCCGGGAAAAATAATAGGAGAAGATGCCAGCATTGAAAAAAGGTCATATTTCTGGAAAATAGACCTTAATTTCTGGACTTCTTTTGCCTCGAATTGCCGGAATACTTCGTGTAAATTCTCAACAAAAACAAGATAGGTTTTATTTTCCTTTTTTGAAATCTCCTTAAGCTGGTCCAGACAGGCATAAAGAATGTCATCTTCATTTTTAAGGGATAAAATAGCCGGGACTTCGGCCGGCACCTGCTCTTCCAGAATCCTTAGGAAAAAATCAGAGGCACGATACATTGAATATTCTTCTTCCGCAAATTTAATAGGAATGTACAGAGAGCTCAATTTTTGTTCCACTTCATGATACATCAAAGTTAAAAAATGAGATTTCCCTATTCCCCTTGAACCCACTATCAAATAAAATCTCGGGGTTTTGTTTTTTCCAGCGCCTTCCAGTTCATTAAATATTCTTTCAAAAAGGTCGTCTCTTCCAACAAAGATGTTTTTCAAAACATCATAAGGAATATTTTCCGGAGAATATCTGTAGATTGTGACATCCCTGGGAATGTTGGATGCAGAACTGTTAAAAACGAAGTTGTTGACGACTCTACTGTTAGAAGCGGAATTGTTAGAAATACTGTTGTTGGAGACTCTACTGTTAGAAGTTCCCATGGAAAATCCTCCACCAATCCTTTAGTATTTTTGAATAGAAATTAAGCTGGCCACCATTGCTATTGATGTAAAAATCATTTTCCAGGTCAGAGATCAGGTCTAAAAAATGCTCACGGTCCTGAGAGCCTGTTTCTTTCTGAAAAATGTCAAAAGCGAGTGCAAGAGGATAGTTTTCAACACATGAAACTTTCCCCAGTATAGCCCTTGCTGCCTTTTCATCCATTTTATCGTAAAACATTTTAAGTCTATTGAAATAAGGATCAAAATAATTTTTACATTTGCTTCCAAGAATGCGGCTGTTATAGACATCCTCAATCAAAATGTCATTAACTTCCCTGCCTGTGGTAATCTGTTCGTCCGATATAGCACTGAGCATAATTGCAACAAAATAAGGAATATAGGACTCACCTACACAATCAAGTATTTTATTTCCTGCTGATAGGGTGTATTCCCAGTCCATATTTTTAAAAACTTTTTGGATAAGCTGAAGCGTGACATCTCTATTAAAGCCATCAACTCTTATTTTCTTAAAATCGTTTATGACGCTGTCCCCCCCAACATCTCTTAAAACACGCTCAACACTTACAGAACCCCCCACAATGAAACGAACATTAGTACAGGTCTGCCGCACCTTCCGGAACCACAATAAAAACATTCTGGCATCGGATTCATCCATATTTTTAATGGCAATTGGAAACTCATCAAAAATAAAATGGAGATTCACATCACTTGTATTGATTATGTGAAACACGGCATTGGATTTGTCTGTCCAGTTTTCTTTTAAACCTTCCTCAATACTTCTCCTGAGTTTGGCTTTGAATACGGCAGAAACCCCTATTTCTTCCACATTATCCTGAACTATTTTGAAAAGTTTTTTAATTTTAGAAAAGATGCCCGATTTATTATTGAGAATTTTAACATCAGTTAAACCCATAATGATTTCAGATAAAAATTCCTGGGGTGAATATACACTTTCCACATCAAGGAAAATAACAACGTTATCGCCACCAAACAGCTCCTTTTCTAACCTGCGCATAATCGAAGTTTTTCCAAATCTTCTCGGCGCGGCAAGGAGCACGTTATCCTTTTTTAATGCCAGCAATATTTGTTTGATTTCCTGTTCACGGTCAAAAAAGTCTTCTCCTATCGCAGGGTTTCCTACAGGCATCATGGGGATCACTCAAATTTACTATAGCTTATACATAACAGAATTGTTATATATCAATTTTGTTATGTAACAATATGGTTATATTTTATAAATCGTAAATTTATAAAAATGTAAAAAAGATGCTGAAAAGAACGGGGGAGTCATTCTGAATAAATTAGAAATAAAAGTGCAAAAAACCGGAAAAAATTCCTGAAAAAGAACCTGAAAAGAAGACCGAAAAAAATCAGGAAAAAATGACGGCCAGCTCTTTTTCTAGATAAGGTTTCATGGAAGCCGTGTAGCCGTGTGTGGCCTCGCTCACGCTGTACATTGCCTTTGGCTCTACTGCCGCATCAAAGGTGCGGAGGGCCAGCTCATAGTCAATTACGGTATCATTGAAGGAATGCAGCATCACCAATTTTGCGGGCGGGATAGCCGCAAGGTAGGTGTCCGGATCTATTGAACGGTAAAAACGGTAAGCTTCCGGGCCGCCTGCTCTTTCCGGATTAAGCCCCGAGAATCCATACCCGCAGGTGCTGATTCCCACAGCACCTCTCAGGGAAGGCTCAAGGGCCGGGGCAATGAGTGCAAACCTGCCCCCGTTGCTCTCTCCTATAATTGCGATTTTTTCAGGGTCCACTTCCGGCTGAGCCGCAAGGGCGTCTGCGGCTTTCAGGACATCGTAGACCATTTGGTATTCCAGAGGATCCAGGCCCGCTTTGTAGAGGTCGAGGTCAACTTCGGGGTTTACTGCCCCATAATTGCGCTGGTCAAGGGCCAGACTCGCATAGCCGAGAGAGGAGAGTTCCATTGCCAGACGCTGTTCCCCCTCTTTGGAAACCCCGGCTCCGGGCAGCAAAACCAGGCCAGGTACACCCGGGGAAGAAGCCGTGGAATTCGGATTTTCCGAATCAGTGGTTCCGGGAATCCTTAACAGGGCCCCCATTTCCGTATCCAGGCTCTCGAAAGTTAGCAGCTTCAGGGTATCGGAGCCGCCTGCGGAATACACGTCCTTAATCACAACCGCGGAAAAGACGGGCTCATCCCGGGGAGATAGCGAAAGGATACCCTCTTCAGAAACAGCCCAGGGCTCGCTTGAGTCTCCATTTTCGGCATTTGCGGGGTTGTACAGGACTCCGAAGGCTCCAACGAGTAAGAGAAGAAAACCGAGAAAAAAAACAGTGCTTTTGGAAGGGCGAAGCTCTCCCGAGAAAGCGTGTCCGGTCTTTTTCCCTTTATTCTTCCCGGAACCGGATTTGCTCAAAAGAGAGGCCACCCGAAAAGGAAAAACAGTTTATGGCCAGTAGCCGTTTACCGCGCTTAAGAACAATACCGCCAAACCCACGATAGCGCCCGCGATCAAAACGGACT
Source organism: Methanosarcina baltica (assembly GCF_055394095.1). NCBI lineage: Archaea > Methanobacteriati > Methanobacteriota > Methanomicrobia > Methanosarcinales > Methanosarcinaceae > Methanosarcina > Methanosarcina baltica. The sequence goes on along the minus strand of NZ_AP042463.1, from coordinate 1,689,090 downwards.
TTGGCTGGACCTGAATTGCATTTTTGTCTGCTTCGTAGTACCGCATAAGCCCTGCGGAGGATTGAAGTCCGGAACCTTGTCTTTTAGCCATGAATAAAACACCTGTAATTATCAAATCAAATTAGCTCGAATTAAGTGAACTACCACTCGGTTAAAGACCGACCGGCTTCCTGCTTCATACCCTAGAGCAACCTCCACGAGTCCACAGGCCCTTCCCGCCGTTCCGGCGGTGTTAACTAATTTAAAGTATACTTTTGCTTGGTTATTTTCCAGTTACACTGGAAATCCCACAAATATTCAATTTGTGCGATCGCAAAAGTGAGTAAGATTAAAATATATTATTAATATGTTAACGTTATGGTATTAAACCTTATATTGTAAAGTGAACGCTTATATCCCCTGAGCTAAAGACTCGGGAGTTTTACGCTGCTTTCTATAAATTAATAGCTACCTGATAATTTACATTTCTGATATATAAACCCGATCAAAAAACACAGGAAATGCAGGAAATGCTATGAAAAGTCCTAATTAGTATCACAAACTATTATGAATTTGTGATATAAACTGTTCTTTGTATAGTGGATTAACACTAACAGGGTGAAGCACAACCCCCTCTATCCCCTCTGCAAAGGCATTAGGGATTGCTTTTCTAATCATATTATATGCTGCATTGACATCAGCGTTAAGAAGAACTCCCGTGGCACTTCGGAAAAGCCCTCTTTTGACCCGTTTTCCGAGATATTCTTCATGGTGTTCCATTAGCTCATTATCAAGGAAAGAGCATTTGCTTGTATAGGACTCTTCGATCCGTTCAACCGAAATTCCAACCTCTCCAGCCTTGTACTCGACCATTGAAATAAGGGTACTGTGGGGGATCTGAGCAAAATTCTGATTATTTTTCTTGCCCATGTTGGTTTTCTGTTTCCAGAAAGGGTTGCTTCCGATAATGATATTCTCCACGTTCATTTCCAGAGCATAGTTGATTATTGCCCTGCTCAGTTTGTGGAGTACGTCTTTAATCCGTGAGTTTCGTTTATGGGTAAGTACTTCTACACCCTTTCCGGTCTTTATCCCATGTTTCTCATAAGTACTCTGGAGCTTTGCTTTCTGCTTGTTGTAAAACTGGTTTACTGACTTGGCAACCCCGCCCTTAACAATAATTGGGTTTTCTCCAAAATTGTTTGCAATAGTTGCAAGGTTGACAACTCCAAGATCAATTCCCAGGACTCGACCGGAAGTAAGAGGTATGAGATCTTCGATTTCCTTTTCAAAAACAATTTCACAGGTGTATCCTGCGTGTTTTGGAATGATCCTGACTTCTCTCAAATTAGTATCATCAGGAAGTCTTGTCTGGATGGATAACGGAACTACTTTGGGAAACTTGAGCACCCCGTCTTTGATCCTGACCTGTTGATTTGTAAAAATTAACAGGTATTCCCCGTTTTTTTCCAGGTACTTTGGAGGCTTTGGTTTGCCTGTGAAAAGTTCAGGATTCTTTTTGTAAGATTTTAAAGCTTCGAAAAAAGATTTCCAGTTACGGTCAAGTACTTTCAGAGTCTGTTGAGCAGATTTAGCAGGAAGCTCTTTGTAAGGCTCAGAGGCCTTCACAAGCCCATAAAGTTTATTGTACCTGATCCATTTTCCTTTATTGAAGAACTCCTGTCTGATAATATAATCAGAGAAATTGTACAGGTTTTTGGACTTATGGCACAAATCCCCTATTTCCCTGGAATGAAACTGGATTTGCTCAACACGTTTAATTATCAATTTGGCTCGACCTCGATTTCTAACCTTTTTTCTTTTCTTTTGCTATAATGTTTCACAGAATAATAATGAAGCATTGAAATTATTTCGTCAAATATTTCTGATGCTTAATGTATTTCTTGATACCTTTAGCAGATTGAGCACTTTTTTTGCATTTATGGTGGATATTATATAATAGAATCTGGATACTAATAATATCTATTGGGTGCTTTTACGTACTATACGGAATTCTGCACAGTGTGGGGAAAATGCCTCAGGTTGCCTCAGGTTGCCTCAGATTGAGCTCCAGTCGGCCCCCACATCCAAAAAATGAAACGTATCTAAGAAGTACGGGTTTCCACAGGAAATGGGGGGTATTGACATGAAACTTCAGAATTTCGGCATTTTCAGCCTCACAGTTTTCCGGTATTTTAAACCTCGCGACTCTTCGGTATTTTCAGATTCGTACCTCGTCCAGCAAAAACGGAGGGTAAAACACTCCCCGCTCCGTGATAATCCCGCTCACGTTTTCCATTGGAGTCGTATCAAACGCCGGGTTGTAGACAGGCACGTCTTTCGGGGCGATTTGCTCGGAGCCGAAGAAGCGCAATTCATCCGGGTTTCTCATCTCGATTTTAACGCTGCCCTCCCAGCCCTCAAAGTCAAAGGTCGAGACCGGGGCCGCCACATAGAAAGGGATTTCATGTTCCCTTGCGAGCACGGAGTGGGTATAGGTCCCGATTTTGTTAAAGACGGCATCCTGAGTGATCCGGTCGGCCCCCACGATTACCTTGTTCACATGGCCTAGGCGCATCACCGAGCCTGCCATGGAGTCCGTGATAAGGCTAACCGGGATCTTGTCTTCCATAAGTTCCCAGGTGGTGATCCTGCTGCCCTGGTTGAGAGGCCGGGTCTCGCAGGCGATAACCTTAATATCCTTTCCCTCTGCGACCGCAGAACGCACAACCCCAAGGGCTGTTCCCCAGTCCACACAGGCCAGTCTGCCGGCGTTGCAGTGAGTGAGTACGGTATCCCCGTCCTCTAGGAGTTTCGCCCCAAAGGCCCCTATTTTTTTGTTGGTCGCAACATCCTCGTCGGCTATGGCCTTAGCTTCGGAAAGGGCAATATCCCGAACCCCTTTTACATCATAGGCATCCGAAACGGCTTTTAAGACCCGGTCCACGCCCCAGCCCAGATTAATGGCAGTCGGCCGGGTTGATTTTAAGGCCTTTCCCGCAATCTGCATGTCCCGCTGCAGGGCCTCCATATCCTTTGCCCCACTCAGGAAAGAAGCCAGGGCAATCCCGTAAGCTCCGGCCGCCCCAAGGGCAGGGGCCCCCCGCACGCGGAGAGCCTGAATGGCCTCGCAAAGGGAACTTAAAGTCTTGCACTCAATTACCTTATACTCTTTAGGGAGCAGGGTTTGGTCCACCATCACAACGGAATTGGACTCATCGTTCCAGTCTATTGTCCTCATAAAACTCATTTCTCCGACCTGTCGAATCTGCCCTAAAAAGACCGTGATTTAATAAAAAACTATTCGGTTAGCTGACCCGGATGTGTTCAGGTCCTGAAAATCTTTTTACCTATACAACCGGGAACAATATGGAGCAATATAAATACTAAGTTCAGAGCAAATGGATTTATAGAGTGATTTCATAAATAACAGAAGGTATAAGATTTTTTCCAGAAATAAAAGATAATTAAATTGTCAATTACCTGAGCTAAACTCAGGGAATTTCTGCTGGAATTTTTGAATTAAGCGAAATGAATCACTCATGGTTCTTAATAAGGGGAATCAGGGCATTCAGGGCATTCAGGGGGGTAATTGTTAATGGGGAAAATAAAAATAGCAATCACAGGAATTGGGAACTGTGCAAGCTCTTTGATACAGGGAATTGAGTATTATAAAAATGGGGAAGAAAGAGAAACCATCGGGTTGATGCACAGGGACCTCGGGGGATACAGGCCCTGGGACATCGAAGTTGTGGCTGCTTTTGACATTGATGCCCGTAAGGTTGGAAAGGACGTTGCAGAAGCCATCTTTGCCCCCCCGAACTGTACACAGGTTTTCTGCCCTGACATCCCTCCCACGGACGTTAAAGTGAAGATGGGCCAGCTCCTGGACGGGGTCTCGGAGCATATGAAAAAATATGCTGAGAAATACACCTTTGTCCCGGCGGAGGGGGCCGAGGCCACAAAGGAAGATATCGTAAAAGAACTGAAGGCCTCAGGAGCCGAGATGCTGCTTAACTACATGCCGGTAGGGTCCGAACAGGCCGTGCGCTTCTATGCGGAATGCGCTCTGGAAGCTGGTGTGGGGTTCATAAACAACATGCCGGTTTTCATAGCCAGTGACCCGGAATGGGCAAAGCGCTTTGAAGAGAAAAACCTGCCCATTATAGGAGACGATATAAAAGCCCAGCTCGGGGCCACCATCACCCACAGGATCCTGGCCGACCTCTTTGAAAAGCGGGGGGTCAGGCTGGACCGGACCTACCAGCTAAATACGGGAGGAAACACCGATTTTCTGAACATGCTGGACCGGGACCGGCTGGTTTCCAAGCGAGAATCCAAGACCCGGGCGGTCCAGTCCGTGCTCTCAAAAGAGCTTGACGAGGAAAACATCCATATCGGGCCGAGTGACTACGTGGCCTGGCAGAAGGACAATAAGGTCTGCTTTCTCCGGATGGAAGGCCGGCTCTTTGGGGACGTGCCCATGAACCTGGAACTCCGGCTCTCGGTGGAAGATTCCCCGAACTCCGCAGGCGTGGTTATCGATGCCGTACGCTGCTGCAAACTTGCGCTGGACCGAGGAATCGGCGGGGTCCTGTACTCTCCCTCATCTTACTTCATGAAACACCCGGCCGTCCAGTACCCTGATACCGAAGCCTACCAGAGGACCGAGGAGTTCATAGCGGGAAAACGAGAACGTTAAAGCTAAAACTTAAAGCCCTTTCGGACACCGGGAAAAGATGAAAAAACAGGTTAAAAACCGACCTCGGGCCGGAAACTCAGCGAAGGCCATCCCCGGTAATCCTGAAATCGCAGCTTGAACCTTCCGGCCTTGACCGGTGCTTGATCATGATCGCACGCCTGAGCCCTTCCCCGATACGCTCGAACTGGAGGATGGTCTTTGAGATATGTTCAAGGGAAGTTCCCCCCAGAGGACGGACCCCTCCTGAATTGATATTGGAATAAACCTGATTCGTTATGAGCACGACAAAACCGTGCTTTCGGGCAAGGGCGTGCAAAAAGCCGATCTGGTTCGCAAGTTCCCTGCGGCCCCTGATCCCTGATTCCTCGTCTTCGAGCTCGAACCTGTAAAAGGAAGTTGCCGAATCCAGAACCACAAGGCCTATGTTTTCCCCGGCGATTTTTTCTATCTCTTTTACGGCCGCGTACTGCTCTTCAAAACTCAATGGCTCGTAGATGATGACACTCCGGGCAATCTCTTTGGCGTTTTCACCAGCTATTTGCTTGAAGCGGAGAGGAGAAAGGCCTTCGGTATCGATGTAAATAACCTTCTGGCCCTGCCTGACACATTCAACGGCAAGCTGGATGCAGATATTGGTCTTTCCACTGCCCGCAATCCCATAAACCTGGGTCACGATCCCTTTTTCAAAACCGCCTTCAAGCAGACTATCGAGCGGTTCGCATCCGGAAGCCAGTAATGTATCTATGCTTTACACCTCTTTTTTACAGTTCACACAGAGTAATAAGAGACCAGTGATATAACATTTTTTGCAAGCTCAGGACAGTCCCCCAAAGAGGCCGAAGGATTGATGAATGAAAACAACAGAGTAAACTCTATCACATGCCCCTCGCAGGCCTTCCTCAAAAACCTAGATTCCCCCTTTCAGGGGTCTGAAAATAATCCTGGTATAGGGGTCGCAATAAAAGAAAAATAGGCATGAAAGACTTAGTTATCAGGGACGGTAACAAACAGAACAATTGTATCCAGAGCTGGAATGAAAAAGCATTAATAAGCTCAAATGCATTCAGGACATCTGCACCAGAAGCACAGTGTCCACATGCCAGAAGACAGAAGAAACGTAACCATTAAGAGGACAAAAGGGGTGCGTTTCGACGACGAAATACCCTGTTTTAAGACTGAGGATGCGGACATTAAAAAGGTGTAGTTGAAGAAGAAAATTCCACCAATATTTACAAATACTTACAAATATTAGAAATAAAAAATTACAAATAATATATAGATGAAAGGAATTTTGTTTTGTTGTCTGATGCGTTTTTACGCCCTGCTCATCCCCCAGACAGTATAAATAAATTGAATGCATTATAATATAATACAGAGGATCCGGAAAATGTCAAAAATAGTGGTCTATACAACTGAATACTGCCATACAACTGAATACTGTCATACAACTGAATACTGTCCGAAATGCAAGAAATTACAAATGGAGGAATATTAAAAAAGAAAATAATATAAAGAGATCGTACCAGGATCTCTTATATTTAAAGTGGATTTAGGGCAACTAGCCTAAAACATATAGCAATATAGCAAACAATTGTAACATATAAATTAGTTCTTATTAACATTTTAAATACAGTTTGCTCTAAATCCTCCATTTTGGCATCGTTTAGTAACTACCATATACAAATGGAGATAAACTTCAATGATAACAGAAAACATATTCCCAGAAACCATAACGATTGTAGTAGCTATATTATCAGTCATTAACACACTTCTTAATATGTATACCTCTGATTTCAAATCTAAGAACCTACATTCGACAGCAACCACATTTCAACATATAAATATTTCGGATTGTAATGTTAATGTGATAAATCAAAAAATCAATATCAAGCAAACTAAAGTAGGTAAAAAATAACCTCTGTTATGGGGCCTGTAGAACTTTGTCTCAAAGATCCACTTGGAGCAAATTTCAGGCCTCTTAATGATTTTTATATGACTTATTGCCTTTATGCGTTACACCACTTTTTTACAGTTCACACAGTGTAATAACAGACCAGTGATATAACATTTTTTGCAAGCTCAGGACAGTCCCCCCAAAGAGGCCGAAGGTTTCTTGAATGAAAACAACAGAGTCACCACTCTCACATGCCCCCGCGGGCCTTCCTAAAAAACCAAGATAACCCGGATCAGTGGGCTGGAAATATACCGGGAACAGGGGCCGCAATAAAGTAGAAAACACGCACATAAGACCTTGTTATCAGAGTTGATAATAAACCGGGCAGGGTTGTATCCAGTTGAATGAAAAAGCATTAATAAGCTCAAATACATTCAGGACACCTGCACCAGAAGCACAAGGTTCACATGCCAGAAGACAAAAGAAACGTAACCATTAAAAGGACAAAAGGAGTGCGTTTCGACGACTAAATACCCTGTTTTAAGACTGCGGATATGAACATTAAAAAGGTGTAGTTGAAGAAGAAAATTCCACCAACATTTACAAATACTTACAAATATTAGAAATAAAACTTTACAAATAATATATAGATTAAAGGGAGTTTGTTTTTTTTGCATGATGCGTTTTTACGCCCTGCTCACCCCCAAAACAGTAGAGATAAATCAAATAAGTATTAAACGTTACAGAATATTACGGAATATTTTATAATATAATACAGAGGGTCCGGAAAATGTCAAAAATAGTGGTCTATACAACCGAATACTGTCCTAAATGCAACAAATTAAAAAAGTTCCTGGAAACAAACAACATCTCTTTTGAAATCGCCGATATGGGCACCCCCGAGGCCCTCACCGAACTCCGGTTTAATGGAGTATTCACGGCAACAGCTCCTGTTTTACAGATAGACTCTACTTTTATAACTCACAAAGAAATCTTCGCAGGGGACGATGTAGATCCCGAAAAATTACAGAGTATCCTGTAAAAACGGGCCAAACCTCCCGCCAGAGAAGAAAGCCAGCAAATTAAAATAGAAAGTGAAAAACGAAAATAAAGATTAAAGATGATTTAAATGAATGAAGAAAACACCCTATCTGAGGACCAGCCATCCTACAACCCGCTAAAGGTGAGCAAAATGAACAAGGACACAACCCACTCCAAGGCAGGCTTATCAGATTCCCAGGCAGTACAAAAGACGCTTGACGGGCTGTCCCTTTCCCCCCTGCCCAAAGTGAGAACCACTGACGGCTTTATTGTTAACTGGGACCGGAGCGTCATCGTAAACCAGCTTCTTAAGGAGACCAAACTCAGTGAGATCTTCTACAATAAACCCGCCGCCACAAAAGAAGAAGCCCAGGAGATTTCAAAAGATGCTGAAAAACTCATCCGCGGGATGAACATCAACTTCCTCTCAGGCCCCTTAATCCGGGAAATCGTGAACACTATCCTCCTTGAAAAAGGCCATGTGGAGTGGAGAAATATTATGACGAGGGTTGGGACCTCTGTTTACGACGCCTACGAAATCGACACCGGATTCGGCTTTGGAGCAAAAGACAACGCAAATCAGCTCAACAACGCCGAGACTTCCCACAAACGAAAAGCCGACAAGATGTCAAAGGAGCAAAACCTCCTCCTCATCCCCAAGGACCTCGCAGACCTCCACCTGAACGGGGATTTCCATATCCACGACCTGGAATATATGGGGACAAGACCCTTCTGCCAGGATTGGGATCTCCGCTATTTCTTTTACTACGGTCTCATGCCTGACGGGGTGGGAGCCCAGTCAAGTGTGGCAAAGCCTGCCAAAAACGCCGAGGTGGCCTTCCTCCACGCGGTGAAAGCCATGGGCTCGGCCCAAACAAATTTCGCGGGTGGACAGGGCTTTTACAACTTCTTGACCTTCCTGGCCCCCTACCTTGAGGGCAAGACGGAAAAAGAGCTCAGGCAGCTCATGCAGATGTTCGTCTACGAGATGATGCAGATGATGTGTGCCCGAGGCGGTCAGACGGTTTTCTCCTCCGTGCAGCTCTCTCCGGGTGTTCCGAAACTCTGGAAAGACAAGCCTATAGTGGCCATGGGTAAGGTCTGGAATGGGGAACAGGCCCCTCTTCGGACCTACGGAGAGTTTGAAAAGGAAGTCAGACTCGGCTTCAAGGCCATCATGGACGTGATGCTTGAGGGCGATGCCTGGGGAAAACCTTTCAGTTTCCCGAAACCCGAAATCTCCATTGAACCGGATTTCATGGAAGAAAACGAGGAATTCAACAGAGAGCATCCCGACATCCCGACCTATAAAGAACTCTACAGGAAGACCTTCGAACTGGCCGCCAAATTCGGAACCCCGTACTTTGACAACCAGCTTCCGGAATACAGAGGAGCAGGAGAGGGTATTTCGTGCTATCAATGTTGCGCATACCAGTTTTCCTCAAACCCGACTGATGATGTGGATTTTGACGATAAGCTCTACTTTAAGGATGGCAAACACTTTTCCATGGGTTCCTGGATGGTTATGTCCTTAAATTGCCCCCGGGCAGCCTACAAAGCAGAACATGATGATGAAAAGCTCTTCACTGAACTTAAGTCCCTGATGAACAGGTGCATGGATATCTTCAGGATCAAAAGGAAATGGATGAACCAGCTCATTGAGAAAAACAGGATTCCCTTTGCCTCCCAGCGGCCAAAGGACCCGAACACAGGAGAAAAAGGGGCCATTGCAGTGGACTTTGAGAGCCTTGTTTATACCATAGGTGTTATCGGGATCAACGAGATGGTGCAGCACCATACCGGCTACCAGATGCACGAGTCTCCTGAGGCCTACAAGCTCGCTATCCGGGCCATGTTCGAGATGAAGATGCACGCCCAGAAACTTGCTGAGGAAACCGGTATGGAAATTGCCCTTGCAAGGACGCCTGCCGAAACCACGGCCCAGCGCTTTGCGGTCTCCGACCTCCTGCACATAGAGTATGCCGAAAAGGCCGAAGCAACCGTCCAGGGAGACGTGGAAGCCGCAAAGAAGGACCTCCGGAAAACCCATGACCTGCCCGTCTACTACACCAACGGGACCCATATCCCACCCGGAGCCAACATCTCCCTTGCGGACCGGATCAACTACGAGCATACCTTCTTCCCCATCGTGGACGGCGGAAACATACTGCACATCTGGCTAGGGGAAGGAAAACCCGATCCTGACGGGCTTCAGGAAATAGCCATGCATATCGCAAAGAACACCCAGACAGGTTACTTTGCCTTCACCCGAGACATGACGGTCTGTAAGGACGGGGGCTACGTGGCTTCGGGCCTTCTGGACAAATGTCCAAAGTGCGGCTCAGAAAACGTGAATTACCTTTCAAGGATCACGGGCTACCTCCAGGACGTGGACGGCTGGAACGAGGGCAAGAAGCAGGAACTTATGGACCGGAAACGCTACACTCAGAGAGGGCTTTGAAAAAATATTTAAAAATATTTAAGAAAAAGTAAAAAATAGAGAAATGGAATTAAAAAATTAAAAAAATTAAAAATAGAAGATTCATATGAAAGTAAATTACGGGGGCACAGTCCCCATTTCCACCGTGGACTGGACAGGAAAGGCAGCAGTCACTATTTTTTTAAGAGGCTGCCCCCTGCGCTGCCCTTATTGCCATAACCACCCTTACCTGGACGAGCCAAATCCGGTTGACCTTGATTTCGTAAAAAAAGAGATTGAGAAGTCCCGGCCTTTTGTAAGCGCCGTTGTATTTTCGGGAGGAGAACCCCTTATGCAGGCGGCAATCATCCCTCTGGCGGAATTTGCAAAGGAAAAGGGATTTTTTGTCGGGATTCACACAAACGGCTGTTACCCGGAAAGAGTTGAGGAACTTATCAAACGAAACCTCGTGGACAAGTTCTTCATTGATGTAAAGGCCCCGCTCGATGACCCCGGTCTCTACGGAAAAGTTGCAGGGTACGGGACGTATGCAGCGGTCAAAAAGAGCCCTGAAGAAATCGCGACAGCCGTTGCAAAAACAATAGCAAATGTAGATTCAGGCGGGACTGACCTGGAACTTCGGACGACAGTTATCCGGGACTTTATAGGGAGCGAAGCTGAAATTTCCCGGATTGCGGCATGGATTTCCGAAAACGTCAAAAACGTGGATCTAAGCTACGTGCTCCAGCAGGGTCAGCCGGAACACGCTATGCAGGAAAGCCTTCGAGACCGCTCTTTCCTGGACAGGGAAGAGATGTTAGGCCTTGCAGGCGTGGCAAAGAATTTCCTGAAAAACGTGAGGATCAGGACGATGGAAGAAGGAGAAGAAATCGTCTGAGGCCCTTCTTTTCATATTCTCTTTTTTTAATTATTTGGCATGAAAGCCCTAAGGAATCGTGAAAATATAACTTCATATTTTATTTAGGGAATTGCTTTATACTCATACAGGTTGTGTTTTTGTTGGTAGAGACGTTTGGTGTGTGCACTCAAACCACGGAACACACGGAATACACGGAAAAAAGAATGCCTGAAGACGCTATTGAAGGTTGGGCTGGCGTTTTTTAGTCCGCTTTCAAGAATCCAGATTTGTTTTTGAATCAAATTATATAAAGGTCCAAAGTACTCACCGGCCATCAGGTCGGTTTCCGTGTGTTCCGTGTGTTCCGTGGTTAAGAAATGGTAAACAAAAATACTTGATATTATATTTGACTCATTCCTTAATAGGCGTCTTCCATCTTTTTTGTCCCGCGTCGCAGACGCGCCTGAGCAAAAAAATAGGCTCTTCACTGTTTTGTGTGTATAACCACCACAAAAACAGCCCCTTCTTTGAGTTAAGATTCGTTATACCCATAGGGAATGGCGAAGAGCCAAAAAATATGAAAAGAAGAGAAATTGAGAGGAGTGGGATTTTGTGGAAAGAGTGCTCTGGAATAAGTTCAAATTGATTTGAAGTTTACAAAAGTTTTATAGACCTCTGGACAACAAACCCTAATTTATTCTCAACTTCAATATTTTAAGCTTTAGATGTTACCTCAAAGGTTACAAAAGTTAGATAAGGAATCGGACAGATAAAAATTCAGTTCACTTTAGTTATAGTCTGCCTTTTACACCTTTTTAAACAAAGTTTCGGAGCTGTTTCCCATGGTAAAAAACAAAGCTTCCATTCCCGATAAAGTCTCTTCAATCGGAGAAAGAGCCCTGATTTCCTGCCTCTGCGAAATCTTTAAATCTCCTGCCTCAGGCGAAGTCCTCAGAGGTGCGGGAAGCGACGACTGTGCCGTGCTTGACCTTGGCGGGGAAGACTGCCTGGTCGCTACCACGGATATGCTGCACAGGACAACGGATTTTCCTGAAGAGATGAGCCCCTGGCAGATAGGCTGGATGTCCGCGGCTGTGAACCTGAGCGATATAGCCGCCATGGGCGCCCGCCCCATCGGCCTTTTGATGGCAATCGGGATGCCTGTGGATACGGAAATTGCCTTTGTGGAAGAACTTGCAAAAGGCATGAAAGCCTGCGCTGAGTTCTGCGAAACGTCAGTGATTGGGGGCGACATCGATACCCACACCGAGCTTACAATTACGGGAACAGCCCTCGGAAAAGCAAAAAAAAGTCAGGTCCTTTCCAGAAGCGGCGCAAAGCCCGGAGATCTGGTCTGCGTAACAGGTTACACTGGCTCTGCCGGGGCGGCCCTTGAAGCCCTCCTGACAAAGAGAGAAGCAAGCGAAAAGTTTTTGAAATTCCTCCTCGAACCCGTCCCCCGCACGAAAGAAGCCCAAAAACTCGCAGCTTCGGGCGCCGTCACCTCCATGATGGATACAAGCGACGGCCTCGCCATGTCCCTGCACGACCTCGGAAAAGCCAGCCGGGTAGGTTTCATGATAAAAGAAGAAGCCTTCCCGATTGAGGAAGAGGTCAGAGCTTTTGCCCCTGATCCCGACGAACTGCTCAACCTGGCCCTCTACACCGGGGGAGACTTCGAACTTCTTTTTACAGTCAGGTCCGAACACCTGACAAAAGTACAAGATATATGTAAGTTGAGAATCATAGGGAAAACAACAAATGAAGAAGAAGGAATCCTGCTCGAACGGCCCGATGGCGAAACGGCCCGGATTGAGCAAAAAGGATACCAGCAGTTAAAGGCTGCGGGGAATTAAAAAACGGGGAAAACCCAACCGTTATAAAACCCTCTAAATTCAAAACTCCAGTTACGGATTTAATGATAAATTAATTACGATTACCTGCAATTCATCAGAAAAAATAAACTGCATATATAAAGAAAGAAAATATTAATAAATTAGAAACAGTTTTTTAAAGATAATATAATATTTAGAAGGTTAGGATATGAAAATTCACACTAATAAACTACTAGCAGGACTCCTGTTGCTGGGCTTGTTCTGCGGGCTTGCGATGGCGGCTACCATAGTAGACCCAACTGAAGATCAGGAATTAACATTAAACCAAAATGGCGAAATGACACTTTCTATCTCCCTAGATGAAGATGCCAATGTCACATGGACAGTTGATGATTTAACAAAGAAAACAGAAAGTAATGTAAGCAGTAGTGAATACAAAATAACTTCTGAGATAACAAGTACTCCGGGATCCTATACAATAAAAGCCATCCTGAACGAAATCGGTCCCGAAAGGGTCTGGACTCTGAATGTAAATCCAGATGTAGAACCATTAAAAATTCTCTCAGATTCTATTGATCCAAATACAGATCCAACATCAGAAGAGAATATTTCACAAACATTCAGTATTAAAACAAATAAAGCAGCTGATATAATTTGGTCTATAGATGGCACAGAAGTAGATTCAAAAAATGATGTTACAGAACACACGTATGAAAACAATAGTGCAGCGGTAGGGGAACACGAGGTAAAGGTCGTAGCCCAGAACGGAACAGAGACTGATGATTATACCTGGAAATGGACAGTGAAAGAAGAGAGTAAACCTGAGTTAAGCATCCAGAACCCGCAACCCGATAATGATCCAGAATCTAATTTCAAAGTGAATCAGACCTTCAGCATTGAAACAAACCAAATTTCAAACATAACATGGTTTATAGACGGCGTGGAAGTAGATTCAAAAAATGATGTTACAGAACACACGTATGAAAACAATAGTGCAGCGGTAGGGGAACACGAGGTAAAGGTCGTAGCCCAGAACGGAACAGAGACTGATGATTATACCTGGAAATGGACAGTGAAAGAAGAGAGTAAACCTGAGTTAAGCATCCAGAACCCGCAACCCGATAATGATCCAGAATCTAATTTCAAAGAGAATCAGACCTTCAGCATTGAAACAAACCAAATTTCAAACATAACATGGTTTATAGACGGCGTGGAAGTAGATTCAAAAAATGATGTTACAGAACACACGTATGAAAACAATAGTGCAGCGGTAGGGGAACACGAGGTAAAGGTTGTAGCCCAGAACGGAACAGAGACTGATGATTATACCTGGAAATGGACGGTATCACAAAAATCTCTAAATATTACAGAAAATCCAGCTGAAGGCAATGTGGAAATTTCCGAAGGAGAATCCCAGACATTTAATGTGTCGAGTGATAATATCTTCAATATCGAATGGTTTGTTGATGGAGATTCTCAGGATGACGCAAATGAAGATAATGTGAATTTTTCCTCATTTACCTATGAAGACGCAACTTCCGGGGAGTACAATATTACCGCAGAAGTAAGTGACCCCAACGGAACATATTCATCTAGGACGATAAAATGGACTCTTCAGGTCCGCTCCAAATATTACTCAACTGGAAACAGGATCTGGGAAGATGGGGCCGGCCTTTCAAATGTGTACATCTGGACTCCTCAGAGTTACTCGGGCTTCTATTATGACCTGGACTCCGGGGAAGGCGCCGAAACCATGACAATCACGCTTGATGGTGATAGTGGAGACGTGAGCAGAACCATCGAGGATGGGAATCTTGTTTACGAAACAAGCCCGATACCTACTGATTTTGAATACGGTAGCTGGGGCAAATATCAGGTCATCGGCTTCATGGCAGAGAAGTACTTTGCGGGGTATATCGACAGTGGCGATGATGAAAATAAAACTACTGTCGGGAATGAAGACCTGGACGCGAACTTAATTGATGAAGGGGTACTCGCCAAGGTGCTCACCGACAGTGACGATAAGGAATCCATCTATTCAGGCTCGGACCTTGTCCTTGAAGATGGATATTCCCTGAACATCGTGGAAGTTGACGTAAACGGGGACCAGGTATGGGTCCAGCTCGAAAAGGACGGAGACGTTGTGGAAGACCAGTTCCTTGGTTCAGGGGACGATTTCATCTATGAGGCAGATCTCGGAGACGCCGAGGACGTACCCATCATCATTGCCCATTTCGGGACCGTCTTTGCCGGACAGGAGACCAGTGCGGTATTCGTTGAAGGGATTTTCCAGATTTCGGACAATTATATCGAAATCGAAAGTGGAGACAGCTTCGGAGAGATGGAAGTAGATCAAATCAGCAGTGACCTGATTAAAATGGAAAACGAGGACTCCATCTCACTTAAAAAAGGCGACACCATTGACATCATGGGTAAACTCCAGATAATCGTTGCCGATGCCGATGATGATGTCCTTCGTTTTGCCCCTATCGTGGAAATGTCCGAAGCCGGGACCTACGAACTCAGGGGAACGGTGTTTGACAAAGATAAAAGCGAGGTAGCTCCCGAATGGACTCCTCTGAACTTTGAAGGCTTCTACTATGACATCGATGAGGGCCTTGGGACTGAAAGCCTTGTTGTAGATGAAGATAAGTTTGACGTTGACGGCAGGGATATCGATGATGGCGGCCTAGAGTACAGGACGGAAACAAATGAAGTCGAATTTGAAAATTCAGACTGGGGTAATTTTACGGTCATAGGCTTCATGGCAGAGAAGTACTTTGCAGGCTATCCTGAAGGTGCGGTCAACGGGGAAATCGATGACGATGTAAGCATTCTTGGCGACGGTTACCTCTCCAAAGTCCTGGCCGACAGTGACGATAAGGAATCAATGTACTCCGGCTCGGCCCTTGTGCTTGAGGAAGGATACTCTCTGGAAATCCAGGAAGTCGATATCAACGGTGAAACTGTCTGGGTGCAGCTCCAAAAGGACGGAGATGACGTGGAAGACGCCTTCCTTGCATCAGGTGAAGACTACGTTTACGAAGGCGAACTGGGCGACGCTGAAGACGTGCCCCTGATTATCGTCCACTTCGGAACTGTCTTTGCAGGACAGGAAACCAGTGCAGTATTCGTGGAAGGTATATTCCAGGTTTCCGACGATTACATAGAAATCGAAAATGGAGACACCTTCGGAGAAATGGAAGTAGACAGCATCGGCGATGATGAAATCGTCATGACAAACGATGACAATATAGACCTTGGAGAAGACGACACCATTGACCTCATGGGTAACGTCAAGTTCAAAGTTGCCGATGATGATACTCTCAGGTTCTACCCCTTTGTTGAAGTCGAAACCGAAGGTAGTGGATCTGCAAGCCGGGAACTGAAGATCAGTGTGCCTGACGAGATCTTTGTGGATGAGGAAATTGAAATCGAAGTTACCGCTGACGACAAGGCCGTGGAAGACGTGACCGTGAAGCTCGACGGGAAATCCATAGGGAAAACCGATGAAGACGGGATCCTTTCTTACACCTCAACCACAACAGGAGACTTCAAGGTTACAGCCGTAAAGGATGGCTACACCACCGCAAACAAGAATATGGAAGTCCTTGAGCAGAAGGAAGAGATGAGCATCAGCGTCTCCCCTGAGACGGCCTACGAAGGAGAAAGGGTTACTATTGAGGTCCTTAAGGCCATCGGAGGAGATGCGATTGAAGATGCAAATGTTTCCATAAACGGGGAAATTCTGGGCAAGACCGATTCGGATGGAACCATTTCCTACACCGCATCGACCCCCGGAAGGATTTCAATCACTGCCGTTAAGGAAGGCTTCCTCGATCAGGACATCAACTTTAACGTAAAGGCCCTTGAGGCGATTTTTGTTTACTCCAACCTTGTGGCCCCCATCGAAATAAAGGCCGAAAAGGAAGCAGAGATTTCGATTGCTGTGGAAAACACCGGAAACGCAGCAGGCGAGACCGAGGTCGAACTCCGTGTGAACGGAAGCTTCGTAGATTCACAGATGGTTTCCCTCGGAATCGGGGAAAGCACGACCGTTACCTTCCTCCACGCAGAAGAAGTGCCAGGTAGCTACACTATTGAGGCCGGAGACCAGACCACCACATACGAGGTTACCAAGAAGACCTCGGTCCTTCTCTACGCCCTTTTAACCCTAATCCTCCTGGTGGGAGGAGGAGCTGCCTACATGTTCACCAAAGGTGGCATGACCGTGGCAGACCTGCAGGAAAAGATAGCGGAACTTACCGGAAAGAAACCAAAAGAGTAAGCTGTCAAAAACTGTAGAAAATTGAATACAGAAAAGGGAAAAACTCCACGCAGCCGGAAACGTGGGGTTTTTCCTATTTTTTAAATTATTTACGTCTTTTTTTTTTCTTATTTTCTCGTCCTTCCTGCTCTTTTTCTGATTTTTCGAACCTTTAATGACTCGAAATAAGGAATTGAGGATTTTTGCAGATCCTGAAAAAAGGCCTGAAAAGAAGCAAAAATTATAAACCCATATATACAAAAATAGTGGAGAATTATAAGAGATCATGTCTTTCGAGATATTTCTGCTTTTCAATTATTTCAAGATAGAATTCTCAATTCTAAAAAATTATATTAACTTATGAAAAGGTGTTCGGATGCTCAAAAGTAAAAGTATTTTTCCCCTGCTTACGGCAATTCTCATACTGATACTCTGCTTGAATTCTGCGGGCGCAGCTCCCCAAATAGAGGTTTACAGCGGCGCCATTGAAGAAGGAGACGGCTACCCTCTTGTTAATTCCCTGAGCAATTACAGAATCCTGGCGACGGAAGCTCTCTCAATAGATAGCTTCACCCCCGCATGGAATGAAATCGAAATAGGTGGGAACCAAACCGGACTTATCGAATTTTCGATCGCCGCAAACCAGGCCTGTACAATCAACTGGTACGTAAACGGTGCCCTTGAAAAAACGGAAGAAAGCTCGGGCTACTCCTCATTTCTCCTGGAAACGGCAGCGTATCCACCGAGCATATACGAAATCCGGGCCGAGGCCGTAAAGAATTCAGAAACCGTTGAGAGGGCCTGGACTCTCCGCATTTATTCAGAATACTACTACAGAGGCAGCAGGATCTGGGATGAAAATGCGGGCCTGAGTGATGATTACACCTGGGACTACCTGAGTTACTCCGGTTTCTTCTATGACCTGAACTCTGGCCTCGGTTCCGAAAGTATGACTATCAGCGGCATTTCTGATGGGAACATTGAGGAAAACGACCTGGTTTACAGCACAGTGCCAATTGAGACTGATTTCGAATACAGGGACTGGGGTTCCTATCAGGTAATCGGCTTTCTGGGAGAGAAGTACTTTGCGGGATATGAAGACGATCGCACGGAACCTGTGGATGATGATGTCAGCTTAATCCATGAAGGGATCCTTTCCAGGGTGCTTACCGACAGTGATGAAAATAAATCCGTCCATCAAGGTTCTACCCTTGTCCTTGAAGACGGATATTCCCTGAACATCGTGGAATCTAACGTAAACGGAGATACCGTCTGGGTACAGCTTGAAAAGGACGGAGACGTTGTGGAGGACCAGTTCCTTTCCTCAGGGAGCGATTTTGTCTATGAAACAGACCTCGGAGATGCCGAAGACGTGCCTATTATCATTGCCCATTTCGGGACTGTCTTTGCAGAACAGGAGAACAGCGCCGTATTCGTGGAAGGGATTTTCCAGATATCGGATAACTGCATTGAAATTAACGCAGGGGACATTTTCGGAGAAATGGAAGTAAGCTCCATGTCTTCTACGAAGATAAAAATGGAGAACGAAGATGACATCAATCTCGAAAAAGGCGATATAATCGATCTCATGGGCAAGATCAAGATCCAAGTTGCTGATGACGATGCCCTCAGGTTTGCTCCTGTTCAGGACATGTCCAAAGCCGGGATCTATGAGCTGCGTGGGACCGTTTACGATGAAGAGGGGAAACAGACTATCAGGTGGGACCCCCTTAATTTCGAAGGTTTTTATTACGATATAGATGAGGGTGTCGGGACCGAAACTTTTGAGATAACGGACCTTAGTGGAAACGAAATCCCTGAAAATAACCTGATTTATACCATCACCGCCGACCAGGTTGAGTTCGAGTATGATGACTGGGGTGAATTCCAGGTAATCGGTTTCATGGGAAAAGATTTCTTTGCGGGCTTTAGCGAGGATAACACGACCTTTATAGACAGTGACGTAAACCTCCTTTCTGAAGGTATACTCAGTAAAGTTTTGATCAACAGCTATGAAAACAGGTCTATTTACTCGGGCTCAACCCTTGTCCTTGAAGAAGGATACGCTCTGGAAATCCAGGAAGTAGACATCAACGGAGACACGGTCTGGGTGCAGCTCCAAAAGGACGGAGATGCAGTGGAAGATGCCTTCCTTGCTTCAGGTGAAACCTACGTTTACGAAAACGACATGGGAGATGCGGAAAATATCCCTCAGATTATTGTCCATTTCGGGACTGTCTTTGCCGGACAGGAGACCAGTGGTGCTTTCATTGAGGGTATATTCCAAATTTCTGATGATTATATAGAATTAAGGGTAGGAGATAATTTCGGGGAAATGGAAATTAAAACTTTACTTTCAAAGATGCATGTTTTTCCGTTATCAAGCGGCTTTGTTTGTGTGGGCCTAAGGAATGAATAATCCTACTGATGACGTTTTTATTGGGGTGGCAGGTAATTACCCAAGTTCAAGAAAGAAAATAATGATGCTTGCTTTGTACTCATCTCTTCCAGAATAATATTACACTTATTTGATTCTTTATCCTGGATAACTGCCAGCCTAATTTCGGACAAATTTTCAATTAGTCTTCTCATAGAAAGACCATATCTCTTTGTCTCCCAGGCTAAATATCTGTAGAAAAGTAAGCCAATTATAGACAGAAATACGTGAACTTTGATATTTTCATCTTTGTGGTGGTACACCGGTCCCACAGGGACAAGCAGGTGATCATTCAATAGCTTAAAATCATCCTCTATAGCGCCTTTATTGTTGTATGTTTGCACAATTTTTTTAGTGTGCCAACGGTGCTTATCTGTAAATAGTATATTTTTTCCTAATGAATTTTCGCGCTTATTTTTATTCTCTTCGTCAATCCAGAACTTTAACTGAGGTTTTTTCTTACCTTCAGGAGCATCAGTAATTTCATATTTCACCATACTTCTGTATTTTTTGATAATAATGTCTGCAACCTCTTTTTCTACACTGCTCCTGTTTCTTGCTTTTCCTCTGTTGCTTTCCAGTCTCCTCTGTAGGTCTTCCAGATTCTCAGTTATTTTTGACATATTTGACTCACAAGTTCTTTTTTGAAGTTTGTGAGTTCCTTCATTGAAAGTAATTACTGTTGTAAATTCTGTCCCGTAAAACTGATGCTTTGTCCGATAGCCATAAATTTTGTGGCCTTCTGAGCTTTCATATAAAAATTGATATTTAGATAATGGCACTTCAAGAAGATCATCTGCCTGATTTGCTTTTACAGCCCCTACAAAATTCATCTTTGAAGTTGCTTTTTCAATGTTGTCCTTTGAATTGTTTCCCTTATCAAAAACAAGAACAAGGTCTTCCGAACAAATATTCAATTCGGTTAGACGGTTTACTATTTTGTCAACCAGACCTGAAAATTCCTCTGAATCATGCACATTTCCTGGATATGTCTCGTGAATAAAAGGTAAGTTGTAATCATTAGCAGCCAGCGCTACAGATACCTGATTTTTGTCTTTACGATGCTTTTTGTTATACCCTTTATGAAGCAATTCACTTTTTTCATCATAATTGGTAGCATAAGTGAACCAGTTTGATTCATCCACAAACAGTACTGAAGGGGTTAGTCCTTTTTCGATGAGAACTCGGCACAAATCGTCTTCAATATTTTTCATTGTGTCGGAATCAATGTAATTCATATGATTCAAAAAATTCTGACAATTTAATTTATGAGGGAATTTCCACTTAAAAGATAAGGCCGATTTTTTGAACCATTCCCCAATACCGTTTTCACTTAAAACTCCATGAGATTTCCCCACTATATCAAGTAAAAGATACTCTCCGACACTTAAACCATCGATTGATTTTTTCATAGTGTGCTTGTTCACTATGTCAACGAATCCAAGCTCTTCATTCACATGAAGAAGTGCGGCAAGTTTGCCGTACTCAAAAGATTTCAGTTTCATGTAGGGCAATGATTCACTCTGTTTTTTCATTTCAAATATTTTTTCGGCATTGCCTAAATATATCTGAAATATAGTTTTCACTTTTCCATCAATTCTGCCAGTTTTAATAATATACCAGTATTTTTTACCGTTGATTATTTTCTGTTTTAAAAAAACCATGATATAAATTTAGGTTCTACGTATATAAAGATATTTCTTCAAAAAACAGATACAATAGGCTTTTTAAATGTAATTTAGAACTTAGGCCTTACAAATATTTTTTTTAACGGATCTTCCTTGCCACTGATTTTTGTGGCAAATCAAGGCAAAAATAGCTCTTCTTTGAAAGCTGAGTAAAAGTGTCAGCAAAGCTGGCATCATAATGAGAAATGAGGACGATATTAGCCTCGAAAAGGGGGAAAGAATCGGTATCATAGAAAACTTTGAGTTCAAGGTTGCCGATTCCATTGAAGGAGATGTCCTGAGATTCTATCCTTTTGTAGAATACATTAAAGAAAACACCGAAATAGAATGGAAAATATCTCCCAAAAACCCGGTAGCAGGAGATACAATTATCCTTAGCGGCACTGCCTCTCCTGATGAAACTGCTGGACTGGAAATATCCCTTGAAAAAGAAGTACCTGTGGTAGAAGGAAAATATTATTACGAGATAGAGGAAGTAAAGATCCCGAAAGGAGAGAACAATCTTTTTACCGCAAGAGCCGAAGGGGTTCAGGACCTGAATGTAAGGGTAAAAAAATTAATATGGATCTCCATATTTAACGATGCCACAGACGGTGTTGCCATCATTTCCCAGGGGCATGTACCCTCGTGGACTTACGATAAAATCCGTATAGACGGCCAGGCTGAAAACGGAACTGAAAACGTTACCCTAAAATTCACCGCCTCTGAAACAGTAAGGTCCGACTCCTCAGGAAATTTCAATATAAGCTATAATACCTCCTACCTCCCCCCCGGAGAATATCAGATAAAACTCGGAGGGAATTCAAAAACAATCACTCTAAAAGCGCAGGACGAGAACTCTTCCTGGAACCCCTGGATTTCCCCGACCTCCGAAGAGGGTGAAAAAATAAGCACAACTGAGCTTCAGGAAGCGATATACTGCTGGCTGAACAATGAAGCGGCCCCGGAAACAGGCGTGGAAATCACAACTGAGAGGTTGCAGGAAATAATATATCAATGGCAAGAAGCTGAGGAAGTGTAAAAAGAAGGGAGAAAAACTCCGAAAAGGAAAAGAGAATTCGGAAAGGGAAAAATACTAAATAATCCCGCAAAGTTCCGGATCTCAGTCCATTTTTTTGAGTGCAAGCTCGATTGCGTCCATCAGACTATCCTTCGGAATGATGGTAGTAACCGGGATGTTCAGGATTTTTTCCACGGTCGGGCTGACGATGGGGGCGCAGACCAGGGCCTTTGCTCCATCTTTTTCGGCGCGTACGGCCGCAATGATCGCTTCTTCCATAGAGGTGGCCGAGTATTCCCTGATGGTAACCAGTCGACCTGCGATCTTTTTCTTTGTCTCCACGATATTGTCAAGTACAGTTCGGGCTGCGATTACGGCGATAAACTCTCCGCTTTCAGACTCCCTGAGTTCCCGGATAGTCCTTATGATCTGGCGTAGAGTCTTGATGTTGGGGTCCCTGTTTCCGGATAGGATCTTGTACAGGGTGCTCGGGGGGATGTTTGCCTGTTTGGCAAAATCAACGGCGGTAAGGTTCAGATCTTCCTTAATTACCTCAGAAAGGATTTTCTGGAACATCGCGTCGGATTCAAATGCAGCTTTAATCACTTTATCTGCAGCGTTCATAAAAACACATCCTCTTAAATAATTTCAGGTAAATATTATATTTAAAGGTTAATTCCTTCCTTATTGAGAAATATTCATAGATGTATTAATACATATAGGTTAAATTTTGAATAATTTGAGAAACTATATATAGCAAACTCTAACGAATAATAGAATTATTGAGAATATTATTACATACTGGCACATCCCGGTGCCACGAAGAAAATATTTTAAGGATAATTAAGATTTCTTTTTAAAAATTTCAGGTCAGCTTCTCTCTTTAATTAAGAGTGGACCTGAAAGTGTAAAAAGTAGAAGTTCAAAGAAAATGGAAGTTATCGAGGTGAGCTTTTGAAGAAAACAGCTATACTGATCATTATTGTACTGTTAATCTCAGCAGCCTTCGTATCCGGATGTGTTTCCGAAGACGAGAACGGAGCCGGAGATAGCGGAGTCGATGAAGGCACAGAAGCCGTCCCTGCTCCGGGCCCTGAAACCCTCAGGGTGGGCTACCAGCCGAGCACGCACCAGATCGCATACATGACAGCCAAAGATAAAGGCTGGTGGGAAGAGGACCTGGCCCCCTTCGGGATAAAGGAAATCGAGGAACATGAGTTTCCCACAGGAGCCCCTGAGATGCAGGCCATGCTTACGGATCAGCTCGACATAGCCTATGTGGGAGCAGCCCCCGTACTCACGGCTCTGGGCCAGGGCCTTGACGCGAGAATCGTTGCCGCAGTCCAGATTCAGGGCTCGAATCTGATCCTCAGGCCAGAATTTGATTACAGTAGCCCCGAAGATCTGAAGGGCCTAAAAATTGCCACCTTCCCGCCGGGCACCATCCAGGACACCCTGCTCCGGACCTGGTTGAGCGAAAACGGGCTTGATCCCGAAAAGGACGTGGATATAAGAGGAATGGGGCCCGGAGAAGCCATAAGTGCCATTTCGTCCGAAAGCGTTGATGCGGCCTTCCTCCCCCACCCAGCTCCTGCAATCATCGAGAGTGAAGGAAACGGACGCTCCATCGTGGCCTCGGGAGAGATGCAAGCAAACCACGCCTGCTGTGTGCTTGTCGCAAGCGGAGAACTTATCCGGGAACACCCTGAAATCGTTGAACAGATCGTAAAGACTCATGTCAGGGCAACTGAATATAACAAAGAAAACCAGGACGAAGCTGCTCAGACTTTTGCAAACTGGACCAACTGGGAAGTTGAAAAGGTCGAGAAATCCCTTACAGACTGGGACGGAGCCTGGATTGCAGACCCTGAATTCATTGCGGACTCTACCGTCCAGTACGCCCAGGTCCAGTATGAGCTCGGCTACATCCAGAAACCTCTGACAAAGGAAGAAATCTTTAACACAAGCTTCTATGAGGCAGCAGTTGAGTAAAAAACCTTGATACTGGAGAAAAACCATCTCCGTGTGCATAAGTCAATATAGACCGAAACAGAAGGCCCAGATGTCCAGAAAAGGGCATATTGGACCTTATTTTTTTCAGAATTTTTTCAGAGAATAGAAGAGAGAATAGAAGAGAAATGTCCGGAAAGAAAGGACCCTCCGGAAAGATAAAAAAGAAGTAATACTATTAGAGTAGTCATGAACTTTGAATTCATAAAAACTTTACGTCAAAAAAGCGTTGAAGTACTTTCAGTTCTATCTGTTGTTGTTCTCTGGCAGCTTACAGCGGACTTGATTGTGCAGAATAAATTAAAACTTCCAAGTTTTTATGATGTAGCTCTATCTTTTTATTCCGTTGTAGAAAGCGGAAACATTTTCAATGACCTCCTGGTAAGTTTGCTGCATTTTGGGATAGGCATTGTAGCAGCGTTTTTAATAGGCATTCCCCTGGGAATTTCCATGGGCTGGTTCAAAAAAACAAGTAGAGCCGTTGAACCGATCATTGAGGTCCTCCGTCCGATCCCCCCTCTGGCCTGGATTCCTTTTGCCATGGCCTGGTTCGGGCTCACCCATATGGCCGCGGGTTTTGTTGTTTTCGTGGGGATGGTTTTCCCGATTATTATCAATACCTATACCGGCTTTAAGAATATACCCAGAATTCATGTTGAAGCCGCAAAGGTCCTCGGTTGCACGAAGGACCGGGACCTTATCCGCTACGTTGCCCTTCCCTCGGCGATGCCCTCCATTATCGCAGGGATCAGGATCGCCATGGGTGTGGGCTGGATGTGCCTGGTCGCTGCCGAAATGTTCGGGGTCAGCGGGGACGGGCTCGGGTACCAACTCTGGCAGAGTTTTCACCTTCACAGAATGAATTTAGTACTTATGTATATGCTTCTCCTTGGATTTCTCGGGCTTTTCATTGATGTTTCTTTCAGGTACTATGTGGACGCAAAACTCCTTAAATGGAAAGCAGGGACTGTGGTATAATGGGCAGAGTAAGTGTTAAAAACGTTTCACGTACCTTTCAGAAAAGAGAAGATGGGTCAGAGACCGAAGCCCTGGAAGACATCAGTTTTGAGGTCGAAGACGGGGAATTCGTCTGCATCCTCGGCCCCTCCGGCTGCGGAAAGACAACTCTTCTCCGGATTGCAGCAGGGCTTGAGACCCTGAGTTCGGGAGAGATCCTCCTGAATGGGGAAAAGACCACGGACCCGGACCCCAAACGGGGTATGGTCTTTCAGCAGTACTCCCTCTTTCCCTGGAGGACGGTAATCGATAATATCACCTTCGGGCTTGAGATGCAGGGGATCGGTAAAAGCGAAGCTCGGAAGAGAGTTGAAAAATATCTGGAGCTTGTGGGCCTGGAACAGTTCAAAAAGAGCTACCCCCATGAACTCTCGGGGGGCATGCAGCAGAGGGCGGCGATTGCAAGGGCCCTTGCAAACGAACCCGAGGTTCTTTTAATGGATGAGCCTTTCGGGGCCCTGGATGCCCAGACCCGAAACGTTCTCCAGGATGAACTCCTGAAAATCTGGGAACAGAAACACGTAACCTTCCTCTTTGTAACCCACAGTGTGGATGAAGCGGTCTTCCTCTCGGACCGGATAGTGGTCATGAGCGCCAGGCCCGGCAGGGTAAAAGAGATAATAAAAGTGGACCTTCCAAGGCCCCGGAGCCGGACAAGCCCGGAAGCCAACCGTTTAAGGGACCATGTACTGAAACTGCTGGAAGAAGATAGATTTACAGGAACACAGTAAAAGCCCCAAGGCTTTAGAAGCTGTCCGACAATTCAATTTCAGGGCAAAAACAGGTAAAAAATAAAGAATCTAAAGCCTTTAAATTGGAAAAAAAGGAATTTAAATTGCTAAAGGCTCACACTTCATTTACCCTGTTCCGGGCTCTATCTGAAGAGATATTTTCAACAGTATCCTCAGAAATATACCAGGGCTTGGCCTCACCAATAATTTCTTCAAAAATATCTTCGGACATATCCTCTAACATGTCCCCAGAAATATCTCCGGTTTTAGCTTCGACCAGATTTTCTTCAGAAATATACCAGAGCTTGTCCTTATCCAGATTTTCTTCAGAAATATTTTCAGGAATATCTCCACACATATCCTCAAACAGATCCTGAGACAAATCTTCGGACATGTCCCGGGATATTTCTTCGGACTGATATTCAAACATGTCTTCGGACATGTCCCGGGATATTTCTTCGGACTGATATTCAAACGTGTCTTCGGACATGTCCCGGGATATTTCTTCGGCTCGCACGATAACCTTTGTCATCGGCTCAACATCCCTGATTTTAACCTTTCCTATAAGCTCGAGAGTCCCTTCCGCCTTTATGAACCCCATGAAACAACCCGGGCGTACTAGGACATCCCCCTTACAGTATGCAGCTCTGACTTTTGCGTTGTCGAGGAGAAGCAAATCGGAGCTTACATCCAGCCTTCCAAGAACCCTCGTTCCGCTACATAGAAGAGCATTTTCGGCTTTTACATTACCCCGGACCACAGACCCTCGCCCCAGATCAAGTTTCCCTTTGACCTTCAAGTCTTTCCAGAAATTTACTTCCTGACCCACTATTACGTTACCGGCAAGCACAAGGTCTTCATCAAAATAGGCCCTTTTTTTAATCACATAGGTATTGGACTTGGGATGATATTTAATAAAACGCCTATTCATCAGATCACTCCGGAGCTTAGGCCCAGGGTTTTGCGATGCGAGGACCTGTATAAGTATAAATTGTAAAAAAACTTTGTTAGATAGAAAACTTAGAAACTATGTTTATTTCTCTATTATATAAGAGCATCGAATGCCCTCCCGGATATTTCGAAAATGGGCCTTAATCGAAAAAGAGTGGAGAAAAAGAATTTGAAGCATGAAAAACTGAAAAAAACAGGAAACCAAAAGAAAAACAATCTAACAGAAAAAGATAAAAACAGTAGAAAAGACTGAAAAATTATATAGAAAACAATTTTTCAGTCTTATTACTTTTATTTAGTATGATCAGCCAGTTTATTCAACCAGGCTGGCAAAAGCGTACTTTGGAAGTACCCTTTCGATTTTAATCCGGACTTCGTCATCGACCTTCGTACCTGGGACAAAAATTACAAAGCCTTCAATACGGGCAATTCCGTCTCCCTGGCGGGCAATGTCCTGGATTGTTACGTCGTAAACCTCTCCTTCTTCGAGGGGTGCAGACTGACTGTCATCTCTGAACATCAAAATCATTCCTTTAATTGATTATGAATATTTTGAACAAAAGTTCAAAATTATTCGACAAGGCTTGCAAATGCAAACTTAGGGAGCACTCTTTCGACCTTGATCTGAACTTCATCTCCGACCTTTGCACCCGGAACAAAAATTACAAAGCCTTCAATGCGTGCAATACCGTCGCCCTGACGGGCAATATCCTGAATTGTTACGTCATAAACCTCGCCTTCTTCGACGGGTGCAGACTGACTGTCATCTCTGAACATTAAAACCATTCCTATAATTATAAGTTATTATGAATATTTAATGAATATTTAATGAATATTTAATGAATATTTAAGACACAAGTTCAAAATTATTCAACGAGGCTTCCAAATGCAAACTTAGGGAGCACTCTTTCGACCTTGATCTGGACTTCATCTCCGACCTTTGTACCCGGAACAAAAATTACAAAACCTTCAATACGGGCAATTCCGTCTCCCTGGCGGGCAACGTCCTGAATTGTTACATCGTAAACTTCGCCTTCTTCGACAGGGACGAGACGACTATCATCTTTAAACATTAAAATCATTCCTTAGTTACTACGAACTTCATTTAAATTTATTCAACAAGGCTTCCAAATGCAAACTTAGGGAGCACTCTTTCAACCTTGATCTGAACTTCGTCACCAACACTGGTACCGGGGACAAAGACTACAAAACCTTCAATACGCGCAATACCGTCGCCCTGGCGGGCAATGTCCTGAATTGTTACGTCATAAACCTCGCCTTCTTCGACGGGTACAGAGCGATTTTCATCTCTAAACATAAAACCATTCCTTTAAATTAATTAATCAACTTGGAAAGCTCCATAAAAATCAGAAAAGCATCAAAACAGTACTTGAGAAAACCAAACTAGAAAAATCTGATTCATAAAGTACGCCTTCAACTCCTGTATATATGATCCCTAGCAGAGCTTCAGATAAGTTAATTATTTGACATATACAGCCAAACTTGTATATAAAGCTATTCTTTCAAACCACTTATTATAAAATTGAGGGTTTATAGAAAGGAGCAGTCAACACTGCAAAAAATGACTGAAAAACCAAAAATAAATAGAACTTAGTTAATTTTATTGACACATGTTATTATTTATTCATATAGTGTTTAGAATATATAGAGCCAAAACACCCACCCATCCGAAAAGTATAAATATTAGATATACGTTATGAGATTCGTTCACTAGCGAGAAAAAGTGTGGGCCCGTAGCTTAGTCAGGCAGAGCGACGGACTCTTAATCCGTAGGCCGAGGGTTCAAATCCCTTCGGGCCCGCCATACTATCTCTTATCTATTATTTAGATCTGTTTTTAAACTCTTTTTCTTTTAAACTTCGGGTTTTTTAAATTTCGGTTCTTTTAAATTTCGGTTCTTTTAAACTTCGGTTATTTTAAACTTCGGTTATTTTAAACTTCGGTTATTTTAAACTTCGGTTATTTTAAACTTCGGTTATTTTAAACTTCGGTTATTTTAAACTTCGGTTATTTTAAACTTCAGTTCTTATAACTTAATCCAATCTATTTTTTCCAGATCATTCTTCAGATATTCCAGATTTGTCCTGGCTCCGGCAAAATCCATTACCCATTTCTTCCCCGGGCAGACAAAAAAGCTGAAATACATTAGCGAAGAGAGAGAGATGATGCCAAAAGTAAGTGTTGAAATCCCTCAGGAACTTCTGCATGACCTGAACAAGCATGTGGGAGATAATAAAAAATTTGTCACCCAATCAGATGCCATTCGTACGGCCATTCGTAAATTGCTGGATATGATGGATGAAGTTGATATGAGACACGGAAGATTAAACAAATGAGAAAATAAGAAACGGGAAATATAGGGGACCCCTTCTTCCCGCCTGTAAAGTTAAAGGCGTTCCTCAAAATCTTTGATACCCTGTGCCACGTTGGAAAGTAGCATGAAGGCTATTTTCTGGTTCGGCCAGGAACCAAGCCCGCAGTCAGGGCCCGCGTATTTTATCAGGTTTCCAAAACGCCTGTAGGCAAGTCTTAGTCTCTTTGTGATAACCTGCGGAGTTTCCAGTTCCGTGACGATTTCGTGGAGGTACTGCGGCTCTTTCCAGACATTCGTGTTGTATTTTTCATTCAGACCCCCTGCAAGGCCATAGATATCTGTCCTTGCGATCCCGAGCCTCATGAAAGTGTCCGTGTCCTCAAAGACTTTTTTATCAAGCAGGTCCAGGTAAGAAGGTGTCCCTGCCGACTCGACCCCGACCACATTGATTGTGGGGGTCTGGCAGGCAAGGTTGAAGTAAAGGGCAGAATGCAGGTGAATTTCCACATCAGCTCCCCACTTGCTCGCGGCCCTTGAAGCCTCGGTCAGGGCCAAGATGATGTCCTCTTCCCCAAAAGAGAGTTCAGGGTTTAAGCCAATGCTCGGTTCGTCAAGAGAGACCGTAGTGATTTTAAAGTTTTTTGCAGACTTCATGGCCTGCCTGACGAATTTATTCACACTTTTTGCAAAAAGGGCATAGATGTCCGTATAAGTACTGCCCCCAAATTCCTTGAGGTAAAGTTCGGTCGGGCCGGTTACACAGATCCTGGTCTTCAAAGTCTCCCCGTATTTTTCCCTGTAAGCCTTTGCAACAGTCTCGATGGCCTCGAGTTCCTCAATCCCGGCGCATTCGAGCTTCACGTCAAAGGGTCCATCACAGCAACTTTCGTCCCGGATCACCCTCAGGAACTGCTCGTTCATGTCCTGATACTGAGGATAGGTCGGAATGTCCACCCCTGCATCAATTTTCTGCTGGAAAGCGTCATTGATTACCGTAAAAAGCTTTTCGTCCTCGTCCCTATCCCTGAAAGCTTTTTTAACCCAGTCTTTGCTTACGTTTTCAGGAAGGGGATAGCTCCCGATATCATCAAAGAGTATTTCGCTCATATGAACCTAGTTTACATGTATAGGATTTATGATTATCGGAAAAAAAAACTATATAAATATATATACACCCTGGGAACCAGTTAAAGAATGGCTGAAAAATAACTTCATATTTTCAGGTAGGGTATCACTTTACACCCACACAGGTTATATTTTTGTTAATGGAAATGTCTTGTGTGTGCATTCAAACCACGGAACACACGGAACACACGGAAAAAGAATCCCGGAAGACACCAATTAAGGTTGTTCTGGAGTTTTTCAGTCCGCTTGAGTGAGCGAAGCGAGCGAAACGGACCTCGTGCTCCCGAAGCGAAACTCGGGTGCCGAAGCGGAACTCAGGTATTTAAAGTCCCGGCGTACTCACCAGCCATCAGGCCGGTTTCCGTGTCCTTCCGTGTGTTCCGTGGTTAAGAAATGGTAAACAAAAATACTTGATATTATATTTGACTCATTCCTTAGTTCCGATTTAGCTCCGATTCAAGCCTGATTTTCGTTATTGAAAGCATTAATTCCCTGTGCCGTGTTCTCAAGCAGTTTAAACGCAAGTTCCCGGTCCGGCCAGAAAGCAAGCCCGCAGTCCGGCCCTGCGTATTTGACCCGGTCTCCGAGTTCCGCACAGACTTTTTCAAGCCGCTTCCGGATGACCCCAGGGGTTTCCATCTCGGTCACTATTTTCTGCATATAAGCAGGCTCTTTCCAGGCGTTGACCCCATACTCTTCATTTATGATACCGATAAGGCTGGAGATGTCCGTTCTTGCAACCCCCGGCCGGACATAGGTATTCGAGGCCTCAAGGACATTCCTATCGAGGAGTTCCAGGTAGGAAGGGGTGGCTGCATACTCAAACCCTATCACGTTGATGGGGGTCTCACAGACAAGATCGTATTTCAGAGGGGAGTGCAGGTGAATTTCCACATCGGCCCCCTGCTGTCGGGCATAGGAGGAGGCCACGGTAAGGGCGGAGACGATATCAGGGTCAAAGAACTGGATCCTGTTGTTCATCCCCAGACTCGGCTCGTCCAGAGCCACAAGTGCTATTCTGCAGTGTTTTACGGTTTTGAAGGCCTGCTGGATAAAGCGGTCAACGTCCATAGCCAGGTAGTGGTAGACGTCCCGGAAAGCCGTTTCCCCGAAAGCCTGCATGTAAAGATCGGTAGGCCCTGCCACGCAGATCCGGATGTCAGGAGAGGGGCCCCCATGTTCTTCCCTGTAAAGCTTTGCGACCTCGTCGATGATTTCCAGTTCAAGGATCTTCGCATGCTCTTCTTTTACGATATAGGGCTCGTAACATTTCTTTTCGTCCTTCATGATATCAAGGAACTGCCCTATCATGTCCCTGAACTGGGGGTAAGTCGGGACGTGTACTCCAAGCTCGATTTTTTTTAGGAAAGCCTCCTGAATAAGCGGGAAAAGCTTGTCATCCTCGTTTCGGTTTTCGGCTGCGGCCTTTACCCATTCCCTTGTTACACCCTGGGGAAGGGGTAAGCTACCTCCGTCATTAAAGATAATTTTCTGCATGTCCTGATTTAGGGAAGTCTAACGTATTATAAGTATTGGAATTGTCCGGATTGCTGCAGGAGCAGAGTCTAAAATATCTATATTATACCTGAAAAAACACGGATTTTCCCACCATACTTACGAAAAAAATTAAAGAGTTATTTGATAAAAATGCAGCGGTTTTTTTTGCTGAGGACCTGACTCAAAACATTCATACAAATTCCAATTTTTTTGATGATGCCTATTGTATCTTTTTTAAAACTGCCTCTCGCAAAAATGTATGTCCTATCTTCAACAGAAAGAAAAAATTTAAATATATTGTGAGAACCTCTAAAAGTATAGAAAATAAAAAAGTGTGGGAGTGGTTATTATTACAGTTATTCAGGGATTCAGGAGCAAAGAAACAAAAGAAGAAGGGCTCATGATATTGGAGAGCTCTTTAAATGCTGAAGCAGAAAATTCCGAAAAAGAATACACGCACAGCGTAGAGTTTCTGGAAGCCCTGATAAACACCATTCCAGCACCTATCTATTACAAGAATCAGGAAGGCAGGTATCTGGGCTGCAACGAAGCTTTTTCAAAAGAGATCATAGGGCTTCCAAAAGAAGAGATTATCGGGAATACATTTTTAGAGCTGTTTACTGACCTGCCCGAAGCTCTGGAGTTCCACAAACTGGACATGGGAATGCTCAGAGAAGGGAAAAGCAATACATATGAAGATAAGTTCAGGTGCGCTGACGGAGAAACCAGAGATTTTGTTGTTACCCGAAACACCTTCAAAGACGGGAAAGATGAAGCCACAATCCTTGTAGGGGTAATGCAGGATGTAACCGAGCGCAAGAAGGCCGAAGAGGCTCTCCTGAATAATATAAGCTTTCTTGAAACTTTGCAGGACAACATCCCAAGTCCGGTTTTTCAAAGGGACAGGAACGGAGTTTATATAAGTTGCAATGAAAGCTTCGCCGGCCTAATACTGGGGCTTCCAAAAGAGCAGGTTTTCGGAACTTCTTTTCTGTCACACCAGCACAGGCTGAATGAGAAAATTATAGAAATGTATCACCGGGACAATAAATTGCTTTTCCGGGAGGGAGGAAGCCAGAATTACGAAACCGAACTTCAGTGTTCGGACGGTGTAAAAAGAAATTTTTTATTCACCAAAGCCGCCTATAAGGAAGCGACCGGGAAAGTGGCCGGTATTGCGGGTGTGATGACGGATATAAGCGAGCTCAAGCGAACTGAAGAAACCCTTGTAAACAATGTAAACTTTCTTGAAACCCTGCTGGACAATATCCCAAACCCGGTTTTTCAAAGGGACAGAAACGGAGTATATATAACCTGCAATGAGAAGTTCGCAAACTTTATTATAGGGCTTCCAAAGGAAGAGCTTATAGGAACTACTTTCCTGTCACACCAGCACAGGCTGAATGAAAAAATTATAGAAGTGTACAGCCGGAACGATGAATTGCTTCTCCAGCAGGGAGGAAGCCAGGATTACGAGGCCGAATTTAAGTGTTCGGATGGCCTAGAAAGAAGCGGTATATTCACCAAAACCACATACACAGACAGTTCCGGAAAGGTGACCGGGATCATAGGTGTGATAACGGATATCACTAAAAGAAAGAAAGCAGAGAAGGAATTAAAAGAGAGAACGGAAGAACTCTCTGAAGCAAAAAAGCGACTCGATCTGGCCCTTGAGGCCACAAAAATGGGGATCTGGGAATGGGACTTGAACAGCAATACCATGACCTGGGACGATAACCTCTTTCACCTGGTAGGTATATCCCGGAAAGAATTCAACCAGACATATGAAGGCCTGAAAGAACTTTCAAATAAAATAATGAGTTCAGAAGATAATCAGCGAATGCAGGAAGCAGTACAAAAGGTACTGGAGGATAAAACCGATATCTATGAGCTCGAACACAGGGTTATCCGGCCTGACGGTTCTATTCGCGATTTCTCCATGAAAGGCCGTGTCTTCCGAAATTCAGAAAGAAAACTGCTAAGGATAATTGGCACTGCCCATGATATTACGGACCGCAAAGAAACTGAAAAAGCCCTGCAGAAAAGTGATGAAAGATTCCGCGTCGCGTCAGAACAGACAGGACAAATCATATATGACATGAACCTCTCGGAGAGCCGGATAAACTGGACCGGGGCAATTGAGGAAATTACGGGATACAGCCCCGAAGAATTCCGGAATTTTAACGTGGGGGTCTGGTGGGAGCACATACACCCGGACGACCGAAAAAGGGTAATTAAAAGGTTTAAAGAATTCCAGAATCAGGGAAAAGAGAAATTCTGGAATGAATACAGGCTTAGAAGGAAAAACGGGAGCTATTATTATGTGGAAGACATCGGGGTCTTCCTGAAAGATGAAACCGGGAAGATATACAGGTCAATCGGGGTGCACAAAGACATAAGCGAGAGAAAACTTTCCGAGAAGAAATTACAGGAAAGTGAGGAACGCTACCGCTCATTTATTCAAAATTTCAAAGGGATTGCCTACCGCCTGGATATGAATTGTAAGCCCTTATTCATGGGAGGGGATGTAGAAAAAATTACAGGGTACAGCCCCGAAGAATTCCTTTCCGAAAAAATTCGTTGGGAGCAGCTTGTTGAGCCTGAGGACCGGCTCTTTCTTGATGAAAACGGTAGAGAACTCGGCTCAGTCCCGAACTATATAGAAGAATGGGAATGCCGCATCCGGCATAGGGATGGGGAAATACGCTGGGTCCATGAAATTATCCAGAATATCTGTGATGAGAGCGGGACACCTTCAATAATCCAGGGTTCAATTTACGACATCACCGAGCAAAAAGTTGCAGAAAAAAAACTCAAGAAAGTCGAAGAAATGCGCAAAAAGGAAATCCACCACCGGGTCAAGAATAACCTGCAGGTAATCTCTTCACTCCTCGAACTTCAGGCCGATAAGTTCGATGACCCGAAGGTTCTGGAGGCTTTCAGAGAAAGCCAGAACCGTATAATCTCAATGTCCATTATCCACGAGGAACTGTACAAGGACCAGAACGGGAATAGGAATGGAAATAAGGAAAAAATTGACTTTGCAACCTATCTTGAAAGACTGACGGGTGAACTGGTCAGCACCTATGCGGTCAAAAGCAAAGGGCTGAACATGAAGCTGGATGTGTACAGGGTCTTTTTAGGGATTGATACCTCAATTCCCCTCGGGATTCTTATCAATGAACTGGTCTCAAACACCTTGAAACACGCTTTTCCGGAAGGAGCCGAAATAAAGGAAATCAAAATCAGGCTTTCAAAAACAGAAGATGAGGAATACACCCTCGTCTTTTCGGATAACGGGACAGGCCTGCCGGAAGGATTTGATTTCAGAAACACGGATTCCCTGGGTCTGCAACTCGTAAACACCCTCGTAGACCAGCTGGAAGGCAGTATCGAACTTGAAGAGGAAGCAAAAGGTACAAAATACAGGATTAAGTTCAGAGATCTTGGGTGAGGAAGAGGATTTACTCCCCCTTACTTTCTAAATCGTTTTCCTTTAAATCGGATTCTTCTTCAGGTTTATTGAACTCTCTTTCGATAGCTGCCCGAAGGGCCGACTTCGAGACAATTAACCCATTTACCATTACAAGGTCATTGAAAGGGCTTCTTTCGGACACACTTTTTGTAGAAAATTCCGAATCAAAATATCCGATTTTAAACATGTCTAGGATCTGCTTTGCTTTCTGGGATGTGGTACTCTTCTTTACCCCGAAATAATCACAGAGATCGAGGGCACTTACGTAGGGTTTAGACTTCTTATCAAAGAGGAAATTGATCTTCCCGAGTGCGTAGACCACTGAAGCCGCCCAGATATCCATCCTCCCTGAAAGAAAAGGCACCTGTCTTTTTCGGCCCATTTTGTTGATCAACTTCCGGCACAACATTTTATATTCTTCATTGAGGTGTTGGTCTGCAAAGTCGTCAGTAAGCTCAATGAGAGCGTCTCTCTTCTTTTTAACAAGTTCTTTATCACTCATATTCGGGAGACTCCTTTGTACCTGATTATTGGATTAATAATTGGATGAGATGGATAAATAGTTAATTATTAACAAGGTAAACCAGTTCCAGCAAGATGCGGCCTTCCCCTATCAGGTGTTTTTTCCTTTCGATTTTTTTCCTAAAAGTAAATAAAGTTTTTCAGGCTTTTCACCAGATGAACAGAACCCGGAAAAGCATCAATTATAATTGACGAACTCACTTTCCGCAAATGTCTTTTCAATCTTTTCAATTATCACTACTTTTACTACTATCGTTTGTTTTTGTAAATTCATTTCAGAAATTTACGGAAAAACTTTTCGGCGGTTTCAATGAAGACTGCGTTCTCCACGATGTCATAAAGCAGGTATGTCTGATCATAGAAAATGAAATAATTATATTTATTTAACATGCTTCCTTATAAAATACAAAGTGTCAAACTTGTAAAGATGATTAAGAAAGAGGATAAAAGGCATGAGCGATACTCGTATTTTTAAAATTAATGGAGAAACAGCCAGAGAATTAAAGGGATCGTCGGTTGCTTTAGAAAAATCTCTCCAGAACTACATGGAAAAAAACCTCGCTACACTGCTGGGAATTAAATTCCTCGCAAGTGAATATTCAACTGGAAAAACCCATAGGGGAAGAATTGATACATTGGGTATTGATGAAAACAACTCTCCTGTGATAATTGAATACAAGAGAGCTTTAAACGAGAATGTAATCAATCAGGGATTATTCTATCTCGATTGGCTCCTGGATCATAAAGCTGAATTCCAGATAAGAGTGATGGAAAACATAAATGCTGAAACTGCTAATGGAATTGATTGGAGCAACCCACGCTTAGTCTGCATTGCGGGTGATTTCACAAAATACGACGTTCACGCAGTACAGCAAATAAACCGTAATATCGAGCTCATTCGCTACCAAAAATATGAGGATGATCTTCTCCTATTAGACCTTATAAGTGCAACAAACCCCCAAAATGTCCCCGCCATATCCGGAAAAACAAAAACTCAAGTAATTGGAGAAAGCGAAGGAACGCAAGGTAAAACAAAAAAGTGGAATGGAAAAACAGTTACTGAATACCTCGAACAATCAAACACGAAAATTCAAGACCGTTATGAAGCTTTGAAATCATTCATCGAAGCATTAGGTGATGATGTGCAGATTAAAGTACTCAAGAATTACGTTGCCTTCAAAAGAATGAGAAATTTTGCTTGTGTAGAAGTGCACCCACAGACAAGAAACATCCTTGTATATGTTAAGGTAGATCCGGATCAGGTTGCACTAGAAGACAGGTTTACCAGAGACGTGAGAAACATAGGACACTTCGGGACAGGGGATCTGGAAATCATCATAAGTTCAGATGAAGATTTGAAAAAAGCAGAAAATCTTATTCAGCAAAGTTACGACAACAATTAACGTAACACTTAGGAATGAGTCAAATATAATATCAAGTATTTTTGTTAACAAGAATGATTATTTAGGTAAATGGAACTATACTCACCCAAGTTTATCATTTGAAGTTCTCGATCAAAAATCACTAGCAAGAGGACTTTCAACCACGGGACACGCGGAAACCGACCTTTGGCCGGTGAGTAAGTTGGATCTTTATGCAATAGGATTCAAAAAATACCCTTGATTCTTTAAAGATTACTATAAAACGCCAGAGCAACCTTAAATATCGTCTTCCTGCCGTATTTTTCCGTGTATTCCGTGTGTTCCGTGGTTTGAATGCACACACACCAAACACCCCCTCACACAAAAACACAACATGCATGAGTATGAAGCAACTCCCTAAATAAAACATGAAGTTATATTTTCACCATTCCTTAGCCAAAAAAAAAAGAAAAGGAAAAGAGAAAAACTCTTTCTTCTTACATTGATTCAGGGGCCCCGATCCCCAGGGTATCAAGAGCGTTTGCAATTACTATCCTTGCGCAGTCCACAAGGGTAAGCCTTGCGGCCCTGATCTTTTCGTCCTCGGCAATTAGCACGGGTACGAAACGGTAGAACTGGTTGAAAGTGTCCGCAAGTTCCCGGGCGTAGATTGCGAGGGTGTGGGGTCTGAGTTCCCGGGCGCAGTGGTCGATTACACTGTCAAAGGCCGCCATCTTCTTGATGAGGTCGATTTCCGAAGGTTCAACCAGAAGAGAAGAATCAATTTCGGACTCCGGCCCTTCCCAGGCTCCTTCTTCTATGGCTTTGGAAAGGATGCTGCAGGCTCTCGCATGAGAGTACTGTATATAGGGAGCGCTCTGCTTCTCGAAATCAAGGGCCTCTTTCCAGTTGAAGACCGTAGACTTTTCAGGGGAGACCTTGACGATATCAAAACGCACGGCTCCCATTCCAACCATATTGGCAATCTCACGCTTGGACTCTTCGGAGATGTCACTGCGACGCTTATCGACTTCCTCGAAGGCCGCCGCCGTTACCTGATCGAAAAGGTCGTCGGCGCTTATGAACTGGCCCCTCCTGGTGCTCATGGAACCTTCCGGAAGGGAGACAAACTCGAAGATAACAACCTCGGGCTCCTGAATCCCAATTGAATTCAAAGTGGCCCTGAGCTGGCCCGAGATAAGCTTGTGGTCGGCCCCGAAAATGTCAATTACCCGGTCCGCAAGCTCAGCTTTCCACTCGTGGTAAGCCAGGTCCCTTGTCGTATAAAGCGAGGTCCCGTTCGAACGCTGGATAACGAGAGTCTTTTCAAACCCGTAGTCCGAAAGGTCCACGACGAGAGCCCCTTTATCAATATCCGTCCGACCCGTGGTTTTGATCCGCTCGACGATGTCGTGCACGGCCCCGGACTTCAGGAAGGTTGATTCCTTGACAAATTTATCATGGATCACGTTCATGCGGAGCAGAGTATCCTTAATCCCGTCAACCGCAAGGGAAACCGCAGTATCAAAACGGTCAATGGTTTCAGTATCTCCGGCTTCCACCTTTTTCATGAGGGAATCGATTGCCTCCACGTATTCAGGATGGGCTACGAGCTCGGCATTGGCCTTGATATAGACCTCGGCAATAGCGGAGTCCGACTTTCTGGAGCGGTCCAGCTCGAAACGCTCGCAGGCCCAGGAGACGACTGCAATCTGGCGCCCCATATCGTTTACGTAGTACTGGACCTCCACTTCATGGCCTGCCCGCCTTAAGATCCGGGCAAGGGTGTCTCCTATAATCGAATTTCTTATATGCCCCACATGCAGGGGGCCGTTGGGGTTTGCCGAGGTGTGCTCAAGGAGGATCCTGTTCTTTGGAGAGCCTGACCCGAACTTTTCCTGCTTTTCCCGGATTTCAGCCACGGTCCTGTCAATGTAGGCCCTGTTCGCCTGGAAGTTGATGTAGGGGCCAACAGCCTTCACGTCTCCAATATAAGAGCCCTCGGGGATTTTAAGCTCCGAGGCGAGACGGGCCGCAAGAGCCTTCGGGTTTTGTTTTTGCAGGGAAGCCAGCTTAAAAGCAACCCTGCT
Source organism: Methanosarcina baltica (assembly GCF_055394095.1). Taxonomy (NCBI): domain Archaea; kingdom Methanobacteriati; phylum Methanobacteriota; class Methanomicrobia; order Methanosarcinales; family Methanosarcinaceae; genus Methanosarcina; species Methanosarcina baltica. The sequence goes on along the minus strand of NZ_AP042463.1, from coordinate 1,649,855 downwards.
TGCAATATCGGCATGGGGGGAAGGTTCGAGGTGGAGGTCAGAGGCCTCGAGTTCAAACCCGGCACTGTGAATCGTATCCATTAAAACGGATTCGACCTGAGCTTTGAATTCCAAAAACAAAAAAATCACCTGTGAATATCTTTGAATATGTGTGAATATTTGTAAATATCTGAGAATACCTGCGAATACTTATAGAAATTATTAAACCTTTGGGGCTGGCTGAATAGCTCAGATCCCGGAATTGTACCTCAGGATTGCGGCAATCCCGCCAAAAGCGGTCATGAGCTGGGTCCCTTCATCAAAGTCTGTGGACACAAAGGATACCTTTGTCCCGCTCTGGTCACAGAGTTCGGAAAACTCGTCCACAATATCCGTAACATCGATAACATCGAGGGAAGAGCCACATGTAGGGCAGTTTCCAGCCGTAGGCGCTGTTTCTCCGGGTTTCCATTTTCTGGTGCGCTTGCTTTCGTAGCCGCAGACACTGCATTTCGTTGTGATCCGCTCGGCCCTCAGGTCTTCGGAGAGCAGCAGAACATCCACAGCCCCGATTTCGAGGTTTGCCCTGACCTGGTCTTCCCCGTAGGCTGCCTTTCCTGAATCGGAAATAAGCTCATCAAAGAAAGCCCTGACCGACATTTTCTGCTCGGTCAGTTCAAGGTCCTGAAGCTTCTCCGTGGCGTTATTCACGAGTTCCAGGAGCCCGGACTCGTCGGTATACCCGGCATCAAAAAGCCCCAGGATCTTTCTCTGAAGTTCATGGTGCAGGAAATTCCCGGAAAAGAACTCTTCTTTCGTGGGAGAAGGCCCGCCTATAAGGATTCCATTAAAGTCCTTGTGGTCCACCGTAAGATAGACATCACTTGCAGCATTCCCAATCCTCTTATAGAAATCATGGATCGCAATGAGCCTTAACTGCTGAAAACGGTGTGCACTTTGTCCACCTTTCCTCTGCTTGCCCGGGACCGTGGAAGTCAGACGGCGGAAGTACTCGATCTTTTTCCCGATAAGCATACCTATCGTTGCTTCCCTTCGGTCCATAACCAGGAGCCCGAAAGTACGCTTGTCCTTGAGCATATCCTCCAGAGTTTCCAGATAAAAGGTCGAGTCACAGTGGTACTTGTAGGTGATAAGGGGATCTGGCGGAACCATTGACTCGCTTTCCATACTGGTCTTATTGGCCCCGATGTCCACGGCTCCAGTGAAATAGACGATCCCGTTTTCGGGCACTTTGTTAAGATACCTGAGCCTCGATAGGAGAGACTCGATGGCCCCCTGCACGTTTGTCCTCGTAAGCTTTGACTTGATGTTTGAGGCCTGTCCGTGTTCGTCTTTCAACTGGTTTGTTACGTCCGAGATCTGCTTGTCATGAGGGATGTAGAGGGAAATCAATTCGGTACTTCTCCCTTTTTTATCCCTGAGACCTTCAAGTTTCTTTTTGAATTCATATTTTTCATGTGCGGATTGTTCAACCATATCAGAAATACCCCGGTGAAAATGATCTATATAGGAGATCAGTTATATGAAAATAATTGAGTCCATGACTTACTAATCAGTTATATTAAAATTATTAAGTCCGTTACTCAGTATTTGTTTAACTAATTAATTTGTTTAATTAATTATTCAGTTATCCATTAAGTCGGCAACATGCGGCTACTCATAAAACCTGGTGTATTAATCAGGAAATCTCGCAAAAGCAGTCAAAGCCTACAGAGGAGCAGTGAGCCATTTGATTATTATGCTCCTATATCCCAGAACAGGATAAAAAACCGCTTCGAATACGAAAAAGCACAGCATGAACAGGTGAAAGCCTTCACGAAAGCCAGCCTGTAAACCATACCGCTAAAAAATATCGCGTATGAAATGCATGAAGCAAGATTTTTCCGCATTTCGAGTGTAGCGCTAGATATGAAACATATTATACTCAGCCGTTGTTCCATGAATTGAGTTTCGAATCTCAAGAAAGGTTAAAGATCAAATTAAGGTCAGCCTGCTCTATATGGTTATACCCTTATTGAAACTGGAGCTTATATTTATTTCTATCCAAAAACCCGAATACTGATATATCTTGTAAAAAATATAAAAAAAGAAAAAATTATATAAAGAAAAAAACTCGAACAAATTCCCGGAATCTTACTGTTTTTTCCTGACAGGGGACTTCTTCCCGTCCTTTGAGAGCAGCACCACACGGCTGATTTCAGACTCGTCTGCCACTTTATAATCCAGATGTTTTGCAAGTTCCTTCGAAAACTCCAGGACCTCCGCATGGGCGGGCATGGCATCTCTTTCCAGACGCAACCGGGAAAAACCGAGGTGCATGTAGGCCTTGATCTCAACAAAGTCCGGAGAGGCTTTTTTTATGAGTTCGGCATAGCCTGCCGGGTTGAACATATTGAACCCTTTGACCAGAGTTATCCTGATGACTGTCCTTGAAGATTTTTCCTTAAGGAGGACCAGAGACTCGGAAATTTTCTCCCAGAGCCCGGGAGACTTCGGCTGGCAGACTTTCAGGTAGGTCTCAAAGTCGGGAGCGTCCAGACTCATGTAGAACTGGTCGGGGAAAACTTTTGCAACCATTTCGGGAATCGTGCCGTTTGTAACCAGGAAGGTCGTAAAGTCCCGCTTTTCGTACTCCTCAATAAGTTCGGGAAGATAGGGATACATCGTAGGCTCCCCCGACAGGGAGATGGCCACATTATTGGGCTCATTGCCCTCAAGCCAGCGTTCCCGGAGAGCGTTTGGGGACCCTCCAAAGCCTGTGATGAGCTTGCGCTGGCACTCAATGCTTTTTTCCACGATTTCCGCAGGCGAATCCCATTCTTCGGGAGCCGGGACCGGAACTTCCGTAGGGCGCCAGCAGAAAAGGCAGCTCTGGTTGCAGAGAAGAGTTGGGGTCATCTGGAGGCAGCGGTGGGACGCGACCCCGTAAAATTTGCCTTTGTAGCAAAAACCCTCGTCGTTCATGGCTTTTTTGAGCCAGAGACAGGTCTTAACTGCGGAGTGGTGGCCCGCGAGAGCATAACCCTGTTTTTTCAGGAGGGTTGCGAAATCAGGGATATCAAAGGGAAGAGAAGTTTTCTCTTGCTTCGGGTTTTCAGGAGACATTTCCGACATATTAAACCTTCGTATTATATATAAGATTCATAAAATAATTTTGGAGAAAGCGATTCCAAAAGTTACTGAAAGTAGATGGTTTGTAAATTATTGAAGAGATAGGGGACTTAACAAACTTAATATTATTTATTCGAAGATTATTTGAAGATTATTCGAAAATTATTCGAAAATTATTTGAAGATTACTCGAAGTCGAGAAGCGTGACCCCGAGGTCTGCCAGGTCCACCACAGGAACCTTTGCAGGCATGGGCATGAGGTTTACACGTTTCTGGAAATCCGTCTGGCCCTGCCAGGTCCCGGAATTTATCAAGAGGACGTTTTTGTAGCGCTGGATTCCCACGGTGTGGACGTGCCCCGTGTGTATGATGTCGGGGACCGGATCGATTACGAAGTAGTCCATTTTTTCCGGAGAAATGGAAACCCGGCTCCCGTAAGTGGGAGCCAGATGCCTGCGTTTAATCATCTCAAGCATGGCCCCGGCAGGTTCCTGGTAGGTGATCCCGGGGATGGACGCCACCAGGTCATCAATAGAGCGTCCGTGGTAGATGAGGATCTGCACCCCATCGAGGTCCACAAGGGCGGGGTTCCCAACGAAAGTCACGTTGGAAGGGAAATAGGCCCGGACCTTGTTGGGAAGAGCAGGCTGAGGTTCGGCTTGGCGGACGGTGTCGTGGTTTCCGGGGCTCAGAATGATCCTTATATGCTCGGGAACTTCCCTGAGGTACCCCGCAGCTTTCCTGTACTGGTCATAGACGTCCTCGATCTCAAGTTCCTTTTCCTGGTCAGGGTAAATCCCCACCCCATCCACAAGGTCACCAGCAATCACCAGATAGCGGACCTCTTTTGCAATCAATCGGAGAGCTTCAGAATCCGATTCCCCTTTCAGGAAAGTCAGGAAGTCAAGCCAGGGCTCCTCCAGGAACTGGCAGCTCCCCACATGCACGTCCGAGATCAGGACCGCTTTTCCCTTCGCTCCGGTCCTCCGCAAAGCCCCATTGGGGACATCAGGCTGGGTTAGTTTCGAGGCAATCATGAGGTTGCCGTCTTTGGTGACCTTGCCCGTGACCCCTATGACCTCATCTAAAAGGACACGAGAGGCCATTTCGAAAAGGTCTTTTTCGCTGTTCCTGATAAGCACGGAAAAGGAGCCTGTAGGGTCTTCCAGGGAAAGGATTTTGTGCCCGTTGTTTGTGTTGCTTATTTCGGAGACCATCCCTATGATAGAGATCTCCTCGGACTTGCTGTCACTCCCCCGCCGGAAACTCCGGCCTTTGAGGCTTTCCATGGGTCGGGCATTGAGGCGACCCCTGATGATCTCAGAGAGCCTGCTGTACCTGTCCCTGAAATACTGGACAAACTGCATGTACTCTCCCACACAGGAGGACTGGCCAGTCACGTCCATAAGGACATTTACAGGATTCTGGCTCAGGGTTTTTCCCTTAAAGAGAGAATTTTCGGTCCCGATGCCAAAGGGAACAGAAGACCTGGAAACAGGGCCTGAAGAAAAAGGGTCTGAAAATATAGGATCTGGAGAAATAGGAGCTAAAGAGATGGGATTTGAAGAGATAGGATTTGAAGAGATAGGATTTGAAGAGATAGGATTTGAAGAGATAGGATTTGAAGAGATAGGATTTGAAGAGATAGGATTTGAAGAGATAGGATTTGAAGAGATAGGATTTGAAGAAATAAGATTTGAAGAAATAGGATGCGAAACTTTGAAGGAAGAAACCTGATCTGAAATCGGGTCTGAAGAAATCTGATCTGAAACCAGACTTTGTACCTCATTGGAAACAGGCTGTTTCGTAAAAGCATTTTCAGGGCTCAAAAAATCAGATTTATGCAGCTCATTTGAAGCGGGAAAACTTTGAAACCCGGCGCATTCATTAAAGTCGAGATTTTCTGCAGTCTGCCCATACCCGGCAATGTGTTCAGGCTGGATCACAAAAACCGATTCATCAACGGTTGAAAGGACGGATTCAACCAGAGCTATAGGGGAATTACTCGACCTGATAATTTCAACTGCTTCCGGACTTACCTGATATCCGGCTTCTGAGAACGCTTTTATTACTTCAATGTCTTCCATGGGATTGACCTTATTTAGGCTACAATATATCTGATTTTAAAGTGAAGAATGTTTCGAATAATAGGATTTCGCTTAACAAGAATCTCAATATATAAAAATTAACAAGACAAAAACTGAGGGAGTGAACTACCCCCACCTATCAGCCTTCGGCTGTCGTGTTAAACCACAGGTTTAACAGGAGTTTCTAATCTTCGATTAGAAACATCGAGGAAGGGGCTTCCTGCTTCGTACCCCGGAGCAATCTCCATGAGTCCACAGGCTCTTCCCGCCGTTCCGGCGGTGTTCCTTTAATTAATTTGCAAGTGCAAACTTTTTGATGTTAATTGCAGCGTTAATATCCCTATCATGGAACGTTTTGCATTCCGGGCATTCCCATTCACGGATACTTAATGTTATATCAGGATTACGGAATCCGCAAACACTACAGGTCTTTGTCGAAGGCTCAAACATTCCTATTTTTAAGAGGGTTTTCCCTACCCTCTCGGCCTTGTACTCTAACATTCTAACAAAAGAACCCCATGAAACACTACTTATCGCTTTTGCAAGTTTGTGGTTCTTTCGCATCCCTTCAATGTTCAGTGTCTCCACGGCTATGGCTGCTTGGCTTTCGCAGACTATTTTTGAAGACTGTTTTTGCTGAAAATCCATTCTTTGGTTTGCGATTTTTTCGTGTTGCCTTGCAAGTTTTCTTACTGCTTTTCTTCGGTTATTGGAACCTTTAACTTTCCTGCTTACTCTTCTTTGAAGTACCTTTAGGCGTTTTTCTGAGTTTTGCAAGTGTTTGGGGTTCTCTATTTTTTCCCCATTTGACAGGATCGCAAAGTCCTTGAGTCCCAGGTCAATTCCAATAGTTGTATCCTCTGAATATTCAACCTTTTCCGGTGCTGCTATTCCGTCTTCCGTTAGGATGCTTACATGGTATTTTCCCGAAGATTTTCTTGAAACAGTCGCAGTTCTGAAAAAGTCTTTGTTCATATCTTTTTCGATTATCAGGTCCCCGTCTAAATCAGTGTAGGCAACACTATTTTTCATTAGTTCAGGTGTTAGAAAGTCTCTATGTAACTTGACTTTTACCCACCCGATTTTCGGGAAAAATATTCTGGACCTTGTGAGATTAATCTTATAATGCTGAGTTACCTGAAAGGATTGATCAGGATCGTTTTTTGACTTAAATTGTGGGTATCCCCGCCCATGCTCAAACATATTATTAAAGGCTGTGAAAAGGTTATCTCTTGCAGCTTGAAGAGACTGAGAATTAACGTCCTTTAGCCAATCCCTATAAGTATTTTTAAGTACTGTGATATACCTAGAAAGTTGCTTTTTTGTAGGACTTGTCCTAAACCTCTTATACATTTCTTTTTTAATATTTAGTAGATTATTATACACGAAACGGCAAGCTCCGAAGTGTTGAGCAAGTGATATTTCTTGTTCCTTTGTTGGATATAGCCGGAAAAGATTTCCCTGTTTCATGCAAACCCCTATATATATTTAATATTATTTAGAAGTACTTATTGACAGTACAACTTATTAAAACCGGCCCCTGTAGCCCCTACGCATTCATCACCCACCTGCCAGCCTTCGGCTGTCGTGTTAAACCGCAGGTTTAACAGGAGTTTCTAATCTTCGATTAGAAACATCGAGGAAGGAGTCTTCTGCTGTCTGAGATAAAATAACAAGAATCCAAAAAAAAACGATTGATAACTGAGGGATACAAATAAGTTAAAAGGCAAAGTATAGGGGACAAAGAGGGAAACATCGACATATATATAATATAAATAATATAAAATGTGATTAAAAGAAATCATGAATCGAAAGGTAAAAAAATAGATTTTTTTCCATACAGAGGTAAAGTATGACCTCAACAAACTTAAAAAGTAAAAACCAGAGCAATATACAGGAAGAGGATAGTTTTCTGGTATCCCTTGGAAAAGACCTCCTTTCAGTAGTGGCCTTCCTTCTGGCTTTCATGGTCCTGTCCAAAATGGTCTTCGGGCTCTGGACGCCTATGGTTGCCGTGGAATCCGGAAGTATGGAACCGCATATGCAGAAAGGAGACATAATATTCATTAAAAGTTTCGACCGGGTAGACCTGATCACCAACGAAGCAGGAAGGGAAAATTCAGGTTATACATCCTTCGGGGAATATGGGCATGTGATTCTCTACAAACCCTATGGACAGGAGGGCGTAACGCCAATTATCCATAGAGCCATGTACCACGTGGAAGCCGGGGAACCCATGTGGGAAAACGGACCTGCTGCACCTCACTCGGGCTATATAACGAAAGGGGACAACAACAACCAATTCGATCAGGAATGGAAGATAAGCTATCATACCCCGATAAAAGATGAATGGATTATAGGAATTGCAAAATACAGGATTCCTTACCTGGGACATATAAGACTGCTTTTTTCAGGAAAATAAACATTTAAGGGGAATTAACCTTAAATTTCCCCTCTTCCTTTCCTTAATCCCGGATTTTAACTGATTTTACGGATTTTAACTGAGTTTATAGATTTTAACTGAGTTTATAGATTTTACCCGAATTTCCCACTTTTATCCGAAAATAGAAATAAAACGGCAAAAAAATGAAAATAGGAAGCACCAGATTATCCGGAAACCTTTTTCTCGCCCCCATGGCAGACGTGACCAACCTGGCTTTCAGGCTGCTATGTAAAGAGCACGGGGCCGATTTTACGTACACGGAAATGATAAATGAGGACGCCCTGGTCAATGAAAACCGCAAATCCATACTCAAGGGGCTGAGTTGTCCGGAGGAGGGGGCCTTCGGGGTCCAGCTTGTAGGGACCAAGCCGGAGACCCTGAGGGACGCGGCTCTTTTTGTGGAGGAGGAGTACAGGCCTGCCGTGATTGACGTGAACCTGGGCTGCCCCGCAAGACGCATTCGGGCAACGGGCTGCGGCTCGGCTCTTCTGGAAAGGCCTGATCGGATCTATGAGATCATAAAAGAGCTTTCGGATAGTCTGGGAGAGAGGACACCGATCAGCGCAAAGATCCGCCTCCTTGAAAGTGAGGAAAAGACCCTTGAAATAGCCCACCTGGTCGAAAAAGCCGGGGCCTCAGCCCTGACCGTGCACGGGAGGACGGCGGCGCAGATGTATGCCGGAAACTCAAACCCGACCCTCATAAAGGCAATCAAGGAGGAGCTTTCCATCCCTGTTATCGCAAACGGGGATATAAAGGACGAAAAGTCAGCGGCTGAGATTCTGGAATTCACAGGCTGCGACGGCCTGATGATAGGGAGAGCTGCAATGGGAAACCCTTTTATCTTCCGGAGGATCCGACATTACCTGAAAACAGGAGAATACCTGGAGACAGGAGAATACCTGGAGACAGGAGAATACCCGGAGACAGGAGAATACCTGGAGACAGGAGAATACCCGGAGACAGGAAGACACTTTGAAGCAGCAGACCTCCAAAACCGGCAGTTCAGAGACTTTGAAGCTTACGTGACCCTGCTGAAAAAATATGACCTTCTTGATTCCATAAACCTCAAAATACATGCACACTGGTTTACAAAGGGTATATGCGGCTCACGGCATATTCGGGAAAGAATAAATAATTTGAAAGACTCTGAGTCTATAATTGAGCTGATGAAAGCTTCCTCAAAGGACCAGTGTCAAAAAGTTTAATATTTTGATAAATGGAAATTGTTAATAAAACAAAAAACAAGAAAACAGGCTCAATAGATAAGGTTAACTCTGATATAATCACACATATTTTTTTGAAAAATAATAATAAGTCTGAAATATATTCCTGTGTATTTTAAGGCTTCACCGAAAAACTAATAATAATCTACATTATTATCCATGAAATATTGGGATGCCAAACAGTGTTAATATAAAAGATTAAATACGTACATAACACCCAAAACATACACTTATAATAATTTTATATTAATTAAAAGAGGTTAACAAACGGGTTAAAAAGATTCAGAAATCATTTTAATAAATTTTGAAATTAATCCATCATAACTTTAAAAAGAGTTTCAAAATTGATTCAACCCCATAATCCTTAAGCTAATCTCAAAAACAGATACAACCGCACAAATCAAATTAGAAATTCACATAAAATTCACATAAAATTCACATAAAATTCACATAAAATTCACATAAAATTCACATAAAATTAATATAAAATTAATATAAAATTAATATAAAATTAATATAAAATTAATATAAAATTGCGCTAAAAGGAGATCTCAGATGAAAGAAATCAGGATACACGGCCGAGGCGGCCAGGGTTCTGTCACTGCAGCCGAACTTCTGTCTGTTGCAGCCTTTGCGGACGGAAAATTCAGCCAGGCCTTCCCTGCTTTCGGGGTAGAGCGCAGGGGAGCCCCTGTGCAGGCCTTTACCAGAGTCAGTGACAGCCCAATCAGGCTCAGAAGCCAGATCTATACGCCGGATTACGTAATTGTCCAGGACGCAACTCTGCTTGAAACCGTGGACGTTGCAAGCGGGATAAAGGACGATGGAATAATCATCATCAATACAAAGGAAACGGCTGAAAACCTCAAGCTCGACACAAAAGCAAAGGTCATGACCGTGGACGCAACTAAGGTTGCAATGGAAATCATTGGGCGACCTATTGTTAACACAATCCTGCTCGGGGCCTTTGCGGGCGCCACCGGGGAAGTGGAAGTGGAGTCCATCAAAGCGGCCGTAAAAGGGCGTTTCAGCGGCAAGGTGGGCGAAAAGAACGCGGAAGCCATCCAGGAAGCCTTTGAAAGGATCAAGAGGAAACTAGCATGAAGATCACAAATGGAGGAGTCTGCGAGGCAGGTTCTACACTGGTAAACAAGACCGGAAGCTGGAGATCTTTCCGGCCGGTCTACATTTATGAGAAGTGCACCAAATGTGGCCTGTGCGAAATCGTCTGCCCTGACATGTCGGTCCACCCGGGGGGAAAAGATGGCTTTTTCGTGTACGATTACGATTACTGCAAGGGCTGTGGCATCTGCGCAAACGAATGCCCTGCAGACGCGATTGAAATGGTTCTGGAGGAAAAATAATGGCGGTAAACATTAAAGACAAGGGTAAAATGGTGGTTGAGGAAGGTTCCTACGCTGTCGCCCACGCCGCAAAGATCTGCAAGCCAAACGTTATTTCCGCATACCCTATCACCCCTCAGACCCATATCGTGGAGGACCTCTCCCAGTTTATGGCTGACGGGGAAATCCCGAACTGCGAGTACATCAATGTGGAATCCGAGTTCTCGGCAATCTCGGCCCTTGTGGGAGCATCAGCCGTGGGAGCGAGGACCTACTCCGCAACCACTTCCCAGGGACTTGCGCTCATGCACGAGGTGCTCTTCAACGCCGCAGGAATGAGATTTCCCATCATCATGACGGTGGCAAACCGGGCGCTTGGGGCTCCAATTAACATCTGGAACGACCATCAGGACTCAATCTCCGAAAGAGACACAGGATGGATGCAACTCTACGCTGAGGACGTTCAGGAGTCTGCGGACATGCTTCCCCAGATCTTCAAGGTCGCGGAAGACGAAGACATCCGCCTGCCTGGCCTGGCCTGTATGGACGGTTTCATCCTCTCTCACGTTTACGAACCCGTCGTCCTTCTGGAGCAGGAACTGACCGACGAGTACCTGCCAGCCTACGAGCCCGAACACGTGCTTGATCCGAAAAATCCGATGAGCTTCGGAGCCTTTGCGGCTCCGGACACCTATGAGGAGTTCAGGTACCTGCAGGAACAGGCAATGCAAAAAGCGCTTCCAAAAATCGAGGCCGCAGCAAAGGAATTCGGAGAAATCTTCGGCAGGTTCCACGGCGGGCTTATCGATGAGTACAGAACCGATGACGCTGAGGTCATCCTCATGTCCATGGGCTCGATCATCGGGACCATCAAGGAAGTTGTGGACGAGTACAGAGCCCGCGGCGAGAAAGTCGGAGTCCTGAAGGTCAGGGCTTTCAGACCCTTCCCGAAGGAACAGATCAGGAAAGCCATCAAGGACGCAGCTGTGGTTGCAGTGCTCGACAAGAACATCTCCATAGGGACCAATGAAGGCGCCCTCTTTACGGAGACCAAGTCCTGTATGTACAATGCCAGATGTGACATTCCGATCATCGGCTACACGCTCGGCCACGGTGGACGTGATATCCGCATGGAAACCATTGCAAAGATCATCGAGGAAGCAAAAGGGGTTGCTACATCCGGTATCAAGATCGAAAGCCAGTTTGTTGATGTCAGGGAGGAATTGATATGAGCAAAGTCGCACCAAAAACCTACCTTTCTCCCGGGCACAGGGGCTGTGCAGGCTGCTGTGACGCCCTTGCCGCAAAGTTCATGCTCATGGGTTCAGGCCCGGACTGTATTATTGTGAACCCGACCGGCTGCCTGGAAGTCATGACCACACCCTTCCCGGAAAGCGCATGGGAAGTTCCCTGGATTCATTCCCTCTTCGAAAACGGCCCAGCTGTGGCTTCAGGTGTTGAAGCTGCTCTCAAGGCCCTCGGCCGCAAGGGAGATACAAAAGTTATAGGAGTCGGCGGAGACGGCTCGACCATGGACATCGGGATCCGCTCCCTTTCAGGCGCTTTCGGGCGGGGCCATGACATGACCTACGTCTGCATTGACAACGAGGCCTACATGAACACAGGGGTCCAGAGAAGTTCCGGAACCCCCTTTGACGCCTCAACAACAACAAGCCCCGCAGGCAAAGTCTCCTTCGGAAACCCGCGCCCGAAGAAAAACATGCCCGCAATCATGGCCGCCCACGGCTCCCCCTACATAGCCACAACCTCAATCGGCTACCCCAGGGACATGATCCGCAAGGTCAAGAAAGCCACCGAAACCGAGGGCCCAACCTACATCCACGCCCACGCCCCCTGTCCCACAGGCTGGGGTTTTGATGGTTCCAAGACAATCGAAATCGCCAAACTCGCAGTCCAGACCTGTCTCTGGCCCATGTACGAGATGGAAGACGGCATAGTCACCCAGTCCAAGAAGGTCAAGAACCCCAAACCCGTCGAGGAATACCTCAGGGCCCAGAAGCGGTTCAAACACCTCTTCACCATGGAAGGCGGCGACGAAGAAATTGTAAAAATCCAGGCTATCGCGGACTGGAACATTGAATACTACGAACTTCAGTAAAAACTGAAGTTTTTCTTTTTTTTTCTTTTTTTTTAAGTTCTGTTTTTTACTCGTGTCCGTGAGTTACTGACAACCATAAGCATAAGAATCTCTATGTATTTTTCCTAAACACGGGGAATGTGCTTGTTTTTTCAGATTTAATCTACGACTCAAGGACACGACCACATATCCAACGTAGTCAATTAAGACTTAAGCTGGTCAATCAAGGCTTGCCGAAACAAGCCTCCCACTTTAGTGGGGGGTTATTGACTTATGATTAAGGGTATATATTACCTATTTCCACTGGAGAAACGCATCGGTAAAGCGGAAAATTAATTTTGGGCTCTAAAAATATACGCCATTAGCGTGTTACCTTAAACGCCATGTAATTAAGTTATTAATTTTATAATAGATATAATTAATTAAAGTTTATTTTTTATTTGTATCTATTCAGCTACCTCTGTTTCTAACTTATATTTCGTATAAACTCAACAATTACTTTTTTCATATAGATTAATATAAAAATCATCGGATTTTGGAATGAGGTTTATGAAATGTGAAGAGATTCTTACTCAATGCCGTTCAGACCCTGAATCCATTGTTTCATATATTGAGGATCTTGAGTCTCGGTATGAAGATCTTGGATCTCGGTATGAAGATCTTGGATCTCGGTATGAAGATCTTGGATCTCGACACGAAGAGCTTGAATCTCGGTATGAAGATCTTGGATCTCGACACGAAGAGCTTGAATCTCGATATGAAAATCTTGAATCCGAAAACACCGAACTTCGAGAAAGACTTAATGAGTTAGAATCTCGCCTAAAAAAGAATAACCAAAACCAAAAAAGAAATCGACTTCCCTCTACTAACAATTCTACTGATAAAATACCTCAATCAAAAGGTTCACAAAAAGGAAGTTTTAGACGTCCTGGCGGCCAAAAAGGGCATCCTGGTTCTACATTAAGGATGATTAAAAATCCTGATAAAACAATCATTTATAAGCTACATAAATGTGAACATTGTGGTTGTAACATTGAGAAGATTGAAGTTATAAATTACGAGAAGAGACAAGAATTTGAAATAATTGTAAGGCGTAAAGTGACCGAACATCGTGCTGAGATCAAAAAATGTCCTTATTGTAACCGCAAAAACAAAGCTGCTTTTCCGAAATCAATTACAAAACCTGTCCAATATGGCAATATGGTTTTAACAATTGCAATTTACCTCCGAAACTACCAATTGATTCCCTATGACCGAATCAAGAAATTATTTAAAGATGCCTTTGGATTTGATATAAGCGTTGGTACAATAATTAGGGCAGAAAATAAGTTATTTCACAAGTTGAAAGGTGCTACAAACCACATCAAGAAGCAACTGATAAAAGAAAATGTCATCCATGGTGATGAAACTGGAATCGACGTTGGTGGTCAAGGGGAATACTGCCATTTAATCTCTACAAAAAAATATACATACTATTTCCATAATAGGAGTCGAGGATCAAAAGCAATGAATAAAATGGGAGTGTTGCCTAAATATAGAGGAATTATAGTCCACGATTTCTGGAAACCCTATTTTAAATACAAATGTGAACATGCGGCATGTAATGTCCACATTCAAAGAGAACTTAAAGACATTTATAACATATTCAAGCAAGTGTGGGCTGAGGAGATGTCTGATCTCCTATATGAAATTAAAAAATGCGCAGACTTTGCCAGAAAACAGGGCATACAAATAGATGAAGATACGCTCAAGACCTTTAAAGAAAAGTATCAGTCAATACTAATGAAAGGATTTGAGGACAATCCTCCACCTGAAATCTCGAAAGACAATGGGGTTAAAAGAGGAAGAAAAGCGCAGAGCGATGCAAAAAATCTCCTTGATAGACTTTCAAAGTATGAAAAAGAAATCTTGAGGTTTGCTACGGATCTAAGAGTTCCTTTCAGTAACAACCAAGCAGAAAGAGATCTCAGAATGATAACAGTTCAGCAAAAAATATCGGGAGATTTTAGGAAACCCCATGGAGCAGATGTTTTCTTTAGAATTAGGGGATACATATCTACACTAATAAAGAATAATATACCTACTATAAGTTCACTTCATGCGGCGATTGAAAATGTGCCACCCTTACCCTGAATAGATACGTTTATTTTAAAACAAGATTTCAATCAATTTTGAAAATAACCCGTACCTTGTTATTGATCTCCAGTCAACTACCCCACGCTGAAGCAGTGGGGCTTGTATAAGCCCTAGTTGACCAGCCTAAGTCTTAATTGACTACGTTAGAAATGTCATGATACCTGCGAATGCTTCCTCAGTTTGCAGCTCTATCGTGTAGTATTAAAAGTCCTGAGAGGTAGGGACGGTGTGCTACGCATGACAAGCGTTTCCAACATTGGCGAGGGGAGACAATTTAAAAATTGCGTTACCTGCTATGGAAATTTGTTTCCAGCGCAGAGAGGAGAAATCCAGCATGATATTTATACTTAACAAAAACAAAGAGCCGTTAAGTCCCTGCCATGAAGCAGTTGCAAGAAAACTGCTTAAAGCGGGAAAAGCGGTTATTCACAAAAAATATCCCTTTACAATTCGACTCAAAGAGCTGAAAGAGTCTAAGGACAATTCGGCTTTTAGACTGAAAATAGATTACGGAAGCCGTCACACGGGTCTTGCTATTCTGAAAGGTTCAAATGTTGTCTGGGTTGCACAGTTGCACCACAAAACAAGCATAAAAAAGAATATGGATAGCAGAAGAGCAATGAGGAGAAACCGAAGAAACCGCAAAACCAGATACAGAAAACCGAGGTTTCTGAACCGGAAAAGGCGGGAAGGCTGGCTGCCTCCATCCCTGCAAAGCCGTGTAGATAACATAGGAAATTGGGCAGATAGGCTCAGGACACTCTGCCCTTTGACTCATATTTCCTATGAAAACTGCAAGTTTGATACTCAACTCATGCAAAACCCTGAGATAAGTGGAATTGAGTATCAGCAGGGAGAGCTGCAAGGTTATGAGGTCCGGGAATACCTGCTTGAAAAATTTGGTAGAAAATGTGTGTACTGCGGAGCTGAAAATGTTCCTTTACAAATTGAGCATATTATTCCTAAAATCAGAGGAGGCTCAAACAGAGTCTCCAATTTAACATTGGCTTGTAGAAAATGCAACCAGAAGAAAGGAAACAGAACGGCGGAAGAATTCGGACATCCGGAAGTGCATAACCTGGCCAAAAAACCGCTTAAAGATGCTGCGATTGTAAATGCTACCAGATGGAAAGTTTTTGAAGTCTTGACGAGAACGGGCCTTCCTGTAGAATGCGGTACGGGTGCAAGAACTAAAATGAACAGGATCAGGGCAGAGCTGCCAAAAGATCATCATTTCGATGCTATTTGTATAGGAGAATCCACTCCAGAAAAAATCAATTTTGCAACAAACAACGTCCTGCATATCAAAGCAAAAGGAAGAGGGCAGTATAAAAGAACAAATCTCGATAAGTACGGCTTTCCTCGTTCATACCTTCCCAGGCAAAAAACCTTTTTTGGTTTTCAAACTGGCGATACAGTCAAGGCGGTTGTACCCAAAGGCAAGTACAAAGGGACATGGTTTGGTTCCGTTGCTTGTAGAAAATCGGGTAGTTTCGACATCAAAAACAAAGAGGGGAAAAGGATCTCTATTAATAAAAAATACTTCAAAGTATTACAGAGGACAGATGGTTATGAATATTCGACAGAGAAGTGCGGCATTCCTCCCGGCGCTAAAGCAACCGGGCTCCCTGCCTGAATTTTTGTGGAAATAGGTAATATACATACTCCTAATTTCCGTACTAAATTTTAAGATAATTACTTTTTTAAGAACACAGCAGAAAACCCCTGAGTCTTCAGCTCAGGGGATGAATGTGTCGAGACTACAGGGGCCGGTTTTTAGAATTAGATGCTTTTTGTTTTCTTTTTTTTGGGTTCTGTTTTTATGGGTTCTCTTTTTGGTTTTTTTTGCTGTTTTGGTTTCTGGTTTTACAGGGTCCTTTTTTAGAATTAGCTGATTTTTGAGGAGAAGGGGTAATAGTAATAGCGTATTTTGAATTTTTTGGTCACGCGTCTACGGCGCGGCCTGAGCTAAAAAAAGAAATAACAAGACATAAATAGTGAGGAAGTGTAAGATTTCGAATAATAAATCGTAAATGAGGATTTCAGACATGGGTTTAATGAGTGAATATATTGAAAAAAGAATGGGTGCACACGAACTTGAAACAGAACTTCTCAAACTCATAAAATCATATAATGAAAAAATGAATACTTACTTAATTGTATATGCAAGTGCAATTTGTAAGCCAACCATACCTGATATTTCACTAAATATGGACGATTACTACACTCTTTTAGACAGTTTAAGGAGTGTTGACCGTGACAATCTCGATTTTTATATTGAAACTCCTGGAGGAAGCGGCGAAGCTGCCGAAGAAATTGTAAGATGTTTAAGAAGTAAATTTAATTGCGTTAATTTTGTGGTGTCAGGTGAAGCAAAAAGTGCAGGAACCATAATCGTTCTTTCAGGAAATGAAATTTTGATGACCCAAAGCGGTAGTCTTGGTCCTATAGATGCTCAAATGAGGATTGGAAGATCTACTATTTCAGCTTATGATTATATGGAATGGGTAAAAAGTAAACAGAAAATCGCAGAAAAAGAAGGACGATTGAATCCTTTCGATGCTACAATGATAGCACAAATAAGTCCTGGCGAATTGGGAGCAGTAGAACACAGCTTAAAATATGCCGAAGATCTGGTTGTCGATTGGCTTGCAGAATATAAATTCAAAGATTGGAATGAAACAGAAACTAAGGGATTAAAAGTCACAAAAGAGATGAAGCTACAAAGAGCCAAAGAAATTGCATCAGACTTAATAAATCACGGCAAATGGAGAAGTCACGGCCGTTCACTTAAAATTAAAGATTTGGAAGATATAGGATTGAAAACTAAAAATATAGATGATGATCAGGAATTATCAGACATTGTTTATAGAATTCAGACAATTATAAAAATGCTATTTAACACTACAAGCACATACAAAATATTTGCTACTGCTGACGAGAAACTGTTTAGAAACGCAACTCCAATAAAAACTCCACCACAAATTCCAAAAAATATAGTTCAAAAAGCAGAAGTAGTTGAAACAAAAATCGACTGCGAACAATGTGGTAAAGCTTATAATCTATACGCTAAGTTTATTGACAACCATAAAATAGACGAAGATTTCAAAAAAAGAGGATTTAAATCCTTTCCACCCAACAACAAATTATTGTGTGAATGCGGATTTGAAATAGATTTAAGTGGAATCAAAAACGATATAGAAAATCAAATAGGAAAAAAAATACTATACTGATTTAAAGGAAATAGATACTTTATAGGAGGTAGCAAATGGAACAAAATCGAAATGAAAATAAAGAAGTTGACATGTTTACATTTCTAAAACGTGTAAAGGAAGGGGAATATGCTCCTATTGAAACGAGTTCCTTATCCTATACAAGAGTAAAAGAGGAGACCGAATTTTACGAAGAATTATACTATTATGGAATTAGCTAAATTCACTCCATTTGGATTCGGTTAAGGATTTAGCTTACCCTAAATTGACTACTCGTGTTCTAACTGCATATCGATTTCCAATTTGATAGTTGATGGAAATTACGATAAAAATAACACGTTCGTAACAATTCGTATCTTAACCGAAGACAAATGAAATTCACTCTATGAATGCAATTTCGGCATACAAAGAAGGATTTCGCTATTTCTTGTGAGTTACCAGCAATTCCCGCTTTCTTTTATCGTTTTAATCCAATGGGTTTGAAACTATAAGGTCACTTGTCGTTTTGTTTCATTAAACAAAAAAAACAAAGGAATTAAGTTCATAAAGTGATTACAAAATATCAGAGAATTAAACCTTCACATATGTATTCATTTATAATATAACGGGAATTGCTGGTCTGTAAACACCCTACTATATCAAAAATATTCCCAATTTTCAACGTCCACCTAAACTATACCATCAGAGAATTTCCAATTGATAATAAGTGATTTAGCCCTTTGCCCCTTTATTATTCAGCCCCACTTTTTCTCAAATCTCTCCGAATATCGGCCGCCTCCGTATAATAGACACAGGCCTCATCTTCCCGCCCTTTTTCCGAGAGCAAATTACCCAGACTGCCCCTCATTTTAGCCAAAAATGAGAAAGTAAGGGTCATAACGGTTCTGTAGTCAGCGTTTACTTAAAAGTAAGACCCGGATCATGTAAACCCCCAGAACCAGGACTATCAAACTGAAGATAGCCTGCATGAGGGCCTGGTACCTTGGATGGAAAAGGGCAATTATCGCTTCATTCATACTGAAGAAAAAGGAAAACAGAGCGATGAAAACCAGGGCCACAATGACAAGCAGCAAGGCTGCATTCACGAGTTTTTTAAACGATGCATCGCTATTGTCCGGTGCATCCTCCTGTCTCGTTTTTCTGGATCCTGTCACGGGACGGCCCTTATCCTTATTCATATCCATATCCATACCCTTAGTCTCAGCCTCAATGCAGAGATTATTTTCCTCCTCAACCACACAGAACCCCCTCACTTCCCATCTTTTTTACACTTCATCTTTTTCTGTTTATGATGCCGGCTGCCAGCAGGAGAACTGTAAACAGCATCGAACCCTCGAAACCTGGAGTATTTGTTTCTCCTTCTGCCGGGGCTTCTTCTTCAACAGGCCTGCCTTCTTCCACAAGCGCGTAATTCTTTGTAACGTGCCGCTCGATCTTATCCATTCTTATCGGCTCGGGGACTTCGGATGAGAGAATTTCCCGACCGTTTTCTTCCACAGTAACCGAAAAGGTGTATTCAACTCTTCTTGGGAGCACAAAACGCACATGGCCCCTGAGCTGGCCCGAACCTTCGACAATCCCGATCTCGTCACTTTCGGTGTATGCGGTATAGGGATCTGTCCTTGCGGTGACCACCAGGGTCAGAGCTTTTGAATCCCCGCCCTGGTTATAAACCCCGGGAGAAATATCCACAACAGCCTTTACATCCCTATCAGTGAACTGGGCAATTACAAGGTTCATGTCGGTAAGCTGGATATCAGCCGGCTGGTCAGCGGAAATAGGAGGCTTTACGGTAACGAAGCTGCTCTCTGCGGCAAGAAGTTTGCCGTCCCCGAAGAGCTGGACTTCGACCTCATAATTCCCGGGTTCTGCAACCTCCAGAGACACACTATTATAGGCCAGGGACCGGGCTTTGATGTACCCCAGGTCCTGGTCCTTTTCTGCCACAACCAGCCGGGTTTCCTGATCAATGACCTTGACTTTAACTAAAAGCATCGAACTGTCAGTGTTCTGGTCATTCCGGACATAAGGGGTGACCGTCAGAAGGGTGCCCTCTCCTCGTGGAATGGACATGACATCCACGTCCTGAATAAAAATCTCCTCATAATCTCTGAATACGCCACCGGGCTTCTCAACACAGCCTGAAGAGATTGAGAAAACAAGGAAGACGCTGATAAAAAATCCAATAAAAAATAAAAAATGGGATTTTTTAGATTTTCTTGGAACTCCGAATCCCATAGAAACCAGGCCCTTTCACAATTTCACTTTAAGCACGAGGGTCTGGAAATCGAGAAGATACTCCCCTTCGTACAGATTTACATATACATTAGTCTCCCCATTGGGAGCGTCTTTCATAATCGGAAGCTCCAGGCCCCGGGTATAGGACGTGCCACCCTTTGCCATTGACTGGTTGATGTTAAAGCTCGCATTGTCCCCGATCATCTTGTTTTCGATGTCAACCAGAACGTATGTAGACTCCCTCGAAATGGTAGACTGCCCTTGATTTTTAACCGAGAAAGTTACCGTAACGTTCCCACCTCTTTCCACCGCCCAGGTAGAGACCGGAGGAGGTACGCGCAGCTTCTCCATGCTTTCGGCAAAGCCGACGAACTGCAGCCTCGCATCGGACAGGACAACAGTCTCGACAGGCACGGCCTTCGTCCTGATTATGGGCTTTTCCTCTTCATCGATACCCGAAGCATAGGACAGGACCAGCACCGAGCTATTCTCAACACCTAAAGCGGGCGCCATAACCTTGAAATTAAGGGTAGCCTGCTTGCCTGCCGGGATATTCACCATAGAGCCGGGGCCGACAATCGTAAAGGGGTCAAAAGAACTTATGGATACCGAATCAATCGCAAGCTTACTGTTGTTGTTGAACACAATTACGGAAACATCCTGTTCCTGGAACTCCTTGATAACCAGGGGTTCCGTACTCACAATCAGGTCTTCCGGACCTACCGGAGCCTCTGTAGTCGATACGCAGCCAGATGCAAGGATTGCTGAAACGAGTAATACTAAAGCCAGGACTTTCTTCATATTATTACATCCTCTAATTTCAAATACATTTTAGGATTTCGAACATGGATATTGTTCCTGCGCATTGTCCAACCGTTTCAGGTCAATTTAAAGGGACCGAATTAAAATAAATGCAAAAATAACCCCGGAAAATCCGGTATTTCCAGAATTAAACCGCTATTCAAAAATCTGAGCCACATGACCCAAAGCTCAAAAATTAAAATCTGGACAAACACAGTACATCGAGACTTTGTTTCTTAATAATCATTTGTAGACATACGATATTCTACATATATGCTTATAACTGTTGCTACAAATAAGATTAGTAGAATATAAAAATTGAAACTTTCTTTTATTCTTCAGCCCCACCTTTTCTTAAATCTCTGCGAATATCGGCTGCATCCGTATAATAGACACAGGCCTCATCCTCACGCCCTTTTTCCGAAAGCAAATTCCCCAAAATGTCCCTTATTTTAGCCGATGTAGAAAGCAACTGCACATCTTCCGGCTCGGCTTCAAGCAGCGTTTCATAAAGTTCAAGGGACAATTTTAACCTCTTTTCAGCTTCTTCCGACCGCCCCATTCTGAAAAGGAGATTTCCAATTTTGCCCTCGTTTGAAGCTGACCATTCAATAAAAATGGACTCAAGCTCTGATTCCTCTTCACACTCTACTCCAGCCTCGTGTTTCTCTTCACACTCTACTCCGACCTCGTGTTTCTCTTCACACTCTACTCCGTCCTCGTGTTCCACTCCACACTCTTCTTCGGCCTCTGCTTCTTCGGCCTCAAATGCCTTTATGATTTCAAGGGATTTTTCAAAATAGAGGAGGGCTCTTTCGAGTTCCCCCATGCCTGAAAAAACGTTTCCGGCCATGCTGAAGATAACGACGAGGGCCTCGGGCCTTTCTGTTTCCCGGGCGAGAGTTTCGGCTCTGACGAGGAGATCGAGGGCGGTTTCAAAATTCTCCTGCCTGTACTGAGCAGCGGCCTGTTCTACTAATTTGAAGGGATCTTCAAGGGGGGCTGATTTTTCTGGTGTATCTGTATGCATTTAAATTCCTTACCTGAGAAAATGAATTAAATTTCATGAATACGTCAATGAGAATACGTCATCATGGTATGTTATCATGATATGTCAAACTGTTTCTGAAAAAAGATCATAGCAGCAAGTTCTATAAAATAGAGATCCATAATAATAACTGAATAACAATCATATCTGAAAAAACGAAATTTCGGGTGGGGGCCTTTAAAAAAGGGATTTTCGGGTATTATCGACGTTTCAGGTGTTTTCAGGGAAAAAGCTGAATAGATTCTGAAAGTCTGCCGAAAAATATCTCTATTAACAGGGTTCCGCCTCTGAAAATATAGTCAAGAAAGCAATGTTCTTAACTAACTCATATCGGGTCTCGTAACCACAGAAAAACACGGATAGCCGGATTCTTAAAAAATCAAATTCAGAAAATCACCTCGAATAAAACGCCAGAGCAACCGTAAATGGCGTCTTCCAGTCATTCTTTTTCCGTGTCCTTCCGTGTCTTCCGTGGTTTAAATCTTCTTTGGAAATTAGTTAGAGAATTTTGCCACCTGACTACAAACATCTGTAAAACTCGAATTACAAAAATCGAGTGGGGAAAAATTATGAATTTAATGCAGAAAACAGCCAAAAAGGGAACAGAAACCCTGACAACCGCATAAGGGAGGCCTGTAGAGGATAACCAGACCTCAGTAACCGCAGGCCAGAGGGGGCCGCTCCTGGCCCAGGACATCCATCTTTTTGAGAAAATGGCGCACTTCAACCGGGAAAGGATTCCCGAGCGGGTGGTCCACGCCAAGGGAGCCGGGGCCCACGGGACGTTTACGGTTACGAACGACATATCCCGCTATACCCGGGCAAAGATCTTTTCCGAGGTCGGGAAACAGACCGACGTTTTCGCACGCTTCTCACTGGTTGCGGGGGAGAGCGGCTACCCGGATACCGTGCGGGACGTGAGGGGGTTTGCGGTCAAGTTCTACACCGAGGAAGGAAACTGGGACATGACCGGAAACAACACCCCGGTCTTCTTCGTGCGGGACCCGCTCAAGTTCATGGACTTTATACGGAGCCAGAAACGGGAGCCTGACAACCACCTCCGGTCCGACACCATGTGGTGGGACTTCTGGTCCCTCAACCCGGAAAGCCTGCACTAGGTATCGATTCTCATGTCCGAGAGGGGGATTCCGAAAGGATACAGGCACATGAACGGGTACGGGAGCCATACCTTCAGCTTCATAAGTGCCGACAACGAGCGCTTCTGGGTGAAATTCCACTTCAAGACCGTGCAGGGGATCGAAAACTTCAAGCCGGAAGAGGCGGCCGAAATCTGCGGACAGGACACGGACTGGGCCATAAGGGATCTCTACGACTCAATCGAGAAGAAAGAATTCCCGCAATGGAAAATGCAGGTCCAGATCATGCCCGAGGAGGAGGCCGACAGCTACCGCTGGAACCCCTTTGACCTGACCAAGGTCTGGCCTCATGAGGACTATCCGGTAATGGACGTCGGGATCCTGGAGCTTAACCGAAACCCATCCAACTACTTTGCGGAAGTCGAACAGGGGGCCTTTTCTCCGGCCAACCTGGTACCGGGAATTGGAGCCTTGCCCGATAAAATGCTCCAGGCCCGGCTGATCTCCTACAACGACGCTCACCGCTACAGGCTCGGAGCAAACTACGAACTGCTCCCGATCAACCGCCCGAAAACAAAAGTGAATACCTACCAGAGGGACGGCCTGATGCGTTTCGACGATAACGGGAAAGGCTCCGTCGTCTACGAGCCCAACAGCTTCGGAGGGCCTGTGGAAGATCCCTCGTACCGGGAGCCACCCCTCAAAATTTCAGGAGATGCCGACCGCTATAAACAGATCCTCACGGACGACGACTTTGTGCAGCCCGGAAACCTCTTCCGCCTGATGAACAAAAAGCAGAAAGAAAGCCTGATAAACGCCGTGGTTGACAGCCTCGGAAAAACTCCCCGCTTTATCCAGGAAAGGATGGTACCCTATCTGTATAAGGCAGACCCGGCGTACGAGGAAGGAGTCGCGAAAGGGCTGGGAATCAAGCCACAGATGGCAGCACCCTGAGTAAAAAAAGTGAATGAATATAGTGAATAAATAAATAAATAAATAAATAAATAAATAAATAAATAAATAAATAAATAAATAAATAAATAAATAAATATGGAAATGAAGCGAGCCAAGACCAAAAACTTCGGGATCGAGTTTCGGGCTCAGGCCCGGGCTTTGAAAGCCCGGACCCTTTTCGTTTCTTATATCTTTTCGTTTCTCTTCTTTTTTTGGCGTCTCTTTTGCTGACATTTATATATTGTAGAAAGTTCCCACTGTTATACGGGGAACGTTTCAACTCTTAAAACCAGAATCAGAGCCTTTTCTCTCAAGCATTTCCTTTCCAAAATTCACAAGCCCGTACACCAGACTCAGCACAAGGATAATCGTGGCCCCCGAGGGGAGGTCAAAGAGGTAGGAAAGGCCGATTCCTGCAATACTGACAAGGCCTCCGAATACGGTTGAGATCAGCATCATCTTCTTCAGGTTATGGGTAAATTGGCGGCTCAGGGTGGCAGGGATTGTCAGGAGGGCGATTACCAGGATGATCCCCACGACCTTGATAAGGACCACGATTGTGAGGGCGATAATACAGAGCAGGAGGAGGTAGAGTTTCTGGGTTGGGAAGCCCTGAACGGTTGTGAACTCCTCGTCAAAACAAAGCGCCAGAAACTCCTTGTAAAAGAGGCAAACCGTGCCCAGGATAACAACATCAAGCCCCAACATCAGGTAGATATCCAAACGGGGGACGGTCAGTATGTTTCCAAAAAGATAGGTCATAAGGTCAGGGGCATAGCCCGGGGTCAGGTTGACCAGGATGATGCCGATTGCCATCCCGAAGGACCAGAGGATACCGATTACACTATCTTCCGGAATTTTTGATTTTTTGCTCACCGTGCCCATGACCAGGGCTGAGAGCAGGCTGAAAGGGAGGACTCCGTACATGGGATTTATCCCGAGATAGTAGCCAAGCCCAATTCCACCGAAAGAGGCGTGGGCTATCCCCCCACTGATAAACACGATTTTCTTTACCACCACATAAACACCTATAATCCCACAAGCTATGCTTGCAAGGACTGAGGCTGCGAGGGCGTTCTGAATGAAACTGTACTGCAAGAGCTCAAGCATACGGACAATTCTCCTGATGCGTTTTTCGACTCGTTCTTCGATTCGTTTTTCGACTCGTTCTTCGATTCGTTTTTCGACTCGTTCTTCGATTCGTTTTTCGACTCGTTTTTCGACTCGTTTTTCGACTCGTTCTTCAATTCGTTTTTCGGTCAACTTAGTGAATATTATTTCAATCTTTATGCTGCCCCAGGACTCTATGAGGGATCCCGTGGGCGATCAGCTCGACCGGGCACTGGTAGGTGGCTTCCAGGTCTTTAACCGGAATTTCTTTTGAGTTGTGGTAGTGCAGTTTTCGGTTCAGGCAGGCGATCTTATCCACATAGATGGAGACCGCACTCAGATCGTGGGTGACCATGACAATTGCCATGTCTTTTTTGAGCCGACCCAGAAGGCGGTAGAGTTCGTCCTGCATGTGAGGGTCCAGGCCGGAGTCAGGCTCGTCCAGGAGGAGAAGTTTGGGATGGGAGGCAAGCGCCCGGGCAATAAGCACCCTCTGCCGCTGCCCACCCGAAAGCTGGCCTATCTGCCGATCCTTAAACTCCAGCATCTCAATGGTTTTCAGAGCCTCACTTGCAGCATCCTTATCCTCCTGACTGTAACGCTTCAGAAAACCCGCATGGCTCATCCGGCCGGTCAGGACCACTTCCCAGACGCTGATCGGGAAATCATAATCAAAACGTTTGTACTGAGGGACATAGCCTATGAGTTCCCTGCTCTTCTCAGGGGTTTTCCCGAAAAGCTTCACACTGCCCCTGTAAGGTTCCAGAAGCCCAAGCAACACTTTCAAAAAAGTGGTCTTGCCACCCCCATTCGGCCCGATTATCCCAAGAAGCCCCTCGGGTTTGTCCAGGTCAAGGTTTACGGCTTCCAGAATAATCTGGTTTCCATAACGTACCCAGACATCCTTAATTTCAACAGCCTTTCTTTCTGTCATTTTAACAACCTTTTTTTTCACGGTATCAGGCAAGGTTCCGGGCGAAAATCCCGGAAACCTCTTCCATATTTTCAAGATAATTCGAGGCCAGGGGGTCCACTACAACCACTTCCCCGCCTATCTCCTCGGCCACGGCTTTGGCACTCCGGGTACTGAACTGGGCCTGGATGAAGATTACCCTGATACCCTTTTCCTTAGCAAGGTCCACCATACGTGCAAGGTCCTTCACACTTGGTTCCTTTCCCTCGATTTCAATCGGGAGCATTGTCAGGTCGTACTCATCGGCAAAATACCCCCAGGAGGGATGGAAAACCATAAAAGTCCTGTTCTCCCGGCCTTCAAGATCTGTTCTGATCTTTGCGTCCAGGGCATCAAGTCGGGACAGGTAAACGTCCATGTTCTGCCTGTAGTAGGTTTCATTTTCAGGGTCGATCTGCACGAGCCCCTGGTAAATATTCTCAACCATCAACTTTGCGTTAACAGGAGAATTCCAGATGTGAGGATCATTTCCGACATGTTCGTACTCTGCTTCGGCACCTTCTTCGGCACCTTCTTCGGCCCCATCTTCGACCCCATCTTCCGCATCATGGAAATGGGCCTCCATGTCCCTGAGCGTGATTCCTTTCGAGCAGTCCACGACCAGCATGTCCCCGTTGACGGCCTCAAGTTTGTCCAGCCAGACTTCCTCAAATGCCAGCCCGGACCCTGCGATAGCGTACATCCGGGCCTTACTTATATCCCTGAGCTGGCCTGGGGTGGGCTCATGGGTGGCGGGGCTTGCCCCGGGTGGGATCATGACAATCGTTTCGACCCTGTCGCCCCCAATCGCTTTAACAAACTCAGACTGCGGCGGCACACTTACGGCCACAAAAATTTTACCATCGGTTTCTGTGGTTTCTATGTCTCCTCGCATTCCTTCAATTCCCATTCCTTCGATTTCTATTCCTTCATTTCCCACTCCTTCGCCTGTAATGCTTCCGTTTAAGGCTCCGAAATCACTTCCCTGATCCTGGCCCGTTTCAGTACAACCGCTGCAGAAAAGCACCAGACCGAAAACCAGAAGCCCCATAAATGATAATGTTTTCAAACTCATTTCTCCAATCCCATCAACCGATTAAACGTATAAGCGCAAATATTTGTTTGGTATGTACACAAATTTTAGAGTATTATTTGGCATATACCCAAATTAGTTAAAGCTGTCCAATGCACACGATTTTCTGTATTAAGCCATTTGATTTTGAATAAGCTGTTCTGAAGTACATGTGCAAAAAATCAATATTCATGAAAACATCTGTCGTGTTTTATTTCCCCACAGATCCCGACCATAGGGTGTCCCATTGCCTCGCAGATCTTATCAATCGCCCCCTTCGAAACATAGGCCTCAAAGTGCGAAACTTCCCGGCAGGCTTCGTCTGAGGAAAAACCGTAATGGCTCAAAAGAAGGCCGAGTATCCTATGCCTCCGGGTAAGGAATTCCGCATAAGTCCGTCCCTTTTCCGTTAAATTGACACCTTTATACGGGACGTGGTCCAGATAACCTGCGGAGGCAAGTTCGTTCAGGGCCTTGCTTGTGGTGGAGGGATCCACATTGAAGCTGGTGGAAACTTCGGTCGTCTTTACTGTCTGCCCTTTTTCCAGGATGAACTTCAGGTAATCCGCTTTTCTTGGCGAAAGTTCAAGGCCCGTCATCTCTTCCATGTACATGCATATACAAAAAAGCAGTATTTATTGTTTTTGTGGAATTTGGTCATATACCAACTTATTGAGAGTATTTTGGACATTACAAAAATTTCAGTAAAATCTCAGTAAAATCTCAATAAAATCTCAGTAAAACAGGACGTACGCCCCGCAGACCAGCAGAAAACTCACAAACCCCATCAAAATTCCCCCGAAGGTATAGGTCCTTAAAACCTGGCCCGGTTCCAGTTCCGCCAGTTCCCCGAAAATCCAGAAAAAAGGATCGTTGACATGGGAGACCAGAAAAGTGCCGGAGGCCATGGCCAGGATAAGGATTTCCACGGGAAGCCCGAGTTCCGGTAAAAGGGGTATCATAAGGGAAGGAGCAACAAGCATGGTTACGACCCTTGAGCCCTGCACACTCTGAAGAGAGGCGGCAACCAGGAAGGGTACGAAAATGGAAGGAAGGTTCAGCTCCAGGAAAAGCTGTCCGAGGGCCTGGCCTGCCCCTGTCATGGCAAGCGTGGCCCCAAGGGCTCCTCCCCCGCAGAGGTCAAGGAGCACAACCCCACTTCGTCTGACTGCTTTTTCTATAAGGGCCCTCAGGGCTTCAATTCCAAGTTTCCTTGCGGAAAAAATGGAGAGTGAAACGCCTGTCAAAAGGGCTATATTGGGGTCTCCGAAAAAGATCAAAACAGGATGCACATAAACGGCTTTAAGGAGAATCAAAAGTAACGGGAAAAAAACCGGCATATAGGCCGTGAGCCTTCCGGAAATTCGTTTTTCAGGTCCCCCCTCAAATTTTGAACTTTTTTTAGAAGAAGGGGAGGAAATAGAAGTATTGGATTTCTCGAAACTTCTGGTTTTTTCGGTGTCTTTCGGCCTGCCAGACCCTTCAATCCGGCTCTCGATAAACGTTTTTGCATAAAGCCAGCCGGTAATCGAGGTGAGTACTGCAATAAAAAAGCCGAATATGACCAGGATGCCAATGTCTGCGGAAAGCTCTTCTGCTGCTGAAAGTATAACCGGAGAAGGATAAACGAGGTTAAAGGAGGCGAGGGTCCCGAGCGCCAGGGCAGTTGCAGTGGAAACAGGGGGGATGTCAAGCCTGGACGCGACTTCTCTTGAGATCGGCACAAAAATAACGTAGGCAAGGATGCAGCACATTACAGGCACGGCAAAGATGAAACCCAGAATATTCAGACCCAGCAGGGGCTTTCTGGAAAAACGAACCATATCTTCGGCAATCACGGCCGTGCCTCCGGTCTTCTCAAGCACGAGCCCGATAATGCTCCCACAGCTAATGATTATGGCAAAATGGGAAAATACCCGACCCATGCCAGTGGAAACAGCTTCTACCGCACCCAGGGGTTCACCTGCAAGGACCCCTGTGAGGATGGAAACCGAAACCAGGCTCAAAAAAGGGTGAAGCCTGAACTTCGCTGTCATGAGCAGAATGAGCAGAAGGGCAAAAAGGAATACAAGGATCGGATTCATTATTTACCCCCGAAAAGGCTTCACTGTATAAAAATATATTCATGCTTCCAGGCATAAAGCAGGTCAGACTAAAGGACAACCCCGTAAAATTTGCCGATTCGGGAATCGAGCACCTCATAGAAGAAGTCAGAAAAGAAGGGGCTGCAAAAAGAAGATTCAAAGCAAAAATTGTAGGGGGTGCAAGTATGTTCGCAAATTCATCACTTAACATCGGGGAAAGGAATGTAAAAAGTGTAAAACAGAGCTTTAAAGACCTGGGTATCCCCATTGTTGCAGAAGACACAGGAAAAAATTACGGGCGCACAATAATCTTCGATACTTCCACAGGTACTCTCCTGGTAAAGAGTGCATTCAAAGGTAGTCAACTACCCCCACCTAAAACCTTCGCCTAACGGCTCAGGTTTTTGAGGAAGGGGCTTGTTTTGACAAGTCCCTGGTTGAATAGCCTTTCGTTATACTGGTCATGATATTCGAGGATACTCCACACGTTCTCGGAGATTTCGATCTGGATTAAACATCCCTGAGAGGAAGGGGAAGTGTTCAGGTTATTAACAAGCCAGTATAACAGTGGCGATGTGGACCCACTCCTGCAAAGGAGGACAAAACTTTTGAAGGTCTTTGTTATTAACAACAAAAAAGAACCATTGATGCCCACGTCACCCAGAAAAGCGAGAATATTGTTAAAAGAAGGACGTGCGGAAGTGGTACAAAGGAATCCATTCACTATCAAACTTCTTTATCATTCGGGAAAAAATACTCAGGACATAACCCTGGGAATCGATAGTGGGTTCCTTAACATAGGATTTTCGGCAGTTTCCGAAAAAGAAGAACTTATTTCAGGAGAGGTAAAACTTCTTGCTGGAATGCCAGAGCGAAACGAAGAGCGGAGAATGTACCGAGGAAACCGAAGAAACCAGATAAGACACAGGAAACCGGGTTACAACAAAAACACCAACAAAGAAGATTGGTTGGCTCCATCTATCAAGCATAAGCTTGAAAGCCATATCAGATTAATAGAGGATCTTGCCGAAATCTTGCCCATAACAAAAATCGTTGTCGAGGTTGCGAACTTCGACATTCAAAAAATCAAAAATCCGGAAATCGAAGGCAAACAGTATCAGGAAGGGGAACAGGCAGGCTACGATAACGTTCGGGCCTATATTTTGCACAGAGACGGATACTCTTGCCAGAACCCGGACTGCAAAAACACATCAAAACAGCCTTTGCTCCAGGTGCATCATATCCAGTACAGAAGTAACAGTGGTTCTGATCGGCCTGAGAACCTGATCACACTTTGTAATAAGTGTCATACTCAAAAAAACCACAAAGGGTTCCTTTTAACATGGAAACCAAAGGTTAGAGGCTTCAAAGATGCTACATTCATGAATATAGTACGCTGGAAGCTCATTGATATTTTAAAAGAAAAGTATGATGTTGAGCACACTTTCGGATATGTCACAAAAGCAAAAAGGTACGAGCTTAATCTTGAGAAGACTCATTCAACCGATGCTTTTTGTATTGCTGGAGGGGAAACTCAGACTCGATGTTCTCCCCATGAAATACTACAAATAAGAAGAAATAACAGGAGTCTTTCGAAGTTCTACGATGCGCAGTATATTGATTTGAGGGACGGCACTCAAAAAACCGGACAGGACTTAAATTCTGGAAGAACTACCAGAAACAAAACTCTTAACGGGGAAAATTTGAGAGTGTATAGGGGTAGGAAAACAAAGAAAGGAAGGTACAGCATAAGGAAAAATCATTATCCAATTCAGCCAATGGATTTAGTTGAGTACGAAGGAGAGCTATATTATGTAGCTGGAGCACAAAATTACGGAAAGTATGTGAAACTTCGAGCCTCAGAAATTAAATCGTCCAAAGTAGTAAATATTCAAAAAGTTACAATTGTAAAGTACGGCAAAGGATTCTGTTGGATTGACCAATCAGTACCACGTTAAAAAAATATCGAATCCGGCCCCCGTAGTTTATACGCATTCATCTCCCACCTGCCAGTTCCGGCAAAGCCGGAACTGTCGAGGAAGGAGTCTTCTGCTGTTTGAGATAAAGAAATTTGAATATAGGGGCCAGGGGAGAAAGTTCCAAAAGGGAAAAATTTCAAAAAATCAGTTATTAAATATAAATAACATAATAGACATTAAGAAAATGAGTATATCTTAACGTTAACTACCCTTTCTTAAAACCTCTGGTTTTAGAGTAAGAGGGCTCCTGCGGGAGTGAGTTGAAGAAACGGGCATATCTTATATAAGTCGAAATCAAAGATGTAAGTCAAAATAAAAATAAAAAATAATCAATACAGAGGGATTTTTATAGAACTAAACGGCGTAGAAATTGAAGATACATATGCAGAAGCGTTTTCGATCAAGGTTTCCCGGGTCCTTATAACCGCAGTCACAAAGCGCTGGGCTCAGATTGCAGCCACGGAAGCCACGGGCTTTGGGACTTCAGTCATCATGTGCCCGGCAGAGGCAGGAATCGAGAGGTTTGCAAGCCCCAGCGAAACCCCTGATGGCAGACCTGGCGTCTACATCCTTATCTGCACCTTCGGGTACAAGGCCCTGGACGAGCAGCTCCTCGAAAGGATCGGGCAGTGTGTGCTGACCGCCCCCACAACCGCGGTCTTCAACGGACTTCCTGAGGCTGAAAAGCAGTTTAACGTGGGCTTCAAACTCAAGTTCTTTGCCGACGGCATGGAATCCGAAACCGAAATTGCGGGCCGCAAGGTCTTTAAGATCCCCATCATGGAAGGAGACTTCCTGGCCGAAGAAAACTTCGGAGGCGTGGACGGAGTCGCAGGCGGTAACTTCTTCATTTTCGGGGACTCCCAGATGAGCGCCCTTACCGCAGCCGAAGCCGCAGTGGATGCAATCGGAGAACTTGAAGGCACAATCACCCCCTTCCCTGGTGGAATTGTAGCAAGCGGTTCCAAGTCCGGAGCAAACAACTACAAATTCATGAAGGCCACAGCAAACGAAAAGTTCTGCCCCTCCATCAAGGATAGAGTAGAAGGCACGGAAATTCCGGCCGACGTAAACGCAGTTTACGAACTCGTCATCAACGGAGTTAACGAAGAAGCCGTCAAAAAGGCCATGAAAATCGGAATCGAGGCCGCTGTGACCGTCCCCGGCATCAAAAAGATCTCCGCCGGAAACTACGGTGGAAAACTCGGGAAGTACCATATCAAACTGCACGAGCTTTTCTAAGCTCACATTTTTTTCTTTTATTTTTTTATATTTTATATTTTTATTTTATTTTAAATTTTGACCTTTCAAGACAGATTCTTTTTTTAAAAAAATAAAACTGTTAAAATGGAAGTCGGATAGTGAACCGAACAAAAGTCAATTATATCGTGGACATGGGTCTGATGCTCCTGTTTCTTGTCGTTGCCTTTGCGGGGTTTTACATGTATTTTTTCATACCTTCGGGAGTCCCACACGGCAGGTACGTCGTGTATATGGGCCTGACAAAAGCGACCTGGACCTGGATCCATAATAAATCCGCAATCCTGATGACGTTTCTTCTGATTCTCCACCTGGCCCTTCACTGGAAATGGATTTTCTGTATCACAGGAAATCTCTTCAAAAAAGAAAAGAAAAAACAGGAGAGTTGCGATAGGGATGAAAAAAAATTCCCTGAACAAACCCACTGATTACTCAGAAAAAAATTCCCTGAAATTTCTCAGGGATAAAAATATTAAGGAAAGTATTTTAGGAAAGTATTTTAGGAAAGTATTTTAGGAAAGTATTTTCGGGAAGTATTTCAGGAATACTCCGAAAAACTGGAAACACTCCACAAAATCCCTTTAGAGCCCCAGCGCACCGAAACCCGCAGTGATTATTTCCACGGGATCAAGGCCGGTGACCTTTAGCATAATATGAACCCCCAGAAAGGTCCCGATGATGCTGCCTATGTTTGCGAAACTTGCGACCAGAAGGACGCGCATAAACTTATTTTTCAGCATATCTCTGAAGTTCTCGATTCCGACAAGGGCCTTGATGTCTTCAGTTGTGGGGTTGCGCTGTTTTGCTTCCATGAGACCCGCGAACCAGCCGGCGGCTATCATTGGGTTAAGAGAGGTCAGCCAGGCCACAAAGAAGGCGGTTATGACGGAGTAGGGATGACCGCCTGCAAGCAGGGCCCCTCCTGCACTTAAGACCCCATTTATCAAAAACCACCAGCCGAAGGCGATGAAAAGGAGTTTGAGGGGAGTGCCGGAAAGCAGCATGAGCAAAAAGGTCGCAAGGGCGAGACCAACGATTCCGAACCCTATTATTTTTGCGGCCCCGAAGCGTTTTTTCGGGATCTCGACAAGGCTGCCCAGAGGGGGGATTGTCTTCGGGTTCTGCAGGTATTTCATAACCCCCTGCCTGTGCCCTGCCCCAATTACCGCAACAATTGTCTTACCTCCGCCTCCGACAGTCCTCAGAAGGCTGCCCGCAAGGTAGGCGTCCCTTTCATCGATCAGGACCTCGGCCGCAGTCGGGGCAAGTTCCCTGAGTTCACTTACAAGGGACGTCACCACATCCTGATCCGTGATGGTCTCCATAT
Organism: Methanosarcina baltica; assembly: GCF_055394095.1. NCBI lineage: Archaea > Methanobacteriati > Methanobacteriota > Methanomicrobia > Methanosarcinales > Methanosarcinaceae > Methanosarcina > Methanosarcina baltica. The sequence continues at coordinate 1,616,278 of NZ_AP042463.1, read as the reverse complement.
CGATGTCCATCCCTTTTCCGATCCCGATAAGGCCACCCAGAAGGGAACCGGTCATCTTGAGCTTTTCCAGGAATTTCATTTTTCCCCAGAAACGCTGCAGGGTAATCTGGATATCCCGGTCGATCAGGGCAACCCTCGCACCCGAGGCTTCGGCTTCCTCAATTGCGGAGATCATTTCCGCGCCTGGCTTGACGCCCATGTCTTTCCCAATCTTTTTTTGTATGTAAGAAAGAAGCCAGTGTACAAGGTAAAAAGACATCTTCCCTTCACTCAATATATCCTTTATAGGGACCTGAGCCTCCTGTACATTTCCTTTCAGGGCATTGTAGCGGCCCCGGCAGAGCTCGACTGCGACAACATCAGGTTTCAATCTCCTGATAGTATCCCTGACCTCAGTCACACTTTTTTCGGAGACGTGGGCTGTTCCTACAAGGACAATTTTTGCAGGTCTTTTCTCTAAAAGACCCTCAGGCAAACCAGGGCCCGCAAGTTCTGAAGAAGAACTTTTAGATGAAACGGCAGCGGAATGTTCAGAAGAAACTCCTTCTGAAGAAAAAATAGAAAGGTCTGCCGCTGCAGAACCGGAACTGGTGTCCTGCACCTTTTTTGTTTCGGATTCGGACTCTGCCGAAGACTCCGACAACGAGATCTCAGTTAACTCGACCTCAGAAGAAAAAGAATCAGATGCCCCGGACTTTAGCACGCAGGCGTCTTCTTCCGTGGACTCAGTGACGAGTTCCTCTACGGAATAAGCCGGGTCCTGTGAGGAACTTTGTAAATTGTAATCTGGAGTCTCAGCCTGTGAATCTGTTACACTGGATTTATCCATTAATTTATCCATTATCAGTCTCTCTTTTATTGCAGCAGTATTTATAAAATATGGGAACTCAAAAGATTGGTGTTCAAAAATATATAGAATGTTAAAGTGAACTTGAAAATAATTAAGCCCCACCAGTTGCCGCTCATTTGAGAATATTTTGAAAATATACATCCTTAGAATAATCTAATTGTTCTTGAACAGGGCCTCTCCAGCCTCTAGTTATTGATAATTAACCCTCAGACATTTATAGTTTCTTACAATAACATCCCTCAATCTTACAATAACACCTCACTCATAGGATCTCATTCACTCATCAATTGCAGAGTCCTTACGAGATCTGTCCTTGAAAGTATCCCTACAAGAGATCCATCGTCAATGACGAGAACCCGTCCGATATTCCTTCCAGAAATAAACTTCAGGGCTTCGTGAGACTGAGCGGAAGAAGGGACGGATAAGATGTCTTTTGTCATGATATCCCTGACAAGCAGGACCGGCCGCTCAAGGGGAGACACCTTCCGAACGTCGGTAAAACTCACAATCCCTTTGAGGAAACCGCCCTCCATTACCGGATAGCCCATGTGCTTGTTTTCAAACATGAAGTGGACCAGGTCTTCCACGCTCATGGAAGGGTGAACGGAAATCACTTCTTTTGTCATAATGTCTCGGACAGCCACGGTTTCAAGGGTCACGGAGGCCAGGGTGGAACGCTCTTCTTCCGTTGCCCCCACATAAATGAAAAGGGCTATCAAAGGAAACCAGAGGAGCCCGGCCAGGATTCCGAAAATCGCCAGGAGGATGGCAAAAAACTTTCCTACTGCGGCCGCGCTCTGGGTGGCCTTGATGTAAGGCATCTTCCGGGCATAGAGGGAACGGAGCACCCTGCCCCCGTCCATTGGAAAAGCTGGCAACAGGTTGAAAAGCCCGAGTACCACGTTCATGACCCCGAGAATCCAGATGACCTTAAAAGCCGGATTAGCCACAAGTTCCGGAGCAGGGGATATGAAGTTCCCGTACACAAAAAGACATACTACTCCAATAATAAGGCTTACAAAAGGCCCTGCAAAAGCCATCTTTGCTTCCTGAGACGGATTTCTCGGCATCTCCTCCATGGACGAGACCCCCCCAAAAAGAAAGAGGGTAATACTGTTAATGGTTACTCCGTAGCGCTTTGCCAGATAAGAATGCCCAAGCTCATGCAGCAGAATGGATACAAAGAGCAGCAACGCGGTCAGAGTTGAAAGCGTGTATCTCGTTGTAACGGGCATGACCTCCAGAAAACCATAGGGATTCGGAGAGCTTGCGAATACGTACGCAAACACAGGCAATATCAAAAGAAAGGTGACGTGCAGCTCGATCGGTATACCCATTATAGTCCCGATTTTGAATGAAGATTTCATGAAGTAAATGCCCCCTCATAGTAATATTCAATAATTCGACAATAACGATAAGAAATATAACTCTGATAATATATAATAATATTTATAAATTATGTACTATACTGTATTGAGATTATACTTGTCTCACACAATATACCCGCAATGCTATGAAAAGTTCTAATTAGTATCACAAACAATCATGAATTTGTGGTATAAACTGTTCTTTGTATAGTGGATTAACACTAACAGGGTGAAGCACAACACCCTCTATCCCCTCTGCAAAGGCATTAGGGACTGCTTTTCTAATCATGTTGTATGCTGCATTTACATCAGCATTAAGGAGAACTCCGGCAGCACTCCGGAAAAGTCCTCTTTTTACCCGTTTTCCAAGATATTTGTCCCGGTGCTCCATTGGTTCATTATCAAGGAAAGAGCATTTGCTTGTATAGGACTCTTCGATCCTTTCAACTGAAATTCCAACTTCCCCGGCCTTGTACTCGACCATTGAAATAAGAGTACTGTGGGGAATTTGAACAAACTTCTGATTGTTTTTCTTGCCCATGTTGGATTTTTGTTTCCAGAACGGGTTACTTCCTATGACAATTTTCTCCACTTTCATCTCCTGAGCATAGTCTATTATTGCCCTGCTCAGTTTGTGAAGTGTGTCTTTAATCCTTGAGTTTCGTTTGTGGGTAAGGACTTCTATTTTCTTACCGGTTTTGAGCCCGTGGGACTCATAAATGCTCTGGAACTTTGCTCTTTCTTTGTTGTAAAACTGGTTTACGGACTTGGCAACTCCGCCCTTAACAATAATTGGAACTTCACCACAATTGTTTCCAATGGTTACGAGGTTGACAACTCCCAGGTCAATTCCCAGGATTCTTCCAGAATTAATGGGTTCAGGTTCTTCTATTTCGGTTTCAAAAACGATTTCACAGGTGTACCCTACGTGTTTTGGAATGATCCTGACTTCTCTTAAATTTATATCATCAGAAAGTCTTGTCTGGATGGACAATGGAACTACTCTGGGAAACTTGAGTTTTCCGTCTTTAATCCTGACCTGCTGATTGGTAAAAACTAACAGGAACTCTCCATCTTTTTCTTTGTAGTAAGGGAGTTTCGGTTTTCCTGTGAAAAGTTCAGGATTCTTTTTGAAAGCTTTCATAGCTTCAAAAAAAGATTTCCAGTTACTGTCAAGCACTTTTAGAGTCTGTTGAGCAGTTTGGGCCGGAAGCTCTTTGTAAGGCTCCGAATCCTTTACGAGTTTGTAGAGTTTCTTGTACCTTATCCATTTCTTGTTTTTGAAAAACTCCTGTCTAACTATGTAGCTTGCAAAGTTATACAGGTTTTTGGCTTTATGGCACAAATCACCAATTTCATTGGAACGAAATTGTATTTGCTCAACACGTTTAACCATCACTTTGATTCGACCTCTATCTCCAGGCGTTTATCTCTTCTTTTACTGTTATGTTTCATGGAATAGCAATGGAGCATTGAAATAATTTCATCAAATATTTCTTCAGAATCAAGCTTCTTATTGCCTATTTCAGACACCACTATTATTTGAGTGCCAAAACGTGCAAACAGGTGAGAGAACAGTTCAAACCCGACTCTGCTTAACCTGTCTTTATAGGCAATTATCAAAAATTCAACTTCGTGATTCAGGATCTTATCAAGCATCTTGAAAAAATCTTTCCTTTTCTCGAAAGAGATTCCAGATGCAACATCAGAGTACACTTCGTCAATTCGATGGCCTGAATTGAAAGCCCAACTCTTCAGCATTTCTATCTGGTTTTCCAGGTCTTTTTTTTGTTTAGAGGTTGAAACTCGTCCATATATAACGGTTTTTCTCATTACGTTTTTGTTGAATAATTTGTAAACATCGTCCTCATTGTAATCATAGTAACCGTTGTGCAGTTTGGTAACTCTTATTTTTCCTTGCTTAACGTAGATGCTTAAAGTATTTCTCGATACTTTCAATAGCTGGAGTACCTCTTTCGCTTTCATAGTATACAATGTGTAATATAATATGGGTTCTATTTATAATTAGTGGATACTTTTTCGTACTATATTATTTTAAGAATGCCTCAATATAATATATCTACATATTATTTTAAAAATAACTCTATAGATATTTATTGCGAGATTTCATTAATTCGAAAAAACAACAAAAACCGGCATAAAGTGTTAGATTTAAAAAATAAAAATGAGAAAATAAAAAGGATGAATGAGTAAGAACGGCCTTATCAAAGCCCTTCAACAACTGTTTTCAGATCCTTCAAAAATTCATCTATATCTTCAGGTGTGGTATGCGGCATCAGTACGAGTCTTAGGGCCCTGGGCTTTCGGGTGATTGAGACATGCCAGCCGAATTTATCAAGAAGGATTTCCCGGACTTTGTCAGGTTCCGGGACTACAAGAGTGGCGACGTTCATTATAGGGTCAAGCAGGGGTTCGATATCGATTTCCCTGGCACCATTTATAAGAGCTCTGGTGAGATCCATGCAGTATTCCACTGTTTTTCGATAGCCTTCCCGGCCGAGATGTTTCATTACGGCATAGGTGGCCACGGCGGCGCCGCCGCTTCGGGTGCCTGTGAGGGTGGACTGCGTCTTTGTGGTAAGGTAGGGAGTGTTGACCCTGAGGCAGTCCAGGAAGTCGGGGGTCCTGGCCAGCAGAGCTCCAGAGGGAATTGTGGACAGGCCCATTTTGTGGGGGTCGATTGCAATTGAACTTACTCCTTTGACAGCGAAATCAAATGGATAAGTTTTTTCCATAAATGGGAGCACAAAGCCTCCGAAGGCCGCATCGATATGCAGGAAAAGTCCTCTTTCAAGAGCCAGTTCCGAGATTTTTTCGATCGGGTCCACCTGTCCGAACTCTGTATTCCCGGCTATCCCCACAAGCCCCACACTCTCTTCATCGATCAGTTTTTCCATGGAAGTTATGTCAACCTGAAACTCCGGGGTAAGTGCAGCTCTTCTGACTTCGACCTCTAGCATGTTGGCAACCTTGTCAAAGGAAAAGTGAGCGGACTCTGGGACCACGATATTGGGATTTTTAATGTAAGGCCTGCGGGCAACACCCAGGTTCTTCATTGCCCTGACTGCCTGGATATTGGATTCCGTGCCTCCTGTTGTCAGATAGCCGCAGGCTTGAGGCGCATGAAGGAGTTCCCCGAGCATCTTTATGACCTCATTTTCAAGGCCGTGAGTGCCCGAAAAGAGCCCGAGGTCCCCAAGGTTAGCTTCAATAAACAGCCTGTGAGCTTCTGACGCTATCCTGTGAGGATGCGTACACATTGAACTCAAAACCCTGTAATAATCCGTATCTTCAGACTTTGCCCCTTTCAATAGGGAAAATATCTTTTTTTCAGAAAGGCCCTGCTCATTCATTAGGATAAGGTAAAAACAATTCTATTTAAAAGACTTATGGATTAATCCAGCCGAAATAGGATTTGAGATATTTGATATTTGATCTGAAGTATAATAGAATCAGAGATAGAGTCAGAGATAGAAGAGTCAGATTAAGTCATAGAGTCAGATTAAGTCATAGAGTCAGGAAGATGGTGCATCCGAAGATAAGATTTTAAAAAAGATAGAGAATTATCAAAATATATTCAAGTTAATTTTTAAAAAAGTTATAAATTATGAATAAAAATGAATGAAATTCTATTGAATGACTGGAGGGATGGTACCCCCACCCCCTTATTTCCACTGGAACGCCTTTTCGGTTCCGGTGGAAAAAAAAAGACTTCTCCAGATTTAAAATAATTTTCGATATCTTATTTAATTATTTCAATTCTATTTTAGTAAATAAGCGTATTCATAACAAGCTATATATACTATTAATTGAATAACATAACAACATTGTTTTGTTACCATAACAAATAAAACTATGTTTTATTTTGTTACCCCAAACGAGAAGTCCACTCCAGTAGAAACAGGGGGGCCCGGGTGTGTATATATACTTTCCAGTGGAAATGAAGGGGTGTATGAAAACAAATCAGTTTTTCTCTTTTTCTTATCGAATTTAAAAAAATTAGAATTTTGTTCTATTTGTTAGACACTTTATATTTAATTCGTTTTCGACTGCAACTTCAAATTTGCAAGTTTAGGTCTATAATTGTAACTATTCAGCCATACTTTGAACAAAGGCAATTTTTCCTCGTTTCGAGGAAAAATTGCATATAAAATAACTCTATCTCTTCAGTATCATGCTTACACGTGAAGAGATTCTTGAAATCTATGAAGAAGGCCCTGAAGCAGTCGTTGCTGTAATTCAGAGACTTGAGACTATCATAGAGAAACAGGCTTCTCAAATTGCTGAACTTGAGGAACGTGTAAGGGTTTTAGAGGCTCGTCTAAATCAAAACAGCCAAAACAGCAGTAAACCTCCTTCTACTGACGTTTTTGTGAATGAAAAACCTAAACCTAAGAGTAGCCGCACAAGAAGTGGGAAAAAACCTGGTGGTCAAAAAGGTCATTCTGGAAGTACTTTCGAAATGGTTGGGGATCCTGACCATATAATATTTCATTCCCCTCACTGCTGTGAAAATTGTGGTCATGATCTTGAAGATACTGAAGTTCGGGACTGTGAACGCAGGCAAGAAGCTGATATTCCTCCTGTGAACATCATATTTACCGAACATCGTGCTGAGTCCAAGAAATGCCCTCACTGTGGGAAAATAAACAAAGGTACTTTTCCAGACTCTATAAAATTCCCTATTCAATATGGACCTCGCCTTTTATCCTCTCTTGTATATTTAAGGAACTTTCAATTGATTCCTTATAAACGGATTTGTGATTTGTCAGAGGACTTTTATGGAATACGTATCAGCCCTGCTACCATAAAAAGAGCTGAAAAGGAATTATTCCAGAAATTGGAACCTTTCGAAAAAGCTGTTTTCGAACATCTACGGGTAGCCTATTCTGTACATTGTGATGAAACAGGAATGAGGGTTTTAGGGACAAAATGGTGGCTCCATGTTGTTTCAAACAGTCTGTGGACATACTATTTTGTACATCCAAAAAGAGGATCAGAGGCAATGAATGCTTTGGGTTTTCTTCCAGAATACAAGGGGGTAGTAGTTCATGATGGTTGGGCATCATACAACAAATATGGATGTGAACATGCTCTCTGCAATGCTCATCTTAAGAGGGACCTCACTGGAGTTGAAGAGAATTTTGAGCAGCAATGGGCTAAAAAAGTAAATGAACTTCTGAGTGAAGTAAAAAAATATACCGACGAATGCAGAGAAATGGAAATTCCAATAGATCCAATAAAAGTCAGGGCATTCGAGGAAATATACGATAAAATAATTAAAGAGGGAATTGAAGAAAATCCACCTCCTGACCTCTCAAAACAGGTTAAAAAAAGAGGAAGACCAGCACAAACAAAAGCAAAGAATCTCCTTGATAGGTTCATAAAATACAAGGATAGGATTCTGAAATTCCTCAATGACCTGAGAGTTCCATTTGATAATAATCAAGCAGAGCGAGACATCAGAATGATGAAGCTACAACAGAAGATTTCGGGAACTTTCCGAAGCATCGAAGGAGCGGTAGCTTTCTGCAGAATTCGGGGATACATATCCACTATTAGAAAGAATAGCTTGAATGTCATGGATGCTATTCGAGCGGCGCTCAATGGAGCGCCGCTATTATCCGATAGTTGCAACATTAGCTGAAACTATGCTTTTTTTATCAGTAGGCTGAATAGTTACCTATAATTTTAGGTTTGTAATCTGAGTTCTGTAATCTGAGCTCTTTGGTTTGATAGAATAATCAAAATAACAAAAATAGAATCGAAAAATTAATTAAATCTGTGAAGCTTTAAAGGAATCATATTTTTTCTTTGATGCCTCACAGATAATATGTTCGTTCTTGTTTTGATGGTTTCAGTGGAGTTTTCAAACCTCTTTTCTTGAGAATCAGCCTTTAATCAAGTCTGTGTACCTGGTCGAACTCTTTCTGGACTTCTTTGGACGGGCCTTCTTTGTCCATTATGCTGATTGTGTAGATCACAATGCAGGAGAGGATGAAGCCCGGTACGATTTCGTAGAGGTCGAAGATTCCACCGGAGAGTTGTTTCCAGATGATGACCATTAAGCCTCCAGCAACCATTCCTCCAAGGGCCGCGTTTTTGGTGGTCCTTTTCCAGAAGAGGGAAAAGAGGATAATGGGTCCGAAGGCGGCTCCGAAACCTGCCCAGGCGTAGGAGACCAGGCCCATGACAGAGTTTGCAGGATCTCTGGCAATCAGGTAGGCAATGAGGGAGATTGCGATGACTGCAAATCTGCCGAGCCATACAAGTTCCATTTCACTTGCATTCTTGTTAAAGAGGATCCTGTAGATATCTTCCGTGAAAGCCGAGGCTGCGACCAGGAGCTGGGAGTCGGCTGTACTCATGATAGCGGCGAGGATTGCAGCGAGGAAAATTCCTGCTATAAGGGGTGGGAACATCTGGTTTATCAGAACCATGAAAACGGTTTCACTTTCGGCTCCTGCGAGGAATTCGGGGTGCAGATAGGCTCTTCCCACAATTCCCATACCGACTGAAAAGATCAGGGCAATTGTTACCCAGACCATGGCAATGGTCCTGGCCTGCTTAATTTTATCAGCAGACTCGATGGCCATGAACCGGACCAGGACGTGCGGCATCCCGAAGTAACCGAAACCCCAGGCCAGATTTGAGACAAGTACTATCAGGGGAATTGAGCCTCCTCCGATTGTGGTCCAGGGGTTCATCATCTGGGGGTCGATACTTTTTATTAGCTCCACAGTTGTGGGGAAGTCTCCCATACCTTTTATGGCTGCAAGGGGCACGGCCACAATTGCTATTATCATGAGCAGGCCCTGGAAGAAATCAGTCCAGCAGACAGCCATGAACCCTCCGAGGAAGGTATAGGTAACAATTACAAGTGCTCCCATCAGGAGGGCCTGCTGGTAGGGGATTCCAAATACAGTGTTAAAGAGCTTCCCGCCCGCAACGAGCCCGGATGAGGTGTAGATCAGGAAGAACATAAGGATCAGGAGAGCTGATATGATACGGAGAGCATGGGACTTGTCCCTGAACCTGTTTTCAAAGAAAACCGGGATTGTGATAGCGTCCCCTGCAATCTGGGTGTACTGCCTCAGTTTTTTTGCGACAAATTTCCAGTTAAGATAGGTCCCGACACCAAGCCCGATAGCGATCCATATGGATTCCATACCCGACAGATATGCATATCCGGGCAGGCCCAGGAGCAGCCATCCGCTCATATCCGAAGCCTGGGAACTTAAGGCCGTGACCCAGCTATTTAATTTTCTTCCTCCAAGAATATAATCGGAAAGGTTCTCTGTTCTTCTATAATAGAGAGCTCCGATGGAGATCATGAAGAGCAGATAAATCATAAAAACAAACATAATGTTAAGGTCGTTAGATGCCATCAATTGTCTCCATTTTTGTAGCTTTTTTTATGTTTTGAATTTTTGTTTTTGACTTCTTAATTTTTGTTTTTGACTTCTTAATTTTTGTTTTTGACTTCTTAATTTTTGTTTTTGAGTTTTGCGTTTTAAATTTTGAGTTTAAATTTTTTATCTATTTTTTTCAGAATCCTGATTGAAATCTTTGTTTCCTTATATTCTTATCTTTTTTATAAATTTTTTGAAAAAAATCTATCATTTATATACTTTTTTGATTATACCTGGCACAACTTATAAAATAATAACTGTCAGATAATGCAGGAATTATTCTGAAAAATTCGGACGTTTTTAGGATCAATCTGAATTTTATAATAATTATTAATAAGTATTTGTTATCAGAAACTCATATTATTATTTTTATCAAATACATTTTTTATATAGTATTTTTATCTTTTCAGTGGAAATAAAGGGGTTAAAAGTTTTTTAGAATTCTCCATTGGAAAAAGGGGGGTTATTTTCTATTTGATTATCATATACAGCTTTCTTGATTTTAATTTTTTAATTTATGTTTTTGCAGGGTGCCGTTTTTTTGATCGATTGTCCGGTTATAAAAAATTTCCATTAGAAATAAAGGGGTTTTCACCATAACCATTAATTAGGTGTACTTCCATTGCATCTACTGCAGATCTGGTCTCAAATCAGATTTTTGTAGTGCTGGTATTCAAATAATATTTTGCTCAAATGGATAAACAGATATGCCCGGATGGTTTTGAATATGTCCAGAAATGCCTGGATCCGGGAGGATTTCTTGTTATATCTTTGAATGTTTGTGTCCTTCCTGTCTTTTATCTCCGCAGCCGGAAAGATTTTTTTTCTCGACTCCGAAGGAAGGGTGCAGTTTACTTCTGTTCAAAAGACCAATCCCGGACTATCCAAAAAATTCAATTCAATTTAAAGATAAATGGTCTTATTCGAAAGGAATTTAGATCGTATCACGATAATTTCTATCCCCCTCTATAATCTAATTTATTGCTCCCCATGCTGAAGTAATGGGGCCTTCTGCCTGTTTCATGTAAATTTATATATTAGTTTTGTTAATTTCAGAGGATCATTATGATGAAAGCCCAATCTTTAGATGGCCTGTTCGAAAAATTACTGGACGGCCATTCGATTTTTAAAAATAAAGAAGTCCTCCGGCCCTCCTATACCCCCGACCTCCTGCTCCACCGGAACGAGCAGATCAGCAGCCTTGCCACTATCCTTGTTTCAGCTCTGAGAGGGGAGACTCCTTCAAATGTCCTGATTTATGGAAAGACAGGGACAGGGAAAACTGCCGTGACCCGCTATGTAGGGAAAGAACTTGAAAGGGTAAGTGAAGACAAATCGCTCCTGTGCTCGGTGGTTTACATCAACTGCGAGGTCATCGATACTCAGTACCGGTTGCTTGCAAACCTTGCCCGGCACTTTGAAGAAGAGGTCCCTATGACCGGCTGGCCCACGGACCAGGTCTTCACGAAATTCAAGGAAGCGATTGACGCGAGGGACCAGGTCGTTATTATTATTCTGGACGAAATTGATAAACTTATTAAGAAAGGTGACGACGTTCTCTACAACCTCTCTCGCATAAACACGGACCTGAAACATGCCAAGGTCAGCATGATAGGGGTCTCGAACGACCTCAAATTCACGGAATTCCTGGACCCCAGGGTCAAGAGTTCGCTTGGAGAAGAAGAACTTATTTTTCCGCCCTATGACGCCGAACAGATCAGCGACATCCTCAAACAGAGAGCAAAAATGGCGTATAATGATGCTGTGCTCGGGGAAATGGTAATCCCGCTCTGTTCCGCTTTTGCAGCTCAGGAACACGGGGATGCCCGGCGTGCCCTTGACCTCCTGAGAGTTTCAGGGGAAATCGCAGAACGGGAAAACGAGTCCCAGGTGCTTGAAGAACACGTGCGCCAGGCCCAGGAAAAGATCGAAGTTGACCGGGTCGTGGAAGTCGTCCGGACTTTGCCCTCCCAGTCCAAGCTCGTGCTCTACAGTATTATACTGCTCCGGAACCGTGGGAAAGAGAGCAAGAACATAACAACGGGAGAGATGTACAACGTCTACAGGCAGCTCTGCCATCATATCGATATGGACATCCTGACCCAGAGGAGGGTAACGGACCTCATGTCCGAGCTTGACATGTTGGGAATCGTCAACGCCGTTGTGGTAAGCAAAGGCCGTTACGGCAGGACCAAGGAAATTTCCCTCAGCGTTCCCGTGGAAAACACACGCAGAGTACTTCTTGAAGATTACAGGTTAAAGCCTCTTGTAGACTTTAAGTCTTCCATGTTTGGCAAGATGTTCATTTGAATTTGCTCAGATCTTCGTCAATTACCCTTTTCCCCTAAAATCCGATTTTAAAATCAGGGGTCTTCTGCTGGGGATAAAACCTCAGCAGGAAATCTCCGGGTCTTATCTCAAGGGTAGTTGACTTTTTTTGACTCCTTTTCTACAGCTTGCTTTTTCCGATCAGCTGTCTTTTTTTCCGGCTTTCTGGAAAAAAATATATATAATCCGGTGTCTTGATCGTGTAGTCTGGCCAGAAAAGGACATTTCAGTCACGTTCATTCATTTTCATAATCACAATATTTTTCATTCACAATATTTCAAAGGGTTTTTACGATGAAAATCATAGCTTTTGTAGGTATGCCGGCCTCGGGGAAATCCGAAGCTTCCAGGATCGCTGCTGAGATGGGGGTCCCTGTTATTATTATGGGAGATGTGATCCGGAAGGAAGTACTGAAGCGTGGGCTTGAACCCACCGATTCCAATACCGGGAAAGTCGCAACAGACCTTCGGAAATGCGAGGGTATGGATGCCATTTCCAGGCGCTGCGTCTCCCAAATCCGGGAAACAGGTGCGGAACTTGTGGTCGTGGACGGCGTCCGCGGGATTGCTGAAGTTGAGTACTTCAGAAAAGAGTTCGGAGAAGGTTTTCTCCTCATCTCTATTCACGCTCCTCTTGAGACCCGCTTCGAAAGAGTGCAGAAAAGAGGCAGAAGTGATGACATGAACAGTATCGAAGGCCTTCAAAAGCGCGATGAACGTGAACTTGGCTGGGGCATGGGTGAAGCCATCGAAGCTTCCAATGTGAAAATTGAAAACAATTGCACCCTGGAGACTTTCAGAAAGGCCATGATTGCAATTATTAAAAATTATTCGTGAAGCTCCCGGAGATAATTCCGATAATAATTTCGATAATAATTCCGATAATAATTCCGATAATAATTCTGGAGAAAATTCCGGAGAAAATAAAACCGAATAAAATAAGGGGAAATAATTCATGATACATATTGAGGTTTCAGCTTCCGTTTATCCCACAGAGGACCCTGAAAAAGTTTCCCTGGCAATTTCCAGGATGTTTGAGGGCATTGATATCAACATTTCTGAACCTTCCGGGGTTTCCGAGCCTTCCGGGGTTTCCGAGCCTTCTGGGATTTCTGAAAATTCTGAAGTTTCAGAGGCTGCCGAGTCCGGAAAATATACAGGTCCCATTTACCGGCTTAGTGGAGAAGGGGGCATTGAACTTCTCAACACCCTTCACAGGATTTTCCGGGTAGAGAGTATTATAGATAGCGTACGCAAAAAAGCCTTTAACAAAGGGCTTTCGATGGACGGGCGGTCTGTTAAATTTTTACTGGACAAACAGGTCGCTTTTGTTGGGTTTGCAAGCTTCCCTCCTGAAGTGAAACCTCTGGACTCCATTGAGGTACACATAACTGCGGAGTCTTTTCCTGAAATGGAAAGGCTTTCTGAGTGGTTGTTGCCTCTCACGGAGGACGGAAAGCCCATTATTGAAGTTGGTATGGATTACGTGGAAGGGGCCTGAAATCTTATTTTCCGGCTCATCTTTTTTTCCATAACTATATCAGAGTTCCCGCTAAAATTAACTTTAATAACTCCAAATCAAAATTCCCGTAAAATTAACTCTACAACTCAAAATTCCATATTACTTCCTTATTTTTACATGGATGAGGCCGATCTTTCATGCAGTTAAAACGCATCAGTTTTTCATCACGCGCAGTTGTTGAGGACCCTTTTTCCTGGGCCTACGAACTTGAGGACCACGGGTACACTGGCTGGGAAATCGTGCAGGAAGGCTCCCAGTGCCTGGACAGCAGGACCCTGCAGCAGGTCCGAAATATCTACGAGACCACCAGCCTTGAACTGACCCTCCACCTGCCCTTCTCGGACATGAACCTGGCGGGCCTGAACCCTTCCATCCGGGGGGAAGTCCTCAGACAGATGAAACAGTACCTTACCCTGGCCTCGGATTTTGTCAACTTGGCTGTGGTGCATCCCGGTTACCTTTCCCCCTATGGAGCCCAGGTTCCGCATGAGGCCTGCCGGACCAACCTTGCATCCCTCCGAGAACTCTGTGAATTTGCCGCGGATTTCGGAATCCTCATAGCCGTTGAAAACATGCCGGATTACCCGAAAATTTTCGGGAAATACCCGGAAGAAATGAGCGAGATGCTCGAAGCTATAGGCAGCCACAACGTGGGCTTCACCTTCGATGTGGGCCACGCCAACACGGTCGGACTCACGGACGAGTTTCTAGAAGTCCTCGGGGGCCGGATTTCCCACGTGCACATCCACGACAACGGAGGTGAGCGGGACGAACACTTGCCTCTTGGGGATGGCACTGTGGACTGGAAATCGGTTCTGGAAAAACTCTCGGATTACAGGGGAATCTTTGTAAATGAAATGAGTTCGGTTGAAGAAGGGGTCAAAAGTCTGGAGTTTTTAAAGAAACTCTAACTTTACTTTCAAAGATGCATGTTTTTCCGTTATCAAGCGGCTTTGTTTGTGTGGGCCTAAGGAATGAATAATCCTACTGATGACGTTTTTATTGGGGTGGCAGGTAATTACCCAAGTTCAAGAAAGAAAATAATGATGCTTGCTTTGTACTCATCTCTTCCAGAATAATATTACACTTATTTGATTCTTTATCCTGGATAACTGCCAGCCTAATTTCGGACAAATTTTCAATTAGTCTTCTCATAGAAAGACCATATCTCTTTGTCTCCCAGGCTAAATATCTGTAGAAAAGTAAGCCAATTATAGACAGAAATACGTGAACTTTGATATTTTCATCTTTGTGGTGGTACACCGGTCCCACAGGGACAAGCAGGTGATCATTCAATAGCTTAAAATCATCCTCTATAGCGCCTTTATTGTTGTATGTTTGCACAATTTTTTTAGTGTGCCAACGGTGCTTATCTGTAAATAGTATATTTTTTCCTAATGAATTTTCGCGCTTATTTTTATTCTCTTCGTCAATCCAGAACTTTAACTGAGGTTTTTTCTTACCTTCAGGAGCATCAGTAATTTCATATTTCACCATACTTCTGTATTTTTTGATAATAATGTCTGCAACCTCTTTTTCTACACTGCTCCTGTTTCTTGCTTTTCCTCTGTTGCTTTCCAGTCTCCTCTGTAGGTCTTCCAGATTCTCAGTTATTTTTGACATATTTGACTCACAAGTTCTTTTTTGAAGTTTGTGAGTTCCTTCATTGAAAGTAATTACTGTTGTAAATTCTGTCCCGTAAAACTGATGCTTTGTCCGATAGCCATAAATTTTGTGGCCTTCTGAGCTTTCATATAAAAATTGATATTTAGATAATGGCACTTCAAGAAGATCATCTGCCTGATTTGCTTTTACAGCCCCTACAAAATTCATCTTTGAAGTTGCTTTTTCAATGTTGTCCTTTGAATTGTTTCCCTTATCAAAAACAAGAACAAGGTCTTCCGAACAAATATTCAATTCGGTTAGACGGTTTACTATTTTGTCAACCAGACCTGAAAATTCCTCTGAATCATGCACATTTCCTGGATATGTCTCGTGAATAAAAGGTAAGTTGTAATCATTAGCAGCCAGCGCTACAGATACCTGATTTTTGTCTTTACGATGCTTTTTGTTATACCCTTTATGAAGCAATTCACTTTTTTCATCATAATTGGTAGCATAAGTGAACCAGTTTGATTCATCCACAAACAGTACTGAAGGGGTTAGTCCTTTTTCGATGAGAACTCGGCACAAATCGTCTTCAATATTTTTCATTGTGTCGGAATCAATGTAATTCATATGATTCAAAAAATTCTGACAATTTAATTTATGAGGGAATTTCCACTTAAAAGATAAGGCCGATTTTTTGAACCATTCCCCAATACCGTTTTCACTTAAAACTCCATGAGATTTCCCCACTATATCAAGTAAAAGATACTCTCCGACACTTAAACCATCGATTGATTTTTTCATAGTGTGCTTGTTCACTATGTCAACGAATCCAAGCTCTTCATTCACATGAAGAAGTGCGGCAAGTTTGCCGTACTCAAAAGATTTCAGTTTCATGTAGGGCAATGATTCACTCTGTTTTTTCATTTCAAATATTTTTTCGGCATTGCCTAAATATATCTGAAATATAGTTTTCACTTTTCCATCAATTCTGCCAGTTTTAATAATATACCAGTATTTTTTACCGTTGATTATTTTCTGTTTTAAAAAAACCATGATATAAATTTAGGTTCTACGTATATAAAGATATTTCTTCAAAAAACAGATACAATAGGCTTTTTAAATGTAATTTAGAACTTAGGCCTTACAAATATTTTTTTTAACGGATCTTCCTTGCCACTGATTTTTGTGGCAAATCAAGGCAAAAATAGCTCTTCTTTGAAAGCTGAGTCTAATCTTTCCAAATTTTCAACTAAATTCTTGAATCTCGGAGGTTCAATAATTTTTAATAAGTCCGCAACCCTTTTAATTTTTAAAGAAGCCCTGTGTTCTCTTAATTTTCCATATACTCAACCCAGTCCCCGCTCTCTATTTTTTCAGTTCGGGGTTCATCATCGTAAACATAAATGATACCCTTGAGTTTCCGTCCTTCAATTTCAAGGTCCACGTATTCCCTGTGGTAGCCTCCGAAAAGCTCCATGTAGTCAATGGATTTTGCGATTTCCATCTGCTTTTTTCCTGAAAACTTCCGGACTTCCACAAGTACGGAAGCCCCTTCTTCCGGATAGACGGCTGGGTAGGCTCCCAGGGAATAGAGGGTGTAACCCTCAACCCATGCCGTTCCCAGAAACTCCGATTTTTCAGGCAGGTCAAAGCGCCGGCTGTTGTCGAGCCCATCCCGGAGAGAGCCGTAGAGGGCCATTATCATCTCATTTTCTGCGGGTTTTTCGTAGGAGCGCTGCCAGCACATGTTTTTATGAAAAACGGACCCATCGAGCTTTTTATCTTCTACAGTCTTGTTTTCTCGCTCAGTTTTCATGGGCTTCCCCTTATATTTCAGTTCGGGAATTGCTTCATTTTCATACAGCTCGTGTTTTTGTGTGAGGTGGTGTTTGGCGTGGGCATTCAAACCACGGAACACACGGAACACACGGAACACACAGAAAAAAAAGGCAGGAAGACGGCAATTACGGTTTTAAGTCCGCTTGAGCGTAGCGAAACGGACACCATGCTCCCGAAGCGGAACTCGGGGAAGACGGCAATTACGGTTTTTCTGGTATTTTTAGTCCTTTTTTAAGATCTGGGAGTGTTTTTGAATTCTATTATATAAAGATCCAGGTTACTCACCGGCCACAGGCCGGTTTCCGTGTCTTTCCGTGTGTTCCGTGGTTGAAAGTCCTCTTGATAGTGATTCTGGATAAGTGGACGACCAATTTTTTTGAGCCTGAAATTATTTAGAATAGCCGTAGGCCACAAAACGCTGGGACAGGTCCAGGTTTGCGAGCAGGAAACGGTCCTCTTTGCCGTAGGCGACCTTTTTGGTTCCGGAAAGTTCAAGGGTGCAGGTTCTGCCGGGTAAAGCTTCTTGAACTTCTTTTCCGTCGATCAGGATCTTTTCCACCCGCACGGGTTCGGACTGGAGGCCCACGAAGAGGTGAAGAACGCTTGCAAGCTCAATTTTCTTCGTGAACTTTGAGATGCTGCATTCCAGGGTATAGTCCGTGGTCACGTTTTCCTTATCGGCGATGATAAAGCCTCTCTCAATGTCCTTTTCCTGAACATTTTTCAGGCGCAGCCCGACCCTTTTGCCTGTTGGGGCACTTTTCACATCCACATCGTGGCACTGGATGGAGCGGATTTCGATGTCCCTGTCAAGGGGGAAGATCTTGATTTTATCTTTCTCGTTCAGTGTGCCCTGGCTGACGACTCCGAGGGCCACGCAACCTTTTCCGGTTACGTTGAAGGCGTGGTCAATAAGGACACGGACGGGGAGTTCGTCCATTTCTTTCTGCTCGGCTTCGATTTCTTCGGCGAGGGTATTTATCAGGGCTTTTAAGTCGTCCACACCCTCAAAAGCGTTCTTTGCGCTCTTGTCCGTGTTCAGAGACACGTATTCCCAGTTTTCCAGGATTGTGCCTTTGCTGATCTTTTTGAGTTTACCCTTCAGCTCATCGATTGCGTACATGTGGGTTGTGTCGGATTTCGTGAGGGCAATGATCCCGCGCTTGAAACCCAGGAGGTCAAGGGCAATTATACACTCTCCTGTATGGGCGTCCAGGCCCTCGGGGGGGATGCAGAGGATTGCTATGTCGGAGACGTTCAGGGCCGTAATCAGGGATTTCAGGGACTTCGGGTAGCTGTGCGCATCCACGAAAACCATTGTTCGGCTTTCCTTATCGTTGTTGAAGAGGGTGATATCCGAATGTGTACCTTTTTTACCGAGGTTTGCGGCCAGAGTGGTCCTTCCGCTCCGTTCGGTTCCGATTATCGCGATATTTGTCATGGTGGGTCCCTTATCTTGTAAATTATCTGCTAAGGAATGGTGAAAATATAAGTTCAGATTTTATTTCGGGAAGTGCTCTATACTCGTAAAGGTTGTGTTTTTGTTGGTGGAGGTGTTTGGTGTGTGCATTCAAACCACGGAACACACGGAACACGCGGAAAAAAGAATGCAGGAAGACGGCAATTAAGGTTGTTCTGGCGTTTTTTCAGTCCGCTTGAGTGGAGCTCCCGAAAAGGACACCGTGCTGTTGCACTTGCAGTGCAACTCCCAGGAAATCTTTGATTTCCTGTGATCCCGAAGCGGAACTCAGGTATTTAAAGTCCCGGCGTACTCACCGGCCGTAGGCCGGTTTCCGTGTCTTTCCGTGTTTTCCGTGGTTGGAAATCCTCTTGATAGTGATTTTGGATAGAAAACTTCAAAATTCTGAATTTTAAAGCTGGGTGAGTATAAATAGATCAGGTATTGTAGTTATCAGTCTTTGGTATTGGTATGCTATGAAAAGTCCTAATTAGTATCACCAACTATTATGAATTTGTGATATAAACTGTTCTTTGTATAGTGGATTAACACTAACAGGGTGAAGCACAACACCCTCTATCCCCTCTGCAAAGGCATTAGGGATTGCTTTTCTAATCATATTATATGCTGCATTGACATCAGCGTTAAGAAGAACTCCCGTGGCACTTCGGAAAAGCCCTCTTTTGACCCGTTTTCCGAGATATTCTTCATGGTGTTCCATTAGCTCATTATCAAGGAAAGAGCATTTGCTTGTATAGGACTCTTCGATCCGTTCAACCGAAATTCCAACCTCTCCAGCCTTGTATTCGACCATTGAAATAAGGGTACTGTGAGGGATTTGAGCAAAATTCTGGTTATTTTTCTTACCCATGTTGACTTTCTGTTTCCAGAAAGGGTTGCTTCCGATAATAATTTTCTCCACGTTCATTTCCAGAGAATAGTTGATTATTGCCCTGCTCAGTTTGTGGAGTACGTCTTTAATCCTTGAGTTTCTTTTATGGGTCAGTACTTCTACACTCTTTCCTGTTTTGATTCCATGCTTCTCATAAGTGCTCTGGAGCTTTGCTTTCTGCTTGTTGTAAAACTGG
Organism: Methanosarcina baltica; assembly: GCF_055394095.1. NCBI lineage: Archaea > Methanobacteriati > Methanobacteriota > Methanomicrobia > Methanosarcinales > Methanosarcinaceae > Methanosarcina > Methanosarcina baltica. The sequence continues at coordinate 1,596,781 of NZ_AP042463.1, read as the reverse complement.
TTTACTGACTTGGCAACCCCGCCCTTAACAATAATTGGATTTTCTCCAAAATTGTTTCCAATGGTTACGAGGTTGACAACTCCAAGATCAATTCCCAGGACTCGACCGGAATTGAGAGGTATGGGGTCTTCGATTTCCTTTTCAAAAACAATTTCACAGGTGTATCCTGCGTGTTTTGGAATGATCCTGACTTCTTTCAAATTAGTATCATCAGGAAGTCTTGTCTGGATGGATAACGGCACTACTTTGGGAAACTTGAGTACTCCGTCTTTGATACTGACCTGCTGATTTGTAAAAATTAACAGGTATTCCCCGTTTTTTTCCAGGTACTTTGGAGGCTTTGGTTTGCCTGTGAAAAGTTCTGGATTCTTTTTGTAAGATTTTAAAGCTTCGAAAAAAGATTTCCAGTTACGGTCAAGTACTTTTAGAGTCTGTTGAGCAGATTTAGCAGGAAGCTCTTTGTAAGGCTCAGAGGACTTCACAAGCCCATAAAGTTTATTGTACCGGATCCATTTTCCGTTATTGAAGAACTCCTGTCTGATAATATAATCAGAGAAGTTATACAGGTTTTTGGATTTATGGCACAAATCCCCTATTTCCCTGGAATGAAACTAGATTTGCTCAACACGTTTAACCATCACTTTGATTCGACCTCTATCTCCAGGCGTTTATCTCTTCTTTTACTGTAATGTTTCATGGAATAGCAATGGAGCATTGAAATAATTTCATCAAATATTTCTTCAGAATCAAGCTTCTTATTGCCTATTTCAGACACCACTATTATTTGAGTGCCAAAACGTGCAAACAGGTGAGAGAACAGTTCAAACCCGACTCTGCTTAACCTGTCTTTATAGGCAATTATCAAAAATTCAACTTCGTGATTCAGGATCTTATCAAGCATCTTGAAAAAATCTTTCCTTTTCTCGAAAGAGATTCCAGATGCAACATCAGAGTACACTTCGTCAATTCGATGGCCTGAATTGAAAGCCCAACTCTTCAGCATTTCTATCTGGTTTTCCAGGTCTTTTTTTTGTTTAGAGGTTGAAACTCGTCCATATATAACGGTTTTCCTCATTACGTTTTTGTTGAATAATTTGTAAACATCGTCCTCATTGTAATCATAGTAACCGTTGTGCAGTTTGGTAACTCTTATTTTTCCTTGCTTAACGTAGATGCTTAAAGTATTTCTCGATACTTTCAATAGCTGGAGTACCTCTTTCGCTTTCATAATATATAATGTGTAATATAATATTGATGCTATTTATAATTAATGGATACTTTTGAGTACTATACTGTGATATATTTCTTTTTGGGAAACACAGGTGGGAATAGACAGGTGGGAGCAGACAAAGGGGTAAGTGGCTTTACCAGAGTTCTCCTTTCCACATCGCCTCGGTTTTGTCGTGGGTACTCTTATTCATTTTCTTAATCACTACCAAAAACTCCTCTCCAACAGGTTGCGGCTCTTCGAAGATGGCATCGACTCCGAGCCGTTTGAGGTATTCTTCGAACCTGCGAGCCGTTTCCAGGTCGCTGACCCTGATCCTGACCTCATCAAAGAGGCGTCTTTTTTCTTTCACGTCCCGGAGTGCCCCCTTCAGGGGGCCCAGGATACTTTTCCCCAGTTGCATGCAGCGTTTTTCAAAATCTTCTTCTCTTTCATCCCATTCCACAGCCTGGAAACCCTCGCGCACGATTCTGGAAAGCATATAGTCTCTGCCGGTTTCGTAGTAAAAAAAGAAAGCGTGCCGGAGGTCCGAGCAGTTGCTCTGGGAGGAGGTGTATTTGATGGACGGAAGCAGCATTTCAGGGTCCTTGATGACCACTCCCTCATGTTCGACTTCCCCAAGGTTCAGGATAATTTTCTTAATTTCTTCCGGGGCCTTTTCCAGGGAAAACTCCCCGAAAAGCCTTACCTGCAGGAAGCCGTAGGTTTCTAAAAGTTCCCTCCTCCGGGCCAGAGACAGGGGTTTTCCGGTGGTTTTCTCCCGGACGTCAAAGATGAAAAATTCTATGGAGCTGACCTCGTAGATAGCTTTGGGAACATATGGGTTGTCAGGGCCCACCATTTCCCCGTAGAGCACGAGCTCCGGGTAGTCGTCAAAAAACTTCAGGTTAAGTTTTATCCTTGCCCTTTCTGTTGTGTAGGGACAAATGTAACCGCTGCGGGTGATGGCGAGGACTTCTCCCTTTATTTTTGCAACCCGGACGTTATAGCCGTTCATTTTTTCTTCCACGGCCAGGGTTTTGATTTGAGAGAATTGTTCTTTGAGAGTGGGATAGAGTACCATGGCCCTCCGGATCTTGGGAAAACCCAGGACCATTTCAAAAGTTCCATCCCTTTCATAAATGACTGTCCCCCGTTCTATATGGGAAACTTCCTTATCGAAACGAAGCAGGTCTTCGTATTTTCCCCAGTTCCGGGCCAGGTATTTTTTTTCAAAAAGGTGCTCGATCTTTTCTTCCGACAGGTCCAGATATTCGGCCAGGCTTGCTACAAATTGCGGATCATTATAAACGTTAGTTTTTACTTTCTCAGGCCTTTTTTCCTCACTTTTTTCTCTTTCAGGCCCATTTTTCTTACTTTTCTCTCTATTATTTTCCTCTTTGTCGTTCCTCTCTTGCTTCATGTTTTCCCCTTCATTTATCTGCCCCCGGGCTTGAAATACGTTGTCCTTTTCCTGTCTGTGAGTTAATCCTCTAAATTTGTGAATTAACGTCTCCAATCTGTGAATTAATGTCCCCAATTTGTGAATTATCTTTTTAAGTATTGAACTCATCATATGTCTCAGTGAAAAGAATGTTACCTGAACGGTTTACATTCCATAAAGATCTGAAATAAAGATCTGAAATAAAGATCTGAAATAAAGATCTGAAATAAAGATCTGAAATAAAGATCTGAAATAAATATTTGAAATAAATATTTGAAATAAAGATTTGAAATAAAAGGCGGAGACAGTCAAATGGCAGTAGATGTTATTGATTACAAGATTATTGGCGACGATATGCAGATTGTTGAAGTTGAACTCGATCCCGGGGAATCAGTCCGGGCCGAGGCCGGGGCGATGATGTACATGGAGGCCGGAATCGAAATGGAGACCTCAACAGGTGCGAGCGGGGGTGGCCTCCTGAAAGGGCTTGGAAAAGGTCTTAAGAGGAAGCTTACGGGCGAAAGTTTTTTTATCACCAACTTCACTCACAACGGGCGTGGTAAAGGGCATGTTGCCTTCGGGGCTCCCTATCCCGGAAAGGTAATCCCCCTCGACCTTTCCGAACTTGGAGGTCGTTTCCTCTGCCAGAAAGACGCCTTCCTCTGTGCGGCAAAGGGTATAGAGGTTGAAGTGGCCCTTACACGCAAGCTCGGGGCAGGCATCTTCGGGGGAGAAGGTTTCATCCTCCAGAGGCTTCAAGGACAGGGCATGGCTTTCGTCCATGTGGGCGGGACTGTTGTCAAGAAAAACCTTGCTCCGGGAGAGACCCTGCGCGTGGACACAGGCTGTCTTGCTGCCTTTTCCGAAAGTGTGGACTACAACATCGAGATGGTCGGAGGATTTAAAAACGCCCTCTTTGGTGGGGAAGGGCTTTTCCTGGCTACCCTTCGGGGGCCGGGGCTTGTGTACCTGCAGAGTCTTCCTTTCTCCAGGCTTGCTGACAGGATTGTTGCCGCTTCCGGCTACAAGCAGCGTGGTGAAAGCAGAGGAGCCGCAGGGTTTGGAGGGAACATTCTTGGCGATCTTATCAGTGGGGATGGGGATTAATTCCCCCAAAATCCCTCTTAAAAACCAGTAACTCTAAAATCCCTTAAAAATCACTATCAAATGTTTTTGAAAAGTAGTAAAATCCTGCCCTTTTAGGGCAGGAAGTCTTTTTTAAGCCCTTTTCACTCCTTAATTGAATTTATGATGTTCCTTCTCGTAAGGAAGCCTACCATTTCCTCTTCAAGGTTGAGGACCGGGACTCCGCCCAGGTCATTTTCCAGCATGGTTTTGACTACCTCTTCGAGAGGGGTGTTGGTGTATACGCTGATTACACTTCTTGTCATGATGTCCGAGACCAGAAGGTTTTTGATCCTGGAGTCCTGCTGGTTTCCTGCGACCAGATCTCTGAAGGAGCGCATGGCAAGTGCGATGTCATCTTCCGCGACAATTCCTGCGAGCTTGTTGTTTTCAATAACCGGCAACCTTCCCACGTCGTTGTCGAGGAGCAGGTGTCTTGCGTGGCTTACGCGGTCGGAGGGGCTAACGGTTATGGGGGTCTTTTGCATGATTTCCCCGGCAAAACCGTTGAGGTCGCTGGCCTTAAGGAGTTCCTGCGGGGTGACCCAGCCCAGGGGGTCCCCGTTGTTGCTGACAATGATCACTCCTCCCTTCTTTTTCATCAGGGTAAGGGCATCGCTGACATCAGTGTCCGGCAGGACCTTTGTGTAGTTGTCGGATACGGCTGTTGCAACGTGCAATGAGGATGCGGGCTTGCTCAGTTTTTTTCGTGTGCCAAGTTCTTTTGTCAGACTCCTCATGGTAAGTACCCCTAGCAGGTTGTCGTTGTGGACTACCATCAGGCGCTTTGTGTTCTTTTTCTCCATAAGGTCAAGGGCGTGAGAAATGGTATCTGACTTATCAATCTTCTGTGGCTGTACCATTATGTCTTTAACTTGCATGCAATTCACGACTCCTCAGGCAGGATGCCTGCGACTTTGGTTGTGGGTGGAATGCCGCGACTTTCTGGCATTCGTTCCACGTTTGGATTTCTCCACTCTGCTTTTGAAACAAGTTCCCGTAGCAGGTAACGTAGTTTTTAAAACTATTTCCCCAGGTCAATGCTGGATATGCTTGTTATGTGTAGCACGCCGCCCCAGTTTCTCAGGATTTCTATATTGTACGATAGAGCTACAAACTGAGGAAGCATTTGAAGGTGTTTAACACATCCAGCGAAGACGTAGGCCGGTAAGCAGCTTGTTTACAGGGCTCAAAGCTTTAGCGCGGGGTTGCCGACAGCTTTCATTATGTCAGTTCTGCTGATTATTCCCACAATTTCTTCTCCATTTGTAATCGACAGGGCTGTCAGGTTTTCTTCAATCATTTTTTTCGCGGCTTCCTTTACGTTTTCTTCGATATTGAGCAGGGGCACCGGGGAATTCATGATGTCTTCGGCGATGAGAGGTACCTCTTTTATGTACCTGTAGGTTTTTTGGGCTCCCGATGTGGGTTTTCTGGCCATCTTTATGTTTTTTGTGGAAAGTTTGCCTTCATAGTCAGTGATCTGGTTGAAGGCCAGTTCCCTTCTGGAGACAACCCCTACAGCTTTCCCAAGGTCGTTTTTGACAATAACCCTCTCGATTTCGTTTTTGTTCATTTCGTCTATTATGTGGTTGATGGTATGGTGTTTGTGAACAAAGACAACATCTTCTGTCATCAGGCTGGAAACTTTCATATCTATATCTTCAGCCTGTTCGGCCACATGCTTTACAATATCTGTCCTGGTGACAATTCCCACAATATCGTTCTTCATTACAGGGATGTCATGTACGCCATTTTCGAACATAAGGGCAACTGCCTGGGAAATTGACGCTTCTGGATAGATCGTGATCACGGATTCGGTCATCATCAGTTTGATTGGTATCTGGTCTATGGGGCGTCTCCTCCAGAGAGGTTCTGCCTGGGCCAGACGGTTACTGATATCGGATTTTGTGACTATTCCAACCATCTTGCCTTTGTCCAGGACAAGCAACGTACTGATCTTATGCTTCAACATCAGGTTTCTTGCATGAGACACGGGTTCATCTGTGGTTACTACATATACAGGTGAACTCATGATGTCTGCGACGGTCATGAAATACCTCCTCCATTTTTATAGTATATAGGCATCAATAATTATAGTTTTTGGATTTCTCCTGAACTTCTTACTTTTTTCAAATAAAAATCCGCTTTTATACCCTATCCCCATAAAACAAATTTTCGAAGTTTCCGTTCCTTTTTTCCAGAGGGATGCCGCAAGTCTGCTTAACAAAGCATTTTCTTTGCAACAAAGCAATATTCTTTACAGCTCAAAAGACCTCAGGAAATCCCTTTCGGTTATGATCCCGCGCATAATGCCTGCTTCCAGGATCGGAAGTGAACCTATTTTTTTCTCAAGCATGATTTCCAGGGCCATTCCCATATTCGTTTCCGGGCCTGTCCATATAAGGTTCCTGGAGACAATGGACCCCACCGGCTGGTCAAAAGCCTCATGTATGTTCCCCGTTACCAGTTTCTCGAAAGCGTCCCCTCCTCCGATGAAATGTACGATATCCGATGCCGTGACCATCCCCGCAAAAATCCCATCTTTGACCACGGGCAACCTTCGAATCCCATTTTTGACCATGGTCTTTGCAGCCTGGCCGATTGTTGTATCCGTTGTTGCCATTGTCACATTCCTGGTCATGTAGTCTTCAACTGTCAGGTTTGTCACAAGCCCCTTCATCATTTCCACTGCATTTCTTTCGGTAAAGATGGCTACAAGCTGTTTTTCTTCATTCAAGACCGGAAGCCCCCCCCTATTCTTCTCAAGCATGATTTTGAGAGCTTCAGAAAAGTTTGCATTATCGTATACGAACGTCACGTCGTAGTCCATTATCTCCTTCAGGTCTTCGTTTATCGCAGCCATCAGGTTGCCTTTATGGCGCTTTTCGATGAGCAGATTTTTGCTTCCTCCCCCAAGAAAATCGATAATGTCCACGGATGAGACAATGCCCTCCAGCCGTTTCGTGCCGGCATCAGTAATCGGCACACGCCTGAATTTCCTTTCCGTCATGGCTTTGATTGCTTCCATGATGCTTGCAGTGGGCGGAAGTGTAAACACGTCTCTTGTTGAAAGCGCAAGTATGTGCCCTCCATGCTCCGAGATGCGGGATTTGAAATCCACAGGCCCTTTATCCATCGTAACTGTGCTGTTTATCATCCTCGGGTCTTTTCTCAGTACTCCTCGATCCACTTTGTTCAGTTTAGCCTGAACTTTCATTTTTTCGGTTGACGCAAGTGTCTTATTTTTGTTCAATTGTACCACCGATTTTGAGTTGCCATCAAATTTTCCTTTTTTGAAGGCTTTCTTCTGGAATGGAGTTCTTTCTGAAATTTACCGGAACTTTTCGAACTTTTCGAATTTTTTAAATTGTTCAATTTTTTTTCTTGATGTTTTTCTAATAACTTCTTTCTTTTTATGAGTCTATAATCATTATTAATTATATTAGTTGACCATTATAACCTTTTTGTGTGAGACCTGTCTGTATTTTCCTCATAGAGCTTCCAAAACCTTGCTTTTTCCAGAAATTTTTACTGGGTTATGCGGACTCCTTCGTTTATAAAAACTTTTAAAAGGTCCTGCCTGTCAATAATTCCACTTATTTTTTTACCGTTGATGACGGTTATCCTCCCTATATCATAGTGTAAAATCATCCCCACGGCCTTTTCCACGGAATCATCTTCATTCAGGGTATAAGCCGGAGTTGACATGATCTTCTCAATCTTGGAGCTTTCATTTACCCTGGGACCATGGGAGTCTTCGGCCCCGATCCTTATAGTACCTGATTTCAGGATATCTCTTCGCGTTATCATCCCCATAAGTTCTCCCTTTTCGGAAACCACAGGGATGCCGGTACAGTCCGATTCGAGCATGTAAGTCCAGACTGTTGCGACCCTGTCGTCTGGGTGGCAGGTCTCTACTTTTTGGTTCATGATTTCATCTACGGTCTTCGGAGCGTTTCCGGGAAGCTTCATATTTTTTAATAGGTCTACATTGCTCAGCACTCCAATAACTGTCTGGTCCGTTGTGGACATGACCACGGGAGCCCTGTTTATTTTTGCTTCCAGCATCAGTTTTGCGGATTTTTCCAATTCCATATCCGGGGTAATCGTCGGGCATTCCCGCGCGTAGCCCCGGACCGTGACATTGGAACGGGTGGCTGTAACCCTCATGATATCCTGATCGCTCAACATCCCCACCAGCCGGTTGGCTTCGTCGGTGACAACCACTCCACGCAGGTAATGGTCGCGCATCAACTGGCGGGCGTGGGTGACAAAATCCCCTTCTTTCACACACACAGGCCCTTCTGACATAATTTCGTTGACTCTCATCTGTTCACAATCCTTCAGGCAGATCAATCCGGGCTTGAAGCAGCAAGTCCCTTATTATTGATCCCTTTTCCATGTTGTCTGGTTTACAGATTTGTGTACTTCGACGGTTTCAACCAGGCAGTTTACGAGATCATATTCCAATTCATATTCCAGTAGATGCCGCCTTGCTGAATATCTATTAAATAATATTTCAACAGGTGCAGCCAGTGTTGCCACTCTCGGACACCTGTTTTAAAAATTGAAAATTTGTTATATTAATCGTAGTAACCCTCGGAATCCCTGCAGCTCTGGCATAAAAGCCGGCCTTCTAGCGTTTCCAGATCTTCGGAATAGTAACCACAGAGTTCACAGATCCCGCTGTTGAAATCCTTACTGATTTCCTCGTTTGAAACGAGCAGGGTTTCCCGGTTCATTTCTATCAGGTCTTTCAAGATGGTGCTCAGGCCGGGGGTTACCACGAGGATGTCCGTATTGGATACAATCCCCACAATGTCCCCATTTTCCATGACGGGAAGTCTCTTTATATCGGACTTCAGCATCAGCTTGGAGGCTTCTATTATATTTGTGCCGGGCTTTACGGTTACGAGAGGAGAGGAAAGGATTTTGCTTGCATGTACCCGACCTGGTTTTTTGTCTTTGGTGATGATATCGCGCACAAGGTCTCTTTCTGTTATTATGCCCATAGCTTTTCCATCACTGGTAATAATCACGCTTCCAACATCCTGCTTGACCATTTCCCTGGCGATGACTGGAATTTCCGCGTTAATATCCATCGTGATTACTGTTTCGTTCATTATTTCCGAAACCGACATTTCTGTCTCCATTTCTTTTATCTGGATGTCAGTTTCCATTTCCTTACCAGGGTCAACCGCCACTGACTCTCAAACCCCCTGTTCCCATCTTGTCATAAATGCTTTTTGAAGCGCAAGGCTGAAAGAGGTTTTTTGCCCAACTTCTCCAATTTAGACCAGAGCCTCTTGTTTCAGAGGTCCCGTTTAAATGTTTTTGAATTTTCCCCAAATTAATGTAAAATAAAACCGAGTTTGCCTGCCCCTCAACACGTTTTTATTTTTAATCTTTAGAAATACCTGAGTGGCTCGCGATCGGGTTTTCTTAATATCAAGATATACGGTTCAATGGTACATAATTATAACGGCATTTCTTTTCTTTGTATTTTATAACTAGGAATTAAGGGTAAATCTTTTCGAACCCCTTTATTTCGACTGGAAATTATCTGAATTATTTTATATTTTTCATCTGTTATTGAAGGGGTGTTTTTATCCCTAAATTCTATTTTTAAAAGTGATTTTGCAGAAACGGTTCTATACAATTAGTAAAAAATCAATAAGTATTGCCTGAACCCCTCGATTTCCACTGGAAACTACATTATTTATTATTACATTTAGAATGAAGGTAAAAACAAGGAAAAAAAAGGGAAATAAAAGGAAATATACTCATACAGGTTTGGTTTTCAGAATTATGTTGGGGTGTTGCCTTGTATTTTGATGCAAAAATTCAGAATTGTATTTTTGTTGGTGGAAGCATTTGGTGTGTGCATTCAAACCACGGAAAGTCACGGAAAAGCACGGAAAAAAATGCAGGAAGACGCCATTTAAGGTTGCTCTGGTTTTTTGTCCACAGTCGATTTTGAATCGATTATTTAAAGTCCCGGCATACTCACCGGCCATCAGGCCGGTTTCCGTGTGTTCCGTGGTTGAAAGCTCTTTTGCCATTGATTTTGAATGGAGAACTTACATTTCGACCCACCCTTGATTTTTCCACTTAATATTGATCCAATAACCATACTTTCTGGTTAATCCAGTAGTTCAACTTATCAAAATAGTTATATTTTCGTCCTTCATTAACCAAATTGTCAGCAAAAAACGTATAGCTACCGCTACAAGTTTACTTAGGTTTAACCTTTTATCCCTTTTGATTTAATAAGATCATCCAGGTTCAAGATTCAATCCCAATAGCCGTAGCAACTTTTGCAAGTGATCGACTTTACCGTTTTTTGCAAAAACTATATGTTTCCCACCCATAGTGATAACATTATGAAAGGAAAGTAACCTCAATAATTTTTCAGCGGTAGGATTTTTCAGGATATTCCTGCCAAAATCGATACGAAGAGGGTCTTTTTCGGTTTTCAAATTATTTCTTGCAATAATCCTCATAAGTACCCTTACTAACAAGGAAACATGCAGCAGCATCAGCAATGCTTCAATACGCTCTGGTTTTTTCAGAAATATACTGTAAAACATAGAAGGTTTTTTCAATTCTTCAAAATTAGTCTCAACGACATATTGACCTTTATATAACTGAAAGATTTTTTTATCATTTTTTGTTTTGGGTAGAACATTTGTAATCAGTACTACCGTTTCCAATGATCGCTTGCGTTTTTCCACTTTTTCTTTGTTTTGTTCAAGGCTTTTGAGTTTTACATGGAATTTACTGATGATTTCAAATATTTCTTGACTCTTTGATGGCCTTCCCCTTGGTCTTTTTATAATTGTTTCTTCCTGGATTTCGAATTTGATATTGAATAATGAGTTTTTATATTTTTTAATGAACTCATCAATTTCTTTCTGTGCATCTGGTTCACAGGAATAAGGGTCTTTAAAATTCTTCTTTATATCTGCTTCAATTATTTCCCTTTGTTTTTTAATCTCATAAACTATCTTTTCATTGTCACCGATGTCCCTATAAACAATCACACGACACTCTTTTTCATGAGCAATTTTATTAAAACTCTGTGCTTCATACTCCATTGCTCTTTTTGATTCTTCATCTTCACAGCAGGCCCCTATGTATTTCCATTTATTCTGAGAATAAGCTTCATTTATTGTCTTTTCTGCAAGTCTTGCACTGAATTTTTCTGGACACCTGGAAATAAAAGTGATTGGATTTGTTTTATCATAAAGAATTTTAAAATTGTTTTTACTGATCAGCTTACAATCTGCTATGAATATTGATTCATCACACATTTTACCAAAGAATTTTCTAAAATTGCGTATTGCATTTGGGATCCAAACAATGTCAGCAGTATTTCCATCAAGTGCTTCTGTATAAAGAGGAAATCCTGAAGAATCTGTGATCATACCACTCATTATTTGTTTTTTATCAGAACGATGAGCTTTGCTATGGCCGTAAGTGACTTTCAGGCCTTCATAATTTTCCTGTTCACATGCCTTATAATCCCCATAGCAAACGTGGGAAGTAGTATCCGCATGAAATACATTATCAAAAGGAATTTTGAATTTTACAAAAGTTTGCAATACAATCATGCTGAAAAGGCTAGAACACCCTGCTTCGTGAATTCGATCCAACAGCAAGCCTAAACAATCATCATTGAAGTAAAAATTGGGATATTCCTTACCAAAAACGAGTTTAGAATCCATGAATTCAACAATTTCTTCGACACTGCACAAAGGATATCGTTTATCTGTTCGAAAAAAAGGAGTTAACACTATACTCAATGCAAGTGTTCCTGGAGAAATTCTCCACTGATCTTGATCCCATCGAATATTGTCATTGATAATGGATTCAAAATTCATTTTATCCAAATAATTTTTGGAGGCCATAACTGTAAATGGGGTCGTTTTTGTCTGTGGAAATTCATTTGCATTCAAGTGTTTTGAAATGTTATTACAGTTGTAGTCCACTTCCATAGAAGATATCGCTTGTATTTTATTAAGAAGTGGAAGTGATTTATTCATCATGTGAATATATATCAATCACGTTTTATAAAAATCGTTTCTTATTTAATAAATTGTTATGAAGGGGAGCTCAAAATACTTATTTAAAAAAGAAATTATGTTTTATTGAAGGGTGGGGTCGAAATACGAGGAGAACTTCAAACGACGCAGGTATATTGATACAAGTTTGATTTTCAGAATTATATTGGGGTATTGCCTTGCATTTTGATGCAAAAATTCAGAATTTTAAAACTGAGTGAGTATAAAAAGAAAAACAGGAAAATAAGGGGAAATTAGAGAATAAGTACTCTGCTCCTGTTTCCCACACTCAGTTCTATTTCTTCGTTAAGGCCGTATTTGGAGTAGGCGTCTATGATCTGGATTTCGGAATCAATGTCCAGTTCCTCTATCACATAGGCTTGTTCTCCCCAGAGAGTCACGCGGATTTTTCCTGTCCCGTCTTCTATTTCAAGGTTAGCAACCACGTTTCCTGTCCCGTCTTCCTTTTCGAATTCCCTGAGTTCTCCCAGGTCTGATACTTTTCCCCGGACGGAGTAGCTTTCTCCGGGGATGATGCTGGAAATGGGGGTAAACTGTTCCTTATACTCGACGGCCTTCTCACTTTTTCGGATCATCCCGCGGGCCCCGAGGTTCAATTCGACCTGCTGGTTGTAGTTGTTTTCCCGGGCGTAGGCGTGTATGACCTCGATGGTTTCGTCAAAATCGGTCTCTGCCAGAAAATCGCTTTTCTCGTCCCAGAGGGTTACTCTGATCTTCCCGGTCTCGTCTCCTACCAGGAGGTTTCCGACCCTGCCCGGGCTCCCGTCTTTCTTTTCAAAGGTACGGACCTCTGAAATATCGAGCACTCGCCCTGAGATATTGGCATTATCCAGGCTGGCCGTGATATCCGCAATTGGGGTAAAGGTCTCTTTGTACTCGATTTCACTTTCGCTTTTTTTTATCATTCCCTGGTTTCCTATCTGAAGCTCCACCTTCTGGCTGAAAGCGTTTTCCCGGGAGTAGCCGTTTATGACCTCAACCGTGTCTCCATAATCCGATTCGTTCAGGAAATCGGTTTTCTCGTCCCAGAGGGTTACCCTGATATTGCCTGTTTCATCTCCGAGGAGCAGGTTTCCGACCTTTCCTTCGGTCCCGTCTTTTCGCTGGAACGTCCGGACGTCTGAGAGTTCAAGGACCTTCCCCTTAATGTTCAGGTCTCCCATACCATCTTTTATATCAGCTATCTTCTGGCTTTCCGTTGTAAGCTCAACTTCTTCCAGGCTTTCGGTCAGGACTCCGTTGTTTCCTATATGGACCTCGATCCCGGAATAGCCCTGTTTGACAAACCCACTGACCTGGATATTCTGCCCGGGCTGGGCTCTCCCCTCCTTTATGTGGTCAGCCATGTTGTCCCAGAGGGTCAGGCGGATTTTCCCGGTCTCGTCTCCCACAATAAGGTTTCCGACCCTTCCTGTGGTCCCATCATTTCGGGTAAATTCTCTTATATCGAAAACGGTGACGACTTTTGCAACAAAGCTGACGTTTCCGCTCTCGGCCGTGATATCTTTGATTTTCAGGGGCTGCCGGTTTTCATAAGAGACTCCCAGCTCGCTTGCGACCATCATTGCGGCCATTGTTTCGTCACAGAGTCCTCCCATACTTTCCACCTTCTGCTGAAGGCGTTCCAGGAAATCCTCTTTGCTGATGATACTGCTCAGTTTTTCATAGATTGCGTCAATGTCTGTCATGATACTCCCTTCGAAATGTTGTAATATGAAATATCTAATACGAATTCTAATACGAATTCTAATACGAATAACGAATATTTTAAGCGCGGAAAAGTACTATCGGTTTTTCCGTGCGGTATGTATGAAGAGATGGATAAATCAGTGAGGCTTAATTAAGCGATAAATGTTTAATAAGTGGGTCAATTTTCAAAAGTCTGCATGGATGATTTAAGATAGTCAATTATTGTATCATCAATCTTATTTTTAATAAGTTATTTACCCTTACAATTGAATTAAATTACAATTGAAGCTATTTTCAGTTAATATGAAGGCCGTAATACTAAAGATTACCGGAGGAGGAAGACCCGGGTCCGGTCTGATATCGGATAGAAGATATAATAATTATCATGTTCATGTTTTTCTGAATGTGGATCAACAATATACAGTTCCTTTCAAACATGGCGAATGTACTTTCCATGCTTTTTATCTCAGACAGCAGAAGACTCCTTCCTTCTAGTTTGTTAAAACTTTTCATAGCATATTTATAGTAAGCTTTCATATGTAGTGGATAACATGATTCGGAAATGCAAGGAGCACGGCTACTTTAGGGGTGGAGTCTGCCCGCAGTGCAAAAGTCCGGGCAGGTATGTGCTGGATGATTCCCGGGAGGAAAAACTCGGGCGTTTTGTTTCGGGCACCCTCAGGCATTTCCCCGATTCGGCCGGGGTGAAAATAGATCCCTGCGGCTGGGTGGATCTTAACGATTTCTGTGACCTTTTGATAAAAAGGTACAGGTGGCTTCGAAAGGAACACCTTTATGCTCTTGTGGAATCCGACGAAAAAGGGAGATACGAGCTGGACAGGTTAAGGATCAGGGCTCGCTACGGGCATTCCGTTAATGTAAACCTGGACTACGAGGAAAGCGACCTGCCATATGTTTACTACGGGGCAAGCCCCGAAGAGGTTGACATGCTGCTCGAAAACGGGATCAATCCGGTCAGGCAGCGTTACGTACACCTGAGCACATCTTTTGAAAAGGCAAATGAGGTGGCCTCAGTCCACACAGACAACCCGATCATCCTGAAAATCGATGCCATAGGTGTAAAGAAAGAAGGACTTCCCCTCATGCATGTAAACGACTATATCGTGCTCGCGGAAAAGGTCCCGCCTGAGTACCTTCTGCAACTCTGAACTTTTTTTTAAATTATTTATTTTTTCGAACTTAAAGGCTCTCATCCTTTTTTGGCTCAGGCAGCAGGAGCCCCCTTCCTCGACAGTTCCGGCTTTGGCGAAACTGGCAGGTGGGGGAGGAATGCGTTCAAACATTCACAGCCTGAATTAAAGTTGTACTGCTTGCTCTTAATCTAATGCAGTTTTTCTTAATATTGACACTTGTAGTTATCATGTTACCGAAAATATCACACAACGTGAAATATCCAGTTGATCTTTTGCCCCTGATAAAACCGGTCCCTTTTTCTGTTATTACAAGATCGAACTTCCTAAGGCCAAACACTTTTCCAGTAGGGATTTTTTTCTCTGATCGCTTACCCCTTGTTTGCTGGTAATCGCCTTCAGGGATGTGTTTTTTGTAGTAAACCGTATTATCCAACTTTACCGTTTGCCCATCCTCGCAGCAGATAGCAACAGCATCATTATAGTGGGTTTTTGGAAGTTTTAAAAACTGTTCTATCTTAAACTTGGTCTCAAAACCAAAATTTTCCTCAAACTCCCAATCTGACTTTTTAAGCTGGCTTTTGATAATACCCATGTGGGTTGCATGTTTGGTTTTTGAGCTCCTTTTCTTTAACTCAAACTCTCCTGCATGGAGGGCCTGGTGACAGGTTTTGCATAAAGTAATAAGGTTCTCTGGAGTATCGGGGCCTCCATTTGTCCTGAAAATTATGTGGTGACACTGCAAATGCTTATCCTTTGATTTACCTTTGCAGTGCTGGCATGTGTACCCGTCCCGATCCAGTACGAAAGCCCTGGCGTTGTAGGCATCCTTCAGTGGACCTTCCTGATACTCAATACCTGAAACTTCCGGATTCGTTATTTTGTGAATGTCAAAGGAAGCCGTTTCGACCTTCCATTTTGTAACCGGTAAGATGGATTCCACAAAGTTTTTTTCTCTGATATGGGACTCCAGCTTACTCCTGATTGAAGGGGCTAGCCTTCCTTCTTTCCTCGAAGCTGCTCTGTTATTGAACCTTGCAGGCCTGTACCTTGTTTTCCGACCTCTTCGGGTCCTCCGGTACATCCTCCGTTGATCCATCTTTTTAGAAACATCCTGTCTTAACTGAATTTCTGATTGGTACACTACCTTTCCGTTAGCAATAGCAGCACAGCCAACAACTTTCGAGCCTGAGTCTATGCCTGCTATCACGGGCTGAGTGTACCCACTACTTCCGAAAAGCAGTTTAATCGTAAATGGTGTAGTTCTCAAAACCTTTGCTTTACCTTTCCTCAAAAGTTTTCTGGCCTTTGAGGGTTTACAGGGCATTAGTGGTTTTCCGTTCTGGTTTTTAATGTAAACTAGTATAGAGTTTACCTCCATTTTTTGGAGTTATGCGTATTGGGGGCTATGGAGTCAACCCACCAAATCCGACTTCCTCTCGATCTGATACTGAAAGGTTTGTATGATGCAAGCACTGTCCTTACCTCTCAGGACTGTTTAACCAGCATCCTTAGAGCCTGAAACTGAGGCGGCATTCCAGGGTAACTATAATATTCTTTCGTATCGGCTGCCAGTATTACAAAGCTCCTTACTGGTGATCTGGTCAACCAGGGACTTGCCGAAACAAGCCCCTTCCTCAAAAACCTGAGCCGTTAGGCGAAGGTTTTAGGTGGGGGTAGTTGACTCCACTGAAACTTCAAAGCCACTTTCTGTTTTTTTGACTCTAAACTCCACGTCAAGGAACTGTTCCGTGACCCACATATTGGTCTTTGTGTGAAGAGAAAGTTCCCTCACCGTATAAGAGCTGTCCCCCGCAAGGGCCATGTAGGGGATGAGCTGGTCGGCCAGGTGGATGTCCACGGAGGCATCCGATGTGATTTCCGGGAGGATCTCCTCTGCAGCTTTTCTACCCACTTTCTCTGCCGGAAGTCCGGGTTTTCCGAGGGAGCTCCCCCCGAAAAAACCTGTCCAGAGGCTAATCCCGCTGCCCGTTGAAAAATAGTTTGAGCTTTCGCTTTTGATTTTCGAAGCAAAGCCTGCTTCCAGGAGCCGGGTCTTTGCAGCCTCAGCCTGCCTTTCGGCCACGTAAGTGGGCAGTTTTGAGGAATGGGATAATCCCTGGACGGTTTCTTCTTTTTTATTTTCGTCTTCCTTTTGGAAGTGAAAGCCCCGCAGTTTGCAGGGTTTGAAAGAAGCTTTTACCTCTCCTCCCCCTTTTGGGTAATAGCCGCGTTCGTGCAGTTCAAGCTTGCAGACGTAGCCCATTTTCCGGAGAGCTTTCAGGGTTACATGCTGCAGGTAATCGATGCTTGGAGACCAGGCCACGTCTGTGCCTCCCCTGACTCTAAGTTTCACCTCTTCTTTTGCAAAGGGCAGGGCAGGCATAAGGCCCTGGAGCAGGAGGGAAATGCTGCCTGCGGTCCCTATATCAATCCTATAGTCTTTGCCCTCGATTTCCACTGGAAAAAAGGAAAGTTCAGTGGAACCCAGAGCCAGGCCTGAGACCCGGGCGTTGCAAATCCTGGCTGCGGTTTCAAGGAACCTGAGGTGCTGGGCCTTCAGCCCTGGGTTGGGCCGGTTCTTCCTTATATTCTTAAGCTTCACCGCTTTCCCGGTGACGGCGGAAAGGGCCACAGCAGTCCTGACAACCTGTCCTCCCCCTTCCCCGTAGCTTCCGTCGATCTCTATCATCGTGCTTTCCTGATCTCTATCATCGTAATTTCTCGATCTCTATCATTGTGATTTTTCGATCTTTATCATCGTAATTTTTCGATCTCTATCATCGTAATTTTCCTTTCATCTTTTTAAACGCGGACCTTATGGCGTGGTAGAGCGGATCCATTAAAGATGATACGGGAGGAGCATAGCAGGTTTCCAGTTCCAGGAGTTCCCGGACCGTGCTCCTTTTTCTGATTGCAAGGGAAAGGGCATCGATTCTCTCTTTTACTCCCTCTCCTCCCACAACCTGTGCTCCTTCCAGGTATTCTCCCTGAAAGAGGAGTTTTATAAAAACTTTCTTTTTTCCCGGATAGTAGGAGGCCCGGGTGGACCCTATCGACTGTCCCGTAATAAGTTTTATCCTGTGTTTTTTTGCCTGCCTTTCGGTAAGTCCTACCCCCCCGAACTGCAGGTCTGCCGCAACGGCTACCCAGGGGTCAAGCACGGGTCCGAAGGTCAACACAGGCCCCTCTTTTCCGCAGATGTTGTCCGCAAGGACATCGGCCATCCGGCGCGCGGTGCTGCCTAATTGGCTTATCTTTGCTTCCCCGGTTATGAAATCCCTGATTTCCGCGCATTCCCCTCCCGCATACACATCGGGGAGAAAAATATTTCCGGCTCTCACCTGCATGTACTCGTTGACGACTATTCCCCCGGACTTTCCGATTTCGAGGCCCGCGTCCCTGGCAAGAGCGGTTTCGGGTTTTGCCCCGCTTGCCAGAAGCACAAGGTCCACGGGAAAACTCATTTCTTTGTTTTTCCCTATATACAGGGCCTTTTCCTTCCGGAAATCGGCCGGGAAAATTACGTTTTCTCCCGTTATTACCCCTATTCCCTGGGCTTCAAGCTGCTGCCTGACAATTTCGGCCATGTCGCTGTCAAGCTGCCAGGAAAGGATATTTTCACTTCTGCTTACAAGCAGGGTTTCGACCCCTCGCTTTGCTGCGGCAACGGCGCATTCCACTCCGATAGTCCCCCCGCCAATGACGCAAAGGGATTTGGCTTTTTCGAGGGCCTTTTCTATTCTCATCCCGTCTTCGAGGCTCCGGAGGGTGAATATTCCATAAGGGACCACGTTTTTGTCTCCGGTTTCCGGAATGAAAGGGGCACTTCCGGTTGTGATTATCAGCTTATCAAAGGGATACGTCCTGCCCCCGGCCCGGACGGTATTTGAAGCCAGGTCGATTTCCCGGACTTCCGTATTCAGGACCACCTCTATTCCCATTCGCCTGAAAAATTCGGGGGGTCTGACCACCAGTTTTTCAAAACTTTCTATTTCTCCCCCGAAGACAAAGGGAATACCGCAGTGACTGTAAGCGGTGTGGGAATCTCTTGAGATCACCGTTACTTCGAAGGAGCTGTGGCGCCGGATTCTGGTGGCTGCAGCCATTCCGGCGGCCCCTCCTCCTATAATAACTACTTTTTTTGAAGCGGAGTCCATACTTTTCACTATTGGGTTTCGGGCTTATTACAGTTGGGTGCAGGGGTAGGTGAATACCCGTGAGTTCACAGGCTGTCTGACAATTACTGTCAATAATATCCCTGTCCAACAATTATTGTCCGTAATATCTGAAATCCTTCTTTTTCGATTTAAAGGCTTTATATTCCTTTTTTTACCTGTTTTTGCTCTGATATTGAATTGTCGGACAGCTTTTTTAGGGTGGGGTGACCGCATGCAATTTGATTTGTTCTGTTTTCTCCCTTTCTCATCTGCTGTCTCCGGGCTTTTTGGATCCGGGATACGGCTGTTTTTTGAAAGTTGGGCTGTCCCGTGGGTTCTTGGAATCCGGGGTAATTTTGAAACCCGGGGCTTTTCAGATAACCACAAAGTTCTTAAATCCTGTAATCCTTATCCTTATGATCTTAAACTCTTTGACAAACAGACCTCTGAGAAGCGCCAGAATTTCTAAAGGCGGAAAAGGTTGTTTTGTCAGCTCACATCATGAATCCATCACGAATTATAGTATCATCAATTCACACCTACAGGATCCTTAAAGATCTTTAAAGATTAAACAAACACAGCTTTAAAAGAAAAGCAAGCTAATGCAAATCTATTAGAAATCTTTATAACAAATTCACAGCACGTGGTTTCAACACGTTATTCAATGTAACTATAAATTTAAAAATCACCTAAAAAAGTCACCTAAAGTAGTAGAAAAGGCAGGCCAGTTGGTGCCTGTTTTAATTTACCTATCATCCATGTGATTATTTACAGGTTTATCGCATAAATTAAAGGACTTTTAGTATTTACTGGGTATGGAAGCTCCGGCAGATTCCTATCTTCTGAAAATACCCCCTTCAGGGCTTTTTGGAAAGTTTGGTATCAACATTGAATGATTTGGTTGAATGATTTAGCACTCAACTGCTTTAGTGACTCTGAATAAACTGGTCAGAGTCTTTGGCAGGGTTCATTGAGATAGTAGATAGTATTCTCTCAGGCAAGCGCATTAAATCCGTGAAACGCTGCAGTCCAAGTAGTTCCATCCTGATCACAGGTTATCCTGATCAGGCAGATGTTTCAACCTGGACAGGTTTAAACTGTCAGGCTGCTGGTTTAAGTGCAATCGACACCATTGTAGTTGATACCACTATAGTCGATACCACTATAGTCGATAACACTATAATCGATACCACTATAGTCGATAACACTATAATCGATACCACTATAGTTGATACCATTGCAGCAGGCATCGGAGACTTTGCTGTGGACTGAGCAGTTACGGATGGGAAAGTACCTGTTGCAGGCGTACTTTCTGTTTACCGGGCTGGAAAGAGTCGAATATATCTCTACTTTAAGTTGAGCCTTCCTGTTATAGGCCTGAATCCGGCTGAAAGGCGGAATAAATTGGTTTCAATCAATAACTTTGTGAAAGCTGACCGGGCTTTCGAACATGTACATACCGCTAGTGGAGGACAGGAAATCTGTCGCCATAAAGACATCGTCTTGAAAAGATGTTTGGTTTTCGGTGTCTCCCAAAAGTCCATATGTGAGTTTCCTGTCTGTTGAGGATGATTGATTTCTACTATTTTTGCATGGCTTGAGTTGTACGGATCTTCGTAGAGAAGACTATAATTTCTGATGGACCATTCCTGATGGGCTTTTACTATAAGCCGGAAGCAGGTTATTATGAAACTTTTCCGGTAATTTCGGAACTTTACAATAATTATCCACAATGAATTCAAGGAGTATTCACATGCAAAATACGGATACAACAAAATACATCATTCGTTCTAAAATTAATGCTGATGGGGTCATTGAAAGGCCTGACATAGTCGGGGCCATTTTCGGGCAGACCGAGGGGTTGCTTGGGGCAGATCTAGACCTGCGCGATCTGCAAAAAACAGGCAGAATCGGCAGAATTGAAGTTATGGTGACCGCCAAAGGGGGCAAAACCAGGGGGAACATCTTTGTCCCGTCCAGCCTGGACAAGGTTGAGACTTCCATTCTTGCGGCATCTCTTGAAACCATCGACAGAGTTGGGCCCTGCACGGCTAAAATTGAGGTCTTCCAGATCGAGGACGTAAGGGCCGTAAAGCGTAAAAGAATCATTGAGCGGGCCAAGCTTATCTTCACCAAGATGTTTGATGACTCCGTGCCCGAGTCTCAGGAACTGGCCGAGGAGGTCCGACAGTCGGTTCGAATTGACGAGATGACTTACTACGGTAAGTCCAGAATTCCCTGTGGGCCCAGTGTCATAAACTCGGATGCCATGATAATCGTGGAGGGCAGGGCCGATATACTGACCCTTCTCCGCTACGGCATAAAGAACACCATCTGTGTTGGTGGGACCAACGTTCCCCCTGAGGTCGCTGAACTTACAAAGAAGAAAACCGTTACCGCCTTTACAGACGGGGACCGGGGAGGAGAACTCATTATCCGGGAACTCCTGCAGGTCGCGGACATTGACTATGTGTCCAGGGCCCCGGACGGGAAATGTGTGGAGGACCTCGTCCAGAAAGAAATCATCCGGGCGCTTCGTCGGAAGATTCCGGTGGAACAGATCATTGAAAAGTACGGGATAAGGGAAGCCGAAGGGTCCAAAATAGCTCCCGTGGAACGTGTCTCCAGCCGCAAGAATTTGAGGGTTTCTTCTCCTGAGGTCAGGGTCGAGGCCGGGGCTGGAGTGGGGATCGTCCCTAGGGCTGTGGAGAAGAAGTTTCATAAAAGGATAAAGGTCCACCGCCTGCCCAAGAAACTCGGAGTCGGGCTGGAAGCAGAGGAAGTCTCCGCTCCTGTTCAGGAGGCTGTCGAAGATCAGATCTCCGTAAAGGTTCCTTTGAAGCCCAGGGTTGAGGTTAAGCGCCCCGCTGCAATCGTCCCTGTCAGAGCCGCCCGTCGAGTTCACCCACCTGCGGAGAAAACCCCAGGCCGGAAGCCTGCTTTTGAAGAGGCCGTAAAACCAGCTCTTAAAAGGCCGTTTTCTTCTGAAAGACCCGTTTTTTCTGAAAGGCCCGTTTCTTCCGAAAGACCCGTTTCTTCTGAAAGACCCGTTTCTTCTGAAAGATCAGTTTTTTCTGAAAGGCCCGTTTCTCCTGAAAGTGCCAGGTTCAAGCCCCATGCCGAAGCCCTGAAAGGGACTCTCAGTGCCAGGATTCTGGACCCGGAAGACAAAATTTTAGAGGAAATTGCGGTCCGTGACCTTGCCAGCAAACTCAAAACTTACAGGGATAACGTGGACAGTGTGGTCTTTGATGGGGTAATTACCCAGAGGCTGGTTGATATTGCCTCAAGCAATGATATTAAAAAACTTGTTGGGGTCAAAATCGGTAACCTTACCAAAATCCCCATCAGCCTTGAAGTGTTGACTGCCAGCATGCTCTGAGCTTTACTGGCTTCAACTTTTTTATTTTTTGTGCCCGTAAACTGTTTTAAATTTTTCATTACTTTCTATCTTTTAAATTTTTAATTGAGGGGCCATGTAAAAGTCGGATACACGTTGGTTTTCTGGGCTTCTCTTCTTTTTTATTCATTTCTTATTTAATGAAAATGTTGGTACGTGCTTGCACTATCCTTTTATTATTTTGCAGATTTTTGCATTGATTAAGGTGTAACACCACGATTTATCATATTTTCACACTATTTCAGATAACTTCACACTGATTGCTCAAATTAGTCACGATTTATTATAAACAATATATGACAAACTCTTTATACTTTAACAAGGAAACCAGCTTCCACGGGCAATTCTTTTATTGGAGTCTGGCTAATATTTTATTGATCTTGTAAAATTGTAGGTCTGTTCGCTATGCACAAGGAAGAACTCATACAACTGCACACATATATGGCCCAGATGAAGAGGTATTTCGAAAAACATGGAGTGGTAGACGACTTCGATGAATACAAGGCTTTATCCATAAGCCCTGTGCACATCCATCGGAGCAAAGCCGACCATAAACGTGCTATCTTCATTCTTGGCGGAGAGCTCGCACACCTGATGTCCAGGGAAAAACCCCTCTTTGAAGACACATCCCCCCAGATGCGTGAAAATATGAATTCCGTCTTCAAGCTTATGGGCCATAACTGAATCGGCCCGGAAAGGAAGGGATCATTCTATCTTTATGAACATACTCTTCCAAATATCTTTTTTTTGATATTAAAAGACGGTACGGGTGTAGATGCATTTTCATAACCAGTCCGTCTTCCCCATCAATATAATATTTTTTTTCGGTCCAGCAGGGTATAAAGCCTATGGAGCGGTACAGTTTTTGGGCCTTTTCATTGCTCACCCTCACTTCCAGCCTTGCATATCTGAGCCCGTTTGCGGCGAACATATCACATATGGCATAGACCAGAGAAGTCCCAATCCCCAATCCCCTGTATTTTTCCTTCACTCCAAGGGAAAAAATATGTCCCTCGTTTTCCGCGGAACGGTATCCTACCACAAAACCCACAACTTTTTCACTTTCTTCAGCAACAAGAAACCCATCCCCTACGGATTCATAGAAATTCATATAGAGGAGGGGGTTGTGTTCCGAGAAAGCCTCCATTTCAATTTCCACGATTTCCTGAAAGTCTTCCGGTGAAAAGTGCCTTATCCTGGGTTCTGCCATGCTTATACTATATGTACCTACTTTTTAATTACTTCTTTGAAAAGGCTTTATATAGTTAAGGGCTAAAACGCCTCATCTCCTTCAAAGTTTTTTAACATGCCTCAGGGATACGGCCGCCCCTCTGGTGGCTTTTTCCATTTCCGGTCCGCTCATAAGGGCTCTTCCCACACAGAGGGCCTTTTTCCCGAGCACAATCACTTCGTCGTTTGGCCTGATTTCGGGGTCAGCCGCAATCACTCCCGGGGCAAGGATGGAACCTTTCGGGAGAAAATCATCAATCTTTACCAGGTATTTTCCCCCTGATACCATCAGCTCCACCCCTTCCAGGCTCAGGGCGAGTGTCCCGTACTGCGGGACCAGGGTCGCAAGCTGTGTTTTCTTTGAAAAAAGATGATATTTCGGGAAGCGGCCCTTTACGTTAAGGTTCTTGTTCTCTATTTTCTTTGCGTTTTCCGCTTTCTCTACGTTTTCTATTTTATCGGTTTTTTCAGTATTTTCTGCATTTTCCGGGATCTCTAGGGTTTTCTCCTCCCCTTCCTCGAAAAGGAGCTCTGAAACTTCCCCGAATTGATAGGCTAAAATACCCTTTACAAAGTCGTATTTTGCCTTTTCCACATTCCGGCTTTTCCAGACCTGACCTTCGGAAGTACAGAGGGTTTCAACAGCCGTTTTCAGGGTTGAAAGGGATTCTCTGGAAGTCGGGCTCCCGGTGGAAGTATAGATGACCTCGATCCCGAGTTTTTCTGCGGCCCGCTCACAGACTTCTCTGTATGCTCCTTCTAGGTGGGCCACGACTGCTCCGTAGCTGTGTTTTTCAAGGTAGTTTTCAAGGCAACCCGAGACCCAGTTTTTCTCTTCCTCATCCCAGTGTCCTGTAACGGCCACGTCATAGTGGGCCGCAGGGTAGGTCAGTTCGAGTTCTCTGGGTACGATTCCCAGGGGAGAGGTGATGATAACTTCGTGAACGTATTTCTTGTACTTGCCAAGCGCATGGATGAATTTCTGGTGGGACTGGGAAATGGAATAGGGCTTTTTTGCGGCACAGGGCAAAAGCAGGAGGATGTCAAGCTCAGGCGGAGTATACCTTTCCTGTACCCTTTGGGCAAATCTCCTGACCTCGACTCTTGTAAGGGACTCGGAGGTATTTGCTATAAGCGTGTTCTTCCGGTACGTCGTAGTCTTTTCTTCGAGGTAACCCTGTTCGAAATCCGCAAGCCTCAGGAGGGCCGTAAGCCAGGGCCTGGTTCTGCACTGCCCTTCCACATATTCCCTGAGATTTCCGGCCCTGATTTTTTCCCTGGCAAGGGCCAGTTCGGCTTCCAGGGCGTTTTTGTTATGGGCCGCAAGCAGTTCTGCACGTTCATGCTTCGGGAGGGCTTTTGCCTTTTCGGGAGTCATGGGCGCACAGGCGCAGCAGCGGCAGGGAAACTCCTGCAGGGCATCAAGGTAAAAGCTGCCCGCAGCCGTGAGGTAAAT
Source organism: Methanosarcina baltica (assembly GCF_055394095.1). Classification (NCBI taxonomy): domain Archaea; kingdom Methanobacteriati; phylum Methanobacteriota; class Methanomicrobia; order Methanosarcinales; family Methanosarcinaceae; genus Methanosarcina; species Methanosarcina baltica. Next base: position 1,571,832 of record NZ_AP042463.1, on the reverse strand, counting down.
ATCGGAATAGGCCGCCAGCTCCGTCCGGGTGTCGTCCAGGACATCGACCCCGAGGTAGATAAGCATGGCTGCGTTTTCCGGAAGGGCCAGGTTCGGGGTATAGAGAGCGGTATCCGGGGGGATACGGGCTTTCAGGTCGAGCAGGTCTTCCAGAAATTTCCGGGCGTTGTTTTCCAGGCTTCCCGCTCCTTCCATTATGTAAAGGTCACTTTTTGGGATTTCTTCCGCTCCCGGCCGAAGGACCGCCCCCACGGCCCCCGCAAGTTCCGTTTCAGGAAGTCGGGTTTTTCCCCTCGAATCCTCAGGGGTTGCCGGGGGATACGCCTGGTGGGGAAGGATTATAAGGGTCTTTTCGCCGGCCTTTTCCCGGACCTGCCTGAGTTTTGCTTTCAGGACTTCCGGGGCCTCCGTCCAGAGGCTGCCTGCATCCACAATGGGAAAAGTCTTCTCCGTGCTTTCCAGCTCATCAAGTTTGCCCAGTTCGGCCGTGTGCAGTATGCAGGGTGTCCGGATTTCCGGGGATAAAAGAAGTTTCCCTACTCTGGCGGCTCCGTCTCTTTGTTCTACCTCAAAGTACCGTGTCATTACTCTTCCTCATATGCCTGTCCCGATTAAAGCCTTGCCCTGTTCTTTTCTGTGGGATTTTGACGAGCCTGGTCTTTAGGGGAGTGTTGCCTGCTGATGAGGAGGAGTATATCTTATATATTATTAATTGCTTGAATATTTCAGAAATAATGTCTCTAAATTTTGTTTTGTGTGGAGATTAATTTTTAGTAATGAACATTTTTAAAAAATATGTTTTTAAGAGTTTCTTTTCATATAGTTTGCCGGGTTTCAGGCAGATCAGGGTGTTCTTTCGGGCACCTGATAACAATACCTGATAATAATAATCGATAAGGACGTCTTTTTATTATCTTAAAATACATTTTATAACATATTATTTATATTATTACGGTATTATTACAACACTCTGATAGTCAACTACCCCCACCTAAAGCCTTCGCCTAACGGCTCAGGTTTTTGAGGAAGGGGTCTCCTGCTGAGGTAAGATGATCTTATAATACTCTTGTAATATTATATATCCTGGAAAACTCTTAATTTTTCATTGAGGTTTATAATGACCGTAAATGCCGCCGTAATTGATGAACTTCGAGAGATCGTGGGGAAACGTGTTTCCGTCTCTCCTTCGGAACTTTACTGTTACTCTTCTGATGCTTCTCAGGTCAGGGGTCTGCCTGATTATGTGCTGCGTCCCCTTAATACCGAAGAGGTCAGCCGGATTGTCAGGCTGGCCTATGACCGTGAAATCCCGGTGACCGTAAGGGGTGCAGGGACCGGGCTTGCGGGTGGAGCCGTGCCTGTTAAGGGGGGAATCGTCCTTGACATGTCAGGGATGAACCGGATAGTCGAACTTGATATTGACAACATCCAGGTAGTGGTGGAGCCCGGGGTCATTCAGGACAAACTTAACGAAGCTTTGAAGCCTCTGGGTTTCTTTTTCCCCCCCAATCCGGCAAGTTCCGCAATGTGTACAATCGGAGGCATGATTGCCTACAATGCAAGCGGAATGCGCTGTGTTAAGTACGGGACCACCAGGAACTACGTCCGGGACATGGAAGTCGTGCTTGCGGACGGAAAGGTCATCCATACCGGTTCCAGGATGCTCAAGTCTGCGGCAGGCTATGACCTGACCCAGCTTATGATAGGTTCGGAAGGCACTCTCGGGATCATCACAAAAGCGAGCCTGAAAATAGCCCCTCTCCCCAAAATCCGGAAACTGGTCATTGCAGCCTTTGAAAGTGCCGAACTTGCGGGAAAGGCGGTCGTCAAGACTTTTTCGAGCGGGGTAGTCCCCTCGGCCTGCGAGATCCTGGACCGGGTTTCCCTCAAGGTCCTGAAACGCTACGATCCGAACCTTGTGCTTCCTGTAGAAGGAGACGTCATCCTTTTTGAGGTGGACGGGACGGAGAATTCGGCTCAGGAAGCCGCAGAACAGGTAATAGAAGTCTGTTCCGGGCTTGCCCTCACAATCAAGCTCGCGGAAAGTGAAAAAGAAATGGCTGACATCTGGGCGGCCAGGAAACTTGTCGGAGCCGCAGTTTCTCGCCTTGATCCAACCAAGAGCCGGATCTACGTTGGAGAAGATGTCGGGGTCCCCATGAAGCAAATCCCGAAACTCCTTGAAAAGGTGCAGGAAATCTCCGAGGAATTTGACCTCCCGGCCATGAAATACGGGCACATCGGGGACGGAAACCTCCATGTAGCGCTTTTCATTGATGTCCTGAACGAGGATGAATGGACTCGTCTGAATGGAGCGGCCGACAAAATCCACAGGACGGCAATTGAACTTGGCGGGACCGTAAGCTCCGAACACGGCGTGGGTGCGGCCAGGGGTCAGTATATGGAGCTCCAGTGGGGCCCGGCTCTTGATGTCATGCGCGCGATAAAGAAAGCTCTCGACCCGAAAGGGATTTTGAATCCCGGGAAAATGGGGTTGTGATAACCATGGAAAACGGTAAAAAAAAGGAAATGAAGCAGGTAAAAACAGTTAACAATATTGAAGAACAGGGCAAAAACCAGCCCCAGCCATTTAATGTGGACCCCCGGTCTGTTTACAAATGTGTGCAGTGTGGGACCTGCCGTTCGGTCTGTCCGGTTTTTGAGGCAGTGGGCTGGGAATCGGCCAACACCAGGGGCCGTATGCTTATTATCAAGAGCCTGCTTGAAGGCCGGGTTCCTGATTCCGATGTTCTCTCAAGCCTTTCCACCTGCACGACCTGCGGGATCTGTGCCGAAAAATGCCCTGCCGGGGCAAACCCCCCTAAAGTCGTGGAAGCCGCCCGGGCCGAACTTGTGAAACAGGGCATCGTGGGTGAGGGCCAGGCAAAACTTAACGCCACCCTTACGGAATTCGGAAACTCCTTCGGGGAAACAAAGGACAGGTTGCACTGGCTTTCCGAAGCCGAACGTGCCGATATTCCTGAAAAGGCTGACTATGTTTATTTCGTGGGCTGCTTTGACTCCTACCGCTATCCCGAGTTTGCGAAAAAGACCTTTGAGGTCCTCAAAAAATTTGGAGTAACCCTTCTGGAGGACGAGCAGTGCTGTGCCTCTCCTCTCCTGAGGACAGGTTTTCTGGAGAGTGCCGAAAAGCTCATGGAGCATAACCTTGAAGCGGTTCGGAAAACCGGAGCTCACACAATTATTACAGGCTGTGCCGGCTGCTACACTACCCTCAAAAATGACTACCCGGACGAGTTCAGGGTAATAAGCGTCCCGGAATTCCTGGCCGAGCACCTTGAGGAACTTCATCTGAAAAAGCTTGACCTGACCGTGAGCTATCACGACCCCTGCCACCTGGGTCGGCTCAACAAGATCTATGACGAGCCGCGCAAAGTCATCCAGGCCATCTGCGAACTCAAAGAAATGAAAAACATCCGGGAAAACTCCCGCTGCTGCGGGGGTGGGGGCGGAGTCAGGATAGGCTATCCCGAAATCTCCCTGGACCTTGCGAAAAAGAGGCTTGAGGACCTGCCCGAGGACGTGGACTACCTGGTCACTTCCTGCCCGCTCTGCGTGCGAAACCTCAGAGACGCAGGTGGGGATATTGAAGTTCTCGATTTGATCGAGCTTGTGGCCCTGGCCCTGGAGTAAATTTAACGGTTTGGTTTTTTTTATTTCGGGATGGTTTTTACCATCTCCGTTTTTTGACCCCTCGAGCTTAAATTATCCGGATATTTCCATAATTTTTTTATACTACCTGCTTCTTTCTTATTTTGTATATGTTTGGTGTATGTCCTGAAAGGTCTTATTCAGGACTTTGCAGTTTGATGTAATGAGCTTTTTAATTAAATTTAATTGGTTACAAAGCTAAACATCTAAATCTAAGAATATGTCAACTACCCCTACCTAAAATCTTAGCCTTTAGGCTAATATTTTAGAGTAAGTGGCTTGCTTCGGTAAGCCCTAGTTGAATAGCCTTTCGTTATACTGGTCATGATATTCGAGGATAATCCACACGTTCTCGGAGATTTCTATTTGGATTAAACATCCCTGAGAGGTAGGGGAAGTGTTCAGGTCATTAACAAGCCAGTATAACAGTGGCGATGTGTACCCACACCTGCAAAGGGGGACAGAACATAAGGTCACTGTCAAACAACATTAAGGTCCCCTGTTAAACAAAAAATGGGGGCCTTAGTCTCGACGCATTCATCTCCCACCTGCCAGTTCCTCCAAAGTCGGAACTGTTGAGGGAGGAGTCTTCTGCTGTCTGAGATAAAGAATAAGGAGGGATAAAAATATGGGTGGATGTGAAGCGGTTACTTTCCATAATGTAACCCCGGCCGTATTTAACTGTATGAAGAAAAAACTTGAAGGTTATGGAATGAAAATTCCATCTGGAAATTCCGGAGATATTGAAGGACACGGGGTTAAAGCTCACTTTAACTGGGATGGAGAAAAGAATCTGACTATTAAGGTCAATGAAAAACCCTTTTATGCTTCTTGCGGGGCAGTGAGTGGAAAATTGCACGATTTCGTGATAGATTGTCACGGGGCCTGAAGCAAAAATAAAGTTTAAGCTCCCGGGGCAGCATATATCCGAAACTTCTCACAATTCTTTGAAGTTTGGGTATGGTGCTCCGGAAATTCAAGCTCATTGTAATCCTCTTTTTCTCCTTATCAAACAGTTCCAGGCGTTTCCCACAAGGTCAAGCCTGTCTGCTTTTTCCAGGGCCTCATACACAAGTTCGTAGTTTGCGGGGCTCTTGTAATGCATGAGGGCTCGCTGCATTGCTTTTTCTTTCTTTCCATGGGCGACAAAGACCGGCTTTCCGGTGAAGGGGTCAAGGCCCGTGTAATACATGCAGGTTGAAACCGTCATGGGAGTCGGGGTAAAGTCCTGCACCTGTTCGGTGTAACCACCGCAGTCGCGCATGTATTCGGCCATCTCTATCATGTCTTTGAGGGTACAGCCCGGGTGGCTGGACATGAGGTAGTTTACTATGTACTGTTTCTTCCCAAACTTTTTGTTGAGCACTTTGAACTTTTCACAGAAAGTCTCGTAGACTTCCCTTCCCGGTTTGTGCATTGTGGCCGTAACCTCTTTTGAGAAATGTTCGGGCGCGATCCTGAGCTGTCCGCTGATGTGATGTTCGCAGAGTTCTTCCAGATACTCTTCGTCTTTGAGGGCCAGGTCGTAGCGGACCCCGTAGCCCGTAAAGACTTTTTTGACTCCGGGCAGGTCGCGGAGCTCACGGAGGAGTTCGAGCAGTTTTTTATGGCTTGTATCCAGGCTTTTGCAGACTCCGGGGTGGAGGCAGGATTTGTCAAGGCAGGCCCCTTTTTTCTCCCAGGTCTTGCATTCCATGCCGTACATATTGGCCGTGGGGCCGCCGACCCCGTTGATGATGCCCCGAAAGTCCGGTTTTTCCGTGAGTTTTTCGGCCTCCCTGAGGACCGACTCCAGACTTCGGCTCGCTATCATGCGGCCCTGGTGCTGGGTGATGGAACAGAAAGAGCAGCCTCCGAAGCAGCCTCTGTGTGTGGTCAGGGAGAACTTTACCATCTCCAGGGCAGGCACGGCTTCCCTGTAAGAGGGGTGAGTCTCACCCGTGAATGGAAGTTCGTAAACATGGTCGAGTTCCTCTGTGTTCAGGGGCTGCATTGGCCGGTTCTGCACGATTACGGTTTTCGGGTGGGGCTGGACCACGGCTTTTCCAGTGACCGGGTTCTGCTCCATAAAGTACATGCGGAAGGCTTTTGCAAAGGCTGTTTTGTCGGCGGAGACCTCGGAAAAGGAGGGGATTTCCACGACATCTTCGATGAAGGGGTCGTTTTCAGCCTTTTTTATCTTCCATTCCTTAACCTCCATTTTCCAGGCCGTGCCCGGGATTTCCCGGAGTTCCCTGATATCTTCCCCGGCCTGCAGCCGTTTCGCGATTTCTACAATCTGGAGTTCTCCCATACCGTAGACCAGGAGAGAGGCAGGGGCATCGGCCAGGATGGATTGCCTTACCTTATTCGAGAGATAGTCGTAGTGGGCAAAACGCCGCAGGGAGGCTTCGATTCCCCCGAGCACTATGGAGGCATCCGGGTAGGCTTCTTTTATTCGGTTTGAGTAGATGATGGCCGTTCTGTTGGGGCGGAGGCCCGTTTTTCCTCCCGGGGAGTAGACATCCTTTTCTCTGGGTTTCAGGCCCGCGGTCAGGTTACTGACCATGGAGTCCGTGTTGCCCGCGCTTACGGAAAAAAAGAGTTTTGGCTGCCCCAGTTTCTTGAAGTCCTCAGGAGAGTCCCAGCGGGGCTGAGTAATGATTCCGACCCTGAAGCCCGCGTCTTCCAGGACCCTGCCGATAATCGCGGTCCCAAAGCTGGATTGGTCCACGTAGGCGTCTCCGCTTACCAGGATAATGTCAAACTCTTCCCAGCCCCGGGCTTTTGCGTCCTCCAGGCTCATGGGCAGGAATTTTGAGGCTGGGATCCAGGCAGGACGTTTTCCCTGTTTTCCCTTCCCTTTTTTGCCGGTTTTATTTTTTCTTCCGGAGCTTTCTCTTTTTTGCTTGTTTTCTGATCTTCTTGTCTCCGGTGTTTTCCCTGTTTCTCTTACTTTACCTGAAGCAGGGGTTTCGGGTTTCCTGTGAAATTTTTTCTCTGGTTTTTTTTCTGGCTTTCTCGCTGGTTCGGTCATGCTTGTGTTCTCTCTTTCCGTTTTTCTCTTTCTCTGTTGCTTTCTTCTTTCTCTCTTTTCTTTCTGCTTTTTTCCTTCTCGTCTACTTTTCAAAAAATACCGCTCATTGCTTTTAACATCCGGTAGGAGGCCATGACCTGGTCGTTCCCGTCGCTGTCCGTGGGGCCTCCGTGTCCGGGGTAGAGTTTTTTCACGTCAAGTTTCGTGAGCTTTTCCACGGATCCGAGCATCTTTTCGGGTTCGCAGCCGTCAAAGTCCGTTCTTCCGGTTCCCCCTCCGGCAAAAACGGTGTCTCCGGAAAAAAGGCTCTTTGAAACGGGTTCGTAAAGGCAGATACTGCCTCTGGAGTGGCCCGGGGTGTGGATGACCTCCAGGACTTCTCCGTTTCCAATAGGGATTCTGTCTCCTTCCTCATAGCTAATGTTGGGCTTTACGGTGGGAGCCCTTTCCCCGAAAAGAAATGCCACGCTTAAGCGGTCATCGTTTACGGCTTCGAAGTCAGCTTTATGGATACCCACTCTGGCTCCGCTTTTTTCCACGATTTCAGCGGCTCCGGCAGCATGGTCGTGGTGACAGTGGGTAAGGATGATGAGTTCAAGGTCGCTTATTTTGATGTATTTTTCCAGTTCCCTGAGGACCAGGTTTCCGTTCATGCCTGCGTCTATCAGGATCTTCCTGTTTACAAGATATACGCTGGAATCGTAAGCTGTGGGGCATATGTACTGGACTTCCACGGTTTTTTCTCCATTTTCAGGTTTTAACTTTCAGGTTTTTAATTGATTTTTAAAATTCGTCAGGTTTAAAAAAGCATTAAATTTTAAAAACCCTGCGTGTATTCTTTGTGGCCGCATTTGCAATGTCTGCCGGGTCAGTTTCCTTTATTTCTGCAATAACCGGGATTGAGTCCGCAACATAAGCCGGTTCGTTTCTTCCCCTGCGTGGGGACAGGTACGGGCTATCGGTTTCAAGAAGCAGGTTTTCTAGGGGCACTTCAGCCGCGAGTTTTTGGTGGTGTTTTGAAAAACAGACAAGGGTTGCCAGGGAAATGTAGTAGCCTGCGTCCACTATTTCTTTCATGGTCTCAACCGCTCCGCTGTAGCAGTGGTATACAACCGTATCGAGGCCTCGGACAAGGGCCAGCACTTCGGGCTCGGCCTGCCTTGCGTGCACGACCAGGGGCTTTTTAAACTCATTTGCAAGCTCGATTACTTTTTTGAAAGATGCTTCTTGCCTGGTCTTTTCTTCCCCGGTTTTGCAGTCCTTATAATCAAGGCCCGCTTCCCCTATTCCCACAGCCCTGTCCGCGTTTGCTTCGATCTGGGCTAGCACGGCGTTGATTTCTTCCTCGCTTCCCGTCCTCCCGAGGTCCGGGCTCAGGCCGAGGCATGCGTGGATGTCTTCGTGTTTTTCTGCAAGTTCCAGGCTCATAAGGTTGCCTTTTATCGAGATCCCGGAGTTTATCATGCCGACGACCCCGGCTTTGCGGGCCCGCTCGATGACTTCGTCTCTATCGCTGTTGAATTTAGGAAAATCTAGATGACAGTGAGAATCAATGATTGGGTAAGGCATGGGTGCTGTATTCCCTCGCATTTTATAAGAATACAGCGAAAACCCCTGAGTTTTTAGAGTATTTAGCTCAGGGGTAGTTGACTGTTCTTCAGCTTTTGCCTTTCAGCTTTTGCTTTTCGGCTGCCTCATTTCTTATAAAGCAGGTTCATGGCGTTTACCAGGGCTTCCACGGAGGCCATGACAATGTCAGGGTTTGCAGATCTGGCTGTTATAATTCTACCATTCTCGTTTTCAAGGCCTATGTATACGTCAGCAAGGGCATTGGACCCACCCGTGATGGCATCGATCCTGAACTCCTGAAGTTTGAAGTGGTTTTGTTCGCCCAGGATATCACGCACGGCTTTGAGGGCCGCGTCCACAGGGCCCACACCCGTGTTTGCGGCAACCACTTCCCGTCCTTCTATTATTGCTTTGACCACGGCGGTAGGGGTTACTCGGTTTCCGGTCATTACGGAAACCTCTTTGAGTTTGATCAGTTCTTCTTCGGAACTGGCTTTCCCGAGGACTGCCGAGGCAACCGCATAGAGGTCGGCGTCGGTGATCTGTTTGCCTCTGTTTGCGATGTCTTTGATCTTGCAAACGATTTCTTCGAGCTGAGGGTCCGAGGTTTTTATTCCTGCAGAGTCGAGAGACTGCTTGACTGCATGTTTACCTGTGTGCTTTCCAAGGACGATGCGCCGTTTGTGTCCGACCATTTCCGGAGTCATGATACCCGGCTCAAAGGTGTCGGACTTTTCCAGGACTCCTTGGCTGTGAATCCCGGACTCGTGGGAAAAGGCGTTCTGGCCCACAACCGGGGTGTTTGGCGGGAGCCTGATTCCGCTGTAGTTTTCAACAAGTTTTGAGGTCTCGACCAGGTATTCGGTCCGGATGTTTGACTCTGCTCCGTAGATTGCCGTAAGTCCCATAACGGTCTGGGAGAGGTCGGCGTTTCCGGCCCGTTCTCCAATTCCGTTTATTGTCACCTGGACCTGGGATGCGCCGGCTTCCACAGCCATAAGGCTGTTTGCGACCGCAAGCCCGAAGTCATTGTGACAGTGCACGTCGATGGGAATCGTGATCTCGGCTGCAATGTCTTTTACCATCCTGTACATCCCTGAGGGAGCCATTACTCCCACTGTGTCAGGCACGTTGATGATATCACATCCGGCTTCCTGAACGGCTTTGAAGACTTCTATGAGATAAGATGGCTCGGTCCTCGTGGCATCCATTGCGGAAAACATACATTTGAGTCCGTGATCTTTGATGTACTCGACGGCATCCACAGCCAGTTCGATTACTTCTTCCCGGCTTTTTCTTATAGTGTGGATCCGCTGTACGTCCGAGGTCGGGACGAAGGTATGCACCAGTCCAACATCACTTTCAAAACAGGCGTCGATATCTTTTTTCAGTACACGGGAAAGCCCGCAGACAACCGAGTCCAGCCCGGCATTTGATATCGATTTTACGGATTCTTTATCTCCTTCGGAAGATATGGGGAATCCGGCTTCCATTATATCCACCCCAAGTTTGTCCAGCTGGTAAGCAATATCCAGCTTCTGCTCAGAAGTGAGCGATACGCCCGGGGTTTGTTCTCCGTCACGGAGTGTCGTGTCAAAAACGCTAATCTTCTTATTTTTCAGAGAATCGATGTAAAAATCGATCCCTTCTTTCTGTTTCAATAGACATATAACCACTACAAGGATGTTCATTCTTGCTATATAAAACAGCATGTCTCATCTATTAAACAAATTTTTCTTAAATGTTTCAGGGGCTTATAACCAATAACTATATATGTCAGGTGTGTCATTTTAGGGTTGCTTCTTGGAGTACTGTGGATCGGCAATCCTCTGAAGCTATCTGAAAAATGATATATTAATATTCGATCCAAATCATGGAGTTCGAAAGTATCGCTTTTGAATTCTTATCATATGAGGATGCCAGCAAGGCACACATCGAAATCTTTTCGTAAATGGGAAGCTTTATATATGATGTGGTTCTTTTATGAAATCCCTTACATGCAGCTAATGTGTGTGGGTACAAATCTATGTAAGTCATTGAGTTCGGAAGTATCTCTTTTGAATTCTTATCATACGAGGATGCCAGCAAGGTGCACATCAATATCTTTTCATAAATGAAAAGCTTTATATATGATGTGGTTCTCTTACGGAATCCCTCACATGCAGCTAATGTGTGTGGGTACAAAATCTCTATTATCATTTCATGGGGACAGGAGTTTTTTTTGTCCGACATTGGATCTGTTGGTTCGGTTAATTCTGATCGGTAGGTATTCTATCTATCAATTTGGATTGGTCGAATCAGGCCATCTTAGTGCAAGAAAGTGTTTTTCGAATAAAACACTGTTTTTCCGCATCAACAATTTTCCTTTAAGTGTGCGATACAAAATTCTGGTTGATCCTGCCAGAGGTCACTGCTATCGGTGTTCGCCTAAGCCATGCGAGTCATATGTTCTTCGTGAACATGGCGTACTGCTCAGTAACACGTGGATAACCTGCCCTTGGGACCGGCATAACCCCGGGAAACTGGGGATAATTCCGGATAAACCGTATATGCTGGAATGCTTTATGGTTGAAATGGATTCGTCCGCCCAAGGATGGGTCTGCGGCCTATCAGGTAGTAGCGGGTGTAATGTACCTGCTAGCCTACGACGGGTACGGGTTGTGAGAGCAAGAGCCCGGAGATGGATTCTGAGACATGAATCCAGGCCCTACGGGGCGCAGCAGGCGCGAAAACTTTACAATGCGGGCAACCGTGATAAGGGGACACCGAGTGCCAGCAACAATTGTTGGCTGTCCATGTGCTTAAATTGCACGTGTTAGCAAGGGCCGGGCAAGACCGGTGCCAGCCGCCGCGGTAACACCGGCGGCCCGAGTGGTGATCGTTATTATTGGGTCTAAAGGGTCCGTAGCCGGTTTAGTCAGTCCTCCGGGAAATCTGCCAGCTTAACTGGTAGGCTATCGGGGGATACTGCTAGACTTGGAACCGGGAGAGGTAAGAGGTACTACAGGGGTAGGAGTGAAATCTTGTAATCCCTGTGAGACCACCTGTGGCGAAGGCGTCTTACCAGAACGGGTTCGACGGTGAGGGACGAAAGCTGGGGGCACGAACCGGATTAGATACCCGGGTAGTCCCAGCCGTAAACGATGCTCGCTAGGTGTCAGGCACGGTGCGACCGTGTTTGGTGCCGCAGGGAAGCCGTGAAGCGAGCCACCTGGGGAGTACGGCCGCAAGGCTGAAACTTAAAGGAATTGGCGGGGGAGCACAACAACGGGTGGAGCCTGCGGTTTAATTGGACTCAACGCCGGAAAACTCACCGGGGGCGACAGCAATATGTAGGTCAAGCTAAAGACTTTACCTGAATCGCTGAGAGGAGGTGCATGGCCGTCGCCAGTTCGTACTGTGAAGCATCCTGTTAAGTCAGGCAACGAGCGAGACCCGTGCCCACTGTTACCAGCATATTCTCCGGAATGATGGGTACCCTGTGGGGACCGCTGATGTTAAATCAGAGGAAGGCGCGGGCTACGGTAGGTCAGTATGCCCCGAATCTCCCGGGCTACACGCGGGCTACAATGGTCAGGACAATGGGTCCCTTCCCCGAAAGGGGTTGGCAATCTCACAAACCTGTCCCTAGTTCGGATTGAGGGCTGTAACTCGCCCTCATGAAGCTGGAATCCGTAGTAATCGCGTTTCAACATAGCGCGGTGAATACGTCCCTGCTCCTTGCACACACCGCCCGTCAAACCACCCGAGTGAGGTATGGGTGAGGGCACGAACATCGTGTCGTGTTCGAACCTGAATTTCGCAAGGGGGGTTAAGTCGTAACAAGGTAGCCGTAGGGGAATCTGCGGCTGGATCACCTCCTAAGCAAAAGAAGCCACCGATCAGAAGCCGTAAAACCAACAGATCCAATTTTTTTTCTCGGGATTCTGGGATTTCGTCCCGGTCTCCGCGGGCTTGTAGATCAGTGGGAGATCGCTGCCTTTGCAAGGCAGAGGCCCTGGGTTCGAATCCCAGCAAGTCCATTCATTACTAGTGCACCCGACAAAGCAATTTGTCGGGGAAGGATGGATTGTTTCTGAAGTACCCACTTCAGGAGCATATGATATCATGTATAGGTGCTGTATTTTGGACGCTTACTGGATCTGGTTAAAGTATCCGGTATTATGCCTCCAGGTGGATGGCTCGGCTCAAGAGCTGATGAAGGACGTGCCAAGCTGCGATAAGCTCGGGCTAGGTGCAAGGAACCTTTGAACCCGAGATTTCCGAATGAGACCTCTCCTAGTGATCAGTAATGATCGGGAACGCCCCGAATTGAAACATCTCAGTAGGGGCAGGAAGAGAAATCAATTGAGATGCCGTAAGTAACGGCGAGTGAAAGCGGCACAGTTCAAACCGAATCCCTTCGGGGACATGTGGTGTTATAGGGCTGCTCAAAAATCCTTCAACGAAATCAAACTTGCCTGAAACGGCAGACCGTAGAGTGTGATAGTCACGTAGATGTATGTTAACGGATGGGAGCAAGTCCCTGAGTACCGTGCGTTGGATATCGCGCGGGAATTTGGGGGTCACCAACCTCCAAAACTAAATACTCCTTGAGACCGATAGCGAAATAGTAGGGTGACCGAAAGCTGAAAAGTACCCCGAGAAGGGAGGTGCAAAGTGCCTGAAACCTGGTGGTGATAGAACGATATGGCGTGCAAGGATCTTTGATACGAAGGAAACAGCCGTGAGGCTGCAGTACGAGTATCACTGCCGATGTCATATCTTACGTTTTGAAGAACGGGCCAGGGAGTGTATCTTGATGGCGATGGCTAACCTTTTAATTGGGCAGCCGAAGCGAAAGCAACATGTGCGCAACCCTTCGGGGTGAGGCACGGCGTATACAAGTGCGTGGAGTCATCGGGATACGACCCGAAGCCGGGCGATCTAGGCGTGGGCAGGTTGAAGCGTGGCGAAAGCTACGTGGAGGACCGCAAGCGGTATTGATCTGCAAATCATTCGTGTGACCTGCGTCTCGGAGTGAAATGCTAATCTAGCCCGGCATCAGCTGGTTCCTTCCGAAACATGTCGCAGCATGACCTGGTTGGAGACCGTCGGTGGAGTAGAGCACTGATTGGCGATCCCGGGGGAGAAATCCCTCACTCGCTTGTCAAACTCCGAACCCACCGTCATCTAAGAAGACCGGAGTCCGGACTGCTGGGGTAAGCTTGTAGTCCGTAAGGGAGACAACCCAGCCCGTGGTTAAGGTCCCCAAGTGTCGACTAAGTGTTAACTCTAAAGGGCGTCCCAAGCCCAAGACAGCTGGAAGGTTAGCTCAGAAGCAGCTACCCTTTAAAGAGTGCGTAACAGCTCACCAGTCGAGGTTTGGGGCCCCGAAAATTGACGGGGCTCAAGTCGACCACCGATACCACGGAGTACCGTAAGGTAATCTCGTAGGAAGGCGTTGTGTTCGGGCAGAAGCAGGGCTGTGAAGTCCTGTGGACCGTTCACAAACGAAAATCCTGGTAATAGTAGCAGCAAAGTAAGGTGAGAATCCTTACCGCCGAAGGGGCCAGGTTTCCTCGGCAATGTTCGTCAGCCGAGGGTTAGTCGGTCCTAAGACGTATCGTAATTCGAGTACGCCGAAAGGGAAACAGGTTAATATTCCTGTACCATTTAACACCAAGTGCCTGACGTTTTGGGGCAGGTTGAGCGGCGTTGTCGCGCCGTCCAAGCACCGAATCCCGTGGAGAGCCGTAATGGCGAGAAGCGGGCGAATGTGTTATGGCGAAAGTCAGCTTCACCCCGGAACCCGTGAAAAGGGCGGTTAAATGTCCGTACCGAGAACTGACACAGGTGCCCCTAGCTGAAAAGGCTAAGGCGTGTCGGATCAATTCAGTTAAGGGAATTCGGCAAATTAGCTCCGTAACTTCGGGAGAAGGAGTGCCTGCTGTGAGAACAGCAGGTCGCAGTGACCAGGGGGCTCTAACTGTCTAATATCAACATAGGAGATTGCAAACCCGTAAGGGCTAGTACAATCTCTGAATCCTGCTCAGTGCGGGTACCTGAAACCCCGGTTCAACGGGAAGAAGGGCCCGTAAACAGCGGGGGTAACTATGACCCTCTTAAGGTAGCGTAGTACCTTGTCGCTTAATTGGCGACTTGCATGAATGGATCAATGAGAGCCCTACTGTCCCTAACTGGAGTCCGGTGAAGCTTACATTCTAGTGCAAAGTCTAGAGACCTCTAGGGGGAAGTGAAGACCCCATGGAGCTTTACTGCAGCCTGTCGTTGTGTTGTGATTTTGGATGTACAGTGTAGGTAGGAGACGTCGAAGCGGGTGCGCCAGCATTCGTGGAGTCACAATTGGGACACTACCCTTCCGAAATTACGACCCTAACTCCGCGAGGAGGACCCCGATAGGTGGGCAGTTTGCCTGGGGCGGGACGCCCTTGAAAAGATATCAAGGGCGCGCAATGGTTGACTCAAGCGGGTCGGAAACTCGCTGAAGAGTGCAAGAGCATAAGTCAGCCTGACGTTAATCAGCATAGCAGTGGTTGACGAGACGAAAGTCGGTTCTAGCGAACTTTTGAGCCTCCTTGGTGGGGGCCAAAAATGACAGAAAAGTTACCCTGGGGATAATTGTGTCGTTGCCGGCAAGAGTACATATCGACCCGGCAGCTTGCTACCTCGATGTCGGTTCTTTCCATCCTGGCTGTGCAGCAGCAGCCAAGGGTGAGGTTGTTCGCCTATTAAAGGAGATCGTGAGCTGGGTTTAGACCGTCGTGAGACAGGTCGGTTACTATCTACTAGAGGTGTTCAAGGTCTGAGGGTAAGTTGCTTTTAGTACGAGAGGAACAGAGCAACGGCGCCTCTGGTGTACCGGTTGTCTGACAAGGCATCGCCGGGCAGCTACGCGCCACGGAATAAGAGCTGAATGCATCTAAGCTCGAAATCCCGCCTAAAAAGAGACCTTTTTAAGAATCCCGGTAAAAGACCGGTTTGATAGAAACGGGATGTGCGCACCAAGGCAACGAGGTGTTAAGTCCGCGTTTACTAAACATTCGTTCCGTTGCTTTTTCCAGGTCCAGGCGAAATCCAAAATGCAGTGCCAATATACATGATTCATCTTTCGTAAAATCCAATCCATTTTACAAGTTGAGTCTGGCGGCCATAGCGGCAGGGGTACTCCTGTACCCATCCCGAACACAGAAGATAAGCCTGCCCACGTTCTCTATTGTACTGAAGTGCGCGAGCCTTCGGGAAGTTTGGATCGCTGCCATACTCACCTTAATATAATTCATTCAAACTTTTCTCTGATACTTTTTCTTAAGAGCTTTTGTTTTTTTGTTTTGTTTTGTTTTGTTTTGTTTTGTTTTGTTTTGTTTTTCTATTTTTGTTTTGTTTTGTTTTTCTATACTTCTTTGTGTTGTTTTTTCATATTTCTTTCGTATCTTTTGCTTTTCAGCACCTGTTTTTTTTGTTTCGTTTCTTTTCCGGGGGGGCGCCCTCCGCTTCGTGGGAATCCTTGGTCTGGAATAATCTAATTTGATATCTTCCAATTTGACCTGTGGCCTGTTTTTTGTTTCATTTCTTTCTCTTCCCTACTGGCTGCTCTTTAAGTTTCACTGGCGGGGCGTGCCCTCCGCTTCGTGGGAATCCCTGGTCTGGATAATTTGTTTCTATATTTTTTCCGGGCCTTTTTTCGGTTTCGTTTTTTCTTTTCGGGGCCGTTCTGTTTTTCCTGAGGAGTGCTTCCTTCCGCTTCGCGAGAACCTGGAACCCGGAATACGTTGTTTTGACATTCTTCCATTTGACCTATGGCCTGTCTTTTGTTTCTTTTCTTCTCCTGATTGGCTGTCTTTTAAGTTTTTTTGGTAATGGCGTGTCCTCCGCTTCGCGGGAAACCGTGGCTGGAATTCTCTTTTTCGATAGTAGTTTCCAGCTCTGTCTTTTGTTTCTTTTCTTCTGCTTTACGGGGAGGTGTTTTTTGTTTTACGTTTTCTGTTTTACGTTTTCTGTTTCCAGGGCGTCGTTCCTTTCTCTAACAGGGTGCGTTCTCCACTTCGTGGAAATCCCTAGTCCGGAATAATCTAATTCTATATTTTTCTGCCCAGTTTTTGGAAATGAAGATCAAAAAAGGCCGGAACGATCAGGTGAGCTAATAATTCCCTGTGCCAGCAAGATAACTTTTGCCTGGATTTTAAATCTGATAAAATCCTCTGATGAATATCTTTATATATTAAAACTGATATGTATTGGTTCCCTGATCCGAAGTGATCGGGTGGGCAAATGACTCATGTGTGCCAGCAAAATAACTTTTGCTCGGATTCATAATGTGGAAAATTGTTCAATGAAAACCTATATATACCAATACTAATATGTATTGGTTCCCTGATCCGAAGTGATTGGGTGGGCAAATGACTCATGTGTGCCAGCAAAATAACTTTTGCTCGGATTCATAATGTGGAAAATTGTTCAATGAAAACCTATATATACCAATACTAATATGTATTGGTTCCCTGATCCGAAGTGATCTGGTGGGCAAATGACTCATGTGTGCCAGCAAAATAACTTTTGCTCGGATTCATAATGTGGAAAATTGTTCAATGAAAACCTATATATACCAATACTAATATGTATTGGTTCCCTGATCCGAAGTGATCGGGTGGGCAAATGACTCATGTGTGCCAGCAAAATAACTTTTGCTCGGATTCATAATGTGGAAAATTGTTCAATGAAAACCTTTATATACCAGAAATGATATGTATAGAATTCCTCACACATCAAGTGTGATCTAATATTTACTCATCAATTTTATCATGTGATGGGGACAGGAGCTTTTTCTGTCCGACATTGGATCTGTTGGTTCGGTTAATTCTGATCGGTAGGTATTCTATCTATCAATTTGGATTGGTCGAATCAGGCCATCTTAGTGCAAGAAAGTGTTTTTCGAATAAAACACTGTTTTTCCGCATCAACAATTTTCCTTTAAGTGTGCAATACAAAATTCTGGTTGATCCTGCCAGAGGTCACTGCTATCGGTGTTCGCCTAAGCCATGCGAGTCATATGTTCTTCGTGAACATGGCGTACTGCTCAGTAACACGTGGATAACCTGCCCTTGGGACCGGCATAACCCCGGGAAACTGGGGATAATTCCGGATAAACCGTATATGCTGGAATGCTTTATGGTTGAAATGGATTCGTCCGCCCAAGGATGGGTCTGCGGCCTATCAGGTAGTAGCGGGTGTAATGTACCTGCTAGCCTACGACGGGTACGGGTTGTGAGAGCAAGAGCCCGGAGATGGATTCTGAGACATGAATCCAGGCCCTACGGGGCGCAGCAGGCGCGAAAACTTTACAATGCGGGCAACCGTGATAAGGGGACACCGAGTGCCAGCAACAATTGTTGGCTGTCCATGTGCTTAAATTGCACGTGTTAGCAAGGGCCGGGCAAGACCGGTGCCAGCCGCCGCGGTAACACCGGCGGCCCGAGTGGTGATCGTTATTATTGGGTCTAAAGGGTCCGTAGCCGGTTTAGTCAGTCCTCCGGGAAATCTGCCAGCTTAACTGGTAGGCTATCGGGGGATACTGCTAGACTTGGAACCGGGAGAGGTAAGAGGTACTACAGGGGTAGGAGTGAAATCTTGTAATCCCTGTGAGACCACCTGTGGCGAAGGCGTCTTACCAGAACGGGTTCGACGGTGAGGGACGAAAGCTGGGGGCACGAACCGGATTAGATACCCGGGTAGTCCCAGCCGTAAACGATGCTCGCTAGGTGTCAGGCACGGTGCGACCGTGTTTGGTGCCGCAGGGAAGCCGTGAAGCGAGCCACCTGGGAAGTACGGCCGCAAGGCTGAAACTTAAAGGAATTGGCGGGGGAGCACAACAACGGGTGGAGCCTGCGGTTTAATTGGACTCAACGCCGGAAAACTCACCGGGGGCGACAGCAATATGTAGGTCAAGCTAAAGACTTTACCTGAATCGCTGAGAGGAGGTGCATGGCCGTCGCCAGTTCGTACTGTGAAGCATCCTGTTAAGTCAGGCAACGAGCGAGACCCGTGCCCACTGTTACCAGCATATTCTCCGGAATGATGGGTACCCTGTGGGGACCGCTGATGTTAAATCAGAGGAAGGCGCGGGCTACGGTAGGTCAGTATGCCCCGAATCTCCCGGGCTACACGCGGGCTACAATGGTCAGGACAATGGGTCCCTTCCCCGAAAGGGGTTGGCAATCTCACAAACCTGTCCCTAGTTCGGATTGAGGGCTGTAACTCGCCCTCATGAAGCTGGAATCCGTAGTAATCGCGTTTCAACATAGCGCGGTGAATACGTCCCTGCTCCTTGCACACACCGCCCGTCAAACCACCCGAGTGAGGTATGGGTGAGGGCACGAACATCGTGTCGTGTTCGAACCTGAATTTCGCAAGGGGGGTTAAGTCGTAACAAGGTAGCCGTAGGGGAATCTGCGGCTGGATCACCTCCTAAGCAAAAGAAGCCACCGATCAGAAGCCGTAAAACCAACAGATCCAATATCCCATTACATTTCTCAAAAATGCACCCGACAAAGCAATTTGTCGGGGAAGGATGGATTATCCCTGAAGTTCCCACTATCGGGGGTGTGTGAAATCATGTATAGGTGCTGTATTTTGGACGCTTACTGGATCTGGTTAAAGTATCCGGTATTATGCCTCCAGGTGGATGGCTCGGCTCAAGAGCTGATGAAGGACGTGCCAAGCTGCGATAAGCTCGGGCTAGGTGCAAGGAACCTTTGAACCCGAGATTTCCGAATGAGACCTCTCCTAGTGATCAGTAATGATCGGGAACGCCCCGAATTGAAACATCTCAGTAGGGGCAGGAAGAGAAATCAATTGAGATGCCGTAAGTAACGGCGAGTGAAAGCGGCACAGTTCAAACCGAATCCCTTCGGGGACATGTGGTGTTATAGGGCTGCTCAAAAATCCTTCAACGAAATCAAACTTGCCTGAAACGGCAGACCGTAGAGTGTGATAGTCACGTAGATGTATGTTAACGGATGGGAGCAAGTCCCTGAGTACCGTGCGTTGGATATCGCGCGGGAATTTGGGGGTCACCAACCTCCAAAACTAAATACTCCTTGAGACCGATAGCGAAATAGTAGGGTGACCGAAAGCTGAAAAGTACCCCGAGAAGGGAGGTGCAAAGTGCCTGAAACCTGGTGGTGATAGAACGATATGGCGTGCAAGGATCTTTGATACGAAGGAAACAGCCGTGAGGCTGCAGTACGAGTATCACTGCCGATGTCATATCTTACGTTTTGAAGAACGGGCCAGGGAGTGTATCTTGATGGCGATGGCTAACCTTTTAATTGGGCAGCCGAAGCGAAAGCAACATGTGCGCAACCCCTTTGGGGTGAGGCACGGCGTATACAAGTGCGTGGAGTCATCGGGATACGACCCGAAGCCGGGCGATCTAGGCGTGGGCAGGTTGAAGCGTGGCGAAAGCTACGTGGAGGACCGCAAGCGGTATTGATCTGCAAATCATTCGTGTGACCTGCGTCTCGGAGTGAAATGCTAATCTAGCCCGGCATCAGCTGGTTCCTTCCGAAACATGTCGCAGCATGACCTGGTTGGAGACCGTCGGTGGAGTAGAGCACTGATTGGCGATCCCGGGGGAGAAATCCCTCACTCGCTTGTCAAACTCCGAACCCACCGTCATCTAAGAAGACCGGAGTCCGGACTGCTGGGGTAAGCTTGTAGTCCGTAAGGGAGACAACCCAGCCCGTGGTTAAGGTCCCCAAGTGTCGACTAAGTGTTAACTCTAAAGGGCGTCCCAAGCCCAAGACAGCTGGAAGGTTAGCTCAGAAGCAGCTACCCTTTAAAGAGTGCGTAACAGCTCACCAGTCGAGGTTTGGGGCCCCGAAAATTGACGGGGCTCAAGTCGACCACCGATACCACGGAGTACCGTAAGGTAATCTCGTAGGAAGGCGTTGTGTTCGGGCAGAAGCAGGGCTGTGAAGTCCTGTGGACCGTTCACAAACGAAAATCCTGGTAATAGTAGCAGCAAAGTAAGGTGAGAATCCTTACCGCCGAAGGGGCCAGGTTTCCTCGGCAATGTTCGTCAGCCGAGGGTTAGTCGGTCCTAAGACGTATCGTAATTCGAGTACGCCGAAAGGGAAACAGGTTAATATTCCTGTACCATTTAACACCAAGTGCCTGACGTTTTGGGGCAGGTTGAGCGGCGTTGTCGCGCCGTCCAAGCACCGAATCCCGTGGAGAGCCGTAATGGCGAGAAGCGGGCGAATGTGTTATGGCGAAAGTCAGCTTCACCCCGGAACCCGTGAAAAGGGCGGTTAAATGTCCGTACCGAGAACTGACACAGGTGCCCCTAGCTGAAAAGGCTAAGGCGTGTCGGATCAATTCAGTTAAGGGAATTCGGCAAATTAGCTCCGTAACTTCGGGAGAAGGAGTGCCTGCTGTGAGAACAGCAGGTCGCAGTGACCAGGGGGCTCTAACTGTCTAATATCAACATAGGAGATTGCAAACCCGTAAGGGCTAGTACAATCTCTGAATCCTGCTCAGTGCGGGTACCTGAAACCCCGGTTCAACGGGAAGAAGGGCCCGTAAACAGCGGGGGTAACTATGACCCTCTTAAGGTAGCGTAGTACCTTGTCGCTTAATTGGCGACTTGCATGAATGGATCAATGAGAGCCCTACTGTCCCTAACTGGAGTCCGGTGAAGCTTACATTCTAGTGCAAAGTCTAGAGACCTCTAGGGGGAAGTGAAGACCCCATGGAGCTTTACTGCAGCCTGTCGTTGTGTTGTGATTTTGGATGTACAGTGTAGGTAGGAGACGTCGAAGCGGGTGCGCCAGCATTCGTGGAGTCACAATTGGGACACTACCCTTCCGAAATTACGACCCTAACTCCGCGAGGAGGACCCCGATAGGTGGGCAGTTTGCCTGGGGCGGGACGCCCTTGAAAAGATATCAAGGGCGCGCAATGGTTGACTCAAGCGGGTCGGAAACTCGCTGAAGAGTGCAAGAGCATAAGTCAGCCTGACGTTAATCAGCATAGCAGTGGTTGACGAGACGAAAGTCGGTTCTAGCGAACTTTTGAGCCTCCTTGGTGGGGGCCAAAAATGACAGAAAAGTTACCCTGGGGATAATTGTGTCGTTGCCGGCAAGAGTACATATCGACCCGGCAGCTTGCTACCTCGATGTCGGTTCTTTCCATCCTGGCTGTGCAGCAGCAGCCAAGGGTGAGGTTGTTCGCCTATTAAAGGAGATCGTGAGCTGGGTTTAGACCGTCGTGAGACAGGTCGGTTACTATCTACTAGAGGTGTTCAAGGTCTGAGGGTAAGTTGCTTTTAGTACGAGAGGAACAGAGCAACGGCGCCTCTGGTGTACCGGTTGTCTGACAAGGCATCGCCGGGCAGCTACGCGCCACGGAATAAGAGCTGAATGCATCTAAGCTCGAAATCCCGCCTAAAAAGAGACCTTTTTAAGAATCCCGGTAAAAGACCGGTTTGATAGAAACGGGATGTGCGCACCAAGGCAACGAGGTGTTAAGTCCGCGTTTACTAAACATTCGTTCCGTTGCTTTTTCCAGGTCCAGGCGAAATCCAAAATGCAGTACCAATATACATGATTCATCTTTCGTAAAATCCAATCCATTTTACAGGTTGAGTCTGGCGGCCATAGCGGCAGGGGTACTCCTGTACCCATCCCGAACACAGAAGATAAGCCTGCCCACGTTCTCTATTGTACTGAAGTGCGCGAGCCTTCGGGAAGTTTGGATCGCTGCCATACTCACCTTAATATAATTCATTATTATTTCAATTACATTCACAAGATTCACGTTCACAGCTTGAGTCTGGCGGCCATAGCGGCAGGGGTACTCCTGTACCCATCCCGAACACAGAAGATAAGCCTGCCCACGTTCTCTATTGTACTGAAGTGCGCGAGCCTTCGGGAAGTTTGGATCGCTGCCATACTCACCTTAATCTAATTCATTCTAACTTTTCTCTGATATTTTTTCTTAAGAGCTTTGTTTTTTTCGTTTTGTTTTTCCATACTTCTTTGTGTTGTTTTCCCATACTTATTTCATTTTTATGGCAGGCGACTTTTTGTTTGTCGTATCTTTTGTTTGTCGTATCTTTTGCTTTTCAGCATCTGTTTTTTTTGTTTCGTTTCCTTTTTTTACCGGGGAGCCGTTCTGTTTTCCTTGAAGGGCGCCCCCCGCTTCGCGGGAAACTAGGGCTCGGAATACGCTGTTTCGATATACTCATTTCCGGCCCGGTTTTTTGAAAAAATACTTTCAGGTCCTGGCATCCTCGCTGGCCGTCAGGCCGTTCTTTTCATGATTTAAACATAAAAATTTGAAACTATGGTAGCTTTTAAGGCCCGCCTACTAACAAGCATCAAAGCCGGTTTCCGTGGTATGGAACTTCTTTTTCAGACCGGGTGAGGGCTTTGAATAGGTCTGCAACTTCTCTGGAGGGCGGCCGCTTTAACTCTTTCTGCAATTTCAACATTGTTTGCGAATTTGAAAACTCGATTTCAAGCTAAAAGTTTATATATTATTAGTACTCTTCTAGGGATTACATCATGCCAAGATGGCGGAGCGGCTACGCAATCGCCTGCAGAGCGATACCATTCCGGTTCGAATCCGGATCTTGGCTTACCTTTTTTTTTAATATAAATTTTTCTAAATAATTGTTATTTTATTTTCGATTGTTCTCCATATTTTTATACTTTATTTTTAATTTTTCTTTTAATTCCGTCCCTGTTGCTGGGTCACATTTTAATATACAGTGGTTTTTTAGTTCTGCTTCATGGACATTGAGGAACTCATGAAGCGACTCTTCGAACTCTACCCCGAGGGCTACACCGACGGATCAAGAGACCCTTTTTTCGTATTGATTTCTACGGTCATGTCTCACAGGACCAGGGACGAGGTAACCTACCCCACAGCTCGCAAGCTCTTTGAAAAGTTTTCCACCCCCGAGGAAATGCTCCGGGCAGATCTTAAGGAACTCGAGGTCCTGATAAAAGGAGTGGGTTTCTACAGGGTCAAGGCTGGCAGGATTCAGGAAATTTCCCGCATACTGCTTGAAAAATACGACGGAAAGGTCCCGGATGACATGGAAGCTCTCCTGAGTCTGCCCGGGGTCGGAAGAAAGACCGCAAACTGCGTGCTGGCTCATGCTTTCTTAAAAGACGCCCTTGCGGTGGATACCCACGTCCACAGGATCTCCAACAGGCTGGGGCTGATAGAGACAAGGACTCCGGAAGCTACTGAAAATGAACTGATGATAATCTTTCCGAAATGCTACTGGAAGCACATAAACCTCCTGCTCGTCAAACTGGGACAAAACATCTGCCGACCCATTTCTCCCAGGTGTGAAATCTGCGTTTTGAACGACATCTGCCCGAAAATCCTTCGCTGATTTTAGCTTTCCGGGAGCTGGTCTTCTTTGAAGAGTGCTCGTTGAAGAATCTCTTTGAAGCCTGTTCTCTGAAGCTTGCTCTCTGAAACTTGTTCTCTCAGGCGCTTGTTCTCTCAGGTGCTTGTTCTCTCAGAAATATAAAAATTTCCCGGGCCAGGTCTTTCCTTATTCAGAAAGTGAGTGGTCCGGCCGTGAGAAGTTTTCCTGATCGACAAGAGATTATTTATATCAGGCTGGCATTGATGCAGAAAAACCCGGCGTTCATCCCGAAAGCGGGCCTGACAAACAGGGGGACCCATGTGGTATTTGCTTAGTTGCAGTTACAGTATTTGTATTTAATGTAAATTATTCGGGCTTAAAGCCACAAAATCACGATTATATGGCTCTTCAAATACAAGAGCCCTCAAAACATCAAAAATCACAATTAAATCATTAAAAATCATATTAGGACTTTTACGAGGTTAAACATGTTTCAGATTGGAGAAGCATTAATGGGGCAGGGTTCCGAACTTGCCCATGTGGACTTAATGATTGGAGATAAGGAAGGCCCAGTGGGCCAGGCCTTTGCAACGGGAATGACTCAGCTTTCCATGGGGCACACCCCGCTTCTGTCCGTGATCAGGCCGAATCTTCCAACCAAACCTTCGACCCTTATCATCCCGAAGGTCACGGTAAAGAACATGGAACAGGCAGCCAAGATCTTCGGGCCCGCCCAGGCCGCGGTCGCAAAGGCGGTCGCAGACGCCGTTGAGGAAGGTTTAATCCCCAAGGACCAGACTGAAAACCTTGTTGTCGTTGCAAGCGTCTTCATTGACCCCTCAGCCGAAGACTACAGCAAGATCTACAGGTACAACTACGGCGCGACAAAGCTCGCCCTCAAGCGTGCCCTTATCGGTTTCCCGGACATCGACACCGTGCTCGAGGAAAGCAACAAGTCCACCCATGCCATCATGGGCTTCAAGGTCGCCAGACTCTGGGATGCTCCATACCTCCAGGTCGCCTTTGACAACCCGAACCTGCCCTTCGTGCTGGCCGCAATTTCCCAGATCCCCCAGAACGATCACGTCATCATCGAAGCCGGCACGCCTCTTATCAAGCGCTACGGTATGGACGTAATCTCAAAGATCAGGGAAGTCAGGCCTGACGCCTTCATCGTGGCTGACCTCAAGACCCTGGATACCGGAAACCTCGAAGCCAGGATGGTCGCAGACGCCGCCGGAGACGCAGTCGTGGTCTCTGCCCTCGCTCCGATCAACACCATCAATAAGCTCATCGAGGAAGCCCACAAGACCGGCATCTACGCCGTCATGGACACCCTTAACCAGCCGGACCCCATCTCCGTCCTCAAGCAGCTTGACGAAATGCCTGACGTCATTGAACTCCACCGCGGAATCGACATCGAAGACTCCGAGCACCTCTGGGGTAACATCAACGACATCAAGGCAGTCGCTCCAAAGTCCTTTGTGGCAGTCGCAGGCGGCGTCAGACTTGACAAGGTCGAACTTGCCCTCAGCCAGGGGGCCGATATCCTTGTGGTCGGAAGAGCCATTGCGGGTTCAAAGAACATCAGGGAAGCCGCAGAGCAGTTCATCAACAAGCTGAATAAGCCGGAAATTGACCAGTTCAGGGTCATGACCGACTTCTGAGCTTCAGTGTCAACTACCCCTCCCTAAAATCTTAGCCCTCAGGCTAAAATTTTAGAGTAAGGGGCTTGCTTCGGTAAGCCCTAGTTAAATAGCCTTTCGTTATACTGGTCATGATATTCGAGGATACTCCACACGTTCTCGGAGATTTCGATTTGGATTAAACATCCCTGAGAGGTAGGGGAAGTGTTCAGGTCATTAACAAGCCAGTATAACAGTGGCGATGTGGACCCACTCCTGCAAAGGAGGACAGAACATAAGGTCACTGTCAAACAACATTAAGGTCCCCTGTTAAACAAAAAATGGGGGCCTTAGTCTCGACGCATTCATCTTCCACCTGCCAGTTCCTCCAAAGTCGGAACTGTCGAGGAAGGAGTCTTCTGCTGTCTGAGATAAACCTTAGATCAATCAAACCGGCCCGGGTCCCGCGGGACCTTTGCCCTTTCGTTTTCATTTTCATTTTCCTGATATTTTTAACAAACAGGTGGGAAGTCCCCTCCCTCGATGTTTCTAATTGAAAATTAGAAACTCCTGTTAAACCTATGGTTTAACACGACAGCCGATGGCTGGCAGGTGGGGGCAGTTCCCATTCTAACATTTTTAAAAGGGGATAGTTTATGGGTTCACCGTTTATTTTACTCAATTACAAGACCTACCTCCAGGGTACAGGTCAGGGTGCGGTTAAAATTGCAGAGGCCTGCAAAGCCGTATCAGAAGAGTCAGGAATCGAGATTGCAGTCGCCCCCCAGCTCCCTGACATCCACAGGGTTGCATCGGAAGTGGAAATCCCGGTTTTCTCCCAGCACCTTGATGGGATCGGGGCAGGGAGTTTTACGGGCCACATATTCGGGCAGTGTATAAAAGACGCTGGAGCTGTCGGCACTCTTCTCAACCACTCGGAAAAACGCCTGACCCTCGCGGAGATCGAGGCTTCCTTAAAGGCCGCAAAAGAGTTCGGACTCAGGACCGTAATCTGCACAAACAACGTCCTGACCACGGCCGCAGCCGCCATACTTGGGCCGGACTATGTGGCAATCGAGCCACCCGAACTGATCGGGACGGGAATCCCGGTTTCAAAAGCCGATCCCGAAGTTGTAAGCGGCTCGGTCGAAGCTGTTGCCGCGCTAAAGCCCGGCGTGAAAGTCCTCTGCGGGGCTGGCATTTCAAAAGGAGAAGACCTGAGAGCTGCTCTGGACCTCGGGGCCGTTGGAGTCCTGCTGGCTTCCGGAATCGTGAAAGCCGAAGACCCTAAAGCGGCCCTTGAAGACCTGATCAGCCTGGTCTGATGTTGTTACGGTCCGGTTCAGGCCTTTCCTGACTGGTCCGGACCTAATTTTTTACTTTTTTCTGAATGAACGGGGGCACTTGACTTCTTTTTAACTCAGACAGCAGAAGTCCCTTTCCTCGATGTTTCTAATCGAAGATTAGAAACTCCTGTTAAACCTGCGGTTTAACACGACAGCCGAAGGCTGACAGGTGGGGGTAGTTCACGCAGAGTTGTTCAGTATTCGTCGCTAAACGCTTCTATGAGGGGCTCTATCGCTCGCTCATCTCCTATTTTTATGAGCAAAAGTGCCGCCTCGTTTTTGATTTCCTCATCTCCGCTTTCCAGAGCTTCTATAAGGGGCTCGACTGCAACATCCCCCATTTTTACAAGGCTCTCTTTTATGGCCGTTCCTATTTTTTCATCATTTACGTATTTGAGAAAGGTCTCTGCCACCTTTCTGTCATCAGTTTTTTCGAGGGCCTGTACCGCAGTGGTCCTGATTTCCCTGTCTTCTCTTTTACCCTCAACAACCGAGACGAGAGCTTTTACTGCTTCAGGAGTCCCTATTTTTCCAAGTGCTCTTGCAGAAGCCGTTCTTATCTTAGTTTTTTCATCTTCATCATTCAGGAGCAGAATCAGGATTTTTTCAGCTTTTCTGTCTCTGAGTTCTCCCAGGGCAACAACAGCACTCTTGCGGATATCACTGTTCGTATTCATGGGATCACATATCCCTGAATCTTCATTGATTTCAAGGATTTCAAGAAGGGGCTCTACAGCCTTTTCGTCCCCTATACACCCGAAAGCCAGGATCACACTGATTCTAACATCCTTTTTTGTATCATGAAGTCTTTTGACCATTATTTCCAGGGCTTTTTCATTTCCAGGTTTTCCCAGGGCCAGGGCAGCACAGCTCCTGACAATTCCACTGTCGCTGTACTTTAATTCTTTCATCAGTTTTTCCACGGCCCTTTCATCTCCGATTTCTCCCAGGGAAAGGGCCACACCACTCCTTATCAGGGGGTAGTCTTTATCCATTATATTACACATTTTGTCAACTACCCCTGTTTCTTTCATTTCTCCCAGGGCCAGGGCCGCAGCCATTCTGACGTGGCCGTCTCCACTATCCAGGGCATGAATCAGTTGTTCGGTTGTGTTTTCACCGGATGCCCCGGAATTGTCCATTCCTTGGAGGGCGATTTCAGCGTATATACCGGCATCCTGGTCTTCGGAATTCAGGGCCTGGATGAGGACATCGAGCTTTTCTTCGTCTTCTTCCTCAAGCTCCTCTGCGATTTGCTTTTTCAGGATTTTTTCCGTCTCGTCCAGAGCAAAGGCCATTTCTTCCGATATCTCCTTCCCTTCTTCGGGTTCCAGGGTAGACTGGTTTGTGGTCTCTTTTCTTTCCTTAAAGGTAGTGCTAAGAACTCCTTTCGTCCTTTCGTCTCCGGTTTCAATGAGTGCTATCAATGTGTAGCCGTTGAATGTTTCATTGTTGAATGTTTCATTGTTTATTTTTTCAATCAAGGTGTCTGCAGCAGGTTTCCCGATTTTTCCCAGAGCCTGAACAGAACTTCGTTGAATTTCTTCATCATTCTCATCCAGTAGCCGGATCAGTGCTTCTACAACTTCGGGATCTTCATATTCCCCCAGTGCTTCTATTGCCTGTATCCGGGTTTCGGAGTTGTTGCTTTCCAGGTCCATGATAAGCGTTTTTTTTATCTTTTCTCCGGGATCTTCACTTGTATTTGTTTCGTTTATTCCCGTTATATTCTGGGTTACTTCCTGATCTGCTCTGGCAGAGCCTTTATTCGCAACTGTATAACCGGATACGAAACCTATTAAAATGAACAGCAAAAACAAAAAGACTATTTTTGTTTTTCTTTCTTCCATATGATTCCCCTACCTTTTGAAACTCCATTTTTTATTTTTTTACATTAACTATGTAATGTCTTCTTTAAATATTTTTATTTCGCCGGGAAGCAGGGTAAGAGTTTCTGAGGGTTTTGGGGGGGTCAATGGTTTCAGGCTGAGGGGAGCCGCACAAAAGAGAACACAGTCTGTTCGGTTGGGGGGTTTGGAAAGGTTAGGAATGGTGAAAATCTAACTTCAGGTTTTATTTTGGGAGTTGTTTCATACTCATACATGTTGTGTTTTTGTGTAAGAAGGTGTTTGGTGTGTGTGCATTCAAACCACGGAACACACGGAACACACGGAAGACACGGAAGACACGGAAGACACGGAAAAAGACGGCAGGAAGACGATATTAATTTAGTCCTCTTGAGGGAGCGTAGCTCCCGAAAAGGACCTCGTGCTCCCGAAGCGAAACTCGGGTGCCGAAGCGAAACTCGGGTGCCGAAGCGAAACTCGGGTGCCGAAGCGAAACTCGGGGAAGACGGCAATTACGGTTTTTCCAGCATTTTTTAGTCCTTTTTAAAGAATCCAGGGTATTTTTTGAATCTTATTCCATAAAGATCCAACTTACTCACCGGCCATCAGGCCGGTTTCCTTGTCCTTACGTGCTTTTCCGTGGTTAAGGAATGGTAAACAAAAATACTTGATATTATACTCACATATTGGCAGGGGGTCGAAATGTGTATTATATTTGACTCATTCCTTAATTGTTTCAGGCCCTGAAATAATTAAAAATCTGTCAGGTTTTCATGCTGGAAAAAAGTCATTTTCGGGCATTTTGAACTTCTGAATAAGGGGGCTTCTTTACCACAATCGGAAGGTTGGGTGAGTGTGTGGGGAGGCTCCCGGGTTTCAGCTCTCAATTTTTTTACCGAAGAGGCGGAGGCGATTGATTAAAAAATGGCTTTCTGACCCAAGAAGCCCCGCCTCTCCCCATATGAAAAATAATTTTCCAGTTAAAGCCAGAAAACCTAAAAGCTTGGGTAGCTGACCTATCAGCTAAATGCTTCTATGAGGGGCTCTATCGCTCGCTCATCTCCTATTTCTATGAGCAAAAGGGCCGCCCCGGTTCTGGCTTCCTCATCTCCGCTTTCCAGAACTTCGATCAAAGGTTCTACGGCAGCTTCACTCATGTCTATAAGGGCTTTTTCTGCGCTCGTCCCCAGTTTTGCGTCGTCCAGATATTTGAGAAGGACTTCTGCCGCCTCTCTGTCGTCGGTTTCCCCGAGGGCCAGTAAAGCTGCGGTCCTGATATCCTGATCCGCTTTTTGATCTTCCACAACTGAAACAAGGGCCTTTACAGCTCCTGAAGTGTCTATTTTTCCAAGAGCTTTTGCAGAGGCTGTTCTGATCTCCTCCTTTTCCTCTTCGTCATTCAGGATTTTGATCAGGGTTTCTTCGGACCTGTTACTCCTGATTTCTCCCAGGGCAATAACGGTATTCTTGCGGATCCCTGTATCTGTTTTCATGGGATCCTTTGTCTCAGTGTTCTCATCTACTTCAAGGATTTCAAGCAGGGGGTCCACAGCCTTTTCATCGCCTATAAGGCCGAGGGCCAGGATCGAACTGTACCGGACGTCCATTTCCGCGTCGTGCAGCCTCTGGATCAGGAGGTTTACGGCTCTTTCATTTCCGATTTCTCCGAGGGCCAGGGCAGCACAGCTTCTTGTCCATTCGTTTCCACTGTGCTTCAGTTCCTGCAGCAGTCTTTCCACTGCCCTTTCATCCCCGATTTTCCCGAGGGAAATGGCCACACCGCTCCTAACCACGGCGTAGTCCTGTCCCAGGACCTGCAGGAGTTTGTCCACCGCTCTCTCTTCTTTCATTTCCCCAAGGGCCAGGGCGGCGGCGATTCTTATGCAGCCGTGTTCACTTTTCAGGGCCAGGAGCAGTTCTTCGGTTTCGTTATCTCCGGCAATACCCAGCCACTCCCTTTCAAAAACAGCGATATAAGTGTATGTTTGCGTGTCCTGCATTTCGGCATTTAATGCCTGAATAAGAGCTTCATCTCCATATTCATCTTCTTCCTCAAGCTCTTCTACTATCTGTTTTCTCAGGGCTTTTTCCCGGGCTTCCACCGCAAGGGCCATCTCTTCCGAGATTTCCTTCCCTGCTTCATTTCCCGTACCAGCATCGGTTTGTACTGTAGTCTCTTTTCTTTCCCTCAGGCTCTGGCTAATCACATCGGAAGCCCTTTCGTCGCCCGTTTCTATGAGGGCCAGCAGAGTGTAGCTATTGAAATCTCCGTTTTCAAGCTCTTCAATCAGGACATCTGCAGCGGAGGGGGCCCCGATTTTCCCGAGGACCTGAACGGCACTGAGCTGAAGTTTTTCATCCTCGTCGTTCAGTACCCGGACAAGGGCCTGCACAACTTCAGGTTCCCTGTATTCCCCGAGGGCTTCTATTGCTTGCAGCCGGGTTTCGGAGTCGCCGTTTTCCAGAGAATCGATAAGTGTCTCTGTTATGTTTTCTACAGATTCTTCACTTACGTTAGTTTCGTTAATCCCATTTTTCACTCCGCTTTCGTTTATTTCGGTTTCTACTCCGCTTTCGTTTGCGTTGCGGGTCTCAGGACTGATCTGGTTTACTTCCTGGTCTACGCTGGCAGAACCTTTATCAGAACCGATACAGCCGGACCCTGACCCAATTAAAATGAGTAGTAAAAACAAAAGGGCTATCTTTGTTTTTCTTTCTGTCATAGGATTCCTCTATTTTTTTAAAAATATGTCTGCTTTTTTTTGAATAGACATTATCTGTACTATCCTGCCCACATACTTTTATTTTTCTGATCGAGTCCTGAAAAGTCCTTCAGAATAAAAAAAGTTGAAAATAGAATTCTGTGCTCCGGGCAGGCAGAGAACTGTTTTTCGGAGCTCTAACTGTCCCGAAGTCGGTTCAGGCTGCAAGCCCAGGTTTTTTTTCCCTGACCCGGCAGCCCAGGCCGCAGAGAAGGGCTGTAATCTCTTCCTCTATCTCATCAGTCTCACAGTCTCCGAGCACCGTTATCCGGAAGGTCACGCCGGACATGGTCGTTCCCGGCACCTCGGGGTAAATGTCATTGATTTCAGCGGCTGCAAGGTAGCTGTTTCCGGCAATCACCCGCAGGATAACTTCAGGCTTGGCTCCAGGGGGGATCAGAACCGAAAGGTCCCTTTTTGTGTGCTGCAAATTCTCTTTTCTCCAGGCCCTGAGTTCTTCTCTGGAAAGGAAGCGGAGGTTTTCAAGCTTGAGCTCGAGAGGTCTCTGTTTGGTTTTCGGGGCCGTGCCCTTTGAGGGCAGCTTTGAGAGAATAACCTCGTCCGGATTTACTTTTTCAAGCACTCCCACATGGGTTTTTCCGGAATACACATGGTAAAAACCGCAAGTTTTTCCGATGGAGTTCAGAAGGGTTTCGGATTCGGCAATCCTGGTGTTGATCAGTTTGTCCGAGCGGCGAAGGGCGTGGGCCGTGTCTCCGTAGTGCCTCGATGCGGCTTTCATGGCTCCCGCAAAACCTTCTAGGTCGTGGGCCCTTACAAGGCCCGAGAGTCTTTCACACTCCGAAATGAAAGCTTCGTGCACATCGAGCACGGCCGGGTTTTCCATCTGGATGAGGGCGTAGAGGTAAGGGTTCTGCCCGAGAATCCTCCCCACGAAATCAAGCATTATGTCGTAGACCGGGCTTACGAATTTCCTGGATCTTTTCACATCAAAGCCGAGTTTCTCGACGGTCGTCCCTATGCTGATATAGGCAAAATGAGTAAGTCCCTGCACGACAGAGACCAGACGGTCGTGTTCGGCCGCAGTCGTGACCTGGACATGGGCCCCTTTTCTCTCGAAAAGTTCCTTTATTTCCGGAAACCATTTTCCAGAACGGCCTTCCACCGGCACAAGGATCACGGTCTGCCCCCGGATACAGGGGATCGTGGGCCCGAACATGGGGTGCGTGCCAAGGATCTCCACCCCTTCCGGGGCGAATTTTTTCATGGCCTCAACAGGCCTCACCTTGGTCGAGGTCAGGTCCATGAGGAGGCTGCCCTCTTTCATCTTCGGGGCGGTTTCTGCAATTGTTTCTTCAGTTACGCTGATAGGGACGGAAACGATCACGATGTCGCTTTCGGGAATTGCGGCGTCAAGGTCGGAGGCATAGGGGACTCCCAGCCTTTCGGCAATTTCCGCCTTGCCCCCTTTTCCCCAGACCGTGACCTCGTACCCTTCTTCCCTGAAAAAAGGGGTAAACCACTGCCCCATTTCCCCAGTGCCGCCGAGGATCAGGACTTTTTTTTTCCCTTGTAGGGTCCGGGTTTTCCGGAAAGCTTCCGGGGCTGAAGCTTGCTTCAAGTCCCCAGGCCCTCCAGCACCGTCTTTTTCATAAGTTCCACAGGGGGCTCAACCCCTGTCCAGAGCCGGAAAGCTTCTGCGCCCTGGTAGACCAGCATCATGACCCCGCTCACGGCTTTTGCCCCTGCTGCCTCCGCGTCTTTCAGGAGCTTTGTTTGCAGGGGGTTGTAGACAATATCAAAAACAGCAAGGTCCGGGTGCAGGGCTCCGGCATCCACAATACTTGCGTTTATGTTGGGATGCATCCCCAGAGTCGTGGCGTTAATCAGGACGTCGGCTTCCCTGACGAGTTTATCCAGGTCTGAAAGGCCTGTTCCCCGGATTTTTCCTTCCGGCAGGGCTCCCGCTATATCCCCTGCAAGCTCAAATGCCTTCTTTTCCGTCCGGTTCGCGATTATAACTTCGGCCCCGTCCTCGACAAACTGGAAACCTATAGCCCGGGCAGCGCCTCCCGCTCCTACAATCAATACTTTAGACCCCTCAATTTCCACTGCATAATCAAGAAGGGCCTGCTTTGCCCCGAGTCCGTCGGTGTTGTAACCCCTTATTTTTCCTTTCCCTTCTCTTTCATCTTCACCTTCTTCCCGGAAAACCAGGGTGTTTACAGCCCCTATTTTTTTAGCGAGGGAATCGGGTTCGATGCAGTCAAGTTCCAGGGCTTTTTCCTTCAGGGGTACGGTCAGATTGACTCCCCTGAAACCCATGGCTTCGGCTCCCAGGACTGCCTGTTCCAGCTTTTCCGGCCGGACCCTGAAAGCGTGGTAGCTGCAGTCCATAGCAAGAGCCGAAAAAGCGGCGTTGTGCATAAGCGGGGAGAGGGAATGCCCTATGGGGTCCCCGAATACCCCGAATATCTTTTCCATCAGCGTCACCTTTTCAATTTTTTTTTTTCTTGTTTGTCCAGTTTTCCGCCAGATCTTCTTGTGATGTCTTCTTATTTCCGGTTGTTTTCCCCGGTTACGCCAAGAAACTCCATTGCTGTTTTTACTCTATCCACCCTGAGCTGTCCGGGAGCTGCGGCTTTCTCCACAGAGGCATAGGTTAGCAAGGAGCCGTAAAAGGGAGCGATGACTCTGGTGTGTTTTCCGAGTTCTCCCATTGCGATGGTGCAGACGGGTCTGTTTTCATTCCGGGCCTCAAGGGTTACCCGCAGCAGGGAAAGGACGTCCTCTCCGGACAGCGGCATGACCGCAAGCTTGGCGATATTGGCTCCGGCGTGGAAAGCTTTTTCGAGAATTTTCTTCATTTCCTGAACTGTGGGCGTTTTTGAAAAATCGTGATAGGATATGATTACGGTTTTTCCCTGATCCTTTGTGGCCCTAATGAGCTCATCCCTAAGCGTTTTTT
Organism: Methanosarcina baltica; assembly: GCF_055394095.1. Classification (NCBI taxonomy): domain Archaea; kingdom Methanobacteriati; phylum Methanobacteriota; class Methanomicrobia; order Methanosarcinales; family Methanosarcinaceae; genus Methanosarcina; species Methanosarcina baltica. Next base: position 1,537,678 of record NZ_AP042463.1, on the reverse strand, counting down.
CGGCAGAAAGTTCTATGTCCACAGCATCGAGAGAGGCAGAGGAGGGGCTGAGGCCGGGAGCAGAGTCCCCTTTTCCCTTCTCCTCTGAGAAAAGCAGGGCCTTCAGGAGGCCTATTCGTTCCCCTTCACTTCCTTCCCATTTTCCGCCTTCTTCGGGGGAGCGGTTGGTTACGAGCAATGGGAGGCCGGTTTCCGATTTTAGCTTCCCTATTATCCCGGCTGCGGCTTCCGGAGTTTTTATTCCGGCAAGGTCCAGCCGGAGTTCCAGGACGTCGGCTCCGAGAGAAGCCGCTTTTTTTGCGGTTTCCAGGGGCTTTTCGCCAATCGTTGCCACAACTGCGGCTTTTGTTTTCAGGTCAAGGGGTCCTATAGATAGCATGGCTGAAGGATAAATTACGAAGGATAGTTACTTTTCTATGATCGTTTCCTCGATCTTCTTTCCGAAATGCCTGGCCCCTTCCTCAAGTCGGACCAGGACCTTGTCCCCTTCCTTGAGTTTTGCAACCGATATTGGGGTTCCATCTTTTCCGACCAGCTTTATGGTCTCGGCGTTTTGCAGGACTGCGCTTACTGTCCGGTCTCCCACCTTTGCCTCGATCAACATGAGGGGGCGGCTTTCGATCTTGACCCTTCCGACAATGCCTTCCCGTTGCTTTCCCATCGAGTTTATGATTGTAACCTCGTCTCCAGTCTGGAGTTCGGAGAGGTACCGGGTCTTTTCCCCAATCTTAATATAAGAATGAACGGCCCCGGCGTTTACCCTGAAAGGCCTTGCGGCAACGTAGGGGCTGTCTTCGGACTCGGAATTTACGAGGAACATGCCACTTGCCTGAGAGCCTATCAGCATTCCTTCCCCTGGTTGCATGAGGTTACAGGTGTCCACGCAGACCCGGTCTCCCATGCCCAGGGGTTTGACCCGGGTAATGGTGCCGGTTTCAAGTTCAGTCTTTACGCTGTCCATTTCTCTTGCGGCCCTGATTGTCTTTTTGATCTCGTCCGGGTCCGAGCTGTCCAGTAAGACGCCGTCTGCCCCGACTTCCAGGGTCTGGAGGGCAATCTTTGCTTCTTCCGCGCTTTTTACCCCGAAAATAATCTTAACTTTCTGCTGCTGCAGTTCAGCTATCAGGTTTTCCAGAGGGATGACCTTCCAGTCCGTGGCTGCGACCAGCAGGTAGTCACAGTTTTTCCCGAGTTCTGCGGCAAAGTGTTCGTAGTGCCGGTCTTTTATAAGGACGTAGCCCCCGATCGAAAGGCCTTTATCCGTCAGGAAGAGCGCGGCGTTGATGTCGGAAGAGCCTGCGAGTTCGGAGGGCAAAGGTTTTGTCCCGTCTCCTTCTCCCCGCTTCCCGATTACCGTGACGTTGGCTCCGGAATCCTTTTCATTGGCAAAGGCGGCTACCTTTATGTTCCCGAGTTCCCGGACCTTTTCGACTTCTTTTGCGTTTACGAGCACAAAGTCAGCCCCGGATTCAAGACCTGTGGTAATCCTGTCCTTTTTCTCTTCCCAGTCGCCTTCATCGGCCTTTATCCAGACGCTTTTCTTTTCCAAAAATCAACACTCCATTTTTGTCTTTATCCTGTTTTTGCCCTGTTTTACCCGGGCTTCATCAGGGTCTTATTCCAGCTGTTCGAGGGCCTCGTCTACGGATTTTCTGCCGTGCACAATCTCGGTTATTGCCCTGGTAAGTTTGACGGGAGTCCTGTGCTGGAAGACATTTCTTCCGATAGCAACTCCTCTTGCCCCGGCTTCTATTGCCTCATCGATCATTTCCAGGAATCCCCGGTCACTCTCGGTTTTCGGACCTCCCGCGATAATCACGGGCACGGGACAGCCCTGGACCACGGTTTTGAAACTGTCCACGTCTCCGGTGTAGACGGTTTTTATAATGTCAGCCCCGAGTTCGGCTCCTATCCTGGCGGCATGGGCCACCATCTGGGGGTCGTAGGGGTTTGTGACCTTTTTTCCTCTGGGGTACATCATGGCGAGCAGAGGCATGCCCCATTCCGTGCAGTCCCTGGCAATGGCCCCGAGCTGTTCAAGCTGGGAACTCTCGGTTTCCGATCCCACGTTGACGTGCATGGAAACGGAGTCCGCACCCATTTTTATCACTTCTTCCACAGTGCAAACCTGCACCTTGGCATTGGGGTCCGGACTCAGAGACGAGGATGCGCTTATGTGGACAATCAACCCTATGTCGTGCCCGTATCCCCTGTGCCCGTATTTTACCATACCCTTCTGCATGAGGACGGCGTTTGCCCCGCCTTCTGATACCCTGTTTACGGTATCGGTAATGTTGATCAGCCCTTCAATGGGCCCGTCGGACATTCCATGGTCCATGGGAATTATGACCATGTTTCTGCTGTCCCGGTTCATCAGTCTTTCTATGCGGATTTTTTTGCCAATTTCTGACATCATGCTCCCTCTTTTGCTTCCGGGGTTCTGTCCCGGATATTTACTATGCTAGTGTGTCACATAGTAGCACGCAACTTATATTTAAAGTTATGCTGCCCTTTACAGCCTGCCGTTTTATCCGGATGTCTTTCAATGTGTATTAATGTACTCTCCTGTACAACCATGCCCATTATATTCTTTTCCTCCCCTACTTCATTTTTAACTCCTATAAATAAAAAGATAAGAGATAGTTAAAATAGGATAAAACCGGCATAGATGTAAAATAAGTAAAGCTCAAATCATTTATCAGGATTTTCCTTCCTTGCTCGTTCCGGCTTTGACGGAAATGGCAGGGAAGGGCAGTTGACTGAGTTTGAGCAATTTAAAGCAGTAAAAGTTCAGGATACGGAAGTAGTATGAGAGAACTGAAAATTCTTGTTATAAACAATTACGGACAATTTTGCCACCTCATCCACCGGGCTGTCCGGGATCTCGACATGGAGACAAAGATCCTCCCGAACACGACCCCCATTGAGGCCCTCCTTGCGGAGGAACCTGACGGGATTATCCTCAGTGGAGGCCCCGATATGGTGCGGGCAGGCCTATGTTTTGACTATGTTAAGCAAATCGACCGCCCCCTCCTGGGAATCTGCCTTGGACACCAGGCAATTGCTCTCGCCTGTGGGGGAGAGACCCGGGTCGGGCAAAAAGGCGGCTATGCTGCAATCGAGGTTGAGATCCTTGAAGAAGATGACATACTCAAAGGCATAGGCCCGAAAATCTCGGTCTGGGCCTCCCATGCCGATGAAGTGGTCACCCTCCCTGAAGGCTTCATCCACCTCGCCCGTTCGGAGGTATGTGAAATCGAGGCCATGCGTCATCCCACTAAACCAATATATGGAGTCCAGTGGCACCCCGAGGTTTCGCATACGGAAAAAGGTGAAGAACTGTTCACGAACTTCTTTGAGGTCTGCGAGCAGTACTGAGACTGTTAAAAAATCCCTTGAATACTCAGGTTAAAAACTCGAAAACGTGTTAAAATATCGGTAAAAGCCGGTTAAAAAAAGCTAAGGGGATTTTCACATCCCCATTCTCTTTTTCATCATTTTTTGGAGATTGAATTTCCCGCCTTTTAACCCTTTCAGGGCGGTCTGCATTGTTTTATGGTACTTCAAAAGTTCCCTGACCTCTTCCGGAGGGCAGCCCGATCCCCTTGAAATCCTCTTGATCCTCATCCCGCCTATGATCTTCGGGTCAAGCATCTCGGCTTCGGTCATGGAGTCCATGACGATCCTGTAGTGTTTGAGTTTATCGCCCGTTTCCCTGAACATCTCGTCCGAGACCTTCATGCCGCCTGCCATTCCCATGGGGAGCATCTGCATGATCTGTTTGAGGGGGCCCATTTTATTCATGGCTTCGAGCTGTTTGTACATGTCCTTGAGGGTGAAGTGCCCCTGCATCAGGGCATCGACGTCCACGTCTTCCTCGCTCAGGCTCTCCTCGGCCTTTTCCATCAGGCTCTTGATGTCTCCCATCCCGAGGAGTCTTGAGATGAACCTGTCGGCTTCGAATTTCTCGAAGTCTTCCGGGGTTTCTCCAAGCCCTATAAAGGCAATCGGGGCTTTAGTCTCGGAAACGGCTGAAAGGGCCCCGCCACCTTTTGCGGTCCCGTCAAGTTTTGTGATGATGACGCCTGTGATTCCCACCGAGTTGTTGAAGGCATGAGCCTGCTGGCTTGCCTGCTGCCCGATTGCGGCGTCCATTACCATGAACTTGTGGTCAGGCTTTGCTATTGCGTTGATCCGTTCCATCTCGTCGATAAGGTCGGCCTCAAGTGCATGACGCCCGGCCGTGTCCACGATTTTCACGTCGTATTTATCGAGGGCCTTGAGTCCGTTTCTGACAATTTCGACGGCATCAGAATTTCCCTCTTCCCCATAGAAAGCCACGTTGAGTTTTTCGGAAAGGGTCTTCAACTGCTTGTGGGCCCCGGGCCGGAAAGTGTCGGCGGCAATCACCGCGGGTTTTAACCCTTTTTTCTGGAAGAAACGGGCAAGTTTAGCAGTGCTTGTGGTCTTTCCACTCCCCTGGAGCCCCACCATCATGATGGTCTGGGGCTTGAGATGAATTTCTGCTCCCGCCCCGATGATCTCCATCAGTTCCTGGTAAACGATGCGGATCACATGTTCCCGTGGGTTCATGCCTCCAGGGGGGTCTTCTTTCATTGCCCGGTCTTTGATGTTCTTGGGCATCCCCATGACCAGCTTAACGTTGACATCTGCCTGAAGAAGCGCCCTCTGGATGTCCTTTACTACTTCATTGACGGTGCGCTCGTCAATCCTGCCCGCGTGCACAAGCTTTTTGAGCGCCCCCTGCAGGGAATCCCCGAGTTTATCCATTACCATGAGAATATCGTCCTTTACAGTTTTTCAAATAAGAATGAATTGGATGAAATACGCTTTTAGTGTTTAATCATGTGTTAGAAAGTGATCCTTTATAATTAAACTTTTCAATGCATCAAGGATCTCAGACACAATTATGCTGTCAACTACCCCTCCCTAAAACCTTCACCTAACGGCTCCGGTTTTTGAGGAAGAGGCTTGTTTCGGCAAGTCCCTGGTTGATCAGATCGCCAGTTTAGGAGCTTTGCAAAATTGGCAAACGATAGGAAAGAAGTTAGTTACCCTGGAATGCCGCCTCAGTTTCAGGCTCTAAGGATGTCGGTTAAACAGTCCTGAGTGGTAGGGACAGTGCTTGCATCATACAAACCTTTCCATATCTGATCGAGAGGAAGACGAATTCCGGGATTGGCTCCATAATTTCGGGTACGTATAACCCTATTCAATTAGGAGTAATTACAAATGTTTGTATTTGTGCTAAACAGGAACGGAAACCCACTCATGCCCACCAATCCGGCAAAAGCCAGAATTTTGCTAAAAACCGGTAAGGCAAAAGTGGTCCGAACCACACCCTTCACAATCAAGTTACTTTACGAAAGTAAAGAGTACACTCAGCCTGTCATTGGAGGAATCGATTCCGGTTCTAAATTTGTTGGCTGTGCGGCTATTGCTAACGGAAAGGTAGTTTATCAGTCAGAAATTCAATTAAGGCAAGATGTTTCTAAAAAGATGGATCAAAGGGAAATGTACCGAAGAAACCGGAGAGGCCGGAAAACCCGGTACAGGCCTGCAAGGTTCAATAATAGGGCAGCTTCGAGGAAAGAAGGAAGGCTAGCCCCTTCAATAAGGAGTAAGTTGGAATCTCACATCAGAGAAAAGAACTTTGTGGAATCCATCTTACCGGTTACGAAGTGGAAGGTCGAAACGGCTTCCTTTGACATTCACAAAATAACGAATCCGGAAGTTTCAGGTATTGAGTATCAGGAAGGTCCACTGAAGGATGCCTACAACGCCAGGGCTTTCGTACTGGACCGGGACGGGTACACATGCCAGCACTGCAAAGGTAAATCAAAGGATAAGCATTTACCTTACATTTCGACCCACCCTTGATTTTTCCACTTAATATTGATCCAATAACCATACTTTCTGGTTAATCCAGTAGTTCAACTTATCAAAATAGTTATATTTTCGTCCTTCATTAACCAAATTGTCAGCAAAAAACGTATAGCTACCGCTACAAGTTTACTTAGGTTTAACCTTTTATCCCTTTTGATTTAATAAGATCATCCAGGTTCAAGATTCAATCCCAATAGCCGTAGCAACTTTTGCAAGTGATCGACTTTACCGTTTTTTGCAAAAACTATATGTTTCCCACCCATAGTGATAACATTATGAAAGGAAAGTAACCTCAATAATTTTTCAGCGGTAGGATTTTTCAGGATATTCCTGCCAAAATCGATACGAAGAGGGTCTTTTTCGGTTTTCAAATTATTTCTTGCAATAATCCTCATAAGTACCCTTACTAACAAGGAAACATGCAGCAGCATCAGCAATGCTTCAATACGCTCTGGTTTTTTCAGAAATATACTGTAAAACATAGAAGGTTTTTTCAATTCTTCAAAATTAGTCTCAACGACATATTGACCTTTATATAACTGAAAGATTTTTTTATCATTTTTTGTTTTGGGTAGAACATTTGTAATCAGTACTACCGTTTCCAATGATCGCTTGCGTTTTTCCACTTTTTCTTTGTTTTGTTCAAGGCTTTTGAGTTTTACATGGAATTTACTGATGATTTCAAATATTTCTTGACTCTTTGATGGCCTTCCCCTTGGTCTTTTTATAATTGTTTCTTCCTGGATTTCGAATTTGATATTGAATAATGAGTTTTTATATTTTTTAATGAACTCATCAATTTCTTTCTGTGCATCTGGTTCACAGGAATAAGGGTCTTTAAAATTCTTCTTTATATCTGCTTCAATTATTTCCCTTTGTTTTTTAATCTCATAAACTATCTTTTCATTGTCACCGATGTCCCTATAAACAATCACACGACACTCTTTTTCATGAGCAATTTTATTAAAACTCTGTGCTTCATACTCCATTGCTCTTTTTGATTCTTCATCTTCACAGCAGGCCCCTATGTATTTCCATTTATTCTGAGAATAAGCTTCATTTATTGTCTTTTCTGCAAGTCTTGCACTGAATTTTTCTGGACACCTGGAAATAAAAGTGATTGGATTTGTTTTATCATAAAGAATTTTAAAATTGTTTTTACTGATCAGCTTACAATCTGCTATGAATATTGATTCATCACACATTTTACCAAAGAATTTTCTAAAATTGCGTATTGCATTTGGGATCCAAACAATGTCAGCAGTATTTCCATCAAGTGCTTCTGTATAAAGAGGAAATCCTGAAGAATCTGTGATCATACCACTCATTATTTGTTTTTTATCAGAACGATGAGCTTTGCTATGGCCGTAAGTGACTTTCAGGCCTTCATAATTTTCCTGTTCACATGCCTTATAATCCCCATAGCAAACGTGGGAAGTAGTATCCGCATGAAATACATTATCAAAAGGAATTTTGAATTTTACAAAAGTTTGCAATACAATCATGCTGAAAAGGCTAGAACACCCTGCTTCGTGAATTCGATCCAACAGCAAGCCTAAACAATCATCATTGAAGTAAAAATTGGGATATTCCTTACCAAAAACGAGTTTAGAATCCATGAATTCAACAATTTCTTCGACACTGCACAAAGGATATCGTTTATCTGTTCGAAAAAAAGGAGTTAACACTATACTCAATGCAAGTGTTCCTGGAGAAATTCTCCACTGATCTTGATCCCATCGAATATTGTCATTGATAATGGATTCAAAATTCATTTTATCCAAATAATTTTTGGAGGCCATAACTGTAAATGGGGTCGTTTTTGTCTGTGGAAATTCATTTGCATTCAAGTGTTTTGAAATGTTATTACAGTTGTAGTCCACTTCCATAGAAGATATCGCTTGTATTTTATTAAGAAGTGGAAGTGATTTATTCATCATGTGAATATATATCAATCACGTTTTATAAAAATCGTTTCTTATTTAATAAATTGTTATGAAGGGGAGCTCAAAATACTTATTTAAAAAAGAAATTATGTTTTATTGAAGGGTGGGGTCGAAATACGAGTTTACAGTGTCACCACATTATTTTCAGGACAAATGGAGGCCCTGACACTCCAGAGAACCTTAGTACTTTATGCCGAACCTGCCACCAGGCCCTCCATGCAGGAGAGTTTGAGCTAAAGAAAAGAAGAGCGAAAACCAAACATGCAACCCACATGGGTATTATCAAAAGCCAGCTTAAAATGTCAGATTGGGAGTTTGAGGAAAATTTTGGTTTTGAGACCAAGTTTAAGAGAGAACAGTTTTTAAAACTCCCTAAAACCCACTATAATGATGCTGTTGCTATCTGCTGCGAGGACGGGCAAACGGTAAAGCTGGATAATACGGTTTACTACAAAAAACACGTTTCAGCCGGGGAATACAAGCAGACAAATGGTGCTACTTACATTTCGACCCACCCTTGATTTTTCCACTTAATATTGATCCAATAACCATACTTTCTGGTTAATCCAGTAGTTCAACTTATCAAAATAGTTATATTTTCGTCCTTCATTAACCAAATTGTCAGCAAAAAACGTATAGCTACCGCTACAAGTTTACTTAGGTTTAACCTTTTATCCCTTTTGATTTAATAAGATCATCCAGGTTCAAGATTCAATCCCAATAGCCGTAGCAACTTTTGCAAGTGATCGACTTTACCGTTTTTTGCAAAAACTATATGTTTCCCACCCATAGTGATAACATTATGAAAGGAAAGTAACCTCAATAATTTTTCAGCGGTAGGATTTTTCAGGATATTCCTGCCAAAATCGATACGAAGAGGGTCTTTTTCGGTTTTCAAATTATTTCTTGCAATAATCCTCATAAGTACCCTTACTAACAAGGAAACATGCAGCAGCATCAGCAATGCTTCAATACGCTCTGGTTTTTTCAGAAATATACTGTAAAACATAGAAGGTTTTTTCAATTCTTCAAAATTAGTCTCAACGACATATTGACCTTTATATAACTGAAAGATTTTTTTATCATTTTTTGTTTTGGGTAGAACATTTGTAATCAGTACTACCGTTTCCAATGATCGCTTGCGTTTTTCCACTTTTTCTTTGTTTTGTTCAAGGCTTTTGAGTTTTACATGGAATTTACTGATGATTTCAAATATTTCTTGACTCTTTGATGGCCTTCCCCTTGGTCTTTTTATAATTGTTTCTTCCTGGATTTCGAATTTGATATTGAATAATGAGTTTTTATATTTTTTAATGAACTCATCAATTTCTTTCTGTGCATCTGGTTCACAGGAATAAGGGTCTTTAAAATTCTTCTTTATATCTGCTTCAATTATTTCCCTTTGTTTTTTAATCTCATAAACTATCTTTTCATTGTCACCGATGTCCCTATAAACAATCACACGACACTCTTTTTCATGAGCAATTTTATTAAAACTCTGTGCTTCATACTCCATTGCTCTTTTTGATTCTTCATCTTCACAGCAGGCCCCTATGTATTTCCATTTATTCTGAGAATAAGCTTCATTTATTGTCTTTTCTGCAAGTCTTGCACTGAATTTTTCTGGACACCTGGAAATAAAAGTGATTGGATTTGTTTTATCATAAAGAATTTTAAAATTGTTTTTACTGATCAGCTTACAATCTGCTATGAATATTGATTCATCACACATTTTACCAAAGAATTTTCTAAAATTGCGTATTGCATTTGGGATCCAAACAATGTCAGCAGTATTTCCATCAAGTGCTTCTGTATAAAGAGGAAATCCTGAAGAATCTGTGATCATACCACTCATTATTTGTTTTTTATCAGAACGATGAGCTTTGCTATGGCCGTAAGTGACTTTCAGGCCTTCATAATTTTCCTGTTCACATGCCTTATAATCCCCATAGCAAACGTGGGAAGTAGTATCCGCATGAAATACATTATCAAAAGGAATTTTGAATTTTACAAAAGTTTGCAATACAATCATGCTGAAAAGGCTAGAACACCCTGCTTCGTGAATTCGATCCAACAGCAAGCCTAAACAATCATCATTGAAGTAAAAATTGGGATATTCCTTACCAAAAACGAGTTTAGAATCCATGAATTCAACAATTTCTTCGACACTGCACAAAGGATATCGTTTATCTGTTCGAAAAAAAGGAGTTAACACTATACTCAATGCAAGTGTTCCTGGAGAAATTCTCCACTGATCTTGATCCCATCGAATATTGTCATTGATAATGGATTCAAAATTCATTTTATCCAAATAATTTTTGGAGGCCATAACTGTAAATGGGGTCGTTTTTGTCTGTGGAAATTCATTTGCATTCAAGTGTTTTGAAATGTTATTACAGTTGTAGTCCACTTCCATAGAAGATATCGCTTGTATTTTATTAAGAAGTGGAAGTGATTTATTCATCATGTGAATATATATCAATCACGTTTTATAAAAATCGTTTCTTATTTAATAAATTGTTATGAAGGGGAGCTCAAAATACTTATTTAAAAAAGAAATTATGTTTTATTGAAGGGTGGGGTCGAAATACGAGTGCTAGATCAGAAAAAAAGATTCCAACCGGTAAAATATACGGGATTAGAAAATTTGATCATGTAAAAACAGTTAAGGGGGAAGGGTTTGTGAAGGGAAAAAGAGCCATCGGCTTCTTTGCCATTCAAGATATATTTGGCAATGTGATATCAAACAGTGTCAATGTAAAGAAAAACTGTATTCGCCTCTGTGCGAGAACTACAACTTTAATCCAGGCGGTGAATGTTTGAACGCATTCTTCCCCCACCTGCCAGTTCCGGCAAGGCCGGAAATGTTGAGGAAGGGGTCTCCTACTGAGGTAAGTAGGACTTATGCAGTTGAACAAAAAAACCAGTAGCATGAAGCACCAAACTGTCTAAGACATAATATTCTTGACAAGCTCTCATGTGCTTGGTTTTACATCTCAAATGCATAACTCATAGTGAACTACCCCACGCTAAAGCAGTGGGGCTTCCTGCTTCATACCCCGGAGCAACCTCCACGAGTCCACAGGCTCTTCCCTCCGTCCCGGAGGTGTATCTTTAATTTAGATCGCAAGTGCGAACTTTTTAATATTTATAGCTGCATTTATGTCCCTATCGTGCTCGGTTCCACATTCTGGACATTTCCAGTTTCTAACATCTAATGTTATTTCCTTATTGTGGAACCCGCAGACACTACAATTTTTAGTAGAAGGTTCCCACTGGCCTATACGGATTACTGTTTTCCCTATCTTTTTGGCTTTGTACTCCAACTTACTCACAAAACCCCCCCACGCAGCGTCACTTATAGCCTGTGCAAGTTTATGGTTCTTCTTCATGCCAGCAATGTTTAACGATTCTACCGCTACAGCTTGGTTCTCGCTTATAAGGTCATTACTAACCTTGTGCTGAAAATCGTTTCTTTGATTGCTTATTTTTTCATGAATTATTGCAAGTTTTTGTACTGCTTTCCTTCGGTTCTTTGAACCTTTTACCTTCCTGCTTACTCTTCTTTGAAGGGTTTTGAGCCTTTTAAGAGAATTTTTAAGAAATCTTGGGTTCTCTATCTTTTCCCCGATGGAAGTTATTGCAAAATCTTTTAGCCCTACATCTACCCCTATTGTAGTACTTTCAGAATATTCTTGAACTTCTGGATATTCTTCTCCGTCCTCAGTTAAGATGCTTACGTAGTACTTACCAGTAGGCGTTCTTCGAACTGTTGCCGTTCTAAAAAACTTTGAATTTAAGTTCTGTTCTATTATGGTTTCCCCATTGACTAGCGTTTTTTCAATGAGGTTATCCATAATTTCAGGACTTAATAGTTCCCGATGGATTTTAATTTTCATCCATCCAATTCCGGGAAAAAATATCTCTGAGGAAGTGAGATTAATCTTGTACCGTTGGGGCACCTTGAATGATTGTTTAGTGTCTTTTTTTGATTTCCTTTGTGGGAATCCATTTTGGCCTTTGAAAAATCTTGTATATGCATCTTGCAGGTTCCTTCTGGCTTGTTGCAATGACTGTGAATTGACTTCCTTCAACCACGGATATATTTCTTTGAGAACAGGAATGTATTTTTCAAGTTCCGTCAAAGATATATTTATCCTAAATTTGTCATAATAAATTTGTTTATACTCAAGAAGCTTGTTATAGATAAATCTGGAACACCCTATATGCTTTTCAATTAGGATTTTTTGTTCATCATTTGCCGGATAGATCCGGTACACAAGCCCCTTTTTCATGCAAACCAGTATATATAATCAATCTTATATAAATATACTTTTTTACAGCCGAACCTGTTTAAACCGGCCCCTGTAGGCTCGACGCATTCATCCCCACGCTAAAGCCTTGGGGCTTTCTGCTGCGTTTCTGTAAGATGAAAAACAGGTGCTACAAAAAAGGTTTAGAAAACAGTTGATAAAAACAGTTGATAAAAACAGTTGATAAAAACAGTTGATAAAACATATTCTTTATAGCGGGGGATGGATTCGAACCATCGGTCTACGGGTTATGAGCCCGTCGGGATCTCCTGGCTACCCCACCCCGCTACGGAGTTTTTTTAAGGGTAAATTTTCTTTAATTCTGCAAAATAGTAAACTTAATCTCACTATCCTGTTTTTATACTGAAAATATATTTTTTATAGCGGGGGATGGATTCGAACCATCGGTCTACGGGTTATGAGCCCGTCGGGATCTCCTGGCTACCCCACCCCGCTACGGAGTTTTTTTAAGGGTAAATTTTCTTTAATTCTGCAAAATAGTAAACTTAATCTCACTATCCTGTTTTTATACTGAAAATATATTTTTTATAGCGGGGGATGGATTCGAACCATCGGTCTACGGGTTATGAGCCCGTCGGGATCTCCTGGCTACCCCACCCCGCTACGGAGTTTTTTTAAGGGTAAATTTTCTTTAATTCTGTAAAATAGTGAACTTAATTTCACTATCCTGTTTTTATACTGAAAATATATTTCTTATAGCGGGGGATGGATTCGAACCATCGGTCTACGGGTTATGAGCCCGTCGGGATCTCCTGGCTACCCCACCCCGCTACGGAGCTTGTTTTAGGGTATGTTTTCCTTTAAAACAACGAAGTCAACATCATTACCATCACTTAAATAGTTTTCGCCTTTTCTCTGTAGTCCCTCTCTTTTTTTCGGATATTGATTATTAAAGATACCGATTTGATCTTTGAAGGTTCGGATTATGCTAATGACAAAATGCCTTTTTTGTGGGGGCCACTGGAGGTGCGCTGTGAGGTTTATCTCAGATAGCAAAAGACTCCTTCCTCGACGTTTCTAATTGAAAATTAGAAACTCCTGTTAATGGAGGCGTTTTGTGTGTGCATTCAAACCACGGAACACACGGAAAAATGAATCCCAGAAGACGCCAATTACGGTTTTTCTGACGTTTTGTCCACCGTAGTTTTTGAATCGATTATTTAAAGTCCCGGCGTACTCACCGGCCATCAGGCCGGTTTCCGTGCCCTTCCGTGCCCTTCCGTGCTTTTCCGTGGTTAAGGAATGGTAATCAAAAATACTTGATATTATATTTGACTCATTCTTTAGCTTCGATCACTAAAAAGTTCAGACGACTTCAATTGTGAGCTCGAAGCGCTCTTCATTCCCTGTCTCTTCTTCCCAGAACTGTTTGTACACCGCGTTTATCTCCTGTGACCCGCTGGAATCTGCCTTTATTATCCAGAAATGAGTCCCGCCTACTCCTACCATTTCTTGAGGGGCGTCGTCCTGAATATATCCATCTTCCAAAAAGTCGAGGCCCATGTTTATTCCAAGTTCCCAGGAATATCCCGTTGAAGGGTTTTCAGGAAGCTCCAGGGTAAAGACGTCCCCTTTTTCAAGGCTCACGGTCTTTCCGTTGTCGGCTTCTGTAAAAGTTTCTCCGTCCGGTATATTGTCCACCCCAAGTTCGAATGAGTCCGTTATCCCATTTACGCTGACATTATAGCTACCTGCCCTAAGCCCGAAGACGTCTAGGGGAACCATCTTCGTGAAAGGCACTATTGTCTGGGTGCAGATTGTGTCTTTTGGCCTCTTTGTGCTGATATTGACCTCAAAGGTGTTTCTAAATCTTTCGGTTCTTATTGCTTTAAGTTCCGTGCAGCCGTCCGGGAAATAGCCGTTTACCTCAACACTGACCTGGACCGGAAAGGACTCCATGATGTAGATATCTATGCTTTCAACGGATACGGTCCCGTATTCGTATTCTCCGACAGGCCTTTCCTCCTGGTCTAGGTTTCCGTTTGCAGGGGTATCCGGCTCCTCCGGATCTTCCACACTTCTCTCATCAACACAGCCCGATAACGTCACAGAAGCTATCAGCAACAGGGCCGCCAGAAGCTTCAGGAATCTCAATGATTTTTTATTTTCCACATGATTTTTTTTCATCTTTTCCGCCTCGCAAGGGATCCCTTTTTGATTTCTGCTGGAATCCCCTTCCGGTTTCTAATGAGAAAATACTCCTGTTTGGATTTAGCTTTTACTTTAAATGGGGTTCCGTTTGCAGTTTTGTCCTCCTTTTTCAGGAATCCTGTTTTGGAAATTTATTTTTCAGGTATCCCAGTTTCCGAAATTTCAGATTTCGGGGATCTCTCTGGCATCTTTTTTGTAGTGCAGGAGAAGGTCCCCGGCCCACCGGAGAGCGGCCGGTTCGAAACTCAGTATGTTCTTCTGGTCAAACGTATTGTTCTGGCCAAAGAAACCTGCAAACATGAACCTTTCCGTACTGGTGATCATCGCAATTTTTATGCTGTCATCGCAAACAAAGAGTTTTCTTTTTTTCTGAACAAAAAAGTGATCCAGTTCTTTTTTAAAGTCTTTTTTAACCCTTTTAAAAAGGGTTTCCGTTACAATAAGGGTTATTTCAGTATCTTCATTTCTGTTGTCCAGGAGGATTGAAGGGAATTGTGGGTGAAAATACGTTAACATGGAGAAGATCTGTTTTGATTTTGAGAGGTTTTCTATAAATACTTTCGGCAGATCGAAGATATTGTTTGAGTTAGGCTCCACCAGGGTATAGGGTTTCAGTTCGTTTAGCCGATGCAAGAGGGAAATAGGGACCTCCTCAAGGTTTCGTTCCTGCCAGAATTCTTCGTTTTCCTCGATAACGTCCAGAATATCAAGCAAAGGCTCCATCTTTTCGACCAGGATTTTTCCTATCATCGAAAGCCTGTAATTTTTTCCTTCATGAAGCACCAGTTCCTCATCTTTCAGTTTTTTGAGCTGGGGGAGCAGGGCGGTCGGTTTAAAAGGAAGAAGGCTTTTTATTTCATCGATATTCCTGTCCCCATCCTTCAGTAACATCAAAAGGTCTTTTCTTTTTCTGGATAGGAAAAGGAGGTCTATCAGTTCTTTTTCCATTATTTACACGATCCTTCAGGCAGGATGCCCGTGACTTTGCAGATTGTTCTGTAATTACTTTCAGTAATATCTAAATTCCTTTTTTTTCGATTTAAAGGCTTTTTATTCCTTTTTTTTTGCATGTTTTTGCTCTGAAATTGAATTGTCGGACCGCCTCTTTAGTCATGGGTAGTTGACAAAATAAGAAACCTTAAAGTGCTATGGACCTGAATTGTATAAAAGGTATAATGAATATGTGTTTCTTTATTCATAGAGGCTTCTGGCTCTCTTCTCCGGCTGTACAGGGAAGGTGTATCGGTGGAATATGTCAGCTGGATACAGGCTGCATGAATTGGGCATTAACGTATTAAGGGACTTCATGCTAAAAGTGCTGGCGTTTCCAAAGGCTGGCAGAAATTCATTTAGCAGGCCGGAAGTGTGGGAATTCATATGGCATTTTCCAATCCCGCCCTGGGTTAAGATAAAAAGGAGGGCTTAATCACGGAATCCTTCAGGTGTGTGCTTACAAACTGGGATTACATCTATAATCTATGCAGGAACATATCAAAAGAAATCAAGCTTTCGGGATACGAGCCTGAAGTTATCATTGCCCTGGCCAGAGGCGGATGGTTTGCGGGGCGTGTGCTCTGTGATTTTCTGGGGCTTGACGATCTTACAAGCCTGAAAATCGAACACTATGTGGGAACTGTGGCCATCAATACGGGGCAGCCACATATCAGGTACCCCATCTCTGAGGAGGTCGTGGAGGGTAAAAGAGTGCTCATCGTGGATGACATCGTGGATACCGGGGGAAGTATGCTCAGCGCAAAAACCTATATCGAGACCATGAAGCCGGCAGAGGTCAGGACGGCCTCTCTCCAGTACCTCAGTTGTTCGAAAATAGAGCCCAAATATATAGGGGAAATCCTTGAGGAATGGGTCTGGATAGTCTATCCCTGGAACTTCATGGAGGATATGATCAGCATCCTTGGCAAGTGTATGAAAACGGATCCTTCTGGAAAATGGGACCTTGAGTCCCTCAAGTCCGTGCTCTTCACAAACCATTCCCTCCACCCGGTCGCTTTTGAAATTGCCCAGCCTGGCAGGTTCATTGAGATCCTTGAAGAAATGGAACGGGTGGGAAAGGTCAGTTCCAAATTCATGGGGGAAAAAAGGTACTGGAAACTTTTATGAGGCAGAATTTCGGCAAAACTTCTGCGAAATACTTTTGCTCTACATAACCCTAAACTTATTTCATTAGATACGTTTTCTATAAATTAGCAGAAGTCAACGACCCCCATTTCCGCTTGAAAATTAAAAATGAGGATCTCTCTGGAAATCGGACCGGAAGCAAACAGTAAATATCATGTGCTATATTTATTTTAATTCATATTTATTTTTAAGCGGTGAACTAATGCCCCATAGATGTACCAAATGCGGAACCCTTTTTGAAAATGGGGATGCCGTCATACTGAAAGGCTGTCCGAATTGCGGATGGAATAAATTTCTGTATGTAAGAAAGGAAGACACAGCTCCTGAAAGTAAAGCCCGGCCGGTTTTAAAGGAAAAGAGGTCTGATCCTTGTTCCCAGCTGGATGAAGTTGTTAAGAATATCGATGAAGCCCTTGCCTCGGAAGAAAATTCTCAAGAAAGTATGGGGGATGGCTTAGGGGAAGGAATAAACACTCTGGTTGAAGTAGATGAAGAGAGAGTTGAATCCGTACGTATCCTCGGGCCGGGATCCTATGAACTGAACCTAACTTCCCTTTTTGAGCGGGAGGAACTTGTGATGGCTATTAAGGAAGAAGGCTCTTATGCCCTGCACCTGCCTTCGGTTTTCAAGATTCAGAAAGATAATAAAAAAGGGAAAGGGAAAGGGGAAAATAAATCAAACTGAAACAGCAGAGTTCTCCTTCCTCGACAGTTCCGACTTTGGAGGGACTGGCAGGTGGGGCTAATTCACTAGGATAAAGAAGGTAGCCTTATTATTAATGCATTCGAAACCGTGGACAAAGGCCGGGTTTATGTTGACTGTACGGGCACGGAAGGAACCAGAGGAGAACTGGACAGCTTCGATAAAATAGCCTATGTCGAAGCCGGAAAAGAGTATGGACTTATCTCGTCCTCCTATACGCATTCACCGGACTATGAATACTATGATATAAAGAAGAATAAAAAAGTCAAAGGGTTTTACAGAAGTCCCGGAGTTACTAAAAGTTCAGAGATATACTGGGAAATGGATACTCCTGGAAATTATGAAAATAAACCGAACCCGACCGAAAGTGAGGATTTGGAAAAGGAAACCGGGGCTGAAGAAGGTGATAAACTGGGGCAGGTAAAGGACTCATTTACGTCGATTTCGGAGGAAATACGGATATAGGGGGGCTTTTAAAAGAGCTGGCCAGGGACGGATTGGCCATATGATAATGCAAAATAGAAGCCCCTCGTTTTTGAAGGAAAAAGAGTTTCAGAAAAGGGTATCTCCCCAGGGAAGCCCATTTACTTAAACTCATTAATTTTTTCAACAAACGCGAAAACAAGCGTTGAAGGATTGCTTTCCCTGCTGAAAAGTTCCACATTGTTAGAAATATGATTTTCAAACACTTTTTTAGAGTTGACGATTGCGTTGTCGATTTTGTCCCGGCTTTTTGCGTAGATTTCGGAGTCATTTTTCAGGTATTTTCCAAAACATTTGTCCAGTTTCTTTTTCAGAAGACCTTTTTCAATGGCTTGAGGATTATATTCAAAATGTGAGAGTATCCAGTATTCAAAGCAGGGGTTTGAGAAAATCAACTCCATGCCAGAATCTTTTGCGAGTTTCTTTGCTCTGTCAAGGGCCTGATTTGAGTTATTGTCCCTGTCAAAAACACAGAAAATCAAATCTCCCGGAAGATAGTCCCTCCTGTGTTTTTTGAATTCCGCAGCATAGTTTACCAGACCCACAGGATCCTTGTTTTCGGAGGGAGTAATCTTAAGCCTCAATCTTCCAAGTCTCTGCGCCGCCCTCAGTTTACCGAAGTAGTAGTATTCCGTTTTTTCGCCTTCGCAGAAAATCCAGGCGGTAGTAACCGGTTTTTTTCCATTTTGCCTGACCATGTCAAAGTCCCCGAAAACTTTTCATAAAAACAGTGTTTCATCAATAATGGGGACTCCACCGACTCTGCCGTTCAGGTAGGCCCTTTCGAAATCTGTTTCCTGCCTTATATCGTAGTCAAGCAGAGAACTCAGTTTCGTAAAACTGTTTGGCTCTTTCGAACAGAAATAGACCTGGTCCCTTCTGAAAAGTTCGTTATCAAGGAGAGTGGTGTCGTGGGTCGTGAAAATTAACTGAGCATTTTTATTCAGTTTACTGTTGAAAAGCCTTACAAGCATCCTCGTGATTTCCGGATGGAGACTAAGTTCAAGTTCATCAATGAATACGACTTTACCGGCTTCCATTATGTCGAGGAGCGGCCCAAGGATCATAAGAGTCTTTATCGTTCCACTGGATTCCTCACTCAAATCGAAATAAATAATTTTATTTTTCTCTGTCCTGTGCATTATTTTAACATCATATCTATCATCAAGAACATCCCTGCTTTCGAAAGGTTCACCACCAAAAAGATCAATCTTAAACTCTTTTCCGGGAACTTTTTCTTTTTTAATTTTAATGTTTTCAATGCCGCCAAAATCAGCTTTTTTCAGAATCTCAATGATCTTTTTTTTAAACGAAGAGTTTTCAGTTATTTTCTTCAAAGTGTAGGAATTCCACCCCGGACCAATATTGACAACCAGGTTATTGGTGAAAAATTCATAGACTTTTCTAGTCTTATCATAACCCAGTTGCGTAGCTCTTGAAAGGTAAAGGGTGTTTTCAATAGTCTGGGATTTTATCAGTTCCTGCTGTTTTTCATCCACTGAAAACCCGAAATTTTCGGAATTCTTCCTCTCGAATACAGGCTTTTCTTTACTTTTTAAGATTTCATACAGATATTCATCAACAATTCTCTTTGAATTACAGGAAAAGCCATATCTGTATGTTTTATTTTCGTGAATGAACTTCATCTCAAAATGGCTCGGGCTTTTCCTGCAGCTTTCATCCAGTTTAAATGGAGTTATAGGAATCCCGGTGTCCACATTAAAATTATGAGAATTGGTGACCATATTCCTCATAAATAAAATGGCCTTTATAAGGTTCGATTTCCCCGATGAATTGGCCCCGTAAATAACAACCGATTTGAGGAGCCTCTCATTATCTAAAACTTCAATTAAATTTTGAGGAATTTTTTTACCTGAATCTGAGTCCATACTCAAAGTTACCCTCTCTTTAAAAGAAAGGAAATTTTCAACTGAATATTCTATCTTGAAATAGCAGAGGACTCCTTCCTCGACAGCCGAAGGCTGGCAGGTGGGAGGTGAATGCGTAGGGGCTACTGGGGCCGGTTTAAATAAATTAAACTGTCAATAAGTACTTTCAAATATTATTAAAGATATATATGAGTTTGCATGAAACAGGGAAATCTTTTCCGGCTATATCCAACAAAGGATCAAGAAATAGCTCTTGCAGAGCACTTCGGAGCTTGCCGTTTCGTGTATAATAACTTTCTCAGTATTAAAACGGAAATGTACAATAAGTTTAGAGCAAGTCCCTCAAAAAAACAACTTTCTAAGTATCTTACAGTACTTAAAACTACTTATCGTCTTTGGCTAAAAGATGTTAATTCTCAGTCTCTTCAAGCAGCACGAGACAACCTTTTCACTGCATTCAATAATATGTTTGAGCATGGCAGAGGGTACCCACAATTCAAGTCAAAAAACGATCCTAATCAATCTTTTCAGGTAACTCAGGCATACAAGATTAATCTGACTACATCCAAAATATTTTTTCCAAAAATTGGATGGGTTAAAATCAAGTTACACAGGGATTTTTTAACGCCTGAGATAATGGAAAATTGCATTACTTACAAAGATTTAGATGGGGATCTTATAATCGAAAAAGATCTGAATAATGACTTTTTCAGAACTGCAACTGTTTCAAAAAAATCTTCGGGGAAATACCACGTAAGCATCCTAACGGAAGACGGAACAGCAGCACCGGAAAAGGTTGAATATTCAGAGGATACAACTATTGGAATTGACTTGGGGCTCAAGGACTTTGCGATCCTGTCAAATGGGGAAAAGATAGAGAATCCTAAACACTTGCAAAACTCAGAAAAACGCCTCAAAGTACTTCAAAGAAGAGTCAGCAGGAAAGTTAAAGGTTCCAATAACCGAAGAAAAGCAGTAAGAAAACTTGCAAGGCAACACGAAAAAATCGCAAACCAAAGAACGGATTTTCAGCAAAAACAGTCTTCAAAAATAGTCTGCGAAAGCCAAGCAGCCATTGCAGTGGAGACGCTGAACATTGAAGGGATGCGAAAGAACCATAAACTTGCAAAAGCGATCAGTAGTGTTTCGTGGGGTTCTTTTGTTAGAATGTTAGAGTACAAGGCGGAGAGGGTAGGGAAAACCCTCTTAAAAATAGGAATGTTTGAGCCTTCGACAAAAACTTGTAACATTTGCGGGTTCCGTAATCCTAATATAACTTTAGATGTCAGGGAATGGGAATGCCCGGAATGCAAAACGTTCCATGATAGGGATATTAACGCTGCAATTAACATCAAAAAGTTTGCGCTTGCAAATTAATTAAAGGAACACCGCCGGAACGGCGGGAAGAGCCTGTGGACTCGTGGAGATTGCTCCGGGGTACGAAGCAGGAAGCCCCTTCCTCGGCAGCCGAAGGCTGACAGGTGGGGGTAGTTCACTATCATAATTTGAAATAGGAATTGCAGGTTTATAAATATACCCAATATTTGCAATTTTTCTGCAAATTATTGAGGCTATTGAGGAAAAATAAGGAATTATAAGGAAATTTTTGCAATTTTTTTGCATTATATCCTTGAACACTCATGCAGAAAGCAGCCACTTCCACAAAGGCACGTACCTTATTTTATTTTCCACTTTTTCGGTATCCTTTGTTAGCAGGACAAGCTCTTTCACATATTTTCCGAATTCTTCGGATGCAGAAAACTCTTCAAGGGCCCGCCATTCCCTCTCCTCAATATTGTCGGTGTACGAGACGTTTATGGCAATCAGAGAGTTGTCCTTTTCCTTTATGACAAAATCGACTTCCCCTTTATTTTTCCAGTAATAGACCTCCTTTCCCCTGCGCTTGAGTTCGAGGAAGACCAGGTTTTCAGCGAGTCTGCCCTCGTCTTTTGAAAAGGTGAAGGCCACGGCGTTTCGGAGCCCGTTATCGATGCAGTAGACCTTTTTCGGATTCAGTGCCTGTTTATTTAGAGAGTAACTGAAAAAGGGGACAAGGTAGATAAAGTTGATGTCTTCAAGGTGGGAGAGGTACTCAAGAAGAGTGGATTTTGAGACTGCTTGCTCCTGTTTTACCCTTTTATGGTAGGCGGTCACACTGAAAGGGGTGCCTATATTGGTTATCAGGTATTTGGCGAGAGCCTTGAGAAGGCCTGTATTTCGGATGGAAAAACGCTCCACCAGGTCCCTGTAAATAATCATTTCAAAATAATCCTGCAAAATTTTCTGTTTGAGTTCGGGTCCTTCGAGCACGACTTCAGGAAATCCTCCTTCATAGAGGAATTCCTCAAATAACTTTTTGAGCTCAAACCGCTGTCCGGAATACTCAAAATCCCTAACCGGCTCAACCTCTCTGAAAGACAGATATTCCGTAAAATCCAGGGGATAGAGATAAAAAGCAAGAGTTCTTCCCCGAAGGCTGGTTGCGATCTCCTTTGAAAGCATTTTCGAACTCGACCCGGTAAGGAAAATTTTGAGGTCTCCCCTGTCATAGAGCCTCCGCACAAAAAGCTCCCAGCCCTCAACGTTCTGAACCTCATCAAAAAAGAGGTAAATTAGGCTTCCCAGATATTCGGGATAAAGCTCGTAATAGGCTTCAAGGAGGGCGTTCAGGTCTCTGGCATTGAGAGGCAGGATTCGCTCATCTTCGAAATTGATGTAAAGAATCCGTTCCCGGCCCACACTTTTTTCAAGCTCGCCTATTAGCTGATAAAAAGTAACTATTCAGCGTAAGAAAAACAATATCAATAGGCATCTTCTTAAATATGAAACGACCAAAATCATCATATCTCATATTATGAAATTGTTGGCTATTGATTGCGTTTTTCGGTTTTACGTAAGTTGGTAATTCGATACCTTTGAAACATGATAATCAGTATCAATCGGCTGCTTTTTGGTACGCTGAATAGATACGATAAAAATAAGAAGTCTTTCCAATCCGCCTGGCCCCTATGAGACTCACAACCTTCCGGATCTCCGGAATTTCAAAAGAACGGGGATATATCTCAGGAAGAGACCTTTCATGAAATTCCTTTATGAGAAATTTGAAGAACTCTTTTTTGCCCATGGTCTTGTATAAGATACTATTTTACTTAAAAACTAGTCTTGTATAGAAGACCAATTTTGTGGATATATGGTCTGATATAGAAGACCATGTCAAAATGAAGTTTAGAATATGCAAACAATCTAAATTTTTGAAAAAAAACCGCAAAGTATAGATAAGTGATAAGGCACTATTAAAGACATTATTCTTATTTTATAGATCAGAGGGAACAGGATGCACAACATCAAGGAGCTTACTAAGTGGTTTTTAAGCAAAGAAAGCATGCCCCATAAGAAGCTACAAAAACTTTGTTATTATGCGGTTGCCTGGCATTATGCATTATATGATTATAAATTTGTTGAAAATGATTCTTTTGAAGCATGGGTACATGGTCCAATATCTCAGGAGATATGGCAGGAATACAAAAAGCATGGAGATGCCCCAATCCCTGGACAAACTGAAGCGTCTCGTTTCGATGATGACACTGAAGAATTTTTAGAAATTATTTATGATACCTATGGGGGATTCAGTGGTCACCAGTTAGAAATGCTTACACATGACGAAGAACCCTGGAAAGAAGCAATGGCCAGATTGGAAGAGTCTGAGGCTTTCAGTAATATTATTAATCCTGAGACAATGAAGAAATACTACCACTCAATATACGTTGACTTGCAGAATTACTAAAAATGTCAAATCACGGTTATTTATCTGAAATTCTAGAATTATTTTTGTATACCTAAACTCCGCAAAATTTAACCCATTTCTTTATTAAAAAAATCTGACAACAAATTTATATACAATTCATATTATATTTTTATACTAATACATCTCACATTCTTTTGATACCAATCTTAATCACATTTATCATATTTTTTCCTTGTCTGGTCTTCCAGTGTTACATGGTTGATGTTTTCATGATCAAATGTCCAATATGTCTTATGCTTATGTTTTTTAATTCCGGGTGCAGGTTGATTTAGGCCACAGCAAAAAATGGAAAAAGGGAGCTAAAGACCCCACTTTGGTTATTTAAAATAATATCAACCGAATACAAACCTTAGTTCCCATATTTTGAGCGCATACAAGCATTATATGGTCTCAATTGATGCCGATTTTGAAATTCAGTCAAAAAATAATGTGCTTATATTTTAAGCATATGATTCAATATCAGGAGACCTTTATGCGCCTAAAAATGCGGAATGCAGGATACAAATAGACCACCAAAAAAGGGATAAAGAATAAAATTCCTCGTTTCCGAAACAAATTAACCTGCATCCTCTATTACAAAGGCATTTTAAGGCCAATATATAAAGAAAAATAACCCATTTGTGCCATCCAATAAGATTTTGCATAAAAAATATATATATGTAGCAAGAATACATACACTTGATTACATCTGATCAAACTTATACAAATCAATTCAGAAAACAAAATTAAAAGACTGAAAACCCGGGCCCCTTTATTGAAGCCTGGAAAGATGTCGTGTGATAGATCATGAAGAACATGCTTAAAACAACAGTTCTGCTCGCTTCCCTAACAGGCCTCCTGGTCCTTATCGGGAAATATGTCGGAGGTACGGGCGGAATGATAATTGCGTTCCTATTTGCAATTGTTATGAATTTTGGGAGCTACTGGTACAGCGACAAGATCGTGCTTAAGATGTACAAGGCGCGGGAGGTGTCTGCAGCCGAATCGCCTAACCTGCACAGGATCGTAAGCGACCTTGCGATGAAGG
Organism: Methanosarcina baltica; assembly: GCF_055394095.1. Classification (NCBI taxonomy): domain Archaea; kingdom Methanobacteriati; phylum Methanobacteriota; class Methanomicrobia; order Methanosarcinales; family Methanosarcinaceae; genus Methanosarcina; species Methanosarcina baltica. Next base: position 1,513,294 of record NZ_AP042463.1, on the reverse strand, counting down.
GAAGACTTCCTAGACCCAAGGTTTATATCGTTGAGTCCGGGATGCCAAACGCCTTTGCGACGGGTAGAGACCCGAAACATGCGGCTGTGGCAGTGACCACAGGAATTCTTAATATCCTATCTAATGAAGAGCTCGAAGGGGTGCTGGCCCACGAGCTGTCCCACGTAAAACACAGAGACACTCTCATAAGCGCCATAGCTGCAACCATTGCGGGCGTTATCACGATGCTCGCCTCCTGGGCCCGCTGGGCTGCAATCTTTGGCGGCTTCGGAGGCCGGGATGACGACGGCGGGAACAATATTGTAGGCTTTATCGTGATGGCAGTCGTTGCTCCACTTGCAGCAACCATCATACAACTTGCAATCTCCCGCTCAAGGGAATTTGCAGCGGACGAAGAAGGGGCAAAGATGTGCAAAAAACCCTGGGCCCTTGCAGACGCCCTTGAAAAACTCGAATCCGGAAACTCAAACTACAGGCCAAGTGTCAGGGATGTGCAGGCCAAAGAAAACACCGCCCACATGTTCATCGTAAACCCGCTGAAGGGAACCGGGCTCCAGTCCCTCTTCAGGACTCACCCCCCAACCGAAGAAAGAGTAAGAAAGCTCAGAGCAATGAGGGTTTAATTCCCTCTTTTTTTTGAAATAAAATTATATCCCCTTAAATATTCTATCTTTTAAACATTTTTTCTCTTAAAATCTCATGAATATTATTCTATATGTTGCACCCCTTTTTCGATTTTGCTTTAATAATTATATATGTATATAGATATATTTCATTTTTATAAAAAATAGGCATATTTATAAAGTATTACTCATTAACTTCATCTATTTCTATTAACTATATATTTAATAAAAGGCCGGGAATCGGAAAAAAATCAGGTCTTTCTTTTCAAGGTTGGTAAAATGCAGATAACGGTAATCTCTCCCGATATATACACATACGGTGCGATGTTCATAGGCGGGGTCCTTCGGGATTCCGGCCACCAGGTTACGATAAGCAAAAAGCCTGATGCCTGTGGAGCAAAAACAGTGATGCTAAGTCTCTTTTCGACCCAGCACCTCCTCCGGAATGACATAAAAGAATTTGTGAAACGTCACACAGCCTCCGGAGGGAAGTGCTATGCCGGGGGAGCCGTTTCCGCCTACCCTGAAATCGTGCTCGGGGAACTCCCTGAACTTGACGCTGTCTGTGTAGGGGAAGGAGAAGAGGCCGTCTGCCGGCTTGCTGCAGGCGAACCCCTGGAAGAAATCCCGGGGCTTGCCCTGCTCAGGGAGGGAGGAGAGATCATCCGCACACCTGCGGCTCCTCCGGCATCGGTTTCCCCACGGCCGCTTCCCTTAATCCCAAAAGACATTTTCCGGGAAAATATCCGGGGAGCAAGCGCCTACATCGAAACCCACAGGGGCTGCACCGGCTCCTGCACCTTCTGTCAGGTCCCCCGTTTTTTCGGGCATGAAATCCGGAGCAGGACCGTGGAAGAGGTCGTGGAAGAGGTCCGGGCCTTCAAAGAAAAAGGAGCCCGAAAACTTTCAATCTCCGGAGGGACAGGCTCGCTCTTTCAGTACAGAAACGGCAAGATAAACGAGGAAGCTTTCATTGAACTCCTTGCCCAAATAGCAGAAGTGATGGGCCGGGAAAACGTCTCCTGTCCCGACATCCGGGTCGATTGTATCAGCGACAGGATCCTCCAGGCGGTCCGGAAATACACAATTGGCTGGATTTTTTTCGGGATCGAGTCCGGAAGCGACCGTATCCTGCAAAAGATGGGAAAAGGAGTTACTGTGGACCAGGCCAGAGAAGCGGTAAACGCTTGCAGAAAACATGGGCTGAAAGTTGCCGGGAGTTTTATAGTCGGCTATCCTGGAGAGACCACAGAGGACTTTGAAGCAACCCTGGACCTTGTAGCCGAATTGGGCTTTGATGATGCCTTCATCTCCATCGCCGAACCAATACCCGGAACCCCTCTCGCAAAACTCGTCCTCGAAACCCCCAAAGAGAAAAACCCGGTCTACATGCCCCACACAGGAAACTACAAAAGCCTCAAACTAACCGAAGCCGAGGCCCGTTCCTTTGAATTGCAAATGCATGCCGACATGTTCAAACCGGCTCTCCATGTAATAACAGACGAGGTCTTTACTTCCTACCTCGACTCAGTCCACCAGGACGGAGCAAACGTCAGGACGGCAACAGACCTGCTCTTCCGGTATAACCGGGTTACTGAATGAGAAATCATTTAATCTACTTTTTTATTATTTTTCATCGCTAGGAACTGGCCCTCTATCCGATATTCTTTTAAGGTAAGTGTGCTATATGTTAGCAAGAAACATGGTAAGTCACAAACCCCTGTAAACAGGATAACATCTCTCCAAAAGAGCTGGACCTGAAGGAACAAAAACACAGCTCTTGAAGCCAGTGACAATGTAAATATATGAGATAAGGCTTAATATATTCAGGACCTTTCGATTTGAAGAAGATTTTTATAAATAAAATATTATTATAATACACAATCCTATTTTAGCCTGAAATTTAGATCATGGGTAGTTTCTATGGAAAACAAGTTTGAGATTGGCAGGATAATCAGGGCAAAAAACATCTCTGATGCATGGTACCGCGGGCTCAATGTCATCTGGAACCACGGGCAGGTAATCACCGATGAACGGGGAAGCCAGATCAGGGAGTTTATGGACTTAATGGTGGTAATCGAAGACCCCTACACGGCCCGCATCCCTGAAGACACGGCCTGGAACGAGGAAAGACTTGAAGAATATGCCAAACAGTTAATCTCAGGCGAAAACGCCCAGGACTTCGAGTACACTTACGGGCAGCGTTTACGTAACTGGAACGAGGAAATTGACCAGATTGAATACGTAATCGAGAAGCTGAAAAATAACAGGACCTCTCGCCGGGCAACAGCCGTTACCTGGATCCCGACTGTGGACACGAAGGTAGACGAGGTTCCCTGTATGATCCTTGACGACTTCAAAATAAGAGACGGAAAAGTCCACCTCACAACCCTTTTCCGGAGCCATGACTTCGGAGGGGCCTACCCCGCAAACCTCTACGGACTTTCAAGGCTGCTTGAGTACGTGGCTGAAAGAATCGGAATAAAACCCGGAAAAATTACCACGGTCAGCATCTCAGCCCACGTCTACGACCACGACTGGGACCAGGTGGAAAACATTGTAAAAGGTGTCCGTTGAATCTTAAAACTCCGGGGAAAAATTCTTGAAGAAGTACCAAAACCGGAAGAAAATGGGGGAAAAACCCGTCTAAACACACAGAAATAAGTTAAAAAGTAATTTGAAAAATAACTTAAAAAAATCACATTAAAAGGAGGCCTGTTAAAAATGCACATTACAATAAAACAGTCATCCCTTCATGGGGATGTCTTTGCCCCCCCCTCGAAAAGCTACACCCACAGGGCAATCACCTTCGCAGCCCTCTCCAGAGACGCCAAAATCCACAGGCCTCTCCTTTCAGCCGATACCCTTGCAACCGTCCGGGCCTGCGAGATGTTCGGGGCAGTCATTGAAAAGCAGGGAGAGACGCTCTACATCCGGGGTGTGGAAGGAAAACCAAAAGTCCCTGACGATGTGATCGATGTCGCAAACTCAGGCACAACGCTTCGCTTCATGACAGCAATCTCGGCACTTACGAACGGGGTTACGGTGCTTACGGGAGACTCCTCCCTTCGCACCCGACCAAACGGCCCTCTGCTGGATGTCCTGAAAAAACTCAATGTCAAAGCCTGCTCCACCCGTGGAAATAGCAAGGCTCCTCTTGTAGTCAAAGGAGGACTCGATGGGGCCATCGTCAAAATCGACGGCTCCATCAGTTCCCAGTTCATCTCGGCCCTCCTTATCGCCTGCCCCCTTGCAGAGACCAGCACAACCCTTTCGATAATAGGGGAAATGAAGTCCAGGCCCTACGTGGACATGACTCTCGAAATCCTCGAACTCGCCGGGGGAAAAATTCATGAGGATGAGAACAACAGCATCAAATTCATCATCCCCTCAAAGCAGAAATACAGCCTCGGGGAATACACCGTCCCCGGAGACTTTTCCTCAGCCTCCTACGTGCTTGCGGCCGCTGCCCTGACCGACTCCGAACTCACAGTCCGGAACCTCTTCCCCTCAAAACAGGGAGACATGGCAATAATAGAGATCCTGGAAAGCATGGGCTCAGACATCACCTGGGACAAAAAAGCCGGAATCGTCACTGTCAGAGGAGGAAAACCCCTTAAAGGGATCACTTTCGATGCCGGGGCAACTCCTGACCTTGTGCCCACCATTGCGGTCCTGGCCGCCCTCGCCGAAGGCACAACCCGGATAGAAAACGCCGAACACGTCCGCTACAAAGAAACCGATCGCCTGCACGCCCTTGCGATAGAGCTTCCCAAATTGGGCGTCAAAGTAAAAGAAGAAAAAGACGGCCTGGTAATCACAGGCGGAACCCTCCAGGGCGGAGTCGAAGTAAACGGCTGGCACGACCACAGGATAGTAATGGCCCTGACCGTCGCAGGCCTGGTCGCAGGAGATGTAACAATCGACAGCGCGGAATCCGTATCAGTATCCTACCCTGACTTTTTCAAAGATATGGACACCCTCGGGGCCGAAATCGAAAAGATTTCAGAAGAAGGCTAAGCAAAAACCAGACAAGAAAAAGAAAAAATTCAGGTAGCAAATACAAACCACAGTTTCAGACTGTGGCTATTCTTTTTTTTAAATTCATTGCCCCTGAGCGGAGCCTTTAGCCCCTGCCCCGGATTCGTTTCATATTTTCCGCATCCAAAAAAGTCTTGCCAGTATCCTGAAAAACAAATAGCTCAAACCATGGAAAGGTCAGAAAAACCACGGAAAAAAGAACGACAGAGATAAACGATTTACGGTTTTTAATCCGTTTGAGTGAGTATCAAAACTCGGATTTCAGTCCTCTTGAGTGAGCGGAGCGAACGAAAAGGACCTCGTGCTCCCGAAGCGAAACTCGGGAAGTGAAACTCGGGTATCAAAAAAAGGGACAAAGAATAGGCCAGAAAAGGCCTATTCTCGACGGTACTTAATCTATTGAATTTACTTTGCTGGAATGATGAGAGATCTCTCACCAGCAGGCACGAATTCTCTGAGTGCGCCGCGACCGAATTCTCTTCTTGGTGCTGTGAAGTCGAAGGGCAAAAGGTTGTCTGCGAAACAGATCTTGAGGAGTGGGTTGACGGTGAATGCGTCTCCACGTCCTGCGTGTGCTGCCTGAGCGATACCTGCGTATCCACCCTGGTGACCCACATTCATGGCGTAGTTGGGGTAGTTTGGCCCACGGAGTTCGTCTGGAAGACCTTCGTCGCCCTGATAGGTACAGATGTTGGTTGCACCACACTGGTCCTGAAGATCGAATCCGAAGAATCCGAGGCGGCCCCAGGCTTCCTTGTGGAGGTACATGGAAAGGTACCAGCCGGAAAGACCTGCGTTGGCGTTTCCGGTTGCAATAGAGGCTGCGACACCGGATGCTGCGGCAAGGACTGTTGCTCTCTGGGATCCACCAAAGTGGTCTTCAAGGGCTGTTGGGAAGTTCTCGTAGGTCTCGATACCGTAGAGTGTGGATTCGGTAGCAATATCCTTGATTACCTCGAGGCTGGCCTTGACCTTGTTGTCAGTGCCTACGTTTGCTGCACCGTCGTACTTGTCGTTGATGTAGTCAACGTCGTAGTAGGTGTTGTTGTCGAGGATATCATCGGTGTATGCTGCGGTTGCATACTGGGTGAAACCGACACCACCGGACATGTAGGATCCGAGCCAGATCTGGTCGTAGAGCATACATCCTGCACCGACTACCTCAAGGGAAACGTGTGCTGGGTCTTCTGCATCGACACGGCTGGTCTGGATGATGTCTGAGAGGTGACCGAAGGAAAGTCCACCGGGCTCGTTGGGGCTTCTTGCACGTCTTGCAGGGAGCATTTCACCCATGGAAACCAGGGATGCGTGCTTTGCAGAGAAGGACAGGTCAGCAACTGCTGCTTCACCAGCGCACATGTTGTATGCGGAGATGAAAGACATACCGATCTGCATGGCTGCCCATCTGGAGGTCTGACCACCATCAGTACATCTGCTGACGACTGTTGGGATGTGGACTGCCTGCCAGGAGGTCTTGCCGATTGAGGCCTTGAGCTGTGTGGCCTGTTCCTCGGAGAACTCGTCGTTGATGTTGATGAGGAACTGCTTGTCGATTTCATCAGCAAGGTCGTCGTCACCGGTGAAGATCTTGACGTAACAGTCATCAACAAGGGAGGGGTGGGTCTCGACCATCATTTCCTGGACAACTGCTCCACCGGGCATTGCGTGGTTGAGAGTCTCAAGGTAGTGGTTGATGGTTTCAGGAGTGACTTCCTTACCGAGTCTCTTCTCGAGAGTCTCGTGAGCCATGTCAAGCCCGACGATACAGGTCCTTCTGATGTCATCCCACATCTGCTGCATTGCAGCGTTGTTGACGTAGTGCAGGTCATCAGGATCTACTACCATGTCGGTACCGGAAATGGTGTAAGGAGTAATTGCGCGCTGTCCGAGAGGTGCACCGGTGTGCATCATGGGGTTGTATCCAGCAATACCCCTCTTTGCGGCGATTTCCTTACCAGCGGCTATCATCTCAACTTTTCTTGGGCTCTGTGTAGGACCTAATCTGAGGAAGTCCTTGGCCTTAGCTTCGATGTCTGTGCCACCCTGCTGGTTTGTACCGTATTCCTCTGCGAACTTAACTTCCAATGATTTTCTGAACTTCGCGAAAATATCTGCTGCCATCTTGCTCACCTCACTGTGGCTGGAATCCGTATTTGGTTCTCTGGTCGAACACTCTGTGTACCCATTCAACGACTTCTTTGTCGCCTCTGAATGCCACGTTGTCCACACGGTAGATGGTAGTCCTCTTTGCGGCTTCCTCTTCGGACATAGGCTTGCCGAGGTCTACCTTTCTGTCGAGTGGAATTGAGACCTGGTCCTTGTCCATGATGATGGTGCCGTTCTCGAGTCTTCTCCTGTCGAGCATATCGAACATGACACCATCTTCCTGGAGACGGACAGAGTGACCGTGCACGGTTGCGCCACGCATACCGGAAAGTGCAGGGCAGCTCATTTCTGTTTCCAGCTGAACCTTTGCGCACTGTTCCATGTCTCTCTCACGAGCCTCAACGATCTGACGACCGGAAAGAGTACCTGGGTCCACACCTCTGAAGTTGTTTGCTGCGAAGTAGGACCTGAAGTATGGAGTTGCCGGAGCGTTGTACATTGAATCAGTAAACTGTACGTATCGGACCCTGTCTCCTTGCTTTGCACCGGGAGTGGCTTCCACCAGTTCACGGACAGAGCATTCTGGCTCACCCATCTCAGCAAGTGGGGGGTGAGTGCTTGGGTAATCGCTTCCTGGGGCACGGTGCCCGAGAATTGCGGTTAAGTCTTCGTCAGAGATTTCTCGAAGTTTTTCGAGATCTCCGGAGATGTGCTTTCTCCTGTTAGCTGCAACTGATGTTGCGCCTGGGTAGTACTGTGGATTGTATACCATCTTATACAACTCCTTTATTATTATCTTCTAACTGGTCTAAATTAGATTTCACGTATTTCACGATCAGATTAAGTTTATCCCTGGGACAGGAATCACCTCTGGTAACTCCATTTACCATATCCATGACAATTCCTTTCGTCCGGATATCTTCATCCCGAGGCATCACCAACCTCGTCTTTACCCCTGCTTCGGCAAAATCCTCAAAATCCACCGGGATCTGACTGACTACGATTGCCGGGATGTCAGCCTGACTCAGGATTTCCCTGGCCTTTTTGACAACATGATCCTTAATGTTTCCAAGATGAATCACGGCTAACTTGTGCATTTGAATCTGTGCGATTTCCTTCGGGTCAATGAAAAAAACCCCGGTCCTCATCCCGGACTCGGGAATTCCCGTCCCCGAATAGAGCACAAGCACACTTACCTGGATGTTTTCTTTTCGCATCCCATACGTGATTTCGCAGACAGGTTTTGTGATATGGCGCTGTCCGGGGCTCATTGCAATGGCCACCACATCGGCACGCCCGGCTTCCGAAAGGGTTCCACGCTGGGCAAGTCCCCCTCCTTTACCAAGGCCCATACCGCAGCGGCAGTCCACAACCTGTGTATCCCGATCAAACATCATAGCACATCACTCTTCATCTTCAGATTCCTTTTCTTCTTTCTTGTCAATGAAGATGAGATTATTATAGTCCCCGGATTTCGGGTCAACCATACCAAGTAATGTAGGGTCCGCATTCGGACCAAGTTTGGCATAGTCAGTAACCGTGGATTTCTTTTTCATAAAGTGCCCTTCCCTGAACTCATAGGGAAAAGGAAACACCCTGTCACAGATTTCCCGGAGCTTTTCCTTGGCTTCTACATCAGCGACTTCCAGCCTGAGCCTTCCGACGTTGACCTTCAGCTCTATGAGCTGACCCTCGACCTCAATGACCTTTCTTTGAGGGTGTTCAACCTTTTCCCCGGTCCCTGGGCCGTATCCCACTACAGTGGGAAGTCTTTGCCCCTGGATCATCACTCTTATAAGCCCATCAACCTTGTACACTTCAGACAGGAGTTTCTGAGCCGTTTGCGGAGAGAGAATTCTACTGGGAAAGATTTCAATTTGAAGAGGAATTTTCGTGTTTACAGCAGAGTCAGACATCTTTTAGACCTGGTTACATTTTATATTTAAAGCGCTTCCGCGACAGCCTTGATAGGCTTGTTGAATTCCTCGATCGTTCCGAACACGTCTCCGATCAGGCCGGATGTTGCTTCGATTGTGAACATCTGGGTACCTGCATCAAGGGACACAGCAGCGCATACACATGGAATTGCGAAGCCTCTGGAGTGCCTGGTTACGACGTGGTTACCGTTGAAGACACCTGGTCCGCCACCACCATATATAGAGTGACTGAAGAAGGAGAACCCGACTGCTACACCCTGGACCTTACCGTAGTCACAGCCTGGGAGACCGGTCTCTTTCTCGACCATATCGTTGAAGTAGAGAAGAGTAGATGAAACGTTCTGAGCTGCACGGCCTGCACCACAGTTCACGAGAGTGGCTGCGAGGGTACCGGCTGCTGCGTATGCGTTCCACATTGCGACATCGTTTGCCTTGTAGAAGTTGTATCCGGAAGGTGCGGTCTTGTCAACGGAAATGACGTTGTCTTCAATTGCCCGACCGACGATGGACTGGAGTACGGAACCAATGGTACCGTCCTTACCGTTTTCCTTTACGGTGTCATAGACGATGTTGTTGGCGTTGAGACCCTGGCATGCAAGCCCGAGGAGCTGGTGCCTCTCGAACATACCGACTGCGCCGCCCATCTCGAATACACCACTCTGTTCGTAGATTGAGGAGAGAGCTGCAGCGTTAATTGCACGCTTGTCGGTGATGGCTGCAACGTGGTTTGCCATAACGTTCCTGAGGGAGAAACCGAGACCTTCGTTCTTCTGGGGAATGTCAAGAATTGTCTTGACCTGTCCACCTGCAAGATCCATGGTCTGTGGGTAGCTACCCCAAACAGCTGACTTGACGATCATGGCATCATACATGTCGGTGTCGAACATGTCGAGAATGACCTGGGTGACGGCTGCTGCGGAAACAGTCTGTGCTGCTGCATAGTCTGCACCGGCAATGATTCTGGACTTAGGGCTCTGGACGAGAAGCTGCTTTCCACCAGGAAGTAACTTTACGTTGGTGTCGTCGCCTTCGTCCACCTGGACCAGTTTCTTTACATTTTCTGCGATTGCTTCTGCATTTCCCAGAATATCGTAGTTGAGTCCACGGCCTAAGATCTGGCGGCCTTTTCCACCCATTCTACCGGTTGCAAGGGCATTCTGGATTCCTGAGAGGCTAATTGCAGCGGACCTCTTGGTGTCCGTGATGATTTTTTGGATTGCTACGTTTCTTGTTGGAGCAAGCTTGAGAATGTCGACATTGCTCTCAAGAAGTTTTCCTCTGTCATCGTAGATGTCTACTGTGTCAGACACTTTAATTTCCTCCTTAATTCATTTTAAAAATCAACTGTATGGGACTGGTCACACAACTTCAGTCAGTGCACAAACGCACCCCGACAGATCAAGTACCGCGTTGTTTTTTTTAGTGTCCACTTTCCCAATGAAATCTCATTCGCTTGTAAGGTACTTAAATCTTTTGTGTTTTCTTATATATATTCAATTGTATATTTTTAAAAAAGTATTGGTGCAATTTGACAAAATAAATTTTATAATATATAAAAAAACCGTATCAAATGACTTCCTATATTTCAACATCTTTTAAAATAAAGAATACAATGTCGAAATAATAAGTAATTTTTTTTTTTAAGTAAATGGATTAGTTAATATCTTTTTTTATATAGTATCTTTGCAAATAATGACATCATACCAAAAAGGTTTAGTAGTATTTCCAGAATACAAAAGCTTAATATGGAAGTTGTTATCGATGTAGGCGGAAATCCCGGTATCGATTGTCGGGGTTTTTGCACATACTGCTATTTTAAAAAAGTAAAAGAGATACCCCCCCTGGGATGCAAATACTGTCTGCCTTTTAAAAAAGGGGGTGACTACTGCACTCGCAGTGTAAAAGAGTCCTACTCAGGTTTTAAACCCCTGCAGATGGTTCTTGAAGACACCTCCCAGAAACTCTGTTTTGCAACGGATGAGATAAAAAAGTTCACAATCAGTGGGGGAGGAGATGTGAGCTGCTACCCTGAACTGAAAAAACTCGTGGCTTTCCTTTCCCAGTTCGAAACCCCCATTCACCTGGGTTACACAAGTGGAAAAGGTTTCAGAAAGCCCGATGACGCCCTCTTTTACATAGAGAAAGGAGTATCCGAAGTCAGCTTCACCGTTTTTGCAACGGACCCCGCTCTGCGGGCCGAATACATGAAAGACCCGGAACCCGAAGCCTCCCTCCAGGTCCTGAAAGACTTTTGCGCCCATTGTGAGGTCTATGGAGCAATCGTGATCATCCCCGGAGCAAACGACGGGCTGGTCCTGGAAAATACCCTAAGTGACCTCGAAGCCATGGGAGCCAAAGGAGCCATACTCATGCGTTTTGCAAACGAAAGGGAAAACGGGCTGATCCTGAACAATGCTCCGGTCATGAAAGGCATAATTTCCCATACAGTTTCCGAATTCACCGAACTCGTGAGAAAATCTGCAGCGGCTCACCCCTCCATGCGCATAACCGGGACCCCTCTCGAAGACCCCCTCATAGGCTCCCCATTCGCAATAAGGAACGAGCCCGAAGCCCTTGCAAAACTTCCCCCCGTAACAAAAGAGGCAACGGTCATCACAGGACAGGTGGCAGCCCCGAGGCTCAGAGAAATCTTCGAAGCCCTTGGGGGCACTGTAAACGTGGTCCCCCTGAAAAAAGATATTGGGTGCCTTATTACTCTTGAAGACTTCCAGGCTCTGGACCTCTCGGAAGTAAAAGAAACCGCCTTCATCCCGGGCCGGGCCTTTGTGCACGACCGGGAACTGAAAGAAGCCCTGCAAAGAGACGGATGCGACAGGCTGGTAAGAAGGGGTCCCGACTGCCTTTCCGTTGACGGGGAAATGTCCATAGGCATGACAAAAGAAGAAGTCCTGGCCCTCGAAATCGAAAACTTCACGGAACTCATCCAGCAGATAAACGCCCTCGGAATGCCGTTGAAGGAATGAGGAGCACATAGCCGGAAGCAGGGAACAGGGTGGAGGATACATATAATAGAGCCCTCCTGCAATTTCCGGTTTGAGCATCTGGAACTCATATAAAATTTCTTTTGTAAAACTTCAGCAGAAAAACTATGAGTCTTAACTAAGGGATTATTGACAGAAGACTGCGGAAAAGATCAGGACATGAAATCCGAAAGTCCCATCTGTTTGACTTTATGGTTTTCAAAAAGGGACTTTATATCCCGGTCCAGAAGTTCGATCCTCTGCTGCGTATAACTTGAGACCCCGTACTTTACAGCCACTTCTTTTGAAACTTCAAGGTACTTCCGGACCGACCCCTCATGCACGGTTAAAATAACGTTTCCCCCGCATTTAGGACAGGCCCCGGAAAGGGGAGGTCGCCTGAACTTTTCCCCGCACTTCACGCAGCGAACCTTCTGTTTTGAAAAAGCCCTCAGATTTCCCATGAGGTCGGGCAGGAAATGGGATTTGAGCACCCTTTCCGCAACGTCCGGGGCATCCACGGCCCGGATCTTATTGGCCAGGGAAAGCTGGGCCTCCATTTTTTCGATCATGCTTCCGAGGGTCTTATAGGAAGACATCAGGGGCCCTGCGGAAATATCCGAGGTATCATGGGTAAACATGAAGTGCTCGTACTGGTCCGGGGTCCCGAGCCTGCTACTTACAAGGTCCATCAGCTTCTCAAGTTCGGTCGGGTTTGTGAATTTCTCGGATGCCCTGTAAAACTCCAGAGGATAACGGGCATTGACATCGATATTGTGGGCTTCCTTATCGATCTGCTTCGGGTCGATCCGGGTCGTAAGCACCAGAGGAGCATCCATTTTCCCCCCTCTTTTATCGGGCAGGTAGGAACGGGAAAAGTTCAGGATCCCGTCCATAAGGAGCATGAGACAATCCTCGTCCCCGTCGCAGTTCCGCCGTTTGGAAGCATGGAAAAAAGGGTGAGCATAGCCTACCGACGAACGTGTAAACCCGATAATCCTGCCCAGCACCCCTGCGGAAGTGTGGGGGGCAAGCCCCATCACAAGAACCCCCACCAGTTCCTCTATACTCTCGGCCCGGTAGTAAGGCTCTACCTTATAATACTTCACCAGGAGGTCATCCACATACTGGGCCACCCGAAGCATATACCTCGCCCCGTCATAAGAAATAAGGACATCCTGCACCTTCAAGCAGACTATCTGGTCTGCTCTTTCCAGAGGCATTCCGTGGAAGTCCTCCTCGTACCCCAGTTCCCGGAGTTTCTCGACCGAAACCCCGATCTCATCAGCCCTTATATGCGTAAGCGGGATATCCGACATATCATAGCGGATCGTCCCGTCCTTGAAAGTGAAAACGTTATGTTTTGCCCGCAACAGTCCCTTTTCAAGAGGTTCGGGAGTCATCTGCCCGTTCATGAGCCGTTTCACTCCCTTGATCATATCCAGCTTTTCCCGCTCTCCTATATTTTCAAAGGCCTTCTTGTAAATCGAACGAAAGTCCAGTTTCACGTTTTCGACAGAACTGGGTTTCCGCCCGCATCTGGGACAGACATCGCCTTGGACCTCGATTTTGCAGCGGGTACAGGAAAACCGGGGTACAGTATATTCCCCGCAGTCACAGCGCCAGAAATGCGAATCCTTCCTGCAAGCCGGGCAATAGCGCCGCCCGAGCTCGACCTCGATTTCCCCGATATTACCGTTCAGGGATGACGTATAATTAGCGGACGCGACCAGGTTCCTGGTAGTCCCCCCCGTGTTTGCTATGGGAAAAAGGACCTGGGCCGCAGGAGACATCTTACGCAGGTTCGACTTTTCCGGCCTGCCCATCCTTGCCCCGATCCTCGAAGGGGCCCTCGGGTAAACCTTCAGCCCGCTCAGGAGGTTCACGGCCTCGACCACGTCCCCAACCTCGGGAAGAGGCCTTAGTGAAAGTTCCGAATTTTCCGAATCTCCCAAATCAAGCCCAAGACAGAGGAGGAAAGGAGAAGCATCCCCTATAAGGACCCTGCCTTCCCGGACCCTGTGCAGCACAAGTATATTTTCAAGAAGCTCTTTTATCCCTTCGGCCTTTGAGGCCATCAGGGGAAGAGCCAGAACGTCTTCAGTTTTCGAATAACTCCCGTTTTCGGCCACGAATTTTCGGAGGGCTGCAAATTCCTCTAGGGTAAGGTCGTGCCAGAGATAGGTAAATTTAGGATGCAACGGCACTTTAAAGTCCTGGCAGAGCCTGAGGGCAAGCTCCCTCGAAGGGTTTTGCAATTCCTCAAACGAAACGGAGGAGGTCCCGGCAGGACAGGCAGCTTCATAATCATAAAGCCACCACTCAAAAACGTAAGGAGAAGGCATGAGAGGATGGTTGTTTTCCAGGAAATCCCCGTAATTGATCAGGATCTCTCCCATGTCCACGATCACCTCGACCTGGGGCCGGAGTTTGTAGGCCTCATCTATATCATCTATCCTGACCAGGTCCCCGGATCTGAGCCTGACCGTTGGCCCCTCGATCGAGTCCACTGCCGCCATTGCCGCGGCTTTTCCGGGTCGTTCAACCTTAAGCTGGGTCCCGTTTGCAATAAAATCGTCAACAATGACCATGGTCGCGGGGTTAATCCCGGCAGCTGCAAAGGAAGTATTGCGGGAACGCCCGTAGCGGAGCCTGAACCCTCCCGGCCTTGAGGGATGGGAAAAAACGGGCCTTCCTGCGATCAGGTCCCGGATATACTTGTCCTTGGGCTTGATCGCGGATTTTTCGTCCGTGTCCTCGTCTCCCTCTTTGGCTCCCCCGATAAGCGTGTCAAGCCAGTCCCAGCCGTCCATCTTCAGTTTATCGACGTGCTTTTTGACCTTGGGGGCCTTCAGGGCCAGGCCTTCCGCAAGCACCAAACACATCCCCCCCCGCACCCGGTTGGTTGCAATTCTTTCAAGGTCCCTGTGTCCTTCCACCTCGGCGGCCTCCGTCGGGTCCCCGTCAATGCAGACCGGGCAGTTCCGGACAATCAGACGGATTTCTTCTTCCGAAGGTGTGTACTGCAAGCTTGCGACCCTTTTGTAAATAAGGACCTCTTCCACGTAACGCTCAACTTCCTCGGGTCTGGGTTTGTACCGGTCAATACCGATACCCCTCCGGACGTAATCTCCCACAAGCACGGAAAGGGCCTGAGCTGTTCCTCCGGCACTCCTTATGGGCCCCGAGTAAAAGATCTTGATGTATTCCGAACCATCATCATTTTTCCCGATTTCGACTTTGTCGATCCCCTCAAGGGGAGCCGCCACAACCCCTTCGGTCAATGTGGCCATAGAGATCCGAATTGCGGCTTCCACAGCGTCCTTTTTGGTCGGAAAATCTCCGACTTCCCCCTCGGCGACCATCCTCCCGATTTCGAGAGCTGACTCTTCCCTGGTCATTATGTCCTCGAGCTCCCGGATCTTGTCCGCAACCCCGGCAACCCCGATAAGGTTCTCAACCCTATCTGCAAGGTCTTTGGCCAGTGGGATCTCCACATAGGGCTTCGGGTCCCCCCCGTTCGCACGCGCCCGGTTAGCAAGCTCAATGGCAGCTTTTAGCCTGCTTTCAAGTTCATTAAAATATGCCATCGTTTCATCGCTTGCTATTATTTCACTCATATAGGACAGTCCTTTTACTCAATATTATTATCATAAATGTGATAGTTCTCCCACTACATACCCTGCTTTAAACCTTTGCCACCCGAGTTCCATCTCCCGAGTTCCGCTTCGGCACCCGAGTTCCGCTTCGGCACCCGAGTTCCGCTTCGGCACCCGAGTTCCGCTTCGGGAGCACGGGGTCCTTTTCGCTCGCTGTGCGAGCTCAAGAGGACGAAAAAACACCAGGGCAACATTAAATGAAGTCTTCATGCATTCTTTTCCATGCTTTTAATTTGAATGCACACACAAACCACCCTGCTTAAGCTTTAGTCCTCAACGATGCATTTTTTGCATGGACCATCTTGCAAAGAGGCTGGAGAATATCGTGGTGATGAAAACAAAAACCCCTGCCCAGAGCAGGTAGTCCCCGATTTTCAGCCCAAGGACCGAAAGGACAATGCCCGCGGCCAGGACAATGAGATTAATTCTGTTTACTTTTTTGTTTTTCTCAAGGGTTTGTTTATAAACCCTCATTTTTTCCAGGTTTTCCTTTTTTTCCGCATTCATAAAAATATCTCCTGATTTTCCGGGCCTGAATGGTGTTCAAAATATACCCGGTGCAGTATTATATAGAGCGTATCCTGAACAAAATTCAGAATTCAGACCTCAAACCTTGTAGATGCAGCTTCCCTGAGCCTGTTCAGGAGAGCTCTTCCCGGCCCTTCGAGCCTGAAAGATCCATCAGCTATTATAACCCCGGGTTTTTTTTCATCCAGGGCCCGGAGTCCTTCAAAGAGTCTTTTTGCAGCTTCCACAGGCTTTTTTGCAGGACCCAGCACAAAACGCAGGTCTGCCGGGACTTCAGATTCCGAAAGCCCGGCAGAAAGGCTCGCGGAACTTTCCTCACTCAGGAGCAGCCCCGCCGTTTTCCCATCCTCAAGAAAAGTCCGGACGAGTTCTCCGATTTTCCGGGAAACGGCCCCTTCTGCCCCTTCGACGAGGATAACGGGGGTTTCAGGGGTATAGTGCCCGTATTTTTGCCCGGCCTGTTTTTCAAAACCCGCTTCAACTTCTTCCGAGTCTTGAAAACCAGTTCTCAGCTCTCCGACAACGCTTTCGAGTTCTTCAAACCCTATGGCTCCTGGCCTGAGCACAGTGGGGATAGGGGCAGTCATATCAACTACCGTGGACTCCAGCCCGATTTCGACAGGTCCACCGTCTATTATTATGTCCACCCTGCCTTCAAGGTCGGCTCTGACATGGGCTGCGTTACTCGGGCTTGGGCGACCCGAAAGGTTGGCACTCGGGGCTGCAAGCGGGACTCCCGCCCTCCTGATAAGTTCCAGCGGGACCGGGTTGTCAGGCATTCGGACCCCGATTGTGGATAAATTCCCGGAAGTGATCGGGGGGACGATATCGGCCTTTTCAAGCACAAGGGTCAGGGGGCCTGGCCAGAAAGCGTCCATTAGTTGCAGGGCCTTTTCGGGGATGTTTCTACTGACCCTTTCAACATCTTCCCTTGAATGGACAAGGAGACTCAGGGGATTTCCTGGATGCCGGTTTTTGGCCTCAAAAATATTTTTTACAGCCTCGGGGTCCAGGCCGTCGGCTCCGAGCCCGTAGACGGTTTCCGTGGGAAAGGCGACTGTACCACCTTTCCTTATGACTTCCGAGGCTTCGATAAGGACAGCCTCGAAGTTCTCATTGTTTACCCGGAAGAACCGGGTCTTTTTTCCGTTTTTTGAAGTCAATTGAAACAAACTCCGGCATCAGACCAATTATTCAGGTCAATTTTTCAGGTCAATTTTTCAGGTCAATTTTTCAGGCCAGGCTTTCCAGAAGTTTCAGGCCCACTTTTTGACTGCTGCCTCGAGTTCTTTCCGGCCCTTCGCGTATTCTTCAAGGCTGAAGCCCTGCATACTTGCTTCAAGGGCCTGCCTGCAAGCTGTTGCACCCGCTTTCGTGCCCAGGGGGTGAGCGTGGATCCCACCTCCGAACTGCATTATAACGTCCTTTCCGAAAATCCTGTAGAGTTCGGGGATCATTGTCGGGGCAAGTCCACCCGAGGCCACGGGGAACATTGGTTTGAGCCCTCCCCAGGCCTGTTCGAGCACATGCTGGTCCTCATCTGCGGGCACTTTCTCAAGGACACACTCGTCCCTGAGGGCAAGCACCTCGGCCTTTTCCCCGTGCATCTTTCCTACAACCGTCCCGATATGGAGCTGGTCAAGCCCTATCAGACGGCAGAGTTTGGCAACAACCAGCATACTGAGCCCGTGCCTCGGGTCCCGCGTGAAAGCCGAGTGCATGCAGCGATGGGCATGAAGCGCAAGTCCCGCATCTGCGGCCGCATCCCGGAGAGTCTGAAGTGCGGTCCAGCCCGTGGGGACGATATCGATCATCGCATAACTGGCCCCGAGCTCTTTTAAGACCCCAAGTCTTCTCAGCATCTCCTCACAGGTGGGAGCCGTGATATTGCAGAGGTAGAGCTTTCTCTCTCCGGTCTCAGCTTCAGCTTTTTGGGCGCCTTTCAAAGTAAGTTCTGCCCGTTTCTCGAATCTGTTAAATTTCTGGTCCGTCAGGTTCTCGTCATCCTTGACAAGGTCGCAGCCCCCGGCAAAAGCGTTGTAGGCAACCTCGGCGTGTAGCTCGGAGGTCAGGCCCACCTTGGGTTTAACGATGGTGCCCACAAGGGGCCGGTCTCGAATTCCTACGATATCCCTGACTCCCGGCAGGCCGAAATTAGGTCCTTTGAACTCTTGAAGCATGGAAGCCGGAAAAGCGATATCCTGAAGCCTCAGGTTCTTCACGATTTTCATGCTGAAAATGTTTCCCGCAACCGCACTCAGGACCTGGGGGACCGAACAAAGCTCAAAAAGGTCTTCTGAGTAGGCCACCCGCACGGTCTGCGAAGCCTCGTCAAGGTAAAAGACGTGGGGTTTTAATTTCTCTGCAAGCTCTGGACTCAGGGTGGAAATCTCGGACCAGGAATCAATCGAACTTTCCCCGGCCATATGGGTGCTCACTTCTTCAAAACCGATCCCGTAAGCGGGTTCGATATGGAATTCACAGACCAGGTCTGTGGCTTTCGGGCTGTAACCCGGATCTACATAATCCCTGCGCATTCTGTTTTCTCCTGATGAGATAAAATAACAATTATCTAATCAAACCAAGGGCCTGAACCTAGATAAAAATTTGTTCAGCAAAAGTGATACAGAACGAGGAAAGAAAAAAGATACAAGAAGAACGATGCAAAAGAAAAAATATAAAATGTAATAATTATAAATATGTATCAGGACTACAAAAAACACACAAAGGAGCCACATTAATAACTCTCCCTTCATATTCCATATCTAACAGCTCGGAAGTGTGGAGGAAGGTATTTCCTGCCGGAGGATGATGAACAAATCAAACCTGAAAGATAGATTTCTGGACACGTTGCTGGGGAAAGGACCTGATCCGGGGGAAAAAGTCCCCGTGCTTTCCGTAACCCAGACCGGGACCGTTGAGCTGATGCAAAAAACAGGCGCTTTCTGGCCCGAGGCCCACAGCAACCCCGAAAAAATGGCGACTCTGGCTCTTGCAGCTCACGAAATCATGGGCCTGGAAGCCGCAAGGTACCCTTACTGTGTAACAGTACTTTCCGAGGCCATGGGGTGTGAAGTTAGTGAAGGCACACAGGCACTTCAACCTTACGTGGTATCCCATCCCCTGGCAACCGAAAAAAGGGTACCAGAAATTCCAAAAGACCTGCTTAACAGGAGAAGAATTCCCACGGTCCTTGAGGCAGGCCGGATACTCAAAGCAAAAACAGGAGAGACCCTGCCGCTGATTGCAGGCATTGAAAGTCCGGCTTCCATTACAACCAAACTGATAGGAGATAATTATATGAAATATCTCCTGAAAGACCCCGCTTATGTCAGGGAATGCCTCACCATGAATACGGAAGTCGTAATCGAGTATGCAAACGCCCTCTTTGAATCCGGGGCCGACGCCGTCTGTATGCCGGACGGAGTCTCAAGCCCGGAACTGCTGAGCCCTGATCTCTTCGAGAACTTTATAAAACCGGTGTATGAAAAGTTCTGCAGAGAAGTAGAGGGAATTAAAATAATACATATGTGCGGAGATGCCACCCCTTTTTTGAAGACCCTCTCAGAATGCGGCTTTGCAGGCATCAGCGTGGAAGAAAAGGTTCGGGACCTGAAAAGTGCAAACGAAAAACTTGGAAAAAGAGCGATCCTTATAGGAAACGTCGCCACGGCTTCCACCCTGCTCTCCGGAACTCCCGAGGAGGTAAAGGCCGAAGCTAAAAGCTGCCTTGAAGGAGGGGTCCGGATCCTGGCCCCCGGCTGCGGAATTGCCCCCCTTACTCCGACTGAAAACCTGAGGGCCCTGGTCGAGGCAAGAAACGAATATTACAGCGAAAAAAAGTGAGTGGTTAAGAAAAAGGAAGAAAGGGGAGGAAGGAGGAGGTCCCGGTAAAAAAATAGGGATGCCGTTTTTTCGTTTATGCCATTTTCAGCAGACTTCCAACCCCGAGGCCCTGAAGACGGGTCTCCTTCGAGCCCCCGTAACCGGGGTTCAGGTCCTTTCGTTCGAGGTCGAAACGGACCTGTTCCTTCAGAAGTCCGTACTCATCCATGTGCCCAAAAACCAGTTTTTCAATGAGTTCGAGCCCGCAGTCCACGGCTTCGGAATGCCCTTCCACAACTATCCTTTCTTTTTCCGAAAACACATGATAGCTGTCAGTTCCGAATTCTGCGGGCCGGATAAGTATCTCAGTTCTCTTGATGATGTTTCCTACAAGGGCACCTATGGCATTTCCCACCTCATGATGCTCCGGGACCCGTATATCCGCATCTATAAACTCCAGGAGTTCGGATATATAAGCCCGTACAGGTGCCCCTATCATCACCACCGGGACCGTGATTTTAAACCGGGTAAAGCGGGAATTATCCATCAGTTTTTCCAGAGCCTCGCGACTGGAATCCTTTGCAAGAAGACTCAGCAGGTCCAGAGCGATGTTCTTTGCAAAAGTTCGCTTTATTTCCCTGGAAAAGTTTTCCTCGTCCAGCCCCAGGTAGCCGCCAAGAAGTTTTGCCCCCTGTATGGAAGCCGAACTGTCCCAGGCTTCATACTCTCCCAGAACATGGAGGGCATCCGTCGGGGTAAATCCTATGTGGCAGATGCACCTTTTCTGAATAAGGGAGCGCAGGGCCCTTACAAGGTGAAGGGGGTGTTTTCCTGCTTTATCCGAAATTTCGAACACCGAGAGCGGTTCATATCCAATAATCTCAAAGACGTGGCGTTCGTAATCGTCCAGTTCGAATTCAATAGAATAATTGAGAGATTCGAGGTCCTCTACAGAATCCGGGGTCCCGTTCCTGATAAAGAAAGCCGTGGGCTGGACAATATCGTCCAGGATACGGTCCGACATGGTTTCTGCCTGCCGGAGTTTGTCCGAAAAGCCGGGATAGGTGGAAGCCGCATGGCAGAGGGGAATTACCCTGTTGGGCCCGATTGAGAGTTTTTTCTGCACCCGGACATGGCTGTCTCCTCCCATGGCCGAGGTATGGACCCGGACAGCCCTGACCATGGTCTTCCAGTTTCCGACCGTGGCCCCGTTTTCACTGATTTCCGGGACCCCGTCCTCGATAAGAGCCACATCTGTGCTTGTCCCCCCGACGTCCACCGCCACACAGGTCTTGAGCCCGCTGAGATGAGCGGCCCCCACAAGACTTGCTGCAGGACCTGAAAAGATAGACTCCACCGGTTTTTCAAGCGCGGCTTCGATCCGGGCCAGAGACCCGTCACATTTCATGACCATAAGAGGGGCAGTGATATTTCTGGCTTTCATTACGGAGAGGACGGCCCGTATAAACCGGGAGTTTATCGGGATTAGGCGGGCGTTTAAGGCCGCTGTGACTGCCCTTTCGTAGGCCCCGAGGTCCAGGGAAAGCTCATGCCCGCAGACCACGGGTTTACCGGTCAGGCGCCGGATCGTATCTTTTACGGCAAGTTCGTGTTCAGGGTTCCGTATGGCAAAATAAGAAGACACGGCAAAGGAAAAGAGCCCTCCTTTCTTGCTATTGACAAAATTCTCCACGCTTTCCAGGTCCAGCCGGCAGATTTCATTTCCCTTCGAATCATGCCCCCCGTCCACCGTCACCACTTCCCTGGCCGGGACCTCCCCGTTGACAGAATAACCGGCCAGGACCAGGCCCGCAGGATAGCCTTTCCCTTCCAGAGTCGAGTTCGTCGCAAGAGTTGTGGAAACCGAGACAAGCCTGACTGATTCCAGATACTCCTCATCCAGGCCCGCAATTACGCATTCTATCCCCGCAAGCAGGTTGGAATGTGTTGTTAGCGTTTTATTTGAATCAAGAATGGCCCCGCTTGAAAGGTCCATGATCACAGCATCGGTATATGTACCTCCGGTATCAATTCCTAAACCAAAATTCATAAGTCATTATTTATTTACAAAGAAATATAACATAACCGTCGGGACTTTTTAAGGGTCAGAAAAGTCAGAGGGATGTAAAATACGGAGGGGTATGAAATAATAGAAGAGGTAAATATATAAAAGGAAAAAAATCGAAAAAACAGAAAACAATCGATGAGACTTAAAATCTAAAAACAAAAAAAAAGAATGTGTTTGAAAACACACCCTTTCCTGAATAATTACTCTTTTTAATCTTTTCTTTCGCCTTTATATTCATCCAGAATGCTGGCGTCACAGAGATCGACTCCCATTTTGTAGGCCGCTCTGCCGATCATGTGTCCGGAAATCGGAGAGGTCAGGAGGATAAAAAGCCCGACTGTAAGGGCCTTTATTCCCATTGGAGATAGACCTTCCTGGATCATGATACTTAAGAGGACCCCGAAAGCTCCGAGGGTTCCGATCTTGGTGGTTGCGTGTAGCCTGTTGTAAACATCAGGCAGACGCAAAAGGCCGATCATGCCCAAAGAAAGGAAGATGATTCCTATGACCAGGCAGGCAATACTCAGGATTTCAAACACGTCTACCATTTAGAGCACCTCCCCTTTATCAAGATACTTTGCCACGACAACCGTCCCCACAAAGGAGATGATCGCAAGGAGCATGGCAACATCCATGAGGAAGATCGAACTTTCACGGTAGGCGTAAAGTCCGAAAATCACAACCAGGGCGTTACCCATCGCATCTTCTGCCGCAAGCCTGTCAGGTAAAGTCGGCCCGTACAGTACCCTGTAAATACAGGGGGCTGTTGCGACTACAAGCACGACCAGTGCCAGGAAATCCGCATCTACCAGTGAAATCATTCGAATGCCTCCAGTACATAGTGTTCAAGGTCGTCCCGGATGGAATCCCGGATGCCTTGGGGATCGGTTGCATCGATTGAATGCACGAAAAGTGCTGTCTGATCGTCAGAAATATCCACCGTGAGCGTTCCGGGAGTCAGGGTAATGGTATTTGCAATAGCCGTAATTCCGATATTGGTTTTGGTCCTGATAGGAACCCTTATGATTCCAGGTTTGATGTTGATCGTAGGCTGGAGAATAATCTTTGCGACCATGATGTTTGCCTTTATGATCTCCTTGATCAGCACATAAAAGTACACGATCTTCTTGGGGATCTTGGAAAGCCAGTCTCCTGTGGGAGTTATTACCTCGTCCAGTCTGTAAAGTTTAGAAAATGGCTGGACGACCACAGCTCCGAAAAGCAAACCCAGGAAAATGCTGCCGATAGAGATACGCCCACTGACCATACACCAGATTACAGGGAGAGCCATGTAAGTAATCAAACGACGCTTCATCGAATCACCCTCGTTAAGACTGCATCAATATAGGGATTCGGATCCATGATCTGCAATGCAATGGTATTTGCAATGCCCAGTAGAGGCTCTGCATATATCCCCAGGACAAACACAAGAACTGCCAGAACCACGATAGGCCCTACCATCAGTGGGGACAAATTGTGATGGGAATATTCTCCGTATTGAGGGTCCCTTGCACCCCAGAAGATAAAGATCCAGCCTCTGAACATGTAGAACAGAGTAAAGATTGCAAATATAAGGGCTATTCCTATGGGAATGTAGAACTGTGATTTCAGACCTGCATCAAAGAGCACGAACTTGGAGATAAAACCACCCATAGGAGGCACACCCCCGATGGACATGGCCCCCACAAGGAAAGTCGCGGTCATTGCAGGAGAGCTGTCAACCATCCCTCCCATCTTGCGCATATCTCTGGTTCCGGCTTTGTGGATAATTCCACCTGAGGTAAGGAATAACATACTCTTTGCAAGGGCGTGGTTTACCAGATAGACAAAGGACGCTGCAATGATTAGCACCGAACCTGCAATCTCACCTGCATCGTATGCAATTGCTCCCATTCCGAAACCCAGGAAAACGTATCCTATCTGAGATACACTGGAATAAGCAAGCAAACGTTTGACATCGTTTTGCCCGATGGCTGCAGTTGCTCCAAGTCCTATGGTGATTAAAGCCATCACAAGGATGATTGGACCAAAGACCCCTTTGAGAGGAGCAAAAATCACGAAGAGAATTCTCAATATACCATAAGCTCCGATCTTGATGATCACCCCACTCAGCATTGCGCTGATAGGGGACGGAGCTGTGGGGTGCACATCAGGAAGCCAGTAATGCAGAGGGAAAACTGCCGCCTTTCCACCGAATACAATGATGAAGAGCAGGCCTATGGCATATATGTGCCAGGGCATGGTCCCCGCATCCGCAAGAATCTGGATCTTGAGTGCAATGTCAGCCATGTTCAGGGAACCAATGGAAGCGTAAAGTGAAGCCACTGCAATCAGCATCACGTTTGACCCGAGCATGTTCAGGACAATGTACTTCATAGTAGCTTCCATCTTATCCGAGATCTTCGTAACCGTTGAAGTTTCGTTTGCAACGATCAGAGCTCCCGAAGAGAGCAACATGATTTCGAAGAAGACAAACAGGTTGAAGATATCCCCTGTCAGGAAGATCCCGTTGATACCTGCAAGCATAAGGTTGTACAGGGAGTGGTAAGTGAGGTTAAGGGATTTACTTTCGATATAATCATAGGAGTAAATCAGCCCCATACACCCGATCAAGCAGTTCAGTACCACCATCGAGGAGCTCAGGAGGTCGGCCACAAGCACGATCCCGTACTTTCCGAATTCTCCCACCTCATAAACCGTAATTCCGCCATCCCAGACCGTGGAAAGCAAAAGGCCACTTAAAGCCAGTAAAGAAAGGCTCACCACAATATCCAGAATCTTTTGAAAACCCGGATATGCTTTTGTCAGTATCGTTGCCGGAGCCATTGCCAGAGGAATGGCTATCAGGAGTATGGGAAGGTGCTCTATTAGAAAACTCATCCCCAAAGCCTCCTGAGTTCCTGAACATCGGTAGTCCCATATTCTTCATAGATACGGTATGCAAGAGTCAGGATAAAGGCGGTTGTCGCAAGCCCGATCACAATGGCTGTGAGCACAAGGGCCTGAACAAGTGGATCTACAAACGCGGTATAAGGAGTTGTTGTAATTGGCCCCACTATTCCGGCTGCCAGATTATCGTTGAAAATCAGGCCCTGATCAACTACTTCCCCGTGTTCAAGGATTGGTACAAGCGTACCTTCTGTGAAGACCCCACTTGCAACAATATAGAGATTTACGGCATGAGATACAATCCCAAAACCGATGATAACTTTCATTATGTCTCTTCGAAGGATCAGGAAGGTTCCCATTCCGAATAACAGAGAGACTGTAAGTGCGAGCAGAGTATTATTCATCGTCTACCCTCCGGATCTTTTACTTTATCAGTGCCTACTTTTGTAACAATGAACAGCAGGCCTCCGACCACCACGAAGTAGACTCCAAGGTCAAAAAACATGGAGGAGACCAGTTCAAGCTCGCCCACTTCCATGCCCATTAATTCTATTGGCCTTAAATCAAATGCACTTCTGAAATAGTTGTGGCCCGCAAGTAAAGGAGCTGTTGCCGTGATGCTTGCAAAAAGCAAGCCGTATCCGAACCAGGAATGCCAGTCAGGATTCCAGATTTTTTTGATATCTTCGTATCCGTATGCCACATAGATGAGTCCGATTCCGCACGCACAGAGCACACCACCGATGAAACCTCCGCCCGGTCGGTTACCTCCGATAAGCAGGAGGTCGATTGAGTAGAGCATGTCCACCATTAAACAGATCTTTGCGACTGTTTTGGTTATTACCGTGGTCATTCGTCTTCACCTCCCTCGTTTCCTCCGGCTCTGCTCATGATCAGGTTATATACACCCAGAGCTGCCAGGGAAAGAACTGAGATTTCTCCAATGGTATCGTACCCTCTGAAGTCCACGACTATCACGTTTACAACGTTTAGTCCACCGGTCATCGCCATACTCTTCTCAATGAAGTACTGAGAGAAGGACTCAAACGAACCAAGCATTCCAACATTTGCATTGACCATGATGGCAAAGACAGCAAAGCCTACAGCACCCGAAATTAGAAGGTTTAGCATGACCTTGCCCGCCGGCATGGGCTCCTTGAACTTCTGAGGCAACTTCATAATTACCAGGATAAAGATAATGGTGGAAAGCGTTTCCACACAGACCTGGGTCATAGCAAGGTCAGGAGCCTTGAGATACATGTATAGCAGGGATACTAGGAAACCCAGAGCCGAAAGAGAGATGACTGCCGGCAGGTATCTCGGGATAATCATAGCACCCAGTGCTGCCACAATCATAAGGGCATAGAGCACAATTTCGTAGGGCTGCGCATTAAAGTTCATACCCGAAGGGAGAATGCTTCCGAGAGAGATGTGGAAGTGGTAGATCGGAACCATAGCCAAAAAGAACATGAAAAGCAACGAGGCTTTGATGTAAGGTCCTATTGGCCCTGGCTGGAAGACCGCTGAGATTTTGTGAGTTACGTCTCTGGCGTTGTTCACGGTCCAGTCGTAGTAGTAGTTCACACCGATCCAGGGATACTTGGCTGCGAAACTGTTTTCCCAGGCCGCGATTCCATCATAGAACCTGTATAGTATGATACCGATTGCAAAGGTTGCGACAGTCATCAGGAATGGAGTTGTTATTCCATGCCAGAGTTTTATGTGCAGGTGCGCAGCACCCGGAACAAGCCCGCTGTAAGCCGGCTGGATCAGAGTCTCGATCGGGAATTTCGGATAAAGCCCGAAAAAGAAGATCAAACCAATCAGGACAAACGCCGGAGCAAGCATGACCCAGGGAGCTTCGTGCACATGATGCGGGATATCCGGATCCTTGGTCCTTTCCCCCAGGAAAATTCCGTCTATAAGCCTGATGGAATACATAAGGGTTAACACCCCACCCATCACCGCGACGACCGGGAAGATTACTGCCCAGGGTCCGCCGACCTCCTGCCCGATTTCAAGCGAGGTCTCATAGAACATTTCCTTGCTGAGGAACCCGTTGAGGGGAGGTACACCAGCCATCGATGCGGCTGCAATCACAGCTATTATGAAGGTTTTTGGCATCTCTTTTCGCAAACCACCAAGTTTTCGTATATCTCGGGTTGCCGTCTCATGCGCCACTATACCTGCCACAAGGAAGAGCGTGGCTTTGAAGGTGGAGTGGTTCAACATGTGGAAGGTCGCCGCAGCGAATCCCAGCCCCGGATTTTCGGCCGTGCTGTACCCGTACATGGTCATCAGGTAGGCTAACTGACTTATAGTCGAGTAGGCCAGAATTCCCTTGATGTCAGTCTGCCGGAAGGCCACAAAGCCCGCCAGGACCATGGTGATCATTCCGGTCCCTGAAACCAGCATCAGCCACTCGGGGGTTCCCGAGAGGATGGGGTGCAACCTTGCAACCAGGTAGACTCCAGCCTTGACCATTGTGGCCGAGTGCAGGAAAGCACTCACAGGAGTCGGAGCTTCCATGGCGTTCGGGAGCCATATAAAAAATGGCCCCTGAGCCGATTTGGAAGCAGCCCCGATAAAGATCAGGACCAGGGTTGCAACGTAGAGCTCACTGCCGTGGACGTTTGCGAGGAGTTCTGTACTCCCGGCGATCTCCGAGATTCCGTAGGTCCCTGAAGCTATTCTAAGCAGCAGGAAACCCGCGAACATGAAGAGACCGCCTCCGGCCGTCACCAGCAGAGCTTTGGTTGCACCGTATATGGATTCTGGTCGTTCTCTCCAGTATCCAATGAGCATGAACGAGGTGATACTAGTCAGTTCCCAAAAAACAAACATCTGGATCGTGTTATCCGTATAGGCCACGCCCAGCATGGATCCCATAAAGAGTAAGAGCCACTGGTAATACCTTGGCAGGTCTTCCTTTGTGGACATATAACCGTTTGAATAGGCCATGATGATAACACCAATGCCTGAAACGATTAAGGCCAGAAGGACGGCTAAACCGTCCCCATAAATATCAAAAGAAAGACCTGCGGAAGGTAACCATTCCCAAGACTGTTTTATGGGATTTCCCGCCATCGCATATGGAATTACCTGAGTATTCAGCACAAAACAGATAAATGCAATACCTGCAGAAATCCAGCCTATATGCTGTTTAAATACTTTATATAACAAAGGTAATGTCCATGCGAATATAAATGGTAAAAAGACAGCTATTAATATCGCGTTAGATGGATCCATAAATCATCAACCCAACCTCTGGAATTGTTTATTATAGATAGTCAATTGTACTGCAGTCAGGTATGAAAAGCAGTAATTATAAAAAAATTCAATCCTTAATTAATCCACAGAGAAAATAAAGATATTAAGTAATCTTACATTTTCTTCAGCGTATAGTCTTTTGTCATATAGTAAAAATGTTTCGGTTTTTATTGAAAGCCTCTTCACTATCAAGCAAACTATTTTTCAGTCATAATTGCGGAAAAAATTCTGGAAAAAATACCCGGATTAACAGTGCTATCTATCAACCCTGCAGATTATACAAAATATCCGAAAAAATTAATTATATACAACGATTAACCGATCTTGCACTTCATTTCAATAGTTCTGCGCTTCATGTACAATAACAGATAGGAATTACGCACTTAAGAAGTGAAACCAGGCATGTAAGGCCTTATAATAAATAACTAGATTTAGACAGTTTGGCGTTTTATGTTACTGTTTTTTTGTTCAACTACATAAAATTTTAAATAAAAATAGATATACCTCTCCGCCAAAAAAGAAAGACAATATAATGATTAAACCGGGGGAAAAGAAAATAAAAGAATAACGGAAGAAAAACAGAGAACAAATTAATAAAAAATATGAAGAATTATTAAAAAAAATGGAGAAGAAAATGAGAAAGAATATAAGGAAGAAGAGAAAGGAGGAAAAAACGGGACGGTAATGAAAGAAAACGAAAGAATGCAAAGAAAATGTGTAAGTAAGTAAAGAAAAGTAAAAGAAAGAAGGTAAACGGCCACACGACGGAAGTCGTGGGCTTCTTGCATCATATCCCGGGAAAAACTCCGCAGGTCCGCAGTCCACAGGCCATGAGGGGGTCCCTGGTTTTTTTGTTTAACAGGAGACCTTAATGTTGTTTGACAGTGACCTTAATAGTTCTGTCCTCCTTTGCAGGAGTGGGTCCACATCGCCACTGTTATTCTGGCTTGTTAATGACCTGAACACTTCCCCTTCCTCTCAGGGATGTTTAATCCAGATCGAAATCTCCGAGAACGTGTGGAGTATTCTCGAATATCATGACCAGTATAACGAAAGGCTATTCAACTAGGGACTTGTCGAAACAAGCCCCTTACTCTAAAATCTTAGCCTGAAGGCTAAGATTTTAGGGGGGGTTAATTGACATCGATGGATTTTGGAGCCACTTCAGGTTGCTTTTTGAAGATAACCTCAAGTACACCGTTCTTGTAATTAGCCTTTGCACTCCCGGGCTCCACAAGAACTGGCAGTTCCACGGTTTCCGAATACTCATTTAAGGGATCTAAAACTTTTATTTCAAGGACCTGAGCTGTTGCACACAGCTTAATGGATTCCTTTCTGGCTTCGGGGAATTCCCCAAGTACATGGACAGTCTCATCGTCTTCAAAGACATCGATTAAAGAGTTATTTTCTTCGGGGGAAAAATCGGCCTCTTCAGGGGGGTTATATTCGGAATCCGGAAAATTTCCAAATTCCCGGATTTCAGGATCTTCCCCGGGGCGGTGGACTATGGAAAAACCGTATACAAAAGGTACGGATTCACCAAAATCATCCATAAGGTCCTTTATCATTTCCTCGATGTTATCGAAAATCTCGGGACCGAAACCTTCAAAGAACTCCTTTCTTTTTTTTGCGCCCAAAATCATTACCTCTATGTTTAAATTACCCGGAACTTCAAGATGAATTGAAAGTTGGCTTATTCGATATTAATTGAAGTCCGAGAATCGGATCCAAGTCGTTTAAAAATTATTTCAAGCACACCGTTTTTATAAGTGGCTTTTGCACTCAGGGGGTCCACCTTTACGGGCAATTCCACACGTTCGGAATATTTTGGATTCCCCTTTAACGTTTCGAGTTCAAGTATTAAATCTGTTGCGTTCAGTTGAATATTTTCTTTTTTTACACCCGGTATTTCCGCAATTACATGCACCTTATCCTCAGTTTCCAGCACATCGATAAGGGGTCTTCGCATGTCCGGATAGTAAACTTCCCCCTCTACCGGGTCAAGAGTGGGGAGGTTCCCGAACTCCCGGATCTCGGGAGCTGTCCCGGGACGATGAGTTAAGGAAAAGCCGTATACGAAAGGCTGGTTTTCAAGATTGTCCAGGTTTATTCTCCCGGACCTGCTGAAGCGCTCGAAGATTTCCTCCATATCTTCAAAGGGATTGCCCCCGAAGATATCGTCAAAGAAACTTCTCCTTTTTCTGTCCACCATGGTTTTCACGATCCATCAGGCAGGATGCCCGTGATTTTAATCAAAGGAGGAATGCCGGCAACTTTACGGCATCCCGTTCCAAGTTTGGATTTTTCCACTCTGCTTTTGAAACAGGTAACGCAATGTTTTAGCAAGGGATAGTTGATTCTTCCGTACCGGAGAGAGGCTCTTCTTCAGCCTGCTCTTCAACCGGCTCCTCAGATTCAGAATCCTGAGAGTATTTTGCAAACATTTCAGAACTTTTCTCGTAAGCCTTCAGGGTCTCTCCGGAAGTGGTGGGTTTTACCCGCAAAATGGCCCTTTCAAAATGCTTTGAAGTGAGTTTTACGTCCTTCGCCTTGTCTTCGATTTGTTTCCGGCTGAGTCCCGGAGATACGATCTCCCGAAGAGCAAGCATTGCGGCTTCTCTGCAAATCCCTTCGATATCCGCACCCACATAGCTTTCGGTTTTTTCTGCAAGCCTGGAAATGTCCACGTCCTCTGCAAGGGGTTTTTCTTTAAGGTGGATTTCAAAAATTTTTTTCCGGCTCGCCCTATCAGGAGGCCTTATGTATATTAGCCTATCGAATCGCCCGGGCCTGAGGAGAGCAGGATCCACTATATCCGGCCGGTTGGTTGCGGCCACGATGACCACGTCTTTGAGTTCCTCAACTCCGTCAAGTTCGGTCAGGATCTGGCTTACCACCCGCTCGGAGACGTGGGTGTCCGAAACCCCGGACCTCAGGGGGGCAATGGAGTCTATCTCGTCAAAGAAGACCACAGTCGGAGCCGCCTGTTTTGCTTTCCGGAAAGTCTCCCGGATTGCCCGTTCGGACTCGCCCACGTATTTGCTGAGCAGCTCGGGCCCTTTTATGCTTATGAAATTAGCCTCGCTTTCACTCGCAATAGCCTTTGCGAGCATGGTCTTGCCCGTACCCGGAGGCCCGAAGAGCAGGATGCCTCTCGGGGGCTTTACGTGAACGGCTGTGAAAAGCTCAGGGTAGTGCAGCGGCCACTCCACGGCTTCGATCAATTCCTGCTTTGCCTTCTCAAGCCCGCCGACATCTTCCCAGGCCACATGCGGGACTTCCACAAAGACCTCCCGCATGGCAGAGGGTTCAATGTTTTTCAGGGCTTCCTGGAAGTCCCCTTTTTCGACCACCAGCTTATCCATAACCTCAGCCGGAATTTCTTCTTCTTCGATATCGATTTCTGGGGTGATCCTGCGAAGCGCATGCATGGCGGCTTCCTTACAGAGGGAGGAGAGGTCTGCGCCCACAAAGCCGTGGGTAACGTCGGCAATAACTCCAAGGTCCACATCTCCCTCAAGGGGCATGCCCCGAGTGTGGATGAGCAAAATCTGCTTCCTCCCGTTTCGGTCCGGGATGCCTATTTCGATTTCCCGATCAAACCTGCCGCCGCGGCGAAGTGCCTCGTCAATGGAATTGGGCCGGTTGGTTGCGGCAATCACAACCACCTCACCCCTGGACTTGAGCCCGTCCATGAGGGAGAGGAGTTGGGCGACCACGCGCCGCTCCATTTCCCCGGTGACTTCTTCTCGCTTGGGAGCGATGGAATCGATTTCGTCAATAAAGATGATGGAGGGAGCATCCCGCTCGGCATCCTCAAAGATTTGGCGGAGTTTCTGCTCACTTTCCCCGTAGTACTTGGAGACGATTTCAGGCCCGCTGATGGTGACGAAATTGGCGTCGGTCTCACCTGCAACAGCCCTTGCGATCATTGTCTTTCCGGTTCCAGGGGGCCCATGCAGGAGCACCCCTTTGGGAGGCTCGATCCCGAGTTTCTGGAAAAGTTCCGGGTGCCGGAGAGGCAGCTCAATCATTTCCCTAACAAGTTTGATCTCCCGTTTCAGACCCCCGATGTCTTCGTAGGAAACCCCTTCCATGGGTTGGATTTCCTCTATCGACTTTTTGAAGACAATCTCGGTATCCTTGGTAACCACCACAGGCCCGGCAGGCCGGGTTGATGCCACAACGAAAGTATAAGGTTTGTTTACTGTCTCGATCCTGACCGTCTGCCCTCGGGAAAGGGGCCTGTCTTCAATGATCCTCTTGATGTAAAGGGCTCCTCCCACAAGCTGGCGGACCGGCTGGGAGGGAGCAAGGGTCACCCGCTGGGCATGTTTTGTCTCGATTTTCTGGACTATTACCCTTTCATCAATCCCGACCTTCGCGTTACTGCGCAGGTTCCCGTCCATACGAATCATGTTTTCCTGGTCATGTTTCAGGTTGGGCCAGACAAGGGCATAGGCTTTGGCTTTGCCCTCAAGTTCGACGACATCTCCACTTACGAGACCCATACGTTCCATGAGGTGGGTATCAATCCTGGCAATCCCACGTCCCACGTCTTTATGATAAGCCTCGGCAACCCTCAAAGTTATTTCCTCACTCATGCAACTCAACTCACAATTTTCGCAAAATGAACTTTATGAAAATATATATTCAGACAATGAACAGTTTTAGATCAGATTCTCAAATCCCCTCATTCAATCTCGCTTTCCTTACCTTTTTCCCGGATTTTCCAATACTGCTGGTTATTCTTTATAGTGTATTCTATAAAACCCCTTTCTGCGAGGTCCAGCAGGTTTGAATTTATGATACTCGGGTGTAGCCTTAACTGATAACAGAGGGAGGCTGCGGTTAGTTCTCCTTTCAGAAGCCCGAAAAGGATCTCGCATTCGACCGGGGACCCCTCCCCCCCTCTGGTAACGGCTTCGATGGAATCGAAGCAGAGGTCCATGAGCTCCGTGTACTCGGCCTGGAGTTTCTGTTGCATCCGGGTAAGTTCTTCCTGCTGCTTTTTCATTTCCTTTAACCTGACGTTCAGGTCAAGGAAAAGAGATGCTGACTCCGGAACTCGGGCCTTTTCCGTGGTTTCCATGGTTTCAGCCCCCTTTTTTCCTGCAAACTTTTTTTCTGTCCCGGAATCAAGCAGGATGTCATGCAGGGAAACAGAATATGAGTAAGGGGAGACCGACACTTCAAGTCGCATGTTATTTGCGATATTGAAATACTTGCGCCGCTGTTCATCCACGCTGAACTCTATCAGTCCGGCCTGCTCAAGCAGACTCAGGTGATTGATAACCACTTTTGGCCCAACCCCCAGCCGACCTGAAATCTCACTTACGTAGCAGGGTCGGTTTGCAAGGAGCTGGATGATCTTCCTTCGGTTTTCGTTCCCCAGGATGTCAAGTAATTTTGCCGGGTCCATGTTTTTCCTCGGTTTGATTTTAGTAAGGGTATCCGGGTTGACTGTAATATATTAGTATCCTTACTGTAGTATGGAAAATACAGTACCTACAGGTTAGTAACTAAAAGTTAGTAGTGATTATATATAAAAATTTCTATATATCTAAAAAGAATATACAAAGTTTGTGGCGCCGGATCTTTCCTGAAAAAAAGCTACAAATTCACTGGTGAATCACTGCTAAAAATCTTAAAATGTTTGATCGAATTCTCCAATCAAAGTTATAACACTTTCCAGAAAGTATTACTCATGAAAATTGCCTGCATCCAGATGGACATTTCTCTCTGCTCAAAACAGGAAAATTTTGAGCGTGCCCTCTCCCTGGCCGAAGTTGCGGTCTCCGAAGGTGCAGAAATGATCGTTTTTCCGGAAGTTTTCTCAACCGGTTTTTGTTACGGCCAGATAGAAGAACTTGCCGAACCCCTGTCCGGCCCAATGTTTGAATCCCTTCTCGGCTTTTCAAAAGAAAACAACTGTATTCTCGTGGGATCAATTCTGGAAAGGGCAGACTGTTCCGGCCCCGCTGAAAAAAGACAGGCTCCCTCCTGCTACAACCTCGGCTTTTGTATCGATTCCGGAAAACTGGCCGGCACTCACAGGAAAACCCACCTCTACGGCCAGGAAAAAGAGCACTTTATTCCCGGAAACCTGATAGCTCCCATTAAACTGGAAAAACGCGGGCTCTCAATCGGGCTCATCGTCTGCTATGAAATCCGCTTCCCGGAAATTGCCCGAAAACTTACCCTTGAGGGGGCTGATCTTCTGGTCTCGGTTTCGGAAATTCCGGACTTTTTCGGCTACCCCTGGCGGACTCTAACTCTTGCAAGGGCAATGGAAAACCAGCTCCCCTGCATTGCCTGCAACCGGACTGGAAAGGACCGGTATTCTACTTATTTTGGAAAATCCTTTATGGCCGATGCCTGGGGAAACATACTGGCAGAGGCCGGAAAAGAGGAAGCTGTCCTTCTGGGAGAAATCGATCTTGAGAGGGCAAGGGAAGTCAGGGAAACAAGCTCGATTTTTGGAGACCGGCGGCCGGAGCTTTACTGAATTGATATTTTTCCGGGCGATGTAAAGCTTCAAAAATTTGGAAGATAAATCCACAAAAAATAAAAAAAGTAAAAAGCTTAACCCGACCAGGATTAAGCCTTTTTCTTTAGATTACGCTTACTAAGACCTTTTTAGCCTTTCA
The DNA here is from genome assembly GCF_055394095.1 of Methanosarcina baltica. Taxonomy (NCBI): domain Archaea; kingdom Methanobacteriati; phylum Methanobacteriota; class Methanomicrobia; order Methanosarcinales; family Methanosarcinaceae; genus Methanosarcina; species Methanosarcina baltica. The sequence goes on along the minus strand of NZ_AP042463.1, from coordinate 1,478,717 downwards.
GCTTTTTAGCCTTTCAGCTTTTCAGCCTTTAAGTTCCTTTACAAGCAGCTCGCGGGCCGTTTTTGCGTCGGCTGTGCCTTTTGTCTTTTTCATGACCTGGCCCACCAGGAAGTTAAGGGACTTTTCAGCCCCTCCAAGGTAGTCCTTGACAGCGGCCTCATTTTCGGTAATGGCTTCGGAAACGGCTTTCGTTACCAGGTCGTCCTCGGCTTTGAAAAGGCCATTTTCCTCGACAATTTTCGTGGGGGTCTTTTCCTCTTCGGAGTCGAGCACGGTCCTGATAACTTCCACGGCACTCTGATCACTAATTTTTCCGTCCGCAAAGAGGGCAATCAGTTCGACCAGGTCCGCGACTTTGAAGAAATTGCCAATTTCGTGGTCCTTGTCGTTGATGCAACCAAGGACCTGGCCGTCATAGGATGCCACAACCAGGTCACGGTAGTTCAGTTCCCCTAGCAGGACATCAGCAGTCCAGGTGGCTGCGGTCTTCGGGTCAGCGCCTTTTCCACAAACTCCTTCATAGAAGTCCGCAAGCAGGATGCTTGAGGTCAGGGCCTTTGCGTGCATATCCGCAATTCCGTACTGTTCCAGGAAACGGGCCCGTTTTGCGTCCGGAAGCTCAGGCATGTTTTTCCTTATTTCAGGGATCCAGTCGGCCACGCGAATGGGTACCAAATCAGGTTCGCGGAAGTAGCGGTAGTCTTCGGCCTCTTCTTTGGTCCTCATGGACAGGGTAACGCCTCTTGCTTCGTCGAAGTGGCGGGTCTCCTGCACGATTTTGCCGCCCCGGCGAATCACGTTTTTCTGGCGCATGATCTCGTAGAGGAGGGCTTTTTCCACACCTTTGTGGGAGGAAATGTTCTTGACTTCAACTCTGGTACCGCCTCTTATCGAGACGTTGGCGTCCATACGCATTGCGCCTTCAAGGTTCCCGTCAAAAACGTCCAGGTACTCAAGAATGTTCCTGAACTTGTCCAGGAAACGCCTGGCCTCCTTCGGGCTCCTCATTTCAGGGGCTGTAACGGTCTCGATCAGGGGCATACCTGACCTGTTGTAGTTGATCATGACTCCTTTGGAATTTTCGATGCTTCCGATGTGCACCAGCCTTCCGGGGTCATCTTCCATATGGGCTCTCCAGAGGTTCACCTCAAATTCTCCGTCTTCGCCCTCGATCCTTACCTTCCCTTTGTTCACGATGGGGAAATCGTATTGAGTCGTCTGGAAACCCCTGGGGAGGTCAGGATAGAAATAGTTCTTCCTGTGAAACTGCGTCTCTTCCGCAATTTCCCCTTCAAGGGCAAGTCCTACCTTGATTGCGGCCTTCACAACTTCTTTGTTCAGGACCGGCAGGGCCCCGGGCAGGCCCAGGCAGACCGGGCAGGTATGGGTGTTGGGTTCCGCGTTGTGGTAGGCGGTCGAACAACCGCAGAACATCTTGCTTTTGAGCTTGTTGAGCTGGATGTGGATCTCAAGCCCTATCATCACGCCGTCAGGGTTCTCGTACACCATTTAAGCCACCTCCGGGGGTCTTTTGTTATGATAATCCGTATTCTGCTCAAACGTATAGGCGGTCCGGAGCAGGGTCGGCTCGTCAAAGGGTTTGCCTATGAGCTGAAGTCCGACCGGAAGCCCGTCCGTAAAGCCACAGGGCACAGACATGGAAGGGACCCCGGCCAGGTTGATAGGCACCGTGTTTACGTCCGAGAGGTAAAGAGCAAGCGGGTCTTCGATCTTTTCCCCGATCTTAAAGGCCGGGTTTGGCATCGTCGGGGACATGAGCACGTCCACTTTCGAAAGAGCCCTGTCGAAGTCCTGCTTTACAAGGGTCCTGACCTTCAGGGCCTTGAGGTAGTACTTGTCATGGTAGCCCGCGGAAAGCGCGTAGGTCCCGATAAGGATTCTGCGCTTAACCTCGGCTCCGAACCCTTCCGCCCGGGTCTTTGAGATAAGGGAATGCCAGGTTTCACCAGCTGCCCTGAAGCCGTACCTTGTCCCGTCAAAGCGGGCGAGGTTTGAGGAGGCCTCACTCATGGCGATGATGTAGTAGGAAGCAAGGGCGTACTTTGTATGCGGCATGGAGACCATTTCCCAGGAAGCTCCCAGATCCTCACAGCGGTGGATTGCGTCCCATACTGTTTTTTCTACACCTGGACTGATTCCTTCCCCAAAGTATTCTTCAGGGACTCCGATTTTCAGGCCTTTGATATCATCCGTAAGGGCTGCCTGGTAGTCAGGTTTTGCCTCCTGAATCGAGGTCGAATCTCTGGCATCGTGGCCCGCGATCACGTCCATCAAAACCGCGATATCGGTCACGTTGTTTGCAAGGGGGCCGATCTGTTCGAGTGAATTTGCGTAGGCCACGGCTCCGTATCTCGAAACCGCACCATAGGTGGGCTTGAGCCCCACAACTCCACAGAAGGAAGCCGGACAGCGAATTGATCCGCCGGTGTCCGAGCCGAGGGCAAAAGGAGCCTCGCCTGCGGCAACGACTGCGGCACTGCCTCCCGAAGATCCACCGGGTACCCTTTCAAGGTCCCAGGGGTTTAAGGCGGGCCCGAAGTAGCTGCTCTCGGTCGAGGAACCCATGGCGAACTCGTCCATGTTGGTCTTTCCAAGGATTACGGCCCCTGCATCTGTCAGTTTTTCAATAACGTGGGCGTTGAAGGGTGGGACATAGTTTTCAAGCATCTTTGAGCCGCAGCTGTTAGGCAGGCCCTTAACAGAGATGTTGTCCTTGATTGCGATAGGCACTCCCGCAAGCGGGCCTTCGTGCCCCTCGGAATCGATCTTCTTTGCCTTTTCAAGGGCTCTTCCCGAAACCGTAACGTAGCCGTTGATCCTGCTCTTTTCGATTGCTTCAAGATAGCCGGCTGTGACCTCTTCGGCTGAACTTTCCTCGAGCTTCTGCTTTATTTCCGCAACGCTCATCCATTTTGCTGTCATGTAATCCGATTCCTCCTCACCCGATTCTCGGGACCTTAAAGGTCCCTTCCTGCTTGTGCTCGGTGTTCGCGAGTACCTCATCCTGCGAAAGGGATTCTTCTACCACGTCCTCTCTGAATACATTGTGGAGGTCAATCACATGGTAGGTAGGAGGAACGTCATCTGTTGCCACCTCGTCGAGCTGGCCGAAGTAGTCCAATACTGAGTTAAGTTTTTCCATATATTCGGCCTTTTCCTGCTCGCTGATCTCAATTCGGGCAAGCCATCCGATGTGTTCTACGTCTTCTTTCGTGATCATGAATGTCCCTCAAAAATAGAATAATTATGAACTGTGTGCTCTTGAGACTGCATTATAAAAACAGTTCATGAAATAAATATATATTCTTGCTCTTCTCCCATCAATTGCCGTTTTCCCAATAGTTAGGCTCCGGGCCGGATCTGAGTTGCTTCAAAGGGGTTTTCTGTTTGCATTTTTGAGACTTTTTTGGATTTTTAGGTAATATACAAGAAACAATAGAAATCTTTTTATATCACTTACTTTAAAATATTTATATGTTTGACTGTCTCATCTTATCAAAGTTTTTTATTTTGGGGGGTGCAAACAAATTTTTTAATATTTTTCATAAATGCTGATGGTTCATTGGTTTGATTAATTGAAGGTACGAGGTGAAAAGTTGATCATAAACAATGTGGATTTGGATAATTTCAATGAAACTCTTGATAAAGTCCAGAAAGATCCTTCAAAGGCCAAAAAAATAGTTGAATTTGAAGGGGAATGGTTTACAGGTGAAACCGGGAAGGGTACTCCTCAGTTTTCTGCAAAAATAGGTACAGAAAGAGGAGGAGAGGTCCTGATCCGGTCAGATGAGACCCTGAGTTTGGGAGGGGGGGCACTGCGCCAAATCCGGTTCAGTACGGCCTTTATGGGATAGCATCCTGTTTTGCAGCCACCTTTGCCAAATGGACCGCAATGGAAGGCATTGTTCTCAATGAATTTAAGGTGAAGGTCAAGGCAGACATGAATCTGCATGCAAGCTACGGTATTGAAAAATCTGATGCAAGCCCTATCTATGAAAATATCAAATTTGAAGTAATAGTAGACTCGGATATGAACCCGGAAGAAATTGATAGATTTTACAGGATAACAAAGGAACGTTGTCCATGCTATTATTGTTTAGCCACCGAGATTATTCCTGAAATTGTTTTCATGAAAAAAGGATCTGAATCCGGCCTGATTGAACAGGACTCAGACCTCAAAAATGCCCTGGTTGGACATGTAATGGATGCTGAAAATTTCCTGATTGAATAAGGTTAAACGGGTTGTGAGCCGGTACTCTTATTTTGCATACCGGTTTGGGAAAGCACCAGGAAACGTAATCTTTCAGATATTTTTCCTCATGTGCAGGCCGTACATCTGGACCTTTTTCATCTTCGCGAGGTTCAGGACCCTTCCCATCTCTTTTCTGGACAGGTCTCTGGCCTCTATGTATCCACTGTCCACAGCCTCGTTGAAGATCTCGTAGCCAAGGGCTGAGCGGGTAAGGACGGTTGTCCAGCCCGGGGGGCTTCCCACCCCTCCGAAGGAAATATCGGCATTTTCGGCGGTCAGGTCCGTGCAGAACTTGCAGGAAGAACTCCGGTATTCGTCAAAGTCGCTGAGTTCGAAACTCTTTTCTTCCCCGGTTTTCAGGCCGACCTCGAATTTTCCTTTTCTGATCTTCATGGCCTCAATATCTTCGAGCCTCACATCCTTGCTTTCCAGGACAGTTTTAATCCCCTCGTAGGAAAAGCTGTCCATGCAAAAGAGCCCCAGTTTAAGGATCTTTGCCCGCATGAAGAGGTGAAGGAAGCCGTGGGTACTTTTCTGCATTTTCGTTACGGCATCGATGTTGCAGCCGGTCCCCACAAAAGCGACGCTGTTCATCCCCTGCTTGATTGCGCTCATCAGGGCTTCAAGGGTCATGCTGTGGGAGTAGATGCTGCCTCCCGTTAGCAGGACCTCCTCCGTCGTTTTCGCAACGATTGGAACGGGTTTCCAGGGCTGTTCCCTGGATTTTCTCGTGACCACGGCCCCGTCAATCAGGCCCTCGTCCAGAAGGTAAAGCAGGAGAGCTGTTACCACTCCCCCGTCCTGGCCTTTTAATTCCGGCAGGGCCGAGCGGGCGGCGTAGGCGTAGCGGATGTTTCCTATAAGCCCCTCTTCCGTGGTAATGGTGCGAGGGCACTGGTAATAACAAACTCCGCAGGCTTTGCAGGGGCCCACGAGTTTGGGTTTTTCGTCTTCTATTGTGATATGTTCGCAGCTTGCCGCACAGGCCCCGCAGAGGGTGCAGATCCCTGGATTGATGATGTCCCTTTTGAGTTTTCCAAACGATATTTTTTCCTTTTCACTGAGGTTTCTTTTAAGTCTTATCACGCTTTTCTCAAGAGTGTCAAACTTATTTTTACACTCGGGACTGCAAAAATAATAGTTTTTTCCCCCGTAGTCCAAAACGTATTCAGTATCGTCGGGTACAATTTTCTTGCATATTGGATCGACTGGCATCAAAAGCCTCCGTTACAGATTTAATCTGAAAAGCTCCGGGGAAATATTCGGGTCTGCGTTTCCAGGGATAGTTGCTCTCTGGCTTTAAGATTTGCATTATAATGAAACATATTATATATTGTATTATATTTTTATACTTATATCCTTTATAGTTATTCGGGCTGTTATATACCATACTGTCCGTTTTGGGGGTTAAACCCTCTCATAATTCCCGTATAAGGATAAATTTGCATGATATATGGTCTGCATTCTGCGGCTAAATACCGGGTCCCGTATTTTGCAAACATTATTATAGGCTCCGTTTAATATCTCCTCATAACTTCAAACAAATTATCTTCTTGTTCAGCTCTTATTCCGGAAGCCGGAGCAGGCCTTATCTCTTTTTGGCCTGTTTTTATCAGGGCTTTCTCCTGCTTAAAGAAGGCCTTAAATCATTTTCCTTAATTAAATATCACAAATTGATTTCTAATAACTAAGAAGGTTGTAAAAATGGCTCTAAAACCGAGAATTTCCGAATCTCCCGAGGTCCGTCTTATTGACCTGAAAGCAAAGCCTTTTTTCATTGTTGCTTCCGTGGAGGTGGGAAACACCACTACCAAGTGCATCCTGACTGCGACCAACATGGATACGGGAACGACCCATATCATCAACAAGGTCGTGAAAATGACAAGGGACGTCCGGGAACCAAAACCCGGAGAGGTCGTGTTCGGAAGGACCCTTACGGGCGTGAAACTTACCCGGGACGCCATTTCGGAACTGGTGCGTAATGCCCTGATCGAGTCCGTAGAAAAGGCCAGTCTTGACATTAAAACCGACCTCCATTTCGTGGTGCGTTCAACGGGTGTAGTGGCGGGTTTTGATTCTCCCGAAGAGGTCGGAGAATTTGTAAAGGCTCTTGCGGAAGGCTGCCTGATTGCAGGGGTTCCCCCGAAAAACATGACTCCCCCTATGTCTCTTTCCAATATCCCGAAGAAGTTCCAGAAATACAGCAAACTGGAAAAGGTCATTTTTGATGGGGCCGTGGCCGGGGTGCTGCCCCCCATAGGGTCCACAGGAGTCGAGATTGTGGCAAACGAAATGGAAGGGGAACTTGCAATGGCCGGAATTAAGGAAGCTGCCAAATTGACTGACGTTGATTTCAGAAACCCCTGCATTTCGATCGACTTCGGAACAACCCTGGACGGCCGGATCACGAGCCCTGACCTGCCCTATGCAAAGACCATCGGGAACTTCTGCGGGTATGCGGGAGCTATTCCGGACGCTATCATCCGGGGTTCAAAGTTAGTGGATTCAAAACAGGGAACTGCCCTTGACGTTCTGAAAGACAATAAATCACCTTCTTTCCTGACCCTGAAACTGAAGAAAAAGGTTATACTGGAATACGCAACGAAAATCTCAGAGCTTATTATCATAGAAAAGGTTCCCAGGAACAGGACCCGATACGGGAGTGTGCCGGTCAGCTCCGAAGGAGCCGATGAAGTCGGAGTCGTGCTTATCGGGTGCGATGTGGGCGAAAACGGGTCCGATATGGGCAAACTCACACTTATAGGCATGGATATCTGCAAGAATCAAGGGCTGCAGGTCATGACGGCCGTCATTGACGAGGTCATGGCAGACGTCGTATGCAGGCTTGTTAAGGTTGCAAAAGATGCGGGTCTGGTCTTTGAGGACACAACTATCGGGATCACAGGCAGGGCCGGAATTACCGGTAACAAGCCCGGCTTGATTCTCAAATGCCTTGATGAAATGGGAATCGCCCCAAAAATAGACGAACGTGTGGTCTTTGTGGACGACGGGCTTGCCCGGGGCGCTTCCGTCATGGCTCGCTGCATGAACTCCCTCGGGTCTCCGTTGCACCCCATGGGGGGCAGGCATGGAGGAAAATGTATCCTCGGGCAGCGGATGAAGCTTCAAAACAAGTAATTCAAAAAGTAATCCAGAATAAGTAATTCAAAATATCAAAAATAGAATGCAAAAATCTGCTGGGCAGCAGGCAAAAGGTGGGGTAAGGGAATTAACCCGCTCCTCCACCAGTTACGGTATCGAATGCGCTTAAGTCGAGGTCCTTTACCCTTTCCAGCTTTTGTTTAATGTCTTCAGCTTTTAATTCTTTCTTTTCTTTCTTTTCTTTGATTTTGACGTCAGTCAGTTCAAGGGCTTCCCCTCTGTACCAGAGGTTGGTCTCTTCAAGCAGGACCCAAATGCCGTCTTCCTTTTCTTCTATCTCGGCTACGCGGCTTATGGTGTCGCTGTTGAGGTATTTGACAACATCCCCGGTTTTGATGGGTTTTTTGTTTCGACTAACGGCCGTAATCACTTCAGTATCAGCCATGCTCTCACCTCGGAGGCCTTCAGAGTTTACGCTTTTTCCGTACCCTGTAAGTCCGCTGTTTATCAGAATTAACTGCTTATAGGTTGTATTAATCCTGTTATAAAGTTTATGCGGCCCTTTTTTGTGGCCACAATTTCGGAAAGGGTGTAGGAATCCAGGAGGCTCTTATGACCCCAAAGGTTCGGTTCCTTCCGGGTTTGAAACTAATTCTAAAAAAGTAGAAGGGAAGTGAAATATTTTCACATCTCTTCAGGCAGAAAATCCCATAGTTTAGCCCGAGCTTACTGATCGGGGTTACTGATTGAGCTTACTGATTGAGCTTACTGATCGGGGTTGTTAATTTCTTTCCTGAGTTCTCCCATAAGGGCCACCCTTTCTGCAAAGGCGTTGTGCCTGTGGATACTTTCTTCGTTGATCTGCTTGATTGTGATCACTGCGTCGTCGGGGAGTTCCGAGAACTCCTTTACGATATTATCCGCCATGGTCCTTACGCAGTCTTCCACAAACTTGGGGTTCCGATGGGCGTTTTCTACAACCATCTTTTCGTCGGCGCGTTTCAGGACCTCGTAGACACTGGAACTCATGGAGCGCTCGATTATGTTGATAATACTTTCCAGGGACACATCGAAATCATGGGCCACCTTGATTGAGACGATTCCCCTTCCCCTCTGGTTGTGGGTTGCCATGGGGACTCTTTCCAGAAACGTGAGGATCTTTTCTTTTTCAATCCCGAGGTTGGCAAGTTCGGTTGCTGCCTTGTCCCGCATGATTTCTTGGGCACAGGGGCAGGCGGTAATCCCTACAACTTCCGCACCGATGAGCTTTTTCACGTCGAAGTAGCCGGTATCTCCCGTTCCCCTTACGGCCGAGGCCTCAGCGAAGATGTTTACGACTTCCTGACAGTCAATGCCCGTGGCGGGAGACTTGCGCTTTACCATGTATTCGCTTTTCATCCGGACTTCGGCCTGGTTCGCGTATTCGTGACGGCCAAGCAGGTTGTGTGCAATATCGCTGCAGAGCTGCTCGATTTCGTATACCGGCATGCTGAGGATTTTTTCCAGAATCTCATTGACAGCTTCGAAGTTGCGGGAGAGGTTTGCACCCTTCCGGTCGGAGGGGAGGTCTACAAAAACATCAAAGGTTGAAATCAGCACTATAGGGCGCTTATCTTTCCTTTTGATTTCAATGAGTTTTTTTACGTTCGTTACCCCAACTCGCGTGAGGTTAATGGGGACGCTCGGTTTTCCAGCCTGAACATCCGGGAGGTTGAATATACAGCTTTCCATGTTTACCATATCCATAAAATGATACTGTGTTAAATGATAACGTGTTATAAGTATTTATATAATAAATAGGATGTAATTTTTACAACGCCTTGTGATTTTGCTAAAGTTTCAAAGCAATCGTATTAACAATTATATAATATTTCTGTGAAGGTTCGGTTTAAGCTTTATTAAAACGTTTTCTATTATAATAATCTTTTTATAATTTTTTGGCCACATTTTTTTATACTTATATTATAATAATCCCTTTATAATGCGATATTATATATTATATCTTTTTTTACATAATTTCATTTTTACTCAAAAATATAATAACCATAAGCGCTTATGTCCGGTGGCTGCTTCCATGGCTAAAGTCCTGGGTTTCTATGGTTGTTAATTCCAGGAGATTGTAGCTCCTATTTCAAAATGTTGATAGAAACCTACATGAACTCCTCTTCTCCGTTGACTCTGGCATCGAGAAAGGGGAGCCCTCTTCCGGTCTGATGAAATAAACAACAATGCGTTTTTTTGATAAAGATGGATCCCGCTTCCGGAAACTTCAATTAACTACGATTTTCACAGATCATAAATATTTAAATATTTTCCTATTCAAACAATGATATAAAAAAATTCCGGTTATATTGGGCCTGTAAAATCTGGCAAATTTTGAGTAAAACAATATCTACAGCCCACTTCTTGAAGAAAGACTTTATATACTTTAAAATGTAATCTGTGTCTAGCAATAACTTGCGAGGTGACCTTTATGTCCAACACAAGAAATTTTGTTTTACGAGACGAAAATGATAATGAACACGGAGTATTCACCGGAAAGCAGCCAAGACAGGCCGCCCTCAAAGCCGCTAACCGGGCTACCGGGACCAAAGATCAGCCTGAAATCATCCGCCTCAGAGAAAGAGGGACAAAGAAGGTGCACGTTTTCAAGGCATGGAAAGAATTTGTAGAAGCCCCTAAAAACAGACCCGACTGGATGCCTGAGAATATCAGCAAACCTTTTGTCAAGAAAGAAAAAATCGAAAAAATTGAGTAATTTTCATTATTTTATAAACCCGGTGTTCTGGGTTTTATTCTTTTTATTTTAAATTCGATACCGGAGAAACAGGGACGGGTTCAAGCTCGGGAAGCGGGGCTTTTCAAGACTTCCCTGGTTTGCTTTTTGAAATGTATTAACTTTTTTAGAGAGCTTGGAGATTCTTCTTCTACTTTTTCTTCTTCCACTTTTTTATCTCGATCTTATTTTTCTAATGGTTGTTTGCCTTCAACGATTAAGTTTAATAACATCAGTTCTGATTTCCAATTCATGTCGTTAAAGAGAGAGAATGTGCTCATTGAGGCCCTTCCTTACATGCAGGAGTTCTTTGACTCGGTCATGGTAATCAAGGTCGGAGGAAATGCCATGGTCAATGTTCAGATCATGGAAGACATAATCAAGGACATCGTCCTCCTGCGTTTCGTGGGGATCAGGCCCGTAATCGTGCATGGGGGAGGGCCCGAGATTACGGAAAAGATGCAGCGCATGGGCAAAAAACCCGAGTTCATTGATGGGCTCAGGATTACGGACGACGAGACTCTTGAAATAGCCCGCATGGTCCTGGTGGGAAACATCAACACCAAAATCGTGTCTTTGATTGGGCAGTGCGGGGGCAAAGGGATTGGGCTTACGGGCCACGATGGCCGGATGATCCTGGCCTGCAAGAAAGCTCTCCAGAAGGTTATGGTCAAAGGCGTGGAAACCGAGGTCGATATTGGCTGGGTGGGGGAAAGTGAGGTCATCAATCCTGATATCCTGAATATCGTGCTCGATAAAGGTTATATTCCGGTAATTTCCCCGATTGCAGTGGACACCGCGGGAAATGCCCTCAACATCAATGCTGATACCGTGGCAGGAGACCTTGCCGCAGCTCTTCGGGCCAAAAAACTTGTCCTCTTGACAGATGTCTCCGGGCTTCTCAGGGACTTAAACGATCCTGCCAGCCGGATCTCCCGGATCAGGCTTGAGGATGTGGATTCCCTGATTGCCGAGGGGATTATCAACGGCGGGATGATCCCGAAAATCAAAAGCGCGGCCGTGGCTGTGGAAAGCGGAGTCAAAAAGGCTCACATCATAAACGGAAGCGTTTCCCATTCCATGCTCCTTGAACTCTTCACGGACGGCGGGGTCGGGACCATGATCTACGGGCCTGACTCCGGGCTGTAAGGAAATAAATAACTAAATATATAAATAAATTAATAAATTCTATATATTAAAAAATAGTAATATTTTTAAAGTGTATCGGCAGGATTTTTCCTGCCATATACGACTTTTTATCTTATATTTTATTCTAAAATCGGGGCCCCATAAGTAAAGTCATCGATCTCAAGAACCTTTTTCCAGAGCTCTTTGCACTCACAGTTTACTTTATCCAGGTCTGCCGGGTCCTGACTTATGGAAAAGTCCCGGAGGGTATCCGCAACCTCATGACTGCACTCTTTGCAGTTGCGAGGGCCGCGCTTTGCGCCCGCACCCACAGGGTCGGACATGATGGGGAGGTCCGGATATTTTTCTTTTGCCCGTTTGAGAATTTCGACGATGCTCCAGAGCCAGGGGGGCCTGTACTGCTTTTTTTCCCAGTAGGCCTCGACAAGGGTGCCTTTCTGGACGTTGCAGAGGTTTATGGAAACGGTGTCCGAATAGGGGACTGCGTCGTCTATGGAGCGCAGGATGTCTTCTAAGGCCTGCTTTTCGGAGAGGAAGAGGGGCTTTAAAAGGAGGTAGGTCTTTACCGTTACCCCGTGTTCTTTTGCGATTTCGGCTGCCTGGACAAACTGCTTGAAGGTGAACCCTTTGTTGATGGAGTCTTTCCTGATACGGTCCGAACTGGTCTCAAGCCCGAAGGCAAGTTCGAAAGGCTTTTCCTTCAGGACATCGAGGCAGGCCTCTACGTTTTCCTTGCTTACTATCTCGGGGCGGGTCTCCACAAGCACCTTGACTACTCTGGGATCGTTTGCAAGCGTCTCCAGGATGGTATCTCTGGCTTCGGGGAATACCTCATTTTCATCGAGGAAACTCCCGGAAGTGAAGATCTTGACCATGAACTCCGGAAAATCCCCGGCCTTTTTCATTGCTTTTTCAAGCTGGGACTTATAGTTTTCAAGGGTCGGTGGGGTAGTTGCACATTCGTAGACAAAGCCGCACATGGTGCAGCCCCCAACTTTTCCCCAGTAGCAGCCTGCGCTCTTGAAGATCATCGTCAGGGTCTTTGTCCGGACCCCTTCTACAAGGTCCTCGCCGGTCCAGCTTGCTGCCGGATAGTCCGAGGACGAGGGTTTTATCCTCTGTCTTTCCCGGATTTTGAGTACGTCTTTGTTCAGGGACATGGCCGTAAAAACCTCTCTTTCTACTAAAATATTACTGTTATAATTTTCTGATAAGGAATGGTAAAAATATAACTTCAGGTTTTATTTTGGGAATTGGTTTATACTCATACAGGTTGTGTTTTTGTTAGTGGCGACTTTTGGTGTGTGCATTCAAACCACGGAACACACGGAACACACGGAAAAAGAATGCAGGAAGACGGCAATTACGGTTGTTCTGGTGTTGTTTAGTCCTCTTGAGCTCGCAAAGCGAGCGAAAAGGACCCCGTGCTCCCGAAGCGGAACTCGGGGAAGACGGCAATTACGTTTTCTCTGGTATTTTTTAGTCCTCTTTCAAGAATCTAGGAGCGTTTTTGAATCCTATTTTATAAAGATCCAAGTTACTCACCGGCCATCAGGCCGGTTTCCGTGTCCTGTTCCGTGCTTTTCCGTGGTTAAGAAATGGTAAACAAAAATACTTGATATTATATTTGATTCATTCCTAAAAAAAATTATTTGAAACCTCTCTCGGGGTTTCACTCGAACTCGATGGTCGCCGGCGGCTTTGGGGTGATGTCGTAGACAACCCTGACGACGCTGGGGATCTCGGAGGTAATCCTGGACTGGAGGAGTTTGAGGACATCCCAGGGGACTTCAATAACGTCCGCGGTCATCCCGTCTCTCGACCCGACAGCTCTTACCGCCACGATCCAGCCGTAGGCCCGCACATCGCCCTTGACCCCGGTCCCTTTGCCGATTATCGCGGCATAGGTCTGCCAGGGGCAGAAGCGGTCAAGCAGTTCTTCTTCCACAATGGCGTTGGCCTCACGGACAGCTTCGACTTTCTCCTCGGTAACTTCCCCGAGCACCCGCACGGCAAGCCCCGGTCCGGGGAAAGGCATCCTCTCGCAGATTTCCTCGGGCATCTCAAGGGCCCAGGCAACTTCTCTGACCTCGTCCTTGTAAAGCTCGTCGATAGGCTCCACGATTTTCTTGAACTCGATGTCTGTGGGAAGCCCTCCCACGTTGTGGTGGGACTTGATCCCGCCCTCGGACTCGATCTTGTCCGGATAAATGGTCCCCTGGATCAGATACTCGGCCTGAAGCTTCCTTGCCTCTTCCTCAAAGACCCGTATAAAAGTCTCTCCGATGGCCTTTCTCTTCTCCTCAGGGTCCGTAACTCCTTTAAGGGCTCCCATAAACCTGTCTTTCGCATGTACGATATCCAGGTTCATGTGGGAAAATATGTGAGCGATCTTCTCGGTTTCTCCCTTTCTCATGAGTCCGGTATCAATGTAAATCGGGTACAGCCTTTCCCCGATAGCCCGGTAGGCCAGCTCCGCACAAACTGAACTGTCCACACCGCCCGACAGAGCGATTATGGCCCGGCCTTCAATCTCGTTTTTGATCCTTTCAATTGCTTTTGGAATGAATTTCTCGGTTTTTACCATTGAAGTGCTCCTTCTGAATGAATATTTCCGTTGAGAAATGATGATTGTGAATTGGTGAATGTAAAAGTAGCAGGATTTTATTATTTATAATTGGGATATATGTGTCAGTGCATGGGGGTTTTGATATTTAAAGGTATAGGGGGATCAAAAGTGGTTTCCTCTTGAAACTTCTTTTGAAGAAATAGACTGAAAATATCCGGATTCAGAATGGTGTGTCTGGTATCTGGTATCTGGAAAACTCAGTACTTCTCAGCAAAGACTCTTATCTATATCTTACTCGCCAGTAACTTACTGACCGGTAAGATTATTTTTAGTTTCTAACAATTACTTTTTTCAATTTTTTTAATACTCTCTTCATTTCTTCACTCAATATTTTTCTCCCCTGCGTAAAAAGTGGGTCATCCGGGTAAAAACCCTGTCCATTCTTCTTAGGAGAAATGGAAGGGGAGAAAGGATCCGGGCCCATAAATTGAAATATCAGGTCTTTCAGATTCAATTTAAGGTGATATTATGGCAAAGCAGTCCGAAAAGCTTTCAAAACAGCCAGAACAGGTTTATCAATTCAAGTTTGCTCAGGTAGGCATCGTCCCTCAGATCTGGAGGCGGGTCCAGGTGCCGGAAAATTATACTTTCAAAGATCTTCATCTGGTAATCCAGGCCACAATGGAATGGGATGGGTACCATCTGCACGAGTTTGAAATCTGGAACCCTAAAACACACAAACTTGAGAATATAGGCACTCCTGTGGAGGGGTTTGAGGACAGCTATGAACACCCGCTTAAGCTGGAAAATAAAGTGAAAATTGCCGATTATTTTTCGCCCGAAAACAAGCTTGCTGTGTACACATATGATTTCGGAGATGACCTTCAGGTAAAGATCCGCTTCGAAAGGGTCCGTCCGGTAAAAGAAGGGGTGAAGTATCCCATCTGCACGGCGGGAAAGAGGGCCGCAATCCCTGAGGACAGCGGTGGGATCTGGGGTTATGAAGACCTGCTTGAGATTCTGAAGGACTCGGAGCATGAAGATTATGAGGAGACCCTTGAGTGGCTGGGAGAGGATTTTGATCCTGAGCACTTTGACCCGGAAGAGGTAGTATTTTCTTAAGCAAAAAAAGCGGGTGGACGTCCCTGGGGGACCTACAATTTTAAATAAATATACTCAAATCCCGTTTCTGAAATCTTATTTTTATATTTATTTTAGAATCTTTCCGGTCGGGTTTCAGCACATTCTCCGTCCCGGAACCGGATTTTTTTTGAATCTGATTTTTTGAATGGCCCGGTCAATCAAGTGAACTACCCCCACCTGTCAGCCTTCGGCTGTCGTGTTAAACCGCAGGTTTAACAGGAGTTTCTAATCTTTGATTAGAAACATCGAGGAAGGAGACCTCTGCTGTTTCAGTTATATTTATCATCTTTCGCTTCCTCTTTCTCTTCTATACAGTCTAAACATTTATTTTCAAAGATATTTAGAGCCCCTTATTTCCACTGGAGATCTAACCATGAAATGCGCCCTCTGCGAAGAAAAAAACTGTTATACGGGAAAGGACTGCACCGATTTTACGGAAGAAATCTGCTATGAGGGCGAGGCCCTCAAATCCATGCAGGCCTCGGCCGAAATCGAGGCCCGTTACTACATGCAAAAGACCCGGCTTGAGGAAATCATCCTCTATGCACAGAAAATGGGGTACCGGAGACTCGGGATTGCCTTTTGCATAGGGTTTCAAAAAGAGGCAAAAATTCTCCACAAAATCCTTGCCAGGGACTTTGAAGTCTATTCGGTCTGCTGCAAGGTCTGCGGGCTTGACAAGGAAAAGTTCGGGCTTGAAAAGCTTTACGGGAAAGGGTTTGAAGCCACCTGTAACCCCCTGGGGCAGGCTGAAGCCCTGAACAAAAAGGAAACGGAACTGAACCTCATTCTCGGGCTCTGCATCGGGCACGACATCCTCTTTACGCAGAACTCCAAAGCTCCCGTGACAACCTTCGTGGTCAAGGACCGGGTGCTGGCCCATAACCCGGTGGGAGCGCTTTATTCCGGTTACTACCTGAAAAAACGCTTTGGGATTGATGACTGAAATGAAATTAATAGGAAAAGTGGGGTGAATTGGAAAAGTGGTGGTGTGGAAATTATAGGTAAAAGTGGGAGGCAGGAATGGGTTTTTTAATTTCTTAATACTTTCGCCCTGCTCTCACAACTTAAATACGATGAGCATTAAAATATGACAGCGCTATAATCATTCCTAAATGGAAAAAAGGCTTATCTGGTCGCTTTCTTATTCCTTTCCATAATTTTTTTCCAGGCGGCTAAACAGGGATAATATGAATCTGGCAGATGACATTGATGAAAAAGAGTTTTTGGATTACGAGTTTTTAAAAGAGGGTGAAGAGAGGCCTGATTCCTTATCTTCTGAAGTTTCCGAAACTTCCCGCACTTCCCGCACGGCCCGTATGTACGGGGCGCTTCAGCAGTATTTTGGCTACACCTCCTTCCGGCCCCTGCAGGAAAATATCATCAATGACGTCCTGGACCGAAAAGACGCCTTTGTCCTCATGCCCACAGGCGGGGGCAAGTCCCTCTGTTTCCAGCTCCCGGCTCTTTTGCAGGAGGGGGTTACGGTTGTTGTTTCGCCCCTTATATCCCTCATGAAGGACCAGGTGGACGGACTTGAGGCAAGCGGGATTGCTGCGGCCTGCATGAACAGCAGCATGGGTCCCCGGGAAATCCGGGACGTTAAAGATGCTTTTCTTGAAAACCGGATCAAGGTCCTCTACGTTGCCCCTGAACGCCTGATGATGCCCTCGACCCTTTCTCTCCTGAAGCGGGGCAAGGTCAGCCTTTTTGCAATCGACGAGGCCCACTGTATCTCGGAATGGGGGCACGACTTCCGACCCGAGTACAGGAAACTGAAACTTTTGAGGGATTCTTCCAGAGGGTTTTCGGACGTACCGGTAATTGCGCTTACGGCAACAGCCACGGAAAGAGTTAAAAAAGACATTGTCTCGCAGCTCAAGCTTTCCATTGACCCTGAAAAAGGCCCTTATGTGGCCAGTTTCAACCGGCAAAACCTTTACTATGAAATCAGGCCCAAAAAAGATACCTTTTCCGAGATTCGTGATTACCTGCGCCGGCACAGGGGGGATGCCGGGATCATCTACTGCCAGAGCCGGAACAATGTGGAGTCTCTGGCCTCGAAACTGACCCGGGCGGGTTTCCGGGCTCTCCCCTACCACGCGGGCCTGAAAGATACTGAAAGGGCCAGAAACCAGGACAGGTTCCTGAGTGACGACGTGGACATCATTGTTGCTACAATCGCATTCGGAATGGGGATCGACAAGTCCAACGTCCGTTTTGTAATCCACTATGACCTTCCCAGTAATCTGGAAAGCTACTATCAGGAAACGGGGCGTGGAGGCCGGGACGGCGGGCCCTGTGAATGCATCCTTTTTTTCAGCCGGGGGGACCGTTTCAGGATTGAGTATTTTATTCAGCAAAAGAGCAATCAAAAGGAAAAAGATCTCGCACTTGTCCAGCTCCGGCAGATGGTGGCCTACTGTCAGAGCAGGCAGTGCAGGAGGGCAGTCCTGCTCGAGTACTTCGGGGATTCCTTTTCGGGAAACTGCGGAAACTGCGACACCTGCCTGCGCCCGAAGGCGACCTTTGACGGGACTGAGGCCGCAAAGAAAATGATTACCTGCGTCCAGGAACTCAACCAGCGCTTCGGGACAAATTACGTGATTGATGTCCTTGCAGGGTCCAGGAACAAAAAGATAAAGGCAAACCGGCATGAAAGGTTAAAATCCCACGGGAGCGGCAGGGAATTTTCAAAAGAACAGTGGAAAGCCCTTGCCAGTGAAATGGCCAATTCCGGAATCCTGGAGGTCCAGGGGGCCCGCTATCCCCTCCTGAAACTCAATGCCAGAAGTAGAGAGATCCTTCGGGGAAAGGAAAGGGTGGAACTTGCGTGTCCTCCCGATTATATGCTCGATGAAGACGGGATGGATCCTGTAAATCCTGAGCTGCCTGAAAATTCCGCAAACTCCGCAAATTCCACAAACTCCAACAATTTTGGAGGCAATGGAACTGAAAATTCCGGCCCGGACTCCCCGGTTTCTCCAGAGCAGCCTGAAACAACACCCGGGGTCAGTAAACGACTGTCGAAGGCCGGAGACCTCCCTATTCCCTTCTCCGGGGATACTCCGAAACCTGTCGTTCGGGCCACTCCGCGGCAGATAAAGCCCGAAGCTGGTCCCATTCTTTTCGAAAGGTTAAGAACGCTCAGAAAACAGATTGCCGTAAAGAAGAACCTGCCTCCTTACATCATCTTTTCCGACACAAGCCTTCGGGAAATGGCAGAAAAGCTGCCCGGGAGCAGGGAGGAGTTCCATGTAATTACAGGGGTCGGAGACCATAAGCTCCGCAAATACGGGGACGATTTTCTTCAGGAAATCGCAAATTACCTCAGGGACTACGGGCCTGGTGCTGAAACTTCAGGAATAGAAACAGGGACTTCTGGAATAGAAACAGGGACTTCTGGAATAGAAAAAGGGACTTCTGGAATAGAAAAAGGGGATGAAACTGTCCCTGAAGTCTCTGTTTCGGGAAATGCCGGTGTGGAGGATATTGAAAGGTCCCGCTCTCTTCCTAAAATAAACCGGAGATATCTGGCCACAAGTATCCAGGACTGGAGTGCCGGCCCGGAGACAGGGGGGTCCCCTTCCCACGTTCCTTCTCAGGAGGCCCGGACTGACAGGAAGAAAGCTTATAGAGGACAAAAATTGCCCGGCCGTTCTTTCGGGACAGAGCACTCCCTTGAAAAAACCCTTTCTCTCTCCAAACAGAGGCTGGGAATCTACGAAATTGCGGACCTCAACGGCCTGAACCCTGAAACCGTATGCAAACAGCTTGAAAAATTGATCTTTTCCGGAAAGGTTGAAGATATTGACGGGCTTGTAAGCCCGGGAAAACAGCAGAGAATAAAAAAGGCGATTGAAGAAATCGAAACTGAACTCCATTCCCGTCTCCTGGAAAATATGAAAGGGAGCTGTTCGGAAGAGGAAATCAGGCTGGTAAGGGCGCTTTTCCTTATGCAGTCCTGAGGGACCCGGACTTCTTAAGGTCCGGTTTTTTTTCTGTATTCCTGCCCGTGTTTCAGGGAAGACGGATTTTTTTGCTGTAAATCTCTTTCTTTCGCTTTTCATCAACGATCTTTAGAACTGCCAGATCTCCTTCTCCGAGTTTTACCCCTTCAGGTAGTGTAAATTTTTTTAAGCCCCCCACTTTCAGAATGGGACTGCCGTAGTCGGAGGTGAGCTCCAGTTTTTCATCCTTGAAGCAAATGTATACTTTAGTGTCTTCTGTGAAACTTATGGAATCTCCGCATATATGTTCAAGCATAAGGGTCCTTGAGTCAGATATGCTTACTCTCAGGTTTGAGGAATCTGATTTTACCACATTCTCAAAATTTTCTCCCAGCATTGCCCCTCCTGCCAAAAAAGATATAAGCATGACAGTTACCATAGCATCCCAGAAAATCACAGCCGAGCTAATCGCATCTTTACAGAGACGCAGCAGAAAGCCCCAAGGCTTTAGCGTGGGGATGAATGCGTCGAGCCTACAGGGGCCGGTTTAAATACATTTAACTGTAAAAGAGTGTAATTATATACTATTAATGATATATAGTAGTTTGCATGAAACAGGGGCTTGTGTACCGGATTTATCCGGAAAATGATGAACAAAGAACGCTAATTGAAAAGCACATAGGGTGTTCCAGATTCATCTATAACAAGCTTTTGGAGTACAAACAACTTTTTTATGACAAATTTAGAATAAATATATCTTTGACAGAACTTGAAAAATACATTCCTGTTCTCAAAGAAATATATCCGTGGCTTAAAGAAGTCAATTCACAGTCATTGCAGCAGGCCAGAAGGAACCTTGATGACGCATATTCCAGATTTTTCAAAGGCCAGAACGGATTTCCCCAAAGGAAATCAAAAAAAGACATTAAACAATCATTCAAGGTTTCGCAAAGATACAAGATTAATCTCACTTCCTCAAAGATATTTTTTCCCGGAATTGGATGGATGAAAATTAATATTCATAGGGAACTATTAAGTCCTGAAATTATGGATAACCTCATTGAAAAAACGATATTAGACGGAGATACCATAATAGAAAAGGACTTAAATTCGAAGTTTTTTAAAACGGCAACAGTCCGAAGAACGCCTACTGGTAAGTACTACGTAAGCATCTTAACCGAAGACGGAGAAGAATATCCAGAAGTTCAAGAGTATTCTGAAAGTACTACAATAGGCGTAGATGTGGGGCTAAAAGATTTTGCAATAACTTCCACCGGGGAAAAGATAGAGAACCCAAGATTTCTTAAAAATTCTCTTAAAAGGCTCAAAACCCTTCAAAGAAGAGTAAGCAAGAAGGTAAAAGGTTCAAAGAACCGAAGGAAAGCAGTACAAAAACTTGCGAATATTCATGAAAAGATAAGCAATCAAAGAAACGATTTTCAGCACAAGGTTAGTAATGACCTTATAAGCGAGAACCAAGCTGTAGCGGTAGAATCGTTAAACATTGCTGGCATGAAGAAGAACCATAAACTTGCACAGGCTATAAGTGACGCTGCGTGGGGGGGTTTTGTGAGTAAGTTGGAGTACAAGGCCAAAAAGATAGGGAAAACCGTAATCCGTATAGGCCAGTGGGAACCTTCTACTAAAAATTGTAGTGTCTGCGGGTTTCACAATAAGGAAATAACATTAGATGTTAGAAGCTGGAAATGTCCAGAATGTGAAACAGAACACGATAGGGACATAAACGCAGCTATAAATATCAAAAAGTTTGCACTTGCGATCTAAATTAAGACACCGCCGGAACGGCGGGAAGAGCCTGTGGATCCGTGGAGACTGCTCCGGGGAATGAAGCAGGAAGCCCCACTGCTTTAGCGTGGGGTAGTTCACTTTTCCAAATACTGGCCCTAATCACCTTTTTCCCCCGGTGTCGTACCTTTACGTTAATTTACTCTACATTGTATTATTTTTTACATGTACAAATAACTTCCTTAATTTTTATATTTCTTATTATTCCTTCTACTATTTCAGTTTATTTTTTTATACAGTACGCCCCGTAAAAATCCGGCAAATTTGTTTAAAAAAAAGAACTACAAAAACTTTTCATATCAGAAAGGGCCACTGCCCGGAAATTTTCAGGATCAGGTACCAGACCGGGTCTCCCATCACAATGGCAGTGACAAAACCCGCGCTTATCGAAACAATGAATGGGAGACCTGGCATTATCCAGACCCCTTCTTCAAGGTGACCATCTTTTCTGTGCGCCTCAAGCCTTGAAAGGATGCAGGGGGAAATGGTTATTCCGCTTCCCGCAAACCTGGGCCTCAGTTCTCCTTCTTCAAATTGAAAACGTTCGATAAGCCGGATATGCCTGCCTTTTTCGACCAGTGGCCTTAAGCCGGCTATGTTGACCCGGTAGGCTATGAGCATGTAGAAAGGCTGCCTGAGCATTTTGCGGGAAAAATGCAGGAGGTTGTAACAGAGGATTCCCAGGGGGACGAAGGCTGTAAGCAGGAGGGCGTTTTCAAAGACTGTAAAGGCAAAGAGCCCGTGGAAAGGGATCCCGAGCAGAGGGTAACTGTGAGCCTGGAACCGGACTTCCGGATAAACCGAGATAAGAAAGGAGAGCACGATAAGGGCTTTTGCGTCTGCCCCTCCGAAGCCCCCGAGGAGAAAAAAGAGGTAGGTCAGGGCAAAAATGAAAAGAAAAGAAAAAGAGAGTTGAATTATATAAGGGCTCCCTCCGTACCCGGCTTCGTAAAGCACGAATATGGAAAGGCTAGCAATCATGAATTTCCAGACCCGGTTTGAAACTCTTCTGCTCTTCAGGTCCGCATAGCTGGCATAGAGCAAAAAAGGCAAACAGGCTGCGAGTTTCAGGATTTCAATAAGGCCCTGCATTTCCTTTTATTATCTCTTTTTCCCGGTTTTTACCTTTTTTCCCATTTTTTAAGTTCAAGGAGTTCTGAAAGGGTGCCTCCTCGTTTGATTTCATCGTAAAGTCTCTGTTCGGTCTTGTTGACTTCTTTTGCTCTTCTTGCAATTTCGTAGGCTCTTTCTTTGGGGATTACGACCACGCCGTTGTCGTCTCCGACTATGTAGTCTCCTGGCTTTACGGTCTGGTTTCCGCAGGTGATTTCGGCATTTATTTCTCCGAATCCTTTGGGGTCCCCGGCGTTTGGAACGACGTTGCTTGTAAAGACCGGGAGTTTTATTTCCTCGATGTCTTCAATGTCTCTTGCGGCCCCGTCGATTACGACTCCGGCAATTCCTTTATTCAGACAGCTGTAGGTCGCAAGCCCGCCCCAGGGGGCAACGTCGCTGCTTCCGTTATAGATGACTATGACGTCTCCGGCTTTTGCGATATCAATTGCTTCCACGGGCTTTGCCCAGTCTCCGGCAAAGGTCTGGACCGTGACCGCAGTCCCTACCATTTTCTTGCCCTTTACAAGGGGGTGGATGCCTTTCATTGTCCCTTTCCTGTGGATGGCGTCCGAGATGTTTGGAGTTGAAACCGTCATGAGAAGTTCCCTGATCTCCTCGTCGAGGCTGCCCTTTTCCCTGATCACAACGGACTCGGGGGCGTCCACGCTCTCCCTGACCAGTTTTGCGGCTGCGGTGACGTTGTCGGACCTTGCTATGTTTCCGCCGACGATTGCAATCGCGGCCCCTGCCTGGACGGCCCTGACAGAAAGTTCTGCGTCAAGCCCTCCTGCGGCCGCGATCTGTATGCTGACTTCTTTGGAAATTTCTTCAAGAGTGTGGATGGGGTCCATGCCCATCATCTGCTGGTCGATACCTATGTGCACGTTTATGTAGTCCACCCCGAGGGCCTCGACTTCCTTTGCCCTTTTCAAGGGATCGGGGACAGCTATAAGGTCTGCCATTATCCGGACCCCGTACTTGTGGCCCGAGCGGATAGCGTCCAGGATGGTGGAGTCGTCTGCGCCCCCGAGGATGATCACGACGTCAGCCCCTGCCTTTGCGGCCATCTCAACCTCGATGGCTCCCGTGTCCATTGTCTTCATGTCCGCAAGCACGGTCCGGTCCGGGAAGTTATTCTTTATTACACGGATGGAGTCCATGCCTTCGCTTTTTATTAGGGGGGTTCCCACCTCAATCCAGTCAACTCCACCGGCCAGAGCTTCTCTTGCAATCTCTACCGCGCGGTCCAGTTCCAGAAGGTCAAGTGCGACCTGAATTATAGCAACGATTTTATCACGACCTCTCAGGCAGGATGCTCGTGACTTCAGTCACGAGAGGAATGCCGTCAACTTTCAGACATTCTATAGTATATTTATATCCATCCATTCGATTCAACACCTTACAATATTTATGATTAATACCCTGTGCAATTCTTATTCCTTCTTTGTTTTTAATGTCAAAATAACCATTTTTTCTACAGGCAGCCGCTCCACACCAGTTTCCTCTGTATTTGCCTTTCGGAACCACGGCTTTGATAACATCTCCGGTTTGAAATCCGAAAAAACTTTTTTGTCTGCTTAAATACCCTCTCGGGAACCCGTATTTATCGAGATTTGTTCTGCAAAAAGAACCTCTTCCTTTTGCCTTGATATGCAAAACACTATTTGTTGCAAAATTGATTGTTTTAGGAGTTGATTGGCCCACACAAATAGCATCAAAATGGTGATCTTTCGGCATTCCAGCCTTGATTCTGTTCATTTTTGTCCTTGCGCCAGTTCCACATTCCACAGGAAGGCCTGTTTTATTCAATATCTCAAACACTTTCCATCGGGTAGCAGTTACAATTGCGGCATCTTTAAGCGGCTTTTTGACTAAATTATATACTTCCGGATGCCCAAATTCTTCCGCTGTTTTATTTCCCTTCTTCTGGTTACATTCTCTGCAAGCCAGAGTAAGGTTAGAAACTCTGTCTGAGCCTCCCCTGCTTTTAGGAATGATGTGTTCAATCTCCAACGGAACGTTTTCAGCTCCACAGTAAACACATTTTCTACCAAACTTTTCAAGCAGGTATTCCCTGATCTCATACCCCTGCAACTCTCCCTGTTGATACTCGATTCCGCTGATCTCGGGGTTTTGCATAAGCTGGGTATCAAACTTGCAGTTTTCATAGGAAATGTGTGTCAAAGGGCAGAGTTTCCTGAGCTTTTTGACCCAATTTTCTATGTTGTCCACACGGCTTTGCAGGGACGGAGGTAACCAGCCTTCCCACCTTTTCCGGTTCATGAACCTCGGTTTTCGATAACGGGTGTTTCGATTTCGCCGTGTTCTTCGCATTGATCTTCTGCTATCCATGTTCTTTTTTATGCCGGTTTTGTGATGCAACTGTGCTGCCCAAACAACCTTTGAGCCTTTCAGTATGGCAAGACCTGTATGGCGGCTTCCGTAATCTATCTTCAGCCTAAGTTCTGATTTATCTTTAGACTCTTTCAGCTCTTTGAGTCTAATTGTAAATGGATATTTTTTGTGGATAACCGCTTTTCCTGATTTGAGCAGTTTTCTTGCAACCGCTTCGTGGCAGGGACTTAAGGGCTCTTTGTTTTTGTTCAGTACGAATATCATACTGGATTTCTCCACTCTGCTCTGGAAACGAATTTCCGCAGCAGGTAACGCAGTTTTTGAAACTGTCTCCCCTCGCCAATGTTGGATATGCTTGTCATGTGTAGCACACCGTCCCTACCTCTCAGGACTTTTAATACTACACGATAGAGCTACAAACTGAGGAAGCATTTGTAGGTATCATGACATTTCCAACGTAGTCAATTAAGACTCAGGCTGGTCAACCAGGGCACATTACATGCCCGTCACTTTAGTGGCGGGTCGTTGACCTCAGGTATAAAGAAGGCCGGGGCCAGAGGGATGCTTTGAATGCAAAGCCTGTTTGTCCCGGCTGTTTTTATGATTTTTACATTTTTTAGGATAACTTTACTTAATATTTATAATAGAATCTCTATTTAGAATGTCGTTTGAAGCTACTAAACTCTTTCTATCTTCGCGCCTGTTTTCCTGAAAAGACATAAGAATGAGTCAAATATACTATCAAATATTTTTGTTTACCATTCCTTAACCACGGAAAGACACGGAAGGACACAAAAACCGGCCTGATGGCCGGTGAGTAAGTTGGATTTTATATAATAAGTTCAAAAACCATTGTGGGAAAAACGCCAGAGCAATTGTAATTGCCGTCCTCCTGCCTTTTTTATCCGTGTGTTCCATGCCCGAGTTCCGCTTCGGGATCACAGTAAATCGAAGATTTACTGGGAGTTGCACTGTAAGTGCAACAGCACGGAGTCTGTTTCGCTCGTTTCACTCGCTCAAGCAGACTAAAATATTTTCCGTGTGTTCCGTGTGTTCCGTGGTTTGAATGCCCACACCAAACACCGCCTCTCACAAAAACACAACATGTATAAGTATGAAGCAATTCCCAAACTGAAAATATGAAGTTATTTTTCAGCCATTCCATAGAAAACCTTTATCTTTATATTGAAAACCCCCCGATTAAAATAGAGGATTAGATAATGAAACACAAATCGGGGTTTTTAGAACAGGAAATAGGGGTTGCAGAAGAGGAGCCGGAAGATTATATAACTGAAGAGGAACGCCAGCACCTGCTTGCCGGGCTTCATTCCCGCCTGGGCTGGCTGGGCAAGATCATCCCCTATGAGGTGGAACTTGGAGGGAAAAAGTGCAGGTTGCACGAGCAGGTCTGGGAACTGGTTAACAAAGATCCCTTAAGCGAAGCCGATAAAAACCAGATTGACGACTGCATCACTCTAATTTCTAAAAAAGAAGGGGAAGACGAGCAGAAACTCAAGGAAAGTTCTTTGACCAGCGAAGAGGCAAATGAACTGTTCAAAGAAACGGCCGGCCTCTTGCGTGCTATAACGGAGCTGAAGGATATAGAGTCTGAGGGTTCTGGAGAGAAGCGAGAGCAATTTCAGCGGCTGCTTACTCAAAATAAAGTGGCAGATGCCAAAAGATGGGTTAAGTTTTTGAAAGAGATAAGAGGGTGAAGACTTCCCTTTTTTTTGAAATTTCAGGTTTCTTCGAAAATGGTAAATGGGAATGGTTCACACACAGGTATGGTCATAGGCCCCGTTGTTTCCATTGTTATCTGTGGGTTTATGGGTATAACTGACGGCAGCAGAGTACTGTTTCAAGATGTCCTGCTCAGGTATACCATCGTGGCCCTTTATGTGTATATGAACCATTATTGGGGATGATTTACCTTCAATAATTTTCTGAATTTCATTATCATTAATATCATCATTGGGTTCCACTCCCTTGCCACCATTGGGTTCATCTTTATATCTTCCAAAATGGTAAATGTCTTTATGAGTGTATGACTCATCATCACTATAGTCTTTTTTAAAGAGAGTGTCAAATAACCAAGTAGTCCTCAGTTCAAAAGTATATCCTGATGACGTTATTTCGCAGGTTGAATCAGAGGCTTCTTCTCCAAATGAAAAATTCTTCTCTGTGGGGTTATAGAACATGATGTATAACCCGGATTCATCATCATCAACCCATTTTCTGAGCTCGATTTCAAGATCCTCGATGCTGGCGTATTCTCCCTGGCCTATCTGGTGTTCGTTTGCGAAGGTTATTATGTTTTTATAGATCAAGCTCTGGCTGTCTTCGTCCACGATCGTGACCGTGGCCCGGTCCCCGGGTTCGAGTTCTGCTATGTCCGAGATGCTGAGGGTTTTTGTGTCTCCGGCCTGTAAAAGTTCCATTTGGTCAGGGTAGCTGAGTTCGTAATCCGTACCCTCGTGATAAAAGTGGATCTTGAGGTTTTTGCTGAAATTGATTGGGTCTCCCCCGAGGTGTTCGAGTTTGAGGGCGTGGGTATCGATTTCGCTGATTTCCAGATTGGTCATTGGGCCACTTTTTGTAGAGCCTCCGAGGCCGTCTCCAAAGACAGCGGCCCCTATGGTGGCTGCAAGAATTACAACAATTGCGAGGGCAATTACGGTCCCGATTAAAGGACTCAGGGCTTTCTCATTTCTCAAAATAAGGGGGCAGGGCATACTTCCACCGGGAGGTTGGGGTTTTGGGGATATTTGAAAATTGAAACTTTGAAGAGTTTAACTGGTTTGTATAGTATATCTTCAAGGAGTTTACTATTTATATTTTTATCTCAAACAGCAGAAGACTCCTTCCTCGACAGTTCCGGCTTTGGAGGAACTGGCAGGTGGGACATGAATGCGTCGAGACTAAGGCCCCCATTTTTTGTTTAACAGGGGACCTTAATGTTGTTTGACAGTGACCTTATGTTTTGTCCTCCTTTGCAGGAGTGGGTCCACATCGCCACTGTTATACTGGCTTGTTAATGACCTGAACACTTCCCCTACCTCTCAGGGATGTTTAATCCAAATCGAAATCTCCGAGAACGTGTGGAGTATCCTCGAATATCATGACCAGTATAACGAAAGGCTATTCAACTAGGGCTTACCGAAGCAAGCCCCTTCCTCAAAAACCTGAGCCGTTAGGCGAAGGTTTTAGGGAGGGGTAGTTGACGCATGGGGGCTTCAGGAATTAAATTCCGGCCTCTGGAAGTTGTAATTTTCTTCTTCTTTTATTTATTATCTCCTCTGTCCAATTTCGTTTTTTGCAGAGGCACAAGCCAGTGGAGCAAAAGTTAAATCTCAGACCCCCCCTTTAAAAGATCGGATGTCATTCAAAAATCGGAATATCATATCTATGAAAGATTTCTCGCGGGAGGAAATCGACTTTGTGCTCGATACCGCGAAAAAGCTTGAGCCCGTGGCAAGAGGCCTGGAAAAGTCCAGTTTGCTGGACGGAAAGGTCGTAGCGCTTCTTTTTTTTGAACCAAGTACCCGGACCCGGCTCTCTTTTGAGACCGCGATCCACAGGCTTGGAGGGAAAATTATCAACCTGGGGTCCGTGGAGGCAAGTTCGGTCATGAAAGGGGAAAACCTTGCCGACACCATTCGCGTGATTAGCGGGTATGCAGATGTAATCGTTATTCGCCATCCGACAGACGGGGCCGGACGTATGGCTTCGGAGTTTTCAAGCGTACCCATAATTAACGGGGGAGACGGCTCCGTACACCACCCGACCCAGACTTTCCTTGACCTCTACACCATCCGCAGGGAAAGCCACCTTGAGGGTTTGAAGATTGCCATGGCCGGGGACCTGAAGTACGGGCGTACGGTTCATTCCCTCTGCTATGCCCTTTCTCTCTATGGAGCGGAAATGACCTTTGTTTCACCTCCAGAACTCCGGATGCCTTCCGAGATTGTCAGGGACATGAAAAAGCTAAACATCAAGGTCAGGGAAACTGACTCCTTTGAGGAGGTAATCGGGGACATCGAGGTCCTCTACATGACCCGGGTCCAGAGGGAACGCTTCCCGAATCCCGAGGAATATTTGAGGGTTGCCGACCGCCTCAGGATAGACGCTGAGCTTTTGAAAGCCGCACGGCCTGACCTGAAGGTGCTGCACCCTCTCCCACGGGTGAACGAGATCGAGCCTGATGTTGATTCCACTCCACATGCCCGCTACTTTGAACAGGCTTTCTATGGAGTCCCGACCCGGATGGCTCTGCTTGCCCTGGTCACGGGGGCGATTGAATGATGGAAAAAAGAAACCTTAAGATCCAGGCAATCGAAAACGGAACGGTAATCGACCACATCCTGTCCGGCCAGGCTTTAAACGTACTACACATTCTGGGGATCACTTCGGCCTGTCAGGGCCCTGTCAGTTTTGTCATGAACGCCCCCGGCTCAAAAGGCCGGAAGGATGTGATGAAAATCGAAGGCCGGGAACTCAATGTCGAGGAACTGAACCGGATTTCCCTAATCGCCCCGAATGCCACAATCAACATCATCCGCGATTTTGAGGTGGTCCAGAAAAAGAAGGTTGTCCTTCCTTCTTACGTAGAAGGTGTGGTAAGCTGCCTCAATCCTAATTGCATCTCCAACAGTACTGAACCCATAAAGTCCAAATTTTCCGTGATCCAGTCCAAAAAAGGCGGGGTCGTTCTCCGCTGCCTCTACTGTGGACACGTAATTTCTGAAAACATTGCCAGGCATTTGCTTTAATTTTTGTTTTCGGAAGGTAGTGTTTTCTCCTTCGGTCTGATTGTTTTAGGTACTTTGTTGAAGTCTTATAGAAAAGAATAATTAAGCTAAGGAATGGTGAAAATATAACTTCATATTTTCAGGTAGGGAATCATTTTATACCCACACAGGTTATATTTTTGTTAATGGAAATGTCTTGTATGTGCATTCAAACCACGGAACACACGGAACACACGGAAAAAGAATCCCGGAAGACGATATTTAAGGTTGCTCTGGCGTTTTGTTCACAGTAGGTTCTTAATCGATATTTAAAGGACCGGCGTACTCACCGGCCATCAGGCCGGTTTCCGTGTCCTTCCGTGTGTTCCGTGGTTAAGAAATGGTAAACAAAAATACTTGATATTATATTTGACTCATTCCTAAGGAGAACTATTAAAAATTGATCGAAATTCTCAGGGATTAAACCTATTTCACAGGACCGGAAGGATATGGAAATGGAAGATAACGAATTAATCAACGAGCAGGAGCGCAAAAAGCTGCTCTGGAGCCTTAGAAGTGATTTTGCGTGGGCCGGAAAAAAAGTCCCGGAAACGGTGGAGCTCGACGGAACGGAGTACAGGTTGCAGGAGATGCTTAAGGCCCTCGGGGAAAAAGAATCCCTTGAACCTGAAGAGGCAACTGAAATCCGTTACCTTATTCCCAAACTCAGGGCCGGGGCAAAGGCAAACGAGGATATGCTGGAGTCCGAAGAACTCACAGGGGCCGAGGCCCAGGAACTTTTTGAGGAGGCTGTCGGGCTTTTGCGGGCGGCAATGGAGTTTAAAGATATAATTGAAAAGGGGCCCGGGAAAAAGGAAGAAGACATCAAAAAACTCCTGAAAACGCAGAATATGGTCGACGAGAAACGCTGGCAGCAGTTTATCAAAAGCACAAAAAATTAAAATCAGTTAAATATCCCTGCCGGAAAATTCTTCAGCTCATTTCAGGTGCTTTTCGATTTCGGCCTTTATTTTTTTGGCCGAAGCTTCATCCGTAAGGACCGAATAATAAAAGGACAACTCATACCATTTTTTATGCCGGGTTTTGATATACAGCTGCGTATCCTGATCCTGGTACAGGGCTTTTTGCTTTGCCAGAAGGAAAAGAAGGAAGGGGCCAAGAGAGGCTATAAACATTGCTTCTCTCCATTCGCTGGTCAGGGCCATGTACGCAAAGCCTCCGCAAAAACCAAGAGTTCCCAGGCCCCGCAGGGCTATGGAGGCTTTCTTTGAACGCTTTTTTGATTTGTGTTCCGGTACAGCTTCAATCTCCTTATAAGGGATTTCAAGTTCCTTCAGCCTGAAACCCTGCAAATGCACCCCTCTGTCGTCCACCAGGACTGCGGCGCTGAAGGTCTTTATGACAAAGCAGAAACAAAGGGCATTAAACAGCAAGAGTCCGGCCAGAAAGTGGTAAAAGTTTTCCAAATAATTTTGGGTCAGGAGCAGGTTTATTCCTGTTACGAGGCCTAAGGTGAAGAGAGTGGTGTTTGCGGGAAATGTCACGTTTGAGGTCTGGAAATCCGGCCAGACGCCTACTTCCTTCTTTTTTCCGGAAACTGTGGTCTGGTTTGCAAAACAGAAGGGTTGCTCGTTTCCTGCTTCTTTTTTCTTGCAGGCCGGACACCAGCCCATTAACCTTCTGATCTGATCAAAAACAAAAATCTTATCGGGCATTTATTTTCTCTCCCGAATGATATATGATTTCTTCCACGTTCCGTAACTTTTGTTTAAATAGATCGTTTTATGATTTTTCGTCTCCCAGTACAGTATCTGAAGATAACCAGTCCACAGGGAGACAAGCCCGCCTGCAAAGAAAGACAGGGTCTCTTTCATAAGAAAACTCTTCTCCGGACCTCCCGCAAAAATCCAGAACAAAAGTACGGTATAAAATATTAAAGTTATTATTCGAAACAGTCGTCTATACAGGTTTTTTTTGCCTGAATAATCAAGAAAGAGTTTTTGTGCAAGAGCGTCGTAGCTTTGCATTTGCTTCTTCCAGGCAAAAATGAAAAACGTTACGGAAACGAATGACCCGGCAAGAAAAAACGCTAAATTCACACCCAATTGGGCTATTACAAGGAGATATACAAGTGTAAGAAAAGAATCAACCAGGAGGAACTTGCTGCTCAGTTTCCGAAACCAGCCAGGATTTGCCGGATTTCCGGAGTCTTTTCCTCTGGCCCGGGTATTTGCACCAAAATATTCAGGAAAGATGGGATGTTGGGTTTCAGGGACTTTTGCATTCGGGCACCATCCCATTAGTTTTTTGATGAATTCTCCTGTCCCGGTCATTCCAGTTCCCTCTTCCCTTCAGGGTATACGTCTCTGGGATTTATTGTTCTGGATCCGCCTTCGCTTTTCGTATGAATTCTCATCTGCTTCCCCCGGCTTCAGCATCCACCGCGTAAAAAGATGCCTTCTCTACAATCAATGTCTTCTTATTTTTCCGCTCCCAGTAAACCACTTCAAAGTACTGGGTCCAGACAAATAAAATGAAACCTGATAAAAATGCATACATCTCTCTAATGGGGTTGCCAGTCTTTACAGCGAAATAATTGAAGATGAAGACACCAACTATGAATCCAATTGCAATCAGGGAGTTAACTGACATCTGTTTCCTGACTACCTGCAACCTTCCGACCCCTCCTGCAGCAGCTTTGTTGAGTCTGCGCCATTCGGTTATCCATGTAAACAGGCTGAATACCAAACCTGAGATTATACCTATAATAAATACGTCCAATCTGTTTTTTCCCTCTGCAATAAAAAATCCAATAGCCAGCAGCGTGAGAATTAGTGAGTTCAATAGAATCCTGTTGCGATATTTGTTCCACCATCCCGGTGTGGTGCAAGTTGATTCTCCAGCACTACCGGACACACTTACCATCAGGTCATCGAATTGCACTGCTTTTCTGGATTCCATAGCACCTATATTCGGGCACCAGCCCATAAGTTTCCTTACACTCTTTGTAAATACATTCATCGTTTACCCTTCCCGGACCTTTCCTGCCTGAACTCAGGCTTTTTCCGTCATCTCCTTCAATTTCCCGAACAACTCATCCGCAATTTTAGTGGGGTCCTCGGAGCTCCTGAGTTTTATCTGCATCTCCTCCGCAAAGTCCCAGAGCAGTTCAATGCATTCCCTGTACCGCTCGCATGACCCGCAGTCCCCCTCATGTTCGTACCAGACTTGCACCCCGTGTTTGGCCGAGATAAAGATGATTGCGCTGGCTTTGAAG
This sequence comes from Methanosarcina baltica, assembly GCF_055394095.1. Classification (NCBI taxonomy): domain Archaea; kingdom Methanobacteriati; phylum Methanobacteriota; class Methanomicrobia; order Methanosarcinales; family Methanosarcinaceae; genus Methanosarcina; species Methanosarcina baltica. Next base: position 1,446,453 of record NZ_AP042463.1, on the reverse strand, counting down.
GGAATCGAGCGCCCGAAAAGAACTCCCTTTTTCGGATTTACCCTTTCCACCTCTATCCGGTTTGCCCGGGCCATTTCAAGCAGGGTTTCTTCAATACGCTTATCCATGCTGAGAAGTGCTCTGGATACGGCCTGCCTGGAAATCCCGAACTGCTTTGCGATATTGATGTTCGGGAGTCCGCTTCGGCGTAGGACCCAGAATTTAAACTGTTTTTCTCCTGCCGGAAGGAACATGTGTAAACATCTGTATGTTGACTACTTATATTTTCCCGTTTTCGGGTATTTCTCCCCACAGTTCACGGAAAAATTCAAATATGTTTTCTATTTCCGGCTTTTTTCCCGGCTTTTTCTTATGATAGTTTGATGATCTGGCCAGAAAAGGTATATACAAAGTAATTCTAACTGTTGGACACAGGGGAATATAGATTACGAACTGATGGATAATTTTTCGGCACGTTGTCTACAGAAAACTTTATAGTAATCTTTACAGAAAATTTTGCAGAACACTTTACAGGAACAGGTCCTGGTTAAGATGGAAGCAGAAACATCACAGTATCTGGCCTTTATACTTATTAGCATTCTGGCCTTCATATTATTGGGCCTTTTTATCCTGATTATTAGCTTTATCCTGGCTTTCTGGCTTAAAATGTTGCTTGACTGCTTCAAGAGGCCTTTAATACGTTTCCCTTCGGGAAACAGGCTTGAAAAGCTCTTCTGGTTTCTTTTAATTCTTGGAAATCCCATGGGGGCAGTTTTCTATTACCTTGCATTAAAAAGAAATGATCCATATTATGCCTTTTTTGAAGAAAGAACGGATTGAGGCTTTAATAATTTCCGGATCTTTTCAAAATTGAATTAGAATGGAAAATCATGGTAAAGAGGAGGTTTCGGATGCATGAGAAGATCAATTTAGAAGATACACTGAAAGTCCTGCCCCTCTCCGGGGAATCCAGAAAACTCATACAGGCCCTCTCTAACGAAACTTCGATCAGGATTTTGCAGCTCCTCGATTCCGGAAACATATCCGCAAGCGAACTTGCGGGAAGGCTGAAGCTCAGGCTCAATACTCTCCAGTACCATCTTGACACCCTGCTTGATACCGACCTTATCCGGGTTGCGGAGTTCAGGTGGAGCCAGAAAGGGAGGAAGATAAAAGTCTATTTTTCAGCAGTCCTTTACGGTCCTGCATTTGCGCTCGCTTTTCCGAGTTTGCCCTTCTGATCGGGCTGGAATAGTTCCTGATTTTTTGACCGGGATTTTTTGAAACAAAAGGGGTTAAATACTTGAATAAAATAGAAAAAATGCTTCTGGTTATTGGGATCTCGGTTGTGGCTGCTTTCCCGATTCTGTATCTGGTAAACGACTGGACCCTTGGGTCTGCAGGCATTATAGCGGTATTTCTTATCTCTCTGCTACTTATCGATCCACTGGACTCAAAAGCTGAAAAGGCGAAGAAAAAAAAGGCAGAGGAGGACGAAACATTCGAGAGTGATGTTAGGGCTACGGTAGACTCCAGGACCTATGAACGCCCTTCGTACTTTCTCGGACTTCCTATTTTCATTGTTTTTGGAGGTATTAGCAGCAAATATGAAAGTGTATTTTCCGTAGAACATGAGGGGAAAACCATTCCTGTGCTCTACCACGGTCTTTGTCTCATCTCAAAAGAGGACCGGCTTCGCATCCAGGGGGAATGGTACTGCGGAAAAAAGCTGGGGGTTTGGGGGTATGTCGTTATTGCGGGGAAGATTGAAAACCTGAGTTCAGGGCTTGTGTTTGCCGTGTCGTGAAAGGTCCCTGAAGCAAGGGCATAATATCCAGGCCGTTTATAAGTTCCTGCCCCACTGTAAATTTTTTATGAGTTTTTGGGGGTTCGCTATAAAAATATTAATTTTCAATTTTTTTCCTTCCAAGGGCCCTGGTAGTATTTCCAGGAACCCTGCCTTGCAGGGGTCTGAAGGTATCGCATTTCTCTTTCATTTTGCTGATAGTTTGATGATCTGGCCAGAAAAGTTATATTAAAATAAATTATATTGTAATGGAGTAAAAAATTAATCCTGAATTAATAATTTTAAAATAAGTGGGTCAGAGGCATCCGACTCTACTCTCAGGCCAGTGAATCAAAGGGGAAAAAATTCTGTATAATTTCTTGCAGGAAAAAGGCCGGATTTTCGTAGAGGAGTTTGACCTGAGTGAAGAGGTCGAGGAATACGGATGGGCGATAAATACCCCTGTGTTTTTCAACGCCACAGGCTACAAAGGGGAAAATATTTCCGGGTATTTCCTGGTTTACGAAAGGCCTTTTTTTGAGGGTAGAGACAATTATTTCATCGTTTTCTACGGAGCCCGGGAAGGTGAACTTTCGGAGCAAAAACCGGCTCTGGAAAAGCTGATGGCAAAATCCTTTTGGCACAGGGGAAACGGGGTGAGGGAGCTATCATCTTCTCGAATCTCCGTGAACTTCCCTTTAAGGGGAGGGCCGTTTTTTCCGGTAGGCCTGCCGGAAATTCCCCGCAAAGCTTGCGGAAATACTCTTCTAACTTAAGGCTAACTTAAAGCTTAAGAAAATGGAGGTAAAAAAGTGTTAAATCTTAAGGAGGACGGATCTTGAACAAAAAATCTGGAATTTTTCTTCTTACAGCCAGTACCGTGGTCATTCTGATTATAATTATATTGGTGTACTCTTATTTTATGGCCCAGCTCCTCTGGGGGATTATCGCGGCGGCTATGATTCTATCTATTGCACTTGTGCTGTTTCTTTTTCTGCGATCTTAAGGAGGATTGATCTTGAACAAAAAACCAGGAATTTTTCTTCTCACAGCCGGTACAGCGGTTATTCTGATTATAATTACACTGGTGTACTCTTATTTTGTGGCCCAGCTCCTCTGGGGGATTATCGCGGCGGCTATGATTCTGTCTATTGCGATTGTGCTGTTTCTTTTTTTGCTGCCTGCGGACTCTACTTCCCGGCCTGATAAAAGTGATGGGGAAGCTGTATTTTCAGAGCCCGAATGCGGGGCCCTGGCTGATTCAAGGGTTTACGAAAAGCCTGGTCTCTTCTTCGGGGTGCCTCTTTTTGTTGTGATTGGCAGGGTATCCGGCATACATGAGAGTATATTCTCCATAACGTATGAGGGAGGGAAGACAGTTGTCCTGTATCACGGGGCCTGCCTGGTTTCGAAAGGCGACCGGCTCAAAATCATGGGGAAATGGCGTGGGGGTAAAAAATTCGGTATAAAAGGGGATGTGCTTCTTGCGGACAGGGTTGAAAACCTGAGTTCCGGGTTCACTTTCAGTAAAGGAGAATGAGTTGAATTCTCATGGAAAATAAGTAAATGCAAAACTATGCAAACACAGTAAAATATGGAAACACAGTAAAATATGGAAAAAAGGGCTCCCTCCTGAAATTGAGAGGAGGTTACCTTCCTGTTTTTCAAAAAAAGTAAAATTTGAACTTCCGGACTCAGAGGCCCAGCACATCTTCCATGGAATAAATCCCAGGCTCCTGTGCGCAGACCCAGGCCGCTGCCCGGACGGCTCCATTTACAAAGATCTGGCGAGAGTGGGCCATGTGTTTGATCTCGATCCTTTCGGAGTTCCCAGCAAAGAGCACGGTGTGGTCTCCGGTGATGTCCCCGCCGCGCACGGCGTGGATTCCTATTTCTTTAGCACGGGGGGCTATGCCTTCTCTTCCGTAGACGTATTCCTTGCCACCCACGGCTTCACTGATCACGTCGGCTGCCCGAAGGGCTGTCCCGCTTGGGGCGTCCTTCTTCTGGTTGTGGTGGGCCTCAATGATCTCTATGTCGTAGTCCGAGAGGTACTTTGCGGCTTCCTGAATGATCTTGAAAAAGACGTTTACACCCACGGAATAGTTAGGGGAGATTACGGCTTTGACCCCGTTTTTCAGGATAGCTCCGTCGATTAAGGCCCGCTGTTCCGGAGTGAGGCCGGTTGTCCCTATGATCAGGTTGACCCCGCAGCCTGCAACTACGGGCGCGTTAACCACGGTTGCGCCTGCGATGGTAAAGTCTATCAGGACATCTGTTTCGGTTTTTTTGAGGACGTGTTCAATGTCCTTTATGTCCGAGATTTCAATTCCGAGAGGGCTTATGCGGGCCATTTCCCCGGCGTCTTTGCCCACGTTGTTGAGGTCAAAGGCTGCGGAAAGCTGCATCTCGGGGGAGTTTGTGATGGTTTCCACAATCAGGGCCCCCATGCGCCCACAGGCCCCTATTACGGCTGCGTTGATCATTCCAGGACCCCCAGTTTTCTGAGTTCTTCTGCAATCATTTCGGTGTTAGCGTCAGCCAGGGGAGCAAGAGGGAGCCTCAGGTGCCCGCTCGCAAGCCCTATCAGTTCGGTGGCCTTCTTTACGGGGATCGGGTTTGTTTCGGAGAAGAGAGCACGGATCAGGGGGGCGACCTCATAATGAAGTTTTCTTGCGGTTTCCATATCTCCTTTAAGCCCGGCTTCCACAAGTCTCGACATCCTCTCGGGTACGATGTTTGCGGCAACCGAGATGACTCCGCTTCCTCCCACTGAAAGGATGGGAAGGGTCAGGCCGTCTTCTCCCGAAAACACCACGAAGTCTTCGTCAACGGTGTTTTCCAGGATCCGGGTAACCTTGTCCACACTGCCGCTTGCTTCCTTGATCCCGATGATGTTCTCGATTTTCGCAAGCTCGGCAATTACCTCCACAGGCACGTCCTGCCCTGTCCGGGACGGGACGTTATAGAGGATAATAGGGATGTCCACGGCCGTAGCGATTTTGGAATAATGCGCTATCAGGCCCGCAGGGTTCGGTTTATTGTAGTAGGGGGAAATAAGGAGTACCCCATCTACCCCGGCGTCCGCGGCATGTTTGGTGAACATGAGGGCTTCACCTGTGTTGTTCGAGCCTGTTCCCGCAATCACCGGCACCTTTGCGCAGTTTACGACGATATTGATTACTTCCTCATGTTCGGCCACGGAAAGGGTTGCAGCTTCCCCGGTTGTCCCACTGGGGACAATTCCGGAAACTCCACCTTTCTCGACAAATTCGATATTTCTCTCGAAACCTTCTCTGTCAATCCTGTCATCTTTCGTGAAAGGAGTGATCAGGGCCGGCATTGCTCCTTGAAACATTAGATCCCCACCTGAGTTCTTCTTGTTGCAGAACTGCTTACCTGAGGGGTTTTGCGCGGGCGACCTTTCTTGAGACGTATCCTGCTACTCTGTTCCTTATGACCTTGCTCTCGATGGTCGTGTACTTGGTGACGAGGGCCTTGTTGGTTTCAAAGTCTCCGGTAAAGACGTTTCCGTAGTTTTCTATCAGGCGGAATGCGGTTCTCTTGATGTTGGTATGTCTAATATTTCCCATAGTAATTTCCTCTTTAATTTTTTACTTATAATTAATTGTTTAGTTATAATTAATTGTTTTGTTATAATTTGTTAAAGGCCCCGGTCAGATAAGGCCTTTAGTTAGTTATTAGTTTGATTTTGATATCCTATTTCTTATGAATTTGGAAATTCAAAAACCCGGGAGGCAGTCAGAGCCGATTTTTCAGTTAAAGTGGCTCATAATGCTGATTTACGGATTCTAATCGAAACAGGGTTTAAAAATATTATTACTTAATAATTTTGTCGATCAATAGGTAACTTGGGACTTATAGCTTTTGGGGTAAAAAAGATTTTCGGTTCCCTATCATTTCTTAAGATAATCGGTTTTCCCCAGAAACCTGTCCAGAGTCCCTGCATTTTTAAAGACCTTTTCCCGGATCCCTTTACGGTTTATGAAGAGCCCGAGCAGCACGATAAGGAGGCCAAGGTCCGGTTTTACCTCTGTAATAAGTGCTCCGAGCAGGATCAAAGACGAAGCTGCAAGGCCTTTGAGGGCCCCTTTCCGGTAGGACCTGTACCTGGTCCGTTTAAATATCCGGACGTCTCGGAGGGTCAAAAAGAGGACCACAAAATAGGCAAACATTGCAATTTCCTGATACATTTTCTTCTCCTCTTAGTCAGGCCCCGGGTTGCTTGGGAATGGTGAAAATATAACTTCGTGTTTTATTTATGGAGTTGCTTCATACTCATACATGTTGTGTTTTTGTGTGAGAGGGGTTTTTGGTGTGTCATTCAAACCACGGAACACACGGAACACACGGAATACACGGAAAATATTTCAGTCTGCTTGAGCGAGTGAAACGAGTGAAACAGACCCGTGCTGTTGCACTTGCAGTGCAACTCCCAGGAAATCTTCGATTTCCTGTGATCCCTAAGCGGAACTCGGGCATGGAATACACGGAAAAAAAATGCAGGAAGACGACAATTACGGTTTTTCCGGTATTTTTTAGTTCTCTTTTAAGAATCTTGGGTTGTTTTTGAGTCCTATTTCATAAAGATCCAACTTACTCACCGGCCGCATGCCGGTTTTCGTGTCTTCCGTGGTTAATAAATAGTAAACAAAAATACTTGATATTATATTTGACCTATTCCTTAGCAATCCGGGCCTGATCTAATCACTTTTTTTAGATGATCCCCCTGCTATATATAAATATATAATATCAGACGGTTTTGGACCAGAATCTCCGGATTGCAATATTGAAAAAAACCTGATGCAAAAAAGAGTTAGAGTAATCAAAAAGAGTTAGGGAAGTCAAAAAATGAATCAGGGGGAAAGAAGGCCGAACAGTATCATATACACGAGGACCCCGAGGACCAGGGCGCCAAACCAGCAGATAAATCCCGCGTCCATGTACTTTTTCCCTTTCCACTTCCAACGATTGGTGACAAAAAGCAGTCCGAAGACAAGGGTCAGGCTTCCGATGAGCCTGTGGAGGGTAAGGAGCCAGCCCCAGTAGGGAAGGGCCAGGCCCCGACCCGCTGAATAAAACATGTAAAATACCGCAGGCAGGGCCAGAATAAACGCCATTCTTGCAACCCGGCCGTGCAGGCTCAGGCTATCTTTTTTCTTTGCAAGAGCGTAGAGCAGAATCAGAAATGATAGAAACTGTAACAGAAGTGAAAAGTCTGATAAGGTAAGTGGTCTTGAGCCAGGATACAGAATTATTCCCCCGTGCCCGAGAAACTCCGTAATGATCCCCCGATCTTTCGTTCAGGCAGTTCTCAGGCTTTCTTAGCTTATAATTGTCTTTCTCAGCTTATGTTGGACTGGAATCTATTTATGCGTATTTTCTAAATTTTCATCTCAGGTTTATCAAATCAGATACGGGTCCAGGAGCCCACCGAGGTAGAGGGCTGCAAGAAAAAACGGCTGATGGATAAAATAAATGAAAAGGGAATGTTTTCCAAGCGCACAAAAATACTTCACTGCCCGGATTCCGGAGAGGTCCGGAAAATTAAACAGCCTGTGGCTCTCAGGGTAGAGGATTTTTCCCAGGTAGAGGCCTAGCAGGAGCACCCCGAACCAGGGGAATATCGGAAAATAGTCCAGGCTCCTGAAAGCTTCGGGCTGGAAGCCAAGCCAGAGCAGAGCTGAAAACCCGAAAGTCCTCTCCTTGAGGAAAAGTCCTCCCAGGATGAAAAATAGGCCGGAAAGAAGTCCCGGAAAAAAGCTTCCTTTTTTCAGGGGGAGCCAGGGGTAGACAAGAATAGACGCAACCCCGAAAAAATGCAGGATTCCGAAGACAATGTAACGCTCCTCCATAAAAATCCGGGTTACGGCCGTCAGGAGGAGGCCCAGAGTAAAGAGTTTCAGGCCCCGTTTCAGGTATTTCTGGAATCCTTTTTTCCTGGACACTTCCTTTTTTTCCGGTCTTGAATAACTGATAGAAAGAGCGATTCCGGAAAGAAGGATAAAGAGGACGGCCGAACTTCTTCCCATATACAGGAGAGGACCCGAGTTCATGGACAGCTCAAAGAGTCTGAAAAAATCGAGGTCGTAGAGGAAATGATAGGCTAGCATCAGCAGGACTGCAAGCCCACGAAAAAAATCGATTTCCCAGAAACGTTCTGCTTTTGAATCCATCTAAAATGCTCCGGTATCTAAACATACTCTCAATATGAGCGAAGGTTTATAAAAAACATGTTTTAGAGCAACACTCTCTTCCCGCTCTGTAAAAATAGAAAAAAAGCAGAGGTGCGAGATTCTCTCTGCTTTTCATTTTTTATTTATTTATTTATTTATTTATTTATTTATTTATTTATTTATTTATTTATTTATTTATTTATTTATTTATCTATTTATTTATTTTATTACTTTTTTGATTTCATTTATTTCTTCTCAGCAAGACCATGCCTGTCAGGAGCACGGCAACGAAGCCGACAAGGGATGTGAAGCCCGGAATGCTTCCTGGCTTTTTCTCTTCTCCCGTATCAGATGGTTTTATTTCGTCACTTCTGGTCTCTGGCTTATCAGCGGTCTTTCCCGGAGTCTCTTCCGGAATCGGACTTATTTCTATACTCTGTTTCTCGCCGGTTATGGCGAAGGGGGAGAAACTGCTAACTTCAGCTTCGAAGCAGAAGTTCTCTTCTTCTTCTCCTGTCTTCGTTGTCAGGCAGTTAACCCATTCTCCGTCTACGTAGTGCTGGAGGACGATGGTGTCCAGGTTAATATTATTTTCAGCCAGCCATTGCTTTGAGACCTTGAAGCCTACTGTTCCGCTTTCTATCTTTTTGCCTATGCCTTTGCTTATTTCAATATTCAGGTTCCTGTAGACTTCCTCTTCAGGATCTTTTGAAGCTTGGGAATGTTTGCCATTAAGGACTTCTACCTTTATGACAGCCTTTCCTGCATTGGTTTCAGAAATGAAGGCCACGTACGTAACATCGTTTGTTTCGTCCGTGAGGATCATTTTTGTGGTCGTACCTGCAGAGACGTAGACCTGTGCCATTTCTTTCTGTTTAACGTTTGTATTGGGCTCTCCCGAAACCACTCCTCCTCCGGTACCTCCTGAATTACCACCGCTGCTCCCACCGTTGGACTTTACGGTAACAGTGATGGTGTCTGAGTATACATCCCAGCCGTATCCGTTGCTCACATTCAGGCAAACGGTGTAGATCCCCTTAGTATCATAGGTGTGTACAGGGTTTATTTCCGTGGAGTTTTCTCCGTCTCCGAAGTCCCAGAACCAGGAAGTTGCTCCTGTGGAGGTATCAGTGAAATTAACTTCCAGGGAAACATATCCTGAATATGGGGTTACAGTGAAGCTGGCTATAGGGGCCGCAACGTCTGTTACGTGGATATAAGCCGGTTCCGTAAAGGTATTTTCTCCGTAGTCGTTGACGACCTTCAGGCTTACAGTGTAGACTCCTGGGCTGGTGTAATTATGGGTCGGGTTCTGTACCGTCGAATCAATTGCCCCGTCCCCGTCAAAGTCCCAGGCCCAGGAGGTCGGGTTGTTTGAACTGAGGTCCGTGAAGTTGACTGTGAGGGGTGCGTATCCTTCCGTCAGGTTTGCCTCAAATTCCGCAACAGGTACAGGGGCTTCGTTTACCTGTATGTATGCAATCTTTTCGTCTGCCCAGCACCCGTTGCCGGCGTTGAGTGTTACCGTGTAATTTTCGGCTTCACTGTATGTGTGTACGGGACTCTGTTCTGTCGATTTTTCTCCGTCTCCGAAGTCCCAGGCCCAAGAACTGCTGTTTATGGACTTATCTTCGAACTTTACTGTTAATGGGGCGTAGCCGGAAGTTTCGTTTGGCAGGAAATCAGCCTCTACCGGGTAATCTACTTTCCAGGTCCAGGTGTGTTCGATGGTTTCGCTTCCACTCTTTGCTTCCACTTTTACATAGTGTGTTCCCTGCTCTGCGATCACCATATATTCGTCTTCATATTCGGTATTTCCGTCCTTAACCCATACTCCGTCCAGGTACCACTTTATTGATTCGGGAGAGTCGCAGTCTTTGGTTGTCAGGATATAGAAGATCTGCTCTTCTCCAGGGATTGACTTCGGATTTTCTCTTGGGGCGAGGTCTGAAAACGCAAGGTCGTATGTAAAGTAGATCTGGCTGGTCGCAAAGGCAGGAATTCCTTTTTCAATCAGGTCGTCCTTTGATTTTGCGGCTGCTATGAAAATGGTGTAATGACCTTCAGGATATCCGTCGGAACCAAATGTGATGAGTGTGCTGTTCCCTTTTTCCCCGGATGCCGGATCTTTCTTCACAACGCTTGCGTGGGAACCTGCGATTTTTTCCACCATATCGAGCAGGTTCTCAATGCCTGTGTCCAGAAGTTCGGAATTTTCATAAAGTCTGGCCCCGTTCATTGACAGGTTTGTCCCGGCTCTGGTCCCGTTTGATCCGAGGTTGATTCTGGAATTGTATTCACTATTGTTTACCAGAAGGGCTACATAGGTGTATGATGCCTCAGGCCCGGCTATCTCAAAATTACAGTCAATTAAGCCGTAAATTCCTTCGGGCATGACTGCCAGGGGGGTTTCCAGAGTTGAGTCGTACTGGAGTACTTCAAAGGCAGTGGCAGAAAGCATTAAGGATTCTTTTCTGTCTGTGGTATCAAGGAAAACAAAGATTCCGTAATGCCCTGAGTTCAGGCCGCTGAATTCCAGGTGGATATCCCCGTTTTCGTCCAGTGTTCCGTCCTGTTTTTTGTAGTCGCCCTCTCCGAAATTCTTTTCGAAAACTTCGGGAAGGTCATTTGCATTTTCGTTTTTCAAATCACTGATTGAACTGGAAATGTTGTCCGTATCAATTTTTACAACGTATACGTTAACCGCTTTGTTTGCAAAAGCCGTTTCTCCCTTGAAATCCATTTCCACGACATTTTTGCCGATTACGTTGGTGTACATTTGATGGGTGGAATACGGATAGGTAAGTACTTTGTTATAATCACCTTTCGGCGATTCTTCAATGTTCAGCTTTGCGCTTATATTATTATATTTTAGCTGATTTTTTCCCTGGTAGGAGAATACGAGGGGGTCGGGAAGGGGAAAAGGGTCTCCCCCACTTAAGGCGATCCAGTTTCCATATTCCGGGTCGTTGTATTTGTCCGCAATGCTCAGGTTATCTTCCTTGAGTTCGATCTGCACGACGTATGCAGGGTCGGCATCTCCTGCAGCATAACCTGCTGTAAGTATGGAAGATATGATGATTACAAGTAATATTAATGGAGATTTATTTATTTTCAAAACGGTGCACCTTCTTTATATTTTTCTATTTTTTATTTTGTTTTTCACTTTAATCCTGTGTGATGAACTTTCCTCAGTTTCTCTTTATTCCTGAATAGAATATTATTATCAGCATCAAAACGACTCCTAATGCCCCTATTGCAGGGGTCCGGGCCGGTTCGGGTACGGGGCTGGTATTATTGTTTTTTTCTTCAACCTCATTATCTTTTGATGAATTTGTTTCTGTTTTTCTTACTTCGAATACTATTCCTTCTTCATCTGAGGATTCCTGAGGGGATTCCTCTGAAACTGTCCTGTTTTCATCTATTTCAGAAACGGGTTTTGCAGATGTAATATCTGGGGTGAGCGTTGGTTCAGGTATTTGTTCATGTATTATTTCAGGTGTTGATCCAGTTATCGATCCTGAATCAGAACTCGTTTCATCCTCGTTTTGCAGGGTAATCGTTTTTTGTATTCCTCCGATTTTTATATAGAAATCTCCTGCTGGCATCGAAGAAGTTTCGTATTCGAATTTGAAGGACCCATCTGATTCGGCGACTATTTTCTGGAAGGCTGTGACCTTAATGTCCACCGCAGTCTTTTCGCTCTGGGCCGTTCCGTCAATCGTAACTTTATAAATCCAGTGGGGTACATGCCCCTGGGAGATTGTGGCAATACCGTTTGTGGCATCTTTACTCAGGGTGACGGTTATGAACTTTTTTGCCCTTACGTTCAGGTTATTTACGCCTTCGGCTTTTACAGTGAACAGGTTGTCTTCTCCTTCAGGGATGTACACTTCTTCGATCACTAACTGGTATTTGTTTCTTGAAACAGGGACTTCTTTTTCAAAAAAAACTTCCGCTGGAACTCTTTCCTCGGGGGATGCGTTGCCTCTTATGATGAGAGTGTCCCCAATTCTTGGGTTTTCAGGAGAGACTTCCCAGTTGATTTCCGCGGAGGCGGGGGTGATCAGATAAATTGCCAAAAGTATGAATGATATGAAAAGGATTGCCGGGTGTATTGTTTTTTTACAATCCTTCAACTTTACTCCATGTGTCATAAAAAACTCCTTTATTAAAGCCAATTCACATTTCGATTTATGGCATTCTTGTACAAATTCATGGTGTAAATATGCTATTTATAAGCTGTATCAAAACTAATCTGAATTTTACAATTGGAGAAATTATTATCCCATACTGGCAGGGGGTCAAAATGTAGGTTAATGTATACATTTTTGGAAAATATATACTGCTTTCGGCAGGTACTCTGTAGATCCGAGATAATTAATCTCAATACCGTTTTTTGCCACATAATAAAAATAACGTCCAATATATACAATCCTATACATGAACCCTTATTTATATATGAATCAATATTTGGGATATATGTAAACCATACTGAACATGTTTAATTATGAGTATTATTTCAAAAACGCCATCAAGAATAATACTCATATTTTAATGTCTACCTGCCGAATATAGGATATATGAACTCAGTATTATATCAAATATTTTTCAACGTTGTAATAATATTAATATAATCTTATATATACTTTTATTAATTCTTTCTCTGAATGTATCTCCCCACCGGCCAGCCTTCAGCTGTCGTGTTAAACCATAGGTTTAACAGGAGTTTCTAATTTTCAATTAGAAACATCGAGGAGGGGGGCTTCTGCTACCGGAGGTAAAAATAAAGTATGTCCCCTGCCAGTAAAAAAGCAGGTTTGGGACGTTATCTTTTTTCATCTATTATACATTGTAAAGAGCATCCTGATCAGGTCGTTGAAATCGATTCTCTCATTCCCGTTAAAGTCAAATTTTTCGGCCGGGTAATTCTCAACCATCCATAAGATGTTATAGAAATATTGCTGCAGGTCTATAAAATTAAAAATTCCATTTCCGGTTACGTCTTCGTATATCCCGTCCTCGTTCAGGTCAAGAGGGGGGTTTTCGTAGCCTGGCAGAGGTGTCAGACTTGTAGCAGAGCTAACTTCCAGGCTGCCTTCAAGGACAATCGTTTTTATTGGATCTCCCCAGTCATCGGTCATTTCCGTAACCGTTATTGAGATATTTGTTTTTCCGGCCTTTTTCCCAAACAGGGCGAGGTTTCCAAGAACGATGTTTTCCGCTCCGCTTTCTATCTTTTTGGAGGTATCAAGGCATGTCATACTAACTGAAGATGCAGGCAGTTCGGAACTGCTGCCGTCTGCCCATTCGGGGAAGGTTACGGCTATTATTTCCGCAATTTCGGGGTCTTCGATTTCCACATTCAGTGTGCAGTTTTCAAGACCGTAGGGGAATGTATTTGCAATGATTTCGGTTTCTAATGTCAGGTTTTCACATAGCGAGGCTATTGAGGGGTCAAAACTTAATAACAGGACTTTCTTTTCGGGACTGAGGGTAATTGTCCGCATGCAATTCTCGATTACGATTGTAAAATTGCCTTCGGGTATTGATGATGTGTTGTAACTGTATATGAAATTACCATCAGGTCCTGCGTTTATTGGCTGGGAAGCTGTGATTTTAAGGTCAACGCTGGACTTCCCGCTCTGAGCCGTTCCATCTATTTTGGCTTTGTATGTGCCGGGCGGGACGCTTGACTGGGATATGCTTGCAATTCCATTGTTTGCGTCGGTGCTTAAGGTGACCCATACATTTGTTTTTACTCTTACGTTCAGGTCATTTACGCCTTCGGCCCTTACGGTAAAGATATTTTTTCCTTCAGGTATTTCCACCCCGTCAATGACGTACATATACCTTCCCCTTGATACCGGGATCTCTTTTTCAAACGAGACCTGAGCGTTGATTTTCTCGTTTGGAGCTGCCGTACCGCTTATAACCAGAATATCCCCCACGGCAGGGTGTGTGGGCGAAACATCCCAGTTGATTTCCGCGGCAGCGGGGGGGGCGAGCACAGTCAGGAAAAGGGCTAAAACTATTATTAGCAGGTTCAGGGCTGATTTTTGCCTGAAGCTGTTTTTTATTTTTCTTTTCACAAAAATAACTCCATTTTACTTTTTTATCCGTAACCTCTGTTTACCGGCCAGTGAAACTCGGGGTCGGATTTAACTTTATGAATTATTATTTATCTATGTTAAAATTATATATGTGTTTTTTCGTCCCTTTTGCTCCAAATTACATATTTAACGGAATTCAGAGGGCCGAGAAAATAGTTATTGCACTCTTTTTGTGACCGTACAAATTGAATATTTGTGGGATTTCCTGTGTAAGGACCTGCAACGAAATAACCTATGCAATTTACCATTTATTGTAGCTTCGATTGACGCCCATTAGTATGTGGATTCCACAATAAGGAAATAACATTAGATGTTAGAAGCTGGAAATGTCCAGAATGTGAAACCGAACACGATAGGAACATAAACGTAGCTATAAATATTAAAAAGTTTGCACTTGCGATCTAAATTAAAGAGACACCACCGGAACTGCGGGAAGAGCCTGTGGACTTGTGGAGATTACTCCGGGGAACGAAGCAGGGGGGGTCCCGTCCTCGATGTTTCTAATTGAAAATTAGAAACTCCTGTTAAACCTATGGTTTAACACGACAGCCGAAGGCTGACAGGTGGGGGTAGTTCACTTATAATAACTGACTAATGATGTCGGTTTTCTTTTTTATCATATACATTAATAACCCACATTTCGATTTCTGGCATTTCTGTACAAATCCATGGTACAAATGTGAAATTTAGTTGATTTCGTATCAATTAAATAACCAATATACATGAATTATTTTCCCCTATTGGCAGGGGGTCGAAATGTCGATAATAAAAACAAATCCTCTTATTATCTTAGAAATCTTTATATAGTTTTATGTTCCTTCTATTTTCCACTATCTGAAAAATTGTTGTAATTATCTCCCAATTCTGTAAATAAATATATTCCCAGACTACCAAAATGTTTTTATATCTACAATTTATATTAATTTACTGTTGTCTTAAAGTGAACATTTCTAATATTTATGTTATGTAAGCAGTTTCCTGTATCAAGGTGGTGTATATTTCATGTTGTTAAGTATAATCTCATCAAGTGCGGTTTCCAGCGCTATGTCTTCAAGCGCTATGTCTTCAAGCGCCATGTCCATGCTAACAAGCCCCGGGCTTCCACAATACGGAGCTACGGCAGTGGTCGGGTTGATTTTGCTCCTTTCTCTGAAAGAGGTCCTTTCAGCATCTGATAAATGGAATAAATCCCTGAACAGTTCATTTAATCTAGCAATCCTTCCGATGTTGTTTGCTTTCTGTGGAATTGTCGTCTTCAAGGTTGTAGAAATCCTCTAATTTTTGTGGTCCGTTCTTTTTTAATCTCCCGCAGTTTACTGTGGGAAATACCCCCCATAACTCTTTTTTTTCCTGTTTTCCTGGCTTTTTCCATTCGGGTTTACCATTCCCGTGGCAGACGGATGAGGCTTTAGGAATGGTAAAAATATAACTTCAAATTTTATTTTGGGAATTGCTCTATATTCATACAGGGTGTGTTTTTGTGTGAGTGTGTTTGGTGTGTGCATTCAAACCACGGAACACACGGAATACACGGAAAAATACGGCAGGAATACGATATTTAAGGTTGTTCTGGCGTTTTTTAGTCCGCTTGAGCTCGCAAAGCGAGCGAAACGGACACCGTGCTGTTGCACTTGCAGTGCAACTCCCAGGAAATCTTCGATTTCCTGTGCTCCCTAAGCGGAACTCGGGGAATCCAGGGTATTTTTTGAATCCTATTGCATAAAGATCCAACTTACTCACCGGCCGCAGGCCGTTTTCCGTGTCTTCCGTGGTTAATAAATGGTAAACAAAAATACTTGATATTATATTTGACCCATTCCTTAACTCAAAAAAAGATGTTTTGGAAACTGTCCTGCCTTAGCGGATACTTCCGTGGTTTCTGTGATTAAAAAAAGGTTTTGAGGTAATCCGAGACTCAAAAAAAGGTTCATGCGGACAGGACGTGTGGGATTATTCCGAAAAGGAAGACGTTTACGAAACCGTGAATCACCGTGATAAAAGGAAGACTTCTGGTTTTCTGAAAGGTATAGCCCATGAAAAGTCCGACCCCGGCCGTGTATAACATTTCATAAGGAGTTCCATAGCCCGAGTGCATAAGCCCGAACAGGAGACTTGCGACAATCATTCCGTTTTTCAGCCCAAAGCTCTCCTCAAGCCTGGTTTGCAGGATCGACCTGAAGATTACCTCTTCTATGAGCCCCACGAAGAAGACCATTATAATTGTGAGTTTCAGGACGTTCAGGAAAGAAAGGTCAGGGATCAAATAACCCACGTGGATGGTGGAATATTCTCCGTACCCGAGCAGGAAACCCAGGGGAACTGCGAGAAGCAGGTAGGTCCATGTCTTTTTATTGAAGACCATCCCCATCTGTTTCCAGGTAAATTCCTGAGCCCTTGCGGCCACAGCCACAGGGATTGCGAGAGGCCCGTAGATGAATATAAAAGAGTAGAGCGTAACGTCAAAGAAGACGGGCATCGAGAGGTTGACCAGGCGGAGGACGGGCAGCAGTGTCAGAGCCTGATGTATCCTGTTCATCTGCCGGTCTTTTACAAGCATGGTTGAAAGGGTGAGTGCAATGATGGTCCCGATATGGACCCAGGTCGCAGCCCCGGCCTTTCCGGCATAGAGGAGAATTTCCGCAAGGGCGATAAAGAGGATGGGAATCCCGGCAAGGACCTTTTTGTTCTGAAAGTCCAGCTTTTTGCTTTTTGTTTCCGTTTCCTTTTCGGTTTCCTTCCCCGGAAGCTCTGCCACATTTTCAGGAACCTTAAGTTCCCTGCTGCCACCCGTAAGGTTTGGGTTTTCAGTTTCCATCAATTTAAATCAATCCGTTTTTTCCGTCCTCCGCGTCCGTCACGTTTATCCAGAGGTGCAGGTCGCGGTAAGACTCGTTTTTCTCGGTATCGTTGAAGAGCAGGAACTCAAGTTTCATGTCAGTTCCCTCAAAGGGAGGCGTAATGTCCAGTGTCCGCTCCCAGGTCTCGTTATGCGCGAGGTTTATGACGGCCCGGTCTCCGGGAATTTCCAGCGAGACGTTTTCAAGCCTCAGGTCCAGGGTATAGTTCAGGACCCGGTACTCGTGGTTCACAACCCCCACAATCACGGTCCCGCTCTCCCCGGGCGCGTAGTGCGTCGGGTAGTCGTCCGCCATCCCGCCGGGCCCGAGGATGTAGAACTCCGTGAAGTGCTCTCCTTCCTTCGGGGTAACGATTACGTAGACGAGGGTCATGACCGAGGCCAGAATGGATAAAATCAGGATAATTGTAAGGATTTTGTCGGTTTTCGACTCGGGCTTTTCCAGGACCTCGGCCTTTAAGGCCAGCCAGTAGGAAGTAAAGGACACCTCGAAAGATTCTTCCCCCTCCGGCATGTTTTCCCGTCTCCAGAAAGCTATCCCGCACATGACAAGGGTGAAGACCGAGAGGCATACGAGGATTGGAATAAGCCTGATTCCCCAGGGCGTGTAGTTGAGGGCGAGTCCTATGAGAGGTACCACGGCAATGCTCAGCCCGAAGGAGAGCGCTATCCTTTCTATTCCGTCCAGGTCTTTTTCCGCGGCAAAGAGAGCCGCAATAAGCGCGTAGCCCGGAAGGAACAAAACCATGGGCAGGCCCAGGGCTGTTCTTATGAATGTTTCGTTCAGGCCCGGAACGAGCACGAAGAGATCAGTTAAAAGTACCAGGCACACAACGCCCAGCAGGTCCGATGGAATTTTTCTGTTTCCTGTCATTTGCCCTCGTTGATTAAAAGATTTTTAATGGTTATTATATTTTTGCCGGGTTTTATTAAGTTATTTTCTTAATTTTTGGTTTTTTAGGGGTTTCTTGAGAGGGCGGGTTTCCTTTTTGGGCCTGTTTTCTGAAATTTCTTTTTATTTTATATGGAGAGCGCTATAAAGCTTTTGTATGTTTAAAGGTTTTTGTGTTTTGTGTTTGTGAAGTTTTTGGTGTGTACATTCAAACCACGGAAATTCACGGAAAAGCACGGAAAAAGAATGCAGGAAGACGACAAGTACGGTTGTTCGGGCTTTTTTCAATCCATTTTTCAGGAGTCAAGGAAAAAAACCACGGAAATTCACGAAAAAAGAATGCCTGAAGACGGTATTAAGGTTGCTCTGGCGTTTTTTAGTTTACTTTCAGGAGTATGGGAAAAAAACCACGGAATGACACGGAAAAGCACGGAAAAAGAATGCCGGAAGACGGTATTAAGGTTGTTCGGGCTTTTTTCTATTCATTTCTCAGGAGTCAAGGAAAAAAACCACGGAACACACGGAACACACGGAAAAAGAATGCCGGAAGATGGCAAGTACGGTTGTTCGGGCTTTTTTCTATTCATTTCTCAGGAGTGCTGGAAAAAAACCACGGACCACACGGAAAAAGAATGGCTGGAAGATGACAAGTACGGTTGTTCGGGCTTTTTTCTACTCATTTCTCAGGAGTCAAGGAAAAAAACCACGGAACACACGGACCACACGGAAAAAGAATGCAGGGAGACGGTATTAAGGTTGTTATGGCGTTTTTCAATCCATTTCTCAGGAGTGCTGGAAAAAAACCACGGAACACACGGACCACACGGAAAAAGAATGCCGGAATACGGTATTAAGGTTGTTCTGGTTTTTGTGATCAGAAGTCTCAGGATATAATGCTGAGTGCAGTTCTCTGTTAATCCTTGCTGTGTTTTTTTGGGTGGAGCTGTTTGGTGTGTGTGTTTCAACCACGGAATGACACGGAAAAGCACGGAAAAAGAATGCCGGAATACGGTATTAAGGTTGTTCTGGCGTTTTTCAGTCTGCTTGAGCGTAGCGAAACGGACCCCGTGCTCCCGAAGCGGAACTCGGGTAGCGGAACTCGGGTAGCGGAACTCGGGTAGCGGAACTCGGGTAGCGGAACTCAGGCATGGAACACACGGAAAAAGAACGGCCAGAAGACGGTATTAAGGTTGTTCTGGCTTTTTTCAGTCCACTTTCAAAAATCGGTCGTGGGGCTCAATCATTGAAAACCGGTTGCAGAAGAACTTTCCGAAAATATGCATAATCAAGCTGAATGTGTCTGTTTTCGCACTCATGATCAATGACTCACGGGCACGGCCCGATTTTTAAAATAAACAGTAATTTGTGTTTTAGAGGGGGATTCCTCAAATTTTTGATAATACACATTCATCTAACCATGCTGGGATAGACTCTCCATTTGATAATATCAATGAATTATTTGGCTTTTTTTCAGCGATTAATTGCATCTGTATTGAATTGTCAAAAATGTATGCTCTTCTGCAATGTTGTAAAGCAGCAAATAAATTGTCATGTGACCGCGTGTATCGACCCTGAATTTTATCATGGGGAACATCATGTTCTCCCTTTAACACTCTTTCTTCCACACGACCGCAATTGATACAAGAATCTACCGTACTTACGAAATATAAATATACTTGCCATCCACAACTATTTGCTTTTTTAAGAAAATCTATTTTTGATGAATGTGAAAGAACAGTTTCATATGAAAACGAGGTCTCTTTTGAGTTTATATAACAATGCCGTAGATAATCAGCCAACATTGCACCCATATATGAACTTCTTTTTGTTATGTTAAAACAATTGTTATTAATTTTGACATCTTTGATGTCAATCTTGATGTTGTCGTAAAATGGAGACTGAGAAATAAAATCTCTAAAATCGTTTTCATCAACATTTAATCCAAAGTAGTTGAAATCAATCAAATCCATCGAATTGAGATCATCAGGATTTATCTCAAACAGCAGAAGACTCCTTCCTCGACAGTTCCGGCTTTGGCGGAACTGGCAGGTGGGAGATGAATGCGTCGAGACTACGGGGGCCGGATTCTATATTTTTTTAACGTGGTACTGATTGGTCAATCCAACAGAATCCTTTGCCGTACTTTACAATTTTAACTTTTTGAATATTTACTACTTTGGATGATTTAATTGCTGAGGCTCGAAGTTTCACATACTTTCCGTAATTTTGTGCTCCAGCTACATAATATAGCTCTCCTTCGTACTCAACTAAATCCATTGGCTGAATTGGATAATGATTTTTCCTTATGCTGTACCTTCCTTTCTTTGTTTTCCTACCCCTATACACTCTCAAATTTTCCCCGTTAAGATTTTTGTTTCTGGTAGTTCTTCCAGAATTTAATTCCTGTCCGGTTTTTTGAGTGCCGTCCCTCAAATCAATATACTGCGCATCGTAGAATTTCGAGAGGCTTCTGTTATTTCTTCTTATTTGTAGTATTTCATGGGGAGCACATCGAGCCTGAGTTTCCCCTCCAGCAATACAGAAAGCATCGGTTGAATGAGTTTTCTCAAGATTAAGCTCGTACCTTTTCGCTTTTGTGACATATCCGAAAGTGTGTTCAACATCATACTTTTCTTTTAAAATATCCACGAGCTTCCAGCGTACCATATTCATGAATGTAGCATCTTTGAAGCCTCTTACCTTTGGTTTCCATGTTAAAAGGAATCCTTTGTGGTTTTTTTGAGTATGACACTTATTGCAAAGTGTGATAAGGTTCTCAGGCCGATCAGAACCACTGTTACTTCTGTACTGGATATGATGCACCTGGAGCAAAGGCTGTTTTGATTTGTTTTTGCAGTCCGGGTTCTGGCAAGAGTATCCGTCTCTGTGCAAAATATAAGCCCGAACGTTATCGTAGCCTGCCTGTTCCCCTTCCTGATACTGTTTGCCTTCAATTTCCGGATTTTTGATTTTTTGAATGTCGAAGTTCGCAACCTCGACAACGATTTTTGTAATGGGTAAGATTTCGGCAAGATCCTCTATTAATCTAATATGGCTTTCAAGCTTATGCTTGATAGATGGAGCCAACCAACCTTCTTTGTTGGTGTTTTTGTTGTACCCCGGTTTCCTGTGTCTTATCTGGTTTCTTCGGTTTCCTCGGTACATTCTCCGTTCATCGTTTCGCTCTGGCATTCCAGCAAGAAGTTTTACCTCTCCTGAAATAAGTTCTTCTTTTTCGGAAACTGCCGAAAATCCTATGTTAAGGAACCCAGTATCGATTCCCAGGGTTATTTCCTGAGTATTTTTTCCCGAATGATAAAGAAGTTTGATAGTGAAAGGATTCCTTTGTACCACTTTTGCCCCACCTGATTTAAGTAATATTCTTGCTTTCCTCGGGGTCGTGGGCATTAATGGCTCGTTGTGTATATTGATGACAAATATTTTCATAGATTTGTCCTCCTTGATTGGAGTGGGTCCACATCGCCACTGTTATACTGGCTTGTTAATGACCTGAACACTTCCCCTTCCTCTCAGGGATGTTTAATCCAGATCGAAATCTCCGAGAACGTGTGGAGTATCCTCGAATATCATGACCAGTATAACGAAAGGCTATTCAACCAGGGACTTGTCGAAACAAGCCCCTTCCTCAAAAACCTGAGCCATTAGGCGAAGGTTTTAGGGAGGGGTAGTTGACGTGACGGAGAGGATTAATCAGTCTATGTTTTTCTTTGATAAACTGATTAACCAATGTTGTTTTGCCAGACCCGTTTGGACCTGCAAATACCCTCATGCGTTTCATAAACAGTATCTTCTTTTTTCAGGAATTACTGAACTTTTCTTTATTTTTTGGATAATGTCGGTTTTTCCGTCTGGATGCAATTTGACAATAGATTCGCCTTGTTGTATCGTTACCGACCTTCCCTGACTAAGTGCATTTTCTCTCGCATTATTGGAGGCTTCTCTTGCAACTCTGGCGAGAAAATTGCGCTGCCGTATTTCATATTGATTGATTTGAGCTTTATTTGCTAATGACATTATAGTGTCCTCCGTTTAGCAAATTCATCCGATATCCTCCAGATGTACACAAATATATAATTAATTTGTCAAATTGTCTAATTGACTCTACATCTTGGAGGGTTAATCATTATGTAATGGTTGTATTGAGCTTATCAACGACAACTGCATATAAACTATTCTCATATATTCATGATGTGGGGCCCATTATATATTATCGCTATACATAATATATCCATAAATACATTTTGTATTGATTCCCCCTATTTTGTTAAAATTTTTGTATCTATCCAGCGTAGAAAAAAAGGAGCCGAAAGATACTGATTATCAGGTTTCAACTGTCTCAGCAGGAGCCTCCTTCCTCGACAGCCGGAGGCTGACAGGTGGGAGATGAATGCGTCAAGACTACAGGGGCCGGTTTCAACAGGGTACTGAAGGATCAATCCAACAAAGCCCTTTTCCATATTTCACAATTTTGACTTTTTGAATATTTACTACTTTACCTGATTTGTTTTCTGAGTCCCGAAGTTTCACGTATTTTCCGTAATTTTGTGCTCCTATAACATAATACAAACGTCCTTCGTACTCAACTAAATCCATAGGTTGAATATGATAGCGTTTTTTCCTTATGCTATACCTTCCTTTCTTTGTCTTTCTGAGCCTGAAAGTCCTTAGATTTTCTCCATTAAGGTTTTTGTTTCTGGTGGTTCTTCCAGAATTCAATTCCTGTCCGGTTTTCTGAGTGCCATCCCGTGAATCAATATATTTGGCATCGTAAAATTTCGAAAGGGACCTGTTGTTTCTTCTTATTTGCCGGATTTCGAGAGGCACGGATCGAGCCTGAGTGCTTCCTCCAGCAATACAAAAAGCATCGGTTGAATGGGTTTTCTCAAGATTAAGCTCGTATCTTCTGGCTTTTGTTATGTATCCGTAAGTTGCTTCAACATCATACTTTTCTTTTAAAATATCCACAAGCTTCCAGCGTACTATATTCATAAATGTTGCATCTTTGAAGCCTCTTACTTTTGGTTTCCATGTTAAAAGAAATCCTTTGTGGTTTTTCTTAGTGTGGCACTTATTGCAGAGTGTTATAAGGTTGGCAGGTCGATCTGAGCCACTGTTACTTCTATATTGAATGTGATGGACCTGAAGCAAAGGCTGTTTTGCTTTGTTTTTACAATCGGGGTTCTGGCACTTATAACCGTCCCGATGTAGAATGTAAGCCCGGATATTGTCGTATCCTTTTTGCTCACCTTCCTGATACTGTTTGCCTTCGATTTCTGGATTTTTAATTTTTTGTATGTCAAAATTCGCTATTTCAACAACGATTTTAGTTATTGGGATTATTTTAGAAAGATCCTCGATAACTCTTATGTGACTTTCAAGCTTATGCCTGATAGATGGAGCTAACCAGCCTTCTCTGTTTGTGTTTTTGTTGTACCCAGGTTTCCGATGTCTGATCTGGTTTCTTCGGTTTCCTCGGTACATTCTCCGCTCTTCGTTTCGCTCTGGCATTCCAGCAAGAAGTTTTACCTCTCCTGAAATGAGTTCTTCTTTTTCGGAGACTGCTGAAAAACCAATGTTGAGAAAACCGGTGTCAATTCCCAATACCACATTTTGAGTGTAGTTATTAGTTGGATATAAAAGTTTGATTGTAAAAGGATTTCTTTGTACCACTTCTGCCTTACCTGCTTTAAGCAATATTCTTGCTTTTCTAGGGCTTGTTGGCATCAGGGGCTTATCGTATGAATTTTTGACAAATATCTTCATTAATTTGTCCTCCTAAATTGGAGTAGGTCCACATCGCCACTGTTATACTGGCTTGTTAATGACCTGAACACTTCCCCTACCTCTCAGGGATGTTTAATCCAAGTCGAAATCTCCGTGAACGTGTGGAGTATCCACGAATATCATGACCAGTGTAACGAAAGGCTATTCAACTATGGCTTACTGAAGCAAGCCCCTTCCTCGGCAGCCGGAGGCTGACAGGTGGGGGTAGTTGACTCGAGCAGTTGCAAATAACGATTTACAACAAGGTAGTTGACCTATTGGAAGAGGGCAATGGTACACCTACTTTACCTTTACTTACTGTAATGCTTCATGGAATAGCAATGAAGCATTGAAATTATTTCGTCAAATATTTCTGATGCTTAATGTATTTCTTGATACCTTTGACAGATTGAGCACTTCTTTTACATTTATGATAGATATTATATAATGTAATATGGATACTAGTTATATCTATTGGGTGCTTTTACGTACCATACCAATTAACACGTCAAAACTGGTGTCTCCAATTAACATGTTTGAAATGGTGTCTGCGTCAAAATGTGATAGAGTTCCATTCCCATTTTTGGTTGTGGGTCGTGTCCTTGAGTCGTATATTAAATCTGAAAAAACAAGCACATTCTCCGTGTTTAAGAAAAATGCATAGAGATTTTTATGCTTATGGTTGTCAGTAACTCACGGACACGATCCCTTAATTTTTGCTGCTGTTTTTGATGAGGATCTGTTTGGTGTGTGCATTCAAACCACGGAAAAGCACGGAAAAGCACGGAAAAAGAATGCCGGGAGATGACAAGTACGGTTGTTCGGGCTTTTTTCTATTCATTTCTCAGGAGTCAAGGAAAAAAACCACGGACCACACGGACCACACGGAAAAAGAATGCCGGGAGACGACAAGTACGGTTGTTCAGGCTTTTTTCTATTCATTTCTCAGGAGTCAAGGAAAAAAACCACGGACCACACGGACCACACGGAAAAAGAATGCCGGGAGACGACAAGTACGGTTGTTCAGGCTTTTTTCAATCCATTTTTCAGGAGTCAAGGAAAAAAACCACGGAACACACGGAACACACGGAAAAAGAATGGCCGTAAGATGGTATTAAGGTTGTTAGGGAGTTTTTTAGTTTACTTTCAAGAATCCAGAGTGGTTTTTGAATGATATGAGATAAAGGACCAACGTACTCACCGGCCGAAGGCCGGTTTCCGTGTCATTCCGTGCCTTTCCGTGGTTAAGAGCTCTTATGACACTGATTCTAGGTAAATAACTTGGAACGACATAAGGTATAATTCTGAATGCAGTTATCCGTCTAATTCTTGCTGTGGTTTTTGGTGAGGTGCTGTTTGGTGTGGAAATTCAAACCACGGAAGGACACGGAAATGCACGGAAAAAAACAGCCGGTAGACGGCTATTACGGTTGTGCTGGTCTTTTTTAGTCTATTTTCAAGAATCCAGAATTGGATTTGAGTCTGAGTATATAATGGACCAACGTACTCACCGGCCGAAGGCCGGTTTCCGTGTCATTCCGTGCTTTTCCGTGGTTAAGAGCTCTTATGACACTGATTCTGGGTCGAGAACTTCAACCGACATAAGTTCTGATGCTGATCTCAGTTCTCTGTTTAATTCTTTCCGTGTGTTCCATGCCCGAGTTCCGCTTCGGGAGCACGGGGTCTGTTTCGCTCGTTTCACTCACTCAAGCAGACTAATTCTTTCCGTGTGTTCCGTGTGTTCCGTGGTTAAAGTCCGCTTGCAACTGATTCTGGATCGAGAACTTAAAACAACCAGGATCTAACGCTAAGTGCAAATTTCCAGTACATTCTTTCCGTGTGTTCCGTGTGTTCCGTGGTTAAAGTCCGCTTGCAACTGATTCTGGATCGAGAACTTAAAACAACCAGGATCTAACGCTAAGTGCAAATTTCCAGTACATTCTTTCCGTGTGTTCCGTGTGTTCCGTGGTTTAAAGTCCGTTTGCCACTGATTCTGGGTCGAGAACTTCAACCGACATAAGTTCTGATGCTGATCTCAGTTCTCTGTTTAATTCTTTCCGTGTGTTCCATGCCCGAGTTCCGCTTCGGGAGCACGGGGTCTGTTTCGCTCGTTTCACTCACTCAAGCAGACTAATTCTTTCCGTGTGTTCCGTGTGTTCCGTGGTTAAAGTCCGTTTGCCACTGATTCTGGCTAGAAAACTTCAAACAACATAAGGTCTGATTTTTATTTTTTCTACCCTTTTTTCTTCATGTATCCGTTTTTCCGGGATGCCCCAACTCAATAAACCCTGCCTCCCCTCGAAGTTTCACAAGCCATATTCCAGGTGCCGGATTACTCAAAGCAAATCCCAAACCCTCTCCTGCTCACCCCAAAGGAATCTTCCCCTCCCGGCCCGGAACCCTCAATTTCCCAAATATCCCCCGCCGCAAGTTTCCAGAAAGAATTTCCTACCAGGCAGTGCCCCTTCCAGGCCTCCCTGAGAAAAGCCCTTTCCCTTTAAGAGCAATATACGTTTCATGCTCTTCTTTTTCCCAATTTTCTTTTCCATTCTTTGCTTTTCTCGCATCAATATCTTACGCAGAAGCTTCCGTTTTCTGCCCTCTTCTCTATATTGTCTCCGATTTTATATTATCACGTTACCTCCTCCGTATTCTACTCCGTCTCATTTTAAATTCTTTTTATATATATCAATAATTTTATATATCTTGCTACTGATTGTAATCGTAAAAATTATATATGTGAACAGGCTGACTATATCAAGAAAATTATTGTAATGTATTTTTAAAAAACCCAATACCAGTAAAAATGGAGTTGTACTAATTTGAAAAATGCGCTGGCCCTGGAAAACCCCTCTCCTAGAGTAACTGTTCTCCTCCCCGCCTTCAACGAGGAAGTCTCCATCGGCAGCGTCGTCCTCCTTACGAAAAAGTACGCCACCCGCGTCCTCGTCATAGACGACGGCAGCTCGGACCGGACAACTGAGGTCGCGAAACTGGCCGGGGCCGAAGTAATTGTGCACGAAACGAACAGCGGCAAAGGTGGCGCCCTGAAAACCGGTTTTGAAGCCGCCTTCTCCATCGGAACCGACGTGATTGTCACCATGGACACCGACGGCCAGCACAACCCCTCCGACATCCCAAAACTCGTGGCCCCAATCCTGGCAGGCGATGCCGACATGGTAAACGGCAGCCGCTACCTGAATGGAAACGATGAAAACACTCCGGCCTATCGCCGAATCGGCCAGACCGTTCTCGATAAGGCCACAAACATGAATTCAGGGGTCAATGTGACAGATTCCCAGAGCGGGTTTCGGGCCTTTGCAGCTTCCACAAAAGATGTTTTCCGCTTCAAGGCAAACGGCATGGCGATAGAAAGTGAAATGCTCGCTGATGCGGGAAAAGCCGGGTTGAGGATCACGGAAGTTGAGATTGTGGCCCGGTATGATGTGGATTGTTCTACTGAAAATCCTATCTCGCACGGACTCGGAGTTTTATTGAAGATTTTAAGGGATATGGAATTTAACAGGCCTCTTTATTATTTTACTGTGCCCGGGATTATTTTTGGGGTCACAGGGCTTTATATGGGCCTGGGTTTTTTGCAGACTTTTTATCTTGGAGGCCAATTGAATTTTGGGCCTACTATGTTGATGATGGTTCTGACTATTATTGGGACTTTTATGGCGTTTACAGGAATTATGCTTCATTCGATGGCCGGGTTGATCAGGGAATCAAAAAGCATGTGAATGATGGATAGCAAGTAGTTACGGGATGTTCTTATATTCTATTTAATCTATATGCTAAAGTGATTTTATGGTTTTAAAAATAGCAATTATTGGATCACGTGGAATTCCTGCAAAATATGGGGGTTTTGAAACTTTTGTAGATGAAATTAGCAAAAGACTTGTTGCTAAAGGATATGACATTTATGTCAGCTGTGAGGGTGGAACTACCCCAAAGATCCCCAAATATAATGGAGTCAATTTATTTTATTTCCCATTAAAACCTTTTTGCAGAGTTATCTATGAAACAATTTATGATATTTATTCTTTAATTAAGTCTTGTTTTATTTGTGATTACATTTACATGTTGGGTTACGGTGCAGGGTTTTTCTTTTTTATCCCTAAATTATTTAGAAAAAAGTTTTTTGTTAATGTGGATGGCATTGAATGGAAAAGGGACAAATATAATAAACTTGAGAAATTAATTCTTTATCTTAGTGAAATATTTGCTGTTCATTTCTCAGATGTTATAATTGCTGATTCAGTTGAAATTAAGAAATACATCGAATTAAAACATGGAATAAATGCTGTATACATTTCATATGGTGTTGACCAGCCTCCAATTGAGTTGTGGAATCCCTCCAAATTAAAAGAGATCCACGGTGTTAATAGTTTCACAGATCTTGAAAGTAATAGTTATTATTTGGTAGTAGCAAGGCTTGAACCTGAAAATAATATCCATGTTATAATTGAAGGTTTTTTATTATCAAACACAACAAAAAAATTAGTAATTGTTGGTAATTTTTTAAGCCGAAAATATGAACTTTCTATTGATGAAATCATAACTGAGTTAAATGGGTATGATCGAGTAATATTTACTAAAGGAATATACAACAAAAACTTATTAAATATGTTGAGGCAAAATTGTTTTGCTTATATTCATGGTCATTCTGCTGGTGGTACAAATCCTTCCCTTTTGGAAGCAATGGCTATGAAAAACATTATAATTGCTCACGATAATGAGTTTAATAAAGAAGTTGGCAATAAAAGCATACTTTATTTTAAATATTCTAATGATTTAAGTGAGCATATAGAAGAAATTGAAATTGACTTTGGGAGATATTTAATACTCAAAGACGATTCACAAAAACAAGTAGTAGATAATTACTCATGGAATAAAATTTCCGATGAGTATGATTATCTTTTTCAGAAATAAACCAAGAGTCAAAAATTCAGCACTTATTATATTTTCTACTATGCATTTAACTGTTTATATCATTAATTGGTTTTAAAATAGGGATTTTATGAATATTTTGCTAATTAATTATATGGAAACTGCAGCTGCAGGTGGGATCAATAAAACGGTTAGAGAAATTGCCAAACATCTAACCGAGAGAAATCATTGTGTAACAGTCCTTCAACCTAATGCATCAAATCTTTTTTCTGAAGAAATCTATGATGGATTCAAGATTTTGCGAGTTAAATCTAGAGTTGGACATTATTTTTATGATTTAAGCCCAGAAATCTTCTTTTTTTTAATAAAAAATATAAAAATACTGAATCCAGATATTATCCATGTTCATGGTTATCATACATTGTTTTCCCCTGAAGTTATATTCACAACAAAAAATGTGCTAAAGATAAATGTTCCTCTTGTTTTTACATGTCATTATGACCCTTTAAATCGTAATACACTTGCAGGAAAATTACTTGGGGAGTTTTATAATAAATTCATAGGTGCAAAAATTTTAAAGTCCACTAATCAGATTGTTTCGGTTTCAAATTATGAAGCAAACAGCATCAATAAAATTACGCAGTGTGCGAATATAATCGTGATCCCTCACGGGGTTGATTTGATTGATATTTCTAAAGCAAAGAGCAAAAAGGATTTTATTAAACTTCTTTATGTTGGGTATCTTTTAGATTATAAGGGAGTTCAGTATATTATCGATTCTTTACATGAATTAATATATCTGCGTAATATTCAAAACGTGAAGTTGACCATAGTTGGCGAAGGGCAGTATAAAAAAAATCTGATAAATCTCTCTAAAAAATTAAAAGTTTATGATTACATAGAATGGAAACCATTTTTACCTAGCTCTAAAGTTATGGAAGAAATGAAAAATGCAGATGTATTTCTTTTGTTATCTAAATCAGAAGGATATGGAATTGTTGTAGCTGAAGCTTTAGCAATGGGGACGCCAGCAATAGTTACAAATGGAACAGCATTAGAAGAATTTACTAAAGAACAGGGCTGCTTGGGTGTAGATTATCCTCCAAAACTAGGAGATGTTGCAGAATTGATTCTAAATATTTATGAGAGTGAATTATGTGTAGGACCGTTTAGCAATAAAATAAGAACGTGGGATCAGGTAGCAGAAGAATACGAAAGAACATATATCAGGTTAAGATATATTAAATAAATATATTTCTTATCTGAAATATTCTTGACTATAGTCTTGAACGCAACTATTCACACTTAATTTCTCATAACGAACTCGAAACACAATGCTTCGGACTAGAAAATAGGTCAGTTCAACTTCAAGTGTAATTCTTTGCGTAAATGACTATAATTCAATTTATAGTGATTACAGTATAAATCTTAAAATCTGAATTTCATAAACTATATCCTCTATTATCAAGATCATCCAACAACATAGAACCTGCTTTCGGTAGAAACACACAAATGAGACCTTGATCTGTACATCTGAGTCATTTTATGGAGGGAAACCCTTCTATTTTGACATTGTTGGGCATTAATTTATCCTTATTGTGTCTAAGGACTCGTCATAGAACAACTTCTGCATATTTCCAATTGAACCGATTAATTTTCAGGGCCAAGGGCTTCAATTGAAGCTACAATAAATGGTAAATTGTATAGGTTATTTCGTTGCGGGTCCTAAATATTAAAGTATTCGCTATAGTCAGAATCAATATTAATATGATGGAAATATTTGTTTTTGTTTTATAAGGATTGTTCGATATCATGGATAATATAAAGACTATCAAAAAAGGAAAGATATTACTAATTTCCAATAGTTTCCCACCAGTGAATGACTCTCATACACGTAGAGTTGAATATATAGTAAAGTGCCTTGATAAATTTGGATGGGATCTTAATGTTTTGACATTGAATCCTCCAAAGAACCTTCCCTATGCAAGTCTCTGTTCCATCAATAAAATTCCTTCGAATATTGAAATATTTAGGACTTATGCTGGAATAATAAGTGAAATGTATTATGACATGTTTAAATCTTCCTCCAATAATAATCCCCAATCTAATACTAAATATACCCTAAATAAAATTTCTCTCAAAAATATGCAAAATTTCATCTCTAAATTTATAAATATTTCTTTGCTATTTGACTGGTATCCGTTTGCAACTATAAGTGGAATTAAAATTACTAAAAAGTATGATTATGACATCTTAATATCTTCGGGGAGTCCTGTTAATCATTTAGTGGCTTATACAATCAACAAAATAAGAGGCTTGAATTGGGTTGCTGATTTTGGAGACCCCTGGGTCTTTGAACCAACATACAAAGATCAATCTAGTAAAATTAAATTTTTAATTGATTGGTGGTTGGAAAAATGTATTTTAAATAAGGTCAATAAGTTATGTGTTACTACTGAAGAAACAAAGCAAAATTATTTGAAGAACTATACTTTTATGGATGACAATAAAATTTTAGTTATCCCTATGGGGGTTGATTATACCTTTTTCAATAATATAGATCCAGAATATTCGGAAAAGTTTAGAATATTGTATGCAGGAACGATTTCATCAATAAGAAATGTAATCCCTTTTTTAGAGAGCTTGAAGTTAATTCAGAAAAACATTGAATTGAATAAAAATATTGAAGTTATATTTGTTGGGTCAATAGGAAATAAATATAAAGAACTAATTAAAAATGAAAATTTGGAGGACATTATCTCATTTGGAGGTTTTGTATCTTATGAAAGATCTTTGTCCCTCATGAAGGGGGCTAATTTGTTGATTTCTTTTGGTAATAAAGGTGGACTACAAATCCCGGGGAAATTATTTGATTATGTTGCTAGTAAAACACCATTTCTGTGGATAAAGGAACAGGAAAATGATCCTGCATTGCCTTATATTGAGAACCTAAATCGAGGTATAATTGTTGATAATAATTGTGGTGATTTATATTCAAGTATAACAATGATTTATAATCTGTATAAAAGTAATAATGTTGAAAATACCTTTGATTTAGAGACCTTGGTGCCTGAGTTTTCGTGGGACAAAAGGGTCGAGATTTTAGATATATTATTGAGTGGGTTTATAAAATGAGACTCGAGAATATACTTCAAATTAACGATTGGCATTTTAAAAAGTTCCTTATTGTTGTGTCTATGATACAACTTGCGACATGGGGTACTATAGGGTTAGATTATATTGGTTTACAAATTCCAATCTTAAGGCCATTAATTACTTTTATCTATCTCATATTCATACCAGGTATCATTATCTTGAGATGTCTCAAATTACATAATCTCGGTAATATCGAGACGTTGTTATATGCGGTTGGATTGAGTATTACAACTTTGATGTTCATTGGTTTTTTCATTAACACAGTTTATCCCTTTTTTAATATTTCTAAACCCTTTTCTCTTTTTCCTTTGATAATAACGATAAGTATAGTGGAATTTATTTTAATCATTCTGTGTTATAAGATTGATCAAAATTTCTCAAATCCCAGTTTTATTAATGTTAAAGATATATTATCACCAACATTTTTAATTTTAATTTTAATTCTTTTTTTAGCGGTATTCGGAACTTATTTTGTTAATTTTTACTTTGTAAATACCCTTCTAATGTTTCTTATTTTTTTAATTTCTATCATAGTGCTTTTGATCGGATTTGATTATTTTATCCCATCAAAATATTATCCTCTTACTATTTTTATAATTGCGCTTTCCCTTCTATTCCATACTTCTTTGATTACGATGTATATCTCGGGATGGGATATTCAAAATGAGTATCATATTTCAAATTTGGTTATTGAAAACTCCTTGTGGGACTCAACAATTCCGTTGCCTGTAAACGCTATGCTTTCCATTGTGATACTCGCACCAATTTTTTCTATTATCTCCGGAATGAGTCAAATATGGGTATTTAAAATAATTTATCCTTTGTTATTTTCTTTAGTTCCTCTTGGTTTATACCGAGTATATCAAAAGCAGACAAATGATAAAATTGCATTTCTGGCATGTTTCTTCTTTATTTCACTATTTACTTTCTACACTGAGATGCTCTCCTTGGCAAGACAAGAAATTGCAGAATTATTTCTAGTTTTATTGATGCTTTTAATGATTGATAATAAGATGAATAGAATGAAACATTCAATATTATCAATCGCTTTTATCTTTTCACTTGGTACATCACACTACGGATTATCTTTTATTGTTTTGTTTTTACTTTTTACAACATGTCTTTTGCACTACTTTAATGTACTACCAAAACATCAAAACATGACAAATATTACAAAGGCCACATTTGTTTCACTATCTTTTATTATTATTTTTTCATGGTATATTTATATCTCGAATGCTAATACATTTAATACCTTTGTATTAACTTTTAGAAACATTGTAACCCATACTATTATAAGTTTATTTAATCCAACAGATGTACAGGGATTAGATATATTAACAAGCAAAACAGGATCTTTGTTGCATGAAATCACCAAATATCTTCACATAATTTCACAAGTATTTATTACAATTGGGATAATTGCTTTATTGTTAAAACAAAGCAAAATAAAAATGAAATTTGAAAACGAATATATAATATTTAGTGAGCTGAATTATGTATTACTTCTTGCAGGTATCGTAGTTCCACTTTTTGCAAGTTCACTCAATACGACAAGACTATACCAAATATCGCTTATATTTTTAGCGCCGTTTTTTGTAATTGGTGGTTTAATTCTTTTTAATTCAATAAATAACTCTATCAGGGTATTCCGAGATAATCAAGTTGTAGTAAATCCTTTTAAGTTATTGTCTGTATTTTTATCGATATACTTACTTTTTAATTCAGGATGGGTTTACGAGTTAGCAAATGACGATTGCAGGTCGATTTCACTTAATATCATGGCGGATGGCCCTCATTATAATGATCGGGAAATTACAGGTGCTAAGTGGTTAAATAGTGTAAAAGTAAGCGATTCTTTTTCCGCTGACGAATATAGGCATTTATTGTTAATGGGCTTATTGAGAACATTCGAATTTCATCCGCTTAGTGATGACTTTTCTGGAAAAGATTTATATTTATATGTTGGAACTTTTAACATAATGAAAAATGAAGTAGTGGTTCACATTACAAAAGGGGAGATTCATACAAGGGAATTAGTCAGTTTAGAACATCTCATCTTTAATATAAATAAGGTTTATGATAACGGTGGTTCGCATGTTTATTATTGATGAATTTTTTTAATTCCGTCTATGGTACCTTTTAGGAGGGAAAGAAATGCATTTATGTTTTTATGATATACAATATATATACCACTCGAAAGCCAAAATTGAAATCCAAAAAAGTACAGTAAAAACGAAAGATATTGTTTTCTAGTGGCATGTTGTTTCATGAACCAGAACATATTTCTTGTCATATGATATTGAGTAAATCCATTTATTTTTTTACTTGTAGAACCTCCTTTATGCCATATTTTTGCCTTTGGAACATAGATCACCTTGTATGATATTTTATGAGCTCTAACACATAGATCGGTTTCCTCCCAGTATGCAAAATAATCTTTGTTTAGACCACCTACTTTTTTAAAAACTTCGGTTTTTGCAAGAAGAGCGCAACCACTTACATAATCAACTTCTGTTATTTTGTTATATTCTCCTGTATCTAGTTCATTATATCTTAATATAGAATCTTTGCCCTTATTCCATCTAATTTTCGCACCTGCAGATTGAATTCTATTAGGTTGATTATAATAATATACCGTTGGTCCAAGAATACCAATATTACGGTCACTTTCTGCGATCTTTATCATTTCATTTAAAAAATCCCTCTCTACTACAGTGTCGTTATTAAGCAATAATATGTATCTTGTTTCTCTTTCAATGATCTTTCTAATTGCAACATTGTTTCCTTCGGCAAACCCAAGGTTTTGTTCATTCTCAATAATTTCTATTTCTGGATATAGTTTATTTAAGCATTCAATAGATGTATCAGTTGAACTATTATCTACGAGTACCACTTCATAATTTGGATATGTTATCTTTTTTAGGGACTCAAGGCATTCGATAGTGTCTTTTTTTCCATTCCAGTTTAGGATTATAATGCTGACTCTAGGATTATCCATTTTTGATCCCCCATATTAATACAATGAATTAAAAAACTAAGTTTTGTCACACTGCTGCCCTCACACATCTATCTTTTCTAAATACCTTACTATCTTACTTGCTCTGATTTTCCAGGAGTTATTATCTAATAATTCTTCGCGCTCCTTTTCATTATATTTAGTAATGAATCCAGTGTTTATCATATCATTAACAACATTTAGTAGCTCTTCTTTAGTTGAATAAAATGAAACGTATTTTGAAAATCGCTCTATTTCTTTATAATATATTGAGATTATAGGTTTATTATAGTTAATATATTCATATAATTTTACAGGGTCCACTGACATAACTAATTTATTAACTCTAAAGGGCATAATCATGCAATCAAATTCTTTAATATAAGAGTATAATTCATCATGATTTACTGGCCCATGAAGTATTATTCTATCATGGAACCAATTCTTGTTATTAACATCAACTGGCCCAATAATATGAAATTCTATATTTTCAATATTTTGTACACAGAAATATAATGAATCAAAATCAAACCATGAAGACACAGTTCCAATATAACATATTTTATATATACTTTTTTTTATTTTTGACTTATCCGGTGAGTCGATATTCAACTTATTCCCACCAAAGGCATTTCTAATTAGTATAGTCTTATATTTGCAATATTCTCGATTGTTTATAATATGCATAAGATTTTCACTGGATACAAAAATAGTCGACGAGTCCCGTATAAGTTTAATCTCTAAATTTATAAGTTCAGACTTTATACACTCATCATTATCAAATTCTCCAACATCATCCATGCAATCATATATTATTTTAGATTTATGATCTAATGGAATAACTTTGAATAAATCTGGAAATGTGATCCATATGTAATCCGGCTTGTATATTTTCAAGACAAATTCAATGTATTTTTTTATAAGTAATCTATCTATAGTGTTCAGCAGATCTATTCTGTTTCGAAATGGGACATGAAAAATCGCTCTTAATTTTAAATCATCCTTTTTGTTTTTCGTCAAATGTGATCGTTTCATGTGTGGATACATAATAAGAGTATCATATTTTTTAGATAATTCTTCGGCAATATAATGAGGTCTTTGTTTAATCCAGTCCCAATCTACGTGCATGAAATAAAGTATTTTTTTATTCATGTTTCATTCACCATTTGTTTTTAGGTTGTCAAAATGTATTCGGTTGAGATTTTTTTCCCGAAATCTACAGATTCCTATCTTCTTTCTATCTTTCTTTGTAGCACGTGTTAGTTCCGATGTACAAGTGATTTTGACAATCAACGCCTTAAAATTATTGAAAGATATGTGCCCCTGCCTAATAGTGATAATGTCAATTATATCAATTTTGATAAAACAAATCTTATCTTTTGATTACCTGATTTAATAACTTAAGATCATCTTTTTCAAATCCTCCGATCACTAAGAATGAGATGAAGTATATGATTACTGCTAATGGAATCAATAAAAATATTGAATATGAACTGAAACTGTGTATGAAAATACCCATTAAAAGTCCTGAAATAATTGATTTTACAATTGTTGTAGGTACTGTATTGAATAATTTTTTGTTTATTTTATTTAATCTAAAAATAAAAAATAGACCAACTATAAATTCAGTGGCAACAGTTGAAATTGCTGCTCCTACATAACTCATTGAAGGTATTAGCATATAATTAAAAGTTATATTAAAAACTACTCCAACAAATGTATATATCATGAGAGTTCTTTGATTATTTGTTGAATTTAATAATGTCCATGGGGCCAGATCAATAAGACCCAGTACACTAGCCCAAATAAGTATTTTTAAAGCTATTACTGATTGAGAATAACCCGTTCCATATATTAGATAAATGATTTGATCTGCAAGTATGGTTGTTCCGATTCCAATAGGTATTGCGAGAAGGATCAAAAACTTTAACGATTTTTGGAATGCCAGATTCATTGAGTCTTTAGAACTGATATAATATTTAGAAAAAACCGGAAACATCGCAATCGTAAAAATAGCTGAAACAGAACTAAGTGCATCTATCAATCTGTAAGATGCAGAATACCACCCGACGGCAGAATCATCTTTCATTAGTGAAATCATTATAATATCTATTCGATAATATATTATCACAAAAAAAGTAGCTACCCAGAATGGCAGTGATTCTTTCAATAAATATTTCCAGAAATTCCAATCAATTTTTACTTTTGATACTGGAAACTTCCATATGTAAATAATAATATTAATTCCTAATACAATTGCACTGACTGCAATATATATGATGGAGATATCAATAATATTGAGATCATTTTTAATGGCAATAATAATTCCAATATACATTAATAAACTCGAAAATATCTGACTCAGGGAAACATACTCCATTTGCTCAAAAGCTTGGAATATTGCATGAAACATTGCGGAGAAGTTAACGCAAATAGAAGACAATGCGATCAATTGTACTACTTTTATTGTTTGCTCTGGATAGTTAAGGCTAGTTACCATTATCGAGATAAGTCCAAAAGTAATAATGGACAAAAATGATCTAATTAATAAAACATTCCATAAATATATCCCAACTTGAGATTTTTGGCGTGACACGTCCCTTGTAATTAGCGTGTTTAACCCTAAATCCGCACAAAGAATAAAGACTCCTGTAAATGCAAGCGCAAAATTCAGTTTTCCGAATCCTTCAGAACCCACTCCTCTGGCTATATATATAGTGTAAGCAAAGCCAAGTATCATAGAAATGATCTGCGCTATGAGTAATACTAAAGTGTTTTTGGTAACTTTCTGAACTGTATTCAATGATGTGCCTCATTTATATTTTTGTAGTGTTTTTGAATAACTTACTCAGATCTCAAAAGGTTTTAAATCAGCTGCTAAACACATCATAGATGTTTCAATTCATTATCTTGAACAAAAGTATGTTAACTTTTGATCAAATTGTGGATTGTTTTTTGTTGCAACTTTGCAAAAAAGCCATCATAAAGAGATTTATTATTTTAGATATTTTAAGACTCATCGTTTTCTTCATTTTATATATTAACCTTTGTTCCAAAATTTTAACCGGAGTTTATAAGATCTCATGAAAATCGGGATGTAACTATGGATATTACCTAAGCCTAACAATAAATTAATTAAGTTATAAACTCGTTTCGTTCAATTTTGGCGTTGCCACATATTGAATTGGCTCGTCGATTGGTACTTTCTATAAGAAAGAAACCATTATATGGCATCTTGTTATGGAGATTATGTGTTAGACCCTATGTGGTAGGAAATTAGCTATTTTTGTTATGCACTCATTCATTTGAGTAGTTCCATGTTTCTTGCTTTTATATTAAATTGTTTTGAATTGTTGCTCAACATAATTAATTTTTTGTTAAACCATATGGATTATGTGTCACTTGATGCAGCTTTATACTACAAAATATAAACTCCGGTTTAAGCGCATATAATCATTTATACAAATCTATGATCTCGATTGATAACGATTTTGAAATCACACCAAAAGGATGATGTGCTTAAAATTAAGTGCATAATTCAACATCAAAAGACGACTATGTGCCTATAAGTGCGGAACTAAGGTATGGGTCAAATAATAATATCAAGGATTTTTGTTTACCATTCCTTAACCACGGAACATACGGAAAGACACGGAAACCAGCCTGATGGCCGGTAAGCACGCCGGTACTTTAAATAATCAATTCAAAATTCATTGTGGACAAAACGCCAGAGCAACCGTACTTGCCGTCTTGTGACCTTTCTTTTTCCGTGTGTTCCGTGGTTTGAATGCACACACCAAACGCCTCCATCAACAAAAACACAACCTGTATGAATAGATAGCAATTCCCGAAATAAAATTTGAAGTTATATTTTTAACATTCCTAAGGATATAAGATTCCTATAAACCTCTGATTTTTATCGAATTTCTACTGGATCCTTTTTTTGATGTTGCTGCACTAACATCCCGGCTCTTATTAAACTCTCAAAAGTCCCTGCATCACTCCAGAAGCCTCCAAGAACTCCATACTCCATATCCCCTTTCTTTATGTAGTAATTGTTTACATCTGTAATCTCAAGTTCCCCTCTTCCAGAAGGATTGAGTGTTTTAACTGCGTCAAAAACATCAGAGTTATATATATAAAGTCCTGTAACTGCAAAATTTGTCTTTGGCATTTTTGGCTTTTCCTCAATCCCTATTACTTTCTCACCCTTCAGTTCAGCTACTCCAAACCTGTGAGCATCAGTGACTTCTTTTAGAAAAATCTTGGCACCACCATTGAAGTTTTCGACATCCTCTTTGATGTCGTTCTGGAATATATTATCTCCAAGAATGACAGTTACACTATCACCATCCGCAAAATCTTCGGCCAATCCCAGTGCTTGGGCAATGCCTCCTGCTTCTTCCTGTATTTCATATGTGAATCTCACTCCAAAATCTACACCTGATCCCAGAAGTTCGAGGAAGTGCCCGGCGTGACCTCTTCCGGATACGATCATTATTTCCTTGATACCCGCATTGATCAGGGTCTGGATGGGGTAGTAGATCATCGGTTTGTTGTAAATTGGCAAGAGGTGCTTGTTTGTAACTTTGGTAAGGGGGTAAAGTCGGCTTCCGGTTCCGCCCGCGAGTATTATTCCTTTCATGTGCTTCTCTCCTTCAAATAAGCTTCAAGTGCTTCTTTCCAGTGCCTCATGGGTTTGGTTTTGGTATTTACAAGAACTGAGTACTCAGGACGTTTTGCTCTTCTAGGGAATTCTTCACTGTTACAGGGAGTTACATTATCGATAATAGAAGACGCAAATTCGTACCAGGAACAGATCCCATCATTTGTAATATGATAAATTTCAGGGTCAAGTTCAATTATTTCTTTTATTTTAGTGGCTAGATCCATTGTATAGGTAGGTTTTCCAAATTGATCATTGATAACCTTTACAGTATCCATTTCTCCAGACAATCTCAGCATAGCTTCAACAAAGTTTTTCCCATGTATTCCAAAAAGCCAGGAAATCCTTATGATTCTGTATTCATCCATATTTTCGATGATCTTCCTTTCACCGATAAGTTTTGAGTGCCCGTATACATTAATTGGATTTGTGATCTCAGACTCTACATACTCTT
The DNA here is from genome assembly GCF_055394095.1 of Methanosarcina baltica. NCBI lineage: Archaea > Methanobacteriati > Methanobacteriota > Methanomicrobia > Methanosarcinales > Methanosarcinaceae > Methanosarcina > Methanosarcina baltica. Next base: position 1,406,678 of record NZ_AP042463.1, on the reverse strand, counting down.
TTTTGGAGCCGTCAAAAACGTAGTCGGTGCTGAAATGAACAAGTGTTGCACCCACCTTGGCGCAGGCTTCTGCCATGTATCCAGGTCCGTATCCGTTGACCTGAAATGCAAGTTCCTGGTTATCTTCACAGCCATCCACATTTGTGTAGGCAGCTGCGTTTATGACCACATCAGGTTTTATTTTCAGAATCGATTCAATAACCTGCTCTCTGTCTGTAATGTCAAGATCCTTATGTGTCAGTTTCACAGCATAGGGAAACACTTTGCAAAGGTCTGAGCCAAGCATCCCATTGGCGCCGATAATCAGCGTTTTAATGGTTCCCACCACCATCTATTTTCGACATACCACCCGACTGTCTGTTCCAGAGCAGTGTCAAAATCATATTTTGGTTTCCAGCCCATTTTTTCCAGTTTGTTGCCGTCAAGGGAATATCGGAAATCGTGGCCTTTTCTGTCTTCGACGTATTCGATTGAGGACTCGTCTTTGTCGAGCATTTTTAGAAGGCGGTGGGTGATTTCAAGGTTTGTAAGTTCGCTTCCGCCATCTATGTTGTAGATTTCTCCGCTGCTGCCGTTGTGGAGGACAAAGTCTATTGCGGAACAGTGGTCTTCGACATGGATCCAGTCCCGGATGTTCAGGCCTGTGCCGTAGACTGGGATTTTCTTTCCTTCCATTAATCTGCTGATGAAGAAAGGAATCAATTTTTCTGGATACTGGTAGGGGCCGAAGTTATTGGTGCAGCGGGTTATGCATAAGGGCAGGCCGTATGTTGTGTAATATGACATTGCAAGCAGGTCTGAACCAGCTTTGCTTGAGGAATAAGGGCTTGAAGGGTTCAGTATATCTGTTTCAATGAAGGAGCCTTCTTTAATACTGCCGTAGACTTCATCGGTTGAGATGTGGATAAATTTCTTGAGCTCATGCTCAAGAGCACATTGAAGCAGGGTGTTTGTACCAAGTACATTAGTTTTTATGAAAACCGAGCCGTCTTCAATTGAACGGTCCACATGGCTTTCGGCTGCAAAATGAACCACACAATCTACTTCTTTCATTGCTTCGCTGACAATATCCGGGTCGCAAATGTCTCCTTTAACAAAAGAATAATTCGGATCGTTTTCAAGGTCTTTGAGGTTAGCAGGATTCCCGGCATAGGTTAATTTATCGAGATTTGTTATTTGATAATCCGGGTATTTTTTCATCATGTGGCGAATAAAATTGCTGCCTATAAATCCACAGCCACCAGTTACCAGTAGTTTCAAAATTGTCACCTTTTTAGTTTTTGACACAAAATGTTGGGTTTAAGACTGAGTAAGAATTATCAGATTGAAAATTCATTTTAGCATGTTCCAATTCTGGCAGAACTTTATCCTTGTCTGATAATACTATATCATCATCTTTTATTTTCCAGTCAATACTCAGTCCTGGATCATTATAGACGATACCGCCTTCGGATTCGGGATAATAGTATTCATCACATTTGTATGCAAAAACCGCAGTTTCGCTCAGAACGGAAAAACCATGAGCAAAACCCTTTGGGATCAAAAATTGTTTTTTATTTTCGGCAGAAAGTTCAACTCCTACCCATTCTCCAAATGTTGGGGACCCCTTTCTAAGATCGACAGCAACGTCATAGACCGTTCCCTGTAATACTCTTACCAGTTTAGCCTGGGAATAAGGTTCTAACTGGTAATGGAGTCCTCGAACCACACCATAGGAGGATTTTGATTCATTGTCCTGAACGAAGTTGTATTCCTTCCCGATTAAATCATCAAGTGTCTTTTTGTTAAAGCTTTCAAAAAAATAGCCCCGTTCATCCGCAAAAACTTTGGGTTCCAGTATAAAGAGGTCTTCTATTTTGTTTTTTATTAGTTTCATGTATCCTCCTTTCAATTATGAGTTGTTCCAATAGTTTGTACAGAGAATCTCTTTTTATCCCATAAGTTTTTAGAGATGACATCCCTTGTATCAAAAATATTCAAATTTGACATCTTCCTACAGAACTCACCTGGATCCATCTCCCTAAATTCTGAATGATCCGTCAAAACCACAATACAATCACTTCCCTCTACAGCTTCTTCCAATTCCAGAATCGGATAGCACCACTCCTTCACAAACGGATCATAAATCTTAACCTTGTATCCTTCCTTCTCTGCAAGTTTGATAAACTTCTTAGCCGGAGTTGCTCTTGTATCCCCAATATCTCCCTTATATGCAACTCCAAAAACAGTAATTGTTGGATTTTCAATCCCTGCAAGCATTTCCTTGACCATCTTCAAAACGTACTGGGGCATGGAGTCGTTGATTTGCCTGGACATGAAGATCAGACTGCTGTTGTTGGCGTTTTCGGTGAGGAACCAGGGGTCGATTGCAATGCAGTGGCCGCCTACGCCGGGGCCGGGTTTCAGGATGTTTACTCTTGGGTGCTTGTTTGCAATCTCAATGGCTTCCCAGACATCCACGCCGTAATCATCGGCGATCTGGGTAAGTTCGTTTGCAAGGGCGATGTTTACATCTCTGAAAGTGTTTTCCATCAGTTTGATCATTTCGGCGGTTGTGCTGTTTGTGATGTGTAAGTTGCCTTTGACGAAGGAGGAATATAATTCTCTTGTGAGTTCGGTGGATTTATCGTCAATTCCTCCGATTACCCGGTCGTTGTTGACCATTTCGTACAGGGTGTTTCCCGGAATTGCTCTTTCAGGACAGTGGGATATGGAGAAATCTTCGGAGGCTTTTAGGCCGGAATTTTCCAGAACTTGTTTTACCTGCTTTTCACAGGTCTTTGGAGGAATTGTGGACTCTATGATTACGAGGTTGCCTTTTCTAAGGTAGGGGGTAATCATTTCGCAGGCTGAAATTACGTATTTGAGGTCTGCCATTCTCATTTCGGTATCGAATGGAGTAGGGACAGCTACCAGGAAGACGTCTGCTTCTTCAACGATTGATTCGGCTCTGAATGAGTTGTTTTCTATGGCGCTGTCAAGAAGTTCCTGAAAACCTTCTTCTTCAAACGGCATTTTTCCGCTTTTCAGGATTTCAACCACACGTTTATTGACATCTACTCCAACTACCTCGTGGCCGTTGTTTGCAAACAACAGAGAGGTTGGAAGTCCGATATAGCCCAGTCCTAACACACAGATTTTTGACATTTTAACACCCTTTTTCAAAAATAATTAAGATTTCCGTTTCAGTAATAATTCCGGTTACTGTAATTCTTTTAGGATAAGTTCCCCGGCATTTCCGTTGCCGTAGGGGTTTTGCCAGTTAAGGTCCGATTTGATCATGGTTTGAGCGCTGCTTATGATTTTATCCCCGGTTCCGGCAATCACATTTGCACCCACATCAACGGTTTCGGGCCTTTCCGTATTGTCCCTCAGGGTTACGCAGGGGACTTTCAAAATACAGCTTTCTTCCTGAACTCCGCCGCTGTCCGTAAGGATCAGTTTTGCCCCGCTTTCAAGTTGCAGGAATTCCAGGTAGCCGAGAGGTTCGATCAGGTGGGTGCCTTCCGGGACTTCAAACCCGAATTCTTTTATCATCTTAACAGTTCTCGGGTGGGCCGGGAAAATTATTGGGAGTTTGAATTCTGCATAGATCTTTGAAAAACCGTTCAGGATTCCACTTAAACGGATTTTATCATCCACGTTTTCAGCACGGTGGGCGGTTGCTATGAAGTACTCTTTTTCCTGAAGCCCGAGGGTTTCAAGAATATTGTCGCTCTGTTTTGCAATCTCCAGGTTCTGGTAAGCTGCATCCACTATTGTGTTTCCGGTAACGAAGATTCTCTCCTCGGGAATGCCTTCGTTTAAGAGGTACTTTCTTGAGGTTTCGGTGGGAGCAAAAAGGTAATCGGAGATGTGGTCTGCCATGATCCGGTTTGTTTCTTCCGGCATTGTTCTGTCAAAGGAGCGGAGGCCTGCTTCCACATGCCCTATTTTGATATGGAGTTTGGAAGCTGCAAGGGCACCTGCAAGGACTGTGTTTGTATCTCCCTGGACAAGCACCACATCCGGTGTGTCCTGAAGCAGGATTTCTTCGATTTGGGCAAGCATTTTTGCGGTCTGTTCCCCGTGTTTGCCTGAGCCTACGTCGAGATTGTACTTTGCCTGGGGGAGATTTAGTTGCTCAAAAAAGATCCGGTCCATATCGTAGCTGTAATGCTGACCGGTGTGAAGAATATAGAAATCGATGCCCTGTTTTTCACATTCCCGGATAATAGGGCTCATTTTTATAATCTCGGGCCGGGTGCCAAGGATGATTGCAATTTTCATGGATTTCACGTTTCCATTTTATAAGCATTTTTATAAGTAATTGGCAGTTCTCTGTTTAATTCTTGCTGTGTTTTTTGGTGAGGAGCTGTTTGGTGTGTGCATTCAAAACCACGGAACACACGGAACACACGGAAAAATAATGCCCGGAAGACGGTATTAAGGTTGCGATGGCGTTTTTCAGTCCACTTTCAAGAATACAGAGTTGTTTTTGAATGAGAGGATATAAAGGACCAACGTACTCACCGGCCGAAGGCCGGTTTCCGTGTCCTTCCGTGTGTTCCGTGGTTGAAAGTTCTCTTGATAGTGATTCTGGATCGAGAACTTCAAACTTGCCTTGTATTTTGATGCAAAAATCCCGAATTTTAAAGCTTGGTGAGTATAAATTTCATTTTCTCCCGTATTCATCTTCAAACCACACAAGAGTCGCAGGCGTTAATGCAGTTTCCGGACTCGTCTTTTTCGAATTCTTCGTAGAGAGCGGAGAAGTTGCCCAGGTCGTTCCAGCGCTGTTCGAGCTTTACGACCGCAACTTTTGCGGACTTTTCCATTATGCCATAGTCTATGGAAAGTTTGGGGAGTTTTGAGTAAATTTCAGAAATTTCAGAAATATGAGAGTTCTCAGGGGGGTTGGCTTCAAAAAAGGCCTTGAAGGTTTCAGGGGCGTGGGCTCTTAATTCGGAAAAAAAGAGGTCGGTGTCGAAGAGGAACATCCCGCTATTCCAGAGGCAGCCTTCTTCGATGTAGGTCTTTGCGGAAGCAAGATCCGGTTTTTCCCTGAATTCTTTGACCCGGAAGCCGCAGTTTAAGGGCTCGCCGGGTTTGACGTAGCCATAGCCGGTGTGAGGATGGGTCGGGGAGATTCCGAAGGTTACGAGGTACTCGGAGGTCAGGGGCTCGGCTGCGGCGATTGTCTGCATGGCGGCAGGGTCGAGCACGTGGTCTGAGGAATAGATCCCGACGGCTGATTTTCCGAATCTGTTTTCTATTTCCTTCATCCCGTAGACGATTGCTGGGAGGGTGTTCTTGCCTTCCGGTTCTACCAGGACGTTTTCCTCGGGGAGGGTGTAGCCAAGTTCTTTAACCTGGGTGAGCACGAAGTATTTTTGGGGCTCGTTTGTCACCACGAAAATCTCGGAGATGTCGGAGAGTTTCAGGCAACGGAGAACGGTGTCCTGGAAGAGGGAGTTTTGGGTTAGTTTTAAGAATTGTTTCGGGTACTGTTCGCGGCTTAACGGCCAGAGGCGGGTTCCGGAACCGCCGGCGAGGATTATGGATTTTATCTTTTTCAGCCCCTGTGGTTTTTTTTGGTGAACTCGGATGAAGTGGAATATTTGATTATTTATTTAATTAAACAGTATTCTTATTCTTTAGTTAAATAATTTAGCCTGAGATATAATATGTAAGGGTGTATAAAAAGTTATTTAGATAAATTGTGTTATGAAGAGAATTCTTAGGTAATGCATCTCAGGTTTCATGAAAAACTCAGCAGGAATTTGCACTCAGCCTTAGATCTTGTTTTTCTCTATCTATAATCAGTGTCCGGAAATCTTTTTAACCACGGACCACACGGACCACACGGAAAGAAAGTACCGGGAATCTGCACTCAGTCTTATATCTTTTTTTTCTCTTTCTATAATCAGTGTCAGGAACTCTTTTTAACCACGGACCACACGGACCACACGGAAAGAAAGTACCGGGAATCTGCACTCAGTCTTATATCTTTTTTTTCTCTTTCTATAATCAGTGTCAGGAACTCTTTTTAACCACGGACCACACGGACCACACGGACCACACGGAATATTTTTGTCTGCTTGAGCGTAGCGAAACGGACCTCGTGCTCCCGAAGCGAAACTCGGGCATGGAAAGAAAGTACCGGGAATCTGCACTCAGTCTTATATTTTGGTTGTTTTGGTTTCTCTCTTTCTATAATCAGTGTCAGGAAACCTTTTAAACCACGGACCACACGGACCACACGGAAAGAAAGTACCGAAAATTTGCACTCAGTCTTATATCTTGTTTTTTTGGTTTTCTCTTTCTATAATCAGTGTCAGGAAACCTTTTAAACCACGGACCACACGGACCACACGGAAAGAAAGTACCGGAAATTTGCACTCAGTCTTAGATCTTACGTTACCTCCGGCAGCAGAAGACCCCTCCTCGACAACCGAAGGCTGGTAGGTGGGGGTAGTTCACTTGATCATAGAATAATTCTTTCAACCTCTGCCCCCGGGAAGTGTCCAAAATTTGCAATTATTCCAAGTTTCAAGCCAGCTGCCTTTAAATAATTAAAAACCTGTGCTTTGTGTTCTGGTGTAATTGCTTTAACCGCTTTTAATTCTACGATTATTTTGTCATAACAAATCAAATCAGGTTTATATGTTTGCTGAAGTGTTTCGCCCTTGTACGCCAGTTTCAATTCTTTTTGAGAAACAAACGGAATATTTTGTCTGCCCAGTTCTTTTTCAAAACATTCCTGATAGACAGCCTCCAGAAAACCACTGCCCATTTCTTTGTAAACATCAAAAATAGCTCCACGTATTGTGAAAGATTCTTTCTCGTAAATCAACATCTTCATCCTGCGGTTCATAAAAATCCCCCATCTCCTACAGTTGTTGCCCTAACTGTTTAATTTTAATTGATATTTACCTTTCTATCAAAAGATCTCAACCCGGATTGCTCTAAGAAAGTTTTCTAATATAGATAGTTTGAAAGTGGACTGAAAAACGCCATATGTCCGGAAGGTTAATTGCCGTCTACTGGCTGTTTTTTTCCGTGTGTTCCATGCCCGAGTTCCGCTTCGGCACCCGAATTCCGCTTCGGCACCCGAATTCCGCTTCGGCACCCGAATTCCGCTTCGGCACCCGAATTCCGCTTCGGGAGCACGGGGTCTGTTTCGCTCGTTTCACTCGCTCAAGCAGACTAAAATATTTTCCGTGTATTCCGTGTGTTCCGTGGTTTCCTTTTCTCTGGCCCACAATACTAAATAATCACAAAAGATACACCTTCTATTCTCCCAACAATCTTTTTCCGTGTATTCCGTGTGTTCCGTGGTTTCCTTTTCTCTGGCCCACAATACTAAATAATCACAAAAGATACACCTTCTATTCTCCCAACAATCTTTTTCCGTGTATTCCGTGTGTTCCGTGGTTTTTTTCTCTGGCACACACTGATAAATAATCACAAAATATACACCTTCTATTCCCCCAACAATTTTTTTTCCGTGTATTCCGTATGTTCCGTGGTTTTTTTCTCTGGCATACACTGATAAATAATCACAAAAGATACACCTTCTATTCCCCCCAACAATCTTTTTCCGTGTATTCCGTGTGTTCCGTGGTTTTTTTCTCTGGCACACACTGATAAATAATCACAAAAGATACACCTTCTATTCCCCCAACAATTTTTTTTCCGTGTATTCCGTGTGTTCCGTGGTTTTTTTCTCTGGCATACACTGATAAATAATCACAAAAGATACACCTTCTATTCCCCCCAACAATTTTTTTTCCGTGTATTCCGTGTGTTCCGTGGTTTTTTTCTCTGGCACACACTGATAAATAATCACAAAAGATAAACCTTCTATTCCCCCAACAATTTTTTTCCGTGTATTCCGTGTGTTCCGTGGTTTTTTTCTCTGGCACACACTGATAAATAATCACAAAAGATAAACCTTCTATTCCCCCTAACAATCTTTTTCCGTGTGTTCCGTGGTTTCTTTTTCTCTGACACACAACTAAATTATCAAAAAAGACAATAATTATATTCAAGCATCAGCCAAACTCTTGGCCGTTTCCCTGACGCTCCTCTCCGAAGAATACACGGGCCTGCCTCCAATCTCCTTAAAATTCTCAACTCCACCACCTCTGGAGCGTCCCTTCAGCCTTCCAGCATGAACTTCCTTACAATCCACTCTCTGAAAATTGGATCTACAAGCCCATAACGCCCCGGACTTTCTTTCCGGACGAGGCCCAGGTTAAGCAAATAAGACATATAATAAGGAAGAGACGTCGCAAGCAGCCCGGCATCTTTTGCAATCCGGGAAGGCCGGGAGTATTTTGCGCTTGAAATCAAAATATCAGCATAGACTTTTGAGTTTTCGGAAAGTCTTGCAAAAACAAGGTTGAATGTCGGGTCAAGAGTAACAAAGATTTCCTCATAGGCCTCAAGAATATCCTGTTCAGTAACCATGGAAGATTTTGCGGTGTCGAGGAGAGAGTCGCCCAGGCGCTGGACGTAGTCGGGAAGAGAGTTGCTTTTTTCGATCATCGTGTTAAGGGCCTGCTCCTCTATGGAGTAACCTGCAAGGGCCAGCCTCTCTTTTATAAAGCGTCTGGCGTGCTCCTCGGGAAGAGGGCCTATAAAAACGGGTTTTAACTGCCTGTAAAAGGGACTTTTACTGCTGTAAACCAGGTCGTTCATGTAGGTTATGGCCGAGCTTGAAAAGACGTACATTACCCTTTTTTGTTGTTGGATAACCGTCCTCAGGAGCGTTGTGAAATTTTCTCCTCCCTTTTCCGCAAGTTCGGCGAACTCGTCCAGAAAGACGACAAAATACACGTCCCTGCTTTTTGCAAGTTCCTCAAGGTAGTTCAGGGCGGTCTCGAAAATAAGGGCCTCATCGGTCCCGGGGTCTTCCAGGCTTATTTTTATAGAGAGATAGGAGGCCACGGAAAGCTCCAGGCCAGAGAGCTTTAACAAAAGTTCCACAGCGCTTTTTTTCAAGTGTTCGTGGAGTTTTTTGAGGTAGGCCCGATCCCCCGTTTTTTCAACGTAGCCGGTTTTGGCGCTCTCTGCAAGCACCCCGGAAAAACGCCGCACTGAAGGCATCGAGAGGCAGTCAATAAAAAGCGGTACAATTTTTTTTTCGGGCTCAAGTTCCCGGATTACGTGTTTTAGGAGAGAGGTCTTTCCGACCCTTCTCGGGCCCAGCACCGCAAGGTTTATGGACGTTTCCTCAACCAGGTTCCCGATTTCGGCCCGGAGCAGGCCTGATTCTTTTTCCCGGTCCGTAAAATAGGGGCTTTCAACAGGTTTTCCGTAGATAAAAGGCCGGCTCATACTTTCATGTATTATAGGCCAGCCTATATATAGTTATCACAATTCATTTTTCTTATAGGGGGGCCTATATATTGGCCAGCCTATGCATGGGAGGTTATCTGCAGCATATGGCATCCATATCACTTGAAAATTTCCGAGACCGAACCCATTTTTTCAGGTGATTCCTGCCTTGCCCTCCTGAGCTCACAGAGGAATTCTTCCTTCAATGGCAATTCGTCTACTGGATGCCAGTCGAGTTTTTCGCAAAAACCCATGTCCCTATCAGAGATCTTGCCAGTTCTTATATATATACTCACTCAGTTATATTATTTCGAATTTTAGTGTCAATAATTGTTTCAATTCAGATTCATATTGATTAATGTTTTCAAAGAAACTTTTAACTTTACCTGAAAACTTCTCAAAATTTTCATAATATTTATTGTTTACCAATTCCTTTTTGGTAAACCGCCACAACCTTTCAATAATATTTAAATTCGGTGAATATGGAGGCAAGAAATATAGTTCAATATTGTACCATTCGGCATACTTGGTTGTGAATTTTGCATGGTTATAGCGTGCATTATCCAATATTATGACTATTTTTTTGTCTGGATAAATGTCTCTTATTTTTGCAAAAAACTCCACTACTCTTTCCGAATTGCAATTTTCTTCTGTAATTGTTGATATTACTGATAAATCCAGAATATCGAGAGCACCAAGAATACTAATTCTTCGTCTTCCCGTATTTGTTTTCATCTTAATGGTTCTTTTTCTTCCTCTTAGTTGCCACATTCTTGCAGGTACAAGATTATGTATCATATGGCATGGATCAAAGAACAATACAATAGAATCGCTTTCAAGAAGATTTGTTATTTCATGTATCGTTTTTTTTGAGTGTTTATTGATGGTGCTTTCCCAGGAATTGATTTCGTTTTTTTGTAAGATAATCCTATTTTTTTTGCCAATTCTGAGATATATTTTACACTATACTCCACTCCAAAATTTTCCGCAATGTAATGCTGTATATCCGCTGCAACAGCAAATGATCCTTTATTAACCTCTTCTTTAATTTTTGAGATTTGCTCGGCGCTTAACTTCGAAGGCCTTCCCTTATATTGAAAATTAACTAAACCTTCAATACCATCTTTTCGATAAATCTCTACCCAATCAGTAATTGTATCAATACAAATAGACAAACTTTCGGCAACTTCTTTGTTTTTCTTGTTTTCATCAAGCATTTTAATTGCCAAAATTCTTTTGTAAGGTTTCTTGTTAGCTGTTGTTTTTTCTAACTCCAGTAACTGTTGCCTCTCTTCGGGGGTGAGTTTTATCCTGTAAAGTCGTTGTCCTTTTTTCATTGATGTATATATGAATTCATTACATATAATTCGGATTTATAATCCTGAACGAGTATATCTTAAAAATATCTCCGAACGCTTTCATCTTTCCTCCAGCAGGACACTCTTTCCTCGACAGTTCCAGCTTTGGAGGAACTGGCAGGTAGGGGTAGTTGACAACCTCATCATTTCTGTCTTCCTTCCGTTCTTTTTCCGTCGCCCGAGTTCCGCTTCGGCACCCGAGTTCCGCTTCGGCACCCGAGTTCCGCTTCGGCACCCGAGTTCCGCTTCGGGAGCACGGGGTCCGTTTCGCTACGCTCAAGCAGACTAAAAAACGCCATAACAACCTTAATACCGTCTTCCATTCATTCTTTTTCCGTGCTTTTCCGTGTTTTCCGTGGTTTGAGTCACACACCAAACAGCTCCTCACCAAAAACCATAGTAAGAATTAAGCGGATAGCTGCACTGAGCATTATATCTTGTTGTTTTAAGTTTTCTTTCCATTATCAGTGTCAGAAGATCTCTTAACCACGGAAAGGCACGGAATGACACGGAAACCGGCCTGTGGCCGGTGAGTGTGTCGGACCTTTATATAATCTAATTCAAAAACAATTCTGGATTCTTAAAAGCGGACTAAAAAACGCCATAACAACCTTAATACCGTCTTCCTGCAATCTTTTTTCCGTGTGTTCCGTGTGTTCCGTGGTTTTTTTTCTCTGACACACACAACTAAATTATAAAAAAAGACAAGAATTATATTCCGGCATCAAGCAAACTCCGGGCCGTTTCCCTGACGCTCCTCTCCGAAGAATACACGGGCCTCCCTCCAATCTCCTTGAATTTCTCAACCCCGAGCCTCATTCTCGGAACATCTCCTTTCCAGCCTCTCGAACCACCCGTATAAGTAAATTCCACATCGGAAAGCCCCATTTCCTCAACAACGATTTTTCCAATCTCGCTTGCGCTGACAGTATCTTCAGAGCCGATATTAAAAATGTTTACTTCCTCCCCACTCTTCTCTATCACAAAAAGAATAGAGTCCACGCACTCAGAGACGTGCAAATAGGACTTTTCCTGCTTTCCGTCCCCCAGGATTTCAAGTTTTTCCGGGTTTTCCTGAAGTTTCCGGATAAAGTCTACAGTGATTCCGTGAGTGCTCCGGTCTCCAACGATGTTTGCGAAGCGGAAGAGCCAGGCCTGGATGTCGAAGGTGTGAGAATAGGATGTAATCAGGGCCTCACAGGCCAGTTTTGAAGCGCCGTAGAGGGAGATCGGGACGAGGGGACCGTAACTTTCCGGGGTGGGCATGACTTTAGCGTCCCCGTAGACCGTGGAGGTCGAGGTGAATGCAAGCTTTTTGACGTTATTAATCCGCAGGGCTTCGAGGAGGTTGTAGGTTGCGGTTATGTTCTGGTCGAAATGGACTTTCGTGTCCGTGGCTCCCAGTTTGACGTCCGGGTTTGCGGCTACGTGGAAGACGAAGTCCATTCCTTTGCAGGCTTTGTTAATCGCATCTGTGTCAAGCAGGTCTCCTTCGATCAGGCTGAAGTTCGGGTTTTTGAGGTGCTGCTCGATAAACTCCAGCTTGCCGGAGCTGAGGTTGTCAAAAACCGTTACTTCATATCCTTTGTCCATCAGGCGGTCAACCAGGTGGCTGCCAATAAAACCGGCTCCTCCTGTTACAAGAATTTTTTCTGCGGCTGGGTTCATGAAAAATCAATATCCTGTTATGGGAAATAGGGATTCTTTTATTTTTATTTTATGATTTTGTATATATGATCGTGGGGGTAAGTCATTGAAAATTGGTTATAGAAGGACTTCTGATAAATGCGTTTAAATAAGCTGAATATGTCGGTTTTTTCAACCATGATCAATGGTTCACAGACACGACCAGATTAAGGATGGATGTGTAAATCTAAAGTGGAAAATGGAATAAAGCTTTGTTCGAAAGCATTACCATAATTTATGAGAGCACAACTTCTTTTGATTGGGGATATATCTAGCATATCGTGCAAGTTTTACATCGCGGTATATTGCAGATTCAAGTGCATCAATGTCACCATTAATACTAATTTCTCTAGTCATGCCACCGCGACCTTTACTCATACAATTAGCCGTGATTACACCAATCATATTTAACTTTTTAATGCGTTGCGATACTGCTGCTAGTGAACTGACATGTATACCTGCGATTTCACACATATCTCTATACACCCGATATACATCTCCGGTTGAAACTGACGACTTAATATCGAAATGCTTCTGCGCTTTAATGATAGCCAAAAAGGTATCTATTCAGCTACCTCTGTTTCTAACTTATATTTCGTATAAACTCAACAATTACTTTTTTCATATAGATTAATATAAAAATCATCGGATTTTGGAATGAGGTTTATGAAATGTGAAGAGATTCTTACTCAATGCCGTTCAGACCCTGAATCCATTGTTTCATATATTGAGGATCTTGAGTCTCGGTATGAAGATCTTGGATCTCGGTATGAAGATCTTGGATCTCGACACGAAGAGCTTGAATCTCGGTATGAAGATCTTGGATCTCGACACGAAGAGCTTGAATCTCGATATGAAAATCTTGAATCCGAAAACACCGAACTTCGAGAAAGACTTAATGAGTTAGAATCTCGCCTAAAAAAGAATAACCAAAACCAAAAAAGAAATCGACTTCCCTCTACTAACAATTCTACTGATAAAATACCTCAATCAAAAGGTTCACAAAAAGGAAGTTTTAGACGTCCTGGCGGCCAAAAAGGGCATCCTGGTTCTACATTAAGGATGATTAAAAATCCTGATAAAACAATCATTTATAAGCTACATAAATGTGAACATTGTGGTTGTAACATTGAGAAGATTGAAGTTATAAATTACGAGAAGAGACAAGAATTTGAAATAATTGTAAGGCGTAAAGTGACCGAACATCGTGCTGAGATCAAAAAATGTCCTTATTGTAACCGCAAAAACAAAGCTGCTTTTCCGAAATCAATTACAAAACCTGTCCAATATGGCAATATGGTTTTAACAATTGCAATTTACCTCCGAAACTACCAATTGATTCCCTATGACCGAATCAAGAAATTATTTAAAGATGCCTTTGGATTTGATATAAGCGTTGGTACAATAATTAGGGCAGAAAATAAGTTATTTCACAAGTTGAAAGGTGCTACAAACCACATCAAGAAGCAACTGATAAAAGAAAATGTCATCCATGGTGATGAAACTGGAATCGACGTTGGTGGTCAAGGGGAATACTGCCATTTAATCTCTACAAAAAAATATACATACTATTTCCATAATAGGAGTCGAGGATCAAAAGCAATGAATAAAATGGGAGTGTTGCCTAAATATAGAGGAATTATAGTCCACGATTTCTGGAAACCCTATTTTAAATACAAATGTGAACATGCGGCATGTAATGTCCACATTCAAAGAGAACTTAAAGACATTTATAACATATTCAAGCAAGTGTGGGCTGAGGAGATGTCTGATCTCCTATATGAAATTAAAAAATGCGCAGACTTTGCCAGAAAACAGGGCATACAAATAGATGAAGATACGCTCAAGACCTTTAAAGAAAAGTATCAGTCAATACTAATGAAAGGATTTGAGGACAATCCTCCACCTGAAATCTCGAAAGACAATGGGGTTAAAAGAGGAAGAAAAGCGCAGAGCGATGCAAAAAATCTCCTTGATAGACTTTCAAAGTATGAAAAAGAAATCTTGAGGTTTGCTACGGATCTAAGAGTTCCTTTCAGTAACAACCAAGCAGAAAGAGATCTCAGAATGATAACAGTTCAGCAAAAAATATCGGGAGATTTTAGGAAACCCCATGGAGCAGATGTTTTCTTTAGAATTAGGGGATACATATCTACACTAATAAAGAATAATATACCTACTATAAGTTCACTTCATGCGGCGATTGAAAATGTGCCACCCTTACCCTGAATAGATACCCAAAAAGCAGAATCGGTCATTAGCAACTAACCCTTGAATATACTCTGAACTAACATCTTCACTCAAGGTATGAGTAGCCATTGTTATATGCCCAGGCTGTACAGTATCACAGTTAGTTTGGATACAATTCGTGCCAGCCATTTTAAGCAGTTTAATTGCTAACCTGGCATCTCCGCCAGCATCCTCGGCATTCTGTGCACATAACTCGATAGTTGTGGCCTCAACCACCCCTGGCTGAAACGCTAGAGCTAATCTTGCATTTAGAATAGCCTCAAGTTGTGATTTATTGTATGCATTAAATATTATATGCTCGTGCTGAAATGATGATTCCGTTCGGGGATCGAGCATGTTAATGAATTGGCCCGTATTAGATAATCCTATAATTTGAATATATTGCCGGTCATTTAAATCATCATATTCCCCGGTGCGTGAGAAATTATAGATAATATCGATGTCTTTGAGAAAATCAATTTCATCGAAAATTATCGTCACAGAGTACCCTTCATGTTTTAAAAAATCGAAAAGAAGATCATAGTAATATCCAGTCGCAAGCCCACGGCTTGGGATTCGCCCAGGGTAACCGACTGCCCGTAGAATATGGCTCAACACTTTCGTTATCGTGTTATGCTTTCTGCACGACACTTCAATATATCGTAAATTCACTTGGGAGTGACCTTCCGCTAATAATTGATTTAATACAAATTTTACTACAACTGACTTACCACTTCCTGTAGCACCATATATGATAGCATGTTCTGGTCTCCCGTTACTAAATATAGGTATGAATAAATCAACTACTGCTTGGATTTGCTGGTCTCTTTCGATTATTTCGCTTGGAATATAACCAACGTCCAGAACACCCCGATCTTTAAATATAGGTGACGACAGATCGCCGAATAGTGAGCTTTGGTTAATGATATCACCACTTCCATTTAAGTTGCACTTTATAACCATCCCATTTAATATAAAGTTTTCTAAATGTAAGCTAATTTCTATAACTTACTATAGTTATATATGCTATTAATTTCATAATTAATCCACATAGCGTTTATTTGGTAATACTAATGGCGTTACTTCGTAGAGCCAGTTACTCAATTTTCCACTTTAGATTTACACACACATACTCCAAATTAACACTTTTCGAATGGTGTCTGTTTCTAAAAGTGATAGAGTAACTCCATTTTCCACTTTAGATTTACACACACATACTCCAAATTAACACTTTTCGAATGGAGTCTATTTCTAAAAGTGATAGAGTAACTCCATTTTCCACTTTAGATTTACACATACATCATACTTTTCGCAGATGTGCACAAGAATAAAATTATTTTTATTAAAAAATCAAAAATCAACTGTTCAACAATGAGACTTGTTATTATTTTCTTGTCTTGTTTTTCAGATTTAATCCATGACTCATGGACACGATCGTATATATTTTGAACGAATAGTCCAAGAAACTTTATACTATTATTATAATTATACATAGCTATAGATTTTCAAAAACTTAATAAGTTTGCCGGGATCAAACTGAAATCTACTGTGGCCAGCAGGCCGAAATTTGAGGGTAAAAAGATGGAACATGCGTTAAAATTTGGGGAAACCGTCAGAGTGCCGGACATAAGAATGCTGGAAGACATGAAAGACGTCATCTATGATTCGGAATGGCTCCAATCAACAGAAAACTTCGAACTTTATTATATGTACCGGGAGCTTGCCAGGACCTCCTCAGATCTTGAACTTATGCGGGAAGCCCATCTCCGTTATGACATCACAGTTATCCCGCCTGCCCATCTGGGAAAAGAATTCATAAAAACCAAAGGGCATTACCACCCGAAAGCTCCGGGGGCTGAGGTCTCGTATCCTGAGGTCTACCAGGTGCTGGAGGGAAAAGCCACCTATCTTTTGCAGAAGGCTGAAGGGGGGAAGGTCCTGGATGTGGTTGTTGTCGAGGCTGAAAAGGGGGATATTGTACTTATCCCGCCGGACTACGGGCACATCTCAATCAATGCATCCGACGAGGTCCTTAAAATGGCCAATTGGGTCTGCACTGATTTTTCTTCTATATATGAGCCAGTGAGGGAACTTAAGGGCGGGGCCTACTACCTGCTCGAAGAGGGATTTGTGCCAAATTCCGGATATTCCGAAGTTCCGGAAATCCGCTACCTTAAGCCTGCAAAGCTTTCCGGGTTCGGTATTCCGGTGGGTGAAGACATGTACGAGCTTGTAAACGATCTTGAAAAGCTCAGGTTTTTGAAAGAGCCACAGGCGTTTGAGGGGCTTTTTAACGAAGCGTTCCAGGGGTAAAAGTTTAAGACCTCATTTTTCCAATTTAGGAATGAGTCAAATCCGCTTCGGCACCCGAGTTTCGCTTCCCGAGTTCCGCTTCCCGAGTTTCGCTTCCCGAGTTTCGCTTCGGGATCACAGGAAATCGAAGATTTCCTGGGAGTTGCGATGCAATCGCAACAGCACGAGGTCCTTTTCGGGAGCTATGCTCCCTCAAGAGGACGAAAAACGCCATAATAACCTTAAATATCGTCTTCCTGCCGTCTTTTTCCGTGTATTCCGTGTGTTCCGTGGTTTGAGTGCACACACCAAATGTCTCTACCAACAAAAACCACAGCAAGAATTAAGCGGATAACTGCACTGAGCATTATATCTTGTTGTTTTAAGTTTTCTTTCCATTATCAGTGTCAGAAGATCTCTTAACCACGGAACACACGGAAAGACACAGAAAATTTTCCAAAATAAGGTTTATAATCCGCTTGAGTTCGCGCAGCGAGCGAAACGGATCCCGTGCTCCCGAAGCGGAACTCGGGCGATGGAAGGACACGGAAACCGGCCTTCGGCCGGTGAGTACGTTGGTCCTTTATATAATCGGATTCAAAAACACTCCTGGATTCTTGAAAGAGGACGAAAATACACCAGAGCAACCTTAAATATCGTCTTCCTTTCATTCTTTTTCCGTGTGTTCCGTGGTTTGAGTGTACACACCAAATGTCTCTACCAACAAAAACACAACCTGTATCAGTATAGAGCAGTTCCTACAATAAATTATTAAGTTGTATTTTAACCATTCCTTACTATCAGCTATTCAGAGTTTATGGTGTGTCCAGTTTTGAGTGTGAAAAAAGTAGTCATCCCGGCCGCAGGCCTTGGTACTTGCTTCCTGCCGGCAACCAAGTCCATGCCAAAGGAAATTCTTCCGATTATTGATATGCCTGTCATCCAGTATGTGGTGGAAGAGGCCATAGCTTCGGGGATCTAAGACCTGATCATTGTTACAGGGAGGGGAAAACAAGCCATCGAGGACTATTTTGACGATTCTCCCGAACTTGAATGCATCTCGCGCAGAAGGGGGAGAGCGACCTTTTGAAGCTCGTGCAGGATATCTCGTTCCTGGTGGAACATCCACTAAATCCGCCAGAAAGAGTCAAATGGAAAAACATTGAAAAATACCTGCTCAGAAAAAATTGATCCGGAATTGACCCGGTAGTGCAGAAAAATTATTTGTCGGACAGGAAGAAAGGAGGTCGAAAGAGACCGGAGTACGTGCCAGCCCACAGGTGCCGGGATGTTTTTCGGGCTGGAGTTGTCGGTCTCAATACACTGTTTTTTAATTTAGGAGGCTTTTGCTGGCAGTTCCCATTTCCTGGTTTTGCTCTGAACCCACAGAATTCATAGCGTGGCTTTCCAGGATGATATTTCTTAATTAAGGAGGCGCTCATCCCAGAGTTTTCTTTTGCAATCAACAGTACTATCCCTGGTCAACAACCCTCACAGAAAATATTCCTGTGCTGGCGTCTTCCGGGCAACCACTTAGTACTATCTTCAAAGGTATTAATGCATTCAATGTATTTATAACTTATTGCTACGTTTTTTTAAATAAATAACATCATAACCATGTAAAATGAATATTTAGTGCTATTATGACGTCCTATTTTTCCGAATCCGTTAATCCGGACATTGGACTCTGATCTTTCAAATTAAAAAACTATTTAATATTTTAAAGTTATTTTCAGGAATATGGATCTTTTCAATACAAAACCCCGCCAGAAAAATGGCAAAAAAACCGATCCCAAGCTCATCATGGGCGCTATAATGGCAATTACATTGATAATCAGGGTTCTGGGCCTTGGAACCATTTCAAACATTTCCTGGCTGCTTTTTTGGATCACGGCAGCAGTGTTTGTTCTGTATAACTTTTACACTTTAATAAAAAAATTGAAGCCGGTTTTTTCAAAATGAGTTTCTTTTGAGTGTACGGGGTACACGAGTAAAAAAGTAAAAAAAGTGTGGATGGTCAGGTTTCTGGAGACTTCCACATTTATTTTTCCGTTAGTTTTTCCGTTAATTTTTCCGGCTTTTTTCCTGTGATTTTTCGTTAGTTTCCGAGATTTTTTCCCACGATTTTGTTTTTGGCCTTAGCTCCGGATCATTCAGCACCTTCGGCTTTTTTGAGCATTTCCAGGCCTCTGTTCATAAGTTCTTTTGCCCTTTCTTCAGTCTTTGCCTCGGCGAAGATTCTGAAAATAGGCTCTGTCCCCGAGGGACGGATAAGGATCCAGCCATCCTCAAAGCAGAGTTTTACGCCGTCGGTAGTGTCGGGTTTCAGGTCCCGGTCAAAGGCTTCAGCTTTTACCTTTTCCATTGTGGCTGCAGGGTTTGTTGTGGGGAACTTTGTTTTTGCGTTATAGTACACAGGCACGCTTTTTGTGAGGTCTGAGACCTTTTTCCCGCTTGCCAGGATCTCCAGGAGTTTGGCGCAGGCCATGCCCCCGTCCCGGCAGTACTGGTGATCAGGGAAGATCAGGCCGCCGTTGCCTTCTCCTCCGAAGACGGCCCCGATTTCCATCATCTTACGGGCCACGTTTATGGAGCCCACCGCGGTCCAGTGAAGCTCCACACCTGCGGCAGCCGCGACATCGGCCATGCGCTGGGAAGAACTTACCGGAGTGACTATGGGGCCTTTTTTCCCTTCAAGTACATACTGTGTCATCATGGCGAGCAGGACTTCCTCATTTACGAACTCCCCGTTTTCGTCCATGAAAACAATCCTGTCCGCGTCCCCGTCGTGCGCGGCCCCGAAATCGGCCCCGGTCTTTTTCACGAGCTCGGAAAGTTCGCTCAGGGCCTCGGGCAGAGGTTCGGGGTTTCTCCAGGGAAAAGTTCCGTCTACCTGGGCCCCCAGGGTCAGGACCTCACAGCCCAGTTTCCTGAGGAGGAACGGAAGAGTCAGGGCCCCGGCCCCACAGCCCGTATCAACCACCACTTTGAACCTTCGCTTCCTTATCATTTCAGCGTCTACGGCGCGGATTATACTCTTTATGTAGTAATCGTTTACTCCCGGATCGGTCGTAAACTCCCCGGTTTTCTCCCAGGAGGCAACGGTGTATTCCTCTGAAAAATAGATCTCCTCGATGTCCCTTTCCCCGTCTCTCGGAAACTCCGAACCGTCGCCCGCAATCAGCTTGATCCCGTTGTCCTCTCTTGGGTTATGGGATGCCGTAATCACTATCCCCGCATCAGCATAGTCGCGGACGTAGTACTGGATGGAGGGGGTGGGCCCCATTCCCACATCAATAACCTTCAGGCCCGCAGAAAGCGCTCCTGCAATTGCTGCGGATTTCAGCATCTGGCCCGATATTCTGGTATCGCAGCCTATTGCCACGGTCCCTTCCGATTTCATATAAGTCCCAAGGCTTTTTGCCAGTCGGGTTGCCATTTCGGGACTTATATACTTATTTGCATTTCCGCGTACTCCGTTTGTTCCAAATAATTTCATGTAAAAGCTCCGTTTCTGGTGATAGGCTTCCAGAGGCCCGTAAAAGTGTTATGCAAATGTGTGATTTATCCTAAGGAATGGTGAAAATATAACTTCAGGTTTTATCTCAAACAGCAGATGACTCCTTCCTCGACAGTTCCGGCTTTGCCGGAACTGGCAGGTGGGAGATGAATGCGTATAGACTACGGGGGCCGGATTCTATATTTTTTTTAACGTGGTACTGATTGGTCAATCCAACAGAATCCTTTGCCGTACTTTACAATTTTAACTTTTTGAATATTTACTACTTTGGAAGATTTAATTTCTGAGGCACGAAGTTTCACATACTTTCCGTAATTTTGTGCTCCAGCTACATAATATAGCTCTCCTTCGTACTCAACTAAATCCATTGGCTGAATTAGATAATGATTTTTCCTTATGCTGTATCTTCCTTTCTTTGTTTTCCTACCCCTATACACTCTCAAATTTTCCCCGTTAAGATTTTTGTTTCTGGTAGTTCTTCCAGAATTTAAGTCCTGTCCGGTTTTTTGAGTGCCGTCCCTCAAATCAATATACTTCGCATCGTAGAATTTCGAGAGGCTTCTGTTATTTCTTCTTATTTGTCGTATTTCACGGGGAGCACATCGAGCCTGAGTTCCCCCTCCAGCAATACAGAATGCATCGGTTGAATGAGTTTTCTCAAGATTAAGCTCGTACCTTTTCGCTTTTGTGACATATCCGAAAGTGTGCTCAACATCATACTTTTCTTTTAAAATATCAATGAGCTTCCAACGTACTATATTCATGAATGTAGCATCTTTGAAGCCTCTTACCTTTGGTTTCCATGTTAAAAGGAATCCTTTGTGGTTTTTTTGAGTATGACACTTATTACAAAGTGTGATCAGGTTATCAGGCCGATCAGAACCACTGTTACTTCTGTACTGGATATGATGCACCTGGAGCAAAGGCTTTTTTGATGTGTTTTTACATTCCGGGTTCTGGCAAGAGTATCCGTCTCTGTGCAAAATATAGGCCCGAACGTTATCGTAGCCTGCCTGTTCCCCTTCCTGATACTGTTTGCCTTCAATTTCCGGATTTTTGATTTTTTGAATGTCGAAGTTCGCAACCTCGACAACGATTTTTGTTATGGGCAAGATTTCGGCAAGATCCTCTATTAATCTGATATGGCTTTCAAGCTTATGTTTGATAGATGGAGCCAACCAATCTTCTTTGTTGGTGTTTTTGTTGTACCCCGGTTTCCTGTGTCTTATCTGGTTTCTTCGGTTTCTTCGGTACATTCTCCGTTCATCGTTTCGCTCTGGCATTCCAGCAAGAAGTTTTACCTCTCCTGAAATAAGTTCTTCTTTTTCAGAAACTGCCGAAAATCCTATGTTAAGGAACCCAGTATCAATTCCTAGGGTTATTTCCTGAGTATTTTTTCCCGAAGGATAAAGAAGTTTGATAGTGAAAGGATTCCTTTGTACCACTTCCGCACGTCCTTCTTTTAGCAATATTCTCGCTTTTCTGGGTGACGTGGGCATCAATGGTTCTTTTTTGTTGTTAATAACAAAGACCTTCAAAAGTTTTGTCCTCCTTGATTGGAGTGGGTCCACATTGCCACTGTTATACTGGCTTGTTAATGACCTGAACACTTCCCCTTCCTCTCAGGGATGTTTAATCCAGATCGAAATCTCCGAGAACGTGTGGAGTATCCTCGAATATCATGACCAGTATAACGAAAGGCTATTCAACTAGGGACTTGTCGAAACAAGCCCCCTCCTCAAAAACCTGAGTCCTCAGACGAAGGTTTTAGGGGGGTAATTGACTTTGTGATTTACTTCATACTCATACATGTTGTGTTTTTGTGTGAGGGGATGTTTGGTGTGTGTGCATTTAAACCACGGAACACACGGAAAATATTTTAGTCTGCTTGAGCGAGTGAAACGAGTGAAACAGACCCGTGCTCCCGAAGCGGAACTCGGGCATGGAATACACGGAAAAAGACGGCAGGAAGACGATATTTAAGGTTATTATGGCGTTTTTCGTCCTCTTGAGGGAGCATAGCTCCCGAAAAGGACCTCGTGCTGTTGCACTTGCAGTGCAACTCCCAGGAAATCTTCGATTTCCTGTGATCCCGAAGCGAAACTCGGGTGGTTAAGGAATGGTAAACAAAAATACTTTATTTTATATTTGACCCATTCCTAAGGAATGGTTTCCGGAACATTTGTTCCTTTTCCTTTTCCGGGTTATTGTTATTTCCGGACTGCTTTCCCGAATCTGACTTATAATGTATTTTTTCAAACTTAAACCCACCCCGAATTTAATCAGTTTGCGCCCCAGGTCCTTAATTTTTACACGCTGTCAGGACCCCGGGCTCTGAACGAGCTGGCAAATGCATATATGCTATTAGTAAAAATCCGTTACTAATGGCTATCTCAAAGCTTCAGAAGATAAAGGATGCAATAAAAACAAGAGAAAGTGCAATTATCGCTTTTTCGGGTGGGGTTGACAGTACCGTCCTTGCGGCCCTTGCGTATGAGGTGCTCGGGGACAGGGCCCTTGCCGTGACCCTCGACTCTCCGCTCTTTCCCCGGAGGCAGCTCAATACCGCTGTACAGACGGCCTGTGAGCTCGGGATTCCCCATAAGGTACTCCCATTTTCCCACCTGGGCATGTCTTACTTTACTGCAAATCCGCTTAACAGGTGTTATTTCTGTAAAAAAACCCTCCTTAATACCCTGATCGAGTTTGCGAAGAAGGAAGGTTACAATGTCGTGCTTGAAGGCACAAACGCCTCGGAAATCAAGGGATACCGGCCCGGACACCAGGCCCTGCTGGAAGCCGGGGATAAAGTCCTTGCTCCCTTCCTGGAATTTGAGGTCACAAAAGACGAGGTCCGGGAAATCGCCTCAAGCCGCGCCCTCTCCGCCGCCCACCGCCCTTCCATGGCCTGTCTGGCCTCTCGTTTCCCCTACGGGCAGCCCATAACCACCCAGGCTCTCCAGAAAATTGAAAAGGCCGAAGAATACCTCTTTTCCCTGGGCTTTTTACAGGCAAGGGTAAGGCTGCACGCCAACATCGCCCGTATAGAGGTCCCGCCGGAAGAGTTCCCTCTTATTCTAGAGAAAAGTATACAGATTTCCGAGCGCCTCAAGAAACTGGAATTTGACTACGTAACTCTGGACCTCGAAGGCTTCCGGAGCGGGAGTCTGGACGAGCCCCACATACGGGAAATAAGTGCAGAGCAGGAAGAAAAGTGAACGCCCGAAAAATGCCCGAAAAAAACTGGTTGAGGAAGATGCCCGAGATTCTAATAAGAAAGGCCGAAAAAAAAGACCTGCCCGAGATTCAAAAACTCCTTTTCACCTATTTCCTTGATATGGAAGGGCTGGAATGTGAAGATTTCCTGCTTGCCGAAAGGGACGGCCGGGTGCTCGGCTGTGCCGCTCTGGTCCCGAACAGTTTTGAAGGCCTGGAATTCTTGGAACTCCACACCATCGCTGTCCATCCGAACCGGAGGGGAAAAGGGATAGGAGCCAGGCTCGTAGAAGCCCTTATCTCAAAGCTGTCCCCGGGCCGGGAACTCTATGTAAGGACGACTGCACCCCGGTTTTTTGAAAAAATAGGGTTTGAAAAACTTCCGGCTTCCGTAAAATCCGGACTCTGGGAAGACTGCGCGAACTGCGAACACTTTGAGAGTTGTGGGCAGACGCTACTGAGATGTGAACTACCGCTCGGCTAAAGACCGACCGGCTTCCTGCTTCATACCCTGGAGCAACCTCCACGAGTCCACAGGCCCTTCCCGCCGTTCCGGCGGTGTTAACTAATTTAAAGTGTACTTTTGCTTGGTTATCGCAAAAGTGAGTAAGATTAAAATATATTATTAATATATTAACGTTATGGTATTAAACCTTATATTGGAAAGTTGACGCTTATATCCCCTGAGCTAAAGACTCAGGGGTTTTACGCTTCTTCATATAAATGTAGTAACTGATTTAATCTATTTCCTATATAGTTGGGATTAATGCCGGGGTTGAATGCCGGGACGGAATTCTGGCACAGCAACGAAAGCTTATTTTATGAAAGAAGGCAATGAGGGACTTCATGCTCACTCTCGGAATAGTAAACACCTATGATAAGATAAAAATCCTGGACGCGCATTACCGGACGATTGCAAGGGCTGCCCCCATCTGCCACGCCTTTGGTTTTCACCTTGCTCTTTTTGATTTTCCTTTCAAAATGACCCCCGAGGAACTGGTGAATTTTGTGATGGACAAGACCACAATTGGGGAATCGGGAAGCTACCTCAAGACCCTCTACGAGACTGACAGGCTTTCGGTTTTCGACCTGCCAAAAAAAGGTTTCCAGGCCCAGTTCGGGGAAGTTATCGTCACCAGTTCAAAACCGGCCCCGAAAAAACAGGTAACCCCTCTGAAAATCGCCGAAGAAGCTTTACATAACCGCTCTTTTCTTTTCCTGGTGGGCCTGGGCCGAAAAGGGCTTCCCAAAGAACTTTTTGAAAGAGGAAAGTATCACCTGGACATAAGCTCAAAAGGGCTCTCCTTTGAGACCTGCACGGCCATCGGGGCAATCCCGGCCCTTATCAGGGGACTCATGGAAAACCTGGAGAGGAACAAATAAGTTCGCGTACTTCGAATAAAATGCTTGTTTTTTCTTTTAAAGAAAAACCCTGGCTTTTTTAAACACATTTTTCTTTTTTTTTAAAAAAAAATCTTCTTTAATTATGAAGTTTTTTCCGGAACAAATATATATAATGACAGCTTATTAGTATGGTAACTGTGGGAATGGATAGTTTCTATTTATCGCGCTCAGGTGGGGTTCCGACGTTTTTAAAACATTGTTTCCTGCTTACTCCATGGATGCGCGATCCCCGAGAGACAGGAGGCATTTAATGAGTAAATTAAATAGAAGTACTGGAATACAAAGGTGTGGAAAGGCAAAAAACAGTCCTGAAAACAAATGCCACGCCGTTGTTAAAGGCTGTACCGACAGTCTTGACTCAGATGAACTTGAGCTTTACCGCTTTATGATAGGCGGAATGCAGGGTAAATAACCTGCACAATGTTTTTTTATTCCTGCTCCTTACAACCCAGCATGTATGACGTGCACGCGGTTCGCAAAGACTTTCCTGTTTTAAGTAAGGTCGTGTATCTGGACAGCACGGCAACCACCCAGACCCCGGTGCCTGCCGTGGAGGCCATGAACGAATATTTCTATGAGTACGCGGGAAATCATGGGAGAGGGGCCCACCGCCTTGCCCGAGAGACCACAACCCGGTATGAAAACGCCCGGGAAACGGTTGCCGCTTTTCTTAAGACCGAACCCTCTAAAACCGTCTTTACAAAAAACACGACCGAAGGGATCAACCTGGTCGCAAACAGTTTTCCTTTTGAAGCCGGAGATCACATCGTAACGACCCTGATCGAACACCACTCAAACCTCCTTCCCTGGCTGCGCCTGCAAAAGATAGGAGTAGAGGTAACAATCGTAAAGCCGGATGGGCCGGAAGGCCTGATCAATCCGGAATCTATTGAAAAAGCTCTTACGGACAGGACAAAACTCGTAGCGATAACTCAGGTCTCAAACGTCTTCGGCTCGGTCCAGGATGTTGCCAGGATCACGAAAATAGCTCACAGGAACGACGTTAAGGTCCTGATTGACGGGGCCCAGTCCGCAGGGCACATGCCCGTTGAGGTCTCTACCCTTGGCTGTGATTTTTTTGCGACTGCTGGCCATAAAGGGCTGCTTGGGCCCCAGGGGACCGGAGTCCTTTACATCAAAGAACCGGACCTGCTTGAAAAAGTCTTTGTTGGAGGTGGAATGGTCTCCGAGGTCGATGGGTTCGATTACGTGCTTGAACCCTCTCCCGCCTGTTTTGAAGCCGGGACCCCTAACATTCCCGGCGTTATCGGGCTTGGAAGGGCCGTGGAATACGTGGAAACCATAGGGGTTTTCGAGATTGAAAAACACGAAACCCGGCTTGCACGGGAAACCGCGGCCAGACTTTCGGAAATGGAACATGTCGAAGTCTACGGACCGGTCGAAAGGGCGGGGGTCGTTCCCTTCAACGTGCGCGGGCTCCATGCCCATGACGTTGCCCTCATCCTTGACCAGAGCAGGAAAATCTGTGTCCGGAGCGGACACCACTGCGCCATCCCTTCCATAAACTTCCTGAAAGTGGACAGCACTGTAAGGGCCTCCTTTGCGCTTTACAACACGGAAGAAGAGGTAGACGCCCTTATAGAGGCGGTTTCAGACCTGAAAGCCCTTGTTGCATGATCCCTTTTTATGCAACTCCACATATTTCTTTATTTGTTTAAGACGGGTAAAGTATTATGATAGTAATTACTAATATATTATATCAGATATAATTTGTATAATTTACCCCAATAGATATTTTACTGAAAAAACCCTGAAAAGAGGATTCCATAATGGAAAGAATCACGAGTGGAATAGAAGGCCTTGACCCTCTTCTGGGGGGCGGCTACCCTAAAGGAAAAGGCATTCTTCTCACAGGCCCAACAGGCTCCGGAAAGACGATTTTCGGAATCCATTTCCTGCACAGTAACTGTGCCGCCGGAAAAAAAGGGCTACTTGTCCTCACCCGGTCCCGGCTGGACGACGTGCTCCAGCAGGCAAGTTGCCTGGGGCTTGACCTTGCCCCTTATATAAACTCCGGCCAGCTGCTTGTTGATAATGTTTTTGAGAGCAGGCTTAAGGAAACCCAGAACGCTTCGCGCCTTGGAAAAGGGCTTGAACTGGTCGAAAAGGACCGGATAGGTACCGTGAAAACGCTCTCAAGGGATGTGGAAGTCGTGGTCTATGACAGCCTGGCAGCCCTTTCAAAATCCTGGAACTGTGTGGGAGAAGAGCCCCTTAAGAAGTTCGACCCCCTGTAAAATGTCCTTGCAGACTACGGTTGTACGTCGCTTTTCCTTATGGATGACCGGGCTCACAAAAATATGCAGGGTTTTGCCGACTACCTGGTTTTCGGAAAGATCGAACTGTACCACAGGGAGGTCCTGCAA
Organism: Methanosarcina baltica; assembly: GCF_055394095.1. Classification (NCBI taxonomy): domain Archaea; kingdom Methanobacteriati; phylum Methanobacteriota; class Methanomicrobia; order Methanosarcinales; family Methanosarcinaceae; genus Methanosarcina; species Methanosarcina baltica. The sequence continues at coordinate 1,379,262 of NZ_AP042463.1, read as the reverse complement.
AAAGAAAAACTTGCCCGTTTCCTCAGGGTATCGAAAATGAGAGGGATGGAACTTTCCCTTGAAAGTGTAGGCTTTTCGATCACTTCGGCAGGAGTACGAATCGAAAAGTAATTTAAAGTTTTTATATTATGGATATATATAAAGATATATCGATGAAGATTTCTCTTCATGAAAAAACAGATTCTAACAGTGATACTTCAGGCCCTGCCTCAGGCCCTGCTACTTTTGTCAAAGGGTTGCTTGAAAAAGCTCAAAATCTTTTGAAAAAGCCTCTCCGGTCTATGCCGGAGTATGACCCTGAGATAGATGGCTCTCTTGTCAGCTTTGAGGTCCCGGAAGGTTTTGAGGAAATTGAGAGGTACTGGGTTGATGAACCCTTTGCCTTTGTCGTAGTCCTGAAAGACCGAAGGATGAGCTATTACCGGATGATAGAACCTTCTCTGACAAAATATGAGAAAGAGCTGCTTGACCGGATATATGAGGATCTCCAGGATATACTGATTCTTAATAACACGAATTCCAAATTGGAAAAAGAAATTTTTCTTGTTGACCGCTCTCTTTTTCTTTTTGAACGCTACAGGGCGGAAATTTCAGTTTCTTCGATCCACAGAATTATTTATTACCTGAAAAGGAACCTTCTTGGGTATGAAAAAGTAAACCCTCTGCTCCATGACCCTTATCTGGAAGATATCTCCTGTGACGGGGTCGAAATCCCTATTTTTGTTTATCACAGCACATACCGTACCATAACGAGCAATATCTCTTTTGAAGAAGAGGAACTGGACTCGCTTGTTGTCAAGATGTGCCAGTTAAACAACAAACACATCTCGGTAAGCCAGCCCATAGTCGATGCTACCATGACGGACGGGTCCAGGCTTCAAGCCATCCTCGGCAGGGAAATTACCCCCAGGGGCAGTTCCTTTACCATACGAAAATTCAGGAAAGACCCGATTACCGCAATCGATCTCATAAACTTCAACACCTGTGATCTGGAAATGCTTGCGTATTTCTGGATTGTCATTGAAGGGGGCTCCAACCTCCTTTTTGCCGGAGGGACAGCTTCCGGCAAGACCTCCATACTTAACGCGACCTCCCTTTTCATGCCTTCCCTGGCAAAAATCATTTCCATCGAAGACACGCGGGAACTGATGCTCCACCACAGCAACTGGATTTCCGGTATTGCCAGAAAGGGTTTTTCCGCCGATGAAACGGGTGAAGTCTCAATGTATGACCTCCTGAAAGCGGCCCTCAGACAGCGCCCTGATTATATTATAGTGGGAGAGGTCCGGGGTGAAGAAGCCCTGACTCTTTTCCAGGCAATGTCAACAGGCCACGCCACCAGCTCCACCATGCATGCGGGAGATGTCCAGACCGTCATTAACAGGCTTACGCATGACCCGATAAACGTGCCGCAGGTGATGCTCCAGTCTCTGAACGTGCTTTCCATCCAGGAACAGGTCTACATTGCTGATAAAAGGGTAAGGAGGACCAGGACTATCGTGGAAGTCATGAACGTGGACCCCGAAACCGGAGACCTGGGAATTAATGAACTCTTTAGCTGGGACCCCCAGGAAGACCGTTTTGTCCAGGTCGGCGACTCCTACATTTTAAAAGAGATCATGTACGTAAGGAATTGGGACTCATGGAAGCTCCAGCAGGAACTCAATAACCGAAAAAAGATACTGGCCTACCTGGCCGAGAAAAACATGAGGAACTATGTGGAAGTTTCCCTGACGGTACAGGTCTACCAGGACAGCCCTGACCTCGTACTTGAAAAAATCGAAGACGATACCCTGCAAGATATGATCTCGACAATGACCTGACGGACTATTATGAGCTTTCTTGACAGTTTTGCATACCGGGCCTTTGGGGAGGCCTTCCACAGAAGGGGAGCCAGCTTTGCTTCCTTCAGGATAAAACTCCAGCAGGCCCACTATCCCATAACTATTTCCCAATATCTTGCCTCCACCCTCCTCTACGCCCTCCTCGGGGGCCTTTTTGTAGCTGTGCCGGGGGGGCTTCTGGGCTGGAGGGCCTTTTCCAATCCCGCGAACCCTCTCAGTCTGTTAATTGAGTCCTTCCGGCCCGGGGTAACTGTAGAGTATCTTGAAATATTTGCAGGTCTCAGCGGGTTCTTATCGTTTCTTACTGTTTTTGCGGTCATTATTACCTCTGCATACCTCCTGCCTTTTTTCCAGGCAGACGTCCGTAAATCCGGTATCGACAGATCCCTTCTCCCTGCAATTACCTATATGTATGCCCTTACAAGGGGGGGAATGCCCCTTTTTGCCGTTTTTCGGTCCCTGAGCCATCATACCCTTATCCTGGGGGATTCGGCCGAGGAAATCAAATGTATTGTCAGGGATATGGATTATCTGGGAAAAGATATCTTAAGCGCAATTGAAGCTGCAAAAGCCCGGACCCCCTCGGAAAACTTCAAGGAATTCCTGGATGGCCTGATCTTTGTTTCAAGCAGCGGAAACGTCAAAGAATACCTTAATAACAAGACCACCCAGTACCAGGATCTTGCAGAACACGCAAACAAGGACTTCCTTCAGAGACTTGACGTCCTGGCCGAAGTCTATGTTACGGCGCTCGTAGCGGGGCCTCTTTTTATAATGACCACGCTTATCGTGCTTCAATTTCTCAGGCCCTCTTCAAACCAGTTACTCTACATGCTGATCTATGCAATCGTCCCGCTGGCGACCCTGCTCTACCTCGTGCTGCTGGATACGATGGGAGATCTTTCCTTAAACCCCGATAAGGACTCCATTCCTTCCTCTCATCTGAATCTCAGGGACATTCCCGAGAAGGTTTCAGAAGTGGATGATGATGAACTTATAAAAAAGATACATTCTTACATAAAAATAAACAGGTTCAAGAAAGTCCTTTTAAATCCCTTCGCTTTTATGATAACTGAACCGAAGTACAGCTTCCTGTTGAGTGTACCCCTGGGAATCCTGTATCTTGTCAATGTCCCGTATCTTTCCTATAAGTCATTTTTCCAAAGCTATTCTTTTTCCCTGAGATTCCCCCCGCACTTTGCAAATATAAGTGCATTGAATATAGAATTCATCACCTGGATTGATGACCATCTGATAATCTTCGCACTTATTGTCCTGACCCCATTCATTATTTTTTATGAATTTAGTGACCGGAAAAAAAGGCTGTTTGATGACCTGATGCCTGATTTTTTGAAAAACCTTGCCAGCATGAACGCTTCCGGCATTCACCTCTCAAACGCTCTGGTGTTGATGGCTGACTCCAGGTTGGGAGTACTAAGCGAAGAAATGAAAAAAGTAAGGGAGGACATCTCCTGGGGCACCTCCATTTCGATGGCACTCCTCAGACTTGAATCACGTATAGGGACCGCAACCGCAAGTAGGATCCTACATACCCTGATCAGGGCAAACGAGTCCACAAGTGACCTGAAAAGTGTGCTTTACATTACCTCGGAGCAGTTCAATAGCAATGAAAAAATGAAAAAAGAACGGGCTTCACAGATGGTAATTTACATATTCACCATCTACGTTTCCTTTGCCGTATTCCTCTTCATTGTCTATGTGCTCAGTGTTTATTTCTTCCCGGAAACAGTTGCTTTTAAAGAGTCTTCCGGAGGTGTTGCGAACACGGTTTTTGATGTCAATGAGTACACGATGTTAATGTATCATTCTTCAGTCATCCAGGGCATTTGTTCGGGGATGGTTGCAGGGAAAATGGGGCACGGGTCAATGTATCTTGGTCTCAAGTACAGTGCCAGTATGGCGATTATCGCATATATTGTGTTCAATGTATTCGTATGACTGTATTCGTATAGTACGTAAAAGTACCCAATAGATATAATTAGTATCCATAATAAATTATATTGTATCCACTATAAAAGCAAAAGAAGTGCTCAATTTGCTAAAGGTATCAAGAAATACATTAAGCATCAGAAATATTTGACGAAATAATTTCAATGCTCCATTGCTATTCCATGAAGCATTAAAGTAAAAGAAAAGAAGAAAGATTAGAAATCGAGGTCGAGCCAAATTGATAATTAAACGTGTTGAGCAAATCCAGTTTCATTCCAGGGAAATAGGGGATTTGTGCCATAAATCCAAAAACCTGTATAACTTCTCTGATTATATTATCAGACAGGAGTTCTTCAATAACGGAAAATGGATCAGGTACAATAGACTTTATGGGCTTGTGAAGTCCTCTGAGCCTTACAAAGAGCTTCCTGCTAAATCTGCTCAACAGACTCTAAAAGTACTTGACCGTAACTGGAAATCTTTTTTCGAAGCTTTAAAATCTTACAAAAAGAATCCTGAACTTTTCACAGGCAAACCAAAGCCTCCAAAGTACCTGGAAAAAAACGGGGAATACCTGTTAATTTTTACAAATCAGCAGGTCAGTATCAAAGACGGGGTGCTCAAGTTTCCCAAAGTAGTTCCGTTATCCATTCAGACAAGACTTCCTGATGATACTAATTTGAGAGAAGTCAGGATCATTCCAAAACACGCAGGATACACCTGTGAAATTGTTTTTGAAAAAGAAATCGAAGATCCCATACCTCTTACTTCCGGTCGAGTCCTGGGAATTGATCTTGGAGTTGTCAACCTTGCAACTATTGCAAACAATTTTGGAGAAAATCCTATTATTGTTAAGGGCGGGGTTGCCAAGTCAGTAAACCAGTTTTACAACAAGCAGAAAGCAAAGCTCCAGAGCACTTATGAGAAACATGGGATAAAGACCGGAAAGGGTGTAGAAGTACTTACCCATAAACGAAACTCACGGATTAAAGACGTACTCCACAAACTGAGCAGGGCAATAATCAACTATGCTCTGGAAATGAACGTGGAGAATATCATTATCGGAAGCAATCCTTTCTGGAAACAGAAAACCAACATGGGCAAGAAAAATAATCCGAATTTTGCTCAGATCCCCCACAGTACCCTTATTTCAATGGTCGAGTACAAGGCTGGAGAGGTTGGAATTTCGGTTGAACGGATCGAAGAATCCTATACAAGCAAATGCTCTTTCCTTGATAATGAACCAATGGAGCACCGGGACAAATATATTGGAAAACGGGTAAAAAGAGGACTTTTCCGGAGTGCTACCGGAGTTCTCCTTAATGCTGATGTAAATGCAGCATACAACATGATTAGAAAAGCAGTCCCTAATGCCTTTGCAGAGGGGATAGAGGGTGTTGTGCTTCACCCTGTTAGTGTTAATCCACTATACAAAGAACAGTTTATATCACAAATTCATAATAGTTGGTGATACTAATTAGGACTTTTCATAGCATGATCGGATGATTGAAGCTGTCTGCTTTGCGTGGTTTCAGAAAAAAATTAACAATGGAATGCAATGCCGTTTCAGAGGTACTGGATCTGGTGCTCATGGTTGCCATAACAGTCAACTACCCCACGCTAAAGCAGTGAAACTTCCTGCTTCATACCCCGGAGCAACCTCCACGAGGCCACACGCTCGTCCCGCCGTCCCGGCGGTGTATCTTAGCTAACGAAAACGTCAGATTTCGCCTGGTGGGGACTCCCCCTACCCGAATTCAATTATTTTTTGCTGCGCTTCGAGCCGTTCAGTTTTTTCTTCACCTTGGTCGAAGTCCTTTTTGTCTTTGTCGAGATTGTGTCGGCCACGATGTGAATTTCAATTGATAGCACTATACCTGTAAACAGCGCGACGAGCAATTCCTGCGGGACTTCTTTTGCACTCAGGTCCAGGGCTACGACCACGGGGGCTACAAATACGACCCCTACAGTGAGTATTATGATAAGAGGGCCAAATATGGGGTTATGCAGCATCCCCCTGTGCCCGAAGATTTTCTGGTAGGGCCACCAGATATACCGGAAAGGGCCCCAGCGTTTGAAGGGGTCGCTTTTGATGTCCAGGTCGGGGCTCAGGTAGTAGGTTCCAAAGAGGAATGAAAATGAAAATATAGCTATGGAGGCGGTGCTCAGGTATTCGGAGGGAAGGGTTGTACTGAAGAGAGGAGAGTGCAGTCCTATCAAGGTAAGGAATAAGACTGCTATGTTTATTTTGTTATGCGTCTTTCCGTTTGGCATTTATGGGGGCTCCGTTTTGTTCTTGGAGGAAATTTTTGTTTTTATTGTATAACTTTTTTAAATTTGTGCATTGTTGAATTCTCAGTATTTTATAAGAATACAGCAGGAAAGCACCCGGCATAGCAGATTTTACAAAAAAAACAGAAAATGAAAAATGAAACAAAAAAAGAATTAAGCCTCGTGCGAGATTTGAACTCGCGACCTAGTGATTACAAATCACTCGCTCTACCGGGCTGAGCCAACGAGGCACGATTACAGCTAACAGATTTATCTAAATACAATACTTACAGATAAACCTTATGGCAGGATTCTTAAAATGTGCTTTTTTTCTGCAGATTTTATGAAACTTTTTCGACTTTTTTCCTTTGCTCCTGCCTGAGAAGGGCCCCTGGTTCCCGAACACAAACCTTATGCGGTACTTCCGCTATATCTGAATTAAAATGTGGCAGGAAATTGCGAAATACGGCCGAAAACTGGTAGAGCACGGGCTTGTGGAGTCCAGTTTCGGAAACATCAGCGTCCGGGCCGGGGACAAAATGGTCATTACCCGGAGTGGAAGTGCGCTGGACGAGATAAGTGAGGACAGCGTGGTCGAGGTCGAAATCGAAGAGACTTCTTCCCTGGACCTGATAGCCTCTTCGGAAAGCGTGGTCCACCGGGAAATTTACAGGAGGACGCCCGCCCTTGCGATCATTCACGCCCACTGCCCTTATTCGGTGGTGGAGTCCCTCAGGGCAAAAAAGGCGGAGAAGACCTCGATCCTGCCCGTGGATAGCGAGGGGCAGTATTTTCTGGGAGAAATCCCTGTGCTTATGGGGGGAATAGGAAGCCGGGAACTTGCGGAAAACACGGCTCAGGCTCTCTCGGAACACAGGGGAGCCGTGGTCTACAGCCACGGGACCTTTGCCGTCGGAAAGGCCCTGAGTGAGGCCTACGTCGTGACCACACAACTGGAACACTCCTGCCGGGTAAAATACCTCTATGAGCTTGCAGAGTTCGGGGGTCCTTCCCTTCGTTGAATTAATAAAGAATAATCTGATATATTATGGAATATCTTTAAAAATGGCTGTAAATATATATACAGACTAAATTAAAAAAGGCAAAAAGCAGAACATATAAGTTAAAAAATATCAATAGCACGTTGCAACTAAATCTGGTCAACTACCTCTCCCTAAAATCTTAGCCTTCAGGCTAAGATTTTAGAGTAAGGGGCTTGTTTCGGCAAGTCCCTGGTTGACCAGATCGCCAGTAAGGAGCTTTGTAATACTGGCAGCCGATACGAAAGAATATTATAGTTACCCTGGAATGCCGCCTCAGTTTCAGGCTCTAAGGATGCTGGTTAAACAGTCCTGAGAGGTAGGGACAGTGCTTGCATCATACAAACCTTTCAGTATCAGATCGAGAGGAAGTCGGATTTGGTGAGTTGACTCCATAGCCCCCAATACGCATAACTCCAAAAAATGGAGGTGAACTCTATGTTAGTTTACATTAAAAACCAGAACGGAAAACCACTAATGCCCTGTAAACCTTCGAAAGCCAGAAAACTGTTGAGGGAAGGTAAGGCAAAGGTTTTGAGAACTACACCCTTTACAATTAAAATGCTTTTCGGAAGTAGTGGGTACACTCAGCCCGTGATAGCAGGCATGGACTCAGGCTCGAAAGTTGTTGGCTGTGCGGCTATTGCTAACGGAAAAGTACTCTATCAATCAGAAGTTCAGTTAAGGCAGGATGTTTCTAAAAAGATGGATCAACGGAGGATGTACCGGAGGAACAGGAGAGCCCGAAAAACAAGGTACAGGCCTGCAAGGTTCAATAACAGAGCAGCTTCGAGGAAAGAAGGAAGGCTTGCGCCTTCAATCAGGAGTAAGCTGGAGTCCCATATCAGAGAAAAAAACTTTGTGGAATCCATCTTACCGGTTACAAAGTGGAAGGTCGAAACGGCTTCCTTTGACATTCACAAAATAACGAATCCGGAAGTTTCAGGTATTGAGTATCAGGAAGGTCCACTGAAGGATGCCTACAACGCCAGGGCTTTCGTACTGGACCGGGACGGGTACACATGCCAGCACTGCAAAGGTAAATCAAAGGATAAGCATTTGCAGTGTCACCACATTATTTTCAGGACAAATGGAGGCCCTGACACTCCAGAGAACCTTATTACTTTATGCCGAACCTGCCACCAGGCCCTCCATGCAGGAGAGTTTGAGCTAAAGAAAAGAAGATCGAAGACCAAACATGCAACCCACATGGGTATTATCAAAAGCCAGCTTAAAAAGTCAGATTGGGAGTTTGAGGAAAATTTTGGTTTTGAGACCAAGTTTAAGAGAGAACAGTTTTTAAAACTTCCAAAAACCCACTATAATGATGCTGTTGCTATCTGCTGCGAGGATGGGCAAACGGTAAAGCTGGATAATACGGTTTACCACAAAAAACACATCCCTGCAGGCGATTACCAGCAAACAAGGGGTAAGCGATCAGAGAAAAAAATCCCTACTGGGAAAGTGTTTGGCCTTAGGAAGTTCGATCTTGTAATAACAGAAAAAGGGACCGGTTTTATCAGGGGCAAAAGATCAACTGGATATTTCACGTTGTGTGATATTTTCGGTAACATGATAACTACAAGTGTCAATATTAAGAAAAACTGCATCAGATTAAGAGCAAGCAGTACAACTTTAATTCAGGCTGTGAATGTTTGAACGCATTCCTCCCCCACCTGCCAGTTCCGCCAAAGCCGGAACTGTCGAGGATGGGGACCCCCCTGCTGCCTGAGCTGAAACTTATCGGATCCTATTACAGCCGCAATTTCCAGAATTTCCAGGCTGTGTATAACTCCTTTGTTTCAACCTGTAAAAACCAACCCAAAATTCAAGAACCCTTTCGAGACCCATGACATTTGATGCCCTGAGACCTGTTGCCTCAAAAGTAATTGAACCGATAGCTGAGAGCTTTGTTCGCAATAATATTTCCCCTAACACCGTGTCCTTAGTTTCACTTTTATGCGCCTTCCTTGCAGGGCTTTGCTTTTTTTATTCCGGACCCTGGCCAGAATTCGCCCTGCTTGCCGGTATATTCGTTGTCTTGAACTCAGTTCTGGACGCTCTGGACGGGGAAGTTGCGAGAAAGTCCAGAAGGACAAGCCTTCGAGGAGATTTCCTGGACCATATCGTTGACCGTTACGCTGACGTCTTTATCATCTGTGGCATCTTTTTTGCAGGCTACGTGCCCTGGCAAATAGGGGTCATCGCAATTGTGGGGGTGCTCCTGACAAGCTACCTCGGGACTCAGGCCCAGGCTCTGAACCTCGGCAGGTACTACGGCGGCATAATGGGGCGGGCCGACAGGCTGGTAGTCCTCATGCTTTCAGCCTTCGCAAACTTTGCCTATCCCGCATCAATCGCCGGGTTCTCCATCCTGGGCTGGGCCATCATCCTGATTGCGGTTACCAGCCACATAACCGCCTTCCAGCGCATCTTCTATATCTGGGACCGGCTTGGCTGAACCACCCGAATTCCGCTTCGGGATCACAGGAAATCAATGATTTCCTGGGAGTTGCGATGAAATCGCAACAGCACGGGGTCCTTTTCACTCGCTGCGCGAGCTCAAGAGGACTAAAAAACCGAGTTCTGCTTCGGGACCCGAAAAATCGTTGATTTTTCTTTTAGTTGCGATGCAATCACAACAACACGGAGACCCCCGTTTCGCTCGCTGCGCGAGCTCAAGAGGACTGAAAACCTTTCTCCTCTTTTTTTCTTCTTTTTTCCATTTCCCGCAGCCGATAAACTTAATGTAAGACAAAACCTAATACTGGATTATGCCGCCCCAAAACGAGAAGTATGAGTACCTGGAACACACTGCGGACGCAAAGTTTCGGGCCTTTGGCAGGAGCCTTGAGGAAACCTTCGAAAACGCGGCTCTTGCCATGTTCAACGTTATTATTGACACCGGGAAGGTCTCTGGGGAAATTGCAAAGGAGGTCCATGTTAGCTCCCCTGACCTTGAATACCTGCTCGTGGACTGGCTTTCCGAACTGCTCTTTCTCTTTGAAGTGGACGAGATAATATTCTGGAAATTCCAGGTGCTGGAAATAAAGGAAAAAGGAGAAGATGGAGAGTATTCTTTATCGGGCCTGGCTTTTGGAGAACCCTCCAATCCGGAAGTCCACCCATTTGAAACTGAAATCAAAGCTGTAACCTACAATCAGCTAATGCTTGAAAAAAAGGACGATGGGTGGGTCGCTCAGGTCGTTGTGGATCTATAAACAGGACAACAAGAGACCAGGAAATATCCTGGTTCAAAAACTTGTGAGGGGTGGAAAAGAGATCTCCTTATTTAAAGGGGATTTGAAGTGGGTTTCATTTTATGTTATTTTATCTTAGATTATTATATTTTAGATTGTTTTATTTTAGATTATTTTATTTTATATATTCCCCTCATATACTGCATATATTATAACAAATACAAATCCGAGTTTTCTCATTTACATCAGATATTGTGGAATACAGGTGCGGTGAATAATAATCATGGCAGAAGTAATTGAAACTGAAACGGATACTGAAAAAGAAACCGATCCGGAAAGTCTGCTGACGAGTGTGCGGGACAGGGTCCGGAAACTTTCCGAAAACAGCTGGGAAATCCCTGTAGGGCACACCCCCGATATGAAGGTCCCAGGGCGCCTTTTCCTGTCTGAAAAGTTGCTTGAGGGGATTGATCCGGATACCCTTGACCAGATCGCAAACGTGGCAACCCTTCCCGGGATACAGAAATATTCCATGGCAATGCCGGACGCCCATCTGGGCTATGGGTTTGCCATCGGCGGGGTTGCGGCTTTTGACCGGGAGGAAGGAATTATCAGCCCCGGAGGGGTCGGTTTTGATATCAATTGCGGGGTCAGGCTGATCAAGACAAATCTTCGGAAAGAAGACGTTATGCCCCATATAGAGGCGCTTACTGAGGGGCTTTTTAAAAATATCCCCTCGGGGGTGGGTTCAAAGAGCCGTATCCGGGCCTCGGATGCGGAACTTGATGACGCTTTCCTGCACGGGTCCAGATGGGCCGTGGAAGCGGGGTACGGGGTGGAGGCCGATCTGGAACACTGTGAGGGGAACGGTTTTCTGGAAGGGGCAATCCTGTCCGAGGTAAGCGATAAAGCCCGGAAACGGGGAAAACCCCAGTTAGGGACTCTGGGAAGCGGGAACCATTTCCTGGAAATCCAGTGCGTGGAGGAGATATATGAGCCTGAGGTGGCTTCGGTCTTCGGGCTTGAGGAGGGCCAGGTAACGATAATGGTCCACTGTGGCTCCCGTGGGGCCGGGCATCAGATCTGTACGGACCATCTCAAGATCCTCGGGCAGGCCGTGAAGAAGTACGGGATTCAAATTCCGGACAAACAGCTCGCCTGTGCCCCGGCCCAGTCAAATGAGGCCCAGAGTTATTTCGGAGCAATGCTCTGTGCTGCAAACTACGCCTGGGCAAACCGCCAGGTCATTACCCACTGGACAAGGGAGGTTTTCGAAAATGTCTTCGGAATGGATTCGGATGAACTGGGTATGGACCTCCTCTACGACGTGGCCCACAATGTGGCAAAACTTGAAAAACACACAATTGACGGCAAAAAAAAGGAAGTCTACGTCCACCGGAAAGGAGCGACCAGGGCGTTTCCTCCGGGGCATCCTGAGGTCCCCCAGGCTTTCAGAGACGTGGGGCAGCCTGTCCTTATTCCGGGCAGCATGGGTACCTCTTCCTACATCCTCTGCGGGACAGAGGCAGCGATGGATGTTTCCTTCGGGAGTGCCTGCCACGGAGCCGGCAGGGTCATGAGCAGGTCTCATGCCAAAAAGGAGTTCCGGGGTGAGAACGTAAAGGAAAGACTTGAGGCACAGGGTATCACTGTCAGGGCAACACGCCCGTCTGTTATTGCCGAGGAAGCCCCCGAGGTGTACAAGTCCAGCAGTGAAGTGGTCAATGTAGTGCATGAACTGGGGATTGCCAGGAAGATTGCAAGAGTGAGACCATTGGGAGTTGCAAAAGGTTAAACGAATTAAGAAATGTTATAAAATGAAAAAAAGGCCTATAAGCTGAGGAAGGGGTTTCCGGAGGGCCTCTTCCGTTATTTTCTTCACTCTCCCTCCGAAATTTTAAATTTTTTTCCTCAATTAATGGTGTTTATGGCATCTCCCTTTTCGTCATTTTTATGAAATTCTGAATCTTGAAGTTCCGAAAGGTCATAATAATCCGAACTCACTTCGGGTCCTTCTTTGTTGAACCTGAAAACGATCATGCTTGCGTAGGAAGAAACTGTGAATTTTGCGCCGTTTTCTATGAATATATGTGAGAAATAGTCCACAAGGTTTGAGATTACCTTTTCGTTCTTGAAGTCATGGATGATTGTGGCAGATTCTTTGCCGGGTTCCAGAGAAAGTTCTATGTTCTTTACGAGCTGGGTCACCAGGTACATCCTTTTTACTACAATAAGCAGATCTGCAAGTTCCATCTCACTTATGGACCGCTTGCTCAGACGTTCTACTATTTTTGCGGGGTTAGGGGCCACTCCAGTGGCAAAAGTCTCAAACTGGCTCCTGTGCAGGGTCACCAGGTTGTACCGTTCCACGTTATATGTGTACATGAGCTGAATCCAGAAATCGGGGTTATCGTCGATTTCCCTGCATACGATATCCAGATATCCGAAATGCTTGCGAATTCCGGGCATGAGTTCCTGAGGTGAAACGGAGAGGTTTTTCTTGAAAGAAACCTGTGTTGAATTTGCTCTTCTGAAAACGTGTTCAACATCAAGCCGTTTCCATTTTGCAAGAAAAAGGGCCACAAGCTGAGTGAAGAATTCTCTACTATTGGGGGTGGCGTTTGAGAACAAAATCTGGGCGGATTCCGGGTTGTGAATATCTTCACAGCTGAGGGAAACTCTTACACCCCAGTGGTTTTGTTCAGATGTTCTGTTAAGCTGTCCCTCAAATTCCTTCATGTCATGAACTTCGAAGGGATTGATGAGTTCGTTTACCAGTTCTTCGTCTGCAATCCTGCCCCGGATATGTCTGAAAAGCCAGTCAAGGATGGTTTTGCTTATAAGGCTATATTCTTCATTCGGGATGAAATCATTCTCTTCCTGACTGACTGCGGATTTTTTTAAAAATTTAATCGCCTCATCCACACTGTCATGGTATTCTAATGCAGTATCTGTGAGGGCGATGGTATCCCGGATTGCCGCACTCAGGTTTCCATCATTGATATCCAAAAGAGGTTGTAATTTTTTTAAATATTTGTCATCGAGAGATATATTTTTCCGGATCAGCATGTTAGCACCCACCGCACAACGTGCGGACGATCATCTTTCAAAAATCATTTCTAATTATATATTTCACAAATTAAAATTATTAAAACTATTAAATCTATCTTTAACTGTTTTCAATAAAGTACTATTAAGTATTAAATTTTTCTGTTTAGTACTATGTTTTGAGAAGTCTGCTCAAATGGTTTTATCGTACAATCGCGAACATAGGGCAAAAAGAGCAGGTAGATACTGAAATTGAAAATAGAATACGTAAGGCAGATACTGAAATTGAAGAATCAAATACGTAAACACCGTTTAGAAAAAGAAGAAGTACTGCCAGCTAAATAAAAACAAAAAGGAAAGCAAAGGGATTTCTCCGCTTGCTTTTAGGATGTTTTGCATCCGGTTTTAATTTCGTGTTGTACTTATGTGAGTCTGGTAACCGGGTGGTTATCGATGTCCTGGATCTCGATGTCGAGTTCCTTTGCGGTCTCTCCGAGCATGATGTCGACCATTGCGACAGCCGGGAAGACCTTCCCTACGTTCTCGATAGGTCCGTAGAGCAGGAAGTCAGAACCTGCGATCTGGGCCACCAGGTTTGTCCCGATGTCGGTAGGCATGTAGATGGACTTCGGGTCAGGCTGGGTTTTCTTGAACTTTCTTAGCCAGTCCCAGGCCGAGGCCATGTTGTGGAATCCACCGCCCACAGGCAGGCCGAGCTTGGCCTTGATTGTGGGGATTGAGCGGATGGTTGCACCTGAACCTGCTCCGAGAGGCATTGCTGCCACGTCGATCAGGGGGACGGTAATGCCACTCTGCTTGGCGATTTCGAGCATACCAACACTCTGTCCGGAACCTCCGATTTCAAGGAGGTCGAGTTTTCCTTTGACGGAGGGGTCGGTTGCGTTGAAAGCCAGCACGATTGAAGCTGTGACGCCACTATCTGTGAGGGCATCGATTTCGTCCTGCTCGATACTTGCGTTGATCGAGTTGTGGATTGCCCTGTCAGCCACTCCGATTTCGGTACAGTACTGGGCTGCGGCGGCTCTGACTTCTCCTGCCGAAGAGTCGATCAGGAATGGAGTCTTGTTGTCGATTTCAAGGAACCAGTCGATGTACTTCTTGATGGATTCAGGGGTTTCTCCCACGATCTGATTTACATAGGGGTTTCCTGTAGCGTCGCTCAGTTCCACCTGGGTGTTCCAGAGGGTTTCTGCGGCGGCTCTGTCGAAAAGTCCCTTGTCCTCATCGGTCACAATCTTGTGCCGGGCATAGAACATGGTACTTACCAGAACTGTTGGGTTTTCCCCCGGCTGGCCGCCGAACTTGACTCCACCGACCTCAAAGATTTCCTGCTTTTTGTCAAATTTAAACATTTTGATCCCTCACTTCAGAATATTGAAGTTATGTAGCTGTAAATTACGAAGAGCAGTAATCCAATTACTGCCCCGTAAAGGATTCCAATGTCTCTTCCTATTTTCTTTCCAATTCTCTGTGCAACTTCACTGCTGACAAACTCAGTCTTCTCATCGATTCTGTTGAGTTTATTCAAGACCTCAGTATAGTCAGTCTGATCTACGATCACATTGGGAGCTCTTCCGTCACTCATAGTGTCACCTCAGAAAGTCCCCAGCATATAAGGAAGCAAGATTACCATCACCAGTGCGAAGATGAAACCTGCAGCAACTCCGGTAAATCCTGTTGACATGACCCCGGAATCCAGTTTCTGGTTCCTTGCAATCAGCTGGGCTCTGTAGCGAATGCTTTCCACATCAGCGTCAATCTGTCCCATCATAGGGTTGAGCGACATGGGAACTCCCTGGCCGTATTCCTTTTCTTCTGCCATTTCTGATCACCTCAATAGGAACAAACCGAGCAGGGCTATAGTCACGGTCATACCGATCATTGCCCCTTCGATCTTGCCGGCGTGGACACCCGAGTGGAACTTGTTTAAGTTCCCGATCTCGATCATCCGGGCTTCCATACCTTTTATCCGGCTGCGGATCACTGCGATCTCACCGGAAATAGGCCTTGCTACACCGACGTCTTCGTCTCCTTCTCCTTCCTCGCTGATCTCCAGGACCAGTGGGTCGGCATCGAAGGCACCCGGATCCTTTGATACAAGTTCCCTTACCTTAGCGGTAATGACACCCATATCTTCGGTGTTAAGCATGTCAACGGTCTCGATCTGTGCCTGAAGGCGGGCAACTATTTCCTCGTTCAGGTTTTCCACATATGGGATAGCCCCGATTGCGCCTACGATCCTGTTTTCCTTTACCCCGTTTGCGTGCAGGCTGAGCATTGCCTGACCGGTAATATGTCCTTTCACTTCTGCCCCGGTAACCAGGAGGTACCTGATGTTCGGGTTGGATATAATGTGGGCAACTACCTTTTCAACCCCGAGGTTTTCGGTCTTACAGGAGCCTGTAACTGCAGCGCCTGCGTCAAGGACCGGCTTTCCGGGAAGGTGGGATCCGCAGGTGATAACTGCAACGCAGCCCTTTACGTCTCCTACTTCATATTCACCTTTCAGGATAGGCCATCCTGGGGCGGGTTCTCTTTTGTCTACCATTTCAGATCACCCCTGCCATTAAACTCCTGATGTACATTATCAGAGCCAGCAGCCCGGAAAAAGCAAGTCCTATGATGAGTCCATAGAAGGAGTTGCCGTAAATCCCGGCTGTGTGGGCTGTGTTCTCACGCCCTGGCCAGGTGTTCAAAAGGGGCAAATCGGGTGAGAGAGAGTTCACAAGGTCATCTGCAATCTCGTCCAGTTTATCCAACCTCTCAAAGACCGGCTCCATAGAGTAGGCGATTACGTCTTCGCGTTCCTCTGCCACCAGCGCGGTGTCCGGGTCCATAACCAGATGGACTTCGGGGGCTATACGAATTATACTCATTGCAGTTCCTCCTCAGTGGGCAGCAGTCCGCTTCCAACAACTTTGTGTGCGTCTCTTACTACGAATGCGAAGTACTTGCTGAAGGATAGATACCAGATAATGACACCTATAAGGAATGTCACGAAAGCTGCCAGCAGTCCTTCGTTGATTGCGGATGCAAGCCCTGCAATTGCCAAAGCGAGGGCACCCTTTTCAACGGCCACTATGAGAGTCCTGTCCTGCTTTTCGTCAGGTCCCAGGTTTGCGTTGAAGGGGTGCAGGATTCCCATACCACCGAAGATAAAAATCATGGCGATGAATCCGGGAGCAACCACATATTCGATAACAGATCCGTATTCAAAAGTTCCGGCAATCACGACGCTGAATCCGATAATTACCAGACTGCCTGCACCTGCGATTTCCACCATGGCTTTTTCCATGATGGGGATTCCCATGCCAATCACCTTGTTTGCAAGCAAACCGATGATTGCGCCTATGACGCCTGCAGCGACAAAGGCTACTATAGGACCTGCGATCCCACCTACGGAAAGTCCGAAAAGGGAGGTCACAATTCCCATACCAAGAGCGATCATACCGATGGACGGAACCCCGGTACCAAGCCCATAACTTGCCACACGGCGGACTGCGTCAGCCCCCCAGACAATGGCACAGATAGCGCCTATTCCACCAAAGGCGGAAAACACGGGGTTTATAGGTGAAAGAAATGTACCCAGGTAAATGCCTATAAGTCCGCCGGCGATGCCGATTCCCATAATTGATTCAGGAGAATAACTTTTTTTAGCTTCTCCTGCTCCACCTGCAGACATTTTAGATACCTCCGAGCTGTGAAATTGCGATCACTGCAACAAGGGCACAGAAAATCGTTGCTACGAAGGAAGAAATTACCGCCTTTGGCCACTTCTTCCACTTCGGGTCATGGAACCCTTCGATTGTACCGCCGATGTTGTAAGAAGGAATAACGGCGTTTACGAAGAAGATACCTACCGCGAATATGGCTACGACTCCTACAAGGTTCGGGCCCACTGTTGTTACGGCAAGACCTACTTTCATGAGAGCGTAGTAGATGAGGGATCCGCCGAAGCCACCAAGTCCACCACCGATTACTCCACTTACGAAGCAGACGGTTGGAAGCCCGTGGCCTTCAGTACCCTGGGATACGTAGAGGTCCTGGCGGTCATGGGTCAGGGGGTCAATCTTAACCTTTGCGGAAGCAGGCACACAGCCCACACCGTAAACGTAGACCCAGGTCCCGACCATCATGGTCACAGAGATCATGATCATTGCGCCAATCGTCCCCGAGGCTAAAATCAGAGGAAGATTGTCTATCACATCCATCATGTACCCGGCACTGATAAGCCCGGTAAGTCCGGCTCCGGCCGCGAGTTGCACGGTACCGGTTCCGATACCTGTTGCCTGGGCCATAGCTGCGGGAGCTCCCCCCACAGGCACAAAGTGAACGCTCCAGGAAATCAGAACGCCACCTAAAACGATTAAGGCCATCCAGAGGATGTTTGCTGTAATAGCGTCAAGAATCATGCTGCGACCTCCTCTTCCACCTTATCTTCCTTGTATGGTCCGAAGGCTTTGCGGGCAGCGACTTCGATCATCCTGTTCCATATAATTAAGATCGAAACAATGATAGCACCTGCAACAACAGAAATCCAGCCAAGGCCTCTTGCAGGGTCAAAAACAGTGGTTATCCAGCTTCCCAGGAAGACAGTCATTCCGAAGGCGATTCCAGTTACGGGTCCGCCGAACTTTGCACAGAACCAGGAGTTATCATACCCGTTTCTGAGTCCGGATTCACCTTTACGGACAATGTTTCCTGAGTTTGAAGCGTTCAGACCTGAACCGAATTCAAACTGCTGGAATTCACGCTCTGCCCCATAGTGGACATCACCTGTAGACGAGCCGATGGCACCCACCGTGATACCCCAGATAAATGCAAGTAGGGGTAAGGGGAAGGGGTGTCCGAGGACAGCGTTTAACAGGTACGAGATGACCAGGATACAGAACGTTGTTATGAACGCATATCCAATAATAACCGGGGTGTGGGTCAAGATGATATCCATGTAGACCGGCTGTTTGAAACGCTTCTGACTGGCGGTTCTTCCCAGTACAGATGTAACGGCAAAGGTTCCATGGATACATGCAGCAATGAGAGCTCCGATCACCAGGGCGAAAAGCGGAGACAGACTGAAGACATCCATGAATACTACGGCAACGGTTCCACCTATTGCACACATAAGTGCATTTGATGGTGGTTCACCAGAGACCGCTTTGTTATAGATTCGATGCGGAAACATCATCTGAGGAGCTAGCTGGACCTGCGAGTTCGGGTTACTCTGAGACCCGACATCGGATTCGAGGTCTTCTGAGGCACCTGCAATGGTTGCAGCTACGCCCATAAGTGCCAGCACCCCCATGCCTATGAGTGGTTCCATTCCTTTTCCTCCTTTATTTTATTAATATGTTAATAAACTGGATCAAAAACACGCCGTATATTTTTCAAAAGTTATTGCCATATCATTGCAAATAAAAATGATGATGACTAGCGCTATTTTTTGGATTAGAGAAAATCCTTCATAAACCTTTCGAAATTTTAGCGTATTTAAAATATTATTCGATGTTTATATTATATACAAACATTTTTATATGAACAGATGCCGTTCATTTGAGAAAAAATGTAAAATATATATAAAAAACCAAATTACACGCTTTTCAATATCATATAAAGATTACGATATGTTATTGACTTTTATTTCACCTTTTATTACAACTATTTTTTTATATATATCCTTCTGAAGCTTATTTTTCTCATCATTTTTTAATAAAATTCACTTAATATTAATTAATACACACTTAATTATCTTTTTATCTTTAAATCTCTTTCTATCATTTCGTCTGGCAGTAATAGTATAAATATATTTTAGATATTTATAGGGTTTCTACCAATTTTATCATAAAAACAGTTAGTTACTTCTAAAATATATTATAAATTAGTTTATATTTACCTCCGGTAACACTTAATTATATAAAAATATGTTCATTATAAATAGATACTATCTGTTATATTTAAGAGAAAGTTTGCAATTATGTATATGTCTGCCTGCATTACCTTCCTCATATGCGGCACATTTCCCCTTTATTCATCCCCCCTTGCAACGCATTCATAAAATTCAGCAGGAAACCCATTAAATCTTTAGATTCCGCGGATTGACCTTCCGGTTGCTTACAAAAATCCGGAAGGTCTGATCTCCCTCATTAGATTCTCTTCCCACATTTAAAGACTTAATCCCCCTCATTATATACTATTAGTCAATTAAAATATCTAATTACAATTATAACGCTATTTTAATCCTTAAAAATACATTATATGCCTTTTAAAAGTCATATTATTAATAAAAAGGCTTAATAATACTAATTATATAATATTTGCCTCTTAAAATGCCTTATAATCACCTTTAGACCATTTTCATTTTTAAAATACCTGATTCCTTCAGAAAATGTTCATCAATTACTAACAAAATTCTCTATAATGAAGTTCCGAAGGGAGAAAATATTATTATATTAAAGAATCTATTTTTTGCATGTGATATTCGGAGCTTCTTCTTTTGCCGCTTCCCCAGCGGAACTTAAAGGCCATGTTAGTTCTATAGAATTATATATCCCGAAACTTGGCATATACGAGGGAAATCGGTTGCAGGCCTCCCGCCTGGAGAGTATACTTGACGAGCTTTCTGTATACGGTTTTGCAACTACGGTCCACGCCCCCTATTTTGCAGATACTCCCACCTATTCCAAAGCCCTGCTTGTGGACACTGCCAGCATGGGAAAAAGGGAGTTTCTGCTTATGGAAGATTCCATTTCTCTCGCAAATCGGATTGAGGCGTCGGTCGTGGTCCTTCACCCCGGCCGGATCGGACCCGACCGGAAAAAGGCCTTTTCCTCAATGATCGAGAACCTCAGGGCCCTTGCCTCCACCGCAGAGGACTACGGGGTCCTGCTTGGGCTTGAAAACAAGGAAAGCACGGACCCCTACAACCTCTGCTGCGAGGCCGGGGAACTTGTGCGAGCAATCGATGCCGTCGATTCGGATCACCTGAAAGCAACCTTTGATATCGGACATGCCAACCTTGCCTGCGGAGGAGACTCTGTAAAATTAGGAGCCTTTGTCCGGGCTCTCGGAGAACACATCGTCCACGTCCACCTGCACGACAACAGCGGGCAGAAAACTCCTGTTTATGATGGGGATGAGCACCTAGCCCCCGGAAAGGGCTGTGTGGACTACTCGGTCCTGAACCTTATTCCGGACTACCGGGGGATCTATAATCTGGAAGTCTTTTCTCTGGAAGATGTACGGACGGGCAAAGAGTTGCTGGAAAACGTGTTAAAAAACGTTGATTAAGTTTTAAAAAATTAAGTTCAAAAAAAGTAAAAAATAGGGTAGGCCGGACACATATATTACCTACTGTTTTTCGATGCATTCCCGGCCTTTTAATCTGATTTTTCTTATTTTCTTATTTCCTTATTTTTTTACTTTCCGGCGCTGTTCTGGAAGTTCAGGGAAACCCCTTCTTGCTTCAGGATATCCTTAAGCTCCCTGTAGGCTGTGAAAAGCTCTTTTTTCTGGCTTTTCATAGCCTCAACCCTCGGTTCGGCCTTGATCCAGATATCCCTGTCACTGCTGCCCCGGCAGACGGAGACGCAGGCGAGCATGTCTCCCTGGGTGAGCCTGTACACGGAATCCGGACCGGTGGGAGCTACCCACACAGGGTTATGTTTCATTTTTTCAACGATATCGTTCCAGTTGAGGGTTTCGGAGGCCCGGAGGTCAAGCTGAAGGTGGGCCCGTTCTCCCGTGACCTTTTCTCTGATGTTTTTGAGGAAAACACTGTATAAGGGGTCCTTTTCATTGATCTTTCCTGCTTCGCTCTTTGAAAGGGCCTTTGCTTCTTCTTCAAAGAAGGGTGCGAGGTTGACCATGCTTGAGGGCCTGGTCATAAGGGACACCCCGAAGAAGGCGACAGCACTCAGTCCCATCCCAACGATAACCCCGTGTCCCATGAGGACCGGATGGACGGTTTCAAGATAGGAGGGGGCCATCGGAGCTGTTTGGGAAAGGTCGAACACCACAAGGGCGACCTGGGTCACTCCCCCGATGACCATGGCCGCAAGAGCCCCTTCTCTGGTTGCCCGCTTCCAGTAAAGCCCGCCCATGAGGGGGAAGAAGTAGGAAGCGCTTGTTATGAAGGTTGCTATGTGGATGGCGTCGATGATTCCCTGGATGTAGAAGGTGCCCGCGCAGGCTCCGAGCACGATTATGAGTACGCTTACCCGGTTTACGGCCAGCATCTCTTTCATGGTCGCGTCCGGTTTTATGTATCTCTGGTAGATGTCCCTGGAGATGTTGGACCCGCCGGAGGTTGCGAAGGTGTCGGCGTTGGACATAGCGGCTGCCGCAAGCCCGATTGCGCTGAGGGATATCAGGAAGGGAGATGTTGCAAAGCGTTCGGTGATAAAGGTCAACAGAGCGGGTTCAGCAAGTGCCATGCCTGCGGGAAAGCCCAGCACGGCAATCTCCGGGTATATGGCGTTAAGTGCGATTGCGATTACCGCACAGGCCCCGAAGACCACCAGGATCATGAGGGCTCCTATAAGCATTCCATTTCTTGCGGCCTTTTCATCTCTTGCGGCCCATACTTTCTGCCAGGGGTCCTGTTCCGTAATCCAGCCCGGAATAATTGCCAGGATAAAGATAAGGATCATGGGCAGTCCTATTGAAAAGGGGTTCCACCAGCCTGCGGCTACGTTCCCGAAAAGTTCGGAGCTACTGAGGGCCATGCCTCCCATTCCTCCGTCACTTACCGCGCCCATGGTGGCAAAGGCCATTGCAATGGTAAAGAGGGCAAGGATGCTGAACTGGATTACATCGGTCCAGATGACTGCCGAAAGCCCCCCGAGGGTCACGTAAACTGAGACCACAACCGCGATTAAGGCCACGGCATAGATCTTGTCAAGGCCGTAAAATATCTGAAGAACGAGGGCAAACCCCTGGACGTCAGCTACGGCAAAAAGTACCATGACAACGCTGATAATCACGGCTACCGGGAGCCTTATCGAACTGCCGTAACGCTGTTCAAGGAGTTCCGGCTGGGTTATTGCGGGCAGGTTCTTGATCTTTTTCACAAGCAACGCTATGAGCAGGAGGGCGATTATGTTGGGGGCCACAAAACCCCAGATAGAGCCCATGCCCTGCAGCATGTAAAACCCGATGACCGCAAGGATTCCTCCTGCGGTAATCCAGGATGCAGCAGCTGAAAACCCGATCCCGGACGGCCCGATCTGCCGGCCCGCAAGCCAGAAGTCAGTGAGCGATTTTTGTTTTTTATTGAAATACCAGCCGATACCTACAAGGCCGGCCAGATAGACAGTGAGTAATGCCAGAAACATCTCATAACCATTCATAAAATACACCTGACAGGAATAGTCAATATTAAAATAGATATATCCTGTTTTTTTCTTTTTTATAGTTTATAATAAATAGATATAGAAATCTGCCGAATTATTGCAGAATTTAGTGAATAAATAATTTAGTAAGCCAGGTAACTAACAACACCATCTTTTTTAATATATCTTTTTAAGCAATTATGAAATTGCATCCTCAATATATTCATCAATTTTCCCTGTTTTCTACCCTGAATAAAGTATCCTTTAGTTTTTACTTATATTTATCATTTTTTTATACGGGCTAATGCTAGTTTTTTTCTTTGTTTCATCAATCTTTTCTGTTTTTTTTGTTTTTTACCTGCCTTATTCCTTTTTTCCTTTTTTGATCCCCCTTTCTTTTCTCAGTTTTCCTTTAGAGGGGTTTTTTAGGTAAAATTAATTAATAAGTTTCAAAAACTTTATTAATCGTTGTGTTCATGAAAGCATAACTATGACCAGCAAAATACAACTTTTTAGAGTAATTGTTATTGCCCTGATTTTCGCAATAACGTTTGCCGGGCTCGGATGTGTCGGTGATTCCGACGAAGAAGCCCCATCCGGAGAGGAAAACGGATCAGTAGCCGCTCCTGCCGGAGAAGAGGCTGTCCTGAAGATCTTCCATGCGGGAAGCCTCGGTGTGCCTTTCGCTGAGCTTGAGGCCGAATTTGAAGCCCAGCACCCCGGAGTGGACGTCCAGCGGGAAGCTGAAGGCAGCGCAAAGTGCGTCAGAAAAATCACCGAACTCGGGAAAACAGCCGATATCCTGGCCTCTGCGGATTATTCCCTTATCCCCTCCATGATGATGCCGGAGTATGCGGACTGGTACGCGGCCTTTGCAAGAAACAGAATTGTGATTGCCTACACGGACGAGAGCGCGTACAGCGACGAAATCACCACGGACAACTGGTACGAAATCCTCAGGAGAACGGACGTAAACTACGGGTTTTCCAACCCCAACGACGACCCCTGCGGCTACCGCACCCAGATGGTAACCCAGCTTGCCGAAAGTTATTACGGGGACAACAAAATCTATGACGACCTCATCCTGGATCTGACCGGCATGACAGGCACGGAAGAAAACGGGACCTACACCGTGCATGTCCCTGATTCCGAATCAATCAACCCCGATAACTCAAAGATCATGATGAGAAGCAAGGAAGTTGACCTCTCCTCCGCCCTTGAAATCGGGGAAATCGACTACTTCTACATCTACCGTAGTGTCGCGGTCCAGCACGGCTTTGAGTTTATAGAACTTCCCGAAGCCATTGACCTCAGCTCCATCGACTATGCGGATAACTACAGCCGTGTGCAGGTCGAAATGGCAAGCGGAACCATAGCTATCGGATCCCCAATTGTTTACGGGGTAACTGTCCCTAAAAATGCCGAAAATCCCGAACTAGGTATTGAGTTCGTAAAGCTCCTCCTCGGGGAAACCGGCCAGGAGATTTTTGTTGAGAACGGGCAGCCTCCAATCGTCCCGGCCCAGGTCGGCGGAAAAGAAGCAATGCCTGCCGAACTCCAGGTCTTTGTCGAGTGATTGATCCCTGGAATTTATCGGCTTGTGAAATGGTTGAGGGGAAATCCTCTCTCCTTCCACAAGTACAGGATAATATAATCTGTAAATACAAAATATACCTGGTAAAATATATATTCTTATCACTCTTTTAAAAATACAAAAACGACCGCTGGAGGGATTTTATATTAATCAGATAAAAAAGCGATTCAAAGCTCCGGACCCCCTTAAACTGGGGTTTTCCCTCCTGATGCTTATCCTTTTTCTTTTTATTACCGTGACCCTTGCAAACATGATCATAGGGCAGGTCCTTTCCGATTTTCCGGGGCTTGTGGCCGCCATGCATAACAGGTCAGTCCTGGCCTCCATTTCCCTGTCCCTTTATGCGGGTTTTCTTGCAACTCTCTTTGCCCTCCTCCTCGGGATCCCGACCGGCTACATCCTTGCACGGCACGAGTTTCCGGGAAAACGCCTTGTTGAGAGTATTATCGACGTGCCTGTGGTGGTCCCGCATACGGTTGCGGGAATCGCCCTTCTTACGGTTTTCGGGTCCCAGGGTCTGATCGGGAGGCCCCTTGAGGGCTATATCCAGTTCAGGGATGCTCTTCCAGGAATCGTGGTCGCTATGCTCTTTGTTTCCCTGCCTTTCCTGACCAACTCGGCTCGGGAAGGCTTCAAGAGCGTGGACCCAAGGCTTGAAAACGCGGCCAGGTCCCTCGGGGCTCCCCTCTGGAAGACCTTTTTCCTGGTGACTCTCCCTCTTTCGGCCCGCTACCTGCTTGTGGGCTCGGTCATGACCTGGGCGAGGGCCATCAGTGAGTTTGGGGCCGTGGTGATGATTGCCTATTACCCCATGATCGGACCCACCCTTATCTACGACCGTTTTCTCTCCTACGGGCTCTCGGCTTCAAGGCCGATTGCGGTCCTTCTGATCCTCATCACCCTTTCCATATTCCTGGTAATCCGCATCTTTTCCGCAGGCTGGAGCATATATGATAGAGATTAAGTCCCTTTCTCGAAAATGGAAGACCTTTGCCCTGGAAGACCTGGACCTGACGATTCGGGACGGGGAATATTTCGTGATCCTCGGGCCCACAGGGGCTGGAAAGACCCTGATCCTGGAACTTATCGCGGGTTTTCACAGGCCCGATTCCGGGAAAATCCTGATTGACGGTCGGGACGTTACGGACCTTCCTCCGGAAAAACGGGGTCTTGCCTTTGTTTACCAGAACTATTCGCTTTTTCCTCACATGAACGTGAAGAAAAACATCGAGTTCGGGATGCGGATGAAAAAGCTCAAAAAAGCTCCTGAAAAAATCCGGGAAATCACGGACTACCTGCAGATAACTCCCCTGCTGGAGCGCTACCCCCTCACCCTTTCCGGAGGAGAACAGCAACGTGTGGCCCTTGCGCGGTCCCTTATGACCGACCCGCACATCCTTATGCTGGACGAGCCCTTAAGCGCCCTTGACCCCAGGACTCAGGACAGTGCCCGGGAAATGCTTGCCACCCTCCACAAAAAAACAAAACTTACCGTACTCCACATCACCCACGACCAGACCGAGGCCCGAATCATGGCCGACCGGATAGCTGTGGTCATGGACGGTAAACTTGTGCAGGTGGGGACCCCTGACGAGATTTTCGACCAGCCTCTGGACTCCAGGGTTGCGGGCTTCGTGGGTTTTGAAAACGTTATTAAGGGGAAGGTGGTCTCGGAAGAAGCCGGAATTATCAGGCTTGAATCTAACGGTTTCCTCCTGGAAGCTGCAGCCTTTGCCGAAGTCGGAGAAACGGTACATGCCTGGCTGAGGCCGGAAAACATAGTTTTAAGTAAAAGCTCCCCCCAGTCCGATGCCAGTATAAGGAATTCGGTAAAGGGTACGGTTGCCGGAATCCAGGAACTGGGGGCGCTTGTGCGGGTGAAGGTAGACTGCGGTTTTATCTTAAACGTGCTGGTTACCCGGCAGTCGGCAGTTGAGATGGGACTTGCTCCGGGAAGTCCGGTGTTTGCCCAGTTCAAGGTCTCTGCGGTTCATGTACTAAGGTAAAATCTCTTTCCTGTGCCATGATAGCTAATATTCTGTTAAGATAGATAATCTATGAGTTTAGATATAGGGATGGTTAAAATATAATTTCCAGATTTTATATAAGGAACTGCTCTATACTCATACAGGTTGTGTTTTTGTTGGTAGAGACGTTTGGTGTGTGCACTCAAACCACGGAACACACGGAACACACGGAAAAAGAACGGCCGGAAGACGATAATTACGGTTGTGCTGGCATTTTTTCGTCCTCTTGAGGGAGCGTAGCTCCCGAAAAGGACCCCGTGCTGTTGCACTTGCAGTGCAACTCCCAGGAAATCTTCGATTTCCTGTGATCCCGAAGCGGAACTCGGGTGCCGAAGGCCGGTTTCCGTGTCCTTCCGTGTCTTCCGCGGTTGAAAGTCCTCTTGCTAGTGATTTTTGATCGAGAACTTCAAACGATAAAACTAGGTGAGTATAGTCCCATTTCCCTAAATAATCAATTCTTGTAACAAAAATCCTTGATATTATATTTGAATCATTCCATTATTTTTTTCAAAATTTTCCGGATAAAGGTGAATCCACTTGAAAGCTAAAACCAAGCTCTGGTTTACGGAAGACGGCAAGCCCGTTATGGGGGCCGGAAAAGCCAGTTTGCTCAAAGCCATTGACGAGGAAAGGTCCCTTCGAAAAGCCTGCAAAAAGCTCGACATTTCCTATAAACATGCCTGGCTCATGCTGAAAAGGATGAACGAAAGACTGGAAGAGCCTGCCGTTGTGACTGTGCGAGGGGGAAAAAACCAGGGGACCTTTCTTACGGATATGGGCCGAAAACTCCTTGCGGAATACGAGGTGAGCAGGCAGCTTGTAAATGAGGCCGTAGGAGATGAGACTGCCTGGGAAAACATTGGATTCAAGCTAACAGCCCGGAACCGGCTCTCAGGCAAAGTCCTCGAGGTCAAGAAAGGAGACCTGGTCTCAAAAATCACGATTGAAATCGACCCCGCAGTCCTGACTTCCATCATCACCGAAGAAGCAGTGGATAAGCTCGATATAAAACCCGGAGACCGGGTCTATGCCGTAATCAAGTCCACGGAAGTAATGATCGCAAAAGCCGTATCTGAGGAAGCCGGAGAAAAAGAATCTCTTTAAGCTGTTCTACACGAGTTTCTCCCAGACGAGTGAATTAAAAAAGTAAGCAAGCATCCAGGCTGTAAAGCCCTGAATTAAAAAAGTAATAGTAACCATTCATCCATTCCTGATGGCAGGATGTACTGAATGGTCACGTTTTGCTTTTGCTTTTTTTGGGTTTTTAGTCCCTTTTTTATTCAGACCTGCTTAACTTTTCTTCAGGCCTGATTCTTCTTTCTCCACAGCATCAGACAGGCTGCAAGGACCATGAAGGATACTCCAGTGACCGCGCTGTACCCTGGCAATTTCTTTTCTGCGGGCAGGACTTCCGTATTGATTTTAACGCTGTCTGAGATCTGGTCGTGCCCGTCCGTGTCCTCATAGAGGATTTCACTGTTTATGGAGTAAAGCTTCGGGGTTGCGTCCTCGTCCACGTCCATATCAAAGACAGCAACGGCACTCTCTCCCGGGTTCAGGGTCCCGAGATAGGCCTGGTCGTCCGTGGTACTGAAGGGATCGCCAGCGCTGACCCTGACGGTCGCATCCCTTGCGGGGTCTTCTCCGGTATTCTTAAATGTGACGTAGAGCATCCCGCCCGTATCAGGGTAGAGTTCTCCCTTAACTTCCGTGACCTCAAAGGAGGGTTCTTTCTTGACACTGACCTCTATGGTCCGGGTCTGGGTCTTATTTTCGTACCAGAGCCCGACTTCCTGATTTGTTACAAGGCCCGTGCTACTGTCATAATCGTCCCCGCTGACCTGCACGTTGTTCTGGTATGTGTATGTGAGGTCAAGGGTTAAGGGGTAGCTGTCCGCGGGAGCATCCTCATTAATTTCAATGGTAAATTCCAGGGGAATTTTCGTGTCTTTTCCCTGTTCCAGGGTCCCTGCTTCCTGAGCTCCGGATTTTACCTCTATATTGGGGTCATCGGATGTGAGGGTGGCAAGAATTCCGACTGCGGTCACAACCTCGGATTCATACCCCATTTCGGAAGACTGAAGTACGGCTTCCGCGGTTCCGTCCCCGCTGTCAACTTCAGTTTCAGATTCAAAACCGGTGATAACGCCTTTGTTCATCACGTCTATCTTTAAGGTTACCGTGTCCCCTCTGGAAAATTCGTCATCTCCGAGCAGGGTGGCACTGAGGTCCGGGCCTCCGTATACGGTGTAGTAGTTATCCCCAAAATCAAAGTAATCGGGCAAAGTTGCCTGTACGGGCAGGGCTGCAAGGCTCAGAAAGAGCAGAACCGTGACCGCAGCGGTAATTCCTTTTTTATTCATTATCATCACCTAATTTATTATCACTGTATTTTTTCCTGTTCCGGAACACGTTTACTGTCTGGTAAATAGCAATCAGTATTATAAGTATAAGCGATATACCGAGCACGCTTGTCTTTTTTTCGGCAGGTTCGAGGGGGGTTCCCACTTTTAAATTTTCGGAAAATTTTGTTTCCCCGTCTTCATCAATGTACCTTATTTCACTGTCAATTCCGTAATTTTTCACCACTGCGTCACTTTCCGCCGAGATATTAAATGTCGCGGTCCTGCTCTCCCCGGGCCCGATTGTCCCCAGCCTGATAACTGATTTTCCAGTGCTCAGGGGGCTCATCACAATAATCCGGGCCATCGAGTCTTCTGCAAAGGTTTTCCCCAGGTTTGTGTAGCTTACCCGGACCTCGGTGGTCTCTCCCTGCTGCAGGCTTCCGGAGACTTTGCTAACCTCAAACATCGGCTCCTCTTTAATTGAGATGGGCAGAGTAAGTACGGTTTCTTTTTTTGTGTATTCCTTCGTAAAGTCCGTGCCCGCAAGCCCAAGGTTTATGGCTTTTGAGGTTACGGTTTTGACGTTGCTCTGGTATTCGTAGCTCAACGGAAGTTTAAGTTCGTAATCCCCGGCCGGAATATCGTCATCGATGCGGATCGTAAACCTTAGGGTATCGGTATGTCCGCTTTCAAGCTCCTCAAGGTTCCGGATACTTGTCGTGGCTTCTACCTCAATATATTCATTCTCCGAAACCAGGCTTGCTTTGATACCTCTGGCGATGGTACAGTCTTTTTCTTCTTCCATTTCATCGAGGGCAACGAGTTCTTCCGATGATTCGGAAATGAGGCTCTGGTTTACATTCAACCGTTTGAACCCTTCTATTACACCCTTGTTTACGATTTTTACCTGAAGGTCCGCAAGCTCGCCTCGTTCGAATTCCGGGTCTCCGCTAATGGAGGCCTGAATTTCAGGTCCTCCGTAACTCCGGTAATAATCTACGGTGTACTCGTGGCCGAGTATGAGTAAATTCACATCATCATCGTCATCATCTGCAAGGGTCGGAGATGCAGTTACGGAGAAGACTGCAAGGAGAACTGCGACTGCAACAAGGGTTTTTATTATTTTCTGTACTTTTTGATTTCCGGGCTCTTTCATCAGATATCGGCCCCCTGAGTATGTTTTTTTGATTGTTTTTCTAAGGCCTGTATGCCTCTTCTTTTATCCCGCCAGCTGTCCAGGACAACTATCAGGGGCGGGAATACCATAAAGGTGGCAAGCAGGGCAAGCAGGACATCGATTACCGTCACGACTCCGAAGTCGCTTACAATGCCAAATGGGGAGGCCATCAGAGCTGAAAAACCGAAGACCGTTGTCGCCCCCGAGGCAACAATTGCAGTCCCGATTTTCGTGCTTGCCTTGTGGATGGCTTCGAGGGGGGTTGCACCCGCTTCTTTTTCTTCAAAGTAACGCTCCATCATGAGAATTGCGTATTCGGACCCGACCCCGAGGATCAGGGCCCCAAGCGTTGCGGTCATGGGGTTATAGTCAAGGTTCAGGTAATGCATCACTCCACCGGACCAGCCGATCACTATGAACATGGGGATGATAGGGGCAAGGGCTTTTAGCCAGTCCCTGTAAATTACGAAAAGCCCTCCCAGGACCAGGATAAGCCCGATGAAGGTCATCTTTATCCGGCCGCTTGTAAGGGCCCCGATGACCTCTGTGAAAACCACGTTATTGCCCGTAATCGTGACAGTGGTGCCTGGAGGGGCCTGCATCCAGCGGATATCTTCTCTTACTATGTCAGTTAGTTCTTCGATCCCTGTTATCTTTATGTCAGCCACGGCGTTTCCTATGTTAAAGTTCAGGAGGAGCATATTTTTGCCATAGAGGTACTTGTCTTTCCTGTAGGCCGGGATTTTTTCGTAAATCGCCTCTATTTCCTGTGAACTTTCGGGGATTGTCCCGTCGTTTAATTCCTTTACGAGAGGAACAATGCTTGATGAACTGTAGATGTGTCCTATGTTGCTGATTTCATGCCCCTGAAACTCGTCTATCCACTTCAGGACTGCCGGGTCAGCACTGTCCTTTACCTTCAGGATGATGTTGAGTTCATCGTCCCCCCCCATGATACTATCCATGTGTTTCAGGTCTACAAGGGTGGGCATGTCCTGCGGGACAAAGGTCTGAACGTCGGTCTGGACTCCCACGGACTGGTCGGCGTAAATCCCTCCGATACAGAGCAGTCCCGCAATGCCGAGCACAACTACTTTATATTTTATTGTAAAGTCTGTGAGCTTCTCCAGCATCTTTTCGATTTTCTGGCCGTTTTCTTTCCCTTCCGGGGCTTTTTCGGCTTTTAGCCCGATGGGTCTCAGCCTCTTTTTCATCTTCGTCAGCGGATTTTTATCCGAAAACTGGTCAAAAAGAGCTATGGTGATAACGCCGACAAATAGGGCCGAGATGTAACACATTATTATCCCGATCAGGAGGAGTTTTCCGAAGTCCTGGATCATGGGTACGGTGGATGTAAAAAGGGACACAAAACCGAGGGCTGTCATCCCGAGGGCGACAATAACAGCCGGACCCGTGTTTTTTACGGTATTTACGACTGCCTGGCCCCGGTTTCCGTTTTTCTGCAGTTCCTCTTCAAGCCTGTTGTGGAACTGTATGGCGTAATCAATCCCCAGCCCTATCAGGACCGGGAAAGCTGCCATGGATACCATGGAGAGGGGTATTTCCAGAAAACCCATGGCTCCGAAGGTATAGATTAGTCCGAGGAGGACAACCGGGAGGGGGAGCAGTTTCCAGCGGACGTGCCGGAAGACCAGGTTCAGCACAATGAGCATAAAAATGGCGGAAATTCCGAGGAGAGGGCCCATACTCGAGTTCATTTCGTTATTCATTGAAATCTCGAAGGCAGGGTCGCCCGTTACTATGATGTTGTATGAGGGAGGAAAAGCTGAAAGTGTGACGGCCTCTTCGCTTGCGTGCAGGATATCTATCTTTTTTTCATCCGTTGTCGAGCCTGCTATTACCGCCATGACGAACATGTGCGTCTCGTCCGGCATGAGGGCCCCGAAAGCGTCCGGGTTGGCGTCGATTATTGCTCTGACTCCCTCGTCCGTGTCAGGGATTCTATACCTGCCGCTCGTCTGGTAGTTTATGTTCTTTATAATGGAAGCCGGGTTTGTGGTTTCGATAACCCCTTCCGTGGAATCTAGCTGCTGTTCAAGCCGCTCCACGGCTTTCATAAGCTCCGATGTTTTTACATCGTTTCCCTCCACCATCACCACAATGGCTTCGGTCTGGAAGATGTTCTTGTATAAGTGGTCGTAGTTCTGGTACAGCTGAGAATCTTTTCCGACAAAGGTTTCGGTTCCAGAGGCCATTTCGATCTTCTGGGCGCCCTGCATTGCTACGAAGATGAAGATGAAAAATACCAGAAGTATGGTAAGGCGGTTGTTCTGAATAAAAATTCCCAGTTTTTCAAAAATATTTTTCATTGCATATTTCCTTCATGTCTTTTTTCCAGCGGCCCCTGGTTTGGGGTTGAAACCTCGAGTCTGTAAAGTTGCCTTTTATTTCTGTTTTTTATTTCTGTTTTTTATTTCTGTTTTTTATTTCTGTTTTTATATTTCCTTCTTTCTTTTTTCGTTTAAAATATATCATTCTTTGATAATGTTCTTATACTTCGATATAGATAGAAAACATTTAAGTTTATTGGTAACTATTCAGCCTACTGATAAAAAAAGCATAGTTTCAGCTAATGTTGCAACTATCGGATAATAGCGGCGCTCCATTGAGCGCCGCTCGAATAGCATCCATGACATTCAAGCTATTCTTTCTAATAGTGGATATGTATCCCCGAATTCTGCAGAAAGCTACCGCTCCTTCGATGCTTCGGAAAGTTCCCGAAATCTTCTGTTGTAGCTTCATCATTCTGATGTCTCGCTCTGCTTGATTATTATCAAATGGAACTCTCAGGTCATTGAGGAATTTCAGAATCCTATCCTTGTATTTTATGAACCTATCAAGGAGATTCTTTGCTTTTGTTTGTGCTGGTCTTCCTCTTTTTTTAACCTGTTTTGAGAGGTCAGGAGGTGGATTTTCTTCAATTCCCTCTTTAATTATTTTATCGTATATTTCCTCGAATGCCCTGACTTTTATTGGATCTATTGGAATTTCCATTTCTCTGCATTCGTCGGTATATTTTTTTACTTCACTCAGAAGTTCATTTACTTTTTTAGCCCATTGCTGCTCAAAATTCTCTTCAACTCCAGTGAGGTCCCTCTTAAGATGAGCATTGCAGAGAGCATGTTCACATCCATATTTGTTGTATGATGCCCAACCATCATGAACTACTACCCCCTTGTATTCTGGAAGAAAACCCAAAGCATTCATTGCCTCTGATCCTCTTTTTGGATGTACAAAATAGTATGTCCACAGACTGTTTGAAACAACATGGAGCCACCATTTTGTCCCTAAAACCCTCATTCCTGTTTCATCACAATGTACAGAATAGGCTACCCGTAGATGTTCGAAAACAGCTTTTTCGAAAGGTTCCAATTTCTGGAATAATTCCTTTTCAGCTCTTTTTATGGTAGCAGGGCTGATACGTATTCCATAAAAGTCCTCTGACAAATCACAAATCCGTTTATAAGGAATCAATTGAAAGTTCCTTAAATATACAAGAGAGGATAAAAGGCGAGGTCCATATTGAATAGGGAATTTTATAGAGTCTGGAAAAGTACCTTTGTTTATTTTCCCACAGTGAGGGCATTTCTTGGACTCAGCACGATGTTCGGTAAATATGATGTTCACAGGAGGAATATCAGCTTCTTGCCTGCGTTCACAGTCCCGAACTTCAGTATCTTCAAGATCATGACCACAATTTTCACAGCAGTGAGGGGAATGAAATATTATATGGTCAGGATCCCCAACCATTTCGAAAGTACTTCCAGAATGACCTTTTTGACCACCAGGTTTTTTCCCACTTCTTGTGCGGCTACTCTTAGGTTTAGGTTTTTCATTCACAAAAACGTCAGTAGAAGGAGGTTTACTGCTGTTTTGGCTGTTTTGATTTAGACGAGCCTCTAAAACCCTTACACGTTCCTCAAGTTCAGCAATTTGAGAAGCCTGTTTCTCTATGATAGTCTCAAGTCTCTGAATTACAGCAACGACTGCTTCAGGGCCTTCTTCATAGATTTCAAGAATCTCTTCACGTGTAAGCATGATACTGAAGAGATAGAGTTATTTTATATGCAATTTTTCCTCGAAACGAGGAAAAATTGCCTTTGTTCAAAGTATGGCTGAATAGTTACGTTTATTGTTACTTTAGGGGTAACAAATCCGGAGCTAAATCCTCAACTTATCCGCAACCTTGTGAGGCTGGAGCTTACTGAAAATGAGGCCAAGGGCCAGGATTTACGACATTCTGAAAACTCTTGCAAAAAAAGGCTATGTGGAAATCAGGCAGTGTTCTCCCTCCCACTACCAGGCGGTTGATCCTAAACTGGTAATCGGAAAGATCAAAAACGAGTTTATTTAATTTCATAAGGGATAAAGCCCTCAGATGGTCAATACTGAAAAAGCATCTGATAGCTGAGGTAAGATGAAGAGTGTAACAATTGACGATGTAACTATTCACTGGCTGGGTCATGCCGGTTTTTTACTGGAAGGAGATGGAATAAAAATCTACATTGACCCCTACCGTCTTCCGGAAGAACCGGATTTCGATGACAGGGCCGATATCCTTCTGATAACCCATGAGCTCCCCGACCACTGCAGTCCCGCGGATATCCGAATGGTCCGGAGGTCTGATTCGACGACCCTGATTCCCGAGGCATGTTCCCTGAACTTCCGGGGAGACGCCCGGAGAATTGCCGAAGGGGACGTCCTGGCCGACGGGCTTGAGATAAAGGGGGTCAAGATCGAAGTCGTGCCAGCGTACTCCCCTGAAAATCCCGATCATCCGAAGGGAACAGCTGTCGGGTATATCGTGGAGCTCGGAGGTCTTCGGATCTACCACGCGGGGGATACGGATTTCATTCCTGAGATGCGGGGACTCAGGGTTGACGTGGCCCTTTTACCTATAGGGGGCACGTATACAATGAATGAGGAGAGAGCTGCCCTTGCGGCCGGGGTCCTCGCTCCGAAGGTTGTGATTCCCATGCACTACGGAAGTCTTGAAGGCTCGGCGGATCCCAAAAGGTTTAAAACCCTTGTCCACAGCAAGAACCCGGATATTGAAGTGATTATACTTGATTCCTGACCTCTTTCAGGAAAGTTCCCTTTACAGGCAAAATACAGGACTGGTCAGATGTCAAGAGCCATCCGGAAAAAGAAAAAACAGAAAAATCTGATGCGAGAACTCGCAACACAGCGCATGTGGCGCCTCTTCGAACTGGCGGAACAGGAGTTTGGAGAGCACCCCGAACGAAGCAAGCGCTATGTCCAGCTTATCCGCGGAATCTCCATGCGAAACAGGATAAGGGCCCCTGGATATATCAAAAGAAGGATCTGCAAGCACTGCTACGCTTTCCTGGTCCCGGGCAAGAACGCCCGTTACAGGTTAAAGGACGGGATTCTCATAATCTCCTGTGAAACTTGCGGAAAGGAGATGCGTTACCCTTTCAAACCTATTAAAGCTAAAAAATCCGACGAGCGGGTTTTAAAAGGAAAGGAGAAAGGTGTGGAGGCCCCTTCTACTCAAAAAAGATAAGCGGATGACTAAATGTATTATTTCAGCTCAGGCAGCAGGGGGGTCCCCTTCCTCGACAGTTCCGGCTTTGGCGAAACTGGCAGGTGGGGGAGGAATGCGTTCAAACATTCACAGCCTGAATTAAAGTTGTACTGCTTGCTCTTAATCTGATGCAGTTTTTCTTAATATTGACACTTGTAGTTATCATGTTACCGAAAATATCACACAACGTGAAATATCCAGTTGATCTTTTGCCCCTGATAAAACCGGTCCCTTTTTCTGTTATTACAAGATCGAACTTCCTAAGGCCAAACACTTTTCCAGTAGGGATTTTTTTCTCTGATCGCTTACCCCTTGTTTGCTGGTAATCGCCTCCAGGGATGTGTTTTTTGTAGTAAACCGTATTATCCAGCTTTACCGTTTGCCCATCCTCGCAGCAGATAGCAACAGCATCATTATAGTGGGTTTTTGGAAGTTTTAAAAACTGTTCTCTCTTAAACTTGGTCTCAAAACCAAAATTTTCCTCAAACTCCCAATCTGACTTTTTAAGCTGGCTTTTGATAATACCCATGTGGGTTGCATGTTTGGTTTTTGAGCTTCTTTTCTTTAACTCAAACTCTCCTGCATGGAGGGCCTTGTGACAGGTTTTGCATAAAGTAATAAGGTTTTCCGGAGTGTCAGGGCCTCCATTTGTCCTGAAAATAATGTGGTGACACTGTAAATGCTTATCCTTTGATTTACCTTTGCAGTGCTGGCATGTGTACCCGTCCCGATCCAGTACGAAAGCCCTGGCGTTGTAGAAATTCTTTAGTGGACCTTCTTGATACTCAATACCTGAAACTTCCGGATTCGTTATTTTGTGAATGTCAAAGGAAGCCGTTTCGACCTTCCACTTTGTAACCGGTAAGATGGATTCCACAAAGTTTTTTTCTCTGATGTGAGATTCCAATTTACTCCTGATTGAAGGGGCTAGCCTTCCTTCTCTCTTCGAAGCTGCTCTGTTATTGAACCTTGCGGGCCTGTACCGGGTTTTCCGGCCTCTCCGGTTTCTTCGGTACATCCTCCGTTGATCCATCTTTTTAGAAACATCTTGCCTTAATTGAATTTCTGACTGATAGAGTACTTTTCCGTTAGCAATAGCCGCACAGCCAACAACTTTCGAGCCTGAGTCTATGCCTGCTATCACGGGCTGAGTGTACCCACTACTTCCGAAAAGCATTTTAATCGTAAATGGTGTAGTTCTCAAAACCTTTGCCTTACCTTCCCTCAAAAGTTTTCTGGCCTTTGAAGGTTTACAGGGCATTAGTGGTTTTCCGTTCTGGTTTTTTATGTAAACTAGCATAGAGTTTACCTCCATTTTTTGGAGTTATGCGTATTGGGGGCTATGGAGTCAACCCACCAAATCCGACTTCCTCTCGATCTGATACTGAAAGGTTTGTATGATGCAAGCACTGTCCCTACCTCTCAGGACTGTTTAACCAGCATCCTTAGAGCCTGAAACTGAGGTGGCATTCCAGGGTAACTATAATATTCTTTCGTATCGGCTGCCAGTATTACAAAGCTCCTTACTGGCGATCTGGTCAACCAGGGACTTGCCAAAACAAGCCTCTTACTCTAAAATCTTGGCCTGAAGGCTAAGATTTTAGGGAGGGGTAATTGACGGCTCTTAGCTGAATTATATTAATTTTAGCCTAAAAGCGTTGTTAAAATCCATTTTGTTGCCAGGGTCCCCAGGATTATCACGGCTGCTACCGTGAAGAATACTATAACTTTACGGTACACGACTTCTTTTTCGGATCCGGCTATTACTCCGAGAGATCCCGCACAACCGTCACAGGAAGCGGACCCGCAGCCACAGCCGAGCTGGATTTCATGGTTCGGATTTTTAGACGCCTGTTTAAGGGTAGGGTTCAGGTTTTTTGAGGAGGGCCGGTTTATAACAGGGAGTATTCTTTTGTTTTTGGACATGTTTGCCTCTTTTTCTACTGCGTACTTATAAATGTTGTTTTTAATATATTGCCTTTTATTATATATTTTTAATGTGGAAGCAGGTCCATTTTGAAAATACTGATAGGTTATCAGACCGGCGGGATGGAGGGGAGACCCCCACCCCTGTCCTGAAAAAAAGCTATTTTTAGCTTGAACGCATCTTTTTTATACCGGAAGCTATCTGTTTTGCGATAACGGACTTCGGGCCCTTATCGTCCACAAGCACCCTTCCGCTGACCTCCCACCAGAACCTGGGATAAGCTTTTTCGGCTTCGACTTCCGGGTTAAGCCCCAGTTCCTTGGCCACTTTATTAATTTCTTGCAGTTTTGGTTCTTTTATGGAATTTTTCTTTGAGACAATCCGGCCTTCGCTTCTGGACCTTGTCTGGTCGATATAGGTGGGCCAGATTACAAGTTTACCCTTATCTTTCATCATCATGGTATCTGACTTTTAGATTGTTTTCATGGAATTTAACTCTTAAGGAGGAAAATACCCTTCATCGACAGCCGTAGGCTGGCAGGTGGGGGATGAAAGTAGTCCACATTTCACCACATTTCACCACCATATCTATTATATGTACTGAGTTTTATCTCGTGTCGCAGAAGACTCCTTCCTCGAATTCTTAACCTGTATTACAGGTAATAAACAAATACGAATTGATGAAATTTGTATTATTTGGTATTTTGAAAACGCAGGTTTTCTATACCAGAATGCCTTGTGGACGGGCTATCGGTGTTTTCCGGTAATCTTCGACAAAAAGGCTTGATGATGAGTATTGAGCTCTTAGAGCCAATGCCTGTGTGACTCGAACACTCGAAAGAAGTCCCTTCCTCGATGTTTCTAATTGAAAATTAGAAACTCCTGTTAAACCTATGGTTTAACACGACTCCGAAGGAGGCAGGAAGGGGTAGTTCACAACTGCCCCGGAAGTGAGGGCTTATGCCCTCTTCTTTTTTCTGAATTTACTCAATTTTCTGAATTTACTCAATTTTCTGAATTTACTCAATTTTCTGAATTCACTCAATTTTCTGAATTATCTCAGAGAATTGTAATTCTCGCAGTTTGGGATTTCCGTTTCATCCATGTTCCAGGCCACAACATGCAGTTATATATATTTTTTAGACTATCTCTCTGAAGGTGTCTTATATGATTCAGGGATTCGCAATAGACGAAAAGGTCAGAGCATACATCCGGAAAAGCGGGCAGGACTTCAGGCTTTCGACATCTCCGGCGGGACCGGTGCTGCTTCCTCTTGGGGCCGCTTCCCCGAAACCTTCGGACCTGAAGGTCCTGATCGAGGGAAATATCCTCTATGTCTCAAAGCTTCAGGCAAAGTACATAAAAATGATTGATTGGGCCATGGTGGAAAGAGGCCTTAATTCCGGCGGGGCTGGAGAGTAATATAGTGGTAATTTCAGAGACTGAAGAATATTTTGCGGGAAATTTATTAATAAAGGTGTGTATAGTCTAAAGGCCAGAGTCATCAAAAAGGACAGTGTTTCCTTTCGGGAAATTATGATTACCTCAGGTTGACAACGGTATAGGGTCGTGCCGGCTGAACATGTCGGTTTTTGCGTCGCAGAGGAAAAGGTGTTCGGATTTATGAAAAAGAAAGCCATATTTGTATTGTGTCTCCTGCTTGCAGTCTTTGCGGGGGGCTGCATGGAAGAAACCGAGGAGCTTGTCCTGAATGAAACCGTTAATGTTTCAGAGTATGAGTTCGGGCTTTTTCTGGACCCTGATTCCCACAATGTGCCCGCAAACGTCACAACTTACTACCTCCTGGAAAAGGAAAAGCAGATCCGGGTCGTCAGCCAGCTTATAAACAGCAGTGAATTTGAGATCATTCCTATGGAGAACCTCGGGGGCGGTCCCACCGAGAAACTCATTGAAAACCTGGTCTTGCTTGTGGGGCCTGCAAACCGGACGGCTGTAAGTGTCGAGACCTTTGGAGAGTTTTCTAACCTGAGCGAGGTTTCGGACGTAAATTATACTCTCCTGAAGGAAACAAAACAGAACCAGAAGTTCGTAAGGGTGGTCTTCAATGAACCTGTAACCGGTTATCTCGCATACACCATGAAACTCCCGACCAGCCAGAATTTCATAACTCCCAATCCTCCTTCAAAGTTCGTAAGGGTGGTCCTCCCGGAAGTTTATGTCACAGGCAACCGTTTATTCGGGATTCCCAGGCCTGACTCATTTTCTTTGAGTCACGATTCCAAAGGCAGACAGGTAGTTTTCTGGAGGGACCTGAAAAAAGAGGAGCTCATCCAGGTGAAATACTATAAGACGTCCGCCACGAAATTGTTTTTTGCGGCCTTTGTTGCCCTCTTCTTTGGCATGTTGCTGATCCTTACCTACTATTCCCGGAGCAAAAAAGAACTCAGAAAGTCCAGAGAGATCTTTGAACTTGAAAAAGAATATATGAAAAGCCAGGAAAAGCGAAAGAAATGAATTTATGCTCAAAAATTCTCACATCCCGAGGCCCACCAGTATATAGTAAAGCCTATAAGAAATGCAATGTGTAAAAACTATATATGGCCTGGCCTATAATAATAGAAAATATGAGTCGGCCCTTCATGTATTGAAAAACTGTTGTTTGAGCCTGACTATCAAAGTTTTTCACCCACAAAAAACGAAAAAAGAAGTCGGATTACAGGAACGCAGCAGAAAGCCTCAGGGCTTTACAGGCTGTCCGACAATTACTATCAGTAATATCGGAATTCCGTTTTTTTCGATTTAAAGGCTTTATATGCCTTTTTTTTTACCTGTTTTTGCCTTGAAATTGAATTGTCGGACAGCTTCTTTAGTGGGGGGTAGTTGACGCTATTTTGAAACATTGGCCATATCTTTTAAATTTAATTGAATTAACATAGTTAACTTTCTGGTTTTTCACCCAAAAAGCAAACCTTTCCCAGGTACTTACTTCCCCAGTCACAAAGGGATTCCAGGACAGGAATCACGGTTTTTCCAAAATAT
The DNA here is from genome assembly GCF_055394095.1 of Methanosarcina baltica. NCBI lineage: Archaea > Methanobacteriati > Methanobacteriota > Methanomicrobia > Methanosarcinales > Methanosarcinaceae > Methanosarcina > Methanosarcina baltica. Next base: position 1,338,923 of record NZ_AP042463.1, on the reverse strand, counting down.
GTAAGAGAATATTCTACTTTTGGGGGGATCTCGGGATATACGAACCTCAGTACAAGTCCATCTTCTTCAAGTTCCCTAAGCTGTTTTGTGAGCATTTTAGGGGACACTCCATGCAGATTTTTCTGCAACCTGGAAAAACGCAGGGTATCTTCCTTTAAAGCCCAGAGGATCAGAGGTTTCCATTTTCCCCCAATAACATCCAGGGTCGCTTCCACGGGACAGTGGTACTGCTTGCCGTTTCTTCCGTTAAGGTTCTTTTCTTCGCTTACCATAAACTCCCTTGCTATCATTTTTGTAAGTAAGTATCCTGGTTGATTGTATGGTATATAAATATAGTTGCTTCAAATAAGCAAGTGGAAGACAAAAATCTAAACTAAAAGTATAAAATAAGTTCCCAAAAAGAAGCCCCTCTACTATTCAACAGAAATTCAATACGAAAGGAGGCCAGAATACGGACACATTAGAAGCGATTCATACAAGGTCAACTACCTCACGCTAAAGCAGTGGGGCTTGCAAAAGCCCTGGTTGACCAGCCTAAGTCTTAATTGACTACGTTGGAAATGTCATGATACCTACGAATGCTTCCTCAGTTTGTAGCTCTATCGTGTAGCATTAAAAGTTCTGAGAGGTAGGAACGGTGTGTTACACATGAAAAGCATATCCAACATTGGCGAGGGGAGACAGTTTCAAAAACTGCGTTACCTGCTACGGAAATTTGTTTCCAGAGCAGAGTGGAGAAATCCAGCATGATATTCGTACTGAACAGAAACAAAGAACCGTTAAGTCCCTGCCATGAAGCGGTTGCCAGAAAACTGCTCAAATCAGGACAAGCGGTTATCCACAAAAAGTATCCTTTCACAATCCGGCTTAAAGAGCTAAAGGATTCTAAAGATCAGTCAGAACTTCGGTTGAAAATAGATTATGGAAGCCGCCATACAGGTCTGGCCATTCTAAACGGTTCAACGGTAATCTGGACTGCCCAACTGCACCATAAAACAGGAATTAAAACAAAACTTGAGGACAGAAGAGCAATGCGAAGAAACCGGAGAAATAGAAAAACCCGTTATCGAAAACCAAGGTTTATGAACCGTAAAAGGCGGGAAGGCTGGCTGCCTCCATCCCTGCAAAGCCGTGTTGACAACATCGAAAATTGGACTAATAGGCTCAGAGAACTCTGTCCTTTGACACATATTTCCTATGAGAATTGCAAGTTTGACACTCAACTTATGCAAAACCCGGAGATCAGCGGAATTGAGTATCAGCAGGGAGAGCTTCAAGGGTATGAGGTAAGGGAATACCTGCTTGAAAAGTTTGGTAGAAAATGTGTTTACTGCGGAGCCGAAAACGTTCCTTTGGAGATTGAGCACATCGTTCCTAAAAGTAGAGGGGGCTCAAACAGAATTTCCAACTTAACCTTAGCTTGCAGAGAATGCAACCAGGAAAAAGGTAATAAAACCGCAGAAGAATTTGGACACCCGGAAGTATATGATTTAGTCAAAAAACCGCTTAAAGATGCTGCAATTATAAATGCCACCCGATGGAAAGTGTTCGAGGCATTGACTAAAACAGGACTTCCTGTAGAATGTGGTACAGGTGCAAGGACGAAAATGAACAGAATCAAGATAGGTCTACCCAAAGATCACCATTTTGATGCTATTTGTATAGGGGAATCCACTCCAGAAAAAATCAATTTTGCAACAAACACCGTCCTGCATATCAAAGCAAAAGGAAGAGGGCAGTATAAAAGAACAAATCTCGATAAGTACGGCTTTCCTCGTTCATACCTTCCCAGGCAAAAAACCTTTTTTGGTTTTCAAACTGGCGATACAGTCAAGGCGGTTGTACCCAAAGGCAAGTACAAAGGGACATGGTTTGGTTCCGTTGCTTGTAGAAAATCGGGTAGTTTCGACATCAAAAACAAAGAGGGGAAAAGGATCTCAATTAATAAAAAATACTTCAAAGTATTACAGAGGACAGATGGTTATGAATATTCAACAGAGAAGTGCGGCATTCCTCCCGGCGCTAAAGCAACCGGGCTCCCTGCCTGAATTTTTGTGGGGATACAACTCAGGAAAAAGTCCCCGGGTTCTGGATGCAGGACTGTTCGGCAGCAACTCAGAACCTTTTGCTTGCGGCCCATGCCCTGGGCCTGGGGGCGGTCTGGACCGGGATTTATCCCATGGAAGACAGGGTAGAGGGTTTCAGAAAAGCGTTTGGGCTGCCGGAACACGTAATCCCCCTGGGTTTTGTCCCGATAGGATATCCTGCCCAAGAAGCGGAGCCACAGGACCGCTACAGGGAAGAAAAAGTCTATCATAACAGGTACGGCGAGAGAAAAGAATAAAACGTCAGCTATTTAGTAGACATCAATATTTTTTATAAGAGAGTGGAGGGAAAATAAAATGAAAGTAGTAGCATTTAACGGAAGCCCACGAAAAGAGGGGAACACAGCAAAGCTCATAGAGCATGTTTTTTCGGAACTCGAAAAGGAAGGAATAGAAACTGAGATGGTGCAACTTGGCGGAAAAAGCATTCATGGCTGCACAGCCTGCATGAAATGTTTCGAGAATAAGGACAAAAAATGTGTCATTGACAAAGACATAATCAACGACTGCATCGCAAAGATGGTAGAAGCCGACGGAATTATCCTGGCCAGCTCTACATATTTTGCAGACCTTACTCCTGAACTCAAAGCCCTGATCGACCGGGCGGGAATGGTCGCAATTGCAAATGATTCCCTTTTTAAGCGGAAAGTGGGAGCAGCTGTAGTGGCAGTCAGAAGGGCCGGCTCAATCCATGCCTTTGACTCCATAAACCACCTCTTCACCATCTCCCAGATGATTATTCCGGGCTCCAGCTACTGGAACATGGGAATAGGCCTCGCCGAGGGGGACGTTGAAGGAGATGAGGAAGGCATCCAGACCATGGAAACCCTGGGCCAGAATATGGCCTGGCTTTTGAAGAAACTTAATGATTAAATTTCCAGCTACGAAAGCAGGATTCTCGAACCTTTTTCATAGGGACCCCGGTCTCCCTGCAACAATTGCAGGACCTCTACCTACCTTTTTTTACCGTATCACTTTGCAGGGAGGAAACCGGCCTTGCACAGTGCTCTTTTATACCCCCACACCAATCTCTATTCGGGGGAGAATATGAAAGTTCTTTACGTTTATGCGCACCAAGAACCAACGTCATTTAACGCTGCCTTAAAAGATACAGCCCTTTCCGCCCTGAAGGAAAAGGGTCACGAAGTAAAAGTCTCGGATCTCTATGCAATGAAATTCAAAGCCATCCTTGACGCCGAAGACTTCCCGGATCGAAAAAAGCCAGAGGTCTTCAAGCCTTTCCTTGAAGCAATCCACGCCTCAAAAACAGGGGCCTTTTCGGCTGATATCAAGGCCGAAATGGAAAAAGTGGAATGGGCCGACCTCCTTATTTTCCAGTTCCCGGTCTACTTCACCTCCATGCCCGCAATCATGAAAGGCTGGATAGACCGGGTCTTTGCCCCGGGCTTTGCCTTTAACCCGATCACGCAGAGCGCCTACGAAACCGGACTTTTGAAAGGAAAGGCCGCAATGCTTGTCATGAGCACGGGAGCCTCTGATGAATGGTACTCAAAAGGCGGGGCTCATGGGGATATTCACGAACTTTTTAAATACATCACGCACTGCATCTTCGAATACGTGGGGCTGGAAGTTCTGCCCTCCCACATAAACTTTGAGGCGAGCGGCTATTCCAGGGAGAAGGGCACGGAAGAGCTTGAAAGGTACAGACAAAAATTATTAAAACTCTGAAAAAAGTTCTCAAAAAACGCCATTTTAAAATTTTTAATAAAAACATTCGCTGAAAAAGAAGATTGAAGAAAATACTTTTTTGACATAACTGATTAAATTATTTCCTTAATTATTTCTCAATTTTTAGACACTCTTATTTTTATAAAAACCTTTATAACCCGTTATGTATTTTCAAACATAACCCTTAAATCTCATACTGCGGAAGTAAAGCTCATATTTATGAAGGTGTCTCTATGAAAAAACTCTGCACATTTACTTTAATTTTATTACTGCTGATTACGGCGGCCGGGTCAGGCTGTGCGGATAAAGCTTCTACCAGCCCGGTTTCGGAAAATCCGGCTTCAGACCAGATATCGGAAAATCCGGCAAAACCGTTTGAAGGAAAAGAACTTTCGGTCTGTGCCGGGGCCGGGCTGATAAAACCCATGAACGAACTGGTCGCTAAGTTTGAAAACGAGACCGGAGCCGACATCCAGGTCCGGTACGGGGGAAGTGCTGAAATCTTCGGCATCCTGGCAGCCGGGCAGTGTGACGTCTTCATCCCGGGGGCCTACTACTACACGGAACAGGCCATGAGCCGGCACTACGTGCTCAACGAAAGCGTCACAAACCTAACGTTGCACGTCCCCGTAATCGCGGTCCCTGAGGGAAATCCCGGAAACATAAACAGGCTTGAAGACCTTGGAAACCCCGGTTTGAAACTGGCTCTCGGAGACCCAAAAGGCCCTGCAATAGGAAAAGTTGCGGAAAAGATCTGTGGAAACTGCGGGATCCTGGTCGGGGTCGAGAATAACACAATTGTCCGGACCGCGACCGTAAACCAGCTCCTTATCTACATCGTAACCGAACAGGCCGACGCGACCATTATCTGGGAGGACATGGCAAACTGGGGCGAAGCTTCCGGAAAGCTTGAAACGGTCCCCATCACGGCCGAACAAAACACAATCAAGACCATTCCAACCGCGGTTTCGACCTGCTCCGAAGAACCTGAACTCGCGGAGGCCTTTAACACTTACATCGCAAGCGAGGAAGCCGGAGAAGCCTGGGAAAAATGGGGCTTTAAGCCATGCAGTTCATGAGGCATTCCGCGTTCAGGAACGTAAGCACAGGCATAGCCTGTTTTTTTACCTGCCTGCTTTTCCTGGCTGTGGGGACCCTCCCCTTTATTTTAAAACCTTCTGAACTCCTTGAGGCCCTCCTCTCGGAAGAGATGCTCTACTCCATGAAGCTCTCCCTGCTCACGGCTTCCGTTTCAACCTTTTCAGTCATGTTTTTCTCAATCCCCACGGCCTACTCTCTTTCTCGTTTCGATTTTTTCGGGAAAAGCCTGGTAAAAGCCATCCTGGGGCTCCCCATGGCTTTTCCGGAACTCGTGCTGGGGCTTGCCCTCCTGCTTCTTTTCGGGCAGACCCCACTGGGAATGGGACTCGAAGAGCTTGGAATAAGGGTCCCATTCAGCAAACTCGGAATAGTCGTGGCCCAGTTTTTCGTGGCCTTCCCTTATGCGGTCCGGGTCATTTACTCCACCTTCGAAAGCATCGACCGCCGCTACGAACAGGTCTCGCGAAGTTTCGGCTACGGGGAATTTGAGACTTTCCGGAACGTGACTCTCCCCATGGCCAAAGGCGGGCTCTTTGCCTCGACCGTCATAAGCTTTGCTCGCTGTATCGGGGCCTTTGGGGCCGTGTTGATCCTGGCCGGGGGTTCCTACATGCACACCGAAGTCCTGCCGGTCACCCTTTACCTGAATATTTCCTACGGAAACCTGGAGATGGCCATCACAAGCGGGGTCCTGCTCATGGCAATAGCGTTTTTCGCAATACTCTGTTTCGAGCACTTTGAAGGAGCCACTCAATGAGTTTTCTAGAAGTCCGGGGCCTGGACCTTGACGTGGGAGGATTTGAGCTAAAAAATATTGGTCTCAGGGCTGAAGAAGGAGATTACGTGGCTGTAATCGGCCCCTCAGGCAGTGGAAAATCTCTCCTGCTGGAAACCCTCATAGGGTTTTACAGCCCGAAAAAAGGCCGGGTTTTCCTGGAAGGCAGGGACATTACGGACTTTACGCCTGATAAGAGGCAAATCAGCATCGTCTATCAGGACCATGTGCTTTTCCCCCACATGACGGTCTTTGAGAACATCGCCTACGCCCTCCGGAAAAAAGTGAAGGATAAAAAGCGGATCGAAGCAGAGGTCGGGCGCATTGCAGGTCTTCTGGAAATTACCCACCTCCTGGCCCGCAAACCCACCACCCTGAGCGGCGGGGAAAAGCAGAGGACGGCCCTTGCGAGAGGCCTGGTCGTTCGGCCCAAACTCCTGCTCCTGGACGAGCCTTTCAGTGCTCTGGACGTGAGGACAAAGGAGAGGCTGCGGGAAGTCCTGAAAAAAACAATCAAAGAGTACAGCACCACCGTGCTGCATGTTACCCACGACTTTGATGACCTCTGGGCCCTGGCCGATTGGGTGCTTATCATAAGAAACGGAGAGGTCATGCAGGAAGGGGAACCTGAAACCGTATTCAAGCGCCCGTCCCCGGATTTCGTGGCTGAATTTCTGGGCACGAACCTGCTTAAAGGCAGAGTCCAGTCCAGAGAAGGAAATTTGACTGTTCTTGAAACAGGAGGAGAAAATCCGGGGTTGGGACCGGGGATCGGGTCGGAACATTCCCTGACCCTTTACTCCAGCGACCCCGGAGAGCCCGGAGAAGAGCTCAGCATATCAATCCGGCCGGAGGAAATTATCCTGGCCGGAGGAGCTCTTGAAAGCTCGGCCCGGAATATGCTGAAGGGCAGGGTGAAAACGCTTGTTAAAAAGGAGCATCTTGTAAGCGTAAACCTGGAACTTGAAACAGGAACAGGAGCAGCCTCTGGCCTCGAACTCAGAGCCGTGATAACTCCCACGTCCTGTGAGCTTATGGACCTTGGAGCCGGGAAAGAAGTTTATGCCATATTCAAGGCAGCAAATGTCAAAATAATTCGATGACCTGAGATTATAGTCAGGTTCAGAATATTCCAAATAATCTCGAAAAAAGAAACCACGGAACACACGGAGCACACGGAAAAAAAAATGTATGGATATGCCAATTACGGTTACTCTGGTGTTTTATCCAGAGTTGCTTTTGAATATAGTTATTTTAGGAACCCGGTAATCCACCGGCCATCAGGCCGGTTTCTGTGTATTTCCGTGTGTTCCGTGGTTAATAAATGGTAAACAAAAATATTTGAGATCATATTAGACCTAAGAACCAGGGAGACACAAAAAATATGATAGACCTTTTTGAACTGTATTTTTTTGAAGACTGTCCCTATCAGGACGAAAGCGCGGACCTGCTGAAACTTGAAGGAAAAGGAACCCTTAAAATTAGGTCCAGGGAAGCAGGAGTCTCGGCCTGCACGGACGATCTGGCCGCCTATTACGAAAAAAGAGGCCTGAAAGTCACCGCCTACCTTGAAAACGGCCAGCCGTTTGAGCCTGAAGCCACTATTTTTGAAGCCGAAGGGGATCTTAGAACCCTCTTTAAGATGTGGAGAGTCTCCCAGACCTTCCTTTCCATCATGTGCGCAATCGCCGGAAAAGCGGCCTCTTTCGCAGACACGGCTCGGAAGGCAAACCCGGATGTGATGATAGCAACGAGCAGAAAAACCCACCCTGGAGCCCGCAAATATGAGATAAAAGCCGTCCGAGCCGGAGGAGCCGATGTTCATAGAAATTCCCTCAGTGACTCTATACAGCTCAGCCAGAACCACCTGGGTGTTGCAGGAGATCTGGGAAAACTCCGGGCCCTGAAAAAGATTGAGATCGAACCCAGGTCAAGGGAAGAAGCTTTCAAGTACGCCGAGATGGCAGATATAATGCTTCTTGACCACCTTTCCCCTGAGGAACTTCAGGAGCTTGGGCCCGAACTCAAGAAACTCAACCCTAAACTCGAACTGGCCGTTGGTGGGATAAAAGCGGATAAAATTCCGGAATACGCACCTTACGTGGATATAATAGTTACAACCGCCCCCTACTACGCCCAGCCGCTGGACTTTACAACGAAGATTGAAAGAATCTGAGGAATGGAAAAAATATAACTTCAGATTTTCAGTTTGTGAATTGATTCATAGCCATATAGATTGTGTTTTTGTTGGCAAAAACATTTGGTGTGTGCATTCAAACCACGGAACACACGGAACACACGGAAAAAGAACTCCCGGAAGACGGCAATTACGGTTTTCCGGCGTTTTTCAGTCCTCTTGAGCTCGCAAAGCGAGCGAAAAGGACCCCGTGCTGTTGCGATTTCATCGCAACTCCCAGGAAATCTTCGATTTCCTGTGATCCCGAAGCGGAATTCGGGTGGTTAAGGAATCGTAAACAAAAATATTTGAAATATATAAAACTCATTTTTAAATTATAAAGGAGGGATTGCGATACCGGAAAATATAGAAGCTGTGGAGAAACAGGAAAAAGAGGAAATTGAAGAAAACAGGGTCATACCCACCCTTGTAAAAGAACTCAGGGAAAAATTCGGCTCGGCTCTGGAAGAGATTAAGGCCGAAGACGTCCGTATCGGTCTGGCTTATACGGGAGTGAAAATTTCCGGCGGCTGGGGAGGCGTGGACTGTACTCCGCTTTACGAATTTTCCGGCTGTCCGGCCGTGGGGTTTGCGGGAAAACTGAAAGGCAGCCCCGTAGACGAGGTGCTCGAACTGGCCTTATCAAAAGGCCCCCTTCAGGCGGCCGTGGGGATAGCGGCTGCTAATGCTCTTGCTCACCGGCTGCTGGATTCAGAATACGTGGACAAGGAAAAAACATTCCCGGTTTCAGATCTGGACGTTCTGGACCTTATCAGGCCTGGGGACAGAGTCTCGATGGTGGGGTACTTCCAGCCTCTGGTTCCGGCTATTTTGAAAAAGGCCGGGAGCCTGACAGTGCTTGAAAAGCGGGAAGTTGAAAGCCCGAAGGTCAAAATCCTGGCATCCGAAAAGGCCGGGGAAGTTTTGCCTGCCTCGGACGTTGTAATCCTGAGTGCAAGCACCCTTGCAAACGGGACCGTGGACGAGCTTCTTGAATTTGCGGTTTCCGGAAAAGCAAGGGAGGTTATACTGCTCGGGCCGAGTGCACCACTTTACCCGAGGCCCTTCTTTGAGAGAGGGGTTACGGCCCTTATGGGCACGAAGATTACGAATACGGAGGGTATGTTAACCGTGCTCAGCGAAGGTGGAGGAACCAAAAAACTTCATCGCGGGTGCGGAGAAAAGGTGGCTTTCAGGAAAGAAAACTGAATTATTTTCCCGTCTTTTTGGTTTTTGGAAGCCACTTTCAGTGGGCTTCCATCTTTCTTTTTTGGATTTGAGTTTTTCAGGGCCGGCAGAGGTTTTGAGGTTTTTTGTAACTATTCAGCCTAGGCAAAACAACATCAATAGCCATCTTTAGTAAGATTCAATGGGCAAATTTCAGCATATGCCTTTTCTTTAATTGTTGGTGGTTGATTGTGTTTTTTCATATTATCTCAGTTAGTAATAAGACTTCTCTAATTCGTCAAAATCATAATCAATAGCCTGATTTTGATAGGCTGAATAGTTACGGTTTTTTTCAGAACAGGGCTCGGGTTTTTTGGATTGATGTATGAGAGACTGGGGCTCTCACAGGCCGCAAAGTCGGCCGGATTTTCCAGAAAAAACGCACATGAAATTCCCGAATCATAGGCACAAAAAATGAAAGTACGCCCGACTTTCATGCCAAATTACAGGTGGCGTTTTCCAAAAATCATGCTCTATAGTTACTCTATAGTTATACACTTCATAAGAGATTCCTCCCTTTTGTTTGATTTATTGCCAAACGGATTTACAGGACCAAACAACTCTTCTCTGGAGTAACCAGTTATGTTCACAAGTTTGAAAATTAATTCTTCTTTATCAGCAGGTTCATTTTCTGAAACCACTTCTTCAGTTCCTGTCCATTCAGGCAACTCGCTCACCTTCTCTATAGATTTCACGGTCCCATTTGGTGTATCTATAGCTACCACGTAGATTTCTCCACCAGTGATTTGCGAATGAATGGATATTACGGACCCTTGAAGGAAATCAGCTTCCTTATAAAGACCCTCCAGAGAGCTATCCGGTCCAATGGTTTTTAATGTACCATTTTGCATCTCAATAATTACTTCGTGAATATACGAGCCGTTGACCCGGATATATGCTATGGATTCCCCTGATTCATTGAAGATATTTCCATCTGCATTTACAGCTGCATAGTTTCCTTTTGTCAGATTTTGAAACTCGCCATCATTCATGCATATTTCATAAAGTACTTGCGAGGCAGGCCTCCTGTCAAATCCACCACAATTATTTACAGAAGGATTATTGGAACGATTATCAACTTCGTGAAAGAAAAATAAGATAGTTGCAAGGGATATAGCAACTATTAAAACAGTCCAGAGTTTATTTTTCAAGAGAGAGATTCCTCACTTTTATTTGTTTTATTACCAAACGGATTTTCAGGACCGAACAACTCCTCCCTTGAATGCTTACCACCTTCCAGAAGTTTAGAGATTACTTCTTCTTTATCAATAGGTTCACATGAAACCACTTCTACAGGAGGGTTGTGTGCAACATACACAGGTTCTCCATATTCAATCAACTCTTCAACTGTTTCCGGTGCGAGATTAAGCTCACTGGAACGCGCCTTCAGTTGATTTAAAGGAATTACTTCTATCCCGTACTTTTCCTTTTCTGCTTCAGTCATTTCACTTGGTGCACGACTTGGAGCTGTTACCGTAAATGTCCATTTAACACCTACTATTTCATAGGATGGACCAAATAAGTAGTCCCCCACAGAAAATTTAACAGTTTGACCTGGCTTGATGTCATTAAGCCACCAGAAAAAATGTCCAACGTCTGTTTTATCTTGATCATATTCCCACTCTCGCCGTATCGTTTCCCCGTTGGATTCCTCATCACAGCCACTGAGCATAGAAGATACAAGAGTTGCCGCTGAAATAGCAAAACTTGCATAAGAGTTAATATAACTGATTGCAATAGAAGATATTGTATAGGCAACATTTGCATAATAAGCGCTGTTACCGTTAGGTCTGGGCCATGCGCCTATGTACTGTGAGTCCGTGCTGGTCCACATTGCCTGGTTTGCCTTATTTTCTACTTCTTTTATTTCAACAGCCTGAATCCTGCACGCTGCGGTAGATCCCCCGCTAGAAGTACGTGTTTCTCCCACACCAGTTATACGGTAATTGTATTCATATGCGTTCCTCGAAGGAATATATGGTGCTTCAAAACGGCCAACAGTAGCAGCTGTATATGCATTTATTCCACCATAATATACCGTATTTTTCAGCTTCCAACTATATACAGGAGTTTCATAAGCAGATGCCACTGGCATGAACAGTATGTCCATGATCAAAACTGCTGTAATTAATATATTAACGGCAACTTTTCTATTTCGTAACATTATATCGTTTACCTCACGGTTTAGTTGTCCACGGAGGCAGAACCATGCAAGCCTTAAATATTCGCAAAGCTAACATAATAATACCTCTTAGGGTAGATATTATGGAGTTCAGGTGATCGTGGAAAGTACATTTGAACTCCATGAATTACTTTATGGTTACTCTATATAAATTTTCTATCCAGATCATCAAACTGACTGTTTTCATGCTCATATCCAGTCTTTAATTATGATCAGATCTTTGATACTTTGGCCAGAAAAGCTATATATGAATAAAAATTGCGTGCGGCCACCCCGGCCTGAAGATCAGAATATTCGTGACTCTCCGCACTCCCGAAGTAATAAACATTTTTTCGGCATCAGTTGAAATATTTCTAATATGTGAATAGTTACTCTAAAATGAACTAGGAATCCTAAAAGGTCAAAAAACCAAAACCGGACCAGGAATCCCAAAAGTTCAAAAAACCAAAACCGGACCAGGAATCCCAGAAGTTCAAAAACCCGAAAACAAGCTCCAAAAATCTAAAAAGCTAAAAAAGACTAAAAATCCAGCACCCAAAAACCGGAAAGCGGAAGGGCCTTAAAAAACCCTTCCTCTTTTTCCGATAGATGATTGCTTTTTTTCTGCATTGCTCCTTCATTGGCAGCGATGGAGCAAACAGCTTACTTATCTACTTACTTTTTTCCTTTTCTTGCTTTAATTTTCGCAAAGAGCTGTTTGAGGGTGTCCTCGTTGCTCTTCGTGAACGTGAAAGGGGAGTCCGTGAAGGGCTCAAAGTGGACGGCCACGTCGTCGAGCCTGTAGAAGGTCCCGTCGCATTCCATGGCGTCGATGACTCCGGGGAGGACGACGTCCGAGGCCACGGTTGTCGGGCAGGGGGCGATGTCTAGGCAGACCAGAGGGAGGTTGGCCAGGTAAGAGGCACAGTCGGCCGGGATGTGGCAGACCAGGTCGGCACACATCACGAGGGCGGCGTCCACGTCTCTTTCCCTGAGGAGGTCCACAGTAGTGAATTCTCCGGGATTGTAGCGGGGGTAGCCCCGGGTGAAGTCAAGCCCGAAGGGGTAGCCGTAGAGGAAGGAGGCAACCTGGTTGAAACCTGCGACGTTGCAGTGGCCTCTGAGGGCTCCGAGGGTGAACTTCGTGAAGTCGTTCAGCTCCTGGACAAGCTTCATGGCAATCTCGGCGTTTCGGTGTTTTCCGATGGAAGAGGAAAGGCCAAGACCCACGGAAATGGCTCCGAACTTGCAGCTCTTCATCATTTCAAGCATTTCCTTCATGACGGAGATGGAAATCCCGGTAATCTCCTCGACTGAGGGGTGGGGCTCTTTTCCGTGCAGAAGGGTCAGGAGAGCGCTTGCCAGTTCGTAGTCCGAGCCGGGCTTGAGCTGGATGTGCAGGTCGGAGGCTTCTGTGGTCGGGGTCTTTCTCGGATCGATGGTTATGATCTTCCGATCAAAGCGGCCCTTTTTGGTCCAGTAACCTCTCGGAAAAGCTGCGTATCTCGACATCTGGCGGGGCATGGACTCAAGAGGGTTTGTGCCCCAGTAAATCAAAAGGTCGGCCCTGTTTTTCTTCTGGCCTTCCGTTGCTCCGACTTTTCCTGCTTCCTGGATTCCCATGGCGGTTGGACCGTGGCAGATCGTGGCGTTTGAGTCCACGACTCCACCCAGGTATTCCCCGATATGGAGCCCTACTTCATGAGCTTCACAGGAGGTCTCGCTGCCCATGAAGAGCAGGGGGCGTTTGGCCGAGCAGAGAATATCGGCTGCCTTTTCAAGGGCCGCGTCCCAGTCGGCGGGACTGAGTTCCTTTTCGCCTTCGGCTTTCATTAAGGGCTGCCTGATTCTGTGGGTACTTACAACCTCCTTGAACTTGGCACTGCCCATTCTACATGCATTTTTAACTTCTATTGTCCCGTCCCCGAGCTCGACCTGGATATCGTCGCAGGCGGCCCCACAGACCGGACAGACAATGTTTTTATACAACATTTTTATTGCCCTCCGGCATACACTTTCAAAACAACATCCCTGGCGCTCAGCACCTCAGCATCCGTCGGTTCAACGTCCACGGGGGCTCCCTTGTAGAGAGGGGAGCCCGTGGAAAAGGTATCTGGGTCCACGACGACGTTTGACCAGATGGCCCTCGGCATGAAGACGTGGCCGGGCTCGACCGAGTCCGTGCACTTTGTCCGGACAGCAACCGAATGCTTTTTGTCCCTGCTTGTAACCCTCACCTTCTCGGGCGAGCCGAGCGTCTCGAAATCAGCGGGAGAGAGCCAGCAGACTGCGCATTCGACCTGGTACTCGTCAGTAAGCTTATCTCCGCCTTTGGCAAGCCTGCCCTCTTCAATCGTACTTCCTGTAATGAATATTACTTCCATACCTCTCACCTCAGAGTTCCGGGTTTGCAGAAGCGCCCACGTAGAGCACGCCTTTTGCCCGCTTGCTGATTGCGTAGTCCCCGGTGAACTTCTTGAACTCGCCTTCGTATTCGAGTTCCCCGAAACTGAGCCCTGATTCCATTCCCGTGGACTCAAAACCCGGAGAAAAACGCTCGATTTTGCCGCAGATAACGATAGTTCCACCTTTCATTTCGACACCAACGCCACGGTAGGCTCCGCCTTTTACAGCGATAAGCCCGCCGTTCTGGTGGATCCCACAGAAGTGCTGGACACTGCCTCCTACAAGGATTTCCCCGCCGTCCAGGCCGCCTCCGAGCTGGTGCCTGGCTGAGCCATCGATTACGATGCGGCCGCCTTTCATGCCATGCCAGGAACCACGGTAAGCACAGCCCACATGGTCCTCTGCGTTTCCTTTGATGTGAAGGAGTCCGCCTTCCATTTCCATACCTGCCCAGGAATCCGCGTCTCCGAAAACCACGAGCTCGCCGCCTTTCATGCCGGCTCCGACGCGCATTCCGACCGAACCTTCAATCTCGATCCGGCCCGCGCTCATTTCGGCTCCGATCTGCTTTACCCTGTAGGCTTCGCCTATTATGCGGATTAGGGTCTCTTCCGCAGTCGTTCCGGTTTTCCCTTCGACCTCGAAAAATTCGGAGAGGGGAACAGAGTTCGGGCCCTGCCAGACAGACAGGTTTTTGATTTCTTCGACAGTTTTCCCGGCAAAGTTGTCGGGGGTGATTACGTCTGCCTCAATTTTGATATCGATTTCTTTTTTAAGAGTGAGTATTAGCTCTTCCATGGCTTCAGCTCTCCTGGTTTATCTGAATGGGAGTCGGGTTTTCGAGGTACTTTAAAGGGGTCGGGTAGTTTGCGAACCCTATCGTGTAGTACCTGAACCACTTCTGTACATCGGCCAGCATTTCCTTTTCCCGCTCGTCTTCCACATGCACATCGGAGTAGTAGGTGCGCTTTTCGGGCACGGACACGATTTCTCCGCTCTTTGCAACGATTTCTCCGCCCTTGACGGTGTAGGCTGCCTGCCTGAAAGCCCGGAGGAGATCCTCAGAGTTGTTCGCGTTAAGGGTCTGTGGGTCCAGGTCATAGACAGTAACATCTCCGTCCGCGCCGATTCCGAGGGAGCCTTTGCGGTGGGCCATGCCTATGGTCTTGGCAGGGTTAGCCCTGGTAAGGATTGCGAGGTCATATAGGGAGAGTTCCCGGTTTACGCCGCCGAGTTCGGTGCGGTCGTTGGCCCATTTGTGGCATTCGCCGAAGGTCTGTTTCCTGTAGGCTTCGGACATGATCCAGGTCATGACTTCCGGATACTTCGTGAAGGGGCCGCCGTTCGGGCTGTCCGTGGTCATGATGGTTTTCCAGGGGTCCTTGATGAGGAGGAGAGTTTCCAGACCCATGGCCCACTGCATACTGTGCACGGGGTTGGACTTGAGGTAGGTAAAGGGAATCACCCCGGACCCGCATTCGAGTTCAATATCGGCGTTTGACCATTTGTTTCCGGTAAGAGTATAAAGGTCGTGGATTGCGGGCCCGTCTCCGGTCATGACCGTGGCTTCTCCAAAGGGGGTACAGCCACTGTCGATTACCACGTGGTCTTTGCTGTTGATGTAGGAGGCGATGTCCTTTACCCCGGACTCGCAGTCCCTCCAGCTTGTACCCGCGAAACTGTTGAACATAAGATGAGTGAGGTAAACTGAGCGATCCCTGGCAGGGTCAATTTTTGTCTCGGCCCATTCAACGCCCATTTTCTGTTTGGGCTTGACCGAGGCCGGGATTTTCAGGGATTCCTTGGTGATTTCACAGCAGCCGGGGTGGCCCAGGTTGTTTGCGTGCAGGTGCAGAGGCATGGGCATTCCAAGCATTTCGTTGACCTCAGCCAGGCCTTTGATCATTTCCCGGGGGGACATTTCGAAGTGAATGTTGGCCTGGTCCAGGTTGTTAATGTTCTCGCCCCAGCCCCAGTTCTCGACTCCGGCCGGGTTGACACATTTTATCCCGTAGGTCTTATGGGTCTTCATCATCCAGGCAACGTAAGCCGCGGCCCTCTCAAAGTCCCCTTCTTTGAGGTAGCGCATGAGGAACCAGTTATTTCCCAGAACAAGGTAGCTGCCCATGTCGAGCAGGGGAGTTGCACGCATCTCTTCGTGGGTGTGGCGGGCCTCAAGAGGCGGGACTGCTGCCTCGAAAACCGTGGTATAGCCCATGGTCGCGTAGTCGTAGCCCTGCTTATAAACGGAAGGGACTGTGTAACCTGAGCCCGAGTGGGTGATATCGGTCTTTAGGCGATTGGTCTTGTAGTGGTCCTCAGGTCTCATCTGCCGGCCAGCGTTGACCTTGGCACCTGCAACGTGGGAGTGAGAGTCAACCCCTCCGGGCATGACGGTCTTGCCTTTGGCGTCGATTACTTTCGCGTCTTTCATATCGGCAGGGGAGAGTTCCCTAACGACTTTACCGTCCCTGATGAAGACATCCATGACGTCCCCCTTAAGCTCGTTGAGGGGATCAAAGACGTGTCCATTCTTGATTACAATTGTTCCTGCCATTTTTACTCCTCCCTTTTCACAAGCCGGATAGCATCCACGGGACAGATAAGGGCACAGGTCCCGTCTCCGCCGCAGAGGGCCTGGTCAACGACTCCGATCCTGCCGTTTCTCACTTCAAGGATGGCTTTGTTTTCCAGGTTATTCAGATGCCCTGCGGCAAGTTCAGCGTCTTCTGCCGCGTTTACGGGACAGACAATCACGCAGTTTCCACAGCCCAGACAGGCGGCCTCGTTGGTTTCCAGTCTGGTACGGAGGGCAGCCTCGGGGGCAGGGACCTCAATCAGCTTTTTCTCAAGTGGGCCTTTCTTCTGCATTTCCGGCAGGATTGCGGTCTTTCGGACATCAATTGCGTTCACCGGACAGGCTACGGCACAGGCCCCACAGTAGATACAGGCCTCGGGCCTGTGGGAGATTTTAGCCACTCTTTCCCCGGCTTCCCAGTCTTTGTTGAAGAGAGCTCCTGCAGGACAGACCTCAATACAGGTATGACAGGTCTGGCAGACGTCTTCCTTAAACTCCCAGCGGCCTTCAAAGGGTTTTTCAACGCTGATTGCATCCACAGGACAGACGGCCGCGCACCAGCCGCAGTGGACACAATTTTCGGTGTCTACAACGGTCTTGCCGACCAGTTTCAGGCTTCCGTCTTCGGCAGGTTCCCGAGTCACGGTGATGCAGTTCTGGGGACAGATTTCCTCACAGAGTCCGCAGTGAACACAGTTTTCTTCCGAGACGGTTGTCGCTTTTAAGGCTCCTGATATGTAGGAATCGTCCTTCAGGGACTTTCCTTCCTGTCTCAGTTCAAGGGCTCCGGTGGGACAAACTTTTGCGCAGATCCCGCAGACCAGGCATTCCTCTCCTTTTATTTCCAGGAATGCCTCGTCAAGCAAGCCCCGGGCAATAGCGCCCACGGCTCCGACTGAAAGGACCCCTTTCGGGCAGGCCTGCACGCAGGTCCCGCAGCCGATGCATTTTTCAGGCAGGTAAACAAGTTGCTTGTCTTTCTTTTCGGAAAAGACAGCCTCTTGCGGTTCTTTTTGCATATTATATTCCTCTCTACATTATTCTGTACATGTGCCGCACAGCAGCTCATTATTATAGCGAATGAACATCTCACCGCATTTTTCACAGCGCTGAATGCGCTTTTTTGCCCTGACCGGGACCTCGAGTTCGACCATTTTCCAGGAGTAGACGTATTCTCCTGCGGCCAGCAGTTCGGGCAGGACTTCCGTGTGAGGGAGTTTTGCGGTATTCAGGTACCAGGCATGCAGTTTCGGATACGCTTTTGTTTTCTCAGCGTCGAGAATGATGCGGACTCCCTTAACGGATTCATCCTCGGCCCCCCGCTTGTTCACGGTGACAGCCATCTTGCCAAGTTCTTTGATTTTCAGCCGGTTGTTTCCCGCAGTCGCCCCTCCAAGAATTTGGAAGGGGTCAGGGACACAGTTTCGAGTCTCACTGGTCACGTAAATCCGCTCTCCTTCCCGGACATCAAGCACTTTTCTGGCAATGTTGAACATCTGAAGCCCTATGAAGGCCCCGGAGCTCAGATAGCCGTGGAAAGGAACAAGCCTCTCGATCTGGGAAAGCAGTTCAGGGTCCTCAATCTGTTTAATAATTGATTCCATCCGATACCTCTTAAACTCTTAAATTAAATTATGAACTTTTCATTCCGATTTTCGTATTTTTCAGGCCCCCTCGATATGTTTACTTAAACATATCCGAAAGAAATACAGTATGCTTCAACCCGACAGACAGGAAAACGGAACATATATTTCTTCAACTGAATTATGTTAACCTGAACATAACATTCGAAAATATCCCATCCAGCAAAGATAAATCTTCTGGAGGAAGCCGAAAGACATTTTATTTAAGGGAAAGGAATTCCCCAAAACGCTGGAAACAGGGACCTGATCCGGCAGAAACTTTTAAGCAGGCCCTTTCCTTTAAGCGGAAATACATCTGAATCGGGGGGACAGGCCAGAACACTTCCAGACCTTATTAGTAGTTAATATTTTTGTTATGTTCAGTTAAACATATCGCATGGTATGGATTTTGCTTTTTGAATAGTATAATGAGATCTTTTATAAAATTATCGTTGGTAAATAAACATCAAAAAAAAAGAGGATGGGGCAGACAGGAAAATGGAAGAGTTGATCTCAGGGTACAATATCCACAATGGCTTTTTCTTTGGCAAGCATAACCCGCCTGTCCCTGTCAACAAGAGTTATAGTAATTTCAGAGCCTGCCTTAAAAGCATAATTATCCGAGGTGTCCTCAGTTTCGTTAACCTTTACGTGCACGCTTGTATATGCATCACCTTCAGGACTGTTTTCTCCATTAAGAACCAGACGTTCTCCAGCAGTCCAGACTCCGTCCTCTAACATCTGCTGATTACTATTCCAATAGATTTCGTTTTTCCCGGTTGGAGTCAGATCGGCGTAGGTGACAAACGTGTTTCCTTTTATGGCCTGATCCCCTTCACTCACGTTGCCACTATACGAATTACCATAACCATTAATTTTGATAGAAGTGGATTCAAATGAAAGGGAAGTGCCTCCCCCATGCACCAAGATTATCTGGTTTTCATCGAATCTGGCTCTTTCGTCATTGTGCCCAAAATTGGTAAACCCCCCTTCCACAAGCTCGATTTCTATACAGGCCCCGATAGGCTCCAGGTTTCCGGCCACTAAAGACCCACAAACGCCAAAAGCTCCCGCAGCTACAGCGGCCGCAAAGACCACAACTATCAGTAAAAGAAAAATAGTCCCAATCAAAGGACTTAAAGCCTTCGTAGAAGCTTTTAGTGAAATTCTGGATTTTAAATACCCTGGCTTTTCTGCCCCCATAAGAAAATAATTTATTATGATTTCATAAATAAGTTAGGATTGATGTAAAAGAATTAAAACAGAATAGCTGCTTATTTCATAAAAACATAATTTTTAAAACCGGAAACATCTTTAAAAGAAAATTGAAATATATTGGGGCAGATTCAGAGCACGCAATTTGATTTCTTTTGCTTTTTCTGGCCCTCTACAGATCCTTTTTCGAGTTCAAAAATCTCCCTGGACTTTCTGAGTTCTCTTTGGCTCTGGAAATAATATATAAAGACCGGGAGGATACCGAAGAAGAGGACAACAAAAGCCGCAAGAAACAATTTCGTGGCAGACTTTTGATAGTATTTACGATCTATTGACTGGTGAGGCTCCTTTTCCCCGGCCCCAATCAAAAAAAGGAAATTTGCTAGGGGCGTTCACCAGCAAAGGCCTTCGTAATCGATATTTCTGGCTTTGATAACCCGCCGGCCGTCAATTACAACCTTTTCCTTCATCCCTTCAAACTCGGAGTCCAGTTCTTTGAACTCGTCCCACTCGGTCATTACCAGACAGGCCTCGGCTCCTTCAAGAGCTGCTTTTGCTTTTTCGTGGTAGCCGATTGCAGGAAAGACCTTTTTCATGTTTTCGGCTGCCAGGGGGTCGTAAGCCGCAACCTCTGCCCCGAGGCGGAGGAGTTCGGCAATGACTGGAATTGCCCTGGATTCCCGGATGTCGTCGGTATCATTTTTGAAGGCCAGGCCGAGGACTGTGATTTTCTTCCCCTCGATATCTCCGATTTTTTTCCGGAGGAGCTCGGTCATCATGAGGGGCTGGGTCTCGTTTACTGAAATTACGGATTCCAGGAGGGTTGGTTTGTATCCGATTTCTTTTGCCTTGCCGATGAGGGCTTTTACGTCCTTGGGAAAACATGAGCCCCCGAAACCTGCCCCGGAATTCAGAAAGGCCGGGGAGATCCTGAAGTCCTTTCCTATGGCCTGCATGACCTCGTGGGTGTCAATGTCCAGTTTCTTACAGATGTTTCCGATTTCGTTTGCAAAGGAGATCTTGGTCGCCAGGAAGGAGTTGTTTGTGTATTTGATCATCTCCGCGGTCCTCGGGTTTGTGAGGGTAATTTCACAGTCCAGGGGCCTGTAGAGTTCGGATACGACTTCTCCAGCCTTTTCGTCAGTGGCGCCCACAACGATCTTGTCCGGGTTCATGAAGTCTTCGATGGCTTTTCCTTCCCGGAGGAATTCCGGGTTCATGGCAACCCCAAAGTCCTGGCCCGCTTTTTTTCCTGAGGCTTCTTCAAGGATAGGGAGCACAACCTTTTCTGTGGTCTCCGGGACAACCGTGCTCTTTACGACCACCACATGGTAGCCCGCTTTTTTTGCTAGGGCCTGACCTATGCTTCTGGCCGCGGCCTTTACGATTGCGAGATTGATGTTTCCGGCATCATCGGACGGGGTCCCCACACAGATAAAGGAAATTTCTGAATTCTGGACTGCGTAATCATAATCTGTTGTCGCAAGGATTTTTTTTCCTGCATATTTCCGTAACAGTTCTTCAAGCCCCTCTTCGTAGATCGGGGGAACACCCGCATTGATAAGTTCTACTTTTTTTTCGTCGATGTCCACACAGGCAACTTCATGCCCTATGTCGGCAAAACAAGTTGCCGTAACCAGACCCACATAACCTGAACCGATGACTGAAACTTTCATTTTTATCCCTCTGTAAAGAACGTATGGTCTCTTTGTTTTTGAGGCTTGCTTCTCTTTTTGAGAACCTGCAATTAATTGATTGTTATCCGGGAGGCTTCTATTGCCTTTTTTTGGAATGGTGCCTACACTCAACTTTAAAAAATAGTATTTAGATGTTTCCCCGTCGTCAACTATTCCGATCTGCCGACCTTTGGCTGTCGAGGACAGAGATCCCTTTCCCCTCTTATTCTCGCCTGATAGTTCAAAATAGGGGTTGTGGTTTTCTGGGTCACTAATGGAGGCATTCCACGAAAAAATTCGTTTAATTATTTAAGAGTTGATCCTTCAGGCTGGGGATTACAGGAACGCAGCAGAAAGCCCCAATGCTTTATAAACTGTCTAATAATTGCTGGTAGTAATGTCATAACGTCTTCTTTTTTGATTTAAAGGCTTTATATACCTTTTTTTCACCTGTTTTTGCCTTGAAATTGAATTGTCGGACAGCTTCTTTAGCGTGGGGTCGTTGACATTAGCTCAGATTAAGAGCGTCCTGTGATTTGCAGGTCAGGACAATTGACCAGGGTTGGAATACATCTCAGAATGTTATATAAGAAACTGTAATTCCCCCCAATTAATATAATTTTAATATAATATTTTATTCTCCTTTACAAAATCTCACAAATTGGAAATTTGTGCGGACAGTACACATCTGAGGGGGAGTTATTAGGCTAACTGGTATGGCTTTTTCAAGTCCTGAATTTGGAGTTATTGCTACAATAGCGTTGATCTTGCTTCTTTCCTCCAAAGAAGTTCTTTCAGTGTCAACTCTGTGGAGTAGGACTCTCAACAATTCTTTGAACATGGGAGTTATCCCTCTTTTGCTCGCGTTTTCTGCAATCGTTGTATTAAAGATTTCAGAAATTCTATGACATTATTTTTATGAGTGGAACCCCTTTCTATTTTTTTTCATCCTTTTCCTGCAACCTTTCTGATACTATGGAAAATTATATGTCCCTCTCTGCTCTTTTCTCAAAGCATGAATGTGCTGATTACCGGAGGGGCCGGGTTCATTGGGTCCCATCTTGCAGAATATTTTGTAAATGAAGGACATCAGGTCCGGATCCTGGATAACTTTGAAACAGGTTACCTGAAAAACGTACCCCTCCACAAAAACATCGAGTTCCTGGAAGGAGATATCTGCGATGAGAAAACAGTTTCAAAAGCGGTTCTGGGCATTGACTATGTCTTTCATGAGGCTGCCCTTGTGTCCGTGCCCTTAAGCTGCGAAAAACCTGCCGAGGCTTTCAGGATAAACACCCTCGGGACTCTGAATGTGTTGCAGGCCTGTGTTGCAGCGGGGGTTGAGAAATTCGTAACCGCATCTTCAGCAGCCATTTACGGAAACAACCCGGAACTTCCAAAACGTGAGAGCATGTACCCAGAACCTGCTTCCCCCTATGCGATTTCCAAACTGGACACCGAGTACCTGGCCCGCATGTTTTATGAGGAGCATGGACTTCGGACCACCTGCCTGCGCTACTTCAACGTCTATGGGGCCAGGCAGGACCCAAAATCTCCCTATGCCGCCGTAATTCCAATCTTTTGCGAGCGGGCAAAGGCTGGAAAAGATCTTTTGATCTATGGAGATGGGGGGCAGACCCGGGACTTTGTGCACGTCCGCGATGTGGTCCAGGCAAATGTAGCGGCCCTTGAGCATGGGGACGGGGACTTTTTTAATGTTGCGATGGGAAAAAGCTTGACTGTCCGGGAACTTGCGGAGACGGTTCTTGAAGCCACAGGCTCTTCTTCCGAGATCGTGTATGCAGAGCCCAGGGCAGGAGATGTCCGGGACTCAAGGGCGGATGTCTCGAAAATCTCCGGCTGGTGGAAAGGGAAAATTGAATTGAAGGAAGGGTTGCTGGATTTGCTGGTCCAAAAGTGAACTTAAATCAGGCAGATTCAGGACAGGCCCATATGAGGTATGACTCCGAAAAGAAACACGTTTACTAATCCGTGTAGTACTATAATAAAAGGTAAACTTCGTGTTTTATAGAAGATGATGCCTATGATAAGCCCCACGAAAAAAGTGTAAAACATTTCGTATGGAGTGCCATAACCAGAGTGCATGAACCCGAAAAGGAGGCTTGCAACAAAGATTCCTGTCAATGTGCCAAAGACTTCTACAAGTCTTGTTTGCAACATCGCCCTGAAAACTATTTCTTCAATCAAACCCACGAAGAAGAGCATCACGACTGTGAGTTTCAAAAGATTCAGGGGGGAGAGATCCGGGATCAGGTAGCCTGTCTGGATGGTTGAGTATTCCCCAAATCCCAGCAGGAAACCCAGTGGGATTGCAAGAGACATATAGAGCCACAGTTTTTTGTCGAAGATCAGGCCTATCTCTTCACGGGTCATTTTCTGATGCTTAGCAGCAATCGCTACCGGGATTGCCAGGGGGGCGTAGATGAATACAAAGGAGTAAAGAGCCAGGTCAAAAAAGACAGGCATTGAGAGGTTGACCAGGCGAAGGATGGGCAGCAGGAGCAGGGCCTGGTAACTTTTCTGTACCTGCTCGTCTTTCATGACCGTGGCGGAGAGGGAAAGGACTATAAGTATGATTGCGTGCAGGAAAATCGCTTCTTTTATTTTTCCGAAATAGATCAGCAATTCAGCAAAGGCAATGCCTATGACTGGTATTCCAATCAATCCCTTTATGCTGGTCAAATAAATTTTTAATTTACTTGCACCGGTGAAGCCCCTTTTTTCCAGGGTAGTTATCCGGGAGTTCCCCAAATTTTTCTTTTCCTGGCCTTCTAGCGTTTGAAGGTTATGATTATTTATTTCAGGATTTTCCATGTGTTTCCCCCTCCTGAATATTCATCTTACCTCAGCAGGAGACCCCTTCCTCGACAGTTCCGGCTTTGGCGGAACTGGCAGGTGGGGGAGGAATGCGTTCAAACATTCACCTCCTGGATTAAAGTTGTAGTTCTCGCACAGAGGCGAATACAGTTTTTCTTTACATTGACACTGTTTGAAATTACATTGCCAAATATATCTTGAATGGAAAAGAAGCCTGTGGCTCTTTTTCCCTTCACAAACCCTTCCCCTTTAACTGTTTTTACACGGTCAAATTTTCTAATTCCATATATTTTACCGGTTGGAATCTTCTTTTCTGATCTAGCACCTTTTGTCTGTTGGAAGTCCCCGGCAGAAACGTGTTTTTTATGGTAAACCGTATTATCCAGCTTTACCGTTTGTCCGTCCTCGCAGCAGATGGCAACAGCATCATTATAGTGAGTTTTAGGGAGCTTTAAAAACTGCTCTCTTTTGAACTTTGTCTCATATCCAAAAGTTTCTTCAAAGTTCCAACTTGATTTTTTAAGCTGGCTTTTGATAATTCCCATGTCGGTTGCATGTTTTGTTTTTGATTGCTTTTTCTTTAACTCAAACTCTCCGGCATGGAGGGCCTGGTGGCAGGTTCGGCATAAAGTAATAAGGTTCTCTGGATTATCGGGCCCTCCATCAGACCTGAAAATGATGTGGTGACACTGCAAATGCTTATCCTTTGATTTACCTTTACAGTGCTGGCATGTGTACCCGTCCCGGTCCAGTACGAAAGCCCTGGCGTTGTAGAAATCCTTCAGTAGACCTTCCTGATACTCAATACCTGAAACTTCCGGATTCGTTATTTTGTGAATGTCAAAGGAAGCCGTTTCGACCTTCCACTTCGTAACCGGTAAGATGGATTCCACAAAGTTCTTTTCTCTGATGTGAGATTCCAGCTTACTTCTTATTGAAGGGGCTAGCCTTCCTTCTTTCCTCGAAGCTGCCCTATTATTGAACCTTGTGGGCCTGTACCTTGTTTTCCGGCCTCTCCGGTTTCTTCGGTACATCCTCCGTTGATCCATCTTTTTAGAAATATCCTGTCTTAACTGAATTTCTGATTGATAGAGTACTTTTCCGTTAGCAATAGCAGCACAGCCAACAACTTTAGAGCCTGAGTCTATGCCTGCTATCACGGGCTGAGTGTACCCACTACTTCCAAAAAGCATTTTAATCGTAAATGGTGTAGTTCTCAAAACCTTTGCCTTACCTTCCCTCAAAAGCTTTCTGGCTTTTGAAGGTTTACAGGGCATTAGTGGTTTTCCGTTCTGGTTTTTTACGTAAACTAACATAGAGTTCACCTCCATTTTTTGGAGTTATGCGTATTGGGGGCTGTGGAGTCAACCCACCAAATCCGGCTTCCTCTCGATCTGATACTGAAAGGTTTGTATGATGCAAGCACTGTCCCTACCTCTCAGGACTGTTTAACCAGCATCCTTAGAGCCTGAAACTGAGGCGGCATTCCAGGGTAACTATAATATTCTTTCGTATCGGCTGCCAGTATTACAAAGCTCTTTACTGGCGATCTGGTCAACCAGGGACTTACCGAAACAAGCCCCTTACTCTAAAATCTTAGCCTGAAGGCGAAGGTTTTAGGGAGGGGTAGTTGACGGTGTCTCCTTTTTTGGAATTCTGGAGACCTCACCCACGTTTTTTCTTTCCAGAAGGTAATCTTTAAGTGCTTGTTTCCAGTGTCTCATAGGGTTCGTTTTTGTGTTCAGGAGAGCCAAATATTCCGGACTTTTTGCTTTTTTTGGAAATTCTTCACTGGTACAGGGAAATGTATTTTCTATGATAGAAGAAGCAAACTCATACCAGGGACACGCCCCTTCGTTTGTGATGTGGTAAATTCCAAGCCGCAATCCTATGATTTCCCTTGTTTTATTAGCAAGGTCCAAAGCGCAGGTGGGTTTTCCAAACTGGTCGTTTACAACCTTTACCACATCCATTTTTTCGGATAATTTCAACATGGTTTCAACAAAATTATTTCCGCCAATCCCGAAAAGCCATGATGTTCTTATTATCCTGTAATCGCTCATGTTCTCAGCGATTATTGTTTCTCCGAGCAGTTTTGACTACCCGTATGCATTAATAGGATTCGGGAAATCGGATTCAACAGACTCTTTTTTAGAACCTTCAAATACATAGTCCGTGCTGAAATGCACCAGTGTGGCTCCTGTTCCGGCGCAGGCTTCTGCAAGGTGCCCCGGGCCGTGCCCATTGATCCGGAAGGCCAGATCCCTCTTATCCTCGCAGGCTTCCACATCAGTGTAGACTGCGTTGTTGATTACAACATCCGGTTTTATTTTTACGAGGCTTGCTATCAGCCTGGTCCGGTCTGTGAGCTCCTGGTCTTTTTGGGTCAGCCTGACCGCTTCGGGAAAAGCCCTGCCCAGATCCTGGCCCAGCATCCCGCCGGCACCAAGGATCAGCGTCTTAATGGTTCCCACCACCATCTGTTTTCAACATACCATTTGACCGTGTTTTCAAGGGCTTCATCGAAACTGTATTCCGGGGTCCATCCCATTTTCCCCAGCTTACTGCAATCAAGGGAGTATCTGAAATCATGGCCTTTTCTGTCCTCCACGTACTCTATCAGGGATTCATCTTTTTCAAGTAATTTCAGCAGGCGATGGGTTATGTCGATATTTGTAAGCTCATTTCCACCCCCGATGTTGTAGATTTCTCCATCTTCTCCTTTATGGAGCACTAAGTCCACTGCCGAGCAGTGGTCTTTGACATCAATCCAGTCTCTGATGTTTTGACCTGTGCCGTACACCGGGATTTTTTGATCCTCAAGGAGGAGACTTGTGAAAAAAGGAATAAGCTTTTCAGGGTACTGGTACGGCCCGAAGTTATTCGTACACCGGGTAATTATCACCGGCAGGCCGTATGTTCTGTAAAATGAGAGGGCCAGGAGGTCCGAACCTGCTTTGCTTGAGGAATAGGGGCTTGAAGGGGAAAGGATATCCGTTTCTACAAATGAACCTTCCCTCCTATTCCCATAAACTTCATCGGTGGAAATATGTACAAACTTCCGGATTCCGTTTTCAAGTGCAGCCTGAAGAAGTGTATTTGTGCCAAGCATGTTCGTCCTGACAAAAATCGAGCCGTCCTCTATTGAACGGTCTACATGGCTTTCGGCTGCGAAGTGGACGACACAATCCGCATTTTTCATAGCCTTTTTGACAACTGCCGGATCGCAAATATCTCCTTTTATGAAAGTGTAATTCGGATTATCCCTGATGCTTCTAAGGTTTTCCGGATTTCCGGCATAGGTCAGTTTATCGAGGTTAACTATCCGGTAGTCTGGATATTTTTTCAGTATATGATGGATAAAATTACTGCCTATGAATCCACAACCACCGGTTACCAATAGTCTCAAATATTATCCCCCTCTGTTCCCCGGTTTATAAGAAGTTACATTGTATACTCACTCAGTTATATTATTTCGAATTTTAGTGTCAATAATTGTTTCAATTCAGATTCATATTGATTAATGTTTTCAAAGAAACTTTTAACTTTACCTGAAAACTTCTCAAAATTTTCATAATATTTATTGTTTACCAATTCCTTTTTGGTAAACCGCCACAACCTTTCAATAATATTTAAATTCGGTGAATATGGAGGCAAGAAATATAGTTCAATATTGTACCATTCGGCATACTTGGTTGTGAATTTTGCATGGTTATAGCGTGCATTATCCAATATTATGACTATTTTTTTGTCTGGATAAATGTCTCTTATTTTTGCAAAAAACTCCACTACTCTTTCCGAATTGCAATTTTCTTCTGTAATTGTTGATATTACTGATAAATCCAGAATATCGAGAGCACCAAGAATACTAATTCTTCGTCTTCCCGTATTTGTTTTCATCTTAATGGTTCTTTTTCTTCCTCTTAGTTGCCACATTCTTGCAGGTACAAGATTATGTATCATATGGCATGGATCAAAGAACAATACAATAGAATCGCTTTCAAGAAGATTTGTTATTTCATGTATCGTTTTTTTTGAGTGTTTATTGATGGTGCTTTCCCAGGAATTGATTTCGTTTTTTTGTAAGATAATCCTATTTTTTTTGCCAATTCTGAGATATATTTTACACTATACTCCACTCCAAAATTTTCCGCAATGTAATGCTGTATATCCGCTGCAACAGCAAATGATCCTTTATTAACCTCTTCTTTAATTTTTGAGATTTGCTCGGCGCTTAACTTCGAAGGCCTTCCCTTATATTGAAAATTAACTAAACCTTCAATACCATCTTTTCGATAAATCTCTACCCAATCAGTAATTGTATCAATACAAATAGACAAACTTTCGGCAACTTCTTTGTTTTTCTTGTTTTCATCAAGCATTTTAATTGCCAAAATTCTTTTGTAAGGTTTCTTGTTAGCTGTTGTTTTTTCTAACTCCAGTAACTGTTGCCTCTCTTCGGGGGTGAGTTTTATCCTGTAAAGTCGTTGTCCTTTTTTCATTGATGTATATATGAATTCATTACATATAATTCGGATTTATAATCCTGAACGAGTATATTTATCTCGTGTCGTAGAAGACTCCTTCCTCGATGTTTCTAATCGAAGATTAGAAACTCCTGTTAAACCTGCGGTTTAACACGACCGCCGTAGGCGGGCAGATGGGAAATGAATGCGACAAATTGGTTTAAATTTTAATTATTTGAATAAGTGTTGTCGATCTTGCAGTTAGTCGGATACAGTTCTTTTTGATGGTGACACTTGTAATTGTCGTGTTCCAGTTGATGTCACACAATACTCCGTATCCTTTGGACATTCGACCCTTTACGAATCCGTCTCCTTTTTTAGTTCTTATCTTGTCGAATTTTCTAATTCCGAATATTTTACCAGTTGTTATTGATTTTTCGGATCGTTTGCCTTTGGTTTGCTGGTAATCTCCCGCACTAACATGTCTTTTGAAATATACCGTATCATCCAGTTGAACATGTTGATTGTCAGTACAACATATTGCAATGGCATCGTTATAATGAGTTTTCGGCAGTTTTAGTATTTGTTCTCGTTTGAATTTTGACTCGTATCCAAATGTTTCGTCGAATTCCCATGATGACTTTTTAAGTTGAGATTTAATAATCCCGATTTCAATCGCGTGTTTTGTTTTGGAGGGAGATCCTGTAATTTCAAATTTACCTGCATGTAACTCGTCGTGGCAGGTACGACACAATGTGATAAGATTATCAGGAGTATCTGTACCACGATTCGATCTGAATATAATATGATGACAATCTAGTTTACGGTCTTTTGATTTGCCTTTACAATGCTGACATGTATATCCGTCTCTGTTCAGGACGTATGCTTTTGCGTTATACAGGTTTTTCATTGGACCATTTTGATATTCAGCTCCAGATACATTAGGATTGGTTATTTTGTGAATATCAAATGATGCAAGTTCGACTACCCATTTTGTTATCGGTAAAATGGACTCAACGACGTGTTCTTCTCTTCGATGAGATTCGATCTTGCTGCGGATTGACGGAGCTATTCTACCAGATTTTTTGGAGTTATGACGGTTGTTGAATCTTGCTGGTCGATATCTTGTTTTTCTACTTCTTCGTGTACGTCTATAACTGGATCGAGTTTTCATCTTTTTAGAGATGTCATCTCTGATCTCAATTTCAGACTGGTACACTACCTGATTATTGGAAACAGCAGCACAACCAATATGTTTTGATCCCGTGTCCATTCCTGCAATAATCGGCTGAGTATATTCTTTACTATCGTAAAGTAATTTGATTGTGAACGGAGTGGTTTTCATCACTTTTGCCCTGTTAGTTTTTAACAAAATCCTGGCTTTCGCGGGATTTGTTGGCATAAGCGGGTTTCCGTTCTTGTTCAGTACATATACAAACATTTGTAATTACTCCCAATTAAATAGGGTTATGCGTATCTGAACTTGTGGAGTCAAGTTCGGAATTCGTCTTCCTCTCGATCTGATATGGAAAGGTTTTGTATGATGCAAGCACTGTTCCTACCTCTCAGAACTGTTTAACTTAAACCCTTAGAGCCTGGAACTGAGACGGCATTCCAGGGTAACTATAATATTCTTTCCTATCGGCTACTGACTATATTAAACTCCTATTCAGTGATCTGGTCAATCGGGACTTGCTTTTACAAGCAAGCCCCTTCCTCGATGTTTCTAATCGAAGATTAGAAACTCCTGTTAAACCTACGGTTTAACATGACTCCGTGAGGAGGCAGGGAGGGGTTATTGACTTTCGGCGGACAGTTCAACACCAAGCCATTCCCAAGTAGTATTTGTTATTTTGATAGGGCATAAGAAAAATATATGACTTTGGAAACAGTGTTTATAAATATTGTATATAAATAAAAATCTCTAAGACATTTTAAAATGTTTTTACCAGCATCAGGTTACCTTTGGTTCTCATAGAGCATCTTGGTCTGTTTAAAAAAGTAGTCTCAAACCAGAGTCATCTGAAATCATAATCATCTGGACGGAGGCAGAAATAAAGTCAGTGAAGATTTCGTTTACGCTTAAATTATAAACCGGAAAAGCGGAGATCTTAAAAGCATTTCCGCTTTTCCTTTTTTTTTTCACTTTAGTTTCTTAAGTGTAGTCATTCCGACAAAGAGGATTGCTGCAAAACCTACAACGAAACCCATTATTTCTTTAGGTATTCCTTCTTTCGGGACATCGTTGGCGATTCCTTTTGCTTCGGAATAGGACACTTCATATTCTTCTTTCTGAGAAGACGGAGCTGTCATGGTGACTTTACCTTCAACTGCGCCATCATCATTCTTCGAGATTATTTTTAATTTATTGGAATTTGATGGGCTGGAGTCACTGCTCAAACTCGAAGTTGAACTTTGGTCTGAAACCCCTGCAGTTTCAATCGTCAGCTCTTTCTGATCTATACCCACAAGACCTTTTCCTTTTTCGTAGACCCCAGCAAAGAGCAGGTAGTCATCTGCGGACAGATCGAAGGTGGTCAGAGAGAGATTATATTGGTTTTCTTCTCCTACGGTTATTGTACCGTTGCCTTCTCCTATCAGGGTCTGGATCTCGGTCTGGAGTTCGTCTTTGCCAAGTTTGGACTTATAATTAGAAGAATTGATCTCAAATTCTTCAATTATATCAATTCCGTTCATTATCACATCCGTTCCGGCCCGGGTTCCGTCGGAGTTGAGCTCCATTTCTGCATAGTAAGCGCTTTCCTTTATAAGCACGGCCCCGTAGGTGAAAGTCCCGTCATCCGCACCCTCAAGGCCCAGGTTTATATCGAGGTTATTGCCTTCCTCAAGGGTCTCGCTGGCTTTGATTCCCAGGTCATATTCCAAAACCTCAAAGCAGGTCATGGAAATTATCTTATTCTCCCCACTGGTGTCGTTGAGCAGGATGAAGAGCCCATGGATTCCCGCAGGCTGGGTGCCGAGATCCAATGATGAGGACATGTCCCCGTTTTCGTCCAGAGCCAGAGTTTCCACCTGTGCGTATGAATCGACGGTGTCGTTAAAAATGTCCTTAAAGCTTTCCTGATTTTCTCCTTTGATGAGCTTGAAAACGTCGTAGATTGAACTCAGGCCCATACTTTCCATATCAACAAGGTAAATCTTGACTTCCTGATCCTTGAAGGCACTTGACCCATTGAAGTCCATTACCACGTTCTCATTTATTGTATAAAACGAGTGGGTGGCGTATGGATACGTCAGTGAGTAGTCCGTGTAGTTCTCAACATTTAATTCAAGGCTTGCTCCCGAAGATTCCACCTTATTTACCCCATTATAAGTGAAGCTGAAAGGCTCCGGAAGCCTGATCGCCTTGCCCCCCTCAAGAAATATCCAATTTCCCTCTTCTGCACTCTCGCTGTGGTCTGCAAAATAAATTGAATCTCCATTTTTCTCTACAGTTGCGATGTAATTATCTCCATCTGCGCAAGCTGTTGATTGTAAGGAGATTGTGGACAACAGGAACAAGAGTATCATTAACAATATCCCTGATCTTTTCTTCAATTAATACCCCCCATGAATGTGAATTTCCCAGGTATCCCGGATTTTTTTCTTCCATACCCCCTATGGAATTTTAACTGCCCCCTTCCTTTATTATATGTCTAATAGTCGGTTTTTGCGGTATATAATCTTTTACAATATATATTTATTTAATTATAATTCCTTCACTAAGTTATTTTCTGATCCGGGTGCCTATGGGAAAACAATCTTGAAAAAATGAAATCTGTTGTGAATTCTTTATATCTACCTCATATTTATCCTGTTTTTTTGATCCTTGAATATGAAAAGAGAACAATCAAACCTGCGGCAATTCCCCCTATCGTATAATATACGTTTTCTTTTTTGTCTTCTTTCCTTTCTGCTTCCACGGTGCTTGCGCCCACATTCACTGGGAGGGTTTCCTGGTTCATTTTATCTTTGAAGATGTTTTCATCTTTGTTTGATCCATTTTCTGCAGGAGTGCTTTCATCGAGAGCAGTTGGAGTCGAAATCTGATCTACCGGTGGAGTGATCAATTCCTTTGTTTCTTCCTCTACAGTGACGGATTCTACAGAAACAAGGGTATCTTTTAAGGTGATTTCTTTTGTGACCCCGCCCAGGTTTATCTCGAACTTGCCGGCGGGGATGGACTTCGTGTTATATCTATAGCTTAGTTTCCCTTCCGAATCAGCTTCTATCCTCTGAAAGGCTGTAATTTTCAGGTCCACACTTGATCCTTTTGCCTTTCCGTCGATCCTTATCGGATACTTGCCGGGAGGTACCCTGGACTGAGACACGGTAGCAGTCCCCCCATTTGCTTCCGAACTCATGGTTATCCAGATGAGCATCTTTACCCTTACTTTCAGGTCTTCCGCTCCCCTGGCCTCTACTGTAAAGCGATTATCAAATCCATCCGGAATTATTACGTCATTTAACGGATACTCGTAGCTCCCCTCTGAAACCCCAACTTCATTTTCAAAGGAAACCAGGATGTTGGTTTTTTCGTCAGGGTCTGCGTCTCCCCTTATTATTATCGTATCTCCAACGATCGGATTTTCAGGTGATATTTTCCATTCCGTTACTTCAGCGGCTGCAGGGGCAGTCGTCTGGGCTATCAGCAAGGACATGAAGAGCAGAAATATTAGTGTTTTTACAGTCTCCTGCCTGCCGGCTGTGAATATAATGAGTTTCAAAGGAATTCCCCCTAAGGCCCAGTGTTTTATTTCAGGCCTTTTTCCTCTTCTCCCCGTTTTCCGGTTTTATACTGCTATACAATGATTTAAAAATTCAATTAATTATTTAAACCACTGGATTTTATGCTTCTCATCTTTTATTTGATTTTGCTTATGCAATATTCTTAAAGAGGATTTTCTCTTCCTGAATGATTTTTGTGCTTTTTGAATAAGGGTTTGTTTTGGGTTACTTACTTTTTTGAGATCCGTCTCATTTTTTATCGATTAGTTCTATTGGGTATCTATTTATATTATTATGCGTATTTTTACATAAAAAACGAAAAATATTCTTGCTAGGGGGGGTTAGCAGGTTAACTAGTATAATTTCGTCCAGTGCGATATCTTCGAGTGCACTTTCTATGATGGCTGCACCAGGTCTTGCTGAATATGGGTCCATAGTTGTAATCGCATTGGTTTCCCTGTATTCATTCAAGGAGATCTTTTCAGGATCTAAGTTTTGGGGAAAAGCTCTGGACAGTTCTTTAAATATGGGAATCATTCCGCTGGTAGTGTGCTTCTGTGCAGTGCTTGTATTCAATATTGCAGGTCTTTTTTAAAATCCATGTGGTTTTCTGCAATCTTGAATCCCTTTTATTTTTTTCTTATCCTTTTCTTGCCCTTTTGAGTGTATATTCTAGAATGCTAAATCTTAAATTTG
This sequence comes from Methanosarcina baltica, assembly GCF_055394095.1. Lineage (NCBI taxonomy): Archaea > Methanobacteriati > Methanobacteriota > Methanomicrobia > Methanosarcinales > Methanosarcinaceae > Methanosarcina > Methanosarcina baltica. The sequence continues at coordinate 1,305,464 of NZ_AP042463.1, read as the reverse complement.
TTGAAGGTGTTTATTTTTTTATTGGGGGTTTTTTTGGGTACTGATAATGTTTATGAGTTACGCACTTGAGATGTAAAAACAAGCACATAAGAGCTTGTCATGAATATTGTGCTTTAGACAGTTTGGTGCTTCATGCCACTGGCTTTTTGTTCAACTGCGTAAGTCCTAATAATGCTTTAAAAAGAGCCGAACATAGGCGACGAGAACAGATTAAGTTGGCCATGTTCACGATAGCAAATTATCTTTGTAAGCATTATGATAAAATTTTAATTGGTGATTATACACCATCCATTGACGTAGCACCATTTAAAAACATGAGAAGAAATGTTAAATAACACCCATATCGGAACTTTGATAAATGTTATTAAGTGGGTCGCTGAAAAATGTGGTAAATTATTTATAAAAGTCGATGAATACCATACAACTAAAGAATGTTGTATTTGTGGGGATCTGGAAAAAAATCTCCAGATATAAGAACATTCACATGCAAATCATGTGGTACAATGTTATCAAGAGATATCAACAGTGCCATAAATATAGCTAAAAAAGAACTACCTTTGTCTTGCACGGACTATGAAGGTAATTTAGAAAAGCCTTTGTATATAGCATATTGGAGATTTAATAAATCCCGAATTAATGTGCTAATAAATTAAACGAGAAAGTGGTACTTTCTTACCTATGTGTATATAATTATATAAAATTGTGTATATTCAGGAGTGCGAAACTTTGATTGGATGGAATGTCTTACCATATACAGAGAAAGGGATGTTGTTGAAAAATGATTCAAAACGATGAAGAATGACATCCAATCACTTCCACTTAATACAAAAAAAGATTCGACTACAAAAGGATTCTTATTCGTTTGTTTCATCGGGCTCATAATGAGAATGAGGCTATTGAACACAATGAGAGAGAAAGAGATTGTCAAGGACTATACAGTAGAAAGTTTACTTTTGGAACTTGAAAAGATCAAAAATATATTTTGAAAATATTGAATTTATGCGCCTAAAAATGCGGAAGTTAGGTTTGTAGCAGATATCTTGTGAACTGGTATGCAAACTAAAGATTTAAAGATACCACTCATTTCTTTGGAGCATATACCTCGCTTATGGGGACAAAATGATGTTCTTATTTTTCTGGTTGATCTAGATGACTATGGTGTATTAGATACGGAACACCTGGACGGCATTGAGAAGGAATATCTTGAGAGATTAAAAACAGCTTATTTTAAAAAAAGATATATTGTTTCCAGAATGGTTCTGAAATGTGTCCTGTGCCGGCTCCTTAAGGAAAAGTACGTATCTGACATATCCATGTATAAGGATGAATATGGAAAAATCCATACATACTCCCATGAAGAGTTACATCTCTGCATCTCATATACTGAAAATATTGTTGCCCTTGCAGTATCAAAGGTTGAGGTCGGGATTGATGTTGAGTTTAGGAAAAAGCGGTCTCTTTCTAAAATTTCAAAATTCCTGCACAACGAAACTTTGCAAAATGGTAAATCCGAAAACAATCTTGATATTTTAACTAGATGGACCCTAAATGAAGCATATTGCAAGTTTTCAAATGAGAGTGTTTTTTCCACTTTTACCAAAGAACTGAACCTCAACAACCTCTTTCATTCAAGCCATATTATAGACAAAATGTATATACTTACTATAATTACCGGTGACAACCGACATATGATTAATATAAATCGTCTTCAGAAAATAGACTGTCGATGAGAACTTAACTTATCTATGACTTGACTTTCAAAGGTGCATGGTTTTTCGTGATCCATCGACTTTGTTAGTCCAGGCCTAAGGACTGAATAATCCTATTGATAACGTTTTTGTTGAAATTACAGGTATTTTCCCAGGTTCAAGAAAGAGAATAATGATGCTTGCTTTATGTCAAGCTCTTCTAAAATTATTTTGAATGATTTTGATTTTTTTCTTGGACTATAGCCAGCCTGATTCGAGGCTGTCTTAAAATTCAAGCCATTTATTTCAGTTCAAATGAGTAAGTTCTTTCCCAGTTGTAGAACCAAGTTAAATTTTAAGACACGCTCTTAGAAATGATCGTATAAATTGAAAAGACACATGCAGAAAGTGGGATAACTGACACGGGAAACAATATGACAAACGATACAATAGACAATATTAACAATTTATAAAGGAATCATTATAAATAATTGATAATACATAAATACTAATGGGGATTACTCAAATATTTATGGGGAAGCTAAATTCACGGGGGCGTTAACAAGATGAAAGTGTATACTACTGCGATTCCAAATTATATACCCAAATTCGGACTTTGAAATAGACCTGTGGGTCAACGTGAAGAACCACAGATGGACACAGATAACACGGATTTACGTCATCCTTGTCCATCAGCGTTTATCCGTGATTTTATCTTTTATTTTGGAACCGATACGCTACAATCTGTTGTTTTATAAACTTGTGGATTCCATAACCCTGATATCACTTTAGAAGTCAGGGGATGGAAATGTCCTGAATGCAGGACGTTCCATGATAGGGACATTAACGCCGTAATTAACATTAAAAAGTTTGCACTTGCGAACACATAAAGATACTCCACTGGAACGGTGGGATGGTCTGTGAACTAGTAGAATTTGCGCCGGGGTATGAAGCATGAAGCCCATTAAATCTTTAGATTTAGCGGGTAGTTCACTTGCCATATGAATGGGGGGGGTTAAGGTCAAATGGAACCTATAAAGAATGATATACTTAGTTATCTGAAAGACAATTCTTTTATGGAAACTAACATTGATTTGAAAGATAACGATTCTCTCACACAGAACGGAATCATGGATTCAATCGGGCTTCTTGAACTGATGGACTATATCTGTCAAAAATATACCCTCGAAATTCCCGAGGATAAGCTGACGCCGGAAAACTTTGATTCACTGCAGGGGATCACTAACCTAATTGTCAAACTGACAAAGTGAGAGATATGGGAATCGATGCTTATATCACAGAATACGCCAGAAAAACACCTACTCAAATTGCTCTTGAAGATGGAAGAAACTCCATCTCCTACACCTGTCTCGATGAGGATATAGATGCTATTGCTTCGTCCATGGGGGACTTCAGGCATTGCAGATTTGCAATCCTGGCGGAGTCCGGAATACAATATATAAAGATTCTCATGGCAATATACCGGTCAGCTAACATTGCAATACCTCTCCCGATCGAAATGCCGAGATTCAGTCTGGAACAAATTCTTGATAATGCCCATGTCAATAACATAATTGCAACAGAGGCACAGTACTCAAAATATGGTGAGGACTTTTTTGAGCGTTTTGGGACCGTAATTGTTGTTTCAAATGATACTTTTGTAAATACCTTGCGTAAAATGATCATAACCGAGAACAACAATCCGGACCTGAGGCTGGTTCTGTACACATCCGGCACAACAGATACTCCAAAAGGAGTCATGTTAAGTGACCGAAACCTGGTAGCAAATGGAGAATCGATAATCGAGGTACTCGGCATAACAACCAATGATAAGGGAGCACTGGTTATATCCCCACATCATGCTTTTGGGAATTCCATTATCGATTCCCACCTGATTGCCGGGGGGTCTGTCAGAATAGGGAGTATGAATTTCATAGGATCTACTTACAGCCTGATTGAATCAGGAGTGACCATATTCTACGGGGTACCCAGCACTTATCGTATCCTCCTTCGCTATCCTGAAAGGTTCAAAAAAGCATTTGAATATGTCAGGATTGCCGCGTCCGCAGGTGGGGGAATGGATGCATTAACCGTGAAAGAGATAAGGGAGCTGAGTCCCAGTACGGTTATTCTGCCAATGTACGGCCAGACTGAAGCCACAGCACGGTTGGCCTACCTGCCACCAGAGGATGTGGGCAGGTTCGTTGATACAATAGGCAAGCCGATTCCCGGCGTCATGCTTGATGTATTCGATGATGAAAGCAGGCCGGTAGGGCCAAATATCAGGGGTGAACTGGTTGCCAGGGGTGAGAATATTCTATTAGGTTACCTGGACGACGAGATCGCCACTGAGAAGAAATTCATAAATGGGTGGATGTGCACGGGGGACCTGGCACAGAAATTGCCCAACGGTTATTTCAGGCTGCTCGGCCGAAAAGATGATCTCATAAAAATAGGCGATCATCGTGTGAATCCGAGGGAAATTGAAAAACACATAGAAAATAACACTGAGGTTTCCAGGGTTTTTGTCGTACCGGTATCTCATGAGTTTATGGGGACTGCGATTAGCCTCATGGTCATTCCAAAAGAAGGGACAGAAGTCGAAGCTCTTTTTTCATTCTGCCGGAAGAATTTGCCCGGGTACCTGTGTCCCAGAGAGATTCTTTTCATCGACTGTCTCCCATTAAGCGAGAATGGGAAAATATCCAATCGATCAATTATAAGGGAGTACAAAAATGTCAAAAATTGTGTGTAAAAAGTGTGTTCTGGACTCGGATATGCCAGGCATAGATATCAATGAGGAAAGTGGTCTCTGTCATTTTTGCGAAACGTATGTTCCTCTTTCTGCACAGGAAAAGAGCAAATATCTGGCGAAAATGGAAGAACTCTTCAAGGAATACGGGGGCAGGGGTAAGTACGACGTGATCTTTGCGCTTTCCGGGGGGAAGGACTCTTCATACACGCTTCACAAACTCAATAAAGAATATCCTTTCCTGAAGGTTCTGGCCGTCCAGTTTGATAACGGGTTCATATCTGACAACGCTGTAGAAAACGCGAAAAATATGTGTGAACTCACGGGATCTGATTATTTTAAACTGACGATGGAAAAGGAGAACCTGTACGAAACGTTCCGAAAAGCTGCGGAATCCCGTGATGCATTCCCGAAGTTTGCCAAATACAGAGCAAGCGACATATGCAATACCTGTATCAGTATCATCAAACAAAAGTTGATAGAAGAGGCTATTGTTCAGGATGCACCGTTCATTATTTTTGCATTCACCCCGGGGCAGTCTCCCAATCCCATAATTCCTCTGACAGCTAATTTCATAAGATGGTCCAGGAACCTTTTTGAGAAACAACTTCTAAAAATGGGCATTGAGGATACGAATGAAAAATTCCTGCTAAAAAATGATGTTGTTGAAAGCATGGGTGAGGAAGGGCCGAAGATGCTTCATCCACTATGTCTGTGGGATTACAACGAAGAAAAAATACTGGAGGCTCTTGTGGAGATCGGATGGACCCCTCCGGATCTCAATGACAGCAATTCTACCAACTGCAAATTGAATTCTTTTGCCTGTTATAACCACCTAAAAAAATACGGGATCCACCCATATGCCTTTGACATAGCGGGAATTGTCCGAAGCGGGGATATGTCAAGGGAAGTAGGGCTTGAAAAACTTCATCAGGAACTGTCACAACCACTTATAGATGAAGCTGCAAAGAATCTAAATTACAGGTCAACTACCCCACGCTGAAGAAGCTGTCCGACAATTCAATTTCAGGCAAAAACCGGTAAAAAAGAAGGTATATAAAGCCTTTAAATCGAAAAAAACAGAATTTTGATATTACTGATAGTAATTGTCGGACAGCCTGTGAAGCAGTGGGGCTTGTATAAGCCCTGGTTGACCAGCCTAAGTCTTAATTGACGACGTTGAAAATGTCATGATACCTGCGAATGCTTCCTCAGTTTGCAGCTCTATCGTGTAGTATTAAAAGTCCTGGGAGGTAGGGACGGTGTACTACGCCTGACAAGCATTTCCAACATTGGCGAGGGGAGACAATTTAAAAATTGCGTTACCTGCCGCGGAAATTCGTTTCCAAAGAAGAGCGGAGAAATCCAAATATGGCATTCGTACTAAACAAGAACAAAGAGTCTTTAAGTCCCTGCCACGAAGCAGTTGCAAGAAAACTGCTTAAAGCGGGAAAAGCGGTTATTCACAAAAAATATCCCTTTACAATCCGACTCAAAGAGCTGAAAGAGTCTAAGGACAATTCCGAATTTCGGCTCAAAATAGACTATGGTAGCCGACATACTGGCCTTGCTATCCTGAAAGGTTCAACGGTAATCTGGACGGCCCAACTGCATCACAGGACAGGAATTAAAACGAAACTTGATGACAGAAGAGCAATGAGGAGAACCCGAAGAAACCGCAAAACCAGATACAGAAAGCCGAGGTTCATGAACCGGAAAAGAAGGGAAGGCTGGCTGCCTCCATCCCTGCAAAGCCGTGTAGATAACATAGGAAATTGGGCCGATAGGCTCAGGAAACTCTGCCCACTGACACATATTTCCTATGAGAACTGCAAGTTTGATACTCAACTCATGCAAAACCCTGAGATAAGTGGAATTGAGTATCAGCAGGGAGAACTGCAAGGTTATGAGGTCCGGGAATACCTGCTTGAAAAATTCGGTAGAAAATGTGTGTACTGCGGAGCTGAAAATGTTCCTTTAGAAATTGAGCATATAATTCCTAAAAGTAGAGACGGCTCAAGCAGGATTTCTAACCTAACTTTAGCTTGCAGAGAATGCAACCAGAAGAAAGGAAACAGAACGGCGGAAGAATTCGGACATCCGGAAGTACACGAACTGGTCAAAAAACCACTTAAAGATGCCGCGATTGTAACTGCTACCAGATGGAAGGTTTTTGAAGTGTTGAATAGAACGGGCCTTCCTGTAGAATGCGGTACAGGCGCAAGAACGAAAATGAACAGGATCAAAGCAGGAATTCAAAAGGATCACCATTTTGATGCTGTTTTTGTAGGCGAATCCACACCAGAAACAATCAAGTTTGCAACAAAGAGCGTACTGCACATCAAAGCAAAGGGAAGAGGGCAGTACAAAAGAACAAATCTCGATAAGTACGGCTTTCCACGGTCATACTTGCCCCGGCAAAAAACCTTTTTCGGATTTCAAACTGGCGATACAATCAAAGCTGTTGTAACTGGAGGGAAGTACAAAGGGATCTGGTTTGGCTCCGTTGCTTGTAGGAAATCGGGCAGTTTTGACATTAAAAACAAGGAAGGAAAAAGAATTGCACAGGGAATTAATAAAAAATACTTCAAAGTGGTACAGAGAGGAGATGGCTACGAATATTCGGCAGATGAGTACGGCATTCCTCCCGGCGCTAAAGCAACCGGGCTTCCTGCCTGTTGATCCGTGAATCTTCTAACCATTGTGGGGGCAAGATCATGCAAATAATAGACAAACTTAATGGAAACATTGAAAAGCTTGCAATGGAGCTAAGGGGCTTTATCCGGGACCATGTGGCCGGTTTCAAGAAAAAGGGTGTAATCATAGGAGTTTCGGGAGGTGTCGATTCAGCCGTAATTCTTATGCTTTCCATACAGGAACTTGGAAAGGATAATGTTTACGGTCTGCTCCTTCCTGAAAAAGAATCGGCTCCTTCGAGTAGAACTCTTGGAGCAGGAATTTGTGAAAGCCTTGGTGTGTCTTATGAAGAGGTTCCCATCTCTCCTGTACTGGAATCACTTGATATCTATGAGAAGAAAAACCGACTTATAAAGAGGACCTGCCCCGAATATGACCCGGAGATCCACAAAACGTCCCTGGTACTGCCTGATTTCCTTAACCAGGGGCTGTTAAACGTTCCGTATATACAGTTGATAAAAGACGGAGAACCAGTTGGAAAATACAGGTTGAAGGCAAGCGATTATCTGGAACTGATCGGACTGCAGAACGTCAAACAGAGGTCCAGAATGATGGTCCAGTATATGTATGCTGAGAAAATGAATTACCTCGTTTGTGGCACAACCAACAAGACAGAGATGGCTCTTGGACAGTTCGTGAAATACGGGGATGGAGGAGTGGATATTGAACCCCTGGCGGATTGTTATAAGACCCAGGTCTATGCCCTGGCAAAACACCTCAATGTCAACGAAGAGATTATAAAGCGGCCGCCAAGTGCTGACACCTGGAGCCACTATACCTCTGATGAGGACTTCTACTGGCGCATGCCCATTCATACTATGGACCAGTTACTGTATGCCCTGGAACACCGGCTGTCCGTAGAAGTAATTGAGCAGAACACCGGTCTGTCCGAAGAGACCATCAGCAAGGCTCAAAAGCATATTGATAGAATAAAAGATACTACCGAATATGTGAGGGCAGCCGCACCTATCTACTCTCTGGACAGCTAAGCCATAGCTTTTAGGTTGCAGCTTTTTCTATTTACCTCCCAGTTATCTGCATATATGCTTTTCAGTAATCAAAATTTAGATTCATTAATTTAAAAAGAATTGTAACTATTCAGCCATACTTTGAACAAAGGCAATTTTTCCTCGTTTCGAGGAAAAATTGCATATAAAATAACTCTATCTCTTCAGTATCATGCTTACACGTGAAGAGATTCTTGAAATCTATGAAGAAGGCCCTGAAGCAGTCGTTGCTGTAATTCAGAGACTTGAGACTATCATAGAGAAACAGGCTTCTCAAATTGCTGAACTTGAGGAACGTGTAAGGGTTTTAGAGGCTCGTCTAAATCAAAACAGCCAAAACAGCAGTAAACCTCCTTCTACTGACGTTTTTGTGAATGAAAAACCTAAACCTAAGAGTAGCCGCACAAGAAGTGGGAAAAAACCTGGTGGTCAAAAAGGTCATTCTGGAAGTACTTTCGAAATGGTTGGGGATCCTGACCATATAATATTTCATTCCCCTCACTGCTGTGAAAATTGTGGTCATGATCTTGAAGATACTGAAGTTCGGGACTGTGAACGCAGGCAAGAAGCTGATATTCCTCCTGTGAACATCATATTTACCGAACATCGTGCTGAGTCCAAGAAATGCCCTCACTGTGGGAAAATAAACAAAGGTACTTTTCCAGACTCTATAAAATTCCCTATTCAATATGGACCTCGCCTTTTATCCTCTCTTGTATATTTAAGGAACTTTCAATTGATTCCTTATAAACGGATTTGTGATTTGTCAGAGGACTTTTATGGAATACGTATCAGCCCTGCTACCATAAAAAGAGCTGAAAAGGAATTATTCCAGAAATTGGAACCTTTCGAAAAAGCTGTTTTCGAACATCTACGGGTAGCCTATTCTGTACATTGTGATGAAACAGGAATGAGGGTTTTAGGGACAAAATGGTGGCTCCATGTTGTTTCAAACAGTCTGTGGACATACTATTTTGTACATCCAAAAAGAGGATCAGAGGCAATGAATGCTTTGGGTTTTCTTCCAGAATACAAGGGGGTAGTAGTTCATGATGGTTGGGCATCATACAACAAATATGGATGTGAACATGCTCTCTGCAATGCTCATCTTAAGAGGGACCTCACTGGAGTTGAAGAGAATTTTGAGCAGCAATGGGCTAAAAAAGTAAATGAACTTCTGAGTGAAGTAAAAAAATATACCGACGAATGCAGAGAAATGGAAATTCCAATAGATCCAATAAAAGTCAGGGCATTCGAGGAAATATACGATAAAATAATTAAAGAGGGAATTGAAGAAAATCCACCTCCTGACCTCTCAAAACAGGTTAAAAAAAGAGGAAGACCAGCACAAACAAAAGCAAAGAATCTCCTTGATAGGTTCATAAAATACAAGGATAGGATTCTGAAATTCCTCAATGACCTGAGAGTTCCATTTGATAATAATCAAGCAGAGCGAGACATCAGAATGATGAAGCTACAACAGAAGATTTCGGGAACTTTCCGAAGCATCGAAGGAGCGGTAGCTTTCTGCAGAATTCGGGGATACATATCCACTATTAGAAAGAATAGCTTGAATGTCATGGATGCTATTCGAGCGGCGCTCAATGGAGCGCCGCTATTATCCGATAGTTGCAACATTAGCTGAAACTATGCTTTTTTTATCAGTAGGCTGAATAGTTACAAAGAATTTTGGAATTTAGAACGACTTTTTGGAATCAGATCCATATTACTTATCCAAATTAAGAGATTTAAAGGAGCAAATTTTGAGTTTTAAGATAAGCTCCAGTTTAGTATTTTTAAAATATCACTTATGTAATGGTGGACGACCTATATGAAAGAGGACAAAAATAACCATTTTCATAATTCTAATGATAAATCTCATTTTCATAATTGTAGTCATTTTGAACAAATTCCTTTAAAATATAGGATAAAGCATTTTTGGTATAAAATTGAAAACAGTTTTTTTTTCATAGCTCTTGCAAGCCTTTTTTGGTTGATATATAAGTCAGGGCCAAAGCCTTCTAGAATTGTTTATCCCTGTCAAAGAGCTGCTGCTGCAAATCTAAATATATTTGCAATATTATTTTCATATACATATGGTAAAAAAATTAAAATGTTTTTTACCCAGGATTTTCTGTTAAGAAGATTTTTTTTATCTATAATAATTATAGCTGTTATATTTGGGGTATTTTTAATAGTTAATTATTATAATACATCAATAAATCCACCGATTGAATCTGGAATATATGGAAAGAATCTCTCCCAATCTGAGCAAGTAGAACTGGGAACTCAAAGTGAATATGCAACAATCTCCTCTGCATATGATTTACCTTCTACTCATAGAGTTGTAACGGTTCATGATTCAAATTCCTCCACATGGGAAGGAGAAGGAAATCCTAATAACTACATGAATCAAACTGAAATAGATAAAATGGTAGATCTCGGAATAATGGAATTGACTGGAACAACATCTCCTCAAGAAGGGTGGAGAAAGATAATTCCATATACTGATGGACAATCAGTTGCAATAAAATTAAATTTTAATAATAATCAGGATTATTCTAAGGGGTTGTATCTTAATGAAGATTCAAATAAAAATATGCTTAATTATCCCGCAGTTGTAAATTCTGTAATAAGAGGATTGAAGTCCATTGACGTTCCCTCAGATAAAATATGGTTAACTGATCCATCAAGACCGGTGCATGACCAGTTTAGAGAAAGAATTTCTGATAAGGGAGTGCAATATTATATAAATCACAATTGTGAAGCATATATTGAAGGAAGACCAAATGTTTCGATAACTGGTTATGTTTCTGATAGTTCGGTATATGCATCAACAAGCACAACATACGCTGAAAAAATAAGACCTGCTCAGGTATTTGTTAATGCAACCTATATCATTAATATGCCTCAGTTAAAAGGACATGGAATGCCAAGTGTTGGAAGAGTAACGGCAAGCTTAAAAAATAATTTTGGAAGTGTGTATTATAGTGCTGATGCCCTGGGAAGTTCTCCAGTGCATAAAGCAGAGCCATTTGCAAAACTTTTGGCAGATATTAATAATAATTCAGTATTTAGAGACAAAACAAGGTTAGTTGTGGGGGATGGGATAATGGGTAATCCTGATATAAATTACGGGCCACCGACTTTGTGGAATTCATTTGGAAATAAACCACCAGAAACTCTTTTCTTTGGAGTTGATCCAGTGGCAACAGACTCGGTTATGGTAGATTATATCAGAAGAGAAGTAGGTTCTCAGGCGACAGGTCTCGTTCAATCTTATGCAGCTGATCTGGGACTGGGAGTTTCAGAATCTTGGAATGATCAAGAAAATTATACCTATATAGATTATCATCCGATAGATCTTGATAATCAAATATAATAATATACATTTTTATTAAACAGTTAAAAACAGCAAACAAAAAAAGTTAGCTTCAGGTTAATGGAGCCGTAGAACCTTTAGGTTCACAATTTTCATAAGCCTCATAGAATGTTTCATAAATAGTTGAGTAGGGTCTATTTCTATGAGGTCAAAAGGTTTTTCGAATTTTGTTTGATTATTACATTGCGTTTAGAGCAAAGAAGGTAAATTTTTAACTTTTTAGGCGGAAGAAGGGGGTCCCGTCCTCGAAAGCCAAAGAATAGAAGGTGGGGTAGTTAACTTCCAGATTGAAAGGATACCCGGCAACTTCTTAAATTTGTACAATTTTATAGAGGGAATGGAATAATTTTAATGATATGAAGACTATTTAATATATGGCAAAATGGGGGAAGAGCCACCGCCACATTTTCAATAAATATCAAATATATATAAATAAAGCCGGATCTACCAATTTATTCAATTAATATAATTATGAACAGTCCCGACTGGAACGGATGTTTGGTAGAGAAGAGGGGGAAAACATGCGAAAAGATTTTCTGGTATTTGGAAGCCCCATAATAGAGCAACCTGAAATCGAAGAAGTAGTTGCATCAATGAAATCTGGCTGGCTGGGTACAGGTCCGAAGGTACACAAGTTTGAAGAAATGTATAAAGAATACAAAGGATCAAAATACGCAATGGCCTTAAATTCCTGTACTGCCGCTTTGCATCTTTCCCTCCTTGCAATAGGAATCAAACCTGGAGATGAAGTAATTGTACCAACAATGACCTTTACTTCTACTGCTAATGTCGTAATTCATACCGGGGGAATTCCGATTTTTGCGGATTGTAAAAAAGATACAATGAATATTGATCCAGAAGATATCAAGAGGAAGATCACACCCAGAACAAAAGCAATTATTCCAGTTCATTTTGCAGGCCGTGCATGTGAAATGGATGCAATTATGGAGATTGCAGAATGTTATAATTTGAAAGTTATAGAAGACTGTGCTCATGCGATTGAAACTGAATATCATGGGAAAAAAGCAGGCACTTTTGGAGATTTGGGCTGTTTCAGTTTTTACGTTACAAAAAATATTGTGACTGGAGAAGGAGGAATGGCCATTACGGATAATGAAGAATATGCCAGCACAATAAAAATAATGGCTTTGCACGGCATGAGCAAAGATGCCTGGAAAAGATTTGGCGATTCCGGATATAAACATTATCAAGTCCTCTATGCTGGATATAAGTACAATATGATGGATCTTCAGGCAGCTATTGGTATTCATCAACTTCCAAGAGTGAATAATCAATGGAATAGGCGCCAGGAAATCTGGAATATGTATAATGAGGCGTTTAAAGATTTACCAGTGTTCACTCCCGCACCTGTTGAATCAGATACAAAACATGCATATCATCTCTACACTCTTTTGCTTGATATTGAAAGGTTGAAAATAAGTAGGGATGATTTTTTGGATATGATGACAAAGCGGAATATTGGTATTGGAGTACATTATGTTGCTCTACATTTACATCCATTTTACCAGAATGCATTTGGATACAAAATTGGGGACTTCCCAAATGCGGAGTGGATTTCTGAGAGGACGGTTTCAATACCAATCTCTGCAAAATTGACAGATGAAGACGTGGAGAATGTTATAGAATCAGTCAAAATCATTTTAAACGGCCTCCAAAATAAAAATTATATTTTAATGTGTACATAAATATCCATGTGGGTTTGCATATCTGGAACCTATATTAGAGATTAACTTTGGGGTTGTTGCAGTTGTATTGGCAACTGATAAATTTATCCGTATATTCTGGTTTGATCTATTGATTGGAGTAGAAAAAAGGTTTATCTCAAATTTACGAAGGATACAAGAATGCCACAAAATACTAAATTCCTAAATTTAAAAAGTAGCATTTTAAGAAAACGTTCCAAAAAGATTCGATTTAGTTCAGGGACCATTACATGGAAAGAATGTTTGATTATTCTAGTTTCAATTTTTAATGGAAGAAATATAGTGGAAGGAAAATACATAAAAAAGTATGAATCAGAAGTTAGTAAATATTTAGGAGTGCAATACGCTTATAGTTTTGGTGCAGGAAGAATGGCATTTTATTCAATATTGAAAGCCTTAGGCATAAGTGAAGGTGATGAGGTTATTCTTCCAGGTTATACTTGTGTGGTAGTTCCTAATTCAATAATTTATTGCGGAGCAAAACCCGTATATGTAGACATTGAACCGGATACATTAAATATAGATGTCAAAAAAATTGAAACAAAAATAACATCTAAAACTAAAATGATCTACGCACAACATACTTTTGGAACATTCTGCAACATGGATGCTATCACAAAAATAGCAAAAAAATATAATTTAAAAATTGTTGAAGATTGTGCGCATGCATTAGGCGCTGAGTATGATGGCAAAAAAGCAGGAACATTTGGCGATGCAGCATACTTTACAACCGAACAATCCAAATTAATATCTACAGGCATGGGCGGGTTTGCAGTAACCAGTGATGAGAAACTTGCGTTAAGATTACAGAAAATTCAAGGGGAATCTGAATTTCATAATAAAAAAATTATACGAAAAATAGCTTTACAAATTGTGCTTTATAAAGTGCTTTATTCCCCATATATAGCTTTTATTGGAAAGTATCTTGGATATTTCCTGAATCGATTTAATTTCTTTATTGTATCTACAACTGAAGATGAATTACGAGGAGACAAACCAGATCAATATCCTGTTAGATTGTCAAATATTCAGGCTCAAATTGGGTTAAATCAATTAAAAAATATTGAATTCAACTTAAATCATAGACGTAAACTAGCTAATTTTTACAGGGAATCATTGCAAAAACTTAAATATAAAATTCCAGAGCGTAACGATGTAAAATATAAACCTTCTTACATAAGATACTGGTTTATTGTCAACAATCGCAAAAAATTAAAAAATATATTTAATAGTGAAGGTATTGAATTAGGTGAATGGTTCAACAATCCCATTCATCCTAAAGGCTCTATTCTAAAAAATCTTCATTATGAGTGGGGTTGTTGTCCTATAGCGGAATATATGGCAGGCCACAACGTCAACTTCCCCACACATTCAAATATATCATTTGCAGATGCGGAACGCATTGTAGAGGTGTTACGAGATTATGAAAAAATATAAAAGATTGATTATTTTTTCAAAATTTTTGATAAAAAGTTTTTATGAATTGATTTTGTTTCCGATCTTTTATGTACCTGGATTTTTTGGGGAAAAACTTCGATATAATTACTACAGAAAAAAAATGAAGTATTTAGGGGAAAATGTCAAAATTGATGTGGGGGTCTCAATCATAAACCCTGAATACATTTCAATTGGGAGTAACACCTGGATCGACAAGCATGTAATTCTCCTAGCGGGGAAACCAATGGTAGGAGAAAGGAAAATATATCGGAAGTCTAATAAAAATTATACGGGGGAGGAAGGAGAACTTATTATAGCGAATGACATACATATATCAGCTTTCACTATTATATCTGGAATGGGGGGAACTTACATAGGTGGAGGTGTTGCAGCAGGTTCAAGAATTTTTTCATTTTCTCATCATTATAGAAATTTATTAGACCTTTCAGATAATTATGATTATAATTTTAGTTCAATGTCCCCTCAAAAAGAACAAGCTTTAATTTCAGGGCCAGTAGTTCTCGAATCCAATTCTGCAATAGGTTTAAATTCAGTTTTATTGCCAGGGGTTACAATAGGCAAAAATAGTTGGATAGGGGCTGGTTCAGTGGTACATAAAAATATACCAGCCGATGTAATCGCTTCAGGCAATCCTGTGAAAGTAATAAAAAAGAAGTTTTGGTAATTATTCAGCCTATGTAAAATCGGTTTATTGATATTGATTTCAATGCAATAGATAAACGCAAGAATCAACCGGTGGAATCGGAATAAACGTTATCAATCGCCAACAATTTAATAAAATATGTTCAGAAAAATTTGCTCATTAAATTTTACTAGAGATGGCTATGATATTGTTTCCCCAGTCTGAATAGTTACAGAAGATTGAGGTTTTTGAGAATGAAGAAATTTTTATCTCATAATTGGTTAGTACACAAAATTAATCTGCAATCTGTGCTTTGCACATTAGATTACGTTGAAGGGGATCTTCTTGATATAGGTTGTGGAAAAAAACCTTATTTAGAAGTTTTAAATTCTTTTGTTAATAATTATATTGGGTTCGAGCATCCAAACACACTTCATATAAATAACAAAATAGATGTGTTAGGGGATGGTTGCAGATTACCTTTTAAAAATAATTCTTTTGATACGGTTGTCTCTTTTCAAGTACTTGAACATATTAATGAACCAAATAAAATGTTAGCTGAAATACATAGGATTCTTAAAATAGATAAATATTTAATCCTTACTACGCCGTTCATGTGGGGGGTTCATGAAGCACCAATTGATTATTATCGATATACAAGATATGGTTTAAACTACTTACTTGAAAAAAATGGATTTGAAGTAGTTGAGATCAAGGCTAATTCTGGTTATTGGACAATGGCAGGCTTAAGATTTAACTACAATTTAACAAGATTTGGAACAAGCTACTTAAAGTATTTTCTTTCCCCTATCTTTTTTTTGGTACAAATACTATCCTTAATCTTTGATAAATTTGATAGAAATGAATCTGATACTGCAGGTTATACAACGATAGCAAAAAAAAAATAACTACATAAACACAAATTACTTATGGAATTGGGGGGTTCCACCAAAGTTATTTGCCCACTGGCATCGCTTGGAATCAATTCTAATTTAGATACTCATCCTGATGCTTTCAATCTATGATTAGAATAAATTATGATTGTCCATGGTGTTTCGAACCACTATTTTCGAACAAAAAAACATCGGCGGTGTCAAATGAAGTGGTATATCCCGGTTCATACGATAGGCACACAGACCTCAACATCCGTTATTTTAGCCAGATTATTATTGCCAGAAGATTTTGGACTTTTAGGGATGACACTTGTCTTCAGGGGATTGGTAGCCATATTTAATGATATGGGAACAGGTTCTGCAATAGTACAAAAAACTGGGTTGTATAATAAATGAGTTTAATTAAATCTGTCACAAGAGGAGTATTCTGGTCTGGGATATCCCAATTTTCAACTCAAATATACCAGTTAGTAGTAATAACTATACTTGCTCGCTTACTGTTCCCAGAAGACTTCGGCATTATTGGAATGGCAGTAATCTTCACAGGATTAGTAAAAACTATTAACGAGTTGGGTTTGAGCGCTGCAATAATACAGAAAAAAAGTATAAATGACAATCATCTATCAACATCATTTTGGATTAGTCTTGGGTTGGGCATAATTTTATTCATAACAACAGTAATTATCTCACCGTATATAGCGGATTTCTTCAAAAATGACCAGGTTGGACCTGTAGTAAGTGTTTTGTCAATAGGCTTTATATTTGGGTCATGTGGCGTTGTACATAGATCATTACTACAAAAAGACATTGAGTTTAAAAAAATAGCAATTACTGAAATTAGTGCATCAGCCATGTCTGGCGCACTTTCAATAATCCTGGCACTGCTTGGATTTGGTGTGTGGAGCCTTGTTTTTGGAACAATTCTAAGTAACTTTATTCGTGTGGTGTTATTATGGAAAGTTTGCACATGGCGACCATCAATGACATTTGATTTAACAAGTTTCAAAGAATTGTTCAGCTTCGGGGCACATGTAATGGGCTCTCGCTTTCTTAATTATATTGATTCAAATATTGATTATCTCTTAATAGGAAAATTATTGAGTGCAACAGCTTTGGGCCATTATACTCTTGCATATCAATTGTCAACGTTCCCTCTCACAAGGATATCTAGCATTATTACAAGCGTTACTTTTCCCGCATTTTCAATTATCCAGGATGATAACGATACGTTAAGATCTGCGTATCTAAAAGTGATTAAGTACATTTCGACAATCACTTTTCCTTTGCTTTCCGGATTGATTATGGTTGCTCCAGATTTTATTCCAATAGTATTTGGGGAAAAATGGGCACCTATGATAGTGCCATTACAAATCCTATGTGTCGCCGGAGCACTAAAATCGGTTGTGACAACAGTAGGTTCTATATTCTTAAGTAAAGGACGCTCGGATATTCAGTTCAAATGGAATGTATTTACAGCAATTGTGTTACCTATAGCTATTTTAATAGGAATAAGGTATGGTATTACAGGGGTTGCAATGGCAATAACTATTATGTCACTTTTACTATTTCTAATTATTCAAAGTGTTGCAAATAATTTAATTAATTTGAAGTTTTCTGATTACTTTAAAGCATTATATCCTGCAACAACCGGTTCGATACTTGTAATAACTTCTCTATTGATATATCAAAAACTAAGTATATACAATCATTTAGATATATTTTCGCTGGCAAGTTCGATAATTTTGGGGGTTCTCGTGTACATACTTGCAATGAGAATAATAACAAAAGACCTTTTTAGTGAGATTAAAATTTTAATTACTGATATGAGAAAATGAAGTGATAATATGCCAGGACTTACAGGAATCATTAAAGAACAGGGGCATGCACTTGATATTGAACAACTTCTGCCAAAAATGTGTGAGATAATAAGGTACGAGGATTGGTATGAAACAAATCGATTTTTAGATAAAAACATTGGTATGGGAAGGGTTAGTTTGGGGATCTTAAACCCTGAGACACAGCCAATATTCAATAAAAATAAAAATCTATGTATAATGATGGAAGGGGAAATCTATGATTACGGGGATTTAAAAGAAGATTTGATCTCAAAGGGCCACACATTTGTTGTTAATAATGACCCGGAATTCATTCTACATTTTTATGAAGAATATAAATCCAATTTTGCAGAAAAAATAAAAGATTTAAATGGTATATTCCTGTTTGCAATTTATGATTTCAATAGTCATGAATTAATTATTTGCAACGATAGATATGGATTAAAGCCACTATATTTGTGTGACAGACATGATTATCTCTTATTTTCTTCTGAAATCAAGGCAATTTTACAGGATGCAAGTTTCAAAAGAGAGGTCAATCTGGGAGCAATGGCAGAGTTTTTTTCATTTGGCTATCTATTGGGAAATAACACCTTAATAGAAGGCATTAAACTACTGCCCCCAGCCTCCATATATACTTATTCTAATGCAAAATGCGAAATAAAACAGTACTGGAATTGGAGTGAAATAAAAAAAATAGATGTCATAGATGAAGAAAAAATAGTAGACGAATTAGGCAGACTGTGGCTTCAGGCAGTAGAAAGAAGAATGCAGGGAAATGGAAAAATTTGTGTAACTTTAAGTGGAGGATTGGATTCCAGAGCAATTGTTTCTGCAATAGACTCAAAACATCTTCCTATCCATACTCTAACATTTGGAAAGAAGGAGTGTGATGATTATACAATAGCGAAGAGGGTTTCAGAGATATTAAAGACTAAGCACCATTTTGTAGAGATAACTGCAGAAAAATGGTTTTCAGGGATAGAAAAAACAGTTTGGATTACAGAGGGGGCTTTAAATGTAATTCATCAACATACCTGGGATGCAGTTGATAGAATGAATGAAAATTCGGACATAATTTTGAATGGATTTGCAGGAGACCTTGTTATTGGGGGAAGTTATCTCTCAAACGACTTTGCGAATATAAAAAACATTGATGACCATTTAAATGACGTTTTTTTAAAAATGAATAATGGTCACATCGGCTCCACATGTGGAAAGGAGATCTATAATTCACATATATCAGATATTTTGTGCACATCATCTTGGAATTCTATAGAGAAGGAGATCAAACAAGAGGTAAAAAATTCTGAAGATAGTGATTATTTCTTTTTGAACAACAGAGTGAGAAGATTCACTTTAATGGGCACGGTTTCTGCTCAAACAAAACTCGAAAACCGCAAACCATTTTTTGATAATGATTTTATTGAATTTGTGTATAGTCTACCAAATAAAATCAGATTGAACAGTTATATTTATAATAAAATGCTTATTAAATTCTTCCCAGCAACATTTAAATCGATTCCGTGGCAAAAAACAGGCATGCCTATAGGCACATCTAAAAGCATTATAAGAGGATATAGGTTATACCGTGGGTGTAGATTCTTAACCAATAGCTTATTACGAAAAATAAGTTTGCCCCCGGTGTTTAAAGATAATACAGGTTATGTGGATTATAACAATTGGATGCGAGATAACAAAGAGCTACGAAATTATATATACAGTACTCTTTTGAGTGAAAAATCAATGAATAGAGGTTATTTCAACTCAGATTTTATCAAAAAAGTCATAGATGATCACATGAAGGGGAAAACAAATAATGCTCAAATCCTTGGATTATTTTTAACATTTGAATTGTTCAATAGAATGTTTATTGATGGAGATAAATTATGAATATTTTTTGAAGAAAATATGTATCCCTTTAATAAGTGGCAATTCCTAAATTTTGTTAGTTGGGAAAATAAATCATTTGATGGCGTTTAATTGTAGCAGAAAAGAGATGAAATTATGAAACCAGTTGTAGCTCATTTAAGAAGGCAGTATTTGCCCCTAACCGAGCCCTGGCTCTACAATCAGATAGTAAATCTGAAACGTTATGAACCGCTAGTAATGGCACAAAGCACAATGAACCTGGATAAGTTCCCAACGCAGAACATTTGTTCCATTCCAGAGCGCAATATTATTTTAAAAATATTTGACAAAATAAACATAAGAAGTACCGGATTATACCCAACCAGATATTTTGAAAATATAATAAGGGAAAATAATGTTCAATTACTCCATGCCCATTTTGGTACAGAAGGATACAACTATCTTAAATTGAAAAAGAAGCTGAATCTTCCCATGATAACAACTTTTTACGGATTTGATGTTTCTAAAACCCCCAAAATACCGTACTGGAAAAAACGATATGATCGACTGTTCCAGGAAGGAAACCTATTTCTCACTGAAGGCAACAATATGAAAAAGGAGTTGATCAAACTTGGATGTCCTGAAAATAAGATCATTGTTCAGCATCTGGGAGTTGACCTCAATATATTCAATTTTACTCCACGAACATTTCCCAAAGATGGAAATATAACAATATTGATTGCGGGGAGTTTTAGAGAGAAAAAAGGAATCCCTTACGCAATTCAGGCATTTTCAAAGGTTAAAATAGATCATCCAGATATTCAATTGAGAATACTTGGAGATGGTCCTATGAGGAATCAGATAGAATCTTTGATATCAAAGCTAGGCATATCCAGTTCAGTTACATTGCTTGGATATCAACCACATAACATTTTTTTGAATGAGGCTGCAAGTGCTCATATATTTATGTTACCTAGCATAACTGCCCAAAATGGAGATACTGAGGGGGGTGCCCCGGTATCAATACTAGAGGCACAGGCCACAGGCCTGCCAGTGATTTCCTCTTATCATGCGGATATTCCCGAGGTAGTGGTTGATGGGAAAAGTGCACTACTTGCTCCAGAGAAGGATGTAGAGACGTTGGCAAAGCATCTTGAGTATCTGGTTGAGCATCCAGAACTATGGGTTTCAATGGGCCGAATTGGGAGGGAGCATGTAGAACAGGAGTATGACTTGAAGGTGCAGGTTGAGAAATTAGAGAATATATATGATAGATTCTGATTCAGCATATTCATATTTTTCACCTATATCAAAGACGGTTAAGAATTCCCTATTTTCGGCGGATTAAAATTCCCCAATTTTCAATCCTTGAGAATCATGCTGAAACTGAGAAATTACTTACCACCATAGACATTATTTAAGATTGATACAGACACCTCCATTTGAATAAATACAATTTAAGGCTATGGCGTCATTATGAGGTTGGAAATGTTGAGTTTGGGAAGTCAATTTTCAATTGAATATTCGTCTTCAAGCTATCGTTTTTGTTACGCCGAGTACTTTTTGTATGTAACTCCATACATCTTCGGCTAAGTGAGGAATCGTGATAAATTGCCTCCATCTTCAAAACGAGCGCATATAAGCATTATATAGTCTCAATTGATGCCGATTTTGAAATTCATTCAAAAAAACCATGGGCTTATATTTTAAGCACATGATTCAATATCTGAAGGCCTTTATGCGCCTAAAAATGCGGAATGCAGGATATAATTATCTCTTTGATCAAGTGAGCAATACAT
This sequence comes from Methanosarcina baltica, assembly GCF_055394095.1. Classification (NCBI taxonomy): domain Archaea; kingdom Methanobacteriati; phylum Methanobacteriota; class Methanomicrobia; order Methanosarcinales; family Methanosarcinaceae; genus Methanosarcina; species Methanosarcina baltica. Next base: position 1,283,756 of record NZ_AP042463.1, on the reverse strand, counting down.
TTGAGATGCCATCTCTGGATCAACTCATTAGAGAAAAAAGCGTATTGAGTTTAAAGTGAAGAACTTTCCACTCAATTTGAAAAGGATACAATTGCTCAATAGTACTACGGTTCAAAATAATAAATAGTGGGGGAAATTATGAATGTTCTATATATAGCTGCAGTAAATCTGAATGATAGCAGGGGTTCTTCAACCCATGTAAGAGAATTTATACAAAATTTTTCAAAATATTCTGATTCAATGACAGTAATTACTCTAAGTGAGATTAATTTGAGTTATAATAATGTCTTATTTAAAAAAGCAAAATTTATTAATGTACCGTTTTTGAGCTTAATTTCATTTTCCATTTATTCATTTTTTTTAGGATCTTATATCCTTTTAACATCAAAACAAGATATTATTTATGAAAGACATAATCCGTTTAATGTTGGTGGAATTCTTTCCAGTATATTTAAAATTCCTTCTATTACCGAAGTTAATGGAATGTATTTAGATGAAATGAAGTTCAAAGGACCTTTACGTCAAATATTAAAAAAATTGGAAACAATCACATATCTATTAGTGGATAAAATTATAGTTGTTGCCGATTCAGTAAAGATAGCAATTAGCAATGAATATAATTTACCTGAAAATAAATTATTTGTGGTAGAAAATGGTGTGAATGCAGATTTATTTAAACCAATGGATCTCCAATCATGTAGAAAAAAACTAAATTTAGATCTAAATAATAATCACATTTGTTATGTAGGTTCTCTTAATTCATGGCAGGGTTTACAATATTTAATTCACGCAGCTCCGTTAGTTTTAAAAGAGTTTTCCAATACAACTTTTTTAGTAGTGGGCAGTGGCGAAATGAAAGACACATTGATTCAACTTGTAAATGAACTCAAATTGTCGAATAACTTCATTTTTACTGGCAATGTTCCTTATGGTAAAATTCCTTTATATATAAATAGTGCGGATATGTGTGTTGCTCCTTTTATATCAAGTAGAAAAGCATCTCCTTTAAAAATATATGAATACTTTGCATGTAAGAAGCCTGTTGTAGCAAGCAATATCTCAGGAGTTTCTGAATTATTTTTAAATTCAAGTGGTGGACTTTTAGTAAATCCAGAAGACCACAAAGATTTAGCAAAGAATATTGTGAAGTTACTGAATGATAAAAATTATAGAATGAAGATGGGTGACAGCGGATACAGATATGTTTTAAATAATCACAGATGGTGTAGTGTAACAGAAAGGGTATTCGACATTTGCAAAAAACAATTAGACAGTCAACATGGTAAATAAATGATGTGTCAATATAAAAAAAGAGTATGAGGGGAGGGATGTAAATCTTTAACCGATGATCAATGAACCATAATTAGATGGTAAAATTGAAAGGGGGTCAAATGTGAGTGTTCTTGCTTGATTATTTCTAATCATCATCTTTATTCTTTTTTTTATTGTCTAAATGTTTATATTCCAATCCACCGTTATTTAAACTATAATATCAATTATATTTACTTTATGACTGATTCATGAAGGTGGTCGGGGGGCCTTTTATTTTATCATAAATGACTGCTATTTTGGGTGTCATTTCTTTGGGGTAATAACAATATTCTTGGCTCTTCGTTGTTTTGTGTGTGAAGCCATCACAAAAACAAATACAGGCTTGAAGTGAAAATCCCCTAATTTATAGAGTCTGACGAAGAGCCCAATTCTTCCTTGAGGGCATGTCTATCGAACGCTACCCCATCAAATGTGTTGATTATTGGAGTACTGAACACAATTTAAAGAGGGCAATGATAAGGGAAGCTGAATATTGATTTTATAGACGGGGGAATGGATATTTTCTTGAATAAAAGTGTTAAGGCTGCAATTTGTTCAGGTCTTGCCTCTTCGAGGCATATTGCTTTCTGTCACATCGATGTTAATTCTGAAAATGATCGTTTCTCTTAAAATGGATCATAAGCAAACGATTTTAGGGGTAATACATGTACAGGCTACTTAAAAGCTCTAAAAATTGAGACTTATTTTTATGACTTTGATTTGGGGGAATCAGGTGTTTAATTTTGCCAATTTTGATTTTACATTTAATAAGTTCCGGCAACTTTCGAATGCTGTGGCAAAAAACTACAGCACAATTTCCATGAGCGAGTATCTGTGTTCTGATAAATTACCCGAAAAGTTTGCATTGATCAGGCATGATGTGGACAGAATTCCTGAAAATTCCCTGAAAACAGCACATTTAGAAAATGAACTTGGAATAAGAGCTACTTATTATTTCAGAACTACAAAAAATGTTTTCAATTCTGAAATCATAAAGGAAATTTCTTATCTTGGCCATGAGGTCGGGTACCATTACGAGGTTTTGAGTGAAACCGGGGGAAATTACAAAAAAGCCATAGAGTTATTTGAAAAACACCTGAATGAATTTCGAAACATCTGTAATGTAAAAACCATCTGCATGCATGGTTGCCCTCTTTCAAAACATGACAATAGGGACCTCTGGAAAGTTTACAATTTCAGGGATTTCGGAATTATTGGGGAAGCTTATCTTTCTACTGGAAAAGAACTAAATTATTTTTCAGATACAGGAAGAAATTGGGGTCTAAATAATAATCTCAGGGATTTTATCCCAGGAAAAACGGAATATTTCTCCACTGAAAAGACAGATGAACTTATTGAATTGGTTGGCAGAGGGGAGCTTGCTAATTTTTATATTCTGACACATCCTGAAAGATGGTCTTTAAAATTTATTGATTGGAGTTTATATTTTGGAATAGACTTTGCGGTCAATTTTGTAAAAAAAGGTTTGATTTTGGTGAGGAAATGATAGAGATTGTATCTTCAGTCCCTGAAGTTGAATGGAACTCTTTTTTAAGTGTCTGTGATAATGCTACTATATACCACACTCCTGAGTGGAAAACGTTTTTGGAGAAAACATTCAGTTACGAATCAAAATATCTCTTTGCAAGAGACGAATCTGAAAATATTATCGGATTTTTGCCTTTATTTTATGTTAAAAGCAAATTAACTGGAAATAGATTGTGTTCTGCACCATTTTCTCATATTTGTGGCCCTTTGGGTAATAATAATGCTTCAATAAATTTAATTGAAGAAGCAATTCGACTGTATGAAAAATCGAGATCCAATTCTCTTGAGATTAGATCACTTGTTGACAATGAACGATTTCTTCATCTCAATTCATTCTCAACCTATATTCTTGAATTATCTCCTAATACAAGCGATGTATGGCCCAAACTCAGTAAAGGGAGTGTCAGGTGGGCAATTAAGAAAGCCCATAAATCGGGTGTTATTGTAGAAGCAACACAAGACATAAATGTTTTAAAAGAATTTTCCAATATCAATGATATAACAAAAAAAGAGCTTGGGGTACCCTGCCATCCATGGATATTTTTTAAAAATATGTTTGATATTTTAGGTAAGTATGTATCATTATATGTTTCAAAATATAGTGGTGAAATTATTGGAGGGGGTGTTATGGAATATTTTAAAGATACTGTTCTTTATGGGTATGGAGCTTCTGATCCTGATTATTTGAATTTGCATCCTTATAATGCATTCATATGGAAAAGCATTGAAGATGCGTGCGCTTCTGGATATAAAAAATACGATTTTGGACGAACTTCTTATGACAATACTGGGTTAATTAATTTTAAAAAGAGATGGGGTGCCGCTGAAGTAAAATTGTACTACAGTAATTATCCAGCTGATTCTACTACATTGAATGGGGATCGGAATAATATCAAGTATCAAATGGCGAAAATGTTTATTCAAAAAATGCCGCATTCTATCTACAAAAAATTTAGCGACGGTGTGTTTCAACATTTGGGGTAATTATAATGAGGATCGTTGTGGATGTAAATCATCCAGGGCATGTTCATATGTTCAAGAATTTCATATGGAATATGCAAAAAAATGGGCATGAAATACTGATTACTGCAACAGAAAAAGATGTCACTTTTGAATTATTAAATAACTACAACTTTGATTACGTGAATCTGGGAAGTTATGGTAAATCATTTATTGAAAAATTAATTAATATTCCAATAATTGATTTTAAGATGTACTCTGCAATAAAAAATTTTGAACCGGATGTTTTTTTAGGGGTAGGTTCAATCCGTGCAGCTCACGTTTCATTTTTGCTTCGCAAAAAATGTATTATATTTGAAGATACTGAACACTGTAAAGAACAACATTTGCTTTATGTTCCTTTTACAACTAAGATTTTAACACCCTCTTGTTTCAAAAAAAATCTGGGGAAAAAACAGGTTCAATATAATGGGTATCATGAATTGGCATATCTACACCCTAATTATTTTATCCCAAATCCTGCAGTTTTGGGTGAACTTGGTTTATGTGAGGATGAAAAATTCACCGTTTTAAGGTTTGTTTCCTGGGATGCAAGTCATGATATCGGGGAACATGGAATAAAAAATAAGGTGAAGTTTGTAACAGAGCTCGAAAAATATGGACATGTATTTATTACTTCCGAAGGAAAACTTGAACCTGAATTAAATAAATATAAACTAAAAGTTTCTCCTGAAAAGTTGCATGATCTACTTTACTACGCTTCTTTATATGTTGGTGAAGGGGCCACGACTGCAGTTGAAAGTGCTTTAGTAGGTACACCTTCTATTTATGTCTCGTCTCTTGTTGGAACTATGGGCAATCTTATCGAACTCGATAATAAATATGGTTTAATCTTTAATTATAAAAATTCTGATGAAGCGTTTAATAAAGCGATAAATATCCTTCAAAATCCTAATATCAAAAAGATGTGGAAACTGAAGAATGAGCATATGTTGGCTGAAAAAATTGATTTAACAAAATTCATGATTAAGTTCATAGAAAATTACCCTGTATTTTGAATAATATTAAGCAGAAGTCAATTTTGGATGAGATTTATGTATGAGTTACTAAAACAAAATCCCAAAATGTGGGATTTATTTACAAAGAATGAAGAGTATTTTCCAAATAAATTGGATAAACATGATCGTTTTATTTATGCGAACAGTAAAGATAAATGTGTTTTAGAACCCGAGGTTTCAAAATATTTAGTAAAAAATGGGATGGGAGTCGAGTATCCCGACGGAAGAAAATTTGCGGTATGTTTAACTCACGACATTGATGCTATTTATCCTACTTCCATACATTCCTTTCTCGCTTCTTTATCTTGTATTAAAAGTTTAAATTTTTCTGAATTTAAGTCCCATGTTTTGTGGAGAACGCGGGGAAAAAAGTATTCTCCTTTTCTGAATTTTAAACAAATTATAGATCTTGAAGAAAAATACAATGCAAAATCTTCCTTTTATTTTATTGCTACAGAAAAGGATCCACTTCGGTTTAGATATGATATTGAAGATATTGAAAGTGAATTAGGATTTATTGCTGATAATGGATGGGAGGTTGGACTTCATGGGGGATATTATTCTTATAATGACCTTGAAGAGATTAGAAAAGAAAAAAAACGATTGGAAGCTGCTTTTGGTAAAAGTGTGATTGGATATAGGAATCACTATTTAAAATTTAAAATTCCTGATTCTTGGGAGTTACTATCAAAAGCCGGATTCAAATATGACACCACTTTTGGATACAGTGACATGGTTGGGTTCAGGAACGGCATGTGTCATCCATTTGTACCTTATAATCTAAATTTGAATCAGGAAATTGGGATTTTAGAAATACCTTTAGTTATAATGGATACTACTTTATTTGACTTTACAAAATCTTATGGTGATGCGTGGAAATATGCAAAAGAACTCATTGATAATGTAGAAAAATACAATGGAGTTATTACTTTATTATGGCATAATCACGTTTTTTCTTATCCTTGTCGAAATCATTGGGCAAAACTTTATGATAAAATATTAAAATATTGTTATGAAAAGAATGCCTGGATTACGAGTGGAAACGAAATATACAATTGGTGGGAACATGGTTCTAAAAGTTTTAGTAACCGACGGTCTAAATAAAAATACTTTAGCAGTATTAAGGTCACTTAAATCTAATAAATATTTAATTGATCTCGTCAGTATTTATCATCCTTTGTTTACTCTTGGTTCATATTCAAGATATTGTAATAAGACTTATCGTCTAAAATCAAATCTTGATAATACAGATGATTACGCAACAGAATTAATACATCTACTAAAGAAAGAAATGTATGACGTTTTAATTCCGGTTGGGTTAAAAAGCTATCTTGCGGTATCAAAATATAAAGACGAATTCACAAAATATACAAAAGTCATGGTTCCTGATTGGGATAAAATGCAAGTTGCCTACAATAAAGATATCTCTATGGATTTCGCAAAAAAGCTTGGAGTCCCTATCCCAGAAACAATAACTTTGCACAATAAAGCTGATTTACATAAAATAACAAAGTTTCCGGTTGTAATTAAATCCTCTGACGACTCTCGAAATGTTGTTAAATATTGTAACAATGAACAGGAGTTAGAAAGCAACTTCAAAAATCTTAAAAATTTCAGTAAAACTAATATTATTTGCCAGGAGTATATAAAAGGTTTTGGATGTGGTTTTTACGGTGTGTATTCTGATGGAAAATTAATTGCACATTTTTTACATAAAAGAATTAAAGAGTTTCCGATTACTGGGGGGCCAAGTGCTGTAGCTGAATCTTATTTTGATGAAAGATTGTTTAATTATGGAAAAGTTCTTTGTGATTCTCTAAAGTGGAATGGTCCAATAATGGTAGAGTTCAAGTATGATGCTGAAGAAGACGATTATAAATTGATAGAAATAAATCCTAAATTATGGGGCTCTTTGGACTTGACAATTGAATCTGGGGTTAATGTTCCAGAGATTTTAGTCAACCTGGCTTTTAATGAGTATATTAGTTCTACTCCAGCATATAAATATATTAAGTATCGGTGGCTATTTCCAGATGAGTTTAAAGTATTAATGTCTCAGTTCTCTTTTGGAAATTTATGTGAATTTTTGAAAATAGATCAAAATACAAGAACTAACTTTTATTGGATAGACCCCTTGCCTTTTGTATTTCAGCTAATTTATGGTTTAGTATATTCTATATTAATGATTTTTAATGATGCAAAGAAGTTTCCTCATGGGAAATTAAAGTAATGAAAATATTTATGGGTGTATTCTTGAGAGCCGATTTCCACATTCATTCAAAATATTCTTATGACTCGATAATGGAGCCTTTAAAAATAATGAAAATTTGTAGAAAACTAGGCTTTGATGTAATCTCTATTACAGATCATAATACAATAAAAGGATCCATTAATGCTAAAAAATATGAAAAAAAAATTGGGGTCAAGGTATTTATTGGAGAAGAAGTAAAGACCGATTTAGGGGATATAATTGGATTAAATTTAAATGAAGAAATAAAAAGCAGAAGTTTTTTTGAAGTAATCGAGGAAATAAAAGATCAAGGTGGGATTTCCATATTTCCTCATCCTTTTCGAGGGCATAAAGACATCGAAATGATTTCAGATAAAGTAGATCTTATAGAGGCATTCAATTCGCGTTCTAACATTTATGAAAATCAAAAAAGCTTGGATCTTGCTTTAAAATTTAATAAACCTCCTGTGGCAGGCAGTGATGCTCACGTTTATTCAGAAATAGGGAACTCGATTATGGATTTTAACAAGATTTTCGATCATCATAAATATATTCAATACACATATTCAAAAAATTACCAGAAAGTTATGAGCTATATTATAAAAGATATTAAGTTATATAAATTCCACAAAATACCTATTCATATGGTTAGGTTGGTATTATAATGAGTAAAAAAAGCTTACTTGTTATTTCAAATCATTACTTAACTTTTGTAAAAGATCAGTTTGAAACAATGTCTGAAAATTTTGGAAATATTGATGTGTTAGTTAGGTTTCATAGGTATTATTCGTTGTTCCCAGAAAAATTAATAGATGTAACTAATAAACCTTTAAATATAAATTGCATCAAATCCCCCATTATATATATTCCTACAGATCCAGGCTATAGAGCTCTCGGCGAGAAACATTTTAAAATTGTAGATCAAATTATTAAAAAAAATAATCTTAAATTTGATTTAATTCATTCTCATTTTACCTGGTCATCTGGATATGTTGGTGCGAAGTTAAAAGAAAAGTACGGTGTGCCTTTTGTAGTTACTGCTCATGGATACGATATCTATGAATTACCTTTTAAGGACGATGAATGGAAATCCAAAATTGAATATGTTCTCAATGCTGCTGATGCCATTATTACAGTAAGCAACAGTAATCTTGAATGCATCAAAAAATTGGATGTAAAAACGCCTGTAACAGTTATTCCAAATGGATACAGAGAAGATCTTTTTTATCCATTAGATCCATATGAATGCAGACGGTCGTTAGGTTTGCCTTCTGACAAAAAAATAATTCTTACTGTAGGAAATCTGGAAGAGGTCAAAGGGCATATATATTTAGTTAAAGCTATGGATTATGTTGTAAAAACACGGAAGGATGTTATTTGTTATATTGTAGGCGGGGGCAAATTAGAGAATAAGCTGAAAACACAACTAAAGTTCGCAGGTCTTCAAGATTATATTAAGCTTGTAGGTGGCAGGCCTCATGATGAGATCCCCTTATGGATGAATGCATGTGATATTTTTGTGCTGCCAAGCTTGAATGAAGGAAACCCGACAGTGATGTTTGAATGTTTGGGTTGTGGAAAACCATTTGTTGGTACAAAAGTTGGTGGTATTCCGGAAATTATAGTTTCTGAAGATTACGGTATGATTGTTGAACCTGGTAATTCGAAAGATCTGGCTAAGAATATCGAACTGGCGCTCGAAAAAAAATGGTGCTCTAAAGATATAAGGAATTATGGCCAACGGTTTATATGGGAAAATATCACAAAAGAGATTTATGACATTTATGTATCCTCTTCAAATTGAGTAGAACCTGTATTCCGCATTTTTAAGCGCATAAATATCTCTTGATGTCGAATCATGCGCGCTTAAATTTAAGCACATTATTCTTTTGGTTGTATTTTAAAATAGGCATCCATTGAGACCTTGGAGTTGTAATAATGCTAATCTGCGCTTAAAATTTGGGAACTAAGGTTAACGATGGTTTCCCCACCCTTCTAGTGTTCTGTCATTCATTAAATGTCGTATCAAATCAATTACAATTGTTTGCAATTATCCAACGTTTGATTGTTGACGTAACACTAGCCCGTTTCTTAAATTTCATGAAAGAGGCGAGCCATTGTTAGGGGTATTCACTAAGCTTTTTGAGGATATAAGGTTTGAAGAAATCAAGTTTGCTTTGTCTTATCGGACGTTTCAGGGGTTCAGGAGCCCTCTTGTTGAGATATTTTCTCACCGTTTTTCTATCATGTCCTGTTCTTCTGGCGATTTTGCTTATGTTCAGGTTTTGTGAATTATAATCTCGTATCACTAACCAATCCTCCATTTTCAGCATTATCCTCAACCCTATAACTTTCTTTAATGGTGGGGAGCTGGGAAATTTTAAACCGACGAAAATGGGGAATTATTTACCACCGTTGATACCTTCCTATCATAGCGTTTTGCACCTGACTGAAAGAGGGCTTCTTCTTCTTCTTCTTCTTCTTCTTCTTTTTCCATTACAAGGTTTAAAAACCAGGTGATTAAATGGCGAAATTATTTTTCCTGCTCAACAAAATAATTTATAATAATGGGCAAAAAGCTTAGAAACATCTCAAAACTGTCTTAATTTCATCAAGGGAAACCAAAACAATTTTATACTATCATTGATTATCTATGTAAAGTAACTTGGGGAATATAATAAAAACAGAGTACGAATATATTCTCTGAGTTAATCTGGCTACGTTATAGCTATGCCAGATTTCGAGTAATCAGAAGCTATTGACTCAAAAATAGGGAAAAGTAAATCATTTGCAGTTTTTATATGTTTTAATTTTAAAAAACATGGCTTGATGTGCGTCCGACTTTCAATCGGATCATTGAAACTTCAAATTAGTTTTGGCAATGGTGGCTATGTGTATAATAAGTTTACATAGCCCAAAACCCAACTAAAAACCCAAAACCCAACTAAAAACCCAAAACCCAACTAAAAACCCAAAACCCAACTAAAAACCCAAAACCCAACTAAAAACCCAAAACCCAACTAAAAACCCAAAACCCAACTAAAAACCCACGAACAGTTTGGAATAAGTTCTCGATGCGTCGTTAGATCTTTTCTTTTCTTTTCGCAGGGATTCTGTTAAAAATATATGCATCAGTTTGTATAACTCATTTAAGAATTCCTTTGATTATCCAATCCCAAGGTGATTTAATGCTAAAACGGAAGTTATGGACTTTATTCATGATAGGTTGCCTGTTCTTCGCAGGCATACCCAGTGCTCTGGCCGCCACATCAGAGAACTCAGTAGTTTATGTGGCAAGAGATGGAAGTGGAGACTTCAACTGTGACGGAGTCAGTGACCAGGTACAAATTAACCAGGCTCTTAATCTTGTAGCCGGAAATTCACAGTATACAACTGTATATCTCAAAGGGTCCGCTACCTACATAATAAGTGATCCTGTTTACATCAGTAGCAATACAATCCTTACCGGTGATTCTAATGCCGTTCTTAAGCTGGTTAACAACGCAGGATGGCCTAAGATTACAAAGTCAATGATTCAAGAAAAGGCTTCTGGAACTCATGATATTACCATTTCAGGTTTTGTGATTGACGGAAACAAAGCAGGGAACTCATTGCCTACGGGGGCGGCTTATGATAATCTAATCACTCTTAATAATTGTAAAGATGTAACCATTCATGATATGCTTCTCCGGAATGGATTAAACGATGCCTTCAAATCTGATTCTACTTCAAACGTCAAATTTTACAATAACGTTGTAACCAATATCGGACATGATGGAGTTTATTTTTTTAAAGGTTCATATTTAGAGTGTTATGACAATGTAATGGGAACAAAGACAAACTCTGCATTTAGAATGCAGCTGGCAAGTCATGGTAAAATCCACCACAACGAAATTTTTGCAGAAGGTGGTGGTGGTGCAGGAATCGATATTGATTCGGTTCAACCCACCCCCACTACTGATATAGAAATCAGCTATAATTATATCCATGATACTACCAATGTCGGGATTTGGCTTGAATTACGGGCCTCCTCTATTTATTCTAAAGAAAAAGCAACTGGTATTTACATCCATCACAACATAATTACTAACTGTGGTAGTCACTCAAAAGCATATTTCCCTGGCGGAATTATGATCAATGGTTACTACGATACTCTAATTGAAAACAACGTAATTGATGGAAATTACGGAGCAGGCATATCTCATGCAATACTTGATAGGCCAAAGTATGCTCCTGTAAGTACAGGGTACAATACAATTGTAAGAAATAATATTATCACCAACACAAAAGCCCATTCAGGAACCGGTTGGTCTGGAGCTGGTCTCTGGAATTCTTTGAGTGGCCACACTTTTGAGTCATACAACAACATCATTTACAACAATGCAGGTGGAGACTACAAAGGAACAAGTCCTTCTGCAAGTGATATACATGTAGACCCCCAGTTTGTCGACCGGACAAACAGCGACTATCACCTCAAATCCACGGCTGGCTACTGGAATGGCAATTCCTGGGTTATTGATTCGGTAAAGTCTCCTGGTATTGACGCCGGGTTCAAGAGTTCAGTCTATTCAAATGAGCCTGAAGACAATGGAGATAGAATCAATATTGGCGCATATGGGAATACAGAATATGCCTCCAAATCCGGAGTTGGCCAGCAAGTTAACCGAGCGCCGGTAATGAGCACTATCCCGGACCGGACCGTAGAAGAAGGGTCAACTCTTTCCTTCACGGTAACGGCCAGTGATGCTGATGGAGATAGCCTTCTTACATATTCGGCAACGAATATCCCCACAGGTGCAAGCCTTGACAGTAAAACGGGATTGTTCACCTGGATCCCTGAAAAAGGAATTGCAGGTTCATACGACGTAACATTTGAGGTAAGCGACGGGGAACTGGCTGATTCAAAAGAAGCAACCATAACCGTGGTTGAGGAAGGAGCTCCTCTTCCTGTTCCCGACAATATGTATGACAACCGTCTGAAAGAATCCTCCCCTGACAGTACCATCTCAAACAGCCCCTATATCGACATCGGAAATATTGCCAGTGGAGTAAGTTACAGAGACCTCATATGGTACGACCTCAGTGGATCTGAAGAATACGAGGTCGATAAAGCAACTCTCTCCCTGTTCTGGTATTATCCTTCAAACACGGCAAGGGCACAGGACACGGTGATAGATTTATACAGGCCTCTTGATTGGGACCCTGAATCCGTTACCTGGAACAACAGAGATGCCAGCACCTCCTGGACAAACCCGGGTGGGGACTGGTTTGATAAGAATGGTGTAGCCCAGGGAAGCGAACCTTATGCGACTCTGACCATCAAGGGAAGTGATACCCCTGACAACAGCTACTATGAACTGGACGTAACCGAACTTGTAAATGAATACGTCAATGGGAAATACGAAAACACCGGTTTCCTGCTAAAGGCCCGCAATAAAGACAATAGCTACGATAACTACATTGCCTTCTACAGCAGCGAAGCAGGCAATAAAGAGCAGGTTCCAAAGCTCTTTGTGGAGTATGCTTCAATAAATAATAATGCTCCTGTAATGGAAACTGTTGCTGACCAGACCGTAGAAGAAGGAAGCGAACTTGCCTTTAGCATAAAAGCTGCGGATGTCGATGGAGACAACCTGACGTATTCTGCAATGAACCTGCCCACCGGCGCAAGCCTGGATAGTGAAACCGGAGCCTTTGCCTGGATCCCTGAAAAAGGACTTGAAGGTTCATACGATATAACATTCGAGGTAAGTGATGGGGAACTGACTGATTCAAAGGGAGCAACAATAACCGTTGTATCTGGAGAAAGTCCTCTTCCCGTACCTGTCAGTATGTACGACAACCGTCTGAAAAATACCTCCCCTGACAACGTTATTTCAAGTAGCCCCTATATCGACATCGGAAATATAGCCAGTGGAGTAAGTTACAGAGACCTCATATGGTACGATCTCAGTGGATATGAAGAATACGAGGTCGATAAAGCAACTCTCTCACTGTTCTGGTATTATCCTTCAAACACGGCAAGGGCACAGGACACGGTGATAGATGTATACAGACCTCTTGACTGGGATCCTGAATCCGTTACCTGGAATAACAGAGATGCCAGCACCTCCTGGACAAACCCTGGTGGGGACTGGTTTGATAAGAATGGTGTAGCCCAGGGAAGCGAACCCTATGCGACTTTGACCATTAAGGGAAGTGACATTCCGGAAAACAGTTTCTATGAACTGGACGTAACCGAGCTTGTAAATGAATACGTCAGTGGAAGCTACGAAAACACCGGTTTCCTGCTAAAGGCCCGCAATGAAGACAATAACTACGATAACTATATTGCCTTCTACAGCAGTGAAGCAGGTAATAAAGAGCAGGTTCCAAAGCTGGATGTGGAGTATGCTGCAGGCAATAACGCTCCTGTGCTGGACATAGTCAAAAACCAGAACGGGGAAGTGGGCAGCCCCCTTTCCTTTGATATAAAGGCTACAGGTGCAGATGGAGACATGCTCACATACTCGATCACAGGAATTCCTGCAGGTGCGTCATACACTGTCCCTGACCTTGAAGGCAATCCAGGATCCTTTTCCTGGACTCCCAGAGAAGGGCAGGTCGGTGTTTGTAAACTCACATTCACTGTAAGTGATGGGGAATTGACTGAATCCGAAGAAACTACAATTACCGTAGTTTAAATGTAAGTTCCTTATCAGAGGGCCGGATGAAGCAAATGACTAAAGCTTCATCCACACATTGAATGCGCAAATAAAATGTAAATGTCGGAACGGATAAAATTCAAAAATTATATCAGTACGGCATGTAATAAATAGGTCTCAGCGCAGTAGAAAATCCCATTCTGCGCTGAATTTTTATCTTTTTTAGTGATAACGATTATCGTGGTTCTGGTATTTTGACCATAGAGAACCATTATCACACCATGTAAAATTTTTTATTTTTTAAAATGATATGCCCTTCCTATTAAATTATATAGTATCCGTTAATTTCTCCATTTTGATATATCTTATTGTTTTTGTTTAGTTTGGCTAAAAATTTCGGGCCTAAAATTTTATTCACTTCAATATGCTGATAATAGCCTTCTAATTTCGTAAAATAACGGATGGGCCTATCTAACATGTAATTTCTCCAGATAACGGTTTGATTTTTATTTAGAGTTTCATCTTTTAATTCGGCAAATGAATCCCCGGGTTCCGAATTAAACACTAATATGGCAGGCCCGTATCTATTATCAGTGCACAATATATTTGAAAAACGTAATAATGTTTCTCCCCCTTGTACTTCAGACAGGGTATAAGTAGTAGAAATTGTTGATTCCTTTAACCATAGGGGACTATCTGTATTTGAAACGGTGTCTGAAACCATAAAAAAAACCAATATGAAAAAAACAAATCCTAAAAATATTTTTTTAATATTATCTCTTTTTAAAACCTCTAATATTTTAGTGATTGAAAATGCTGCCATAATACTTAACAGGAAATATTCAAACACAAACCACCTACTTGGTATTATATTTCTTATTCCTAAAAAAGGAAAAATGAACGTTATGAATAAGAGGGCTATGATACAGGTCATAAAGGAAAAATTTAATTTAGAAATATATCCTGAGGTAAACCAGAATAGACCCCCTATAATTGCAAAAAATAGCAGTGTTGATAGGCCCAGTGTATTTGCATATCTTTCTATGAATGGAGAAAGAAGTGTAGAATACGCAGAAAAGCTTTCCGGTCTGTTTAATATTTCAGCATGTTCGGTTAGATAAAATATAAGTGTTGAAGCAATCACATCAAAAAATGACCTTCCATCTTTTGAATATAAAGATGTAAACCAGTGCTGTAGAAGGAAAATAATAGTAATGTTTGTTATACTTCCTAAAAATGGAGCTTTTTTTGGCATGAAAGTACGGTGTGTACTTTCGTTTTTTGTGCCTGTTATTTGGATTATTTCTTGTTCATTTTTGTTGATTAGTTTTTCATAAATTATAGATCCCACACCCAACCCGATTAAAGTCATCAGAAGTATGAAAGAAGAAACCGCATGTGTGTATATTAATGTGAAAATAAATATCAAAGAAATGAATGTCCATTTTTCTCTGTATTGTAAAAAATACCTTCTCAAAAGTGTATATAATATCAAATAATAAAATATCACTCCGAAACTCGTTGTTTGAGGGGCCGATCCCCAATAGACATGAAAATTTGTGGTATTTATAATTAGCATTGCCAGTAACCCTGTTTTTGCCCCAAATAAGTATTGCACAAATAGGTATATACAAACAGAGAGGATCACAAAAGGAACAATAACTGCAAAGTTTGATGCGTCTTTTATTGAAGTATCCGTCAAAATTTGGGTTATTGCGGTTTGTATATGCATAATTGGAAAATCAGATTCTTTTCCCCACAGAACATCGATGTTTCCTGCCTGAGCTAGCAGCCGGTTCATTGCAGCATGGGTCCAGGGGTCAATTCCTGGGACTTCACCAGCAATGTTGTAGATAGAGTATTTTGCAGTAAATGAAATTAAATAGATCTTTATTATCTGTAAGATTTCTTCAATTTTCGTATCAACTAGAAATATAGAAATCGCTAGCATTCCTGAACAAATCGAAAGCAATATAAAATATAAGGGAGGGCGCATTTTTGAAATGTGCAATATGTAAATCATTAATATAAAAAAAGTAAAGAATAATATTTCAAATATTAATTTTTCAGTTGTAGAATTTTTACTTTTTTTGAAATTTGTTTGCTTATTTCGGATTAGAAGATATACAGGGCAGGCAAAAAGCAGTGATATTCCTATTGAAAATAGATGTATTGTAGGGGATATAAAATATAAAAAAGTAAAAACTAATCCCACAAGTATTCCTGTGACTGAGAAAATTATATCTAAGTTTTCAATAACAGTTTTTTTTGACACCTTACTCCCTCAAAAATTCTGGCAACGATATACATTTTAAAAATATGGTCACAGATAACAAAAAATCGTTTATTTAATTCTTCAGGCGGGAAGTCCCCTTCCTCGATGTTTCTAATCGAAGATTAGAAACTCCTGTTAAACCTATGGTTTAACACGACAGCCAATGGTTGGCAGGAGGGAGATGAAAGCCGCATAATTAGAGAATTATATAGTCATGAGCGTAATTAATGCTACAAAAAACGATGTATATTCAAGCAATTCATGTCGCATCAAATGCAGGCGTGACTATAATAAACCCCTCCTTTGTTTTGCTTATTGGATTCTTAACCTATGAAATAGGTAATATAAAAAATAAGAATCAATAGGCATTATTATGTTATTTTGGGCACGTAAGTTCTCTATAACAAAATGCCTTGTGGACGGGCTATCGGTACTTTGCCAATAATCTTTGACAAACAGGCTTGAAGATGGGCATTGAGTTCTTAGAAACAATACTTAGATGATTCAACTATTCGAAGGAAGCTCCTTCCTCAAAAACCTGAGCCATTAGGCGAAGGTTTTAGGCGAAGGTTTTAGGGAGGGGTAGTTGACTTTCTTTTACGAGTATCCCGGCTCTCATCAGGCTCTCAAAAGTGCCTGCATCTGTCCAGAATCCCTCAACAACCCTGTATTCCATGTCCCTTTTGTCCACATAATAATTGTTTACATCGGTGATCTCAAGTTCCCCCCTCCCCGAGGGTTTGATAGTCCTGATTACTTCAAAAACCTCAGGGTCGTAGATGTATATCCCCGTAACTGCCAGATTGCTTTTTGGGCTTTCAGGTTTTTCCTCAATGCCAACAACTTTGTTTCCTTCAAGTTCCGCAACGCCAAATCTCTTGGAATCAGGTACTTCTTTCAGGAAGATTTTGGCCCCTCCTTCAAAGTTTGTGATATCTTCTTTGATATTGTTCTGGAAAATGTTGTCTCCTAAAATAACCGTGACATCATCTCCATCAACAAAATTTTCAGCTATTCTTAGAGCCTGGGCAATCCCCCCGGCCTCTTCCTGGATTCCATAGGTCAGGCGTACTCCGAAATCTGTCCCTGAGCCCAGAAGTTCGAGAAAATGCCCCGCATGACCTCTTCCGGAAACAATCATTATTTCTTTAATTCCCGAATCGATCAGAGTCTGGAGTGGATAATAGATCATGGGCCTATCATAAATGGGCAAAAGGTGTTTGTTGGTAACTTTGGTAAGAGGATACAACCTGGTACCATTTCCCCCGGCAAGGATGACTCCTTTCATTGTTTTCAACCCCCCATTTTTCTATCTTAAAATTGCCTTAGTTACGTAATTAATTATTTCTTTGCCCTATACGTTAAAAAATAGTTCCGGAGCCCCCTAGATAACTCAGGTTCAAGTATAAATTATTTCCATCAGGAAATGCATATTTAACTATATTTTTAAAAATAAGTCTCTTTGGAAACAAAGTTTCTGATATATATTGTTGAATAAGTTTCAGTTTAATAGGTTAGTTATTTGAGCAGGTTTACTCGGCATCATGCAGCACCATCTCCCCCTTCGAAAAATGCCCCCGGCCTCCAGCCTATTTTCCTCGGTTTATCAACCCCGAACCTCCTCATGGTGACCTTCTCTTCCCGGCCTCTGCTGAGTATATTTGAGGCCAAAATCCCCATTTTTCGGAAAAATATATGTAAATTTTCAAAATTTCTTTCTAATAGGCCCTAGGGATTTCGAAACATGCCTGGGCATCGTATATGAACAAAGAAAAAGGGTTCTTCATCATTTCTCGTGGATAAGATAAGTTTCAATTCAAGACCGTATCTGTTTTTGAGAGGGTTAACCACACAAAAAAACGCGTATGAAATTCTCCGAATTACAGGTACAATAAATGAAAGTACACATGATACTTTCATACCAAACGAGGAGCCAAAAAAAGCAATGGGGGCAGGCTTCAGAGGCAGGATTCGGTCGGAATCGGCTGCTCTAGCTGCTCCTTAAATTCCAGATATTTTTCACGATTATTCAATGTTTTTAAAATAATAAAGAGGTAATGTTTTCCCCTTATTTTATCTGATAGACGGGATGGATAAAGGTGCAGTCCATTTAAGGATAAACTGTATATCCTGCATCTTCATCTTCAACGGCTATACATCCCGCTCCCTGATCATGGGGGACCCAGACCTGGAAAGACCCGATTGCCTTATTAAAGGACTTATCGGTTACTTCGAAATTAATCGTGTAGACTCTGCCATTTCCTTTCCCTTCTCTTTCAGCTCTCAGATCAACTGTCAGGGAGTCCTGAATAACAATATCTTCCAGAGTGTTTCCATCTCCATTGCCTTTGATTTCTTCAGGTTCGTCACTGCTCACCGAGATAATCACCACGTCTTCAATACTCACAAAAGCATCACAAACGTCCTCCACAGACTCAACAAAATCGGATACTGTAATGGTGCGATATTTGTGGTCTGGAGGCCAGAACACTATCGGTTCGCTTCTGATTACTATTTCCGGCGGGGTCGTGTCCTGCACTGTGATTTCAACAGTATCCGTATCTGAAAACTGCCCATCGGAGACATTAAGGCATATCGAGGTATTTCCAAGAGGAAGAATAACTTCAGGAATGACACCCGTTGCCGAGCCATTATCCCAGCTCCAGGTATATTCCAGCGGGGCCACCAGTCCGTCATCGGTAGAACCTGATCCATCCAGAGTTACACTGGCTCCGGCATGACTGTCCTGCTCAAATACCGGATATGTACCGGCATCGGCCACAGGTGGCAGGTTTCCTACTTCAACGCTAAGGTCATAGAGAACCGGCGATACATCTCCGCTGCTGATCTGCATTGTTGTCTTAACCTGCAGGTATCTTCCGTCATCTGTTGAATTTAAAGGGATCCCATTTGTCGCTGTTTCCCAGACAGACCAGCTCACACCGTCATTTGAGCTTCTGACCTCGACCTCAATGGATGTCCCGGCAGGTTCAGAACTGTTCCATGAGACCTTGCCCCAGGGCATGTCTTCTTCTTCACTATCAAAGTCAACTGTCCAGGTGCCTACTTTTGTGGTAATGGTTCTTGCTACAATACCCGTCATGTCACTGTAAGTATAATGTCCTCCGCTTCCAAGTATACTTTTTGTAAGGTCGACATTATTTGTAACAGGGTTTATCCTATAGATATTTTCACTGTTTATATCTGTCACCCAGATTTTGCCGGCGGCATCCACTGCTACACCAGAAGGCGAATTGAAATCACTTATTGTTGTTATAAGATTTCCGTCGTTATCGTACCTGGAGACACTGTTATAATTCCCATTCTCATCTGTACCAGCCACCCATACGTTGTTATCAGCAGTACAAACAACGCCTCTTGTTGTCCTTGCAGATTTTGTCCATTCTATTGGATTCGCATTGTTATTGATATCTATTTTAGTAAGCTGTCCACCAGATCCCACAAATAGAGAATTCGAATAATCAAGTCCCATTCCGTATGTAGAACCGAGTGGGATAAGGGTTATGTCTGTAAGATCTGCAGTATTAATTCTAAGGATATGTTCACCAAGTTTTGCCGACCAAAGGACACCATTTTTATCTATCACGGCTCCATAGGCACTGTGCCCCCAGCTAGATACATCAAGTGTTTCTTCAATTGCGCATGTTTCTCCATTAATATAATAATATTTCTGTGAAATTGAGGTCCCTGCCCACAGATTGTTGTCAGAATCAACAGCTAACCCTCTTGGAGCAGTACCCCAGTATTCATAGTCATATCCACCGCTGTAGTCACCGGGTGCATATGTGCCTTCCTTGCCTTCAATTAAGACAACTTCGTAGAGGACACATTCATCTTCACCCCAGTCAAGGATTTCGGCGCCTGTTATGTCTCCATCTCCATTCAGGTCTTTAGAGGTTTGAACCGCACCATCTCCATTTCGATCTATATACTGCCCAGCTTCAAAGAGCCCGATTTTTACAACTGTCCCTGCCCCTCTGTTGCCGACCCAACAGTTACCTTGGAGGTCAACTGTTGTTCTGGAAGGATCGCAAGAATGAGGTGCAACTCGATAACGACCTAATTCATCCCCTGTTTCCGTATCGACTTTGGAAACTGTCCCCTCATTTGAATTGGGAACCCAGATAAAGGGCAAAGTCACCGATTCTTCAGAGAGTTGTAACTGGTCGGCTACTGTCACATGTTCCAATCCAACAAGAGTTCCTTCATTGAAGTCAGCATCCAGATCATATGTCCCTGATGAAGTGACCGCTGTTGCCGGCATGATAGCAAAGATACTTAAAATCATCAACGCCGAAATAAATACGGCGAGATTTCTCTGTGCACTATAATCCTTCATATTTTATCCCCATATTTTTAATTTCAATAAAAATATCCATATATTGTTTCGAGATACACACTACGGTGCCTTTTTCAAACTGAAAAAGCCCGGCACATCTCGGATTATTAAACTGTGCTTTCAAACTCCCATATATTAATAATGCCAAACTATTCTATTATTGGCCACTAAGCAAGGTAAAAACATATAGTAGCGGCCACATAAAAAACATATATCAATAAGTTGAGTTCCTATGATTATTTAGATAGAGGCTATAATAAATGTTAAGAAACTTAGATCCTTACAATAAATTATTATAATTTTGTATGGATATTCAGTTTTGGAAATAGTCCCGGTGCCCGGCCCGGATAAGCTATTTATCAGGTAAGAACTTTTTTGCTATCCAGATACCATGAGCTTCAGAGAATTCATTGACCGGTTAAAGGAAAACGGGAAACTGGTCGAAATCCCGCAGTCCGTTTCCCCGAAATTCGAAGCTTCCAGAATTGCGAAGCAGACAAAAGCCCCGGTCCTGTTCCACGACATTTCCGGCTCGAAAGTGATCATGAACCTGCTTGGCTCAAGGGAAGAACTTGCAGCCATGCTGAAAGTCCCTAAAGAAGAGATCATCAGCAGACTCTCGGAAGTTTCCCCCGAGGGCGAGGTCCGGGCTGTGTCCGACTCCCCCACCCTCGAAGTCATCGAGGCCGAGGTGGACCTGACAAAACTCCCTATTCTAACTCATTTTGAAAAGGACGGAGGCCCCTACATCACGGCAGGCATTGTGGTCTCGGAATACGGAGGAAGCGTTAACGCTTCCATCCACAGGCTCATGCTGCTCGGAAAAGACAAACTTGCAGCCCGCCTGGTCCCTCCCCGCCACACCTACCTCCTGCACAGGAAAGCCGCGGAAAATGGAGAGCCTCTGCCTGTGGCAATCGTGCTAGGCTGTGACCCTACTATTATATACGCAACCTCTACCCGGGTCCCGGTAGGAAAGGAATTCGAGTACGCCGCAGCTCTCAGAGGGGGGCCAATCGAGCTCTTCGAATGTGAAAACGGGGTAAAAGTCCCGCATTCCGAAATCGTGCTCGAAGGGTACATCGATCCCGAGGAAAGGGTGGACGAAGGCCCCTTCGTGGACATAACCGGGACCTACGACCATGTCCGAAAAGAGCCAGTCATCCGCATAACCCGTGTGCTCCACAGGAAAGACCCAATCTACCACGCTATCCTGCCCGCAGGCCCCGAACACCTCCTCATGATGGGAGTTCCCTACGAGCCGCGGATCTTTCGGGCCGTGGGTGAAGTCACCACAGTCAAAAACGTGGTGCTGACCGAAGGTGGCTGCTGCTACCTCCACGCGGTCGTCCAGATAGAAAAACAGACCGAAGGGGACGGGAAAAACGCCATCATGGCCGCTTTTGCCGCGCACACGAGCCTCAAGCATGTGGTCGTTGTGGACGAGGACATAAATATTTTCGACCCGAACGATGTGGAGTTTGCCATAGCCACCCGGGTCAAAGGAGACAAAGACCTCATGATCATCCCCAACGTGCGCGGAAGTTCCCTCGACCCCCGAGGAGCTACGGACGGGACCACGACAAAAGTCGGAATCGACGCCACGAAGGTTCTTGTAGAAAAGGAAAACTTTGAAAGGGCAGAAATCCCGGAATAAGGAATGAGTAAAATACATTTGTCTTCGGTTAATATATTAATTGTTACAAACGTGTTATTTTTATCGTAATTTCCATCAACTATAAAATTGGAAATCGATATGCAGTAAAAACACGAGTAGTCAATTTAGGGTAAGCTAAATCCTTAACCGAATCCAAATAGAGTCAAATATAATACAAGTCTTTTTGTTTACCATTCCTTAACCACGGAAAAGTACGAAAAAACACAGAAACCGGCCTGATGGCCGGTGAGTAAGTTGGATCTTTATGTAATAGGATTCAAAAAATACCCTGGTTTCTTTAAAAAGAACTAAAAAATGCTGGAAAAACCGTAATTGCCGTCTTCCCCGAGTTCCGTTTCGGCACCCGAGTTCCGTTTAGGGATCACAGGAAATCGAAAATTTCCTGGGAGTTGCGATGAAATCGCAACAGCAAGGTGTCCTTTTCGGGAGCTACGCTCCCTCAAGGGGACTAAAAAACACCAGAAAAACCTTAAATATAGTCTCCCTGCCGTTTTTTTCCGTGTATTCCGTGTGTTCCGTGGTTTGAATGCACACACACCAAACACCCCCTCACACAAAAACACAACATGTATGAGTATGAAGTAACTCCCAAAATAAAACCTGAAATTATATTTTCACCATTCCTAAACTGGAAGTTAATCCGGAATTCTGATAAAAGAAATTTCAAAAAAAGGAAGCTTAGAAGGAAGTTTCATGCACCTTACAAAAGAAGAAGAACAAATCCTGAACGGGGAAGCCGGAGAAACCCTCCAGAAAGCCATTGAAATCCTGGTGGCTCTGGGAGATATCTTCGGGGCCGAGGGCTTGATCCCCATCAAAAGCGCCCAGATAGCAGGCGTCTCCTATAAAACCATAGGGGACGCGGGCCTGGAATGGATTTCGGACCTCCAGGGTAAAGTAAAGGTCCCGTCCATCCTGAACCCTGCGGGAATGGACCTTGAAAACTGGGAAAGGGTCCGGATAACTCCCGATTTTGCCGAAAAACAGAAAGAAATAGTCAGAGCTTACGAAAAGCTGGGAATCAGTTGCGAATGCACCTGCACCCCCTATAACCTCGAAAACTTTACCGTGGGTTACGGGGACCACCTGGCCTGGAGTGAGTCCTCGGCCGTATCCTATGCCAACTCCGTAATCGGAGCCAGGACCAACCGGGAAGGAGGGCCCTCCGCTCTTTCGGCAGCCCTTCTTGGAAAGACTGCAAACTACGGCTTTCACCTGGACGAAAAAAGAGTCCCTACGGTCTCGGTCTCCGTGGAATGCTCTCTCAGTTCCTCCGACTACGGGGCCCTCGGTTATGCGGCAGGCAAACTGGTCGGAAACCGGGTCCCCATTTTTAATCTACATGAAGGAAAGGGAACGGGAAAGGAAGCAGACAAATTCCCCTCCTGGCCGGGCTCCGATGAATTGAAAGCCCTGGGAGCCGCAATGGCAGCCTCGGGAGCCGTTGCCCTTTACCATGTGGCCGGGGTAACCCCTGAGGCCAGACGAGTTTCCTTTGAGGACCCCGAAGAAAAAATCGTGATCGAGAGAAGCCAGCTTGATGAGGTTTATGCAAGTCAGGACGCGGGAATTGAGCCCGATCTCATAACCCTGGGCTGTCCCCACTGCTCTGCCGCCGAACTCCGGAAGGTGGCCGAACTCCTGAAGGGCAAAACCGTCTCAAAGGAAATCTGGGTCTTTACTTCAAGGGAACTTGCAACCCGCTATCCTGAATCTGTGGATACCATAGAACAGAGCGGGGCAAAAGTGGTCTGCGATACCTGCATGGTGGTCTCACCCGCAACCAACCGCTACTCCTGCGTCATGGTAAACTCAGGAAAAGCTTTTGCCTATGTGCCGGGCATGTGCGGGGCAAAAGCCGTTTTCGGGAGCCTTGAGGACTGCGTCCTGACGGCAACCGGAGAAAAAAAGGTAGGAGGCGGTTCCAATTAAGGTTCAGGGCAGGACAATTGCAAAGGGCTCGGCCGAAGGAGAGGTACTTCTTTCCCGCGACCCCATCTCTTTCCTGGGCAGTGTTGACCCGAAAAGCGGGATTGTTGTCGAGGAAGGGCACGCCATTTCCGGAAAATCGATAAAAGGAAAGGTGCTCGTCTTTCCCCACGGGAAAGGCTCAACTGTGGGGTCTTACGTGATGTACCAGTTGAAGAAAAACGGGGCTGCTCCCGCTGCGATAATTAACCTCGAAACCGAACCGATTGTGGCCGTGGGGGCGATTATCTCAGAAATCCCCCTTATCGATATGCTGGAAAAAGACCCTTACGAATTCCTGCAGGACGGGGACCTGGTCCGGGTAAACGCAAATGACGGATACGTGGAAACCCTTGAAAAGGCCTGATAAGGCCTTTCCTCTTTATCATAATCGGGCTCTCAAAGCCATGTAAATGGTTTATGGGTATCCAATTATATCTAATCGAGCATAATAATAAAGTATCCCTATCAGACACTATTATAGAGCTGCCCGGACAGTCAAATCTCCGAAACAGGAAAAATCGGGCCCTTATAGCTCTCCTGATTTCCTGATTTCAATTTCCAGGGCCTTAAGGCCCCCGGGGGAAGATCCCACACACATAAGAGATTTATATGATGAATCCAGAAGGAAAAACACGTTTGAAGAACAGGGACTTCGATCCCGAAGCAACGGTTTCACGGATATACCCGCTAATCAGCCCCGTCTTTAACATCTACGAAATCCAGAATTCCCGGGATTCCCTCTTTTTTTACGGGACCCCGAAAAGCAGTCCGGAAGAAGTTTCCAACCTGCTGTGGGAACCTTTCGAGCGGCTGGGGCTCCAGTTTGTCCTGAGATACGAACTGGGCGAGTATGTGCTCTTTGTGACACCCGCAAAGAAGACAAAGGAGAAAACCTGGATCAACCTCGCTCTCTTTGCGGCAACCGTCTTTACCACAATGCTTGCGGGGGCTACATTGTTCGGGGTTGACCTCCGGCTTGACCCCCTCCAGTTTACCAGAGGTTATCCCTTTACCCTTGCCATCATGGCGGTCCTTGGCTCCCATGAGATGGCCCACTACGTGGCGGCAAGATACCACGGGATGCGGACTTCTCTTCCCTATTTTCTCCCCCTTCCGACCTTTATAGGCACAATGGGAGCCGTGATCAAATACAGAGGGCCTATCCCCAGCCGGAAAGCCCTTTTTGACGTGGGGGTCGCAGGCCCGCTTGTGGGACTGCTGGTCTCGGTTGTGGTTACCGTAATAGGCCTGTCCCTTGAGGTCCCTCAGGTGGCTCCGATTTCGGATATTTTCTCGTTTAATTTGGGCCTGCCCCCTCTCTTTATCCTGATTCAGAAACTCCTGGGAGTTGCCGGAGACAGTATACACCCGGTAGCTTTTGCGGGCTGGGTGGGGATGTTTGTGACCCTTCTGAACCTCCTGCCCGCGGGGCAGCTTGACGGAGGGCATATCCTGCGGGCAATGCTCGGGAAAAAAGCCTCCAAAATCTCTTCAGCTATTCCTTTCTTGCTCCTCAGCACCGGACTTTACGTGACTTTCGTAATGAAGGAAGACGGTTTTCTCTGGATCTTCTGGGGCTTTTTCCTCCACCTCTTTTCCGCAGCCGGACACCCGGCTCCCCTCCATGACAGTGTGGACTTGGACAGAAAACGCCTCTTTCTGGGCGTGCTGACCTTTGTCCTGGGGCTGCTCTGCTTTACCCTGGTGCCTTTCGGGATGGTGTGAAAAACATTTTTAGGAATGGCTGAAAAATAACTTCATATTTTCAATCAGGAAATCACTTTATACCCATACAGGGTGTATTTTTGTTGACTGAGACATTTGGTGTGTGCATCCAAAGCACGGAAAGTCGTGGAAAAACACGGAAAAATAATGCACGAAGACGCCAATTACGGCTGCTCTGGCGTTTTGTTCACAGTAGGGTCTGAATCGATTTTTTAAGTCCCGGCGTACTCACCGACCCTCAGGCCGGTTTCCTTGTCCTTCCTTGTGTTCCGTGGTTAATAAATGGTAAACAAAAATACTTGATATTATATTTGACTCATTCCATAGGAAAACGGTGACCATCCATGGATGTCCATTTTCGATACAACAAGAAAAACTCCTACAGTTTTGCCGCCCTTGCCCCCCTGCTCCCGGACGTACCCTTTACGGACAGGTCGAAGGACGGGATAATGATCTACAGCCTTAACACGCGGCAGGCGCCTCAGGTCTTTGAGGAAATTGAGAGTGCGGACACGGATTCCGTATTCATAGCAGGGGGCCCTCACCCCTCGGGAGCTCCGGAAGAAACCCTTGAGTATTTTGATTATGTGGTCCTCGGGGAAGGGGAAGAAACCCTGCCTGAACTTGTCAGGGCACTTCAAGGCGGGAATGACCCTCGCACGGTCCCCGGCATTGCGTATAAGGACCCCGGCAGCGGAAAGCCAGTCCGGAGCCCGGAGAGGGAGAATCCCGTTAATCTGGACGCTTTTCCCTGTTTTGATCCAAAAAAGTTGCACTCCCCTATCGAGATCAGCCGTGGTTGTCCCTGGGGTTGCAAATACTGCCAGACCCCCCGGATTTTCGGAAGCGGGGTCCGGCACAGGAGCATTGACACTATTGTAAAGTTCGCCCACCATTACAGAGACCTGCGTTTTATCGCCTCCAACGCCTTTGCTTACGGGAGTGACGGGGTCCACCCCCGATTTGATAAGGTGGAAAAACTGCTCCTGGCCCTCCGGGAACTGCCTGATAAAAATATATTGTAACTATTCAGCCTACTGATAAAAAAAGCATAGTTTCAGCTAATGTTGCAACTATCGGATAATAGCGGCGCTCCATTGAGCGCCGCTCGAATAGCATCCATGACATTCAAGCTATTCTTTCTAATAGTGGATATGTATCCCCGAATTCTGCAGAAAGCTACCGCTCCTTCGATGCTTCGGAAAGTTCCCGAAATCTTCTGTTGTAGCTTCATCATTCTGATGTCTCGCTCTGCTTGATTATTATCAAATGGAACTCTCAGGTCATTGAGGAATTTCAGAATCCTATCCTTGTATTTTATGAACCTATCAAGGAGATTCTTTGCTTTTGTTTGTGCTGGTCTTCCTCTTTTTTTAACCTGTTTTGAGAGGTCAGGAGGTGGATTTTCTTCAATTCCCTCTTTAATTATTTTATCGTATATTTCCTCGAATGCCCTGACTTTTATTGGATCTATTGGAATTTCCATTTCTCTGCATTCGTCGGTATATTTTTTTACTTCACTCAGAAGTTCATTTACTTTTTTAGCCCATTGCTGCTCAAAATTCTCTTCAACTCCAGTGAGGTCCCTCTTAAGATGAGCATTGCAGAGAGCATGTTCACATCCATATTTGTTGTATGATGCCCAACCATCATGAACTACTACCCCCTTGTATTCTGGAAGAAAACCCAAAGCATTCATTGCCTCTGATCCTCTTTTTGGATGTACAAAATAGTATGTCCACAGACTGTTTGAAACAACATGGAGCCACCATTTTGTCCCTAAAACCCTCATTCCTGTTTCATCACAATGTACAGAATAGGCTACCCGTAGATGTTCGAAAACAGCTTTTTCGAAAGGTTCCAATTTCTGGAATAATTCCTTTTCAGCTCTTTTTATGGTAGCAGGGCTGATACGTATTCCATAAAAGTCCTCTGACAAATCACAAATCCGTTTATAAGGAATCAATTGAAAGTTCCTTAAATATACAAGAGAGGATAAAAGGCGAGGTCCATATTGAATAGGGAATTTTATAGAGTCTGGAAAAGTACCTTTGTTTATTTTCCCACAGTGAGGGCATTTCTTGGACTCAGCACGATGTTCGGTAAATATGATGTTCACAGGAGGAATATCAGCTTCTTGCCTGCGTTCACAGTCCCGAACTTCAGTATCTTCAAGATCATGACCACAATTTTCACAGCAGTGAGGGGAATGAAATATTATATGGTCAGGATCCCCAACCATTTCGAAAGTACTTCCAGAATGACCTTTTTGACCACCAGGTTTTTTCCCACTTCTTGTGCGGCTACTCTTAGGTTTAGGTTTTTCATTCACAAAAACGTCAGTAGAAGGAGGTTTACTGCTGTTTTGGCTGTTTTGATTTAGACGAGCCTCTAAAACCCTTACACGTTCCTCAAGTTCAGCAATTTGAGAAGCCTGTTTCTCTATGATAGTCTCAAGTCTCTGAATTACAGCAACGACTGCTTCAGGGCCTTCTTCATAGATTTCAAGAATCTCTTCACGTGTAAGCATGATACTGAAGAGATAGAGTTATTTTATATGCAATTTTTCCTCGAAACGAGGAAAAATTGCCTTTGTTCAAAGTATGGCTGAATAGTTACAATATATTTTTCGGGACTTTCCCTTCCGAAGTACGGCCCGAGTTCGTCTGCGACAGATCCGTGGAATTCATAAACCAGTACTGTGAAAACAGAACTCTTAGCTTGGGGGCCCAGTCGGGAAGTGGGCGTATCTTAAAAGAGATCAGGAGGGGGCACACGGCCGAAGCCACGTTTTCGGCAGTCGAGTGCTGCCTTGAGCATGACATCGTCCCGGCCGTTGATTTTATATTTGGATTCCCCACCGAAACCGAAGAGGACCAGGAAATGAGTCTGGACCTCGTGCGCTGGATCTGCAAAAAAGGAGGAACAGTCCGGGCGCATTACCTGGCCCCTCTTCCCGGAACTCCCTACGCTTCCGTTACCCCAACAAAAGTAAGTGCCAGTGTCCGGCATACACTTGGGAAACTGGCCCTTGATGGAAAACTGACCGGTTATTGGGATAAAAATTAAAATGATCTTCAGGAAATTCGGGAAAAATATTGAAAAATAACTGATCAGAAGAAATTGAAAAAAATCCTAAAACCCGTGGGATAAAAATTATGAAGAGTTGATGAGGAGTTGATGAGGAGTTGATGAGGAGTTGATGAGGAGTTGATGAGGAGTTGATCCGGAATTGACCCGGAAGTGCAGGAAAATTATTTGCCGGACAGGAAGAAAGGGGTCCGAAAGAGACCGGAATGCGTGCATCCCACAGGTGCCAGGATGTTTTTAGGGCTGGAGTTGCCGGCCTGCTCTCCGATTTGTTTCTTTTCCTATTTCCTTTCAATCCAGAGAAGTTTTTGATTTGGATTTCAAAACGTTTTTTGATATTGTATATTGTAGTCTCAATACAATATTTTTTAATTAAGGAATGAGTCACATATAATATCAAGTATTTTTGTTTACCATTCCTTAGCCACGGAAAAGCACAGAAGGACACGGAAACCGGCCTGATGGCGGGTGATTAAGTTGGATCTTTATGCAATAGGATTCAAAAACACTCCTGGATTCTTGAAAGAAGAAGAAAAAATGCCAGCAAAACCGTAATTGTCGTCTTCCCCGAGTTCCACTTCAGCACCCGAGTTTCGCTTCGGGAGCACGAGGTCCGTTTCGCTCGCTACGCTCCCTCAAGCAGACTGAAAAACGCCTGAGTAACCTTCAATGGCGTCTTCCGGCTGTTCTTATTCCGTGTGTTCCGTGTGTTCCGTGTGTTCCGTGTGTTCCGTGGTTTGAGTGCATACACCAAATGTATCTACCAACAAAAACACAACCTGTATAAGCATAGAGCAGTTCCTGAAATAAAATAATAAGTTATATTTTAACCATTCCTTACTATCAGCTATTCAGAGTTTATGGAGTGTTCAGTTTTGAGTGTCAAAAAAGCCGTCATCCCGGCCGCGGGCCTTGGTACCCGCTTCCTGCCGGCAACCAAGTCCATGCCAAAGGAAATGCTTCCGATTATCGATACGCCTGTCATCCAGTACGTGGTTGAGGAGGCCATAGCCTCGGGGATCGAGGACCTGATCATTGTTACAGGGAGGGGGAAACGAGCGATAGAAGACTATTTTGACGACTCTCCCGAACTTGAGATGCACCTTGCGCAGAAGGGGAAAAATGACCTTGTGAAGCTCGTGCAGGATGTCTCATCCATGGTGGATATCCACTACATCCGCCAGAAAGAGCCAAACGGGCTCGGAGACGCAATTCTCAGGGCAGAGAAGCACATAGGGAACGAGCCTTTCGCGGTCTTTCTGGGAGATGATATCATAGTGAACGATACACCCTGCATGGCCCAGCTCATCGATAACTTTAACAAATACGGCCGGTCCACGATAGCGGTCGAGGAAGTACCCTACGAAAAGTTGAGCAGCTACGGGATTATCAAGGGCCGGCCGGTTGACGATTCTCTTTACATCCTTGAGGATATCGTGGAAAAGCCTGCTCCTGAGGACGCTCCTTCCAGGATGGGCGCCATCGGACGCTACGTCTTTACGCCTGAGATCTTTGACTGCATTAAGGCGACGGACGAGGGAGTTGGAAACGAGATCCAGCTAACAGACGGGATAAGGATCTTGAACCAGAGCCAGAAGGTTTATGCTTATGAGTTTAAGGGGAAGAGGTTCGATACCGGGGACCGGCTTGGGTACGTAAAGGCGACCCTGGAATTTGCCCTGAAACATGAGGAAATTAAGGATGACGTGCTTGAGTATATAAAGGGGCTTATCCCCCAGGAAAAGGTTTCCAGGGATGGGAAGGTTAAAGTTGAAAGTAAGGAGGTTTCGGAGTGAACTACCCCACGCTAAAGAAGCTGTCCGACAATTACTGTGGATAATTAGAGTTTCCTGTGATTGAGTATTAGATCTCACTTTCCGCAGATGTACACAAATGTATAATTAATTTGCCTATTTGTCCAATATTCTCAATATTATGTCGAGTTGATTTTTAACCCATGGCCATATTGAGAAAATAGGTGGTATTTTTGTGGACTTCTGCGGAAGGTCGGTTAGATATATTTTTATAAATTTATTGAGGATATTTTGTTTATGGTTTTCATCAAATCTTCAAAAAATCAAGTTTGGACAGTAGATTCGAAAGTAGATTTTAAGCAGTTTTTCAGTAACACTAATTATTTAATTTTTGCTAATGTTATCCCATTGGAATTAGTGAACTACCCCACGCTAAACAGGCTGTCCGATAATTCAATTTAAGGCAAAAACAGGTAAAAAAGAAGGCATATAAAACCTTTAAATCGAAAAAAACGGATTTCAGATATTACTGATAGTAATTGTCGGACAGCCTGTAAAGTAGGAGGGATCCTGCTGAGTGGTCTTGAATTTTTCAAAAAATGAAATTCAGCACACGGAAATTGCCATAGCAACCAGAGCAATGACAACTACCCACTCGCTAAATAAAAATAAGTCTTCCACCCTCATTTGTTCCCCCCGTCCTTCTGGATCTTCTTTTAAGATACAGCTTTTCTGCATCTACATTATCATATTTTTCATTATTAACTTCAATCATTTTTTAACCCCTCTCCCAACTTCTGAACTTCCTTTGCCCCTAAATAAGTTTTCATTACATATTAATTATACTGATTATACATGATCGTTTATTCAAATCCATTTTATCTCAGACAGCAGAAGACTCCTTCATCGACAGCCGGAGGCTGGCAGGTGGGAGATGAATGCGGCAAGGCTACAAGGGCCGGTTTAAATATGTTTAACTGTAAATGAGTATTTTTAAATTATATTAAATGTATATGGGGTTTGCATGAAACAGGGGCTTGTGTACCGGATCTATCCGGCAAATGATGAACAAAGAACGCTAATTGAAAAGCATATAGGGTGTTCCAGATTCATCTATAACAAGTTACTAGAGTACAAACAAATTTTCTATGACAAATTTAGAATCAACATCTCTCTTACAGAACTTGATAAGCTAATTCCGGTTCTCAAAGAAATATATCCGTGGTTGAAAGACGTATATTCGCAGTCATTACAGCAGGCCAGAAGGAACCTGCAAGATGCATATACAAGATTTTTCAAAGGCCAGAACGGATTCCCACAAAGGAAATCAAAAAAAGACACTAATAAATCATTTAAGGTGCCCCAATGGTACAAGATTAATCTCACTTCCTCAGAGATATTTTTTCCCGGAATTGGATGGATGAAAATTAAAATCCATCGGGAACTATTAAGTCCTGAAATTATGGATAACCTCATTGAAAAAACGCTAGTCAATGGGGAAACCATAATAGAACAGAACTTAAATTCGAAGTTTTTTAGAACGGCAACAGTTCGAAGAACGCCCACTGGTAAGTACTACGTAAGCATCTTAACCGAGGACGGAGAAGAATATCCAGAAGTTCAAGAGTATTCTGAAAGTACTACAATAGGCGTAGATGTAGGGCTAAAAGATTTTGCAATAACTTCCACCGGGGAAAAAATCGAGAACCCAAGATTTCTTAAAAATTCTCTTAAAAGGCTCAAAACTCTTCAAAGAAGAGTAAGCAGAAAGGAAAAAGGTTCAAAGAACCGAAGGAAAGCAGTACAAAAACTTGCAAAAATTCATGAAAAGATAAGCAATCAAAGAAACGATTTTCAGCACAAGGTTAGTAATGACCTTATAAGCGAGAACCAAGCTGTAGCGGTAGGTGTGACAAGAAGTTATAACATGAATTGCAGAAATGCTATCTCCTCCATCTGAGATAACCTTACTATGACATGCGTGGCTGGCAACGGCTGGGTGTGAAGCTCATAGGACAATATGGAGAAGTTTGTAAATCTAATACAAACGATCTGTTAAGGTAAGAGTGCTATGAAGAAACGTAAGTTGAACCATCGTAAGAATCGTTAACAGCAACAAGCGAAACTAGATTGATACGCTTGAACCAAAAGGTGTAGAATTAGACCTCAGCGGTTCTATTGACGCTGAGGGAAATGGACATATGATTCTCGGTTTATAGATGGCTTCTAAGGTACTCACAATTATTTATGTTATAGAACTTGGTAAGCCCTATAAGTTCCCACAAGGGTAGAAATCCTGCAAAGGATAACGATGACTTAGAGGGTAAAGGAACGGAGTAAAAAGCGAATGACAATCTGTAATGAATTGTATAAGGGTTCAAAATTTGCCCCAATCCGAAAGGATGCAGACTTACTCTATGGTAGCTCAACGTATGAACGAAGGCATACCCTATGAATGTGAGACATTCAAATACATTGATTGAAGAAGCGGAAGCATTAACCATTAAACTGTTGTGGGAAAACCCTGAAACAGCCAACGGCATAAACATTGCTCACACCAAACCAACCAATGAGAAGCTCACAGACGTTCGACCCTATTCCAGATGGAACAACATCAACTGGAAAAAGGTAGAGGAACATGTCAATTGGATGCAAGTCCGAATTACGAAAGCTGTTAAAAAAGGTAACTGGAATCTTGTCAAAAGGCTAAGCTACCTGTTAACCCATTCGTATTATGCCAAATTATTGGCAGTCCGTAAGACAATACAGAATAAGGGCAAGAGAACCCCCGGAATCGACGGCGAACAGTGGAACACACCTAAAGCCAAGATGGAAGCGGTTCTCTAATTAACGGATAAAAGGTACAAATCCAAACCCTTAAAGCGTGTTTACATCGAAAAATATGGGAAAAACAAGAAACGACCCCTAGGAATCCCTACAATGCACGACCGAGCCATGCAATCCCTATATGCTCTGGCTCTAAACCCTATAGCAGAAGCAATAGCAGACGCAAGATCATTCGGGTTTAGAAAATTCAGAAGCACACACGATGCATGTTCAATAATATTCGGAAATCTTAGCACCAAAAGATCAGCTAAATGGATTCTAGAAGGGGATATTAAAGGCTGTTTCGACAACATTAGTCATCAGTGGTTACTTGAAAATATCCCAATGGACAAATCTGTTCTAAAACAATTCCTAAAGTCAGGTTACGTGTTCAACAAAACCCTATTTCCAACAGTTGCAGGAACCCCACAAGGAGGTATCATTTCCCCAATTCTAGCCAACATGACGTTAGACGGAATTGAAAAACTCCTAGAAGACAAATACCACAGGGGCAAAACTGGAAGGATAACTGATCATCAACGTAGAAAATACAAAGTAAACTTTGTAAGATACGCTGATGACTTTATAATTACTGCAAACACAAAGGAAATAGCAGAAGAGGCGAAGGAACTGATTAAAGGATTCCTAAAGGATAAAGGTCTGGAACTATCAGATGATAAAACTACAATCACCCACATTGACGATGGTTTTGACTTCCTAGGCTGGAACTTTAGAAAATATAAAGGGAAACTTATTATCAAGCCCTCCAAGAAATCTATCCAGAAAGTGGTCGATAAAATCAGCAACACAATTAAAAAGGGTAAAACATGGCCACAAGAAGCCCTAATCAAAACCCTCAACCCTATTATAAGTGGATGGTCGAACTACCACCAAGGAATCGTGGCAAAAGCAACATTCAGCACAATAGACCACTTAATCTGGAAGATGCTATGAAAATGGGCTAAAAGAAGACACCCGTATAAAAACAAAGAATGGATACGCCATAAGTACTGGCATACCTACGAAACCAGATCTTGGATATTCTCTACCAAATATAACACGCTCAAACGACTATCCGACAAAAGGATAGTAAGAAATACCAACCTATCCATTGATAAAAACCCTTACCTTGACAAAGACTACTTTATAAAACGTCAAAGAGATCAAGGCTCGAAAAGACTGTCAGGCATATTTAATACAATTTGGAAAAAACAGGCAGGTATATGTCCATTTTGTGACCTCCCGATAAACATTAACAATGATGCTGAGGAAAGACCTCTACACCACATAAACGGAAATCACAAGGACAACAGACAGACCAATCTGATATATACACACGCTCATTGCCATAGACAACACCATGCAACTTTATAACGACTGCCCCTACAGGGTTTTGAGATGCTTGAGCTGTATGAGGTGAAAGTCTCACGTACAGTTCTTAGGCGAGAAAGAGGGAGCAATCCCTCCGACTTAGCCGACAATCGTTAAACATTGCTGGCATGAAGAAGAACCATAAACTTGCACAGGCTATAAGTGACGCTGCTTGGGGGGGTTTTGTGAGTAAGTTGGAGTACAAGGCCAAAAAGATAGGGAAAACAGTAATCCGTATAGGCCAGTGGAAACCTTCAACTAAAAATTGTAGTGTCTGTGGATTCCACAATAAGGAAATAACATTAGATGTTAGAAACTGGAAATGTCCAGAATGTGGAACAGAACACGATAGGGACATAAACGCAGCTATAAATATTAAAAAGTTTGCACTTGTGATCTAAATTAAAGAGACACCGCCGAAACGGCGGGAAGAGCCTGTGGACTCGTGGAGATTACTCCGGAGAACGAAGCAGGAAGCCCCTTCCTCGATGTTTCTAATCGAAGATTAGAAACTCCTGTTAAACCTACGGTTTAACACGACAGCCGAAGGCTGACAGGTGGGGGTAGTTCACATGTCCTGATATTATTCTCAAAACAATTTTGGGTACCGAAGTTGTTTCGAAAACAGGTTATATATTATGTCTAAAAACTGATATCTTTTTTTAAACTATTCAGAGAACATTTTTAATATTTTTTAAGATTGGTCTGCTTTGTTTTATCGGTAATTTCTGAGATCCCGAAGGCCGGATGCACAAGCTATTTTAACAATACTTGCCAGTACTTATTTCAGACAACGAGCAAAAATATTTTCAATTGCTTCCATCCAGCGCAAACAAAACTGCTGGTAAAACTGTCGGCGAAATCCTATGGGGGCTTTTTCTCTTTCCTCTTCTTCTTCCCAAAAAAAGGAACCATATTTAAAACCCGGAAATTCGCAAACTGCAAATCCGGGGGCCACAGTTTGAAAATGCATCTCTTAAAATCCAGGAAATGTCCCAGATGACTCAAGAAAAAAGCTACATGAAATATTTTACAAAACCGAGTTGCTACCCGAACCAGGCAGAGGCCATGGACAGGATCCATGCGGCCCTTCTGCAGGAAAAAATCGTACTTTTTGAGGGGGCCTGTGGGACCGGGAAGACGTTGAGCGCCCTTGCCCCGGCCCTTGATGTCGGGAGAAAGCTTGACAAAACCGTGATCATCGTTACAAATGTCCACCAGCAGATGGTCCAGTTCATCCAGGAGGTCCGAGAGATCAACCGGACAAACGACATAAAGACCATCGTCTTCAAGGGCAAGGCTGCCATGTGTCCGGATAAACTTGACTACGAGGAGTGCAAACTCAAAAGTGAGAACACCTATGACCTCCTTGAACTGGAACGGGCAGCTGCGGGGGTGGAAAAGGAACTCAAAGAGACTTTTGAGCGATATAAAAGGACAAAGGACCCCTCGCTTTACAAACTCCGGGTCGCCCTTGAAAAAGAGCTGGAAGATGCTCGGAAAAAGGCCAGGATTCTCAGGGGTCATTCCTGCACGAAGCTCTATGAAACCCTGAGATCCGAGGGCAGCGAGTTTTCCTCCTGGCTCTTTTCCGACATCCGGGACCCGGAGGAGGTCGGGGACTATGCGGAGGAGTGGGACATGTGCGGGTACGAGCTCCTGAAAAAAGAACTTAAAAAAGCCGAGCTCCTGATCTGCAACTTCCACCACGTCCTGAGCCCAGAAATCTTCATGACCCTTCTCAAATGGCTTGAAAGGACCCCTGAAGAAGTTATCATCATCTTTGACGAGGCCCACAACATCGAGGCTTCTGCCCGGTCCCATTCCTCGCTCACCCTTACGGAAATCACGATGGAAAAGGCGCTCTCGGAAGTTGGGGATGTTGGGGATCTCGGAGATCTTGGGGATTTTTCTGAAAATTCAGGGCCGGAAAGGCCAGGGAAAGGCAACAAAACGGACGGGACCCTCAGTTCTTTTTTTACCCCTCCTCCTCCCTCGAAAAAAGTTCCCATGACCGAGGACGATCTTGTCAGGTTCAACGCAAAAAAACTCTTTTCCTGTCTGCTTGCGGCCCTCCGGGAGACCTACGACTCCAAACTGAAATTCGGGGAGCGGAACCGGATAGGAAAACACTGGCAGGACCTCCAGATCAGTGACCCTTACGAGCGTTTTGATGTTTTGAAAGCCCGCATTTTGCGGGAAGCTAAAAAACAGGGTTTTGTTGATGAGGATGCCGTGCTCATAAAACTCCGGGACATCGGGAAGTTAGGGGAAAGGCTTGAAGATATCTATGCTGAAAGCTACAAAAATGGACTGCTGGCGGTTCCCAAACGTTCCCAGCTCCGCTATGTTGCCGATTTTCTTTCCTCCTATCTGGTACTCTCGGACCGGCAGAACTACTACCCTATACTGAACGTCCGGAAAGACTGGAAAAGCGAGCGGGTCTACGGGAGGATGGAACTTTTCACCTGCATCCCAAAAAACGTGACCGAACCCCTGCTTGACTCCCTGCATGGGGCCGTACTCATGTCCGCAACCCTCCGGCCTTTTAAAATGATTAAGGCAACCCTCGGGATAAACAGGGAAACAGAAGAAATCGCCTACGGGACAACATTTCCTCTGGAGAGGAGGCTTACGCTTGCGGTTTCTGTGCCCCCACTTTTTGCGAAAAACCGGGACTCCCACGATACCCTTGAAAGCATGAAAGAAGCGCTTCTGGCAGCGGTTGCCGCTTCTCCCGGAAACGTTATCGTTTACTTTCAGAGCTATTCGGAGGCTCTCCGTTATTCAAAACTTCTGGAGCCCGAAATTTCCGTCCCCCTTCTCCTGGACGAGGTCGGGGTCTCTGCCCAGCAGGTCAGGCAGGACTTTTTCAAAATAGGGGAAAATGGAGAAAAGGCTGTCCTTTTCACCTACCTCTGGGGCACGCTGAGCGAGGGCGTTGACTTCAGAGAAAACAGGGGCAGGACCGTGGTTGTTGTGGGCGTGGGCTACCCTGCCTTAAACGACCGGATCAAGGCCGTGGAGTCGGCTTATGATGCGGTATTCGGCTGCGGGGATGGCTGGGATTATGCGGTTCAGGTCCCCACCATCCGGAGGGCCAGACAGGCCATGGGGAGGGTGGTCCGTTCTCCCGAGGATTTCGGGGCCAGGATCCTTCTGGATGCCCGTTACCAGAAGGACTCTTCTAAAAAGCTTGGTAAGTTTTCGGTCTTCTCCTTTTTCCCGGAAGAGGAACGAAGAGAATTCACTGACGTTAAGCCCGGAGAAATGAGGGCTTTACTGGACGGTTTTTTTTCCGGAATTGATTCGGGAAATAAATAATAAGGTAATAAATAATAAGGTAA
Source organism: Methanosarcina baltica (assembly GCF_055394095.1). Classification (NCBI taxonomy): domain Archaea; kingdom Methanobacteriati; phylum Methanobacteriota; class Methanomicrobia; order Methanosarcinales; family Methanosarcinaceae; genus Methanosarcina; species Methanosarcina baltica. The sequence goes on along the minus strand of NZ_AP042463.1, from coordinate 1,245,608 downwards.
TAAATAATAAGGTAATAAATAATAAGGTAATAAATAATAAGGTAATAAATAATAAGGTAATAGATAATAAGGTAATAGATAATACTGATAACTGACAATACTGTAAGTAAATAGGAAATTCCAAGTTGATGTCCGGAATTCTGAAAAATATTGGTCAGGATTCCGTTCCCCTAACAATACTGTATTCTTACTCGGATTCTTTCACTTCCAGGGAGGATTGATTAATGGGTGTAGAAGCACTTATGAAAGAGGTTGCCAACGAGCTTGAGAAGCTTGTAAGCACAAGGACCGTTGTTGGAGAACCGATTACTGCCGCTGGCAAGACCCTTATCCCGATTTCGAAGATTTCCATGGGCTTCGGAAGCGGGGGCGGGGAAGGAAAGAAGGAAAATGAAGAGGGTTTTGGCGGCGGCGGAGGGGCCGGGGCAAAGATCGAACCTCTGGCCTTTATCGTGGTTTCCGAGGAAAAGACCGAGATTTTCAGGATCTCCGAGAAGCATGAGTTCGGAAAACTTGCGGAACTTGTGCCTGAGGTCGTGGAAAAATTAAAAGATTTTCATGGCAGGAAAAAAAAAAAGGTAGCTGAAGAAAAAGCTGAAACCGGGGAATCAGAGGCCGAGAAAACTGAAACTGGAGAACCTGAAGCTGGGGAAACAGAAGCCAAAGAATCAGGTGTTGGAGGAACAGGATCCGAAGAAACTGCATCCACATGCAGTCTTGAAGAAAAGATCTGAGTCGGAAATAGCGCTTTTCTCCGCTTTTCAGATTTTTTCTTTTTGACAATCGAAGTTTCTTTTTGACAACTGAAACCCATGCTTTCCTTATATGCACTGCTTACTATCCTGCTGTTTGTACTCCTGTTGGCCGTTTTTCTCCTGCTAGTCATCCCTCTGGACCTGGGCCTGGCCCTGAAGCTCGACGAAACAGATTTCAAGGGCCGGGCAACCCTTAAATGGCTTTTTTTCTCATACGGCTTTTCAACTGAGGACGAGAAAGGAAAAGGTAAAGGAAAGAAAATAAAAAGCAGGAAAGGAAAAGAAAAAGAAAAAGAAAAAGGCGACGAAAAAGGAAAAGCCAGTAATAAAAATAAGAAACGAAAGGAAAAAAAAAGCCGTGAATTCTCTTTCTATTTAAAGGTTTTCAGAGCCCTTTACATGCCTCTTTTTCAACTCTGTGCTGAAGTCCTGGGGGGCGTAAAGTTCCGGGAGTTTGACTGCTTCCTTGCCTTCGGGTTTGAGAACCCTGCGGATACGGGGATGTCCTGCGGCTTTTTATATGGGTTAAAAGGGGTGCTTGAGGCCCGCTGTGCCCGGTGCAGGCTTGATTTCAGCCCGAATTTCCTGGAGCCGGAACTGAAGGTAAGGGGGAAAGCAGAGCTCCGGGTCAGACCCTACCGGTTCTGTTTTGCGTTTTTGAAATTTATTTTTGACCGGCGAACCCTGGGGCTTGCTTTCTCAATTTTTTTAGAAGAACTGCGAAGGGTCTGGCCTAAAGTTTAATAATTATCAAAATGTATGAAAATATATATGATAACGATCACGTCTCCTTCCAGGCTCCACCTGACCCTTATTGACCTGAACGCCGAAATCGGCAGGGTTGACGGCGGAGTTGGAATTACCCTCGATTCTCCTTTTCTTAAAATCTCCGCGGAGAAGGCCGATTCCCTTGAGGTGCTTGGAAAACCGGGCCTTGCGAATAAGATCAAAAGTTCGGCCCTTGCCGTACTTCCCGAAGGGGAAGGCGTCCGTGTCCGGATTGAAGAGGACTACCCGGACCATGTGGGGTTCGGCTCCGGGACACAGGCGGCACTTTCAGCAGCTGTTGCCGTAAACGAGCTTTACGGACTTGGAAAGTCCGTAAACGAACTTGCCATTGCCGCAAACCGGGGGACCACCTCCGGGGTAGGGGTTGCAGCTTTTGAAAGGGGCGGCTTTTTACTCGACGGCGGGCACAGGTTCAGCGACAAAAACACCTTTTCGCATGACGTAAAAGGAGTTCCCCCAGGACTTCTCCTTTCCAGGTTCGAATTCCCGGACTGGCCGCTTGTCATAGCGGTCCCGAACGGTAACGGGGTCCATGACGACGAGGAAGTGGACATTTTCAATAAAGCCTGTCCTATCCCGCTTCCCGAGGTGCAGGAGGTCTCGCATGTGATCCTTATGCAGATGCTTCCCGCACTTCTTGAGAATGACCCCGAGGCTTTCGGGGCCGCAGTCAACCGGCTCCAGACCGTGGGTTTCAAAAAGCGTGAGGTGGACCTCCAGCCTGCCGCACAGGACATAATGGTTTTGATGCGGGACCTCGGCTGCTATGGAGCTGGCATGAGTTCCTTCGGGCCACTTGTTTATGGCCTGGCCGAAAGCCCTAAAGAGGCCGCAAGGGTTCGAAAAGAGGTCCAGCACATGCTCGACGAGTCCGCAGGAGGAAGCGTGTTTGTGACGAAAGCCAGAAACAGGGGCGCGGAAATCTCGTATGAGGACGAAAGCCCGGATCTTGCCTCTTTTCCGGAAACTCTTGCAGAGCAGAGGGTCTGAAGGGTTTTCCCTCTCTGTTTTTTACAGAGGCAAGCTGACGGATCAGTACCAAGCTTTATGAATAATTAAAGAGAATAAAAAAAACATTATGATCAGAATTACGTCTCCATCCAGACTGCATCTGGGCCTTATCGACATGAACGCCGAGCTCGGCCGGGTCGATGGAGGTGTTGGAATTACCCTCGAATCTCCGGGAATGTCAATCTCTGCGCAAAAAGCGGATTGTGTGGAAGTCCTGGGAGATACCGTGTTTGTGGAAAGGATGAAAAAAGCAGCCAGGGCCATACTCCCTGAAGGAACGGGCATAAGCATCCGGGTCGAAACGGACATCCCTGACCATGTGGGGTTTGGATCCGGGACCCAGTCCGCTCTTTCGGCGGCGGCTGCTGTAAATGAGCTCTACGAGCTCGGCTTGACTGTGCAGGAAATGGCGGTCGCGGTAGGAAGAGGCGGCACTTCCGGTATTGGTGTAGCTGCTTTTGAAACCGGCGGCTTTATCGTGGACGGTGGGCACAAATTTGGGGAAAAAGGTTCTTATTCCCCTTCCTCAGCCAGCAGGACCCCCCCCGGCCCCGTTCTTTTCAGGCGGGACTTCCCGGACTGGCCCATAATTATTGCGGTCCCGGGAACAACTGAAGGGGCCCATGACCAGGAAGAGGTGGACCTTTTCCAACAGTTCTGTCCCGTCCCGCTTGTCGAGGTCCGGGAAACTTCCCATTTAATCCTCATGCAGCTGCTCCCGGCAATTGTGGAAGAAGACCTGGATGCCTTCGGAAAAGCCGTAAACCGTATCCAGGCCCTTGGGTTCAAGAGGCGAGAAGTCGAACTTCAACCGCCTGTAGTCCGGAATACCATCCGATATATGAGAGACAATGGGGCCTCAGGTGCGGGAATCAGCTCTTTCGGCCCGGTTATTTTCGGAATTGTAGAGAACCGGAAAGCAGGCGAGGCCCTGAGGGCTGAGGTCCGGAAAGTGCTTGATGAATCGGTCGGAGGAGACGTATTCCTCACCGGCGCCAGGAACAGGGGAGCCGATATTTCAGGAGGCAGAAAATGAAGATAGAAGCCTGGTTCGGGACCTTTGAGATAAGCCCTGAAGGCAAGGTCCTTGAATCCTTTCTTTTTTCCAAAGCCCCGCAGGAGCTTGCGGAGCGTTCTTTTACCCTCTCGGAGGAAAAGAGTTTTCTTCCCCCCCCTGGCTTTGACCTTCGAAAAGCAAGCCTGGAATGCGGATTTTTTGAGTCCGGGGCCGAGTATGATTCCCTTTTACACGAGCTGACCCTCCGGAAAGCCAAACTCCAGGTCTCAAAAGCCCTTTCCCTGGATCAGCGTATCATCCAGGCCGTGGAGGCCCTAGATGATATAAATGAGACCACAAACACCCTCTCGGAGCGGCTCTTCGAGTGGTACGGAAACCACTTCCCGGAAACCAGGCTGACCGGAGAAGCTCTTGCAGTTTTTGTCGCAAAATACGGAAACCGTGCAAACGTAAGCCCGGATGACCCTCATTATGAAAAGGTCGCCACATCCATCGGGGCCGAGCTCCCGGAGGTAGACGAAGTCCTTATCAAAGCGTTTGCGGAAAGCCTCTCCAGCCTTTACGGGCGGAGGGGGCAGCTTGAGACCTACATCAAGGATAGCATGGAAAACCGGGCCCCCAATCTCACAATGCTCGCAGGCCCCATGCTCGGAGCCCGGTTAATCAGCATTGCCGGAGGTCTGCCGCAACTTGCTAAATTCCCCTCAAGCACCGTCCAGGTAATCGGGGCCAACAAGGCCTTATTCAAACACCTTAGGGCAAGGGCGCCTTCCCCCAAACACGGCATGATTTTCAGCCACCCTCTCATAAACACGGCCCCCTGGTGGCAGAGAGGTAAAATTGCAAGGGCCCTTTCAGCAAAACTCTCCCTTGCGGCCAGGATGGACCTCTATTCAGGGGAAAAGAGCCCTGTACTGCTGGAAAAGCTTGAAGTAAAAGTAGGGCAGATCCGGGCCCTGCACCCGAATCCCCCCGCAAAAAAACCTGATGCCGGGAGTGGAAAAGGCTCGGGGAAAGGAAAATCAAAAGGTAACGGTCGTGGGAAAGGAAGTGGAAAAGGATCCGGGAAAGGATCCGGAAATGCAAAAACAGAAGGTAATCCCATGAAAGGTGGGGAGCGGTAAAATGGCTGAAATCAGAGAACTTTCCGACGAAATATTTGAAATTACAAAGGGCAAGAAGCAGCTTTCCACTAAAAACCTGGACCCTGGCCATAACGTCTACGGGGAAAAACTGCTTTTCGTGGAGGGAGTCGAGTACCGGGCCTGGGACCCCCGGCGGAGCAAACTCGGGGCCATGGTCCTGAAAAAGTTTGAAATTCCTCTGAAGAAAGACTCCCGGGTCCTCTATCTGGGGGCTGCCACCGGGACCACGGTCAGCCACGTCTCGGATATCGTATCCGAAGGCGCGGTCTACGCGGTCGAGTTTTCGGCCCGCAGCATGAGGGACTTTCTGGGGCTTGCCGACCGCAGGAAAAATATTCACCCCATCCTGGCAGATGCCGGAAGGCCCGAAAGCTATGCCCACCTCGTGGGGCCTGTGGACGTGATCTTCCAGGATGTGGCTCAGCCCAATCAGGCGGAAATCGCCGCAAAAAACGCGGCTCGGTTCCTGAAAAAAGATGGTCTGCTCATGCTTTCCATAAAAGCGAGAAGCATTGACACGGCAGCTCCTCCCAAACAGGTCTTCAAAAACGAGGTCAAAAAACTAGAAGAGGCTTTTGAACCGAAGTTCGAGGTTTTAAATGCCCACGAGCTTACCCCTTACCATGAGGACCATCTCGGGCTTATTGCGAAAATTAAGGTATCGGAATGAGGGGATCTCTTATCCCTTCTTTTTTCCACCTTTTTTTCTCTATCCTTCTTTTTTTCCACCTTTCTCTCTTTACTTTTTAACGTTTACTAAAAGGCGTTTTTTGGTAACCGGGATCAGTTTTTTCCATTCTACAATCGCATCATCCTCAAAAATGAATTCATCCACGGTTTTATCTGGAAACTTCCCGTTTACCTCGTAGAGATAAAGCCCTTCTTCCCCGTCCGTTGAGATTACCTTTGTCATATCTCCGACTTTCGTAACCTCGATGGCGGCCACGATCTTTAAGGCTTCCAGAAGGTTTGTGCCTTTTTCGACTTCCAGAGTACTGTTTTCCGCAAACTGGTCCAGCAGGGAATAGACGTTGTTGAGTCTGATCCCTATCATATGGAGGTTTCCAAACTTTTTTCTCTGCACGAGTTCGGCTTCTTCTAGGATTTTAACATGCTTGGCGACTACAGGAACAGAAATCCCAAGTTCCCTTGCCAGGCCGGAGATATGGATCTCTCCTTCGCTCAGGCGTTCAAGAATGGACAGTCTTGTGTCACTTGAAATCGCTTTGAAGAGTTTGCCACTGTTTGCATTCATCCCGTGATTCGTAACATTTACCAGCATAAGAGAACCGTGCTTTATTTATTGGTATTCACTCGCATATAACTAAAATTTCTTTTACAAAAACACAAGTTTACTTTAAAACAAGTACACTTGATCTGGTCATTTTCTATAAATACATTTTGGCAGAAAAATGTACTTTCTGGATTTTCTGTGAGTTTTATCCGGGTTTTTTTATTTCACAGCGGCAAATGATTTTGTTTTTTATTCTATATTACCCGGATGACTTACAATCATTAGCCAAATCCTGCTGTTTTTATATTAAATTCCTCTAAGTGCTGAAGGGAAGAAAAAATGGACAGCACAATATTAGTTGTTATAGGAGTCCTTATTGGGATTCTTATTTTTGGTGTAAAAACTGGCGTAGGATGCGGCTTTTCAAATCTTAAACGTAAAGAAATTCTTGCGATAGCAAGCAGTTATTTTATTCTGTCTCTTATTCTCGGGATCTTTGTCGATTATGTAAATATGGATAACTTCCAGAGAATTTCCTCTATGGGAATGAATTTCCATGTTATCATGTCTCTCGTCCTGATAGCAGCCGGCATTTATACTCAGAAAAAGTGGAACAGTGGGCATGACGTGTCCAGAAAGACATTTCTTGTAATTTCCATGCCCTGTCCGGTCTGTCTGGCGGCACTTGCGGTTTCCTGTATGTTGCTTGCCTCCAGTCTCGAAATCGGAGGGCTGAAAATCGGATTGCTTGTGGGAACGGCTTTTTTTATATCTGTGATTGCTTCGTCTTTTCTTTTCAAAAAGATGGGCAAAACCCCGGAAACCCTGGGAAGCGCCATGTTGCTTCTTGGAATCTACTACTTGCTTGGAGCCCTGCTTATCCCGGCTTACATGAAAACAAAACAACTGAACCTGGCCCCCCTTGAAGGGGATGCCGGAGGGATCATGCCTCTGCTAATCTTCGGGATCGTTATCCTCGGAGGCTTTTTCCTGGAACATGTGAGGTCTAATCAATGAGTATGGCAGCTTCTTTATTTGAGATAATGTATACGTTTTCTTCCGCACTGCTCTACCCGGTGATAATTGTCCTGGTCCTGCTGGTGCTTCTCTCTTTAATTCATATCGGGGAATTTCTCTCCGAATACTCAAAACGGCACAGAGATACAAATAACCTGGAAGAGAACTGCATAAAAATTGAGCATTCTCTCAAAAATTCCAATTTTTCGGAAGCTTCCGGAGCTCTCAGAGGAATAAAGCAAACCTACCTGGTTACCTCCTTTGCGGGGGAAGCTGCAGAGAAGCTTGAGGACAGGCATTTCCCCGCAGTCGAAAAACTTGCCGAGGAATATGAGATCAGAATGGCCAAACGCCTTGAGCAGACAAAGATCGTCTCTACCATAGCCCCAATGCTCGGGCTCATGGGAACCCTCATACCTCTCGGGCCTGCTCTGATCGGGCTTTCCCAGGGAGACATCGCAACCCTTGCAAACAACCTGATGATCGCCTTTGCCACAACGGTAGTAGGGCTATTTGCGGGCACTATCAGCTACGTCCTGACCCAGGTCCGGAGGAGATGGTACTGGGAAGATATGTCGGATATCGATTATATCATGGATTCCATCGAAGACAAAGTCCCGGCTGCGGCCGGAGCTAAGTGAAGCCTGGATCTGAATGAAGTGAGTAAAGTGAATAAAGTGAATAAATTTAGTGAAATAAATAGGAGCGAATAAAAAATGAAAAGAACCAGACGCTTCCACCGGACCGGCCTCCTTTCCGACCAGGATGACCAGAGTCCCCTTACCGGGGTTGCCAACCTTTTTGACGTGGCGATGGTCTTTTCCGTGGCTTTGCTGGTAGCCCTCGTCATGTCCTACCACCTCCCCGAACTCCTGAACCCGAATGAGGATATCACCATTGTGAAAAACCCTGGGCAGCAGGATATGAAGATCATTATAAAGGAGGAGGGAAAACCAATCGAAGTCCTTAACATGACCGATAATATCGGAGGGGGAACAGGCGAAGCCCTGGGGACTGCATATAAACTGGCTGATGGCCGGGTCATCTACGTGCCTGAAGATGCCGAAGATTCTGTAAATTCCGAAGGTTCCGAAGAAAACGAAAGTAAATTTTCTGAAACTTAATCTTCTGAATATTATTATCCATATATTTTTTTTTTCAAGGCGAAATCCATTAAAATTGATTTCAAATCAACTCAAATAGCGCCTCAGTATTTCGATTCTATACTTATCGAATAGAACCTAAAAATATACCACTTTTTCAATTAAAAATTACAAAAATTATAAAAATATATGTGATATGGCATCCCGGGATACTCCCGCCAGGAAACTCTCCCGGGCCTGCCAGCACATTATCATGGGGATAACATGCGTAAAATTAAACCTAACTTATTGGTATTAAGTGCATTGCTTTTTTTGCTGCTTGCACCGGCAGCGGTATCGGCAGATGAAAACCACGTCAATATAACAGTTATTAGCTACGGGACTCAGGATGCCTTTGAGGAGGGCTGGAATACAAGCACTTACAAAGACAATTTGAGTGTTACTTATTACGAATCAATGTACACGAACTTTTCTGAAATCGATCTTGGAAACCCGGACATCATATTTACCTACATGCTCTGGGGTTCAGTCTTTGAAGGGATTGGAGATGACCTCAACAGGGCAAAGGAGAATGGGTCTGTACTCATCGATATTACTTCTTTTCCCGGGGACAAATTCAACATCTCTGACTATGATTATGTTTACCCCGGGGATGAAGACGGAAGTACGGTCGAGAAGTACTTTTACAATATGGGGGTAAAGGAGGAGTTTCTCAAAGAAAACTCCCGGAACTTCCTGACTTACCTTGCCAAAAATTTCTCAAGCAAAATGGCCCTTACGAATGACTGGGAATATGAGCCCCCCATAATCCTGCCTGCCGGGCTTTACCATCCGGATTCTCCTGTCAATAAATACTGGTTCGACAACAACAGCGAATACCTTGAATGGTACGGCAACAGCTCAAACGGCGAGCACAGGGTCTATGCTCCGGACCGGCCCACAATTGGAATCTGGTTCCATAAAAGTGATTACAAAGACGGGAATACCGGGGTCGTGGACGCACTTATCAGGGACCTTGAAAGCAAGGACTGCAACGTGATTGCAGGTTTTGATACGTTTAACAATATCACCGATTTTTACTGTGACGAAAGCGGTGTACCTCTTGTCCAGTCTGCGATTTCTCTCAAGAGTTTTGCGCTTAATTATGACAACTACTCCCGTGGAATCGAGGAACTGGAACACCTGGATGTGGCAGTCCTGAAAGGCATTGTGGCCTCGGAATCCGAAGATCCCGCTGATGCTAACCGGGGGATTCCAACCGAAGAGGTCGCCCGAAAGACCATGGCCCCGGATAGAGACGGAATTTTTGAGTACATCGTGGTCGGAAAGAACATACAGATTTCCTGGAACGAGTACATATATGAGCCAATCCCCTCCCAGATTGACTGGATTGCAAACCGCTCGATAAACTGGGCTGAACTGAAACTCAAAGATAACAATGAAAAAAACGTTGCAGTTATCTATTACAACTACCCTCCCGGAAAAGACAACGTAGGGGCAAGCTACCTTAACTCTATCTCGAGCATGGTTTCCATACTTCAAAATATGAATGAAAGCGAAAGGAACTATGACATCGAGAATATCCCGGCAAACACAACGGAACTTCTGGACAGAATTCAGAGCCGGGGCAGGAATGTAGGAAACTGGGCTCCCGGAGAACTTGAGGTCATGGTTCAGGACGGAATTGAAAGTGGAGACATGGTACTCCTGCCAATGGAGACCTACAGGCAGTGGTTTGAGGCTGAAATTCCCGAAGTCCTCCGGAACGCAACCATTGCGGAATGGGGCGCTCCTTGGGAAGGGAATGTGCCTTCAAACAAAAGCCACATGATCTGGGAAAACGAAAGTGGGCAATATCTCGTGCTTCCGGCTGTCCGCTGCGGAAACGTCTGGTTAATGCCTCAGCCTGCCAGGGGTTTCATGCAGAATGATAATGCCATGTATCACAGCAACATACTCCCACCCCCGCACCAGTACATCGCTTTCTACCTCTGGTTGAACCTGAACGAGGAATGGCAGCCCGATGCCCTGATCCACCTCGGGACCCACGGGACTCATGAGTGGCTCCCGGGTCAGGCTTACGGAATGAACCGTACAGCGGAATGGGCTCCTCTCCTGCTTCGGGACATCCCGAACATCTATCCCTATATCGTGGCAAACGTAGGGGAAGGCCTTACTGCGGAATACCGCGGAAATGCCCTGATAATCGACCACCTGACCCCTACCCTTGAAAAGGGAGGACTGCACGGGGAAATGGCAGGACTTGCCGGAAACATCCAGACCTATTACGACCCTGCCATGGAAGGGACCGAGGTGCAGGAAAAATACCGGCAGCTCATAATCGATGAGATGCTCGAGCTCAATCTCGATGTTGACCTTGATGTAAACGAAAGCATGGTCGAAGAACTGAGGACCAATGAAACCGTCTTCAATGATTTCTTGAAAAACGTCCTCCATGAATATCTCGAAGAAATTTCCGAAGAAAATATTCCTTACGGTATGCATGTGTTCGGAGAGGTTCCTCCTGAAAAGAACCTTGAGATCGTTAGAAATGAACTTGTTTCCCTGGTCAGGGCGGCAATGGGTACTTCCTTTGAGGCAAATGTAACAGCTGCCTTCTATTCCGGCTCTCTGGAAGGCATCCCGGAAGGGGATACGGAGGTAGACCGGATGATAGGGGAAGTTGTAATCAACGGGACAGATCCGGTACAGGCCCAGAACAATATTTACGGTTCAAGTTACGATTCCGTAACCCAGGACCTTGAATCCGGAAAAGCTTACAGGGACAGGATCTTTGAACCCGAACTGGAAGACCTTCCATCACTTATAAGGTCAATTCTGGGCACTTCCTTTGAAGCGAATGTCAGCTCTGCTTTTTATTCCAACGCAAGCCTCTACCCCACCGGTATTCCTGATGACGATACGAAGGTAGCTGCCCTGGTCAGGGATGTCATCTACAACGGTACAAAGTATCGGGACGCTCAGGACGCAATCTATGGTTTTAATAACAGTTCTGTTAACATCGACCTGAAACAGGGGCTTGAATACAAAGACAGGGTTCTGGACCTGCACAGGGACGAGATGAGCCTGATGGTAAGGGCGATGCTGGGAAGTGGCTTTGAAGAAGATGTGGAAACTGCCTTTTATTCCAATGTAACGGAATACCCGCTCGGGATTCCCTCGGATGATACCAGGATGGACAGGCTTGTCTGGGAAGTGGTAAGCAACAATACCGGCCCTGACGCAGCCCAGGTCCTGGTTTACGGAAGCAGCGAAAATTCTGTTACCCTTGCCCTTGAGACCGGGCTCGAATACAGAGACCGGCTCAGACAGTGTACTCAGGAAATGGACCATTTGCTCTCAGCCCTTGAAGGCGGCTACATCCCTCCGAAGTCAGGCCGGGACCCGATCCAGAACCCGGATTCGATTCCTACAGGGTGTAACTTCTACGGGGTGGACTCGAGGCTTTACCCCTCGGAAGCTGCCTGGGAACTGGGGATTGCCATGACGAATTCCCTGCTTGAGGACTATTACGGAAAATACGGAGAATATCCGCAAAAAGTTTCGTTTTCAAGGTTCGGGGTGGAGTTCATAAGAGACCACGGAACTCTTGAAGCCGAAGTGCTTTACCTGCTTGGGATAAGGCCTACCTGGGATGATGAAAGCAAGCAGGTTAACGGGCTTGCGGTCATGAATGAGTCCGAGATGTATGCCCTCCTGCCTGCAGGTTCGCTCCTGAGAAACGAATCCCTTATCGGCAGGCCCAGGATCGATATTGTTTATGCGACCGCAGGGATGAGGGATGCTTTCCCGGATAAGATTAAAATGGTCGATGAGGCTGTCAGGCTTGCTGCCAATGAATCCACCGTTCCGGATACCAACTATACAAACTATGTTTATATTAATTCCCAGGCAATTTATATAGCTCTGAACAGGACCTATGACAGTGATACTGCCAGAAAACTTTCCACAATACGCTGTTTTGCGGTCATGGACGGGACCTATGAAATTGGGGTTGCCAATGCCATTGGGGCCAGCGGGACCTGGAAATATGAGGAAACGATTGCAGAGCTTTACCTCGATAAAATGGGTTATGCCTATGGGACAGATATCTGGGGCATGGATTGTCGGGACCTGCTGGAAGGAAATCTCAAGACTGTGGATGCGTCTGTCCACTCGGATTCTTCAAACCTTTACGATACCCTGGACAATGATGACTTTTTCCAGTATTTCGGAGGCATGAACCTTGTAACCAGATACCTCTCAGGGGAAACTCCGGAGATGTACGTCTCCGATACCCGGAGCTCGGATGCGGAAAACTGCGGGATGGTTTCGATGGACGAGTACCTGAAAAAGAACCTGCGGTCGAGGTACCTCAATGAGCAGTGGATCAGAGGCATGAAGGAATCCGGGTACGCCGGAGGCAAGATGATGTCCGAGTTTGTTAATAACCTCTGGGGCTGGGAGGTCTGCGACCCGGACCTTGTGGATGACAGTGACTGGGAAATGGTCTATGAAGCGTACATAAACGATCCTGACATGCAAGAATGGTTTGAGGAGAACAACCCTTACGCCATGCAGTCAATAGAAGCCAGGATGCTGGAAACCATGCGTAAAGGTTACTGGGATAATACCGAGATAAGAAACCAGCTGATTTCCGATTATATGAAGTCAGTGGTAGAGGACGGAGTAACCTGCTGTCACCACACCTGTGGAAACCCTTCACTTCGTGCTTACGTGCAGGGCCTGATGTCTGTTGCGGGAGTCAGTCAGGAGCTTCAGGACGCATACAACAAAAAGATCACTGAAGCAACCGGGTCCCAGGAGACTATCTCTACCCCTTCCCCCCGTACGAGTAGTAGCAATGGTGACAGGGGCAGTTCTACCCCGGTGGTAAAGAATGCGAACCAGACAACTGCTCAGGAAACTGAAGCTGGATACGGAACAAATACCCCCGAGGCTCTGGAAAGCCCTTCATCCTCTGAAGCTAAAGCCGATCCTTATGTGCAAGGCTACGAAATGCAGAAAGAGGCAGCTGATAGTTCGGAGGCAGGAAGTCCGATGTCTTTCTCAGGGTCTGACATTATAGGCACTTTGTTTGTACTTGCATCAGTGGGAGGTATCTATTTCGGGTTAAGGAAGAAGAAGTTTTGATGACTTTTCGGGAGAAAGGCACAACCATTTTTCTCTTTCGTGCCTTCTTCCTGTTTTTATATTCCTTTCTCCTTTTAGACTATGAAGTTCATTTTATTGAATACCAGGAAACAAAAAACACGAGTCATCTGTCAATTTTTATTTATTCATTATAACGTGTTGAGGTTTCTAAAATGTTCAAAAGAATTGCAATATTCATGACCATTTTTTTTATATCGGTCTAGGTTGCTTCGGCAGCAGAGATTGGAGTCGGGGTAAGTCCCGGAAAACTGAGTTTCGAGCTTAAGCCCGGGGCTCAGGAAGAACAATCGCTATATGTGATTAATACCGGTAGCGAGCTTGCAAGCTATACTATCTCTATCGATATTGATGCATATGAGAGCTGGTTCTCCATATCTCCGTCTTTTCTCAGCCTCCGGGCCGGGGAAAACAAAGAGGTTAAAGTAACACTAACTGTCTCTTCCTCTGCTAAAGCCGATGTGGACTGTAAAGTCCTGGTTGTGCCAACTTCCGGAACTGAGGTGATGGCCGGGCTCAGGGTTCCGGTTCACATAGATTTAGTCACCTCAAATTCCAACAACGGTGGTTCCTCAGGCGGTTCTTCCAGCGGTGGGGGTGGTGGAGGCGGCTCTCCTGAACCTGCAAGCAACGTTGAGTCAAAGGAACTTGCCCAGCAGTTTGTTGTAAACGGGAACCGGGTAAGGTTCGCTTTTACACAGGGAGCCACATCAGTCGACTACGTGGAATTTGACGCTAAAAAGAGTGCCGGAAAAATAAGCACCATTGTTGAAGAGCTGAAAGGGCAGTCTACACTGACCCCAAACGAACCTGAAGGGGAAGTCTATCAGCACCTTAATATCTGGGTTGGAAACGGAGGGTTTGCAACTCAGGAAAACATAGGAAATGCCGTTGTAGGCTTCAGGGTAAGCAAGGCCTGGATCAAAGAAAACAACATCGATGTGGCTTCAATCACTCTTCAGCACTTTGCCGACGAGAGGTGGAGTTCCCTTCCAACCACAAAGGTAGAGGAAAATGAAGGCGAAGACGACGGGTACTTTTATTTCAAGGCCGAAACCCCGGGTTTTTCTCCTTTTGCCGTTACGGGACAGAAAATAGGATACTCCGAAACCAAAGTTTCAGCTACTGATGAAACAGATTCCAAAAACACACAAAGTAAAGCTTCTGTCAAAAGTGAAAATGAAGGGGAAGAGGAAACTGAAAGCAGTCCCGGCTTCTGTTCGATTCTTGCAGGAGCAGGAATTGCGGTATCAGCCGTCCTGCTAAGGAGAAAAAAGTTCCTATAAAGAGTTTCCAATGAACTGTATAAGGATTGTTTTTGATGAGCAGGGGTGAAGGAAGATTCACCTATTCTTTTTTACTTACATTTTTTTGTGATTAAGTGGGTATTATTTTTTATGGCGAAGTCTCATTTTGTTCCAGCTTTTTTGACAGTTTGTTATCTTTTTGGGTAACAACCGTTAGCCAAAAAATAGGGCTTATATGCTAAATAAACTCAACTTGAGTTGTCCCTTAAGTGGAGACTCTTTTTATGAAAAATGTGAAACCACCTCTTATATATAAACAAGATCCGCCTCATGGCCGGCTCCTCAGTATATTATTTATTGACAGTTACCGGCATTTACTCAACTTATAGAAAGTAAACTTGTGTTCAATTATTGGAATCCTATCTTTTCAGAGTTGCATCTTCCCGATATTTTCCCATTTCCGGGAATCTTATTCAAAAAGAAGTTTCGACCTGAAATTCTCGTTTCTTTGCAATCTTTAACCTGGTGTTCAACCCCCACCAGGGCTTACATATTTCGATTTTTCACGAGGAGATACAATGGAAATAATTCGAAATAATAAATTAAAAAATCCTGTGCAACCCGCTAAAGTTTTAGGATTGATGTTTTTACTGCTTATGCTGCTGGTTTCGACAGTTCAGGCTGCATCAGCCGAAGGTGTAGATTGTGAACTGGTTGCAAATACAACCTGTGACGAGAATGGGTATTATATTTTTTCCAATCTTTCCAATGGAAACTATACCATTGTCACAACGAATTATTCTGATTCTTATAATAGATGGTACTCTGCCTCACTAAATATTACGGTGAATAAGAATCTAATTGATCAGAACCTGCAGATAAACAGCAGTAATAATATTGATCATTACTGGGTTCAGGACTTATTGAATAATTCCTCTTATTCAGGCTCCTCTGGTCCGGGTTTTTCCGTTTCGGGGATTTCCTACGTTAAGAATCTAGATCATCCAAAAATGAGCATTGTTGTTTTACTTCAGAATAAGTCAGGAAGTGGATTTGTAGCTGTTCCCCACCTATCGGATTCCGGGGATTCCAGAGATTCTGGGGATTCTGATAAGAACGATACAGGATCACAAGACCCGGAAGAAAACCAGAACTATACATCCGAATATATATTCGAATTTTTTTCCAATACTACCAGTAATGAAAATGGTGAGTACCTTTTTACCGATGTTCCAAATGGGGGATACATACTTTCTTCCGTAATCCACAGCACTGCCATGGGTGGAATGTGGCTAACCAATGAAAGTGAATTTGTTGTCGAAAACAGGCAGCCTGTGGTTGTTAACTATACCATGAAAAAACACGAGGAAATCGACCACTCCGCCATTCTTTCTTACCTTAACAGGACCACCGTATCTGGCTGGACCCTGAGTAAGAGCGGTTCTGCAAAGGTCGGAGCAGACCTTGTCCTTACCACTCCGGAAGGCGAGTTCATTGCCAACACCACAAGTGACGCAGCCGGTTCTTATCTTTTCACAGATATTCCTAATGGGGGATACAAACTTTCTTCCGTAATCCACAGCACTGCCATGGGTGGGATGTGGCTAACCAATGTCAGTGAATTTTCAATAGAAGATGGGCAGCCTGTGTTTGTTAACTATACCATGAGATTGCATGAAGATATCGATCATAATGCTATCCTTTCTTACCTTAACAGAACCACTGTCTCCGGCTGGACCCTGAGTAAGAGCGGCTCTGCAAAGGTCGGTACCGACCTTGTCCTTACCACACCGGATGGTGAGTTCATTGCCAACACCACAAGTGACGCAGCCGGTTCTTATCTTTTCATGGACATCCCCAACGGGGAATACCAGCTCTCTTCCGTAATCCATAGCCCCGCCATGGGTGGGATGTGGCTAACCAATGTCAGTGAATTTTCAATAGAAAATGGGCAGCCTGTGTTTGTTAACTATACCATGAAAAAACACGAGGAAATCGACCACAGCTCTATTCTTTCTTACCTTAACAGGACCACCGTCTCCGGCTGGACCCTGAGTAAAAGTGGTTCTGCAAAGGTCGGAACCGACCTTGTTCTTCTTAAAAAGGCCTCTGGATCAGTCCCGCTTTCAAATGCACCTCATCTCAACATTTCCATAATAACGGGATACGCAAATTACGATCTTAAATTAAAGAACCTGGCTGAGAGGATCAACAACAACTCCTCCCTTAATATGACGTTTTCCTATTACCTCCCTGCCACAAGTGGGGAAGATGTTGACCTCAGTAACATGGATATAATTTATATTAACATGTTTACCGACAGTGCCGGAAAACTTGAAGCCACGGTCAATGAAGCGATAGCAAACGGGGCGGTTGTTGTCGGGTATAACCACTATTTGAATGAAAGTGTAAACGAGTCTTCGCTCCCCACTCCCTTTACGGATGTGGAGGATTTCAAGGCCTACCTTCAGGATTACTGGATCTACGGGGCCACGGATGATTCAAACTTTGATAACATGATTTTCTACCTGTCTCAAAAGTATTATGGCCGGGATGACCTTGAGTTCCTGGCTCCGGAGGGGGCTCCTAGTGCCATTTATCACCCTGGTCTGACTGAAAGGTCCTCTGACAACTCCTGTTTCACGTCCAATATAACTGAATACTTTGAGTGGTACACCAGTAGAAACGAAACTGAGCACTCTTTCGATCCGAATGTTCCCACCGTAGGGATACTTTTCTATCTTTCTTATTATCCCCAGGACATGCAGCCCTTTGATGCTCTTATAGAGGAGTTCGAGTCCAGAAACGTGAACGTTATACCCTGCTATGGATCCAGCAAGGAATTCGTTGACGGATACCTGAATTACAGTGACTCTACAAAAGTGGACCTTATAATTTCCCCAACCTACCGCAGCCAGTATTTCAGTGTGGATAAACTGGGAGTTCCTGTAATCAACTGCCTTCTCAACGGGTACATGAACCTTACCGAGTGGCAGGAGTCCAGTGACCCCTTAACAAGCACCTACATGATCAGGATGTACAGGCCCGAAACCTGGGGCTGGATCGACCCGATGATGATCGCTTCTGAAGAAATCGACCCTGAAACAGGTACGGAGATGTATGTCCCTGTTTCCGGACAGGTTGACTGGCTTGTTGATCGAGCGGTTGCTCAGACAGAACTTTCAAGCAAGGACGAAGCGGATAAAAAAATCGCAATCATCTACTACAGTCATGGTTGTGGGAAAGACAGCATCGGAGCGTCTTACCTTGAGGTCATCCCGAGTATACGAAACCTCCTGAAAGGAATGGCAGATGCTGACTATGACGTAAACGAGACTTTGATCCCGAACCAATCCGAATTAACGGACTTGATGGTTAAACAGGGCACAAACATAGGAACCTGGGCTCCCGGAGAACTTGAAAATCTTGTTAATTCGGGAAAAGCCGAACTTCTCCCCGAATCCACCTATCTGACCTGGTTTGAGGCTCTGCCTGAAGTCCGCAAGGAAGAAGTAATTGAAATGTGGGGCCCGGCTCCCGGCGAAATAATGGTCTATGAAGACGCTTCCGGAGATAGATTCCTTGTTATTCCGAAGGTTGAGCTAAGTGAGAATGTTATCCTTGTCCCCCAGCCGACAAGAGGCTGGCTCCAGGACAGTGAAGTGCTCTATCACTCCACGGAACTTCCCCCGCACCACCAGTACATAGCCTTCTATCTCTGGCTCCAGAATGAGTACGGAGCCGACGCAATCGTGAACATGGGCCGGCACGGAACTGTGGAATGGCTACCCGGAAAGGAGTTCGGACTTTTCAGAGACGAATGGCCCGCAATCATGAACGGGGACATCCCGGTAATTTACCCTTATGTCATGGACGGCATGGGGGAAGGAATGCAGGCCAAACGTAGAGGAAACGCCGTGATCATAGACCACCTGATTCCCCCGGTCGTACTTTCCGAAAGTTACGGGAACTACAGTGAACTAAGTTCTAAGATTTCCCAGTACCTAACCCTGCCTATCGAATCCGATCTGAAAGAGATGCGCATGCAGGAAATAGTTGAGCTGACTCTGGAGCTCAATCTGGATGAATCGGTCAACGTAAGTCTCTCCGAAAGCAACGAAACCGAAGATGAATTCCTTGATGGGCTTGAAGACATCCTCCGGGAACTCAGGACCACTTCCATGCCTTACGGGCTTCACATCCTTGGGACCTCTCCCGAAGGAGAAGAACTTACTCAGATGGTTTACTCAATGCTGGGCTCTGGCTTCACTGAAGAGGTAGCTGCTCTTAATAATTCAAGAGCCAACGATACTGCTCCCGAAGTCGCTCCACTTGAACTCCTTGACCTTGTTTTGCTTCAAAATGAGAACATCACGGATGCTCAGCAGCAGGTCCTCGGGAACAGTTCCGGAAAGGTAAGCGATTACCTGGTCACAGCTCAGGAATACGCGGAAAAACTTGGAGAAAGCAAAAACGAGATTCAGCAGATCCTCAAGGCCCTTGATGGCAAATATATCGAGGCAAACCTCGGAGGAGATCCTGTCCTTCGGCCGGACGCTCTTCCCTCAGGCCGAAATTTCTATGCTTTTGATGAACAGCTGATCCCCACAAAGCAGGCCTGGAAACTTGGAAAGGATATGGTCAACCAGACAATTGAAGCCTACAAGGTCGAACACGACGGAGAATACCCGAAGAAAATCGGTTTAATCCTCTGGGCCGGAGAATCCACCCGGCACGAGGGTGTAATGGAGGCTGAAATTCTTTACCTGCTCGGGGTCAAACCGGTCTGGGATGAGGATGGAGGAGAAGTCGAAGACGTTGAATTGATCAATTCTTCGGAACTTAACAGGCCCCGCATTGACGTGCTTGTGCAGATTTCCGGGCTTTACAGGGACACCTTCCCACATAAGGTCAAACTGCTCGATAAGGCGGTCTACCTTGCGTACAACGCCCCGGATAAGCAGTATGGGGAAGATGACGAGAGACCCACTCCCGAATACATCCCCTATAACCCGGTTGAAAACACAAATTATGTGCGGGAAAACACAAATGACATGTTCTTGGGTCTGAATACCTCCTTACAGAACGAGACCGCTTCAATGACCATAGCTCTTCTCAGGGTCTTTGGGCCTGCTGACGGGTCTTACGGGACCGGAATGGCAAACGCGGTTTCCGCAAGCAATACCTGGGAAAACAACAGTGAACTTGCCGACCTCTACATAGACCGGATGAGCAACGCCTATGGTGAATATGTCTGGGGCGAAAGTGCGGCTGAAATTGTTGAGCAGTTCCAGGTCGATGGAAGCTCTCTTGAAAATACTGATGTTTTTGAGGATAATCTGGAAGACATCAGGGTTACAGTCCATAGTCGGAGTTCCAGTACCTACGGGGCTCTGGATACCAATGACTTCTATCAGTATCTTGGAGGCCTGAACCTTGCAGTAAAGTATATTTCCAACATTGATCCCGATTCTTACATCACAAACCTTCAGAACCCGGGGGCTGAAGAAGTAGAAACCCTGAGTGCTTACCTCACAAGGGAAATTACCACCCGGTATCTTAACCCGAAATGGATCAAAGGTATGAAGGAAAGTGGTTTTGAAGGCGCGGGTCAGATGTCAGATTTCATTGAAAACCTCTGGGGCTGGGAAGCCACTAACCCTGACCTCATCAGTGATGATGTCTGGAACCAGGTGTATGGGACTTACTCTGGAGATTCCGATCTCGGAAAATGGCTCAAATCAGAAAATCACTATGCTTACCAGTCTATGACCGCCCGGATGCTGGAAACTGCTCGCAAGGACAACTGGGATGCCTCGGATGAAGTCCTCAGAAACCTTGCCACAGAATATGCCGAGTCTGTTGTACACGATGGGGTCACCTGCTGCCACCACACCTGTGGAAACCCTCTCCTTAACAGTTATGTGGAAGGCCTGGTCTCGGTTCCCGGTTTCAGTGAAGCAATAAAAGAGGCAACCACGAAGACCGTTACAAGCAGCAAGAGCTCCCACAGTAGTTCGAATAAGAATGCTGTGGAGCCTCAGATCGAAAGCAACCAGAGCAGTTCTTTTGAGCAGGCTGACGCAGGGTATGGCCAGGAAGCTTCGGATCCTGTTCACAAGACCCAGCCGTCAGAGTCTCAGCCTGACTACGTTGAAGGTTACGAGATGCAGAAAGAGAATACGGACCAGGCCGAAGAAGGGGGAAGCATGTCCTTTTCCGGGTCTGATATTGTAGGTACACTTTTTGTGGTTTCGGCCCTCGGGGCGGTTTTCCTTGGTTTAAGAAGAAGGAAGTTTTGAAGAAAATAAGACACTTTGAAAAACAAATAAAAAGAATTTAGATAAATTAAAAAGAATTTAGAAAAATTAAAAATGAGTTTAAAAAGGGTCTAAAGTGTGGATAAATCCCTTTTCAGCTCATTTTTTCCTTTTCAGTCCTTCGTTTCAATCTTTTTTCTCAGTTCTTTCCTCTATCTTCTTGATGTAAGGCTTTATGTCAAGCACAGGGGTCCCGTTGATTGCGTCCAGGCCTTTTACATGGAGCACATTGCCTTCGACCTTCAAAAGCTCGACAATGGTAAGCCCTATCCCGTTTGGCCTGTGAGGGGTTCGGGAGGCGAAGAGGCCGGCCATTTCTCCGTCGTACCTGCGCCGGTGGATCAATTCGTAGTTTTTTGATTTGCTGAAGTTGAAGAGGATATGGAGCTTTTCAAAGTCCTCTATACGAAAGAGGCCATCTATAAATTCTTCTTTGAGGATGATTTTCGAGACTGCCTGATAGACCTTTTCACTGTAAACCGGCTCAAGATAGTCGTTTTCCACGTAGCCTATGGGGATCATTTCGATTTTTTCATCCGTTCCGTTTTCGGTCATTCCTTTTCCTCGTAGCAGGGGATACAGACTATCTTTCCGGCTTTGATCCGGCCAAGGGGTTCCATGAAGCCTTCTCCGCATTCGCTGCAAATAAGGGTCGGGTAAATTATTGCTTTTTCGGGGGGCTCAATTTCTATTTCTTTTACCCAGAAAAGCTCTTCTTTGGGCATGTCCAGAATACTCTGGCTTTTTTCTTCGTGGAGGGTGCGGAACTCTTTTGCTTCTTCAGGGCTTGCGGTTCCTGCTCTGAGTTTTGCAAAAAGGGCCGTGTGCCGGGGGTCCGTCGGAAAAGCCGTGGGTTTCATGGATATCCTCAGGGCCTTTTCGTCTCCCCTTTTGAAGAAGGTGTAGATGTGTTTCCCGTGATCCTTGAAGACCAGGTTCCCCTTTCCGAAGGTGCAGCCGTTGATCACCTGGATTGCGTCTGCAGAACATGATTTATTTTCAATGACCGCTACAAGTTCCTCGTCTCCGGCCCGTTCCCCGAAGCGCTCTTCCGCAAGTTTTGCAACTCTGTACCCGATCGAGATGCCAGGGCAAACATGCCCATGAAATTCCACAGCTTTTTTAAAGTCCAGGTTTTCAGCTCCTTATAAATAATTTTTAAATATATGTGCAGTAAGATAGTAAATGATAATAAACAATTGTATCTTATGGAATACTATTTATAAATTTTGTTATACTTCATGTTACCAAAAACAGGTCTGATCTTATTAAGGAATGTTACCCTTATCGTATTTTCAGAGTTTCCCCTGTGCAGCCCAACATTTTTTTTCCGGCTTTCTGGAAAATCAGGGTAGGTAATTGAAATTTTCGAAAGCTATATATAAATACGGATTCAAAAAAAAGGCCCGAAATGAACAGTTCACTACTTGAGTTGATTTTCCTTTCCGAAAAACGAACCGGGCTTCTTTTACTCCTCAAAGACGGGCCCAAAAGCCTTGAAGAGCTCATGGCCGTTCTTGAGATCAATCAGGTCGCCATCCTGCCTCAGATCAAAAAATTAAAGGACAAAAAACTCCTGGTCCGGGAAGACGATATATGCAGGCTTTCTCCTCTCGGAGAGGCCATTGCCGGAAGAATAGAGCCTGTGATCGGGGCCATGCGCCTGTTTTCAACTAATCCTGATTACTGGAAGGGACATTTACTCGAAGCTATCCCGCTCCATCTCCTGGAAACTATTCATGAACTGGAACCCTGCACTTTCTCCAGAACGCTGGACAATGCGCATTTTTTTGAACCTCATAGAGAGTTTGTGGAAGAGCTGGATAAATCCTCTTCGATAAAAGGACTTACTTCCGTTTTTCATCCCTTTTATCCTGAGATGTTTCTGGGGTTTGCGGAAAAAGGGGCCGAGGTCTCGCTTATCGTTACCGAAGCTATTTTTGAAAGGGTACGGGACGAGTATGCCCCCCAGCTTGAAAAGTTTCTTAAGTTCGATAACACCCGCTTTTACATTTGTAAAAAAGAAATACAGCTGGCATCCATGCTAACGGACCATTTTTTGTCTCTTTCCCTTTTTTACCCTGCCGGCATCTTTGACCACAGAAAAAAAGTGCTCAGTTCCGGATCCGGGGGCCTTAAATGGGGAGAAGAGCTCTTTGAACATTTCCGTTTAATATCTTATGAAATAACGGAAATCTGAAAAATTGGGTTGTGGGGTTGGATTACTGAAAACCATAAGAACAAGATTTCTCTACATTTTTCCCAAACACGGAGGATGTGCTCATTTTTCACCTCCACAACCTACTATATAATGGTTGATGGTTTTATTTCATATTTGGAATATGATCCTTTTAGTTTATGCTGGAAATCTCGTCTCTGGTTGGCTATCTTTTCGTGCTGTCTGGCAAGTTGTTTTAGTGCTTTTTTATGGTTTTGTGATCGTTTTTCTTTGTTGTTTATCCTTCTCTGGAGAATTAAGACGTTGTTCTGAGTTTTTAAAGTGTCTCGGATTTTCGACTTTTTCCCCGGCTTCTTGCAGCTTCCAAGATTCCCCCATTAAATAAATTTTAACTCACCAACACATACAGATTTTCTGGAAACCCTTATTTCTTGTTGCAAATGGATTTGCCGCTGTTGGCTCCTATGGAAATATCAGTTCCAATTGTGGTTCTGATGTGCCAGTATGGTTCCGTGCATTCAGGCGTCAGTGGCAAGGAGAGTGCCATGGCTACAAAGGTATCTCCACATTTCATCGTATCCATGATCCCAATTGCTTTTTTGAAGTCAACTTTATAGGAGTCAAAAGCCTTTATTCCAAGGGGGCAGTGTATTGGTACCGGTTGTGTCATGCCGAATAATGGATATTGAGCCGCATAGAAGCTGTAGCAAACTCCATCATCAGTTTTGCATACATAGTCCCAGCCCAGAACCTCTTCTGGTGAATTTCCTGCCCCATTTTTTATTCGGGCTTCTTTTAACATAAGCCCTTCAAATTTTACTTTTCCTAATTTGGCTGCTGCCTCTTTCATAATTTCTTCCAACGAAACCATAATTACTCCCTCTTTTCTATTTTTTTAATATTCCAAATATAAATTGTTTTTATAGCAACTATCTATGATTTTTCAGAATTTCACTAAATAAAAACATGAAGTATTATCACTAACTATACAATTTTTTGTATATCTATTTTACTAGTATTAAATATATCATTAAAATATATTAATACTTTTATTAAAAAAGGTACTACATTATGGGTTGGAGTAAAAGATTAGAAAACACATACATCATAAAGAATAAAATTGAGCGGATATAATTTTTTTTGTCTCTCACATATCTTTTTCTCTTCCAGGTCTTTTTTCCCCGAGGATAGCTATAAATCGGAATCTTTTCAATCTTATTTCATGAAACAAGTCCAGGAAACCGCAGAAAAGATCCGGACAATGGAAATCCGGGGTGCGGGAAGAATCGCAAAAGCCGTAGCTGGAGCCATCAGAGACTATGCCGAAAACCTGAAGGCCGGCAACATCGAAGAGTTTAACGAAAAAATTGAAAATGTAGCTCAACTCCTGATCAGCACCCGGCCGACGGCAGTCTCCCTCCCGAACGCCGTCAAGCTCTCGACCCGTCACAGTTCGGAGTCCGTGGAAGAGGCCAGGGGCGAGGTCATTGAAAGCGCCTCTCGCTTTATCGAAAACGCCGACCTGGCTCTTGAAAGGATAGGAATAATCGGGGCCAGGCGCCTGATGGACGGGGACGTCATCATGACGCACTGCAACTCAAACGCTGCCCTTGCCATCATCACAACGGCCTTTAAGGACGGAAAAGACATAAAAGTCCTCGCAACCGAAAGCCGCCCCCGCCGGCAGGGCCTTCTTACCATCAAGCACCTGAACGACTTTGGAATCCCCACAGACCTTATTGTGGACTCGGCCGTACGCTACCACATGAAAAAGGTTGACCGGGTAGTTGTTGGGGCCGATGCCATAGCCGCAAACGGGGCTCTCGTAAACAAGATCGGGACCTCCCAGCTCGCCCTTGCCGCCCACGAGGCCCGAAAAAGTTTCATGGTAGCGGCCGAGACTTATAAGTTCAGCCCGAATACCATCATAGGAAACCCCATAGAAATCGAAGAAAGGGCCGTAGAAGAAGTAATAGATCCTAAAATCCTGGCGGGGCTTCCCCATGTTGGCGTAAAAAACCCGGCCTTTGACTTTACCCCTGCCAGGTACATCGACATGATAGTAACCGACGCAGGGATCATACATCCCGCAATGGCCTATATCATCATAAAAGAGCACCTGGGCTGGGAACTCGGAGAAATTTAAATTTCCTGTCTGAAATCTTTCCTATCCGAAATCGTCCCGTCCACGATCCTGAGCACCCTCGAACACTCCTTAGCCACATCCGGGTCGTGGGTGACCACAATAATGGTCTGCCCCTTTTCACTCAGGGTTTTGAACACTCTGACAACGGAGTCTCGCGTCTTTGACTCAGCTTTCAAAGAAGAGCTATTTTTGCCTTGATTTGCCACAAAAATCAGTGGCAAGGAAGATCCGTTAAAAAAAATATTTGTAAGGCCTAAGTTCTAAATTACATTTAAAAAGCCTATTGTATCTGTTTTTTGAAGAAATATCTTTATATACGTAGAACCTAAATTTATATCATGGTTTTTTTAAAACAGAAAATAATCAACGGTAAAAAATACTGGTATATTATTAAAACTGGCAGAATTGATGGAAAAGTGAAAACTATATTTCAGATATATTTAGGCAATGCCGAAAAAATATTTGAAATGAAAAAACAGAGTGAATCATTGCCCTACATGAAACTGAAATCTTTTGAGTACGGCAAACTTGCCGCACTTCTTCATGTGAATGAAGAGCTTGGATTCGTTGACATAGTGAACAAGCACACTATGAAAAAATCAATCGATGGTTTAAGTGTCGGAGAGTATCTTTTACTTGATATAGTGGGGAAATCTCATGGAGTTTTAAGTGAAAACGGTATTGGGGAATGGTTCAAAAAATCGGCCTTATCTTTTAAGTGGAAATTCCCTCATAAATTAAATTGTCAGAATTTTTTGAATCATATGAATTACATTGATTCCGACACAATGAAAAATATTGAAGACGATTTGTGCCGAGTTCTCATCGAAAAAGGACTAACCCCTTCAGTACTGTTTGTGGATGAATCAAACTGGTTCACTTATGCTACCAATTATGTATCTATTCAGGGTAAGGGTGGCACATTTTCAATCGCCGCATGAAGTGAACTTATAGTAGGTATATTATTCTTTATTAGTGTAGATATGTATCCCCTAATTCTAAAGAAAACATCTGCTCCATGGGGTTTCCTAAAATCTCCCGATATTTTTTGCTGAACTGTTATCATTCTGAGATCTCTTTCTGCTTGGTTGTTACTGAAAGGAACTCTTAGATCCGTAGCAAACCTCAAGATTTCTTTTTCATACTTTGAAAGTCTATCAAGGAGATTTTTTGCATCGCTCTGCGCTTTTCTTCCTCTTTTAACCCCATTGTCTTTCGAGATTTCAGGTGGAGGATTGTCCTCAAATCCTTTCATTAGTATTGACTGATACTTTTCTTTAAAGGTCTTGAGCGTATCTTCATCTATTTGTATGCCCTGTTTTCTGGCAAAGTCTGCGCATTTTTTAATTTCATATAGGAGATCAGACATCTCCTCAGCCCACACTTGCTTGAATATGTTATAAATGTCTTTAAGTTCTCTTTGAATGTGGACATTACATGCCGCATGTTCACATTTGTATTTAAAATAGGGTTTCCAGAAATCGTGGACTATAATTCCTCTATATTTAGGCAACACTCCCATTTTATTCATTGCTTTTGATCCTCGACTCCTATTATGGAAATAGTATGTATATTTTTTTGTAGAGATTAAATGGCAGTATTCCCCTTGACCACCAACGTCGATTCCAGTTTCATCACCATGGATGACATTTTCTTTTATCAGTTGCTTCTTGATGTGGTTTGTAGCACCTTTCAACTTGTGAAATAACTTATTTTCTGCCCTAATTATTGTACCAACGCTTATATCAAATCCAAAGGCATCTTTAAATAATTTCTTGATTCGGTCATAGGGAATCAATTGGTAGTTTCGGAGGTAAATTGCAATTGTTAAAACCATATTGCCATATTGGACAGGTTTTGTAATTGATTTCGGAAAAGCAGCTTTGTTTTTGCGGTTACAATAAGGACATTTTTTGATCTCAGCACGATGTTCGGTCACTTTACGCCTTACAATTATTTCAAATTCTTGTCTCTTCTCGTAATTTATAACTTCAATCTTCTCAATGTTACAACCACAATGTTCACATTTATGTAGCTTATAAATGATTGTTTTATCAGGATTTTTAATCATCCTTAATGTAGAACCAGGATGCCCTTTTTGGCCGCCAGGACGTCTAAAACTTCCTTTTTGTGAACCTTTTGATTGAGGTATTTTATCAGTAGAATTGTTAGTAGAGGGAAGTCGATTTCTTTTTTGGTTTTGGTTATTCTTTTTTAGGCGAGATTCTAACTCATTAAGTCTTTCTCGAAGTTCGGTGTTTTCGGATTCAAGATTTTCATATCGAGATTCAAGCTCTTCGTGTCGAGATCCAAGATCTTCATACCGAGATTCAAGCTCTTCGTGTCGAGATCCAAGATCTTCATACCGAGATCCAAGATCTTCATACCGAGATCCAAGATCTTCATACCGAGACTCAAGATCCTCAATATATGAAACAATGGATTCAGGGTCTGAACGGCATTGAGTAAGAATCTCTTCACATTTCATAAACCTCATTCCAAAATCCGATGATTTTTATATTAATCTATATGAAAAAAGTAATTGTTGAGTTTATACGAAATATAAGTTAGAAACAGAGGTAGCTGAATAGATACCCAATTATGATGAAAAAAGTGAATTGCTTCATAAAGGGTATAACAAAAAGCATCGTAAAGACAAAAATCAGGTATCTGTAGCGCTGGCTGCTAATGATTACAACTTACCTTTTATTCACGAGACATATCCAGGAAATGTGCATGATTCAGAGGAATTTTCAGGTCTGGTTGACAAAATAGTAAACCGTCTAACCGAATTGAATATTTGTTCGGAAGACCTTGTTCTTGTTTTTGATAAGGGAAACAATTCAAAGGACAACATTGAAAAAGCAACTTCAAAGATGAATTTTGTAGGGGCTGTAAAAGCAAATCAGGCAGATGATCTTCTTGAAGTGCCATTATCTAAATATCAATTTTTATATGAAAGCTCAGAAGGCCACAAAATTTATGGCTATCGGACAAAGCATCAGTTTTACGGGACAGAATTTACAACAGTAATTACTTTCAATGAAGGAACTCACAAACTTCAAAAAAGAACTTGTGAGTCAAATATGTCAAAAATAACTGAGAATCTGGAAGACCTACAGAGGAGACTGGAAAGCAACAGAGGAAAAGCAAGAAACAGGAGCAGTGTAGAAAAAGAGGTTGCAGACATTATTATCAAAAAATACAGAAGTATGGTGAAATATGAAATTACTGATGCTCCTGAAGGTAAGAAAAAACCTCAGTTAAAGTTCTGGATTGACGAAGAGAATAAAAATAAGCGCGAAAATTCATTAGGAAAAAATATACTATTTACAGATAAGCACCGTTGGCACACTAAAAAAATTGTGCAAACATACAACAATAAAGGCGCTATAGAGGATGATTTTAAGCTATTGAATGATCACCTGCTTGTCCCTGTGGGACCGGTGTACCACCACAAAGATGAAAATATCAAAGTTCACGTATTTCTGTCTATAATTGGCTTACTTTTCTACAGATATTTAGCCTGGGAGACAAAGAGATATGGTCTTTCTATGAGAAGACTAATTGAAAATTTGTCCGAAATTAGGCTGGCAGTTATCCAGGATAAAGAATCAAATAAGTGTAATATTATTCTGGAAGAGATGAGTACAAAGCAAGCATCATTATTTTCTTTCTTGAACTTGGGTAATTACCTGCCACCCCAATAAAAACGTCATCAGTAGGATTATTCATTCCTTAGGCCCACACAAACAAAGCCGCTTGATAACGGAAAAACATGCATCTTTGAAAGTAAAGTTTGAGTCCACTTCTCCCGTGGGCTCGTCGGCCAGAATAAGGGCCGGCCTGTTTGCAAGAGCCCGAGCAATCGAGACCCGCTGCTGCTCTCCTCCGGAAAGTTCGGTCGGCTTATGGGTCAGGCGGTCGCCCAGGCCCATTTCTTCAAGGAGTTCTTTTGCCCTCTTTTTCCTCTCCTTTTTAGGCACTCCTGAAAAACGCATAGCAAGCTCCACATTCTCCAGGGCCGAAAGGGTCGGGATCAGGTTGTAGTGCTGGAAAATAAACCCAATTTTTTCCCTCCTGATCCGGGGCAGCAGTTTGTCAGGCACTTCCGTAAGCTCGACCCCGTCAAGGATGGCCTTTCCTCCACTTGCTTCTTCCAGCGTGCCCAGGAGGGCCAGGAGAGTGGATTTGCCCGAGCCGCTCGGGCCCATGATCGCAAGGAGTTCTCCTTTTCTCACCTCCAGGCAGGCCGACCGCAGGGCATATACCGGGACTTTGCCCTGTGTGTAGGTCCGGGAAAGGTTTTCTACCCTGAGGATTACTTCTTTTTCCGTCCCTGCTCCTCCAAAATCACGCATGTTTCAAAGCCTCCATGGGGCTCATTTTTGAAGCTCTGTAGGCCGGGTAAAGCCCCGAAAGGGCCCCTATGAAAAGGGCGAAGATCATTGCGATTATCAGCAACCTCGGGGTTATCAAAAAGAGCACTATCCGAGTCTTTTCGAGCCAGGCATTAATAACCCCTACGGCTCCGACCCCCACCAGGATCCCCAGCACTCCCCCCATCAGGCCCATGCAGCAGGCCTCTCCGAGAGTGAGAAGGAGGATGTCCTTTGTTTCGGCTCCAATGGCCTTGAGAATCCCGAACTCGCGGGTCCTTTCCGCAACGGACATGAGCATCGTATTCATCACGCAGAGCCCTCCGATAATGGCTGCCAGGAGTCCGGAACTGATAGTAATCACGCTGAAGATCATGAAGGACTGTCGGGCCTGGGTCCGGAGTTCTCCGGGGGAAAGCGTGCTCGTCCCCTTCACGCTCAGTTCGATCCTTTTTGAAAGCATCTCGGCATCCAGGCGCTCGTCGGGTACGGCAAAGATGTAAGAGATGGAGTCCCCCACATTGTAAAGGTCCTGGGCGGTCTCAAGGGGGATTATTACTGCGTTATCAAAGATCGAACCTGTATAGTCCAGGATTCCGACCACGTTAAAATACTTGTCATGGATTTCAAACCTGCTCCCGACCCCAAGTCCGTACTCTCGCTTGATGTTGCTCCCGACCACGACATGGTAGGAGTCGCCGGGGTTCAGAAAACGTCCTGCTTTCAGCTCCACGGGAGAGAGGGCCACCGAAGACTTTTCCGGGGGTACTCCCAGGATCTGTTTTCCGGTCATGCCCATCTTGTCCTCGTCAAACGTGGTCATCAAAAGCCCGTATGCGTCCTTTACCCCGGCCACCCTCAGGACGTCGCTGACCTTATCGTCGGTAAGCCCACCTCCAAAAACCCCGCTTTCCGCAAAAACCCTTATTTTGTCGCTGGTAACATCCATTGAGCGCTCAAAGGTCTGGTGGAAGTTCTCGGACATGGCTCCCATGACTATAACCGCGAAAATTCCGAGGGCTATTCCGCAGATGGTAAGGGTGCTCCGGACCTTCCGGCTCGTGATGTTTCGGATTATCAGGTCAAACATTCTTTTTTCTCCCGGAGAAGAGGCAGAGGCAGACGACCAGAAAAACCCCGAGCCCCACAGCCGCCCCCGGCCCCGGGGATTCCTCAACAGGCGTAGCCATTGAAACAGGTTCAAAGACCCTGAGCACGGTCTCATGGGAGTCAAGCACCTCCCCTTCCAGATTCAGGGCATAGATTTTGACGTTATAGTCCCCTCGTGGGACTCCCTGCCAGATAATCCCTAAAGTGTCCTCTCTGCCTGCGGGCAGGATATCCGCGGGCTCTTCAAAGACCCATTCCTCTCCAGCCCCGGAAGTCAGCACGACCCGCACGACTCCGTCAAAGGGGACCTGGGACTTTCCGACAAGTGTGACACTTGCCCCGTATTCGTCCACGTCCACGTCCCTGTCGAGAATTTCCACGTCCTCGCCCGCTCTGAAGTCCGAGAGGTAAATAGAAGTCAGGGCCGGGGAATGCGCCCTGATTTTCAGAAAGGCTGTGTAGTCCTTTCCTTTTTCGAGCAGGAAGGGCCAGTACATCGCCTGATAATGAGCTTCAAGGACAGGGATATTTTTCATATCCTCGGAATACAGGATTTCCGTGCCCGAAAGCAGCCGGAGCTCCAGGTCCACAATGCCTGGCTGGGGCATCTGAATAAAACTGAGTTCTCGCGGGCTTATGAGGGCCGAGGCCTTCTCGGCGTCCGCGGAAAAGTCCACAACTTTAAGGGTCGAGAGGGTCGGGTTTCTGTAAGAAAAGGAATACTTTTTGCTTGCAAGGTTTTTTCCTTCAGCTTCCACGGAAATCCGGGCGGTATAGGAGTCTTTTTTCTCCCCGGCGACCTCTTCCAGTCCCCAGAAGTGGATTTTTGTGATTTCTTCTCCTGCTTCCACGGAACCCAGGGGCAGGGTTTTTGCCTTCAGGACTTCTTTTCCGGAACTTAAGGAGAGGTTCAGGGACACGTTTTCAACTGGTTTTTCAAAATAGATCGTGGTATCGCAGAGTTCATGGTCGGAAAAAAAGTCAGTGATTGAGGCATTTTCAATAACCTGTCCACCTGCTACGTTTCCGTTTATTTCGGCCCCGGCGGCCGGAAGAGTTAGGAAACTGAAACACAGGAAGGTAAAACAGAAAAGTAAAGCAAGAATGATGGGAAAAAATGAACATGTTCCTTGAATGTTTTTGAGAACAGTTTTTGGAGTTATTTTTGGAGTAATTTTCAGTATAGCTTTCAGAATTTCTAGGTTTTCAGGCAGTTTCAAGTCCCTTTCCTCCTCATGCAGCCAGCTTTTGGATCTCCTCGGCTTTTTGCATAAAGAGTGTATGTTAGAACCTGTATGTTTATTTTTTGATTTGTATAGAGCGGTATCTATATTCTTTAACAGATATTTTAAGAAAAGGGGTGGGCCGGATTATGGCCTCTCAAATTTTTGTCGTAATCCGGGTCCCGCAGGCAATGGGGGTTTTTTCGCCTGTTTCGGAGTTGAGTACCTCTTCCAGGAGAACCGGATCCCATCCGTCCATAACCAGCACGTCCAGCCCGCAACGTTCGATGATCTTTGCGGCGACCGGGTCCACCGGAGACTTTGAGCCTGCCTTCATCTCGATTGACATTACGATTTTAACAAGCTCGGCCGGGGAGATGATGTCGTATTTTATGGCCTCGGGGTCGCTGTTCGGGTCTGCGGAGTAAACTCCGTCAATGGAGGTTGCAATCGAGAGCAGGTCAGCCTGCAAAAACTCGGCTAGGATTGCCGAGACCGCGTCTGTTGTCTGGCCCGGGGTGACTCCGCCCATGACCACCACTTTCCCGGAGGAAAGGGCCTTTGCGGCTCCCAGGTAGTCGGTCGGGATCCCGGGGTAAGCGTCCCTGCCCAGGGCCGAGATCAGAAGCCTCGCATTGAGCCTTGTGACTTCGATGCCTATCATGTCGCAGGTCACCTCGTCCGCCCCCACTCCACGGGCGGCTGTTATGTAGTTTCGAGCAGCTTCCCCGCCCCCGGTTACCACCAGGATACGGTGTTTTTTCGAAAGTGTTCGAAGCGCTTCAGCGTATTTTAAAAAGCGTTTCGGGTCAAGGTTTTTAGCAAGAATTGAACCGCCTAAGGATAGTACTATGAGCATTGTGATCTGTAAGCATTAAGATAGCTGGTTTTTAAAATTATCGCTGTGGAAGTTAATGTTAACCTTTCGGGCTAAACGAAAATTCCAAATAAGCAGAAAACCTAAAGCCCCACAAAGCATGAGGATTCTTTTTATTTCCTTTAAAAATTCATTTAATTTCTTTTATTTTAATTTTCAGGTGGCATATGGATCTAAAAGATATTTTAAAGGCCGTTAAGGATGGAAAACTGGACCCTGAGGCCGCGGAAGAGCAGCTCAAAGGCTTTGGTTTCACGTCCTATTCCAATATCGCAAAAATCGACACCCATCGGAGGCACCGGACCGGGATCATGGAAGCCGTGCTTGCCGAGGGCAAGGAACCCGCTGACGTTGTGGAAATCGCAAAGATCCAGGTGGCGGACGCGGGCCGGGCCCTTATCACCCGGGTCTCGGAAAAACACCTGGAGGCCTTGCAGGCTGCGTTTCCCCCCTCCGAACTCGAATGGAACGCTCGCGCCCGCTCGGCGGTCGTGCATGATGGGACTCCGGCTCCCCGGACAGGCGGGGTCGTGGGGATCATCTCCGCGGGGACCGCGGATGTGCCGGTTGCGGAAGAGGCCAGGGTCGTGGCCTCGGAAATGGGGTGTGAGACCGTGGCCATCTACGACGTGGGGGTTGCCGGAATCCACAGGCTTATTCCCGAACTCCAGAGGTTGAAGGAGAAAAATCCGGGGGCTGTGGTTGTTGCCGCAGGGCGGGAAGGGACTCTTCCGACAGTGGTCTCGGGCATGATCGACGTGCCGGTAATAGGGCTCCCTGTCTCAACAGGCTACGGGGCCGGAGGTAAAGGGGAAGCAGCCCTGCTTTCCATGCTCCAGTCCTGCTCCATCATCTCCGTGGTAAACATCGATGCGGGGTTTGTGGCCGGGGCCTTTGCGGCCCGGATTGCGAACCTTATAGCAGCCGCGTACGAGGCTGGAAAAGCGAAATGATTCGATTTAGCTGAATAAAGTGAAAGCAGGCAGGAATTTTTGTCAACTACCCCCACCTAAAACCTTCGCCTAACGGCTCAGGTTTTTGAGGACGGGGCTTGTTTCGGCAAGTCCCTGGTTGACCAGATCGCCAGTAAGGAGCTTTGTAATACTGGCAGCCGATACGAAAGAATATTATAGTTACCCTGGAATGCCGCCTCAGTTTCAGGCTCTAAGGATGCTGGTTAAACAGTCCTGAGAGGTAGGGACAGTGCTTGCATCATACAAACCTTTCAGTATCAGATCGAGAGGAAGCCGGATTTGGTGGGTTGACTCCATAGACCCCAATACGCATAACTCCAAAAAATGGAGGTGAACTCTATGTTAGTTTACATTAAAAACCAGAACGGAAAACCACTAATGCCCTGTAAACCTTCAAAGGCCAGAAAACTTTTGAGGGAAGGTAAGGCAAAGGTTTTGAGAACCACACCATTTACAATTAAAATGCTTTTCGGAAGTAGTGGGTACACTCAGCCCGTGATAACAGGCATAGACTCAGTCTCGAAAGTTGTTGGATGTGCTGCTATTGTTAACGGAAAAGTTGTGTACCAGTCGGAGATTCAGTTAAGACAGGATGTTTTTAAAAAGATGGATCAACGGAGGATGTACCGAAGAAACCGGAGAGGCCGGAAAACAAGGTACAGGCCCGCAAGGTTCAATAATAGGGCAGCTTCGAGGAAAGAAGGAAGGCTAGCCCCTTCAATCAGGAGTAAGCTGGAGTCCCATATCAGAGAAAAAAACTTTGTGGAATCCATCTTACCGGTTACGAAGTGGAAGGTCGAAACGGCTTCCTTTGACATTCACAAAATAACGAATCCGGAAGTTTCAGGTATTGAGTATCAGGAAGGTTCACTGAAGGATTTCTACAACGCCAGGGCTTTCGTACTGGACCGGGACGGGTACACATGCCAGCACTGCAAAGGTAAATCAAAGGATAAGCATTTGCAGTGTCATCACATCGTTTTCAGGTCTGATGGAGGCCCCGACACTCCGGAAAACCTTATTACCTTATGCAAAACCTGCCACCAGGCCCTCCATGCCGGAGAGTTTGAGTTAAAGAAAAAGCAATCAAAAACCAAACATGCAACCAACATGGGAATTATCAAAAGCCAGCTTAAAAAGTCAGACTGGGAGTTTGAAGAAAATTTTGGTTTTGAGACCAAGTTTAAGAGAGAACAATTTTTAAAGCTCCCTAAAACCCACTATAATGATGCTGTTGCTATCTGCTGCGAGGACGGGCAAACGGTAAAGCTGGATAATACGGTTTATCACAAAAAACATGTTTCTGCCGGGGACTACAAGCAGACAAATGGTGCTAGATCAGAAAAGAAGATTCCAACCGGTAAAATATACGGAATTAGAAAATTTGATCGTGTAAAAACAGTTAAAGAGGAAGGGTTTGTGAAGGGAAAAAGAGCCACCGGCTTCTTTGCCATTCAAGATATATTTGGCAATGTAATATCAAACAGTGTTAATGTAAAGAAAAACTGTACTCGCCTAAGTGCGAGAACTACAACTTTAATCCAGGCGGTGAATGTTTGAACGCATTCCTCCCCCACCTGCCAGTTCCGCCAAAGCCGGAACTGTCGAGGAAGGGGTCTCCTGCTGAGGTAAGATGAAAGCACTTGTGTTTAACCCCTTTTCAGGGGCTGCCGGGGACATGATCTTTGCGTGTGCCCTGGACCTCGGGGCCGACCGGCAGCAGATATGTGAACTGGTAGAAGCCGCCGTGGATGTTTCCGTGGACGTCCGGGAAGTAAAGAAAAAAGGGATTCGGGCCCTCGACGTCCGCATAGGGGTGCCTGAAAAGGAAAAGGCCCGACATTACCCCGAACTTGTGGACCTCATTAAGGCCGCAAAGCTGCCCGTCAGGGTTGAAAAAAGCGCCCTTGCGACCTTTGCTATCATGGCTGAGGCCGAGGCCAGGGTGCACGGGGTCTCCGACCTTGAGAGCCTGCACTTCCACGAGGTGGGCCAGAGTGATGCTCTTGCTGACGTCATAGGCTCCTCTGCGGCAATTCACGCCCTCGACTGTGAGGCAGTTTATTGCACTCCTATCAGCGTGGGAAGCGGCTCTGTGGAATGCGCCCACGGTACAGTGCCCGTGCCTGCTCCTGCGACTCTCGAAATCCTCCGGGCCGGAGGCCTGCACTTCAGGGGGAGTAACGTGAAAAAAGAACTCCTGACCCCGACCGGGGCAGCCCTCCTCACCAATTTTGCAACTCCCGTGGAAAGTTTTCCTCAGGGTAGAGTAGAGGCAATTGGGTACGGGGCGGGAGACGCCGAGCTTGACACCCCGAATGTGCTCCAGGGCCTGGTCTGTGAGCTTGAGGAGCAGCTTATTCAGGACCATATCGAGGTACTCGAGACCAATGCGGACGACGTCAGCGGGGAGGTCCTTGGAAACCTCTTTGAGGAACTGCTCGCCCTCGGGGCCAGAGACGTTGTAATCATTCCCGCAACCATGAAAAAAGGTCGGCCGGGCCACATCATCAAGGTCATAGCAAAACCCGAGGACAGTGCAAAACTTGCCCGAAAAATCATAATCGAGACCGGATCCCTGGGCATAAGGGTGGTCCCGACTCGCCACCGCCTGATGGCGGCCCGCAGGCTTGAGATGGTGAAAATCGAGGTAGGTGGCGAAAAGTTTGAGGCGGCCGTCAAGGTTGCCCGGGATACCGAAGGGATTTTGCTCAATATCTCGGCGGAATTCGAGGACTGCAAGCAGATTGCCAGAAAATGCGGCTTCCCGGTAAAAGAGGTTATGAGAAGGGTCGAAGAAGAGGGAAGGGGCCGGTTTTCCTGATATTTTGGGTGAACAGGAATAATTTCTATACTCATACAGGTTTGGTTTTCAGAATTATGTTGGGGTGTTGCCTTGCATTTTGATGCAAAAATTCAGAATTGTGTTTTTGCGTAAGGTGGTGTTTGGTGTGTGCATTCAAACCACGGAACACACGGAATACACGGAAAAAGACGGCAGGAAGACGCCTTGAATGTTGTTCTGGTGTTGTTTAGTCCTCTTGAGCTCGCGCAGCGAGTGAAAAGGACACCGTGCTGTTGCACTTGCAGTGCAACTCCCAGGAAATCTTCGATTTCCTGTGATCCCGAAGCGAAACTCGGGTGTCAAAGGGACGAAAAAATAGACGAAAAAAAGGGAAGAAAAGGAAAACTCAAAGTTTTCCCATTGAGTGCAGGAGTTCGGCGTTCAGGACACTTGCCCCGGCCGCCCCGCGGATGGTGTTGTGGCCCATTGCGATATAGCGGATTCCTTCCCTTATCCGGCCAACTGAGATGCTCATGCCTTTGCCCATGTTGCGGTCAAGGCGGGGCTGGGGCCTGTTCTCCTCGTCCCTTACGATCAGGGCCCTTTCAGGCTCCGAGGGGAGGTTTCCGAGTTGCGGGTCGAAGTTGAGGAAAGCTTCCCTTACCTCTTCTGGAGTCGGGGCATCCCGCATGGAGGCCCAGATGGCTTCCGTGTGCCCGTCAATTACCGGGACCCTGTTGCAGGAGGCGCTGATCTTTATGTTTGCGGGCGTTATTTCTGCCCCGTCGAATTCACCCAGGAGTTTCAGGGGTTCGGTTTCCATTTTCTGTTCTTCGTTCCCGATGTAGGGGATTACGTTGTCGAAGATTTCCATTCCTGAAACTCCCCTGAAACCGCCTCCGGAAATGGCCTGCATTGTGGCGACCTGGATAGATTCAAGCCCGAATTGCATGAGGGGTTTAAGGGTGGGGGTCATGACGATTGTGGAGCAGTTAGGGTTGGTGATTATATAGCCGTCCCAGCCCCGGTTGTCCTGCTGGACCTCGATCAGGTCAAGGTGTTCGGGGTTGACCTCGGGGATTATCAGGGGCACGTCTTTTTCCATCCTGTAAGCTGAGGCATTGCTTGCGACCGCAAACCCGGCCTTTGCAAATGCCGGCTCAACACCCAGAGCCAGGTCGGCAGGAAGAGCCGAAAAGACCACGTCCGCGTCCACCTTTTCCGGGTCAACCGGAACCACTTCAAGCTCGGCCACACTTTCAGGAAGGGGAGTGTCAAGCCTCCAGTCCACTGCTTTTTTATATGTTTTTCCGGCACTTCTCTCAGATGCCGCAAGGCTTGTGAGTTCGAACCAGGGATGATTTGCCAGAGCTTCTACAAACCGTTGCCCTACAGCGCCGGTTGCGCCTAAGATTCCCGCTTTTACTGCTTCCATCTAAAAAAAACCTCCGAAAGGAAAAGAAAATTAATGATAATAATAAGAATGAGAATGAGTAAGGAAAAGATGGAATAAAAACTTTATCTCAGACAGCAGAAGTGGTCCCCTTCCTTGACAGTTTCGGATTTGTCGGAAATGGCAGGAAGGGGTAGTTGATTCCACTTGCTCTGTTTCGAATGTTTACTCTACTACTTTGATTGCTTCGTTCGGGCATGCTTCTTCACATGCACCGCATTCCACACATTCTTCCTGATCGACTACTGCGAGGCCTGCTTCTTCATTTAATGTAATTGCTTCATTTGGACATTCATCTACACAGGTTCCACAGCCGGAACATGCATCTGCATCGACTATTGCTGGCATATTTGTTCACACTCCTTTATTTTATTCGATACGTGTCTGGAAATTGAAAATGTTTTTGAAGAATTTCCGTATTAATATCGAAAATATATACATAACGGCATTGATCGAATAAACATAAAAACTTATCGTTTTTTAGTAAAAAGACACTTCCAAATATATCAAATATCTGTAGTAAAAAATGATAATGTATTTGAATATGCTCAATCCCACAAAAATTCAGGCAGGGAGCCCGGTTGCTTTAGCGCCGGGAGGAATGCCGCACTTCTCTGTCGAATATTCATAACCATCTGTCCTCTGTAATACTTTGAAGTATCTTTTATTAATTGAGATCCTTTTCCCCTCTTTGTTTTTGATGTCGAAACTACCCGATTTTCTACAAGCAACGGAACCAAACCATGTCCCTTTGTACTTGCCTTTGGGTACAACCGCCTTGACTGTATCGCCAGTTTGAAAACCAAAAAAGGTTTTTTGCCTGGGAAGGTATGAACGAGGAAAGCCGTACTTATCAAGGTTTGTTCTTTTATACTGCCCTCTTCCTTTTGCTTTGATATGCAGGACGTTGTTTGTTGCAAAATTGATTTTTTCTGGAGTGGATTCTCCTACACAAATAGCATCGAAATGATGATCTTTTGGCAGCTCTGCCCTGATTCTGTTCATTTTTGTCCTTGCACCCGTGCCGCATTCTACTGGAAGGCCCATTTTAGGAATGAGTCAAATATAATATCAAGTATTTTTGTTGACAAGAATGATTATTTAGGGAAATGGAACTATACTTACTCAGTTTTATCGTTTGAAGTTCTCGATCAAAAATCACTAGCTAGAGGACTTTCAACCACGGAAAACACGAAAGGACACGGAAACCGGCCTGCGGCCGGTGAGTAAGTTGGATCTTTATGCAATAGGATTCAAAAAATACCCTGGATTCCCCGAATTCCGCTTCGGGATCACAGGAAATCGAAGATTTCCTGGGAGTTGCACTGCAAGTGCAACAGCACGGTGTCCGTTTCGCTCGCTTTGCGAGCTCAAGCAGACTGAAAAATGCTGGAAAAACCGTAATTGCCGTCTTCCTGCCTTCTTTTTCCGTGTGTTCCGTGTGTTCCGTGGTTTGAATGCACACACACCAAATACCCCCTCACACAAAACACAACATGTATGAGTATGAAGCAACTCCCAAAATAAAACATGAAGTTATATTTTCACCATTCCTTAGTCAATGCCTCGAAAACTTTCCATCTGGTAGCTGTTACAATCGCAGCATCTTTAAGCGGCTTTTTAACCAGGTTATATACTTCTGGATGCCCAAACTCTTCTGCAGTTTGACTTCCTTTTTTCTGGTTGCATTCTCTACAAGCCAATGTTAAATTGGAGACTCTATTTGAGCCCCCTCTTATTTTAGGAATAATGTGCTCAATTTCTAAAGGAACGTTTTCAGCTCCACAGTAAACACATTTTCTACCGAATTTTTCAAGCAGGTATTCTCTTATCTCATACCCTTGCAGCTCTCCCTGTTGGTACTCGATTCCACTTATCTCAGGGTTTTGCATGAGTTGAGTATCAAACTTGCAGTTTTCATAGGAAATGTGTGTCAATGGGCAGAGTTTCCTGAGCCTTTCGACCCAATTTTCAATGTTATCTACACGGCTTTGCAGGGATGGAGGCAGCCAGCTTTCCCGCCTTTTCCGGTTCAGAAACCTCGGTTTTCGATAACGGGTGTTTCGATTTCGCCGTGTTCTCCGCATTGATCTTCTGCTATCCATATTCTTTTTTATGCTTGTTTTGTGGTGCAACTGTGCAACCCAGACAACATTTGAGCCTTTCAGAATAGCAAGACCCGTGTGACGGCTTCCGTAATCTATTTTCAGTCTAAAAGCCGAATTGTCCTTAGACTCTTTCAGCTCTTTGAGTCGAATTGTAAAGGGATATTTTTTGTGAATAACCGCTTTTCCCGCTTTAAGCAGTTTTCTTGCAACTGCTTCATGGCAGGGACTTAACGGCTCTTTGTTTTTGTTAAGTATAAATATCATGCTGGATTTTTCCTCTCTGCGCTGGAAACGAATTTCCATAGCAGGTAACGCAGTTTTTGAAACTGTCTCCCCTCGCCAATGTTGGAAACGCTTGTCATGCGTAGCACACCGTCCCTACCTCTCAGGACTTTTAATACTACACGATAGAGCTGCAAACTGAGGAAGCATTAACAGGTATCAGTCGGCTAAGTCGGAGGGATTACTCCCTCTTTCTCGCCTAAGAACTGTACGTGAGACTTTCACCTCATACAGCTCAAGCATCTCTTAACCCGTTAGGGCAGCAGTTATTTGGTTAATAACTGCTTTCGTAAGTCATGACTTGCAGCCTATTAACATGTGTTTTGTTTGTAAGCTTCTCGCGGATTGATTTCTCGATCAGCGTATTTGAATGACTTACATTCATAGGTCATACCTTCATTCTTACGTTTTGATACCACGGAGTAAGTCTGCATCCTTTTGGATTAGGGCAAATTTTGAACCCCTATACAGTTCATT
Source organism: Methanosarcina baltica (assembly GCF_055394095.1). Classification (NCBI taxonomy): domain Archaea; kingdom Methanobacteriati; phylum Methanobacteriota; class Methanomicrobia; order Methanosarcinales; family Methanosarcinaceae; genus Methanosarcina; species Methanosarcina baltica. The sequence continues at coordinate 1,204,804 of NZ_AP042463.1, read as the reverse complement.
ACAAATTGTCATTCGCTTTCTACTCCTTTCCTTTACCCTCTATGTCATTGTCATCCTTTGCAGGATTCCTACCCCGAGGGGAACATATAGGGCTTACCAAGTTCTATAAAATGAATAATTGTGAATACCTTAGAAGCCATCTTTAAACCGAAAATCATATGTCCATTTCCCAATAAGTATGTCAAGCCTTATTGGTCTGATTTCATTACCATTTTGGTTCAAGCGTATCAATCTAATTTCGCTTGTTGTTGGTCACGATTCTTACAATGGTTCACATTACGTTCTTCTTAGAATTCTTATCCTAACAGATGGTTTAGATTAGATTTCTAAACTTCTCCATATTGTCATATGAGCTTCACACCTTGACGTTACCATCAACGCATGTCATAGTAGGATTATCCCAAATGGAAGGGATAGCGTTACCGCAATTCATATTATAGCTTTCTTGTCGCACTGACATTTCCAACGTAGTCAATTAAGACTTAGGCTGGTCAACCAGGGCTTATACAAGCCCCAATGCTTCAGCGTGGGGTAGTTGACTTTCTATGACAGAATTAGTTTTATCCGCTGGCGGCATTTTTGATTTTCAGAGCCTGGGACAGAGCTCTCTTCTTCTCGCCTGTCTGTTAAATTCTGATTCCTGACTCATGTACTGTAATTCCCTGATCCGTCAGGTGGTATTTTCCTTCTTTGAGCTTAAGGAAACCTTCCTTGAGTAAAAGGGCCATGTGGTACCTGTACATGAAGTCATCAAGGCCTGATTTATCTTTTAATTCTTCTTTGTCTATGCCGGTAAAACCTACAATTCTTACAAGTTTTCTCCTCTCAGAACTCAGGGCAACCTTTCCCGCCATGACGTGGTTCTTTTTAATAGCTTCAGCTTCACCCGGATTTTGCTCGGAAGCTATGTAGACATCGAGTTCGTCTTCTTCTTGCATATAATTGCTCCATTTATTCATTAATATAGTTAATATAATATCGATTTTTTTAGTCTCATCTGTCCTCATTTTTTGTCTGTTCTTTTTCCCAAGCAGAATTCCCTTTTCAAAAACTTAGGGAATGGTGAAAATATAACTTCATGTTTTATTTTGGGAGTTGCTTCATACTCATACATGTTGTGTTTTTGTGTAAGGGGGTGTTTGGTGTGTGTGCATTCAAACCACGGAAGACACGGAAAAGCACGGAAAAAGAATGCAGGAAGACGATAATTACAGTTTCTCTGGCATTTTTTAGTCCTCTTGAGGGGGCGTAGCGAGCGAAACGAACCTCGTGCTGTTGCGATTTCATCGCAACTCCCAGGAAATCTATGATTTCCTGTGATCCCAAAACGGAACTCGGGGAAGACGGCAATGAATGTTGCTCTGGCGTTTTTTAGTCCGCTTTCAAGAATCCAGAGTTGTTTTTGAATCAAATTATATAAAGGTCCAAAATACTCACCGGCCATCAGGTCGGTTGTCAGGTAAGTTGGGAGGATTGCTCCTCCTTTCTCCCCTAAGAACCGTACGTGAAAGTTTTCCTTCATACGGCTCAAGCGTTTTCAAACCCTTTCTGTATCGGGCATCAGTTATTTATCCATAACTGATTTTGTGATTTCGGATAACAGCTCATTAACATGACTGTCTGTAAGCCTCTCACCTATTGGTGTCTTTGAGTATCTTACATTAGTGAGTTTGTTTCCGTTTTCACAAGAAAACACCTTCAGTAAGTCTGCATCCTTTTGGATTGAGGCAAAGTTTGAACCTCTATTCAGTCCATTACAGATTGACATTCGCTTTTTACTGATTCCTTTACCCTCTATGTCATCGTACATCCTTGCGGATTTCCTACCCTTTAAGGGAACATATAGGGCTTACCAAGTTCTATATCACAAATAATTATGGATTCCTTAGGAGCCATCTATAAGCCGAGAACCGTTTGTCCATTCCCAGTAGCGTCACGGAAGCCACTACCGTCTGATTCCATACCTTTTGGTTCAAGCGCAGTCCAGTTTCGCTTGTTGGAAATCACGACTCTTACAATGATTCACAGTAACTATTCAGCCATACTTTGAACAAAGGCAATTTTTCCTCGTTTCGAGGAAAAATTGCATATAAAATAACTCTATCTCTTCAGTATCATGCTTACACGTGAAGAGATTCTTGAAATCTATGAAGAAGGCCCTGAAGCAGTCGTTGCTGTAATTCAGAGACTTGAGACTATCATAGAGAAACAGGCTTCTCAAATTGCTGAACTTGAGGAACGTGTAAGGGTTTTAGAGGCTCGTCTAAATCAAAACAGCCAAAACAGCAGTAAACCTCCTTCTACTGACGTTTTTGTGAATGAAAAACCTAAACCTAAGAGTAGCCGCACAAGAAGTGGGAAAAAACCTGGTGGTCAAAAAGGTCATTCTGGAAGTACTTTCGAAATGGTTGGGGATCCTGACCATATAATATTTCATTCCCCTCACTGCTGTGAAAATTGTGGTCATGATCTTGAAGATACTGAAGTTCGGGACTGTGAACGCAGGCAAGAAGCTGATATTCCTCCTGTGAACATCATATTTACCGAACATCGTGCTGAGTCCAAGAAATGCCCTCACTGTGGGAAAATAAACAAAGGTACTTTTCCAGACTCTATAAAATTCCCTATTCAATATGGACCTCGCCTTTTATCCTCTCTTGTATATTTAAGGAACTTTCAATTGATTCCTTATAAACGGATTTGTGATTTGTCAGAGGACTTTTATGGAATACGTATCAGCCCTGCTACCATAAAAAGAGCTGAAAAGGAATTATTCCAGAAATTGGAACCTTTCGAAAAAGCTGTTTTCGAACATCTACGGGTAGCCTATTCTGTACATTGTGATGAAACAGGAATGAGGGTTTTAGGGACAAAATGGTGGCTCCATGTTGTTTCAAACAGTCTGTGGACATACTATTTTGTACATCCAAAAAGAGGATCAGAGGCAATGAATGCTTTGGGTTTTCTTCCAGAATACAAGGGGGTAGTAGTTCATGATGGTTGGGCATCATACAACAAATATGGATGTGAACATGCTCTCTGCAATGCTCATCTTAAGAGGGACCTCACTGGAGTTGAAGAGAATTTTGAGCAGCAATGGGCTAAAAAAGTAAATGAACTTCTGAGTGAAGTAAAAAAATATACCGACGAATGCAGAGAAATGGAAATTCCAATAGATCCAATAAAAGTCAGGGCATTCGAGGAAATATACGATAAAATAATTAAAGAGGGAATTGAAGAAAATCCACCTCCTGACCTCTCAAAACAGGTTAAAAAAAGAGGAAGACCAGCACAAACAAAAGCAAAGAATCTCCTTGATAGGTTCATAAAATACAAGGATAGGATTCTGAAATTCCTCAATGACCTGAGAGTTCCATTTGATAATAATCAAGCAGAGCGAGACATCAGAATGATGAAGCTACAACAGAAGATTTCGGGAACTTTCCGAAGCATCGAAGGAGCGGTAGCTTTCTGCAGAATTCGGGGATACATATCCACTATTAGAAAGAATAGCTTGAATGTCATGGATGCTATTCGAGCGGCGCTCAATGGAGCGCCGCTATTATCCGATAGTTGCAACATTAGCTGAAACTATGCTTTTTTTATCAGTAGGCTGAATAGTTACGATTCACATTACATTCTCCATAGAACCCTTACCCTAGCAAATATTATGAATTGGACTTTCAGAGGTCTTCACATTGTCCCAAGAGCTTTGCACCCCGCCATTACTAGCGACGCACATCCTGGTAGGGTTACCCCAAATGGAGGGGGTAGCGTTTCCGCAATTCATGATATAACTTCTTGTCGCACTCCGTGTCTTTCCGTGCTTTTCCGTGGTTAAGGAATGGTAAACAAAAATACTTGATATTATATTTGACTCATTCCTAAGCCTCCGGCAAAGGGTTCAGGGGGGAGTAGTTAACGTTTTTCCCCGAACCTTTGCTCTTCTGGGGGCAGAAGCACTGAAAGATCCTGTTTTACGGGTGGTTGGATTCAGAGCTAAAAAAATTTCCAGGTCTTGAGGCAATTGACGAAATCAGGTTAATGTTTATGATTTTCATTTTCATGATTTTCATTTTCATGGTGTTCATGCCTATGATGCTCATGTTCATGATGCTCATGTTCATGATGTTCATGCCCATGCTCCATTTTTTCAAAACTTATCCCGGCTTCCCCGAGTTTTTCCGCAACGGAGTTGTCAACTATTCGGACAAGTTCGGCTTTCGGGACCTTTGTGACTGCCGAGAGCAATTTCAATTCAGAGCAGTCGCATTGTCTGTCCCGGATCAGTTCCACAAGGGGAAATTCATCCGCAGAGGTCACGCTGGCTTTTACCATTGTTTTCGGGAATTTAAGGGAAAGTTTTACATGCCCTATGAATTTCGGGTTTATTTCCCTCCCCCGGTCCCGGATGGTTTTAAGTATCCCTTCGGCAAGGCCCATGAGGTCGTTAGGGTCGAGTTTTTTTTCGGAAAGGGCCAGGTGGATTGAATGGGTGTTGACCTCTGACATTTCAATTGAATTTTTGTCCCCTGTGCCGAATATCTCTCTTCCCTCGCTTGCCAGGTGGTCAATCAGGCTTTCAAACTGCTCGTCTCCGATTCTTGCCGAAAACTTGAGGATCTTTGCCTCAGGGTTTATTTCCCTCAGGTTTTTCTCGGTCGCAAGGACTTTTTCCTCATCCGTTACGTCCACCTTGTTTATGCAGACGATCTCGGCTTCTTTGATCTGGGTCTCGATAAACCTCGGGATCTCGTTAATCTCGGTACTGAAACGCCCGGGGTCCACAAGGGTCACCACAGGGGCAAAGGAAAGCTCCGGCAGGTCCATAATCGCTATTTCCTCTTTTATCTGCCTGGGAAAAGCGATTCCTGTCGGTTCTATAACAAGAATATCAGGATCGAACTCTTCTTTCATATTCTGTAGGGTGTACTGCATACTGATCCTCAACGTACAGCAGATACAGCCGCTGGTAAGCTCTTCCGTAACGATTCCCGTATCCGAAATCGCGTCCCCGTCAAGCCCGATTTCTCCAATCTCGTTTACGATGATCGCAACCTTTTTGCCGGCTTCGCTCAGGTGTCTGCCCAGTTTCAGGATCGTGGTGGTCTTCCCGCTTCCGAGAAAACCCCCTATGATGATGATTCTCATATTTTTTCCTATCCTCATTGGTATGATTAAGTGAGAATACGAGAATATCTCAGGATATATAATAATTGATGGAATAATTATTGGCAGTACTCTGCAGAGCGCCTTTTGTCAGATTGTGGTCCACCTGCGGCCTGGACCCTGGCAATCAGAGTTTCGGGAGCACGCTCAGCCCTATTTCCGTAAGCCTGTAGATGCCGTCCTCGTCCTGGAATATAAAATCCGCGTTCATGAGAATGCCCGTATGGAAATCTAAGACAGCGTTGTCAATCTCGGTTATTTCCAGAAGTTCTTCTCTGCTTTTCCCGAGGAAACAGATACTTTTAATAATTTCCCTGCGGGTGGGGTTGGATGCCGCATTAAAGGTCCTTTCACATTTTTCCTGTAAGAGCTCTTCTTCGCTTTTCACCTGTGAATCAAGGAAGATATCCATTTCATCCATTTCATTTTCTTTTATTTCATCCATTTTCAATACTTCCTAAACGTGACTATTTATTATATTTTAATAAATTGGTCGGGTCTTTATATCACGATTTTGATTTTTTTTTCCAGACTGTTTTTTCTTTCAGGGTCTTTTCCTTTCAATAGAGTTTCAGGTCGTTGATTATTACGGAATACTCTTCCGAAACCTCCTTGATGGTTTTTTCCATTTCCTTCAGGCCCTCTATCTCCCCGGCAAGGATTTTTGATTTGTAGTTTTCCAGATAGTTTATATACTTCCTGACTTCCGCAGGCAGGGCCCCTTTTGAAATCCAGTTGTAGGATTTCATTAACAGCTCCAGTACCTTTATATCCTCATCAAGGAAGCCTGTGAGTTTTTTGTAGTTTGTCCCCTCTGTTCCTCCGGAGACTTCCAGATGGAATATAGGGTTGGTCACGGCCACTCCAAGTCGCCTCAAAAAGTCGTCTACATCATCAGGATTTATCTCGGTGTCGTCCTGTATTGATGCATACCATGCGATTACCGTTTCAAAAACATCCCATTCCATTTCTTCAGTTTTTTCCATGCCTGAATATTCTTGCCAGATATGTTATATATTTTTGTATATGTTTCTGGATTCGTCTGAGAACCGAAACTTCCACACAATCTAAATTATAAAAACGATAAAAATTATATACTTCCAGCTTGTGAGTTCTTCAGGCAGTATCAACAGTTTTTCCCTCAGGTTTCCCGGAAGCATCAGGTTTTTCGGGTTTTCCTGATTCATCAGGCTTTCCGACTTTCCAGTTTACCGATTTTCTGGTTTACCGATTTTCCGAGATATTCAGATTTTCCCTCGCTTTTCTGAGAACTTATTATGGAAACAGAAGCGGCCAGGAAAAATACTGCCAGAAAAATTGCTTCCAGAAAAATTGCTTCCAGAAAAATAAAACAGGTCTATCTCATGCAATCCAGAATTATAACAGCCGAAATAAAAGCTCTGCTGATTTCCATTGGCACGGTTTCCGTGGACCCTTCCCTTATCCCCCGGGCGCTTGGCTCCACAGCCGGGCCGGGAGCAGGTACAAGTTCGGTTTTCTTCCGGGCCGGGTCCCGGAGGGTCAGGCTGAGTATCAACCAGGCTTCTCCCCTCTCAATAGAAAAGGTGGAGGAGGACAAAACGGACGGAATGGACGGAACGGTCGCAATCCTGAAAGACGGAGAGGTCCTTGCTCGTGGAACCCTTGAGCCTGCTCTCGCCCACTGTCCGGAACAGGCCTTTATCACCCTCTGCGAAAGGTGTATCTTTAACTGCAAGTACTGCCCGGTTCCCAAACTCCGGGGCGACGTTAAAACGGACCGGAAGGTCCTGGAAATCGTTGAAGCGGTTGCAGAAGCCGGAAACCTTAAAGCCATCTCCCTGACCTCCGGGGTCGATGAGTCCGTGGAAGGAGAGGTCGAGCGTGTCCTGAAACTGCTCCCCGAACTCAGGAAATACGGCGTTCCTATAGGGATATCAGTCTATCCCACGGAAGGCTGTTCCCGGAAATTTTTCGAGGAAGGGGTCTCCGAGGTCAAGTACAATGTGGAGACAATGGACCCCGAAATCTTCAAAAATGTCTGTGGAGACCTCTCTCAGGCCTATATCCTTGACAAACTTGAAGAAGCCGTGGGAATTTTCGGGAAAAACCGGGTATTTTCTAACTTCATAATCGGCCTTGGAGAAACGGATTCCTGTGTCAAGGCAGGGGTTGAGGCTCTGGCAAAAAGAGGGGTTATCCCCATCCTGCGCCCCATAAATCCCCATCCCCTGAGACTTGGGGACTGTTTCATGGAAAGACCAGGCCCGGAGCGCCTGCTCAGGCTTGCTAAAATGGAAAAAGAGGTCCTGGAAAAATACGGCCTGCGCCCCGACCTTGCCCGGAGCATGTGCCTCAGCTGCGGGGGCTGTGACCTGGTGCCCTTTGTGGACCTTTAAGTCCTGAGGCACCTTTTTTATCTTAAGGATGGATAATTCCACACCCCCTCCCATTTCCACTGGAAACTATATATTTAAAAAAATGTTATGGGTTTTTACCCATAATTTCTTACTGATTTTACTGATTTTAGTGATTTTACTGATTTTTTTCGGGCTCTTCCTGCCCCTTATTTGCTTTCCAGTGCTTCCTCTACACTCATTCCGTGGTGTGCGATCTTTGAAATCCTGCGGACAAGGCCCACCGGATCTTTTGCCTGGAAGACGTTTCTTCCGATAGCAACCCCTTTTCCTCCGGCTTCAAGGGAACCCTGGATCATTTCCAGCAGGTCCCGCTCGGAGTTTACCTTGGGGCCACCTGCGATGATTACCGGCACAGGGCATCCATCTACAACTTCTTTGAAAGTGTCCGGGCTGCCCGTGTAGTTAGTCTTTATGATGTCGGCTCCGAGTTCGGCCCCGATCCTTGCCGCGTGCTTTACGACATCCACGTCGTATTCCGAAGCAACCTTCTTGCCTCTCGGGTACATCATGGCAAGGAGAGGCATTCCCCACTCATCACACTTTCTTGCGGTTTGTCCCAGGTCCTGAAGCATTTCGAACTCGTCTTCTGCCCCTATGTTGATATGGACGGACACCCCGTCGGCTCCAACCTTAAGGGCCTCTTCCGGAGCGGTGACAAGCACCTTGTGGTTCGGGTCCATAGCAAGAGAGGTCGAGGCCGAAAGGTGGATGATAAGCCCGACATCGTGCCCATAGCCCCGGTGCCCGTGCTTGGCAAGGCCCATGTGCCCGAGTACGGCGTTTGCTCCGCCTTCGGCTACTTTGTTTACTGCATTCTGGAGGTTTTCAAGCCCTTTAATGGGGCCAGCACCTACGCCGTGGTCCATGGGGATAATGATCGCGTTTCCCGTGTTCCGGTCGAAAATCCTTTCCATCCTGATAGATTTCCCGATACTGTTCATACGCTGCCTATATTATGGTTTTATATTATATATTTTATCTATAAATTTTGACATCATCTGTCATTTGTTTGTATTTACAATACCTTTTTGGTATTTTCTCTCGTATCTATGTATTTATGCTATGAAAAGTCCTAATTAGTATCACCAACTATTATGAATTTGTGATATAAACTGTTCTTTGTATAGTGGATTAACACTAACAGGGTGAAGCACAACACCCTCTATCCCCTCTGCAAAGGCATTAGGGATTGCTTTTCTAATCATATTATATGCTGCATTGACATCAGCGTTAAGAAGAACTCCCGTGGCACTTCGGAAAAGCCCTCTTTTGACCCGTTTTCCGAGATATTCTTCATGGTGTTCCATTAGCTCATTATCAAGGAAAGAGCATTTGCTTGTATAGGACTCTTCGATCCGTGCAACCGAAATTCCAACCTCTCCAGCCTTGTACTCGACCATTGAAATAAAGGTACTGTGAGGGATCTGAGCAAAATTCTGATTATTTTTCTTGCCCATGTTGGTTTTCTGTTTCCAGAAAGGGTTGCTTCCGATAATGATATTCTCCACGTTCATTTCCAGAGCATAGTTGACTATTGCCCTGCTCAGTTTGTGGAGTACGTCTTTAATCCGTGAGTTTCGTTTATGGGTAAGTACTTCTACACCCTTTCCGGTCTTTATCCCATGTTTCTCATAAGTGCTCTGGAGCTTTGCTTTCTGCTTGTTGTAAAACTGGTTTACTGACTTGGCAACCCCGCCCTTAACAATAATTGGGTTTTCTCCAAAATTGTTTGCAATAGTTGCAAGGTTGACAACTCCAAGATCAATTCCCAGGACTCGACCGGAAGTAAGATGTATGGGATCTTCGATTTCTTTTTCAAAAACAATTTCACAGGTGTATCCTGCGTGTTTTGGAATGATCCTGACTTCTCTCAAATTAGTATCATCAGGAAGTCTTGTCTGGATGGATAACGGAACTACTTTGGGAAACTTGAGCACCCCGTCTTTGATCCTGACCTGTTGATTTGTAAAAATTAACAGGTATTCCCCGTTTTTTTCCAGGTACTTTGGAGGCTTTGGTTTGCCTGTGAAAAGTTCAGGATTCTTTTTGTAAGATTTTAAAGCTTCGAAAAAAGATTTCCAGTTACGGTCAAGTACTTTCAGATTCTGGTAACTATTCAGCCTAGGCAAAACAACATCAATAGCCATCTTTAGTAAGATTCAATGGGCAAATTTCAGCATATGCCTTTTCTTTAATTGTTGGCGGCTGATTGTGTTATTTCATTTTATCTCAGTTAGTAATAAGACATATCTAATGCGTCAAAATCAATATCAATAGCCTTATTTTGGTAGGCTGAATAGTTACAGATTCTGTTGAGCAGATTTAGCAGGAAGCTCTTTGTAAGGCTCAGAGGCCTTCACAAGCCCATAAAGTTTATTGTACCTGATCCATTTTCCTTTATTGAAGAACTCCTGTCTGATAATATAATCAGAGAAATTGTACAGGTTTTTGGACTTATGGCACAAATCCCCTATTTCCCTGGAATGAAACTGGATTTGCTCAACACGTTTAATTATCAATTTGGCTCGACCTCGATTTCTAATCTTTCTTCTTTTCTTTTACTTTAATGCTTCATGGAATAGCAATGGAGCATTGAAATTATTTCGTCAAATATTTCTGATGCTTAGTGCCCGCAACGAAATAACCTATGCAATTTAGCATTCATTGCAATTTTGATAGTCTTCCTTGATCTTGAAAATCAATACATTCAATAGAAATTATGCATAGGTTATTCAGTGACGAGTCCTTAATGTATTTCTTGATACCTTTAGCAGATTGAGCACTTTTTTTGCATTTATGGTGGATATTATATAATAAAATCTGGATACTAATTATATCTATTGGGTGCTTTTACGTACTATACGGCTTTCGGGAGTTCAGGAAAATAGCCCCGGTCTCGCTTTCAGGGTTCCGTGTTTTCGTTCTGGTAGACTCCAGAGTAACCGTTTTCCACTTCACTGTCCAGGGTATAGAAAAGGAGTTGCATGATGCGGGCATTTTTCTTGAGCCTGAAGCCCTCGGGGTTGTAGACTACAAGCATGGACTCACTCCGCCCCCTGTACCCGGCATCCCAGACAGCGGTTTCCAGGGTGGTCCCGCAGCGGATCAGGGTGGACCGGGGTCTCGCCGTAGCTGCAAGATTTTTAGGGATGTTTACGATTTCATTAAAGAGAACCTTGTATATCCCTTTCGGAAGGTGGACCCAGCCTTCTGCATCGAAATCCAGGGGTTTGCTCTCCGGAAGAACTCGTTCGGAATTGTCAAAGTCCACGGCTCCGGCCCCTTCGATTGTCCTCACCTCCTTCAGGGTCATCTCAAGCCCGTTTGGCTGGATTTGGGTGTTGATGTCAACAGCGTTTTCAAGCAGGGGGGGATTTCCCTGCGCCAGTTTTTTAAGTTCCTTACTTGATAAAAGAGCCATAAACATCCGTAACTGTGGGCGGGTTTATTACGTTTTCGATGAAACATACCCTATTAAGGAATGGTAAAAATATAACTTCAAATTTTCAGTTAGGGAATTGCCCTATACTCATACAGGTTGTGTTTTTGTTGGTGGAGATGCAGCAATTCCCGGTTTGGATAAAAACGCAATTGTGAGATGGTTAAATTATTTAACATTTCGCAATATTATTATTACACTGTCAGCCTTTACAAAATACGTATCATAAGGAACGTTTTGAATATTGACTGCAAAGAATGAAAGGGATTATTATGCAAAACTCTTTAAGCATATACATGAGGTGGATACGGACTAAAAAAAATGCACATTTTGTAAAAAGGCGGCGTATGAATAATTGTGAAAAAAAGTATATCCATCTAAATACTTTTATTCGCTTTTCTCCGGGCGGCGGGCTGGTCTGGCAGTTGGAAAAACTGGCCTTCATTTGTCTGCCTGGATCCGGGAGACCAAAACACTGGCTCCTTTTTTCTTCCTGGATCCAACAGGCAAAACCCCAGCCTGCTTTTTCTTATTGGGGGGGAAAGGCCCCCGTTCCCCTCTTATATATTGTTATTATGCAATACTTTTCTCAGCGATCACAACGGCAGTTGGCAACAAACCGTTTTGTATAGCCGGAATGTAGATTTCGTCATATGAGACCTCTTCTACAGGTTCGTATTCAATCATGATTGAATCGAGTACATCCTCGACCTTTGCATCATCCAAAACCTCGGAATATGCTTTGCCCGTGTAGTCAAGGATAGCTATGTTGTTCAAAGTAGCCCATTTATCGACCTGTGCATAGTCGTAGCCTCCTATCCAGGGTTCGGGGTTATGGCCCGGAGCATCTCCATAGATGCAGATCATCTTATAAGCACCTGGTCTCCATCCATAGTTATTAGCATAGCTGGGATTCTTATTTCCGTCGTTCATGGCATTAACAAGCGCTGTGTTAACGGATTCCTGCCAATCATATCCACCGTAACAGCTTAAGCCGTCGATGGTGCTCAAAACAGTGCGGGAGTCACTTGTTGCGGGAAGCCGCAGATTGTATACGAAGTCCTTATTAGGCATACCCCACGGGGTTTTCGGGAAGTCCCTATATTCAGCTACAGATGCCTGGCAGCTAAACCCAATGTTATTGAAAAACTTCATTATGTTGCCTGCATGATCCTGAATTCTGGCTAAGTCTTGGCTTCCCATACTCCCCGTTGTGTCTACCAGGATGACCATATCGACCATGGGTACGAATTCTTTATCAACCGGAACTTCGTCCGGCGCTTCCGTTGCGGCTGAAGCAACGCTTGCGGTTGCGATCAGTAACACAAATAATATTCCTACCAATTTCATATATGAATATTTGTTCATCTGTTCACCTTGTGTATTTGATATGTCTTATTAATTGCAGACTGTTATCTAAAAAAAATACACAGTTACCACAAAACCTATAAACTACATAATGTTTTTCAAGGTAAATATTAAAATACTGTTTTGTGGATTATTATTGATATTGTTTTTTCCAGAGACACTTTGCGACCAGGGGGCAAAGAAACCCGGCCTGTTTTTTCTATCTGGAAGCCTCAGTCACGTTAAATGGGGTATATTCCAAAAAGAAACACGTTTACAGAGCCGTGGATCAGCACGACCAGAGGAAGGCTTTTCGTTTGCTGGAATATAAACTCGATAATGGATCCGACAAAACCAGTGTATAGTATTTCATATAGTGTACCGTAGCCCGAGTGCATCAACCCAAAGAGAAGAGATGAGATTAGCAACCCCGTGTATAATCCAAAAACTTGCTCCAGCCTGTTTTAAATAATCGACCTGAAAATAAGTTCCTCTATCAGTCCAACACAAAAAACCATCACAAGGTAAGCTCAATCTATTTAGATTCGGTTAAGGATTTAGTTTACCCTAAATTGACTACTCGTGTTTTAACTGCATCTCGATTTCCAATTTTATAGTTGATGGAAATTACGATAAAAATAACACGTTCATAACAATTCGTATCTTAACCGAAGACAAATGCAGTCCATTCTACTTCTAGTGCCTAATATGGCGTTTTTTACTGCAGAGTGGTAGATATATTGTAGTGGAACCGTAGTATTGTAGTGGAACCGCAGTACAACAACTACTCGGCGTAACAAAAACGATAGCTTGAAGAAGGATTCTCAGTTGAAAATTGGCTTTCCAAACTCAACATTTCCAACCCCATAATGACGCCATAGATTCAAAACCACGGAAAGTCACGGAAAAGCACGGAAAAATAATGCAGGAAGACGCTAATTACGGTTGCTCTGGAGTTTTGTTCACTTTTCCTAAATAAGGTTTATAATCCGCTTGAGCGGAGCGAAACGGATCCCGTGCTGTTGCACTTGCAGTGCAACTCCCAGGAAATCTTCGATTTCCTGTGATCCCGAAGCGGAACTCGGGTATTTAAAGAACCGGCATACTCCCCGGCCATCAGGCCGGTTTCCGTGTCTTTCTGTGCTTTTCTGTGGTTAAGGAATGGTAAACAAAAATAATTAATATTATATTTGACTCATTCCTAAGCTTTTGGTGAACCTGATCCCTGGTTTTTCAGCAATCTACCTTTGGGGTCCGGAACCCCGACAACGATAAAGATAACTATTTTATTGTGTTTAATAATAGCAAATATTTATTTTTGTTGAGAAAGTATATTAATCAGATATTTTGACCATTCTAATGTTTTTTAATTTTAATAAATAAAGAGGGATTTTAACATGAGGGTTAAGACGATTTTATGTATGTCTGTATTTACGCTCTTGCTTTGCGCTCTGGGCACAGGCCCGGCTCTGGCTGAGACAGAGAATAACTGGACTTTTTCCGAGGAAATTATTGCAAGGGAAAACTCCGGAAATAACCTTACCTTTTATCCGGTCCTCATCACGCTTGGGTCTTCCAACTTCAATTTTTCCGAGGCCGAGCCAGACGGGTCTGATATCCGCTTCTTAATGAGTGGGAGATATCTTGATTACTGGATAAAGGAATGGGACTCTGAGGCAAAAATTGCTGAAGTATGGGTTAGAATTCCTTTTCTTTATGCAAATGCGGATACGAAGATTCAGATGAAATACGGGAACCCTGAAGCCGAATCCGAGAGTGACGGAAAGGCCGTTTTTGATTTTTTCGATGACTTCGATGGGAACTCCCTGAGCAGTTTCAACTGGAAATCGGAAGATGCGGGGGAAGGGTTCGTTGAGGTGAAAAACGGGGTATGCAGGCTTACAGCTCCCAGGATTCATCCGCAGGACTTTGCCCTGATCTATTCCAAGGACTCTTTTGATATTAATTCTGTTTTTGAGGTAAAGCGGATGAAGGTAACTACCGGGGAGGATGAAAGAGGCCCGGTGCAGCGTCAGGGTTTCATTGACCAGCTGGACAACACTAAAAACAAAATCTGGCACGAGACCGAACTTGCCAATGAAAGCAAGGTACGCTGGGAAGTGGTTGCGAAAAAGGACCGTTTCCGTTCTTTTGACCTTACGGATGTCAGGGTCTCTGAAGGGGAATGGTATGAATCTGCCATTGCCTGGTATGAAGAAGACGACTCCCGTAAGGTGGCCTGGTTTAAAAACGGAGTCAGGGTCCCTGCAATGGACTATAACTCAATCGAGTTTGTGCCCTTCCAGGCCATGCATGTCTATCTTTATGCTGCCTCTTATTCCGACGCTTCGGAAAACACGGGTTATATGGCTGTGGACTATGCCCTGGTCCGCAAGTTCGTAAGTGAAGAGCCAACTATCTGGGTAGGGGAAGTCCCCTCTGAAGTAGAAACTGCCGGGCTTGAAGAGGCGGAACCTGTCGAAAGTTCAGACTCCAAACCTTCTGATTCCGCGGTTTACAGTCCTTCCGCTGAAGCTAATGAGAGTCTGACAGAAGCAGATGGGGCCGTTTCCGGGAGCTCCCTGGCTTCGCTCAGCCTGGACTTTTCAGGAATAAGGTTTTCTTCTCTTGATGGCTTTGAGCTTCCCGCCCTGGCAGAGGACCTAAAGGCGACAGGAGCCAATGTTATTTTCTTGAATGTTGACCCGGAAAACATATGGCAGTATGAACGCTTTGTGAAATCCGTTCATACGGAAAACCTGATGGTTTATGCTGTCCTTCTTGAAGACCCTGAATGTAACGCCAGTGAGGATACGGCGGTTTCCCTTGCAGCTGTGAATGCGGTCCTTGACTACAACCAGAAGTCTCTTGCAGGTTTTGACGGGATTTGCATTTATGTGGAACCTTCTCCTGATCCTGAATCCGAGGAAGGGTGTATGGATTACGTGGCTTTGCTTGAAGCCGTAAATAAAGACCTTTCCGGAGATCTTCCCCTGTCTGCAAGCCTGCCTCCCCGCTATGCCGTTTCAAAGGTTCGTGAATTGTCTCCATTCCTTGATTTCTTTGTGCTGAGGGCCTATAGTGATACGGAGGAAAGGTTGAATGTCCTCCCCCTGATTGTTGATGCCGTTGCCCCCATGATGGGGGAAATCAGGGGCATGGGTTCTAAAGGTGTTGTGGAAATTGAAGTGGAAGGGGCTTTTAATGATAAAAAAGAGGTGAATGAGGTATTTTCTTCCCTGGCTGCCTATTACTCCGAGGACACGGCTTTCCTGGGCCTCTCGGTTTCCGATTATGCAGCGTATTCCGCCCTGCCTGCCGAAGCAGAGGAAGAGGTCCCTGAACCCACAGAGCCCAAATCCTCCATTCCTGGTTTTGGGATTGGCTTTGCGCTGCTCGGGCTGGAAATTTTGTCTTTGCTCGGGGTAAAAAAGAAGTGAGAGACTACCTTTCGTAGAGTCTTCTTCTTTTCTTTTCTTTTTTTCTTCTCTTCCTTTTTTTATTTTTCCCCAATATTTTACATTTTTTCCAAATATTAAATTATATAATCTATGACTATAAATGTTATTGTGGGATTTTTGGTTCCGGAATTTCTGACGAATCCGGATACTGATCGGGAATTTGACACCCGGGAAAATTGTTATTTTTTGGCCATT
Source organism: Methanosarcina baltica (assembly GCF_055394095.1). Classification (NCBI taxonomy): domain Archaea; kingdom Methanobacteriati; phylum Methanobacteriota; class Methanomicrobia; order Methanosarcinales; family Methanosarcinaceae; genus Methanosarcina; species Methanosarcina baltica. The sequence continues at coordinate 1,188,794 of NZ_AP042463.1, read as the reverse complement.
GGGGGCAGGCCAGTGGATCAGTTTTCCTTTTCAGGGTTTTGTTCCATGGGCCTTAATCTCATGGCCAATACGTTTTCATTAATAGGGGGAATCTATGTTGATCAATTATCGAAAACTTGTATTTTTGGTGCTAAGCCTGCAGCTCTTCTTTGCGTTTGCGGCGTGTGGGCTGGCCTCAGCTGAAGAACTAGAGGAGACTGAAGAGACCTCTTCTATACCTTCTCTTCCACTTACTCTGCAGGGGAGCCTGACTGTCAATGGTGAACAGATCTCCGAAGGTTCGGAGATTATGGCTTATTACAAAGGGAACCCTGTCGGGAAATATACGGTTGAAACTGAAGGGAAGCTTGACATTTTACTGAACCTGGCTCCGAATGATTATATAGATTTTGAGAATGTTGAATTCTCTATCAATGGGGCTGAAGCTGAACTTGGATTTCAGGAATCCGACCTGAAAGCTATTAAAAATGCGGAGGGAATTTCAGGCCCGGTTATAAAGGTCGATACCCTCAATTCCATTGTTTCTTCATCCAGTTCTGATGGGTCAGGCAATTCTAAAGATGCTAATGAATCCACGGCCATGGTCGCAAGCAATGATTCTTCGGAGGATGCAAAGTCTGCTGAGGTTCTCGAAGATGGTGAAAATGGAGAAGACGCCGTCGTCCAGGATGAGTCTGCAAAAACCGGAGTGGACACAAAAGGAGATGTAGACTACACGGGTAAACAGCCGGTTTTCTGGGTGGTACTGGCTATAACCGCAATTCTGGGGGCAATTCTGATAATGAGAAAGAAGCTTGTTGAGTGAACTGGCAAGCACATCTAAATGTTCTCGTATTTCGGTTCTGCTCTTGCAGGGGGAAGACAGCTGGCTTTATAATTTTTTTCACTATCTCCATTTTTTTATTTCGCACCCCCTTTTCTTCCGGTACTTTCGTTTTTTTCGGGGGCTAATGGTAACTTATTTCCAGAGGTTTTAAACCCAGACTATTTTGTTATTTTTTGAGTGAATTCTTATATATACTCCTGTATCCTTTCTTTTAATATTGTTTATACTGTTAATCACAGGAACGGGGGGTTTTTTATTAAAGTTCTTGGATTGGTTGGTAGTCCTAACTCTGATGGCAATACCGCAAAGCTTGTAAAAGAAATTCTTACGGGGGCTTCCGATAGGGGAGCCGAGACCAGACTCTATAACCTTGCAGCTCTGGATATCAAAGGCTGTGACGCCTGTTACCGCTGTCAGGCTGATGGAAAATGCGCAGTTGAAGATGATATGCAGCAGTTGTATAAGGAAATTCAGGATTCCGACGCGCTTGTTCTGGGAACGCCTGTTTATATGTGGCAGATGACCGCGCAGACCAAACTTTTTGTGGACCGATTGACGGCTTTTGTGAATCCTGATTTCTCAAGCCGGCTTGGGAAGGACAAAAAGCTCATTCTCGCATTTACCCAGGGAAATTCCGATCCGGGCTCCTTCAAGCCCTATTTTGAATATACGGCGGGCCTTTTTTATTTCCTGGGCTTTGACGTCCGGGATACGATCATTGCGCCGGGAACCGACCATTCCGGAATCTCAGACCAGCCGGAAGTGCTTGTAAAGGCAAGGGACCTTGGGAGGGAACTGGGGGTGGGCTGTGTAGAGGCCGCCTGTAATGCTCTGTAAATTGAGAACTCTGTAAAACCTTACATTTTATCTTTTTTCACTTTGTTTTTTTGACACCATTTTCTTCTAAAAATCAGGTTTTCCCATACACAACACACAGAATTTTCTGGAACAGTTTGATTTCAGGGGGAATTATTTATTAGGATCAGCTTCTTTTCCTTACTGAAGTTTCACTCCCCATTCAGGGGATCTCATCAGGAGGATCATATATGAAAGTTTTAGGATTAACCGGAAGCCCCAGAGAGAACGGAAATACTGAAAAGCTTGTTAAGGAAATCCTTGCCGGAGCTGAAGAAAACGGAGCCGAGACAAAGGTCATCAATCTTGCAAAACTGGAAATCAAACCCTGCAAGGCCTGTTATACCTGCAAGGAAGAGGGTATATGCGTAATCGATGATGAGATGCAGCCCCTCTACGACGAAATCCAGGCCGCTGATGCCATTGTGATTGGCTCTCCTATCTACATGTGGGAAATCACGGCTCAGACCAAACTCTTCGTGGACCGCCTCATGCCCTTCATCAAGCCTGACTTCACAACCCGTTTAAACGGCAGCAAGAAGCTTGTCCTTGCTTTCTCCCAGGGCAACCCTGACCCCGTTTCCTTCAAGCCTTACTTCGAGTACATGGAAAAGCTCTTCGGCTTCCTGCATTTCGACGTCCAGGGAAGCATTGTAGCGGCCGGAAACCGTGAAAAAGACGACATTCTCCAGCAGGTTGAAGTGTTGAAAAAGGCAAAAGAAATTGGGAACAAGCTTTAAATAGTTCTTTCCTGTTTATAGGTCGGGGGATCTCCGTCTCCCAACCCTCATTTCGAGGGTTTTTCTCTTTCATAAGTTCTTTTGTATATATTTGTATTTTTTTGTTTTTTGTCTCTATTTTCAGTAATCCTTTTTTCCATCCTGACATTAATTTGGGGCCTGTATCTTACCTGATTTTTGTGGCGCAGAGTTGCCTTATGGGTATGTTTCTCGGAATCCGGCCCCCTCACCGGTCGCCTGCGACCGGCCTTTTTCAAAAAAAAATTCCGGAAAATAATAGATGAAAAACAGTACCCTAAAAATCGATCCTTTGTAGGATGCTTTATAATATCTTAGTTTGTTGATTCAGGTAAAAAGTATGCCCACAAATCATCATCATTTTTTTCTCTTTTCAGCTTTCCTTTTTTCTCCATGTTCACTAACACATTTGCGACAAGTTTTCGAAAAGGTTCAAGTTTCAGGTTCTCATCTTCATCTTTGTGTTTAAAAGCAACTGCTTGGTAGACATCGACGTAAGTTGGTTTAATTCCATACTCAGTTTGTAAAAATCTCACACATTCATAACATTCTTTGGTTTTATTGAACGACATGTTTCTCTCTTTTACTTATTAACTGTATGTTATATATCGTTAAGTCTTGCACTGCTCTACCTAACATTTCAAATCCCTATTGCTTGCTCAAAAGTTTCTTTTTTAAGGGATTTCTCGAAAAGGCCGCGCTTTCGTGCGTGGAAATAACGGCATGAACACTCCATTTTCGGCAGTCCATGTTTTCTGAATTCCTATTTTCTCGCCTCCACGTCTCCCGTTTAAAGAATCAGGAAATTTTCCCGTTCAGACCTCGGAGAATTCTTCAGGATACTCCACAAGCCCGCCGGCCCCTTCAAGGGCTCCTTCCCTCAATTCCAGCGCTATGATGGCTTCTGCGGGCGTTCCGAAGGGGTATTCGATCCCCCCTTTTCCGGCCGGTTCGAACCCGAAACGCGAATAGTATTCCGGATGTCCGAGCACGAGGGTGGTTCATTTGTATTATGTTAATATTATTTTTAATAGTCAGAATGGAGCCTTAAGTTCCTTTTTTCCATTTTTTGCTGTGGCCGTAATCAACATGCACCCGGGGTCCAAAAACAAAAGCAAAGGATACATTGGATATTTGACCATGAAAACATCAACCATGAAGCACTGGATGACTAAAATAAACAAGTTATAAATATAGAATAACATAATTAGGACTTACGCAATTGAACAAAAAATCAGTAGTATGAAACACCAAACTGTCTAAAGCACAATGTCCTTGACAAGCTCTCATGTGATTGTTTTTACATCTCAATTGCGTAACTCATACATAATGTTAAAAATGGGTGGTAAATAATGTACAAAGTGTATCTCGTTAAGAGCAATTTGAGTGGAAAAGTCACTAAAGCTTATTCTACTAAGGAATTGGCTAAGAAAAATAAAAAACTACTAGAACACATTGATGAAATTATTGTAGAAGAAGAATAAGGGATACTAGATAAGGGTGGTTCATTTGTTATGGGCTCTTCGTTGTTTTGTGTGTAGCCATCACAAAAACCAACATGGGCTTGAAGTGAAAATCCCCTAATCCATAGAGAATGGCGAAGAGCCCTTTTGTGGCCGTAATCAACATGTACCCGGGTCCAAAAGCAAAAGCAAAGGACACATTGGATATTTGACCATGAAAACATCAATCATGAAGCACTGGACGACCAAAACTATATTTCCCACAACAAAAATTCACACTTCATAAACAAATAACAAATAACTATAATTTTATTAGTTTTTAAAAATGCAATTAATTCATAAGTTGACTATAAATAGTAGGTGTTCTAAAATGAAAAAATCATCACTGGTTTTAATATTAATTGTATTCTCTTTATTTTTATCAGGCTGTGTTGATTCTTCTGAGAATGACGCTGTTCTAGAAGAATATAACAAGTATGTTGATACATTTAATGAAGATTCTGAGACTTTAGCATCCCTTGTTAGTGAATGGAATTCTGCAATGGAACATATGTCTTCAGGGGACTATTATACAGATGAGGAAGTATATGAATTGTCAGATATAGCAAAAAGGTATTCCAGTGAATGTAATTTTGTTATAGCTCATAACTCAAACTTTGAAACATTCATATCTACCAATGAAGATGTTTTGAAAGAGTTAGATGTGGATACTTATTCATTGAAACAAGAATTCACTGATTCCAGAATAGTCATGTCTGATAATTGTGAAAGTATGGTTGAAGGCGTTGAAACAGCGGCGCAAAATACAGAGGGTGCTGTACAAGAAGCAGTCTTAAATGATGTTGTTGATCTGTTGAGTAAATTCATTTAAGTGGATTGTTTAATATCGATCTGGTTATTGACCAGATCATTCTTTTTTATTCCTGTATTCCTCTTCTCAGAAGCTCTGTTTTTTGCATTCACTCATTTTCACCCATTCATATTTTCTTATATGAGTATCTGCCCTCCCCGCGTTTAAAGGATCCTGTTTTTTTCAGGATTTGCCACATCAGGTAAAAAACAATTTGCAGAATCCGGGCCCCGACAGTTTTGGGAATCAGCAGTATTATTATAAAAGCACGAGGATAATTAATAATACAAATGATTGGGGGTTTTCAGAACTTTGCAGCAAAAAATCGAGAAATCAGAAGAAGAATGGGAAAAAGACCTGACTCCGGAACAGTACCGAGTCCTGAGAAAAAAGGGGACGGAATCTCCCTTTTCCGGGAACCTGTATCACAATAAGGAAAAAGGGGTTTACGCCTGTGCAGCCTGCGGGCAGGAACTCTTTTCCTCGGACACGAAATTCGACTCCGGGACGGGCTGGCCCAGTTTCTGGGATGCAATTGAGAGCGGGCGGGTCCGGGCGCTCCCCGATAACAGTTCCTCCATGAAGAGGACCGAGGTTGTCTGTTCCCGTTGTGGAGGGCATCTCGGACACGTCTTCGATGACGGGCCAAAACCCACAGGGGCACGTTACTGCATTAATTCGGTCTCTCTTGATTTTAAGAAGGTGGCCGGGGAAGAAAAAACCAGAGAGTAAGGGCCGGAAAAAATGTGGAAGCAGAGGTGTAGAGGTCAGTGGGATGGAATGTTGAAACCGAGGTAAAAAGGGGCTGTCGGATGGAATGCAGAAATCGGGGTACAGGGGGCTATTTAAACTGAAACTTTCAAAGGTTCAGGTAGAACTGGCCGGATTTTTCACTTTTCTAATCCTTTTCCTGCTGGTTTTCAACCTGCTCTTCCGTCTTCAAAGAGGAGAATCTCTCATATATGCCCCCGGAACTCTGATCTTTTCCCTGCTCGGTTACTGGCTGGGTGGGTACCTTTATGATAAATATCTAAAATAAAATGCCGTAGCTTCTGGCATCAAAAGCTCTATCAGGCATAACATCAGTCAATGGGTCAGATGTTTAAAGCGATCATTTTTGATGTTGACGGGGTCCTTGTGGACTCCATGCGTTTCCACGCCGACGCCTGGGTTGAAGCTTTCAGAGAGGCTGGGCTTTCTATCCGGAGGGAAGATGTTTATGAAATCGAAGGCGCAAACGACCGGGGAGTTGTCGAGTTAATCTTCCGGAATAAGGGCAGGATCCCGGAGCCTGAACATTTTGAGGGTCTTCACCTGCGAAAACGGGAACTTGTTGAGTTCGAAAATATAAAGCCCTACGAGGGCATGGTCAAGTGCCTGCACAGCCTTAAAAAAAAGTTCCGTATCGCTCTCGTCTCGGGTTCGGACCGGCCTCTGGTCGAGAAAATGCTGACCAACTTTTTCCCGGATATCTTTGAAGTTGTGGTTGCCGGAGCCGATGTAAAACATGGAAAACCCGCCCCTGACCCTTACCTGAAAGCGGTTGAAATGCTGGGCCTTGAAAAAGAGGAATGCCTCGTTGTTGAAAACGCGCCCATTGGAATCGAGGCCGCAAAAAAAGCAGGGCTTTACTGCGTGGCCGTCCAGAGCACGCTTGGAGCCGAAAAGCTGGGGCAGGCGGACCTGGTGTTTGAAGGACATGCCGGGCTTTTTGAATATTTTGAAAAGTTATGTTCAAAAGCTCTTTGACCTATTTTTGGAAAGGACTGTATGATGAAGTCAAAATACAGGCAGCTTCTTGCACCAGATATTCATGTCTTCAAAGCCTTCTCCTATCCTGCAGTTGTTCACGAGCCTGCCGGTATAGCTGTAGTCAAGAGAGGCAAAAGCCCTGTTGATTCCGGAAATAGGGGCCCTGCAGAGGGTGTATGCATTCTTGAACTTCCTTTCCGCAAGTTCCTTTTCCAGGGCTGAAATAAGTATGCGTATCAGGCCTTTTCCCCTTTCCGAAGGAGCTGTCAGGCAGTCCGTTATTTCCGCACTTTTTGTTTCAGGGTCCATTTCCGCAGATGCAAGGCTTACTATTTTTCCTTCTCTCTCCATGACCAGGTAAAGGACCGAGGATTCCATGGTCTCAAACAGGTAGTTTTCCATGTGTAGAGGGGTCGGGTAAAGGTTAAATCCCTGCATGTAAAAGGAAGCCATCTCCGGGGCGTCGGCCTGGACTGCCGGCCTCAGGACATATCCTTCCTGCATTTCCTGTATTTTCTGCATTTCCTTCCTCTCCAGCATCTTCGGGAATTCCGGAACTTCCGGAGATTTTTCCCCATTTCCCTTTTTTTCTTCTGTTTTTCCAGGAGCTGCAGGTTTCCGAAGACAGTTTTTAACTCAGCTTTCAAAGAAGAGCTATTTTTGCCTTGATTTGCCACAAAAATCAGTGGCAAGGAAGATCCGTTAAAAAAAATATTTGTAAGGCCTAAGTTCTAAATTACATTTAAAAAGCCTATTGTATCTGTTTTTTGAAGAAATATCTTTATATACGTAGAACCTAAATTTATATCATGGTTTTTTTAAAACAGAAAATAATCAACGGTAAAAAATACTGGTATATTATTAAAACTGGCAGAATTGATGGAAAAGTGAAAACTATATTTCAGATATATTTAGGCAATGCCGAAAAAATATTTGAAATGAAAAAACAGAGTGAATCATTGCCCTACATGAAACTGAAATCTTTTGAGTACGGCAAACTTGCCGCACTTCTTCATGTGAATGAAGAGCTTGGATTCGTTGACATAGTGAACAAGCACACTATGAAAAAATCAATCGATGGTTTAAGTGTCGGAGAGTATCTTTTACTTGATATAGTGGGGAAATCTCATGGAGTTTTAAGTGAAAACGGTATTGGGGAATGGTTCAAAAAATCGGCCTTATCTTTTAAGTGGAAATTCCCTCATAAATTAAATTGTCAGAATTTTTTGAATCATATGAATTACATTGATTCCGACACAATGAAAAATATTGAAGACGATTTGTGCCGAGTTCTCATCGAAAAAGGACTAACCCCTTCAGTACTGTTTGTGGATGAATCAAACTGGTTCACTTATGCTACCAATTATGATGAAAAAAGTGAATTGCTTCATAAAGGGTATAACAAAAAGCATCGTAAAGACAAAAATCAGGTATCTGTAGCGCTGGCTGCTAATGATTACAACTTACCTTTTATTCACGAGACATATCCAGGAAATGTGCATGATTCAGAGGAATTTTCAGGTCTGGTTGACAAAATAGTAAACCGTCTAACCGAATTGAATATTTGTTCGGAAGACCTTGTTCTTGTTTTTGATAAGGGAAACAATTCAAAGGACAACATTGAAAAAGCAACTTCAAAGATGAATTTTGTAGGGGCTGTAAAAGCAAATCAGGCAGATGATCTTCTTGAAGTGCCATTATCTAAATATCAATTTTTATATGAAAGCTCAGAAGGCCACAAAATTTATGGCTATCGGACAAAGCATCAGTTTTACGGGACAGAATTTACAACAGTAATTACTTTCAATGAAGGAACTCACAAACTTCAAAAAAGAACTTGTGAGTCAAATATGTCAAAAATAACTGAGAATCTGGAAGACCTACAGAGGAGACTGGAAAGCAACAGAGGAAAAGCAAGAAACAGGAGCAGTGTAGAAAAAGAGGTTGCAGACATTATTATCAAAAAATACAGAAGTATGGTGAAATATGAAATTACTGATGCTCCTGAAGGTAAGAAAAAACCTCAGTTAAAGTTCTGGATTGACGAAGAGAATAAAAATAAGCGCGAAAATTCATTAGGAAAAAATATACTATTTACAGATAAGCACCGTTGGCACACTAAAAAAATTGTGCAAACATACAACAATAAAGGCGCTATAGAGGATGATTTTAAGCTATTGAATGATCACCTGCTTGTCCCTGTGGGACCGGTGTACCACCACAAAGATGAAAATATCAAAGTTCACGTATTTCTGTCTATAATTGGCTTACTTTTCTACAGATATTTAGCCTGGGAGACAAAGAGATATGGTCTTTCTATGAGAAGACTAATTGAAAATTTGTCCGAAATTAGGCTGGCAGTTATCCAGGATAAAGAATCAAATAAGTGTAATATTATTCTGGAAGAGATGAGTACAAAGCAAGCATCATTATTTTCTTTCTTGAACTTGGGTAATTACCTGCCACCCCAATAAAAACGTCATCAGTAGGATTATTCATTCCTTAGGCCCACACAAACAAAGCCGCTTGATAACGGAAAAACATGCATCTTTGAAAGTAAAGTTTAATTATCTCATCTTCTTTTTCTTTGTGTAAGGAGTTCTCCCTTGATTTTTCGGGATAATTCGAGAATATTCTGCAATCTTCTCCGGAATAATACCCCCTGATTTTTCCTTCTTCAGTGTATCCGCAGGTTTCAAGCACAGGGACTTTTTGCGGGGGGGTGTAGACAATTATTTTTCCCATGTGTTCCTGTTCTGCAAGGGCTTCGAGGATGCAGGCAAGTTCTTCAAAAGGCCCTGAAAAACTCATGACTTTTATTCTCCGGTTGTAGTAGTCAAGTACAAGCTCTGTCTCCAGTCCGGGTGCCTTTAACTCCAATTTTTTCCAGTAGTCAGGAAGTTCTTCTTTAACATCAAACTTTAACGGTATGTTTTTCTCGATCGTGAGGCCTCCTGAATCATGATATTCCTGAGTTTTGAGGGTTGCGAAGAATTTGGGACTCTGGCGAGTTGGGACCAGGGACAATTTTTAGAACCCGGTCCATCAGAGTTTCTGCCCCTCTTATTCAAAAACGCTGTTTCCTCTGAAGCCCTTCGGGTTCCAGGGATATGATTGTGTTCTCATCATCATAGAGTTGAGCCAGTCCGACATCGCTTTTGAGTCCGGGGGACCTGTCGCAGATCCGGCAGTTATTCGGACAGGTTTCTGAATACTCAACAGGTTCGGGGTAGACGCAGATGACCCCTTCGTAATTTCGGAGGGTGATTTTGGAGTTCGAACTGGAGATGAGGTAATTCGGGCCGACAGGGATTTTTCCCCCTCCTCCCGGAGCGTCAATCACAAAGGTAGGTATGGCAAGCCCCGAGGTATGCCCCCTGAGCATTTCCATAATCTCTATGCCCTTGGCAACCGGGGTCCTGAAATGTTCCAGTCCGTTTGAGAGGTCGCACTGGTAAAGGTAGTAGGGCCGGGTTTTTATCTTCACCAGTTCGTGGCAAAGCTTTTTGATTATGGTGGGGCAGTCGTTTACTCTCCTGAGGAGCACGGACTGGTTTCCCAGAGGAATTCCGGCATCTGAAAGCATTCCCATTGCTTTTTTTGCTTCAGGGGTGATTTCTTTCGGATGGTTGAAGTGGGTATTGAGCCAGACTGCCGGGTATTTCCCCAGGATTTCGCACAGTTCCGGGGTTATGCGCTGGGGCATGGTGACAGGAGCTCTTGTGCCTATTCTTACGATTTCCACATGGGGAATATCGAAAAGTTCTCCAAGCATCCAGTCCAGCCTTTCATCGGATACGAGAAGAGCGTCTCCTCCTGAAAGAAGGACATCCCTTACTTCCGGGTGGGTTCTTATGTACTCTATTCCTTCTCTGATTATTTTTTCAGGATAGTCATATTCCCGGTTGCCTACCCTGCGCTTGCGGGTACAGTGTCTGCAGTACATCCCACAGCGGTTTGAGATCAAGAAAAGCACCCTGTCAGGATACCTGTGAGTGATGCAGCTTTCTTTGGAAGGGGAATCCGAGTCCTCACAAAGAGGGTCGTCGTGCTCCCATGCAAAAGTCTGAAGTTCGGCCAACTGGGGCACGGCCTGCAGCCGGATGGGACATCCGGGGTCTTTCGGGTCTATAAGAGATGCATAATAAGGGGTTATTGCCATCGGAAAAACGTCAAGGGCTCTTTTTATGTCTTCTTTTTCTTGCCCTGTGAGTGGGATTAATTTCTCAAGTTCTTCCACGGTCGTAATCCGGTGCCTGTATTGCCAGTTCCAGTCTGAAAATTCTTCTTCACTTACATTAAAAACTTCTTCTACTTTTAATCTCACAGTATAAACCTCTGGTGAAAAGCCGGAATGAAAATTAGGGGCCAGATGTCCTAAGAAGGGAATAAATCCAAAAGAAATAAACAACTCCCTAAAAAATGGGACAAACGCCCAGAAAACAAATACCCAGAAAAATAGTGTACAAAATTTCAGGTTTTATTGTACAACATTCTGGATTATTTCCGGTTTTCTTTGAAAAAAATGCGCCTTAAATCAATTATATTAAAATTAAATGCATGTATTAAATACTTTTTTGTTAATTAAGGTAAAAATAGGTCCTTTTTTTAAAAAATAAGTTTTAAAAAAAGTCCTTTAAACCAATTAATTCATAAAATTGTCTTTTTATGCCAAATAATTTGTAATATTGTCTCTTTATTTCAGATAATTCTTAATATTGTCCCTTTATATCTGATAATTCGTAAAATTGTCCCTTTATATCAGATAATTCTTAATATTGTCCCTTTATATCAGATAATTCTTAATATTGTCCTTTTATATCAGATAATTCTTAATATTGTCCCTTTATATCAGATAATTCTTAATATTGTCCCTTTATATCAGATAATTCTTAATATTGTCCCTTTATATCAGATAATTCTTAATATTGTCCCTTTATATCAGATAATTCTTAATATTGTCCCTTTATATCAGATAATTCTTAATATTGTCCCTTTATATCAGATAATTCTTAATATTGTCCCTTTATATCAGATAATTCTTAATATTGTCCCTTTATATCAGATAATTCTTAATATTGTCCCTTTATATCAGATAATTCTTAATATTGTCCCTTTATATCAGATAATTCTTAATATTGTCCCTTTATATCAGATAATTCTTAATATTGTCCCTTTATATCAGATAATTCTTAATATTGTCCCTTTATATCAGATAATTCTTAATATTGTCCCTTTATACCAGTCTATTCTTTCAATCGTTTCCTTATTCATGATCATTCTCTATTTTCTTCTTCCTGCGAAGTTTATTTGTATTTAAAAGCTAAAAAAATGTTCAATTTCTTATTTTATCTTATTTAAGATAATAATATCTTTTATAAAGGAATAAAAAAGCTTAATTTTGATTTTTAACTGTTTATATTGTCTATTTATAAACAATCCTGAAAAGTTTTAGAGTTAAATCTGTTCGGAGTGAACTACCCCCACCTGTCAGCCTTCGGCTGTCGTGTTAAACCATAGGTTTAAACAGGAGTTTCGAATTTTCAATTAGAAACATCGAGGAGGGGGTCTTCTGCTGTCTGAGATTAAAACATGGATTCCAGCAATTCTCTGATGGCCCTTGGCCCGTTCAGGTTCCTTGCAAGCCTCTGGAGTCTTTCAGTCTTTTTCCCGTAACTCTCTTCATCCAGGACTTCCCTGATGCATTCCAGAATAACCTCCGGCCTGCTTGAGTAACTGAGCCTTCTCCCGTAGCCTTCCTCCTCGATTACGGCGGCGTTGTTTTCCTGTTCGCTGTGCCCTTCATCCGGGAAGGAAAGGATAGGAATCCCGAAACTGAGGGCCTCCATCATGGTGCTGTGTCCGCCGGGAGCAATCACGGCCGCGGAACTTTTGAAGTAGGGAAAGGGGTCCTCTACAAAGGGAAGGACCTGCACATTTTCCGGAAGGGTTGGAAGGCTAGCCGGGTCAAAGTCCGGGCCTGAGATCAGGGTGTAGTAGATTTCCGGGTCAAGCTTTGCGGTCTCCAGGACGTTTTTGAAAATGGGGGCACGGTATCCGAAACCCCCTATAAGGCAGATAACGTGAGGTTTGGCCAGGGGGATTTCTTTCACTTCCTCCGGGACCTGTCTGACCAGAGGGCCACTGTAAAAGACCTTATCCTTAACCTTCTGGGAAAAGGAGAGGTTCTGCCTGCAAACCGTATAGGGGAGGGGATAGTCAGGGATTATGATCCCGTCCACCTTTTCAAAGATGTGGGTGTAGAGTTTTTTGGAAACTTCCCCGAGGAGCCTAAGGGTGACCCCCCTGTTCTTGAAAAACTCTTCCATATTTGACTGGTTGATTATCAGGTAAACCGGGATTTTCAGGGCCTGGGCTGCAAAGATTCCCAGATAATAGCTGTCCGAGACCACGACATCAGGCCGGAGGTCTCTGGTAAGTTTCAGGATTTTCGGGCCTCCGAGGAGCTGGGCGTTTTTCAGGGTTGCCTCGACTGAACCTTTGAAGTCAAGACTTCCAGCATTTCCCACGAGTTTTATCTCGGAAGGAATTTCATGGGCTTCGTACCCCGTTTTTTCTATCAGTTCTTTTGAGTATCCGTAGGCTCCAAAATGGGTTTCATGACCTGCGGCCAGAAACTCTTTTCCGAGGGCAAGGCAGCGGCTTGTATGCCCGAGGCCCTCACCGCACATGAAAATCATTATCTTCATAAAAACACAACTCCCCTTTTCTCTACATTTTCTCTACATTTTTTCTACATTTTCTCTACATTTTGTGGCCTGAATCCGGACTTCCCTATTTTTCGATTCAGATTATTTTCTTTTTTTATACAGATGGTTTTTATCAAGATATATGTTTTTCTGAGTTTTATGACATTTTGGGCCTTTCTATCCTGGATTCCAGTAATTCTCTAACGGCCCCCGGCCCATCAAGCTCTTCCGCAAGCTTTCTGAGCCTTTCTGTCTTTTTCCTGTAATTTTCGTCTTCCAGGACTTCCCTTATGCAGGCCAGGACGACCTCGGGCCGGGTCAGGTAACTCATGCGCCTGCCGTATCCGTTCTCTTCAAGCACAGTAGCGTTGTTTTCCTGCTCGTTATGCTTTTCGTCGGGAAAAGACAGGACCGGGAGCCCGAAGCTCAGGCTTTCCAGAAGGGTGCCGTGCCCGCCCGCCGTAATTACGGCATCCGAACCCTTGAAATAAGGAAAAGGGTTGTCCGTAAACCCTACAAACTCGACATTTTCCGGCCTTTCCGGTAGTTCTTCCGGCCGGATTCCGGGGCCCAGAATAAAGGTGTAATTTATACAGGGGTCAAGCCTTGCAGCTTCCAGAACAGTTTTGAAAATGGTAGCCCTGTACCCGAAGGCCCCTATAGTGGAAAGGATGTTTGGTTTTTTCAGGGCCTTTGCCTCAATCTCGGCGTAGCTCTGCCGGACTATGGGACCGCTGAAAAAGATCGTGTCGTTTATCTCTCTTGAAAGGGTGAAGTTTCGCCTGTTGACCGAGTAGGGGAGGGGAAAATCGGGGACTATTATCCCATCAACACTGCTGAATATGTACGTATAAAATTTTTTGACAAATTTTCCGAGGAAGCCTATAAGGGGGCCTTTTCCCTCGAAAAAATCAATCATATTGAACTGGTGGGCAATAACATAGACCGGAACTTTTTGAGCCTTTGCGGCCAGAATTCCCAGGTAGTAGCCGTCCGAGAGCACCACATCAGGCTCAAGCTTTTTTAAAAGCTTTCGGAGTTCCACACCCCCGAAAAGCTTCCCGTTCTTCAAAGTCGCTCCGATGGATTTCCTCAGGCTGAGGGCTCCCCGGTCTCCCACGAGGGTTAGCTCAGGAGGGATTTCATGGGCCTCATACCCTGTTTTTTTAATAAGCTCCTTTGAGTAACCGTATGCCCCGAAATGGACCTCATGGCCTGCGGCCAGAAACTCCTTTCCAAGAGCAAGGCAGCGGCTCGTGTGTCCGAGGCCTTCTCCGCACATGAATAGCAGTATTTTCATAAAAAACAGGCTCCTTTTGGCTCCTTTCTGACGAGGTGGTTAGCTGGTCTATTTTTCCCCTCGACTCTTTACTTAATTTAAAATGTATCTTTTTAAGGGCTTCTATCTAATCCAGTTTCTGTTATCTTTTGGAAATTTTCGTATTATTTTTACAGGATAATTCCCGTTCAATCAGTTTCCTGAAATTGACCATTCCTATGCAGAACCTGAAGCAGAAAAAACACAGATGAAATTTTCGAATAACATTCGCAAAAAATAAAACTACTCATAGTACTTTCGCCTCAAAACAGAATAACCATGGGACAAAAAACAGAGAAAAACCACATAAGCCGATAAAAACAGCCACAGAAATCAGTATAGTAAAAAAAGAACAAAAAAGTAAAAGAGGGAGTTTTTGGTTTAGAGCCCGTAGTTTTCGGGCAGGAATACCTTAACTTCGCTCTGGTATTTGGTGAGGCAGTCACTCATGAACTGTTCCTTGTCGTCGGTGAGGGCAACGAGGGTTTCCTTTGCGTCATTGAGTGCGCCTGTTTCGAATCTGGTCAGATCGAGCTTGCCGCCTGCGACACCTTCTTCGACGATGGTGCAGCATTCGATTGCAGCGTTCTTTGCACGGAGGTAGATGTCGTCTCCGTCCTTGACGATTGCTTCGCCGAGTCTGTAGGCGTTGTCGTATGCAAGCACGTAGGACTGTGGGTCTCTGTACCTGTCGGAGAGCATGAACATATCCCTGAGGATCTTTTCATTGCCTGTTTCGAGCGCGGTGTTCATGAGAGCACAGTCGTATGCGAGGGATTCGGACCAGCACTGTACACTTGTACCGCCGAATTCCCCGTGGTACTCAATGGACTCGTTGGACCAAACGTCACAGCACTGCATGATGAGGTTACCCATAACATCGGAGTGAGCGCATGTGGAGGTCTTGCCTTCCTGAGCCATTGGCATACCGGTGATTGCCTTGATGACAACGTTTTCGTATCCGCAGTCCTTACCCGGACCAATAGCTCCTGCTTCGTATGCAACGAGGGACCTGGGTGCGGAAATTGATCTTGCGAGGACTGCGAGGGTGTGGGCCAGGTTCTTGTCGAGAAGGCCGCCGCCGATGAACATTGCGGTGTTTGCCTGGGCACAGTCGGTGTCTCCACTTGCGACAGTTCCGGTCTTTTTGGCGATGGCTGCGATATCGGTCCAGATATATTCCATGTCGATGGAACCGAGCACACCGATACCGTAGAGCATACCTGCGATATCGTTTCTGAGAATTGAGTGGTCGAAGATTTCCTTTCCACCCATACTTTCCACGGCGAGGAGGTCAGCGCCGCTTTCTGCGCATTTCTCGAAGGCTTCGAGGAAGATGGGGTACTTGTCGCCTCTGAACTGGAGGAAGTCTCTGTTTTCACGGATGTCCCCAATGGTGTGGCGAAGGGCGCACTTGATGCCATATTCATCGTGGTACTCTTCCATGATGGTTTTCTGGGCGTGTGCGACTTCGGCTCCCCAATCAGGGTTGTTGGTCATCTGCTGGACGTGTTCTGTTTCGAGGATGATAGCTGGGAAACCCACCTGGACCATTCTCTGCATGACGTCGGTGGTGATCTTCTCGTATTCCTTGACGAGTTTTTCCTTGGATTTGCCGGCTTCGGGTCTTGGGGCGTAGTTGATTTCAGGGATGGTGTATCCTGCACCGATTTCAAGACCGAGACCTGCCTTTACAGGGTGCTTGGTCTTTCCGAAAACCATCTCATCTGCGCTTTCATATGCCATTGAAGTGTATCTGTTTGCTGCCATTAGTCTCACCTCGTTTTAGTGCTTGTGGAACTGTTCTCTTAATCCTGCGATGTCATTTCCTGCAAGGATTGCGTCTGCAATCTTGGGGGCGTCTGCTGCTTCTTCTCCGTAGACTCCGAGCTCGAACTGGCCAACAAAGTCCTGGTTCACAGCTCCGCCACCACAGGCAAAGGGCACCTTGATACCTTTCTCGAGAAGCTTGTCGTTAACTTCCTTGAAGGCGTACATGGTGGTGGTCATAAGAGCGGTTCCGGTGACCATGAGGGGCTTGTGCTCTTCGACAGCTTCGATAACTTCATCGACCGGGCAGTCTCTTCCGAGGTCAACAATGTCGTAGCCGTTTGCTCTGAGGAGAGCGGTTACGATGTTCTTGCCGATGTCGTGGACGTCACCTTCTGCTACGTGGCAGACAATGGTTCCCTTGGTTTCATGGATTTCCTCAGAGTTCTCCTTGCAGTACTCTATACCTTCGAGCATTGCGTCGGCGGACATCATGACGTTGGGGAGGAAAATGATACCTTCATCGTAGAGTTTGGTTACGACTCCCATTCCTACCATGAGAGCATCATCGATAAGAGTGATAGGGTTCATACCTGCTGCGATTGCGGCTTCGAGAGCTTCGACAACGTCGTCTTCTTCACCTTCGAAGATTGCCTTTGCAACCGGGTAGATTAATTTGTCCTTAGGATAGAGTTCTTCTGCGGCTTCTTCAGGAGTCATTTCCTTTTCCATAGCCACATTGTATCTGATTAAAACGTTTTTCAGGTTTTCTTTGTCGAAATCCAGCATATTCTTTTAACCTCCTTGAAAGAATTTTGTAAAAAGGTCTCATCCAGGCCTTTACGTCCTCAAATCTCGGGCGGTATGGTGTGTATGAGGTTCCGGTCGACAGCAGAATGTTGAGCTGAAACGTTCCGTCTCTTATTCGCGGTCCAACCTTTACGAAGTACTGCAACATTTCTGGTCGTTTTCGGAACTTTTTACTTTTTTACAATAATACATGCCGACATGCTTGCCTGCATTTGCTTGCATGTATATGCAAATAACTACGGGACATCATCGAATATACCATAAACGACGGGAATTTTTCCCCGGCTTTGTTAGAAAAATATGGGCTCTAAAATTTTGGGGTCTTTGCGCCTCTCCCGGGGGTATATTTTTTCAACGGCATTTCCATTCATTCAAGCCTTCAAAAATTTCCCGGGGATTTCTGCAAAAATGTGTTAATTAATTTATAATGTGTGTCTTCTGGGAGGGGGGTTTTATACTTTCTTAAAATATCCCCTTCAGGGCGAGGGTGCAGGTGCATCATTATCCTGTAGTCGCCTTTTGAGAAACATCACGTTAAAAATTTTGCTCCATCTGTTTGAGTTTTTAATCCAACATTCGTTCTTTATTTCATTTTTTAATCTAATTTATGCAGGTGTCTATGGCTTCTTATGTGGCTGTTTTTCCCCCTAAGTAAGGTGTTTAAGCTTAATTTTGTCTGCCACTTCTTCACGTGTTCTCCCCTGCAAAATTATCCATCCATATTTTTTTATATATACGGAAGAATCCGTAATACCCGGAATATGATTTAACCCCCATATTCCGGCATGATTCAACCCCAATCTTCCTGGCATGATTAACCCCCATGTCCCGATGATTCAACCTCAATTTTCCGGGCATGATTAACCCCCATGCCCCGATGATTCAACTCCTCAAACTTAAACCCAAAACTCGAACCTTATTCCCTGGTTTTTATTTATCGTGAAATCGAGGTGTATCACTCAATTTTTGATACCGGTTTTCGGAAAAAATAGACAAGAAAAGATAGGTCAGTTACTATATTTTAAAAACTAGATAGAAGTGATTGGTAATGCAGTCTCAATTAATAGATGTTGTATTTCGTTCGAAAAAAAGAAGAGATCTACTTTTGCTTTTAGGAAATGGCCCCCGGACAATCGACAATATAAAAACTCTGCTTGATGTTTCGGCCACGTCCATCCTGCCCCAGATCAAGAAGCTTACCGATAGCAATCTGGTGATACAGAGCAACGGGCAATACGAGCTTACAGATACGGGTGAGCTTGCGGTAAAAAAAGTCAGGCCTCTTATCAATATCCTGTCCCTGCTTGAAAAGAATGACTTCTGGCTGGAACATGACCTGAGCGCGATTCCGCGCTACCTGCAGGACCGAATCGGGGAGCTGAAAGACTGCCGTATTGTTGAGTCTGAACCGAGCCAGATTTTTGAGCCCAGGACGGAAGTGCTGGATTTTATTTCCGAGTCTCGCTCTTTGCTGGTATTTTCTTCCTTTTTCAGGCCGGAGTTTCTTTCCCTTTATTCGAAACTGGGAAGGGCCGGGGCAGAAGTTTCTCTTATTTTTACCGAATCCGTACTGGATAAGACCCTGCACAATTATGAACGAAAAATTAAAAGGTTTGTTGAGCTGAAAAATACGGAACTCTTTGTCTGCAAGGACGGGGTGAAACTGGGTGAGCTTATCGTTTCTGAACGGGGTATTCTGCTTTCTCTCTTTACTCCCAACGGCAGGTTCCACCACGATTATGTCCTCTGCTTTGAGGAAGAGGCTCTACAGTGGGGCCAGGACCTCTTTGAGTTCTATAAAGGCAGGGCCCAGAAGATCGAGAAAGGTCAGAGTATGGAAGAGTTTTCCGGTGGTATTGGAAACTCCTTTCTTTCCAAATCGTCGCTTCTCAGTATACATTAAACTACAAGCTTTAACCTGCAAGCTTTAACCTGCAAGCTTTAACCTGCAAGCTGTAATACCGGTTTTGCCGGTCTCAGCTTCCTTAATATATTTTAATTTTCATACATTCCGGGAGGTAATCGGTTGGCAACGGACCTTGAATTAATAGACACGATTTTCTTTTCCGAAAAAAGAAAAAATCTTCTACTTTTCCTGAGGGATAGCCCGAAAAACATTGAAGAAATCAAATCCGAACTGGAGGTAAGCTCCAGCCCCATCATGGCCCAGATCCGCATCCTGCTCAAGGAAGGGCTGCTGCTACAGCAGGGGGACTGCTACGAGCTTTCCGTTAAGGGAAAGCTGATCGTCCCCAAGATGCAGTCTCTCCTGGAAACCTTCGAGGTTTTCGATGAAAATCCCGAGTACTGGGCAAGACAGGACCTGAAGACCATTCCTCCTCACCTTTTTGAGAGGATCGGGGAGCTGGGCAGTTGCAGGGAGGTCGTGCCTGACAGGACGCGGATCTTTGACTATCCTCCGGAAGTCATTGAGAACCTCTATAAGTCGGAGACGGTCCTGGAGGTCTCTTCAATTTTCAGGCCCGGTTATCCTGACCTGTATATCGACCTTGCGAACAGGGGTATCGAGGTCTCGGTTGTCCTGGAGCGGCTTATCTTTGATAAGCTGGTCTTGGAATTTAGAAAAGATGTGGAAGTTTTTCTTGCTCTGGATAACGCCAGCCTTTTTGTCTGCGACCCCGCAATAGAGCTGGCTTCCTGTCTTGTAACGGACCGTTTCACCTCCTTTTCGCTTCCCTCAAAAGACGGCAGATACTATAATCATGAAATGCTGAGTTTTGAAGAATCCGCCTTTTTCTGGGGCCAGGAGCTTTTCTGCTATTACAGGGACATGGCTGAACAGGTTCTTCCGGGGCATTTCTGAGAGGCCGGAATCGGAAATTTTAAATAAGGTTAAAATTCAATCTTTCAGCCGATGAAAAAGCGTGGATTTCCCCCGGTTTTGGACAAGCACACCGGGATCCTGGTCCTCGGCTCCCTTCCCAGTGATGAGTCTATCAGAAAGCATCAGTACTACGGAAACCCGGGCAACGATTTCTGGAGGCTGCTTGGCCAGGCAATCGGGGAGGACCTTTTAACTCTCGAATACGAGGAAAGGGTCCGGTCTCTCAGGAAACACCGGATAGGACTCTGGGATGTTTTCAGGGCCGCAGAGCGGGAAGGAAGCCTCGACTCCGAGATCACAGGGAGTCCTGAAGTAAACGATTTTTCAAAATTGAAGGGCTGTGCCCCGGAGCTTAAACTGGTCTGTTTTAACGGCAAAAAAGCGGGAAAATACGCCCCTATCCTGAAGGAGCTGGGCTTTGAGACAAAGGTCCTGCTCTCTTCGAGCGGGGCCAATCGAAAATTTTCCGGGAAAAGAGCTGAAGAATGGGCCTCGGTTTTCGGGAAAGGTAGGGAGGGATGAATTTTAATGCAGTTTTTGAAAACTGCCCTGCCTTCATCCCGTTTTTTCCGGAGTTTTGGAGATCTCCGGGTTTTAACTGAGGGCAGAGACCCTCTAAGTCAGGATAATTCTGTTTATTCCGCTTCGATTGCTTCAGAGGGGCATGCGTCGATACAGACTCCGCAGTCCACGCATTCATCTGCGTCAATGACTGCAACGCCTGCTTCGTCGTCGAGTGTAATTGCCTCTACAGGGCATTCTTCCACACAGCTTCCACAGCCTGTACATTCATCCTGGTTTACTTTTGCTGCCATATTCTTTTAACTCCTTTTTTTCGTTTTTGTCTAATGGTTTTTACGCCAATAATTTTGAAACGCTGGTTTGAGCTTCACATCAAAAATGGATCTGATTCTCAATTTTATCTCTTACCTAAATATATATAAATACATATCGCTCTTTTCACTATTTTTTCCGTATTTTTTCTTTAAACTTCGTTTATTTCTTCAGAATTATCTGGCTTTAATTCTCAATGCCCCGGTCTTTTTCCAGCATATCAAGGATTTCAAGCAGCTTTCTTTTGAGCCTGTTCTTTTCCCTTATCTCTCTGAGATAAATTTCCCACCCGGCTTTTTCTCCCCCGGCGTCCATTGCATTCCTTACCATCCGGAGATAGATGGAAGCAGATTCGTATGCTTCTGACTTTGTTCTGGATATAAGTTCCTCTGCAACCGTTTTCCAGAGTTCAATTGCAATTTCAGGATATTTCTCCTGTACGGCGCGGGCAATTCTATCTCTCCTGGTAAAACGCCTGTCTCCTCCCCATTTTTCCCTTATTCTCAGGACTTTGTACCAGCTGGCCACTTCATCGGGATTTTCTTCTTCGATGGTTATGTCGATCAGGAGGTCGAGAGCAGGTGCATCGATTTTCCGGAAAGAATTTCTGTCTGTAAGGCCTGTCTTCGGAAGGATGCCGGGCAGGCTTGAGTTTTCTTCTTCGGGAACGGCCCTGTCCTCAGGCAGATCTCCGCTTTCCAGATATTCATGGACAGCTTCCCGGACTTTCTTCCATACCCCTGCCTTCTTTGCTGCATCCCGCAGGGCTATGTAATATTGCAGGGAAGGGTATCTGACTTTACTTTCAAAGATGCATGTTTTTCCGTTATCAAGCGGCTTTGTTTGTGTGGGCCTAAGGAATGAATAATCCTACTGATGACGTTTTTATTGGGGTGGCAGGTAATTACCCAGGTTCAAGAAAGAAAATAATGATGCTTGCTTTGTACTCATCTCTTCCAGAATAATATTACACTTATTTGATTCTTTATCCTGGATAACTGCCAGCCTAATTTCGGACAAATTTTCAATTAGTCTTCTCATAGAAAGACCATATCTCTTTGTCTCCCAGGCTAAATATCTGTAGAAAAGTAAGCCAATTATAGACAGAAATACGTGAACTTTGATATTTTCATCTTTGTGGTGGTACACCGGTCCCACAGGGACAAGCAGGTGATCATTCAATAGCTTAAAATCATCCTCTATAGCGCCTTTATTGTTGTATGTTTGCACAATTTTTTTAGTGTGCCAACGGTGCTTATCTGTAAATAGTATATTTTTTCCTAATGAATTTTCGCGCTTATTTTTATTCTCTTCGTCAATCCAGAACTTTAACTGAGGTTTTTTCTTACCTTCAGGAGCATCAGTAATTTCATATTTCACCATACTTCTGTATTTTTTGATAATAATGTCTGCAACCTCTTTTTCTACACTGCTCCTGTTTCTTGCTTTTCCTCTGTTGCTTTCCAGTCTCCTCTGTAGGTCTTCCAGATTCTCAGTTATTTTTGACATATTTGACTCACAAGTTCTTTTTTGAAGTTTGTGAGTTCCTTCATTGAAAGTAATTACTGTTGTAAATTCTGTCCCGTAAAACTGATGCTTTGTCCGATAGCCATAAATTTTGTGGCCTTCTGAGCTTTCATATAAAAATTGATATTTAGATAATGGCACTTCAAGAAGATCATCTGCCTGATTTGCTTTTACAGCCCCTACAAAATTCATCTTTGAAGTTGCTTTTTCAATGTTGTCCTTTGAATTGTTTCCCTTATCAAAAACAAGAACAAGGTCTTCCGAACAAATATTCAATTCGGTTAGACGGTTTACTATTTTGTCAACCAGACCTGAAAATTCCTCTGAATCATGCACATTTCCTGGATATGTCTCGTGAATAAAAGGTAAGTTGTAATCATTAGCAGCCAGCGCTACAGATACCTGATTTTTGTCTTTACGATGCTTTTTGTTATACCCTTTATGAAGCAATTCACTTTTTTCATCATAATTGGTAGCATAAGTGAACCAGTTTGATTCATCCACAAACAGTACTGAAGGGGTTAGTCCTTTTTCGATGAGAACTCGGCACAAATCGTCTTCAATATTTTTCATTGTGTCGGAATCAATGTAATTCATATGATTCAAAAAATTCTGACAATTTAATTTATGAGGGAATTTCCACTTAAAAGATAAGGCCGATTTTTTGAACCATTCCCCAATACCGTTTTCACTTAAAACTCCATGAGATTTCCCCACTATATCAAGTAAAAGATACTCTCCGACACTTAAACCATCGATTGATTTTTTCATAGTGTGCTTGTTCACTATGTCAACGAATCCAAGCTCTTCATTCACATGAAGAAGTGCGGCAAGTTTGCCGTACTCAAAAGATTTCAGTTTCATGTAGGGCAATGATTCACTCTGTTTTTTCATTTCAAATATTTTTTCGGCATTGCCTAAATATATCTGAAATATAGTTTTCACTTTTCCATCAATTCTGCCAGTTTTAATAATATACCAGTATTTTTTACCGTTGATTATTTTCTGTTTTAAAAAAACCATGATATAAATTTAGGTTCTACGTATATAAAGATATTTCTTCAAAAAACAGATACAATAGGCTTTTTAAATGTAATTTAGAACTTAGGCCTTACAAATATTTTTTTTAACGGATCTTCCTTGCCACTGATTTTTGTGGCAAATCAAGGCAAAAATAGCTCTTCTTTGAAAGCTGAGTCTGAAAAACTCTTCGGCTCGCAGGGCGGCTAAATAGAGCCAGTTATCTTCCTTTTCTTTGATTTCAAGGAGGATTTGAAAGAGTTCAAAGGCAATTCCCGGATGTGTTTTTCTGGTTTCCCTGATTCCTCGATAGATCCGGTCTTCTGCCTTTTTTTTCTGGCCTGCGGAAAGCAGCACTTTGACCTGCCGGACGTAGCTCCATTCCGCTCCTGTTTCCGCTTCCTCTTCGCAAAGGGAGATTGCTTCTTCATAATTCCCGGCTTTTTCCAGGGCATGAGCCCGCTTTTCAGCAAGCTGGTCCCGACCCCGGTCGGAATATGAGTGATCTTCTCCGCTGTCAAACGCATCCAGTCTGGCTTTAAGGATTTCGGAAAAACGGCTCCATTCCTGGGCAGGGAAATCCGAATCCCAGAGGTCTTCTCCGTCAAACAGGTCGTGTTCGTCTTTTAATTCAAGGTCCAGGACTCTGAGCATTCTTTCGTGGGCCGGACGTTCCGATTGCAGGAGGGCTTTGATCACCACCTTCATGCAGTCGCCAACTTCCATGCCGACATCCTCTTCTTCATCATAAGGGGCTATTTCTTCATAGCCTTCCAAAATTTTTACCCCTATGTCCGCAACTTCCTCGGTATGGCCGGCTTCAAGGAGGCTTTCCAGCCGGTTCCGTACATTTGAAAAATCAGGAAATGAGGAATCGTAATCGTAATCCCTGTAATTATAGCTTCTGGCTTCCTCCCAGAGCTTTTCCAGTTTGGAATATATGTCCAGAACCGTCCCTTTTGTATCCCCCGAGGAAAGGTTCAGCGTATCCCGGAGGTGCCTGGAAAGCAGGGAATCCCTATCCGAGATATTCATCAAAAGTTCGATAAGTTCCTCTTTTTCCAGCTGCCCCAGATACTCCCGCAGCTCTGCCCGGAAAACCTGAGACGAATCCCGGGTCTTCCCGACTTTTGGGGCAGGGCTCTGTCTGGCCATTATAAGCAGCGTATCCCCTTCGGCAGCAACGGGAATTTCCTCTTCCTGCTCCACGAGTTCAAGATATTCAAGTACGGTTGCGACCCCGTGTTTGCAGTCATGTCCGACCGGACAGGTGCAGGTGGAGCTAAGTTTCCCGTTTTCCAGGGAAACTTCCGTGAAATAGGCTTCATTCCCTTTCACCCGGGCGACAAGCCCTCCTTCGGAAGTGAGCTTTATTTCTTCTACCCGGCCTTCGTCCTGGTATTTCATTCCTTTTGCGGTGGCCTTATCTCCTGCCCAGGCCTGAAAGTTGCTCCACCCGAGCTCCCTGAATGGATCGGCCTTTTCTTTTTCTGAAACCATGAAATATTATTTTAGAGAATGTTATAAAAAAACAGGGGTTTCTTTGAAAAATAAACGGACCTGGAATCTGGATGCAAAAAGAGTATATTAATAAGCTGTTCCATCTGTTGCTTTTTTTGTGAATTGTTCTTCTTTATTGGCGCAACAATTATTGTTGACACAATAATGTTTGACATTATGAAGGCCAGGGTTTTTAGGAGGGATGCAGCCGGTGGAAAAAGTTGTAGAAGGTGGAAAATAATCCGGCCCTGAATCTTGGGTTGAAGCTTCAGAAAAAAATGTTTTTAAAAACTCTTAATCAGAAAAAAGCTGAAACGAAAAGAGTTAAGGTTTGAGTATCTGTAAAAACAAAATTATAAATTGTGGGCTGGAGTATTATTAACAGGTTACGGAACTTTTGTTCAAAGCGAAGCAACTGTAATACAATATCTTCATCAACTGTGACTGTCCAACCTTGATTATAATGAGTAAATTCCAGTCTCGACAGTCCGATCCGGGACAAAAAAATGAAAAAAACCTCAACGGGTAAAAACATATGAGTGATAACCAGACTCCGGAGCAGAAGGCCAGAAATGAAATCGACAAAAAGCTAAATGATTCCGGCTGGGTAGTGCAGGAAAAAAATGGGGTCGATTGGAGTGCTTCTAAGGGAATTGCGGTTAAGGAGTATTCGACCGAGGTGGGCCCGGCTGATTATGTACTCTTTGTTGATAGAAAACCCGTTGGAATCATTGAGGCGAAAAGGGACGAAGAAGGCCACCGCTTAACCGTTGTTGAGGAACAATCAGGCGAATATGCTGCAAGCAAGCTAAAGTACCTTAACAATGACCCGCTTCCTTTTGTGTACGAGAGTACCGGAGAACTTACCCGATTCACGGACCAGCGGGACCCTAAACCAAGGTCCAGACCTGTTTTTTCATTTCTCCGGCCTGAGACTTTTGAAAACTGTCTCAATAAGAAACCTTTGAGGGAAAGGTTTCTTGACCTGCCTGAGCTGCGGACCGAAGGGCTGCGGGCCTGCCAGATAATAGCGATCTCAAACCTTGAAAAATCCTTTAAGGACAACCGCCCAAAGGCCCTGGTCCAGATGGCGACAGGTTCCGGGAAAACCTATACCGCTATAACCTTCATCTACCGTTTACTGAAATTTGCGGATGCTAAAAAGATACTTTTCCTTGTCGATACCAGAAACCTGGGGGAGCAGGCCGAGCAGGAGTTCATGGCCTATACTCCCAATGATGATAACCGCAAGTTTACGGAGCTCTACAATGTGCAGCGCCTGCGGTCCGCTTATATTTCTTCTGATAGCCAGGTCTGCATTTCCACAATCCAGCGGCTTTACTCTATTTTGAAGGACGAGGAGCTGGACGAAAAAACCGAGGAAGAGAACCCGGCTGAAAAAGGCTGGCAGCCAAAGAAACCGCTTCCGGTTGTGTATAATGGGAAGATTCCCATTGAAGAGTTTGATTTTGTGGTTGTGGACGAGTGCCACCGCTCCATATACAACCTCTGGCAGCAGGTGCTGGATTATTTCGATGCTTTTTTGATAGGGCTCACAGCAACTCCTGATAAGCGCACTTTCGGCTTTTTCAATGAGAACGTGGTGAGCGAGTACAGCCATGAAGAAGCTGTGGCGGATGGCGTGAATGTGGGGTACGATGTTTACACCATCGAGACTGAAATTGGCAAAAACGGGGCAAAGATAAACGCGCGGGAGTTTGTGGACAAACGGGAAAAACTTACCCGTAAAAAACGCTGGGAACAGCTGGATGAGGATTTCAGCTATACCGCCGGGAAGCTTGACCGGGACGTGGTCAACCCGAGCCAGATACGAAATGTGATAAGGACGTTCAGGGACAAACTGCCTGAGATCTTCCCCGGCAGAAAGGAGGTTCCTAAAACCCTGATTTTTGCCAAGAATGACAGCCATGCGGATGATATTATCAACATCCTGCGGGAAGAGTTCAACGAAGGCAATGCCTTCTGCAAGAAAGTGACCTACAAAGCGGAAGAAGCCCCGAAATCGGTACTGACAAATTTCCGCAATGCTTTCAATCCGAGAATTGCGGTTACGGTGGATATGATTGCCACGGGGACGGATGTTAAGCCGCTGGAATGCCTGCTTTTTATGAGGGACGTTAAGAGCCTGAATTATTTTGAGCAGATGAAAGGCCGGGGGACCCGAACCCTGGGCTATGATGACCTTAAAAAGGTTACAAGCTCGGCTGTTTCAGCCAAGACTCATTTTGTAATCGTGGATGCAATCGGGGTTACAAAGACCCTGAAAACCGATAGCAGACCTCTGGAACGAAAGAAAAATACGTCGCTTAAAGACCTGCTGGCCGCGGTAACCTTTGGCGCTCAGGATGAGGACCTTTATATTTCCCTGGCCTCCCGCCTGGCAAGGTTGAGCAGACAGATAACTGAGGATGAAAGAGCTACTTTCACCGAAAAGGCCAGAGGAAAGACCATTTCCCAGACGGTTAAGGACCTGCTCAGTGCATATAACCCCGATATCATTGATTCCGAAGCCTTCGAGATAAAACAGAGGCAGCCGGAGCTTTCGGAACCCGATGCACAGAAAAAAGCCCGGGAGAACCTTCTTGATACTGCCAGGTCCACTTTTTCCGGGGATTTAAACGACTATATCGAAAACGTGCGCAGAGTCCATGAGCAGATAATCGACACCGTGAACCCCGACACCGTCCTGAGGGCTGAATGGGACAAAGAGGCCGTGGCAAAAGCGGACGACCTGATTAATGACTTCAAGGCCTATCTGGAAGCGAACAAAGACGAGATCACGGCCCTGAGAATTTTCTACAATCAGCCCTACCGGCGCAGGGACATAACCTTCACGATGATAAAAGAGGTGCTGGCCAAACTGACTCTGGATAAACCCCATTTTGCCCCCCTCAGGGTCTGGCAGGCCTATGAACAGCTGGAAAAGGTAAACGGCAGCTCTCCCAAAAACGAACTAACAGCCCTCGTATCCCTCCTCCGAAGAATTACAGAAATAGACCCGGTCCTCACGCCCTATCCTCAGACCGTAAACAAAAACTTCCAGACCTGGGCCTTCAAAAAACAGGCCGGAACCCTGAAGTTCAATGAAGACCAGATGAACTGGCTCAGAATGATAAAGGATTACATCAGCACCAGCTTCCACCTGGACCTCGACGACCTCGATTACACCCCCTTCGATGCTCTCGGCGGCCGGGGCAAAATGTACCAGCTCTTCGGGGACGAGATGAATATGCTTATCAGTGAATTAAATGAAGCTCTGGCGGCGTAAGCAAAAAAAGGAAATTCGGAATAGCTGAAAAATAACTTCATATTTTCAGGTAGGAAATCACTTTATACCCACACAGGTTATATTTTTGTTAATGGAAATGTCTTGTGTGTGCATTCAAACCACGGAACACACGGAACACACGGAAAAAGAATCCCGGAAGACACAAATTAAGGTTGCTCTGGCGTTTTTTTGTCTGCTTGAGCGAGCGTAGCGAGTGAAACGGACCTCGTGCTCCCGAAGCGGAATTCGGGTGGTTAAGAAATGGTAAACAAAAATATTTGATATTATATTTGACTCATTTCTTAGTAAATATTATCGTGATGAGCGTAATCTTCGAGTGTTACGGTCTTTATTTCCTCATCAACAGAAAAAATCAGAACAAAATGTTTGTCAATGTGTACTCTTTTGAGATGGTTCATCGGAGCTCTTAAATTTTTGTATCTATGTGGGTCCTGGATTATCTCATTGACTTTGTATAAATAATTTCAAGTTGATTTTTATTTTTTTTTGCTAACTTTTCAAATTTGTAATCAAGCCCCGCTCTGATTTTCAAATTATACATAAAAATCAAAGCCCATATCGTTTTCTCAAGTTTCCAACTGTGCCTACTTCTATTGCTTCAGTTTTTTCTATTTCGTTCAATTTCTCAACGTACTCAGGTCTTAACTCTGGCTCCAAAATCACACCTTCATACTCTTCAGTAATTTTAACTTTTAGCCCGTACTTTGCTTTAACTATGTTCAGAATTCTGTTTGTGTGATCATCGATGTTAATAATAGCTTTTACCATAATACCATATTAATGCTATGAAAAGTCCTAATTAGTATCACAAACTATTATGAATTTGTGATATAAACTGTTCTTTGTATAGTGGATTAACACTAACAGGGTGAAGCACAACACCCTCTATCCCCTCTGCAAAGGCATTAGGGATTGCTTTTCTAATCATATTATATGCTGCATTGACATCAGCGTTAAGAAGAACTCCCGTGGCACTTCGGAAAAGCCCTCTTTTGACCCGTTTTCCGAGATATTCTTCATGGTGTTCCATTAGCTCATTATCAAGGAAAGAGCATTTGCTTGTATAGGACTCTTCGATCCGTTCAACCGAAATTCCAACCTCTCCAGCCTTGTACTCGACCATTGAAATAAGGGTACTGTGGGGAATCTGAGCAAAATTCTGGTTATTTTTCTTACCCATGTTGACTTTCTGTTTCCAGAAAGGGTTGCTTCCGATAATGATATTCTCCACGTTCATTTCCAGAGCATAGTTGATTATTGCCCTGCTCAGTTTGTGGAGTACATCTTTAATCCGTGAGTTTCGTTTATGGGTAAGTACTTCTACACCCTTTCCGGTCTTTATCCCATGCTTCTCATAAGTGCTCTGGAGCTTTGCTTTCTGCTTGTTGTAAAACTGGTTTACTGACTTGGCAACCCCGCCCTTAACAATAATTGGGTTTTCTCCAAAATTGTTTGCAATAGTTACAAGGTTGACAACTCCAAGATCAATTCCCAGGACTCGACCGGAATTGAGAGGTATGGGGTCTTCGATTTCCTTTTCAAAAACAATTTCACAGGTGTATCCTGCGTGTTTTGGAATGATCCTGACTTCTCTCAAATTAGTATCATCAGGAAGTCTTGTCTGGATGGATAACGGAACTACTTTGGGAAACTTGAGCACCCCGTCTTTGATACTGACCTGCTGATTTGTAAAAATTAACAGGTATTCCCCGTTTTTTTCCAGATACTTTGGAGGGTTCGGTTTGCCTGTGAAAAGTTCAGGATTCTTTTTGTAAGATTTTAAAGCTTCGAAAAAAGATTTCCAGTTACGGTCAAGTACTTTTAGAGTCTGTTGAGCAGATTTAGCAGGAAGCTCTTTGTAAGGCTCAGAGGCCTTCACAAGCCCATAAAGTTTATTGTACCTGATCCATTTTCCTTTATTGAAGAACTCCTGTCTGATAATATAATCAGAGAAATTGTACAGGTTTTTGGACTTATGGCACAAATCCCCTATTTCCCTGGAATGAAACTGGATTTGCTCAACACGTTTAATTATCAATTTGGCTCGACCTCGATTTCTAACCTTTTTTCTTTTCTTTTGCTATAATGTTTCACAGAATAATAATGAAGCATTGAAATTATTTCGTCAAATATTTCTGATGCTTAATGTATTTCTTGATACCTTTAGCAGATTGAGCACTTTTTTTGCATTTATGGTGGATATTATATAATATAATCTGGATACTAATTATATCTATTGGGTGCTTTTATGTACTATACATTGTAGTTCCACATCGGAGAAATTACAGGTATATACGCCTTTATACAGTTCGAATTTTTGATATAGTCCCTGAAAAACAAAAGTAGACAATTATTTAATCATATGATATCTTAAAAGTACTTCAAAATTGATAACGAATACATAATTAAATGAGGTTCTGGTGGCGTAAAAATGGATAAATCAATTCAGGAAATGATAGAAGCCGGGGAAGGCTATCACATCGAATTTAAGGAAGGCCGAATTCGTTTTGATGAGTTAAAAAATGATAAAGCTGTTTTTGAAACCGATTTTGACGAAAAGGCCTTTGAGAATTTCCTGAACCTTGCAGGAATCACCCATTCTATTGACAGGATGTCTTTATTGAGAAATCTGGACTGCATCACCGATGATGGAAAGTTCACCAATGCCGGAGTTCTGTTTTTTGCCAGAGATATCGATTTCCTGTTAAATCATGCCATTGTTGTCTGTGTTCTGTATAAGGGAACGGAAAAAGTGAACATCCTTGATAAAAAGGATTTCAAGGAAAATCTGGTTGAAAACATCAATAACGCCATCCTTTTCGTCAAAAGGCACACGAACGTGCAATACAAAATCAAAAAACTACAACGGGAAGAAATCCCCGACGTTCCTGATGTAGCCCTCAGAGAAGCAATTATAAATGCAGTTTGCCATCGGGATTATTTCGACAAAAGCTCCAATGTGCTAATAGAAGTTTTTGACGACAGAGTAGAAATCTCAAACCCCGGCGGCCTGCCCAGCGGCCTGAACCCTTCTGATTTCGGACGCAAGAGCGTGGCCCGCAATCCGCTTATCGCCTCCCTCTTAAACCGCATAAACTATATTGAAAAGGTCGGCACCGGAATCAGCCGCATTAAACAGGCCGTGGCTGAAAATGATAAATCTTCGGTGGAATTCTCCTTTGATAGTGGTTTTTCCGTCATTTTCCGAAGGCTAAAAGCAAGTCCTGAGAGTAAGTTGGGTGTAAAGTTGGGTGTAAAGTTGGGTGTAAAGTTGGGAGTAAATCAATTGGCAATTGTAAAAGAAATAAGTAACAATCCCCAGATAACAATTGTAGAGTTAAGTCAAATAGTAGGCATCAGTACTACTGCAATTGAAAACAACATCACAAAATTTAAAGAAAAAGGACTTTTGATGAGGGTCGGAGCCGATAAAAATGGGCATTGGGAATTAATAGATGAGTCCTAGAATAAAAATATTGACGAAGTGTCGGAGTTGTGAATATGGAAAAAAAGTTGGGTGAAAAATTTGGATACAGAATTAGATAAGGCTCTGGCGGTGTAAAAATGGAAGAAAAAATTGGATGGTGTAATTGTCTTTTAGACGATGTTATCATTAATATGAAAAATGGAAGCTCTGCTAAGCAATTCAATGAAAAAGTAGGATTTCCAATTACAAGAATTGAAACAATATGGAATGAAACTATTGATTTGAATAGAGTGAAGTATATTATTGAAAATGATGCAGATTTTATTGAGAAATATTCATTGAAGTATGGCGACATTCTATTGAGTCATATAAATAGTGACACTCATTTGGGGAAAACAGCCATTTTTAAAAATCAGTGCAAAATATTAATTCACGGAATTAATTTACTTTTATTGCGTCCGAGTTGTATCATAAATGCAGATTTTTTAAACTATCAATTTAAATTCCTACGAGCGCAAGGAAAATTTATAGAAGTAGCTCAAAGAGCTGTAAATCAATCTTCAATAAATCAAAGAATACTTAAGAAATTTGAAATTATTTTGCCTCCACTTCCCGAACAGCGCGCCATAGTCTCTAAAATCGAGCAGCTTTTCAGCGAGCTGGATAATGGAATTGCCAATCTCAAACTGGCACAGGAGCAGCTCAAAGTTTACAGGCAGGCGGTGCTGAAGAAGGCTTTTGAGGGGGAGCTTACTAAAAAATGGCGGGAACAGCAGACTGATTTGCCAGATTCAGGGGATTTGCTGGAACAAATAAGGAAGGAAAGAGAAGAAGCTGCAAAAGTTTCCGGCAAAAAATTGAAACAGGTTATACCTCTCACTGAAGCGGAATTGATGGAGTCGTCAAGACTGCCGAAGGGGTGGAAATGGGCAAGGTTGGGGGAAATAATTAACAATATTCAAGCTGGGAAAAGCATAAAGTGTGAAGAAAGGCCTCCTAAATCAAATGAACTTGGAATTGTAAAAGTAAGCTCAGTTTCGTGGGGAGAGTTTAACGAAAATGAAAGTAAAACTTGCTTCAATGAGGGGGCTTTTAATGCTGACTATATTATTCGCGAAAATGATTTTCTATTCAGTCGAGCTAACACAATTGAATTAGTTGGAGCCTGTGTTATTGTAAAGTCTATAAGCAAACGCTTGATGTTAAGTGATAAAATTCTGAAGATAGACTTTTCTAAAGACCATCAGACTTTTTATTCTTTGTATTACCTGCGATCTGTTTTTGGTAGAAAAGAAATTAAGTCGTTAGCAACAGGTAATCAGGAATCAATGAGGAATATTGGTCAGGATAGAATAAAACAAATGAGAATTCCTATCTGTACACCTTCAGAACAACAAGCCATAGTTCAGGAAATCGAAACCCGCCTTTCTGTCTGCGATAAGGTGGAACAGGACATCAAAGAAAACCTCGAAAAAGCCGAAGCTCTGCGCCAGAGTATTTTGAAGAAAGCGTTTGAAGGTAAATTGCTTAATGAAAGGGAGCTGGAATATGTGCGAAATGCTCCTGATTGGGAGCCGGCCGAGGTTTTGCTGGAAAGGATAAAGGCGGAAAAAACAGCCAGCGGTAAGAAGGGTAAAGCATGATCTCAGAGCTATTAAAGAGCATCATAAGGGACGGTGAAGGCCTTACCGTGGAATTTAAGGAGTGCAGAACTCAAATAAATCGTGATGTGTACGATAGTGTCTGTGCTTTTCTAAATCGCAATGGAGGACATATTGTTCTTGGAGTTGATGATGATAGAAACATCACGGGAATTGATGCGGATGCTCTGCCACAGATCAAAAAGGACCTCGTTACTGCCCTGAATAACCCGCAGATAATCAACCCTCCTCTGTACATATTGCCGGATACTGTAAACATTGAAGGGAAAATCCTTCTCTATCTCAATATTCCTGAAAGTTCACAGGTCCACCGCTGTAAAGGAAAGATATTTGACAGGAACGAGGACGGGGATCTGGATGTCACCAATCATCCTGATGCTGTGGCCCATCTCTATATTCGAAAACAGAGTTCATTTTCAGAGAACCGCATTTATCCCTATGTCAGACTGGAAGACCTCAGAGCCGATCTTATCCAGAGAGTTCGGAAAATGGTCCGGGCCGAGAACCCCAACCATCCCTGGGTGTCAATGACGGATGAGGAGCTTTTGAGCAGTGCCCGTTTGTATCAGCATGATTACCAGACCGGGAAAGAAGGATACACTCTTGCCGCTATTCTTTTGCTGGGCAAAGACGAAGTTATACAGAGCGTACTGCCCCATTTCAGGACTGATGCCATCCTTCGCAGAGTAAATCTGGACCGGTATGACGACAGGGACGATATCCGCACCAACCTGATCGAAAGCTATGACAGGCTGATGGCTTTTGTTGCAAAACATTTGTCTGACCCGTTTTATCTGGAAAAGGACCAGAGAATCAGTCTGAGAGATCATATTTTCAGAGAAGTTGTTACAAATATGCTCATCCACAGGGAATACATAAACGGTTTTCCTGCAAAATTCATAATTGAAACCAATCAGGTTGTTGCGGAGAATGCGAACCGTCCGCATGGACATGGCAAAATAAATCCTTCCAATTTCACACCCTACCCTAAAAATCCGGTAATTGCTCGCTTTTTCAAAGAAATCGGAAGAGCGGATGAGTTAGGCTCAGGCGTCAGGAATCTCTACAACTACACAAAGATTTATTCCGGTGGAGCTGACCCCCAGCTTCTTGAAGGGGATATTTTTAAGATCATTGTTCCTGTTACCCCGCAAGCTACCGCGCAGGCTACCCCGCAAGCTACCGCGCAAGCTACCGCGCAAGCTACCGCGCAGGTTACCGCGCAAGCTACCGCGCAAGTTGAGATGCAGGAATTGATAATCGAATTTTGCAAAGAACCTAAAACAACCAGCGAAATTATGGAGCATTTGAAATTAAGACATCGAGAATATTTCCGCTCCAAAATATTGAAACCGCTGTTAGATAATGGAACCCTGCATAGAACCATTCCTGAAAAACCAAGCAGCCCGAATCAAAAATATTATTTTCATATAAAGGATTTGAACCATGTCTGAAAATACATCATCCATCGTTTCCAAAGTCTGGAGCTTCTGCAACGTCCTGAGGGACGGGGGAGTGAGCTATGGCGATTATCTGGAACAGTTGACCTATCTCATATTTCTGAAAATGGCTGAGGAGTACAGGAAGCCGCCCTATAACAGGGATATTGGTATCCCGGAGGAATACACCTGGGACGTGTTGAAGCAGAAACGCGGGGCTGAACTTGATACTCGATACAGGAATCTTCTGGAGGAGCTCGGGAAAAAGCCGGGGATGCTCGGGCAGATTTTCCTCAAGGCCCAGAACAAGATAAGCGACCCGGCCATGCTGTTCAAGGTCATTGATATGATTGATCGGGAAAGCTGGGTCATGATGGGAGTCGATACGAAGGGCGAGATCTACGAGGGGCTTCTCCAGAAGAACGCTGAGGACACAAAAAGCGGGGCCGGACAATATTTCACCCCGAGGCCGCTCATCAAGGCCATGGTTCAGTGCCTGCAACCCGAACCCATGAAGACAATCGGAGATCCCTGCTGCGGGACCGGCGGGTTCTTTCTGGCAGCCTATGACTTCCTGACCTCAGAGCACAGCCCGGACCGGGACCAGAGCCGCTTTTTGAAAAACAAGACCTTCGGGGGAAACGAGATTGTCGCCGGGACCCGAAGGCTGGCCCTCATGAACATGTTTTTGCACAACATCGGGGAAATAGACGGAGAGCCCATGATCTCCAACTCCGATTCCCTCATAGCCGATCCGGGGTACCGCTACGACTATATTCTTACCAACCCGCCTTTTGGAAAAAAGAGCAGCATGACCTTCACAAATGAAGAAGGCGAGCAGAAAAAAGAAGACCTTACCTACAACCGGCAGGACTTCTGGACCACCACAAGCAACAAGCAGCTCAACTTTGTGCAGCATATCCACACAATCCTCAAAACCGGGGGTCAGGCCGCAGTAGTATTGCCGGACAACGTTTTGTTTGAAGGGGGAGCCGGAGAAACCATCCGCAAAAAACTTCTTGAAACCACCGACCTGCACACAATCCTGCGCCTGCCTACCGGGATTTTCTATGCAAATGGGGTAAAGGCAAACGTGCTTTTCTTTGAAGCAAAACCCGCGGCCAAAGAGCCCTGGACAGAGGCAGTCTGGATCTATGACTACCGCACAAATGTGCACCATACCCTGAAAAAGAATCCTCTGAAATTTTCAGACCTTGAAGCTTTCGTCAAATGCTATTTCCCCGAAGACCGCCTCAGGCGCGAAGAGACCTGGAGCGAGGGAACTCCCGAAGGCCGGTTCCGTAAATTCAGCTATGCCGAAATTGTGGCACGGGATAAAACGAATCTGGATATCTTCTGGTTAAAAGACAAAAGCCTGGCTGACCTGGACAACCTTCCGGACCCCGACATTCTTGCAAATGAAATCATCGAGAATATGGAGGCTTCGCTGGAAAGTTTCAAGGCGATCATGCTCACAATTAATGGGGAAGGGGACGGGAATTGAATAGTGTTGTCTGCTTATGCAGACACAACTCCATCCTTAAAAGAATGAGTGGACCTGCTGAGATCCGAACTCAGGACTTCCGCCGTGTGGCGGCTTCTTGCTATCGGAAACTTCTGTGAAAATAGGATATACCATGCTCATGAGGGGCTGCGATTTTTGGTAGTGTGCCGATTTTCTATAAAATTATAACTCTCAAGAAGTTCTTTGGTAGATAATTTCATATCAGAAGCTAAAATCCCCTCAAAGTACACAAAAATTTGGCTTTGAATTTACAGCAAATTCGCGCTGCCGCCTCTATGATTTAAATTTAGATGTTAAAATAGAATGTAAAGACATAAACCAACTATCAGAAAATTATTTAACTATCTTTTGCCATGTACAATCTAATTTATTTTTGGAGGACTCTGATGAAAAAGTTTCTTATAGTTTTTCTGCTTGCTTTATCTGTTGTTCTTTTTTCTGGTTGTACTGGGGAAGAGGAAAATACTTCTGAGAATAACACGACTGTAGATATAGTGTCTGAAAGTAATAATACACAATATGAAGGCATTCATATCTCTGATGACAAAAATATAACAGCTAATCCTGTGGAGGAAAATGAATCTATTTCAAAAACGCCTCTCATAGAAGTGCCTCTTGCAAAGGGATTTTCACGTTATACTGATGATATTTTTGGATTTTCCGTCGATTATCCTGAAACCTGGGAACAGGCAGGTGTAGGTGGTCTGGGTGGTATGGCTTTTAATCCATCTGGTGAGGACTCCTATTCCGCTGCTATACTCGTGACCGTATTTTCTAATGAGAGCGAGGCAAAATGGTGGATTGCAGATAAGGAAATGTTTGAAGCGGCGGAACAAAGTGGGGGCGTAATGAAATTTGAAACTGTTACTATAAATGGCAGAGAAGGGACTGAACTAATTTCCAATCCAGTGTTTTTGTCTAATAGTGATTCAACAGTAGTAGCATGTGTTGCTGTATTTGACGTTGAAGACTATTACTACACGTTCTATGCTTTTTGCTCCGATAACTACAAAAGCAATTATGAGAAAGTCTTTGAAACCTCTTTGAATTCTTTTGTGATCGATGAGAATTTAAAGGCGGAGTGAGGTAAATCATGAACCTCATTTCTCTTTTTTTACTGACTTTTTTCTTTGTTATTGCAACTATAACTTGTTGTTCCGCAGAAGAAAATCCCACGGTGGAGTTCAATATTACCGTAGAGTCCTCGGAATATCTGCTTGTTGATATGGTCATCAATAATCCCGGGGAAACAGATCTTTACCTGAGGGGTGTAGAGCTCTCTATTTCGGATCCTGTGGGAGCAAGCAGTTCCTCTGAATTTGGAACTCCTCTGTCCCTCAAAGCAAAGGAGTCTATCGTCCAGCAGAGCAGGCATCAATTATATTGGTGCAATGCCTTGAGAAATTTTTATCTCAAAGGGTCTACAAACGTTGCATTCAGCGGGGAGCTTTTTTTTGAAAAGAGTGGGAATGGTTTGACAGTTCCTTTCCAGGAAGATGTAACAATTTTCCTTGAAACTGAAGGTGCAATGAAAGTGGAAGAGCCTGAAATAACTGCGGTTGATTTTCAAATAGATAAGCTGACTGACAACAGCGGGAAGCTGAGGGATATTCTGGTCACCACGAATATTTCTGTTTATAATCCTAATACAGTGCCATTCATTTTGCGCAAACTGGATTATGATATCTTTGCGATGGATAAAAAAGACGAAAAATTGAAAGTTAATTGCACTTTACCCGGCGCATTTGTGGGCACAAATAAAATGATCGAGCCGGGGGACACCTACGTTTACAGTGCTGAAAGCAGAATTCCGGATGGTAATGGCTTCTTGTATCTCTCAGAGGAGAAGCCAAGGTATATAAGAATAAGAGGTACCTCAATTCTGGTTGCAAATGATTCCGTCTGTAATCCTTTTTGTTTTGAGCTAAAGTTCAACAACTTAGTCGTGGTCGAGGAAGCCAATAAAAATGAGAATAACATATCTGGTGAAGAAAGCAAAAGTACTCCTGGTTTTGAAATTGTTTATGGAATAATAGGTTTACTTGGAGTATTCCTGTGTAGAAGATGATAAAACAGAGTAAATTGTAGTCCAGTAGTTGAGTCTTTGATTAAATCTGACCCAACCCTTTCACCTTGTTTGGTCAGATTTGAAAGCTATCCTTCGTTTTGCGTTTTTCATTAATTGATCCCACTATATGACTTCTTAAATTTTAAGCTCATTTGAAATTATCAAAGTCTCCCTTTTACATTTTTTGTGCCGAAAAAACGTGGTATTTCTACGCAGATTTGCTTAAATCCGGCCTTAATTTCTGGATAATTCCCTCAAATTAGAGGATTTCTAGAGAGCCGGAATTCGAAAGAAACCAATTAATCTACTAACATGGTTATCTTGTGAACTATTTACTACTATTTTCATTTCGCCGGAGTTGCGGCAAGAAGTCGGGTCAAAGGTGATAGATTCAGAATTATTCTCATCGGAGTTCGTACTTTTGAATAGCTTTCTCTCGAATCTGTTTTTCTTTGAGGCAAAACCCGTGGCAAAAGAGCCCTGGACGAAGGAGGTCTGGATCTATGACTACCGCACAAACGTGCACCATACCCTGAAAAAGAATCCTCTGAAATTTTCAGACCTTGAAGCTTTCGTCAAATGCTATTTCCCCGAAGACCGCCTCAGGCGCGAAGAGACCTGGAGCGAGGAAACTCCCGAAGGCCGGTTCCGTAAATTCAGCTATGACGAAATTGTGGCCCGGGATAAAACGAACCTGGATATCTTCTGGTTAAAAGACAAAAGCCTGGCTGACCTGGACAACCTTCCGGACCCCGATATTCTTGCAAATGAAATCATCGAGAATATGGAGGCCTCCCTGGAAAGTTTCAAGGTGATCATGCTCACGATTAATGGAAGCGGAGACGGGAATTGAATAGGGGTGTCTGCTTATGCAGACACATCCAAGTTTTTATAATTGTGGTTTAAATTTCTTCCAGTATTATCAGGTAACTTAAATTCGGCAGGTAAACATAAAAATCCATTTTATTTTTTACTGCTATCGATTATCAGCACAGGTTGTGAATTTCTTTAATAATAATTTCTTTAATTTGTTGGCAATGTCCTGTCAAATTCAGGTTCACAGTGAAAGAGGAATTCATCCTAATAAATTTAAAAATTTAGTTCACTTGATATTGATTTTCCTATTTGTCACGGTAATGTGTCAACCAATAATTTCATCTCTTCGATGCAACAAAAATTCAAAATATAGTCAAATAGTCTGATTCGGATAACATTTATCAATCCATTCAGTAAGGTTTACTTCCATTAGCATTTTTTTTCCTGCGGCTTTTCGGGCTTTTGTCTTTGACGGCCCAAATCCAAATGCAAAATACTTATGTTCCTCCAGTTGTAAATTTATAATGGCTAACACATCTGAAGAAATTCCACAAGTCCAGGATGCTACACTTACAGTGTCGAGCCGGGCACTGAGCAGGATCAACATTCTCCAGGGATCTTTCTGAGCCTTGCGCTTTACCCAATCTACCAAAAATTCATCTTTATTATGGCTTACTTTTATCAATTCGTTCTGTAAGTCAGGTTTACGGAAAATAAGTTCTTCACTATCGATGGATTCTGTAGGTTGCACCGCTTTTTCTTGTAATGGTGGTTTACTTCTTGCGGGATCGTACTTTGTATATTTGGGGTCCTTGCCCTCAATGTCACAACGGACAAGAAATGCGGCTTCGTTTCTGGCTTCATCCTTTTTTTTCCAATAATGAGTGGATATTTCATATTCAACCTCATTGAAAGTTATTTTGCCTTCAAATCGGTATGTGTGTGATCCATCCCCATATTCTTCTCGGATTGGTTCGATATCGGATTTTTTTAAAATCACAGGGGATTTACTTAAATCGGGGTTTCTGAATAATTCCATCAACTCACCAAAGTAATTCTGTGATTCGTCAAATTCATTTTGTTCTCGTAATTTTTTCTGTATTTCTATGGCGAATTCTATAAACGAGTAAACTATGGGCCTGCATCTTTCTAGACCATTGATTTTAAACGACGCTCCGATTAAGGCTTCCACAGTTTCCGCCAGGTCTCTGTCTTGAGGTTGATAGTTCGCATCTAGGGGAGTTAATATATCTGGAATACCTAAAAATTCATCTGCGAACGCTTTGATGACTGGCTGATCATGTATTGTCACCTTACACGAAGTAATATCTCCTTTCCTTTCCCGACCTTTGCTTATTAAGTAGTCGTACAAATGCATGTTAATTACTAAATCGCCGTATAGGGCGAGTTGTTCAAATTCTGCTCCGCCTCCGCATGAGGGTGGGCGAAGTGCAGTATCGAATAATAGGGGATTATCTTCGAGTAAAAACAACTCCTGAATTTCAGCTCGGTTCATCATGTATTTCAATCCACGCTCTTAATATATGACACTTTTTAATTTATTATTGAGTGCCCCAAATACAGGAGGACACTCTGAAATTTCATCCAATTAGTCTGTATAATTAAAATATTGTTGTTTTGTACGGTGAGAGGAGATATTCTAAAAACAGAAAATAATAAAAAGTCTCGAAATATGGTGGAGGAATAATGGCCTCCTTTCGCCTGAAGAAAGGTCATTTCGATGCACAAAACTATTTTTATTTGATATCTTGTTATATACATCATGATGATTGACGCTGATAACTACCGACTCCTTGAAGAAAAAGCAAAAACCCTTGGCGCAAAAGCCGTCAGGCTGATCCCGGCAGAAACCATCGTGGTTGAGGACCGGACCATCTTAAAGTGTATTTTTGGCTGCAACGGTTACGGAAGCCAGGTCTGTCCCCCTTATATACCAACTGTGGGCGAGTTTAAGAAAATGCTTGCCGACTATGACTGGGCTCTCCTCATTGAATGGAAATCCGAAAATGTCTTTACCCGCGAAGTCAGCGAAAATTTCATAAAATTTAGCGTCGAACTCCCAGAAAACGAAGAAACAAAACGCCAGTTTTTTGAAAACCTGAAAAACGTATTAAAAGACCGCAAAGAAATAATCCAGCCTGGAGTCCTTGAAATCGAAAAACTCGCCTGGACTCTTGGCTACAACACCGCCTTTGCAACCTTCCCTGGCATGTGCGCCTGGTGCGCCACAAGTGATTATTCGGACGTAAAGTGCGCAGGTGCAGCTGGCCCCTGCCATCATCCCACCCTCCGCAGGCCCTGCCTCATGGGGCTCGGGGTGAGAATGGACAAGACGCTTGAAAAACTGGGGACACAGCTCCAGAAGTTTCCGATGGACGATACGGCTCCGTCGCCTTATACGCTGGTTTTACTGGATTGACCAGGGGATTCCCCGAATCCGGAGTTTCTCTTTTTATTTTTTATTTAATAAGTAGGGAGTGTTTATATGATTGAAAGACAGGTTGAATGTGTTACTATAGAAATTCCAAAAGGAAGCCGAAACAAATATGAGTATGATAAAGTAAAAAAAGTAATTAAATTCGACAGAATGCTTTTTTCTTCAATGGTCTATCCCTGCGAGTATGGGTTTTTTCCCGATACTCTGGCCCTTGACGGGGACCCTCTGGATGCCATGGTTTTAACCTGGGAACCTACATTTCCGGGCTGTATTATAGATGTACATCCTGTTGCATTGTTTGACATGGAAGATGACAAGGGCCGGGATGAAAAGATACTCTGTGTTCCGGAAACTGACCCCCTGTGGAATTATATAGAATCAATTGATCAGGTCCCTCCTCACTTATTAAAGGAAATTGCCCACTTCTTTGAAACTTATAAGAATTTAGAACACAAACACGTGAAGATATTTGGCTGGAAAGGGCTCGAAACAGCAGTCAAGACCCTCCGGGAAGCTAAATCTCGATATCTTGAGCAAAATAAGTAATTGGCCGGGCTTGCATAAAGCCACAATTGGAATCATTTAAATACAGCTAGTTTTGAACAAAAACAGTTTTGGGAACAGCATGTCAGTTTATGAAAATACAAAGTTGATCCTTGAGGAGATTGGAAGCACAACACTGGTTTGTGTCACCAAGACGATTGAATCTGAAAGGATAAACGAAGCCATTCGGGCCGGGGCTCGTATCATCGGAGAGAACCGGGTCCAGGAATATGAGGACAAGTGTGAGGATATACTGCCCTGTGAAACACACCTTATAGGCCATCTACAGACAAATAAGGTCAAAAAAGCCGTAGATCTCTTTGATCTTATTCAGTCAATTGACTCCCTGAAGGTGATAAGGAATGTTAACGGGAAAGCCGGCGATATTGACAAAATACAGAAAGTCTTCCTTCAGGTTAACATAGGCAACGAGCCACAAAAATACGGATTCGGACTGGATGAAATAAAAAAGGTAATAACAGAGATCCGTTCTCTCAGGAATGTCCGGGTGGAAGGCCTCATGTGCATCCCTCCTTTTTTACCCCCTGAACAAACCCGTCCCTATTTCAGGAAGATGAAGGTCCTTTTTGATGAAATGAAGCAGGAAAACCGGGACAACATCGATATCAGGGAACTATCAATGGGCATGTCCGGGGACTACAGGATTGCCATCGAGGAAGGAGCCACGATGGTGCGCGTGGGTTCTGCCATATTCGGGGAGAGGGAGTCCTGAGCTTCGAACTCCCGGCCCTCCGCCGTGTGGAGCTCAATGTTATTGAAAACGCTATAATTAAGTAATGTCAATTCTCTTCAGGAACAAGATCAGAATACATTTCACTGACCCCTTCCATAACTTTGAAACCTTTTCCTGTGATCATATAATCACCTCTTTCATGTTGCTGGATGATCATTCTGCTATCCGATAGCTTTTGCAGGTGGAACAAAAGGTTTCCTCCACGAAGGCCTGTAAGTTTGGAAAGGGCAGAGAAGCTCATTGACTGGCAGGAGACGGCTTTTAATATATCAAAACGCCTGGGATGACAGAGAGGTTCGAGCATATCATCGATCACAGCCTGTGACGGGGTAAGTGAAATATTCTTTTTCTGATCTTTGTTTACTTCATATATTCTCAAAGATTGCATGAGGTTGACCTGTTTTTCGAAAAGATCTGATACCTCGGAAAAACAGATGTCACATTTATTATAAGGCATTTCTTTCCTTAGAGTCTTGAGCTCAACACGTTTATTTTCAATAATTTCACCATCGACAGAGGGCTGCTTAATAAGAGCTGCATTTTTCTGTAACATATCTGTGAAAACGGACCTGCATTGCTCAAGCCTGTCACATTTTTTGACCATATTTTTTGAAAGTCCGATCTCGGTATCAGCAATAAGATGCTTTTCCAGGACATCCGAATAGTCACTTCTGACAAATGCCAGAATGGATTCAAAATGTTGCCTGTTGGAATCCTCGATAAATGTCCTGATATCTCCCTGGATCTCATCGAGTTTTGTTTTTATATCGCCAATCTCAGAATCGGAATTTTCATTCATAATAAGGAAACTTATGCACATGCTTTATAAGAGTTTCTGGTAAGCCTCTAAGGGTCATTGGAGTCACTCTAATGTATTAAGTGCAGTGCAGTGCCGATTAAGTATATATGAGTAACCGTAGTATTACGTATTGTGGCTCTATCCTTCCAGAGGATATACAACCATCATAATAAAATAAAGGAGCAACAAATATGAGCGTAAAAGAAGAGATTCATTCCCAGATCGCTGGCGCACTTGCAGGTGCAAAATTCCCTATCAAAACACCAGAAGATTTACTTGCAGCCTTTCCGGCAGGTGCAGATACCAAATGTAAGTCAGGAAACGTCGAAATAACCGCAGGTGAAGCAGGAAAGCTTCTTACGGCAGCGGACTTCCCAGTCAAAAGTGCAAAGCAGATAGCAGACGTCCTCGTTGAAAGGGC
This sequence comes from Methanosarcina baltica, assembly GCF_055394095.1. Taxonomy (NCBI): domain Archaea; kingdom Methanobacteriati; phylum Methanobacteriota; class Methanomicrobia; order Methanosarcinales; family Methanosarcinaceae; genus Methanosarcina; species Methanosarcina baltica. The sequence continues at coordinate 1,144,735 of NZ_AP042463.1, read as the reverse complement.
AGGATTATAAATACCCCCTTTCTTTTTCTTTTCTAAAAAACAGTAACTATCCAGCCCATTGATAAAATACGTATAGTTTCACATAATGCTGCAACTATCAGTATAATAGTGGCATAGTGGCGCTCCATTAAGCACCGCTAGAATAGCTTCCGCAACATTCAAGCTATTTTTTTCTAATAGGGGTATGTATCCCTGAATTCTGCAGAAATCTACTGCTCCTTCTATTCTTTGGAAAGTTCTGGATATTTTCTTTTGTAGTTCCCTAATCTCTTTGGACGACAATTTCGATGGCAACCTGTAAGTTGTACAACCAAAAGCCAGATCAGACCTCGAATCAAGACCGGAAAAATTGGAAAAGAAGCTCTCAAAACACCTGGAATCAGAAAAGAAGAATGAAGAAGAGAGTGGGCCCGCTGAGATTCGAACTCAGGACCTCCGCCGTGTGAAGGCGACGTCATAACCGACTAGACCACGAGCCCACTAAGGTTTCGGATAAGTGCTTTAATCTTAAGCAACATAAAATAGAACTTCTAATGTATAAGCTTATCGGCCGGGCCATTTAATTTCTTTTTTAAAGTTGTCGTGATTCGGGCCTGTGGGCTGCTCGCACCGGTGATTATATATGCCTGATTCACAATTATTTCTATAGTAATATCCTTCAAATGTTCTTCTATTATAATATCCTCAATTATACAGGTCCCTTTTCCACTACGAATTTTTAACAAAAAAGAATTGCCGTAAGTTCTGAAAAACAAAAATATCTCTCAAATGCGCGGGTTCCCATGATAGAAATCCTGAAAATTCTCTTTTGCATGCCTTTTTTACTCTACTCCTGCTATTCTGACTTCAAAAGTCGCATGGTCTCAAACAGGCTCTGGAAATACATGCTCGCCTCGGGTTCGGTCTTCGTGTTCTACGAACTCTTTTTCGGGGTGTTTCCCCCCTTCACCTACCTGAAAGCCCTCCTGTTTTCCTCGGTGCTGGTCTTTGTAACCGTATATGTCCTCTTCCAGTTCGGGGCCTTCGGGGGGGGGGACGCTAAAGGCCTTATAGTACTCTCCATACTGCTTCCCACATACCCGGTCTTTGAGTTCCTGGGGGTAAATTATCCCCTCCTGGGCCTTCCCCCAATCGGGCTTTTTACCTTTACCGTACTCGGAAACGCCCTCCTGCTGACAATCATCGTTCCCCTGGGGATGTTCTGCTACAACCTTCTGCACTTCTCCCCGGATATGCTCAAAAAACCGTTTTACATGTTCATCGGGTACAGGACCCCGGTGTCTTCCCTCGGGGAAAAAGAACACCTGGCTCTCCTTGAGAAATTCGAAGAAACGGAAGACGGCAAAATAAAAAGAAAATATGCCAGGGCCGGTTTAAACTTCGAGGCAAACCAGCACAGCGAACTTGAAACTTATATGAAAAAAGGGCTTATTGAAAACAAAGTCTGGGTAACCCCGGGCCTACCCTTCATGTTCTCAATTACCGGGGGCTTTATTGCGGCCGTGCTCTTCGGGGACCTGATCTTTTACATGACTCTGTTTTTTATCGTGGGCTGAAAGGCCGGATTTCCGGGATTTTTCCATATTTTCTTGGAAAGTCCTGGCAAAATTTAAACCACGGAACACACGGAATACACGGAAAAAAAAGGCCGTAAGACGGCAATTACGGTTTTTCCAGCATTTTTTAGTCCTCTTTAAAGAATCCGGGGCATTTCTTGAATCCTATTGCATAAAGATCCAACTTACTCACCGGCCATCAGGCCGGTTTCCGTGTCCTTCCGTGCTTTTCCGTGGTTAAGGAATGGTATACAAAAATACTTGATATTATATTTGACTCATTCCTTAGGAATGGTGAATATATAACTTCAGGTTTTATTTTGGGAGTTGCTTCATACTCATACAGATTGTGTTTTTGTTGGCAGAGACGTTTGGTGTGTGCACTCAAACCACGGAAGGCACGGAAACACACGGAAAAAAGAACGCCGGAGATACACCATTTTCGGTTGCTCTGGCGTTTTATCCAAATGGTTTTTGAAATTGTTATTTTAGTGACCCGGCAATCCACCGGCCGTCAGGCCGGTTTCCGTGTCATTCCGTGTTTTCCGTGCTTAAAAGAGTCCGGAAAAATAATTAAACCACGGATGAACACAGATGAACACAGATAAACACGCATTGTTTTAATCCCTGTCTATCTGGGGTAGTTCACCGTTTCTGCACGACCAAGAGCCCGTAAAGGATGGTCTCGGCAAGTGGGGGATTTTCAGGCGTGCCTTTTTCAATGCGTTCCTCCGGGTAGCCCAGGTTTTCGCAGGTATAGAGTTCGGCCTCTATCCCGAGTTTCCGAAGGACTCCGGCCACCTCCACAGAGCCGAATTTCGAGTCCGGCAGCAGGAAAATATTCCGGCCGTTTTTGAGTTCCTGAATAAGTTCGGCTTTTGCGGGCTCAAAGTTCCTGCCATGGGCCGTGATTGCGGTCAGGTTGGTGATGTTTACCCTCGTCCGGGCGCAGGCTACCTGAAGAGAGGAAATTCCCGGGATTATCCTGTCCTTCTCCCCCGCAAACTTTCCGAGGCCCGAAAACATGGGGTCGCCTGTTGAGAGCACAACCGCATCATCCGGCAGGAGGTGCAGGGCTTTGTAGTCCTTAATCGTGCTTGCTTCACGATGGAGATATTTCTCTGCAAGTTCGAGGGCCCGTTTTGAGCCGTAAACCGCAGATGCATCCCTTATAGCTTCAATCCCTTCCTCGGTGAGCATACCGGGGCCAACGCCTACTCCTACAACTATCATTTTTTAATTCCCCTTCTGTTTTTTTATAAATTCAGTAATTTTTAGATTTGCTGTCCATAAGGACAGTCCCGTCTCTCTCGATAACCACAATCCGGGCCCCGTTTCCTTTCTCGATCGCCATCTCAAAAGCTTCCCTAAGGCGTTCGTGTTCCGGGGCTATTTTAAGCATCTCAACAACCGTCGCATACCCACTTTTCTCCAGCATCTTCGGGTTTCCCCATTTGAGGACAAGGCCGGGCAGGCCACAGACTACGATTTCCCTATCTCCTGCGGCAGACCCCATGCCTTCCGAGATCCTGCTCCCGACCATCACAACGGTGTGGTCCGGGAAAAGCATGGTCGAGTAGCGCATCCCTATTCGGCCGGTGGTCAGCACGACTTTTTTCGCGTCCTTGATAAGGTCTCCTTTGGTCTCGCCCATGTGGTCGTTCCAGGGCTCCACAAAACCAGTGCTTCCGAGCACGGAAATCCCGCCAACGACCCCTATCCTGCTATTCAGAGTCTCCTTTCCGATCCTTTCCCCATCCGGGATAGAGATCGTAACTTCCGCACCCCTGAGCCCCAGTTCCTCGACAGCTTCCCGGACTGCGGCTCTGATCTGCCCCATGGGTTTCGGGTTTATGGCGGGCTCGCCTTTCGGGACCTGAAGGCCGTCCCTCGTCACCCTACCGATTCCTTTTCCACCGTGGATGAGGATTCCGTCTACCTCCCGGGCCTCGGCCACGAATTCGATTCCTCTTGTGATATCGGACTCATGGTCGTTGTAGATTTTCTTTACGGAAGCCAGGCCTTTTTCGGCTCGCTCGACCTTGAGGTGGGCCCGGAGGCCCACAGGTGTCGGGACCGAAACGTTTTCAACCCTTTTTTTCAGAGAAAGGACCGCAGCTTTTGCAGCCGCAGTCGCAGTTGTCCCGGTGGTGTACCCGCGCTTCAGTATAGATCCGTCGCTCAGGACCACGACCATCCCGGAGGCCACCTTTTCTTCCAGCTCAGCTTCCGGAATCCCTGTAAGGGCGATCCACTCTTCCGGGATCTTAAAATTGTTAACGGGATCTATCATAGTAGATACTTCGAGTTTTTTATTATAAATCTATTGACGTAGAAAGACGATGGGCAATGATTGGGTGATAAAAGGTAAAAATGAAGAGTAAAAATGAAGAGTAAAAGTGAAGAGTAAAAGTGAAGAGTAAAAGTGAAGAGTAAAAGTGAAGAGTAAAAGTGAAGAGTAAAAATAAAGAGTAAAAATGAAGAGTAGAAATAAAGAGTAAAAGTGAAGAGTAAAAGTGAAGAGTAAAAGAGAATGAGCAAAGTTTTGTAGCTTTCTGAAAAAAGGGGGATGTGGCATCATACTGAGGAGATGTTGGGGGGTTTCATACGTTTTTCTAAAATTTTGGGTTTTTCCGCTTCGGATATGAGGGGGGTCATTCCGAGCTGGAGGGTTGGTGTGTGTGTGAAAAATAGTTTTTAGGGATGATGCCACAGATGTTATCTTTTCAGCTAACACCAGACAAATCAATTGTGTAATGTCATATAAATACATTGGTTAAAACGGATTTTTTTTACCCGGTCCGCGCAAACATCCTGTCCAGTTTTTCTCTTGTAAAGGAGATTTTCGTGGGTCTCCCGTGGGGGCAGGAGTAGGTTTTTCCCGTTTTTTTCAACTGCTCTGCAAGTTCTTCCATCTGTCGGGTAGAACATGCTGCTCCCCCTTTTATAGCGACCCTGCAGTCCAGGGTCTTGCAAAGCTTTTTCGAAAGCCCTGTTTCATTCCTGATCCTCCCTGCCGCAAGAACGTTCTTAATGATGTCGTGGATCAACTCCGGCTCCCCAAGCTTTCCAAAGACTTCCGGAACAAAAGTGACAACGTAAGTATTATCCCCGAACTCCGAGACTCCGAAACCGTATTCCTCAAGAAAGGGCTCGTAGTTGAAACTTGTCTGCCCGAAAAGGTAGAATGTAACAGTAGTGCCTGAAACATCGGCCGGAAAAGAAAGCCCGGGGGCACTCACATAACTGAAACATGCAGACTGTATTTCCACAACCTGTCTGATTTCACTCCCAAATAAACAAAGTAGAGGAAGTGAGTCACTTCCTCAACTCAATTTAACTGAAGTATTTTCCTAGTACGTTCAGTATCTGATCATCAATCATTTCACTGCCAGGATCGAAATAGTCTCCAAGTGCAGCCAGTACTTCATCGTCGTTGATTTCACCATCTTTCGGGTTGGTGTCGTACTGTACCCAGAACTCCTGTTCATCATCGTCATAGATCTTCTCCGGCGAGGGATATAGCCTTAAGTCCCCGATGGTGGCAAAACCCACAAGACCTGGAACAGGCGCAGGCAAGGGCGGAAACACCTGGTTAAGGTAAAGCTTGTCCACACACGTCCAGGTGTCAGAGCAATCGGAATCAATGTAACCAATTGAATTTGCGATTGCTCCTCCTAATGGGTGTACATCCAATACTCTAGCTTCGACCAGATCGGAATCTCCTGCTCTCACGGTGGTATAGGCGGCATCATAGCCTTTAGTTGGAGTCAACCTCACGTCAAAGAGTGATACCCGACCAAGACCAGCAGCGGAACTTATGTCTATATAGAGCGGATCACCAAGATCATACGTCATGTCACCATTGATGTCGAAGAATGCCACGTTATAACCCAGTCCAGGAGTGGCCAAGCCGGGAGTAAGTGGAATCAACGGTTTGTTCAGGTCAAGATCATTGGCTACCTTTGTGTTTGCTGGGTACTTGAAATCCAAATCATTCGCTGGCACGTTATGCCACGGAGTGAGTCTGATATCTCCGGCTTCGATTACATTATTGCTGTTGTCAACATCTATGTACAGGGTGTCCCTATCATCGAAAACCAGGTCACCATCGTAGTCGTAGAATTTAAGTTCTGCAGTGGCTATACCCAGGTTTTTCAGCACATAAACTGCATCAACATCACAAAGTTCAACTTTTGTTCCACAGGAAGGCCAGCACTCATTTGCAATGGCTTCCGGCGGAATATACAGTCTCATATCACCGATGGTTACAAAGCGGTCAAATCCGAGCAATTTTTGGGTAGTAACGTTATAGATTGGCTGCTCAAGGTAAAGCTTGTCCGGACATGTCCAGGTGCCGCTACAGTCATCGTCAATGTAACCAATCAACTGTGCAGGCGTCGTAGTAAATTCACCTACCGGCCAGAAAGGCCAGGGATCATGCAGGTCCAGATCTCCTGCCCGAACTGTAGTGTAGGCCTTATAGCCATATTCCTCTCTCGGAGTGAGTCTGATATCATAAAGTGATATTATGCTGTTATTGTCCATATCCACATAAAGAGGGTCCGAAATATCATATCCCGGCTGGCCAGCTGCGTTGTTTACATCAAAGAATTTGATCAGGCCAGCTTGAGACGGATATAGAAGGGGCATTCCCTGGTCATTTTCATTTATCACCTTGGTATTCGCCGGATACTTGAAATCCGGGTGACCTTCAGGGACGTTGGGCCAGGGTGTGATCCTCACATCCCCGTTATCAACGACACCCGGCGACCCAGAAATGTTTACAATGTCTATGTAAGCACTGTCTATTCCATCAAATACACCATCACCACCACTGAAGTCGTAGAAACCGATTCTTACTCCTATTTGACCATTGGCAGGGTTAGTAGGAGTACTGAGTGTATAAACCGCATCAATATCTCCTTCTTCAACCTTTGTCCCACAAGAAGGCCAGTACTCATTTTCAATGATTGCAGGTGGAATGTAGATTCTCAGATCTCCGATAGTTACGAAGAAGTTAGCGTTTACATCGAAATCACCACTTGCCCCGGTAGTATCGTTGTTCTTGGGCTGCTGCAGATAGAGTTTGTCAGGGCAGGTCCAGTCAGTACTGCAATCATCATCGATGTAACCTAGAAGGTCTGCAAATGTTCCTGCAGCTGCAGGGTTGTCCGGATTGTCTGGCATCAGAGTAAGCGTCTGTCCTTTGTCACCATCATATGCTCCGACTGTGGTGTATGCGCTGTATCCCCATCCGTTGGCAGTAAGCCTTATGTCGTGAACTTCGACGACAAGACCACCATCTCCGGCGTTTACATCAACATAAATGGGATCTTCGATGTCATATCTTCCATCGTTTTCGAGATCAATGAAATAAAGCACAACCTGTCCTCCCGCTGGAACCACAAGAGGACGCCCCTGGTCATCGTCATTGGCAACCTTGGTGTTTGCAGGATACTTAAACTGTGAATCATTGGCTGGAACATTATGCCAGGGCGTGATCCTCACGTCAATGTTCGGGTCGATTACACCGTCACCGTCCATATCGATGTATCCCGAATCATCATCATCAAAAGCCCCGACAGTGCCGCCATTTATGTTGTAATCGTAGAAAGCAAATTGCGGGACACCTGGGAAAGCAAATGATAGTGCGTATACCGGCCCCAGGCAACCATATGATATCCCATTGTAATGGCTCGGGTCTTCATCGGAATAATTAGTCCCGTTGTACTGGCCTGTTACATTGCCTATGTTTGCGTACTGTCCCAGTGTTGCCGTTCCTGTGGCTTTATATATCCATACTTCTCCCTGCTCCAGTACATTGTCTCCATCGTCTCCTGACTGGTAAACCGGAGTTACTCCCTGGTCATCAGTTACAACAATGTTCATGAAATTAACTATACTTGGGTTGCTTACCACATATTCCCAGGTTACATTGTTCCCAACCGTAATCGACGTGCCTGGTGAAGTGTCAGCATCACAGCCATTCGTTGACTTCTCGATGTCAATTGCCGGAGCCGGTGCTTCTTCTCCAAGGTAGTGACTCGGATCCGTATCATTTACTGAGAAGCCGTTGTAATGGCCGGTAGCCGTACCATTATTGGAGTACTGGCCTAAAGTCGCAGTTCCTGTTTCGTTATAGGTCCAGACTTCGCCTGGTTCGAGTATATTGTTTCCATTATCACCGGACAGATAAGCAGGATTTACTCCTCCCTGGTCATCAGTTACGTTAATGTTTGTGAGATTCACGTTCCCGGTATTGGTTACATTGTAAATCCAGATTACATCGTTTCCAATCGGAATCGTCGGGCCTGGTGGAGTATCGGCATCCTTTCCGTTGGTTGACTTTTCTATGTCAATAGAAGCATTCGATCCAAAGTAATGGCTCGGATCCGTATCATTTACTGAGAAGCCGTTGTAATGGCCGGTAGCCGTACCATTATTGGAGTACTGGCCTAAAGTCGCAGTTCCTGTTTCGTTATAGGTCCAGACTTCGCCTGGTTCGAGTATATTGTTTCCATTATCACCGGACAGATAAGCAGGATTTACTCCTCCCTGGTCATCAGTTACGTTAATGTTTGTGAGATTCACGTTCCCGGTATTGGTTACATTGTAAATCCAGATTACATCGTTTCCAATCGGAATCGTCGGGCCTGGTGGAGTATCGGCATCCTTTCCGTTGGTTGACTTTTCTATGTCAATAGAAGCATTCGATCCAAAGTAATGGCTCGGATCCGAATCATTGACAGAGAAGCCGTTGTAATCACCTTTAGCCGTCCCGTTATTTGCGTACTGGCCTAAAGTCGCAGTTCCTGTTGCGTTATAGGTCCAGACTTCGCCTGGTTCGAGTATATTGTTTCCATTACCGCCGGACAGATAAGCAGGATTTACTCCTCCCTGGTCATCAGTTACGTTAATGTTTGTGAGATTCACGTTCCCGGTATTGGTTACATTGTAAATCCAGATTACATCGTTTCCAATCGGAATCGTCGGGCCTGGTGGAGTATCGGCATCCTCACCGTTGGTTGACTTTTCTATGTCAATAGAAGCATTCGATCCAAGGTAGTGACTCGGATCCGTATCATTTACTGAGAAGCCGTTGTAATGGCCGGTAGCCGTACCGTTATTTGCGTACTGGCCTAAAGTCGCAGTTCCTGTTTCGTTATAGGTCCAGACTTCGCCTGGTTCGAGTATATTGTTTCCATTATCACCAGACAGATAAGCAGGATTTACTCCTCCCTGGTCATCAGTTACGTTAATGTTTGTGAGATTCACGTTCCCGGTATTGGTTACATTGTAAATCCAGATTACCTCGTTTCCAATCGGAATCGTTGGGCCTGGTGGAGTATCGGCATCCTCTCCGTTGGTTGACTTTTCTATGTCAATAGAAGCATTCGATCCAAAGTAGTGGCTCGGATCCGTATCATTGACGGAGAAGCCGTTGTAATGGCCGGTAGCCGTCCCGTTATTTGCGTACTGGCCTAAAGTCGCAGTTCCTGTTTCGTTGTAGGTCCAGACTTCGCCTGGTTCGAGTATATTGTTTCCATTATCACCGGACAGATAAACAGGATTTACTCCTCCCTGGTCATCAGTTACGTTAATGTTTGTGAGATTCACGTTCCCGGTATTGGTTACATTGTAAATCCAGATTACATCGTTTCCAATCGGAATCGTCGGGCCTGGTGGAGTATCGGCATCCTCTCCGTTGGTTGACTTTTCTATGTCAATAGAAGCATTCGATCCAAAGTAGTGGCTCGGATCCGTATCATTGACGGAGAAGCCGTTGTAATGGCCGGTAGCCGTCCCGTTATTTGCGTACTGGCCTAAAGTCGCAGTTCCTGTTTCGTTGTAGGTCCAGACTTCACCTGGTTCGAGTATATTGTTTCCATTATCACCGGACAGATAAACAGGATTTACTCCTCCCTGGTCATCAGTTACGTTAATGTTTGTGAGATTCACGTTCCCGGTATTGGTTACATTGTAAATCCAGATTACATCGTTTCCAATCGGAATCGTCGGGCCTGGTGGAGTATCGGCATCCTCTCCGTTGGTTGACTTTTCTATGTCAATAGAAGCATTCGATCCAAAGTAGTGGCTCGGATCCGTATCATTGACGGAGAAGCCGTTGTAATGGCCGGTAGCCGTCCCGTTATTTGCGTACTGGCCTAAAGTTGCAGTTCCTGTTTCGTTGTAGGTCCAGACTTCGCCTGGTTCGAGTATATTGTTTCCATTATCACCGGACAGATAAACAGGATTTACTCCTCCCTGGTCATCAGTTACGTTAATGTTTGTGAGATTCACGTTCCCGGTATTGGTTACATTGTAAATCCAGATTACATCGTTTCCAATCGGAATCGTCGGGCCTGGTGGAGTATCGGCATCCTCTCCGTTGGTTGACTTTTCTATGTCAATAGAAGCATTCGATCCAAAGTAGTGGCTCGGATCCGTATCATTGACGGAGAAGCCGTTGTAATGGCCGGTAGCCGTCCCGTTATTTGCGTACTGGCCTAAAGTCGCAGTTCCTGTTTCGTTGTAGGTCCAGACTTCACCTGGTTCGAGTATATTGTTTCCATTATCACCGGACAGATAAACAGGATTTACTCCTCCCTGGTCATCAGTTACGTTAATGTTTGTGAGATTCACGTTCCCGGTATTGGTTACATTGTAAATCCAGATTACATCGTTTCCAATCGGAATCGTCGGGCCTGGTGGAGTATCGGCATCCTCTCCGTTGGTTGACTTTTCTATGTCAATAGAAGCATTCGATCCAAAGTAGTGGCTCGGATCCGAATCATTGACGGAGAAGCCGTTGTAATGGCCGGTAGCCATCCCGTTATTTGCGTACTGGCCTAAAGTCGCAGTTCCTGTTTCGTTGTAGGTCCAGACTTCACCTGGTTCGAGTATATTGTTTCCATTATCACCGGACAGATAAACAGGATTTACTCCTCCCTGGTCATCAGTTACGTTAATGTTTGTGAGATTCACGTTCCCGGTATTGGTTACATTGTAAATCCAGATTACATCGTTTCCAATCGGAATCGTCGGGCCTGGTGGAGTATCGGCATCCTCTCCGTTGGTTGACTTTTCTATGTCAATAGAAGCATTCGATCCAAAGTAGTGGCTCGGATCCGTATCATTGACGGAGAAGCCGTTGTAATGGCCGGTAGCCGTCCCGTTATTTGCGTACTGGCCTAAAGTTGCAGTTCCTGTTTCGTTGTAGGTCCAGACTTCGCCTGGTTCGAGTATATTGTTTCCATTATCACCGGACAGATAAACAGGATTTACTCCTCCCTGGTCATCAGTTACGTTAATGTTTGTGAGATTCACGTTCCCGGTATTGGTTACATTGTAAATCCAGATTACATCGTTTCCAATCGGAATCGTCGGGCCTGGTGGAGTATCGGCATCCTCTCCGTTGGTTGACTTTTCTATGTCAATAGAAGCATTCGATCCAAAGTAGTGGCTCGGATCCGTATCATTGACGGAGAAGCCGTTGTAATGGCCGGTAGCCGTCCCGTTATTTGCGTACTGGCCTAAAGTCGCAGTTCCTGTTTCGTTGTAGGTCCAGACTTCACCTGGTTCGAGTATATTGTTTCCATTATCACCGGACAGATAAACAGGATTTACTCCTCCCTGGTCATCAGTTACGTTAATGTTTGTGAGATTCACGTTCCCGGTATTGGTTACATTGTAAATCCAGATTACATCGTTTCCAATCGGAATCGTCGGGCCTGGTGGAGTGTCGGCATTCTCTCCGTTGGTTGACTTTTCTATGTCAATAGAAGCATTCGATCCAAAATAATAACTCGAACCTTCCCCTGAATAATTATTGCCGTTGTACTCGCCTGTTGCATTACCTACGTTAGTGTACTGGCCTCCCGTTGCAATTCCTGTTGCGTTGTATATCCATACTTCACCAGGCTCAAGTATATCATCGTCTCCAACATCTCCTGACTGGTAAACTGGAGTTACTCCCTGGTCATCAGTTACAGTAATGTTAGTGAGATTCACGTTACCCGTGTTGTTTACCTGGTATTCCCATGTGATCGTTTCTCCTACGGGAACTATGGGCCCGGGCGGAGTTGCAGAATCATTGCCGTTGGTTAATTTAGCGAGAGTGATCGACGCATTCGCTCCAAAATAATAACTCGAACCTTCCCCTGAATAATTATTGCCGTTGTACTCGCCTGTTGCATTACCTACGTTAGTGTACTGGCCTCCCGTTGCAATTCCTGTTGCGTTGTATATCCATACTTCACCAGGCTCAAGTATATCATCGTCTCCAACATCTCCTGACTGGTAAACTGGAGTTACTCCCTGATCATCAGTTACAGTAATGTTAGTGAAATTCACGTTACCCGTGTTGTTTACCTGGTATTCCCATGTGATCGTTTCTCCTACGGGAACTATGGGCCCGGGCGGAGTTGCAGAATCATTGCCGTTGGTTAATTTAGCGAGAGTGATCGACGCATTCGCTCCAAAGTAATAGCTTGAATCTTCACCGTAATATTCAGTCCCGTTGTACTCGCCTGTTGCATTACCTACGTTAGTGTACTGGCCTCCCGTTGCAATTCCTGTTGCGTTGTATATCCATACTTCACCAGGCTCAAGTATATCATCGTCTCCAACATCTCCTGACTGGTAAACTGGAGTTACTCCCTGGTCATCAGTTACAGCAATGTTAGTGAGATTCACGTTACCCGTGTTGTTTACCTGGTATTCCCATGTGATCGTTTCTCCTACGGGAACTATGGGCCCGGGCGGAGTTGCAGAATCATTGCCGTTGGTTAATTTAGCGAGAGTGATCGACGCATTCGCTCCAAAGTAATAGCTCGAATCGTCATCGGAATAGTTAATACCATAGAACTCGCCTGTTGCATTACCTACGTTTGTGTACTGTCCTCCCGTCGCAATTCCTGTTGCGTTATAGATCCATACTTCCCCAGGTTCGAGTATATCATCGTCTCCAACATCTCCTGACTGGTAAACTGGAGTTACTCCCTGGTCATCAGTTACAGTAATGTTAGTGAGATTCACGTTACCCGTGTTGTTTACCTGGTATTCCCATGTGATCGTTTCTCCTACGGGAACTATGGGCCCGGGTGGAGTGGCAGAATCATTGCCGTTGGTTAACTTTTTTAAATCAATCATCAGAGGTATTGGGACAACCCCTCTAAACGGGTAAAAGTAAAGCCCTGTTTTATCTGCTGAATTTGTATTTTCCAGCGATTTAGCAATCAGTTGTCCTTCCACCTTTGAGTTTTTATATTCAAAATCAGCATATGGAGCCAGAATGCTGCCTTTCCAGTCCATATTGTCTATTGATATCTTTGTCGCATTATAGAAATTCCAGATAGTAGTCTGCCAGGCAGCTCCACTGTTATTCCCGTTGAAACGCATATCAAGGTTCGACTGTGGGTTACAGTTTGTCCTATCAACATTGATGATGACGCTTGAATTTGGTGGAACATTCAGGGTAACATCCCCTAACTTACTCCAATCTGTATCATCAACATGGAAAACGTTAAGGGTTGGACTTGTGCCTGTTAAATTCAATATCTTATTGGCCCCGCTTCCGGTAATGGTAACCGTCGTTCCCGGCGGTTCTGAGAGGTTGGCCCAGTATGCGGATAGGGATTTAAGGTACTCTTCCTCTGCTGTAAAGTTGATTGGAAAACTGGGGTTATACAAAGTACCATTGAGAATCCCTACAGACTCATGGTTGACGGTTCCACCAACGTGCATATCACCTTCAATCACCTGTCCCGAATTCCCCGCTTGTTCTGTCCAGTCCGAATTGCCCCCTACAACCATTCCGATTCCCACAGAGTTACCACCCGGAGGCAATAAAGTTCCTATGCTAACATTTTTAGTAAGATCTGCATTGCCCCCCAGGGCTAAAGCGCCTTCACTGATGCCTCCAACATGCTCTACATCCTCGAATATGAAGCCGTTGTAATCCCCGGCAATTCTAAATGGATTTGTATCAGCGGCTGCTGGTATTGTTAATAATAACGTTCCGATTATCAGCAGAAAAAAGCAAAGGTAATTTTTGCTTTTCCGGTCATGTTCCCTCTTTTTGAGGAAAGTAAACACTATCTGTTGTATATCTATACCCCCTTATCTATTTTCATTTGTAACGCCCCCAAATCTCGGCATCATGGTACCGTGAAGGTACCGCTAATCTTCATCAATACCGATTTACTTGATGACTCTTGTGTATATGAGTGGGAATAAACCATATTTTAAATATACGGAAATATAGTTATTGAACATATATCTCAAATACTATTAGTTAGTTTATATACTTAATAAAATATAAATTTATGAATATAATTATGTAAATATACAATGGTGAAGATAGTTCAATCGATATACCACATAATTTAGATATATTACAGAAAAGCAGCGGCACAGTCAAAAGGGTCATTTAATGTTTGTCCAATATAACAAATCTTAATTCAAGACTGAATCTGTTTTTATGATGGTTGCACACAAAAAAACAAAATACCTGATGTTTTACATGATTTATGTATAAAATCTGAAGCCCGAAAAATAAAAAATATCCCCTTTATTTTGAAAATACTTTATTTTTTTTTGAAGCCGGATATATTTTGTATGTTTCAATGAAAACCGGCTGAATGCAAAACACACGTCAATCCTTACTCAAGATCATTTTCGACAAAGTCGGAACTGTCGAGGAAGAGGTCTTCTGCTGTCTGAGATTAATCATGAAGCATTCATAAAATCATCAAATCTCGAATTTTAAAAACAAAGATTTGTAGCTTTCTGGAAAAAAGGGGTGTGGCACCATCCCGCGAGGATATTGGGGGGTGTTTCATGCATTTTTCTAAAATTTAGGGTTTTTCCATTTCGGAAATAATGAGGGGACATTCCGAATTGGGGGGTTGGTGTGTGTGTGAAAAATAGTTTTTAGGGATGATGCCACAGGTGTTATCTCTTCAGCTAACACCAGATTGACTATTTGTGTAATGTTATATAAATGTGGGTGGAAGGCTGGTGCTTTTTATCAGCTCCGTGCAAACATCCTGTCCAGTTCCTCTCTTGTGAAGGTGATTATTGTGGGTCTCCCGTGGGGGCAGGAGTAAGGATTTTCCGTTTTTTTCAACTGCTCTAAAAGTTCCTCCATCTGCCGGATTGAGCATGTGGCACCTCCTTTTATCGCGGCCCTGCAGGCCAGGGTCTTGCAGAGCTTTTCCGAAACTCCTGTCTCGTTTTTGACCTTCCCGGCCGCAAGGACATCCGAAATGATGTCGTGGACCAGCTCCGGGTCTCCAAGCCTCCCAAATATTTCCGGAACAAAAGTGACAACGTAAGTATTGTCCCCGAACTCCGAGACCCCAAAGCCGTATTCCTCAAGGAAGGGGATGTACTCTTCCATAAGCACCTTTTCCTTAGGGGTCAGCTCGATAGTCACGGGGGTTATAAGCTCCTGGACCCTGGCCTTTTTCATTTTCCTGATCTGTTCGTAGAGGATGCGTTCATGGGCTGCGTGCTGGTCAATAATTACAAGGTCCCCCGCTTTTTCGGCCAGGATGTAGAGCTTGGAGACCTGCCCTATTACACGCAGGCCTTCGAGAGGTGCGGAAGTCGAGGGGTCGGAAGTTGAGGATGCGGAACTTTTTAGGATTTTTTCTTCTTTCTTTTCCTCCTTTTCCCCTAAATTTTCTTCTCCTTCTTTTTCCTCTCGCTTTTCCTCTTCTACAGCTCTCTCCTTCTCCCCTTCATATTTTTCATTTTTCGGAGCTAGCTCTTCAAGCAGTCGCTCCGACCTCCTGAGCCGTTTTTCCGTGTCCCGGACCGGGTAGCTGTAGGTCTCGTTTTTCTCTTTTACCGTCTCCCGGCTACTTTCCAGAAGTTCTTCGGGCGTAGTGGCCCGCAAAAAAGGCGGTTCGGGAGAGTTCTGCTTTGAGCTCTGCTCCGAGTTCTGCTTTGAGTTTTGTTTTGAGTTCTGCTCTGAGTTTTTCCCGGTCTCCATTTTTCCCGTGGCCGAGTCCACAAAGGCTTGCTGGACCGTTTTCTGCCGTTTTTCCCTCATCTCGGGCACAAGTTCGTGCTCCGACAGGGCCTTTTCAACCGCCAGGGTAACAGTCTCACATACCTCCTTTTCCCGGCTGAAGCGGACCTCGGTCTTTCGTGGGTGTACGTTTACGTCCACTTCCCGTGGGTCCAGGATAAGGGAGATCACCGCGACCGGGTAGCGCCCTTTCGGGACTTTTGTGTAATAGCCGAGCTTTATTGCGGCATTCAGGGCCCTAGAGGTCACAGGCCTCGAGTTTACGAAAAGGAAGAGCTGGTCGGGCCCGCCCCGGGTCAGTTCGGGTTTTGAGACGTAGCCTCTGACCCCGGCGGTTCCGGTGGTCCCGTTCTCTGAAAGGGGAAGCATGGAACGGGCGGTTTCAGGCCCGAGCAGGTTCACGACCGTATTGAAGAGTTCCTTTGAGCCCGGGTTCCGGAGCAGGGCCTTTCCCTCGCTTAAGAGGGTAAAGGAGATTTCCGGGTTTCCCAGGGCCAGGTTCATGACGATGTCCGTTATATGGGCAAGTTCGGTCCGGTCGCCTTTCAGGTACTTGCGCCGGGCAGGGATGTTGTAGAAAAGGTCTCTTACCTGTACAGAAGTTCCCGGAGCTGTCCCGGTGTCCGAAATCTCCTCGACTTTTCCTCCCTCAATAACAACCTTCGTCCCCTCAAGCTTTTCCCGGGGCCGGGTTACAAGTTCCACTCTGGCAACGGATGCGATGGATGAAAGGGCCTCTCCCCGAAAACCCATCGTGCTAACGCTTTCCAGGTCCTCGACCTTTTCGAGTTTGCTTGTTGCGTGTTTCTCAAAAGAAAGGACTGCGTCCTTCCTGCTCATCCCGCAGCCGTTGTCCCGGATCAGGACGAGCTCTTTTCCACCTTTCTCAACCTCGATCCTTATGTCCGTGGCCCCGGAGTCAAGCGCGTTGTCCACAAGTTCCTTTACGACAGATGCGGGGCGTTCAATGACTTCTCCTGCGGCAATCTTGTTTATGGTGTCCTTATCAAGGACCCGGATGATATCTCCCTGGGTTTCCATTTTTTTTCGCTCCACTTTTTCCTGCCCTCCTTTTTCCTACTCTTCACTCCTCTTCTTTTTCCTCTTCGGCCAGTTTTTTCAGTTCAAATAGTTTGTTCAGGGCGTCCAGAGGGGTCAGCCCGTTCACGTCCAGGGCTTTAAGGGCCTCTTCCACCGGATTCACCGGATTCGGTTCCCGGCACCGGGCCTGTTCCGCTCCGTTTCCGGGATCGAAAAGCAGCATCTGGGTGTACCTGGTGGTGGCTTTTCCTCTCTTTTTCTTTCCGCTCCGGCTTCCATTTTCATTCCCTTCTCCGGTCCCGGCCTCTTCGAGCAGGTTTTCCCGCTCCAGTTCCGTAAGGATCTCGTTGGCCCTATCAATTACTTTTTGCGGCACCCCGGCCAGGCGGGCCACCTGGATCCCGTAACTTTTATCCGTTGCACCGGGCACGATTTTTCTGAGGAAGACGAGTTCGTGGCCCTCCTCCTTTACTGCGATGTGGCAGTTTTTGACCCTTTTTAACCTCTCCTCAAGGGCCGTTAACTGGTGGTAATGGGTCGCAAAAAGGGCCCTGACTCCCACCCGGCCTTTGTTGTGCAGAAACTCGACGACCGCCTTTGCGATACTGTACCCGTCGTAAGTGCTCGTTCCCCGCCCGATCTCGTCCAGGAGGACCAGGCTTTTGGGGCTTGCATTGTTCAGGATATTGGCAAGCTCCACCATCTCCACCATGAAGGTACTCTGCCCGCTTGCGAGGTCGTCAAAGGCCCCGATTCTTGTAAATATCTTATCCACGGTCCCGATGCTTGCATAGGAGGCAGGCACAAAACAGCCTGCCTGGGCCATGATGGCGATCAGGGCGGTCTGGCGCATGTAGGTGGACTTTCCGGCCATGTTGGGACCTGTTACCAGCAGGAACTGTTTTTCCTTACAGTCCATTTCCGTATCGTTCGGGACAAAACCTCCCGGCACGGAGTTTTCCACAACCGGATGCCGCCCGTCCCGGATGAGGACCGTGCAATCCTCCGTGACCTTCGGACGGGTGTAGTTTTTATCTTCGGCAACTTCCGAAAGGCAGGCCAGGACATCGAGAGTCCCGAGTTCTCCAGCCGTGAGCTGCAGTTTTCTGGAGTGCTCCGAAAGGACCTTTACTATTTCGGAAAAAAGTTCGTGTTCCAGAGCCACGGCCTTTTCGTTGGCCGAGAGGATCAGGACTTCCTTTTCCTTCAGTTCCGGGGTAAAGAAACGCTCCGCATTGGTCGTGGTCTGTTTCCTTATGTAGTCCTCCGATACCTGGCCGATGTTGGCCTTCGTGACCTCGATGTAGTAGCCAAAAACCTTGTTGTACCCGATTTTCAGGGACTTGATTCCGGTCTTTTCCCGCTCCTTCTGCTGGAAGGCCGCAATCCATTGCTTGTTGTTGCTCGCGAGTCCCCGGAGTTCGTCCAGTTCCGCGTTGTAGCCGGGCCTGATCATTCCTCCTTCCCTGACTGTCAGGGGAGGTTCCTCGGCAATTGCCTTTTCGAGCAGTTCGGTAAGGGCTTCAAGTTCCGGAAAAGCTGAAAGTTCTTCTGCAATTTCCCGGAGGAGCCCTACTTCCGCTTCCACTTCCGCTTCCTTTTCTGCGTTTTTCAGGAGGCGGTCCCTTATGGGGGTTACGGCTTCAAGGGACTTTTTCAGGGCCAGGAGGTCCCGGGCATTTGAGTTTCCGTAAACAACCCGTCCTACCAGCCGCTCGATATCTCTTACCCCGGAAAGTGCATCCCGGAGGTCGTAGCGGAGCAGGGCGTCTCCTGCCAGTTCTTCGACTGCGTCCAGGCGCTTGTTGATTTTTTCCACGGAGAGAAGGGGTTTTAAGAGCCACTTTTTAAGGGTCCGGCTCCCCATGGGGGTTTTCGTTTTGTCGAGTATCCGGAAAAGGGTGTTTTCGTCTCCTCCGTCCCGCACGTTTTTCACGATTTCCAGGTTTTTGAGGGTGATCGAGTCGAGCACCATGAAGTCCGTGTTTGAGTAAGTCCTGAGGGTGCTGATGTGCTTTAGGTCCCTGAGCTGGGTCGCTTTTGCGTATTCGAGCGCTGCCCAGGCCGAGGAAAGGGCAAGGGGAAGGTTTTCACAGCCCATACCCTCCAGGGTCATTACTCCGAAGTGCTTCCTTAGTTTGTCCCCAGAGTCCCCAGCTCCTCCGGAAAGTTCCGGGGAAAATTCCTGCACGATTGTCTGTTCCTTTAATAGCTCCAGAACTTCCCGGTTTTCGTAAAGGGATGTCGGGAGAATGCATTCGGCAGGCCTCATGCGGGCAAGTTCGCTTTTGAGTTTCTCAAAGCCTTCAGGGTCTCTGAACTGGGTCGTCAGGAATTCGCCTGTGGAGATATCCAGGAATGAGATGCCGAATTCCATTTCCCTGTCTCTGTCCCGGTCCCTGTCCGGCTTTTCCTCTGTTTCCCTACCTGTTTTTCCGTTTCCGTTTCCGTTTCCATTTCCGTTTTTGTCCTTAATATTAGTCTTACTTTTATTCCTGCTTCCACTCCCCCCGAATTCCCGGCCCGTGACGGCCATGAGGTAGTTGTTCGAGGAATCGGAAAACATGGCCGAGTCTATGGCTGTGCCCGGAGTCACAACCCGGACAACTCCCCGCTTCACGATTCCTTTTGCCTTTTTGGGGTCTTCGAGCTGCTCGCAAATGGCTACCCTGTAGCCTTTGTTTATGAGCCTCGGCAGGTAGGTATCAATGGCATGGTAGGGGATTCCCGCAAGGGGCATCTTTTCTCCGGATTTGTCCTTCCCCCGGCCGGTCAGGGTGATTTCAAGTTCCTTTGCAATCGTTTTGGCGTCTTCTCCGAAAGACTCGTAAAAGTCCCCCATCCGGAAGAAGATCAGGGTATCGGGGTAGGCTTCCTTGGCTTCGTAGAACTGGCGCATCGCAGGGGTTAGATTATTCATTTTTTACTCACTATGTTTGAATTTTTGCTGATTAATAAGGGCCCGGATAGTCAATATGATATGTTTGTGATAATGATTAATGATATGAGGATAGTATAATTAAACAAGAATAGAATCTCTGATGTTTGAGATATTGTGCTGAGATATAGTCTTTCCTTTCGAATCATGTTATTTATCTCAGACAGCAGAAGACCCCTTCCTCGACAGCCGGAGGCTGGCAGGTGGGAGATGAATGCGTCAAGGCTACAGGGGCCGGTTTCAACAGGGCACTGAGGGATCAACCCAGCAAAGTCCCTTTCCGTATTTTACAATTTTGACTTTTTGACTGTTTGCAATTATGCCTGATTTGTTTTCTAAGTCCCGAAGTTTCACATATTTACCGTATGTGATAGATCCCACAACATAATACAAACGTCCTTTGTACTCAACTAAATCCATTGGCTGAATAGGATAGCGTTTTTTCCTGATGCTGTACCTTCCTTTCTTTGTTTTTCTGAGCCTGTAAGTCCTCAGATTTTCTCCGTTAAGATTTTTGTTTCTGGTAGTTCTTCCAGAATTCAATTCTTGTCCGGTTTTCTGAGTGCCATCCCGTGAATCAATATATTTGGCATCGTAAAATTTTGAAAGGCTCCGGTTGTTTCTTCGTATTTGCCGGATTTCATGAGGCACGGATCGAGCCTGAGTGTTCCCTCCAGCAATACAAAAAGCATCGGTTGAATGGGTTTTCTCAAGATTGAGCTCATACCTTCTGGACTTTGTTAAGTATCCGTAAGTTTCTTTTACATCATACGTTTCTTTTAAAATGTCCAAAAGCTTCCAACGTACTATATTCATAAATGTTGCATCTTTGAAGCCTCTTACTTTTGGTTTCCATGTTAAAAGGAACCCTTTGTGATTTTTCTGAGTATGACATTTATTGCAAAGTGTTATCAGGTTGGCAGGTCGATTTGAGCCACCGTTACTTCTGTACTGAATGTGATGGACCTCAAGCAAAGACTGTTTCGATTTGTTCATACAGTCGGGATTTTGGCATTTGTAACCGTCCCGGTGTAGAATGTACGCACGGATATTTTCGTATCCCATTTGCTCTCCTTCCTGATACTGTTTGCCTTCAATTTCTGGATTTTTAATTTTCTGAATATCGAAATTCCCAACTTCAACAACGATTTTAGTTATTGGGATTATTTTAGAAAGATCCTCGATAACTCTTATGTGACTTTCAAGCTTATGCTTGATAGATGGAGCTAACCAGCCTTCTCTGTTTGTGTTTTTGTCGAAGCCAGGTTTTCTGTGCCTTATTTGATTCCTCCGGTTTCTTCGATACATTTTCCGTTCTTCGTTTCTTTCAGGCATTCCTGCAAGAAGTTTTACTTCTCCTGAAATAAGTTCTTCTTTTTCGGATATTGCTGAAAAACCTATATTGAGGAAACCGCTATCTATCCCCAATACCACATCTTGAGTGTAGTTATTAGTGAGATATAATAGTTTGATTGTAAATGGATTTCTTTGTACCACTTCGGCCTTACCTGATTTAAGCAATATTCTTGCTTTTCTCGGTGTTGTTGGCATCAAGGGCTTATCGTATGAATTTTTGACAAATATCTTCATTAATTTGTCCTCCTTGATTGGAGTCAGTCCACATCGCCACTGTTATACTGGCTTGTTAATGACCTGAACACTTCCCCTACCTCTCAGGGATGTTTAATCCAGGTCGAAATCTCCGGGAACGTGTGGAGTATCCACGAATATCATGACCAGTATAACGAGATAGGCTATTCAACTAGGACTTACTGAAGCAAGCCCCTTCCTCGGCAGCCGGAGGCTGACAGGTGGGGGTAGTTGACATTTAACAATAGTTAGAGATTTTCTACTGTGTTCTCAGAGGTGTAATTTTTTGACAGATGGAAAATTAGTCAGGGTCTGCCCGGTCTGCGGGAGTTCGGATCTCTATTATGAAGCCGGAGGCTATACCGGCAAGGTCTATCACTGTAAAGCCTGCGGGTATATGGGGGCTTTCGTTGTCGAGGGTAATGAAGAAATGATTGAGGAAATTCGGGAGAAGTATAAGCGGGAAAAACAGAAGGAAAAGGAAGATGAAAAAGAGAAATAAGGAAGTACAATAATTCGTGGGCATGCAAATATTAAATCCTAAGTACATGCCTTCTCAAGGACATTGTCCCAAATTTGCTGTAAATATTAGGCCGAATTTTTGTGTATTGTCTGTGTTTTGTGTATTCTGACGTGGAATTATTTTTTCAATGACTTTTTAAGATTTATGATTTTACAGAAAATTCGGGACACTATCATTTGCCCAATATTCTCAATATTGTGGTGAATTTATTTTTAACTCGTGGCCATATTGGGAATATGTGTGGTATTTTTGTAGACTTCTGTTAAAGGTCGGCATCAGTCATTGCTTGGTTTTAAATTTAAAGCCTTCCACAAGCCTTTATGAACTACTATTTTTTGATCTCCCATAAAATGACTGTGGATATTACGATACTTAAGGGAATGATATGAATTTTCATCTACATTGCCTATAGCATTACAATTAAAAAGAAGATCTAAAATTTTATCCAAATCAAAGGCAATAAAACCCCTATGACTATTAGACTTGTCCTCTATATCGGATTTATAAAATCTAGTTACTCTCATTAGTTGTAATAGCTTCACTGTGCTATCAATTTCTTCCATAGTTATAAATCCATCTAACTCATCTCGAATTTCTGATATGAAGTACGAAGTTGAATATTCATCAAGACCATTCCAAATCTCTCTTTCACTTGGAATGTCTCCTTTAGTCGATTCTTGAATTTTGTTGAGTAATATAATGAGATCTCGGGGAGTGTGACGGGTATAATTTAACAAAAATGGTAGAGTATTTTTGTTATGCCTCGTTATCGTTTTAGGAAAAAATTCCTCAAAAACATCAGTAGGTTTCCCCAGTGAATTCTTTGCGCGTAAATTTATAAGATTCAACAGGTTTGTAGAATTTATATCTTTGTCTTGGTACCAGTTGAGTATTATCGCAGAATCTTGCTTTATTTTATTGTTATTTGATCCTGGTAATTTCTCAAATAGTTCTGTTCTACATAAGATAATAAATTTAGCATTTATTTCTGCTTTCTTTAATCTCGTGTTGATTCTATCTGCAACTAAAATAAGAGCTCCAAGAGATGTGTATTGTCTATCTTTTTGATCTAGGGTCAACACATTATCTAGCCCATCTATTACGATCAAGTTTTTTGTTCTCAGTTTCAATGAATAACATAAACTTTTCAAAGTTTCAAACAACATTGAAATATCAAAAGGTATTTTTTCCTTTTCTGAAGACCCCAAAGCATCAAAAATATAAGCCTTTATCCCAGCTTTTTTATTTACGGTTGTGCTTACAATATGGGTTAGGTCTTCACTTGGCAAAATTCCATAGCTTTCAAGTGCTGCTGCAACTTTCTTCAAAAGTGGGTTATCATGAAGAGCAGTCTCATCTTTTAATATATTATTTATTAAAGCAACTAAAAGAATATATTCCCAATCGTTTTGAAACTTAATTTCACGAGCTTCTTTGCTAGGAATTATTTTTGAAAAAGGTTTGTAAGGGAAATCTGCCAGATCATACTTTTTAACTTGGATTTCATTATTACTTCTTGACATTAATTCTAATCTTACACCTATGGCTGATTTACCTGATCCTTTTGGACCTAAAACTAGAAAATCATCAGAATTAATCAATTTATCTACATAGCCGTTGTCTAGGAAACCTTCTATAAGAAGTTTCGGTAATTCCTTTTCAGCAGATGACTTTCCAAAAGCAATTTTTTTAAAAGACATAAGGGTAAAAAAAGTTCAATGGATAAAATGATTTCTAAATTATTCCAATTGTCAGTGAGTTATTTCGCATGTACATCTAGAAAAAATCGATTTTTAATTTTTTTTCCTAAAGTTGCAGCCCGGTTTTTGAATTCGTTTTTGGAGTAACGGGCCTCTCACCGACCGCTTTAGGAATGAGTCAAATATAATTTCAAGTATTTTTGTTTACCATTCCTTAACCACGTAAAAGCACGGAATGACACGGAAACCGGCCTTCGGCCGGTGAGTAAGTTGGATCTTTATGCAATAGGATTCAAAATTTAAAAATGACTAAAAAATGCTGGAATAACCTTAATTGCCGTCTTCCCCGAGTTTCGCTTCGGGATCACAGGAAATCAAAGATTTCCTGGGAGTTGCACTGCAAGTGCAACAGCACGGGGTCCGTTTCGCTCGCTTTACGAGCTCAAGCGGACTAAACAACACCAGAACAACCTTAAATATCGTCTTCCTGCCGTCTTTTTCCGTGTATTCCGTGTGTTCCGTGGTTTGAATGCACACACACCAAATACCTCCTCACACAAAAACACAACATGTATGAGTATGAAGCAGCTCCCAAAATAAAACCTGAAGTAATATTTTCACCATTCCTTAGCGGGAGGCCTGTTCTTGAAAACTGAGTAATAATATGAAGAACCAACATCTCCGCGCAGGCCCTTCATAGAACTTTAGAATTCATAAATTTTAATTACATTTTCTTCTTTTAAAACTATTTTATATGCCGGTATTAAAAATTTAAGCATGATATAATAAAAGCCAAAGTTTTTAAATAAGGCTTCTCTTACTTGTAATTATTGGCAAGTTATCTCCAACCATATAGTAAATTCTTAAAAAAACCCAAAAACAAATGTCAATAAACCCCCACCATAGCAGCCTATTTTGCTTCTACGTGCCTAATATGGCGTTTTTTACTGCAGAATGGTAGATATATTGTAGTGGAACCGTCACACAAAACATGAGTTATATACAAAAACTACCTGGCGTAACAAAAACGATAGCTTGAAGACGAATAATCAGTTGAAAATTGGCTTTTCAAACTCAACATTTCCAACCCCATAATGACGCCATAGGACTAAAGTCGCAGGCATCCTGCCTGAGGAATTGTGATATACATGAAACTTCGCGTTGTAAGTTCAAAAGAAGAAATTAATATATTAAAAGAAAGTGAAGAACTCGTTCACCTCGCATTCAGGCCCTCCAACAAAGATATATTTAACCTTATTATCAGGTGCCCAAATGTAAAAGCGGTCCATATTCCCACTTCCTACAAGAAAACAATTTCCAGCTCCGCTCAGATGTACCTCTCAATGCAGGGCATTGTCTTACTTGAGGGTGATGTGTGGGGACACAGGAAAGACATCAATGAATATTCGGAAGTTTCCCCCCGGGTCTTTGAACGCATAAATGAACTCAAGTCCGAAGGGCTTTCCGAGCCGGGCATCGTTGAAAAGGTTATGAGGGAGACAAGACTCAGCTCAGACTTTGTAAGCTTTATTATGTCCAATTGATGTTTTAAAAAAGTAACTCTGTTTGCCGGTCAAATCCTGATCGGCTTTTATTTTTTCATTTATTGATTTTGATTTTCTTTATTTTCTGCTCTTTTTCTTTATTTTACGGGAAAAAGGGAAAGCGACATCTGCGAAATACCGCTATAACTTTTTTAACTTTTTTCATAATGTTGCAGCGTGGTTTTTAAGTTCGTTTTCAGAAAAAAGGGCCTCTCACCGTCTGCTTTAGCGGGAGGTCTGTTCTTGAAAATGAATACAATACATTAAATAAAAATAGATCAAATAATATAATCATTGCAATTCGGGGGGATTACAATAGATGGCTATATGGGTAATTACGGGTACGGGTTGGGCTATACTCATATGTTCTTCGGACTCATATTCTGGATTCTGATAATCGCAGGTACCTATCTGCTAATCAAATGGTTTGTTGAGCAGAACAAAAGCCGCGGAGAGGGGCAGATGTCTGCGCTGGAGATTGTAAAGGCCAGGTACGCAAAAGGTGAGATTAGCGAAACAGAATTTGAAGAGATGAAAAAGCGTCTGGTCTGAGGGGGGAATATGAACGTAAAATCGATCCCTCCAATTGCCATTCTGATGATCCTTATCGGCCTTGGAGGTCTGCTGTTCTTAACGTACGACAGCCCGGGATACATGAAATCTTTTTATGGCAATGACTTAAAAACCAGCTTTCAATCCAACGGGGAACAGATATACTACACCGGATACAACGACCAGGGACAGCGTATCAGGACCACCGGGGGGCCTGTATGGCTATACATGCACGGGGGAAGTTGCGTGGACTGCCACGGGGTAAACGGCAGGGGAGGGGTGCCTGTCATGATGGCTACGGAAATTCCGACTGATATTACCTATGCCAGCCTGACTTCCGGGGCGGAACATGGGGAAGACGAACATTCGCCTTATACAAATGAGACCATAATAATTGCTATCAGAGACGGGATTGACCCGGCCGGGAATCCGCTTGACCCTACCATGCCCGGGTGGCAGATGTCTGACAGGGATATCGAGGACCTGCTCGGTTATTTGAAAACTCTCTGAAGCTTAAAAAGGAATTGATAGAGATCTTGATGCGAGAAAAAGTTTCTATAATCTACCGGGAAGCTGATGCAATATATTGGGGGAGTAAAACATGAAATATTCAAATCTACTTCTATCAGGCATTATTCTGGTTTTCAGCATATTACTATTGGTTGCAGCTGCACCCTTTGCTTTTGCCCAGGCGATGGGCCAGGGTTCTATGGGGTCCGGTTCCATGGGGGGAGGGATGCATGGGGAGCAGTTTGGGCATATGGATGAGCGCTTTATGGGATTTGGGGGACATACCCTTCTGGAGCTTTCGAGTATGTTCGGGGTCCCGGTGGAAGACATAATTGCCGACCTGAGTTTGCCCGCAGATACCGACCCGAATAAGACAATTGCCGAGATCGAGGCTGAATCCGGGGTGTCGGTTGATATGACCGCAAATTACATGGCTCTTCATATGAGGAACATCTCAACTTCTGCAAGCGGAAGAGGGCTCGTGGATATGAGGCAGCAGGCCATGCAGGGGATGAGGGCATACGGAAGGGTGGATGGCCTTAATTTTATGATGCAGGGGATGTCTGCATACGGAAATTACACAACTTTCGGCTTTGACGAATCAGGAGAAATAAGCAATTTTGCAGTTTCCGGGGACCTTCTGTTCGATTCCGTGAAGGTTTCGGATTTTGATTTCAAGAGTCAGGAGATTTACGGAGCAAGCGCTGTATATACCGGCAGTTCCGGCATTATCAGCCTGCATGATGGCCCCATGGCAGCCTTACAGGTCAGGGCGCTTGCGGATACGAAAGTGGTTTTCGACCTGGCGGAAGACGTCAGTGCAGGCCTGGATTCCGAAGAAGCGGATGAAGTGGTCCTCGTAAAAATAAGCAAGAATAACTTTGAAGGCTACCTTATCGCAAGCAGGGATTACCCCGGAGGGAATGTAACTGGAGACCCCCAGGAGGTTGCAGTCGATATCACGGGGGAAACCGTAACTGTGGACCTTGTCAGGGATAACTGGCTGGTCTTCAGGGCCGTACCCATGCTCCCGCAACAGCACCAGACCCTGTTCCGCTATTCGGAGAACTGGACGCACATGCACGACCGGATTAACCGGGGAATTGCAGGAGGAAATGTGGGCGCTGAGATAAGCATCCGGAATAGAGGGCAATCGGTATCCATGATGAACTACACCCCGGTCAGCGTTCAGCTAAAGGAAACGGCCCGGAACCGGGTGGTTCTGGGCGTTTCATCGGACCTAAAAGAAGGTCAGGTCGTCACGGTAAATCTTGACCGCGAAACTATGGACCTCACTCGCCCGGAACGCATCCGGATATGGCATGACGGCACTCAGATGAGACGGGCAGACAGCATCGACGAACTGTTTGCCGGAAACACAACGCCTCTTTGTTATCTGATGTACGACAACGAAACAGCCATGATGGCGATGTATATCCCGGAGTTCTCTGAAAGGGAAATCATAATTGACCTGGCCCCAGAAGGCGCTGAAAACGAAACCGTCGAAACAGCCGAAACTGAAGAAGAAGCCAATGAAAATGATTCCGGGGAGGAGCCAGAAGAAACAGAGCCGGATGAAGGAAAATCTACTCCAGGCTTTGAGCTGCTGTTTTCAATAGGAGTCCTTGGAGCTGCCTCCTTCCGAAAACTATGGAAGTAAGGGCTAAATAAGGAAATTTTCTTAAAAACACACAAAAGTATGTATTTTGATTTACAACCCCACTTTTAATATTTTTTTGTATTCTAATATACTATATTTTATAATTGTCTAACAAAAGCCAACGTTTTTAAATGAAGCCACTCTTATTTGTATTTCTTACTTGTAATTATTGGTAAGTTTTTCCACTCCCCACAGTAAATCCTTAAAAAAACCCACAAAACAAAAGTGATATTTATGAAACTTCGCGTTGTAAGTTCAAAAGACGAAATTGAAACATTGAAAGAAAGTGAAGAACTCGTTCACCTTGCATTCAGGCCCTCCAACAAAGATATATTCAAACTTATTATCAGGTGCCCGAAGGTAAAAGCGATCCATATCCCCAATTCATACAAGAAAACCCTTTCCGACTCTGCCCAGATGTATCTCTCAATGCAGGGCATTGCCTTACTTGAGGGTGATGTATGGGGACACAGGAAAGACATCAATGAATATTCGGAAGTTTCTCCCCGGGTCTTTGACCGCATAAAGGAACTCAGGTCAGAAGGGCTTTCCGAGCTGGAGATTGTTGAAAAGGTTGTCATGGAGTCCGGACTCAGCTCCGACTATGTAAACTTCATTATCTCATCCTAATTTATTTAAAAAAGAATTTGTTTGCCGATCAAATCCTGATCGGTTTTAATTTTTCCTTTTTTAAGGCCGATGTTTCGGGATTCCCGGCGAAGAACTCCAATTTTTAAATTTAATTCTTGTTAGATATTTTTTATTATACCTCTTGGAGTGGATTTTCTCTTACAGATGGATACTTGTTCGATTCTGTCCGGTCTGTGGGGGCCTTCGTTGTCGAGGCCAACGAGGAGATGGTCGAGAAAATCCGGGAGAAGTATGAGCGGGAAAAGGAGCAGAGAAATAAGATAATTATATAATTTTTGGGTATGTAAATAAGAGCTATATATACCGGCCTGCAGATTTAGCAAGAAAGATTTTAAGCACGGGATTACCTTAAAAGCTGAGGGTCTAGTTTTTCAATTTTCACCTCATATTTTCCAGGAATTTCTTTAGCTTTATAAAAATTAACATCTATTCCCTCTTTTATATAGCATCTATCAATGATATCAATGATTTCGTGAATTTTTTCTTTTTGTTTATTGTCTTCCTCTATTTTTTCAAGTGCTTTCGATCCAAAAACAACACCTTCTAAATCTTCTTTTTTATAATTTATCGTGTTGTTCTCCTTAATATCTCCCTTCCACGAGAGTAATCGCCATTCTTTTTCATATCTCCAATCAGAATGTTTAGTAAACGGAAACATGGCAAGTTTTTCATAATCTAACTTTAACACATTTACCGGAGATGGCATTTCTTTTGTATATTTTACCTCAACAAATGGAATTACTGGACTCTCTAAATTTAAACAATATTCACTTTCTTTTAACTTTGACCTGAAACGAAGGCATATCCCCTTGTGATCATTTGCATAATGACTCCACATCAAAATATTAGTGGCTGTTTTACTGAAACAACAAATCCTAATTGGGTTTCTTTCATCTAAGTCATTGAGATTATGACTGAAATATTCACGAAAGTTTTCACTATTTGGGTCCAAACAATAATTACTATTTCTATCGCATGTCACTATGCCTTTTTTTATCCAATCAGTCAAATTATTTATCTGACGTTTTTTTCTAAAAAATTCGTCCCATTCTTTTCGCGTTCCTCGATACATATAATTTATTTTAGAATCAAATGGATCATTGAATTCGATTGGACATTTAAAATATAATTGATGTTTTTCCAAATTTTCTTTTGTATACTCATCTATTTTGCAATACTTGAAAAATAGCATTTCATTTTGCTTACCATAATTCATGGAAACTTCATCCCCACCAAGGTTAGCAACAACAGCATGTTAATACTATGTAGTGTCGCGTCAACAACAAAGTGTTTAGTAATTACGAGCTATTGTAATTGATTTTATACGACATTACACGCATGGCATAACACTAGATCGATTGCGTGCAGTAGGAGCTATACAGGATACCAATAAATGAGACATCAAAAATATAAGAAACTGATCCCCTCCTTTTTTATGATAGAATAGACGAAGAAGTTGATGTGTATACCTAAAAGTTATTTCTCTTTTTTGGAAAACCCGGCCTTCTGCGTCGGCCGGTGAGAGCGTTGGATTTGAAAATAAATGGTAACTATTCAGCCTACTGATAAAAAAAGCATAGTTTCAGCTAATGTTGCAACTATCGGATAATAGCGGCGCTCCATTGAGCGCCGCTCGAATAGCATCCATGACATTCAAGCTATTCTTTCTAATAGTGGATATGTATCCCCGAATTCTGCAGAAAGCTACCGCTCCTTCGATGCTTCGGAAAGTTCCCGAAATCTTCTGTTGTAGCTTCATCATTCTGATGTCTCGCTCTGCTTGATTATTATCAAATGGAACTCTCAGGTCATTGAGGAATTTCAGAATCCTATCCTTGTATTTTATGAACCTATCAAGGAGATTCTTTGCTTTTGTTTGTGCTGGTCTTCCTCTTTTTTTAACCTGTTTTGAGAGGTCAGGAGGTGGATTTTCTTCAATTCCCTCTTTAATTATTTTATCGTATATTTCCTCGAATGCCCTGACTTTTATTGGATCTATTGGAATTTCCATTTCTCTGCATTCGTCGGTATATTTTTTTACTTCACTCAGAAGTTCATTTACTTTTTTAGCCCATTGCTGCTCAAAATTCTCTTCAACTCCAGTGAGGTCCCTCTTAAGATGAGCATTGCAGAGAGCATGTTCACATCCATATTTGTTGTATGATGCCCAACCATCATGAACTACTACCCCCTTGTATTCTGGAAGAAAACCCAAAGCATTCATTGCCTCTGATCCTCTTTTTGGATGTACAAAATAGTATGTCCACAGACTGTTTGAAACAACATGGAGCCACCATTTTGTCCCTAAAACCCTCATTCCTGTTTCATCACAATGTACAGAATAGGCTACCCGTAGATGTTCGAAAACAGCTTTTTCGAAAGGTTCCAATTTCTGGAATAATTCCTTTTCAGCTCTTTTTATGGTAGCAGGGCTGATACGTATTCCATAAAAGTCCTCTGACAAATCACAAATCCGTTTATAAGGAATCAATTGAAAGTTCCTTAAATATACAAGAGAGGATAAAAGGCGAGGTCCATATTGAATAGGGAATTTTATAGAGTCTGGAAAAGTACCTTTGTTTATTTTCCCACAGTGAGGGCATTTCTTGGACTCAGCACGATGTTCGGTAAATATGATGTTCACAGGAGGAATATCAGCTTCTTGCCTGCGTTCACAGTCCCGAACTTCAGTATCTTCAAGATCATGACCACAATTTTCACAGCAGTGAGGGGAATGAAATATTATATGGTCAGGATCCCCAACCATTTCGAAAGTACTTCCAGAATGACCTTTTTGACCACCAGGTTTTTTCCCACTTCTTGTGCGGCTACTCTTAGGTTTAGGTTTTTCATTCACAAAAACGTCAGTAGAAGGAGGTTTACTGCTGTTTTGGCTGTTTTGATTTAGACGAGCCTCTAAAACCCTTACACGTTCCTCAAGTTCAGCAATTTGAGAAGCCTGTTTCTCTATGATAGTCTCAAGTCTCTGAATTACAGCAACGACTGCTTCAGGGCCTTCTTCATAGATTTCAAGAATCTCTTCACGTGTAAGCATGATACTGAAGAGATAGAGTTATTTTATATGCAATTTTTCCTCGAAACGAGGAAAAATTGCCTTTGTTCAAAGTATGGCTGAATAGTTACAATAAATGTTAAAAATCCGGCACTGGTTCCGAAAAATAAGCTTAAAAAAGTGAAAGGATATTGAAAATAGAAATTACACAGAAAAACAGAAATAAGAAAGCAAAGAAAGTAAAAACTCTTTGGTGGTAAAAACAATCCGAAAATAAGAGTGTCATGATGGGGCCGCTGAGATTTGAACTCAAGTCGCAAGACCCCCAGCCTTGCAGGATGGACCAGACTACCCTACGGCCCCGCAGAGTAATTTTGTTTAACTTATCCCGATGACAGGACTTGCCACCGTAAAACTATGTTAAATATACATGTAGTATAAATATATATCGGTGTGAGGGTAATTTAAGAGATATTTGCTTCTCTTTTACCACTCATCCTCTATCTTTTTTTAACCCGCATGGGATTTTATGGCCTCGATTCAGGCCGGGTTTTGCTTCAGGGTTTTTTTTCAAGCAAACTTTTTGCCCTGAGCAGCCGCTGTATAATTGTGATATGGGTAAGGACTGCGATAGCCACAAGGGCCCAGCCCACAAAACCCAGCAGAGCCCCGGCGGTCAGTATGAGCATACGCTCGGTTCTCTCCGCAATTCCCACGGCAAGCTTTTCGCAGCCTGCGGACTCGGCCCGGGCCCGGGTGTAGCTTACAAGGAATGAACCTGTAAGGGCAAAACCCGCCCAGAGCCAGGTTTGTACTCCAAATATCGGGGAAAGGATAAGTTTGCCGTCAATTGCCCCGTAAATGATCCCTAGAAACATCAGGGCGTCGGAATAGCGGTCGCAAACCGAGTCGAGCACTCCCCCGAAGGGGGTTATGCGGCCCTTCGCCCTTGCCACGGCTCCATCCAGGGAATCAAAAAGGCCACTGAAAAGGATCAAAAGCCCTCCTTCAACAGGCTTTCCGAGAGCAAAGGCAAAGCCTGTGGCTATGCTCACTAAAAAACCAATGAGGGTCAGAGTGTTTGGAGACAGAGGTATACCTCGAGCAAGCGGGGTTGTCATGTCCCTTACACTATTTTTCAGGTCGTTGAATATCTTGATCCCCTCTTTCTTCCGTGTCTTCCGTAATTTAAATTTTCTTTTGATATTGGTTATAGAATTTTGGTACTTGATTATAATGGGAGTTTGTTTGATTTAGTCCTATCTTTTTTTAAAAGATGGGCCGGAATTGGAGCTGAAAATATTTTAAATATCCAGGGCCAGATTCCGATAAAGTTTTTAAGTATGCCCTGAATTGCTCTGGACAGGACTGATAATTTCTGTACTTTTTAGATGGAGTTTCAAAAATGGACCCTGTGACCAAGCATAAGGAACTGTGCACGCTCTGCGGGCAATGTCTGGAAGTCTGCCCGATGCATGAGGATATTGGACTTATTGAAAAATTATACGCTTTTCTTGAGGGCGAGGCTGGAATTGAGCCGGAAAAGCTTTCTTCCTGTCTGACCTGCGGGCTCTGTGTCGAGGCCTGTCCTGAGGGCCTGGGGCTTAAGATGCTTATTTCGCCTGCTCGGATGAAACTTGTTGGGGAAAGAGGTCTCGGAGATCGGCAGACCATGGTTGACCCGGATGCTGAAAACAACATTTTTAGAAAAATTCTCGAAATGACCG
Organism: Methanosarcina baltica; assembly: GCF_055394095.1. NCBI lineage: Archaea > Methanobacteriati > Methanobacteriota > Methanomicrobia > Methanosarcinales > Methanosarcinaceae > Methanosarcina > Methanosarcina baltica. The sequence continues at coordinate 1,111,689 of NZ_AP042463.1, read as the reverse complement.
GGGAGCCTGAAGTCCCGGAGTTTAAAGCCGGGCCTGCTCCTGTCGTTTACTTTCCGGGCTGTGCTGCGACCTACATCAACACCAGCATGGCCGAGGCGGCCGTGGCTCTGCTTGAGGAAGCCGGAGTTGATTACTCGGTTATGAGTGGGCTTGAATACTGCTGCGGGGCGGTTTCTGCGGGAGCCGGGAATCCGGGGCCTCTTCAAAGGAAGGCGGAAAAGAACCTGGAAGAACTCAAAAAGAGAGGAGTGAAAGTCCTGGTTACAGCCTGTCCGGGCTGTTTCAAGGCTTTTAAGGAAATTTATCCCAGGATGTTCGGGGAACAGGACTTTGAGGTCCTTCAGATTTCCCAGTATCTGGAGCGGCTTCTTCGGGAAGGTAAACTTGTCCCGAAAATTCCGCTCGAACACAGGGTCTTTTACCATGACCCCTGCCACCTTACCCGGAGCATGGGGGTTTACAGGGAGGCCAGGGCTGTCCTTGAAGCGGTTCCCGGAACGGAGCTTGCCAACAAAAGCCCTGAGAACTCGGCCTGCTGTGGCTTCGGGGGTGGAGTCAGGATAAGCTCCCCGGAAAAGTCTCTGGACATTGCCTCCGACCGGCACAGGGCCGCCGCGGAACTTGGCTGTGACCTTATCATCACAAACTGTGGGGGTTGTATGCAGAACCTTACTGAGGCCGGGGGTGATGGGGACCCGAAGGTTGCAGACCTTGCGGAGTACCTGGCCCGTTCTTTCGGAAAGGAAATTGCCAGGGACGACTCTAAAATGTTGGAATTGGCTAACAGGGCTTATTCTCTCTGCATCATGGATTACAAGCAGCCTGATGGGTCAACCAAAAAATATATATAAGCATTAAATTTATAATTATTTTTTTAATGATATTATATATTACTCATTAAAAAACGATATCTATAGGCCCCTTTGTTTTCAGGGCTTATTGACTACTTCAAATATTTTCCTTTTTTTATTTTTTTAAGAATCAATCTTTTTATTTCGGGAATATTTCAAAAAAACAAATAATATTGCGTTCCGCCCAATCCGGGGCCAAGTCTCCCGCATAGAGTAATTTCCTTCAGGACATGTTTTTCTCTCTTTGCATCCTGAGTTAAAGAGAGGTGTTCTGTAAATGCAGTAATCATCCAGCAAGGAGGCCGATCCTGAAATGTCTGTATAAGTCTATAAAAAAGAGGGTTTTGGGTTCCAGAACTGTATGTTTGAACTCTGCCTTTTTTCCGGGTTGGCATTCCCTTGAGGTCTGGATGCAATTATTTTTTATTTATTATTCAGAACTAATTATACTAGCTAATATATATATTTTTTGCTTTATGCCGGGCACATTTTACAATAAGGCCACTGTTTCAAAGATGATAAATAAAAGTATATATACTATTTCCCAAAAGGCTCACAACCCATCAGCAAAATATTTATACCAGTACTTTGCAAGTCATTAGTGGAGATACCTGTGATATTACGAGTTAATGGCAGGGAATCATTGAATAATGTCCAAAGCATGTTTCCCGATATCAAAAACTCATGAACCCCATATCATTCATGCTCTCCCAATCCACAATGAAGGTGGACTCACACCCGTGAGAACTTCAACTCCCACTCCCGGGTACCGTGACTCCCATTCGGACAACTCATGATCCCATTTATGAGTGTTTGAATTGCTTCCTCTGTGACTCATGAACCCCTACCTGAACTAGCCTTGGCTTTCTCAATGTGGGGCCGGTTCTTCTGGACTCTGCGCTATCAGCTTAGCTTTGGCTATCATCGTGTGGCTCATGATCCGGGAATCAATGACAGATAATTGCAGGTAATCAGGTATCTGATTAAAAATAATATGGAGGATGCACCATTAGCAACGAAGAACTACTTCAGGAACTGTCCGATGCAATAGTTTCCTGTAAGAAAGATAACGTACTTGCCGCTGTCGAAAAAGCAAGAGGGAAGATTGATCCCGCTGTAATTATCGAAAATGGCCTTGCAGTAGGTATGAACCAGGTCGGAACTCTTTTTGAAAGAGGTAAACTCTTCCTGCCCCATGTAATGATGGCCGCAGACGCAATGACCCAGGGTGTCAATGCCCTCAAGGACCTTATGCCAGAAGGTGCGGATGGGAACAAAATGGGCGTTATCGTTAACGGAACCGTAGAAGGCGACGTTCACGACATCGGAAAGGCAATCGTGTCTACCATGCTCCAGTCTGCCGGATTTGAAGTCCACGACATCGGAAGAGATGTCCCAATCAGGAACTTCATCGACAAGGCAAAGGAAGTCAATGCTACCATGATCGGGCTTTCCGCACTTATGACCACCACCCTCCCGGGCCAGAAGGAAGTTATTGAACTCCTGAAGGAAGAAGGCATGAGGGACAGTGTCAAAGTGATGGTCGGAGGAGCACCTGCTACTCAGGCATGGGCAGAAAAGATTGGCGCAGACTGCTATGCGGAAAACGCAAGCGAAGCTGTGGCAAAGGCAAAGGAACTTCTTTTATAACTCTAATTTTTTCGGAGGTTTTTAAAAATGGCACAAAATAATGCAGTTGCAGGAAGCCGCACCCTTAACGGTGTGGAATTAAACCTTTTCACTACTGAAGAGCTCAAGGCAATCCACTATGCCACAATGGAAGTCATGCAGACCCCTGGTATCCAGGTCTCTGACGCTGAAGCAAGGCAGATCTTCAAGGAAAACGGTTGTGAAGTAAACGAAGAGACCCAGGTCGTAAAGATCCCTGAGTTCCTTATAAGAAAGGCACTCCAGCTCGCCCCCTCAAGGTTCACCCTCGCTGGCCGTCAAAAGAAGTACAACACCCTCATGGAGTGCGGCGGAAAGGTACACTGGACCTGCTTCGGTACCGGTGTCAAGATGTGCAAGTACGAAGCCCCTGGCAAGTACACCACCGTTGACTCCGTTGACAATGACATCGCAGAAATCGCAAGACTCTGTGACTGGGCAGAAAACATTGACTACTTCTCCCTCCCTGTTTCCGCAAGGGACTGGGCAGGCAAGGGCGCACAGGACGTCCACGAAACTTTCACTTCCCTGACCAACACTCAGAAGCACTTCCACCACATCGACCCTGTCGGTGAAAACGTCGAGTACTACTGGGACCTCGCAGTCGCATATTACGGTGGGGACGCAGAAATGGCAAGATTGAACCCCATCTTCTCCATGCTGCTCTGCCCAACCAGCCCACTCGAGCTCAGTGTCAATGCCTGCCAGGTTATCATCAAGGGTGCCCGCCTCGGGATTCCTCTTAATGTCCTGAGTATGGCAATGTCCGGCGGATCTTCCCCGGTTTACCTTGCAGGAACCCTTGTGACCCATAACGCCGAAGTTCTCTCCGGTATCGTGCTCGCTCAGCTTGCAAAACCCGGTGCCGCCTGTATGTACGGCAGTTCCACCACAACCTTCGACCTGAAGAAGGGTACGGCACCTGTCGGATCTCCTGAACTCGGTCTCATCAGTGCATCCGCTGCAAAACTCGCACAGTTCTACGGCCTTCCTTCTTTCGTTGCAGGCACTTAGTCTGACGCCAAGGTCCCTGACACCCAGTCCGGTCACGAAAAGACACTCACCTGTCTGCTTCCTGCCCTCTCTGGCGCAAACACCATCTACGGTGCAGGGATGCTTGAGCTTGGTATGACCTTCTCCATGGAACAGCTCGTTATCGACAACGACATTGTTCAGATGACCAAAAAAGTCATGGAAGGGGTCCCTGTCTCCGAGGAAACCCTCGACATCGAATCCATACAGAAGGTAGGCATCGGGAACAACTTCCTTGCACTTAAGAAGACCATGAAACTCGTGGATTATCCCTCCAACCCAATGCTCATCGACAGGAAGATGTTCGGAGACTGGGAACACGCAGGTTCCAAGGACCTCGCAACCGTTGCTCACGAAAAGGTAGTAGACATCCTCAAGAACCACGTAGTGCCTGAACTCGGCGCTGAAGTTCTCGCAAACATGCAGGCTGTTGTTGACAGAGCAGACAAGGCCTTCAGAGACAGCAGGTAAAGGCAAAACCGGGATTATTTAATTCAAAATACTCAGGAGATCTAAAAATGGCAAGCAAAGAAGAAATTATAGCAAAAGCACTGGCATCAATCACCGAATTTGAAGCTGAGATAGCTGAAGAAGCTTCAAGGGAAGCCCTTGCAGCAGACATCGACCCCGTAGAACTCATCGAGAAAGGTTTCACCGCAGGCATGCAGATCGTCGGTGAAAAGTTCGAACAGGGTTCCCTTTTCCTCCCTCACGTTCTTGCAGCCGCAGAAGCAATGAACGCAGGGATCACAGTCCTCAAGCCCGAAATGGCAAGGAGAAAGTCCCAGACCACCTCCAAAGGTACTGTCATAATCGGTACAATCGAAGGGGATATTCACTCCATTGGTAAGGACATTGTTGCTTCCATGCTCAGCATCGGCGGGTTTGACGTAGTCGATCTCGGAAGAGATGTCGCAGTCTCTACCTTCGTAGAAAAGGCAAAGGAAATGAAGCCGGAAGTTGTTGCATCCTCCGCCCTCATGACCACTACAATGGTTCTCCAGATCCAGCTCGAAGAGCAGCTTAAAGAAGCAGGTATCCGCGACCAGATCAAGACCATGGTCGGTGGAGCTCCCTGCACCCAGGACTGGGCAGACCAGATCGGTGCCGACATCTACGGTGAAAACGCAACCGACACAGTCACCAAAGTCAAAGAAGCTTTACTTTAAGCCATCTGGCTTTAAAAACGAAGAAAATGCATCCTTTCGGATGCATTTTTTTTCTAAATAATATTTTTTGTTAAGCATTTACGGACCATTACTTGTGAATATTGCCTTTTGGGCCGGTTTGCAATGTATGAAAAACCTGTTACAGGTTCACAATTTACGCAGAACCTGTAAAATGGTTCGTTATGTACGGAAAGCCTGTAAGATTTTGACATAATTGCTCGTTTTTGTCAGAACTCATGCAGTCAGCTTGCAATATTGGAGGGAGTTTTCGTGGATTTGCAAAGCTTGAAAAAACAGGAAAGTAAGAGAAAAATCAGTAAAGGGTATATGTGGGCCTTTTTCTGTGCTGTATTCTGGGGTATCTGGTACCTGCCGGGAACCGTCGTGTGGGTATTGAATCCCTTCGATGAAATGTACACTACTATTGCCGCTACAAGCGGAGATGGGACGTCTCTTATCATTACCGCGGTTTTGATCACGGCCTTTAATGCGCTTACCGTTATGCTTGCGCTAATGCTCTGGAACGGAGTACTTGGAAAATTCGGCGAACTGAAGAGGACACTAAAAGAGTTCAACCCCTGTTCAAAGTGGTTTTTCCTGGCCTCTATTTTCGGCGGTCCGATGGCAATCCTGGGTTCTTTCATTGCTATGGGTTTCATCGGCGGAGCGTTTGCGGCCGTCGCAGCTCTTCTCTACCCGGTTATCGGGTCCGTGCTGGCTTACTACTGGTATGGGGAAAAGATCTCCAAAAGAGCAGCAATGGGTATAGGAGTCATTATTATCGGCGGTATTACGATCTTCGGTGGCGGGCTTATAACTGAGCTTTCTTCCGGAAACGTGCAGTGGATCGGATATCTTGGCGGACTTATGGCTGCTGCCGGTTGGGGTATTGAAGGTGCTGTCGCAGGTAAAGGGCTTGATATTTCCGAGCCTGATGTGGGCCTCACCCTCAGATTTGTTGGTGAAAACATAATCTGGTGGGTCATTATCATCCCCGTGCTTGCATTGATTGGTTATCCAATGTACTCCTTTGCTTTCCAGGCCTTTGAGCCCATGACCATGCTGGTTATGATCTTTGCAGGAATCACCTTTGGGTTCTGTTACGTCTGCTGGTACAAGTCTTTCCCGCTCATCGGGGTTGGACGTGGCCAGGGGATCGGGAACCTCTACGGGTTGTTTGCTATTATCTTCATCTTCCTCTTCTTCGGAGATGCTCCGAGCTGGACGATCCTGGTCGGAGGAGCGCTTTGTGTTGCCGGGAGTTTCATTATGATTACGGAAGACACAAGTGAACTTGAATCTCTGAGAGGTGATTAAGATGGGAAATAGGCCTATTAAGTTCAGGATCCTGGAACTTTTCCTGGATGAAAAAGAACACTGGAACTATGATATTGTCTCAAAGGTCCAGGATGAGTATTGCATGGAAAGTGACTACTGCAGGGACAGCATCAACTTCGACATCATAGAACTGGCATCCGGTGGGATGCTCAAGGATATCGAGCAGAAGGTCGATGAGGATGGGACCTACAAAAAAGGTTTCCTTCTGCACCGGTATGTGATCACTGACTTCGGGAAAGTCCGGAGTTCAGATGCCTGCATAAGGTATGTGTAAGCAAAGGAGGCTCAATAAATGGTACAAACCGCAGCTGCAATGGAAGCGTACAACGCCTACTGGGCAAATTCTTTCGTACCCGCAGGGCACATCACATGGATGGTTCTTATCGTGGTCCTGGCGGTACTCGCCCTTTATCAGGCAAGGACCTTCGTGTCTCAGTTCTAAGCTACTACATCGATTCCAAAATTTAAGAATAAACTACGGATGAACACAGATGAACACAGATAACTTTAATCCGTGTGTATCCGTGTCCATTTGTGGTTCTTATTTACTGAGATACTTTGGAATCTTAATACTACAGTTCTGAGTTTTCCTGAAAGCTTTCTTTTATTAAGATTATAAGGTGAAAAAAATGGCAAAAGAATATACTTTAAGGATGGGAGACGGTAAGCGTATCTTCCTGACAAAGGAAAGGATCCTTGAAGAGATCGTAGCAGGTTCCGCAGACGCTGCAGACCTCGGTGCAATCTCCGCTCTTTCCGGCAACGAGATGGACAAGCTGGCAGAAATCATCATGATGCCCGGAAAGACCGTGAGTGTGGAACAGGGTATGGAAGTACCTGTCACCCACGATATCGGGACCCTCAGGCTTGATGGAGATCAAGGTAACAGCGGTGTGGGTATCCCCTCCAGCCGTCTTGTCGGTTGCATGATGCACGAGAGAGCCTTTGGGGCCGACACAATGGAACTCGGCCACATCGACTACAGTTACAAACCTGTCAAGACCGTTATTTCCAACGAGTGCCAGACAATGGAGACCTGCCAGCAGAACATGATCGTTCCTATGTTCTACGGCGCAATGCCTAACATGGGATTGTACTATACTCCTGACGGTCCTTTCGAGAACCCCGGCGACCTCATGAAGGCTTTCAAGATTCAGGAAGCCTGGGACGCCATGGAACACGCAGCAGAACACCTTACCAGGGACACCGTGTGGATTATGCAGAAACTCTTCGCCTGCGGAGCAGACGGGATTAACTTCGACACCGTCGGGGCAGCAGGAGATGGGGACATGTACGGTTCCCTCCACGCAATCGAAGCTCTCAGGAAAGAATTCCCGAACATGTACATTGAAGCCGGTATGGCCGGGGAATGTGTACTCGGTATGCACGGAGAACTCAAGTACGACGGCACAACCCTCGCAGGTCTCTGGCCCCACGAGCAGGCTCCATTGCTTGAAAAAGCTGGCGCAAACGTCTTCGGACCTGTGTGCAACACCAACACCAGTAAGACCTCAGCCTGGAACCTCTCCCGCTCTGTTACCTTCATGAAGGCAGCAGTCGAAGCCTCCAACCTCCCTTGCCATGTTGACATGGGAATGGGTGTCGGCGGTATCCCAATGCTTGAGACCCCACCTATCGACGCTGTGACCAGAGCCAGCAAGGCAATGGTTGAAATCGCAGGCGTAGACGGCATATAGATCGGAGTTGGCGACCCACTGGGTATGCCAATCTCCCACATCATGGCCTCCGGTATGACCGGTATCCGCGCAGCCGGTGACCTTGTTGCAAGGATGGAATTCTCAAAGAACATGAGAATCGGGGAAGCAAAGGAATTCGTAGCAAAGAAACTTGGCGTCGAATCCATGGACCTCTCCGACGAGTACGTCATGAGAGAACTCCGTGAGGAACTCGACATCGGGGTCATCACCTCTGTGCCAGGTGCCGCAAAGGGCATCGCCGCAAAGATGAACATCGAGAAACTCCTCGATATTGAGATCAACTGCTGTGATAAGTTCAGGAAGCAGATCGCATAATTTCATTTAAAAACGGCTTAAAAAACGGCTTAAAAAACGGCTTAAAAAACGGCTTAAAAAACGGCTTAAAAAACGGCTTAAAAAACGGCTTAAAAAACGGTTTAAAAAACGGTTTAAAAAACGGCTTAAAAAACGGTTTAAAAAACGGCTTAAAAAACGGTTTAAAAAACGGTTTAAAAAACGGCTTAAAAAACGGTTTAAAAAACGGTTTAAAAAACGGTTTAAAAAACGGCTTAAAAAACGGCTTAAAAACGGCTTAAACGATCAGAGGCCCCTCTCCGTTTTGGGGGCTTTCTTTTCAGGGCCTATTTTCAGGCAGGTTTCAGGCCTGTCTGGATTTATTTTCCTTTTCAGGTTATTTCGTTCTGGAACTGTTCTCTTTTTTCAGGTTATTCGCATATGGTTTTGGCTTCCAGTTATTCGTGACTTTCAGTTTTTGGAATGATCAACAACTCTCCTCAAAACCCATTACCTTTTTCGGGGGTTTTGCTTATTTTTTATCGTTCGATATCTTTATATACTAGTACTGTACTATATTTGATTAGCAACTCAAGTTTACTTGTTTTGCTGAATTTGGGCCATTTTTAAATCTCAATTTATCTGAAAAATGCCAGAGTATGCTTGCCTTTAAACCTCCATTTTTCTTTTTTTCTCTATGTTCCCAAAACAAATTCTGTTTTGTTTTTTCTTGTTTTATAATAGTGGGAACTCCAGGGGCCTAAAACATTATTTCGTATTTTTCCTGTTTTGTTTTTGCGGGAGCCTGCGGCAGAACCAAAGTTTATAATAATACAGGATAATTAAAGGAGGCAAAAACGGCCCTGATACTAACTGTATTCAGGCCTGGCCGGAAAATGCCGGAAAGGACTAAAACACTTAATGCAGCCCCCTCTATGCCCGGACCTTATAAGGTCGCCTGATCCGAAAAGGCAGGCTTGTTCTGGTTTTCCTGGCAATTTTTCATACTGATACTATTATCATTTAAAAAAATCTCCTTATTATTCTAAAAAAAATGGTGGAACTATGACAGATATCATTCACTGGGCAGATGTTATTGCTGAAGATACGTTTAAAAAGAGCAGCAAGCACCTCGTTGCTACAGGGATTACCCCCTCGGGCCACATCCATATCGGCAACATGAGGGAAGTTGTGACAGCGGACGCTGCATACAGGGCACTCCTGGACAGGGGCGCGGAGGCCGAGTTCATCTACATCGCCGATACCTACGACCCTCTCAGAAAGGTCTATCCTTTCCTGCCGGAAAGTTACGCTGAACACGTCGGAAAACCCCTTTCCGAAGTCCCCTGCCCCTGCGGGGAATGTGCAAATTATGCCGAGCATTTCCTCAAACCCTTTCTGGAGGCCTTAAAGAGCCTCGGGATTTCCCCGACAGTTTACCGGGCCGCCGATATGTATAAGAGCGGCATGTATGTGGAAGCGATCAAGACCGCCCTTCAGAAAAGAGACGAAATCGCAAAAATTCTCGAAGAAGTTTCCGGAAAAACCGTGTTAGAGGACTGGAGCCCCTTTAACCCTCTCTGTTCCGAATGTGGCAAAATTACCAGCACGAAGGTAACGGGCTTTGATGTTGACGCGGAGAGCGTGGATTACGAATGTTCCTGCGGGCATAAGGGGACCGCACTCATGAAAGGAGGAGGCAAGCTTACCTGGCGCGTGGACTGGCCCGCTCGCTGGGGTATTCTGGGCGTTACAATCGAGCCTTTCGGAAAAGACCACGCCTCAAGGGGCGGCTCCTACGATACCGGAATTCGCATCGCGGAAGAGATTTTCTCCCATCAGCCCCCCTCACCGATTGTTTATGAATGGATAATGCTCGGGCAGAAAGGGGCCATGTCCTCTTCAACAGGGGTTGTGGTTTCGATTAGCGAGATGCTGAAAGTCGTGCCTCCTGAGGTCCTGCGCTACCTTATCATAAGGACAAAGCCTGAAAAGCACATCAAGTTCGACCCCGGTCAGCCCCTCCTCACCCTCGTGGACGAGTACGAAAAGCTCAGGGACCGTTTCAGGGAGGAAGACCCGAAACTCGGGGATTTTGACCGCCGCATTTACGAGCTTTCCAGAGCAAGCGGGATCGTCCAGTCCGAAATCCCCTTCAAGCATATGGTCACAATCTTCCAGGCGGCCAGCGGGGATTTCGACCAGATCCTGAAGATCGTGAAACGCTCGGGCTTCAAAGACGAGGACGAAAAGTCCGTCAAGCAGCTTGCGGAAAATGTCTCGAACTGGCTGGAACAATATGCTCCTCCCTTTGCGAAGTTCAGCGTAAAAGAAACCATGCCCGCTGAGGTCGTGACCCTTTCGGACTTCCAGAAGGCCTTCCTGGGCGCTTTTGCAGAAATGATCGAGGAAAGCGGCGAACTCACAGGGGAAGACTACCATGCTCTCGTCTACTCCGCAAAGACCCCGGACTCCGAACTGATGGGCAAAATTGCCGCAACTCTGGGCGTTTCTCCCGAAGAGATCGAGGTCAACCCGAAAGAGCTCTTCCAGGCAATCTACACCGCAATCCTCGGGCAGGCCTCAGGGCCCAAAGCCGGCTGGTTCCTCTCCTCCTTCGAGCAGCCTTTCCTGGTCGAAAGGTTCAGAGAAGCTTCCGTTTCCGGTCCTGAATAAATAATTCAGATCTTCCTGGTATTTGAAAAAGCAAAACCTGAAAACTACAGAAGGTACGGAAAAACACGGACGGATAATTAAAATTTGGAGTATTCAGTTAACCGTTTCCGTGTCCTTTTGTGGTTAAAAAATTCCTGGCAAAACTCAGAAACCACGGAACACACGGAACACACGGAAAAAAACGGCCGGAAGACGACAGTTAAGGTTGTGCTGGCATTTTTTCGTCCTCTTTCAAGAATCCATGGTGTTTTTGAATCCGATTATATAACGATCCGACTTACTCCCCGGCCATCAGGCCGGTTTCCGTGTCTTTCCGTGGTTAAGGGATTTGAGATATGATCATGACAGAAAAAACGGACCGGCCTGAAAAAGAAGGACTTTCTTCAATGGCTCACTTTTTGGCCTGGGATAAGGAATATGCCCATCTCCAGTGGGGTGGCCCCAATTCTATCGCCCAGGTAAAAGAGTATCTGCCCGAAGGCTCCGGCCTTCTCGATGCAGGCTCCGGAAATGGCCGCTACCTCAAAGAGCTTGCGAAATATTACCGTGCGGTTGGGGCCGATGTCTCCTTTACGGCCCTTCAAAGCTCAAGGACCAGACTTGCAAAAAGCAGGTTTGCGGCTGAACACGTGGCAGCCAGCATCCACACCCTTCCTTTCAGGCCCGGCTCTTTTGATGCCGTACTCTGCTACGGAGTCCTTCAGCACCTTTTCCAGTCCGAGCGAAATGTCGCGGTCAGGGAATTTAAGCGGGTGCTCAGGAAAGGTGGCCTGGTCTTTTTCGAGGCCTTTGGCTCCGAAGACATGCGTTATGGAGGGGAACCTGCCGGGCCTGCGGGTGAGCCTGCGGAAAAAAATACTTTTTTGAGGCAGACCGGGATTATTTACCACTATTTCACGGAAGATGAAATCCTCTCGCTTTTTGAGGGTTTTGAGGTCCTTGACTTTCAGGAAGTTAAAAGAGAAAAAAAATTCAGGGGTGAGGTCTACCTCAGGCAGCAGTTCCGGGGCATTTTCCGGCTGCTCTGATTCTTTTTCGTATTCATGGGGCTGTTTCCGGAGTCTGTGCTTTTTGGATTTCGGAGGCCCCTTTTATCTATCTGACTGGCCAGTTGTCTGTAGTGTAATCTTAAATCCTTGCTTTTACAGCATCCCAGAGCATTTCCATTTTCTCAGGCGGTGTGTTCAGTGGGATTTCGCAGCCTGTGGAAAGGATAAAACCTTTTTCGGGAGCAGCTTCAAGGCAGCTTTTCACTTCATGCTCGATCTCGACTCTGGAACCGGTCAGGGGGGCGTCCGGGATGATGTTGCCCATGAGGCAGATCCCGGCCTCGGAGAAAGCTTTAAACTCTTTGAAGCAATGCCTGGGGCCGCAGCCTATATTGTTGTGGTTGTGGAGTTTCATGCATTCGACCCCGTACTTTTTCCCAAGCAGTTTGACATCCCCGAAGGCAAAGTTGAGGGCATGGGGCTCAAGTTTCATTTCCAGGTCGTGGAAGGCAAGGGCTGCGCAGTTGTGGGAAATTACGTATCCTCCCTTTGCCTTGATATGGTCGTAGAGTTTCTTAGTGTAGGGCAGCATGAACTCTTCTGCCATTTGAGGGCTGAAGAGGTCGGCCGTACTCTCTCCGTTTTCGACAAAGATGCCATCAGCTCCGGCTTCAAGCATGGAGTCGGCAAAGAGGATGCAGCTTTCCGTAAGTTTTTCGAGCAGGGCATGGAAGGCTTCGGGAGCTCTAAGCATGTCAATGCAGAGCCTGCTCCCTCCCAGGACCTGAGACGCCAGCATCAGGGGAGCCAGCGTTGCCCCGCTAATAAAGGCCTCGTCCCCGATTTCCTTTTTGAGGATTTCGATTGACCCGGCTACGGTCTTTACCCGTTCGGACCGCCCGATGGCTTCAGGATCAAGCTTTTCATGTTCTCCAGCAGATTTCAGAGCGTATTTCTCCACGGTCGGGTACCCGTTTTCCTTGATCTTCATCTTCGATCCAAGCGCCTCAGCTTCCACAAGGAGGCAGCCCCAGGGGGACATCACGTTATCGTGGTGGTACATCTCCCGGGCAAGGATTTGCGCCCTTGCAATTCCCTCTGCCGAATAATAAACATCTTTGAGACTTTTCCCCATCCGCTCCAGCACCGCATGTCCTGCGCCAAACCAGAGGTATCCGTAAGGGACCCGGTCCACTTCTTTTCTTTCGAGCGCATTGATAAAACGCTCCCTGGAGCTCATCTTTTCAACCATGAATTTTGTCTCCTCCTCCTGAATGTTTCAGCCAGGGGTTTTCAGACAATCATTATATAATTAATTTTATAAAAATATAGCAGAAAATCCCTGAGCCTTTAGCTCAGGGGTAGTTCACAAATAATATAACTGTCCGGTCCGATGACTCAGTTCCAAAATTATGTGAGAAAACTAAGGAATGGTGAAAATATAACTTCATGTTTTATTTTGGGAGTTGCTTCATACTCATACATGTTGTGTTTTTGTGTGAGGGGGTGTTTGGTGTGTGTGCATTCAAACCACGGAAAACACGGAATACACGGAAAAAGACGGCAGGAATACAATATTTAAGGTTGTTCTGGCGTTTTTTCGTCCGCTTGAGCTCGCAAAGCGAGCGAAACGGACCCCGTGCTGTTGCACTTGCAGTGCAACTCCCAGGAAATCTTCGATTTCCTGTGATCCCGAAGCGAAACTTGGGTGCCGAAACGGAACTCGGGGAAGACGGCAATTACGTTTTTTCCAGCATTTTTTCGTCCTTTTTAAAGAATCCTGGGCATTTTTTGAATCCTATTGCATAAAGATCCAACTTACTCACCGGCCATCAGGCCGGTTTCCGTGTCCTTCCGTGCTTTTCCGTGGTTAAGGAATGGTAAACAAAAATACTTGATATTATATTTGACTCATTCCTAAGTGCAGGTCATCAAAAAAAATACGGAAAAGAAGAACTCCGAAAAAGAAGAAATCATGGAAGGTGCCATTCAGGGCAGCTCCGTTTAAATAATCGTGTCTGTTTTTAAAAACAGGGGGCCGGATTTTTCTTCAGAAACCTACTCCCAGATAGCTCAGGAGGATGACTATCAGGGCCCCGACAACGCCCGCAATTGCGCAGATCATGATGGTTATCGCGTTTATTGCTATGTCAAGCCCGAGTAAAAACTTTGCCGCAAAAAGAATTACTAAGCCGATGACAGTGTTTACCACCATATTTTTGATGGTCTTTAGGACCTTGTACAGGATGAAGGCCGCTATCAGCGCAAGTATCAGACTTGCTATTACCGTTACTTCCATGGCTTATAGTATGGAATCCGGTTATTTAATTATTGTTAATGTCAGGAGCCCGGGAAGTCCGGTTTATCCGGTCTTCCGGGTCGAGTTTCTCTTTTTGCCTGATTCGATACATTCTATAAACTCTATAATATATTTCTCTAGTTCCTCCGGGCCCGAATACTCCAGAACCTTCAGGTCCGGCCCCGGGTTTCCGAGCAGCATGGCGGATACGGCAGCCTCCGGTCGGTGGAGACAGAGCACCGGCAAACCCTTTGCAAGGGCCCGGCAGATTTCGTAGCCCACCCCGAGGGAAGGCAGCGTGACCTCGGCCACAAGGGCGTCACTTTCAAAAAGCAGGCCCATGTCTCGCGCATAGATATCTTCTTCCGTCATTTCCGATTCAACAGTTTCGAGGTCGGGGTCCACAACGTGCCAGCTCACAACCTCAGCCCCGGCTTCCTGCAGGAGCTCGTATATGAGGCGGTAGGTTGGGAGGAGGTCCCGGCCTCCCCGGATCGAGCCTGAAAGGAATATTTTTAACGGGGTTTTCGAGCCTGCTGTTTCCACTTCCATTTTTTTGTCTTCCTTTCTTTGATCGAGCATCTTGTTTCCCCTTCCCTTTTCCGACACTTCCTGATTTTTTACTGGACCCCTCTGAAATAGTGCCCGGTCGTAAATTCTCTTCCCGAATCCTCACAATTTTCGGGTCCGGTTTTCCCATTTTCAAGGTACAGGTCGATTGCTTTTCTGTAAGCCCCGGTCAGGGCCCGGATTTTCTCTCCGCTTTCTTCTTCTCCGTCATCCATTCCCAGGGTCTCGATTCTAAGGCCTGAGATTCCGGCTTCGATCAGTCTGGGGATCTGGTCGATCATGCAGAGGGGTCTGGAATTTAAAAGGTGCATCCTGCATGACGAGTCCAGGAGAAGGGGGAATTCGTAGTTTTTCTCATCCGTAAGGGAAAAGTTCCCGGTCCTGCATGGGGACGAGCAGCGCTTTTTATTCCCACCCAAAAGGCCTCCCACAACGCAGTGTTCGGACTCCATCAGTTCCAGCCTGCCGTGGACAATGCACTCCACGGGTCCTCTTGCTGCAATCGGGCTTATTTCTTTCAGGGTCAGCTCCGGGGAAAGAGTCGTCCTTTCCGCGCCCTCCCTGCTGAAAAAGTCCAGAGAATAACTGTTAAAGACGTTCAGGGGGCTGTCCACAATAAATGGGACCTTGAGGGCCTTTGCCCGCCTGAGCACCCCGAGGTTTGCGACGAGCACCCCGTCCGCTTTCAGACTTTTTGCGGCCTGAATAATTTCGGTTGCGGCTTCCATTTCGGAATCTTTCACTATCCCGGGGGTCATAAAGTAGATCTTCTTTCCGGCTTCCCGGGCCAGCAGGACTGCACTTTCGAGGTTTTGTTCAGGGTTTTCTTTTTCCCTTTCTTTTTCTCTTCTTCTTCCGGGAGAGAAGAGCCCTTCTCCGTAGTAGACAAGGTCCACCCCACCTGTAAGTGCGGCTTCGAGGGCTTCCGGGGAATACACGGAAACTGAAAGCACAGGCTTTTCCGTGGAGGTTTTTTCCTCTCCCTTCTCTTCTCCCTTCTCCTCCCCATTTTCAGGCCTCTCCGGAACTGCGGGCAGCTGGAAGTCCTGGCACAGGTTTCCTTCCTCACGTTTTGCCTTTGATATCCTTAGTTTCTCAAGTTCGGCCACGGCCCGGTTCCTGAGCAGGTTTATCTCTTTTATCGGGATGAAGACCTCTTCTTTAAGGTCAATATCAATTTTTTCCGGCCTGAAGCCCGTGTTTCCGAGTTTGGAAAACTGCTGGACTATCTGCTCTTTTTCCGTGGGTTTTTTGAGGGGTTTTTCGACCAGGTATTCGGACTCGACGCTCACACTGTCGGAATCAAAGTCCGAGAGGGTGAGGGCAAGGGGCCGGCCTGCGGCAATCTCCACTTTCAGGCTTACGGGCACCTGCCTGAGGGGGCTTTCCGCTGTAAAACTTTTTTCAAGGGCCTCCATAAGGGCCTTTGCAAAGGTCCGGTACACGGCGCTATCCGCAGGGATTTCCTTCTCGAAGGGAATTTCCACAACATCTCCGGCCCCGGCTTCCTTTACGGCCTCTCTTCCCCGGTACATGCGGTGGATTACCCAGCCTTCTTCTTTTGCTTCAGCATCCGCTTTTCCCGTCGGGTGGCTTTCGGTAAAAAGAATACCGTCTCCCACAGAAAGAGTGGCCGCAAGTTCCACGGTGGCGCTTTTTCTCTTCCGGTCGTAGTCGAGGACCCTGCCCGTGAAAACTCCCCGGTTATGGGGCCTTTCCCGGCTCATGAGGGCTCCGCGGGGGTTTTTGAAAAAGTAGCCATCCGTAAAACCCCGGTTGAAAAGCTGTTCAAGGGTTTCGGCTTCCTCCGGTTTGACCGAATAGCTTTCTGGGGAGTTAAGGCAGCAATCGAGCAGGCGGCGGTAAGTCCCGACGACCCCTGCCACATACTCCGGGCGCTTCATCCGGCCTTCAAGCTTGAAGGACGCGACCCCGGCCTCGACCAGAGCGGGCAGGAAGGGCGCGGTGCAGAGGTCTTTCGGGCTCAGGAGGTAGGGGCCTGAAGTTTCTTTTACCTTCTTTCCCTCCCCTTCTCTCCTTTTTTCCTCCCCTCTTCTCCTTTTCTTCTCTCCAAAATCAACTGTTTTCCCGTCTTTTTTCAGGCGATACTTTTTCCGGCAGGGCTGGGCGCAGTAGCCCCGGTTTCCGCTCCGGCCCCCGATCAGGCTGCTCATGAGGCACTGGCCGGAGTAAGAGATACAGAGTGCCCCGTGCATGAAGGCCTCGACTTCAAGCCCTGTTGTTTCCCGGACCTGGCGAAGTTCTTCCAGGGAACACTCCCGGGAAAGCACGACCCTTTCCATTCCCATCTCCTTTGCGAATAGAGCCCCTTCGCTGTTGTGCAGCGTCATCTGGGTGCTTGCGTGCAGGGGTAAGTCGGGCAGGTATTTCCCGGCCAGGGAAATGAGGCCCAGATCCTGGATAAGGACGGCGTCCGCACCAATTTCGTGCAGGCGGCAGAGGAGTTTTAAGGCCTCTTCCATTTCCCCGTCCTTGATAAGCGTGTTTACGGTGACATAGACCTTGACTCCCCGCAGGTGGGCGTAGTCAATTGCCTCTTCAAGTTCCTTATCTGAAAAATTGGTCGCATACCCACGGGCGCTGAAGGCCCTGGCTCCCAGGTATACGGCATCTGCTCCGTTTTCCACGGCGGCCCGGAGGGCTTCCAGGCTGCCGGCAGGAGCCAGCAGTTCCGGTTTTGTAAACGTCATTGGAAAGGGTACAGAGCTTGCCGTCTAATTAATGTTTGCTCCGCCCTGCCCTGTCCGAAAAAATCCGGGTCGTGCAGAAGGAAAAATGAATGATAAAAAAAGAAAAAAATAGGTAAAGGTAAGGTAATGTAAGGAAAATAACCTGACAACCATTTTTTGGATTTTAACCGATCAATTTTGAACTTATCATCCGGTTTTCAACTTTTTTGGTTGATTATCCAGTTTATTTTCCTCTGGTTCCGTTTGTCGGGCACGTGCTCGCAGATCACTGTTCCACCGTGTTCTTCCACGCAGGTGCAGGAATGGGTTACCTGTCCTTCCTTTCCGCGGTATTTGAAGTGGAGTTTGCAGGCCCCTCCGTGTTTCTCAAATGAGTATTTAATCCAGCCTTCAATGTCGGCCCCACCTTCACAGCGCCCCTCGCAGGCTACGAGTTCGCAGTTTACCTCTTCTCCCGGTGAAATTTTATCAGGGGATTTGCAGCCTTTTTTGAACATCCCCTTTTCAAGTTTCTGAGAGTGCAGGATCAGGTTATCGCTGGTGTTGTTGAGTATATGAATCTGGAGTCCTTCAAAGTACTCCAATGTCTCAGCTTCGCTCATTTTCGATTCCCCCTTGCAACTAACATTATTTATTATGTACTACAGATAATAAATCTATACTAATAGGTTGAATCTCTAAAAATAAATAAGTACCTGTAAGTCGGACTAAATTCCAAATCCGGCCCGGAGTCAAAAAATAGAAAAAACCGGGGGCTTTTTTTTCAGAGCCTGACCGGGATGTCTCTTTCCTTCAGGTATCCCTTTACTTCCGGGATTGAGTATTCCCTGAAGTGGAAAATACTTGCCGCAAGGGCCGCATCAGCTTTACCGGCAGAGAAACCTTCATATATGTGTTCCGGGTTTCCGACTCCTCCCGAGGCGATAATGGGGACGTCCAGTTCCTCGGAAAGCTTCCTTGTGATCGGGATGTCATATCCGGTGTAGGTCCCGTCCCGGTCCATACTGGTGAGCAGGATTTCTCCGGAACCCAGTTCTTCCACTTTTTTGGCCCACTGGACTGCATCGATTCCCGTGCCCTCCCGGCCCCCGTAAATAACTACCTCGTACCAGGCAGGTGTCCCATCTTCGAGTTCAAGGATGGTCCTGTCGGGGTTGTCTTTGACATTGGTGTTGCGCCTGCAGTCTATGGCGGTCACGATACACTGAGCCCCAAAGATCTCGGACCCTTCCCTGATAAAATCAGGGTTCTTGACCGCAGCCGTATTGACCGAAACCTTGTCCGCCCCCGCCCGCAGGGTCTGCCGTATAGCCTCGATGCTGTTGATTCCTCCGCCAACTGTCAGGGGAATGAACACCTCGTCTGCGGTCCTTTCGATCACATCGATCATGTTTCCCCTACCATGGACCGAGGCCGTGATATCCAGGAAAACAAGTTCGTCCGCCCCTTCCTCGTTGTAGCGCTTCGCCATCTCAACAGGGTCACCGGCTTCTTTCAGGTTCACGAATTCCACGCCCTTGACAACCGAGCCGCCGGCTCTGTCAAGGGTCACGTCAAGGCATGGTATAATTCTTTTTGTGAGCATCTATGGATTAATGAATTCAATTCTTATTAAAAGCTTATCACAATTTTCTCGGCCGTGCCTTAAGCTATCAAAAAAACGCCGATGAGGAGAAAAGCAGAACAGGAATATCGTCAGGTGTCAAAATTCTTTAACTAATTTAAAAATAAGTTAAACCACGGAAAGAAGAACGATGAAGATACGCCATTAAGGTTGCTCTGGCGTTTTTCAGGTCTCTTCTCCAAAATAATGTTTATAGTCCACTTGAGCTCGCGCAGCGAGCGAAACGGACGCGTGCTCCCGAAGCGCAACTCGGGAAATGCAACTCGGGCTCCCGAATCGGAATTCGGGAAGTGCAACTCGGGCTCAGAATCTGGGTTTTAGAAAAGGGTCATTACTCTAGCCCCTTCAAGCCTTGAGGCCTCGATTTCGGAGCTTTCAAGCACATTTTTTCTGATCCTTATAGGGGCGTTGGTCCGGAGGGCTAGGGCGATGCAGTCGCTGGGCCTTGCGTCAAACTGCAGGATTTTTTTTCCTTTCCTTAAAAGAAGGCGGGCGTAATAGATTTTATCCACCTTGTCGTCAATGAGCACGCCTTCGACCTTCATGTTCGTGCGCTTAAAAATATCAATCAGGAGGTCATGGGACATGGGCCGGGGATGAGATACGTTTTTGAGAACATTGCTAATAGACATGGCCTCAAGGTGTCCTATGTAGATGGGGAGCATTTCTCCCTTTTCATTTTCCAGAAGGACTACGGGAGTCGGGTCGCTCAAGGTGTCGATTATATAGACTTCTTTGACATGAATTTCCTCAAAATCCTCATACTCACTCATATTTGTTTGTATGTTTATCCTGTATTAAAATGTTATTAAATCTATTGCTTAATTTATTAAAAAAGAGGTTAAAAACAGCTAATTATTTCTTACTTATTATGTATCTTAATTTTATTATCAGGGATTTTTTACGCTTCCGTTTTTTTCATTTTATGGCTTTTACCGGCTTTTGAAGCCGTATTTCCCGATAAGAGGTACAAAAACCACTTTTCCTTTCTCTTCCCTGAATATTCTTCCGTTCTCATCCTTTTTTATCAGGACAAGTTCCTGAATGTATTCCCCCACCGGGATTACCATAAGTCCCCCGGGTTTAAGTTGTTCGAGCAGGGGTTCCGGGACTTCCGGTGCGGTACAGGTAACCGAGATCCGGTCGTAGAGTGCAAAGTCGGGATAGCCAAGGGAGCCGTCTTCCAGAAGGACGGTCACATTTTTGTAGCCCGTTTTTTCCAGGTTGGCTTTTGCGAACTCTGCAAGGGCCTCATGCCTTTCGACCGTGTACACATGCCCGCTTTTGCCTATCAGTTCGGCCATGACGGCCGCATTATATCCTGAGCCTGCCCCGATTTCAAGCACTTTCTGCCCTTCGGTAAGTTCCAGGAGGTCGCACATGATGGCGACCATGTGGGGGGCGGAGATTGTCTGCCTGCAGCCAATCTCTAAGGGGGTGTCCACATAGGCCGCGCTTTGCAGGTGGGCCGGGACAAACTCGTGCCTTGGCACCCGGAGCATGGCGGTCAGGACGTCCTCAGATATCCCCAGGTACGCAAGGGAATTTACAAGCCCTCTTCGTTTGGCCTCAAGTTCCTCTGCTTCTTCCCGGATCTTTTCTTCCCTGATGTCGGTTTCTTTCGTTTTTTCTTCGCTTTTTTTCTCACCAGGGGCCGTTTTTCGAGTCACTTCCCCATGCCCTTCTTCTTCCCTTTTTAGCAAATATTCTTTTTATGTATTTGGCGGCCACAGCGTCTCCTTTCATGGACCTGAAACCTCCGCCCCTTATCTTTATTTTTGTAATTAGAACGCTATCATTGCCTATTTTTTCTAGAAATCCTACCACAAATTCATGGTCTCCGGAAACTCTCTTTTCCAGAACTTCCGTCTTTTCGACCCCGGACTGCACGGAGAATTTAATTGTGAGCTCGTCAATGGCCCTGGCCCAGATCGTGCCTACTTCTCCTGCCTTTGCGGAATCCACACGTTTTTCCCCGATCTCAAGGGAGGTTATGAGGACCGGGTAGACAATGTCGGCTTCCACGTCGTCCACCACCATCTCGTCGTCCACGTAAAGAACAGCCTCGGAATCAAGTTCCGTCTGGCAGGTAAAGGACATTTGCCTCTTGCTGACAACTACATTTACCTTCAGCATTTTGGGGTTTTTAATCGTCGCAGCGTGCACCTGTCCGCATTCCTCGCAGCGGACCACAGGGCTCTGCCCACCTTTCAGGACCTCATGCAGAACTTCTTCTTTAGGAGAGCATGAGGGACATTCAACTTCTATTTCCTTTTTCATAGTCAAACCGTACATGCATTCAAAGGACTATATATTTATCTCCCCCGGGAGGGTGTTTTTAGGCTGTTTTTTAAAGTGTCCTGTCACCTTCATTCATTTTTTGTTTTTTCCCCTGCGGCCTCTCCATATGAAAAGCTTTATTATCTCTGCATTCATACCCTTACATCTCATATATGAGACGCGTCTCAAAATTAAGGTAACGAGGTGCAGAGAGTGCCGGATGTCCAGTATCTGAAGAAACTTGCCCTCATGGGGGCAGTGCAAAAACCCCTTAAGGTCTCTTCAACTGAGTTTAAGGCCCATGTGGGGAGTAGTTCCCAGACCGTTTCCAGAAAACTAAAACGGCTGGAGGATAAAAGACTGATCGAACGCAAGCTCGTGCCCGGCGGACAGTTGATAAAAATGACAGATAAAGGGATTGAGATTCTCAAAAACGAATATGCCGAATACAGGCAGATTTTTTCCCCGGACCCCGAAGTCTTCGAACTTGAGGGCACGGTGCTAACAGGCCTCGGGGAGGGGCAGTACTACATAGGCATCCCCGGCTATAATAAGCAGTTCGAGGAAAAACTGAACTTTAAACCGTTTCCCGGAACCCTGAATTTGCAGCTGGATGGGGAGAACGCCTCCCGCCGGGAACGCCTGAGTGAAGTCTTCGCCATGCAGATCAATGGTTTCAATGACGGGGAGCGTACTTATGGGGGCGGCAAATGTTACAGGGTAACGGTCTGCGGAAAAAAAGCCGCGCTTATCGTGCCTGACAGGACACACTACCCCAGCGAATTAATCGAAATTATTTCCCCCGTCAAGCTCAGGGAAACCCTGTGCCTGAAAGACGGGGATAGAGTAAATATCCTGATAGAAAAACAGGGAATAGAGGCCCAACAATGAACGGAAATGAGGTTTGCGACCACCCGGAATGTAACTGTATGGTATATGAGAACGAACAAATCAACCGTGCGCTGGAAGCTGTGCGTTCGGGTGGAATGGTCCTGATCTACGATTCGGATTCCAGGGAAGGGGAAACCGATTTTGTAATCCCTGCAAAAGCTGTTGGTTTCAGGGACGTGCGGTGGATGCGAAAAGATGCGGGAGGTCTTATGTGCGTTGCCGTGGACCCGGTCGCTTCAAAGCAGCTCGGTCTGCCCTTCATGGTGGACCTTGTCCGGGCCGCAAGCAAACAGGACGAGGACCTTGGTCAGGTTGTTGAAAAGGTCGGAGACCTCCAGTACGATTCCAAATCCTCTTTTTCTATCTGGGTAAACCACAGGGATACCCGGACCGGGATCCCTGACGAGGAACGGGCGTTCACCATCCGGAAGATCGGGGAAATTGCGGAAAAAGCCCTTGATGGGGCCGCGCCACATTTCGGGGACGAGTTCCGTACTCCCGGACACGTTGCCCTCCTGCGGGCTGCCGCAGGTCTCCTGGACGAGCGCAGGGGCCAGACCGAACTTTCCGTGGCTCTCGCCCGGATGGCCGGGATTACTCCGGTCATGGTGGTCTGCGAGATGCTCGACGATAATAACGGAAAGGCCCTTTCCAAGGAAGATTCGAAAGCATATGGAGAAAAGCACGGGCTCGTCTTCCTGGAAGGACAGGAAATCGTCGATGCCTATATGAAATGGGAAGGACTCTCTGAGTAAAAAGGGTTCAGTCCCTTTTTTCCATATTGTTTTCCGTGACTTTTTGGGGACTTTTCGGGAACTTTTCTGGAATTTTCTTTAATTTTTTTCCGTCTCTTTCTTTTTTCCTTTCATCCTGTCCTTTTTTATCCCCGCAGGCCCGGATATTATAAAAGGCAGGACTCATATATTTCAACCGATTTTCAGGACATCATCAGCAGGATAGTTGCATTAATGAGGGTTTCATATGATACACAGGTTCAGGCAAATTCAGCGGGTTCTTCTCTATGTGCTTTTCCTGAACTTTGTTGTGGCCTTTGCTAAACTCGCCTACGGGACTCTTACGAATACCCTCAGTATGCAGGCGGACGGTTATCACTCTCTTTTTGATGGGGTCTCGAATATCGTGGGGCTTGCCGGTAGCTTTGTAGCTTCCAGACCTCCCGATAAGGAGCACCCTTACGGGCACCAGAAGTACGAGTCTGTTGCCTCGGTTTTCATCGCTTTCCTCCTTATTTTTGTGGGGTTCGAGATCTTTATGGGGTCCCTGGGGCGCTTTTATTCCGAAACCGTACCCGAGGTAACTTTGATCAGTTTTATTGTCATGCTTGGGACCATGGGCATCAATATCCTGGTCACCCGCTACGAGTCCGGAAGGGGAATCGCTTTAAATAGCCAGGTCCTGATCGCGGATTCCCTGCATACGAAAAGTGACATTTTCGTATCGGTTTCCGTAATCCTGGGCCTGCTTGCCTCAAAGTTTGGTTTTCCCTTTCTGGACCCGATAATCGCCCTTTTTATTTCGGTCTTAATCCTCAGGGCCGGCTGGTCTATCATAAAACAGAGTTCTGAGACCCTCCTTGATATGGCCCGCCTGGATGAAGAAGATATATGCGGCCTGGCCCTCGAGGTGAAAGGGGTGGAAAGCTGCCATAAGATCCGGACCCGGGGGAGTATGGGTGATATAAGGATCGATATGCATCTCCTTGTCAACCCCGGGATGTCCGTGGAAGACGCGCACCTTATTTCCCATCAGGTCAGCAGATACTTAAAAACCCGGCTCGACGGGGTTTCCGAGGTAATAGTGCACATCGAACCCGCAACTTCCCTGACTCATGGGCCTGTTTACCCGCCCTCGAATTCCCCCTGGAAATCGGATTCTTCCCCCTCAAATTCTCATCAGGACTCAGGTTCACCCCAAGAATCAAATAGCAAAAAAAAGAGTTAAAGACCATGGCTGGCAGCAGTTTTGGGCAGATATTCAGGATCACAACCTGGGGTGAGTCCCACGGCAGAGCCGTAGGGGTCGTCGTGGACGGGCTTCCGGCAGGGCTCCCTTTTTCCGAAGCGGACGTGCAGAAGGAACTGGACAGGCGGCGGCCGGGGCAGAGCGCGATCTCCACCCCGAGACAGGAAAAGGACAGGGTGGAAATCCTTTCCGGTATTTTTGAGGGACTGAGTACCGGTACTCCCGTATCCATGCTCGTCTGGAACGCAGACGCCCTTTCTTCCTCGTATGATGCGATTAAAAATACCCCGAGGCCCGGACATGCCGATTTTACCTACCAGGCCCGGTACGGGGTCCGGGACCATCGTGGCGGGGGCAGGGCTTCGGCCCGGGAAACAATCGGAAGGGTTGCAGGCGGAGCCCTTGCGAAATTACTCCTTGCCCGCTCAGGAATTCAGGTCGCGGCTCACGTCCTCGAACTCGGGGGCATCCGGGCCCGGCCTGCTACCTTTGAAGAGCTGCTTGAAAACGTTGAAAAAACGCCGGTCCGCTGTGCCGACCTTGAAGCTTCCGAAAAGATGCTTGAGGCAGTCGCCCGGGCCAGAGAAGATGGGGACAGCATAGGGGGCATTGTGGAGGTCCTTGCAAGAGGCGTGCCCGCAGGGCTCGGGGAACCGGTGTTTGACAGGCTTGACGCGGACCTTGCAAAAGCCATCATGAGCATCCCTGCGGTCAAGGGTTTTGAGATCGGGGCGGGCTTTGAGGCCGCAAAGCTCCGGGGAAGTGAGATGAACGACCCCTTCCGTATGGAAGAAGGTTCCGTGGGCTGTGCCCGGAACAGGGCCGGAGGAGTCCTCGGCGGGATTTCCACAGGTCTTGACATAGTATGTAGGGCTGCGGTAAAACCCACGCCCTCCATTTCAAAAGCGCAGCAGAGTGTGGACCTTCTGGCAGGAAAGGACACGGAAATCGCAATCAAAGGCAGGCACGACCCCACAATCCCCCCCAGGATGGTGCCCGTGGCCGAAGCCATGGTCGCGCTCGTACTTGCGGACCACATGCTCAGGAGCGGTTTTATAAACGCGAGAACTCTGCTTGAGGAAAGTGATTTCTGAAGTTTTCCTTTCCTTCCTTCTCTTTCTTTTCCATTTTCTTCATTTTCCCTTTTCCAACTCGGTATTTTTCTTAACTTTCAACATATTCTTAAATGAAATGATATTAATATGACCTCTTACTTCCTGTATTATTAGCATGGCAGAATAATTACGGTATTCTTTCCTGTCCGTTTTTCTAAATGACAGGATATTAATATTACCTCTCAGGTATAAACAAACTCTAGATTATTCTAATTATTATTCAGATCCAAAGTTTCTTTTTAAATATACTGATCATCATGACTAAAGCACCAAGGCTTATCGCATGGGAGATTACTTCGGGTTGCAACCTGAATTGTGTGCACTGCAGGG
This sequence comes from Methanosarcina baltica, assembly GCF_055394095.1. NCBI lineage: Archaea > Methanobacteriati > Methanobacteriota > Methanomicrobia > Methanosarcinales > Methanosarcinaceae > Methanosarcina > Methanosarcina baltica. The sequence continues at coordinate 1,086,172 of NZ_AP042463.1, read as the reverse complement.
GCTCTTCCACATCCCGGGTCCCCGAAGGGGAACTTTCAACCGAAGAAGCAAAGCATTTCATTGATGAGGTCGTGGAATTCGGAAACCCCATACTCATAATAACCGGAGGCGAACCCCTCACAAGGTCTGACGTCTTTGAGATTGCCAGGTATGGCACAGAGGTGGGGCTCAGGGTCGTGCTTGCGACAAATGCCACTCTTCTGACTCCTGAGATTGCAGAAAAACTTAAAAACTCCGGAGTCCAGCGGGTTAGCGTTAGCCTTGACGGGGCAATAGCTGAGACCCATGATAGTTTTAGGGGAGTTCCCGGAGCGTTTTCTCGTTCCCTTGCCGGGATAGAAGTCCTGAAAGCCGCAGGGATTCCCTTCCAGATCAATACCACGATTTCAAAGCACAACCTTGAGGAAATCCCGGCCACCTTCGAGTTTGCAAAGGAAATAGGGGCCGTTGCCTATCACGTCTTTTTCCTGGTGCCTACGGGAAGAGGACAGGACTCGGATGAAGTTTCCCCTGTGGAATACGAAAGGGTCCTTAACTGGTTATACGATCAGCAGAAAACTACGGATATCCAGTTAAAAGCGACCTGCGCCCCCCACTATTTCAGGATCATGCGCCAGAGGGCGAAAAAGGAAGGAATCGAGATCACGGTAAAGACCCACGGCTATGAGGCTATGACCAAAGGTTGCCTCGGTGGGACCGGATTTTGCTTTGTGTCAAGTGTAGGGGAGGTCTTCCCCTGCGGCTACCTGCCAGTTCTTGCAGGAAACATTAAGGAGCAGCCTTTCAGGGAAGTCTGGGAGGAGGCCGAGGTCTTTAAGAAACTCAGGGCCCCGGAGGAGCTAAAAGGAAAGTGCGGGGTCTGTGAGTATAAACTCGTCTGCGGAGGGTGCCGGGCCCGGGCTTATGCGGCTACCGGGGACTACCTTGAGGCGGAACCCTACTGTGTCTATACCCCACGAAAAAAAGGACAGGGATTGGATGATTGAACTTGATAAAAATAATGCGGTCTTTGTAAAATCCGACACCTCTTTTTCGCCCCTCTGCGGCGGAGAGGGGAAAACAGGTCTGAAGCTCGATGAAGTCGATAAAGCCATTCTGAACGCGATTCAACCCGATTTTCCTCTTGAGGAAGAACCCTTCAGAGCCCTTGCAGGGCAGCTTGGTTTTTCCGAGGAAGAGCTTTTAAGGAGGCTGAACGCCCTGAACAATAAAGGAGCTGTCCGGCGCATAGGGCCTGTTCTGAACTCCAGGAAACTGGGAAGTGTAAGTACGCTTGTCGCTCTCAGGGTGCCGGAAGAACGAATCGAAATAGTCGCGGATTTCATAAGCAGTTTCCCCGAAGTCTCCCATAACTACCAGCGGCAAGGCGATTACAACCTCTGGTTCACCCTCTCGGCCCACAGCAAGGAGGAACTCGATTTTATAATAGAACGCATAAAAACAAAATCCGGCTGTCCGATGCTGGACCTTCCCACCCTACAGCAGTTCAAGATCAGGGTGAAGTTTAATATCAGGTAAGTGGTATAGCAATTTTTCAATATTCGATACGTTCAGTATCCGGTAATTTTTCAATATCAAATTAATTTACTTTTTCGGGCAGGGCCTGGAAACCAGGGTAACAAAAATGGATGAAATAGACATAAAGCTTCTCAAACTCACACAGGACGGTATCCCCCTTACCCGTTCTCCCTTTGCGGGGGTCGCAAAGGAACTGGGCCTGACTGAAAAAGAAGTTGTGGAGCGTCTCCAAAAGCTCCAGGAAGAAGGAAAGATCCGGCGTTTCGGAGCCTCTCTCGGGCACAGGCTCATAGGGATTACGGCAAATGCCATGTGTGTCTGGAACGTACCCGACGAGCGAGTCGAAGAAGTCGGGCTGATCATGGCCGATTTTGCGGAGGTCAGCCACTGCTACCAGCGCCCGCGTTTTCCTGACTGGCCGTATAACCTCTTTACCATGGTGCATTCTTACACCGAAGCCGAGTGTGAGGAAGTGGCCGCCCGGATCTCGGAGGCTACGGGCATAAAGGAATACAAGCTGCTTTTCAGTGAATGGGAATTTAAGAAAACCGGGGTCAGGCTCTGAAAGAGCCGGCTGCCCCCTTATAATATTTCCATTATATTTATAAAAATATTTCCGCAACGTTTTTATAACATTTTCATAATATTTTTCATAATCTTTCTGGGATTTTGAGGGGTGAAAAAGTCGTGCAGGAGCCAGAACGTTATCTTCCTCTTATGATTGATTTTTCAGGCCGGAAGGTCGTTATTTTCGGAGGGGGCTCGGTCGGGGAACGAAAGGCCGCCCTCTTTTCCGAAGTTGCGGACACGATAGTCGCAAGCCTGGGTTTTTCTGAAAAATTGCATGAACTTGAGGAGGCCGGAATGGTAAAACTCTTTGAGCTGGACCTTTCCGGGGTCCCGGATGAAAACCTCCTCGCCCTGATGGACGGGGCTTTTTTAGTTATCCCGGCAACCAGCAGCCTCTCCTTAAACGACAGGATCGCAGCCCTTGCGGAAGGGGGCGGAAGCCTTGTAAACCGCGTGGAATTTGCGGGGCCTGCGGTTGTGCCCTCGATTATCCGGAGGGGCCCACTGATGATCGGGATCTCGACATTCGGGCAGAGCCCTGCGGTTTCGAAGTTCACTCGTAAAAATATAGAAAGCGTCATCACCCCGGAGTACGAGGGGATGATAAGGCTTCAGGCCGAACTCCGGGCCTACCTCAAAGAGCATGTTGCGGAACAGAAAAGAAGGCAGCTAATCCTCTGGAAGGTCCTTGACAATGAAGAGGTCTGGGAAAAACTCGCCGAATCATACGAAGAAGCGGTTCGTTTTGCGTATACTCTTGTTGCCGGACATCTTAATCCTGAGTCCATTTTCTCTGACTGAATGAAGTCCCCACGGGGGGCAGCCTTTAAAAATAGGAACTGATTCTTATATAAGCCCGGGAGCTATCGGTTAACAAATACGTATTAATAATATGTATTCTCATTTAATCGGGTTTAGTTGATTTGTGCCTGGTAAACAGAGGTGCATCAATCGTATATCAATTACTTTCGGTAAGAAACTTTAATTTACAGCTTGCTTAATTCATATTTAATTCGTATTTAATATACATTAATTTACATTTAATCTACATTAATTTACATTTAATTTACAGCTTGCTTACAACCGTCAAATTCACCGTTTAAACTGCTTAGAAATCATTTATTCGGAGGCCTCTCTCTTGACTGAAATCTCTAGCATGATCATCTCTCACAAAAAAGCGAAAGTTGAAGAAATGGAATGTCTGTGGCATGGGGGGGATCTTGAGAGCTTACTTCAATACTTATATTCCAAAGACTCGGTTTACGAATGTGTTATAATGAAGACCTGTAACAGGGCCGAGATCTATGTCCTTTCCCCCAGAGGTAGCAGCGTGCTCTTTAACTTTGCAAAAGAAAAGGGTGTCTCCTCCAACATTGTCGAATTTTACGGGCACGATGAGTCCCTGATCCACCTCCTCAGGCTCTCCTGTGGGCTTGAGTCCATGATCATGGGAGAAGATCAGATCCTGGGACAGATCAAGGAGATGTACGCCTTTGCGAAAGAAAAAGGGACGGCAGGCAAAACCCTTGACCTGGCCTTTAAAAAGGCAATCCAGCTCGGAAAAAGGGTCCGGACCGAGACCCGGATTAACGAGGGTTCTGTTTCCATTGGATCGGCCGCTGTCGAGCTTTCCGAAGCCATTTTCGGAGACCTTAAGGGAAAGAACGTGCTCGTTATCGGGGCCGGAGAAATGGGTATCCTGGTTGCAAAGGCCCTTGCTGAAAGGGACATCGAGGGCATTTACATCGCGAACCGGACCTTCAAAACCGCCGAGGAACTCGCTTTCGAACTCGGGGGACATGCGGTCAGGCTGGACGACATTGACAGCTACCTGAAAGATGCCGATGTCGTGATCAGTGCAACCGGCGCCCCCCACCTGATCCTCACGAAGGCCGATATTGAAAGGGTGACGGAGGGGAGGATGAACAAACTCCTTCTGGTGGACATCGCAAACCCCAGGGATATCGAGGAAGCTGCAGGGGAACTTGAAAACGTGGAACTCTGCAATATAGATAACCTCAGGGTCATCAGTGAAAAGACGCTGAAGATGAGGAAGGAAGAAGCCAAAAAGGTGGAAGCCATAATCGAAGAAGAGTTTTTGAACCTGAAACTTCAGTACAAGCGCAGCAGGGCTGATGATCTTATCTCAAAGCTCTACAAGCGGGTCTACGATGTCCGGCGCCAGGAGCGGGAAAAAGCCGTAAACCGTCTGAGCGCCTACCACACCATCGGGGAAATCGAGACAGAGGTCCTGGACGACCTTACCCATTCCATCGCAAACAAGATCCTGGCCGAGCCCACCAAAATCCTCAGACAGGCCGCGGAACTTGAAAATGAGGAACTCCTTGATGCGGTTTCCAGGGTCTTCAAACTGGATGGAAAACCCCTGAATATGGGTGGAAAATCTCTGGATATGGGTGGAAAACCCCTGAATATGGAAGAATAATACTAATTATTTGAAACGAGTGATGCCTATGTTTCCGGAAATAAGGATGCGAAGATTAAGAAAAGGAAAGATCAAGGACCTTGTAAGGGAGAATTCACTCTCCCTCGACGACCTTGTACACCCCATTTTCGTGGATGAGACCATTGACCAGGTTCAGGAAATTTCCTCCATGCCTGGGGTATGCAGGTTCCCACTCTCGGAAATTGCAAAGGAAGCTAGGGAAGTCGTAGACCTTGGAATTCCCGCGGTTATTCTTTTCGGGATCCCGGGGCACAAGGACGCGGGAGGCAGTTCCGCTTACGGGGAACACGACGTAATCCAGGAAGCTGTCCGGAGGATCAAGGCCGAGGTCGGAGACGAACTTGTCGTAATCACCGATATCTGCATGTGCGAGTACACGGACCACGGGCACTGTGGGATCGTGGACTTCGCAGCCGAAGAAGTCCTGAACGATCCTACCCTTGAAATCTTGGGCAAAATCGCGTTAAGCCACGCAAGAGCCGGAGCCGATATGTTGGCTCCCTCGGGGATGATGGATGGCATGGTTGCCGCAATCCGAAAAGCCCTGGACGAACAGGGCTTCGAAGACATCCCAATCATGTCCTATGCCGCAAAGTTCCATTCCTCTTTCTACGGCCCCTTTAGGGAAGCGGCTGATTCCGGTTATTCCTTTGGGGATCGTTCAAGCTACCAGATGGACCCGGCAAACAGTGACGAGGCCCTCCGGGAAGCTGTCCTTGACGTTGCCGAGGGCGCGGACATCCTCATGGTCAAGCCCGCTCTTCCCTATCTGGACATCGTGTACCGGGTAAAGCACGAGCTTGAAATGCCGACTGCTGCCTACGCCGTAAGCGGAGAGTACTCCATGCTCAAAGCGGCCGCGGAAAAAGGCTGGCTCGATGAGGAAAAGACCGTCTACGAGGCCCTTCTTTCAATAAAGCGGGCCGGGGCGGACATTATCATCACCTATTTCGCAAAGGATATCGCCCGCAGGCTCAGGTGAGGCGTGCGTATCCTTTCCGAGCTGACAGAGCCCATGAGCCCATGGTAGATTCCCGAAATAATCCAGAAGGACCACGGGACACCTCTCCGGCGGCAGGTTTTTTTCTTTTTTCCTGCTGCTTTTCGGGCCCTTTCTTTTCATTTTTGATTTTCAGCTTTCCCGGTAACTTCTTTATAGGGAAAGGCAGTGGAAGATAAAAATAGGAAGTCTTCTATGTTACGTACCGATTTACCGATTTACATACCTTACAAATCTTACTGATTTACTGATTTCAGATTTACAGACCTACATACCTACAAATTTTGAATTATTTTTTCTGAAAAATCCGGAGTGAATTTCATGACACTTGAAAAATCCGAACAGATGTACGAAAAGGCAAAGGCCCTGATTCCGGGCGGGGTTAGCAGCCCGGTACGTGCGATCAAGCCCTTCCCCTTTTACACGACCTCGGGCAACGGCTCGAAAATAAGGGACCTTGACGGAAACGAGTATATTGACTACTGCCTGGCCTACGGCCCTGAGATTCTCGGGCACAACAACCCGGTCATAAAGGAGGCTATCGTTTCCCAGCTGGATAAGGGCTGGCTCTATGGCACCCCGACCGAACTTGAGGTCACCCTTGCCGAAAAGATTACTGGCTACTATCCGAGCATCGACATGCTCCGCTTTGTGTCCACGGGCACGGAAGCTACGATGAGCGCCATCCGCCTGGCCAGAGGCTATTCCGGGAAAAATAAGTTCGTCAAGATTGAAGGGGGCTTCCACGGGGCCCACGACGCGGTCCTGGTAAAGGCAGGTTCCGGGGCGAGCACACTCGGGGAACCTGATTCCCAGGGCATCCCGACTGACTTTACGAAGTACACCCTCCAGACACCTTTCAACGACCTTGAGACCATGACCTCTCTTGTGGAACAGAACAGGGACGACCTTGCGGCCGTGATCCTGGAGCCTGTGCAGGGCAACGTTGGTCCTATCCTGCCGGAGCCCGGCTATCTTCAGGAAGTTCGGAAACTCACAGAAGAAAACGACGTCCTCCTTATTTTTGACGAGGTAATCACCGGCTTCAGGCTTGCCATGGGCGGGGCCCAGGAATACTACGGAGTCGTGCCTGACATGACCACCCTCGGCAAGATCGTGGGCGGAGGCCTTCCCATCGGGGTCTTCGGAGGGAAAAGCGAAATCATGGAAATGATTGCCCCCTCCGGTCCCGTTTACCAGGCCGGGACCTTCAGCGGAAGTCCCTGCTCGGTTGCCGCGGGAATTGCCGTCCTCGATTATATGAAAAAGGAAGACCTGCACGCAAAACTGAACGCAACGGGAGACTTCCTCCGAAAAGCCCTTTCGGATATCGTCGCAGACGAAGGGCTTGACTATTACGTGTCCGGGATTGCTTCCATGTTCAAGGTCTTCTTCGGAGCCGAACCCAAAAATTACCAGGACGTCCTGAAATGCGATAAGGAAGGGTATCTGACCTTCTTCCACAGGATGCTTGCGAGTGGAATTTTCCTGCCTCCTTCCCAGTTCGAGACCAACTTCATATCGAGCGCCCACACGGAAGAGGACCTCGAAAAAACGCTTGAGGCCTATAAGGAAAACCTCTAAGGATTTTATTTGAAAACGCCCAACTTCCGATATATTCGAGAAATTTGAGGACTGCATCATGATCATAGGAACAAGAGGCAGCGCATTAGCGCTTGCACAGGCTGAAACCGTTGAACGCCTCTTAAAAGAGCGGGGTGTTGATACGACCAGGCAGGTTATAAAAACGATAGGGGACCGTTTCACAGACCGACCCCTGCACGCTGTTTCAGGCGTGGGAGCCTTTGTGCGCGAGCTTGACGACGTGATGCTTGCGGGAGAAATCGATATTGCCGTTAATTCCATGAAGGATATGCCCACCATCCGGCCCGAGGAACTTCCGACAGCTGCGGTGCTTGCTCGCGATTCTCCCTTTGACGTCCTGATCACCTACGACGGGACCGAACTGGACGAGCTTCCCACGGGGGCAATTATTGGCACAAGTTCTCTTCGGAGGGCTGCCCAGATGCGCAGGTACAGGCCTGATCTGGTTATCCAGGAACTCCGGGGCAATATCAATACAAGGCTTCAGAAGTTAAGGGACGGCCAGTACGACGGCATCCTGCTTGCAAGGGCGGGGCTTGAGCGCATGGGCTGGGTGGACGAAATTAAAGGGGAAATCTTAAACCCCGACTTTTTCTGTCCTTCCCCCAACCAGGGCACCATCGCCATGTCCACGCTGGCCGGGACTGAGGCCGAAAAAGCGGTCTCTGCCCTTGACCATGCGCAGACCCGGATCGAGACCGAGCTTGAGCGGCTCCTTATCATGGAACTCGGAGGAGGCTGCACGACACCGGTTGCTTCCTATGCCACTTTCCTCGAAGCCGGGGAAACCATAAGGGTCAGGGCCGAGGTCCTTTCCCTGGACGGCACGGAAACCATAAAGGTCGATGAGGTTATCCCCATGCTCGGTTGTTTGGAAAAAGCCAGGGAACTCGGGCAGGAACTTGCAGATATGGGTGGCAAGGAACTTGCCGAAGCCGCGTTACTGGTTATTTCTAGAGAAAACTGGGACTGTTGAATTTTCAGAGGAAATTAAGGAATAATTAAGGAATAATTAAGGGAAAGTTAAGGAATAATTAAGGGAAAGTTAAGGAATAATTAAGGAATAATTAAGGGAAATTAAGGAGTAAGCATGTATTCACTCACCGGTCTTGAACTGAAAAACCCTATCATCCTCGCTGCCGGGGTTCTCGGCACAACCGGAGCTTCTTTGCAGAGGGTTGCGCTTGAGGGGGGAGCCGGAGCCGTGGTCAGCAAGTCAATCGGCCCGGAACCCAAGAAAGGGCACCCGAACCCCAGCATGATAAAGCTGGAATGCGGGTTCTTAAATGCCATGGGGCTCCCGAACCCCTCTTACTCCGAATTTACGGGAGAACTTGAAATCGCAAAGGCTTCTGCGGATGTTCCTGTGATTGCGAGCATCTTCGGGGGCAGTGCTGAAGAGTTTGCGGAGGTTGCGGAAGGGCTTCTCCCCGGAAAACCTGACGCTTTCGAATTAAACGTGAGCTGTCCTCATGCGGAAGGCTACGGGGCGGCGGTCGGGTCAAACCCCTGCCTGGTGGAGGCCATCACGGCTGCGGTTAAGGAAGTTTCGGACCTGCCGGTCTGGGTCAAGCTGACCCCGAATGTCAGCGATATCACGGTTATCGGAAAAGCCGCCGAAGCCGGGGGCGCGGACGCGGTCGTTGCCATCAATACTTTGAAAGGGATGGCAATTGACATCGAGTCCGGCTATCCCATCCTTGGGAACCGTTCCGGGGGGCTATCCGGCCCTGCCGTAAAACCGGTTGCTGTAAAGTGTGTCTACGACCTCTATGCGGCCCTTGAGGTCCCGGTCATCGGGGTTGGAGGAGTTTCAACCTGGGAAGATGCCGTGGAAATGATGCTGGCGGGAGCATCCGCCGTACAGGTTGGCTCGGCCGTCTACGAGAGGCTGGACATCTTTTCCAAAATAAGTGCGGGAATTGAGGCATTCCTCGGCCGGAAAGGCTACGGGGATGTAAAGGATATTATAGGGCTTGCCCATGAGATGGTCTGATGCGTCCGCTTAATGTTACTATAGAAGGGATTATCGAGGAGTCTCCCTCGACCAGGACTTTTGTTTTCGATCACTGCTTTGAGGCCGCGGAGCCCGGGCAGTTTGTGATGGTCTGGGTCCGGGGCGTTGATGAGGTGCCAATGGGCCTGTCGAGCAAAAACTCGATAACGGTCCAGAAGATCGGGGAAGCTACCTCGAAACTATTTGAGTTAAATGAGGGAGATTCTTTCGGGCTCCGGGGGCCCTTTGGACACGGTTTTACTCTTCCTTCTCCGGACGAGAAGGTCCTGATTGTTGCGGGAGGAGTCGGAGTCGCCCCGCTTGCTCCCTATGCTGAAGCCTGCCGGGAATCCGGGGCTGAGGTCCATACCATTCTCGGGGCCAGGTCAGCTCAAGAACTGGTTTTAAAGGAAAGGTTTTCTGAAGCCGGTATTCTCGATATCACTACGGACGACGGGACCGAAGGCACAAAGGGCTTTGTTACGACTGTCCTCGAGGGCCTGGATGTCTCTGAATACGGAAAAATTGCGGTCTGCGGGCCTGAGCCCATGATGGCCGCGGTCTTTAATGTGCTCAAAGGAAAAGGCGAGGTTGAGCGGGCCGAGTTCAGCCTTCACCGTTATTTCAAGTGTGCAATCGGAGTCTGTGGGGCCTGTTGCCTGGATCCTTATGGGCTTCGGGTCTGCAAGGACGGACCGGTTTTTTCCGGGGAAAAGCTCCTTGAATCCGAGTTCGGGAAATATACCCGGGATGCCAGCGGGCGAAGAGTTAAAATTTAAGGGCGCATATATGTTTTAAAAAAATAAGAAAGATTGAACTAATACTGCGATTCCAATGTACGTTCACAAATCTTAATTTTGGAGAACAATCCATAGATCAACGAATTTCCAGTAAATTCTCATATTTTGGAATCGATATACTAAAAAAAGCGGACAAAAAGGAAGGATATTTTATGATCGGCAGGTTTAGATCAGGTGATGAGGTCTTTTACGGGGAAATTGATGACGGTCGGGTATATCCGACAGCAGACGGTCCTCCGGGGACTTTTGAGCTTTCGGAACTCCGGGTCCTTCCCCCTTCAAACCCTTCTAAAATTATTTGCGTTGGCCTTAATTACAGGGACCATGCGGAAGAACTTTCCATGGAAGTCCCCGAAACCCCTCTAATTTTTTTAAAACCCCCCTCGGCCGTTATCGGGCACGGGGGCAAAATCCTTTATCCGGCGTGCAGTTCCCGCGTGGACTACGAGGCCGAACTTGCAGTTGTTATCGGGAAACGCTGCAAGAACGTAGAAGCCAGCCGGGCCGGGGATATTGTTGCGGGTTATACCTGTTTTAATGATGTGACCGCCCGGGACCTCCAGCAGCAGGACGGGCAGTGGACCCGGGCCAAGAGTTTCGATACCTTTGCGGCTTTCGGCCCCTACCTGGCTTCTCCTGAAGAAATAAACCTCTCGGATGCTAAAATTTTCTGCCGGGTAAATGGGGAACTCAGGCAGGAGTCCAGTACGTCCAAACTGATTTTTAACATCCCCTATCTGCTTGAGTTCATATCCGGGATAATGACCCTCGAAGTTGGAGACGTAATCGCTACCGGAACCCCTCCAGGAGTCGGGGAAATGCAGAGAGGCGACTGTGTTGAAGTGGAGATCGAGGGGATCGGGACATTAAGAAATGAGGTTATTTGATGCTGCTTGACCAGATTGAAACGGAACTTGAGCTTACCGAGCGCCACCTGACCGTTTTAAAAAAAGTAATTGAAGAAAGCCCGATCGGAATTCTGAAACTCGCTGAAGAGACCGGGATGCAGAACCACAAGGTTCGCTACTCCCTCAGGGTGCTGGAACAGTCCGGCTTGATAAAAGCCTCGGCCCAGGGCGCGGTTCCCGGGGACAACGTGCCAGATTTCCTGCGGACGTTTGATGGGGTACTCGAAAAGCTTAATGAAAAACTTGCCCGGATAAGGGGTATAGTACGTAAAAACACCCAATAGACATAATTAGTATCCAGATTATATTATATAATATCCACCATAAATGCAAAAGAAGTGCTCAATCTGCTAAAGGTATCAAGAAATACATTAAGCATCAGAAATATTTGACGAAATAATTTCAATGCTTCATTATTATTCTGTGAAACATTATAACAAAAGAAAAGAAAGAAAAAAGGTTAGAAATCGAGGTCGAGCCAAATTGATAATTAAACGTGTTGAGCAAATCCAGTTTCATTCCAGGGAAATAGGGGATTTGTGCCATAAGTCCAAAAACCTGTACAATTTCTCTGATTATATTATCAGACAGGAGTTCTTCAATAACGGAAAATGGATCAGGTACAATAAACTTTATGGGCTTGTGAAGGCCTCTGAGCCTTACAAAGAGCTTCCTGCTAAATCTGCTCAACAGACTCTGAAAGTACTTGACCGTAACTGGAAATCTTTTTTCGAAGCTTTAAAATCTTACAAAAATAATCCTGAACTTTTCACAGGCAAACCAAAGCCTCCAAAGTATCTGGAAAAAAACGGGGAATACTTGTTAATTTGTAACTATTCAGCCTACTGATAAAAAAAGCATAGTTTCAGCTAATGTTGCAACTATCGGATAATAGCGGCGCTCCATTGAGCGCCGCTCGAATAGCATCCATGACATTCAAGCTATTCTTTCTAATAGTGGATATGTATCCCCGAATTCTGCAGAAAGCTACCGCTCCTTCGATGCTTCGGAAAGTTCCCGAAATCTTCTGTTGTAGCTTCATCATTCTGATGTCTCGCTCTGCTTGATTATTATCAAATGGAACTCTCAGGTCATTGAGGAATTTCAGAATCCTATCCTTGTATTTTATGAACCTATCAAGGAGATTCTTTGCTTTTGTTTGTGCTGGTCTTCCTCTTTTTTTAACCTGTTTTGAGAGGTCAGGAGGTGGATTTTCTTCAATTCCCTCTTTAATTATTTTATCGTATATTTCCTCGAATGCCCTGACTTTTATTGGATCTATTGGAATTTCCATTTCTCTGCATTCGTCGGTATATTTTTTTACTTCACTCAGAAGTTCATTTACTTTTTTAGCCCATTGCTGCTCAAAATTCTCTTCAACTCCAGTGAGGTCCCTCTTAAGATGAGCATTGCAGAGAGCATGTTCACATCCATATTTGTTGTATGATGCCCAACCATCATGAACTACTACCCCCTTGTATTCTGGAAGAAAACCCAAAGCATTCATTGCCTCTGATCCTCTTTTTGGATGTACAAAATAGTATGTCCACAGACTGTTTGAAACAACATGGAGCCACCATTTTGTCCCTAAAACCCTCATTCCTGTTTCATCACAATGTACAGAATAGGCTACCCGTAGATGTTCGAAAACAGCTTTTTCGAAAGGTTCCAATTTCTGGAATAATTCCTTTTCAGCTCTTTTTATGGTAGCAGGGCTGATACGTATTCCATAAAAGTCCTCTGACAAATCACAAATCCGTTTATAAGGAATCAATTGAAAGTTCCTTAAATATACAAGAGAGGATAAAAGGCGAGGTCCATATTGAATAGGGAATTTTATAGAGTCTGGAAAAGTACCTTTGTTTATTTTCCCACAGTGAGGGCATTTCTTGGACTCAGCACGATGTTCGGTAAATATGATGTTCACAGGAGGAATATCAGCTTCTTGCCTGCGTTCACAGTCCCGAACTTCAGTATCTTCAAGATCATGACCACAATTTTCACAGCAGTGAGGGGAATGAAATATTATATGGTCAGGATCCCCAACCATTTCGAAAGTACTTCCAGAATGACCTTTTTGACCACCAGGTTTTTTCCCACTTCTTGTGCGGCTACTCTTAGGTTTAGGTTTTTCATTCACAAAAACGTCAGTAGAAGGAGGTTTACTGCTGTTTTGGCTGTTTTGATTTAGACGAGCCTCTAAAACCCTTACACGTTCCTCAAGTTCAGCAATTTGAGAAGCCTGTTTCTCTATGATAGTCTCAAGTCTCTGAATTACAGCAACGACTGCTTCAGGGCCTTCTTCATAGATTTCAAGAATCTCTTCACGTGTAAGCATGATACTGAAGAGATAGAGTTATTTTATATGCAATTTTTCCTCGAAACGAGGAAAAATTGCCTTTGTTCAAAGTATGGCTGAATAGTTACGTTAATTTTTACAAATCAACAGGTCAGTATCAAAGACGGGGAGCTCAAGTTTCCCAAAGTAGTTCCGTTATCCATCCAGACAAGACTTCCTGATGATACTAATTTGAGAGAAGTCAGGATCATTCCAAAACACGCAGGATACACCTGTGAAATTGTTTTTGAAAAGGAAATCGAAGATCCCATACCTCTTACTTCTGGTCGAGTCCTGGGAATTGATCTTGGAGTTGTCAACCTTGCAACTATTGCAAACAATTTTGGTGAAAACCCAATTATTGTTAAGGGCGGGGTTGCCAAGTCAGTAAATCAATTTTACAACAAGCAGAAAGCAAAGCTACAGAGCACTTATGAAAAGCATGGGATCAAGACCGGAAAGAGTATAGAAGTACTTACCCATAAACGAAACTCACGGATTAAAGACGTACTCCACAAACTGAGCAGGGCAATAGTCAACTATGCTCTGGAAATGAACGTGGAGAATATCATTATCGGAAGCAACCCTTTCTGGAAACAGAAAACCAACATGGGCAAGAAAAATAATCAGAATTTTGCTCAGATCCCTCACAGTACCTTTATTTCAATGGTCGAGTACAAGGCTGGAGAGGTTGGAATTTCGGTTGAACGGATCGAAGAGTCCTATACAAGCAAATGCTCTTTCCTTGATAATGAGCTAATGGAACACCATGAAGAATATCTCGGAAAACGGGTCAAAAGAGGGCTTTTCCGAAGTGCCACGGGAGTTCTTCTTAACGCTGATGTCAATGCAGCATATAATATGATTAGAAAAGCAATCCCTAATGCCTTTGCAGAGGGGATAGAGGGTGTTGTGCTTCACCCTGTTAGTGTTAATCCACTATACAAAGAACAGTTTATATCACAAATTCATAATAGTTTGTGATACTAATTAGGACTTTTCATAGCATAGAGGCATTGATTCCGAAATAACTTCCTTTATTTTAACTTTCTCTGTTCCCTATTTTTCCTGGATACTGTGGATACGTTTACTTTTTATAATCCTTTTTCTATCCTTCTTTCTATTATTCGCCGAAATTATTCTGGAATAATCAGCCTTTTTGCTGAGTTCCTTTATTTTCATCATACCGTTTTTTCTTATCCGGAGAGTCATTTATGAGTCTGAATCCTGAAGACCTTAAAACAATCGAAAAATACGCACTTCAAAATGCCGTGAAATATGGAAAAGCCCCCCAGCCGAAAGCCGTTATGGGCAAGGTTATGGGAGAATGCCCTCAGCTCCGGCAGGACCCGAAGGCCGTCTCGGTCGGGCTTTCAGAAGTCTGTTCAGAGCTTGCGAAGGGAAACCCCGAAATCTGGGAAGCCCGGCTTTCGGAAATCGCGCCCGAGCTTATCGAGGCCCTGAGTGTGAAAAAGGTGCCTGAAAAAGGCCTTAAACCCCTTGAGGGAGCCGAAGAAGGTAAAGTCGTCATGCGCTTTGCCCCGAACCCTAACGGGCCTGCGACTCTTGGCAGTTCCCGCGGGATGATTGTCAATTCCGAGTACGTGAAGATGTACGGGGGCAAATTCATCCTGCGTTTTGACGACACGGACCCTGACAAAAAGCGGCCCATGCTCAAGGCCTATGAATGGTATCTGGACGATTTCAAATGGCTCGGGGTTGAGCCTGATAGGGTGGTCTATGCCTCGGACCGTTTCCCCCTCTATTACGATTACGCAAAGAAACTTATTGAAATGGGCAAGGCCTATGTCTGTTTCTGCCAGGGCGGGGATTTCAAAACCTTCAAGGACGCCAAACAGCCCTGTCCTCACAGGGACCAGAGCCCCGAGCTCAACCTGGAATACTGGGAAAAGATGCTTGCAGGAGGCTTCGAAGACCAGGAGGCCGTGCTCCGCATAAAGACCGATATCGAGCACAAGGACCCCGCGCTTCGGGACTGGGGAGCCTTCCGTATCCGCAAGATGTCCCATCCAAGGGTGGAGATCGGGGAAAAGTACATTGTCTGGCCCCTTCTGGACTTTGCGGGGGCAATCGAGGACCACGAACTTGGCATGACTCACATCATCCGGGGAAAAGACCTCATGGACAGTGAAAAACGTCAGGGCTACATTTACAAATACCTGGGCTGGGATTACCCGAAGACCTCCCACTGGGGCCGGATCAAGATCCACGAGTTCGGGAAGTTCAGCACAAGCACGCTTCGAAAAGACATCGAAGGCGGGGTCTATTCCGGCTGGGACGACCCGCGTCTTCCCACTATAAGGGCCATTCGCCGTCGGGGTATCCGGGCCGAAGCCCTCAAAAAGTTCATGATCGAAATGGGGCTCGGGATGACGGACGTGAGTATCAGCATGGAGTCCCTCTATGCCGAGAACCGGAAACTCGTGGACCCCATAGCCAACCGCTACTTCTTTGTCCGGGACCCCGTGGAGCTGGAAATCATTGGGGCCGAGTCCACCGTGGCAAAAGTCCCTCTCCACCCGACCGACACCACAAGGGGTATGAGGGAAATCCCGGTTGAGGACAGGGTGCTCCTTGCAGGAGACGATGTCGAGAAACTGGAAGTCGGAAGCGTGCTTCGCTTAAAGGACCTCTACAACGTGGAAATTTCCTCGCTTTCCCCGCTACAGGCAAAGTACACCGGCAACTCCATTGAGCAGCTCCGTGAGGCAAAGGGCAGGATCCTCCACTGGGCTCCCTTAGACGGGATATCCGTAAAAGTGCTCGGGCCCGGGGGCTTCATCGAGGGGATCGGAGAACGCGGAATTAAGAACGAGCTGGATAAGGTCGTGCAGTTCGAAAGGTTCGGCTTCTGCAGGATCGATTCCGTCAGTGAAAAAGAGATTGTGGCTTACTTTTCCCACAAGTGATTTTTTTCTGAATTTTCTTTTTTCGGGCGGGGGAATATTTTTCCCCCTACTTCTTTTTTAACCTTCCGTAAGGCTCAGTTTCTTCTTCTTTTCAGCAAATACACAGTTCCAAGAACGGCGGCCGTAATCATAAAGCCAGGGGCCGGAGCTCCATTTTCTTCCGTAGCCGTTTCATCTCCCTCTTCGCCTTCAGGGGTCTGAGCTTCTGCTTCGGTTTCATCTTCTTCCGGAACTTCCACTTCG
Source organism: Methanosarcina baltica (assembly GCF_055394095.1). NCBI lineage: Archaea > Methanobacteriati > Methanobacteriota > Methanomicrobia > Methanosarcinales > Methanosarcinaceae > Methanosarcina > Methanosarcina baltica. Next base: position 1,069,797 of record NZ_AP042463.1, on the reverse strand, counting down.
GTTTCATTTACTTCCGTGGTTTCCACTTCGTCCCCGGTTCCCTCTTCCGTATTCATTCCTTCTCTTCCGGCAAGCCCTGCTTCATAGCTTTCTGCATCAAGCCGGTTTTCGAGGGCTTCAACGCCTGTCGGGTATTTCGGGTAGAGCGGGTATTCATCAAACAGTCCTTCCATTATTTCGTACTGGCTGTCACAGAGCCCGTTTCCGTCTTCATCCACGCCGGTCTCGGAAAAGCCTGTGCCTTCGGGGTTGGCCCAGAAGTTGCCGGATATGTAGGGACCACCGACCACGTTTTTATCTCTTGATATGGAAAGGCCCCAGGTGTTTTCAAGGTTTTCGGACCTTTTCTCAACATTTTCTGTGTTTTTCAGGTAGTTGTTGTAAATCTTGTTCCCGGTGCTTTCCTCAAGGGATATCCCGTATTCGTAGTTGTAAGCGAGGGTGTTTTTCCAGATCTTGTTTTCGTTTGAGTTTTCCAGCAAGATTCCTTTTTCGTTCAGGGACATTACGTTATTGTTCAGGATATTTTCCCTGGAATCTTTGAGAATGAGGCCCGTTTTCGCTCCTGATATTTCATTGTTGCTCACCTCACACTTTTCAACTCCCTCAAGGTAAATCCCTGCTTCATCGGACCCGCTTATTCCAAACCCGTTTAAGGTTGTGCGGCTTGAACTGATTGCAATAACGGGTTCAGCAGAGTTTGCAGCCCGTATCAGGGTGTCTCCCGGGTTTCTTGAGTCGGACCAGAGCTTCAGTAACTTGTCGATTTTAAGGTTCTCAGTATAGGTCCCGCTGTTTACAAGGATCGTGTCTTCCGGGTTTGCGGCATCTATGGCGGCCTGTATACTGGTATAGTCCCCTTCTCCCAGGGGGTCTACTGTGATTGTTGCGGCGGATGCCGTGGGCCAGGTAAGCCCTAAAACGATTATTAAAAACAGGATTTTAGCTGCAATTTTCATCCCTTTTCTTTCTTTTCTCTTCATTTTTAAATCTCCTCCTTTTATATTCCCGTTTTTCCCGGTCGTCGGCCTGGCAGCCCGAGGAGGGCAACTCAGGGGTCAACATCGTTTATTAATTTTTAATGGTATTAATGTTTCTCAGGTGATTACTGATAATGTTTAATATAAGAGGGTTCGGATGATAATTAATTTTTAATAGCTTCTGGATATTTATTCGTAAATAGGATCTACATTTTCTGGAATTCCACATGTTTTGCAGAACTTTCTGCAAGCTGTCATACCAGTTCAAATTAATTTTTAAAACTGTCTCACGTATGGAGGCCTTAAGATGGATGAAAAAATTGCGCCCCACCTGGAGGAGTTAACCAGGGCGCTTGGAGATATAGAGGCAACAGGGATCCGGGCAGAGTTTGAAAAACTGCTCGCTTTCCGGGTACCGCCTGAAGTTGCAAAGCAGAGCCTCCTCCGGAAGTTCGGGAGAGGACAGCAAACCGGGAGAAAGAAGCTGAAGGTAAAGGACCTCGCCCCTAACCTGAAAAACTTTGAGATTCACGGCAGAATCCTTGAGCTTTCCGAAAAAGCTCTTCAACAGGCCGAAGGGGCTTCGAAGGGCAGGCCCACGACCCTCTACATCGGGGTGCTTGCGGACGAAACGGGTTCGGTCCCCTTTTCTTCCTGGCAGGAAATCCCCTGCCAGGTTGGGGAAGTTATTAACGTAAAGAATGCCCATACCCGGGTCTGGAAAAACCGGGTCAGGCTCTCTATCAAGGAACGCTCTTTTGTTTCAAAACTTCCTGATGAGGGAAAGGGGTCTCCATTGCCTTCTCTGAAGGAACTTTCGAAAAGCCCCGTAAAGAAACTTAGGGATATCAGTTCCCTGGACCTCTCGGTAAGTGCCACAGTTTCTGTGCTCCAGCTCTCCCACAGGGAAGTGGTCGCAAAGGGCAGGCAGGCTACCGTAATCAGCGGGGTGCTTGCGGACGAGACCGCAAGGCTGCCCTTCACTTCCTGGGTGGCGCTTCCGGGGGTTGATATAGGGAGTATAATCCGGTTTGAAGCCGCAGTTGTCCGGATGTTTCGAGGGGTGCCTTCCGTGGAATTCCTGGCAGGGGCCCGGATTTCTCTTATCGAAGGGCCTGAGGCCGGAGAGCTTGCTTTTTCTTTCGAGTCCGTAAAAAAAGACCCTGCTCCCCTGAAAATGAGGGAGGTAGAGGCCAGAGACGGGCTATTTGATGTTGTAACTTCCGGAAACGTCGTGTCGATCCGGCCCGGATCGGGGGTCATCTCCCGTTGCCCGGAATGCGGCAGGGTGGTCCAGAAAGGGAGCTGTAGGGTGCACGGCAAGGTCACTGGCGTCCGGGACATGCGCATTAAGGCAATCCTTGACGACGGCACGGGCACGGTCCCAGTGATGTTTAACAGAGAACTTTCTGAGCTGATCTACGGCAAGACCCTGGAGGAAGCCGAAGCCCTCATGTACTCCGATATATCAAAGGACGCGGTCTTCGAAGACCTCCGGAGGATTATTACGGGCCGCGTACTTTCCGTCCGGGGTAATGCCTCAAGGACCGAGTACGGGGTATCCTTTGTTGCGGAAAGTGTCCGGGTGCCTGGAGACGACCTTGCGGTCCGGGCCGTGGAACTTTTGCACAGGCTTGATTTGATAGAGGAAGTCCGGGCAAGTGGCAGTGGTGGGAGTCTCCCGAAGGTCGGGAAGGAAAGGGAGGTGGAAGATGCTTAAGCGGGAAGTTGCAAAAAGGGTTTTTGCAAAAGAGTTTGAAGCGGCCAGGAGTCTTGACGCTCCGGGCCGAGGTGAAAGGCTTTCCTTAACGGAGGACAGTGCGGAGGAAAAGGATTCCAAATCCCCCAATTTCCTTATAAGCCCCCTGGGGCTGCTTATTAACAGGGTTTTTGTTGTGGGCGTCCTTACCGAAGTTGACAGTGTGGGGGAACAGAACGAGCTGTGGAAGGCCAGGGTTGTTGACCCGACCGGAGCTTTTACCGTGTATGCGGGGCAGTTCCAGCCCGAGGCTTCCATTTTCTTTTCAACGGTCGAGGCCCCGGTTTTTGTTGCGCTTAGCGGGAAGGCCAGGGTTTATGAGCCGGAAGCGGGGGCTGTCTTTGTTTCTATAAGGGCCGAGGAGGTCAATGTTGTGGACGAGGGACTCCGGAACCGCTGGGTGGTGGATACCGCGGAACAGACGGTTGAGCGGCTTGAAGCCTTTTCCAGAGCCCTTTCGAGCAGCCTTTTCGGCCCCGAACTTTCCAAATACCTGGAAAAAACCGGAGTTCCGGCCGAACTTGCCGAAGGGATTTCCCTGGCCCTTGAGCAAGAAGGAGGGAGGAAGCAAGATCCATGTGAATTTTTAAGGCAGATGGAGGGGGCGCTGAAAGAGGGCCTTCGGGCCCTTGATCTCGATTCTGCGGGAGCGGAAGGGGCTGAAGGGGCTGAAGCTGACCTTAAGGAGTTTGCCCTCGAACTCATGCGAGAAATGGGGGAAGGAAAAGGGGTGGACTATGGAACTTTCCTCAGAGAAGCCGTCTCCCGGGGAATTCCTGAAGAAACCGTGGAAGAGGCGGTCCGGGCCCTGCTTGCCGATGGACAGTGTTATGAACCCAGGATAGGGGTCATCCGGCCGGTGGGTTGAAAAACGGTCTTTTGGAAAAGCGGGTTTCTGGCTTTTTCGGCTGAAAAGTTCCGGGCTTTTGCCTGAGCGGATCAAACTTAAATAGGGGACGTTCCTGAAAGCCCCGGTATAGGTAAAAAAACGGGTAAGCTTGATAATGTTTAAGTGTAATTAACTCGATTGATATCCACTATAACAATTAAATTATTTCACGTTTATATCTTGAATATCTTAATCTGGAGAATATTAGTATGAAAGTATTGGTAAGTGATTCACTTTCTACCGAAGGTGTGAAGATTCTAAAGCAGCATTTTACCGTTGATGTTTCCACCGGGCTTTCCGAGGATGAACTGGTGGAAAAGATCAAGGATTTTGACGCTCTAGTTGTGCGCAGCAGTACCCAGGTAACGCAGCGGGTAATCGAAGCGGCCGACAAGCTCAAAATCATTGGAAGGGCCGGGGTCGGGGTCGATAATATCGACGTTGACGCAGCCACCAGAAAAGGGATCATCGTGTCCAATGCCCCCGAAGGGAACATGATCTCGGCAGCGGAACATACCATTTCCATGATGATGGCAATGTCGAGGAACATCCCCCAGGCAAATGCCTCCCTCAAGGCCAGGGAATGGAAAAGGAGCAAGTTCATGGGAGTCGAGGTCAAAGGCAAGACTCTCGGAATCGTCGGGCTCGGAAGAATCGGGTCCGAGGTCGCAAAGCGGGCCGCAGGGCTTGAGATGAACCTGCTCGGCTACGACCCATTCATTTCCGAGAAGCGGGCCGTGGAACTCGGGGTCAGGCTCTGTACGGTAAACGAGATCGCAGAGGAAGCGGACTATATCACGGTGCATACCCCCCTTATCAAGGAAACCCGGAACATCCTTGACGATGAACAGTTCGCCCTCATGAAGGACGGAGTCAGGGTCATCAACTGTGCAAGAGGCGGCATTATCAATGAAGAAGCCCTTGCAAGAGCCGTCAAAAGCGGTAAGGTCGGAGGCGCGGCTCTGGATGTCTTTGTTAGCGAACCTCCATTTGATAACCCGCTTCTGGACTTTGACAATGTTATTGTGACTCCCCACCTCGGGGCCTCCACAGAAGAAGCTCAGGTTAACGTGGCAGTTGATATCGCCAACGAAATCATCTCCGTTCTGGGGGACGGTCCTGCCAAAAGCGCAATCAATATCCCTTCAGTCAGGCCGGAAGCCATGGCTGTGCTCGCTCCTTATCTCAGGCTTGCGGAAATCATGGGCAAGATTGCAGGCCAGCTCATGGACAGGAGCTACGAGAAGGTTGAAATCGGGTACAATGGGGAAATCTCCGGAAAGGACACAAGACCCCTTACCGTTTCCGCCCTCAAGGGCCTTCTGGAAATGGCGCTCGGGTCCGGAGTCAACTACGTCAACGCCCCTGCCCTTGCCAAGGCCAGAAAGATCGCAGTCGTTGAGAGCAAGTCCGAGTCCGCGGAGGAATACGCATCCACCATCACCATCCGCATGACCAGGGCCGACGAAACAAAGCTGGTTTCCGGAACCGTTGTCGGGGAAGAGCCCAAGATCGTTGCCCTTGACGGGGACAGAGTGGACATTTTCCCGGCCGGGCGCATGATCTTTGCAAAGCACATCAACAGGCCGAACGTGATCGGGCCCTGTTGTATGGCCCTCGGGGCAAACAACATCAACATCTCCGGCATGCAGGTCGGAAGGGTAGAAGTCGGCGGGACCACAATGATGGCTCTAAATGTCGATTCTGATGTTCCAGAGGCCATCCTCGAAGAGCTCAGACAGGTGCCGGGTATCCTCGACGCAAAACTTGTTGTGCTGTGAAAAACGACTGGAATAGGATTTTGTTCGAAGGCGGGATGGTAAGTTCTCTGCGGGGCAGGAACTGTCCGTTTTCCGGACATTTCCCTCTTTTTTTCCTTATTATGTTCTTATTTATGATATTTTATTTAGGGGTCAGTATTAATGGAAGAACTCAAACGTATTGTATCCGCTCCTTTTAAGAAAAACCTTGTTTCTTCTCTTTCAGGAAAGGATTTTGAATTATCGCTTGCTTTTGATTTTAAATGGTTTTCTCCGAGGGTCGCTTCAAAGGTAAGGGAGAGGGGGCTTGCCGTGGGGTTTCTGGATCTTAAGGGGGAGCTTTTGGTCCCGGCTTTTGATCTGGACGGCATCCGGCTTCCCCAGGTATTCAGGCCTTCGGAAGGTTTTGAGGGGGGGTTGGAAAGGCCGCTTTCCGGGGATAATGGTTTTGTAGGGTCTCTTTCTGAGGCTTCTGCCGGGGCAATCTCCTTTGAAAATATAATAAACTTCATTGCTGGAAACTCAGGTCTGAATAAGCAGGCTGTGGTCTCCGAAATTAATTCTACGCAGGACCGGCTTTCTTATCTCGTTGACATCCGAATTGTCGCTTTGATTGTGGCAGGTAAAATGGGCTGCGGTACTGAAGATCTCAGTGTCAGGGTTTCAGAGGCTGTTTTCGGGACTCCTGCCTTGGGCTGAGCGGCTCTGTGCAGAGGCTCTTTCGCTTGCCTCCGGATAACGCATAATCTTTATGTACTAGAAGTGTTATTTTGATCTTACCTTATCACGCTTAATTGAATCATTTATCAAATAATTCTTGATTTGCTTTCCTGTGCAGGGCTTTCTTTTTTCGGATTGACGGTCGGCAGGTGGTAATTTAAGATTGTTCGAACGCGAAATCTTCTGGTTCCGCGTGAGTGAGGTTTCTAAAGCAAATCTTGCGGAGGGACATCATGGGCAAGAAATCACTACAAAAACTTACAAGAAAGACCAATCCAAGAATCGTTTCCCTGATTCTCACTCTCAAAGACAGGGCTTATACGGGCAACGCCCCCATCTGGGGAGATATTGCGAAACGCCTTGAGTCTCCTGCCGGGAACTACGCGGCTGTTAACATAAGCAAGATCAACAGGCATGCGACTGAGAATGATGTTATTCTTGTCGCGGGGAAAGTCCTGGGCGCAGGCCTCCTGGATCATGCGGTAACAGTTGCTGCGCTTAACTTCAGTACTTCTGCCGAAGTAAAAATTACAGAAGCCGGTGGGAAGTGCCTGAGTATCGAAGAGATCATTGAAGCAAATCCTAAAGGTTCAGGAATCAGGATTTTCCGCTGAGGTGTTTAAAATGATTGTTATCGATGCTAATAGGCTTATTCTGGGGCGTCTTGCGAGCAAGGTTGCAAAACAGCTGCTTTCCGGAGACGAAAAGATCTGTATCGTAAATGCCGAAAAGGTTATACTCTCCGGCTCAAAGAAAACAACGCTTGATGAGTACAGAGTCTCCCGGGAAAGAGGCGAAAAACAATTAGGTCCTTCCTACCCCAAGCGTCCTGACCGTATCCTGAAAAGGACGGTCCGTGGGATGCTGCCCTACAAGCGGGCAAGGGGCAGAGACGCAATGTCCAGGCTTAAGGTCTATGTTGGCGTTCCCATTGAATTAAAGGGTGCCGAAGTAGTTTCCATTGAGGAAGCAAGCATGAACCGGTTGAGCTCTCCAAAGTATGTGCAGCTCGGAGAAATCTGCCTGAAGCTGGGAGCAAAGTTCTAAAGTATTAAGGGTGATTCTTCATGGTCAAAGTAGTCAATTCATCAGGTAAGCATAAAACTGCAACTGCAAGGGCAACGGTTAAGAAAGGGTCTGGCAAAATCAGAGTCAACAAGACCCCTATCGAAATCATTACCCCTGAGCTTGCAAGATTAAAAATATTCGAACCTCTTCTTATCGCAGGGGAGGAAATTGCATCCGGGTTTGACATCAATGTAGAGGTCCGGGGTGGCGGAATTATTGGGCAGGCAAACGCGGTGAGAACCGCTATCGCCAGAGGTATCGTGGAATGGACAAACGACACGGTGCTCAGGGATACCTTCACAGCCTATGACCGCAATCTCCTTGTGAGCGATTCCAGGCAGAAGGAATCCAAGAATTTCGGTGGACCTGGCGCAAGGGCTAAATTCCAGAAATCTTACAGGTAAACATATAAGGTTAAGACACCATGATTCCAGTCCGATGTTTCTCATGTGGAAAAGTCGTCTCAAATTATTGGATCGACTACAAAAAGCGCGTCGAAGCCGGGGAAAACCCGGCGGCTGTAATGGATGATCTAGGGATCACCCGTTATTGCTGCCGCAGGATGCTCCTCAGTCATGTTGAACTTGTTGACGTGCTTTCACCATACCAGTAAGGGACCGTAGGGTAGCCTGGTCCATCCTTCGGCGTTCGGGACGCCGGTACCTGAGTTCAAATCTCAGCGGTCCCACTCCCTATTTTTTATACGGGTGTGCTGGTTCAGGGTTACATAGGCAGCATTAAGAACGATTTATCATGATTTTCAATTCATCTGGAATTACATCGGAGAATTTTTACTTTTCAGGGTGATCAGTTGGGCGAGGAGAATTATACAAGGTTCGAGCGTGCTCGGATCATAGGTGCCAGAGCGCTCCAGATTGCAATGGGGGCCCCGGTCCTTGTTGAAGATGACGGGAGAGGTACCCCGTTGGACGTCGCCATTGCTGAATTGGAATCCGGCGTTATTCCTATTACAGTTAAACGAATAGCTCATTAATTAATGATAGACCTGTTCGTATGCGTTTGAAAACGCCGCAGGATATCTTTCTTGACTGAACATATTTTATTTTGTATTCGATTTATGAGGTGACTTTATGTCGGAAATTGAGCAAACAGGGCAGGAAGAAACCGAAGCACAGCCCGAAACCAAGTCTGTGTCTGAGGAAGAAGTTGTAGTAGAGACCGAGCCCGTTGTAGCAGAGAACAATCCCGTTGAAGCAGAGCCTGTAGCAGAAGCAGAGCCTGTAGCAGAAGCAGAACCTGTAGTAGAAGCAGAACCTGTAGCAGAAGCAGAACCTGTAGCTGAAGCAGAACCTGTAGCTGAAGCAGAACCTGTAGCTGAAGCAGAACCTGTAGCTGAAGCAGAACCTGTAGCTGAAGCAGAGCCTGTAGCTGAAGCAGAACCTGTAGCTGAAGCAGAGCCTGTAACTCCCGTAAGGGACGAATCCGCATCTCTTGTTACCATTGATGAGTATCTTGCAGCAGGTGTTCACATCGGGACCCAGCAGAAGACCCAGGACATGATGCGTTTCGTATACCGTGTCAGAACCGACGGTTTATATGTGCTTGACATTCAGTCCACGGACGCAAAGGTCAGGACCGCCTCAAAACTTCTTTCCAAATACGACACTTCCAGGATTCTGGTTGTATCTTCCAGGCAGTACGGGCAGCACCCCGCAAGGATGTTCGCAAAATCACTCGGGACAAAGTCAGTGCTTGGCAGGTTTATCCCTGGCTCCCTTACAAATCCCAAGATCGAAAGCTTCTGTGAGCCCGAAGTCGTGGTCTTAACGGATCCTGCGGGAGATGCACAGGTGCTGAAGGAAGCTTCCAGTATTGGTGTGCCTGTTGTCGCACTCTGTGACACCAACAACCTTGTTTCCAACGTGGATCTTGTGATCCCCACAAACAACAAGGGTAGAAAAGCTCTTTCCCTGATTTACTGGCTGCTTGCGCGGGAAGTCGCTAAGTCCAATAGTATTCCTTTCAATTACGAAATGGCCGATTTCGAGACTCCGCTCTAAGGCCGGAAACTTTTGTCCCTTCCTCAACAGCCAAAAGCTGGCAGGTGGGGGCTAAAAGTTTTCGACTTTCTATTCCCATTTATATATAATAAATTTTATATTACCAAAGGTGGATATTTCTTCTATTTTCATCGAATTCTTGACCTGTATTACAGGTAAAAAAACCAGTAAGAATTGATGAAAGTTATATGATTTGTTATTGTAATAACGCAAGTTTTCCGTAACAAACTACCCCTTGCTAAAGCAATGGGGTTTTTATCATATGTGATTCGATGAGACAGCCATCGGTTGCAGGGCAGTTCTATCCTTTACGCCCTGATGATCTGAAACAGGAACTGGATATTTGTTTTGAAGGCCTTGAGTTCCGGGAACGAAAGGTATTCGGGGCGGTGTGCCCTCATGCCGGATACGTATATTCCGGGAAAGTGGCGGCCCATGTCTATGCGGCCCTTCCGAAAGCCGATACCTATATTTTAATCGGACCGAACCATACAGGCTACGGTTCTCCGGTTTCCGTATCTCAGGAAACGTGGGTAACTCCTCTCGGGGTTATTGAACCTGACCTGGATCTGGGAAAAGGTTTTCTGGGCAGTATTGCCGACCTCGATGAGCTGGGGCACAGGTACGAACATTCCATAGAGGTTCAGCTCCCTTTTCTACAGTACCGTTTCGGAAAGGACTTTAAGATCCTTCCTATTTGCATGGGTATGCAGGATGAGGAAACGGCCATTGAACTCGGAGAGTTGATTGCCGAACTCCTTTCAAAAAGCGATAAAAAGGTGCTTATTATCGCTTCCAGTGATTTTACGCATTACCAGTCGGCTGAGGCCGCCTGGGAGACAGACAGGCACATGATCGAAGCCATCCTGAAAATGGACGTTTCCGGCATGTATGAATACCTGTACAGGAAAAATGCCTCTGTCTGCGGCTATGGGCCTATTGCGACGATGCTTACGGCTTCTAAAAAGTTAGGGGCCACTCACGGAACTCTTCTCAAATACGCAAATAGCGGAGACGTGTCCGGAGATATGGACGCTGTTGTCGGATACGCTGCAATGCTCGTGGAATGAAGCTGAGTTTTTGGAAATTTAATTCAGAAATTCGGTTTTTGAAATAAGTTTTATAAATCTTGCAATATATGCGAAATTTTCCGAAAAAAGTTTTGTAATATAAGTGGGAACTTCAGCAACATTTTTTTTATGAGTTTTCTTTTTATTTATCAGGAAACTCCAAAACATTCACTACATTTATCGTTAATGTTTGATGGATTTCTGGATAATACTTAAGAATAGCTGAAAAATAACTTCATATATTCAGTTTGGGAATTGCCCTATATTTTGGTGTGTAAATTCAAACCACGGAATACACGGAACACACGGAAAAAGAACGACCGGAAGACGATAATTAAGGTTATTATGACCTTTTTTAGTCCTCTTTCAGAAATCAGGGAGTGTTTTTGAATCTGATTATATAAAGTCCAACTTACTCACCGGCCAAAGGCCGGTTTCCGTGTCCTTCCGTGTGTTCCGTGGTTAATGAATGGTAAACGAAAATACTTGATATTATATTTGACTCATTCCTTAGTTTGAAATTCTTTAATTTGAAGTTCGTTAATTTGAAGTTCGTTAATTTGAAGAGGAATAATTCATGGTCTTATGCTCTGTCCCCGGGAAAGTTTACCTTTTTGGAGAACATGCGGTTGTCTATGGAGAAGCTGCCATTGCCTGCGCTGTTGACCTTCGGACCCGGGTCAGGGCGGAGCTGGCGGATTCTCTGCGAATCGAGTCACAGATTGCCGTCACTGGCCTTGATTTTGAAAAACACCCTTACGTGTCTGCGGTTATTGAAAGGATGCGAGAATTTGCTCCGATTGATGGGGTTTCCATAAAAGTGGAGTCAGACATTCCCGTAGGCTCGGGGCTTGGCTCTTCTGCGGCTGTGACTATTGCGACTATAGGGGCTCTTAACGAACTCTTCGGCTGCGGGCTCGGGCCTGAAGAAATAGCAAAGCTGGGGCATGAAATCGAGATCAAAGTCCAGGGGGCCGCAAGCCCTACCGATACCTATGTTTCAACCTTTGGAGGGGTGGTTACCATTCCCGACCGGCGGAAACTGGCAACTCCCGATTGTGGAATTGTGATCGGGGATACCGGAGTTTTCTCTTCCACAAAAGAGCTTGTGGCAAACGTGCGCAGACTAAAGGAAAGTTATCCGGAGCTTATAGTGCCTCTCATGTCCTCGATTGGCAAAATTTCCGGACTGGGAGAGGCCCTGGTTGGGAAAGGGGACTATGCATCTGTCGGGAAACTGATGAACGTGAACCATGGGCTGCTTGATGCCCTCGGGGTAAGCAGCCTCGAACTTTCAAAGCTCATATACGTCGCCCGGGACGCGGGCGCCTTTGGGGCAAAGATCACCGGGGCCGGAGGAGGAGGCTGCATGGTCGCTCTTACGGCTCCGGAAAACTGTGGGCCTGTGGCTGAAGCTATTCGGAAAGCAGGTGGAAAGGTTATTGTTACAAAAGCAACGGAGCAGGGCCTGAGGATTGAATAAAGGTCTACAGGAAACAAAAGTGCCCAAAGTCTGGGTTTCTTCCGGGGCTGAATGGCATTTTCCTGCTTCCTGTGATCCAATGTTAATTTAATTTAATTTAATTTCAAAATTTATATTCAGTTCATGAAATCTGTTTCATGAATTTCTTGCATTTCACTGGAGATATATTATGAGTGCTTCATCCGAACTTGTTATACTGAAACTTGGCGGGAGTGTGATTACCGACAAAGGCGCGGACGCCGGAGTTGTCAGGGAAACCGAACTCCTCCGCATAGCCCGGGAAGTTTCGGAATACAGGGGTAAATTGATAGTGGTCCACGGAGCCGGGTCTTTCGGGCACACCTACGCGAAAAAATACGGGCTTGACAGGCAGTTTGATCCGGAAGGGGGCATAGTTACCCACCAGTCCGTAAAAAAGCTTTCAGAAGCGGTAGTGAACTCTCTGAACCGCTTCGGGATTCGGGCCGTGGCGGTGCACCCCATGGGCTGTACGGTCTGTAAAAACGGACGGATTGAGAGCATGTACCTGGAAAACCTTAGGCTCATGCTTGAAAACGGACTTGTACCTGTCCTGCACGGGGATGTTGTTATGGACTCCGAAATAGGGGGCTGCGTCCTCTCCGGGGACCAGATAGTATCCTACCTCGCAAAGGCCCTGAAAGCCTCGAGGCTCGGGCTTGGTTCGGCGGAGGACGGGGTGCTCGGAATGGACGGAAAAGCCGTGCCTGAGATCACTCCCGGGACCTTTGAGGAGTTCAGGCGTTATATCGGGGCCTCGGAAAACACCGATGTGACCGGTGGGATGCTCGGAAAAGTCCGGGAACTCCTGGACCTGTGCAAAACATCATGTATTACTTCACATATATTCAATGCAGGAAAGGCAGATAACATACACAGGTTCTTAGCTGGAGAAGCCATAGGGACCAGGATCTCTCCGGACAAAGGGAATTGAATATGATAAACATTACCTCGAAGCGAAAGATCGAACATTTAAAATTATGTGCGGAAAGCCCGGTGGAAGCCCGGAATGTGACTGCGGGTTTTGAAGACGTTACCCTTGTTCACAGGGCTCTTCCCGAGCTCAATATGGATGAGCTTGATCTTTCAGTGGATTTTCTGGGTAAACACTTGCAGGCCCCCTTCCTGATTGCCTCCGTCACAGGCGGGCATCCGGACACCCTGCCGGTAAATGCCGCACTGGCCGAAGCTGTCGAGGAGCTTGGGCTCGGGATAGGCGTGGGCAGCCAGAGGGCTGCGATAGACGACCCGGCTCAGGAGGAATCTTTCCGGGTCGTACGGGATAAAGCCCCAAACGCTTTTGTCTATGGCAACGTGGGGGCCGCCCAGATCAGGGAGTACGGGATCGAAGGCATGGAAAAACTTGTCGAGATGATCGATGCCGATGCCCTTGCAATTCATCTTAATTTCTTACAGGAAGCAATCCAGCCCGAAGGCGACAGAGATGCGACCGGCTGCCTTGCAATGATTTCCGAGATCTGTTCCATGCTGGACGTCCCGGTGATAGTAAAGGAAACCGGAGCCGGGATTTCAAGGGAAGACGCTTTGAAATTCCTGGATGCCGGAGTTTCGGCAATTGATGTAGGCGGCGTGGGCGGCACAAGCTGGGCCGGGGTCGAGGTTTACCGGACCCGGGACCAGGGAGACAGCCTCTCTGGACACCTGGGCGACCTTTTCTGGGACTTCGGAATCCCCACGGTCGCAAGCATTATTGAGTCAAAAGTTTCCCTCCCTATCATTGCCACAGGTGGAGTCCGGACCGGGGTAGATATTGCAAAATCGATTGTTCTCGGGGCAAGCGTGGCCAGCGCAGCCCTGCCTTTCGTAGGGCCTGCTTTGGAGGGCAAAGCCGCTGTGGTTCAGGTGCTCTCCTGTATGCTGGCCGAATTCAGAACCGCCATGTTCCTCTGCGGATGCGGAAACATTTCGGATTTGCATGGTGCTCCTGCGGTTATCACGGGCTGGACTCTCGAATACCTGACTCAGCGTGGGTTTAACGTAAAGGACTACTCGGCGCTCCGGGATATACTGTGAATATCCGGGGCCTGAATCATTATTTGGTCAATGTCATCTTATCATGTCAACTTCCCCTCCCTAAAATCTTTGATTTTAGTATAAGGGGCTTGCATATCCCTTAAAGCAGGTAATTTCAGAAAGTGGGTGCATTTCTCCCACATCTTCCAGTTCCACCAAAGCTGGAACTCTCGAGGAAATGGAATCATTGAGAAGCTTGAACCGTTGCCGGTTCTGGATGTACAAAGGAAACTGATATCCTTCCGGATACTAAGTGTAAGGGAATTCCCCGGTTATTTGAACGGGTGGTGGAGGAAACCATTATTCGTCAAATAAGATTTCAAGCTGGGAAATATATGCAGGCTTGCCTGAGGACTTAAGGCCAGAATGCCTGAAGTGTAAATCTCTAATGAGCGAGTAAAATAGTGTAAGTAAAAGAAGCAGAAAAATCAGTATTTAAGGATTATATCACCGGAAAAAAGAGTTAGCAGGCTTATTCGGGCCTGAGACTATTGGCCTGATGATTTGTCTGGATAAGATTTGATGGCTCCGATTTGTATACGTAAACAAATATATATTATAAGTGATATGTCTGTATCCAGGAAACTCTTTGTCAACTACCTCACGCTAAACAGTTGGGCTTTCTGCCTATCACATGTGGGCAGTCATCCAGGGTATGAGCCTTATTTACAGAATTATTTACAGAATTATTTACAGAATTATTTGAAGGGCTTATTTACAGCTTATTTAATGGGCATTTGATTTCATGTATTCTTATGTCCGGTTTCTCATTACCGTAATCAGGTTTTGTAATTCATCTCCGGGAATGTTATTTCCATAGTCCAATTTCCATAATTATGCGTTCAGATTTCCATAATTATGCTTTCAAATCCAGGTTATCTCTCAAAGGTATCATAGTTTCTAAATTTCAGGTTCCGATATAATCGGGATCAGGGATCGATTCAGATCGAATAAAATCAAATAAGATCAAATAAGAGGTTTAAAACATGACTGAAATAGGAATTGTCGCAGTTGGCGGCTACAATGAAATGGGTCGCAATATGACTGCGATAATCGTTGGTGAAGATATTATTATCCTTGATATGGGACTGCGGCTCGATAGGGTCCAGATCCACGAGGACGTTGAAGTTGATAGAATGCATTCTCTTGAGCTTATTCAGATGGGGGCCATTCCGGATGACACCATCATGAAGGAGATCAACGGGACTGTCCGGGCCATTGTATGTACCCACGGGCACCTTGACCACATTGGGGCAATTCCCAAACTTGCCCACCGTTACAATGCGCCTATTCTTGCGACCCCCTACACTGCCGCCATCATAAAACAGCAGATCGAGTCCGAGCGTAAGTTTGAGGTCTGCAACAGGATTATCCCCCTCAAGGCAGGCGGGACCTATCAGGTTACGGACGATATTTCCATTGAGTTCATCCGGGTCCAGCACAGTATTATCGACTGTGTACTTGCGGCCGTCCATACCCCGGAAGGGGCCGTGCTCTATGCCTGTGACTTCAAGCTTGACCGGACCCCCACTATGGGAGAAGCCCCGGACTTCGAACGCCTCAAGGCCCTTGGCCGGGAAGGGGTCATTGCAATGATTACGGAGAGTACAAACGCCGGACGTTCCGGAAAGACTCCCTCCGAAAAGATTGCAAAGGACATGGTAAGGGACGTGCTGCTCGGGACCGAAGAGACCGATGTGGGTATGATCATCACGACCTTTGCTTCCCATATCGCCCGGATCAATGCGATCGTTGAGGCCACGGTAGAAATGGGTCGGATCCCTGTGCTTATGGGCCGCTCCATGGAGCGCTACGTCGGGGCCGCAAGGGACCTCAATTACATTACCCTTCCTGCCAATGTAGAGGTTTACGGGCACAGGAAAGACATTGACAAGGCCTTTAAGCGGATCATGCAGGCAGGCAAGAACAAGTATCTGCCCATAGTCACGGGCCACCAGGGTGAACCCGGGTCCATTCTTACCAGGATCGCAAATGGGGAGACCGCCTACGAGATCGAGCCCGGAGACCGCGTAATATTTTCCGCAAACATTATTCCCACTCCCATGACCCAGGCCAACCGCTTTGCCCTTGAGACAAAGCTCAGGATGAGGGGCGCCAGGATCTACGATGATGTGCACGTCTCAGGTCACGCTTACAGGGAAGACCACTGGGAACTCCTGCGTATGGTGAACCCGGAACATGTCATCCCGGCCCACGGAAACATTGTTATGCACGGTGAGTACATCGAGATGGCGGAAGATGCGGGTTACGTGCTCGGGGACACCGTCCACCTTCTCAGAAACGGTGAAGTGTTATATATCGAAGAGTAATTGTATAAGAAAAACAATTCCGTTTTTGTGATGATTATGACGCTGATCGATGAAATTAAAAAAAGAACTGTCCACGTGGATGCCGCCATTGATGAAATGCTTCCTCTATCAGAGCCCGAGGAGCTTTACAAAGCCTCCCGCTATCTCGTGGACGCCGGAGGTAAACGCCTCCGGCCAGCGGTCCTCATCCTTGTCGCCGAGGCCCTTGGCTCAAACGTTGAGTCCGTGCTCCCTGCAGCTGTTGCGGTGGAGCTCGTTCATAATTTCACGCTTGTTCATGATGATATAATGGACAGGGACGATGTCCGGCGAGGAATGCCGGCCGTCCATGTGAAATGGGGTGAAGCGGGTGCAATCCTTGCGGGCGATACCCTTTACTCCAAAGCCTTTGAGATCCTTGCCAGGATCGATAATGAGCCGGAAAAAATTTTGAAATGCATGGGTGTCCTCTCAAAGACCTGCACAGAAATCTGTGAGGGCCAGTGGATGGACATGGACTTCGAGACCAGGGACCGGGTCGAGGAGGCCGAGTATCTTGAGATGGTCGAAAAAAAGACCTCGGTGCTCTACGCCGCAGCCGCTAAAATCGGGGCCATCCTCGGCGGGGCCTCCGATGAGCTTGCCGAAGCCTTTTCCGAGTTTGGCCGCCTGATTGGAGTCGGTTTCCAGATGTATGACGATTTCCTGGATATGACTGCACCCGAGGAAGTGCTCGGCAAGGTGCACGGCAGCGATCTCATGGAAGGCAAACATACTCTTATTGTAATCGACGCTTTCAAAAAGGGTGTGCAGCTCGAGATCTTCGGCAAAGGTAAAGCCAGCGACGAGGAAATCAAAGAGGCAGTAAAACTCCTTACTGAGGCCGGTTCCATTGATTATGTCAAGGATCTCGCAATCTCATATGTTGAACAGGGCAAGGCAGAGCTCGATGCTCTTGCCGACTGCCCCGAGAAGGAAATTCTCCTTCAGATTGCCGATTATATGATTGACAGGAACTATTAATTTCCCTAACAGCCCTAATTCTGCTTCGGCACCCGAGTTTCGCTTCGGGATCGCAGTAAATCGAAGATTTACTGGGAGTTGCACTGCAAGTGCAACAGCACGAGGTCCGTTTCGCCCGCTTCGCGAGCTCAAGCGGACTATTTCGTAGCTTTGGATTATAATATATGATCTAGTGTCGCGTCAGCAATAAAATGTCGTATATAATCGATTACGACTATTCAGAATCATTTAATCATTGAGGATTGACTCGACACTAGTGTCGCGTCATGCGTAAAATGACGTAACAGATATATTGCATGTTGTTCATATGAATCCCAGAGGATTTCTTATGAATAAATACACTGTGACACTTGCTGAAGATGAACGTAAAGATCTTTGTGAACTTGCCTCAAAGGGCAACCATAACTCACATAAAATTATCAACGCTCTTATCTTGCTTGGTTGCGACAAAGGTGAATGGAATGACAAACATTCAACCAACGAAGAAATCTCACGTGTCCTGAATATAAGCATGAGAAAAATTGATCGAGTTAAGAAGCGGTTTGTTGAAGAGGGTCTTGAAGCTACCCTTAACGGAAAAAAAGGAAGCCGCATTTACAAAAAAAAAGTTGATGGTGATTTTGAAGCCCATTTACTCGCCTTAAGTTGCAGCGAACCACCCGAAGGTTTTGCAATATGGTCTTTGAGGTTGTTAGCTGATCAGGTTGTAGAGCTTGGCTATATTGATAATATTTCTCATGAAACCGTTCGACGTGTTTTAAAAAAAACGAAATTAAACCCTGGCAACAAAAAGGATGGTTAATTCCACCGAAACAAAACAGTAGCTTTGTTGCAAATATGGAAATGGTGCTTGATGTTTATAAGCGTCCATTTGATCCACTAAATCCTGTTGTATGTATGGACGAATCTCCAAAACAACTGATTGCAGAAACAAGAATTCCTGTCCCGGGTTCACCCGGGAAACCAGCCAGGTATGATTACGAATACAAGCGTTGTGGAACGTGCAATATATTCCTTGCCTGTGAACCATTGGCAGGAAAACGCATGGTAAAAATTACCGAAAGTAGAACCAAGCGAGATTGGGCTTGTTTTCTGGAAGAAATCGCGGCTCAATATGAATACGCATACAAAATAACGCTGGTAATGGATAATCTAAACACACACATTCCTGGATCTCTTTATGAACAGTTTTCGCCAGAGAAGGCGAAGGCACTATGGGATCGGTTTGAGTTTGTGTACACCCCAAAACATGGAAGCTGGTTGAATATGGCAGAGATTGAATTGAATGTGCTTACAGGTCAGTGCTTAAAAAGGAGAATTGACAACATCGAGTTTGTTAGGAAAGAGGTATTGGCTTGGCAAAAATTCAGAAACAACAAAAACTCGAAGGTTAATTGGCAATTCACAACCGAGGATGCAAGAATAAAATTATCGCGTCTTTATCCGACACTTGAGGATTGACGCGACACTAGGGCCAAACGCGTTCGTTTCGTTGAATTTTCTATTCAAGAAACGGGCCTGTTTTTTCTTTTTAGCTCTCAGTTCTCTGTGGGGCCTGTTTTTTTCAGATTAGATTTTCAGCTTGTACCCCCCGGTTTCTGGATTCGATATTTTCGGGGGCTGCGCCGAAATTCGATGGGAGCCGGTTTCTGGTTTCGTTTTTCTCGACATTTCGACCCCCTGCCAATAGGGGAAAATAATTCATGTATATTGGTTATTTAATTGATACGAAATCAACTAAATATCACATTTGTATCATGAATTTGTACAGAAATGCCAGAAATCGAAATGTGGGTTTTTCTGAAAAAGAGGGTCGGATTTTCCGGTCGTTTTTTCTAAAAAGAGGGCTGGTTTTCCGCTAAGTTTTTCTGAAAAAGAGATCATGGAAAAGTCCGAGGAGAAGTAATCCTCCCGACTTACCCAAAAAAGATTGACGGGGATATTTGTCCGCTTGAGCTCGCACAGCGAGCGAAACGGACCCCGTGCTCCAAAGCGGAACTCGGGTGACGAAGCGGAACTCGGGTGGTGGGACTTTTTGGTCCCACCGGGTTGAATTTTTAATGAGGTTATTTTTTCCTGGATTCGATGGTGCTCTGAGCGGCCACGAGCCTTGCGATAGGGATTCTGTAAGGGGAACAGCTTACATAGTCGATTCCTATGCTGTGGGCGAACCTGATTGATGAGGGTTCACCGCCGTGTTCTCCGCAGATGCCTATTTTAAGGTCGGGCTTGACTGAGCGGCCTTTCTCTATTCCGATCTTCATGAGTTCGCCAACGCCTTCCTGGTCGAGGACCGCGAAGGGATCGTTTTTGAGAATTTCCTCTTTTTTGTAGATTGGAATAAATTTGCCCACGTCGTCCCGGCTGAAACCGAAGGTTGTCTGGGTCAGGTCGTTTGTCCCGAAGGAAAAGAACTCCGCTTCCATGGCGATTTTGTCTGCGGTGATCACGGCTCTTGGGAGCTCGATCATGGTTCCTATTTTATAGTTGACCTTCGTGCCCATTTCTTCCATGACGGCTTCGGCCATTTCAATGACCTTCTGTTTGGAGAAGGCAAGTTCCGTTACAAGGCCCACGAGGGGGATCATGATTTCAGGTACGACCTTTGCGCCCTCGGCTGCGAGTTCGCAGGCAGCTTCCATGATGGCTTTTACCTGCATGTCGTAGATTTCAGGGTAGGTGACCCCAAGACGACAGCCCCTGTGCCCGAGCATGGGGTTGAGTTCCTTGAGAGCGTCCACGCGCTGGAGCATCATGTTGATACTTTCTATTCCGTCAAGGTCAGACGCGGCCTGGAATTCCTTGAGTTTTTCTTCAAGTTCTTCTCTGGAGGGCAGGAACTCGTGGAGAGGTGGGTCAAGCAGCCTGATGGTCACGGGCAGACCTTCCATGCTGCGGAAGATTCCGATGAAGTCTTCTTTTTGCATGGGGAGCAGCTTTTTCAGGGCTTTTTTCCTGGCTTTCTCGTCCTCTGCCATGATCATGTCCCTGACTGCGGGAATCCTGTCTTCCCCGAAGAACATGTGTTCGGTCCGGCAAAGTCCGATCCCTTCAGCTCCGAGTTCGCGGGCGAGGCTTGCGTCGGCCGGATTATCAGCGTTTGTCCTGACTCCGAGTTCGCGGATCTCGTCAGCCCAGACAAGGACGGCATGGAGGTCCTCGTTAAGTTCGGCTTCAATAAGCTCGACTTCTCCCAGAATTACGTTTCCTGTGCTGCCGTCGATGGTGAGGTGATCGTTTTCTTTTATTGTGTAGCCGTTTACCCTGAAGAGGGCGTTTTTCGTGTCAATTGCGATTTCTCCGCAACCAACAACACAGGGTTTACCCATGCCTCTTCCGACGACTGCGGCGTGTGAGGTCATGCCTCCCCGGACGGTCAGGACTCCCCGAGCGGCTGCCATTCCACCGATATCTTCGGGGGAAGTCTCGCCTCTTACAAGGATGGTCTTTTCGCCAAGTTCGGCCCTCAGTTCCGCCTCTTCCGCGGTAAACACGACCTTTCCGACAGCTGCTCCCGGAGATGCGGGAAGCCCGTTTGCGATAATTTCCAGTTTGGCTTCAGGGTTGATTCTCGGGTGGAGGAGCTGGTCTATCTGGTCGGCATGTACACGGGTAACCGCTGTTTCTTTGTCGATCAGATTTTCTTCAACCATATCCCTTGCAACCTTTACGGCAGCAGCGGCGGTTCGCTTTCCGGTCCTGGTCTGCAGCATGTAGAGTTTGCCTTCTTGAATGGTAAACTCAATATCCTGCATGTCCATGAAGTGGGCTTCCATTTTCTGGCAAATGTCCACGAGCTGCTCGTAAGCTTCAGGGATCTGTTCTCCGAGTTTCTGTATCTGGTTCGGAGTCCTGATTCCGGCAACCACGTCTTCGCCCTGGGCGTTGAGCAGGTATTCTCCGAAGAAACGCTTTTCTCCGGTCGAGGGGTTTCTAGTAAAAGCAACTCCTGTACCGGAAGTCTCACCCATGTTTCCGTAGACCATGGTCTGGACGCTAACGGCTGTTCCCCAGGTGTCGGCGATGTCGTTGATTTCCCTGTACTTGATGGCTCTCGAGTTGTTCCATGAATCAAAAACAGCGTCTATTGCCATTTGAAGCTGAACTTTCGGGTCCTGGGGGAACTCTATCCCTTTTTCGAGTTTGATTACTTCCTTGAACTTCTCAGCCAGCTCTTTAAGGTCTTTCGCAGTCAGATCGGTGTCGTATTTTACTCCAAGTTGCTTTTTCTTGTCTCCGATCAGCGCATCGAACTTCCTGAATTCGATCCCGAGCACCACGTCTCCGAACATTGCAATGAATCTGCGGTAACAGTCATAGGCAAACCTTTTATCGTTTACCTTCTTCGCAATCCCTTCAACGGATATATCGGTAAGGCCCAGATTCAAAACAGTATCCATCATTCCTGGCATGGATACTCTTGCCCCTGAACGTACGGATACGAGTAGTGGGTCTTCCGGGTCTCCAAGCTTTTTGTTGTTTGCTTTTTCAAGCTTTTCGATTGCTTTGTTTACCTGTCTTGTTACTTCTTCTGAATACTCTTTGTTTTTGAGGTACAGTACACAGACTTCGGTTGTGATTGTAAAGCCAGGTGGCACGGGGATCCCTAAATTGGCCATTTCAGCCAGGTTTGCACCCTTGCCTCCAAGCAGGTCTTTCATACTACTTTTGCCATCAGTGTCATTATTTCCGAAAAAATATACAAATTTGGACAATAAATCTCCTCCCTGGAAAACGAGATCTATCAATGGATTATTAATGGATTATTGTCGTCTAAAATCAAACCATTTATATGGCCTGGTCGTTGCCAACAATGTCTATTTCATATATAAGCTTGTGGTTTACCTTTCACTCTTTTTCTTTTTATATATCTGTCGATCTAAATGGTATGTGTAATATAGGTCTTGCGATATATTTATATACTATAACTGTGAAGTACGTATGCTTCTCAGTCCGGGGTATGTATTATTTATTCGGGCTGGGGGTTTATATAACGCAAGGCAGGGCTTAAAGCTCTGAATTTTTGAAGCCAGGAAGGCTGTTCATTTGTGGCTACTATGAAAAGACTCGGTATTGTGTTACACAGATCAGGTAACAAAAATCTTATTGTTAGAGGAGATGAGGTCAAATCCAGTAAGATCTCAGGCGATATTCCTAAAATGAATTCGGCTGTTATGGACAGAACCCTGAATAACATTGGTACGATCGCCAGTATTTTTGGTCCTGTGGATCATCCGTATTTTTTAGTAAAAGGTTTTAAAAAAATTCCGGATTCTGAATTTCGGGGTCTGGTTAATGAACGGATTTATGTTCGGTAAAATCTCTGATATTCGGGAATATTCATCTTTTTCGAAACTGCATTTTAAAACGGGCAGTGTTTTTTCAGGGCCGAAGTCTACTTCAATTTCTATAAATACCTGATGTGTATGGCGGCGTTTAAAACTGTGTAAATGTGTTATGATTGTGAGACTGGGTGACTGGACGACTATGTTTATATAAAAACAGTGCCAATTTGTTTCTGCTGTTGTGTCGATAACCCTCCACTAAAGTGGGGGGCTTGCTTCGGCAAGTCCTGATTGACCGGCCTGGATATGTCATGATGCCTTTGGATGTTTCCTCAGTCCAATTCCCTCTCGTGTGGTATTAAAAGTCCTGAGAACCAGGGGCCGTGTGCTACACATGATAAGCAATCCAACATTGGCGAGGGGAGACAGTTAAAAACTGCGTTATCTGCCACGAACTCGTTTCAAAAGCAGATTGAAAAAATCCAAACGTGGAACGACATGCCTGAAAGTTAACGGCATTTCTCCCACGAATAAAGTCACGAGCATTCTGCCTGACTGATCGTGTCTGTGTATCGGTGTTTATGTATTTATGTTTATTTACTTTATGGTAAAAGGTGATATGAAATGGTAGAAGTCGAAAGAGTTCGCTATTCGGACACTCTTGAGCGAGAAAAAATCAGGGCCATGATTAAAGCTCGCAAAGAAAAACAAAATGAACAAAATTTCGAGAAAGAAAAGGTAGTGTGTCCGGAATGCGGCAGCAGGAATCTTGTACACGACTACGAGCGGGCCGAACTCGTGTGCGGGGACTGCGGACTTGTCATTGATGCCGACTTCGTGGACGAAGGGCCTGAGTGGAGGGCGTTTGACCACGACCAGCGCATGAAGCGTTCCCGTGTGGGCGCACCCATGACCTATACGATCCACGATAAAGGGCTTTCCACAATGATTGACTGGAGGAACCGGGACTCTTACGGAAAGTCTATCTCCTCCAAAAACCGTGCTCAGCTTTACAGGTTAAGAAAGTGGCAGCGCAGAATCAGGGTCAGCAACGCAACGGAAAGAAACCTGGCTTTCGCCTTATCCGAACTGGACAGGATGGCTTCAGCTTTAGGTCTTCCGAGGACTGTCCGTGAGACTGCGGCCGTTGTTTACAGAAAGGCTGTGGATAAGAACCTTATCCGGGGCCGGAGTATTGAAGGGGTTGCGGCTGCTGCCCTTTACGCTGCGTGCAGGCAGTGCAGTGTGCCCCGTACCCTTGATGAAATCGAAGAAGTGTCCAGGGTAAGTCGGAAAGAAATCGGAAGGACATATCGCTTTATTTCAAGGGAACTTTCCTTAAAGCTCATGCCGACCTCTCCTATCGACTACGTGCCCAGATTCTGCTCAGGGCTCAATTTGAAAGGGGAAGTCCAGTCCAAGAGCGTTGAAATCCTGAGACAGGCTTCCGAAAAGGAACTTACAAGTGGAAGAGGGCCTACCGGAGTGGCTGCGGCCGCAATCTATATCGCGTCCATTCTCTGCGGAGAACGCAGGACCCAGAGGGAAGTTGCGGATGTGGCCGGGGTAACGGAAGTTACCATCAGGAACAGGTACAAGGAACTTGCTGAAGAACTGGATATCGAGATTATCCTCTAAGGTTTAAGGATTCTTCATTTTAAAGTTTCTTCACCTTTTTCCTTTTTTTTTCAGGCCGATTTTTTGGGCAGGCTTTTGTTCAGCCAGCTCTTCGGATTAATTTTTCATGGTTTCGTTTCCTGTAATTTGAGTTTTTCAGCTTAACTTTCCATATCTTGATTAATTTCTTAAAAAAAGTTGGTGCTTATGTTTTCTCTTGATGTTTTCAAAGCCCTCCTCCTCGGGTTCACGGTCGGGCTCACAGGTGCCCTTGTCCCCGGTCCCATGCTCTTTGCAACCATAGAGGCCTCGCTTAAAAAAGGCTGGAAGGCCGGTCCCGAGGTCGTCCTCGGGCATATGCTGATTGAAGTCGTGCTCTGTGTCCTGATCCTCTACGGAGCGGCCTCTCTTGTCGGAAGTGGTACGATTTCCACAGTCTCCCTCCTCGGGGGTCTCGTGCTCGTGGCCTTCGGCCTGCTGACAATCAAAGACGCAAAAGCCGCTGCTTCTGCGGGCCTTTCTTCCTCTACAGGCGGGAAGGACTTTGCCTCCAGCCCCGCTCTTGCGGGTTTTCTGACCTCGGTTTCCAATCCCTATTTCTGGATCTGGTGGCTGACCGCGGGAAGTGCTCTGGTGCTTCAGGAGTACTGTCTGGGGGCCTTTATTGCAGTCTCTTACGTGCTCGGACACTGGCTTGCGGACCTCAGCTGGTTCACCGCGATTTCCGCATCCTTCAGCCGGGGAAAAACCCTGCTCTCCCGTGGAATGCACGAAAAGGTCCTTTACGCCTGCGGAATTTTCCTGGTGCTTTTCGGGGCCTGGTTTGCCCTGAACTACAATAATCCGGTTCTGCTCTCGTAGCCCGAGTTCCGCTTCGGCACCCGAGTTCCGCTTCGGCACCCGAGTTCCGCTTCGGCACCCGAGTTCCGCTTCGGCACCCGAGTTCCGCTTCGGGATCACAGGAAATCGAAGATTTCCTGGGAGTTGCACTGCAAGTGCAACAGCACGGGGTCCTTTTCGGGAGCTACGCTCCCTCAAGAGGACGAAAAACGCCAGAGCAACCGTACTTGTCGTCTTCCGTTCGTTCTTTTTCCGTGTGTTCCGTGTATTCCGTGGTTTGAATTCACACACCAAAATATAGGGCTATTCCCAAACTGAAAACTTGAAGTTATAGTTCGACCATTCCTAAGCAGGATGCCGTTTTTTTTGGTAGGGTCTAAAAAGAAGCGATTGCAAAACTTCAGTCCGGATTCAGGTTTCACTGCCAGAGTTTCGGAATCTCGAGAAAACTTAAAATCCAAAAACGCGGTTTATCGGTCAGGAAAGGTGTCAAATCCATGAAAAATAGATGTATTAAGGTCCCCAAAAAGAAAGGTGAATCCGTAAGAAAGGTTTTACTTGAGTTTGAATTGCTTGACCATTCCGTAAGGATAGCTTCGGATGCTTCCTATCTCTACCTCCCCCTTTCAGGGGAGCCGGAAGCTTCAGAACTTGCAGGACTTCCGGAAAATGTCGGGTTTGAGCTTGCGGAATTCGAATTTGAGCCCCTGGAGAGAAAGCCTACCCTTGAAGAAATTCTGGGTTTTTTCCCTCGCTTTGAGGTCATCGGGGACATTGCTCTTCTGGAAGAAGAAGAGCTTGAACCTGCCGAGGCCCGAAAGGCTGCCGGAGCCATCCTTGAGACTCATCCCCGCGTAAAGACCGTTATGATGCCTCTGACCCCGGTTATAGGGGAGTTCAGGGTCCGGGAGTTTGAGATCCTGGCCGGAGAGCAAAGGACCGAGACTGTTCACAGGGAGCACGGTTCCCGTTATATGGTGGACCTTGCGAAGGCCTATTTTACTCCCCGCCTCTCCACCGAGCGCATTCGGGTCCTGGATTGGGTCCGGGAAGGGGAGACGGTCGTTGACATGTTTGCGGGCGTGGGGCCTTACAGTATACTGATCGCGAAAAAAGCCAGGCCTGAAAAGGTCCTCGCAATCGACAAAAACCCGGAGGCTGTTCACTATCTCAGGGAAAACATTGCTCTCAATTCCGTGCGGAACATCGAGGCAATCGAGGGAGATGCCCGGGAAGAGGCTCTGAAGTTTGCGGGCCTGGCCGACCATGTGCTCATGAACCTCCCCCACAGTGCTCACGAGTTCCTTGATTCGGCCGTTCTCCTCACAAAACCCGGTGGCATCATCCATTACTACGGGATGACTCCGGAAGACGACCTTTTTGAGAGCTCCATCGAACTTATCCGGGCCGCGGCTACGAGGGCCGGCCGAAAAATCGAGGTTCTGGAAACGCGGACCGTGCGTTCGTATGCGCCCCATCAGTACAATATCTGTATCGAGGTGCGGATTCTTTAATTTTGGGCGGGCCCGGGTTTTTGTGGGCTGAGAAAAAGGGCTGAAGGGGCCGGAAATTATGTATTCCGGCTCTTCCTTCAATGGGTGGCCGCTTTCGGCAAATAAAGGACTGACAAAAATGGAAATGTTTAAACATTAAGGGTATGTAATGATAATTCCGGGACCTTTCAGGAGAAGGTTTCTTTTTGTTTCTTAATAATTTGATTTATGTTGCAGGAGTGAGTTTCAGGTGTCTTCCTTTGTCTACGTTGCAATAGCTATTTCCATTCTGGTAATGCTTATCTTTCTCTGGTTTTATTTCAGACATTTCAATAAAATAGGGAAGTAATCCGGATTTTCTCCGGATTTGTGGCCCAAAACTGGGGTGTGTCTGCCTGACAAGCGAAATAGTTATATCCTTAATTGATATTTTAAGGTCTACATCATTTTTCCATTCTTTAGCGCCGTCGTGGCTTAGCGGTATAGCGGCTGATTCGTAATCAGCAGGTCGAGGGTTCAAATCTCTCCGGCGGCTTTTAACTTTTCTTTTATCTAAAGTAGCAGAATACCTCTTCCTCAACAGTTCCTGCTTTGGCGGAACTGGCTGGGGAGTGGTTGAAGAACATTATAGGTTTTTAACGATATCCTCCCGAATGGGGAATTATCCTGTGGACCTTTTTTTGGTATTCCCGGTATTCGTCCCCGAACTGCGACTCCAGTCTTTTTTCCCAGTGCAGGGACCCCAGATACAGATAGATGCTGGTCAGAACGTATATTACGAGCAGGTTGACCGTCATAAAGAAGGTGAGCCAGATAATGATCAGGCCCGAGAACAAAAAGGGGTCCCTTATCCAGCGGTAAATCCCCTTTATATCCAGGGGGCCGGCTTCGGGAGTCTTCGAAGCGGCAAGCTGTGAGTGTAGTTTGAACCTGTGAGGGGCGTCCCGCATGGCTCTCGAAGAAACGATTGCCGTAATTACCTGTACCCCGACCATCAGCCAGCGCCAGGGGGAAGGCACCACATAAAGGACTGGCCCTGGGTTTTTGATGAGCAGGTAGACAAGAGGCGCAATTGTTACAAATGCGATCAGGCTGTATATCGGCATATACAGTTTTTCTACCCTGGAAATCCCCCCTGCCTTTCTCAAGACGAAGCGTTTGAAGGGCAGGCTTGCCGTAAGACTGTGAATGGCTGCAAATGCCACCAGACAGAAAACAAGGATAATTGTGACCGAAACCAATTCTATCTCCCCGTCTTTTATTTGAATTGGCCTGTATTTAGCATTTGTTAATATGGGTCTATGCATCTGGTTGGAGCATTACATTCTTCAAAAAACAGGTCTGTACTTTTGAGATACATTTTTTCCATTTCAGTTACGAAAAGGCCGGCATGTGGCCGGTGAGGATGTCGGGCATTTTTATAATCAAATTCGGAAAACATCCTGAAACCCTGAAATCAGACGAAGGTGGCTGGCTTCCTGAAATATCTCCCCCTGTACAAAAAGCCGGCAACCCATTATAATAATTTAGTTTCTATATACCCCATCGGCCGTAATAAGTTCTCCTTCTGCCGGGGTCCAGCCCTCCTGTGGGCCTGTCAGCCTGACGGATAACCAGTCATCGTAACTATTTCCTTTCCAGCCGTAAATCCACCACTCATTCGACCCTCCAAAACAGACGTATATCTCCACTATAGTTTCGGAAGAGCTCTCATAGCTTGCATAGACGCGGCTTTCGTAATCATAATACCGGGGGCCGATATGTTTGGAGTTGGGGGCTATAGAGCCTTTTTCGGATTCTTTCAGGTCATATTTTGGGAGAAGCAGAAACTCGTTGCCTACCGGATTTCTTGTGTTAATGGGCTTGCTTGCTTCCTGGTAATCCTCGAAATAAAACGAGATCAGAACCGGGAATTCTTCTGAATATTCGTCGGATTCTTTAAAGTGTCGAGGCGCCGGGGGCTCTGGTCCCATTTCCTCTTCCATGACCTCCTCTTCAATCACTTCGGATTCCGAAATAGCTACAGGCAGGGAATGGAAAACCGGCTGGATTTTTTCAGCTTCGATTTTGAGCATAGGGCCATGTTCGGTCTCCTCAATGCTAAAATTCCAGTCAGGAGGTCTGCCGTAAAAGTCCTTCTCCACAAATGCCAGGCCTTTCTCGGACTCATTTTCAAAAACTGGGACTGGCAGGTAAAAGGTCGCGTTTTGCAGCTCGGAACTACCCGTTATGCTGATTTCGTATCCGTAATTGCTCTCAAGGTGATTATCATACATTTTATCGGTATGTTGCCCCCATAAGGCTGCAAGCAGGACAAGAACTATGGTTAATAATAATACAAATCCGCCTGTCAATTTTAGCCATTTATTTATTGAGACTCCTCCACTTTTTTTAAAAATTGTGGGATCAGCTATGGAAATAATCGCAGAACAGTATAATTATATTTAAGGGCCCTCAATTTCTTATAACTTCATAAGTGCCCGGCATCTTTAAAATTCAGCTTTCAAAAAGCAATATTTATTAAATAATGCCCTCCAACTATCTTATAATATTCTTCGGTTTTTTGAAATTCTGGGGATCTAGTATATAAATCCGGACAAAAAAAAGCTTTTTTCCCCACCGCCTGTTCTCAAAAGATATCTGTACGGGGGAGAGGTCCTCGGGATGCCTATGAAGCTCGGGATACGTCCCGGCTTAAAAGACTGAGAAGGGAATGCTAATTTTGGTAAACCAGAGGAGGTGGTAAAATAATACGGGACACAGGATTGAAACAGGGCCTTGAGCACGCTCAGGCAACCGGTGGCAAAATCGAACTCATCACCGAAAACGTTCTTAAAGAAAAGCTGTATAAAAACCTCAAAAGGCATGAACTGCCTGATTACCTCCTTTACATGGGGGCCGAAGGGGCCAAAAACTGGCTTACCCTTGACAGGTCCAGCACATTTCCCGTGGCCAGGTGCCTGAAAATTCTGCTTGAGGAAAATATTGCCCCACTGGTAAAATTCATCCCCTCGAACATGAATCTGGTGAGTGTGGGGGTCGGGAGCGGAGATAAGGAAAGGGTCCTTATCGAAGGGCTTCTCCAAAAAAATTTGGCCGAAACTCCGGCCTCTGCAAGAAGGCACCTCCTTCTGTATTATCCTCTTGATGTAAATAAGCAGTTCGTGGAGATGGCCCTTGAAAAAGTCCGGGACTTGCCCGTTGAAACAAAGGGAATCGTGGGTTTTCTCGAGGACCTGTCCCTTCTGAAAAAATATTTGCATCCGCCTCTCCTTTTCTGCATTCTCGGAAATACATTCTGCAACTACGAACCGGATTTCATCCTGAACCTTATCTGCGAAAACCTGGAATCAGGGGACCTCTTCCTTTTTGACGCCCATATTCTCCCCTCCTCAGACGACGAAGAAGCTCTCTGGTCCGCAAAAAGGTCCATTGTTGGCGCCTACGCCTCAAGGGAAAATGCGCTCTTTAACATGTATCCCCTGCTCCAGCACGGCATGGTCCCGGAAGACTTCGATTTCGAGCTTTTGCTTGCTCCGGTGGAATCCAATATCGCAGGCCAGCTCTACAGGACTAAAAAGACCCTCTATATCCTGAAGGACACCAGGTTTGAGGTCGGATCGAGGGCCGTGGCTTTCAAAGAAGGGGACTGCATCCGCATGGGCTTTACCTACAAATATTCATTTGATCAGCTCAAAACTTATCTGGGAGCCCGGGGTTTTGAAATCCTGAAGGCAATCCTGAGCGGGGATGGGACAAACACCATAATCCTCGCAAAAAAGAAAAATTGACAAAAACTGAAGAAAGTCTTAAAATATTAAAATCTTAAAAAAGAGGAAAAACTCAGCAAAAGAAATCAAGAATGATCGAAAGCGCGTAAATCACCATGGTCCCATGGAAGAACGGAAGCACCTTCATTCCGGCTTCGGGACTCTTTTCTTCCCGCAGGTAAAGGTTTGCCCCTATAAGTATCAGGAAGGCCAGGGCAAAACCGTAGAGGGCTATATCTCCTAACTCTTTCAGGAAAAAACCGGCCATAAGGAAATGAAGTAGTGTAAAACCTAATGTCCAGTACACGCACCCTTTCAGGCCATAGAGTACGGCAATGGTCTTCAGGCCCCTGGCTCTGTCGTTTTTTATTTCTATAAGGTCGTTTGTCCCAAGGTGGGCCATGGTCCAGGGGTAAAAGAAAAGGGCATAAAGGAGTGCGGTCATATCCGGCTGCCCATAGCAGAGGTAGCCCGCCACTGGAAAGAGGGTTAAATCCGTCCGCCCTGCAAGCTGGGCTATAGGGAGGGTTTGTTTTCTCTTTTTCATCTGGTAAAAGGCCTCGATCCCGTAGGAGTAGAGCATTATTGCAAAGACGTAATAGGAGTTAGGGGAAGGCAGGGTGAAAATCAGGGCTGCTGCAAGGCCCGCAAGCCCGAGAAAGAGCATAAGGGCCCTTTTAGGGGAAATCAGCCCCTCGGCCACCGGTCTCCTGCTAAAAAGTCTCCAGTATTTATTGAAGGGGTCTTTCGGTCTGAAGCCTTTTTTGTCCCGGTCCCGGTCCACGTAATCGTTTAAGACAAGCCCGGCCTCGAAACCCAGAAGGGCGATTAAGGATGCCTTCAGCAGAAGGAGCCAGGAAAAGCCCCCGTAGTTTTCAAAGGCAAGCACAAGGCCTGAACAGAAGAGGAGGGGCCAGGCTAAAAAGAAGTGGGCCCGCGTGAGGTCGATGTAGGCTTTCAGGGTTTCTTTCATATTTTCAGCACCATATATTTATAAAAAACGAGTGGTGGTGGGAGTGGTGGATTCCGGATAAAAATGAGTAGGGGAAAAATGCATCAGAATTATAAAATCTTTCCTAAGAAAGCCTTTGTCCTCTCGTTTTTGGCGTTGCTGAAAATCTCGTTCGGGGTGCCTTTTTCGACAATTACGCCTCCGTCCATGAAGAGCACCCGGTCGCCTACTTCCCGGGCAAAGCCCATTTCGTGGGTCACGACAACCATGGTCATACCTTCCCTGGCCAGGTCCTTCATGACGTTTAAGACTTCTCCCACCATTTCGGGGTCAAGGGCCGAGGTTGGTTCGTCGAAGAGCATAACCTTCGGGCGCATGGCAAGGGCTCTTGCTATGGCTACCCTCTGCTGCTGCCCGCCTGAAAGGGAGCTCGGGTAAACGTTGGCCTTGTCTTCCAGGCCCACTTTTTTGAGAAGGTCGTGGGCCCTTTCGTAAGCCTCCTTTTCGGGGAGGCCCCTTACTCTCATGGGAGCAATTGCCACGTTTTTAAGGGCGGTCATGTGGGGGAAGAGGTTGAAGCGCTGGAAAACCATCCCCACTTCCTCGCGGATCCTGTTGATATTGACCTTCGGGTCGGTAACCAGGTCTCCTGCTATCCGGATTTCTCCCGAGGTCGGGGTCTCCAGGAGGTTCATGCAACGGAGGAAGGTGCTTTTTCCGGAACCCGAGGGGCCGATTACGCAGACTACCTCGCTTTCGTCCACATGTTCGGTGATCCCTTTAAGGACCTTAAGCTTCCCGAAGTTCTTGTAGAGATTATTCACTTCTATCACTTACGCCAAGCCTCCTCTCAATGTATGCAAGCAGGCGGGAAATTCCCATGGTCAGGGCCAGGTAAACGATGGCCACCGAGATGAATGTGGGAAATGCCGCAAAAGTTTTTGATACGTAGAGCATCCCGTTTTTTGAAAGCTCGTGCACGCTTATGATAGAGAGCAGGGAAGAGTCTTTCAGGAGTGCTATGAATTCGTTTCCAAGCGGGGGGATAATGAGTTTTACGGCCTGGGGCATGATGACTTCCTTCATTGCCTGGTGCTCGGTCATCCCGAGAGAACGGGCGGCTTCCATCTGGCCCCTGTCCACGGACTTTATGCCAGCCCGGACAATTTCGGCGTTGTAGGCCCCGCTATTGATACTGCACACAACGATTCCAGCAATGATCGGGTCAATCCTGAAAATCTCTCCCGTAAGACCCGTGACAAGGCCAGGGATTCCATAGTAGAAGAGCAGGATCTGCACGAAGAGGGGGGTCCCCCGGATAAAATCCACATACAGGGAGCTGGGGATTCTTAAAATGGACTTCTTGGAAAGTTTCCCGAAAGCTGCGATTGTTCCGAGTATGAGCCCGAAGAATATTGAAAAAGTTGTGACCTCGACAGTGATTACCGCACCCCGTAACAGACTGGGGAATACGATGACAGCGTGTTCAAAATAGGACGCTAAAAGAGACAAAATCAGACCTCTAAATATTTAATTTGATAAATAAAGATAATACTTAATATAAATAATGCATCTGTTAAAGGAATATTATCTCAAAAATCCTGTTTTACAGAAATATTTGGGAATCATTTTATTCTTCAACTATATTAATACAACAATTATATATAAAAAATAATTGAAATAAATCGGTTATATAAAAATTAAAAAAGAAAGCATAACAGAGTGTTATGCTTCGGCAGGATTTACTCAGTCACGTTTTCTTCTGTTACTTCTTCAGCAACTTCTTCAGTCACATTTTCTTCAGTGACTTCTTCAGTCATATTTTCTTCAACAACTTCTTCAGTGGTTTCTTCCTCTTCCATGTACATGGGGAGGTCAACCAGGAGTTCGTCGTACTTTCCGCTTTCCCGGATGTTTTTGAGACCTGTGTTGATCTTTTCAAGGAGTTCGGTGTTGCCCTGGCGTACGGCAAATCCGTAGTCTTCACTGTTAAGGGGTTCGCCCACAATCTTGATTATGCCCGGCTTTGCTGCTATGAAGGCGTTTGTTACGGGCAGGTCGTTGATCATGGCATCTGCGCCCCCGATATTTATCTCTGAGATTGCTTCATTGACGTGGGGGAAGTCCTTGATATATTTTACAATTCCGGCTTCCTTAAGTTCTTCTGCTTTGAAGTACCCGGTGGACCCGGTCTGGACAGCAACGATTTTGCCCTGAAGGTCTTCCACACCTGTGATTTCTTCGTTGTTAATGCCGACAGCAAGGGCAAGGCCTGCGTTGATGTAAGGTTCACTGAAGTCAACCTCTTTTTCACGGTCTTCCTTAATTGTCATGCCTGAAGCGATGATGTCAATGTTTCCTGTCTGAAGGGCAGGGATAAGACCTGTGAAGTCCTGGTCAAGGTATTCAACCTTGAAACCCTGGTCCTCTGCGATGGCGTTCATGAGGTCAACGTCAAACCCGACGACATTTCCTTTAGCGTCAACGGTCTCGAAGGGAGGGAACTGAGCTTCCGTTCCTACGATGTATGTCGGGATTTCTTCCTCAGCTCCCTCATCAGTCTTTTCGGCACAGCCGGCCGCAAAGACGAGGGTCGTTATAAGCAGAATCAGTGCTGTGATCTTCATAATGTTTTTCATAATCCAACCTCTGAAAAGTCTCTTCCTTCATAGTTATTTTATATGATTCATTATAATAAAATTGAGTCTTATTTATGCATGACTATGATTACATTAATAGTTTTTCATTTCGTGGAAATATAGCCCTTCATATATGAAAAAATCCAGAAAGCCTGATTTCTGAAAGGGGTATTTTGTGGTGGACCATAGAAGGAGGAGAGGAAAGGGGGTCCCCGGATTCGAGACCGAAAACTAAAAAACCAAAAACTTAAGATCTAAGACCTAAGACCTAAAACTTAAAACCGAAAACCTAAAACCGAAAAAAACTTGCTGAGGACTGAAGTTTGGAGAGTTACAAGACCCTGAAAGGCCCGGGTACGTCCCGAAAAGAATTTAAAAATTCTGGGTTCCTGGGCTATGCAATTCCTGTGAAAAACGAAGCCGAGGCAAAGGCCTTCGTAAAAAAAGTAAAGGAGGTCCACCCGGACGCGAACCACAACGTCTCGGCATATCTTGTAAAGGATGAAAACAGTTTTGCCCTGAAGTATGATGATGATGGGGAACCTGCGGGCAGTTCCGGAAAACCGGTTTTCAGGGTCCTGGAGCTTAAAGAACTCAAAAACGTCGCCGTGGTCGTTACCCGCTATTTCGGAGGGGTCAAACTGGGTTATGGGGGACTTTTGAGGGCTTACCGGGAAACGGCTGTAGCTGCCGTTGAGGCTGCAGGGGTTATAGAGGTTTTCGAGACTGTGTCCCTGAAAATCCGCTTCGGATATCCCGAAATCCAGAAAGTGAAGCAGCTCGTTGAAAACTGCGGCAGCGTCTCCGGGGAAGAATACTCGGATGCGGTCGAGTTCACAGTGGAGCTTAAAAAAGGGTTTGAAGAGGAATTTATCAAAAAACTGGTGGATCTGACGAAAAACAGGGTTACTGTAGAATTCCCTAAACCGGACTCATAAAATCATAATTTTTATCAGGGGGAATCTTATTCAAAAGTTTCTGGAAGGGGCAGGGCCTTTTCAGCAAAAATTCAACAGATAAATTTTTAACAGATCCAAATCCAATAGATAAAAATTCAACAGATAAAAATCCATCAATAAATACAATAGATATATAAGTAAGCACGGGATTGACAGTCGGGAATGTTTTTTGAGAGTAAAAAGGCACACATAGCGGTAATTATAGGCTGTGTGTTTTACAGCATGAACGGGCTTTTCATTGCCTGGGTCCACGACATGACCATTTTTTCCGTTATCTTTTACAGGCTTCTCTTC
This sequence comes from Methanosarcina baltica, assembly GCF_055394095.1. NCBI lineage: Archaea > Methanobacteriati > Methanobacteriota > Methanomicrobia > Methanosarcinales > Methanosarcinaceae > Methanosarcina > Methanosarcina baltica. The sequence continues at coordinate 1,034,814 of NZ_AP042463.1, read as the reverse complement.
GGCCTGCTCTTCCTCTCTGCCTACATAAGCCTCAGGGGAAAAAGCTCCGACCTGCGGATTAAGAAAAAAAAGGGGAATCTCCTGCTTCAGGGCTTGCTGGTGGTCTCGTGCATGTTGCTTTACTTTATCTGTCTTAAATACACCTGCGTCTCCATTGCTATCCTGCTTCAGTACACGGCCCCCATATACGTGATGCTGGCCTCGCCTTTTATCCTGCACGAAAAAATTGGAAAAGAAAGTATCGCCGCCCTTTGCATTGCAATCGCGGGAGTCGTCCTGATAGTAAGGCCTGAAGGGGGTTTTTCGGAAATTGAGCTTACGGGCAATTATATGCTCGGCATGATAGCGGGGCTTCTTTCGGGGATTGTCTTTGCGGGTATGCTCATAAACGTGAGAATTCTGAAGGACGAATACCCCGAACTTGCGATGGTCTTCTGGCCCATGACAATCAGCTTTGTACTGCTCAGTCCATTTGCCTTCGACGTGTCCTTTTCCGTCCTCCTGGATAATTTAAAAGTGCTCATGGCCTTCGGGATTGTCTCCATAGGCTTCGGAGAAATCTTCACTATCATCGGATTTTCGCGGCTCAAGGCCCAGACAGGAAGTCTGCTTGCTTTGATTGAGCCTGTTAGCGGCGTTTTTTTCGATGTGGTGGTGCTTGGCGTGGCCCTTTCCTCCGGGACCCTGGCCGGGTGTGCTCTTATCATGGGCTCGGCTGTGCTCATCAGCTTCAGGGATTCCGGAAATCAGACGGATGAGCCGGAGTTGATTCGGGCTGCAGTGGAAATGCCGGACACTTCAGGCGTGTCAAAACTCTAACGTGTCCGGATCTGGACCTCTGGATCTGGACTCTGACCCTGACTCTGACTCTGAATATCCCGTATTAAAGTTTGTCCGATCCTAACAGGCTCAATTATAAAGTATAACACACAGATATTATTCTGGAATTCATTCTGAAATTTATTTTGAAATTCTTATTTGAGATCAGGAGGTATTAGATCTTGAGGCACGTTAGATTATCCACCGTTTTTGCCGCGTCTGCGGTTTTTCTTCTTTTATCCACTGCATTTGTAACGTCTGCGTCGGCCGAACAGTTACAAGGAACAGAATCGGTTATAACCAAGGCTTTTGGGGACCAGATAAGTCCGGTAATTTCCGGAGACTACATTGTCTGGCAGGACGAACGTGAAGGTAATTTTGACATTTATATGTATGACCTTTCTGTCGGAAGGACGGAAGTTCCTCTCTACACGGGAGCCAGGGACGAGGTGGAACCCGCGATCTCGGGAAATCGGATTGTTATAGCGGATGACAGGGGCAGGAACTACAACATCTACATGTACGATCTCACCACGAAAAAAGAGACGCAAATCACCACAGACCCCAAAGATCAGCGGGAACCTGTAATTTCCGGAGACTACATTGTCTGGACCGATGAGAGGAACCAGAACAAGGACATTTACATGTACGACCTTTCAGGCGGAAAGGAAAGCCCGCTTTCTCTTGACCTTTCGGAGCAGTCACAGCCCGCAATCTCGGGAAAGAGGATTGTCTGGAAAGATTCCCGAAATGGAAATGAGGACATCTACATGTACGATATTGAAACCGGGAAAGAGACCGCGATTGTCACGGACCCGGCTTCTCAGGCAAACCCCGCCATCGAAGGGGACCTTATAGTCTGGGAGGACAGGAGAAACGGGAACCTGGATCTCTATATGTATGACCTCTCCTCCGGAGAAGAAAGTGCGGTAAGCACAGATCCGGCTGCCCAGAAGACCCCTGCTATTTCGGAAGGCAGAATAGTCTGGGCAGATTCGAGGGCTGGAGGCACCATTATCTACAGTTATGATACGACCATCGGGGAAGAAGCAGTCGTATCCTCATCCTCCGAGTATCAGAGTAATCCCGCAATTTCAGGAGACAGGATAGTCTGGCAGGACAAAAAAACAGGGACAATGGATATCTACCTCTTTACCCTGGAGGCTTCCGAAGAGGCCGCAGAACCGGAAGCTGAGTCCCAGGCAGCCACGGAAGGGGATGAAGCAAAGAAAAGTCCGCTCGGCCTGTTTCCGGGCCTGCTTTCCCTGGGTCTCGCGGGTTTTCTTGCCCTGAAAAAAGGGACTTGAAAAAAGGGATTTGAAAAAAGGGATTTGAAAAAAGGACTTGAAAAAAGGACTTGAAAAAAGGACTTGAAAAAAGGGTTGTAGGTGGACAGCTCATTCCAGATAATACTCGTCTCTGGCCTCCACAAATGCCCTTACGTTTTTCAAGGGGGTCATGGGTGCAAGCCCGCAGCCCGGGGCCAGGATGTCGATCCCATCTTCAAGGCAGGCCTTTGCTTCTTTTTTGATGATGTCCGGACTTTTCGTAAGGAGGGTGTCGGATGGGGAGACGTTGCCTATAAGGGCCACCCGGTCTCCCACTATTTCCCTGGCATACCCGACACTTACCTTTTCTTCAATGCTGATCCCTTCAAAGCCGACCTCTGCCAGAGGCCTCAGAACCGCGCTTGCGTCCCCGCACATGTGGAGGATTTTTGTGCCTTTGATCTCCCGGCAGATTTTTCCGTACAGGGGCAAAACCGAGGCCTCAAACATTTCGGGGGCGATGATATCCGGCCCTGCTTCCGAATCTATGAGCACAACCGCGTCGGCTCCCCGGTCGAGGAGGGCGTTTGCGTATTCTATGCAGGCCTCTGTGCAGGTTTCGAGCAGAGTTTCCACGCTTTCGGGGCTGGCAACAAACCACATAAGATAGTTCCTCATCCCGGCGAGCATACAGGAAAGACCTGCGGGCCCCATGACTCCCGCAAGTACGGGGACGTCTTCTCCAACTTTTTCTCGAATAAGCTCGACCGCGTCCAGGACCGTGGCCGTCCGTTTGCTCTCAAGCAGGTTTTCGGGGACTGTCAGGTCCTTTACGTCGGCTTTTTTCTGGCAGGGAAAATCCATCACATAAGGCTGCATATCCACGGCCCCTTCCGCAACCGTACAGCCCAGGGTTTCCGCAAGCACGGTGCAGCAGAAAGGGGCCCGGACGTTTTCAAAGCCGGCAAGCTCATGCCCCGCAAGTGCAAGGGCCGCCATTTTTTCAGCTTCGTAATTGGCCTCGGGCCAGGAGGCTCCCGTCAGCTCCATAAGTTCGAGGATTCCGGTCTGGGTTGCGGCACAGACAGGCGCCTTATCCACGGCTTCTCGTTTCAGGGCTTTTTCAAATCTTTCTTTCAGGGTTATTTCATCCATGGTTACACCAAAGGCTATGCTCAAAATGGATTTCAGGCAGCTATAGAACAGTTATTTGTAAAAGCGCTTCATTGAGGGCTTTTATGAATATATACATTGAGCTCGATAGTATAAAAATATGTGAATAAAACAGTTTTTCGATTTTTTGAGTATTCCCTCTGTTCAAATCTTTGAAATTTATTTTTTACTGAAGTTGGACTCTTTGGGGTTGACTTTATATCTATAATGATTATACGGGATAAATTATATATCCTATCATTACTAAAGATATATAATAAGAAGTGGTTTTATTCCACTTCTGAACTATACACCTCAAAAACGGAAAAACGGTTTTTATAAAGGGAACAAAGGCTGTTTAAAGTGGGCCCGAATATATTCGATAATTCAACCATCTAAAATTAACCCCTCAAAACGAAAAGTTGTTCCCGGATTTTCAGTCAATAGAAAGTTAGTTAAACAAATTCGCGCTACGAACGGGCCTTCTAAATATTTTATTTTTCCTCCGTATTAGTAGCCGGGGTTCACTGACATCAAATTTTAACAAATAATTCTTGACTTTTTTTGCACTGATGACTGTTTTTAATAATTAATTGTGTTGGGCGTGTCAACTATCTTTGTGCTACCTTCTTTTCAGACCCAGGTTCTATGAATACGTGAAAGAAACAAATCGACCGGAGAACCATACGTATAAATAATATTCATATTAACCTTCTTTTATGGTTCAGGCTGATTTTGAAGATAAAGTGTAACTATTCAGCCTACTGATAAAAAAAGCATAGTTTCAGCTAATGTTGCAACTATCGGATAATAGCGGCGCTCCATTGAGCGCCGCTCGAATAGCATCCATGACATTCAAGCTATTCTTTCTAATAGTGGATATGTATCCCCGAATTCTGCAGAAAGCTACCGCTCCTTCGATGCTTCGGAAAGTTCCCGAAATCTTCTGTTGTAGCTTCATCATTCTGATGTCTCGCTCTGCTTGATTATTATCAAATGGAACTCTCAGGTCATTGAGGAATTTCAGAATCCTATCCTTGTATTTTATGAACCTATCAAGGAGATTCTTTGCTTTTGTTTGTGCTGGTCTTCCTCTTTTTTTAACCTGTTTTGAGAGGTCAGGAGGTGGATTTTCTTCAATTCCCTCTTTAATTATTTTATCGTATATTTCCTCGAATGCCCTGACTTTTATTGGATCTATTGGAATTTCCATTTCTCTGCATTCGTCGGTATATTTTTTTACTTCACTCAGAAGTTCATTTACTTTTTTAGCCCATTGCTGCTCAAAATTCTCTTCAACTCCAGTGAGGTCCCTCTTAAGATGAGCATTGCAGAGAGCATGTTCACATCCATATTTGTTGTATGATGCCCAACCATCATGAACTACTACCCCCTTGTATTCTGGAAGAAAACCCAAAGCATTCATTGCCTCTGATCCTCTTTTTGGATGTACAAAATAGTATGTCCACAGACTGTTTGAAACAACATGGAGCCACCATTTTGTCCCTAAAACCCTCATTCCTGTTTCATCACAATGTACAGAATAGGCTACCCGTAGATGTTCGAAAACAGCTTTTTCGAAAGGTTCCAATTTCTGGAATAATTCCTTTTCAGCTCTTTTTATGGTAGCAGGGCTGATACGTATTCCATAAAAGTCCTCTGACAAATCACAAATCCGTTTATAAGGAATCAATTGAAAGTTCCTTAAATATACAAGAGAGGATAAAAGGCGAGGTCCATATTGAATAGGGAATTTTATAGAGTCTGGAAAAGTACCTTTGTTTATTTTCCCACAGTGAGGGCATTTCTTGGACTCAGCACGATGTTCGGTAAATATGATGTTCACAGGAGGAATATCAGCTTCTTGCCTGCGTTCACAGTCCCGAACTTCAGTATCTTCAAGATCATGACCACAATTTTCACAGCAGTGAGGGGAATGAAATATTATATGGTCAGGATCCCCAACCATTTCGAAAGTACTTCCAGAATGACCTTTTTGACCACCAGGTTTTTTCCCACTTCTTGTGCGGCTACTCTTAGGTTTAGGTTTTTCATTCACAAAAACGTCAGTAGAAGGAGGTTTACTGCTGTTTTGGCTGTTTTGATTTAGACGAGCCTCTAAAACCCTTACACGTTCCTCAAGTTCAGCAATTTGAGAAGCCTGTTTCTCTATGATAGTCTCAAGTCTCTGAATTACAGCAACGACTGCTTCAGGGCCTTCTTCATAGATTTCAAGAATCTCTTCACGTGTAAGCATGATACTGAAGAGATAGAGTTATTTTATATGCAATTTTTCCTCGAAACGAGGAAAAATTGCCTTTGTTCAAAGTATGGCTGAATAGTTACGATAAAGTATTCAAGGAACTTGATTTTATCAAAAAACAACTTATCGAAATGAGAGAGAACATGGTAGACATAGACTGCATCCTCACCGATGAAGAAAGAAAACTCTTAAAAGAGAGCTACGAGCACCAAAAAGAAGGGAAGTTGATGTCCCTCTCAGAAGTAAAGAAGGAATTGGGCCTCTAAAGTGTTTGAAATTCTTTTTGAAATGTCACCATTTAAATTTCTCCACAAAGTTGACGCCAAAAGCGGGTATCTCGGGACGTTTAAATAACCGGGTATAACTTCTTTATTATATTTCTTCTCAACCGGCCGCCCTCAAATCATGCTGAAATTACTTTCGCTTCTTTTTTAATCCCCTCAATGAGATACGGGCTTATCGACTCTTCAGTGAGCAGATCCACTTTTACCCCGAGGAATTCTGATATTTCTCTCTCAATCCGGACAAGGGTTAGCAGGCCTTTTGTTTCGGAAAATTCCACGAGAAGGTCAATATCACTTCCCGGTTTTTCCTCGCCCCTGGCATAGGAGCCGAAAACGGCTACTTTTATTACTCCTTCCTTTCGGAGGAACGCAGAGATTTTTTTGAATAGATCTTTGTGCTGGCCCGCATTTTCCATGTGAGTAGATTTTGTTTGTTATGGTTTAAAGGAATGCTGAGCCAAAAAATAGGGGCTTGGTAAATCTATTTGATGAAGGGGGTCTTCTGATGGATCATATTATATTTATTATAATATTTTTTAGCCACCAAACCGCCCACTCTCAAATCAGCAAGTCGAAAAACGGGACGCTAGAATACTCCTCAACCTTTCGAAAGCTCAACGCAGCAAAAATCCATTATTCATCAGAACCAATGAACTACAAATTCTTATTTGATCTACTCAACAGATCTCGTATTTAGAAATATCAACCGAGATTCTGGTTATGAACGCAACCCTGAGAAATTATATTATTAAGAAAAAATGGGTTTTGGGATAAGATCAGGATGCCAACTATTAAATATTTGTAAGTATGTTTTTAGTATGATATGGAACAATCTGAAGAATCGGCCTAGGTAGAGACTGAAAATGAAATCGGAAAGAAAGAACAAGTCATTAATAATCAAAGGAATAAAAAAAAGTGAATATCCTTTGCTCTATGAGTGTACAGAGAACGTTATGAAAGCATTTGACATGGATGCTATCTGCGTTGAAGTCAAGAAAGGATCTATCAAAGGGAAACGTATTTATGCAGGTGCTGGATGGACCATTTCCCTCAAGAAGCTGATACCCACCTACTGTGACAGGCTGCGTGTCACGCATGAAATGCTTGATGAGATGACAAAAGATGAGATGGAAGCGATTATTGCTCATGAATTCAGCCATATTTTCAATAGGGACGCTATATTCGACTTTATAATCGAAAAACTATTTTGCGTTCTTTTTTTAATTTTTGCATTATTTATAATTTTTGCATTATCTATAATTTTTGCATTTCCTATTAATTTGATTATATTCTTTTTTCTTTTTTTTTGGTTGAATTCTTCTTGGAGCGAGTGGAGCGAGATTTATAAGTGGGTGTTTACTATACATGAAATAAGATCAGACATTGAATCTGTAGCAAGAACTCAAAAGCCTGAAGGAATGAAGAGCGCACTCCGTAAATTAGAATATCTCAATATGGGTAATCAGAAAAAACCAAACATCTTCATTATTTTAAGACAAAAAGCAGGAATCAACCCACCAAAAAATATTCATCCTCCAAAAAAGAAAAGATTAGAATATGTGGATTATATGACCAAAGTAATGATTCGTGATACTGAGAATCCGAAGAGACCGAACGTCTTCAAAATATTAAGCAATACATGGAAAGAATTCAATACCTATAAAAAAAGAGACAGTTACCTACTAACAGAGAAAGAATTTGAGTGTCTAGATGACCTTATTCTCTATATAGGACTTACCTTTTGAGCTCACCTGTCGTGTCCTGAAATGATTTCGCATATCAAATGTGACTATATATTATAAATTATAAAGACGAAATGATTTATATTCCGTGTGTTTGGGAAGTATGCAGAGAGATTCTTATTCTTACGTTTTCAGTAACTCATACCCACGAATCAATTATTCAAACTTATTAAATTAAAGTAGTTGCTTAGATTGAGCAATCTCCCTCGTTGAATTTACAATAACGTTAGCTGTGTTTAATAAATTTTTTCCTATTGGGTTACACTCAAAAAAACCGATTCCTGAATTCCCAATAACCATAAATATAATTCCAAGTGCAAATCCTATTGATGAAGTAATAATAATTTGTTCGTTGTTTCCGATGATACCTATTCCTATACCAATTAAGGAAAGAAATATGAAAGCAAGAGCAAGTTTGACAAGAATATTGAATAACAAATATAGGCAAGGAACTGCAAATACTATTATTATTGGTAAATACCTAAAAATATCTCTAATATCTAAATCTGGATATCTCATCAAAATAAAATGAATGTCATCATAAATAAATTCACTCAATAAATTTTAAAATATACAATAAGTACCGTAGAATTTTTTGAAGAATTATTCCTCAAGTTACCAAAACTTCTTAGTCTTAACATAATTCCGCTCGGCCTTCAGAATACCCGATAAAAAGCTTCCTCGTCAACCCTCATCTTCTCAATAACCCTTAAGGCCGTTTCAGGCCCGACTCCTCGACTCGCCAATGCAATAACAGCCTTTCTTCCCTACGAGTTTACAATACTGGCATTCCGGTAAACCCGCCGAATCCTCTTTTGAAACCGGCCCGCCTTTTTTTCAGTTTCCTGAAGTTTGATCATCTCGTCCTTTCGAGGATCGAAAAAAACGCAGATGAATATACTTCAAAGCATTTCGAGCACAAGTTCGACAGTTTCCCTTGCAGCCATAAGCACTTCTTCCGCCGAAACATCTGAATAAACTGCTCCATAGTCGGCTCCTTCCCTTGTATGCATGGCATAAAGGAAATTTTCCAGGATTTCAGGACTCAGGACTCCTTCGTCAACAAAAAGGGCTTCAATAGCATAACGGAGACATGTATGGCTTTTTTCACGGTAACCTTTTCCGAATAAAAGGGCTCGTAGGGCATGGAACTGGGCATAATAACCCTGAACTATCGCCCACTTTGCATCTTCATCTTCAAAAGAACGTTGAGCGCTTGCAAGATCCTGTTCTGCCTCATTGATTTCTTTGTGGACAAGCTCATTGTCTACTGAGATTCGGACTATTTTCCCTTTCTTTAAACACTGGTCAAACTGGTATCTCATAATATTCCCCGACACGTTCGTCAACTAATATTTTGCCGTTCATAATTCTTTCATAAAGAGGCCGATCTTTCCGTTTCAGAGCCATGAACTCGTCCTCACCAAGGATAATGGGAGACAGATCACGGTCGAGATCTTTCTGAGCTGACGCAACAAGGTTGAATGCTTTACGCGGATCATCCGTTTCAATGAGCAGGTCGATATCGCTGTCTTTAGTATCTTCCCCTCTTGCACAGCTCCCGAAAAGGACCATGCGGGATGAAACGCCTCTAAGCCGGAGGACGAGGGGATTCAGTTCCATAAGTGTAAAACAGACCTTTAACTCACGGAGAAGGGGGCTTTTCATGTCAGCCTGATAAATTACTATTTTTCCTCTTTCTTTTCGGATTAAAAGCCCTGCTTCACATAACTGCCTGAGAGACTCACTTGCATTTCCTGCTCCAAGCCGGAGGTTTCGGGCAATTTCCCTTACAAAGAAATCCTCATGCTGGTTTCTGCCCAGAAACCGCAGGATGGGAAGAGCAGCTTTTGAACATATGTTCGTCATAGAAAACATATGTTCGTTATAACGAACAATACACATAAGTAATTTTTGAATGACTGTATTCTGTAGAGTTGTGGCCAGGGGGGGTCCCCGATGAAACGATTTCACAGATACTCAGGCCTTACTGCTCATCCTTCGAAAGTTCTTCGACCTTTTCCGAGAGTTTCACCAGCAGGTTTCGAGTCTCGGCAAGTTCGGCCTGTACCTCGGTCAGTTTGTTGTAGGTCGGGCTCCGGGAGTCCTTCACGGCCTGCTCTTGGGAAAAGCGCTGCTTGCTCGGCAGGATATACGTATAAATTAGAAACATCGCGGTCAGGCCTACGAAACCCATGGCCCCCAGAAAGATCATATAGTGCGGAAAGAGGACCCGGATATAGGAGTCGCTGGAACTATAGTACTGGAGGCGACTGATCATGAGGAAGTTCAGAATGGAAAAAAGAAACATGGTCTCACTCACAAGAATCAAAAACCCTCCGACCTGGGTGGACATCTTTCGCTGCTTTGGGATTATTTTTTCGAACATATACGGGCCTTCTTCTTTTTTGGTGAGAATGCTATTATAGGGATATGGAATTAACATTATTTATATAAAGTGACTGTAATATAAAAATATTGGGGGTCTAAATAAATCTCTTTCCAGGGAATGTCGGGAAAATCAGTAAAATCCTCCCTGCAAAAAGAAGTTCCAAAAAACCAGGGGACAGCAAAACTAAATACCCTACAGTCCAAAAACTACCCTTTATGTTACAGGTCTACAACACCCTGAGCCGGAAAAAAGAAGCTTTCGTCCCCCTTGAGCCCGGAAGAGTCTCGATCTACGCCTGCGGGCCCACGGTTTACAACCTGCCCCACATAGGAAACTACAGGACTTTTTTCATGACGGACAACCTCGTCCGGACCCTGGAGTACCTGGGCTACACCGTGAAACTTGTCATGAACATCACGGATATCGACGACAAGACCATCCGGGACTCGGAAAAGGCTGGGATGTCCCTCAAGGATTTTACGGAGAAATACACGGAAGAATTTTTCCGGGGGCTTGACCTGCTGAACATCAGAAAGGCCTCCGAATATCCAAGGGCCACGGAAAACGTGGACGGGATGATTGAGCTTTCCCGAAAACTTATGGAAAAAGGGCTTGCCTACGAAAAGGACGGCTCGGTCTACTTCAGGATCTCGGCCTTTCCGGCCTACGGGAAACTCTCGAAAATCGACCTCGACCGCATAAAGATCGGGGCCTCGGTGGACGTGGACGAGTACGAAAAAGACAACCCCCGGGATTTTGCCCTCCTGAAAGCCTCCTCTTCCGAAGAAGTTTTGCGGGGAGTCTATTACAAAAGCCCCTGGGGGAAAATCAGGCCTGGCTGGCATACCGAGTGTTCCGTCATGGCCACAAAAGCCTTCGGCCCGACCCTGGACATCCACACGGGAGGCGTGGACCTCATTTTCCCGCACCACGAAAATGAGATCGCCCAGTCCGAAGGGGCCACAGGCCTGCCTTTTGTCCGCTACTGGGTCCACGGAGAGCACCTTATCGTGGGAGGGTAGAAGATGAGTAAGTCAAAGGGCAATTTCTTCACCCTGCCCGAAATCGTGGAAGAATACGGAGGCGAGGTCGTCCGGTTCATTTTCCTCTCGGTACACTATCGGAAAAAACTTGACTATACGAAGGCCTTTGCCGAAAATGCGAAAAACAACTACCAGCGGCTCAGGGAAACCCTCGATAACCTGGAGTTCCTGCTTCCTTCAGCCGATTCCGGAACCGATTCCGGAGCCGATTCCGGAGACCACGAAACCCTCGAAACCCTTGAAATGCTCCCGAAACTCGAAGCAGAATTCAGGGCCGCCCTTGAAGACGATCTCGATACCCCAAAGGCCCTGCAGGTCTTTCGGGAACTTTCCAGAAGCGCCAACAAATACCTGGAAACCGGGAAAAACCGGGAAGTCCTTGAAAAAATCCTGGAGCTTTACCGGGCCTTTGCAGCTGTGCTCGGGCTTTTTGAAAAGAAGGATCGGTGTGAAAAAGTCCCGGCTGAGGTCCTGAATCTGGTCGAGGAAAGGGAAACTGCCCGGAAAGATAAAGACTGGGGAAAAGCAGACAGCTTGAGGGACCGGATAAAAGAGCTGGGCTACACCGTTCAGGACATGAAAGAGGGGGCACAGGTAAAAAAAATTCAGTGATATATTGGGGAGGACGAGAGGAGAAGAAGAGAAGAGGAAAAGAGGTATTCTCAGGCCGCATAAAGCAGGATATCCTCTATCGAGGTCACGTATTCGACCTTGATGCCCACGTTTTCCTCGATAAACTCCTTGGTATCAAGGACCTCGGGCTTTCTCTCGGTTATGGTAAAGCCGTTAAAGTCCCTGCTGATGAGCCTGTAGCGCACGATCTGGTTGTTTTCCGCAGGCAGGAGCAGGAGCTTTTTACCTCCTTCCTTTGCGGCCTGCGCTTTTTCAACCACGCCCCCAATGGGCCCGACGTTTCCCTCGCTGTCGATGGTGCCGGTCAGGGTCACACTTTCGTTGAGTTCCGTCTCGTTAAGGGCGGCAAGCACGAGTAGGGTCATGAGGGCTCCCGCACTTGCTCCGTCTACGGCCGGTACTTCGTCTTTTGCCGTGATGCTGAAAATGGTGTCGCTCCCGATGAGGCTCGTCCCTGCCCGGGACTCGGCAACGAAAACAGCCGTATTTGCCGCATCCTGGAAGACCACCCCCATAAGTGGAGTCGTCTGCACAAGCACTCTCCCCTTCCCGGGCCTGACCTCGGCCGAGATGTTGATCAGGGCCCCTTCTTCCAGGATTTTTTCCCGCACAAAGGGACCGACACTTTCGGTCTCTATCGTCTGGAATACCGCCGGGGCCTGGAGGGCTGCAATCCCCTCTCGGCCCACAGGGCAGCTGTCTATCCCGGATTCGAGTTCAAAGACCCGGTCCCGGTAGTAATCGAGCTGGGCTGCGTAAGATTGCAGGGAAAGAGAATCCTGCAGGACTTTTGTCTCCAGACCCTCGTTAGCCTTTTCCAGGGAATTGATGCGGGCCTGTATCTCCTGGAACTTTTCTTCCGGGGCTGCTTCTCCGGCAGGTGGCTCTTGCTGGATAAGATAGACATTTGCAAGCAGAGAAAGTATAAGCAAAAAAGTAATAGTTTTTGTTTTCATTTCGGCCCTGTCCCCCCTTCTTTTACCCCTCTTTTTTAATCACTTTGTCCTGCCGGTACTTATTCCTTACCTCCCCGAGTTGCGCTTCCCGAGTTGCACTTCCCGAGTTCCGCTTCGGGAGCACGGTGTCCGTTTCGCTCGCTGCGCGAGCTCAAGCGGACTATAAACCTTATTTTGGAGAATTAAACTTTATTTCGAAGAAACTGGCTAAAAAAACCATACTAACCTTAATGGCGTATTCCCTTCGTTCTTTTCTTTTGCTTTAATATCCTTGATATTCCTCATTCAATAATTTCCGTAGGAATTTCTTCGAGGTCGCAGAAGTTGGAGGAGAAGTTGTAGGCCCCGGCGTTGATAAAGGTGATCTGGTCTCCGATTTTCGGTTCTTTTTCAAAGTAGACCCGGTACCTGAAGAGGTCCATGGAACAGGGGGTGTAGCCCTTGATTACGTAGGGTTTGCCGCTTTTGTCTTCCAGCTCGTTTTCTATGAGCAGTTTGGCGGGTACCAGGATTGCGTCCATATCGGAATTGTAGACCGAGGCGTTGACCATGATGTTGTTTTCGTATACCCCTGTCACGTAGGTGATGAGTTTGCCTGCGGGGGCTGCGATGAACCTGCCGGGCTCGACCATGAGCTCGATTCCCTGGGCATGCAGCCATTCCCGGAATTCCGTTATGCGCTTGAAGATACCGTCGAGCACGTCGGCGTTGCTGTTGGCGTAGCGGGCCGGGAGGCCTCCACCGATGTTCAGGAGGTCAATGGTTTCAAGGGTTTCCGGGGTGAGCACGGCTTCGATGTCCCGCTGGAGTTTCCATTCACTGACGTTCTGGGTCTTTCTATGGAAGTGTACTCCGAGTTTTTTGAGGGAGGGGTGCCCTTTAAGTTCTGCAATCCGCCGGTTGATTATTTCGGAGGGCATACCGAAGACGAAGTAGCGTTCGGTACGGATGGAGTTTTCCTTGAGTTTGAGCCGGAGGGATAGGGTTATTTTCCAGGGTTTGTTTTTCAGGGCCGAGAGTAAAATGTCCAGATCAAACTCATTGTCCACGACAAAATGCCGGATTCCCTGTCCGTAAAGTTCGGCAATCTGCGCTTCGCTCCAGCCCTGAGCCAGGAAAACGACCCGGGATTTGTCCCGGATGTGTTTGAGTTCGTTTGGCATGTGGACGCTGAAAAGAGCATCGGTATGCTCTTCGAGGATTGGGGTTACTGTCGGGTTTGTCTTGGAACTGTAGGATACGACATCCGCAAGCTCTGCGGCCTGCCGGTATTGATCGATTAAGACTTTTTTCGATAAGGTGAATTTAGGGGATGGGATACTCATATTGATGACCTCCGTGATTGAGCTTTGCCGCGCTGGCCTTTTGATCTTCAGCTTTGATCTTAGCTTTGATTTTTGATCTTTATTGATCCGTGGTCGGTTTAAGAAGTCCTTCTTCCTGAAGTTCATCCAGGGCCCGCATCATGGCAAGCGGGAAGGTTATGGTTACGTCTCCGATTACGGTTGCAACGTCGCTTTCGTCCTTTACCTTGCCCCAGGACTTTGCCTCGTTTGTGTTTGCGCCGGACATGCTCCCTGAGGTCCGATGGGCGGTTGTCATGTAGACGGCGTATTCCGCACCTCCGTTGAGGAGGGTTGCAAGGATGGCGTGGTGCTTTGAGATGGAGCCCCCAAGGGCGATTACGCCTTTCCTGTCGTCCTGGCTGGTTACAAGGAGGATGTTTCCGAAGTCCTTTACGACATCAACGACAAAGTCGGGGTGGTCCTGCTGGAAGAGGTAGAGGTGAAAGCCAAAGGCCCCGTCTGTTATTGCGGGACAGAAGATGGGCACGTTGTTTCTTGCGGCCTGGTAGAGGATGGAGGCCGGGTCGTTTAGCATGAATCCGATTTCCCGCAGGAGGTCCGAGACGGCCCAGCGGGGCTTCTTTTCATAGAGCTTCTTCAGGATGTCGGACATGAGGTCTTCGAAGTTCATGTAGCTCTCGTTTCTGATGAGCAGGTTTCCGACTCGGTTGATGCCCTGCTCGTGCAGTTCGACATCGTCTGCCTGGAAGTTCCCGATCTGGAAGACCTCCCCGGTAGCCTTCATGATGTCTTCCTCAAGCCCTCCAACGGTCGTTACGATGATGTCGGCAACCCCGAGCTCAATGAGCTGGGCGAAAAAACCCCTGAGGCCTGATGTGACCATATTAGAGGTAAAGGTCAAAAAAACCTTTGCAGAATCCTTTTTCATCTTCACGATAACTTCAGAGGCCCTTTGAAGTTCGACGCTCTGAAACCCGATATGTTCGTAAAAATCGACAAGTTCGGAAACACGTATTCCATTTTTCCATCTTAGATCTTTAACCTGTGACATTGGTAATCACCATTTAGAAGAAAACGCTGTTATGAAAAGGCAGCTCCACTGCGGAAAGGTAGCTGCACTAAGGAGAATGTATAATTATAGAAATTAGAAGCCAGCACCATTGCTGGCACCATTGATAGAAGGTGACCTCCCTGGGGAAAGCCAGCAGGTCCACCTTTAAAGATTTGAAACTTGATGATTGCATGAATGCTTTATTATTTATATAGTTCCCTGAGTTTCAAAATTGGATTAAGAACATGGGTCGTTCAGTCTTGAAGCACACAGGGGGTAAAAAATCTAAATGATTTAATGTAAAAAAGTTCAAAATCAAGATGTCGAGTTATTTTTAATTTCGTCTCTCATAGCGTTTTCCGTTTCAAGGAAACGGGAAACAACCGTTCACAGATATAAAGAAAAAGCGGGAAAAGCAGAGAGACTTCCTCCTGCTTTTCGATACTTATTTTACCCTGAAATTTTTTTTTTTTTTTTCTCTTCTTCTTCTGCAAGCTTTACTTTTTTGCCGCAGAGGTCGCATTTTCCGTCTTCGGTGATGCTGGGCTGCTTGGGAGCTTCTCCCCCGCAAATTCCGCACTTTACCATAAGCTTTCCACCTCCTTTTTCCCCTTTCCGGGTTTTGGGGCCCGGCTTAATTCAACCATCTATTGAATGGTTATTATATATTTGATTGGGGTCTTAATATACTGAACTATGTGTCGCTTTTTATCCTTTTTCACTCTTTGAAAAAAGCATTTGGTTCCCTTTTCTAAGATGGATAACTACACTCATCTTTTCAGATTTAAACCGGAGCCCCACAAATATCCGGAAGCTATTTCAAAATAATTTGAACTATTTTTATATACCAAAAAATCCCTATAATATCATACAGGTTAACCCCATTAACACTCAAAATAAAAGTATATAAAAAGGAATGGGCAACATGAGAATGCTTGAAGGATTTTTCCCTGAGTTCACCGAAAAGCTGGACGAAATCGACCAGCTCTATGCCGAAAAGCGAACAATCGGTCAACTACCCCCACCTAAAACCTTCGCCTAACGGCTCAGGTTTTAGAGGAAGGGGCTTGTTTCGGCAAGTCCCTGGTTGACCAGATCGCCAGTAAGGAGCTTTGTAATACTGGCAGCCGATACGAAAGAATATTATAGTTACCCTGGAATGCCGCCTCAGTTTCAGGCTCTAAAGATGCTGGTTAAACAATCCTGAGAGGTAGGGACAGTGCTTGCATCATACAAACCTTTCAGTATCAGATCGAGAGGAAGCCGGATTTGGTGGGTTGACTCCACAGCCCCCAATACGCATAACTCCAAAAAAGGAGGTAAACTCTATGCTAGTTTACGTCAAAAACCATACCGGAAAACCACTAATGCCCTGTAAACCCTCAAAGGCAAGAAAACTTTTGAGCGAAGGCAAGGCAAGGGTTTTGAGAACCATCCCCTTTACTATTAAACTGCTTTTCGGAAGCAGTGGGTACACTCAACCCGTAATAGCAGGCATAGACTCAGGCTCGAAAGTTGTTGGCTGTGCTGCTATTGCTAACGGAAAAGTGCTCTATCAGTCAGAAGTTCAGTTAAGACAGGATGTTTCTAAAAAGATGGATCAACGGAGGATGTACCGAAGAAACCGGAGAGGCCGGAAAACAAGGTACAGGCCCGCAAGGTTCAATAATAGGGCAGCTTCGAGGAAAGAAGGAAGGCTAGCCCCTTCAATCAGGAGTAAGCTGGAGTCCCATATAAGAGAAAAAAACTTTGTGGAATCCATCTTACCGGTTACAAAGTGGAAGGTCGAAACGGCTTCCTTTGACATTCACAAAATAACGAATCCGGAAGTTTCAGGTATTGAGTATCAGGAAGGTCCACTGAAGGATGCCTACAACGCCAGGGCTTTCGTACTGGATCGGGACGGGTACACATGCCAGCACTGCAAAGGTAAATCAAAGGATAAGCATTTGCAGTGTCACCACATAATTTTCAGGACAAATGGAGGCCCCGATACTCCAGAGAACCTTATTACTTTATGCAAAACCTGTCACCAGGCCCTCCATGCAGGAGAGTTTGAGTTAAAGAAAAGAAGATCGAAAACCAAACATGCAACCCACATGGGTATTATCAAAAGCCAGCTTAAAAAGTCAGATTGGGAGTTTGAGGAATATTTTGGTTTTGAGACCAAGTTTAAGAGAGAACAGTTTTTAAAACTTCCAAAAACCCACTATAATGATGCTGTTGCTATCTGCTGCGAGGACGGGCAAACGGTAAAGTTGGATAATACGGTTTACTACAAAAAACACGTTTCAGCTGGAGACTACAAGCAGACAAATGGTGCAAGATCAGAAAAGAAGATTCCAACCGGTAAAATATACGGGATTCGAAAATTTGATCATGTAAAAACAGTTAAGGTGGAAGGATTTGTAAAAGGCAAACGAGCAAGCGGCTTCTTTGCGATTCAAGATATATTTGGTAATGTAATATCAAACAGTGTCAATGTAAAGAAAAACTGTACTCGCCTATGTGCGAGAACTACAACTTTAATCCAGGCAGTGAATGTTTGAACGCATTCCTCCCCCACCTGCCAGTTCCGCCAAAGCCGGAACTGTCGAGGATGGGGACCCCCCTGCTGAGGTAAGATGAAAAGACCTATCAGTTCATCTGCTTTGCCCTTTCGATCAAGGGCAGGTCAAAACCCTGCGTCCTGAAGCATTTCAAAGGAGCTCTCGAAGCCGGGGCCACGGTTAAGGAACTTTCTTATATCTTCGCCCTTGTCATGCGGGAAGCCGCAGGTGCTGACGACTGCTGGACCCATGACGTGATCGGGGACTGGCGGGAAATCCTCAAAGGCAACATTTCCTGCGGCTGTGTGGGAGACGAAAAGGAATAAGAGTGCGAAAAAATGGTATGAAAAGGCCCTTCCAAAAATTATTTTTTTAAAAGCCACTTCCAGACAGGCCTGACTTTTATCTTTTTTCCCCGGACAGTTTCTTCGAATTCATCGTTTTCCGTGAGAATCAGGCCGGATTCCAGGCCGTAAGCTTCGAGAGCTTCAAGGAGGCCACCATACTCTCTTTCCTTCGTGTTATGCAGGGTAACGGTTACTTGGATTGCTTCTATTGGTCTTTTATTCTCACAAACTATGAAATCACATTCCTGCTTATCTCGGTGGTAATAAATTTCCAGGTTTCTCCTCATAAGTTCGAGAAATACCAGGTTTTCCAGGAGTTTTCCCCGGTTCCGGGAAAAGCTGAAGGAGATAAGCTTTATGAAGGCCGAATCGATTACATACACTTTTTTTGGGGAATATATCTGCTTTTTCAGGGAATAGGCATATTTTGGGATGGTGAAGACCATATAGGAGTTTTCAAGGTATCCGATATAATTTTTGACCGTATTTGCGCTTCCCAGTCCCAGCATTTTTTGCAGCTTACTGTAGCTTATTTTGGAAGTGTAATTGGAAAAAATATAGAGCGAAAGTTCTCTGAGGGCCTTTTCTTCCCCGAGCCCGTAGCGGACCAGGATGTCTCTGTAGAGGATGTTGTCATAGAGGGTTTTTAGTATGTCCGCATTTTCAAAACGCAGGTACTCAGGGATGCCTCCCTTTTCCATAAATTCATTGAAGGCCCCCTTTATAAGTCCCCTGGCCTCAGTTAGAGTTTCTTCCGGGTCTTCCGGAATCTCCATATCTTTAAATTCCAGAAACTCCCGGAATGAAAATGGAAACAGTTCCAGGCCGACGTAGCGGCCGGTCAGTCTGGTACCAAGTTCCCGGCTCAGGAGAGAGGAATTTGAGCCTGTAATGATGAACTTGAAACCCCTGTCATACATCCGCCGGACGAAGCGCTCCCAGCCCTCAACGTTCTGAATTTCATCAAAAAAGAAGACCCTACTCTTCCCGAAAAGGGATATAAAAGTCTCATAAAGAAAGTTAAAGTCCCCTACCTCAAAATCAATCAGGCGCTCATCTTCAAAATTGAGGTAATAAATAGGCTCATCCCTGTAAAATTCCATGCGGATTTGCCTCAAAAGAGTGCTCTTTCCAGAGCGTCTCATACCCGAGATTACGAGGGCATGGGGAAGTTTCAACAGTTCTGAAACCTTTGCGAGGATATCCCGCTCCACAATCTTTTCAGGCCGGAAAGCTTCAAAATCGGCTTTTTGCTCGTCAAGTATTTCTTTTAACTGCTGTGCATCCATTTTATCGAGGGCCCCTTTTCTCTGAAAATATATTCTTCCGGATTCTTTCAGAAAATATCTCATTTAGAATGAGATATTGTTTAATAAATACCTTATTTAGAATGAGATCTATTTAATGTAATTAATCATTCTGAATGAAATATGTATCTATCTTCGGAAGAAAGGGGATCTCTTCTTCTATTCGAAGGGGGTGTTGGAAGGAGTAGTTAACGCATGATTTTTTGCTTCCTGGCCCCATAAAATATGGGTATGTGTTTCTTCAATCCTTTTTCTTTGCCGGACAACCGGTTTTTTGTAAGGTTTCCTGTTTTGAAAAACAGGGTCGATGAATGTACTAAATGGGGATTGAGGCTGCTTGAGGTTCTTTTTCCTAAAATCAGATAAAAAGCCGGAAGTAAATGAATACGAGAATTGCAAGAATTGCAACTGTGAAGGAGATAAAGCCAAGCAATCGGATCACGAAATCGGATGTTTTTATATCACCTTTCCCGCTGCGGTCAAAGTATTTTAGCAATATTTGGTCTTTTCTGGATACCAATGGTTGTTTCCCTCCATGTTCTTTTTTAGTTCCGAGATTCTGGGCCGGGTTAATTTCGTATAAGTTGTATTTCATATGCCGGGGGCCTAAAAATACTTTCCTTTTTTCAAAAGCTCGGATCCGTTAAAACCAGTAAGTGTGGATTTACTGTAAAATACTGTAAAGGGAATTATTTTACAGTAAATCCCCATTTCCCATTTACTGTAAAATAATCCCTTTTATGGCACTTTACAGTAAATTTCATACCTCTTATTTCTCTGAATAAACACCAGATTAAAAACGATATTTCAGAAAACTCGGTCCCATTCGAAATTTCAGGAATCAACTTAACTGCGCTGAAATACCAAAAGCAAAGCTCAGCCTCTGCAAAAACATAACTAAAAAAGGTAAAAAGCGCCCAGAGCAGGATTTGAACCTGCGCTCTTCCAGGAAGAAGTGGTTTTCGAGACCACCGCCTTACCGCTCGGCTATCTGGGCCCGGAATATGCGAATGTCTTACAATGCCCTCTATCCGAAAATAAATCATTCCGAAACTGGATTGATTGAATAAACTTAATCTTTTATATAGCTTATTCTCGAAAGTCCGGCCCCGGATTCCAAAAACCGGAAATCAAAAACCGCCCCCCGAAAATCAAAAGTCAAAAAAAGTCAGAAATCAAACAGGGACTTCTGGTCCGTGGGCTTCCCGGCATTTTCGGCCCCGGTTTTTTCTTTCTTTGCACCCTTTTTCGGCCCGTTTCCTTTCTTCGCTTTTTCAGGCCCCGGTTTCAGGTGTTCCGGCAGTTCGACCCGGCCGTACTGTCCGCCTCCGCCGGCGTGTATATTGACGTCCCCTACCCGGAAGGCCAGAACCGCTTGGACAATCCGCTCGTCCACGATTTCGAGTTTTTCAGGTTCAGCGTAAACCAGGGCCTCGACCTCGTTTCCGAAATGCTCGGCAAGAGTGTTCCAGGCCGTCTGCACCCCCTTTGTTCGGATGCTTGCGTGTCCGAGGGCCATCTGGATGATTTCCGCCAGAGGGATCAGGTGCAGATAGGGGGGCCGGTATTCCGGATGCCTGGGCTCCTCAAAATCCGCAAGTTCGGCCACCCGATCAGCCACCCCTTTCTTAATCAGGCCCCTGCATTCCGGACAGCGCCAGCGGTGGCCCTCTGCTTCCTTCTGGGTATAATGGGCAAAACACTTGATACAGGCCGATTTGTTGTACTTTCCCTCCTGCGGGAAAAAACCGACATTCAGGGTCGGGCCAAATCCCTCTTTCCGGAGGATGGCCTTTTCAAGGCCCTCGAAACTGATTTCCGGCAGCTCGAAGCAGGTAAACTCCCGGGCCAGTTTGTTGGTCCAGGGGGAATGGGCGTCGGAGTTGGATAAAAAAGTCAGGCGGTGGAGTTCCCCTATGCGGTCAGCGTAATCGCTGTCAGCACTCAGGCCGAGTTCCAGAAAAGAGATATAATCAGTCATGTCCCCGTAGCAGCTTTTAAGAGAATTGTGATAGGCGTAAAGGGCCGTCCAGGGGGTAAAAGCGTGGCAGGGGCCGATCAAAGCTCCGAGATCCTTTGCGATTTCCGCAAGTTCACAGCCGTCAAGTGCCACGGTAGGGCGGCCGTCGGCGGCCAGGTCTCCGAATCTGTCCAGGCGCTCGGCCAGCTCCTCGGCTTTTGAAATCGAAGGGAGAATCAGGAGGTGGTGGACACGTTTCCTGTCCTCTATTTCCGTGGTGGGTATAAAAAAAGTGTTCCCGATCTGGATTTCTTCATCGGATTGGGAGGCCGCCTTTATATTGGCAAGCCACTTTGGGTGGACGCAGTCTCCGGTGCCTACCAGGCCAATTCCTTTTTTCGCGGCTTCCCGGGCAATGGTGGGAAGTTCCATTTTATCGGAACAGGCCATGGAATACTTTGAGTGGAGGTGGAGATCTGTATTGACTTTCATCTTACCTCAGCAGGATACCCCTTCCTCGACAGTTCCGGCTTTGCCGGAACTGGCAGGTGGGAGAGGAATGCGTTCAAACATTCACCGCTTGGATTAAAGTTGTAGTTCTCGCACAGAGGCGAATACAGTTTTTCTTTACGTTGACACTGTTTGATATCACATTGCCAAATATATCTTGAATGGCAAAGAAGCCTGTGGCTCTTTTTCTCTTCACAAATCCAGTGCATTTAACTGTTTTTACACGATCAAATTTTCGAATTCCGTATATTTTACCGGTTGGAATCTTCTTTTCTGATCTAGCACCTTTTGTCTGCTGGAAGTCCCCGGCAGAAACGTGTTTTTTATGGTAAACCGTATTATCCAGCTTTACCGTTTGTCCGTCCTCGCAGCAGATGGCAACAGCATCATTATAGTGAGTTTTAGAGAGCTTTAAAAACTGTTCTCTTTTGAACTTGGTCTCAAAACCAAAATTTTCCTCAAACTCCCAATCTGACTTTTTAAGCTGGCTTTTGATAATTCCCATGTCAGTTGCATGTTTGGTTTTTGATTGCTTTTTCTTTAACTCAAACTCTCCGGCATGGAGGGCCTGATGGCAGGTTCGGCATAAAGTAATAAGGTTCTCTGGAGTATCGGGGCCTCCATCAGATCTGAAAATGATGTGGTGACACTGCAAATGCTTATCCTTTGATTTACCTTTGCAGTGCTGGCATGTGTTACCCATCCCGGTCCAGTACGAAAGCCCTGGCGTTGTAGGCATCCTTCAGTGGACCTTCCTGATACTCAATACCTGAAACTTCCGGATTCGTTATTTTGTGAATGTCAAAGGAAGCCGTTTCGACCTTCCACTTCGTAACCGGTAAGATGGATTCCACAAAGTTCTTTTCTCTGATGTGAGATTCCAACTTACTCCTGATTGAAGGGGCTAGCCTTCCTTCTTTCCTCGAAGCTGCCCTATTATTGAACCTTGCAGGCCTGTACCTTGTTTTCCGGCCTCTCCGGTTTCTTCGGTACATCCTCCGTTGATCCATCTTTTTAGAAACATCTTGCCTTAATTGAATTTCTGACTGATAAACTACCTTTCCGTTAGCAATAGCAGCACAGCCAACAACTTTCGAGCCTGAGTCTATGCCTGCTATCACGGGCTGAGTGTACCCACTGCTTCCGAAAAGCAGTTTTTAGTAAAGGGTGTAGTTCTCAAAACCTTGGCCTTGCCTTCCCTCAAAAGCTTTCTGGCTTTTGAAGGTTTACAGGGCATTAGTGGTTTTCCGTTCTGGTTTTTTATGTAAACTAACATAGAGTTTACCTCCATTTTTTGGAGTTATGCGTATTGGGGGCTGTGGAGTCAACCCACCACATCCGACTTCCTCTCGATCTGATACTGAAAGGTTTGTATGATGCAAGCACTGTCCCTACCTCTCAGGACTGTTTAACCAGCATCCTTAGAGCCTGAAACTGAGGCGGCATTCCAGGGTAACTATAATATTATTTCGTATCGGCTGCCAGTATTACAAAGCTCCTTACTGGCGATCTGGTCAACCAGGGACTTGCCGAAACAAGCCCCGTCCTCAAAAACCTGAGCCGTTAGGCGAAGGTTTTAGGTGGGGGTAGTTGACGAGCTGGGCCCTTTTTCAGGAACTGTTTCCAGGAGCTTTTTTCAGGATGTTATCCGAAGTTATTATCCCTGGTCATTTTCAGGATGTATTCTCAGAAAGTATTTTTATGAATTATTCTCAGAAAGTATTTTTATGAATTATTCTCAGAAAGTATTTTTCAGAAAATCCTGTTTCAGCCAATGTAACGCAGGTCTTCTTCCGAAGGAATTTCGACTGTTGGCTTTTGCATCTCTTCCTTTTCCTTCAACTTTTCCATGATGCTTTCCATCTCTTCTACCTTTTTCTCAAGGGAGGTCGTGTCAACATTGATCTCAAGGATCCGGCAGACCAATTTCAGGAGGTTTTGGGCGCTTTTTGGGTCCATCAAGTAGCCTGGAGTCATGCCCATCAAACAGGCTGCGTCGATATCATTAAAACGGCTGAAGGCCACAAGCAGGCCTGATGCCCCTACAATCCCGCCGCTTGGCTCGGATTCCCGGAACTCGACGCCGTAGTTCTTCATCTCTTCGATCAGGTCAAGGCTATTGGCCACACCGAGAACAACTTCCTCATGGACCAGTTTGCCGGTCGGGTAACCGCCGAGGGTATAGATCCTGGAGACCTTGAGGTCGGCTGCGAGTTTAAGGTAAAGGGTGCAGAGTTCGTAATGGCCCTGAGAGGTCGTACTTTGATGGTCCCCCACAAGGAAAAGCACGTCATTTTCGTTTGCTTTTCCCAGGTAAATGGAATTGCTGACCGGCCTGACCGTACAGTCCTCGTTTACCAGGACCTGGGGCGGGAAATGAGGTGAATATATTTCAAAAATCTTTTCAGCACCCAGTTCATCTACCAGATGTTCCGTCACCAGTTTACCTACGAGGCCCACACCTGGAAGCCCGACAATCATGATCGGATTTTCAAGTTCGACTTCTTCTTTCATACGGATAAGCGTACTTTCCTGCATCAGTATCCCTTTTTCCTTTTCTCTGCATGGTTCTCCCCTGCTTGGAAATTCCCTGCAAAAATGAGTATGATATTCTTTGAATAATGGGCAAAAAAAATGGAAGTATGCATTGCACTTTCATGTAAATGGAAGTACACATTGCACTTTCAGACTATTAAGTTTTATTTGCCTTCCCTTTTTTTGCCAGTCTGCGATACCTGCCGTATGGGTCAGCAGGGGAAAAACGAGCGGGGTGGGCAGGAATAATTGTTCCCCCACAGGCTGGACAAATTTCCTTGAGGGTATAACTGCCGCATTCCTTGCATCTTTGGATTTTAAATCCCAAAGGGCATCACGCCTTTTCGGATTCGATGTGCCTCTTGAAGATCCCGTCTCCTCCAAGAGCCGATATGGTGTCAATTGCCGCCTGGGCGGATTTCCTGAGTACGGCTTCTGCCTTCTTGTAATCCGGGGCAATAACCTTTATCCGGTACCTCGGGGCTCCGGTGTAGCTTACCTCGAGCCTGACGTCCTTTCCGTCAACGTCCTCAATGCTGTCTGCGGCGGTCAGGGCTTCCTTTATGGTCTCGATGCCGTTAGGCAGGCTGCTTGTCAGGTCCACGTAGCCTGCGATGTCCACGAAGGGCAGCTTGATGTTCACGGTCGCAATCTTTATGATGCTCTCGATTACATCCGCGTTGATTTCCAGAGCCTTAAAGGCCCTTTCCCCTTCGATTGCGGCTTCTTCAAAAGCTGCGAAACCACTCCCGAACTCGTCATAGAGCCTGTCCCGGAGGGCCACCATGGTATCGTTGTCAGTTCCGGTTTCTTCAGCCACGAACTGGAGCCATTTGTCGGCTTTCTGTTCGTTCTTCCATTCCTGGATTTTGGCGCGTCGCTGGTGCTCGTTTACGTCTTTTAAGGAAATATCTATGTGGCCGCGGGAGATGTCCACGTTCAGGACCTTACAGACGACTTTCTGTCCCTCCCTTACATAGTCCCTGACGTATTTCACCCAGCCTGCTTTGATTTCGGAGATGTGGATGAAACCTTCCTTTGCTCCGAACTCTTCAAGCTCGACGTAGGCTCCGAAATCAGTTACGTTCTTTACCGAGCATACTACGAATTCCCCGATTTCGGGCCAGTAATCGTTTCCCATTCGTACCACTTCCTCTTTCTGATGTTTATAAGTCCGTTCCACTTTGCAGGAAGTACTTATTCAAGTACTTCAAGAATGTGGGTGGTAATCGTAGATTTTCCGCCGGTAGACTCTGCAAGGGTTCTTCCGCACACGACACAGGTGACCTTGCGGCTTGCGCTTCCGAAGATGATCTGCTCGTTTTCACAGTCGTTGCACTTTACGCGCAGGAACCTGCTCTTTGGTCTCTGGATATACTTGTTCACGTTTTATCACTCCTTGAATTCGAATTTCTTTGCCCGGAAACAGGGTCTCTGATGTGCTTTCTTGCATACGGTGCAGCGGTATCTGAGTGCGACACGCTTCGTAGGCTTGTCTCCACCAGGTACCTTGGAGAATTTTCCGCTGTTCCCTATACCGGACTGTCTCTTCTTCTGTCTTGCAATGCGAGTCAGGGAGGAAGCTTTGCCTTTCTTAACCCTTTCTGCCACATGCTCGGTGTGGGTCTTGCAGAAGGGGCAATAAGTCCTGAATTTTTTTGGAATCTTCATATTCTACACCTTTTATTATCTTTTTGATTGTGAATGTGCCTGGCCGACACCCCACAGGTTCCGCATCCCGCAGGCTCGGTTTCTGGCCCCGATATCTTCAGGCAAAGCCTTCGATATCCAGTATAATTTTATTATATACTGTTATTATATACTAATTCTATTCTGTTATTAATACGCTAATAGATGGCGAATCTACAGCTTTCTTAAAATCCTGGGAAGACCTGATAGGGAAGCCCTTAATTTGATGAATCTGATTAGTATATTTCGAACCTTTCCGTCGAAAATCCGTTCTCCGGCAGTGGCAATCTCCGGAATAAGCGGATACGCTGATTCAGCTACACAGATAGAGCTACCCATATATATAACTAATATATTGCGAAACCCCTGTCCGCCCGCAGGCCCGGAGCTTTCGGACAGCCTTCCGGCAGTCTTTATGACTGGTTTTCAGGCCTGCCCGGATCCGGATATTAATTTTGCCGCTTTTCGCTTCAGGAGTACGTTAGCGTTCATCTGCGGCAGGGCTATAACGTCTTCGGTTTTTACCGTGTAATTCCGACCGTCTGCTCCCGTGAAGGTGGGCAGGTCTTTCAATATTCGAACGAGTACGAAGTCTTTGTTTATATCATTTTTGCCAGATTCGGCCCCTGCTTTATTTCCGGCCTTTATAGTTCTGGGTCTTCCGGTTCCTGTTGCTTCCGTCGCTCTTCCGGTTTTTCCGGCTCCGTTGGTTTTTCCAGCTCCGTTGGTTTTTCCAGCTTCTTCCTTTCTTCCGGCTCCTCTGGTCCCTGTCTTCACAGGTTGTGGGCTCCGGGTCTTATTCTGGGAGATGTCCTGATTCTTGAATATATTCTTACCCTGAAACAGCTCCGGATTCCGGGAAGGGCTCTGACTTTGTTTTCGCCCCGCTCCGGTTTCTTTCCCATCTCCCGCAGACTGAGGCCAGGAAACCGGCTTCCCTGCGTTTTCAGGGTTCAGGACAGGCCCGAGCATCTCGTGTTTCGCGGCCGCGATTCCCTCAAGCACCAGGTCATAGAGCCGCTTTTCCACGGGGAGCATTTTTTCCAGGTCCTTTGCAATCGGCCTTTCCGAACGGGCCTGACCCTGGTTCTTTGCCCGGGTGATGACCTTTTTGATCCGATTCATGAAGAGAGTCTCCAGGTCGGAAACCGCTCTTTCGGTCTCGTCTTCAAGCAATTTTGATTCGGGGGAACGGCGGTTGTTGATTTCCAGGATTTCTGCTTCGAGTTTCCGGACATAATTTGCAGCATCCTGGTAAAAATCCGCCGGGATAGAGTTAAGACTCTGGCTGTTTTCCCTGGCTAGAATTTTGCTGATATCGTCACTGTCCATATTCGGCCACACCTCGGCACATCAGATACACGGCTGCATACTCCGGAACTTCCTGTATTCCTTCTTCCACTCTTAAATCCTCGCCCTTCAACTGCACGGTAAATGGCTTTGAAACCGTAACCTTCACAGCTTCCCCTCCAAACACAACGGCATCTTCCAGGGGCCGGAACCCTTCAAGCTCTGACAGCTCAAGTTTTTTCACCTGCATCCCCGATCCCCCATGCAGGGACCCGGGCACTCTTATCAGGCGTTTAATGTCTCCGGTTACGGGTTCATCAACGCTTGCCCCGAAACTGGTCCTAAAATCTTCCTTTGATTCCTGCATAAAATATTCCGCAATTTCCTTAAAGTTTCGCACGTCAAAGTCCAGCCTGCCCTGCTCCAGGATGTCTTCAAGGGCCCCTTCGTTCTGTGCGATCTTGATTATTTTCTTGACCTTGCTCTCCCCTATATCCTCGTTTTTCCGGAGTTCGGGGAACATGTCTTTTTTGTATCTCTTCTCAGTTTCCCCTCTCATATAGTCCGTAAGATACCGGGCAATCCTCTTCCCCCAGCCCGCTTCGTACCCCACAAGCGTACACTTCAGAGGCACGTTCTTTTGCCCCATATAACTCTTCGACCCGGACCCGAAGTCCCCGTCCATGGCAACGTCTTTGAAAAAGTACCTGAAATCCAGGTCTCGCCCGCTGATGTAGTTTACAATCTCTCTCCGCTCCGAACTGTCCAGCCCCAGGACCTTCGGGCTCCGGACATGGAAGTGGTAACCTCTCCCCCCCGAAAACACAAGTTCGAGCTCGTCCTCCGAAAACCCGAAGTCGTCAAGCAAAAAGTCGAGCAGCTTGAGTGTCTCCTTCCTGACATGCTCGAGCATATCGGCATAACTATTGGGGGCCCCCGGCAGGTGGTCTGCGTCCAGGTCAAAAATAAGCTCGGCCCCGAGCCAGTTTTTATCTATCATCTTCCTAGCGCTGGGGTACTCGTAGTAAGCCGTCGAGTTATAAACGTGAGCTGGGGCCATTGCCCTCAGGTAATCGAGGGCTTCACCCGGAGAGCCGAAGGACTTGTGCCTCCGCATAAACTTCTCTGGCATATCATCATAGAGAATAAAGGCCCATTCCCGGTGCGGGAGGTGGTCCGGAAGGGCTATGGGGGCGGTTTTATAATAATCCTGAAAACGGGATTTTATAAAGCGTATGGTTCGGTCGTTCATGGTTTTTTAGTCGGTTGGGTTTTTTGGGGCTTTTTGATTCCAGGAGTTTCTTATAATAGTGCAGATGATATTTTACTTTTGGCTATTTGATAATTTCTGAAAAATAGTCCGGTAGTTTTTGATTGTAGCCCGGCTTTTTGAAGAGGGTATGTATTATATTATACTTTTCTACAGGCTGGACCCTTTCGAGCGGGTGTCGATGGTCCGGATCTGGGGGGTGGAAATAGCGTCTTTAGTCTGTCCCGTCCCCGCTCCTCCAGTGTGTCCTTTTTGTTGCCATGTTGTTTTTGAAATCCTAAATGAATCTAAAACTGAATAGTTTAAACGTATCTGACTTTGCAGATCAACCGGCCGGAATTTAAATAGTAAACTATATACCAGTCAAAGAAAATTTAAGGTATTGATTGTGGAATAGTTGGTGGCAAAATGCAAGAATCCTTTGATATATTCGACTTCCAAATAGTTTTGGAATCCGAGGAATTTGAAAAATCTCCTGACTACTGGCAAAAACAGTATTTCTTACTCTATAAACAACTTCACAAAAATGTATTTGAAGGTTCGATAGAGCCACTCACCTGTGAGTGTAAGGTGGGAGATAAATCAGGCATAGATACCTTATTTAATATTCTTGTAGCCAGCGGTATAACGTTGAAAGCATTCGATAGAATGTTTGATGTGACAAAAGTCTGGTTGAAATATCGAAATTCAGCAAAAGTTATCCTGAAATACGAAGATGGAAGTACACTTGAAATAACAGATCTGCCAAAGTCTGAAGCTTTTGAATTGATAAAAAACCATCAGCAAAGACTCAATGAGTAAGCATTATGGCCGGAAGAAAACTTGGGATTGTCATAGGTACAAATGAGTATTCTGACAGCAAAATTCCCAATTTACGTTTTGCAGAAAAAGATGCAAAAGAAATTAAAAATATTCTTCTTGACTCTGATATCTGTGAATTTGATGAAATTGTGGGATCCATAGACAAAACCAGCACGCAGACTTTTTGTGAAATTGAGGGATTGTTTAAAAAAGCGAAGTACGATGATTCACTCCTTATTTATTTTTCAGGGCATGGTGAGCCTGACTCGCAGCATGATCTCTGTTTGTTGTTTAACAACACTAGAATAGATCGGCTGCTTGCTACTTCGTTAAACTACTCAATGATCAGGAAATGTATCGATGCTTCAAAATGCGAGACTATTATTGTAATTCTTGATTGCTGTTACAGCGGGGCTGCAGGCATAAAAGGTAATAATTTAAAAGAAATCGTAACTATTCAGCCTACTGATAAAAAAAGCATAGTTTCAGCTAATGTTGCAACTATCGGATAATAGCGGCGCTCCATTGAGCGCCGCTCGAATAGCATCCATGACATTCAAGCTATTCTTTCTAATAGTGGATATGTATCCCCGAATTCTGCAGAAAGCTACCGCTCCTTCGATGCTTCGGAAAGTTCCCGAAATCTTCTGTTGTAGCTTCATCATTCTGATGTCTCGCTCTGCTTGATTATTATCAAATGGAACTCTCAGGTCATTGAGGAATTTCAGAATCCTATCCTTGTATTTTATGAACCTATCAAGGAGATTCTTTGCTTTTGTTTGTGCTGGTCTTCCTCTTTTTTTAACCTGTTTTGAGAGGTCAGGAGGTGGATTTTCTTCAATTCCCTCTTTAATTATTTTATCGTATATTTCCTCGAATGCCCTGACTTTTATTGGATCTATTGGAATTTCCATTTCTCTGCATTCGTCGGTATATTTTTTTACTTCACTCAGAAGTTCATTTACTTTTTTAGCCCATTGCTGCTCAAAATTCTCTTCAACTCCAGTGAGGTCCCTCTTAAGATGAGCATTGCAGAGAGCATGTTCACATCCATATTTGTTGTATGATGCCCAACCATCATGAACTACTACCCCCTTGTATTCTGGAAGAAAACCCAAAGCATTCATTGCCTCTGATCCTCTTTTTGGATGTACAAAATAGTATGTCCACAGACTGTTTGAAACAACATGGAGCCACCATTTTGTCCCTAAAACCCTCATTCCTGTTTCATCACAATGTACAGAATAGGCTACCCGTAGATGTTCGAAAACAGCTTTTTCGAAAGGTTCCAATTTCTGGAATAATTCCTTTTCAGCTCTTTTTATGGTAGCAGGGCTGATACGTATTCCATAAAAGTCCTCTGACAAATCACAAATCCGTTTATAAGGAATCAATTGAAAGTTCCTTAAATATACAAGAGAGGATAAAAGGCGAGGTCCATATTGAATAGGGAATTTTATAGAGTCTGGAAAAGTACCTTTGTTTATTTTCCCACAGTGAGGGCATTTCTTGGACTCAGCACGATGTTCGGTAAATATGATGTTCACAGGAGGAATATCAGCTTCTTGCCTGCGTTCACAGTCCCGAACTTCAGTATCTTCAAGATCATGACCACAATTTTCACAGCAGTGAGGGGAATGAAATATTATATGGTCAGGATCCCCAACCATTTCGAAAGTACTTCCAGAATGACCTTTTTGACCACCAGGTTTTTTCCCACTTCTTGTGCGGCTACTCTTAGGTTTAGGTTTTTCATTCACAAAAACGTCAGTAGAAGGAGGTTTACTGCTGTTTTGGCTGTTTTGATTTAGACGAGCCTCTAAAACCCTTACACGTTCCTCAAGTTCAGCAATTTGAGAAGCCTGTTTCTCTATGATAGTCTCAAGTCTCTGAATTACAGCAACGACTGCTTCAGGGCCTTCTTCATAGATTTCAAGAATCTCTTCACGTGTAAGCATGATACTGAAGAGATAGAGTTATTTTATATGCAATTTTTCCTCGAAACGAGGAAAAATTGCCTTTGTTCAAAGTATGGCTGAATAGTTACAAGAAATCTTTGCCAAGCCTTCAGGTTCAGGTACGGTTATACTATCTGCATCCAGTGAATTTGATGTAGCCAAAGAGGATGAAAAACTCGAACATGGTGTTTTTACACATTATCTGGTCGAAGGACTGAGGAGTGGGGCAGTTGCAGGCGATATGAACGGGGACATAGATCTTGTCGATTTGTACACTTATGCTCATGAAAAAACTACAGCTAGCCACTCCCAAATTCCTTATCTAAAAGTGGAAGGTGAAGGCAAGATCATTATTGGGAAGAACCCCTTGAAGGCTAAAGAGAAGGAGTTCATTCGGAAGAAGAACAAATTGGTTAAAAAAATCAGAAGAGAACTCCCTATTGGTGTATATGATAAATCTATGAATGCTCTTGTTGATGCCTATGAAAGACCAAAAGAATTAACAGAAAATGACGAAGAAATAAGGAGTTCTCTGGAGGATCTTCTGGCTGACAGAATGAGTGTTAGGACATATATTCATACTGTTCGATGCTACTTAGAAAATGAGGATATTGAAAAATCATATGTTCTGGAAAAGTATCGGGAACAAGAAGTTCCTAAAATTTTCATCAGCCCTTCCACTGGGATGGAATTTATATTAATCCCGGCAGGCGAGTTTGAGATGGGTTCTCCTCTTGATGAAAAGGGCAGGTATGACGATGAAAGTCCGGCCCATAATGTACAATTTAAGAATCCTTTCTACATGGGCAAGTATCCAGTTACTCAAAAACAATGGGTGGCAGTAATGGGCGACAATCCTTCCAATTTCAAAGGTGATGATCTGCCTGTTGAACAGACATCATGGGACGACGCTCTAGAATTTATTAAAAAGTTGAATGAGAAGGAGAAGAATGATAAATATCGTCTTCCCTCTGAAGCTGAGTGGGAATATGCCTGCAGGGTTGGTGCAACCACTAGATTTTATTTTGGTGATGACGAGTCGAAACTTGGAGATTATGCTTGGTATGCAGACAATTCCGGTGGTCAGACTCATCCACTTGGTCATAAGAAGCATAATCCTTGGGATCTTTACGACATGCATGGTAATGTCTGGGAATGGGTTCAGGACAAATGGCATTTTGATTATAATGGTGCTCCTTCTGATGGTAGTGCTTGGGAAAATGGTAGTAGCTCTGACCGTGTTCTTCGGGGAGGTAGCTGGAACGATAACGCCAAGGACAGCCGGTCGGCAATCCGCAGCGGGCACGCCCCCTGCATCCGCTACAACTTCGTTGGCTTTCGCTTGCTGAGTTCACCGTCATGCCAGAAGCTGCACCCGTGCGTCGATGGTGACCAGACCGCAGTCCTGTGCCGGTGTTTACCGGACGAAGACAATCCGGAACCGCTGCCTCTGGTAGGGCTAAATGCCAATGAATGCTGAAGTTTCGAAGGCGGTAGCGGTTTACAACATATGGATTTTTTTTCTAAAAAGAGTGTATTCAATAATATTTTTGCAGGAAGTTTGATGTTTTCTCAAAGCCAATCAATATAATAGTGATATTTCTCTACAACTTCACTTGCTGAGGGGATGGGAAGTTCTGGCATGAGAAACCTCAATTGTCGTGATCAGGATGGAGCTTGCAGCCGGAATCTGAACGTCCTCATCTTCGAGGTAGAGTTCCGCAGCCTCTTTTAGGTTCTCGATGATTACTGATTTATATTATGAATACTGTATTATTTTTATGAGATGAGGCTTTGCTTTAAGGTATATCTGCATAGTAGGACATATGCCATGTCTAATATCAGCGTTCTATCCTTGAGATAGAATGTATTGATAGAGATCTAATCCAACCATTGAGGGGTAATCCCTTGTGGGTTATTAAAAAGGCATAGACCTATTACAAAATGCGGAGGTATAACTATAAGCGATACGACCATGATTGTAATCTGCATCGCATATATTGTTTCGTTATTAGCTAAACAAAACAATATATGAATGACAGATCTCAAAGTATCGCCTCATCTCTATTTTACTCAATGATGTTTTCATAAATCAATTTGATTTTTAAGAAATGAAGTTTTTGCTATTGAATATAAGGGCTTCCTCGATGGTTTCCCTCTGGCTTGCCACGTCAAGTTCCGGACACTAGGAGACGTACCATTTTCCTTCTTTGTGAATCACGGCTGAAAACTTGTAGGTCTCTTCCATAGTTGAAAATAGGTTGTGTGGGTTAAAGATTTTCTGAAATCATATTTGTTCCTGGAAGTCAAGCAGGTTCAAGCTTCAAGCCGTTGTTTTTGTAAATGCTTCGAAACACTTCAAAGGTGGTAGCGGTTCTAAAAACCATATTTCACTCAGGTTGCCGGTGTTTTTTTCATCTAGTATTTTGTGCTCATGTCACGAAAAGGCCGCAGCGCAGCTGCGGGACAAAACAGCCAGAAAATACGCCATTTCCGGCGGCCCGTTTTTTCAATTTTCTTTTCATCACTCCTTTCCGGCTCCGGAATAATTTCCTGAAATTTCCAGAGAATCACAAGCAGTCTGATAGGTTCACGTTCCAAATATCCAAAGCAACCTAATAGTCCGCTTGAGCTTGCGAAGCGAGCGAAACGGACCGCGTGATATTGCGATTTCATCGCAACTCCCAGGAAATCTTCGATTTCCTGTGATCCCGAAGCGCAATTCGGGAAGCGCAGCTGCGGGGCAAGACAGCCAGAAAATACACCATTTCCGGCGGCCCGATTTTTCAATTCTCTTTTCATCACTCCTTTACACGGGGCCAGTGAACTCGGGGGGTACATAAGCCTTATACAGGAGTCATATCTTATACTGCTCCTTATGAAACAGGATATGTCAAGTGCCGACGTTGCCGCCGTCGTTGCGGAACTTGCGGCCGGTCCGAAGTCCATCATCGACTCAAAAATCGGGAAGATTTACCAGCCCGACGATGAGGAAATCAGGATCAACCTATATATCTTCAAAAAAGGCCGGGACAACCTGGTGATTGAGGCCGGAAAACGTCTTCACATGAGTGAACACCTCAAGCCGAGCCCAACTCTCCCTCAGGCCTTTCCAATGCTCCTCCGGAAATACCTGTTCGGGGGCCGGATCACCTCTTTTGAGCAGCACGACTTTGACAGGATTGTTAAAATTGGGATTTTGCGGGCGGATGTTCGGAGCACACTCATAATCGAGCTTTTTGCCAGGGGAAACATAGTGCTCGTGGACTCCGATAATAAAATCATCCTCCCCATGAAGCCCGTGACCCTGAAGGGCCGGAGGATTCGGAGCGGGGAAATCTATGAGCTTCCCGAGGCCCAGCTAAGCCCCGTGGACGCCGGGGTCCCGGAGTTGATGGAGGCTCTGGGAAAGTCCACGGCCGATATTGTCAGGACCATTGCGACAGGTTTCAGCCTCGGAGGGGTGCTTGCGGAAGAGACCTGTTCAAGGGCGGGAATCGATAAGGCAAAACCCGCGAAGGAGGCCACCGAAGAGGACGCTGTCCTGCTCTCGGCCGCCATGCGGGATCTGTTTTCTCCGCTTATGGCAATGAAGGAAAAGGCCCTGGAAGAAGCCAGAGAAAGATCCAGGGAAAAAGCTGAAGCAGTTGAAGCTGAAGCAGTTGAAGCTGAAGCAGTTGAAGCTGAAGCAGTTGAAGTTGAAGCAATTGAAGTCGAAGCAGTTGAAGTTGAAGCAGTTGAAGCCGAAGCGGTTGAAGTCGAAGCAGTTGAAGCTGAAACTCCGATTCAGGCTCCGGTTTCGGGCCTGAGGGCCCAGCACATCAAAAAAGAGAT
Source organism: Methanosarcina baltica (assembly GCF_055394095.1). Classification (NCBI taxonomy): domain Archaea; kingdom Methanobacteriati; phylum Methanobacteriota; class Methanomicrobia; order Methanosarcinales; family Methanosarcinaceae; genus Methanosarcina; species Methanosarcina baltica. The sequence continues at coordinate 999,854 of NZ_AP042463.1, read as the reverse complement.
CAATGGAAAGGTCGAGGCCTTCGATGTAGTGCCCTTTGACCTTATCCGTTACTCCGAATTTGAAAAGGAATACTTCGACTCCTTTAACAGGGCTCTTGACGAATTCTTCGGGAAAAAGGGCCTGGAGCAGGTCGAGGATGAAAAGCAGGCCGTAAAGAAGGAAAAGACCCTCAACGTCTATGAGCGCAGGTTGCTCCAGCAGGAACAGGCCATCGAAAAATTCGAAAAGGAAATAGTGAAAAGCACGGCCCTTGCGGAAAGCATCTATTCTAACTATCAGGAGATAGAAGAGCTTTTTACCATACTGAACGGGGCCCGGGATAAGGGTTACTCCTGGGACGAGATCCGTTCAATACTCAAGCAGGCCAGAAAGACCCTGCCTGCGGCCAAAAAGATCGTGAACCTTGACCCTAAAACTGCCTCCATCCAGGCGGATCTTGACGGGCTGACGGCTAACCTTGATATAAGAAAGACCGTGCCTCAGAACGCCCAGGTCTACTATGAGAAGGTCAAAAAACTCAGCAAAAAGAAAGTCGGGGCCCTCCGAGCAATCGAAGTCACTAAAAAGGCCCTTGAGAAAAAACTGCCTGCAAAGGCAAAATCGGGGAGAAGACTCCTGGCCCGCAGGAAAAAGCACTGGTTCGACAAATTCAGATGGTTTGTGTCCTCGGACGGCTTCTTTGTCGTGGGTGGCCGGGACTCGGATACGAACGAAGAGATATTCAAAAAGTATATGGAAAAGCGGGACCTTGTTTTCCATACCCAGACCCCGGGAGCTCCTCTAACGGTCATCAAAACCGGGGGAAAAGAAGTTCCCGAAAACACATTGCAGGAAGCCGCCCAGTTTGCGGTCTCCTACTCAAGCCTCTGGAAATCCGGGCACTTCAGCGGGGACTGCTACAGTATTAAGCCCGAGCAGGTCACAAAGACCCCGGAATCGGGGGAGTACCTGAAAAAAGGCGCCTTTGTAATCCGGGGTGAGCGCAATTACTACAGGGACGTGCCCCTGGGAATCGCAATCGGTCTTGAGCTTAAAGGCGAAACCCGGGTGATCGGGGGGCCGGCATCGGCCATCAGGAAACACGGGGACTACATCCTTGAGGTCTTACCCGGAAAGTTCAACCTGAACGATACTTCCAAAAAAATCTACCGGGTCTATGCGGATGAGCTAAAAGACCCCCGCTTCGTAAAACAGATAGCTTCACCGGACCGGGTCGCCATGATGATGCCCCCCGGGGAATCGGACATTAAGAGCGAGAAGTCCGAAAGACAGGTAGTGGCCGGAAAATGGGCCAAAAATCAGCCGGCAGAAGCAGAGTCTGAGGAAGAAGAATCTGAAGAAGCAGAGTCTGAGGAAGAAGAATCTGAGGAAGAACAGCCAGAAACGGAAAAACCTTCCTTGGAAGAAGAATCTTAAGTGATAAAACCTGACAAAAAATAAGGATAGGAAGAGAGGGATGAAAGAAATACTCACCCAGCTTTAAAAATTAGAATTTTGAAGTTTTCGATTAAAAATCACTAGCAAGAGAGCTTTTAACCACGGAACACACGGAAGGACACGGAAACCGGCCTTCGGCCGGTGAGTAAGTCGGTCTTTATATAATCGATCCAAAAACGCTCCTGAATTCTTGAAAGAGGACTAAAAAATGCCAGAACAACCTTAAATATCGTCTTCCGATCATTCTTTCTTCCGTGTTTTCCGTGTATTCCGTGGTTTGAATGCCTACACCAAACACCTCCTCACACAAAAAGCACAGCAAAAATTAAACAGAGTACTGCTATCAGCAAAAATTCTTTCTTCCGTGTTTTCCGTGTATTCCGTGGTTTGAATGCCTACACCAAACACCTCCTCACACAAAAACACAACATGTATGAGTATGAAGCAATTCCCAAAATAAAATCTGAAGTTATATCTTTATCATTCCTAAAGGAGAAAAGAGGAGAAGAAAACAGATGAGAGTCACAAAGCGTTTCCTGAGAGGCAGGTCAGGGGAAATCGCAGTCACAGCCGAGACCCTGGATGACCTCTGGCACCTGAAGTACATTGTTGAAAAAGGGGACCTGGTCTTTGCCCTTACCAAACGAAAGGCCGAAGGGTCAAGCGACAAACTCCGGCCTGAAAAGGTTGAGAAAAAGACGGTCCGCCTGGGGATCAGGGTCGAGGACATGGAGTTTCATAAGTTCGCCAACCGCCTGCGAATCCATGGTCCGATAGAACAAGGAATGGACGCAGGGGCCTTCCATACCCTCAACGTCGAGATCGGGACGAACCTCTCTGTGACCAAGGACAGGTGGAAAAATGACCAGTTCGAAAGGATCAATGAGGCCGAAGCGAGTTCAAAAAGGCCGAAGGTCGTCCTGGTGGGAGTCGAGGAAGGAGACGCTGATATTGGTTTCGTGCACCACTACGGGATCGAGATCTACTCTCATATCCAGCAGTCTTCGGGAAAACGCGAGACCGGGCTCAGGGGCGAGTTCTTTAAGGAAATCGTAGAGCAGCTCAGGCACGCGGTCCCGGAAGACGCCTCCATCGTAGTTTCAGGCCCCGGGTTTACCAAGGACGATTTCATGAAACACTTCCGGGAAGTGGAGCCTGATCTGGCTTCAAGGGCCCTGACCGAGGACACCTCCATGATCGGGAGGGCCGGATTTCAGGAAGTACTCAAGCGGGGAGCCGTGGACCGGATCATGCAGGAGTCCAGGATTGCCCGGGAGGCGACCCTCATGGAAGCCCTGCTCAAGGAAATCGCTGTGGGCGGAAAAGTTGCATACGGCTTTGCGGACGTTAAAAATGCGCTTGAATTCGGGGCCGTGGAGACTTTGCTGATTGCAGACGAGACCCTTCGCGAGGGGAGAGAGCAGGGGAATATCGACCACCTGCTCCGGGAAGTAGAAAAAGCCCAGGGAAAGGTCGTGGTCTTCAGCACCGAGTTCGAACCCGGAGAGCAGCTCCACAAACTCGGGGGAATTGCGGCCCTGCTCAGGTTCCGGGTGCAGGGTTAATTTGGAAGGTCCCCTTCCTTTTTTCCTTCACTTTTTTCCTTCACCTTTTTCCTTCTCCTTTTTTCCTTCTCCTTTTTTCCTTCACCTTTTTACTTCTCCTTTTTTATTTCACCTTTTTACTTCTCCTTTTTTCCTTCACCTTTTTCCTTCTCCTTTTTTCCTTCTCCCTTTTTCCTTCACCTTTTTTTTCATCCGCATTTATATAATTTATTAAGAACAACACAACTTTTCAAAAATATTTATATAAATTTCTTTCTTTTGATTAATCTTATTTTTCGTGCCATTTAGTAAAGTTTATTTACTTTTATTTACTATCAAGTGTTACGTTTAAATTATTTAATATTATTATTGCATACTTTCACATGAATACCTCCGATTATCTGACTTGTTATTATTATCAGTAAAATGAGGCTGGTTTCTTTGAAACAAAAATTGGTAAAATTTTTATATACGATATTTGCTTCTCTGGCTATTTTTTTACTCCTTAATCCGGGAAGTCTGGCGGCCCCCGTCATTAGGGGTAATCCCTTCGACACGAACGAGACCGCAGCCGGGGAGTTTTGCTGGGACGCTATGAATTTCGGTGGCTTTTGCTACCCCGTGAACAAACATGCTCACTTTATTTCCGATGGCTGGGGAGAAAGGCTCCAATATGTTGAAAAGGAAGGGAACAATCCTCTTGGAAAAAACAACCCCGAAAACCACGTTATTGACGAGGAAGAACTGGTTTATACAACTGTACAATTCCCGTGCAAGTATGAACTGGTCACTGGCCTGGGCCTGAACCCCGGCACCGTTCCGGAGGAACTCGGGAACTCTCTTTTCTACTACAAGCTGCCCTGGTTCGGAAAACCCTATGTGGCCGTTGAAAATGATGCAACCCAGCTTACAGCTGTCGTCTGTTCCCAGAGCGGAAGCGACAGAAAGACGCTGAAAGCCGGGGAGAGCTGGGACCTTGGAAAAGCTTACTCAATTACCGTGCAGCAGGTCGATGTTGAAGGGAACAAGGTCTGGTTCTCTCTTGAAAAAGACGGGGAGGAAATCGAGTCTGCAATCATTGAGACGGACGGGACGGTGGAAGGCCAGACCTTTACCGCAACGGCCGACTTCGGGGACGGAAACGACCAGCTCTACTTCCTCACTTACGTGGACTCTGTTTTCATGGGGCCTGTAGACTCTTTTGCGGTCTTCAAATATACCTGGCTTATCGACAGAGACAACGTTATGCTTATCGAGGCCGGAGACGAATATCAGGGCTTTGAAGTCGATGTGGCCGAGAAGGAAGGCCTGACTCTCTTTAACAAAAATTCCATAACCCTGAACCTTGACAAGGACAGGAAAAACTACTTTACGGATTCCTGGTACTTCCAGACCTCAGACGAAGGCAAGGGCAGTAGCTTACCCGAAGGGTATGTGCTGTATCCGGCAAAGGTTCTCGACAACCCCGGTACCTATAAGTTAAGAGGCAGTCCCTTCGACACGAACGAGACCTCAGCCGACGAATTTTCCTGGGACGCTATGAATTTCGGTGGCTTTTGCTACCCCGTGAACAAACATGCTCACTTTATTTCCGATGGCTGGGGAGAAAGGCTCCAATATGTTGAAAAGGAAGGGAACAACCCTCTTGGAAAAAACAACCCCGGAAACCACATTATTGATGAGGAGGAACTGGTCTACAGCACGAAGCAATTCCCGTGCAAGTATGAACTGGTCACCGGTTTGGGCCTGAACCCCGGCACCGTTCCGGAGGAACTCGGAGACTCCCTTTTCTTCTACAAGCTACCCTGGTTCGGAAAACCCTATGTGGCCGTTGAAAATGATGCAACCCAACTTACAGCTGTCGTCTGTTCCCAGAGCGGAAGCGACAGAAAGACGCTGAAAGCCGGGGAGAGCTGGGACCTGGGAAAAGCTTACTCAATAACCGTGCAGCAGGTCGATGTTGAAGGGAACAAGGTCTGGTTCTCTCTTGAAAAAGACGGGGAGGAAATCGAGTCTGCAATCATTGAGACGGACGGGACGGTGGAAGGCCAGACCTTTACCGCAACGGCTGATTTTGGAGACGGAAACGATCAGCTCTACTTCCTCACTTACGTGGACTCCGTTTTCATGGGGCCTGTAGACTCTTTTGCAGTTTTCAAATATACCTGGCTCATTGACAAAGACAACGTGATGCTTATCGAGGCCGGAGATGAGTACCAGGGCTTTGAAGTTGATGTGGCCGAGAAGGAAGGCCTTACCCTCTTTAACAAAAACTCCATAACCCTCAATCTTGACAAGGACAGGAAAAACTACTTTACGGACTCCTGGTATTTCCAGACCTCGGACAAGGGCAAGGGCAGCACTTCCAAAGAGGGCTATGTGCTCTATCCGGTAATGGATGTGATAATTGAAGAAAAGACAGCTTCCGATTCCGGGGTTTCCGAAACTGATAGCTTGCAGAACGAGTCCGAGCAGGTAGAAGTAATATATCTGAAATCTGAGGGGGACGATTCTGAAAGCGAGTCTGAAGGTGATGGAGCAATCCTGGCTGCTCAACCAAAAGCTGGTCCTGAAGGGGGGGAAACAGGCGGGGAAAAAAGCGGAGACTCCGAAGCTGCGGGTGGAAAGAAGGCCCCCGGCTTTGAACTCCTGACCGCAGTTTTAGGCCTCCTGGTTGTCGGGGTCCTTGCTGGCAGAAAATGATTTTTCTGTCGTGCCTTATTTTTTCCTTTCTTCCTTTTCTCTTCCTTTTCTCTTTCAATATATTTTACACATTCCTTCGTTCCCAATACCTTTTTGGATATGCGAATCCTGCTCCGGGATAAAACATATATGCCTTGTGAGCCTACGCCTCACTTCCTCAAAATCAAGTTTTATCAATTAATTAAAATGCGTTTTTACTGAGAAATTATGAAAAGTGTTATTCAGAATGTATCTATCGATTCGAATTCTTCAGACGTTGTTGACAATTCCAGGTTTAGCCGGGCTGTCCGGGTAACAAAGCTGGCAATGCTTGTGAACATTTTTCTGACTATTTTCAAGTTTACGGCAGGAATCCTGGGCAGCAGTTCCGCAATGGTTGCCGATGCGGTCCACTCCCTTTCGGACCTGATGACCGACATTGCGGTAATTGTCGGCTTCCGGGTCTCGGAAAAACCTGAGGACAGCACCCACAATTACGGGCACGGGAAAGTTGAGACCCTGGCTGCGGTTTTTGTGGGGGTGACGCTTTTCGTTGTCGGCTGTGGAATATTTCGCTCAGGGCTATATCAGGTGCTTGCGGTTTTGGGGGGCCAGGTCCTGGCAGTCCCGGGCTGGATTGCTTTTGCAGCAGCCGTGCTCTCGGTGGGTGCAAAGGAAGGCATGTACCGCTACACCATAAAAACTGCCCGGGAACTTGAGAGTGACGCCCTGACCGCAAACGCCTGGCACCAGCGTTCGGACGCTTTTTCTTCAGTCGGGACCATGCTCGGGACCGGAGGAGCAATCCTGCTCGGGGGCAGGTGGGCCGTGCTCGACCCCCTGGCTGCCGTCCTCCTGAGCTTCTTTATCCTCAAGGTCGCGGCCGAGATCTTCTATAAAAACGTAAACGAACTGCTCGAAGCATCCCTGCCCCCCGAGGTCTGCGCAAAAATTGGGGAACTTATACGGTCCACGCAGGGTGTGCTGAGTTTCCATGCCCTGAAAACCCGGAAAATCGGAAACGCCGCGGCCTTGGATGTCCATATAGTGGTGGACAGCCGGTTGAACATAGTGGATGCCCATGAAATCTCGAAAAATGTGGAACAGAGGTTAAAGGAAGCATACGGCCAAAAAAGCCATTTTTCTATTCATATAGACCCCTCTTCGGCTTTAGATCAAAAGCAGGGCAATAAACCCGCTTAAGAAAATCCCGTCGAAGGTCCCGGCCCCTCCTATACTTGCAATCGGGGCCCCCAGGTTTTTGATCTTGTGCAGGTTCAGGAGGTCGGCCCCTATAAGAGTCCCGAGCACCCCTCCGGTGTAGGCCGTGACAAAGAGGCACTGTTCAGCCCCGCAGCCCGCCGGGATTTCGAAAAGAGAGGTCAGGATAATTGCGGAAAGGGCCGCGGTGAGGGGTGGGAGGAGTGCGGGGGTTGCTATCCCCACGCCTTTGATGGGTCTTGCGACCGCATGGGTCACGGCTGACACGATAATGACTCCCAGGGCTGCTATGGGCAGGGAAAGGGGGAACTTTGTGAGGAGGTAGACGGAAATCAGGACCGGAATTATTGCCCCTCCCACATTTACGGCAAGCAGGGTTTCGTTTTTTATGACTTTCCGGATTGGGATCCGGTAGGATACTCCAAAACCTTTCACGTAACTATCCCTGACAACGGGGATTTCGGACCTGAGGATTGCGACCGGGATATTCATCCCGCTTCCCAGCAGGGAGGCAAGCAGGATTAAAAGAGCGTCTGTCGCGGAAAAGCCGATTTTCATAAAGGTAGAGATGACGGTCCCCAGAAAGAGGGAACCGAGCCCGAAGGTCAGGACTATTATAAGGAGGAGCAGGAATTTCAAGGTAAAAGGGATGTAAAAAATCCTTTTCATCTTACCTCAGCAGGAGACCCCTTCCTCGACAGTTCCGGCTTTGCCGGAACTGGCAGGTGGGGGAGGAATGCGTTCAAACATTCACCGCCTGGATTAAAGTTGTAGTTCTCGCACAGAGGCGAATACAGTTTTTCTTTACGTTGACACTGTTTGATATCACATTGCCAAATATATCTTGAATGGCAAAGAAGCCGGTGGCTCTTTTTCCCTTCACAAACCCTTCCCTTTTAACTGTTTTTACATGGTCAAATTTTCTAATACCGTATATTTTACCGGTTGGAATCTTCTTTTCTGATCTAGCACCTTTTGTCTGCTTGTAGTCCCCGGCTGAAACGTGTTTTTTATGGTAAACCGTATTATCCAGCTTTACCGTTTGTCCGTCCTCGCAGCAGATGGCAACAGCATCATTATAGTGAGTTTTAGGGAGCTTTAAAAACTGTTCTCTTTTGAACTTGGTCTCAAAACCAAAAGTTTCCTCAAACTCCCAGTCTGACTTTTTAAGCTGGCTTTTGATAATTCCCATGTCGGTTGCATGTTTGGTTTTTGATTGCTTTTTCTTTAACTCAAACTCTCCGGCATGGAGGGCCTGGTGGCAGGTTTTGCATAAGGTAATCAGGTTTTCCGGGGTATCGGGTCCACCATCTGATCTGAAAATGATGTGGTGACACTGCAAATGCTTATCCTTTGATTTACCTTTGCAGTGCTGGCATGTGTACCCGTCCCGGTCCAGTACGAAAGCCCTGGCGTTGTAGAAATCCTTCAGTGGACCTTCCTGATACTCAATACCTGAAACTTCCGGATTCGTTATTTTGTGAATATCAAAGGAAGCCGTTTCGACCTTCCACTTTGTAACCGGTAAGATGGATTCCACAAAGTTCTTTTCTCTGATATGGGACTCTAGCTTACTCCTGATTGAAGGGGCCAGCCTTCCTTCTTTCCTTGAAGCTGCCCTATTATTGAACCTTGCAGGTCTGTACCTTGTTTTTCGGGCTCTCCTGGTCCTCCGGTACATCCTCCGTTGATCCATCTTTTTAGAAACATCCTGCCTTAACTGAACTTCTGACTGATAAACTACCTTTCCGTTAGCAATAGCCGTACAGCCAACAACTTTCGAGCCTGAGTCTATGCCTGCTATCACGGGCTGAGTGTACCCACTACTTCCGAAAAGCAGTTTAATCGTAAATGGTGTAGTTCTCAAAACCTTTGCCTTACCTTCCCTCAAAAGTTTTCTGGCTTTCGATGGTTTACAGGGCATTAGTGGTTTTCCGTTCTGGTTTTTTACGTAAACTAATATAGAGTTCACCTCCATTTTTTGGAGTTATGCATATTGGGGGCTGTGGAGTCAACCCACCAAATCCGGCTTCTTCTCGATCTGATACTGAAAGGTTTGTATGATGCAAGCACTGTCCCTACCTCTCAGGACTGTTTAACCAGCATCCTTAGAGCCTGAAACTGAGGCGGCATTCCAGGGTAACTATAATATTCTTTCGTATCGGCTGCCAGTATTACAAAGCTCCTTACTGGCGATCTGGTCAACCAGGGACTTGCCGAAACAAGCCCCTTCCTCAAAAACCTGAGCCGTTAGGCGAAAGTTTTAGGGAGGGGTAGTTGACGAAGGTGGAGATGACGGTCCCCAGAAAGAGGGAACCGAGCCCGAAGGTCAGGACTATTATAAGGAGGAGCAGGAATTTCAAGGTAAAGGGGATGTAAAAAATCCTTTTCATGGCTTGGCTCAAATGTATCTCGTACAGAGCTGGACAGACTCTATACAGATACTTTCCTTTCCGTCCTTATATACCCTGAGGACTCCTCCGGACTCCGAGACCGTAACTGCGATTGCCACGGTGTCCCTTGTGATCGCGGCGGCGGAGACATGCCTTCCTCCAAGGCCTTTTTCGATTTCCACACTTTTTGCGTCCACGTCCAGATAGCGTCCGGCTGCGTGGATCATGCCCTCTTCGTCCAGCAGGAAAATCCCGTCGAGTTGGGCAAACTCCTTTACTGATTCCCAGTTTTTCCTATCCAGGATGTTCCGGTCGGCTTCGGCCTGGCCCGCATAGGGGTTGAGGATCATCTGGTGGGAACGTTTTAGGACCTCTTCGGAATCCCCTATTACAAAGGCGGACCCGACTTTTTTTCCTTCCCTGCCGGCAATTGCGATATCAAAGGCTATTTTCAGAACTGCTTTTACGACCTCGGGCCGGACCCTTTCTTCACATTCCTTTATGGCTTTGATCATGGGGTTTTCTTCAAGGGAGTGCACGATGATGGAACTCGAGTCTTTTGCCTCGATAATTCCCACAACCACCCCCGAATTAAATTCCCCGAGCACATATTCAATGGCAGTGGCATTTTGCAGATGTTCGACATTTCCGGAGGCCTCCTGACTGAGCTGGCTCATAAGTTCTTTTACACTTCCTTTTCCTTCCTTTGCCGCTGAGACCAGGTGGTCTATAAGGCTCTTCGGACGGGTGGATGTATAAAATATGGGGACCTCTGTCTGGATCCCCTCAAAATTAAGGTCCCCTGCTACCATTATCGCGCTTGCCCCTAACTCTTCGGCTATTCGGGTCGCGTTTTCTGCAATGATACGTGCTCTATCCATCAGGTCTTTTTCCTCTTGTTTTTTATCAGGATGAAGTCATCCAGGTTCTTTCTGAATTTTTCAGGTTATTCCAGGTTTTTTTCGCTTCTTCTCCGCGTCCTTTTTCGGGTTAATAGGCCGGAGTTTAACGTTGTGCGAAATATTATCCAGCCATCACTATAATATTATACATAAATACATTATGATTGTCCCTTATACATATTCCGCAAATCTCTTTTTGTCCATTTATTTTTTCCGTTTTTTCCCCTTTTTCCGTTTACTTTTTCCTTTTTGTACTTTTTATATTTTTTCTTTTCTGTTCTTCCGGCATTTTTTTTCCACGGAAATATTTTTGAGGGCCGCCTTCATACATAAAATCAGGTGGTAACTCTTGATACGCACATTCATTGCAGTGGAATTTGACCCTGCTTTCAGGGAACAGATTGCGGAAATTCAGGCCCGGTTTGCGGACCTGAACTTGAAACTGGTTGACCCCGAGCTTATCCACATCACATTAAAGTTTCTAGGAGATGTGGAAGAAGCATCCGTTCCTGAAATTTTGGCGGCCCTTGATTCCCTCGTATGTGAGCCTTTTGAGGCCAGAGTCGAAGGCTTGGGCGCATTTCCGAAACCCGGAAACCCGAGGGTTCTCTGGCTTGGAGGTGTCGGGAATTTTGAGGCCCTCCATACACAGGTGGAAAGGCTGCTGGAGCCTCTCGGGTTTGAAAAGGACAGGAGGAAATTTGCTCCCCACGCCACCCTCGCCAGGATAAAGTTCCTTAAAATGGGCCGGAAAAAAGCTTTCCTGGACGTTTTTGATGAGTTAAAGGACGTGAAAATAGGGAGCATGAAAGTGGACCGGGTCGAGCTCAAAAAAAGTACACTGACTCCGGAAGGCCCCATCTATGAGACCCTGCACACGTTCTATCTCGGTTGAGTTAAAAAGGATGTAGAGGGGAAGGAAAGGGTCCTTACCCTAAGCCAACCCCTTTTAGTAGAAGAAATAATCCTCATGAAGAAAGGAGCCTTTTCCTCAGGCAAGCTCGTATTCCTCAAGCAAGCTCGTATTCTTGAAACCCGCCGGAATAGACAAGGCGGCGGTCATTCGTTATGAGCAGGCACTCTACGCCTTCGAGGCTTTCGATCAACTCAAGGCCCTCTTCTTCCCCCAGCACGAAGGCGGCGGTCGCAAGGGCATCGGCATCGATTGCACTTGGGGCAATCACGGTGCAGCCCATAAGCCCCTCCGAAGGGTAGCCGGTCCTCGGATCGGAGATATGGGAGCCCCTGGCGGATTCATTAAAATAACGTTCATAATTTCCGCTGGTCGCCACGGCCACGTCTCTGACATTTATTCGGGTTATGAAATCTTCTCCTTTCTCGGGGTTCTGGAGGCCGGTAACCCAGAGTTCTTTTTCCCCCGATACATCCGGCTTTTCCCCTATGTACTTCCCGTCTCCGCCTGCGTTTACAAAGGCGTTTTCAATGCCGTTTGCCTGCAGGGACTCAAGCGCCTTATCAACGGCGTACCCTTTTGCAATCCCTCCTAGGGCAATTCCCATACCCGGAGAAAGGCTTACCTGCCGTCCCTCTATTCTTACTTTAGAATAATTGACCAGCTCAAGGGTTGCGTTTAATTCCTCAGGGGTGGGGGGGGTGTGCGGGCCTGTGGGGCCGTATTTCTCTGCCCAGAGGTCAAGTACGGGTTTTACGGTGATATCAAAGGCCCCTCCGCTAAGCTCCGAATAATAGCGGGAACGTTCCAGGACATAAAGAAAAGCAGGGTCTGCTTCCTCCCCTATTCCTTCGGTGTTAAGGAGATTAAGCTGGCTCTCTGCTTTTGAGGGGCTCATAAGAGAATCGATCTTTTCCACTTCTTCAAACGCCTCATTGATAACCCTGAAGCCTTCACTTTCATTTGGAGCAAAGACCTTAACGGTGATTTCGGTATCCATTATGCTCCGCGTCTGCTGGAAAGGCTGTAGCTCGGTCCCTTCAGGGCTAAGGTTTGTCCCTTCCGGTGTGTCTGTCGTTTCCACAGTTTCCGGTTGAATGCAGCCTGCGATAAGGACCGCTACTGTGATTATCAGTACAAAAAATGCTGTATATCTGGCTTTCATGATTTTTATATTGCTTTCTATGCTTTTTTAGATTTTGCTTATACGTATTTAATTTTGCGAGTTCTGCTCCCTTTTAAGTTTTTCTCTTTCCTCTTTTTATTTGTCTGTTTTTTACCAGACCTCTGACTGTTTTTGCTATTTTGGGCTTCCATACTTCTTTCGTTATTCGTTATTCTTTTCGGAGTTCTTTTTTATCTTTCTATTATTATATCTTTTAATGCCCGGGTTTCAACATATAAATAATTATATAATATTCCTCATAATATTTCCAGCATATCTCCCGTTTATTTCTTTTTTTTCTTTTCTGTTATTCCCCGGGACTTCTATTCTTACAAAGCCCTCCGATTCCATTTATAATGGATAATCATGTTATTTTTTATAGGGAAGTTATATATATTAATACTGGATATCATTTTCTTACATCAAGTATTTTATATTTTTTTATAAATTATTTATTCCTATCTATTTTAATAAGTTATATTTGCATCTTTATTATATTATAGGTAAAATAACCTTAAAACTTATTTCGAAAGAAATAAGTATTACCTCGGGTAAACATTTTCCCTTGAAGTGGAATTCATCTTTGTTTTTTAAAAACAAATGAAGCGTATCAAACAAGAAAATCAAAAGCTGGTGATCAAAAAACTAAGGAATGTCTGGGGTGCCAGAAAGGCCGAGCTAGCCGTTATGCCAGTTCCTTGTTCGATAGCTTTCCGTTAATTCCTAACTCCGGGATATGCCTTTTACAAAAGGTGGAATGATACGGTAGTTTGCCCGCCCTGCCCCTTATAATATTAGTCTTTTACATCCTTGACATCCTTAACAATTATATTATGAATTTATTATCAATGCCTACATATTACTAAAATCTGAATAAGTTTTTCAAATCCGGGTAATTTGTTGAAATCCGGGTGATTTGTTGGAATCCGGGTGATTTGTTGAAATCCGGACGAGTTGTTGAAAATTATAGCTTTTGCCCATCAGGCAACATGGATAATAAAAAAGAAAGAATGTGGTCATTATGAATAGGTTAAATCTGATGGTGTCGGGAGTCGCGGTACTGCTCCTCATGACCGCAGTCGGATATACCTCTCTTGGCTATAGTGGGAATGATGCTATTTCAACCCACTATATGACAAAGGGGGAATGGTCTGACGAGGTCTGCGGAGTTTGTCACTACGGTGTCTATGAGAGAGTGAATAGTTCTTATCATGTACAGGTTGATATGGACCGCTGGTCTCCCCTCACGAATTTTGATCTTGAAACGTCCGGAAAGGACGCCTGGGTTGCTGAATTTGGAAAGTATCACCCTGGCGGGGGTCCACTTGATGAATACGGCGTTAAAGTCGATTGCATGATGTGTCATGAAGGTTCCGGCCTCTATGATTTCGATGCAAGAGCGGAGAAAATCGCAAGCGGGGATTACGAAAACGCAAATAAGGCTGGAATGGAAAATGCACTTGAAGCTGCTCAGAAAGATGGGCTTCGCCTCTCCATCTACAATGCCGATTTCTTAACCCCCTATCCTCTGCTGATCGTTTTCCACGGTGCGGTAAACGGTGTACCAAGTGATACCTCCTGTTCCGAGCAGTGTCACATCCAGGACGTGTCCACCAGGGCAGTTGCCTGGGGTGAAGAAGAGTTCTATGCCGAACACGATGCCCATGCTGAAGAAGGTGTGGAATGTGCGGAATGTCACCACACGGAAGCTTATCTCATAACCTCGGACCACCAGTTTGGGAGAGGGAATGTCTCCGATACCCCTGACATGCCGGAGAGCCACTTTGACGATACCATGAGGAGCTGTGACGACGAAGCCTGTCACGCAGGAATTTCTCACGGGCCGTTTGCGGACTCACACATGGAATTCCTTGACTGTACCTCCTGCCATATCCCGGTCCTTCCGGGCGGAGAACTCCCTGGTGGAAAGCCCATCAAGGCCTTCAGCTGGCAGAGTGGGGAAAGGGTAGATGAGTACTGGGAAGAAGACTTCCAGCCCACCCTTGCCTGGACCAACGGTAACTATGGCGATGTCCTTCCGGGTGTTGACACAAGGAATGACAGCGACGTAATGCTGACTCCCTTCAACAAAATTACCGGGACCTGGTGGGACGCAGGTACTGATGCTGCTGTCCTTGCAAACCCGAACACCAGTCCCTCAACAGGCGACGCAATTCCCGTACAGTACGTGAAAGCCGCGGACGCTGATGAGAACGGTGAGGTCACGGTTGAGGAAATGCAGGCCTACGATGCCGACGAAGACGGAACAGCTGATTACCCGAACGCGGTACTGAGAACCGTTGAACTCTACTATCAGGTGTCCCACAACATCGTGAGCAGTGACGTAGGAATGGCTGACCCCATGACCTGTAAGGACTGCCATGGCAGTGAAGCCGTGATCGACTGGGGGTCCATCGGTTATATCGAGGACCCGGCTGGAGATTCGGCTGCCGTGAAGAGCATCGGTGTGAGCTACCCGAATAAACCGAGACCCGAAGAGGTCGATAAGGAATAATAGGGAGGTGTCTCACTTGAGTGATGTAATCAAACTGGACAAACTACCTGAAAAGGTAATTTTACCCTTAAAACAACATGATGGGATTGCCTGTGCTCCTCTGGTCAAGAAAGGCGAAGAAGTCATAATCGGCCAGAAGATAGGGGACTGCGAGGGAAGCGACCTCGCCTACGTCCATTCCCCTTATTGCGGGACAGTGTCATCCATTGCAGATATGCCAGGACCCGGTGGGAAAAAGGTCTTCAGTGTGGTGCTCGCACCCACGGAATGCACGGAATCCGTTGAATTCGTGCCTGAAAAGAACGCTCCCCCCTCAAGGTTAATAGAAATTATCAGGGAAGCGGGAATTGTCGAATATTACGAAAAACCGACATATATTGCCTTAAAACCCGGGGGCCGAATCGACACTCTGATCCTGAATGCTACCTTCTCCCTGATTACCAGGGCTTACCTTCCTTCTCTTGACAAAGTCCTGGAAGGCTTTAGGCTCATGCTGGAGGCAGGAGGTATTTCGAAAGGGGTCATTGTGCTCAGGGCGGATGACAAGGAATCCATCAAGGCTTTCAAGAGCGCAAAATTTGATGGAAAGCCTCTGACAGTTGCTCCACTCGTAGGAAAACGCCACGCGGATTATTACTTTGAAGACGCGGACGAAGACATCATCGTGCTTGTTGCAGGCAAAAAGACCTACACGCCCACAATGATGAACCTCCTGGCCGCCGAAGTTATGGGCAGGCGCATCCCCCTCGGGTATACCCCTGCGGACGCGCATCTGACCGTTTGTGGAGTAAAGTCAGCAAAAGCCGTATATGACGCCGTTAACGAAGGCAAACCTTACCTTGAAAACGCTGTTACGGTAACCGGAGCTGTAAATGCTCCAAAGAGCGTCATTGTCAGGTTCGGGACTCCTGTAAAGGAAGTTATCGAGGCCTGCGGTGGCTACAAGGGTGAACCCGGAAAGATCATTATCAACGGGTCCATGGGTGGAGTGGCCGTTTATACGGACGAAGTGCCTGTTGCCAAGAATACAACAGGTATTGTTGTCCAGACCAAAGACGAGGTCCTCAGAGACGAAGCAACGGAATGCATCCACTGTGCCCGCTGTGTGGACGTCTGTCCCATAAACCTGCTACCCGGCAGGATTGCGGTTATGGCGGACTGTGGGATGTACGAAAAATGCGGGGAATACTACGCCTTAAGCTGCATTGAATGCGGACAATGTGCCGCGGTCTGTCCGGCAAAGAGGCATCTTGTTCAGCTTATCCGCTATTCGAAACTCCAGCTTCAGAAGATGAATGAAGCTAAAAATGCGGAGGTGATAGAATGACACAGTTTACTATATCCCCCCCGCCCCACAGGAGATCAAAGGTTTCGGTAAAGAGCCTCATGTATGGAAGGATTGTAGCCCTTCTCATTGTAGGTGCTGCATCACTTACCTTATTCGGCGCGCTGGCCATTGTGAATATTCTCGCGGCCATCTTAGGGGCGGTTGGAATTGAATTTGTGATTCAGACGGTGCTTAAGCAGAAATTAACGATCGCAGACGGAAATGCTGCATATCTCGGGCTTTTACTTGCCCTGATCTGTCCTCCGTCCCTTCCTGCCTGGATGATCTTTGTCGGTGGGGCGTTTGCCGTAGGGGTTGGAAAACACGCTTTTGGAGGACTTGGGTCCTATATTTTCCACCCGACTCTTGCTGCCTGGGTATTCCTCAATCTCGCCTGGACTCAGGACATGCTCCCCGGATCTGTTCCGATTGCCAGCGGGTTTTCAGACCTGCTCTATGAAAATGGAGCCGGTTTCCTGACGGACGTGTCCCCGATTCTTATAATCCTAACGGGGCTTGTGCTGATAGCCAGGAAATACATTGAATGGAGAATCCCTCTCAGCTATTTCCTGACAACGGTGGTCCTGGGCCTCGTCCTTGGAGACCCGCTGTCCTACATCGTGCAGGGAACTTTCCTCCTCGGAGTGTTTTTCATCGCCACCGAGACTGCCACCAGTCCGGTTACAAAGAACGGAAGAATTGTCTATGGAATCCTCTGTGGGCTCCTGACAGTGCTTTACGGTTACTTCTCAGGGAACTATGTATGGGGTACTCTCTACGCAATCCTGCTCTCCAATGCGGTAGGTCCGTTCATTGAAATGAAGACCCTTCCAAAACCCCTGGGAGGTGTGGTAAATGAGTGATAATAAGGAAGTAATAGATGTTATTGTGAAAATGGTCGTCATTTCTGCGGTTGCGGCGGCCCTGCTGGGGCTGACCTATGGGCCCACCCAGGATGCGTTACATGAATTACAGGCCCAGCAGCAGATAGATGCTCTAAAAGTGATTCTTCCTGCAGCTTCGGATTTTGAAGAAGTAAGCGACGGAGTGGACGACGCAGGCGAACCCATAGTCCTCTATTACCGTGGGGTGGATGCCTCCGGAAATACTGTGGGATACGCGGTGAAGAAGCAAGAGGTCGGAGCCCAGGGCACAATTGAATTGCTCGCCGGAGTTTCGGCGGATTACAGTTCGATTACCGGAATGCAGGTAATGAAACATTCCGAAACTCCTGGACTTGGAGCCCTTATAGTGGAAGAATGGTTCAAAGGCCAGTTCACGAACATGCCGGTAGCTGATGTGAGCCTGAAAAGCAAAGGCGGACAGGTCGATGCCATTACCGGGGCCACGATTTCTTCCCAGGCAGTGGTGGATGCACTCCACGGGGCAGTGGACATTGTAGCCGCACAGGAGGCCTGATTATGAATCCATTAAGTGAATTTATACGCGGAATTACCAAAGACAACCCGACCTTTGGGCTTGTGCTTGGGTTATGTCCAACCCTTGCTGTCACGTCCTCTGTGGAAAACGGGATAGGCATGGCTCTTGGGACCCTGTTCGTGCTGGTCGGGTCAAACATGATGGTATCAGCAATCAGGAAACAGATCCCGGCTTCAGTCCGGCTTCCTATTGAAATCATTGTCATTGCGACTTTCGTTACGATCGTTGATATGGCGATGGAAGCGTTTACGCCGGATTTGTACACCCAGTTAGGTGTGTTCATTCCTTTGATTGTGGTCAACTGTATTGTTATCGGAAGGGCTGAGGCCTATGCCCTTAAAAACGGGGTATTTTATTCCATCATCGACGCTTTTGGTGAAGGTACGG
Source organism: Methanosarcina baltica (assembly GCF_055394095.1). NCBI lineage: Archaea > Methanobacteriati > Methanobacteriota > Methanomicrobia > Methanosarcinales > Methanosarcinaceae > Methanosarcina > Methanosarcina baltica. The sequence goes on along the minus strand of NZ_AP042463.1, from coordinate 981,927 downwards.
GTTTCCTGCTTGTGCTGATACTTATCGGTGGAATTCGGGAGTTCCTCGGAACCGCCATAATCGATCCCTTCGGATTTACCGTGATCGACGCAAGTGCGTACATGAACCCGGCGATGTACATGGTCATGTCCCCCGGAGCCTTCCTTACAATTGCGGTGCTGATGACTATCGTGAACTATAGCAAACAGCAGAAAGCCGCAAAGGGTGGTTAAAATGGTCGAAAAAGCCTTATTTACAATCCTGCTGGAAGGTCTTTTTGTAAAGAACTTCCTGCTCATCCAGTTCCTGGGGCTCTGTTCCTTCGTGGGTGTGACCAAGGATGTGAAAAGCGCAAGTGGTATGTCGGGAGCTGTGGTTTTCGTCATGGCGCTTGCGGCAACCGCATCCTATGCGCTGTATAACTTCGTGCTGGTTCCCCTGAAACTGGAATTCTTGAGAACAATCGTATTTATTGTTGTGATTGCAGCGCTTGTGCAGCTCGTGGAATTCATTCTCAGGAAACATGTGCCTGCACTTTACCGTTCCCTCGGGATTTACCTGCCTCTGATCACCACCAACTGTGCGGTGCTTGGGGCGGTGCTCATTAACGTGATGAATGATTACAATTTCATCCAGAGCGTTGTCTTCGGAATTGCAGCCGGGCTCGGGTACACCATTGCCATGATCATGATGTCTGCAATCAGGGAAAAGAGCAATATCTTGAGAGTCCCGAAAGCTGTGGGCAGAGGGATCACGTATGCATTATTCGTGGCAACGATCATGTCCATGTCTTTCGTGAACTTCTTCGGGGTGATCCCGCTTGACTGATGCTGTACTCATAAACTCGATAGCTGTTCTTGCGGGCCTCGGGCTGGCTGTGGGTGTGATGCTTATCACCGCGTCCAAGGTCTTCAAGGTCGATTCCAATCCTCTGATTGATGAGGTTGCCGAACTCCTGCCCGGAGCAAACTGTGGTGGCTGTGGGTTTGCGGGATGTGCTTCCTGCGCCGAAGCCATTGTAGAAAGTGGTGCTCCGATTAATAGTTGCCCTGTTGGCGGTTTTGAAACCGCAAAGCAAATCGGGGCTCTGCTCGGCCAGGAAGTTTCCGAGTCCGAACCGGAGTACCCCTTTGTCCTCTGCCAGGGCGGAAACGACCGCTGCACCACCCTTTATGATTATGAGGGAGTGGAAGGCTGCAAGGCTGCCCTTATGCTCTGTGATTCCAGAAAGGGCTGTACTTACGGCTGTATGGGTCTTGGGACCTGTGTCCGGGCCTGCCAGTTCGATGCCCTTTCCATGGGAGAAAACGGCTTCCCGGTGGTTAACAAGAACCTCTGTACGAGCTGTGGAAACTGTATCGCGGCCTGTCCGAATGGAGTCCTTACCTTTGCAAAGGCATCCGAGAAGGTCCACGTCCTCTGTCGTTCCCACGACAAGGGTAAGCAGGTCAAGGTGTCCTGTGAGGTCGGCTGTATCGGCTGTAAGAAATGTGAAAAGGAATGTCCTTCGGAAGCTATCAAGGTTACGAATTTCCTTGCGGAAATCGATCAGGAGAAATGTACAGGCTGTGGAAAATGTGTTGAAGTCTGCCCGCAGTCGGCAATCGTCAGGGTCGATTAAGCTTTTAAGCTTTTTCGGCTCTTTCATTTTTCCAACCTTGAAATGAATCTCAGGATATAATTAGGAGGTAGTAATTATGCGCTACAAAACTTCCCTCGGCCTGAACGAAAATGTCGTTGCGGCTCTCACCTATATCGCCGGCTGGCCAACCGGAATTTTATTCCTGCTCCTTGAGCGCCAGAACAAGTTCGTCCGTTTCCATGCCATGCAGTCAATACTGGTTTTCTTACCGGTTTCCCTGCTTATCTTCATTATTGCCTGGATCCCTTACCTTGGCTGGTTCCTTGCAGACGGAATGGGCATGGGAGCAATGTTGCTCCTTTTGGTCCCAATGTACATGGCCTTCAGGGGCGCAAAGTTCAAACTTCCCTTCGTCGGGAAGATCGCCTACGAGTTTGCATACGGAAAATAACAATATTTAACCTGGGAATCGAATTGCCTTTCAGAGGCAATTCCTTTTCTAATTCTTTTTTTGGATATTTTTTGTATTCTCTCGTATTTCGACCCCACCCTTCAATAAAACATAATTTCTTTTTTAAATAAGTATTTTGAGCTCCCCTTCATAACAATTTATTAAATAAGAAACGATTTTTATAAAACGTGATTGATATATATTCACATGATGAATAAATCACTTCCACTTCTTAATAAAATACAAGCGATATCTTCTATGGAAGTGGACTACAACTGTAATAACATTTCAAAACACTTGAATGCAAATGAATTTCCACAGACAAAAACGACCCCATTTACAGTTATGGCCTCCAAAAATTATTTGGATAAAATGAATTTTGAATCCATTATCAATGACAATATTCGATGGGATCAAGATCAGTGGAGAATTTCTCCAGGAACACTTGCATTGAGTATAGTGTTAACTCCTTTTTTTCGAACAGATAAACGATATCCTTTGTGCAGTGTCGAAGAAATTGTTGAATTCATGGATTCTAAACTCGTTTTTGGTAAGGAATATCCCAATTTTTACTTCAATGATGATTGTTTAGGCTTGCTGTTGGATCGAATTCACGAAGCAGGGTGTTCTAGCCTTTTCAGCATGATTGTATTGCAAACTTTTGTAAAATTCAAAATTCCTTTTGATAATGTATTTCATGCGGATACTACTTCCCACGTTTGCTATGGGGATTATAAGGCATGTGAACAGGAAAATTATGAAGGCCTGAAAGTCACTTACGGCCATAGCAAAGCTCATCGTTCTGATAAAAAACAAATAATGAGTGGTATGATCACAGATTCTTCAGGATTTCCTCTTTATACAGAAGCACTTGATGGAAATACTGCTGACATTGTTTGGATCCCAAATGCAATACGCAATTTTAGAAAATTCTTTGGTAAAATGTGTGATGAATCAATATTCATAGCAGATTGTAAGCTGATCAGTAAAAACAATTTTAAAATTCTTTATGATAAAACAAATCCAATCACTTTTATTTCCAGGTGTCCAGAAAAATTCAGTGCAAGACTTGCAGAAAAGACAATAAATGAAGCTTATTCTCAGAATAAATGGAAATACATAGGGGCCTGCTGTGAAGATGAAGAATCAAAAAGAGCAATGGAGTATGAAGCACAGAGTTTTAATAAAATTGCTCATGAAAAAGAGTGTCGTGTGATTGTTTATAGGGACATCGGTGACAATGAAAAGATAGTTTATGAGATTAAAAAACAAAGGGAAATAATTGAAGCAGATATAAAGAAGAATTTTAAAGACCCTTATTCCTGTGAACCAGATGCACAGAAAGAAATTGATGAGTTCATTAAAAAATATAAAAACTCATTATTCAATATCAAATTCGAAATCCAGGAAGAAACAATTATAAAAAGACCAAGGGGAAGGCCATCAAAGAGTCAAGAAATATTTGAAATCATCAGTAAATTCCATGTAAAACTCAAAAGCCTTGAACAAAACAAAGAAAAAGTGGAAAAACGCAAGCGATCATTGGAAACGGTAGTACTGATTACAAATGTTCTACCCAAAACAAAAAATGATAAAAAAATCTTTCAGTTATATAAAGGTCAATATGTCGTTGAGACTAATTTTGAAGAATTGAAAAAACCTTCTATGTTTTACAGTATATTTCTGAAAAAACCAGAGCGTATTGAAGCATTGCTGATGCTGCTGCATGTTTCCTTGTTAGTAAGGGTACTTATGAGGATTATTGCAAGAAATAATTTGAAAACCGAAAAAGACCCTCTTCGTATCGATTTTGGCAGGAATATCCTGAAAAATCCTACCGCTGAAAAATTATTGAGGTTACTTTCCTTTCATAATGTTATCACTATGGGTGGGAAACATATAGTTTTTGCAAAAAACGGTAAAGTCGATCACTTGCAAAAGTTGCTACGGCTATTGGGATTGAATCTTGAACCTGGATGATCTTATTAAATCAAAAGGGATAAAAGGTTAAACCTAAGTAAACTTGTAGCGGTAGCTATACGTTTTTTGCTGACAATTTGGTTAATGAAGGACGAAAATATAACTATTTTGATAAGTTGAACTACTGGATTAACCAGAAAGTATGGTTATTGGATCAATATTAAGTGGAAAAATCAAGGGTGGGTCGAAATGTAAGATTCTTTGTGTTTTTGATTATTTTCTGGTTTTTTTGTGTTTGCCGATTTTTTTGAATCTGATATTTTTTTCACTCTTCATTTTTTTTAAGCTTTGATAGAGATTCTTATGTTTTAGAAAGCCTGAAACTCATAAGATAAAAATGAATAGACTTTTAACCGGTAACTTATTATATTTATTTTATATAAAAATTTAAGGCTCGGAAGGGATTCGTTGGCAGGAAATAATCTTCAAAACTTATCAGAAATATTTAATAATAGTATTTTCAGGATTCCGGATTATCAGAGAGGTTACTCCTGGAATGAAAGACAACTGATTGATTTTTGGGAAGATCTGGAATGGTTGAAAAAGGATGCATCTCACTATACCGGGCTTTTGACGATTCAAAAAGTTTGCAAGGAAGAGATCCTGAATAATGCTGAAAAGCATCATGTGTGGCAGGATGACCTATGGATGTTTGAAAAGGGGTTCAAGGCGTATTATGTGGTAGATGGGCAACAAAGGTTGACAACAATCACAATATTACTAAAATGCATCCTTGAACAGTTTAAGGGCGATGAAATCATAAATCTTCAGAAAAAGGAAACACTGGTTGAAAAATTCCTGTACCAAAAATTAGGTGATTATGAATCTTTTATATTCGGCTATGAAAACAATGACTCAAGTGATGAATATTTCAAAAACAAAATCCTCAAAAGAAAAATACTGAAATCAAATGAGATTCAGGAAACCCTGTATACAGCAAACCTTCAGATTGCAAATGACTTTTTTGTAGAAAGAGTACAAAATTTATCCAGGGCCGAACTGGAAGGGCTTTTAAAGAAAATCACAATCCAGTTGAAATTCAATCTTTATGAAATCGATGATGAATTCAACGTTTTTGTTACATTTGAAACAATGAACAACAGGGGAAAACCCCTTTCAAAACTAGAACTTTTAAAAAATAGGTTGATATACCTTACAACTGTCCTGCCGGACGCTAAAAACGAGTCAGGAATTCTTCGAAAATACATTAATGATGTGTGGAAAACGGCCTATGAATATCTTGGCAAAAACAAAGACGACATTCTGGATGAAGACGAATTTTTGAGAAATCACTGGATTATGTATTTTGGATACAATAAGGCCAATGAACCTTATTCTGATTTTCTTTTCAATAAGCACTTTATTGTGAAAAACATAAGAAATATTGCTTTTGATGATGAATGCCACTTAGACAATCCCATAGAACAAAGAAAGTGGATCGGTCAAAGAGAGATTGATGACTACATAAGTAGCATCTCAACAAGCATTAAAATGTGGTTTTACCTTTCGAATCCTTCTTACTCTTCTTTAGATAGTGAAATTAAAGAATATCTGCAGAAATTAAACCGGTTGGGGTTTGGGGCTTTAAAACCTCTGGTCATGTGTGCAATGGCAAAATACTCTGAAGGAGAAATTGAAAAGGAAAAAATGCTAGACCTGCTCAAATTAGCTGAAAGGTTCATATTCCTCGTATTCAAAGTAACGGGAAGGCAGGCATCTACCGAAAAACCAAACTTTTACAAATTACCGCATCAATTATACTCTGGTGAGAAGACAATTGACGATGTGATAAACCATTTCAGGTGGTTAACAAGTCCGGATAATATATGGAACGGTTACGACCTTAAAAAGTTCTACAATAACCTTGAGGATCTTTTCAAGAAGGGTAAAGGATACTACGGCTGGGGTGAGTTGAGGTATTTCCTCTATGAATACGAACTTGAATTAGAAAAATGTTCAAAAGAACTTCATTCAAAAATTGTCTGGGAAGATGTGCAAAAAAAAGATACTATCGAACATATATACCCACAAACACCCACCGAAGACTGGAAGACTGGTTTTGAACAGTTTGACACTGAAAAAAGAAACAGCCTTTTGAACTCACCTGGAAACCTTCTGCTGCTTAGTCGATCAAAGAATTCAGAGCAACAGAACTTCTCTTTTGATTACAAGAAAAAACACACTAATCGAAAAGGAAATGAAGTTGGTTATTTCATCGGCTCATACAGTGAAATCATGGTTTCTCAATATGAAAACTGGACAGCAGATACAATCCTTGAGAGAGGAATGAAAATGCTGGAATTCATGGAAATAAGATGGAATTTAAAAATTGAAAACAAGAAAGAGCTGTTATTTCTTAACTTTATGGAGTAAGCTGTCCCTGGACCCTTAAGATAAAAAGGGTAGCTGGACAGTCTCCCAGGGCCGCTGTCGCTGAGCAGAAAAAGGAGTGAATCGCTGCGGGGACCAGAAATTTAAAAGGCCCCTCAGGCAATTACGACCCCGTATTTTACAAATACTTTTGAAAAAGCCTGCCTCAATTCTTCGGCGGCGATTTTTGTCTTCTCCGGTTCACCGAGGCTTGCGGCCGTTTCAAGTTCATGAATTTTTTCTTCCACTTCTGCGAGGGCTGATTCATAAGCTCCGTCCGCACTATCAGGAGGTTCCGCGGCCTTTACCCTGGTCCAGAGGAACTCGAGTTCCGGGATAAGCATCTCCACTGACTGAGTGTCATTTTCAGCGGCTGCATCGACTGCGTGTTCCATTGTGGTGTGGAAAACGGTCAGGCGGTCGCCCATAAGGTTAACTCCGTTTCTTTGATGCAGTTCAAGGAAGAGGTCCCGCATGGGCTCAAGGGCCAGGTGGGAGGCTTCTATATCGTTTTTCCGCAGGAATTCCCGTGAACTTTCCGATATATTCAGGGCCCCTGCAAGGATTTCCGGCCAGGTTTCATCGATTGCGTAGGGGGCCGGCGGAGTCTCCACGTATCGGGTTTCCACGTTTGTCAGGTCATTTATCAGGGCATCAAGGGCCTCTTCGGAGGCATTGAAATCCTGTTTGCTGGTCGAAACCAGGGCTTTAACGTAGTTTGAATTCGCGTCCCGCATAAGAGCATTGAAATCGGCTTCTCCCGTGTCTCTGAGTTCATCCTCATCCGGAGCGGAGGTTTCGGGAACTGCAACGCTCTTGTTTCCTGAATTCGATATGCATCCAGACCCGAAAGCTGCCAGGATCATCATAAGCATCATAAATAGGAACGTGCAGATTGCTGGTTTTCTTTTCATTTCTATCCCCCGGTGTTGTGACTCTGCATTCTTGTGTTTGTTTTTGTCTCCGCTGCACTTATAACTGCTCAGAGTCATGTTTTTATGAAAGGCAGCCGACCTATCTTTAAAATCCGCAGACATTCAAAAGTTTAAATATTATCTATTCTAATTATGGGCAAGCATTAATGGAGGACTCTACTATTAAAGAAGAAATCTGGATTGAAAAATACCGGCCGGTCAGGCTGCGCGAGGTTGCGGGGCAGGCCGACACTATCGAGCGTTTGCAGTCCTACGTGGCCGCCAAAAATCTGCCCCACCTCCTGTTTTCGGGCCCTCCGGGAGTCGGGAAAACTGCCTCTGCGGTTTCCCTTGCAAGGGAGATTTTCGGGGAAGATATCTGGCGGGAAAACTTTACGGAACTCAACGCCTCGGATGAGAGGGGGATTGACGTTGTCCGGAACAAGATTAAAAACTTCGCAAAAACCGCCCCCATAGGAGGGGCCGAATTCAAGATCATTTTCCTGGATGAAGCCGATGCCCTGACCTCGGACGCTCAGTCGGCTCTGCGGCGGACTATGGAACGTTTCAGCAATAACTGCCGTTTCATCCTCTCCTGCAACTACTCGTCCAAAATCATCGAACCCATCCAGTCCCGCTGTGCGGTCTACAGGTTCGGGAGACTTCAGGACCCGGCCATCCGGAAGAGACTCGAGTTTATTGTGGAAGACCGGGGTCTTAAGGTTACGGAAGACGGCTACGAGGGCCTCGTCTACGTGGCCCAGGGAGACATGCGAAAAGCCGTAAACTCCCTGCAGGCCGCGGCTTTCATTGACCGGGAAACCCCGATTTCCCGGGAGACCATCTTCAGGACAACCGCAACTGCAAACCCGGAAGAGATCAGGGACCTCCTCGAAACTGCGCTTCTCGGCAATTTCAAGGCCGCAAAAAAAGAACTTGACCGCTTCCTCAACGAGCAGGGGCTTTCGGGGGAAGATCTGGTAAAACAAATCTTCAGGACGCTCTCCGATCTGAGCAACAGGGATATGCTGGACCTGGGGATCTCTGAAAGAGGACTTGTGGAACTCGTGGACATTATAGGGGAAATTGATTTCAGGCTCTCCGAAGGGGCCACCGAAAAGATCCAGCTCGAAGCGCTCCTGGCTCATTTTGCGCTTCTGGGTAAGAAATAATCAAAAGTAAAAAGGCAAGTAAGGCAAAAATTCGTAATAAGGTAAAAACCTGCCCGAAAACAGTTGATGATCACAATGTCCATACAGGCTACTTTAGTAGAACTCCTTCAGGCCGTTCCCGACTGGCTTGCGACCATAATTATGGGGGCCCTTCCCATAAGTGAACTCAGAGGAGCAATCCCCGTGGCAATCGGAGTCTACGGCATGGACCCGCTTTCGGCATATGCCCTTGCGGTGTTCGGAAACCTTCTCCCGGTGGTGCCTCTCCTCCTCTTCCTGGGGCCGGTTTCGGACTGGCTCAGGCGCTACAGGCTCTTTGACATTTTCTTCACCTGGCTCTTTGCGAGGACTCGCCGCAACCATAATGAGAGGTTCGAAAAATATGGTATCCTTGCCCTTACCCTTTTCGTGGCGGTGCCTCTCCCCGTTACCGGGGCCTGGACCGGCTGTGCGGCGGCCTTTGTCTTCGGGATTAAGTTCAGGCACGCTTTCCCGGCAATCCTGGCAGGGGTCCTTATCGCGGGCGTGGTCGTAACCCTTGTTACGCTCATGGGTATTGGGGCTGTGGGCCTGTGGGCCTGATTTCTTAAGAATCACCCTGCCGGCGGTGGAAGGGCTCTCTCGGGGACCCCCCGGCCCTGGCCCCTCCCTTGCCCTTGCCTGCGCCCTTCCGACGTTTGACCTTTCCCCGGAATGTTCGAAATCTTCATATATCTTCACAATATCAAATATATCATATATAAATCACATATAAATATAATTTTATATTTGTAAACTCTTTCATACTTTTAATAGCCTTTATGCCGGTCAACTCTTCTCATAGGGGCCGACATGGAGCTTGATTCATATTTTAACTTTTTAAGGTGATTACTATGGCAGCAAAGAAAAATAAAAAAATAGTTCAGTCTGAAGAATGTATTGGGTGTGGGGTATGTACTTCCGTATGCCCGGTCAATGTAAAGCTTGTAAAAAAGGATGATTTCGACCCCGAGACTGCTGATCTCGCCATCAGGGTCATTGACGGTAAAGCCGTTATCGATGATGAGTTCTGCATCAGTTGTGGGGCATGTGCCCGGATCTGTCCTGTGGAATCCCTGACTGTCGTGGAGCTGGAATCCAAATCCGAATCCGCAGCAGCCTGATATTGACGAAACCTACTATATACAATAATTATGGAAAAGAGGAAACGCTGCGTTTGCAGCCTTCCTTTATGACTCCTTTATGAGTCTTTTTTAATTGTTATCTAATTTTTAGATCGATATTACACTTCAGAGCATTTCTTTGGCCAGTTTGATGTCTTCGGCCTTTACGGTTTTTCTTCCTGCGTGTTCTGCCAGTTTAATGGCTTCTTTCGAAATTGCAAGTCCGTATTCTTCCAGAATGTCCGTAAGGGCCATTCCTGCGCTTTCACTTACTCTATGGGCCCCTGCGGTCCTTATTAGACGTTCAATTGGTGCAAAAGGTATAACTTTAGCCATATTATCCTCCGAATAAACCTGGTCTTTAATATTGATCCTTTTCAATCTCTGATTTTGTAATTAATCCCTATATATATTTTTGCCTTTATCAGAGCATTTTTTAATGTTTATTCGGGATTTTATGCCATTTAATCTCTTTATTTACTTTTTAAAGGTATTTTTCCCTTTTTTTCTCCCAAATTCCTGCCTGTTTTTCCTGAAATACTTTTCCGTTTTTCTTCGAAACATTGATATTTCATTACCTAAAATTAAACAGACATGCTTTTACAGGAAATATCCGGAATTACCGAAGATATCTATCTGGTTGAAGAGAGCTACCCTGCCCAGAGGAGAATAGAATCAACTCTCCGCTACCTTCACGGAGTCCGTGCTTTTCTGGAAGGGGAAAAAATGCGCCTTCTCAGGGTCAGGGAGGGAGAAAGAACCCTGGGTTTTCTCCTGTTTAATCCCGGAGATAGAGATGTTGTGGACTTCTGGTCGGTCTTTACGGGAGCCCTTGCAAAAGAGCCTTATAGCACAAAATTCGAAGAACTCGCGGCCTCCGTCCTGGCCCTCAACCCGGCCGAGCGGGAGGTTGAAGTCTCCTCCGAACTCTGGCGGGACGCCGTAAACGAGTACTACTCCCTCATGCTCGTAAACCGAAACCTCTGTCCGGGCTGCAGCACCGGGCCTGAGTCTTACGACAGCGTGTTTTCCGAACAGAGGGTCAAAAGGGTCCTGGAACTTTTCGAAAGCCTGAAAGCAAAAGGTTACTCCTTTAAGAGCGGCAAAATGCTGGAAGTCTGCTGCGGAAACGGAATGTCCACCCTTGGCCTTTATAGAATGGGCCTCGACCCCCTGGGCGTGGAGGTCAGCAAGTGCACTCTCTGTCAGGGCCTGGAGCACGGGGTCTTAAACCCGAGAAAGGCTCTTGTGATGGACGCAACGCAACTTTCCGAATACTTCGAGCCCGGAAGCTTTGATTCCGCCGTGGGCTTCATGCTGGGCCTGGTCTATGAGTTTAATAAGGGGCTCTGGATCAGGATTGTACAGGAAGCCGCAAAAGTCACGGCCGAAGGAGGTCTTTTGCTCTTCACCGTAAAAAGCAGGCCCGAAATCGAGATTCTGGCAAAGGCCCTCGAAGAAGCCGGAGTGAAGGGAGAAATTGTGGACAATGAGGACGCCGATGGGATCTTTGACCAGTGGTTTTTTGTTGGGAGAAAGGGCCGGAGCTGAGAGTTCCGGGTTTTTCGAAAAATTCCTGAATTTCCATCTCAACCTTCAGGTCGAAACTCAACCCCCTCAACCAGGCCCGAGGCCTTGAAATTCCTTTTTTTTCGGGAGAAATGCCGGTTTCGGTTTGCCAGAAGAGCCAAATTTCGAAATGCGTTAACTTCATCCCTGTTAACAAATACCTCTATCTTTCTTCTGTTCAGGCACCCTCTTCCCGAAAATTATATTATATTTTTAATGTTAACGGGGGCAAAATGTATATACCTGTTAACAATATTAATATTACAAACTTTCTGTACACCTTAAGCTATTTGCCGGATCTTACGGGCAGGGGCCTGCAAGACCGATATTTCTGAACAATTCCAATTAAGGTCTTTCTGAACAATTCCAATTAAGGTCTTTCTGAACAATTCCAATTAAGGTTTTTTTGAATAATTCCAATCAAAGCCTATATCTATACTATCACTGAATTCGGTTTTAAAGAGGTCTTATTAATGAGTATAAAAATAACAGAAACCGTCCTCCGGGATGCTCACCAGTCTTTACTGGCCACAAGGATGAGGACGCGGGACATGCTCGAAGTGGTCGAACAGCTGGACCAGGTCGGGTACTTCTCCCTTGAAATGTGGGGGGGCGCTACTTTTGATAGTTGTATCCGTTACCTTAATGAAGACCCCTGGCACCGCCTGAGGGAAATCAAGAAAAGGCTGAAAAACACCAACGCTCAGATGCTTTTGCGGGGGCAGAACCTTGTCGGGTACAGGCACTACTCGGACGACGTTGTTGAGAAATTCGTAACCAAATCATACGAAAACGGGATCGATGTATTCAGGATCTTTGACGCGGTAAACGACATCAGGAATATGGAACTTTCCATAAAGGTTGCAAAGAAACTCGGGGCCCATGTGCAGGGTACGGTCTGCTATACCATTAGTCCCGTGCACACCGTGGAAAAATACGTGGAGCTTGCCAGGCAGCTTGAGGAGCTTGAATGCGATTCCATCTGTGTCAAGGACATGGCAGGGCTCCTTTCCCCGAAAGCTGCCGGAGAAATTATAAGGGGGATGAAAAAGGAAGTTTCGGTCCCCATTTCCCTGCACTGCCACTGCACCTCGGGAATGGCTCCCATGAGCTACTTTGCGGCCTGTGAGGCCGGGGTCGATATCCTGGACACCGCACTTTCTCCCCTGTCTTGGGGCACGTCCCAGCCGCCCACCGAGACCACGGTTGCAGCCCTCAAAGGAACGCCCTACGATACGGGGCTGGACCTCGGGGCCTTTGAAGAGGTTGTGAACTACTTCAAGGACCTCAAGGAAAAGTACAGGGGTATCCTGGACCCGATTTCCGAGCAGATCGATACCAACGTCCTGATATACCAGATCCCTGGCGGGATGCTCTCAAACCTCGTTTCCCAGTTAAAGGAACAGAACGCTCTTGACAGATACGGGGCTGTACTTGAGGAGATGCCGAAGGTCAGGGAAGAGCTGGGCTATCCCCCGCTTGTCACCCCGACCAGTCAGATCGTAGGCACTCAGGCCGTGCTCAACGTCCTCATGGGGGAGCGCTACAAGGTCATCCCCAAAGAGGTCAAGGACTACGTCCGCGGGCTTTACGGCAGGTCTCCTGCACCCCTCAGCCCCGAGATCATCGGAAAGATCATTGGGGACGAAGAACCCATCCACTGCCGCCCGGCCGATCTCCTGAAGCCTGAGTACGAGAAGCGCAGGAAAGAGGCTGAAGAACTGGGTATAGCAGGCTCTGAAGAAGACGTCCTGACCTACATCCTTTACCCGGCAATCGCTCCCAAGTTCCTGAAAGGAGAAATGGAAGAAGAGTCCCTCGCGGTTGTGGCTCCGGCTCTCACGACCCCGCAGGAATACACCATCCCCACCGATTTCAAAGTCACCGTGGACGACGAGGTATTTGAGGTAAAAATCGAGCCTGTTGGCGGGATTTCCGTTTCAGAACCTGGCGAAAAGCCGACCCTTGAGTCCGTTAAAGGGGGGGTTAGCATTTCCATGCAGGGCATGGTGCTTTCCCTTAAGGTCAAGGTCGAGGAGACCGTGCAGGAAGGGGATACCATAGCCGTCATAGAAGCCATGAAAATGGAAAACTCCGTCCATGCTCCCCATTCAGGCACAATCAAGGAAATCTTTGTCGCTGAAGGGGACACGGTCTCTCCCGGGGACCTGCTTATGGTAATCGAATAAAGGGGCTGGAAAGGCTGGAAAGATCGGAAAGATCATAAATACCGGAAAGATCGGAAAGATTACTGAAAATTATCGGAGGCCAGTATGTTTAAAAAAGTACTCGTCGCAAACCGGGGAGAAATCGCAATCAGGGTAATGAGGGCCTGCAGGGAACTCAGCATCGAAACTGTGGCTGTCTACTCGGAAGCTGACAAAAATGCCCTATTTGCCAAGTACGCTGATGAGGCCTACCTGATAGGTCCGGCCCCTGCGAGCCAGAGCTACCTGAATATGGAAGCCATACTCGATGTCGCCAGAAAGACCGGGGCCGAGGGAATCCACCCCGGATATGGATTTCTGTCGGAAAACGCTGAGTTTGCAAAGCGCTGTGAGGAGGAGGGGTTTATCTTCATCGGCCCCCCGAGCAATGTCATTGCCGAAATGGGGAGCAAGATCAGGGCCCGAAACCTCATGATCAAAGCCGGGGTTCCGGTCGTTCCGGGAACAAAAGAAGCAATTGATGACATGGAAGAGGCCCGGACCATTGCGGACGAAATCGGATACCCTGTGCTCCTTAAAGCCTCTGCCGGAGGTGGAGGGATTGGAATGAAGGTCGTAAACTCCAGGGAGGAGTTCGCAACGGCTCTCAGTTCCACCCGACAGATGGCAGGATCGGCTTTCGGGGACTCCTCAGTCTTTATTGAAAAATACGTGACCGGGCCCAGGCACATTGAAATCCAGATCCTTGCGGATTCTAAGGGAAACACGGTTTACCTCTCGGACAGGGAATGTTCCATCCAGAGGAGGCACCAGAAACTCATTGAAGAAGCCCCGTCCCCTATCATGACCTCCGAACTCAGGGCGGAAATGGGAGAAACCGCGGTCAGGGTCGCAAAAGCTATCGGCTACGTAAACGCCGGGACCGTGGAGTTCCTCTACTCGAAAGGAAATTACTATTTCCTTGAGGTCAATACCAGGCTTCAGGTGGAACACGGGATTACCGAGATGGTCACCGGGATCGATATTGTAAAAGAACAGCTCAGGATCGCCCGCGGGGAAGAGCTTGATTTCAAGCAGGAAGATATTTCCATTAACGGGCATGCAATCGAATGCCGGATTAATGCGGAAGACCCTTTAAACGACTTTGCCCCGTCCCCCGGCAAGATCCGGAGGTACCGTTCCGCAGGCGGGCCCGGAGTCAGGGTGGACAGCGGGGTGCATATGGGCTACACGATTTCCCCTTATTACGATTCCATGATATCGAAGCTTTGTGTCTGGGGCAGGACCAGGCAGGAGGCAATTTCCAGGATGGAGCGTGCGCTTTATGAGTACGTGGTAATGGGCGTTACGACCAATATCCCCTTCCATAAAGCGGTTATGTACAACCCCGCATTCCGGAAAGGTGATCTTACGACCGGTTTTATTGAGGAGAATAACATCCTTGAAGCCGTGGAAGAGGTTGTCAAATCCGATGCCGCAAAAGGGGCAACTCTTGCTTCAGCTCTCGATTCAAGGGATAAAAAGGTCGCAGCAATTACCGCTGCGGTAGAGAGTTATGTAAGTATGGCCCAGAAAACACAGCGATAAAGGGCTGTTTACGAATTCATATCTAATTTATATATAATGTTGAACAAATATATCTCCAGAGGGTGTAGCGCATGGGAGACAAACGATCTCAGGTAATCAAAGCTCTGAAAGAATCAAAGGGTGCCCCTGTCTCAGGTGAAGAACTGGGCTCAAGACTCGGGATTTCCAGGACAATGATCTGGAAATACATAAAATCCCTCCAGGCTGATGGGTATGAAATCGACTCCTCTCCCAAGAGAGGCTACGTCCTGAAGTCCGTCCCTCAGCTCCTTTACCCGGAAGAAATCCAGATGGGGCTTAAAACAACCCTGCTCGGGAAAAAAATCCATTACTTTGAGGAGCTCAGTTCCACAAACAGCACTGCAAAGGAGAGTGCCCTTTCCGAAGAGGAAGGTACCCTTGTTATTGCGGAAATGCAAAAAGGAGGAAGGGGTCGTCTTGGCAGGGAATGGGTGTCTCCCCAGGGCGGGATCTGGATGTCTATAATTCTGAAACCGGGAATCCCCCTCATGCATGCCTCAAGGCTAACCCTTGTTGCCGGGCTTGCGGTTGCAAACGTTATAAGGGACCTGGGCCTTGATGCCCGGATCAAGTGGCCGAATGACGTCCGGGTTATGGAGCGAAAGGTCTGCGGAATCCTTACGGAGGCAAAGGCCGAAGTGGACCGGGTGGACTATGTTGTTGTGGGGATAGGGATCAATGTCAATATGGACTTAAAAGACATTCCCGAACCTCTCAGGGAAGGCTCAACAACCCTGAAAGTGGAGCTTGGAAGGCATGTCAGGAGGGTCAAGTTCTTGCAGGACCTGCTCTTCGAGCTCGAACAGCAGTATATCCGCTTCAAGACCCAGCCATTCTCCCAGGTCCTCAACGACTGGATGGCTCTTTCCGATACCATCGGAAGGGAGGTTAAGGTCACGACCCCTACCCGGATTATTGAAGGAAAAGCCGTGGGTATGACCTCTGACGGGGCTCTTGTCGTTAAAAAACCGGATAATACAAAAGAAGAGGTTATCGCGGGCAGATGTGTCTATGCACGTACGAAATAATTTTGAAAAAAAAGAAAGTAGCCTGAAGGGTTCTTATACACCTTCACATGCTTTTTTTTCCCTGTTACTTCTATCCGTTCTCTTTCTGTTAATCCTTCCTTCTCCGGCAGCCTCAGCTCCGTTGTCCTCTGAAACCCGGGATCCCCTCACAACCCATTTTTCTGCCGCAGCTCAGGACTTTACCCCCAAAAATGCTTCCAAAGCCACAATAACCCGCATAGTGGTCCTGGATGGGGAAGATCTCTATGTGCAGTCAGGGGATTACCATACCTTTTACCAGGGTTACCGGCTTCATGTAAAAGGGGCAAGTACGGAGGGCAAAAGGGTCTGGCTCGAACTTTCTCTGGGAAATGAGTCCCTTGAAGACCTTATCGTAACTGAAGGTGGTGGCCTTGTGTACACAAAAAACTCAAATGAGATCCTGAACCTTACCGTGGATACTATATATACCGGAACGGACGGGGTCCTGGTCAGGTTTTCTCCTGTTTATCAGTACCTCGACAGTCAGCTCCCGAGGCCCGTGGAAAGTGAGGACTCGAAGCCCATGTATCCTTTGGACCCTTCTCAACCCCTGGAATCCGAAAATAACAGGACAGAAGAATTTGATTCTTCTTTATCCCTGATAGTATTTCTGGTGGCTGTTTTGCTCATGGGGCTTTTTACAGGTATAAGTCGAAAAAAACTGAAGTAAAAAAAATGAAATAAAAAAAAGGAAGTAAAAAAATGAAATAAAAAAAAGGAAGTAAAAAAAATTGACTTATTTTACTGTTCGTTTTTGCTCGCGAACTTGACGTCTCCTTTTTCGATTAAGAGTTTGAGATCTTCCAAGCTCATGCGGGCGTTTTTCTGAAGTTTTTCTTTTGCATTGCTGTGTTTCTGGCTTACGTTTTTCTCGTCTTTCGTAAGCTGGATATCCTTGAGCTTGTCGAGATAGTCGTTGAGTTCTTCCCGGGCGGTGTCAATCGCTTTCTTCAGGGGATCGATCTTCTCTTTGATTATGTGGATGTTTGAGTACCTGTCCGTGAGCTGGGCGTGGTACATGTTTGCTTCTTTTCGGATCTCATCGGCAGCTTTGAAGTTATTGAGCATTTCAACATGGTAAGTCTGGGATTCTTCGGAAAGGGCCCGGATCTTTTCGTGAATCTCGTCCCCTTCATTGTGGATTTCCTTTGACTCTTCATAGTTCTCCTGGATTTTTGCGTGGATTTCATTTGCTTTCTTTGCAGCATCCAGGCGGTTTGAGATGTCTATTAATTTCTCGTATATCTTGATTTCCACGGCAAGGGGCAGTTCTTTGTTCAGGAAGGCCTCAAGTTCAGTGGCATAGGCTTTCGAGAGGGACTCGAAACTTCCGTGGGAAAATTTGTTGAATTCGTCCCGCTTTTCCTTGAGGTCCGAGATTCCTGAAAAGAGCTTCTGGGTTTCGGCATTTACGGCACTGCGCTTTCCCTTGTACTCTGAGATCTTCCTGTTTACTGCATCTCTTTTTTTCTTGAGTTCCTGGGCCTGTGAAACCTTCTCTTTGACCTGTTTATTCAGAGCATCCCTTTTTTCCTTCAGCTCGTCGATGTCGGTCCTGTACATTTTCAGTTCTTTGAAAATGGAACTCAACTGTCTTTCGTTCCTCTCTATTTTGCTCCTGTGATCGTTCACTTTGCTCTTCAGTTCTCGCTCGTTGAGCATTGAAAGATCGGCCGTTGCAATTTCCGGTTTTGAAACGTCATCCATATATCCATCACCTGGGGTTATCTCGGGCATTTTTATTAATTTTCCAGCTTTTCCCAGTGTTTCAGGGCTTCTTCGTGGCTCTTGATTTTGTTAGCCAGTAATTTGTGTTGGGGCTTGCCCTGTGACAGTTCTTTGTTTTTACTGTCATAGTCTTCATTCATCTGCTTTTCAGATTCCTCGATGCTTACAAACTCCATGTGGGAGTTTCTCGCTTCCCTGATTTTAGCAGCAATCTGCATGAAAGTTTCTTCATCCATTCCCGCATCCGGGGCCACTTTATGCAAAAAGTCTAGAAGTTCATCCGCAATTTTCGTTTCCTCTTCAGGTTTTATCTGGCCTTTAAGTTTTTTTATCTCTTCCTGAATTTTGCCCATCGTCTTTGCTTCCATCTTCTGGAAGACTTCTTTTTCAAGGAGCTCTTCAGCCTGATGGTAGAACTGCTGTCGTTTTTCCACCAGGACCTCTTTCCTTTCAAGGAACTGGGCCTTTGAATCCTTCGAGTTATTGACATCACCTTCAATCTGGTTCAGGTGACTGTCCAGCTTCTCGAATTCTTCCCGGCATTCTTCCAGAAAGCGCCTGTGCTTCTGTACCACTCCAGCTATCAGCTCCCCAGGTGCAATTATCTTGACCCCAGGATCGTTGTTACTCTCGCTCACGGTATCACTTTTTAGTTTTATTTAATAAACGGATTATGTAATTATGGTAGAATAATTATGATAGGAATGTATGTTAAGTTATTATGATAAAGGAAGTATGTTAAATTATTATGATAAAGGAAGTATGTTAAGTTATTATGATAGGGAATGTATGTTAAGTTATTATGATAAAGGAAGTATGTTAAATTATTATGATAAAGGAAGTATGTTAAGTTATTATGATAGGGAATGTATGTTAAGTTATTATGATAGGGAATGTATGTTAAGTTATTATGATAAAGGAAGTATGTTAAGTTATTATGATAAAGGAAGTATGTTAAGTTATTATGATAAAGGAAGTATGTTAAATTATTATGATAGAGGAAGTATGTTAAGTAATTATGTTAAGTTATTTTGTTTTTAGTCACACCCTAAAAATCAGAGCATGAGGTACTTCTCCTATCAGGATCACGGTGTCTGAATCGACAAGTCCACTTTTTACAGCACATTGGACAGTCCGTTCCCCGAAGAGATTTGCCGTGGTAGCTCTTCCAAGGTTTCTTATGAGTTCACTTTCTGATACATTTTCTCCCTCATAAAAAGCCCTGCTTATTTCCACGATTGCATTCCCGTGTTTTATCTTTTTTCCAAGTAATTCCCGGTCACAGGCCGCGACCAGATAATTACTCCCGTTTTCATATATTTTCATGTACATATTTAACACTTTTACTATTTACAAATTTAAATATATATCTCTTATATATCAGTGTGAGGCTGATTGTCCAGTTGAATTAAGCCAGTCCAGTTAATTCACAAGTTTTATATGGTTCAGGTCCGGCTTGAAAAGATCACCTTTTGCGAGCATTTTCTTAAAGTGACCTTCTGCGTGTTCCCTGTCGATCCCGTGTTCTTTTTCAGCTTCCAGGTACACCTCTTCAAGGGGGGCCTTGCCTCCGGGATGCCTTTCGGAAACTTTTTTAATGATGTCCCTGAGGATCTTTATCTTATCTCGCTGGCTCTTGCTTGTGCCTGAGGCTATGATGTCCGCGTCAAAGGCCCCTGTTTCGGGGTCAACTCCCACGTTTTTCATGCAGGAAAGGACTATTCTGGTGGTCCGCCTTGCGTCATCAAGGGTCACTATGTTGCTCAGTCGAACCCGGGCACTGGCCTCCGAGAGTCGGACCAGGGCTTCGAGCTGCCTTGCGGTCACCGACACAGGACTGTTTTTTCCATCCCCGCTCTTTCGAAGGCCCGTGTAGAATTCGATCATGTGTTTCTTTGCGTCCTCTTCCATTACGGGATACACGTTCTTCCGGGCATAGGCCACATATTTTCGCATTATTTCAGCATCTATTACCGGTTCTATGGTTACCAGTTCCGCTGTAACTAACTCATCCGTGATTCCCGATCCCGGCAGTTTTTCCCGCTGCTCGAAGAGTTCTCCCGCATAGTGGGACTGGATGATGTGGGTTGCGATCTTCGTATCAAAAGCATGGTTCGGGGTATCGAGCATGACAAAAATCAGGTCAAACCGGGAGAGCAGGGCCGGAGGCATGTTGATTTGTTCTGCAAGCCCTTCATACTTGTCAAAACGGCCGTATTTTGGATTTGCAGCTCCAAGAAGGGCACATCTTGATTTTAAAGTTGCAATAATCCCTGCTTTTGCCAAACTTATCGTATTCCCACACCATACAGGTATTCCATTACGTCTTACATAGATGACATGATGAGGAACTTCTACGCAGTATATTTTCCCACTGTAATGGCCTTTTGTGATGTGTTTGTTTCCATTAGTATTAATATTCGGATGGTTTGTATCCAGGTGATTTTTATCGCCATTCCCATTTCTGAGGAATGAAACGAGATATATGTTGTTTTTCAGTACCCCTTCCTTCCCTTCGGGAAGGCATACCGTTTCACCTTTTCTTTTCTGTATATATATATTCCCGAATATTTCGGTTTTTAATAAAAGTTCCTGCACATCATCGGCCAGCCGTTTTGAGCTTGTGATATAACAGGTCTGTCCGTTTGTCTTTCGGATGTGGCCGTCCCCCAGTACAAGGGCATTCAGGAATATCTGCAATTGTTCCGGACAGAGCTGTTTTATGTAATCCGGAACAAACTTATCATGGCATTTTCCGAATTGTGCAAAATATCCGGCAAACTGTTTTGAATGGATATTAAAGTTTATTCCATCATAGCTGAACTTGAAGCCCAGGCTCTTTATGCAACTTTCAATTCTTTTACAGTTTTCTTCATTAAGCTGGGAAATCGTCACTCTGTAAGGTATTCCATTTATTTTTCCGATGGACCCTTCCGAAATGTAATAGCCAAGAAATTCCACCCAATCATCCATTTTTAATTTTATCGGGTCAGTAAGGTACCCCTGGCAATTCTGATTTTTATATTTTGTAACAGGCGGGATTTCAAACACTTCGATGCGTTCTCCTTCCCATATTGCATTTTTCTTAAAACGCATTCTTCTGGTGATGGGAAGTTCATCCATTCTGCTTAATTTGAACCCTTCCCACTCGTTTGCTCTTTTGTTGATATTCACATACATATTATGGTTGGGGGTTACGGCAAGGTCAACCTGTCTGGATTTTACAAAATACAGCTCCCCGTCATAATCGGCCTCAACGTATTTTTCCGGAACTGCATATTCCAGTTTTCCGGCTGGGCTGAGGGTGGCGACCAGGTCATCCTTATTTACATCTTTGAAGAACTTCCAGCCTTTACTGGTAAGTATTTCCGTCCGGTCGTCATAACATTGCTGCTCCATTGCCTCGTGAAGCGCACTCTTATCCTCCGTACGCATCTTGTCCATCTCGTCAATGGCCGCAACCCCCATATCCGCCATCACAAGGGCCCCGCCTTCGATGGTCCACCGCCCGTCGTTGAGTTCGTCCTTGACGGCAGCCGCGGTCAGCCCGCTTGCGGAGGCACTTCTTCCGGAGGCAAAGACCCCTCTAGGGGAAAGCTTGACCACGTAACGGAGGAGCTGACTTTTTGCAATCCCGGGGTCTCCCACAAGCATTATGTGGATGTCTCCTCTTACCCTGGAGCCGTCAGGCAGGTTTTTCACAACCCCCGAAAAAAGCTGCAGAGAAAGGGCCTCTTTTATGTCCTCGTAGCCGTAGATAGAAGGCGCAATCGAAGCTATAATTTTGTCGTAGATTTCGGGGTCCCTGCTGAGTTTAAGGATTTCTTCCTCGTCCTCGGCCGTGATGTCCAGCTCGTCGAAGTCCTGGTTCTGGCGTTCAATGGAATTTGTCTCCAGGACAAGGTCGTAAAAGGTGGATTTGCCTTCCCTGAGGATTCGCTGCCTGGAGTTCAGGACCCCATTTATGATGACCCTGTCTCCGGGGGAGACGTTTCCGGTCAGGTCGTCTTCGGCGTCCATTTCCAGGCTCTGGGGCTGGGAACCACCTTTTAGGTTTTCCGGGGACTCCTGAATCTGGAGTTTCTGGGCGTCAACAAAGCTGGATTCCCCTATCGAAATCTTGAAAGGGCCTTTTTTCCCGCAGGTCTCGTTTTCACAGCCTGCAAAAGGTTCCTCGAATTTGAAACTATTTTGCTCCACAAAAGTCACATGCCCGCAGCGCAGGCACTCGAAAGCCGCCTTTGTGATCCTGGGCCGGACTTCCGTGGCTTTCCTTATCATGCCCTCGATTGCGATGAATTTTGAGAGGTGCTTGCTCCGGAGATCCCGGACGGGGACTCGGTTCGGGATTTTAATAAGCCGGACATGAGCATTATCAAACTCTTTTTCGACTGGCAGGTCGATTTCTCTAAGCGCAGCTTCCGCCGCGGGAACCAGTTCGCCGGGTTTGTCCAGAAACTCCTTTGAAAGCTCCCGGTCGAACTTTTCAACATCACTAAAGTCAACAGTTAGACTTCGCTGGTCAGGGTACTCATTTGCAAGCTGGAGGATTTCATTCCAGTAATAGTCTTTAAAAAACTTTTTCAGTTTTTCATTCCACTTGCTCTCTGCGTCGGTCATGGATTCTCAAAAAAGTTATGGGAAAATGTACATTAAAAACGTACTTTGTAACTTCCGAATATTAAAACGGATCTGTTCGAATATGAAGTTTTCCATTCCGGCCGGGGAAAGGGTCTGACTGAAGACCTGAAATATCTCAGGACCGGAGTATTTTGTATTGGTGGTGGCTTCCTATTTTAGCTTTCCTTCCGAAAGTGCGGGAGACATTCCCCTGTTTTAGTTCTCCTGCAGGGGCTCTTCTGATTCCTCTTCATCCCTTACTCCAATTTTCCTCTCCACCTTCCGGATTACGCCTCGCAGGGTCTGTACTTCCCTGGGGGTGAGCCCGGCCCTTCCAAAAATTCTCCTTAGCATGAGGTGGGTCTTGTCCTTTTTGTGCGGGGGGTAATCGATTTCCTCAAGGAATTTTCCCAGGTGCTCGTAGAGCAGGCGCAGGTCAAAGCCCTTGGCAAGGGGGTTTTCCAGACTTTTTAGGTCTGAAAGCTCGTAAAGCACAACCGCAACCGCATGTGAGAGGTTCATTACAGGGTAGACTTCCGAGGTTGGAATTGTGATTACCATATCAAAGCTTTTAAGCTCATCGTTTCTAAACCCGTTATCCTCGCGCCCTAAGAGGAGGGCAAGTTTCCCGCTGTATCCCTTTAATTTCTCTTTTATGTCCCGGGGCGTGTAAAGCGGCAGACGCACGTGTTCCCCTGCTTTCAGGCATGATGCGCCCGTGGTCCCGATTGTGAGGTCAATCCCCTCGATTGCTTCTTCAAGCGTGCTGACAACTCTGGCTCCTTCCAGCACATCCCGGGCATGGGAAGACATGGCCCTGGCCTCCCCCTCAAGTTTGCAGGGGTTTACAAGGACAAGGTCCGTATACCCGAAATTTTTCATGGCCCTTGTGACAGACCCCACGTTGCCCTGGTACATGGGTTCCACAAGCACGACACGTAACTCAAATGACACTCATGATCAAATCCTAAAATTAATATCATTTTTAAAAATCAGTTTTCAAGAGTTATTGCGTCTTCCATACAGACGCTCACGCATAACCTGCATCCCAGGCACCAGGAAGGGTCCTTTACAACAGCGACCGCTCGCCCGTCCTTTTCCTCTATGGAATAGATCCGGGGCCCTTTCGGGCAGGCTTCCCTGCATGATCCGCAGCCTGTACATTTCTTTTCATCGATATAAATCTTCATGTTCACGGTGAAACAAAATTTTTCTTTTTTCGTAAATCCATCCGGAATTCCGGAAGCTTTTCCGGAGAAGGATGGAGAAGGAGACAGGCTTAATGCATATGTGTACAGAAACCTTATTTATTCTCATTATTATATAAGATTCAAGTATCTTAAAAGGGGTTAAACCCGCAAAGAGAAACTGTTTTCTCACAAATATTCTTTAAAAAGGAAGTGTAATTTATGAGTCTTGAACAAATCTTACAGAACACCTTCAAAGGGGAAACTACCGAAGTTGGCTGGTACCTTGCGATGTCAAAGATTGCGGAAAGAGAGGGCTTTGCGGATGTTGCGGTTTATCTCCGTCAGGTCGCAATGGACGAAGCCTGGCATGCCACCGAGGTTGCCGAAATCCTGGGGCTCGTCAAGGACTCAACCATTGAAAACCTGGAGATGATGATTGAAGGGGAAGCAAATGCCGAGGTCGAAAAAGCCGAAGCCGCCGAAATCGCCCGCCAGGAAGGAAACACAAGGGCCGCCCTCTTTTTTGAGCGGGCTTCCCTCGACGAGGCCAGGCACAGAGCCGGACTCAAGGGTTTTCTGGACCGGATAAAAAAAGAGCAAAAAGAGTAAGTTTCAGGACGGATTTTGGGGAGATGGGTCTCAGGTAAATGGCTCCGTCTCTTTTTCCCGGCATCATGCATTTTTTTGGGACCTGCTTTTCGGGGGGCCGGATTTTAGGGGACCGATCTAGGGGCCCTAACTTTTTTTGTACATACTATTATATTTGTTGGGGCATAACTGAATATGGGAGTCCGGTGCCGGGTTATTAAAACTTATCTAGCTTAATCGGAGCTTTTTTTTCGTGGTTGAAACGGCGGCTTCAGGCCTTTTTAATTCCTGACCTGGGCTGGCCTGGCCTGCCGTCAACTGCTGAAGTTCACAATATACTACATTATAGAAGGAGTGGGTAACATGACAGGAGACATACCTGAAAAAGCTGCAATCGTACAGCGAGACGGAGAAACATACGCAATCGCCCCCCATATTCCGGGGGGAATCATATATCCGAAAACCCTCAAGAAGATTGCGGAAATTGCCGAGAAATACAACGCTGCGGCCCTTAAGTTGACCTCTGCCCAGCGGATTGCAATCGTGGGCTTAAAAGAAGGGGACCTTGATTCCATCTGGGAAGAACTGGATATGAAACCCGGAGCCGCCATAGGTCTCTGTGTCCGGAGTGTAAAGATCTGTCCCGGCACAACCTTCTGCAAGAAAGGAAAACAGGACGCTGTGGGCCTGGGGCTTAAACTTGATGAAATATACCATGGCATGGAACTGCCCTCAAAGTTCAAAATGGCCGTTTGCGGCTGTCCTAATTCCTGTTCTGAACCCGCAATCAAGGACATAGGCATCATGGGTACTGCAAAGGGCTATAATCTGATGGTCGGAGGTACTGCCGGCCCGAGCCCTAGGTTAGCGGACACGGTGGCAAAAGGGCTCTCTGAAGATGAAGTCCTGAACATGGTGGAGAAAATCATTAATTTCTACAAAGGGTACGGGAAACAAAAACGGCTCGGAAAGGTCATTGAAGAAATAGGCCTTGAAAAGTTCAAAGCAGAAATCGGACTCTAAATCCATTATATCCGAGTGCCAAAATCCTTTCACCAATCTCAAACGAAGGTCAACTACCCCTCCCTAAAACCTTCGCCTAACGACTCAGGTTTTTGAGGAAGGGGCTTGCTTTGGTAAGCCCTAGTTGAATAGCCTTTCGTTATACTGGTCATGATATTCGAGAATACTCCACACGTTCTCGGAGATTTCGATTTGGATTAAACATCCCTGAGAGGTAGGGGAAGTGTTCAGGTCATAACAAGCCAGTATAACAGTGGCGATGTGGACCCACTCCTGCAAAGGAGGACAGAACATAAGGCCACTGTCAAACAACATTAAGGTCCCCTGTTAAACAAAAAATGGGGGCCTTATCTCGACGCATTCATCTCCCACCTGCCAGTTCCTCCAAAGTCGGAACTGTCGAGGAAGGAGTCTTCTGCTGTCTGAGAATAAAAAACCACGGAAGAAAGAACGCCGGAAATATGCCCTTTAAGGTTTTTCTGGTGTTTTTCAGTCCACTTTCGGATTTTAGTCCACTTTCGGATTTTTAGTCTGCTTGAGCTCGCACAGCGAGCGAAACGGACCCCGTGCTCCCGAAACGGAATTCGGGAAGTACAACTCGGGACTTTCAACATTTTTAGGGCAAATATTTAACGGATTTTGTTGAGAGTTTTTTTCCGGATGAATAACTTCATATTTCTATTTTTATAAAAATAACAATTCACTCTATATTTTCTTTTCTCCCTGAAGCTCAATTGTCCCAATGCTTCTTGATTTTTATGAGCCACCTGCGGCTTTCCGGAGTATCATCTCTTAAAGATAACGTTTAAATATAATAGATACAAAGACTATTCAAACCTTATACAGACAGTCGTATCTACAGTTTCTCAATCATTACTGTTATCGATAATCCTGTAAAAGTCCATGAGTTCTGGAGTGCAGTCTCAGTTCTCAATTTTTGACCCATTACGTAGGAGGAATAAACTATTAGTGAAATGCTATATTTTTCTGGACTGACGGATGCTCTTCGGATTCCGTTCGTTCAGATGATGGCAATTAGTATGATTGCCATGGTGATTTTTGTAATCGGTATGATTGGCAATTTCCAGAAATGGGGTGCCGGAGTGACAGGCTATGCTCTTGAACCTGAAGCCGGCAGCAAGGGAAGTGCAGTCCGTTTCTTAAAGACCTGGTGGAAACAGGTAACTGAAAAGTCTGCCCACGGGCATGGAAAACCCATCCTTGAGGTCCTTGTCCTGGACATCCTCTTACAGAGGAGAATTCTCAAAAGAAGTCCGGGCCGCTGGTTCATGCACTTTACGATTTTTGCCGGCTGGATGACTCTTTTCGCCATGTCCGGGATGATGTTCTCAGTAGAAATGGCCGAAAGGTTTATCGAACTACCTTTCACCGCCGAACAATTCAGAGAAGTTTTGCAGCTCCCCAACGACATCTTCGGATACGTCCTGCTTGTCGGTGTGCTCATCGCCATTGCCAGAAGACTCTTTATCAAGGAAGTCAGAGACGCTTCCATCATGTATGACTGGATCCTTATAGGAGTGCTTTTCCTTGTCACCGTTTCCGGGTTCGTCGCTGACGGGATAAGAACCGGAGATATCGTCTGGAATATTGGTATGTCCGGAGATACCGCAGTTGCTTATGCACCTCCCGCGGCTCTCTTCCACTCCGTAATTTCCCTTCTATTCTGTATTGCCTACATCCCCTACAGTAAATACATCCACATAATCGCCACCCCGCTTGCAATTCTTGCAAACAAGGGAGGAGAATAAAATGGCAAAAAAACAACCTTCAATAGACACCAAAAACCTTACCGCAGTCCAGCTCATGGAGCTTGATTCCTGTACCCGCTGCGGAGAATGTGTAAAGTGGTGTCCGACCTATGCAGCCTCCGGCCAGAAACCGGGTCTTGCCCCAAGGGACAAGATCCTGCGCTGGAAGGATTTCATGAACAGGTCCTATGGGCTTAAAGCAAAGCTCTTCGGCCCAACGGAGATCTCAGATGCCGAACTCGAAGAGTTCAAAGATGACGTCCACAACTGTACAACCTGCGGAATTTGCGGTACCGTCTGTGAGTCCGGAATCGCTACTGTGGAACTCTGGGAAGCCATGCGGGCAAACCTTGTAAAAAAAGGAATTGGCCCCTATGGGAAACAGAGCATGTTTCCGAAACTGGTCAACCAGTACAACAACCCCTACATGGGTGCTCCTGAAGACCGCCTCAAATGGATTCCTGATGATGTCAAGATCGCCGAGAAAGCCAACATCCTCTACTTCGGTGGATGTACTGCCGAACTCAGGCAGACCAAACTGGCTGTTGCGACTGCCAGGGTGCTTAACAAGTTAGGCATTGAGTTCACCATGCTCGGGGAAGATGAATGGTGCTGCGGTTCAGCCATGATCAGGACTGGTCAGTCCCATATTGAAGACGTCGCCCGCAAGGTTGCCAGGCACAATGTGGATGCCATCAAAGCCAAAGGTGCAACAAAAGTCCTCTATGCCTGTGCAGGCTGCTTCCGTACTTCCAAGGTCGACTGGCCAAGGCAGCTTGGAGAAGAACTGCCCTTTGAAGTAATCCACATTACCGAGTTCCTAGAGGAACTTATCAAGAAAGGCCAGATCAAGTGGGAAAAGTCCATTGACAAGACTGTTACCTATCACGACCCCTGCCACCTTGGCCGCCACGTAGGTGTATACGACGCCCCAAGATTTGTGCTTGAACACATTCCAGGGGTCAAGTTCATTGAAATGGAAAACGTTAGGGAATTCCAGCGCTGCTGTGGAGCCGGCGGTGGTGTGAAAGCAGGTATCCCTGAACTTGCACTGGGAGTTGCCGAAACCCGTGTAAAGGATGCTCTTGCAACCCATGCAGATATCCTCTCAAGCGCCTGCCCGTTCTGTAAGAGAAACCTTCAGGACGGAACGAAATCCCTCAATGAAAAGAAGACTCCGGGTGCAGAAAAGCTGGAAGTCGAGGACATTATTGTCATGGTCGCAGAAGCCCTCGGCCTTGAAGTAATAGGAGATTGAACCCTTCTGGGTTAATTTTCCTTTTTTTCACTTTTTTTCACTTTTTTCTTTTCTGTCCTTTTTTCTTATTTAAACTCCTTTCTGCTCATTTTTTCCTTTTTTGAATTTATCATAGAATTCTCTCATTTAAACTCTCTTTTTATCGCTCCTGTAACTGTTTTGAATTATATGGGTAACTTTAAATACTTACAAAAGCTCATGGTCAAGTTATGCAAGTTCCTTATGAATTACTAGGGAGAGTATTCATATTACTGATGATTCTGGCCTTCTGCGGCACGGTTTTTGCCCTCATTGTAGGGGCATACTCTTTCAAAAAACACAGGATCATCTTCCCAAATTTCATACTTTTCATGCTCTATCTTTTTTATTCTCCCTCCCGGTGGATTTGCAGAACTTTCCGAATCCGTGAAACCCTGGTAGATGATATCTTGATTGATGTAAGAAACGCCTCCATGTTGGAGGACTTCATACACACGAAAGAGCGCAGAGTTGTGCTTCTCCCCCAGTGCTTGAGGCACCCGGAATGCAAAGCCAGATGCGACCCTGTCCATGGGTACGAATGCAAACGCTGCGGGAAATGTGATATCGCAAAGATCTGTGAAGCCGGAGACAGGTGTAATTTCAAGGTCTTCGTGATTCCCGGTGGCAGTTTTGTCAAAAAGATCTTCAAGGAATACAAGCCCCGGTCCTGCCTGGGGGTCGCCTGCTATAATGAGCTTGCAGAAGACATGCAGGAAGTAGCCTTCGTCCCGATACAGGGCATCCTCCTTCTCAGAGATGGCTGCTTCAACACCGAAGCAAATGTGGACGAAATAATCAGAAGAATGGAGATGTGCGATGTATAATTTTATTGGCAAAGTCCTCTTTGTCGTCATTGTATTGTCCGTTGCCCTTTCAACGCTTGCACTTGCGGTAAGCAGGATCAGCCTGAAAAGGCACGTCTGGCTTGCAGGTTTTTTTGCAGATGTGCTCGATTTTTTCTACCTCCCCCTCAGACATCTTTTTATCAAGTTCTCGGATTCCCGGGTCCTGGATAAATGGATGGCCTCCCTGAAAAATATGGCACAAAAGGCCGATTTTGCAAAAACCCAGAAAAGGATCATCCTGGCCCCTCACTGTATGCGGGCCCTTGACTGCCCGGCCTATTCCACAAGAGAAGGAATCCAGTGTAAGTCCTGCGGTAAATGCGTGTTTACCCAGTTAAAAAAAGATGCTGAAAAGTACGGATATAAACTCTTCATCCTCACGGGTTCTTCTTTCGTAAAACGCATCCTGAAAATGGAAAAAGCGGACGGGGTACTTATGGTAGCCTGTGACTACGAAATCAACAAGGTGATGCGGGCTCTCAAGGGGAAAAATGTCGTGACCTATGGGATTCCCATGGAAAATGACGGTTGCTACGGGACAGAAGTTGATTATTCAAAGGTAACCGCTGTTCTGGAAGAATTCAATAATTAAATTTCATGGTTTGCCGATTCCCGGGCGAGGTTTGTTTTTTTGCATTTCCTAAATTCAGACATCCAAAGTTTGAACTTCCAGAAAAACCAACCGCTTAAGTCAGTTACCCAACACTAAAGCAGTGGAGCTTCCTGCTTCATTCTTCGGAGCAAAACCCATAAGTCTACAGGGCTTTTTCCATTCATTTATAAAGTTGGAACGTCCCTTCATGGAAAACGTAACGATGGAAAAAAAGAAAAATAAATAAGTGATGCTTACATCCTCTGAGCTAAATGCCTGGGATTTCACACTTTATATATAGGAATGGTAATAATATAATTTCAAATTTTGGAATCGATACAATAGTTCCATTTACCTAATAATCATTATTGTTAGCAAAAGTCCTTGATGTTATATTTGAATCGTTCCATAATAGGTTGCTCAGATATGTATGATTTAATCATTGTAGGCGGTGGGCCTTCCGGTTCCTCGGCTGGAAGGCGAGCTGGGAAGCTCGGATTAAATGCGCTACTTCTCGAAAAGGAGAGTTTTCCACGCTACAAAGCATGTGGGGGAGCCCTCTCCGAAAAGGCTCTCTCGTACCTTGACTTCAAACTGCCTGAAGAGCTTATAGAATGGGAAGTTACAGGGGCAAAGGTCATTTTCAAAGACCAGTGCACTGAAGCCTACAAAGACCACCGGATCTCGGTCCTTGTTTCCAGAAATGCGTTTGACAATTTCCTGCTTGAAAAAGTGAGGGAAAGCGGGGTCGAAGTTCATACCGGGGAAAAGGTAACTGACTGCAGGGAATTTTCCGACTGCGTAAAAGTGGAAACAAAGGAGAACACTTACAGGGCAAGGTTCGTAATCATTGCCGAAGGGGTCCAGGGACTTCTCAAGACCTGCGTGAGGCCTGCGGATAGCAGAGAAGAGTACGGGATATGCATGGTCACCGAGGTCCCTGCCACAGAAGCAGAGATTGAGGAGAGGCTCGGGAGAGCTGTGGAACTGGAGTTCGGAATCGCAGGTGGCGGGTACGGCTGGGTCTTTCCCCATAGAACTTATTATTCCGTAGGAATGGGAGGCCTTGTCAAAGATCTCCCCCACCCGAGACAAACCATGCTCGATTACCTGATGAAAAACGGCTTTACAGGGGAATACAAGCTGCACGGACACAAAATCCCCTGTGGAGGGCTCAAGCGTAGGGTAACAGGTTTGAGAATAATCCTGAGCGGGGATGCTGGTGGGTTCGTAGACACCTTTTCAGGAGAAGGCCTGGCCTACGCCATCCGCACAGGGCAGTTTGCGGCGGAAACGGTTGCCGAAGTTTGCCAGCAAGGGGAAAAATCAAAAGGCCTGAAAAAATACGAGAGCCTCTGTCAGGCCGAGTTCGGGACCCACCTGAAGTATTCCCTCGTGTTTTCAAAGCTGATGCACCGCTTTCCGGAAAAGACCTTCAGGACATTTACCTCAAATGAGAAAATGATAGACAAATACCTGGAGGTTATGGATTACAGTATAAACTACAAGGATTTCCTGCGCTGGACCCTGTTGAACTTCAAATCCCGCTAAACCAAAAATTCAGTACAGAAAAACCGGTGCAGAAAAAACGTATATGAAACTCTTCGATTAACATGTACAAAAAATAAAAGTACACATTGCACTTTCAACTAAAACAGTTGGAGACACAGTTGGAAAAACAGTTCAGAATAATGTATGCGAGTGAGGTCCGTAAGCTCCCTTCTGTTCCTGCAAAAGTCCCGTCTCACTTCCCGTGAGGGGACGGCCCCTGAGGGCACTTGCAGTGACGGCATTCGGCTAAGCGTATCATAATGAAAGGGGGCGATCCAGACAGCTTAAACCCCTTTCCCAACTTGCACCCACGAGGTTTCACCGTTTCATCCGCTTTCCCATGCGACCTCGGCTTTTCGGCCTCATTGCATTAGCACGGGACGGTATCGTTTCTGTGCCAGAGCCCGGGTTCTCACCCGACACCCTTTACAGGTGTTCGTGTATCTGGATTGGTGGGGAGACTTTCCTCAGACCAGTGGTCCGGAAGCCGTCCGACCTCTCTCGCAACTGAGATTTTATTCCTGTGGACTGCATCTGTCTTTTGTTATATATATTTTTGCCACCCTTAGCTCTGGAGCAGGCAGTGTGTATCTTCCGGCCTCTCATACATTCAATATAATGTTTGTGTGTTGGAGCCTTGTCCAAATATTAATATATATGCATGTATCCCTTATCAGGGAAACACAAATCCCTCTTATTGTTAAAAAATGTTTATCGTCACTTTAATATGTAAACACGACGACACTTTCCTATTCATTTTCAGGCTTATTTTCAGAGGTAAAACATGAGTGATGATTTATTCGATCTGCATGTAGGGTATGTATCTTTTAAGAACCCAATCGCACTGGCACCGATGGCAGGAATTGTCAATAGTGAGTTTGCCAGTAAATATGCAGGTGATGCCGGACTGGTAGTGCTTGGGGCCTTTAACGTGGATGAAGGTTCCATCGCGGTTGCGTCCGAACTGGAAGCCCGGGGTAGGAAAGAATTCATTTCCAGTGAACCCCTGGAGCTTATAAAGAAAGAAATCCGGGCCGTGACCACCGGCAGTGCTGTTGCGGTTAATGTCCGGAGCACAACGCTTGGCCCTCTGGTCGAAGCTGCAAAAATGGTAAAGGAAGAAGGGGCAATCCTCGAGTTAAACGCCCATTGCAGACAGCCCGAAATACTCGAAGCAGGGCTTGGAGAAGCTCTCCTGTATGACCTTCCGAGGCTTACGGAATGGATCCGGGCCATTAAGGAAACCGGAGTCGTGCTCTCGGTCAAGGTCAGGGCGAATGTCGTGGACGACGTCAAACTTGCCAGAGCCATCGACAGGGCCGGAGCGGACATCATACACGTTGATGCCATGCTCAATGGTTTTGAGGGGCCCGATCTGGACGTGATCCTCACTTACCGGGACTCGACAAGGCTCTTTCTGATAGGAAATAATTCCATCAGGGATTTTGCCGGGGCAAAGGAAGCCTTTTCCTGGGGTGTCAATATGGTTTCGGTTGCCCGGGGGGTCCTGGACGACTCCGGCCTGATCCCGGAACTGGTAGAAAGTATCAGTTCTTACCAGAAAGTCATAGGCTGGTACAACGCCCCCAAGCATGTCTGCAGCAGTGGAGATTTCAGAGGACTTGCTTTTTGTTGTCTGCCCGTAAAACCCTGCCCTGTACACGAGAAGTTCGGAAAGCTGGGTTATACCGCCGAGGAGTTTACCCGGACTAAACTGGACTTTGCAAAGGGCACCCTGCTCGAGTTCGGACAGGACACCTGTTTTGGAAGTCTGGTCTGGTGCTGCAAAATCACCAAACCCTGCTGGATCCGGGACGGAGCCCTCAACACCCTTGACCTTTCCAATGCCGGCTACATGAAACTCAAGCGCGAGCTTGCAGAATACGTACTGGACCATGCAAAGGTTCCCGTAAATGAATCCTTACACTGAGATCCCGGCCTATATCGCTCGCTCCGCCCAGCTTGCCATGCTCCTGGAGGTCTCGGCTTCCCCCAAACCCGGAAACGTTGACCGGGAACATGACTTCCCCGACACCTCTTACGAGCATTTCCTGGCCTCATCCGTAGGAGTCTATCCAATCCTCGAAAAGGCCGCAGGGAGCAAAAAAGGAATCGGGACTCTACTCAGGCAGGCAGTTTCCGAAAGTGTGGCCTGGCAGAGAGGGGGAAACACCCATTTCGGAGCGTTCCTCCTGCTTATCCCCCTGGCAATGGCAGCAGGGGAAATCCTTGCAGGGAAAAGAGAGGATAGATGTGCCCAAAGCCCTTCTTCCGAAGTTCCCGGGCCGGGAATACTTGAGGCAGAAGACTTCGAAGTCCTGGTCTCCCGGGCCCATGCCCTTGTCCAGGCCACGGACTATGAAGACGCTGTGGAGTTTTATCGGGCCTTTGCGGCCGGTGGGGTCAGGGTAAACAGTGTAGAGGAGTTTGACCTGGAAGACTCCGCCTCGACCATTGAACTTCAGGAGCAAAACGTAAGCCTCTATGACCTTATGGAAATTTCAAAGGGTTACGACCTGATAGCAAACGAATGGACTACAGGCTTCAGGTGTTGCCTTGAAGGGGCAGAGACTATCCTTGCTTTCATGCAGGCCCGAAACGGTAAAACCTGTATCGGTAAAAACTTTTGCGGAACCGGGATAAATGAAGCCGTGGTCTACACTTTCCTCAAGTTGCTTTCCAGGTACAGGGATACCTTTATCCAGACCAAGTTCAATGCCGAAATCGCTAACAGGGTATCTTCCCGCGCTCATTTGATCCTTTCCTCCTGGGAGGAAAACGATCATGATTCTGATTCAGTTCCATATTCATTTTCAGGCCCGGATTCGGATTTGGATACCGCTATGAATGCTGGCCTCAGTGCCGGAACCAGGGATTTTAAGGCCCTGCTCCCTGCCCTGCGGGAATTTGATTCCGAACTCCTCGAACAGAGGATCAATCCGGGTTCCACCGCGGATATCATAATCGCAGGCCTGTTTATCGCTTTACTTGGAGGACTCCGTTTTTGAATGAAGTTAATGATTCCGGAGACTTGCCAGCAAGCAGGTCCGCAGCCCCGGTTGGGCCTGTTGACCTCTCAAGTTATGGAATCCTGGAAGGAATTTCCGAGACAATCGTGTGCACGGGCTTTGAAACCCCGAACGCAGCTCCCATTGGAATCATCAGGAAACGTGGCAAAGCCCTTGTACGTCTTTTCGATGGCAGCCAGACAAAGGAAAATGTCTCAAAGGAAGGGTATTTTACGGCAAATGTGGTGCTCGATCCCCTCCTGCTCGTGCGTTCGACCTTTTCCGACCTGGCCCCCGAGGAATTCGAGTACGTGGAAATCGAGGGCCGAAGATTCCCCGTCTTAAAAGCCGCAGCAGCCTGGGTGGCCTTTGAGTGCATAAACGTGAAAAACAAGGATTCCGTACTTGTGGCCGAGCTCCTGCCTCTCAGGGCGGGATTTTTTGAGGAGAACAGGAATGTGCTCCCGGCCCCGAACAGAGGGTTTAATGCCGTCCTTGAAGCCACAGTACACGCCACCCGTTACCAGCTTACCAGCGAGGAAAAATACGCGGACTGGATCAGGCATTACGAAGTTCTTGCCCGAAAGTGTGGGGGCCAAAAGGAGAAAAAAGCAATGCAACTCCTCTATGAAGTGCTTGGCTTTGAATAATTTTTCTGGGTTCCCTTTTACAGATAGGTGCCAAGATTCTTTAACTACCCTCAAAAAAACCACGGAAGACACGGTAAATCACGGAAAAATGAATGCAGGAAGACGACATTTAAGGTTGTTCTGGCGTTTGTTTTTAGTCAACTTTTCTGAAATAAGGTTTATAGTCCGCTTGAGCTCGCGCAGCGAGCGAAACGGACCCCGTGCTCCCGAAGCGGAACTCGGGAAGCGGAACTCGGGAAATACAACTCTGGAATGCCTCGGGTTTTAGATAAATATATTATTACCTTCGGGTATGAGTTCTCTTTATGAGTTTTCAGAGAATCGCGTGGGGCATCACGGGTGCCGGGCATTTCCTCGAGCGGAGTTACGGGGTCTTCAAAGACCTCAAACAGGCCGACCATTCACTTTCGGTTAACACCTACATTTCCAGGGCCGCCGAGGAGGTGCTCCGGATGTACGGACTTGAGCAGAAGCTTATAAAGATCTCGGGCGGGGACTACCTGGAGGAGATCTACCGGGAAACTGAACAAGGTTCGAGTTCTCCGAAAGTGGGTCGCTTCCTTCTCGAGAAGTACGATGCTCTTTTTATCACGCCCGCAACCTCGAACACGGTTTCGAAAATAGCCTACGGGATTGCGGATTCCCTGGTGACGAACGCTGTCGCCCAGGCCGTGAAAGGCCGGGTCCCGGTCTATATCGTGCCCGTGGACATCGAGGGCTCCATCATTTCCGAGATGCCTTACAGCGTTGACCGGGGCCTTTGCCAGCACTGTGAGGAATGTCCCCCGCGTGAGATCTGCCCCCACGGGGCCATAGAGGAGAGAAACGGGCTTACGGAGCAGATCGACCTTTTAAAGTGCAAGGGCTGTGGGCTCTGCAAGGAAGTCTGCCCTTACTCCGCAATAAAGGGAGGCCCTGTCGAGGTCCTTATCCGGGATGTGGATAAACGAAACGTGGAGACCGTAAAAAGCCTGCAGGGCATTACCGTGCTTGAAAACCCGGAGCAGATCCTGGACCTTTTCCGCTAATTCTTCCCTTTGGTTTGGCCCGGTTTTTTATTTTTTTTGGGAGGAGTTCCTCCCTGATCTTTTTTTTCCAGGCTCTCTTTTTTTCATCTTTTTTTCGGTAGAGTTGCCTCATTCTTTCCGTAATCTG
Source organism: Methanosarcina baltica (assembly GCF_055394095.1). NCBI lineage: Archaea > Methanobacteriati > Methanobacteriota > Methanomicrobia > Methanosarcinales > Methanosarcinaceae > Methanosarcina > Methanosarcina baltica. The sequence goes on along the minus strand of NZ_AP042463.1, from coordinate 945,945 downwards.
GATTTTCGTATTCAGAAAATGACAAAAAACGATATAGGGATCAGTAAAAGGAGAGCCTGATAAAAGATATTGTCTGGCATTTAATATAAAAAACAAAATATAAAAAACAAAGGAGGTTTGAAAAGGAGGTTAATGAATGGTTGGACCAATCATTATTAGCAGTTTCTGGTATTTTTCAATGGCAAGCAAAGTGTAAATCAATTTAATTTGATTTACCATATTATATAAGGTATTTTTCGTATATATAAATATCGCTTACTCTGTCTGATTATCTGCACCCATGCTCATTAATTCCAGAAAACAATACAGCTTTATTTCTCCCACCCATGTCGAATTTTTTGAACAATTTGTCTTGCCGTGGACATTTCCGAGTGCAGGTAGAAGGAGGCCGGAATTCCGGTATTTGAGAGAAGGTAGAAAAGCTCCATGGTTGTCCTGTTAAGCCCGGGAAAGTTGTGCAGAAGGTTGCTCCTTGATATCCTGACAACGGCATCCACGGGCTTAATTCCGGACAGGAATCCTTTTATTTCCCTGCTCTGCTGGCTTTTTTCAAAAATGAGGTCGATCCAGGTGTTCATCTCATCGGTCAGGAATTCCCTTGTCAGGTCTTCCGGGACTATGAAGTTTTGTCCCTTCTCGATATTTCTAAAAAACTCCCTGAAAGTCTCCCCTTTCGCAAGGGTATAGATCTGCCCGAGTTTTCCCGTGTGGGCGTCCGTGGTCGCTACAATTCCTTTTCCAAGTCTCTCCGCAAGGGCCAGGATCAGCTCGTTTTTCAGTTTCAGCTCGTGCAGATTGTACTCAAGCACCGGAAAGAGTTTTGCAAGCTCAGGGACCTTTGAAGGGTCGGCCTCTTCATGGAACTCAAACCAGAGGGGGTGGTTGTAGATATATGGCAGCCTGTGCTTTTTCAGAAAATCGATGATGCTCAGGAGTTTGTGCTCGACATCCGCAAGCTCCCGAAGCTCCGCAAACTCTTCAAAGTCGAGCTCATAAATGTTTACGTGCACCGTATGCCCGGCCTTTTCAGGGTCACGGACCGTAAGCTCAACTCCGGAAACAAGCTTTTCCCGCTCAAGGCCCAGGCTCTCGTAGGCCTTCATGCTGTCGTGGTCCGTAAAGGTGATGAAGTCCAGGCCCAGGTCCAGCCCTTTTTTATAAAGGGCCTCCGGGCTCAGTTCCGGGGCCGGCAAAACGTCAAAGGAACATGAGGTATGAACGTGCAGGTCGGCCTTTTTCCAGCCCTCTTCGATCAGTTCGGTGGCCCTCTCCGGTGTAATTAGTTTATCCGCGTAATTCCTGGCCTTTCCCCCCTAATAGGCTTAGAATACTGAATTTTTTGGAATTATTAAATTACATTTTAATTTCTGCCTTAATATATAGGCTTCTTTTCAGGGGCAAGTATTTTATTGAGTATAGAGAAATATTCATTCTTTGAATTTCAAGTTCTAAGTTAGCTCTAACGGTATTTAAATTTTAAAAGTGCGTCTGAATTTATAATTATAAAACGTTGGAAGGTTTTTTTGTGGGATTACTAAAAAAACTTGGAAAAATCGTAAATGTTATTCTGGAAGATGATTCGATTGAGAAACATCCAAAAAACGATTCGATTGAGAAAAATCCGGAAGATATTGCCGTGGAAAAAGGAAATGATTTCGAGAGGTATGTTGTAGACCTCTTTGATGGCAAATATTATTCTGTTGTGGAATGGACAACGGATATGGGAAGAAAACACGACCGTTATGTCGAATCGGATTCTCGGCCGGACCTTACAATGCGTTACGTGCCGAAAAACGAATCCTTTTGTATCGAATGCAAATTCAGGTCCGATTTATACCAGGGTAAACTCCAGTGGTCCAACCCCCAGCAGTTAAAGCGTTATCAGGCATTTTCCAGGGAGACCGGACTTCCTTTCTTTGTTGTTATAGGATTGGGTGGATCTGCTGAAAGGCCTGAAACAATGTTCTGTATCCCGCTTGAAGAAGCAAAATATCCGGGTCTCTACCCTAGTGTCTTTGAGAAATTTGAACGGGACCCCAAAAAGAACTTTTTCTGGAAAAATGGGATTTTGAAGTAATTTTCCGGAATAAAATCCCTTTATCTCTTTTTTTGGTTCACAAAGAAGCTACAGGCAGGCTGGAAAAAAGCTGGAAAAAGCCTCTTTTTTATCATGGCTTTCCACCCCCCGGCCAGACAGCTCAATAAGTATATATCACTCCTCAAAGTATCTTCCGTCCATGACCCTTGAGCCCGTGCACATGAAAAAGATATCGGAGCTGGCACAAAGGATTGATTACTCTTTTGAGTTTGAGGAACCGAAGACTGCCACCGACATATACCTGCTCCTGGATGAGCTGAAAGTGGACGGGAAAACTGTTTTGAAGGCCGTGGACAGGCTGTATCGGGGAAAGGTCAGAACAGCCCTTATGGCTCAGTGTGAAGAACCATACCCCGTAACCTACGCCTGCGACAGCGGGAGCACGAACCCCAAGACCTACGACAGCGGGCTTTTTGTGGACTTTTGCCACTGTGCGCTTGCGGCCACCCCGACGGACCTTGATTTGCAGCGCTACAGAACAATCGTCTGTGCGGCCTATACCTCGAGCCACCGGGCCGCGGTCCGGGAATCGGACGGCTGGGAGGACTTCGACGAGGGCATGGGCCGGGCGAGGTTGATTAAAATCGAGCCTGACGAGCTCAAGAAAAAGGTGCCGGACATCGTGCACAACATGGCCATGTATATGGCTGATTCCGAACACATCCTTTTCATGCTCGAAAAGCTCGAAGAGATGCAAAAACTTGAAGGGAGCTTTTTCATAATGGACGGGCCTCTTTACCCCAAACAGCTCATGTACTGGCTTGTCCTTGAGGACGAGGAGGTCCGGATTTACAGGAACAAACATGCCGGGAAAATCCTCCAGAACTACATCGACATCATGGATAATTTTCTTGAAAGAAAAGCTCCGGTCATTGGCTTTGTGAAAAACCCGGTTGACATGCAGCTCATGGACGCGATCCGGAAGAGGGACGAGTACGTTGATTTGCCCTGGGTGCTTGACTCTCAGTTTTTCAAAAATGTCCTTTCCCCCGAAAAGAACTTTTTCGGAGAGAATGAACAGGGCCGGGAAAGAAAGAGGCCTGATAACACCTTCATAACCTACACAAACTGGTTCCTCCAGCCGAACCGTTTTTACGAGCGTATGCTCAGGGAAAGCTCCCCCCTTGCGGCCCGAAACCTCAAACATAAATTTCCGGCCGAGGATTATGCCATCTGTTTCTTCATGGCCTACCTGCCTTCAAAAGATGTGCTCTTCAAAATCGAGGTCCCCTACGGACTTATAAAAGACGAGGGGCTCAGGAACAGTATTACCAGAAAGGTGCTCTTTGATCTGGCTCTCTACAACTTCCCCATAACCCTTACCAAGGCCGACCATGTGGCAAAGATCCGCAAGGTCGAGCGGGAAGAGATCGACAAACAATTCGTAAGCATGAACCCGGATACCACTTACAACGATTTACGGTGGGGTAAAAACTTTGACATCTAAAGATTTAGACATTATGGACTTTGTCTCCGACAACCTGAAAAAATCTGCTTCAAAAAAAGACTCTGGAATTTACTCTGGAAATGAATCCGGAGCTGAAAGCGCTTCCAGCGGCCCTTTACCTGAAACCGGGGCCAAAACAGGCCCTGAACCCGGAGCCGAAACAGAAGCCGATAAATCCGGAGAGCTTTTCGAAGCTGGCAACAGGCAACCCCCGGCTACCCCATCCGTCCTTCCTTTCGAGGACTTCGGGGCATACGATTCCGGTTTTCCGGGTGGTGGGTCTCCTGCCGACGAGGCCTTCGGGATCGTGACCACGGGAATCGAGCCCCTGGAAATCACTCCCTCGGGTGCCACCATTACAGGTTACATCACATCCTTAAGGCGGAGGGACATAAGGCTCGGGACCTATGTGGTCGTGCCTTACGGGGAAGGGGAAAAGCTTTTTGCAAGGATCGAAAAGCTCCAGTACCGGCAGGAGTTTGCCGTGGACGACGCGACCGAGCTTCATTCCCAGCGTATGCTCAAATCAAGCTCAAACTCCACCAACGAGGCGGACTACAAGTTCCTGGCTTTCATCGACCCCCTCTGCATCCTCTATAAAAAAGACAGTGTCGGACATGAAGGGCCTCTTTCCCGCCGCATGGCCGACCGCATCCCCCGGCCAAACACCCCGCTGCTGCCTGTTCGGGACCGGCAGGAGGTCCAGGTCGGCCTGAACATTCCGGAAGAAGGGATTTTCCTCGGGCGGCTGAGTGTGGGAGGAGAACTTGTCAAAACCCATTCCGAGCCCGAGACCGTGGCCTACTACCTCAGGAACGATTACGCCATGGGCGATCCCCAGATCTTCCGGCACATGCTCATCTGCGGGAGCACGGGGACCGGAAAGACCTTCCTCTCAAAAAATATCCTCAGGCAGTTTATGGCCGACTCCAATCGCTACAGGCTCAGGAACTCTTCCGACAGAGATGCCCGGAAAAACCCCTGCCTTGTGATCATGGACCCCCAGGACGAGTACTCTCAGATTTTTGAGGACAACGAGACTTTGACCGATGCCGACAGGTTCGCCTTCGAGTCCGAAAACGTAACCTACGGCCGGGTCCTTTCTACAAAAGCTTTTGTTGCAAAGGTTGAGGGCCAGAAATACCCCGGCGATAAATCAAGAGCCGAACAGCTCGAGTTTACCATTCCCTTTTCCCTCGTGGAGCACAACCCCTGGCTGATTGCAGCAACCGGCATGTCTGAACTCCAGTACATAGGGCTTGAACTGCTACTCGGGGACTTTTTCAAATCGAGCGTGCCTCATATCTACAGGAATTTCATTGCTTACATCGACAACGAGGGTACCCGTTCCTACTACGTAGACAGCGGAAAACTCCATGAGGCTTCCTACGACGGGATTGTCCGGAGAGTCAAAAACAGCGCCTTCCCAAAGGTCTTTGACCAGGACGCGACTCCCATCACCGATATGCTCGACCGGATCTTCAGGCCGGGCCAGATAAGCGTATTTCCAACGGAGTTCATAAGCAACCCGCGGATCAGGGATCTGATTGTACTTGCCCTCATGAACCAGATCGTGGAAAACAAGCTCAGCACCACCGGAAACCCGGACATCAAAAACACCCCCATCATCCTGGCCCTGGACGAGGCTCACCGCTACCTTTCCCGTGCAGGAGGCGAACATGCCCGCATGATCATCTCCCGCTTTGCAGATGCTGCAAGGCAGGGCCGAAAAGAGGGGCTTGGCCTCTTTCTGATCACCCAGGACCCCCAGGACATCGACGACACGGTCTTCAAGCAGATAAACACGAAACTTATCCTGAACCTCAACAACGACGCCGCTATTTCGGCCCTCAAGGTCCCGAAAGAGTACGAGCGCAGGATCCCCTACCTCAAAAAAGGCCAGATGATCGTGCACAGCCCGGACAACAGCGATATCGTGGAGATCATAGGGCTTTCGAGCTGCGTGGTCCGGCACAGGTGAAACGGAAAAGGAAACAGGGAATTGGAGAATCGGGGAATGTAGAAAATTATCCCGGAAAACCCGGTTCCCTTTTTACGATTGTGGAAAAAGGCAGAAAGGAGAATGTTGATTTTCGCGGTTTATTCTCAGATTTTGGAATATACGCTGCAAGAAAAACAAAATCAAAATAAAACAAATCAAAAACAAAACAAATCAAAAACAAAACAAAAATAAAATCAAAAACAAAATCAGAAAAGGTAAAAGCAAGTGCCCGGAGCGTGACTCGAACACGCGACCTCCAGATATCTCAGGAGATTAAAAGACGCCTCATATTAAAGGTCCCTATGAGTCTGGCGCCCCAACCGACTAGGCTATCCGGGCCTGCAACACACAAATGTACGAAGGTATATTAAAGTTTGACGATTGAAATGCCCAAAAAGGGGCAGTCTTACATAATTTTTTGTATGAAAAGGTAAAATATGTAGGTCAGTTGGGCCGAATTTCAAAGCTCCGGCCTCATATAGACCTGCCTGGGGCCAAAAAATATGCCCGGACCTGCCGCCCCAGGCAGAAAAAGTTGCCCTGAGCTGCCCTGACCGGACTTTACGGCATTGAAAAACAGCATCAATAGCCCTATTTGTCCTACATGCCCTGACTTTCATATCTTATCCTGCACGTCTTATCCGGCTTGCCAATTGTAGCAATCTTACCCTTTCTTGCCTTCCCGACGACCCCCCTCAAAAACACAGGGGAAAATCTGAGGAAATCGGGGGAAGAACGTTCAGGAAAAGAAAAAATCGGGCCTAGGGAGATATGTAATATTTTTTTGCAGGTTTCGCGGAAAAAAACCGGAAAAGGAGTATAGGATGAGGAGCAGGGCCTCTTCCATGTCATAAAAGACAGGCCGTTATGTCACGATTAACATAATAGATTAATATATAATAAAAATGATAAATGAATTGCTTCTCAGAACCTTATTAAATAGAGAAAAAAGAAGCTGAAAGAACGGAAACTTTTGCTTAGATGTCAACTCCATATGTTTAAATACATGGAAACATCATATAGTATTAATAACCTATAATATATATAATTGATGTATTCGATATATTATTCCCATGAGAATCTAATTCCAGAACAACGCTATCATGGAACATCACTGCCAGAAAGATGTATCCGAAAATGATTATAGGGTCAGCAGATATCAAAAGATATAATTCACGATACGGCCGGTGTTTCATGAGACATACGGAACGCCTGTAATGCCTCTCCCATAATACAACAGGTTCACTCTATCCGCAATAATTGTCAGACATCGGATGCGTTCCATATGTTCTGATATTCTTTGACAGATCCGATCTTAAAATTCACTCTAATTCACACTCCTATCATTAACCACATCAAATTAGTCGATATGAGGAATTTCAATGACTCTGAAAGCAAACCTGATATCCGGAAGGACCGCCCAGCAGGGCGCACATCTGGAAGCAAAAACATACAGGTCTTATTTTGACGCCTGTGCCTATTGCGAATTGAACTCAAGTGATCTTGAGAAACTGGGCGTTTCCGAGGGAGCCTGCCTGAAGGTCAGGACCGAGTTCGGGGAAGTGGTGGTATTTGCAAAAGCAAATAACGGGAACCCTAAAGGACTTGCTTTTATCCCCATGGGCCCCTGGGCAAACGTAATCGTCTCTCCTGACACCCACGGTTGCGGGATGCCGGGCTTTAAAGGCGTACCTGCCGAAATCGAGGCCACGGAAGAAGAACCTCTGGACATGAAGAGCCTAATGCGTACCTACACGGAAGCCTGAAAATTCCCTGCACCGGAAAATCCAATTAAAAATCTCGGAAAACTTCGGAGAAAAAATCATGCCAGTAACCAAAAATGCAGTATGTTCCCTTTGTGGGTGCCTCTGCGACGATATCACCGTCACTGTTGACGAAGACAATAAGATCACTAAAGTCGAAAACGCCTGCATCCTCGGGCACAGCAAGTTCGTCGGGATGTTCGAGCACGAAAGGATCAAGACCCCGATGATCAGGAAAAACGGGGAACTGGTGCCTGTCCCCTACGAGGAAGCCCTTGAAGCGGCTGCAAAGATCCTCGTAGACTCAAAGCGGACCCTTTCCTACGGCTGGTGTTCGACCTCCTGTGAAGCCATCAGCAAGGCAATCCAGCTCGCGGAAGAGACCGGTTCCATTATAGACTCCACGGCAAACGTCTGCCACGGGCCCTCAGCCCTCGCGGCCCAGGAAAAAGGATCTCCCGGGGCAACCCTTGGTGTGATAAAGAACAGGGCAGATCTGGTTATCTTCTGGGGCTGCAACCCCGTACACGCTCACCCGAGACACATGAGTCGTTATTCCAGCTTTTCAAAAGGGCTTTTTGTTCCTAAAGGCCGGAAAGAGAGGAAAATGGTCGTAATCGATGTTAGAAAGACCGACACCGCCAAACTCGCCGACAAATATGTGGAAATCGAGCAGGGGAGCGACCTTCTTTTAATCACAGCCCTTCGCTCCATTGTCAATGGACATGAGGAAGTTATACCTGAGAGCGTTTCCGGAGTCCCGAAGGAAGAACTTCTGGAGCTTGTAACCCTCATGAAGGAGTCAAAATACGTATGTGTCTTCTTCGGTATGGGCGTTACCCAGTCCCGCGCCAAGTACAAGAACGGAGACGGTTTATCCTCTTTGATCTCGGACTTGAACCAGCACACAAAGGCCGTCATGATCGGAATGAGAGGTCACTACAACGTTACCGGCTTTGGGCAGGTTGCGACCTGGGAAACCGGTTTCCCCATGGCAATCGACTTTTCAAAGGGCTATCCTTACTATAACCCCGGAGAGACTGGAGCAAACGACGTGCTTATCAGAGAAGAGGCAGATGCGGCCCTCATCGCGGCCGCGGACCCCGGCGCCCACTTCCCGCAAAAGGCTCTCAGGCACCTTGCAAAAATCCCTGTTATACAGATTGACCCCTACGCAAACCCCACAACCGAACTGGCAGATGTAGTCTTCCCGTCAGCGGTTGTAGGAGTTGAGGCCGAAGGAAGCGCTTACAGGATGGACGCAATCCCCATTCGCATGAAGAAACTTATTGACACGGAATTTAAGACCGATGAGGAGATCATGAAAGACCTGATTGGCAAGGTCAGGGAACTTAAGAGAGGTGCATGAATATGTCGGAAATCCTTATTAAAAACGCATGTGTCTGTGACCCGCTTCAGGGAATAGACTGTGAAAAGATGGACCTGTGCATCCGGGACGGGAAAATTGTCGAAAGTGTCTCTGCAAACGCAACGGTTATCGATGCAGAGGGCAGGCTCACTCTGGCCGGAGGGTTTGACGGACACACCCACAGCGCGGGAAAGATCAACGTCGGCCGTTTCATGAACCCGAACGACGCCCGCAAAAATCCGGTGCCCGGGCTTTCAGGCGAGGTCGCAAGGACCGATAAGACCAGGGCTCAGGTAGGGTACAACACCCCCAATACCTACGCAATCGGGTACAGGTACGCAAAACTCGGCTACACCACCATCTGTGAAGCCGCAATGCCTCCGATTTCCGCAAGGCATACCCACGAGGAGTTTAAGGAAATCCCTATTCTGGATAAGATGGGACTTACCCTGCTCGGGAGCAACTGGCAGGTAATGGAATACATAAGGGACAAGGAACCCGAAAAGCTTGCAGCTTACGTTGCCTGGGCCCTTAAAGCCTCCAGAGGCTACGGGATAAAGATCGTTAACCCCGGCGGAGGAGAAGCCTGGGGCTGGGGCAAAAACGTTAGCGGGCTTTACGACACTGTCCCGAACTTTGACGTGACCCCTGCGGAAATCCTGATGGGGCTCAGCAAAGCAAATGAAAAGCTGAAACTCCCCCATTCGATCCACGTTCATTGTAACAACCTGGGCCATCCCGGCAACTACGAGACAACCATCGAGACCATGAAGATGTTCGAGAAGGTTAAGGCCAGCCGGGACAGGCAAAACCTGCACATTACCCACATCCAGTTCAACTCCTATGCGGGCACGGGCTGGAGGGACTTTGAGACGGGATCTCCCATGGTTTCAGACTACGTGAACAGCGCAGACCACATGACCTTTGACATCGGACAGGTCATTTTCGGCCCTGCCGTGACCATGACCGCCGACGGACCTGTGGAATACGCAAACTCCAGGATGCTGCACGAGAAATGGAGCAACCAGGACGTTGAACTCGAAGACGCCTCAGGTGTGGTTCCCCTTTCCTATTCCCCCAAGAGCTTCATAAACGCGGTCCAGTGGGCAATCGGACTTGAGATGGCCCTCCTCGTAAAAGACCCCTGGAAGGCCATGTTCACCACGGACAGCCCGAACGGGGGCTCTTTTGTGAACTATCCCGAGGTTATTACCTACCTGATGAGCGCAAAGAAGCGTGAGCAGGTCTACTCCGGCTTCTCGGACATGGCCCTTGGCAGAATGGTGCTTCCCGGAATCGACAGGGAACTGAGTTTCTACGAGCTTGCCATCATGACCCGTGCAATCCAGTCAAAGATGTACAGCAGGCCTGAGAAAGGAAACCTTGCCGTAGGATCCGATGCGGACATTGCCATCTACAACCTTGTGCCGGGTACAATTGACCCCTCCGCAGAGCACGAGAAACTCAAGCAGGCCTTCAGCGCCACCGCCTACACCTTCAAGGACGGAGAAATCGTTGTCAAGGACGGCGAAATTGAGGGAAGCCCGCTGGGCAGGACTTACTGGGTCAACGCGAAGGTGCCGGCTGAAGTCGACAGCGCGATGCAGAAGGACCTTGACCTCAAGTTCAAGAATTATTATACCATCAGCAAGTCCAATTACATGGTAGAGGACGAGTACATCCCGAGACCCATGGAAATCGTTACCGAGGGGGATTTCTAAATGCAGCTTGTAAAATTGTCCTTAAAAGAGGCAAACAAAATCCCCATCGAAGCCGGGAACGTCACCCCTGACGCCTTCGCGGGCAAAACCGTGGAGGAAATCAAAGCCCTCCCGGTCTGGTACGGAAACGAAGAGCGCCCTCTCGGGGACTTCTTCAATGTAGAGCTGGAAGGCAGCGCTTCTGCCGAAGAGACGAAGATAGTGATTGAAGGCGACGTCTCCCGGGTAAAGCGCATCGGCCAGGGTATGACCACCGGGGAAATCGAGATCAACGGAAACGTTGACATGCACTGCGGCTCGAACATGGCAGGCGGAAAGATCGTCATTAACGGCGATGCCGACAGCTGGCTCGGTTGCGAGATGAAAGGCGGAGAGATCGTCCTGAACGGAAACGCCACCTACTACGTGGGCAGCGGTTACAGAGGCGAGTCCTGTGGCATGAAAGGCGGAAAGATCACCATCAACGGAAACACAAAAGACTACCTCGGCGAGCACATGTGCGGCGGGGAAATCCTTGTCAATGGAAATGTCGGCCTCCTGCCCGCAATCTCAAACAACGGCGGGACCATCATCATCGAAGGCTCGGCCGCCATGCCCGCAAGCGAGATGAAAAAAGGGACTGTCATCATCAAGGGCGAGGTAACTGATCTGCTTCCCTCCTTCACCGAAGAAGAGGCCGAAGAGCTGGAAGGCGTTAGCTTCCGCAAGTTCACAGGGGACGTCAACGCCGGTGGAAAGGGTATTCTGTATATAAAATAAGAGTTTAAGAAAAACAGGACTTTGAGGGCTCTCTAGGGCCTGAATATAATCCCGGGTGCGGATCTGCTGCGCCCGGGATTTTTTTTTATAATTCTACCGGGCTTTTTTTTGGGTGGATTTTTCTTTCACCAGTGTATCTTATCTGATTTTTTTTATTGCAGATCCAGCAGGGCCTTTTTTTTCGGGTAAATATAATCACCCAGATTTAAAATTCAGAATATTAAAGATCTCTATCTAAATCACTATCAAGAGAACTTTCAACCACGGAACACACGGAAAGACACGGAAACCGGCCTGATGGCCGGTGAGTACGCCGGGACTTTTAATAATCGATTCAAAATCCATTGTGGACAAAACGCCAGACAAACCTTAATTGGTGTCTTCCTGCATTCTTTATTCCGTGCTTTTCCGTGCCTTTCCGTGGTTTAAATGCACACACCAAAAGTCTCCACCAACAAAAACACAACCTGTATGAGTATAGAGTGAGTCCCAAACTGAAAATATGAAGTTATTTTTCAGCCATTTCTGAAATATTGAAAAATGGGGTGAACAATCCAGAAGAAGAAAGGTTGTAAAAAAGAGGACAAAAAAATAAAAAACAGATTGGTGAAAAAAGAAATTGATGGGACTGATGGAATCAGTTTCCAATAGCTTCCACAATTTCTGTTGTCAACTCAGTGTTGTCGGTATTACCATGTACTACAAACACAACGTTGTCATTATTCCAGATATAGGTATAACGTGCAACATCATCCCCGTTACTTGTGACGTAATCCATAATCCTTAACGCAAAATGCCCGTTAAAAGATTCTTCTGAGAACCTGGAACCTACTCTTAAAGCCTTGAAAGATGATTTGTATGAAAAGATCAGGTCATCCGCAACGGAACCACCCTCACACTCAATTACATCAACATAAAAATCAGTCCCATCAGAGTATTTGTATAAGGACCTGGAACCTTCGAGGACTCCGGAAACGTTCTCGGATTCATATTCATTCCTGATTTCCTCATCTGAGAGAGGCAGAGTTGCGAGATACTCAAAGCCGGAAGGAAGTTCTTCAAGAGGACCAGCGTCTCCGGCTCCCTCACTTACATTTTCATCCGGGGTTTCCGGAACCGTCACATTACCCTGGTCTCCGACACAGCCGGAAAAGGAAAGGGCCAGAAGCATAAGAATTGCAATTAAAGAAATATTTTTTTTCATAGACTCACGATTCCTCAGGCAGGATGCCTGCGACTTTAGTCGTGGGAGGAATGCCGTCAACTTTCAGGCATTCCGTTCCACGTTTGGATTTCTCCACTCTGCTTTTGAAACAAGTTCCCGTAGCAGGTAACGTAGTTTTTTAAACTATCTCCCCTCGCCAATGTTGAATATGCTTGTCATGTGTAGCACACCGCCCCTACCTCTCAGGACTTTTAATGCTACACGATAGGGAATTGGACTGAGGAAGCATCCAAATGTATCGTGACATATCCAACGTAGTCAATTAAGACTTAGGCTGGTCAATCAAGGCTTGCCGAAACAAGCCTCCCACTTTAGTGAGGGGTTATTGACCTTGTAGATATAGAATCCTGAAAAGCTTAACTATAATTTAAAAGTATCTGTAAAAAACTCACCTGAAACCCAGGCCTGAAATTTTAAAAAAAAGAAAGAAGAAAGGTTTAGAAAAAACCCTTCATCAATTAATCAATTAATTTAGTTTCTCCTAACAAGGTAGACTACTGAAAGGAGTCCAACAAGTCCGAAGACAAAGCCGAATCCTGGAGTCTCTTCTTCAGGAGCAGCTGTGTCGTTTTCAGCAGGAGCTGCGTCGTCGTCAGCAGGAGCTGTTACGTCAACATCAGGAGCTGTTACGTTAACATCAGGAGCTGTTACGTTAACATCAGGAGTTGTGACGTTGCCTACAGGAGGTTCTTCTTTGTCATCTTCATCAGGTGCTTGTAGACCGCCTTCGCCTTCGATTGTTCTCTCGACGAATGGGAAGAATCTAACGAAGCCGTCTGCATCATCGTTGTCAGCACTCTTGAATGCCATACCTTCAGCGATGCGCTCGGTTTCATCCTTGTCAATGGTGATACTGTTCTTGTTAGAAAGCTCAAGTGTCTTACCATTGACCGATACTTCGAGTGCGCCGTATTCATCGTCACTTTCGATGGTAAAGGCGTTCGTGTAGTCGATGAGCCAGATACCTTCGATCTGAGCGATGCTGTCGACTGCACCCTGGAAGACCTGGTTTACATGGACTCTGAGGACAACAACATCATCCTTGTCTTCAATGTCGTCAAGGTCGACCTGCCAGTTGTTCTTTTTAATGTCATCTACGATTTCGATGATTTCATCGTCGACAAATTCCCCGTCCTTGGAGAACTCAAGCCAGACTTTCTTACCATCGACATCAACCTGCTTGGCTTCAAGAGCATAGCCGTCTCCGAGGTCGAGCTGTTCTCCTGTCCTCAGGGTGTACTTATCATCGTTGTCGATGAGCAACTTGGCGAGTTTGTCAGCGTTGTTTTCATCGATTGGGATGTATTCTTCTGCGAAGAATCCGAGGACGGGGTATTCATTTATCACTTCATCATCTTCGTTAGTCCAGCCGCTATTGTTATACTCGAACTGAACGTCACCGATGGTGGTGGTGTAGACAAGCTGGTTATCATCGATTTCAATAGAATTGTTTTTGACAGTAACCAGGGTGGTATTAAGGATTTCCAGACTTTCTGTCTCAGTACCGTCATCAAGGTCATAGAAGAAACCGGCAAACGTTGAGTAGTCCCAGATAAAGCCCTTAGCCTCATCGCCCTCAACAATCTGACCTCTGATTTCATAGGTATCGGGTTCTGTGAATTCTTTCATTACATAGAACCTGAGTGTGTCAGAGTCGGCAATCTTGAATGACATATCTTCCCCGATCTCTTCGGTATCATCTTCAGTTAATGTGATGTCCGAGTTACTCAGAAGTGAGAGGTAATCGGACCCAATGGTGTTAACTTCAAGGTTTCCGAAAGTGTCGTCACTTTCAACGGTAAAAGCGTTTTCGTAGTCGATGAGCCAGAGACCTTCGATCTGGGCAATGCTGTCGACTGCACCCTGGAATACCTGGTTTACATGAACTCTGAGGACAATAATATCATCCTTGTCTTCAATGTCGTCAAGGTCAATTTCCCAGTTGTTATTTTTAACTTCATCTACGATTTCTATGATTTCATCGTCGATGAATTCTCCGTCCTTGGTGAACTCAAGCCAGACTTTCTTACCGTCAACATCAACCTGCTTTGCTTCAAGAGCGTAGCCGTTGCCGAGGTCGAGAACTTCTCCGGTTCTCAGAGTGTACTTCTCATCGTCGTCGATGAGCAGCTTGGCGAGTTTGTCAGGACTGGTTGCTTCAATAGGAATATATTTTTCTGCAAAGAACCCAAGAACTGGGTAATCGGGGACTTCAACTTCATCTTCAGTCCAGCCACCCTTGATATACTCGAAGTCAATCCTTTCGATAGAGGTAGTGTATTCCAGAGCCTCTTCAGGGATCCTTCTGTTGTCGGTAGCTTCGCCATCTATACCATTTCCGAGGATGGAGAGCTTCTCAGTGGAGATGCCTTCATCAAGGTCAAAGAAGAATGCTGCGAAGTTAGTTCCGTTCATCTCAATAGGGAAATCGAAATTAGAGAAATCTTCCCCACCAGTTGGATCTTCGTACACTGGGCCACGGATCTCTACTGTGCTTGCTGCGCTTGCGGATGCAGCGAAGACAGATAAGAGCATGAGGGCAGCCAGTGCAACTGCTGCTAATCTTTTCATATTATAGTTTCCTCCGTATTTATTTAAATACAGTGTATGTAAGAAATAGTTTCGGGATATGAATAAATTAAGGGGTTCATCGTTCTTCATCAAATATGACTGAAAATATTCGTCTATTGTCGAAGAGGATTTCGGTACCCTCCGTATCCCTTCAAATTAGATTACATTAGATTACAAGTGTTCTATAGAATAATTGCCTTATTAAATCTTTTGTGGTCTATATCAGAGAATTTAAGCAATAAAAACGGAAAATAACGATACAAATGACGGTAAATGTCGAAAGAAAAAAGGAGGAGAAGCATCCGAAAAAACGACCGAATAAATACGAAATCTTTAAAAACACAATTAAAAAAGGCCGAAAAGGAAGAGGGGAGAATTGATCAACCCGTGACCTGTTATTGTATCAATATACAGTTTATAATCCAGCCCTCTGTTTTGAAATTTACCCGAGTATAATAGCTCTGTTTCAGGACAAAAAGTATTAAATTCTTAAGCTGGATGAGTAATAACAACTTTTCAGAAAAGCTATATAAAAATAAGAGTTATATAATATTAACATTATATATATAAAAAACATCCAAAACTCGTTCATCCAGACTTATAAATACAAGACCTAATATAGCCCTTAAACAATATATTTAAAGCCTAAAAAACAAAAGGGGAATCATCATTGGAATGCAACACCACAATTGAAGACGTCCTATGCAAGATAAAAGCCATAAAAGGCGTTGAAGATACATATATCCTCGATGAAGAAGATAAGGAAACGATTCTGCAGCTCGAAAAGAAAGCCGAAGGAATGGTCCTTATGGGCCTCGGGCAGGGAGATAACCAGGGCGTAAAGGAAGTATTCAGGCGTCAGGTAATTGTCGCTTTTACGACCACCATGGACTACGTATGGCCTGAGGGCCCGAACGTAATTCTTATGCAGAACGGAGAAAGGGTAGGAGAAGACGTCTACAACGAGGAAAAACTGGAAGAGTGCAGGAATTGCAAGGACATTCTTGTGATGGGAAATATCATTCTGTATAAAAACGCCATACCTAAAGGTATCAAAGGCAAGAATGAACCTTTAACCGTGGTTTTGCCTCCCCAGGAATGCTCTGCCGTTGAAAGGGCCGGGATAGAAAATGTCGTGCTTGGGTCCCCTTCCACTCCCTCGGATGAGTATATCAGGGACAGAATGGGGCTTGTAAACGAGAAAGGCCAGGGAACCTTTTTGATAGGGTTCGACATCTGCTAAACTGGCCTTGAAGTAATCAGATCGAATTTTCAGAAATTTTTCAGAAAACGCTCCTCAGCCTTCCATCGGAAATCCCGACGCATCCGGAATGCGGAAAGCGCATTTTCCAGAAAAATGAGGAGCTTTTGTTTTTTCAATATTTTAATTGGTCAGCCAACGGGAACTTTTTTAATTTTTCAGGAATATTCAATTTTATATTAGGGAATGGTTAAAATATAACTCCTGATTTTATTTCGGGAACTGCTTTATACTTATACAGATTGTGTTTTTGTTGGTAGAGACGTTTGGTGTGTGAATTCAAACCACGGAACACACAGAACACACGGAAAAAGAACGGCCGGAAGACAACAATTACGGTTGTACTGGCATTTTTTATCCTCTTTCAAGAATCCAGGAGTGTTTTTGAATTCGATTATATAAAGGTCCAAGTTACTCACCGGGACTTTTAATACCCGAGTTCCGCATTTTTAGGCGCATTAGTGTCTCCTGATGTTTAATCATGCGCTTAGGATTAAGCACATATAAAATTAGCTCTAATTTCAAAATCGCAATCATCTGACATTATACATTTGTGAAATTTGGCATATGCTCTTAAAATTTGGAAACCAAGGATTTACTGGGAGTTGTGATGAAATCGCAACAGCACGAGGTCTGTTTCGCTCGCATTGCTCGCTCAAGCGGACTAAAAAACGCCCGAGAAACCGTAATTGCCGTCTTCCCCGAGTTTCGCTTCGGGATCACAGGAAATCAAAGATTTCCTGGGAGTTGCACTGCAAGTGCAACAGCACGAGGTCCGTTTCGCTCGCTTCGCTCACTCAAGCAGACTAAAAAACGCCAGAGCAACCTTCAATGGCGTCTCCCTGCATTATTTTTTCCGTGCTTTTCCGTGTCTTCCGTGGTTTCTTCTTTCGAGACTGAAAGTATTTTAGCCCCCTATTATAGATTTTACGGCCTCAGCTCGTCGTAAACGGAAAAAAACGGAGTGAAGTTAGGAGTAAGATATGGAACCGGAAAAAAACACGATGAATCAAGAAAAAAACACGATGGAGCAGGAAAGAAACACGGAAACTTTCAGGAAAGCCTGTCGGGAAATCCTGGACCTGGTACTTGCAGGCAGTATAGAAACCGAAGAGCAGTTGAACCAGGTCAAAAAGAACATTAGCAAACATTATCATCTTCCAAGCCTGCCCAGAAACGGGGACCTCATTGGGCAGGGAACCCCTGAAGAGAAGGCAAAAGTAAAGGGATTTCTGAGGCGAAAACCCATTCGGACGATTTCAGGCGTGGCGGTGGTTGCGGTTATGACCTCGCCTGCGCCCTGTCCTCACGGAGTCTGTCTCCCCTGTCCCGGAGGGCCCAAGTCCGTATTCAAATCCCCTCAGAGCTACATGGGCCGGGAACCTGCGGCCATGCGAGCCATACAGCACAAGTTTGACCCTTACGCCCAGGTCACGTCCCGGCTTACCCAGCTTAAGCAAATAGGGCATGACGTTGAGAAGGTGGAACTGATTGTGATGGGAGGTACCTTTTCGGCCCGGTGTCTTGACTACCAGGAATGGTTTACAAAACGCTGCCTTGAGGCCATGAATGACCTGGAGGGTACGGAATGGCGAGAAAATGTAGAGCTTATTGGAAAAACCCTTCCTTACGTTTCCCTCGAAGCCGTGCAGAAAGCAAACGAGACCGCAGCCATCCGGAACATCGGCATCACCTTCGAGACCCGGCCGGACTGGACTAAAGAAGAGCATGTGGACGAATTCCTCAAGCTTGGCGGGACAAAGGTCGAGATAGGGGCCCAGAGCGTTTACGATTTTGTCCTCTCCCGTATGCAGCGGGGACACGGGGTAAAAGAAATCGTCCGGTCAAACCAGGTCCTCAGAGACAGCGGCTTTAAGGTCGGTTTTCACATGATGCCCCGCCTGCCAGGCATGGACTCTGAGCGGGACCTCAAGCAATTCAGGATACTCTTTGAAGACCCCCGCTTCAGGCCGGACTACCTGAAAATTTACCCCACCCTTGTCACGGAAGGCACTCCTCTGCACAGGCTCTGGGAAGAGGGGAAATACGAAGCTCTCGCAGACGAAGAAGCCGTGGAGCTGATCGCCGACATAAAGACCGTCCTCCCGAAATGGGTCCGGCTCCAGCGCGTCCA
Organism: Methanosarcina baltica; assembly: GCF_055394095.1. Taxonomy (NCBI): domain Archaea; kingdom Methanobacteriati; phylum Methanobacteriota; class Methanomicrobia; order Methanosarcinales; family Methanosarcinaceae; genus Methanosarcina; species Methanosarcina baltica. Next base: position 927,595 of record NZ_AP042463.1, on the reverse strand, counting down.
GCGTGACATCCCGGCTCAGCAGATCCTGGCCGGAGTCAGGAAGAGTAACCTCCGGCAGCTTGCGGATGAAAGGCTCCGGGAAAGAGGCGGAAAATGCCGCTGTATCCGCTGCCGGGAAGTCGGGCACAACCTCCTGAGAGGTAAAAAGATAGACGAAAAGGAAATTGAGCTTACGGTTGAAAGCTACGAGGTTTGTGGGGGTAGGGAATATTTCATTGCCGTCGAAGAGCAGGCCGCCGATGTTTTGATCGGATTTGCACGCCTGCGTTTCCCGGCGGCCCCACACAGGCCGGAACTGGAAGGCTCAGCCCTTATCCGGGAACTGCACGTATTCGGCTCCATGGTGCCCCCGGGAAAAGATGCAAAAGAGATGGACTGGCAGCACCGGGGATACGGAAAAGAGCTCCTGGAGAGGGCCGAAAATATTGCGATGGATGCAGGCTACGGAAAACTTTCCATAATCAGCGGTATAGGAGCCAGAGAATACTACAGGAAACTCGGATATTTCCTTGAAGGCCCCTACATGTCAAAAAAGTTGGAAATTTGAGAATGCGGTCTTGGATCTCAGATGAACCGGAATTCCAGACCACCTACATCCAACAAAAACTCTTATAGTTGACCCATGTGACCTGATAAGTAAATGAGCCCCCAAAGCAGGCACCTATAGAAATATATATAAATATTGGTAAAAATATGGGACAAGTGTGAGGCCTTGAATGTGTGGAATATATTGAAGGTATACGAAACATGTCATTAATATATCGGTTATCTTATGGATATACTGCATATATTATTAAGAGAAGTCAATGTAAAACTATAAATAGCAGCTTTTAAATAAAGCGAGTGAACATATTAATAATATTGGCAGCCCCCAAAAAATTTCTGTCCCAGTATGCTAACTTATCAATGGCATTGGCTGCTAAAAACAGATCTGTTAATAATCAGGACAGTCCTACAAGAAGGGATGTCTCCTCAAGCAAAACATATAAATATATTGTCAAAGTTGTTGCTGCTAAATAATGACTTTATAAATAATATCTTTGCTAGAATATGACAGAAAAATGTTAAATAGTATGATATGTTAGAGTATACCTGCTTTCACGAATTATTAAAAATAATCAGAATGTAATCTCTTTACTGTCATACTGTTTATGTAAGGAACAAAACCGGAATCCAGCATGAGTCAATTAACCCTGAGCTAAAAATGCACGGGTTTTCTGCTGCATTCTTATAACTGTTTGATAAAAAACAGCTTGAGTTCCATATATAAGCGGCTGACTCAAAACCCTCAAAATTAAAAAACGCAAGCTCTAAATACCACACTTAATATGGAAAATAGAGCTTGAAAACCCAAAAACCCAAAACCCAAAAACCCAAAAACCCAAAACCCAAAAACCCAAAAAACATAATTTAAAACCCTGGTTCCCAAATTTTAAGCACATAATTCAACATCTAGAGACATTTATGTCTCTAAAAATGCGGAACACGGGTTAAAAACAAAATATAGGGAAAACGATCAAACCCTGAAAAAGAATGGTGATATAAATGAAGATTAGAGTTGTAAGTTCAAAAGATGAAATTGACACATTGAAAAACGACGAAGAAATTGTCCACCTCGCATTCAGGCCATCCAACAAGGACATATTTAAGCTTATCATGAAGTGCCCCGGGATCAAAGCCATCCACATCCCAAGCTCTTACAAGAGGACAATTTCCAGCTCAGCCCAGATGTACCTTTCCATGCAGAGTATCGCACTGCTCGAAGGGGACGTATGGGGCCACAGGAAAGACATCAACGAATACTCCGAAGTCTCTCAGAACGTCTTTGACCGCATAAAGGAACTCAAGGTCGAGGGACTTTCCGACGAGGACACTATCGATAGACTCGTGAGGGAGACCAGGCTCAGCCCGGACTTCGTAAGCTTCATTATGGCAAACTGAGTTCAAAACTCATAATAGAGCCGGTCAGAGACCCTATGTCTGACTGGCTCATCTTTTCTTCCGATAACCGGGATGTGGAATGAGCGGGGAAAAAAATCCCTGCCAAACACCGGTTTCTTATTTTAGTTCAGGTTTTTTTGATTTTCAGCCCCTTATTTTAAATTTTCATCTCATGTCGCAGGAGACCCCTTCCTCGACAGCCGTAGGCTGGCAGGTGGGGGAGGAATGCGACAATTTGGTTTAAATCCGTTCGAATTGGATAAGTGTGGTTGATCTTGCAGTTAGTCGGGTACATTCATTTTTAACATTTACACTGTTATGTATAATGTTATTGTGAATATCCGCGATTGAAAAATACCCAGAAGATCGTTTACCTTTTACGAATCCTTCTCCTTTTTTAGTTCGTATCTTGTCGAATTTTCTAATTCCGAATATTTTACCAGTTGGTATTGATTTTTCGGATCGTTTACCTTTGGTTTGCTGGTAATCTCCTGCACTAACATGTCTTTTGAAATATACTGTATCATCCAGTTGAACATGTTGATTGTCGGTGCAGCATATCGCAACTGCATCATTATAGTGAGTTTTCGGCAGTTTTAGTATTTGTTCTCGTTTGAATTTCGACTCGTAACCAAATTTTTCGTCGAATTCCCATGATGATTTTTTAAGTTGAGATTTAATAATCCCAATTTCAGTTGCATGTTTTGTTTTGGAGGGAGATCCTGTAATTTCAAATTTGCCTGCATGTAATTCGTCATGACAGGTACGACACAATACGATCAGATTATCGGGAGTATCTGTACCACGATTTGATCTGAATATAATATGGTGACAATCCAGTTTACGGTCTTTTGATTTGCCTTTACAATGCTGACATGTATATCCGTCTCGACTCAGGACGTATGCTTTTGCATTATACAGGTTTTTCATTGGACCATTTTGATATTCAGCTCCAGATATATTAGGATTGGTTATTTTGTGAATATCAAATGATGCAAGTTCGACTACCCATTTTGTTATCGGTAAAATGGACTCAACGACGTGTTCTTCTCTTCGATGAGATTCGATCTTGCTGCGGATTGACGGAGCTATTCTACCAGATTTTTTAGAGTTATGACGATTGTTGAATCTTGCTGGTCGATATCTGGTTTTTCGGCCTCTTCTTGTACGTCTATAACTGGATCGAGTTTTCATCTTTTTAGAGATGTCATCTCTGATCTCAATTTCAGACTGATATACTACCTGATTGTTGGAAACTGCAGCACAACCAATATGTTTTGAGCCCGTGTCCATTCCTGCAATAATTGGCTGGGTATATTCCTCACTATCATAAAGTAATTTGATTGTGAACGGAGTGGTTTTCATCACTTTTGCCCTGTTAGTTTTTAACAAAATTCTGGCTTTCGCAGGATTCGTTGGCATGAGCGGCTTTCCGTTCTTGTTCAGTACATATACAAACATTTGTAATTACTCCCAATTAAATAGGGTTATGCGTATCTGAACTTGTGGAGTCAAGTTCGGAATTCGTCTTCCTCTCGATCTGATATGGAAAGGTTTTGTATGATGCAAGCACTGTTCCTACCTCTCAGAACTGTTTAACTTACACCCTTAGAGCCTGGAACTGAGACGGTATTCCAGGGTAACTATAATATTCTTTCCTATCGGCTACTAACCATGTTAAGCTCCTGGTTAGTGATCTGGTCAATAAGGGCTCGCTTTTACAAGCAAGCCCCTTCCTCGACTCCGTGAGGAGGCAGGGAGGGGTTATTGACTACAAATTTTCAAGATGCTCCCGGGGCGGATAGTCCGGATATTTTTTGAAAACAGCTTGGGTTGTTTCGGTACTCTATGGGCCCGCAACGAAATAACCCATGCAACTTATCATTCATTGCAACTTCGATTGGCTACGTTGATCTTGAATTTCAAAATATGTAAATTTGAAATTATACATAGGTTATTCAGTGACGAGTTCATAAATAGAACAGTACAAAAACAAACAGGGAATTTTATGACAGAATTCGAACGCATACTGGTACGTTCATTTAATACTTACATGAAAGAACATGAGATAAAGGCCATCTCTTACCGGTTAAAACAGCACAGGTTCACTTCCCAGTTTCTGGACGTGCTTGTAGATTCCCTTAACCCAGACTTTTACCTGGGAATCGAATGCAAGAGCATCTCAGTAGAAAAGGGAGCAAATGCCCTGTATTTTACCCAGCACTTTACGGTGGACAAAAACGGAGTCCACCAGATAGAAAGGATCTCGGATTTTCTGAAAAAGTCCGGGAGAAAGGGCTTTCTGGCCGTGGAACTCAGGATGGGAATGGGGCACGGCAGAGAAGCTTACATAATCCCGTGGAAAGAACTGGAAAAGCGATACCGCAACAAAGCCCTCAAGTACACGGTCCGGGAAATCCGGGAATTTCCGGAAATAAAAAGAGAGGGGAAATCTTACTTAATCGAACCCAGGGACTGGGGTAGTGGGGAGTAAACTATTCCTCCTCCCTTCCCACCTGCGGAGTAAAAAATAGCCTAAGGAATGGGTCAAATATAAAATCAAGTATTTTTGTTTACCATTTATTAACCACGGAAACCGGCCTGCGGCCGGTGAGTAAGTTGGATCTTTATGCAATAGAATTCAAAAAATACCCTGGATTCCCCGAGTTCCGCTTCGGCACCCGAGTTCCGCTTCGGCACCCGAGTTCCGCTTCGGGATCACAGGAAACCAAAGATTTCCTGGGAGTTGCACTGCAAGTGCAACAGCACGGTGTCCGTTTCGCTCGCTTTGCGAGCTCAAGCGGACTAAAAAACGCTAGGACAACCTTAAATATCGTCTTCCTGCCGTCTTTTTCCGTGTATTCCGTGTGTTCCGTGGTTTGAATGCACACACACCAAACATCCCCTCACACAAAAACACAACATGTATGAGTATGAAGCAACTCCCAAAATAAAACCTGAAGTTATATTTTCACCATTCCTAAAAAAAAGAACTCGAAAAAAGGAACTCGAATAAGGGAACCACGAAATCTACGGTAACTAAATCTGCGGAAGATGATAAAAATGTCAGAACAGATGGAAAATTTCAGGAAAAGGGCCGGCAAATGTGCCGAAGTGATCAAATCCCAAAAATCAGTCCATGTGGTTTCTCATATTGACGCCGACGGGCTGACTGCTGCTGGGATCATCTGCACGGCCCTGAAACGCACGGGGATAGAATACAGCACCCGTTTTGTAAAACAGCTTGACGAAAAGGCCCTTGATACGATAGCCGATGAAAACCACGAACTTGTGATCTTCACGGACCTGGGAAGCGGCATGTGCGAGCCCATGAAGGCCCGGGGCATCCGGGCCATTGTCTCAGATCACCATCGTCCTCAGGGAGAACTCGAATTCCCGGAATTGCACTTAAACCCCCATCTCTTCGGAGCAAACGGGTCCTACGAACTGAGCGGTTCCGGCACAACTTACATCCTGGCTTCAGCTCTCGGGAAAAACCAGGACCTTGCCGACCTTGCAATCGTTGGGGCGGTAGGAGATATGCAGCACCTGAAAATGGGGCAGCTTACGAGTATAAACCGGGAAATTTTAGAGGAGGGAGTCAAAGCAGGGGTCCTCCGGCATAAAAAAGACCTGACCCTTTTCGGGAAACAGACCCGGCCCATCTTCAAGCTCCTGCAGTACTCATCCGACCCATATCTCCCGGGCCTGACGGGCGACGAAGACGCCTGTATGGATTTTTTGCAGGGGCAGGGCCTCCGCTTCAGCAAAGAAGAAAGGTGGAGACGCTGGATCGAAATGGAGCCTTCTGAAAAACAGAAACTCGTCTCGGGCCTTGTTCAGTACTGCCTGCACATGGGGCTTCCCACCTACAAAATTGAGCGCCTTGTAGGAGAAGTCTACGAACTCCTCAAGGAACGCGAGGGCACAGAAATGCGGGACGCTTCCGAGTACGCAACTCTCCTCAACGCAACTGCCCGTTACGACCACGCTGAGATAGGGCTTGCCGTTTGCATGGGTAACCGGGAAGAAGCTTATGAGGACGCCCGCAAGCTGCTTGCGGAACACCGGCAGAATCTGGTAAACGGGCTTGTGTACGTCAAGAAAAAAGGTGTGACAGAGCTTAAAAATATCCAGTACTTCGATGCGGGCTCGGAGATCAAGGAAACCATCGTGGGCATCATTGCAGGTATGAGCTCAACAATCGTGCCTAACCGGAACCTGCCCATCATCGCCTTTGCAAACACCGAAGGCGGAATCAAAGTCTCGGGTAGGGCCACCCAGGATCTTCTCCGGAGAGGAGTGAACCTCTCGGAAGCCATGGAAAAGGTTTCGGCAGAGGTGGGAGGAGCCGGAGGAGGCCATGATATTGCCGCAGGGGCCACGATTCCAGAAGGAACGAGAGACGAATTTACGCAGAAACTGGACTCCTTTATAGGGGGACAATTAAAAAAATAAATAGAATAAGATTCAGAAAGGTCCGGGCTTCAGACCAGATCTTCAATACGGGTCATTTCTTTAAAGGAGATAAGCTGGGACATTGCACTCGTATCGATATGAATCCCGTACTCCTGGACAACAGCCATGGGGTTTGTTCCGCCAATGACCACAATTCCCAGGTGGTCCCTTTCCACGGGCACATCCAGGACCCTGGTGTTTGGTTCACCCACCTCCAGGATGCCGCTGAAACCCGCCTCCATCATATCGGCGAGACGGCTTTCTATATCGTCCCTTGCGATCATGGGGGCTTCCCTGAGGTTGGCCAGGATCTTGCCGGACCCGCTCCTGAGCATGTCCGAAACTGAAGTAATGCCCTGAGACATCAGGACTTCAAGAGGATCTACAGTTGTGCTCTCATAGGTCAGAACGTCCGTGAAACGGACAGGAGTACCGTTCTTTATCTGGACAACCCCCCCGAGTTTCGGGTTTATGGGAATACCGGCCTTTAGCAGGACCCCGTCAATAGTTACACTGCATACGGATCCTATCCCCACTTTTCCTTTTTCGACTTTGAGATCCCCTATGGACTCCCCTTCGGAGATGATTTTTAAATAGGGACTGACGGAAAGCCCGCTTGAAATAACCATCTTGAAGATTCCAAGTACATCGTCCAGGTCCTCCCTGTCAATCATAGAAACGTTGAGTATGACATCTCCTTCCATGGTCTTTGGATCAAAGGTGGTCCGAAACATGAGGTCCCTGATCCTCGATGATGTGAATTGAATGCGGTAGCCATTTTTTTCCATCTTAATTCCTCTTGAATGTTTCAAGGCATTCATACTTATTATAATTAATGTGTTAGTTTACCCATCCCACATTTTTACAGAGGACAGCTCACAGATCAGCAGGCAAAAGCCAGGCATCATGAACGGAAGCCGCAGGGTATCCGGGAAAGAAATACATCAGGCAAAGGGCAGTAGCAAAACGTGGCCAGAGTGTGTAGGGTAGGAGTTGTTTCTCTCCCTGTAATTCCATCAGTCCAGCGCGCCTTCAAAGAAGGAGGTAAAATCCTGGGGAGCTGTAATAAACCCAAGTTTATCCTCCTCATGCACGAGGTCATACATATCTTTTCCCGAAACCAGCCCGGCCTCCGGAAAGTCTTTGGGCTTCAGGTAGCGTACAGGGGGTGTATCCTTATATCCCGGATTTTTAACAACGCCTGCAGCAAGCAGATAATAGGCGGCCCCCCCGAGTTTTCCTATGGGTTCATAGATAGAAGAAAAATCGCGACATACCCAGTTTGCCATCGTAAGCTCCTCGTTTGAGACGTTTACGGTAACGTGCCCGTAGCCCGGGGGGATCAGCACGCAGTCCCCGGCCGTTGCCTCAAGCACTGCGAAATCTTCGATTATATCGTCCCGACCCTCCACCCGCTTCTGAATGAGATAGGTCGCCGAACCTTCCAGGACCTGATAGAGTTCAGGGTAGGAAACCCCTGTCCCTGAGACCTTGGGATGGTAATGCCCCAGAGTCTTGACATACTCCGACCCAAGCATCCCGGCCGGGATCCGGGTAATGTCGTACCTCAGGTGCCGGGACTTTATCAATTCAAGGTCCGAATCGTTTTTAGCAAGGTCCCGGAACATATAATAGAGCTCCCGGTCTCCGGCCTCCTCAAACCAGTCACTGTCAAAAACAACGTCCTTCATGGCAGAGAGTTTTCTCACGTCTGCCATCGAAACATTATCCCCGAACTTCAAAGTTGTTGTCATTTAATTACCCCTCTTTTATCAACTTTTTACAGCAGATCAAAATTAATCGATTATAAACTGTGAAATGAAGTTAAAAATACGATCAAGTGAAAAACCTGATGAAATGAAAACTTCCGAAAAAGGGAGCAATCCTCTATGAAAGAATTACCCTTTCCCGGAAACGGGACCTTAAAGCAGGCCCTTCTGCCCCTAAAGCTCAGTATCCAAACTCAGTGCTTGCAGGTTTCGAGGGCCTTTTCAACCATTTCCGGATAGGTCATTTCTATAATCGGTTTAAGGTTTACGATATCTTCCCTGTTGTACTCAAGGAGCAGTTCAAGGGCTTTCCGGTCTCCCCTTTCATATTTTTTCCAGAGGCGGACCGCATCAAACCCGCTCATCCCCTCCGTGTCATCACTTCTGGAGATGCCCAGGAGTTTTTCTATATGTTTCAGGCCTCCGCTGTACCCGATGCGTTTCAGGGGGTACATAAGGTCAATGTGAAGCTGGTCAAACTCGATTTCCGGGTACTCGGACTTTATGAAAGGAAGGTCGAAACGGGCCCCGTTAAAGGAGACCAGCATCTGGTATTTTGCAAACTCATCGACGATCTCATCCAGGTCAATTCCCTTTACAAAGGTCTTTGCTTCCTTCCCGTCGTAAATCCCTACAACAGTGATGTAGTCCCTGCTCGGAGAAAGCCCTGTGGTCTCGATATCCACAAAAGCTACGGAATCCGAAAACCTGGGGTAAGCCCTCCAGTGCTCGGAGGAGGGAAGAGAACTGGAAAAATAACAGTAGTCTCTGGCCTCCAGCCTTTCGGAAGATGCTTTTATTTCTTCCAGGATTCGGGCCTTTTTTGCAGAGGATATGGGGAGTTCTTCCTGTTTTTCAAGGAACTCTTTCCAGTTTCGGACTCCGGAAGCCCAGATTTTTTGTTCGAGCGTTTTTCCTACGCCCTGGATATGAATATAGGTATTTGTCAACATGTTCTAATTCAACAATGAAAGTAATGTTTAATAAAAATGATGTTTCGGGAGTCAACGGGCTCTCTGTGAACCTGGTAAATATTAATAATAACAAAATGATAAATATTAAAATAATAATGTAGGGTCAATAAAATCTGTATAAACAATTAAGCCAAACAAATTAATCTTCATAATAATGACAGAGTTTACAAAAAAAACTCTAAGCTGCAGGTGTAAAATTAATGGCAAAGATTTCTGTTATTGGTGCGGGGAATGTTGGAGCAACTGCTGTTCAGCGGCTTGCTGAAATGGAAATTGGCGAAATCGTCATGACTGATGTTGTGGAGGGGCTGCCCCAGGGAAAGGCTCTTGACCTTATGCAGGCCGGGGCGGTAATGGGATATGATACTGATATTACGGGCAGTAACGATTATGCGGACATTGCCGGCTCGGACCTGGTAGTGATAACCGCAGGGATTGCCCGGAAACCGGGGATGAGCCGGGAGGACCTGATAACTACGAATGCGGGGATTATAAAGGACGTTGCTGAAAACATCGCAAAATACGCCCCGGAATCCATCATAATCAATGTAACGAACCCCCTTGACATTATGACCTATGTGGCCCTGAAGGCAAGCGGATTTGAATCCGAGAAAGTCTTCGGGATGAGCGGGGTTCTGGACTCGGCCCGGTTTGCAAGTTTCATTGCCAAAGAACTCAACTGTTCTAGGCGGGATGTGGAAGCCATGGTCATAGGGGGCCACGGCGACCTGATGGTGCCCCTTCCCCGGTACACAACGGTTTCCGGAATTCCCCTACCGGAACTGCTCTCAGAAGAAGCTATTTCCAGGCTGGTCCAGCGGACCGTGAACGGGGGAGCTGAAATTGTCGAGCTTCTTAAGAGAGGAAGCGCTTTTTATGCCCCCTCGGCCTCGATTGTAAAAATGGTGGAAGCTGTCCTTAAAGACTCGAAGAGAATAGTCCCGACCTCCGCTTATCTGCAGGGAGAGTACGGGCAGGAAGGCATATACTTCGGGGTGCCCGCAAAAATAGGGGCTGGAGGGGTGGAAGAGGTCCTGGAACTCGAACTTAGCGAAAGCCAGCTTGAAACCCTCCAAAAATCTTCTGATTCTATTCGGCAGGGAATTTTGGGACTGGAGCTTTAATTGATTCTCCCCGAACCATTTTTCTTTTCTTCTTTTCCTCTTTATTTCCTTTTTTTTTCGTCTGAAAATTACAGATAACTTCCATTGATATAATTGCATCATTTTTGAAACAGTCCAGTCCCACAGGCTTCTGAAGCATATTTTAGCTTTTTACTTTACTTTCAAAGATGCATGTTTTTCCGTTATCAAGCGGCTTTGTTTGTGTGGGCCTAAGGAATGAATAATCCTACTGATGACGTTTTTATTGGGGTGGCAGGTAATTACCCAAGTTCAAGAAAGAAAATAATGATGCTTGCTTTGTACTCATCTCTTCCAGAATAATATTACACTTATTTGATTCTTTATCCTGGATAACTGCCAGCCTAATTTCGGACAAATTTTCAATTAGTCTTCTCATAGAAAGACCATATCTCTTTGTCTCCCAGGCTAAATATCTGTAGAAAAGTAAGCCAATTATAGACAGAAATACGTGAACTTTGATATTTTCATCTTTGTGGTGGTACACCGGTCCCACAGGGACAAGCAGGTGATCATTCAATAGCTTAAAATCATCCTCTATAGCGCCTTTATTGTTGTATGTTTGCACAATTTTTTTAGTGTGCCAACGGTGCTTATCTGTAAATAGTATATTTTTTCCTAATGAATTTTCGCGCTTATTTTTATTCTCTTCGTCAATCCAGAACTTTAACTGAGGTTTTTTCTTACCTTCAGGAGCATCAGTAATTTCATATTTCACCATACTTCTGTATTTTTTGATAATAATGTCTGCAACCTCTTTTTCTACACTGCTCCTGTTTCTTGCTTTTCCTCTGTTGCTTTCCAGTCTCCTCTGTAGGTCTTCCAGATTCTCAGTTATTTTTGACATATTTGACTCACAAGTTCTTTTTTGAAGTTTGTGAGTTCCTTCATTGAAAGTAATTACTGTTGTAAATTCTGTCCCGTAAAACTGATGCTTTGTCCGATAGCCATAAATTTTGTGGCCTTCTGAGCTTTCATATAAAAATTGATATTTAGATAATGGCACTTCAAGAAGATCATCTGCCTGATTTGCTTTTACAGCCCCTACAAAATTCATCTTTGAAGTTGCTTTTTCAATGTTGTCCTTTGAATTGTTTCCCTTATCAAAAACAAGAACAAGGTCTTCCGAACAAATATTCAATTCGGTTAGACGGTTTACTATTTTGTCAACCAGACCTGAAAATTCCTCTGAATCATGCACATTTCCTGGATATGTCTCGTGAATAAAAGGTAAGTTGTAATCATTAGCAGCCAGCGCTACAGATACCTGATTTTTGTCTTTACGATGCTTTTTGTTATACCCTTTATGAAGCAATTCACTTTTTTCATCATAATTGGTAGCATAAGTGAACCAGTTTGATTCATCCACAAACAGTACTGAAGGGGTTAGTCCTTTTTCGATGAGAACTCGGCACAAATCGTCTTCAATATTTTTCATTGTGTCGGAATCAATGTAATTCATATGATTCAAAAAATTCTGACAATTTAATTTATGAGGGAATTTCGTATCTATTCAGGGTAAGGGTGGCACATTTTCAATCGCCGCATGAAGTGAACTTATAGTAGGTATATTATTCTTTATTAGTGTAGATATGTATCCCCTAATTCTAAAGAAAACATCTGCTCCATGGGGTTTCCTAAAATCTCCCGATATTTTTTGCTGAACTGTTATCATTCTGAGATCTCTTTCTGCTTGGTTGTTACTGAAAGGAACTCTTAGATCCGTAGCAAACCTCAAGATTTCTTTTTCATACTTTGAAAGTCTATCAAGGAGATTTTTTGCATCGCTCTGCGCTTTTCTTCCTCTTTTAACCCCATTGTCTTTCGAGATTTCAGGTGGAGGATTGTCCTCAAATCCTTTCATTAGTATTGACTGATACTTTTCTTTAAAGGTCTTGAGCGTATCTTCATCTATTTGTATGCCCTGTTTTCTGGCAAAGTCTGCGCATTTTTTAATTTCATATAGGAGATCAGACATCTCCTCAGCCCACACTTGCTTGAATATGTTATAAATGTCTTTAAGTTCTCTTTGAATGTGGACATTACATGCCGCATGTTCACATTTGTATTTAAAATAGGGTTTCCAGAAATCGTGGACTATAATTCCTCTATATTTAGGCAACACTCCCATTTTATTCATTGCTTTTGATCCTCGACTCCTATTATGGAAATAGTATGTATATTTTTTTGTAGAGATTAAATGGCAGTATTCCCCTTGACCACCAACGTCGATTCCAGTTTCATCACCATGGATGACATTTTCTTTTATCAGTTGCTTCTTGATGTGGTTTGTAGCACCTTTCAACTTGTGAAATAACTTATTTTCTGCCCTAATTATTGTACCAACGCTTATATCAAATCCAAAGGCATCTTTAAATAATTTCTTGATTCGGTCATAGGGAATCAATTGGTAGTTTCGGAGGTAAATTGCAATTGTTAAAACCATATTGCCATATTGGACAGGTTTTGTAATTGATTTCGGAAAAGCAGCTTTGTTTTTGCGGTTACAATAAGGACATTTTTTGATCTCAGCACGATGTTCGGTCACTTTACGCCTTACAATTATTTCAAATTCTTGTCTCTTCTCGTAATTTATAACTTCAATCTTCTCAATGTTACAACCACAATGTTCACATTTATGTAGCTTATAAATGATTGTTTTATCAGGATTTTTAATCATCCTTAATGTAGAACCAGGATGCCCTTTTTGGCCGCCAGGACGTCTAAAACTTCCTTTTTGTGAACCTTTTGATTGAGGTATTTTATCAGTAGAATTGTTAGTAGAGGGAAGTCGATTTCTTTTTTGGTTTTGGTTATTCTTTTTTAGGCGAGATTCTAACTCATTAAGTCTTTCTCGAAGTTCGGTGTTTTCGGATTCAAGATTTTCATATCGAGATTCAAGCTCTTCGTGTCGAGATCCAAGATCTTCATACCGAGATTCAAGCTCTTCGTGTCGAGATCCAAGATCTTCATACCGAGATCCAAGATCTTCATACCGAGACTCAAGATCCTCAATATATGAAACAATGGATTCAGGGTCTGAACGGCATTGAGTAAGAATCTCTTCACATTTCATAAACCTCATTCCAAAATCCGATGATTTTTATATTAATCTATATGAAAAAAGTAATTGTTGAGTTTATACGAAATATAAGTTAGAAACAGAGGTAGCTGAATAGATACGGAATTTCCACTTAAAAGATAAGGCCGATTTTTTGAACCATTCCCCAATACCGTTTTCACTTAAAACTCCATGAGATTTCCCCACTATATCAAGTAAAAGATACTCTCCGACACTTAAACCATCGATTGATTTTTTCATAGTGTGCTTGTTCACTATGTCAACGAATCCAAGCTCTTCATTCACATGAAGAAGTGCGGCAAGTTTGCCGTACTCAAAAGATTTCAGTTTCATGTAGGGCAATGATTCACTCTGTTTTTTCATTTCAAATATTTTTTCGGCATTGCCTAAATATATCTGAAATATAGTTTTCACTTTTCCATCAATTCTGCCAGTTTTAATAATATACCAGTATTTTTTACCGTTGATTATTTTCTGTTTTAAAAAAACCATGATATAAATTTAGGTTCTACGTATATAAAGATATTTCTTCAAAAAACAGATACAATAGGCTTTTTAAATGTAATTTAGAACTTAGGCCTTACAAATATTTTTTTTAACGGATCTTCCTTGCCACTGATTTTTGTGGCAAATCAAGGCAAAAATAGCTCTTCTTTGAAAGCTGAGTTTTACCCTAACTCTTCCCCCAATTCTTACCCAAATTCTTATCCCAACTCTCACTTTTTACTCAAACTTTCTCCCGCCAGCCTGCCGTTTAACTTCATAAAGAAAATCAATAAAAAATTGCTACCTGAGATCAACAAATTGGATATATATCAAAGACTATTATAAAATAGATCGTTCAGAAACGGTGCTTATCTCCTCTAAAACAGGAGGATAATGTTTCAAAAAACTGTAAGCTATATAAGTGTGTTTTTCGTATAGATAGGAAAGCAATATTGAATAAATTTATAAAGCAGGGATATCATGCGGGAAGAACTAACATCACTCTTTGGCTTAAACATATACACGAGCAGCGGAGTATATGTGGGAAAACTGCAGGATCTGGTGATTAACGTAGAGGACCAGAAAATCAGCGGACTTGCGGTTTCTGATATTAACAGGGAACTTTTTGATATGAACAGCAAAGGTGTAATCATCCCCTATCGCTGGGTAATAACAGCCGCAGACATCATAATAATACGGGATGTTATTCATAAATTCAAAAGACAAAATGAAGACTGAATTTAAAAATTAGAAAAGCTGTAAAAGCTGTAAAAGCTGTAAAAGCTGTAAAAGCTGTAAAAGCTGTAAAAGCTGTAAAAGCTGTAAAAGCTGTAAAAGCTGTCATAGAGAACCGGGAAATCTATGCCGACATGCGATTAATCTCCATATTGTCATACACGCATGTGACAGGAATTTCAAAATATCCTCTCAAAACTAAATTTGAACGCCGTTGTCAACATAATATAATTTACGTTACGGAAACTTATTAATATAAACTGAGATTTTCAATATAGGATAAAAACTCAGGTTCGCAAAAAACCGGCCCGGGTAAATTGAATTTAAACATATTTACGTCAACTACCCCTCCTTAAAACCTTCGCCTAATGGCTCAGGTTTTTGAGGAAGGGGCTTGCTTCGGTAAGCCCTAGTTGAATAGCCTTTCGTTATACTGGTCATGATATTCGAGGATACTCCACACGTTCTCGGAGATTTCGATTTGGATTAAACATCTCTGAGAGGTAGGGGAAGTGTTCAAGTCATTAACAAGCCAGTATAACAGTGGCGATGTGGACCCACTTCTGCAAAGGAGGACAGAACATAAGGTCACTGT
This sequence comes from Methanosarcina baltica, assembly GCF_055394095.1. Classification (NCBI taxonomy): domain Archaea; kingdom Methanobacteriati; phylum Methanobacteriota; class Methanomicrobia; order Methanosarcinales; family Methanosarcinaceae; genus Methanosarcina; species Methanosarcina baltica. The sequence continues at coordinate 912,413 of NZ_AP042463.1, read as the reverse complement.
CAAACAACATTAAGGTCCCCTGTTAAACAAAAAATGGGGGCCTTAGTCTCGACGCATTCATCTCCCACCTGCCAGTTCCTCCAAAGTCGGAACTGTCGAGGAAGGAGTCTTCTGCTGTCTGAGATAAATAATAGACTAAACTTAAAGATAAACGGCAGGAATGTAAAGGCAATGGATAAACTTGAGCTTATAAAAAGGAATGTTCAGGAGATTATAACCGAAGAAGAGCTGGAAGAGCTTCTCAGGAAAAAAGAAGCCCCTACAGCTTACGTGGGGTACGAACCAAGTGGAAAGATCCACATGGGGCACGTCCTTACCGTAAACAAGCTAATCGACCTGCAAAAAGCGGGGTTCAAAATTACAGTCCTGCTTGCGGATGTGCACGCTTACCTGAACAAAAAGGGCACTCTTGAAGAGGTAAAGAAAGTTGCGGACTACAACAGGCGCTGCTTCCTTGCCCTCGGGCTGGATGAAGAGAAGACAAATTTCGTATACGGTTCAGAATACCAGCTTGGTTCCGAGTATATGCTCAACGTCCTCAAACTTTCAAAAGATGTGACTCTTAACAGGGCCAGAAGAAGCATGGACGAGGTGGGCCGGGCAATGGACAACCCTACGGTTTCCCAGATGGTCTATCCCCTTATGCAGGCCATAGACATCGCAATGCTCGGGGTTGACGTGGCTGTCGGAGGCATCGACCAGAGAAAGATCCACATGCTTGCCAGGGAAAACCTTAAAAGCTTGGGCTTTAAGGCCCCTGTTTGCATCCATACCCCCATTCTCCTCGGGCTCGACGGGACAAAAATGGCCTCCTCAAGTGACAACTTCATTTCCGTGGACGATACGGCGGATGAGATTAAAAAGAAGTTCAAAAAGGCCTTCTGCAAGATGGGAGACACGGAAGAAAACCCGATCCTTGCCCTCTTCCGCTATCATATCTTCCCGAGATACCAAAAAATTATCATTGAACGTCCGGAGAAATTCGGAGGGAACCTTACATACGAAAGTTATGCGGAACTCGAAAACGCTTTTGCGGCAGAGGATTTACATCCGATGGACCTCAAAAACGCGGCCACAAAATACATAAATGAGATTCTGGACCCGGTAAGGGATATCCTTCTCTAAAGGAAGCCGGGGGTGGGGGTCCCCCCGGCCGCAGGAGAACTGAGTCAACTATCCCCTTCTACCAATCGGAGGGTCTAAATTATAGAAGGGGGTAGTTCATGAAATAGACTATTACATCGATTCCAAAGTTTATGAATAAACCACGGATGGACACAGATAAACACAGATAACCGAAATTCGTGTTCATCCATGGTTCTTTACCTTGATTTGCAGGCAGATTTAAAAGTTCATATTTATGGCAATGTTTTGGAATCTGTGTATTATATACGAAACATAGGGTAACTGAGGGTTTTAGGATCTAAGGAATGGCTGAAAAATAACTTCATATTTTCAGTCAGGAAATCACTTTATACCCATACAGGTTGTATTTTTGTTGATTGAAACATTTGGTGTGTGCATCCAAACCACGGAAAAGCACGGAAAAAGAATGTCTGAAGACGCCAATTACGGCTGCTCTGGTGTTTTTTAGTCCTCTTGAGGGAGCGTAGCTCCCGAAAAGGACCCCGTGCTGTTGCACTTGCAGTGCAACTCCCAGGAAATCTTTGATTTCCTGTGATCCCGAAGCGGAACTCGGGTATTTAAAGGACCGGCGTACTCACCGGCCATCAGGCCGGTTTCCGTGTCCTTCCGTGTGTTCCGTGGTTAAGAAATGGTAAACAAAAATACTTGATATTATATTTGACTCATTCCTAAGTGTTGTTCAGATATTCAGGGTGCTTTTATGAGATATACGTACCAGGACTCTACAGAACTGCCAGTACAGCGGGATTTCATCAGTGATCTACAATTTTTTATAGAGACCACGGCAAAAGTAATCCCTCTGGAAAATTCAATAATTGAAATAAAGGGCAGGAATAGAGAAGCGCTTGTTGCGCTGGATAATAAACTCAATGAGCTTGACCTCTTTGAGGAACGCTTCATTTCGCTGGTAAAGAAACTCGCGGAAGAAACCAACTCCAATGAGCTCAGGCCCTGTGTGGAGGCAGTGCTGGGGACATGCAGTGAACATGTCGGACAGAGACGGGAAATTCTTGAGACAGAGTTCAAAAAAATAGAAAAGGAGTCTGCTCATGAATATCAAAAATTTGAATCAAAGATCCTGGAAGCTCTGAACAAATTTCTGGTCTCCGGCGTTTACGGAGCTGAAAAAAATTTTGAGATATCCGCAAACGGGAATGCCTTTTCGGGAAAGATGGGGGGAGCAGTTTCAGGCCTGCAATACAGATATAACCTGGAGTTAACGGATGACGTTTTGACTGTTGACAAACTCCTGGGCCAGTTTAGTCTCCCAACCTGGACCCGGACCGGGTTGATTAGGAAAGAAGATAAAATTAAAATGCAGGACCTTTCGGACTTTATCGTTACTTCTCTCGAATACGACAGTCAGAAAAATGTTAGGCTCGTCCTCGAAAACAAAAAAGCAAGCCACAAATTTAAAATCGAAGGCGGGGATTCCAGATATTTTGTCTATGACGAAGACAGGGAAATTAGTGCCGATAAAGACCTTTCCGGGATGATAGACCAGGAAAGTCTGGCCCGGATTCCGGACAAAACCCAGGAATATTTCAAGGGAAGTATCCGGTCCTATTTGCTCGAAAAAGTCCTGCTTGACGAAGAAGATGCCGTATCGGGAAACCAGGTCTTCGATTGCCTGAAAGTCATTGCCGAACAGTACGGGACGATTGTGCAGGAATGCCTGACAAAAGGAAACAACAAAGAAGAGATCATAGTCAAGATAGAGGAATCCGACGGCAGAAGGACCGAGAAATACATTACCAGGGAAGATATCTACAACCGGCTGGCCGAAGTAGGAAGCGAAGGAATCGAGATTGCAGGAGTCCTGGGAATAGATACAAGAGTCCAGATAAAGGATAGCAAATATCTGATCGTCTGAGCCTCGACCCCTAATTCTTACAATTTTTTTCAGAGTTCGCCTGAGCTTAACTTTCTTTCAAATTATTCGCCAGTTTCCGGCAGGCACGGTTATCACGAACTCTGCCCCTTCCCCCTCCCTTCCGACTTCTTTTATGTCCAGCCCTGTTATGGAAAGGATTCCCTTTACCAGAAAAAGTCCGAGTCCCGTATTCTTCCCAACTGATTTTTCGAAGATATGTTCTTTCATGTCGGCGGGAACTCCAATGCCATTGTCCCGGACCTCAATAAGCATAGAACCTTTGACTTCCAGGAAACTGACTGAAATTTCACTGACTTTTAAGCCATGGGAACTTGCGTTATCAAAAAGATTGTAGAAGGCTTTCCTGAGCAGAGGGTCGGCATATACCTCCAGGTCTCCTTCCTGTATGGAAAAGTGAATCTCGGAATTTGAAAAGGTAAACGCGGCTTCTCTAAAGAGCTGGCTTACGGGCTGCCATACGGGAGATACGACCCCAAGATCCTGATAGTCCTTTGTAAAAAGGATCTGGGAATGGATTGTTTCTACCCCTTTTTTGAGGTTATTCGTGTATTTTTTCACCTTCGGCTCGGCTTTAACGTCCGGAGGCAGAAACTCGTAGAGCAGCTCCATGTAACCCGAAAGCACATTGACCTGGTTCAGGATGTCATGGCGGGTGATGTTGCTCATCATGTTTATTTTTTTGTTTGCCTGTTTAAGGGCCTCCTGATATCGATGAGTCTCCGTAATGTCCCGGATAACGATCAGTTTCCCATCCTTACAGGCCCCGGAGGCCAGGGGGGTGGTGCATAGACTGTAAAACCCTTTTTCCGAACCGGTTTTTATTGAAAGTCCATCGGGGAATATTGTTTCATGTTCTCCTTCTGCTTCATTGACTCTGCATTCTTCCCCTGTTCTCCTTCCCCTGCATATCTCTTCTGTTTTACTTACTCTGCATTCTTCGTTTGTTTCCCCTTTATCCGCTCCTCCCTCTCGCTCTTCACCTTCATTTCCTTCCCCGGAGAAAAAAAGATCGTAGTCTCCCCCGAACATGTCCTTTAAAGGTTTTCCAAGCAGGTCTTTTCTTGTTTTGCCCGTCAGGGCCAGAGCCGCAGGGTTAATGTCCACAATGTTACCCCTTGGGTCCAGCACGACATAGCCGTCCTGCATAGTCTCAATTACATTTTCCCGGGCGACCGGGACAAGGTTCAGGAATTCATAGTGAACAATGCTCCAGAAAAGCAGTATTCCGCTAAGGGTAAACAGAAAGGGCGTCGGGTCAAGGAGGGCAAAGATTCCCACATCTCCCACATGAAGCAGATTTCCGACAACCGGCATTACGGCCCCGCAGAGGGAAATTCCGGCCTGGGCCCTGTAAGGAGCCCCTGCATGGATGAACTGTCTTATAAAAAACAAAAGTCCCAGGAAGATCAAAATAAAGGAATAGACACAGAATACCCAGAAAAAGGGTCCGTGATCGAATATCAGAAAAGGAAAAGCTCCTGACAAATCAAGGGAATAGCCATTATAGTGGAAGCTGTGGTAATCACTGGTCAGGACTGAGAGGTAAGTAAGGCCCGGGACAATAAATAGAAATTTCTCAATCCTGCGGATATAGTGCAGGGATATCCCGCAGTACTCCGCCGAGAACATGAACCATGCAACCGGAGTAATGGCCATTCCCAGGTACTGGAGTCGGGCAAAAGAATACTTGGAATTCAGGTCCATACTGCCCAGCTCTCCTGCATAAAAAATTGACCATAAGGCCATGGAGAGCATAAGAATAACAAAATACCTTGCGAAAGGAACCTTCCGGTAATCAAACGCTTTTAGCATTTTTGCCGCAAGCAGGACTGATAAAACTGCCGATAAAATTAGCATACCCATATAAGGGTAAGCGGCAGGATGGAGTTGAAGGATGATACTATGCCCTCCGTTTTTCAATTAAATGATCCGACTCGGCCGGGACTCATGCCGAAGTCATAAAATGTTTTTCCTCTAAAAATATAGAATTATAAAGTTGTTTTTAACATGACTTTTAACATAATTTGCAACGCGATTTGTAAAGTAATTGACATTAATTGCTTGTTAACACGATTTATATATAAATATATGTCCATCCACATTTAAGTATATTTATTTTGTCATTTAAATCAAAGATTTTAGTGATTGTCCCTGGAAAATTAAAAGTAAGTCGGCACAGAACAGTGGAGGTTCATAAAAAAAGTTCCGAACCCTCTGAACCCTGCAAAAACCCTTTAAAAAGGAGCTTCCGCAGGTTTCGGCAGAGGGGGCGGGTAGTTGACGCTTCACTCGGAGGGCTCTCTCGTAGAGGGTCTGTCAAAGAATATGTTTTTTCCCTTTACGCTCAGTGGGAGCCCCATTGCCACATCGGCGTCGATCATTTTGAAGTAACAGGCCGCGGCCCCTGCCGAATACAGGACCCGGTTGTCAATGCAGAGGTCTTTTGCCCTTGCTGCGGCGGCTCCCACGGCAATCCCAAGGTCCAGGTACTTTATCATGCACTGGGGGCCTCTAAACTCCTTCTCAACCTTTTCAAATTCCCGCATCTCCTTACAGGTTGTAAAGCCGCAGGCTCCGCAGTTCAGGTCGCTCGTCCCGGAGGCCTTCAGGCCTATAAGGACAAGGACGTCAGCGTCCCTTACGTTTGCAGCGTCCCGGATAAGGAATTTGAGGCCTTTGATGTCGGCAAGTTTTTCCATTTTATCGGCAAGTTCGGCCTTTTCCCCGGAATCGAGGAGACAGGTCACGATATCGTCAACGCCTTTTCCCTTGGGGGCGGTCCGGGCGGCAACGAGGATTGTCTTTGCAAGTGTTTCAATGATTTCATTTTCAGGGTTCAATTCCATAAAAGAAAAACAGCGAAAACGATATTTATAATTTAAGGCAGGCTGCCACCTGGCAGGTAAAGGCTGAGGACTATCATATCCACAATTTTTTAATATCCATCCGGCAGCGTATCCCCCGGTGCATATGCCCGACGAGTTGTTCCGGGATAAAGACCAATAACGTCATGATAAAAAAGGTTGTGTTTGCCGGAAAAACTTCCTTATTCCACGGTGTCTGCCAGCAGTTCCACAAAAATGTAAATCATTGACCTGGCCGTGAAGTCGAGAAGGAAAGATAATTGGGCCGGTTTCGGGGCCGGGATAAAATAGGTTGTGAAGTTCCCGGCCCCCGGTTGAAATCCCGGCAAAGCACTGTCAGTACAAAATTAAATCCTGTTCAGCACACACAAATGCCGTTCAGGACGTTTGTAAACCTGCCGCTGAACCTGCACTTTCCGAGTTCGGGAGCGCCGAGGAGATTTTCCCTGACAGCCTGAAGTTCGGCCAGCAGTTTTTCCTCGTTTTCGGGCATCCCTTTATTTTCAGCCCCTGGGAATCCTTCGAATCCGGAGACATGGGTTTTGAGAATTTCCAGGAATTCGGGGTCAAGGTCGTTTGTGATGTAGGTGTCCACTACCAGGAGATCTATCAGGTTTCTGTAGAAAGCTGTAAGCTCGTCGTAGCGGGACGATGAACCGAACATGGCATTTTCTGCGTATTTCTGGCCCTGCAGGAAGCTAAGATAGCCGGAGAGGGTGGAGATGAGGGTTTCCGTAAGTTCGTCTTCCGGGAAGGCGATGGGGAAATGTCTCAGGACTTCGGGAGCGAGGGCGCTGAAGTAAAGATTATCATGCTTGCAGAGCGCAGGGAGCTGTTTTGCAATGGGGCTGTTAAGGACCGCTGTGACGTAATTGTATTTTTCGGGGTCTTTGAGTACAATGCCGCAGGTTTCTCCGAAGAGGTGGTTTCCGGCAGGGTCAAAGGCGGCCTGGAGCCCATAGTACTCGTTAACGATGATTTTCGGGGTGCCCAGGTACTCAAGGATTTTTTTGCCCTGTACACTGTAGCAGTCGGCGGAGTCGAGAGGAGAGTCGTTGTGGTGGAACTCCTTTTCAAACTCCAGCACCCGTTTGTAAGTCAATGGATAACCGGTTTCCAGTTCGGAAGGCGAAAGAGCCTTTACCGTTCCTTCGGTGTTTTTGTAGGGAAGCAAGAAGTGAAAACGAGCGGGAGGGAGGGCATACTTTGCGGAAGCAGTCCCGCTTGCATAGGGGTAGACAAGTTCTTCCTCTACCTTAACAGGCCTGCACAGGCCAAGACACATGTAGCGTGACTCTTCCTGAGGGTTATTTTTGCCCGTAAATCTCATTTTATGGAGTAAGTTATTTCTGGTGCATATACCCCCAAAGATATCTTCGGAGATGTCACCAAGAGTCAACGAGATTTCGCAAAGTTTTTCCAGACTACCATTTTGAGTTGAGAACATACATTTTCACTTCGGATAAAGTATTTCAATCATTGCAAACGATTTTTTAATTTTTTGCAAACGATTTTTTAATTTTTAGTTTTCCGGATTTAAAGTGCTGTGTTGCCGAAAAATCCGGAATTTCCGGGATAAATCACAGTTATGCAGGGAATGCAGGAGACAAATCTTTTTTGTTTCAATGAGTTATAGGAGAACAGGAAGTATAATAATATAATTGAACTGAAAAAATATTATAAATATCAATCATGACAAATAGACGGTGGGGATTTATCCGGAAAAATGATTTTGAAGGTAGATTTTTGAATTCTAAAAAAGAATTTAAGACGGATTATAAGGAATAATAACGGTTTTTTAGGCTAATATAAGCCTAAAATGTACTAAAAATAGTTATTTTTAATAATAACTCTATATTAATCTTCTAAATGATAAAATACATCCTAATAATCCTTGAAAATTAAATTAACTGCCAATAATGCCGTTAAAAGCAAATAGTAATATGAATAAAACTCGTACTATAATAAAAACGATTTCTTAATTATCATTGAGCCATCGAAAAACGGGAAAAGACAGAAAAAAATTAAGAATCAAGAATCAGAAACAACGGAGGAATCAGATGAACGGATACATAAGGTCTCCGAGAACGGTAATCCTTTCCGGAATAGCTGTTTTGATTATTCTTTCCCTCATAACGACCCCGGCGATGGCAGCCGTAACTACGGTTCCCACTATGGGCGAACTAACTATGGAAACCGCGATATTGAGGGCCACAGGCGTATATTCTGGCTCAGAGGGTTTTCCTGCACTTGAAGAGATTCCCGATCCTGAACAATTTTTTGAATATGAGGGTTCATACGAATTTGCAAAACTCGATATTGAACCCCGGTACTATAACTTATGGATACAGGCAGGGGATAATAAATCGCTAAATGTGATCCTGAAAAACCTGAATGAAGAAGCTATTAACGCAAGCTCAAAGGTAATTATACCTCCATTCGCTGAGAATTATATTGAGGAAAACTGGATCAGTATAAGCCCTTCGGAAAAAGAAATCAAACCCGGAGAAGAGGAAAGCTTTGAAATCGAAGTTAATATCCCGGAAGACGCCGACTCCGGGTACTATGAAGTGGAAATTGCTTTTACGGAAGATGTCATCGAATACGACGGCTCCTATCCTGAATACATCAACAGTATGTCCCTCAGTATTGAGGTCTGGACTCCTCCTAAAATCATGATCTTCCCCTCGTATATAGGGGACATGGTAGAAGCCGGTAAGGAATATGATTACAAGATCATGCTAAAGAACATAGCGGACTACAATATCACCATTGAGCCTGAAGTTTGGGAAGGGGAAATGATGTATGAATATCCACCGGGACAGGCCTTTGGAATAGATGCCATTACGATAAATGCGCCTTCTGAAGTAAAAGCGGGAGAAATCGCAACAGTAAATGTGCATCTGGAAGTACCTGAAGGGGCACGGGGCCATTACTGTGGCAATATAAAAATGAACATCGACGACCCTTCGATAGAGGAATTCAATGGCATGATTTATCTCGACTTTAATGTGTGGAGTCAGCCCACCGAACCATACTTAAAAACATTTGAGGTACAGACAGAAAGTCCGGTAACAATTGAAGTCCGTTCGCAACAGTATGATTATTACCAGTGGTACGACCCTGACCGGGAAAGAGATGACCCTTCATTTGAGCTAACCCTCAAGGGTCCCGAAGGATCCGTGACTCCCATACTAACAGGTACTGAATACAGCGGAGTTGTGGATATGGGATCCGATTACCTCCCGCCCTGGGAAGTTAATTACTCGGGACTTTACCATGAAAGCATGAAAACGTACATCGAGACCTACAGCCTGCCTGAGGGAGCAACACCGGGGACCTGGGAGATGGGGGTCCTGCCCTTCAATGCTGAAATGTTTGAATACAGAATAACTACTGGCAACAAATCTTCAGAATAAAGAGAACTGGGAAGTGGTACAGGTTCGGAGGGGCACTTAAAGTTATTGCCCCTCCCGGGTGAAGAAAGCGCCTCCTCCTGTCTCAGGTAGGGTTGTTGATGTTTTTACCGGCCTGGGACAATCCGGTGACTCCCCTTTTCAGCCTCCCGTAGACGGGCTGCGTGGGCGCAAGCCAGACCCTGCCCGTGCCTTCAAAGGTCTGCAGGAGACCTTCCCCGCTCGTAAGGGCCCCGATGAAAGCTTTGCCTGATTTGGCGACACTGTATTTTACGGAAGCCGAGCGGAGCAGGGCGAAATTCCCGTCGACCTGAATCCTTTCATCCTCCAGTTCGTATTTGAGGATCTCTTCCAGAGGCACAGGGATTTCCAGCACACAGATCCCGCTCCCGCTAATTTTGGTCTGGAACCAGCCTTCTCCCCCCAGAAAGCCTGAAGATAGGTTTTTCTGGCTTGCAACCCCGACCTCAAGCCCCTTTTCACAGCAGTAAAAAAGCCCCTTGTCAACGACAATGGAATCGTTGTCAAGTTCAAGAATTATGAAATGGCTGAACCCCGGCTCAAGGAAGACTTCGCCTGTCCCCCTGTACATGGGATTGAAGGTAGATTCGTTTGTCAGCTTGTTTTTAATCAGCTTCTTGGCAAGCCCGCCCATACCTCCTATGTTTGCGACAGCCTCAATGTTCCCTTTGTGAAAGTACAGGGCCCCGGCCTCGGTTATTAAGGCGCTGTCCTCAAGGGTCACCTTGACCTGTTTCAGGGACATGCCGGCATTCCTGACATAGAAAAGCTCTTCGGCAAGAGAGGCGTCCTTGCTGCCTTTCAGGTGTTTGTACTCAAGAATTTCAATCTTAAACCCATCTTTTTTGACGGAATCAATTACATTGGTATTTTCATAAAATTGTTTGTCCATGTGGAGCCCTCGGCAATTTGAAACTTTATCAAGAAACATAGAGTATAAATAAAATACAGGATTATTAAAATAAAAAAGTATGGGTTATGGACGAATCCAAATTTACAACTTTAATGGTAACATTTCCCAGAACTCAGGTCCTGCTTTCTCTTTTACGATTTTTGCTTTATAGATCCCGGGCACGACATTGTTTTTGAAATCAAAGGTATGCCATTCGTTAAGGGCCGGAGACCCAAAACAGATTTCAGCTTCCCTTGCCGTCAGGTCAAAGACCATTGATCGTAGGGTCCCGAAAAACTCGTTATAGTAGGGGCAGCAGAGCCCTTCAGGATAGGGGTCGGAAAGGATTTTGCGGAGAGTTTCCCTCCCGATTGCCGGCGAGTGGGATTGGGGGGACCCCCCCTCCTTTTTCTCCTCTACTCCATCAAATTGTTTCAGGCCTGATTCGATGATCCCGGAACGGACCAGGGAATTTCTCATGGCATACGGCAGATGCTCGACCATTTCGGGAAGGCTCAGGTGGTTTGCGGACCAGAGGCACTGTTCCTCCGAACCGGAGTCAAGGCTTTTTATAGCCTTATTTTCCCCGACGATTTCAACGAGAGCAGCTTTTCCGTAGCGGTCCGCGATTATCAGGTTCAGGTTGCAGCAAAGCGGCATGTTCAGGACAAGGCTAAGAGCCCCTTCTACTGATCTGCACTGGTCGAGCAGGGCCCGAATTAAGGCCCAGAAATGAAACCCGTCCTGGTGAGGAGGTTGCATTCCTTCCCCCATCCCCACGGGCAGCCCTGCAGAGGACATCGTCACGGAGAGCCCGTGCTCGTTCATCCCGTCCCCCCTTCCGAAAATAAAGGTGGAAAAGCCAATGTGGGCCGCTTTTCCCCGGACCCGGGTCGTACAGAGGCGGAGGTCGTCCATACTGTCGCTGAACTCGTAATTCCTCCCCACAAGCACATGCCCGTTTTCGGTGATAGGGGGAAGAGCTACCATATGGCCACAGTTTCCGGTATCCCAGTTTCCGGTATCCCTGTATCCGACGTCCCTCCGCACGGCGGGGGAATCCCCTCCTCCCCTGAGAAAGGTATTTCCATAATAGACGACCTGCTCCGGAGAGACCTGCAGGCTGTCGGCAAAACCCTCAAGTTCCTCGTTGAGGCCGGGACAGAAATCATCAAAAGCGTCCTGAATCCTTGCAAATTCAAGGTCTGAAAACTGTCCTTCCCCTGAGGTGAAAAAGGCCACAGCCTCTGGATAATTTTTGATAGTCTCTCCCTGCATATAGCCGATTTCGTAGGGAGTCCCCTCAAGAACGACATGGGTAAAGTTGAGGCCTTCAATGGTTGAGTCACTCATGGAATCAAACACCTTCTATCTTTTTTAAAATATTCTGCGGCAGAAAGCTGCTCTAACTCTTCCCTTCCTTTTCAGCGATATATAATATATTTAAAGTGATAGATAAAGCTGGCTGGTCCGGAGACTTGAAAAATATGGAAACTCTACAAGATCAACCGGACCGAATTTTTGGCAGGGAGAAAGAAGTCAGATCATCCTTTTTTCAACCAGTAGAGCTCCGATTATTGAGCCGATGATTCCCAGCACCGCCGTGTGGGCGACAACGAAAAGGGTGATTATTACGGTAGAGGCCGCCAGGAGGGCTCCCAGTACAGGGATTTCCCCGAGGACAGCCCCCAGTATTCCGGCAAGCAAAAAGCCCGGAATTACCATAAGTAGAGCCATCAAAACCCCGGACTTGAGCCCGCCCTCGACTCCTCCGTCGGCCACGTACCCGCCGAGCAGCCCGCCCAGAAAAGGAGCCACCGCGTTCACCACGGGGATAAAATAGAAGATTATTGTGCAGACCAGTCCGACTCCTGCGCCTTTTAGAATCTCGCCCATTATTTTTCAGTCCTCCTCTTTTTCATAATACCGGCCTCCGGGATGTTTCCCGAGAAAGCCTTCTTCAAAGTAAATGCTTCAGTGGAAAGGCCTTGTAATGTATTTGAATACAATTAGTGAAATATGGGGCATTATTTGTAAAAATGTTGTAACTATTCAGCCATACTTTGAACAAAGGCAATTTTTCCTCGTTTCGAGGAAAAATTGCATATAAAATAACTCTATCTCTTCAGTATCATGCTTACACGTGAAGAGATTCTTGAAATCTATGAAGAAGGCCCTGAAGCAGTCGTTGCTGTAATTCAGAGACTTGAGACTATCATAGAGAAACAGGCTTCTCAAATTGCTGAACTTGAGGAACGTGTAAGGGTTTTAGAGGCTCGTCTAAATCAAAACAGCCAAAACAGCAGTAAACCTCCTTCTACTGACGTTTTTGTGAATGAAAAACCTAAACCTAAGAGTAGCCGCACAAGAAGTGGGAAAAAACCTGGTGGTCAAAAAGGTCATTCTGGAAGTACTTTCGAAATGGTTGGGGATCCTGACCATATAATATTTCATTCCCCTCACTGCTGTGAAAATTGTGGTCATGATCTTGAAGATACTGAAGTTCGGGACTGTGAACGCAGGCAAGAAGCTGATATTCCTCCTGTGAACATCATATTTACCGAACATCGTGCTGAGTCCAAGAAATGCCCTCACTGTGGGAAAATAAACAAAGGTACTTTTCCAGACTCTATAAAATTCCCTATTCAATATGGACCTCGCCTTTTATCCTCTCTTGTATATTTAAGGAACTTTCAATTGATTCCTTATAAACGGATTTGTGATTTGTCAGAGGACTTTTATGGAATACGTATCAGCCCTGCTACCATAAAAAGAGCTGAAAAGGAATTATTCCAGAAATTGGAACCTTTCGAAAAAGCTGTTTTCGAACATCTACGGGTAGCCTATTCTGTACATTGTGATGAAACAGGAATGAGGGTTTTAGGGACAAAATGGTGGCTCCATGTTGTTTCAAACAGTCTGTGGACATACTATTTTGTACATCCAAAAAGAGGATCAGAGGCAATGAATGCTTTGGGTTTTCTTCCAGAATACAAGGGGGTAGTAGTTCATGATGGTTGGGCATCATACAACAAATATGGATGTGAACATGCTCTCTGCAATGCTCATCTTAAGAGGGACCTCACTGGAGTTGAAGAGAATTTTGAGCAGCAATGGGCTAAAAAAGTAAATGAACTTCTGAGTGAAGTAAAAAAATATACCGACGAATGCAGAGAAATGGAAATTCCAATAGATCCAATAAAAGTCAGGGCATTCGAGGAAATATACGATAAAATAATTAAAGAGGGAATTGAAGAAAATCCACCTCCTGACCTCTCAAAACAGGTTAAAAAAAGAGGAAGACCAGCACAAACAAAAGCAAAGAATCTCCTTGATAGGTTCATAAAATACAAGGATAGGATTCTGAAATTCCTCAATGACCTGAGAGTTCCATTTGATAATAATCAAGCAGAGCGAGACATCAGAATGATGAAGCTACAACAGAAGATTTCGGGAACTTTCCGAAGCATCGAAGGAGCGGTAGCTTTCTGCAGAATTCGGGGATACATATCCACTATTAGAAAGAATAGCTTGAATGTCATGGATGCTATTCGAGCGGCGCTCAATGGAGCGCCGCTATTATCCGATAGTTGCAACATTAGCTGAAACTATGCTTTTTTTATCAGTAGGCTGAATAGTTACAAAATGTTTTTGTTGAGCCTGGATGAACAGGTTTCTCTTCCCATGGATAAAATTCTGCAGCACAGAAATCCGGAAACAAAAATCTGAATACAGAAATATAATATAAGCTTGAACCTAAAAAGTATTATGGGGGGAATCCATGAGAGACGACTGCCTATTTTGCAGAATTGTATCCGGGGAACTGTCTTCCTTTAAAGTATATGAAGACGTCTCCATTCTTGCGTTTCTTGACATAAATCCAGCAAGCGAAGGTCATACCCTCATAGCCCCGAAAAAGCACTTTGACAAATTTACTGACATGGGGGCCGGAGACGTGGCCGCGCTCTTTGAGGCTGCCAGAAAAATAACGTTTGCCGTTGAAAAGGCCTTTTCGGCCGAAGGCTCGAACATAGGGATCAACAACGGGAAAGTTGCGGGCCAGGAAGTACCCCACGTCCACGTGCATGTGATCCCGAGAAAGAAAGGAGATGGGGGCAGAGGGATCAAGTCGGTGGTCTGGACCGAAACGGACAGTTCTGACCTCGAAAATGTGGCTGAAAAGTTGAGAAAAGCTCTATAAATCTGGGGGAAAGGACATGACAGAAGTAGAAATAGATGTTCGGGGAGAGACCTGCCCGGTACCGCTTGTGGAATGCAGGAAAGCTCTTCGGAAAGCCTCGCCCGGGGACCTCGTGCTGGTAAAGGGGACGCATCCGGCATCCAAAAAGGAAATCCCGATGGCCTGCGAGGCCCTAGGACTTGAAGTGCTCGGGATAGAGGATAAAGAGGGAGGAAAGGAGTGGGAGATTAAGATCCGGCGATAAAGAGCCGGAGAGAAGGGGAGATTGAAATCAGGATACTGAGGGGGGACACAAAATGCCTGAGAAGGAGTTTAAGTCCGAAAAAGCGGTTATAATACTTCACAGCGGGGATATGGACAAATTTTACAGTGCGCTTATAATAGGAAACGGGGCCCTTGCAATGGGGATGGAGGCCTCCATTTTCTTCACCTTCTGGGGGCTTATGCGGCTCAAAAAAGGAGAACTTGAAAAGGGCCCGCTTTCCAAAATGCACATGATGGGGCTGGGGAAAAAAATGGTTGCGGGCCGTATGAAAGCGGCAAATGTTGCTCCTCTTGAAAAGCTCATGAATGACTATAAGGAACTTGGCGGAAAGGTCATTGCCTGTGAGATGACCATGGAAATCATGGGAATTAAGAAAGAGGAAATCCGGACGGAATGGGTGGACGACTGGGGGGCGGTTGGCACCTATATCCAGGAAGCCAGAGGCGCCAGCATAACACTTTTCATTTGAATTTGAGGGAGGGTTGGAATGTACGAGGATATGACATATCTTGACAACAGCGCATGTACCCGGCTGGACGAGCGGGTACTGGAGGCCATGAAGCCTTACTTTTTAGAGATCTATGCGGTAGCTACTTCCGAATTCGGGTACTCGATGGGAATCGAAGCAAAGGAGGGGCTTGAAAAAGCCAGGGAAAACATAGCCGGAAAACTGGGAGCAGCCTCCGAAGAAATCGTATTCACATCAGGGGCCACGGAATCGAGTAATATGGCCCTCAAAGGTGTTGTCTCGGCCCTTCAGACCAAAAAGGGAAAGCACATCATCGTTTCCAGGATAGAGGACTTTCCTGTCCTGAACACGGCAAAGGCCCTTGAACGACAGGGGTTTGACGTCACTTACCTGAACGTGGATCCGGAAGGGAAAGTGGACCCGGAAACCCTCGAGGGGGCCATAAGGGAAGATACGGTCCTGGTTTCGGTCCAGCAGGCCAACCAGGAGATAGGAACAGTCCAGGACCTCAGGGTTCTTTCCGAAATTTGTAAGGAAAAGGATGTTCTTTTGCACACGGACGCGACCCACAGCTTTACCAGGCTGCCCCTGGACGTGGGAAAATTGCCGGTGGACCTGGTGACCCTTTCTGCGCACACCATCCACGGTCCGAGAGGAGTAGGGGGGCTTTTCGTTCGGAAAGGGACACCTCTTCATAAGTTCATGGACGGGGGTTTTCAGGAGGAAAACCGGCGGGCTGGGGTTGAGAATATCCCGGGAGCTGTGGGCTTTGCGGAGGCTGTCAAGCTGGTAACACCCGAAGAGACCCGGCAGCTTGAGGCCATGCGGGATAGGGTAATCGATCGGGCGCTCTCCGAAATCCCGGACGTGATCCTGAACGGCTGCCGGAATTCCCGCCTGCCCCAGAATGCTAACCTGACTTTCCATTACGTGGAGGGGGAGTCGATTACCCTGCACCTGGACATGAGGGGTTTTGCGGTGAGCACGGGCTCGGCTTGTTTTTCCCGCTCCCTGGAAGCAAGCCATGTGATTCTGGGGATAGGGGGAAACCACGAGAGGGCTCACGGTTCGGTGCGCTTTTCCTTCGGAAGGTATAACCGTATGGAAGAGGCGGACGCTATAATAGATAACGTAAAAGAAGTGGTGGCTCAACTCAGGGAAATCAGTCCCCTGGGCAAGAAATGAGATATGGGGAAGAAAATAAGAATGGGGAGGGAAAGAATATGAAGTTTCCATACAGTGAAAAGGTGCTTGAACATTTCCGCCACCCGAGAAATGTGGGGAAAATAGAGGACCCCGATGGGAAGTCCATTGAAGGAAGCCCGGCCTGCGGGGATATGGTAGCCGTTTATCTCAAGGTTGACCAGAAGACCCGGACAATCGAGGACGTGAAATTCGAGTCCTACGGCTGCGCCTCAAATATCGCCACAGGCTCGGTAATTACCGAACTTGCAAAGGGGAAAAGCCTCGAAGATGCCAAAAAAATCACCTGGAAACAGGCCTCGGAAGAACTGGGGGGGCTTCCTCCCATAAAGGCACACTGTTCCGTGCTTGCCGTGGAGGGGCTGCGCTCGGCAATCCGGGACTACGAAGAGCGGCACGGGCTTGTGACCGAAAAGGAGCCCACGACTGTGGATGTGGTCAGAAGGAGGCTCAAGCACGTTATGAACCCGCTAACGGGCCTTGATGTCATCCGGACCGAGCTTGTCCTGAAGACTTCGGTGGATGATGGGGTGATCAGGGTCGTGGTGGACCTGCCTTTGGACCACCAGTTCGCGTCAGCTATCAAAGGGGATATCGTGGAAAAACTCGAGGCTCTCTGGGACGTAAAACAGGTGGAAGTTGTGTTTACTGAGTGAAAAAAAATATTGAAAATTTTTTAGGAAAGTTGAAAAAAAAGAAGGGCGAAATGGAAGAGGGAAAAGAAAAGGAATAGGAGAAAAAAAGGCATCAGGTATGTACCGCCTTTTTTGCCTTCAATTCTCCGGGCCTGCAGTGGAAGTGTTCTCCCGAGGCTGTCAGGGGGTCCACATGGATGGTTGTTTCTGAGATATATGAATAATCTTCCAGAAGCTTTTCCCGGATAGTGTCTCCAATTTCGTGCCCTTCTGTAACCGAAAGTTTCGGGTCCACGGTCGCGTTGACTTCCGCGTGCAGCCTGTGTCCGACCCAGCGGACGCGCAGATCCGTGATTTCACAAACCTCTTCGACACTCTCACTTATGGTTTTGAATTTATCCACGATTTCAGGATCAACCCCCCTTCTGATTTAAGATAGTAATCCCCATCATTCCAGTCATTACTCTTATCAACATCCATCCAGAAGACCACTTTAAGAAAATCGCCAAGTTCTCCCCCATCGGAGCCGTCTGTTATGTCGTTTACATCTTTTTCAGGTTCTGTAATTGTATTTTCATTGTTTGTTAGTCAACTACCCCCACCTGTCAGCCTCCGGCTGCCGAGGAAGGGGCTTGAATATCCCTGATTATGCTCTCAGATCATTTTATTCGTCTGGGTGGTTGACGGGCACCCCCGAGACTCCAAGATATACCTGGCTTCTCGTATTCTGTTCTCTATGTTTCTTGCTGCGTTAAGGTCTGCATGAAGCTCGAAACTGCAGACTTTGCACTTAAAATCATTTTTCTTTCTATTACTTTTCTGTATGTGGTTGCACCGGGAACAGGCTTGAGATGTATAGGCAGGATCAACATATTCTACAGAAATACCTTTTTCAATTGCTTTGTACTCTATGAAATCCTGTAGTTGCCTATATGCCCAACTGCTATGATGATACCTATTTACTTTTTTTCTTTTCCGTACTGTATTTTCCCTTATCCCGGTTATGTCTTCAAGACTTATTACTGATACTTCATTTTCAAGTGCAAAAGAAACTATTTTTTTAGAAATGCAATGATTTACATCTTTCATAAGCCGTTTCTCTTTATCAGATAGATGTTTTATAACTCTTTTAGCTGATAAAGTGCCCTTAGATTGTAATCTTGCCCTAAGTTTCTTGTATCTGTTACGAAGGTCTTTAATGTGTCCTCCTTTATAAAAAACACATTTTTTATCAGTTGTAGAACCTACAGCTAAATAGTTTAAGCCAACATCGACACCCATAAAGTTAGATGCTTCTGTAATTGGCTTTTCCTCTATTTCCTTTGATACTGTTTAATGAAAATAGTAATCTCCATCTTTATGTTTCACTACTTTGGAAGCTGCAAATTTCCACGGTTCTGAAAAGAACTGTAAAGCATATTCATAATTTTGTATTTTATAAATTTTTCTTCCAGAACTATAACTTGTAATGCTCACCGAATCAGGAAATATAGTGAAATCTCTTTTGTAGGATAGAGTCATAGAACTTGCGGAATAGGTTATCCTTTGCCAGTGACTCATTCCGATTTTTATAAGTTCAACAATTGTTTTGTAAGTTCCTGCTACCTGTCTTGGAATGTTGCAACTTACTTGAGATTTGAGCCCCAGTTCCTCCCTTAGATGGGCGTAAACTAAAGATTGTAATTTAGCTGACGAAATTGGTTCCCCGTTTCCATAAACAATTTCAGAAACGTAATTCATCCCTTTTGCGTACTTTTGCATGGTTTCCTCTAAATCACGATCAGGATTTAGGATTTTTAGTTCCAATGTTTTTATATAATCCATGCAATATATAAATTCACGCTACATCATATAAACGTTTTCAGTGAAAATCCGGCCCCTGTAGAGGAGGACGCATTCCTCCCCCACCTGCCAGCCTTCGGCTGTCGTGTTAAACCATAGGTTTAACAGGAGTTTCTAATTTTCAATTAGAAACATCGAGGAAGGTGACTCCAGCTTATATAGTTGAACTAATTTTGATGCTGAGATTTCCGGCAATTGATCCCCCGTTAGTAATGAGCCAGCTGGCTGCTGAAGTGTTGCTGTCCCTGGGTTTGATATTTGAAAAATTCATAGTTTCCGTACATCATCGTTGCCTTCTACCATCAGGTCAAGAGTCCCGGTCGTGAAATTATTGACCCCTGCCACTTCCACATCATTGAAATGCACATAGGTGCTTCCGCCTACAAGGAAAAGTGCAGCTGCAATTGCCACGATACTTAACAGTACTTCAGTCTTCATAGAGCCCCTCCATATTCTGCCCATTAATCAAAATTTTAGTACAGATTCCCCACAATCTGAAAAAATCAAATTGTATGATAAAATAAGGTTTAGAGGATAAAATCTTTATAATAATCTATATAATGTTTTTTATTTATAAAGTTAATATTCATTAACAAATTTATAAAGTTATACCATGTCCGGATATTTTTCCTGGTTTCCGGGAGATTTCTCAGCCAGGATTTTCTCAAACAACGAAATCCCCAACTCAAAATTAGATCCCATCTGCCCCAAAAATTATTGTAATGCAGGGGTCAAAAATAGACAGTGGAGTACAGGACTGAAAAATTATGATAAAATATATCAAAAACAATAAAACAGATGACAAAAAGAAGTTTCAGGATGCGACCGCCGGGATTCGAACCCGGGTTCTAAGCTTGGGAAGCTCAGGTCATAGCCGCTAAACCACGGTCGCACGCTTGTCAGTGTTGCCTTACATGTTGCTTTTTATTAAAATAGTTTTTGGTACTGCAAGACTCAGTTCCAAAATCAAGTGATTGGTGTAAATTAAAAAATAACCGGATTTTGAAATTGCTTATAATCTTTTAAATACTTCTTCTTGATTAAAGTCTTTGGCTGCCGAATTTTGAGTTTGATTGAAGAACGAATTCTTCCTGCAAATTCAGGGTTTCAATCAAAAAAATGAAAAATCGCTAAATTATGGCTCAAAGTCGCCTGAAACCGCAAAGATAACAATTAACTTCTTTTTCATAAACTTATGCTATGAAAAGTCCTAATTAGTATCACAAACTATTATAAATTTGTGATCTAAACTGTTCTTTGTATAGTGGATTAACACTAACAGGGTGAAGCACAACACCCTCTATCCCCTCTGCAAAGGCATTAGGGATTGCTTTTCTAATCATATTATATGCTGCATTGACATCAGCGTTAAGAAGAACTCCCGTGGCACTTCGGAAAAGCCCTCTTTTGACCCGTTTTCCGAGATATTCTTCATGGTGTTCCATTGGCTCATTATCAAGGAAAGAGCATTTGCTTGTATAGGATTCTTCGATCCGTTCAACCGAAATTCCAACCTCTCCAGCCTTGTACTCGACCATTGAAATAAGGGTACTGTGGGGGATCTGAGCAAAATTCTGATTATTTTTCTTGCCCATGTTGGTTTTCTGTTTCCAGAAAGGATTGCTTCCGATAATGATATTCTCCACGTTCATTTCCAGAGCATAGTTGATTATTGCCCTGCTCAGTTTGTGGAGTACGTCTTTAATCCGTGAGTTTCGTTTATGGGTAAGTACTTCTACACCCTTTCCGGTCTTTATCCCATGTTTCTCATAAGTGCTCTGGAGCTTTGCTTTCTGCTTGTTGTAAAACTGGTTTACTGACTTGGCAACCCCGCCCTTAACAATAATTGGGTTTTCTCCAAAATTGTTTGCAATAGTTGCAAGGTTGACAACTCCAAGATCAATTCCCAGGACTCGACCGGAAGTAAGAGGTATGGGATCTTCGATTTCTTTTTCAAAAACAATTTCACAGGTGTATCCTGCGTGTTTTGGAATGATCCTGACTTCTCTCAAATTAGTATCATCAGGAAGTCTTGTCTGGATGGATAACGGAACTACTTTGGGAAACTTGAGCACTCCGTCTTTGATACTGACCTGCTGATTTGTAAAAATTAACAGGTATTCCCCGTTTTTTTCCAGGTACTTTGGAGGCTTTGGTTTGCCTGTGAAAAGTTCAGGATTCTTTTTGTAAGATTTTAAAGCTTCGAAAAAAGATTTCCAGTTACGGTCAAGTACTTTTAGAGTCTGTTGAGCAGATTTAGCAGGAAGCTCTTTGTAAGGCTCAGAGGCCTTCACAAGCCCATAAAGTTTATTGTACCTGATCCATTTTCCGTTATTGAAGAACTCCTGTCTGATAATATAATCAGAGAAGTTATACAGGTTTTTGGATTTATGGCACAAATCCCCTATTTCCCTGGAATGAAACTGGATTTGCTCAACACGTTTAATTATCAATTTGGCTCGACCTCGATTTCTAATCTTTCTTCTTTTCTTTTACTTTAATGCTTCATGGAATAGCAATGGAGCATTGAAATTATTTCGTCAAATATTTCTGATGCTTAATGTATTTCTTGATACCTTTAGCAGATTGAGCACTTCTTTTGCTTTTATAGTGGATACAATATAATTTATTATGGATACTAATTATATCTATTGGGTACTTTTACGTACTATGCGGTATCATCTATTTAATTTTTACATCATAAGACATTTTAATCTGAATCGAGCCTTCATATAATAAGATCTCATAAAAAATATACTAATTTCAAAATCTATTTAAATGATCTGACGAAACTAAGAAATGATCCATCATGTCCACAGACGATTCCGCCAGAAAAAAAGAATGGCTTGAGAAAGTAAAAAGGGAAGGAAAGCTAACAAGGAACCCCACCGAAGACCACAAGTTCGGCCTGAAGGTTCTCCAGAACACCCTCCGCCGGAACATCCTGATTTCCGTTGGAAAAGGGGAAAAATCCTATGAAGAAATAAAAGAGGAATTTAAGTTAAACGACTATCAGGCTAAATTCCACCTGAGCATGCTTGAAGATGCACTCTACATTGAAAAGGAAGAGGATGACGGAGAAAATGCGTATTATCTACCCACTCCTCGTGGGGAGGGCTTCTTGGAAAACGTAGAGGACAAAAAAGAAAAGTAATACAATCAATTCCCCCCCCTCTCATTTCTGGCAAACCGGAATTGTCAAGGACGGGGACCCCCTTTTTCCCGTCTGCAAAGTTAAAACCGGGCCCAACCGCTTCCTCCGCAGGCCCTGCAGACCCCGTCTCCCGACTGGCTCGTGCCTCCGCAAACAGGACATATCCTGGCAGGCTGGGCAACAAGAACACTACCCTGTCCTCCGCAGGCTTTACAGATTCCTCCTTCCCAACATCCTGACCCTTTACATAGTGTGCAGACTTCCGGCGCATAGTCTGTTTCAATATAAGCTTGGAGCATTGAATCACCTTTTATCTTGAAATAAATAAGCTGAAAATACTTTTCCTGATAGTATTTTTTCCGTATCTCAACAAAAATTTTTATATTTATTTTCGGCTTTCTATGATAAAAGGGCTTGCATCACACTATAAAAAGAAAAACTTATAACGGGCCACAAGACTTTGCAAATATTTTTTTAAAATGAGAGGTGGAAAGGAGAAGGGATTCGTCCCGAATTTCTGTTCAGGACCAGGCATTCAGGCCCCCTATTCCTTCAACCAGGGTTCTAATCTCCTCCGAACTATGGTGAATATTCAGAAAAAAAATTAACCGGGTTCTGGAGCTACCTTATTCCTGTCTCATTCTTTCAGGGTCAAAAACTTCGCAAGCAGGGATTTTTTCATTTCCACCGCAGCGTTCGGGCAAAGTTCCCGACAGCAATAACAGAGGATACACAGATCTTCATTTATCCTGAAACTGCCGTCTTCCTGCTTTTCCACAGCCTTCGGGGAACAGTTGAGGTAGCAGGCCCCGCAGTGGGTGCATTCGCTCTGCACGATGTGGGGTTTGATACTGTAAAATTTGCCCATGTGCCGGGTCAGGAATGGAGGAAGGGTTGTGATTCCCCCTGCCGAAGGTTTGAACTTCATTTTCACGGATTCCGGAGAAGCCCCCAGGATCAGGGGATTCGGGTCTCCATATCCTTTTTTGAGGGCTCCCGCAGTCGTTGGGATCTGCATCGGATCAAAACCTATGAGACCGGCAGCCACGATATCGAGAGCCACGCAGTCGAAAGCTGCCAGGACAAGCCCTGAATTTACCGGAGTACCGTGGGAGGGGCCGTTCCCTTCCATCCCGACAATCCCGTCCATGAGCGCAAAGTGGGGTTTGATTACCGAGTATATGTCGGCCACGGCTTCCCCGAAAGGTTCATGCTCTCCCAGGAGGTGGGCCTCTTTTCGCATTTTCAGGGGAAGAGCCCCGAAAAAGTTCTTGACCGCGCCCGTATAGTAGGTCAACTCGTGGGTCTTGAGTTTCGGGAGGGAGATTACAACGTCGGCCTCAAGCACGGGTTTTGCGAGGTAGAGTTTCGGAAACTGCAGGGGAGCCGGGACTTCCATTTCCGTATAGCCCGAGGTCTCAAAATTAACGACCTCAGCTCCGGCTTTTCGGGCGGCGGCCTCGATTCCGGAGACCTTCAGAGCTTTTGCGGTGGCTCCAGGTCTTGAGATCCCGGCCCCGTCTCCGACAACCGGGATTCCTCCTGCCTCCAGGACAAGCTCGCACATCGCAGCCACCACGGTCGGGTGGGTCGTAGCCGCTGCTTCCGGAGGCAGGGCCGCAATGATGTTTGGTTTCAGGAGGACCCGGTCGCCAGGAGAAATGATTATTTCAAGGCCTCCGAGAAGGTCCAAAGCTTCGGCTATGGCCTCTTTTACATTTGAATAATCGGGACAGCGGACAATTGAAACTTTGCTCATGTGTATTAAAAGAGTAGAGACTTATCTGATTTATGACTTGGGGACCCCCTCAATCTTCCGGATAGACCCGGGATGGGAATCTCTTCAGGGCCAAGACAAACGAGAACTTTGGGTACAAAGACAAGAAGACGTCTTTGAAGACCTCTCCAAAGCAGGAGTTATTGACCAACCTGTTTCTGTTGTTTATACTGTTTTTGTTATCCTGGCTACTTTTTGTTTTTATCCCCTTTATATCATGGCATGAGCCCTTAATCATAATATTTTTGTACAATCGTGATGCAAACAATAGCGGATGAGAAAGAATTCCATTTTCCTTCAACTTTTCATCTGTATATAAAAAGGGAGTAACTAGTCATGCTTGAGATTTACTGCGATTCTTCTTACAACGAAAACGAAGCTTCCTATATAGGCTGCATGGTCCTGAGGGCCGGAAAACCGGTCCACCAGTCCACAACAAAAGTATCAGGTCTCCCTGCAAGCAACCTTGAATGCGAACTTGCGGCCCTGGACTTTGCCCTCTCCCTTGCAAAGCTTTTCTTTGCCGGGGACCGGATAATCGTCATTTACAACGATTCCACGGAAGCGGTAAAGGCATATCAACGGAAGGCTTTAGAGTTTGAGGCCAGGTTTGAGGTCGAATTTGAAGCAGAGCCTGGAAAAGACCTTTCTGAATCCAAAATCCGGCTCAGCTTCGAATATGTCCCGAGAGAAAAGACCCATCAGGCGACCGCCGACTCCCTGTCCAAAAAGTTCCCGGTCGTTTACCTGGACGTCCCGACGCTTAACGTGGAGTCCTTTTCAAGAAGAGAAGATATTCTCTCTGACATTGCCCATAACGGGCGCAGCGTTTTATACCTTCAAAACGAGCGGGAAAAATCCACAAAAAGCAGGACCTACTATCGGCTTGTTATCCGTTCTGCTGACCGGGTGCTCTCCGAAGACCGGTTCTACCTCATAAAGAAAGGAGGGCAGGGGACTCAGGTAACAGCCGCCGAACAGATCCGGCAGGACATTTCGGACCCTGAAATCCGCTTGGGACTCGAAGCAAAAGGAGTCAGGCTTGAAAATTCTTATTTTCTGCTCACGGACGAGACCTGGGGGCTCAGGCTGACCGATAACAGGGCTTATTCCGTCCTACCTTCCGGAATCCCTCATAAAATCATCTGCGATGAGGTGGACCGGGACCCCGAAAACCTTTTCAGGCGGGTGGAACCTTACAGATGAGCCTCTTGCCGTAAGAAGCATTAATGTACAAAATTTTCTTTGGACATTATACAAAAGTTATAAATCATTAAAAACCCTATATTTCCTATAAAGCTCATAAAAACCCATGAAAACCCGTAAAAACCCCTCAAAATCCTTTAATTTCCTTTAATTTCTTTAAAAACCCCCCACCGTGAGATCATGAAAAACATAAAATATAAAACCCAGCTCCTGCTTACGGTATTCGTAAGTTCCCTGCTTATTGGCAACCTCCTGGGGAGTAAGATAATAAGCTTTTTTGGAATTATAACTTCCGTAGGGGTCTTTTCATACCCTTTTACTTTCCTTATAACTGATGTTGTGGAAGAGGTCCAGGGAAAAGAGGTTTCGAAAGTTTTCGTGCATTCGGGTTTTCTCGCCCTCTGTCTGGCAGTCGTTTTTGTGTTCGTAAGCACCCATTTTCCCCCTGCCTCTTTTTATCAGGGAAACGAAGCTTATAAAAGCGTTTTTTCAAGTTCCCTGCGCATAATCATCGCGAGCGTTATTGCTTTTCTGGTCGCCCAGTACCACGACCTCTGGGCCTTTAATTTCTGGAAACAGAAAACCGGAGGAAAACACCTCTGGCTGCGGAACAACCTCTCCACGATCGTTTCCCAGTTTATAGATTCGCTTATCTTTATGTTCATAGCGTTCTATCACCTGACCCCGGAATTTACCTCTTACCGCATCTTCCTGATGGTTCTGCCTTACTGGGTTCTCAAAATTGGTTTTGCTCTTCTTGATACGCCTTTTGTTTATCTGGGGGTCAGGTGGCTTGCTTCCGGAGAAGGAGGGGAGAGGGAGCCTCCGGTTGAGGTCGGCGGAGGGAGAGGAGAGCTTTGGGAAAGCTCACCGGAAGGGAACAGTCTGCTGGAAGGCTGAGCTTCCTAACAGTTTGAAAAAAACAGGAAAACGACGGCCATACCCCCAATATTTATAAAAATTAAAGACCATATATAATATTGAGGGGTGGCTAAGCTTATGGTAAATCAGCCGGAAATGTATATGGGGCAGCAGGGGGCAGGCCTCCGGACCGAAACCGAAACCGAAACCGAAGCTCGGCCTGAAGTGAAGGAACAACTCGAAAAGCTTCGGCTTTCGGGAGAGGAGCTTTGCAGGTCCTGTCTGGACATGCCGGAAGCCCAGCGCAGGAGCATGATTCTGGAAATCCAGCAGTTTGCCGAGAAAATCCTGAATGCTCACAGGTTACTTGAAAAACCTGGAGACCTCCTTAAAGGAGACTGGTTTCTTAAACTCGGAAAGCCCGGCTTTGAAAAAAAGCTGGTGATTTCAAAATCCGCAGAAGAGATTTTTGTGGGGCTGTACATTTATTCGGGAGATACCCCGATTCCTGCCCCTATCCTGGTCCTGCTTTCCCAGAACGGTTTCTGGTACCCGCAGCGGATTGAAGAGCAGTTTGATGAGACTGTTTGCTCCTTTTTCACAGGAGCATACGGAGACTATGAATACCTGACCGTAATCCCTGAAAACCTGGAAATATTTCAGACCTTCCAGAGAAATTTCACAAAGACACTTGAAGAACAGGCCTGGACAGCTCCCGACGTGGAAGTAATCGAGAAAATTCGGTATGGGGATTGAAAACTGAGAGCTGAAAACTGAGGACTGAGCTCGAGAAAACTTTTTTGGGCTCGTTCCTTTCAGGGAAGAGCGTCTACATTCCACAGAATATATAAGTATTGAATACATAGGCAGGTTCAGGCATATATTCGTTTTACATTTGTGGCATTTATCCCAATCATTTTTAAAAGGTTAATTCATGTCTCAGAAAAAATCCAAATGTGTCCTGTCCCAAAGAGCCAGGGACATCCCGCCTTTTTATGTAATGGAAGTACTGGAAAGCGCTCAGAAACTGGAAGCTGAAGGTAGAGACATCATCCACCTGTAAATTGGAGAACCTGACTTTCCCACGGCTCCCCATATCTGCGAGGCTGCAAGCGTCGCGATTGCCCGGGGGGTTACTAAATATACCCACAGCCAGGGTCTCCCGGCTCTTCGGGAGGCTATTGTGGAGTCTTACAGGGAGAAATTCGGAGTGGACCTGAGTCCTGAGCAGGTGGTCGTAACCTCAGGTACGAGTCCCGCGCTCCTCTTAACCTTCATGGCCCTTCTTGAGAGGAGGGACGAAGTCATCATGTCCAATCCCTATTACTCCTGTTATCCCAACTTTGTAAAATATCTAAGTGGGAAACCTGCATATGTCTACACAAACGAGACAAACGGTTTTGCCCTTGAGCCCGACACCGTGCAGCAGTACCTGAACCCCGGCACCAAAGCCGTGCTTATCAACAGTCCCTCAAACCCATGTGGGCATGTGATGTCCTCAGAGAGCCTGGAAGGAATGGCTGAGGTTGCAGGAGACATCCCCATTATAGCGGATGAGATCTACCAGGGTCTGGTCTACAGCGGAGAGGAACACAGCATCCTTGAATACACCGATAACGCTTTTGTCGTGAACGGCTTTTCCAAGCTTTACGCCATGACCGGCTGGAGACTGGGCTATGTTATCTGTCCGAAAGAGTGTGTCCGCCCCTTCCAAAAACTTAACCAGAACTTCTTTATCTGTGCCAACAGCTTTGTCCAGGAAGCCGGCATAGCAGCCCTCAAAGGCCCGCAGGACCATGTCGCCGAGATGGTCAAAACCTACAACAAACGTCGCCAGTACATGTTAAAAAGGCTTATCGGGATGGGCCTGGACGTGCAGAGCGAACCCAGAGGCGCTTTCTACGTACTGGCCGATGCCCGAAAGTTCAGCAACGATTCCCTCGAACTGGGCCGGCGCATTCTTAATGAGGCGGGGGTTGCCGTTACCCCCGGAATTGATTTCGGAGAAGGAGCCGAGGGTTACCTGCGTTTTTCCTATGCAAACAACCTGGAAAATATAAAAGAAGGCATGGACCGGCTGGAGCTTTTCCTGAATAAGGAACTTGAATGCTAAAATATTTAGCAAGAAAAGCTTCAACTATTTTTCTCGAATTTCCCTGCTGTATTTGAATTCAGGTTCCGGGAGTTTATCCAGATCCACCAGGTATTTGGATTCGGACCCTGATTCGAGCCCGGATTCAGGTCCTGATCCGGGCCTGAATTTCTTTTTTATTTTATCTTTCCGGCCCGTGTTTTTCCCGTACTTTTTTAATCCGCCACTGCCTGTGGGGACTTTGACCCTGAGTACCTCGGGATGCTTTTTTGCGAAAAGCACAAAAAAGAGGATAAAAAGTACTCCCGCAGCAGAAAACAGCAGGTTGATGTGAAGTTTTGCCTCCAGCACGAGGGGGTCTTCGTAAGACACGACAACCTCCTGCGAAACCGTGCCGTACCAGTTTTTCTTTAACTCAAGTGTGTGGGCTCCGATCTCGGCATCAAAGACATTGGGGGTCACTCCTCTGTATTTCCCGTCAAGGTAAATGCTTGCTCCGGAAGGGTCTGAAGAGATGCTGAGAACCCCTTTTTTCACGCCCAGGTTTCGGAAGATTACCTCCGTTTCCCCGGGCCTGACAAAAACCTTTTCGTAGGCATCGTCATAGCCGTTCCCTTTCAGGACAACTTCGTAATCCCCAACCGGGATTCCCGTTATCAGGGCAGGGGTCTTGCCCCTGTAGGCTCCCTCTATATAGATCTCGGAACCGTTCGGGACCGTTGAAATTTGAATCTGACCGGTGGGTTCCAGCGTCAGTTTTTCCTCTTCTTCGGCGACGGCTCCTTCGCTATCATTTCCTTCACCGGGATTTTCAAGAATCGGGTCGCTGGCATTCGTGTCTGCGGCCACTGGCCAGGCGCAGAGGATTGTCAGGGCCAGCAGAAAAATTAGAATCGTGTAGGGTTTAAGGCTCCTTCCAGATTTTAGTTTTCCTTTCACGGGACTTAAAGCCCCTGTATTAAGTATAAGTCCATTTTCAGGTTTATATTCAGTATTAGATTTATAAATGATTTTTAAGTTGGATTCTGATATGCATGGGGCTGTGGTTCTAATTAATGGTCCCTCTTTTCAAGTGATTTAGAGCCTGTGAGCTGTATTTTTTACTTCCTGTGTTTTAAAGGCTCTTATATTCATTTTTAAGTCTTAATATTATAAAAACGTCCTTTAGCCGTATAGAAGATCATTTTGAAGGGGTCAGGAATGCAGAGGCTACAATCCTTCAAAACCCCATTTCTGTGCTCAGGCGGGAGTGAAAAAAGGGGCCGGGTCAGGACTGCCACAGAATTCAATAAGTTTTTTCTGCTTCCTGTCCTTTTCCAGATAAAAGAGGCCGATAACCATCCAGGCCCGGAACACGGAATTTCTGGCCACTATAAAGAAGAGCTCTTTTTCCCTCATGAAATCAAAGAACCGTTCCCTGAGTTTTTTCTCGATGAACCCGGATTCCTCTTCCTTTTCCCCTTTCCTTCTGTTTTTTCGCACCAGCCCCCGGACAAATTCAACTAAATCCGGATCGGCCAGGAGGGCACTGTGTCCCCGACAGTCGGGTTCGCCTTTGCACCTGAATGTATAGTTCAACTCCACCGGTATCCCGGACCTGTTCTCGCTTCCACTTCTACTTCTACTTCCACTTCTAACTCTGTCTCCATTTTCATTCTCGTCCATGCCTCTTTTTTCCAGGGTTTCTCGCAACAGCTCAAAATAGCGCTGCCGGTCGTAAAATTCTGTATCCCTGACCCTGATTTCCACGTCAAGCAGCTCGGGCCTGACAATACCAAGGCCTGCGCCTTCCTCATTCAATTCTTCAAGAGAGCTTGTCAGAGGGAGAAAGAGTTCCCCTAGTTTTCTCTTTTTGAGAGGCTTGTGCAGATTCCTGTGTCCAAGCACCTCCCGATTCTCCCAGCAAAGGCCATGTTCGGGTCTTGTGAAGGTAACTTCCAGAGAATCCAGTTTCCCGAACTCGGACTCCCTTTCTCCATATCTGGACCTGATAGACTGGAGTCTCAGGAGTTCACCCTTTTCGTTGACCCCTACCGCATAAAATGACTTACCTTCCTTCCTGTCCTCATCGTGCACGGCCCGGGCCAGCACAACAATTTCCTCTTTTTCCCTTTTCAAGCAGATAAACTCCACTAATAACTTTATTAACTGTGAGGGGAGGATAAGACTTCAGGCCCTTAAACTTTGTGGAAGTTATGTGAAAGTATTGGCTGAAAAAAGCGGAATATGGAAGGAGCAAAAACCATTACAATGTATTCGGCCGCAGGGTACTGATATCAAAAAACCAAAAACCAAAAACCAAATAAAAAACAAAAAACCAAACCAAATAAAAACCAAAAAACCAAAAAATAAAAACCAAACCAAATAAAAACCAAACCAAATAAAAACCAAAAAACCAAAAAATAAAAACCAAACCAAATAAAAACCAAAAAATATAGAAAAAAGGTACGTGGGGCTGGTGAGATTCGAACTCACGATCGACGGGTCTCTCCGAACAGCTGCCTAAACAGCTAAACGTTCTTTGAACACATATCAGTGCTCCAACGGTTCCTCACTGCCTCACCCCGTCGGGTAGAAGCTCAGTAGACCCGTTGTTCATCATTTATCCGCTGGAGCCCATCGCCATGCCGGGCTAGGCCACAGCCCCTCTAATCGGAGTAATTGAATGAGTGTTCTTATATAAATACTTGCCGGGAATGGAAGGGGTTTGGCCCGGCACAAGGGAACAATATTTTTTTCGGAATCTTCCGGTCCTGTAACCAAAAAACAGTCTTATAAAGATTTCTAAGATGCCGGAGGCCGGGAAGCTCTGCCGGACCCCTGCCTTTTTAGAGAATATTAGAGATCTTCGTATTTTTGCAGGATCTCCTCAAACGAGTCCACAACAATGCCAAGCTTTTCCCGGCCAAGCCCGAAGGTGCTGAGTTTGAAGTACTTTGTAAGACCGGCTTTGATCCCGTGAATCTGTCTCTTCTTGAGTTCCTTATAGAGGAAGTACCTGCCCTTCTTGACCTTCTGGGAAATCTCGAAAAACCTGGGAGCTTCGAAGAACATCAGGTCGTGGGAGTGGGGCTTTTGCCCGTGCTGTACAAAGCCCATATCCTCAAGCCGGGCCGAAAACCAGCGAGCGTTTTCGACTTCATGGTCCCAGTTCCGGGTCCTTTTCACAACTTCCGGAAAAGAGGCCATAAGGGTCATGACCGTTGCGCCCCTTGCGGTGCAGCCCAGGAGTTCTATTTCCTTGGCCTTGTTGTACTGCGACTTTCTGAAAACAACCGGCGCATACTCTTCACTTACTCCGAGAACCCCTACGGGGCCCGAGGCCGCCATGGACTTGTGCCCGCTTCCCACAACGAAATCAACGCCCAGTTCTTTCGCGTTAATGGGCATCCTGCCAACAGAATAGGCCCCATTCAGGAGGACCGGGACCTCGTAGTCGTGGCAGATAGAAGCGATCTTTTTAGCGTCCAAAAGGTTCCCGTAACTTCCGTCCGGATATGTAATAAGGGCCATTACCGGAGGTTTTCCGCTTTCCCTGATTACCTCCTCGATTGCGGTCCCGTACCCTTCGGGGTCCAGATAATATTCGGGACTGCCTTCATGGGGTACGGCTTTAATATTCAGGCCCGTCCTTTCGGCTCCCACATAGGAAGAATAGTGAGCCAGGCCGTCGAAGACTACCCAGTCCCCGGGTTTTCCCAGAGAATGCATGACCGCGAACTTTGACTCCCTGGCCCCGTTCGTGACCCTGGCCTCGTCACAGCCCAGAAACTCCGGAAGGGCCTCGTGCACGAATTCCTGTATAGGAGGTTTTTTTATCTGGTCAAGTATCCCCCCGCAGTAGTCGCAAACCGAGTAGCCATCCCCCCATTCCACAAGGGACTTTCGGGCCGCTTCCGTCAGGATACCGCCGGTCTGGAGGGGGTCGATGTTTATACTTCCAAGCGTTTCCCGCTTGATAAATCCAAATTTCTGAAGGGATGAATCGTCAAGTGTCATGTTGCTCGTCCTTATCTAATACCTCTTATTTGGCGGATTTCCCGCATATATACCCAATCTTACAGTGGACACTCATAAAAAAGTATTGCAAAAGCAAGGGCGGAAAACCTTGAAGATGAAAACTTAAGAACAAATATTAAAAACTATCGGAAATTATTAACACGTTCAAAGAAAAATCTGAGAAAAATCCGAGAAAAATAAAGCAAAAAGCCCCGGATATCCGGGGGCAGGTGCAAATGAAATTTCTTATGTTGCCTTTCTTTCAGGCTTTTACGGCCTTTTTGAAAACCTCGGTGAACTCGTCACAATTGGCTATAAGGGCCAAAGCTGCGTCCTTCAGGACCACAAGGGGGTCCTCACCGTTGGTTCTCATGAAAAGAACGGGCTCGCTGATGCTTACGTGTTTCATGTCGTAATAAGCGATTTCCACTCTCTTATCTCTTACCATGTTATCTTTCAGGGAATTGAGAAGGGTATGGGTCTCGCCTTTAAA
Source organism: Methanosarcina baltica (assembly GCF_055394095.1). NCBI lineage: Archaea > Methanobacteriati > Methanobacteriota > Methanomicrobia > Methanosarcinales > Methanosarcinaceae > Methanosarcina > Methanosarcina baltica. The sequence goes on along the minus strand of NZ_AP042463.1, from coordinate 879,983 downwards.
TTCAACTTCAAGCTCAGTTTCAGTTTTAGAAATAATATTTAGTTCCATCAGGCTTCACGATCCTTCAGGCAGAATGCCTGTAACTTTAATTGTGGGAGGAATGCCATACACTTTCAGGCTCCACGTAAAAAGGGACAAATCAGTAAATCCCCTTTCCGTATTCCGCAGAGAGTTTGCGAGTTTCGATTCTATTGCAGTGTGGACATTTAAGCTTTTTCCCATCCTGCACAAGTTCTTCCCTGCAGTCCGAACAGTAGGCTTTCATGACTCCGAGGGATTCTCCGTTCGTTGAAAGGCGCATCTTTCCGCAGTCCACGACCTTCGCCCGCACAAGGTCTCCTACTACAAACTCGTTTGCGAGTCGCTTGACATAAGAGTCCCTTACATTGGAAACATGGATGTCCCCAAGGCTCAGATTCACGATTGCTCTTTCGGTCCGGCCTTCGACAGCTGCGATTTCCACTGCTACTCCTGACTCCCTGACCCCGGAGACTCTCCCGTATACTATGTCCCCGTCCTTAATTACGTTGGGCGTGCTGGTAACAGGTTTCACGGATACGGCTCTGCCCTTTCTGTCGATAGCCACCCGACCGGTTGCTGTGGAGAAGATGTCTCCGGAAATCAGGGTTGTGCCTTCTCCTGCTCTGAATTCCTCGCTTGTTCCTACAAATTCTCCAGGAAGGACAAATTCCCCCATTTCAAGAACAGGTTCTTCTTTTTCCACGGGTTCCCTTTGCTTTCCCGAAGGTGCAGACCTTTGCTTTCCTGAAGGTGCATGTCTTGGCTTTCCTGAAGGCGCATGTCTTGGCTTTCCCGAAGGCGCATGTCTTGGCTTTCCCGAAGGCGCATGTCTTGGCTTTCCCGAAGACGCAGACCCAGGTTTTTCTCGCTGCCCCTTATTTTCATATGCCCCTCCTCTTTCCTCTTTTCCCCTGTTAGCATTTTCCTTTTTCGGAACGGCCTTTGGTTCGGGTTTATCAGGGAGGGGTTTTCCGGCTTTAGGATTAGCTGGAGCGGATAATTTTCTTCTGCTGGTTTTATTCTTTTTCCGGATTCTAATCATAATCCCTCATTCAAATGATCATAAATAGCGATGGTATATTATGCGATTTTTTAGGCAGGATGCCTGCGACTTTAGTTGGGAGGAATATCGTCAACTTTCAGGCATTCCGTTCCACGTTTGGATTTCTCCACTCTGCTTTTGAAACAGGTTCCCGTAGCAGGTAACGTAGTTTTTGAAACGATCTCCCCTCCGCCAATGCTGGATATGCCTGTCATGTGTAGCGCACCGTTCCTGGCTCTCAGGGCTTTTTAATGCTACACAATAGGGAATTGGCCTGAGGAAGTCTCCGAATGTATCATGACATATTCAACCTGGTCAACAGTGACCTTAGTAGTTCTGTCCTCCTTTGCAGGAGTGGGTCCACATCGCCCCTGTTATACTGGCTTGTTAACGGCCTGAACACTTTCCCTTCCTCTCAGGGATGTTTAATCCAGATCGAAATCTCCGAGAACGTGTGGAGTATTCTCGAATATCATGACCAGTATAACGAAAGGTTATTCAATCAGGGACTTGTCGAAACAAGCCCCCTCCTCAAAAACCTGAGTCCTCAGACGAAGGTTTTAGGGGGTAATTGACCGTGATTAAATCAGGAGTCAGGCTGCACTTCAATATATCTGTTATCCGTTTCCTGCGGATTTTTAGCAGCCAGGTGAAACTCAGGACCGGGTTATTCTGTATATTTCCACTTCAATTACCTCACGTTCCTTTTTGTGAAAATCAAAGGTCTTTTTGATCGGAAACCCGGCCACATACGAATGTGTAATTACCGCAGGCTTAATGAACTTTTGGATGAAAGCGAGGCTTCCGCGGTTGTGTATGGAATATATCCTCTCGCTCGTTCTTAATGCTGCCGAAAGGAAAGGTCGGTCCTTTCCCTTGACCCTGGCTCCGAAAGGCGGATTCATCAGGGTGGTTTTTGCAGGTTCTGAAACTTCAGAGATGTCGGAGCGGATAAATTCAACATCGACTCCCATCTTTTCCGCATTTTTTCTTGCAGTCACCAGGGCTTTTTCGTCGGTATCAAACCCGACCACCCTTTCTGCCCCGAGCAGTTTTGCCCCTATTGCAAGTATTCCGGTTCCACAACCCAGGTCGTGTACCGTACCCTCAAGGTCTCCCTGCATGTAGGCGAAATGTAAAATTTCCGCTGCTAGCGGAGCCGGAGTTGGATACTGCTCAAGCTCAAGGTCCGGCTCGACAAAAGCCTCTACCTCTTCAAGCAGCATCTCAAGTTTTCTCTGTTTCATTTTCCCTGTTTTGTTATATACTTATTCATCATCAAAAAAATATTTTCCACAATCAGGCCCCTTTTTCGGGACGGCTTACCCCTTCTCCGGCACCGGGGTAGCTTAGGAATGGCTGAAAAATAACTTCATATTTTCAGTCAGGAAATCACTTTATACCCATACAGGTTGTATTTTTGTTGATTGAGACATTTGGTGTGTGCATCCAAACCACGGAATGTCACGGAAAAGCACGGAAAAAGAATGCCTGAAGACGCCAATTACGGCTGCTCTGGCGTTTTTTAGTCCGCTTGAGTGAGCGAAGCGAGCGAAACGGACCTCGTGCTGTTGCACTTGCAGTGCAACTCCCAGTAAATCTTTGATTTACTGCGATCCCGAAACGAAACTCGGGTATTTAAAGTCCCGGCGTACTCACCGGCCATCAGGTCGGTTTCCGTGTGTTCCGTGATTAAGAAATGGTAAACAAAAATACTTGATATTATATTTGACTCATTCCTTAAATACTGTCATCCGTGATTTCGTCCAGGACGAGTTCCTCCCATTCCCTTTCTCCTAGCACTATTTCAAGTTCCTGGGGGGTTAGCATGGGAGCCGGAAAACGGCCGGCCTCATCAATGGCAAGCCTGGGACATGCCGTATTTACAAAAGCGTCCACCTTGAACTGGAGGAGCTGTTCGGGTATGACCAGGTCTATGAGGATAAGGTGCGCTTTTTTCCCGTGTTTTTCCACAAGGGCCTTGAGGGAGCGAGCAAGTTTCATCCGCATCTGCCCGTTTTTACTTGAAACAATTATACCGAAGACCTCTGCGTCCAGAGAATTTCCTATCACCGCGCTGCGCTGACGAAGGACCTTTGAGGGGTTCACTTCCCGGACTTCCCCCATAAAAGGGTTAGCTGCAAGGACCCTTTTTTTGGTCGAGAGAGACACCCCGAGGGGGTGAAAGTCCCCGCTCCCTATGTAAAGGTACTCGTCACAGGCTTCGGCCCGGGCCGCCGTAAAGTTGCAGCCGAGCACCTGGCCCCTGTACGCAATCCGGGAGTCTCCGGTCCCCACGACACAGGTTTTCCCGTGGGCCTCAAGCAGCTCGCAGGCCTCGGGTAATTTATGGACGTGCTGGACCGTGGTAATTAGCCCTATCCTCTGCCCCCGGAGTTCCAGGACAGCTTTTTCGACTACCGGCACGATATCAACGGCCGAGCGGGTCTCGATGAAATAGATTTTCCGGGTAAGCTCGGTATCTTCAAGTTCGGCATGTCCGAAATGGAAGAGGAGGTCCACATTTGAGAGCAGGGTCTGGTCCAGGTCGCAGGCCCCGAAACAGGGATCTCCTGAAATCATGATTTCCGCACCTGTTGCCTCTTCCACTCGCTCTGCAAGCTCGGGACCTTTTCTTTTCAGGCCCTCGGGAAACTGGAATCCGACAACTTTTGCCCCGGTTTTTCGGATAACGCTTATTATATACTCAGGCCGGAAATCAAAAGCTTCACTTATTCTCACAGACATCTTTAATCTCCACGCCTTTTTCGCCCACTTCAATGCTAACGAGGATCTTGGGCTTGACTCCCAGTTCTTCTAACTTATCGGTGCCTACCCCTCGTCCGATCACAGCCACAACATCGCTTATCTCAACCCCCATATTCTGAAGGGCCTTTATGAGTACGGAGAGAGTCCCTCCCGTACTGATAACGTCATCCACGATCAGGACCCTGTCGCCTTTCTTGAGTCCATTTATGTAGAGGCTGCCCTTCGAGTAGCCTGTGCTCTGAGAAAGCTCGACTTCCCCTTCAAGGAAGTAGGGGCGTTTCCTGACAATGGATAAAGGAAGGCCGGTCTTTAAGGAAAGGACGCTTCCAACGGGGATACCCATGGCCTCAATGGTGAGGATAAAATCAACGTTAGTGTCTGCGATTTCCCGGATGTGATCGGCAATCTCTTCAAGCAGGCAGGGTTCGATTGAAGGGACTCCGTCCGAGATCGGATGGATGAAATAGTTGTACTCTCCCCTTTTGATAATAGGAGCGTTCACGAGGGAATCTATCAGTCTCTTAAGCATGGTTTTAACTCTTTAATTGATTAGTATATGTTTAAAATTTAAAATATCTAAAAGATGGGCCGGAGGTAAGCACCATGCCTTCACCGGCCGGAAAAATACCAAAAATAATTCTAAATTCTACCGGGTATCAAACAAATTAAACATTATAATATGAACTTAAGGGAAAAGAAGGCCCTTGATAAATAGCCGTTAATCGTGATTTTGGATAAATTGAAGGAAAATTTTTGGATAAATTGAAGGAAAATTATGGTTTGTCGCCTTATGCATGGGATTCATAATAGATAACGATATCAGTGAAAAGAATATTTGATACATTTAATATTTAATAACTAATTATAATAAGAAGGATATAACTCATCGAAAAAAGAAGAAATAATAGATATATCAGGCATTTTTGTCTTATTCATCCGGCCTTACTGATGTGAACTCCCCCTGCTTGCCTGAGCTTATCATTTATTATAACAATAAAAAATATAGAGGGCATGCCATAGGCACACCTCTCTGTGTATATTTACATGCAGTGGATTTTTTGGATAAATTCCAAAGCAGCATAGTCCTTAATTATTTAAATAACTCCAAGAACTGCGTAGGGATTTACACCTGCCAATTTCATTTCTGTAAGGTCTTCAGCATCAATTTCGTAGCTGGCTATTTCATAAACAACCCTGCTGTCTTTTGGATTGTCTATAAGCCACTCGTCCATAAGATACTTGGAAGCCCAGCCTGCGTCGTCGGACCTGGCCCCGCATTCTTCTCTGACTACATCAAAGTCAAAGCCCATAACAACCGCATTTCCGGAATTGGAAGTTGAATTCCAGATCACATAGATTCCCGCGGGATTATTTCCTATAAGGTTTATCTCTTCAGTGGTCAGGTCTTTTGCCCAGTAGTTTCTGATACCCGGAGTTGCGTCCCAGAGTTTAAGGAACACATCTTCCTTACACCAAACAGGGCAGCCAAATACAACATATTTTTCAGAATCTCCAAGAGGATAATGCTCTTCTATGTATTCACTGATAATATATCCGCTGGATACCCCCGGACAGAAGTGGTTGTGAAATTCAACACTCCGAACCAGATTCGAGTCCATTCCTTTTGCCCAGCCGTTTGCTATGGTTACGATGGCAAATTCCTGGCCCTTGAATACTTTGTCTTTTATTTTTTGGTTCCAGGCAGCCTGGGCTGCAAGGGATTTATAAAGCTCATCGAAATCTATGTTTTCCTTTGAGTTGTAAGTGATTTCTCCGTCTTCGATTATCGTGAATACACAATTTCCAGAGTCTTTATCAAAGACAGCAAACCAGAGATGGCTGAATTTTGAGTTCTGAACATTGATGAAGTTCTCGGTAATACTCAAGCCTTCTTCAAGAAGCGTGGGATAGAATTCATTAATATAGGCTTCTGTTCCTTCAGGGCAACCTATGTTGCTAATAATTAGGGTATTCTCAGGGCTGAATTTATCTTCCTCTCCCAGACCCAGTTCTTCTTTTGCATTGTTAAAAAGCACATCTGTGCCTTCTTTTGCCGGATTCAGTAATCCAAGTTCCACATAGGGGTTTACGTCAGCAAGTTTCATGCGGGCAAAGTTATCAGCATTGATATCAATGCAGGCAGCTTCACTGACAACTTCGTCATAGCTGCTGTCCAGCAGACAAAGGACCATCTTGTACTTAGAAGCCCACCATTCATCAGCAGGGTCATTTTCGCATATCGAGCTGTCATAGTCTAGAACAACTGCTTTCCCGGAGTTGCTCTTTGAGTCCCAGACCACAAAAATTCCGGCCGGATTTCCTCCTAATTTTTCGTTCTGTTCTTCCGTAAGTTCTCCATTCCAGAACTTGTGTTTTCCAGGTGTACAATCCCAGAGTTTAATGAAAACATCTTCCTTGCACCAGGTCGGACATCCAAAGACTGTATAAGATTGGCTGTCTTCAAGAGGGTAGTTGGTTTCCATCCACTGAGCAATCATGTATCCACTTAACACTCCAGGGCAGAAATGGTTGTGGATTTCCAGGCAGCGGAGAAGTTCATAGTCAATTCCTCTGACGCAAGCATTGGCAATTGTGAAAATTGAAAATTCATATCCTTCAAAAACCTTGTTGTTCATTTTTTCAGTCCAATTGGCCTGATTTGCATCAAGGTAAGCGAAATCGATCCTTTCTGTTGCTTGGTAGGCAACATCTTTTCCTTCAACCCTGATATATGTACATTTTCCGGATCCTTTATCAAAGAAAGCAAACCAGAGGGGGCTTATTGCAGGGTTCTGGACATTTACCAGGTTTTCCGTAAAGACCAGGTCGTTTTCAAAAAATTGTTCAAAAAATGCGTCTCTGTATGCCCAGGTATCCTCAGGATAGCCGAGGTTTGTAATTATAATGGTGTTTTCCCCGATTTCTCCGATTTCATTTTCAGCTGCATTGAATATATTTTTGGCAAGTTCGTTGCCGTTTGCAGCCGATGCAGGCATTACGGCAAGTGCAAAAACAAGCGTCATCAAACACGCGATTCGCAGTATTTTTCCATTATCCATTTTAAATAAATCTCCTTTGATTTTTCAATATTAAATTGACATCTTCCAGAAATTTTTAAAATTTTACAAATCCTGCGTTTTTCCAGATTATTCATGTTTTTTAGTAAATACGGCTGCCCAAATATCGGTAAAAAAGGAAAGTTCACACAATAAATACCTTAGGAGTCGTCACTGAATAACCTATGCATAATTTCTATTGGGTGTGTTGATTTTCATGATCAAGGTCGCCAATAGAAATTACAATAAATGCTAAATTGCGTAGGTTATTTCGTTGCGGATCCTTAGAGTACTCTAAAAACAAGACCTTTTTGAACCAACAGTCTACAGCCAGATTCGATGTTATAAATATTGCCAATATCCTAACTAAATGCATATTATAGTGATAATAATTTACACTTAGTATTACTAAATTGATTATAAGTATTATAAAAAAATACCTACATTTGATAAAAAGAGCTATTTTATATAGGACTTATTACATATATCTTACACAGTTAAACAAAAAAAATGAGACTTTTTATTATATTTTGGTTTTTAGTATTTCTTCCAAAACCATGCAATACAGTAAAATATTAATTATACAGAGACAATCTATATAAATATGGGAAATAAAATATTGAAATCGAAAAATCAATGGTAAAAACGGTGACCTATGGCAAAATAATAACTTCATTTCTGTGTCAACAGCGGTTTACCTTTCTCCATTTTCTTCAGCCGATACAGGCAGTGCAAACAGAGAAATTATAAGAGCTGCCCGGCATGTAAAATGCAAAATATTCGCAGAAAAAAGCTTGAAAAGAAGAATAACCCTAAAAATGAAAAAAGGTGAGGTCTGCCCTGTTCAGGCAAGTTCCTCGAAAATTTCAAGTACGAAGCTGGCAAGTTCCGCACTCTTCTCCTGCGAGGTCATGAGGGTATCGGCCCTTGCCACCCCGCACCCGAGGCTTTCAAAAGCGGATTCTTCCGCACTGTCCCTTTCATCGAAGATGAAGAAGTCCAGGAAATCCTGGTAGTGCTCCGCAACTCCGAAGGAGGAGACCTCAAGCCCGCAGGCTTCCATGAGTTTGCCTGCCGGCCCACTTATCGGGGCGTTGCTTATGATGGGGCTGATGGCCATGACGGTTTTCTCTTTTAAGAGCTCGCGCATGTTTTTGAGGCCCAGGATTGGCCCTATGCTTGTTATGGGGTTGCTCGGCCCTATAAGGACCAGGTCGTCCTTTTCAAGGGTTTCGAGGACCTTTTCCGAGGGGGCAGCCTTGGAAAGTCCTCGGATATCCACTTTGAGTATATCGGGTTCCCCGTGTTTTCCCACCCAGAAGTCCTGGAAATGCATTGGGGGGGCCTCGGGAGTTTCGATAAAGGTGGAGACGGGGGCATCGGACATCGGGAGAACGGACGCTTTGACTTCGAAGAGGGCCGCGAGTTTTTCGGTTGCCTCCGTTAGGCTGTCTCCTTCCTTCAGGAAAGCCGAGCGGAGGATGTGAGTTGCCCGGTCCAGGTCCCCTATCATCATTCCTTCATCGATTCCGAGTTCCTTCATGCGTTCATGAGTCCTGAAAGTGTCCCCCTCGACTCCCCACCATTTCTTCCGGTCGATCCGGTCCGATAAGAGATAGAGCACGGTATCAAGGTCAGGAGATATCAGGTTTCCTGAGACTTCGAGGTCTTCGGCAGTGTTCACAACAACGGTCAGTTCGGATTCGGGAAAAACGGTCCTGAGCCCGTCAAGCAATTTTGGAGTGCCGGTGCCGCCTGAAAATATAATCATGAGTTTTTACCTTTGTTAGTTTTTTTTTGTAGAGTTTGCTGGAACTGGTTCAGCTTTTGGTTTAGCTTTAATAGTACGCAGGCATTGATAATGGTAACCTCAATATATAGTCAACTACCCGCCACTAAAGTGACGGGCATGTAATGTGCCCTGGTTGACCAGATCACCGATTAAGGAGCTTAGAAAATTCGGTAAACGATACGAAAGAATATTATAGTTACCCTGAAATACCGCCTCAGTTTCAGGCTCTAAGGATGCCGGTTAAACAGTCTTGAGAGGTAGGGACAGTGCTTTCATCACACAAACCTTTCAGTATCAGATCGAGAGGAAGTCGAATTCCGGAATTGACTCCATCAAGCCCGGATACGCATAACCCTATTCAATTAGGAGTAATTACAAATGTTTGTATTTGTACAGAACATAGATGGAAATCCATTGATGCCCACCAACCCGGCAAAAGCCAGAATTTTGCTAAAAACCGGTAAGGCAAAAGTGGTCAGAAAAATACCATTCACTATCAAGTTGCTTTACGAAAGTAAGGAGTACACTCAGCCCATTATTGCAGGAGTCGATTCCGGATCTAAAGTTATTGGGTGTGCTGCTATTGCTAACGGAAAAGTAATTTATCAATCGGAAATCCAGTTAAGACAAGACGTTTCTAAAAAGATGGAGCAAAGGAGGATGTACCGAAGAAACCGGAGAAGCAGGAAAACCCGGTACAGGCCCGCAAGGTTCAATAATCGGGCAGCTTCGAAAAGAGAGGGAAGGCTGGCCCCTTCCATTCGAAGCAAGCTGGAATCACATATCAGAGAAAAAAACTTTGTGGAATCCATCTTACCAGTTACGAAGTGGAAGGTAGAAACAGCTTCATTTGACATTCACAGGATCACAAACCCGAAAGTTTCAGGTATTGAGTATCAGGAAGGCCCACAAAAGGCTTTCTACAATGCAAAGGCTTTCGTACTGGATCGGGACGGGTACAAATGCCAGCACTGCAAAGGCAAATCAAAGGAAAAAAGGTTAGAGTGCCATCATATAATTTTCAGGTCCGATGGTGGACCCGATACGCCCGATAACCTGATTACCTTATGCCGTACCTGTCACGAGGCACTCCATGCGGGAGAGTTTGAACTAAAGAAAAAGAGATCAAAAACCAAGCACGCAACAGAGATGGGAATTATCAAGAGCCAGCTTAAAAAATCAGAATGGGAGTTTGAGGAAACATTCGGTTTTGAGACCAAGTTTAAGAGAGAACAGTTTTTAGAGCTTCCAAAAACTCACTATAATGATGCTATTGCTATCTGTTGCGAGGACGGGGAAAAGGTAAAGCCGGATAACACTGTTTACCACAAAAAACACGTTTCTTCGGGGGACTACCAGCAAACGAGGGGCAAAAGATCTGAGAAGAAAATCCCGACTGCTAAATTATTTGGGTTACGAAAATTCGACCGAATCAAAACCATAAAAGGAACTGGTATCGTAAAAGGCAAACGGGCTTCAGGACATTTTGCTATAATGGATATTTTCGGAAATAAAATATCAGATAGCGTCAATGTAAAAAAATTCTGTGAGCGTTTGTCTGCAAGAACAACAACATTAATTCAAATGGTAGCAGGGGTGGAGTTGACGCATTCCTCTCATGCCTAAAGGCACGGGTATCCTGCTGAGTTTTTCATGACATCTGTTTTAAAAATGATGAAGGTTGTCCTCGATCCTGTGCACGGTTACATTGAACTGGACGATATTGCCCAGGACCTTATCTCCACTCCCCGAATGCAACGCCTCAGGCGGGTAAAACAGCTTGGTTTTTCAAACCTGGTCTACCCGGGGGCCAACCATACCCGTTTTGAACATTCCCTGGGGGTCATGCACCTGGCATCCATGCTGATGTCACATGTTGATTCCGTGTCCGAGGACCAAAAAATCGAACTGAAAGTAGCATCCCTTTTACATGATGTGGGGCACGGCCCCTTTTCCCACGTGACGGAAAACATAATTAGCAGGTATACCCGGAGGAAGCACGACGACGTAAAGGATCTTATCGGGAAAGGAGAAATCGGGGAGGTCCTGGAAAAGCACGGCTTAAATCCCGGAAAACTTGCCCGGCATATCAAAGGGGAATCTTCCATAGGGCAGGTCCTTAGCAGTGAAATCGACGTGGACCGGATGGACTACCTGGTCAGAGACGCCCATTACACAGGGGTTGCCTTCGGGGTCGTGGACTATAACCGCCTGATTAATAAAATGCAGTTCTCTGAAAACAGGCTGGTTGTGGCCCTGGGGGGTCTGAAAGCCGCCGAGTCCCTGCTTGTTTCCAGGTTTTGGATGAACACTTCGGTCTACTACCACCACGTAACGCGCATCTCGGAGGCCATGTGCTCAAAGGCCGTGGAGACTATGATCGAAGAAAAGAAACTTGACTCTTCAAGGCTCCAAGGGATGGACGATATCGACCTTGTGGCCGCCATGCGCCAGGCCGGAGGCCATGCGAGCGATCTGGCAAGGAGGCTGGATGAACGGAGGCTTTACAAGCGGGCCCTCTACACAGGGTTTGAAGAGGTGGGGAGAGGAGTGCTCAGGCACAGGGGAAAGGTCGGCAGGCTGGAACGGGAGATTGCCAGTATGGCCGGAGTCGAGCCCGAGGATGTTCTCGTAGACATCCCGAAGATGCCCGAGATGCTGGAAATGCGGGGCCTTATAAAAACCGACCATAAGATAATCCCCTTAAACGAAGCCTCTCATTTTGTGTCCATTCTTCAGGAGGCCCACATAGACAACTGGAGGATAGGGGTTTACAGCCCGAAAGAACACTGTGATGCCGTGGAAAAAGCGGCAAAGGACTTTTTTGACATAAAGAAAAATTCAAAGCAATTTAAGTTAAGCGAAATCGGGGAAGGGAATTTGTTTTGAACTGCATTAAAAGTGAAGCCGGAAGAATCAAACTCGTACTCGACATCAAAAAACTGGGGAAAGACTACCTGTTGACCCTGACCGGAGGAAAAGAACACGTCGGGGCCGTGGCGGTGGGACTTTTTGACGAAAAGAGCCAGCGTGCGAGTTCTTCGGTAATCACCCTCCCCGGCCACCGGGACGACCGGATTGCTCTGGAAGGAGCCAGGCAGGTTAGCAGGGCCACCCGGAAAACAACGGTGTTTGTGGTGGGGATCCATTTTGATAACATAAGCTCTGAGGAGATTGAGTGGATCGTCCTGGCTTCGGAGAAAATGATTACAGAATTTATTGACGAAGTTGATGAGTAAAAAGGTCGAGTGGTAAAAACCAGGTAGTAAAAACTGAGGAGTGGAAAAAACAATGGAAATCATAGTAGGGATCAGCGGGGCCTCGGGGGTCCGGTACGGGATCAGGATTCTGGAAGCTCTGGCAGAAAAGGGTATAAAGACCCATCTTGTGCTGACGGAGGCCGCAAAGCAGATCATAGAGCTCGAAACGGATTATTCTCCGGAAGAAGTGGAAAAGCTTGCCACCTGGGCCCATGCCCCCAAAGACTTTACAGCCTCTATCGCGAGCGGCTCGTATAAGACCGGAGGGATGGTAATTGCCCCATGCAGCATGAAGACCCTGGGCACGATTGCAAACGGGATTGGGGACAACCTGCTTTCAAGGGCTGCGGACGTCTGCCTCAAGGAAGAACGAAAACTCGTCCTCATGCCCCGGGAGACTCCCCTGAACCTTATTCACCTGGAAAACCTGGTGAAAGCTAAAAAAGCAGGAGCAAGCATCCTCCCCGCCTGTCCCGGCTTTTATTCAAGGCCCGAGACCCTCGATGATATTATCGACTCCATGGCAGGCCGGGCCCTTGATCTGCTCGGGATTGAAAATGATCTGGTAAGGCGCTGGGAATAAAAAAGGAAATATAACTTCCCAATCGGAAACTATATATATGATGATGACCTTTGAGGGGAAGTACCCAAGTGGGATAGTAGGGTAGCTTGGTCCATCCTCGAGCGTTTGGGACGCTTGGACCGCGGTTCAAATCCGCGCTATCCCACCAAATTTTCTATGTCTGTTTTTTCAGTTTCGATTTACCAAAACATCTTATGTGTATATTCTTTTTGAGCTCGTTTTGTTTACCTTTTAATATTTTGTTTTTCTTTTCCTGTTTCAGGGAGATCTTCCTAAATAAAAGGTAATTTTAATACAGAAAACCGACTATCTTATTTTAGGAGTTGCTCATACTTTTTCATTCTTTGAAGACATACTCCATTAAGGATTATTCATTTGAAAATTTACTCTTTGAGAAATTGACCGTAGAAAAGTTGCTCATTGAGGAATCATTCTATTGGGCCTTATTTAAGCAGGGGTAGAAAACCATGGAACAGATAAAAGATTTACTTGAAAAGATAGTCGATAACAAACTGGTATCTGCTGAAATTTTCAGTTTTACGGACAGGTTAAGGGAGAGCATGAGGCAGGGAAATCCTATTGTCAAGAACGCCTCGAAAACGAACATCGAGCTGCTTGAGACCTATTCCTTCGCCCTGCAGAAAGTGGAAATGACGGAGGAAGACAGGGACAGTCAAATGAGGGCCGCAGACTGGAGGGAACACATCGACGACTTCAGCAAGCTCAAAATATTCGTGGACGAACTGCAGCGGAGCGAACTTGTCTCCAACGTCTCCTGGAACGTCGGGGGGATGGCAATCTACGACATCCCGAACCCCGCCAGCTATAGAAACTTCGTTTACTGGAAGATCCAGTCCGTCCTGAACAACATGCTGCTTTTCGAACAGCTCTAAATCATTCGGGATCAAACCATTAAAACGCAATGCTGTAAAAAAAGAGCACATGTCCCATTAACCCGGGCATGTGCAGCCCCCATTTCCCCGAAAAACCGGAACTATTTATAAGCTTTTTTTATAACCGAATTTTGCTATCCGGATGAGTTCCGAATTGATTCTTTTTAGGAATGATGAAAATATAACTTCAGGTTTTATTTTGGGAGTTGCTTCATACTCATACATATTGTGTTTTTGTGTGAGGGGGTGTTTGGTGTGTGCATTCAAACCACGGAACACACGGAAGACACGGAAAAAGACGGCAGAAAGACGATATTTAAGGTTGTTCTGGTGTTGTTTAGTCCTCTTGAGCTCGCAAAGCGAGCGAAACGGACCTCGTGCTGTTGCACTTGCAGTGCAACTCCCAGTAAATCTTTGATTTACTGCGATCCCGAAGCGGAACTCGGGGAAGACGGAAATTACGGTTTTCCGGTATTTTTTAGTCATCTTTAATGAATCAAAGGGTCGTTTTTGAATCCTATTGCATAAAGATCCAACTTACTCACCGGCCGCAGGCCGGCTTCCGTGTTTTCCGTGGTTAATAAATGGTAAACAAAAATACTTGATATTATATTTGACCCATTCTTTAAAAAACCCGGTTATCCAACGGCCAGCAGGCCGTTTACCGTGTCGTGTCTTTCCATGTTTTTCCATGTCGTTTCTTGTCGTTCTGTATTTTTCTGTGGTTTATTCTCAAATTTTGAAATCGCAGTACCCGGCCACTTCCTCGCTCACGTCCCTGCTCTGCAGTTCGCCTGCATTCGGCATTGAGACATTCTTGAAGTCTAGCGCGTTTACAGGGCAGGCCTCGGCACAGCGCCTGCAACTTGTCCCCAGACAGTTCTGGGTGATACAGCTTGCAAATCGTTTTCCGTCTCTTTCAATGGTTGTCAGAGCATTTTCAGGGCATTCCTCGTTACAGCGCTTGCAAAAAATGCAGTCTTCTACGGGAACTTCGATGACAGTCCCTATATCCCGGACGATTTCGATGACCGAACTTTCGGGCCCTTCGATATCTTTTGCGGCTCTCCTTTCCAGTTCCGGGGCCTGGACTGGTTCCGGGAAGGGGGGATATTTGTACATTTTCATGAATTTTGTGTACTTTTTCAGGGGCATGCCCTCGGTCCAGTAGGAGAGCTCGCAGACATAGATGTTCTTGAAGGTGTTAGAGGTCGCCATCATCAGGTGGTCGGCCGTGATGCTGTTGGCAAGGGCAATAACCTCGTCAAGCCTGGACTCGTCCAGCACAAGTTCTCTCGCAAGGGCTATCGAGGTGTTTCCGAACTGCACGGTTTTCTTCGAGAAATCCGGACAGGAACCGATCTTCCTGGCTTTCCTGGCATCCACGTAGGTCCCCGTGGCCCCTGACATGTAAACGTTTTCCAGGGCCTCGAAGGAAAGCCCGGCTTCCAGGATCAGGGTCAACTGGGCCGCTCTTATGGCTCCGATGGCCTTTCCGGCTTCAGCAATGTCTTTTTCCGTAATCTCAATACCCTCGCCCAGGATAAGTTTCCCGTTGGGCAGTTTCGGAGGCTGTTCCATCAGGCCCGTTTCAATTGCGACGGCAATAACTGCAATCACTCCGGTGCCTGTAATCCCCACGGCGTCAATCCAGCCCTTTTCCTTAACTTCTCCCGTAACGGGGTTTACGAGGGCTCCGGGTTGTCCTTCCATCCGGTCGTCCAGGACCGTGAGCCTCCAGTAAGCCCCCTCTGGGTTCACGTCCGCAATCGCCCCCGGACTTGCGACCATCCCGCAGCTTATACCCTGCCCTTCGATTGCAGGCCCTGCGGCTGCGCTTCCCGTGATGATCCTGTTTCCCACCTTTATCGCCATCTCGGCGTTCGTGCCGTAATCGGTAACAATAGAGACCTCGTCCTGATTGAGGAAATCGGTCTCTATCATCATTGCCAGGGCATCGGCTCCGATTTCATGGGCAATTGCCGGGGGCACAATGATTTTGCAGTTCGGCATATCCAGGACGCCTTCGAATATTTCAGATGCCGGAAAAACCCTGGCCTCCCGCGTTACATTTTCAACCCCAAGGCGTTTCTGCATGTTCTTCCCGGCATAGGCCAGGTCCCTTATCTCCGATTTCTGGAAGAGGGAGAGCTGTATAGGGTTTCCGCAGACCGCCAGTTTTTCAACCTCTATGGGGTCCACTTCCAGGGTTTCAATGACCTTTTTCACCGCGTCCATAATTATGCAGTGCGTAACCTCTTCTCCCACTTCCAGGGCAAAGTCCAGGTGGTCTATGACATTTCCTCCGGGGAGGGGATGTCTCATCGTCATTGCGGTTCTTACGGTCTTTTTCGATTCCATATCAATTAGATGTGCCCTAAAACCGCTGGTTCCCAGATCCAGTGCAATTCCGTACATTTTTGTCCCTCTTTTTCCTCTTTCCATGTTAATCAAGATAAAAACAAACTAAAAAAATAAAAAATAAAAAATAAAAAAACAAAAAAATAACAATGAATGGCCTGTTGCTAAGGTCGGAATTCGTAATCAGTTACAGGTGATTATTGCAGGTGATCATTGCCGGGGAAATGTGTTGTACTATATTGTTTTTCCACTGTCGACAATACTTTTTTAGATCTAAATATATATAACATAATTTGGGGTGTTTTATGCGGGTTTTTGATAATTCAGGCCCCTTTAATCTGATCAAAGGCTTTGATTTCCCATACGTCGGAAAACGACGAAATTCCATAACTCCGAAGGGGTTTTTAGAGTTTCATCGGAAGGCCCTGATTATGCATTTCAGTGTGTTTTAAAGTCTGCTTTATTTTTTCAACCTCAAGTTGCTGGCTCTCAAATTGCCCTAATACGGCCGCATCCACGAGTTCGGCAAGTTTTTCTCCGGAAACATCCGTCAGGGCCGAGAGCACCTTTATTTTCGACCGCGTGCTTCCGGTCTGTTCAAGGACCTCAATTTCAGGACTTTCATAGGCTGAAGTCACACTTCCCTTTATCCGGGTGCCCTGGTGGGTGAAAGAAAGCTTTATGTGGCCTGTAAACTCGGGGTTCAGTTTCCTGGCTTCATCCCTTATGTTTTCAAGGATTTGTCCAGAAATCGAAATGGCATTTTCAGGGCTAATTTCCCGGGCTCCAATTTTAAATTCGGAAGAGTAAGCCGAAACCCCGGAAATGTCTATTGAATTTCTTTTAGGCCCCCTCTCCGCTGCATTTTCTCTACCGAAGCCTCCCAGCATTCCCCGGAACTTTTCGAATTCTTCTCCCCCCTCCCTGGCTGAAAAATGGAGCATCCTGGCTTTCGGGTTAAGCCTGCGCAGGAAGACACAGATTTCCAGAAGCCTTTCCTTTCCTATCAGGTCGGCTTTGTTTATGGCAAGGATTTCCGCGTCCTCTATCTGGTTTCTCATGAAGTTCTGGAGTTTTTCAGGATCGGTGTTCAGACGGCTGGCGTCCACGAGGGTCACTATCGGGGCAAAAGAAAGGTCATAAAGTTTCATATCGCTTATAGTGTCCTTTATCTGCGCTGGAAACGCTATGCCTGTGGGCTCTATGATCACGGTGTCCGGAGAGTACTCTTTTATCAGGGTTTTCAGTGTGTCCTGCAGGCTGATCCTGAGGGTGCAGCAGATGCAGCCGCTTGTAAGTTCCCGGGTCTCAACCCCGCTTCCGGAAACCGTGTCTCCGTCAATTCCGATTTCCCCAATCTCGTTGACAATGATAGCAGTTTTCTTTCCCTGCCTTTCCAGGGTTTCCAGCAGCTTTCTGATCGTTGTGGTCTTCCCGCTTCCAAGAAAACCCCCGATTATCATGCACTTCATGGTTTTACCAGCCCTCTGTTCGGTTTTATTGCAATAATTTTTAATCTATTTTAGAAGTTGTGAGTTTGAGGAATTTATACCGGTGATTTTTACCGGGAAATGTTTTGTCCCTTTTTGTTTTCGCATTGCCTACAATACTTTTTTAAATCTAAATATATATAACATAATTTGGGATGTTTTATGCGGGTTTTTGATAATTCCGGCCCCTTTTGTTTTATCAGGCCCTTTAATCTGATTAAAGGCTTTGATCTCATGTACGCCGAAAAACGACGAAATTCCATAACTCTGAATCCAGCGGTTAAAGGTCTGATTATTCGTTTGTCATCTTTTTTAAAAAAAGGGTGGCAAGGAACTCCTTTCACCTGGAGGTTTTAATGTGAGGATCCCTTGCCGTTTTCGTGGTTTTTTTAAGGTTTTTCGATGGTTTTCAGTACCCTTTTCCAAACCCGGAAATGGCAAAACCAGGTTTGAATTTTTGATACCTCTGTACTTTTCCAAACCCGGAAATGGCAAACCGGGTTTGAATTTTTGATACCTTTGTACTTTTCCAAACCCGGAAATGGAGTAACCGAGCTTGAATTTCTGCTACCTTTATATTTTTCCAAACCCGGAAATGGCAAACCGGGTTTGACTTACTGCTACCTTTATACTTTTCCAAACCCGGAAATGGAGGAACCGGGCTTGAATTTCAGGTATTTTTCTGAAATCAGGTGGTCAGGCTGCCTCTTATTTGCCCGGAGGTTGTGGGCTTGAGGCACTGCACCTCTTCTGATGCACTGGTTCGAATCGTCAGGGTTCCTGCAAAATGGCAAAGCAAGTCCTTTTTCATCGTTTTTCAGCTATTTTACGGATATAGACCCTGATCCCGGACATCCACATTTAAATGGCAAATCCGTGCTGTCCGGGAAAGGGCGTTGAAGGTCTATAACTCGCTTTTCTGGAGATCTATGACCACAGTGCTTTTGAGAGAGGGATGAGCACTGTCATCAGCGTGATAAATTTTTGGGTTTGTTGGATTTTTTGGATTTTTGCTTTTTTAGGCGTAGTACTCGTTTCTTGCTGCAACCATGGCCTTGATATTTTCAAGAGGAGTCATGGGAGCAATTCCGCAACCAGGGGCCAGTACATCGATTCCTTCTTCAAGGGCCTGCTTTGATTCGGTCTTGATTTTATCCTCGGGGCCAGGAAGCAGGGTGAAGGGACTTGAGATGTTTCCGACAAGGGCTGCTCTGTCTCCGATGACCTCTTTGGCCTGCTTTACACTGCCGATCTTTTCTTCAACGCTTAAGCCTTCAAAACCACAGTCGGCCATGTAGCTCAGGACCGAGTTCACGTTTCCGCAGATGTGGAGGATGGTAACGGAGTCCACACTTCCGGAGAACTTCTGGAGCCTGGGCTTGAGACTGTCTCTGAAAGAGTCAGGGCTCATAAGGTCCGGGGAGGCCACGGGGTCTGCAACGGAAATTATGTCAGCGCCTGCTTCGACCATTGCATTTGCGTAGATGATTGCAGCTTCGGTGGCGAGGTCCAGGACCTGTCCAAAGAGTTCAGGCTTCTTTATGGACCACTTCATAAAGGACTTCACGCTTGAGAGGTCAGAGGCAATTGTAATCGGGCCTTCCATACCCCCGATTATGGGAACATCAGGGCCGACTTTTTCCCTGACAAGCTTTATGGCTTCGAGTACTGCCGGGATTCTACCTTTCTGAAGGAGGTCTTCGGGAATTGCTGCGTCGTCCAGGGTCTTGGGGTAAGGATGGCCCGTGACAGAGGGCTGCCTGTTCTTTGTTCCCATGTTGATTTCACAACCCATTGCCTCGACGAGTACGGTCAGGCAGTAGGGGACCCTGACAGATTCAAGTCCGCTGAGTTCATAGTTTGCGATAGCGAGCTTTGCCATGAGTTCGGCGTCAGTGTGGGATTCCGGCCAGGGTGCACCCACTTCGTCCATGAGTTCCACAATTCCTGTCTGGGTTACGGAGCAAACCGGTACTTTGTCAACAGCTTCGCCTTTCAGAGCAGCTAAAAGTCTCGTTTTCATAGTAAAATTACTCATATCTGTCACACCTTTTATTTTTATATAATCACTTTTTAGTATAATTATATTTCGGTATAATTATTTTTTATATGATTTTTATATTTAATCGCACGTTTTCCATAGGAAATTTTTAAATTTTATCTTCTGGGGACTATTTTGTCAATCCTCAGGATGTTGCGGGCCGTTTCGCTGGCTGAAACAAGGGCCAGTTTTTTAATGGTCGCCGCATCGTAAACTGCCGGTCCTTCGGCCGTCACCTTACGGGAAGGGTCAATCCTTGCTTCTTCTCCCCTGCCATATGCGCTTCTCATCTGAGTCATGGCATCAATGACGTTCATGCCTGCGTTTTTCGCAAGGGTTTCGGGGATTTTTTGAAGGGCGTCCGCATAAGCCTGGACGGCAAGCTGTTCTTTTCCTTCGAGGGTGGATGCAAAGAGCCTGAGCATGTACGACAGTTCGAACTCAATGGCTCCCCCGCCGTTTACTATACCCCTGTTTTTCAGGAGAAAGGCCGCGTTGTTGAGGGCATCATCCACAGCTTCTTCAACCTTGCCAAGCCCGTATTTCGAGGGTTCCCGGATGAGGATGGTGGAGATCGCGCTGTTTTTTACGGCAATGAAAACAAAGTTTTCCCGGTTTTGTTTTTCGGTCCAGATCCTGTCGGCTTTTCCCAGCTGCTGTGTGAGCTCGTCATTGCAGGTCGTTATGGGAGCCCCGGTGGCGTCTGAGACTTTTTCAAGGTCCTTTAGCTTGAGCTTCTTGAAGGCAAGTATATTACTGTCCCTCAGAAGGGTTTCAATATGGGGGTCGATGTCCCCTTCACAGAAAAGGACTTTTGCGCCGCTTGATATTATTTTTTCTGCGATCCCTTTGCAGATTTCCTTTTTCTTTTCCTCAAAGAGGAAAGCGGTGTTAGCGCAGTCCATCCTCAGGTTGTGCTGCGGGTTGAGGTATTCACTTTTTATCTTGAGGTCGTAGTTCAGGATGAGCACGGCAGGCTCTTCAAAGTCCCGGAGCATGTCGGTCCTTGCGGGGTTTTCGTCAAGTATGATTCCCTCAAGGACCCTGATTTCGGGGCCGCCTACTTTTTTCAGGAGCTTTACATTCCTGTTAAGGTCAAAACGGCCTCTCGTTTTTTCATTCAGGTGGGCTGTGACTTTCAGGACAGCTTCTGTAATTTCCTCTGCCTGATGCTCTTCCACGCCCTTGCTCCGGGCCGAGCACATGACTGCGGTTCGCAGTTCCTGTTCTCCAGCCTCTTTAATACTGTACTCAAGCATCTCGTACGCTTTTCTAAGGGAGAGCTCATAACCCCTGATTATCGTCGTGGGGTGCATCCCCATATTAATTAACTCAATAGCGTTTTTGATAAGGTTGCTTGCGAGAAGCACTGCGGTTTTTGTCCCGTCCCCGCAGGCCTTATCCATGGATTCGGCAAGTTTTTTCAGGGAAGTCACGATAGGGTGAAGGACGTCCATTTCTTTCAGGATCACTTTCCCGTCGCTCGTGAGGAAGATGTCGTTTACCGGGTTTACGATTATCTTGTTCATTCCCTTTGGGCCCAGGGAGGATGCCAGCAATTCGTCAATTTCGGAAACGGCCCTTTCAAGCTGGTCTATAAGGTTATCTTCGCTTACGGGCTCTTTTATCATGACCCTGTCTCTGACCGTCTTTACCAGCCGGTCCATTCCAGCCGGTCCTGTAAGGCTGCCCTGACTTCCCGGAATATTTATCTCACTTGCCATTTTTTCGCTCTCCCATGAATAACATGAATATTATGCAGACCTTTATTCGGGTCTTATGCAGACCAGAATTCCGGAGGCCCGTCTTCAGAGTTCTGTTTTGAATGTTTATTTTTTGGAATTCCGTTTTTAGAATTTCGTTTTTAGAATTTCGTTTTTAGAATTCCATTTTTAGAATTCCGTTTTTAACGTTTTTTTAAAACTCTGGTCCCCTCTGTGGATAAACTTCCTTAAACGGAGTATATGGGGTGTTTCGGGGATCTCCGCAGGCGTCATATTTCAGGGGGTAATTTTCAAGAACTGAGTAGCGGAAGAAATGTCCATTTGAGGAATAGCTCATGTAGTAACTGTAGTTCCGGGTACTGCTATACGGAAACGATGTCAGTTCCTCTTTCTCTTCAATTTCTGTTTTTCCGAAGGATTCCATTTTTTTTCACCTCTGTCACGGAAACGATTCGATGCTCGGGATCTTCGCTATCAGTTCAGGCCTTTGGGAATAGGGATAGAGGCGGTCCGGAAAGACCGTCCCATGTCTATTTTTTCAACTAATTCTTTTATCTCCGGGAATTCTGGCTTTTCAGCTTATCCCATGATTTTCTTGTAGAGTTCAGGACCCTTATCTGCCACAGTGTATGTCTGGGCGGTGATGGAGTCACATGGACCCTTTGGTGGGACTTCACAGCCAGTTGAAATCACGTACTTGGACTGCATTCCGTTCTCCTTGAGGGTGTTCAGGACGCTCTCCTGGAGGACCATGGTGTCGTTTCTGATCTTTTCAAGACCTTCGGGGCTGTTGTCCATGAATATGACCGGGCTGACTTCGCCGCCGAACATGACGTCCTTGCCGTAGTTCTCAATGAGATACTTGTGGTCTCTGGACCCCTTGTCTACCTCATCCGGATAGTGAGTGTAGCTGTAGTACTGGGTGTTCCACTTGTTGATGAGGTCCCAGTGGGGAACGTCAGCACAGTTGTGGATGACCATGGGCTTGTCGTATTCCTTGTAGAGTGGAGCGAATACGTTCTGCAGGAGCTTGCCTTCAGTTTTCATGTACTCGTCTGAGCTCATGATGACGTTGTTTGTCCAGAGGGTTACCAGACAGAGGTTGTCGGGCTGAGCTTCCTCGAACATCATCTTGGCCATTTCCTTACAGTACTCGGTGGTCTTTTCAAGGCCCTTGAGGACGGCGTCGGGGTTGGTCTGGAGGTCGGAAAGCACACGGGTAGCTCCCATGATCTGGGTCAGGGCAACCATTGGGCCTTCGAAGAGTGCAGTGTGGCATGCGTCGAGTTCGTGGGCCTTTTCGGTTGCAAGTTTGCTGCCCTGGATCAGGTTGTAGGCACGGCTGTCTTCCGTGATCTCGGGGACTTCCATGCTTTCATAGTCTTCAAGGTGCCCGACTGCCGCAGGGGTGTCTTCTTCAGGGAATCTTATTTCTGCACCGAAGTCGCCGGCAACCACACAGAGGTCGGTAAGGCCGACGAAGTTGTCTATGTTGAAGTACTTGATACCGCCGTAGACACTTTCTGCGTACTTTTCTGCCTTTGTAGTATAATCTTTGTAACTGCAGTCGGGTACGAACTTTCTGGCAAGTCCACAGACGAGGGGAGCTACCGGAAGTCTGTCTACCTTCTTGTCCTGGAAGGCTGAAACGAACCTTTCCTTCTTGGTCATCGTTTCGTTGAACTTGGGCACAACAGTGTCGTATTCTGAAACGATGGTCTCGGCGGTGACAAGGCCGATGTCGGTAGTGTCTTTAGGAGCCTTCTTTGCGAGGATCTCCTTGTACTTCATTTTGTTGTCAACAATGGTTTTGTCTTCCCATCTGGAGTCCGAAAGTTCGCTTACAAGGGAGTTGAGGGTACTTACTGCCATGCTTGCGTCAAGAGCTGTCCCGTCGGCTCCGATCTTGCTTGAGTAATCTGATGAAATAGGAGCGCCGCCAACCATTACAACAACGGAGTCTCTGTATCCTGCTTCCTGAAGTTGCTCAATGACAGTTTCCATGCCGCCCATTGTGGTTGTCATCAGGGTGCTCATGGAAATTGCGGAGGCCTTGTGTTCCTTTGCGGCTTCCACAAACTGTTCAAGAGGAACATCTGTTCCGAGATCAATGGCATTGTATCCGGCAGCCGATATCATTGTTTTTACAAGGTTCTTTCCGATGTCGTGGACATCGCCCTGCACTGTCCCGATGATAACGTTTTGAGGGGCTGTGCTTCCGTCAATGTTCATATAGGGGGTCAGGATTTCCATTCCGGCATACATGGCATCGGCTGCAAGCAGAAGACTGGGTACAAAGGCTTCTCCCCTTTCATACATGTCACCGACGATTTTCATTCCTCTTGCAAGGCCTTCTGTGATTGCTTCATAAGCATCGACACCTTCGTCGACTGCTCTTTGTGCAAGCTCTTCTGCAATATCATCGTCGCCTTCGACCACAGCATCCGCTAACTCGTTAAAAATATCTTCTCTAGCCATTGAAAAATCTCCTTTTTTCAGGACGAGAAGGGCCAGAATCTCCCTGTTTGTTTCTGGTCCCGGCATTCCTGTTTTTTTGTTTTATAAGCATGGGCAGAGACCCTCCTTAAGAATCCCTGCTGCTCGATTTCATATCCCAGCAGTCAGTAACGTGACCGGAAAAAGTCATTTTTACATCAGGCGCTTCCTGATAAAAATGGCCTTTTCCCGGATCTCGGAAGACCATCTTTTCTTAAAGTTAATGACTATTTTAAAGTTATCCTTGATTTTATATAGCATGTCCGCTACTGCTTTTTAGAAATTCTATAATATTTCCCGGCATCAAAAAAGAGTATTTGACTTCTTTTACAGGAACTTTGTTTTTTCCGGGGTTCCTTCTTTTTTATCCCTTGAATTTTTTTATATTCCTATAAAATAATACAGGATTTATTTTTATAACCCTTCACTTTCTTACTGGCAGAGTTATTTTTGAGAAATTGGGTAAAATGATACTCGTGAAAAAATCAGATTTTTGGAAAATTAGAACTCTTAAAAAATTAGTTCATGTGATAAAATAACACTCGTGAAAAAATAGATCATATGAAATAATAGATGCCTTCAAAAATAGCTTTTTCTGGAATGTCCTGGTTTTTTTGTGTTGTTATCTGCTTTCTTCCAGGTTTTTCTGTTTTCCTTATTCCTGTTTGCCCTCAGTATGCATATTCTGCTATATATATTTATCGATTTTCTTATCTTTTAGTTATTCGAGTTCTATAGCCTTTTTAATGGGTAATACAATTTATTCTAACATATATAGATTTTGCTTTCCTTTTTTGAACAATTCCACATACGGCTTCGTTGAAACCTCTGACAAAAAAGACAAAAATGCGTTCTGTTATGAAATTGGGTACATTGGACTGAGAAAACTCCCTTGCTTTAGCAGGGGTGTTTGTCCTCAGTCCACAGGCAGGAAAGTCCCCCCTGAACTCGGAAGGCGGTATGCAGGAGGCAGTTTAGTGAATTTGTTCAGAACGTTCGATGTAGTAATCAGCCAGTTCATTACCCCATTCAATGGCACTTTTACTGAAACTTTCGATCTTCCTGTGGTCAAACTCTCCTTCTTTTCCGAAGAGTTTCAGTATCATGAATTCATCCGTGACTATGAAAGAAGATGGCTTCATTTCACCTTTGTAGATGTAAATAGAAGCCTTGTTTTCAATCAGGGTCTTGTATTCATCTTCAAAGTCATCCTTCAACCTGTTGTATACCTTTTCATTCAGGACCAGCTCCACTTTCACGCCTTTTTTTGCACATTCTGCCTGTATTTTAGGACAATCCGGGCAGAAGAATGAATAGAAAGTCCTGAGCTTTGTTGTCCTTGACAGCATCCCTTTTAAATTTTCAGGGAACTCAAAAAGGTGGTCCAGCTCAGGTTCTTCCAGTTTACATTTCCCAAGCATGTGAAGTTTCTTCATCAAATGTGGGGGAATCGATCTCCTGTCATGCTTTGACCAGTAATCCTTGTTTCCTTCGAAGATCTGAAGAAGTTCGGTTAAAGGCAACATTTTTTCAACAATTATCTCTCCGATGTCCGATAATTCATAAGTATTTCCTGTCTGGACAATGATATCCATGTCCCTTAGTTTTTTTATCTGTGGCATTATCGCACATGCATTGCCTTTAAGTATGGTTTTTATTTCATCAACGTCTTTCGGCCCCTTTGCCAACAGGATAAGGATTTTCTTCCTTTTCTCAGAAAAAAAGATTAAATCTATCAGAGAACTCATGGTATCAACTTTTGCCCTCATTACCGGAAAATTCCCGGATCTTATTATAGTCTGTACTCTCAATAATTTACCTCAAACAGCAGAAGACTCCTTCCTCGATGTTTCTAATTGAAAATTAGAAACTCCTGTTAAACCTATGGTTTAACACGACAGTTCCGGCTTTGTCGGAACTGGCAGGTGGGAGATGAATGCGTCGAGACTACGGGGGCCGGATTCTATATTTTTTTAACGTGGTACTGATTGGTCAATCCAACAGAATCCTTTGCCGTACTTTACAATTTTAACTTTTTGAATATTTACTACTTTGGATGATTTAATTGCTGAGGCTCGAAGTTTCACATACTTTCCGTAATTTTGTGCTCCAGCTACATAATATAGCTCTCCTTCGTACTCAACTAAATCCATTGGCTGAATTGGATAATGATTTTTCCTTATGCTGTATCTTCCTTTCTTTGTTTTCCTACCCCTATACACTCTCAAATTTTCCCCGTTAAGATTTTTGTTTCTGGTAGTTCTTCCAGAATTTAATTCCTGTCCGGTTTTTTGAGTGCCATCCCTCAAATCAATATACTTCGCATCGTAGAATTTCGAGAGGCTTCTGTTATTTCTTCTTATTTGTCGTATTTCATGGGGAGCATATCGAGCCTGAGTTCCCCCTCCAGCAATACAGAAGGCATCGGTTGAATGAGTTTTCTCAAGATTAAGCTCGTACCTTTTCGCTTTTGTGACATATCCGAAAGTGTGCTCAACATCATACTTTTCTTTTAAAATATCAATGAGCTTCCAGCGTACTATATTCATGAATGTAGCATCTTTGAAGCCTCTTACCTTTGGTTTCCATGTTAAAAGGAATCCTTTGTGGTTTTTTTGAGTATGACACTTATTGCAAAGTGTGATAAGGTTCTCAGGCCGATCAGAACCACTGTTACTTCTGTACTGGATATGATGCACCTGGAGCAAAGGCTGTTTTGATGTGTTTTTGCAGTCCGGGTTCTGGCAAGAGTAGCCGTCTCTGTGCAAAATATAGGCCCGAACGTTATTGTAACCTGCCTGTTCCCCTTCCTGATACTGTTTGCCTTCCATTTCCGGATTTTTGATTTTTTGAATGTCGAAGTTCGCAACCTCGACAACGATTTTTGTTATGGGCAAGATTTCGGCAAGATCCTCTATTAATCTGATATGGCTTTCAAGCTTATGCGTGATAGATGGAGCCAACCAATCTTCTTTGTTGGTGTTTTTGTTGTACCCAGGTTTCCGGTGTCTGATCTGGTTTCTTCGGTTTCCTCGGTACATTCTCCGCTCTTCGTTTCGCTCTGGTATTCCAGCAAGAAGTTTTACCTCTCCTGAAATAAGTTCTTCTTTTTCGGAAACTGCCGAAAATCCTATGTTAAGGAACCCAGTATCGATTCCCAGGGTTATTTCCTGAGTATTTTTTCCCGATGGATAAAGAAGTTTGATAGTGAAAGGATTCCTTTGTACCACTTCCGCACGTCCTTCTTTTAGCAATATTCTCGCTTTTCTGGGTGACGTGGGCATTAGTGTTTCTTTTTTGTTGTTAATAACAAAGACCTTCAAAAGTTTTGTCCTCCTTGATTGGAGTGGGTCCACATCGCCACTGTTATACTGGCTTGTTAATGACCTGAACACTTCCCCTACCTCTCAGGGATGTTTAATCCAGATCGAAATCTCCGAGAACGTGTGGAGTATCCTCGAATATCATGACCAGTATAACGAAAGGCTATTCAACTAGTGTCGCGTCAACAACAAAGTGTTTAGTAATTACGAGCTATTATAATTGATTTCATGCGACATTACATGCATGACATTACACTAGGGACTTGTCGAAACAAGCCCCCTCCTCAAAAACCTGAGCCGTTAGGCGAAGGTTTTAGGTGGGGGTAGTTGACTTATTGGAGTCGTCCTGAGCAATACATTCTCTTTATGAAAAAAATTCATTTTTTGAAATGTGGGAGGTATTGTGCCATTTTTTAACTCCGCAGGCGGGAAGTCCCCTTCCTCGATGTTTCTAATTGAAAATTAGAAACTCCTGTTAAACCTATGGTTTAACACGACTCCGAAGGAGGCAGGGAGGGGTAGTTCACTAAGTTTCAAATACAATCATATCTTACTATTTATTGCCTATATCTAATATATCTCTTTTTATATTTCACACTCTATATATTTTATGATGTATCCATTATATCTACGATTTTCCACAGTTGATTTATAAAAAATCACATATCTCTTGCTATCGTTATCGAATCAATTTTCAAAAATTTGAAGCTTGCATCCTAATTGTTGCTATCAAAAAAGCGAAGATCAGAGAAACCTTTTCTATCTTGAAATAGCAGAGGACTCCTTCCTCGATGTTTTTAATTGAAAATTAGAAACTCCTGTTAAACCTGTGGTTTAACACGACAGCCGAAGGCTGACAGGTGGGGTAGTTCACTTCCCAGGGTTGAAATGAACGAGAGATCAAAGGGACAGGTTAGAATAATTCAATAATTTTTTAGAAAAAAATGATAGCAGTAAAATAATGAAAATTGAAAAGACATCTGCGAAAAGTGGGTGATAAGGTTTTTCAAACCTGGAAATGGCGAAACCAGGTTTGAATGTCGGGAATTTCCAAACCTTTTTTAATCCCAGAAATGGCAAAACCGGGGTATAAAGTCTGGTAGTTTCCTGAAACCAGGAGGTTTGATGCCTTTCATGCCCGGAGGTTATGGGCCTGAGGCAACGCCCCTCTTTTGAGGCCTGATGGTCCGGCTCGGCAGGGGTCCTTCAAAATGGCAAAGCAAGTTCCCTTTTTACCGGATTTCAGGTATTTTACGGATATAGATCCTAATACCCGGGCATCCACATTTAAATGGCAAATCTGTGCTGTCCGGGAAGGCGTTACAGGTCTATACCCCACTTTTCTGGAGATATGTTGGTAACAGTGCTTTTGAGAGAGGGATGAACACTGTCATCAGCGTGATAAATTTTTCTGGAGATCTTTGATAACAGTGTCTTTTTATGGAGGATTGGACACTGTCATCATTCTGGTTCATTTCTTAATTTTCAAAATTTTTCAGGCGTAGTACTCGTCTCTTGTAGCGACCATGGCCTTGATGTTTTCAAGAGGAGTCATGGGAGCAATTCCGCAGCCGGGGGCCAGTACATCGATGCCTTCTTCAAGGGCCCGCTTTGATTCGGTCTTGATTTTGTCCTCGGGGCCAGGAAGCAGGGTGAAGGGGCTTGAAATATTTCCTATAAGGGCTGCTCTGTCTCCGATGACCTCCTTGGCCTGCTTTACACTGCCGATCTTTTCCTCAACACTGAGTCCTTCAAAACCACAGTCGGCCATGTAGCTCAGGACCGAGTTCACGTTTCCGCAGATGTGGAGGATGGTAACGGAGTCCACACTTCCGGAGAACTTCTGGAGTCTGGGCTGAAGGCTGTCTCTGAAAGAGTCCGGGCTCATAAGGTCCGGGGAGGCCACGGGGTCTGCAACGGAGATTATGTCAGCGCCTGCTTCGACCATTGCGTTTGCGTAGATGATTGCAGCTTCAGTTGACAGGTCCAGGACCTGTCCAAAGAGTTCGGGTTTCTTGATGGACCACTTCATGAAGGACTTCACGCTTGAGAGGTCAGAGGCAATGGTAATCGGGCCTTCCATACCCCCGATTATGGGGACTTCAGGGCCGACCTTTTCCCTGACAAGCTTTATGGCTTCGAGTACTGCGGGGATTCTACCTCTTTGCAGGAGGTCTTCGGGAATTGCTGCATCGTCCAGGGTCTTTGGGTAAGGGTGGCCCGTGACAGAGGGCTGCCTGTTCTTTGTTCCCATGTTGATTTCACAACCCATTGCCTCGACAAGCACGGTCAGGCAGTAGGGGACTCTCACGGCTTCAAGCCCGCTGAGTTCATAGTTTGCGATAGAGAGTTTTGCCATGAGTTCAGCATCGGTGTGGGATTCCGGCCAGGCTGCACCCACTTCGTCCATGAGTTCCACAATTCCTGTCTGGGTTACGGAACAAACCGGTACTTTGTCAACAGCTTCGCCTTTCAGGGCGGCTAAAAGTCTCGTTTTCATTGTAAAATTGCTCATATCTGTCACATCTCTGTCCATAAATTTTGTTATATCTATAATCGTAATTTTCTAATAGGGGATACTTATTATGATAACAGTGCCTGGAAAATGGGGGTTATCAACGTTCCAGGCACTGCGATCAGCGTAATTAATCTCCGGTTTATTTTCCCTGTTTATCTCTTAGGGATGATTTCGTCAATCCTGAGGATGTTACGGGCTGTTTCGCTGGCTGAAACGAGGGCCAGTTTCTTGATGCTCGCCGAATCATAAACTGCAGGGCCTTTGTCCGTGACCTTCCTGTCGGGGTTTATCCTTGCCTCGATCCCTCTGGAATAGGCCGTCCTCAGCTCCACCATAGCGTCAATGGGGTTCATTCCTGCGTTCCTGGCAAGAGCTTCCGGGATTTTCTCCAGAGCTTCGGCGTAGGCCTGCACTGCGAGCTGTTCCTTTCCCTCAAGGGTTGAGGCAAAGATTCTCAGCATGTGCGCGAGCTCAAACTCGATGGCTCCTCCGCCCTTTACAATGCTCCTGTTTTTTCCGAGGAAGGCCGCGGTATTCAGAGCGTCATCCACAGCCCCTTCTACCTTTTCGAGCCAGTATCTTACAGGTTCCCAGATCAGGATGGTGGAAATCGCTTTTTCTTTCACGGTGACAAAGACGAAACTTTCCCGGTTTCGCTTCTCCACTCTTACACCGTCGGCTTTTCCGAGATGGTGGGGGAGGATCTCGTCTCTCATGCTCATAAGTGTCGTACCCGTGGCTTCGGCCAGTTTTTCCAGGTCCTTCATTTTGAGTTTCTTGAAAGCCAGGATTCCGCCGTCTCGCAACAGAGTTTCGATATAGGGGTCAATGTCGCCTTCGCAGAAGAGGACGTTTGTCCCGGCGGAAATGATTTTATTCGCAATTTCCCTGCACATCTCTTCCTTTCTTTCCCCAAAAGCCCTGGCCGTCTGGAAAGAATCCATCCTCAGGTTGTGCTGGGGGTTCAGATACTCGCTTTTGATTTTCAGGTCATAGTTCAGGAGGAGCACGGCAGGTTTCTCAAACTCTTCCTGCATATCGGACCTTGCCGGGCTTTCGTCGAGAATGACCCCCTCAAGAGTCACTATCTCCGGCCCACCCACCTTTTTCATGACCTTCACGTTCCGGTTCAGGTCAAAACTCTTTTCCCGGACTTCGTTAATGTGGCCTACAACCCTCAGGACGGCGTCAGCAATCTCTTCTGCCCGGGCTTTTTCCATCCCTTTGCCCATGGCGGCGCAGGCAACGGTCGTGCGCATTTCCTCCTCATCTGCCTGCTTTACGCTGTACTCAAGCATTTCATAGGCTTTTCTGAGGGCGAGGTCGTAGCCTTTGATTATGGTTGTGGGGTGGACTCCGGCTCTGATTAATTTGATAGCCCCGTTGACCAGGCCTCCCGCAAGGATGACCGCGGTCTTTGTCCCGTCTCCGCAGGTCCTGTCCATGGCTTCCGCAAGTTTCTTGAGGGTCGTCACGATCGGGTGGAGGATGTCTATTTCCTTCAGTATGACCTTCCCGTCGCTTGTTACAAAAATATCATTTACAGGGTTTACGATGAGCTTGTCCATTCCCCGGGGACCCAGGGATGAAGATAAAAGTTCCCCGATTTCCGAAGCCGCTTTTTCAAGCTGGTCGATCAGTCCATCTTCTTTTATCGCTTCTTTAATCCCTATCTTGTCCTTTATACCCTGTCTCAGGGATTCCATGGTTTCGGGCATCTGGCTTGTTTCTGTATGGGGGTTTATGACTGCGCTCATGCTGTTATTCTCCCTACGGTCCCCACTCCAACTCCTTCAAGCCGGGTTTCCAGGGGGTTTTTACCTGCACTGCTCACATCATTTCTTTTAAGGTCGAATTTTACATTATCCGTTTCCAGCCCGTACCCGTCCATGTATTCCGAGACAAGTTTTTGGCTGAGGGAAAGCCCGTAATCCAGGGCTTCCCTGTATTCCTCAAAGCTTTCTTTTCCGAGTTCGGAAAAGACCGCGTACCCATTGTTTCCGGAATCAAGGGGCCGGATGAGCACTTCGGTCCTGCGGATCACTTTGCCTGCAAGGGCTCCCACGGCGTTTCCGACTTCATGGTAGGCCGGAACCCTTATGTCAGCGTCTATTATTTTTTTCAGGGCCTCAAGATAAGGTCTTACCGGGGCTCCGACGAGCACCACAGGGACTTTTATGCGGAAATTCAGGAAGTCCCCTTCTTTAAATATATTCTCAATGTCTGCTTTCTTCAGGTCCCTGGCAAAGAAGGAAATCAGCTCAAGAGCAATTTTTCTCACTGCCCTGGCCTTGACTTCCGCGGAAAATTCTTCCTCTCCTTTTTTCAGGTAGTTTCCAAGGATTTTTGCTCCGAGTCTGGAAGCCCTGGCGTCCCACTGCTCGTATTCCCCGAGCACATGGAGGGCATCGGTCGGAGTAAACCCGATCTGGCTCACGTACCTTTTCCGGACCAGGGTTTGCAGGTACGAAGAAAACAGGAGGGGGTGTTTTCCTGAGCGTTCTGAAATTTCGAGGATTGAGAGGGGTTCGGGACCCAGGTACTCAAGGAGTTTTTCTTCCTGCTCCTCAAGGTCTCCTCCGTACAGTCCCCCGGAGTCCGGCTCGTTTCTGAGGTAAAACACCGTGGGTTGTATGGTCTCGTCCATTATGCGTTCGTTTATGCCTCCGTTCTGCCTGAGCGCGGTTTCAAGTTTCTCCAGAAGGCCTGGAAACTGTGTTGCAGCAAGGCAGAGGGGGACTACTCTTCCGGGGCCGAGGGAAGGTTTTCTTTTGATCCAAACGAGGCTGTCTCCGCCAAGCGCCGAGGTCTCCATCCTGATGGCCCTTACCATCGTCTTCCAGTCCCCTACTTTTGCGCCCGTCTCACTGATTTCGGGAATTCCCCCGCTTATCATGGCTATGTCGGTGCTGGTGCCTCCGATGTCAACGGTTACGCAGTCTTTTAAGCCTGTCAGGTAGGCAGCTCCCACAAGGCTTGCGGCAGGTCCTGAAAAGATAGACTCCACAGGTTTTTGCAGGGCCTCTTCAATACTTACCAGAGACCCGTCGCATTTCATCATCATGAGGGTTGCCTTAATCCCCTTTTCTTTCATCACGGTCTGGACAGCTCCTATAAACTGTTTACTGACCGGGATGAGCTGGGCGTTCAGGAGGGCCGTTGAAGCTCTTTCGTAAGCTCCGAGGCTCTGAGAGAGTTCGTGTCCGCAGACCACGGGCAGACCTGTAAGTTCCCGGATTATTTCCTTTACCCGGAGTTCGTGTTCGGGGTTTCTGACTCCGAAATAGCCTGAAACCGCAAAGGCTGTGACTTTGTCTTTAACCTTCAGGACAAAATTCCTGATTGTTTCGAGATCTTCTAAGGGTGCGATTTCATTCCCGTCGTTGTCATGCCCGCCATTGACGGATATCGCGTAAGCCCCGGCAAGTTTCTCCGGAACGCTGTGTCCGATAAGGACCAGTCCTGCAGGGTATCCCTTTCCCTCAAGAGTGGTATTAGTGGCAAGAGTGGTTGAAACCGAGACATACTTTATACTCTTCAGGTATGCGGGGTTTAAACCGTCAAGTGAATTTTTTATTCCTGTTATTAGGTCGGGATATGTTGTCAGTGCCTTGTTCGAATCGATTACTGTTCCTTTTAACATGTCCATAATTGCAGCGTCGGTATAGGTTCCGCCCGTATCAACGCCCAGCCCAAGATCCATGGCATCGCCTCCTTTTCCGCTGAGTTTTAAGAAACATTTCTCAGAAACATTTTTCAGAAACAGGTCTCGTCCTTTCTTCCCTGGAGACGGGAAATTAAGGAACGGGAAAGTTAAATATGAAATATAGGGGAGACAGGCCCTCACTCAGTGATTTCTGCCTCACTCTATGGTTTGTATTGTTGTATATCTGTTCTTTATTCCAGGATGATCTCTTTATCCCATGTTGCTCTTCTGGAGTTCCGGGCCGAGTTCCTTTACGGTATCGACCATTGCTTTTACGGTGGTCAGCGGGCCGGCAGGTGGGATTTCACAGCCAGTAGACAGGATGTACTTGGACTGGAGTCCGCTCTCCTTGAGTACGGGGATTACGTTTTCGAGCAGAGTCCTGGTGTCGTCGGTGACCTTCTGGACACCTGCAGCGGAGCCGTCCATGAAATCGACCGGGTTGACTTCTCCCATCATACAGCACATGTCTCCGTATTTGGGGATGAGGTCTGCGTAGTTTTGGGAGCCCTTTTCTTTTGTCTTTTCGTAGTAGGCGTAGCTGAAGAGGGATGTTCCGAACTTCTTGATCTGGGTCTCGAAGTGAACCGCGTCCGCACAGTTGTGGATCATGTAGGGCTGGTTGTACTTCTTGTAGAGTGGGATGTGCTGGTCGTAGACGAACTGCCCATCGAACTTCCAGTAGTCTTCCTCGCTCATGATGATGTTGTTGGACCAGAGGTTATCCACACAGAGTCCGTCACAGGCGTCTTCTTCGAAGAAGAGCTCGGAAAGCTGGCAGATGTAGTCGGTACACTTCTGAACTCCTTCAAGAACAGCTTCAGGGTTGGTCTTCATGTCCATAAGGACCCTGTCCGCTCCCATGAGCTGGGTAAGGGTGAGAAGCGGGCCTTCGTGGAAACCGACGAAGGGGGTGTTGAGTTCCCTGTTGAGTTTTTCCTTTGCCTTCTTTGAAGCCATGACAAGGTCGTAGCCCCGGGTGCCTTTCTTGAGTTCGGGGACTTCGAGCTCCTCGTAGGCTTTAAGGTGACCTTCGGAGGAGGGGGTGTCGTCTTCGGGGTATTTGATCTTACATCCGAAGTCCGCGGAGGTTGCGGAAAGGTCAATGAGCCCCACAAACATGTCCATGTCCAGGTACTTGGACCCGAGGAAGGCGCTCTCTACAAAGGCGTCTTCGTTTGTTGCGTATTCCTTGTAAGTTGTAGGTACAAACTTCCTGAGCACTCCACAGGCAAGTGGGTAGACAGGCAGGCGGTCAACTTTCTTGTCGCCAAGAGCGGCCAGGGTCCTGTCCATGTGGGACATTTCTTCGGTGGTCTTTACTCCAATATTTTCGAATTCTGCCCTTTCAAATTCTTCCTTGATCATTGTGGCAGTTGCCAGGCCGATGTCTACTTTTTCAGAGACTCCCTTCTTTGCCAGGATCTCCCTGTATTTGATCTTGCCCAGGTTGACCTTCTCGTCACTCCAGCGTTCCTCCGTAGTCCCGAGTTCCTTTACAATTTCGGTTGCCCAGGTGCTTGCGTGCAAAGCGTCGGGGTGGGTAGAGTCCGCGCTGATGGATGCTGCATATTCTTCTGAGACGGGGGCTCCACCTACCATGACTTTCATGGCATCGCGGATCCCTTCTTCTTGGAGGATCTCAATGACCTTTTCCATGTTTGTCATGGTCGTGGTCATAAGCGCGCTCATGGACATCAGGTCGGCCTTGTGCTCCTTTGCGGCCTCCACAAATTTCTCTATGGGGACATCTGCGCCCAGGTCAATCATTTCAAACCCGTTTGCACTGAGCATGGTCTTAACAAGGTTCTTACCTATGTCATGCACGTCTCCCTCGATGGTCCCTATAATACCTACAGCCTGTTTGGAGGCCCCATCTTTGTTCATGTGAGGGACGAGGATGTCCATACCTGCGTACATTGCTCCGGATGCGAGCAGGAGGTGGGGGACAAAGGCTTCTCCTTTCTCGTACTGGTCACTGACAATTGTCATTCCTTTTGCCAGGCCGTTGATGACTGCTTCATAAGGGTCAACGCCCATATCGAGGGCTTTCTGTGCAAGTTCTTCTGCTTCTTCGTCTTCTCCCTCGACGACAGCTTCCGCTAATTGGTTCAGAATATCGGTTGACATAAAAAAAATCTCCCTGTATCTTTTTTTAAGTTAAATGCTTCTTACTTTTTTGATAATCCCTTTGTTAACAGGGAAGCGGTCCCGTTCAGTTTACATTTTACGGGGCTTATGTTTGTAACCGTTTACCACCATTAACTTCTGTTTCTTACATTCTTTTTTTAGAATATAACCTAAGCGCAGGCATCAGATTAACGGGGTTAACACCTTTCCCGATGTTAATTTTTCATATTTGCCTGATTTTATACATCTACATGATTTCATGCATTTCCCGGATTTCGTGGAGCTGGCTTATCCGGTCAAAGGCTTTAATCTGATCAATGGCTTTGATCTCCTCAGGCCAGATTTAGGCAGATCAAATAAGTGGCCTGATTCTGGCAGATCAAATAAGTGGCCTGATTCTGGCAGATCAAATAAGCAGCCTGATTCAGGCAATCTTAAAAAAAGAGGTTGTGTTTTGGTCAACTCCCCATCCCTAAAACCTTCGCATGATGGCGAAAGTTTTTGAGGACCGGGCATCCGGTTGAAATATCTGAAAAAAGTGAATATCTGTTCCGTAAGCGCTGGAACAAATAAGGTGAGGGAATCAATGGTTAGTTCATGCCCCGGGAATTTCTAATTCTTTTTCCGTTATCAGATTTGAGTTTTTCATGTAATGCAGGAAAAGGTCTTCTCCCCATTTCAGGGCCGTCTCTTCGGAACTCATCATGGCGTGGTTGTGGAATATCCCGTTTTTGTAAAATAGGGAGATTGCTATGAAGCGGTCCGTTACAACGCTTGAGGCCACCTTGATGGGACAGTTGCATACAAAGATGTTCGCGTTTTCCCGGGTAAGGTATTCCTGAAGTACTGCACTGTACTCGTTTTTTAATCTTTCAAATATGGGCTTTGTTATTATCAGGCAAACTTTTGTTCCTTTCTTTATAAGCTCTATATAGGTCGATGAATAGGCCGGGTTAAAATAGGAAGAGATTTCCATGACCTGAGTGGACCGGATCAGTTTTTCCTCGATTCTTTTTGGAGTTTCGTACATTCTGTCAAGTTCCGGTTCCACGAATTCACAGTGTCCGAGTTCCTCAATCCTCTCCAGCAGGTGGGGGGGGATTGCGCTGATGTTGTGGTTTTCCCAGTAATCCTTGTTTTCCGAAAACACCCTCAGGGTGTTTAACAGGGGGTTCATCTTCTTGACAATTACTACCCCTATGTCCGAAAGCCTGTAGAGGTCATCCTCATGGATAATTAACCCCTGGTTGATGAGGATCTTGATCTGGGTCATGATCGCACTGGACGTCACGTTCAGTATGTTTTTGATCTCATCAATATTCCGGGTTTCTTCCATTAATAATAGCAGAAGGTCTTTCCTTTTATCGGAAAGGAAGAGAGTGCCTAATAGTTCAAGTTTCATCGTAATTCTCCAGCCCTTTGATTTTACGTTTTTCTTCCTGCTCTCTTTTTTCCTGAGGATGCCGGGTTTTCGTCTCCTCCGAATTCCGAACCTACCAGTTTTGAATTTTCCGGTTTTGAATTATTCAGTTTTGAATATTCCTTTGTTATCTTCATCCTTTCACCCCTCTTAACCCGGTTTACGTGCCCTCTTCCGAATCCGGGATTTCCCTGGGCAGCCTTACATGCACGGTGGTCCCTGAGCCTTCTTCACTCTCAACCCAGATCTCTCCGTTATGGGCGTTGACGATATTCTTGCCGATGTAATAGCCGTATTCGAGTCCCTGGTATCTGCGGGTGGGGGAGTCTTCCACCTGATATATCCTGTGGAAAAGGTGTGGGATCAACCTTTTATGAATTCCTGTCCCGCTGTCCCTGACCGTTATGTGGATATTATCGGCTTCTTCTTCGGCTTTTACTTCCAGTTTTCCTCTGCGGGGGGTGAATTTGATGGCATTACCTACCAGGATGGTCAGAAGTTCGGTCAGCTTGCTTCTGTCTCCTTTTATGGGTGGCAAATCTTCAGGCAAATCCCTCACAACATCCAGTTCCTTTTCATCAATCAAGAGGATCATGTTCAGGAAAGTATCTGAGAATATTTTATCGAGCTGGACCCGTGTAAAGGCGTATTCTATCTTGCCTGCCTGTTCAAGGCTCAGATAGAGGAGGGAATTTACCATATTTTTTAGTTTTTCCGAACTGTTAATAACCGTGTCTATTGCCTTTTGCTGCTGCCCCTCTACGGCTTCCCAGGTCTCGTAATCGATAATCTCACTGTAGTCCGCCTCGGAAAGGTTTTCCTCTATGAATTCCGCTTTTATTCTGTTAATGGACCTGAGTTCTTCATTGGACTTCGAAAGTTCTTCCGCATAGGTCTTCAGGGCATCTTCAAGCTGTTTTCTCTGGATGAGTTGCCACATGCCCTGGGTGAGCAGGGTTACCTGGCGTAAGTCCGATTCATCGTAGTCTCTGTCCGCGTTCCCGACTCCTGCGACGGCGACAATCCTTTCTCCGTCAAACACGGGCACGCTCATATGCCGGCTCAGGTGGACATGGTCTTTCGGGTAGCCTTTCTTGAGCGGGCTTGGAGTTTCATAGTCATTTGTAATTATGGCTTTTCGCTGCCGTATGGCTTCTCCCCAGAGCCCCGTGGTCTTGATGGGATAGATAAAACGCTTGTCTTCGATTGCGCACTCTTCCATTGCACTCTTTGACCAGGAATGCATGACAAGGGCGGTCTCGTAGGCGTCCATGAAGGCCAGGTATCCCAGTTTACTCCCGGTCAGCCGGACGGCTTCTTCTCGGGCAAAGTCCGTTATTTCTTTTAAGGAAGCTCCGGCCATCCGGTTAAGTTTCACCAGGGCTTCGAGCCTTTCCTTGTTCAGCCTCCGGGCAGCTTCCGCTTTTTTGCGTTCAGTCACGTCCCTGGCAACCGAGAGGATTGTTTTCCTGCCCTCATAATCAATGATCCTGGCATTTACCTCCAGGGGGATTCTCGTCCCGTCTTTGCAGATTGCTCCGGCTTCAAATATCCGGGAGCCTTCGGTCCGGATCTTTTTCATGTTTTCCCTGACCGAGTCCCAGTACTCAGCTGGAATGATCTCTTCAGCTTTCATTTTCAGGATTTCTTCTTTATCGTAGCCGAGCCGGTCCACCACAGCCTGGTTTACGTCCATGTAGGTCTTTCCGTCCGGTTCGCGGATGTAGAGCTGGTCGTTTATATTGTTAAAAACAGTCCTGAATTTGAGTTCGGATTCTCGAAGGGTTTCTTCTGCCAGTTTATGCTCGACCGCAATCGCGGCAAGCTGGGCGTTTGTCCTGAGGAACTCTATCCCCTCTTTATCGGGCCTGTTTGTTTCTCCATAGTAGATGGAAAAGACTCCAAGCACTTCCCCTCCGGCTGAGATGATTGGTTCCGACCAGCAGGCTTTCAATCCTGCTTTTTCCGTAAGTTCCCTGTATTCGGTCCAATAAGGGTGTTCCTGCAGGTTATCGCTGGTTACCCGTTTTCCGAGATAGGCCGCGGTTCCGAAGGAGGCAGCACCAAAACCTATCCTGAAACCGTCGGTTTCCTGCCTGTAAAATTCCGGAAGCCCGGGGGAGACACAGTAAAAAAGCCTCTCTTTTTCCCTGTCAAGCAGCATTACCGAGCATAAAGAGCCAGGTCTGGCTTTTTCCACGTTCCGGGCCTGGAGGAGGAGCACTTCTTTGAGCGGTGCTCCGGACGCCAGTTTTCCCAGGACCAGGTTCTGGCCTTTTATCCGCTCTTCGGCCTGTTTCTTTTCGGTGATGTCGAGGACGATTCCCTGGTAGTGGGTTATCTCTCCTTTCTCGTTCCTCTGAATCAGAGTCCTGTCGTCTATGTGGCGGACCTCTCCTGACTTTGTCAGGACCCTGTACTCCTAGGTGCACTCCGTGTATCCTTCTCTGGAATACCTGGCCACTTCGGCAAGTATGCGTTCCCGGTCTTCGGGGTGAACTATGTCCAGGTATTTGATTTTCCCGGAAGTGAACTCTTCCGGGGTGTAACCCAGTCTTCTGATATTTTCCGCAGTAAATTCCACGGGCCAGCCTTCTTCCGTCCCGCAAAGGAAGACGTAAAGGGGACTGCTGTTGATGACTTCTGTAAGTTCGTCCTTCTTTTTCTGGGCGAGGTGCATTGACTCTTCTGCTTTTTTCTTTTCGCTGATGTCCAGGATAATTCCCTGATAATGTGTGACCCTGCCTTCTCCGTTTCTTCGGATCAGGTTTCTTTCCTCAACGTAGTGCGCATCCCCGTCCTTCGTCAGGACCCTGTATTCCTGAGTCAGCTCCTTTTTCCCTTCCTCAGCGGCCCGGGAGGCTTCCGCCCATACCCGGGCCAGGTCTTCGGGGTGTATGATATCGGTGTAAAGGAGCTTTCCTGTGGTGAATTCTTCCGGACTGTATCCCAGTTTTGTGATATTTTCCGATACCAATTCCACAGGCCAGCCTTCCTCGGCCCTCCATAAGAAGACGATTACGGGACTGCTGTTTATGACCGTTTCGAGTTCTTTCTTTTTTTCCAGGGCCTTCTGCATTGACTCTTCTGCAATTTTCCGCTGCGTGATGTTGTATACGGTGCCCTGATAGTGGGTCACTTCCCCATTCTTCCCGAACTGGACACGGATTTTCGCTTCCACCCACAAAACATCCTCGGAATCTGTCTGGATCCGGTACTCCTGAGTAAAGTCTTCCCGGCCTTCCTCCGAATATCCGAAAATTTCAGCCTTTACCCGTTCCAGATCTTCCGGGTAGACAATGTCAAGGTACTGTAAGTTCCCGGAGATGAACTCCTCTTCCCTGTACCCGAATTGACTGATGTTTTCACTGAGTAGTTCTACCGGCCAGTTTTCCTTTGCCTTGCACAAAAAGATAATTACAGGGCTGTTGTTAATAAGTGATTGAAGTTTAATGTCAAATTGCATTGTGGTCCTTTCCCAAGCTTTTTGTTCTCTGAAACATCTTTTTTCGAACTACTGGAGACATCAGGGTTAGAGAATTATCCGGATTTTGAATTTTTCTTCTATTTTTTTGACCTGCTTTGAATCAATATTTCCACTCTTATTTTGAGAACTTATAATTAATGCATGTTTCCTGATTGTTGACCAATTACTTACGCACATCCTTATATATTATTATATTTTATATTTTCAACTGTGAATTTGTCAGGGGCAGCGTCCTTAATTTGTTTGTTTTCCTGCAAAAGTTAGAATTTTTGTTTTGATCTCTATTTTTTTAGCATTCTCTATATCTTTTCATGTTTTTAAAATTTTTTTATTTTCTGTCTTTAGATCTCAATATCTTCCCCTACCTGCTGGATACTCTTTTATATGCCAATGTTCTATATAGATGCCGTATAATCTCTTAGGGGGTTTCATCATTACCAAGGATAAAAGAAAAGTTCAGTTTACAGGTAATTCTACTTACATTGTGTCTCTGCCTATAAAGTGGGTCCGGGAGATCGGACTTTCCGCAGGGGACATACTCACTCTTTCTCCTATGCCCAACAAGACTTTGCTCGTGTCTTCAGGTGCGACTTCCAGAGAACATTCTTTTCTTAAGGCCACTATTGAGTACATCCATTCCGAGAGTGCGGAGAACAACCTCAGGATCCTGATTTCTCATTACCTCGTGGGATATGACGTCATAAGGTTGACCACTCAGAAAGGCTTCAGCGCTTACGACCGGAAGTTTATCAAGGATTCCGTACGCCAGAAACTGATCGGGCTCGAGCTTGTTGAAGAGTCCAGGAACGAGCTGGTTTTTCAGTGTCTCCTGAACTACAACGACCTGCCTCTGGCAAGGGTAATCAAGAATATGTATGGGCTTGTCCTCTCCATGCTTGAGGACTCGATGAGTGCACTTCGGGACCATGACGTCGAAATCGCCGAAGACGTTATCCAGAGAGACGATGACGTGGACCGTTTCTACCTGCTCTCGGTCCGTCAGCTCAAAGCTTCCATCGAGGACATCGAACTTTCCGAAAAGATTGGAATCGCGCATCCAAGGGACTGCCTGGGCTACCGGCTTATCACAAAGAGTATCGAACGTGTGGGGGACCATGCGGTTCGGATTGCCAAAAACGTCATAAAGATGGAAAACAGCGTGAAAAAAGACGACTCCATCTTCAAAATGTCCGATCTCTCCAGGCGGGTTTTCGAAAGTTCCATCGACTCAATGAGCCAGGAGGACCTTCAGGCAATCAACGATATCGTTGTGGAAGCTAAAAAAGTCTCCCAGTTCGGGGTCTCCCTTGAGTCTCATGAATGGGCCGGGGAAGATAAAATAGAACTCACCATGATCCTGGAAAGTCTTAGAAGGGTTGCTGAGTACAGTGCCGATATCGCGGAAGTTGCCATTAATATGAACATAAAGGTTTCCTGAGTTTTCAGGGCTTTTACTTTTTTACTTTTTTTTGAACGATTTCTTTATTTTTTAGTTATTTTCTCTATTTTTCATTTTCCCCATCATTTCGATTTTTTTCTTGCCTGATATCTCTGCTGTCATTTTCTGCATATTTTCCAATATGCCGGGGGCTGACAGATCATGTTCTTATAATATCGGCAATAAATACTGACTTCACAGAACATAATCTAAAAATTCAGTATTTTTACAGGAAGTACAGGCAATGACTGACGATCTTAAAGCTGTTTATCACCTTTTTAATCCCGACAAGGCCCTGTTTGATGAGGATTTGAAAAAATACTACGTTGAAATCGGGGAAAATGAGACCCGGATCCGCAAACTCAGAACCCGTCTGGATCTGGGTCTGGAGTCAAAGGAGGCTATTAAAATCCTCTTCACCGGCCACAGGGGGTCAGGTAAATCGACAGCCTTAAACCGGCTCGTTTCCAGTTTGAGCGATGACTTTTTTGTGGTAAGTTACGACGTTCTGGAAATGCTGGATCCGAATGATGTCAATTATGCCGATGTTCTCTTTTCTATTCTTGCCCAGTTAATTGAAAGAACCAGGGAAGAGAAAATCGAAATTGGAAAGGATCCGATTGAGCGGGCAAATAAATGGGGCTCTTCCATTACTAAAGAAATCATCTCTTCTGAAAAAAATGAACTTGGGGCTGGCATTGGAGTCCGTTTTCTGCGTTTCATGGAGCTTTTTGCCAGAATGAAAAATGAGACAGAGACCAGAGAAGAAATTAGAAAGGAAATCAGGCCAAGGATCTCGGAGTTAATAAGCATCATCAATGATATTGTTGTTGAAATCGAGGAAACCGGGAAACAGGTGCTTATAATTATTGATAACCTCGAAAAATCAAACCCTGAAAATGCCTTTGACCTCTTCGAAATCCACGGTACTCAGCTTGCTCAGCCGAAGTGCAAAATTATTTACACCTTCCCAATCTCTCTGAAAAATTCGGATCGATTTTCACAAATCCGGATGAATTTCAGTGATGATATAATGTATCCCAACATCAAGGTCCACAATCAGGACGGTAGTGTGGACAGGGAGTCCACAGACCGGGCACTCATGAAGAAAATTGTTGCTAAAAGGGTAAATCCCGAGTTGTTTGAACCCGAAGCCCTGGAGTATATTATCGATATGAGCGGGGGGGTTTTGAGGGAATACATAAGGATTATCAGGGATTCGGCGGTTACAGCTCTTACGAGAGGTAAAACGCTTATTGATAAGGCGGTTGTGGAAGAAGTGGTCAATGACCTCAAAAATACCTACCAGAACCAGTTAAGTGACGAAGACTATGATATGCTTCTTGAAATTTCCAGTTCCAAAGATATGAAACGGAACAGGGTGCTCGTGGGCCTGCTTCACAATCTAAGTGTCCTTGAATATACAAACGGAAGGAGCTGGTGTGACCTGAACCCGGTTGTTCGCGCAATCCTTGCTGAAAAAAATATGCTTCAATAAATGATATTGATTCCAGGGGTTTATCGGATGTTCTCAACAGGAAAAAAGCTTGAACTTACGCCTGAAAACCTTTTCAAACTGGATAAACTGGCCACCGTCCTCAGCATCTCGGAAGACCTTACAATTGTTTTCGTGCGCTGCAACAAACCCGTCCTCTGTGACGCTATCTGTGTGGAGATTACAGAGAGGCTGGAACATGAACTTTTTGTTTATCCTGTTAATATGAATGAGGACTCTCCCGATCTTCTGGAACTTTTAAATGAGGCCGTGGCCTCGGACCTGTATGCTTCAAAAATAAGAGAGAACAAAAAGCCCGCCTTCTTCGTTTTCGGGCTTGATAAAGCAATAAGAAAAAAAAGCCAATCAGGAAGGTCCGAGGCCCTTGCAATTCTAAACATGATGAGGGAAAAGTTTCTCGATTTCAAGCATACGATAGTTATCTGGGTAAACACCGCATCTTTTCAGGCGGTCCTTTCCGAAGCTCAGGACTTTTTTTCCTGGCGCACCACTGTTATCGAGTTTGAAATGGAAAAAGAAATAAGGGCCGTAACATCGGTTGATTTTGGGGACTCGGAACTTTCATCCTTAAGCAAAAAAGAACTCGAGGACAGGTGGGATTATTATTCCCGTTTATTAAGGGAACATATGGAAAAAGGGTCTATTGATCTTTATAAACTGGCTTATTGGAATTCTAATCTTGGAATGATTAAATTACTGAGGGGTTATTCTGAGGATTCCATTAAATATTTTGAAATTTCTCTGAGAATTTCTAAAGAAATTGGGGACAGGCGAGGAGAAGGAAATTCCCTTGGAAATTTAGGGTTAGCATACAGTGATCTCGGAGAACCAAGAAAAGCGATTCAATATTATGAACAGGCCCTCAAAATTTCTAAAGAAATTGGGGACAGGCGAGGGGAATGTACAGATCTTGGAAATTTAGGGAACGCATACAGTGATCTCGGAGAACCAAGAAAAGCGGTTCAATATTATGAACAGGCCCTCAAAATCTCTAAAGAAATTGGGGACAGGCGAGGAGAAGGAAATGCCCTTGGAAATTTAGGGTTAGCATACAGTCATCTTGGAGAACCAAGAAAAGCGGTTCAATATTATGAACAGGCCCTCAAAATTTCTAAAGAAATCGGGGACAGACGAGGAGAACGAAATGCCCTTGGAAATTTAG
The DNA here is from genome assembly GCF_055394095.1 of Methanosarcina baltica. Taxonomy (NCBI): domain Archaea; kingdom Methanobacteriati; phylum Methanobacteriota; class Methanomicrobia; order Methanosarcinales; family Methanosarcinaceae; genus Methanosarcina; species Methanosarcina baltica. Next base: position 835,755 of record NZ_AP042463.1, on the reverse strand, counting down.
GGAACGCATACAGCGATCTCGGAGACCCAAGAAAAGCGATTCAATATTATGAACAGGCCCTCAAAATTTCTAAAGAAATTGGGGACAGACGAGGAGAACGAAATGCCCTTGAAAATTTAGGGTTAGCATACAGTGATCTCGGAGAACCAAGAAAAGCGATTCAATATTATGAACAGGGCCTCAAAATTTCTAAAGAAATTGGGGACAGGCGAGGAGAAGGAAATCGCCTTGGAAATTTAGGGTTAGCATACAGTGATCTCGGAGAACCAAGAAAAGCGATTCAATATTATGAACAGGCCCTCAAAATCTCTAAAGAACTCGGAGATCGACGCGGAGAAAAAATTCACCTTGGGAATTTAGGGAATGTCTACAATGTTTTGGGAGAATCAGAAAAAGCAATTGAATATTATAAACAAGCACTTAAAATTGATAAGGAAATGGGCGATAGACTTGGAGAAGGAATTCACCTTGGGAATTTAGGGAATGTCTACAGTGTTCTGGGATACCTAAAAAAAGCAATTGAATATTATGAACAGGCCCTCAAAATTGCTAAAGAACTTGGAGATCGGCGCGGAGAAAGTGCAGCCCTTGGAAATTTAGGGTCAGCACACAGCGATCTCGGAGAATCAGGAAAAGCGATTGATTTTTTGAAAAAATCCCTGGCAATTGGAAAAAAAATCAAAGACTCAAAGATAATTGGGTTTTGTGAGCAACATTTGAAATCGCTTCAACCAAACTGAATTCGTTTTAACATGACTATTTTCCATTATAAGGTATTCTCACTTTTCAGGCAGGTTTTTCACTTTCATTTTATCCCTTTTCAGGGCCTGCTCTATTTTACATTTAAAGCTTATTTTGCCCACCTACAACAAAAGATATATGTTTACCTAAAACAGTAAACCTGCCCATGGATTTTCAGGTCTTGGATGCGGATTATAAAGTTATCAATAATCAACCGGTCATTCGTCTTTTCGGGCGGGGGGCGGACGGCAGGAGTGTGTGCTGTCTTGTTCCCGGGTTTGAGCCCTATTTTTATCTCCGGGCCGAGGGGGATCTGGATGCCATAGGCCGGCTTATAAAAGACACCTTTGAGCAGGTGAAAAAGGTCGAGACCGTTAAAAAGTTCGAGCCTGTGGGCTACCAGAAAGCCAGGAAAAACATGCTCAAGATCACTACCCTTTTACCAAGAGACGTCCCCGCGATCAGGGACGAAATTTTAAAAATACGCGGGGCAGAAGAGGTCTACGAAACTGACATTCTTTTCAGGAACCGTTTCCTGGTTGACCGGGGTCTCGGGGGAATGGGCTGGGTCTCCGCAGAAGATGATAATGAGAGATACCCGGAGTTTGCAGCCGAACTCGGGTTAAATAAGAAAGTTAAGGCTTCCTCTTCTCCTTCTTCCTCCTATTCTTCCTCTTTTTCTCCCTGGGAATTTACCTGTGATTCCGTAATCCTTGCATCGGAAGTCCGGAAAATCGAAAACCTTTCCAACGCTCCTCTCAGCTACTTGGCTTTTGACATCGAATGCCTGCCCCTGGATGGGGGGATGCCAACTCCGGATAAATCTCCGGTTATCATGATCAGTTTTTGCTTCGAGCCTGCTTATAAGGGGCATCAGACTCTTATCCTGGTCGCAAAACCTGTCGAGGGAGCAGCCCCCGATGTCCTGCACTTTCCGAATGAAGGGAAAATGCTGAACAAATTTTTTGAAATCATCTGCGAATATGACCCCGACATCGTTGTGGGCTATAACCACCAGGGCTTCGACATCCCCTATATCACGGACAGGGTCAAAACCCTGACCGAAGCCGGGAAAAAGATCAACTCCACGGCCGGGCGGGATGGCAGTCCCATGGGTTACCGGAGGTTCGGGCTTATTACCAGGACCGAAATGAAGGGCAGGGTGGTGGCCGACGCCCTTCCCCTGGTGCGCCGGGGTTTCAGTCTCAAGCAGTACACCCTGCGGGTGGTCTCAAAGGAACTCCTGGACCGGGAAAAGCTCGATGTGCTCCCCGGAGAGATGGAAGAGCACTGGCTGGATTCCGGAGAAAAATTGCATAAATTCATTGATTACTCAAGAAGGGACTCCGAGCTTGCTCTGGAACTAATTCTCAAACTGAAACTGCTCGATAAATACGTTGCCCTTTCCCGCGTCAGTGGGGCCCTTCCGCAGGAAGTGGTGGACGGGGGGCAGACCTCCATGGTCGAGCAGCTCATGCTCCGGGAATTTGGGTCAAGAGATAGGGTAATTCCCCCGAAGCCCGATGATGAACTTTCGACAAAACGGTACAAGCAAAGTTCCGAGTTGAAAGGCGGAGAAGTGCTTGAGCCCATGAAAGGCCTGCTTGAAGAGGTTGTGATCCTTGACTACAAGTCCCTTTACCCGACAATCATGATGGCGCACAACCTCTGTTATACGACCGTCGTGACCGGAGACCGGCCTGAGGAAGATACTATTAAACCTCCTTCCGGAGGGGAGTTCGTGCCTGCGAGTGTCTCAAAGGGGATCGTGCCTTCCATCCTGGAAGACCTTCTGGCCCAGAGAGGCGAGACCAAGGTCAGGATGAAAAAGGCCACGGATGATAATGAATACAGGGTCCTTGACGCAACCCAGCTCGCCTTAAAGATCCTCCTTAACAGTTTCTACGGCTATTCGGGCTACGCCCGCGCAAGGCTCTACAGCCTGCCCCTTGCCAACGCCGTTACCAGTTTCGGGAGGAGCAATATCCTGAACACGCGGGCTCTTATTAACGATACCATCGGGAAGATCATCCTCAGGGACGAAGTGGCTTTCCTGACCGAAGAAATTGAGGCTCCTTTTCCGGAGGACCGGGCGGTGGAGCTTCTGGTCGCTTACGGGGATACGGACAGTGTTTTTGTCCAATGTAAGTCTGAAAAAGACATTTCCCTTGAGGACGTGAGCCTTGTCGGAAACCGATTGGCAAAGCTGGTCTCGGACTCTCTTCCTGATCCCATGGAGCTTGAGTTCGAGTCGATTGCAAAGCGTGCCCTCCTGATTGCCAAGAAACGCTACGCTCTCTGGCTGTTTGAGCCCAAAAACTCCGGATGGGAGAACAAAATCAAGGTTAAAGGTATGGAAACGGTGCGCAGGGACTGGTGCGAGCTGACCTCCAAAACCCTGAATAAGGTGCTGAAACTCGTACTGATTGAGGGTGACATTGACGGGGCCGTGGAACATGTCCGGCAGGTGGTAAATTCCGTCCGGAACCTTGACCCGACAAAAGACACCGAGCTCGTTGAAGACCTGATCCTTACCCGCACCTTTTCCCGGAAAATTGAAAGCTATAAGAGCAAGCAGCCCCACCTGACCGTTGTCAAGAAGATTAAAGAACGCACCGGGATTATGACCCCCATCGGGACGAGAATTCCCTTTGTCATTGTGGCCGGCAGAGGGCTCTTTGTGACCCGGGCCGAAGACCCTGACTATGTCCGGGAACACAACATCTCGATTGATGTGGATTACTATATTAAAAAGCAGATCCTGCCCCCCGAGGAGCGCATCCTGGGGGTTTTCGGGGTAAAGTCTTCTTCTCTTGATTTCGATTCGAAGCAGAAAGGGCTTTTTGATTTTGAAGCAAAGCCTAAGGAAGAAGAAAAACCTTTCAGAAAAATGGAAAACAAACAGGAAACATGCGGGAATGAGAAGGCTGCTCAGAGTTCACTCTTTGATTTCTGAGTCTTCTAGCCTTTTTTTCTTCCTTTTCTTCCTCTTCGTCCTCTTTTTCCGGGCCTTTCGGTTCTGATTTTTTAAAATTTCAAACTGTTCTCTACTTTTTCTGAGTCTTTCAGTTTACTTTTCAATTTTTAAACTGTTCTCTGCATTTTTTGTTTTGCAGCATGTTTTGCAATTTCAATCTCCCCGCTTTTTCAATTTCTATATACTCTATTCATTTATTCTGATTATATGAATTCAACAACTCCATCTATAGTTTATATGGACAATCTTTATAAACACCTTTCTTTATACTGGGATTTACTAAAGAATACTGTGTAATGATATAGATTGTTGATATCTCTCGTGTTTAGTTTCGGAGGAATAACCACAACATGGCAGGCAATTTTAAAAAATATGCAATTCTCTCGGTCCTTTTAATGGGGCTTGTTTTTTCAGGAATCGGCTGCATTGGCGGTGATAATGGGGGAGAGGGTGCTCCGGCAGTTGATACACAGAGTATTTCCGTAAAAGGCTCTGACACGGTTTTGCCCGTTGCCCAGTATGAAGCTGAAGAGTTTATGATCCGCTATACAGGCAAGGATATTGCAGTCACAGGGGGCGGGTCCGGGGTAGGAATTGCCGCTCTTATTGACGGGGAAATTGACATTGCTGCCGCCTCCAGAAATATGAAGGGTGCGGAATTCGAAAACGCAGAGGAAAATGGTGTCACCCCTCTGGAGCATGTAATTGCCTGGGATGGGATTTCCGTTGTCGTCAATCCTGAAAACCCTGTTTCCGAGCTCAGCTTTGACCAGCTGCGCGGGATCTACAACGGCAGCATCAGCAACTGGCAGGAAGTCGGTGGAGAAGCCGGGCCGATTGCGGTAATGTCCAGGGACAGCAGTTCAGGGACTTATGAGTACTTCAAAGAGAATGTTCTTCTGGGAGACGAATTCCGGCCTGATGCCCTTACCCAGCCGACCACAGGGGCAATTGTCGGTGAAATTTCCCTGAACCCCAATGCAATCGGATACATCGGAGTGGCCTATCTCGACGAAAACTTAAAAGCGCTGAGTGTGGACGGCGGAGATGGTTTCCAATACCCGAGTTCTGAAAACATCATCAGCGGGCAGTACCCGCTTGCAAGGCCTCTTTTCTTCTACACTGACGGCGAGCCTTCCGGGCTTACAAAAGAATTTATCGACTTCGTGCTGAGTGCCGAAGGCCAGGAACTCGTACAGGAAGTAGGATATTTCCCTGTAAAATAAACTGTATACTAAAGTTTTTAGCAGTAATGCAAATCTCGGTGAATCATAAAACCGTAATCCGGGAATACAATTTAACAAGGGGAAATAATGTTCAACAGAATTTATAAGGAAAAAGTGATCGAATCCGCTCTCTTTTCGGTGAGCGCCCTGACGGTCGTCATCCTTTTCCTTATATGTATTTTTTTATTCAAAGACGGGCTTGCCCTCTTTGAAAATTTCAGCTTCATGGACTTTGCAGGCGGAAAGTTCTGGTACCCAACTTCAGTAAATGCGCAGTTCGGGCTCTTGCCTCTGTTTTTTGGGTCTTTGATTGTGACTGCCGGAGCAATTGTTTTTTCAGTTCCTCTGGGGGTCGCCTCTGCCATATACATCTCTGAAATGGCTCACCCGAAGGTCGCCGAGTTCCTGAAGCCTTTTATTGAGATCCTTGCGGGGGTCCCGTCTGTTGTCTACGGGTTCTTCGGGCTTGTCGTGCTTGTTCCTTTTATCCGGGAGACCTTCGGGCTTGCCACGGGCCAGACAGCTCTTACAGGTTCGGTCATGCTCGGGATAATGGCTCTACCCACGATCATTTCCATCTCCGAGGATGCGATCAGTTCGGTTCCCAGGTCTCTCAAGGAAGGGTCTCTGGCTCTCGGGGCCACAAGGTGGCAGACTATCTACAGGGTTATTGTGCCTGCGGCCCTTTCCGGAATTTCCGCGGCGGTGATGCTTGGGATGGGCAGGGCAATCGGGGAGACCATGACTGTCATGATGGTAACCGGAAATACCGCGATAATCCCCGGGTTTCCGGGAGGGATACTGAACCCGGCCAGGACAATGACTGCCACGATTGCGCTTGAGATGGGGGAAGTTCCTCAGGGAAGTGCCCATTTCCATGCTCTGTTTGCGGTCGGGTCCGTGCTTTTCATAATCACTTTCCTGATTAACCTGCTCGCGGACGCGGTTAAGAAGAAATACAGGTTTAAGGTGGATTGAATGGGCCTGAGTGCAAAAACAAGCGAAAAGATAGCCTTTACTTTCCTGACTCTTGCTCCGCTGCTGGTCGTCTCCTTTGTAGTTATTATCCTCTACAACATCATTTCCAGCGGGTACGGGGCGATAAGTGTTGAGTTCCTAACTGAGATGCCCAGGAAAATGATGACCCAAGGCGGGATCTATCCGGCAATCGTGGGGACTCTGGGCCTTATTGTGGGCTCCCTGGCCGCGGCGCTACCTCTGGGGGTCCTGGCTGCCATCTACTTAAACGAATACGCAAAGGAAAGCCGGGCTACCTGGGCTATTGAAATGGCAATAAACAACCTTGCAGGGACTCCTTCCGTGGTCTTCGGGCTTTTCGGGCTTGCCATGTTTGTTAAGTATCTGGGCTTCGGGGCTTCGCTTCTGTCAGCTTCCCTGACCCTGGCGCTCCTGATTGTTCCCGTGATCATCCGTTCCACCCAGGAGGCCCTGATAACGGTTCCCATGGAATACCGGGAAGCTTCCCTGGCGCTCGGGGTCAGCAAATGGCAGACTATCAGGAATGTGGTGCTTCCGGCCGCAATCCCGGGGATAACTACGGGAGCTATCCTGAGTGTGGGAAGGGTTGCAGGGGAAACGGCTCCTATCCTGCTTACCGGGGCGGCTTACTTCCTGCCAAGACTGCCGGACTCCATTTATTCCCAGTTTATGGCTCTACCCTATCACCTTTACGTGCTTGCAACAGCTGGTACCAACATTAGTCAGACCAGGCCTCTCCAGTACGGGACGGCCCTGGTCCTGTTGATGATCGTGTTGAGTGTGAACCTCTTTGCGGTTCTTATACGCAGGCATTATCGGAAAAAGTTGAAATTTTGATTATTTCATTGAGGTACATTAAATGAGTAAAGCTGTTAAAAACATGGCTAAGCCCCAGATAGAAGTTAAAAACCTGAATCTCTGGTACGGGGAAAAACAGGCTCTTAAGGACATCTCTATAGTGATTCCGGAAAAAAGTGTCACCGCTCTTATAGGGCCTTCAGGTTGCGGGAAGTCCACCTTTATCCGTTGTTTGAACCGGATGAACGACCTTATTAAAAGTTGTAGAATTGAAGGTCCGGTCTCAATTGGGGGAAAGGACATCTATTCCGGAGACCTGGATGTGGTGGAATTAAGAAAACATGTGGGGATGGTTTTTCAGAAAGCAAACCCCTTCCCAATGTCCATTTATGACAATATCGCCTACGGCCCGCGCATCCACGGGGTCAGGAAAAAAGACCTTGACGGGCTTGTCGAGGAGGCCCTTCGCTCGGCCGCGATCTGGGACGAAATCTCGGACCGGCTGGCATCTTCTGCATTTTCTCTGAGCGGGGGGCAGCAGCAGAGGCTCTGTATTGCCCGGACCCTTGCCGTAAAGCCGAAAATCCTCCTTTTTGACGAGCCATGCAGTGCGCTTGACCCGATTTCCACGGCCAGGATCGAGGATTTGATAATGGAGTTGAAAAAGGATTATACCATTGTAATCGTAACTCATAATATGCAACAGGCAGCAAGGATATCCGATTATACAGGCTTTTTCCTTATGGGGAAGCTGATTGAATTTGGCGAGACGAGGCAGATCTTTGAGAATCCGAAGGTGCAGAGTACCGAGGATTATATTACCGGAAGGTTCGGGTGATTTAAATGGTCCGGAACAAGTACCATGAGCAACTGGATTTCCTGAAGGAGTCTATAGTCTCGCTTGGGGAAATGACCGGGCAGATTTTCCGGGATTCCATGGAGTCGGTGCTGGAGCTCGATGTCGAGCTTGCGCAGAGGACGCTTGACCTGGAGCCTGAGGTGGACGAACTTGAGCGGGCAATCGAGGTTTCCACTTTCGAGCTGCTGGCCCTTCAGCAACCCCTTGCAGGGGACCTCCGCTTTGTCATATCCGGGCTCAAGGTCACGGCCGACCTCCGGCGAATTGTGGGGCTTTCCATTAATATCGCGAAAATTCCCGGACAAATCAAAGGCGGGCACATAAAGCCACTTGTGGACACAAAAAAGATGGCTGATTTCACAGGGGAAATGATTTCAAAATCCCTCAGGGCCTTTGAAACCCGGGATTCTGACCTGGCCCGGGAAACCGCTGCCCTGGATGAGAGGGTCGATAAGCTTTTTTATGCGGTCTGGGTGGAACTGATTGAGATGATGGCAAAGGACCCGACCATTATTTCCAGGGGGACGTATTTGCTTTTCCTGATACGCTATCTGGAAAGGATTGCTGACCATTGCTGCAATGTCTGCGAGGACGCTGTTTACCTTGCAACGGCTGAAAGGGTTAAGCTGAACTGAATTGAACTGAACTGAGCCGCTTTCTTTTTTACGGGGTCAGAGGAACCCCTTTTCTCTTCTATTTTATCCCGGTTTCCTCTCAGGTGCGGGCTTTAAGTATGTTTTTGAGCATATAATCGCCCATGCCCGATATTTTCATCAAAAATACCAAAATTTACCATGATAACTGTCTTCAGCCTGCTGAAATCATCATTGAGGACGGGAAGGTCACCCGGATTGGAAAGGACCTCAGGGTCTCCAGTTCGGACCTTATAATTGATGCTAAGGGGGCCCTCACCCTGCCAGCGGGAATTGATGTGCATGTGCATTTCAGAGATCCGGGGATGACGTTCAAAGAGACCTGGTACACGGGTTCCTGTGCTGCAGCCGCGGGGGGGATTACCACGGTCATAGACCAGCCCAATTCCATACCACCCACCACGGACAGGCGTTCTTTTTATCTGAAACACAAACTGGCCCGGAGAAAGTCCATTGTGGATTTCGGGATTAACGGGGGGGTTACCGGCAACATTGAAAAACTGGAGGAACTCTGGGAGCTGGGGTCCATGGCTTTCGGGGAGATTTTCATGGCCGAGTCCACCGGGGGGCTCAATATCAGCGAGGAGGCTTTTGAGGACGCTCTGGGAGAAATCAAGAAGTTTGGGGCTCTCGCTACCATTCATGCCGAGGACGAGAAGCTGAGGCTGGAGTGTGAGGCCCTTTTGAATACCTATACTTCTCCTGACTATCATTCAAAGGCCCGTCCTCCAGTTTGCGAGGCAACGGCGGTCCAAAAGGCTGTGGAACTTGTAACTTCCCTCAAGACCAGGGCCCATTTTTGTCATATAAGCACCCTTGAAGCCGTGGGCATTATCCGGAAAGAGAAGTACCTTGCAAAAAAGGCTGAACAGGCTTCTCTGATAAGCTGTGAGGTCACTCCCCATCACCTTTTCCTCTCAACAAGGGACTGGGAAAAGCTCGGGGCTTTTGGTAAGATGAACCCTCCTCTCCGGAACCTGCAGAGCATCAAGGCCCTGACAAACGGCCTGAATGACGGGACTGTTGACATGGTCGCCTCGGACCATGCCCCCCACCGGCTGTCCGAAAAGGATACGGATATCCGGGAAGCGCCTTCCGGAGTCCCGGGGGTTGAGACCCTGATGCCCCTTATGCTCGCCGCTGTAAAGAAGAATATCCTGCCTCTCGGGCGGATGATCCGGGCTACGAGCCTGAACCCCGCAAAGATTTTCGGGCTTGACCGGCATTCCAAAGGGAGGCTTGCGGAAGGTTTTGACGCGGACCTGATTATCGTAAACCCGAGGGACATCCGTCCGATTAAGGGTGAACTGCTGCATAGCAAGGCCGGCTGGACACCGTTTGAGGGTATGGAAGGGGTGTTCCCGGAGTATACGCTTTCGAGGGGGGAGGTAATCTGGATGGAGGAGTCAATTACGGCAAAAGCGGGGCGTGGAAAGTTCCTTGAAGGGGCCGGTTTTAAGGATATGTCCCTGGATGAGGTCGAGGACGAGAATGAAGACGATGACGAAGAATGACGAATAACGAATAACGAAGAAAATAACGGAAAATAACGAAAATTAAACTTTACTTTCAAAGATGCATGTTTTTCCGTTATCAAGCGGCTTTGTTTGTGTGGGCCTAAGGAATGAATAATCCTACTGATGACGTTTTTATTGGGGTGGCAGGTAATTACCCAGGTTCAAGAAAGAAAATAATGATGCTTGCTTTGTACTCATCTCTTCCAGAATAATATTACACTTATTTGATTCTTTATCCTGGATAACTGCCAGCCTAATTTCGGACAAATTTTCAATTAGTCTTCTCATAGAAAGACCATATCTCTTTGTCTCCCAGGCTAAATATCTGTAGAAAAGTAAGCCAATTATAGACAGAAATACGTGAACTTTGATATTTTCATCTTTGTGGTGGTACACCGGTCCCACAGGGACAAGCAGGTGATCATTCAATAGCTTAAAATCATCCTCTATAGCGCCTTTATTGTTGTATGTTTGCACAATTTTTTTAGTGTGCCAACGGTGCTTATCTGTAAATAGTATATTTTTTCCTAATGAATTTTCGCGCTTATTTTTATTCTCTTCGTCAATCCAGAACTTTAACTGAGGTTTTTTCTTACCTTCAGGAGCATCAGTAATTTCATATTTCACCATACTTCTGTATTTTTTGATAATAATGTCTGCAACCTCTTTTTCTACACTGCTCCTGTTTCTTGCTTTTCCTCTGTTGCTTTCCAGTCTCCTCTGTAGGTCTTCCAGATTCTCAGTTATTTTTGACATATTTGACTCACAAGTTCTTTTTTGAAGTTTGTGAGTTCCTTCATTGAAAGTAATTACTGTTGTAAATTCTGTCCCGTAAAACTGATGCTTTGTCCGATAGCCATAAATTTTGTGGCCTTCTGAGCTTTCATATAAAAATTGATATTTAGATAATGGCACTTCAAGAAGATCATCTGCCTGATTTGCTTTTACAGCCCCTACAAAATTCATCTTTGAAGTTGCTTTTTCAATGTTGTCCTTTGAATTGTTTCCCTTATCAAAAACAAGAACAAGGTCTTCCGAACAAATATTCAATTCGGTTAGACGGTTTACTATTTTGTCAACCAGACCTGAAAATTCCTCTGAATCATGCACATTTCCTGGATATGTCTCGTGAATAAAAGGTAAGTTGTAATCATTAGCAGCCAGCGCTACAGATACCTGATTTTTGTCTTTACGATGCTTTTTGTTATACCCTTTATGAAGCAATTCACTTTTTTCATCATAATTGGTAGCATAAGTGAACCAGTTTGATTCATCCACAAACAGTACTGAAGGGGTTAGTCCTTTTTCGATGAGAACTCGGCACAAATCGTCTTCAATATTTTTCATTGTGTCGGAATCAATGTAATTCATATGATTCAAAAAATTCTGACAATTTAATTTATGAGGGAATTTCCACTTAAAAGATAAGGCCGATTTTTTGAACCATTCCCCAATACCGTTTTCACTTAAAACTCCATGAGATTTCCCCACTATATCAAGTAAAAGATACTCTCCGACACTTAAACCATCGATTGATTTTTTCATAGTGTGCTTGTTCACTATGTCAACGAATCCAAGCTCTTCATTCACATGAAGAAGTGCGGCAAGTTTGCCGTACTCAAAAGATTTCAGTTTCATGTAGGGCAATGATTCACTCTGTTTTTTCATTTCAAATATTTTTTCGGCATTGCCTAAATATATCTGAAATATAGTTTTCACTTTTCCATCAATTCTGCCAGTTTTAATAATATACCAGTATTTTTTACCGTTGATTATTTTCTGTTTTAAAAAAACCATGATATAAATTTAGGTTCTACGTATATAAAGATATTTCTTCAAAAAACAGATACAATAGGCTTTTTAAATGTAATTTAGAACTTAGGCCTTACAAATATTTTTTTTAACGGATCTTCCTTGCCACTGATTTTTGTGGCAAATCAAGGCAAAAATAGCTCTTCTTTGAAAGCTGAGTTAAAATGAGCTGGAGGGCTTCTTAGCCCTGATTAATAAATATGATAATTCCAGAAGCAGAATGGCAAAAAGAGGATTCGGGGGGTTGAATAATTATTCCCCCCAGGTTTTTTCCCGGCTTTCAGTAAAGTTCGATTGAGTCAAGCTGAGACCGTATAAGTTCCTGGCGTTTCTTTTCCAGGAATTTGTAGACCACTCCGTGGGGAGCCCCGTCTATGAGCATCTGGATTGCGTTCCTGACGATTGTATTGTGGTCAGGGTATCCGATTATTGACACGGTTTTTCCGTACACGGAGATCTTTACGTCTATCAGGGTTTCTGCAAGTTCCCGGGTCCTTCCGTTTTTTCCTATTAGACGGCCCTTGATCCGCAGCATTTCTTTGGGGGTGTGGGCAACGTCGGAAAGGTCGATGACTTCAAGCATCAGCAGGTCATTGTCCAGGATTTCGAGGGCCTTTTCGGGACTGAAACCCCTGCCTACGGCTTTGAGGGTTTCAAGCAGTCTGAATTCCCGCAGGTGGTCTTCTTCGCAGTTGATTTCAATTGTTCCGCTTTCGCTATCGATTTCAAGCTGAGCCGCGGTTTTTGTCTCAAGGAGTTTTTTCATTTCCCCTTTAGGGCCTATGATCACACCTATTCTTTCTTTTGGGATTTTGACGTATTGGGTCATAGTTATTTCGCCTGTATTTTAGAAAGTAGTTCTTCAGGACTCATTTTGATCCCGTAGCGACTGAAGTATCTGAGGATATTCTGCACGTCCCTATTTAAAAATTCCCGGGCGTTTGGGTGTTCTCTGGTTACGGACTGCCCCATATCTATGATTATCGGTTCCAAGGTGTTGGGGTCTATTATGATGTTGTATTCGCTCAGGTCGGCGTGGACCAGGTTTGCTTTTGTAAGGAGCAGCCGCATGTATTCCACGATTATCTCAAAAATGCGTTTAGCGTCCTCCTCTTCAAGAGATATGTTTTTGAGCTGTGGGTACGGGACCTCATTTTCCCCGAGAAATTCCATGATCATGATATTTTTTTCGGTTGTTATGGGCTCAGGGGCCCGGACACCTGCACTTCTTGCGCGTTTCAGGTTCTGGGACTCTTTCTGTGTCCAGGCAAATACGATATCTCTTCTTGTGTGTCGGATGTTTATGAAACGCGGGTCCTTTGTTATGTAGGCGTCCATAGCCTTGAAGGTGCTTGTTGTGATTCTGTATATTTTTATGGCCAGCTCTCTTTCAGGCCCCACCGCATAAAAGACGTTTGCTTCTTTCCCTGTGCTGATTGATCCACCCAGTTCTTTTATGAAATCCTTTCTTGAGAGCTTGTAAAGGATTTTTAAGGTGGGTTCGTCGAATACGTTTTCCTCAAGCTTCAGGGAATTCGAGTTTTTTATCTTTATGCGCAGTTTGTCTACATCCGTATCAATGCGCCTTATTTTTTTATCCATCTTTTCTGTCATGTTTTTATCCTTTCAGATACCCTTTGCTATCAAGCCAGTCAACCTGGGGTCTTGTATACTTCCAGATAACATCGGCCTTTGATTCCTGGATGGCCCAGGGCACGACTATCACAAGGTCTCCTTCCCTTATCCAGGCTTTCTTCTTCTTCATTGAGCCCGGGATCCTTCCCATCCGAACGATTCCGTCCATGCACCGCAATTTCAACCGGTTTGCGCCAAGTAAACTTTCCACGGTTGCCAGGATTTCGTTTTTGTCCTTGCGGGGGGTGCGGACCCTTGATACCGGTTCTTCGGTGCCGGTTTTGCTTTCTGTTGTGGGTTTTCTCAGTGCAGGCAGTTTGATTCCTCGGTTGTAATTTTTATAATTCTGAATATTTGTGAAATTTTTAAATATTTTATAAGAATGCAGTAGAAAAACCCTGAATTTTTTAGTTCAGGAATAGTTGACTAAAGCACTTTAAACTAGATTTATATATATTGTTTTTTGGCTTTAAGCTTATCCACTTTGATTCTTCTGGTATATGGATGAAGGGGTCCCCTCTTTAATTGCCGGTTTTTATTTTAAGTATGTGCTCTTTCAAAACGTTCATTCATTTGTTATTTCCTACAGGAGTTTTCATCTCAGACAGCAGAAGACCCACTCCTCGACAGTTCCGACTTTGTCGGAACTTGCAGGTGGGAGCTCCTAATTATTGCGAAAGTTATATATATAAGTTATTGCTTTCTATGAGTTCCCGTGAAATGTTTGCGGGGCTTGATCCGGAATTTGCTTTATAGTCGATTCGGATTGGGATTCAGCGAAATAATTCGTTGAATGAATAGGTTTATATATCATAGTCACTGTACTATGGATCCCTACTTCACTGATCTTTCGGTGAGGGTAAAAGGGTATCGGTGTAAGTTGTTCTAAAATGGATCAACAGAAGCCTTTATATAGGACAAGTTCCATTATTATATTTACCGTGTTATGTTTATCATAATGTACATCATTAGTATGTTATGGTCATTGGTGTTTATTTTCCGTTAATTCGGACAATGATAACCTTTATATGACATAAGCGTGTAACTATAAAATCTGGTGTATCTTTGGTGCACTGGTTTCAAAATTCTATTTTATCATGTGATGGGGACAGGAGCTTTTTCTGTCCGACATTGGATCTGTTGGTTCGGTTAATTCTGATCGGTAGGTATTCTATCTATCAATTTGGATTGGTCGAATCAGGCCATCTTAGTGCAAGAAAGTGTTTTTCGAATAAAACACTGTTTTTCCGCATCAACAATTTTCCTTTAAGTGTGCAATACAAAATTCTGGTTGATCCTGCCAGAGGTCACTGCTATCGGTGTTCGCCTAAGCCATGCGAGTCATATGTTCTTCGTGAACATGGCGTACTGCTCAGTAACACGTGGATAACCTGCCCTTGGGACCGGCATAACCCCGGGAAACTGGGGATAATTCCGGATAAACCGTATATGCTGGAATGCTTTATGGTTGAAATGGATTCGTCCGCCCAAGGATGGGTCTGCGGCCTATCAGGTAGTAGCGGGTGTAATGTACCTGCTAGCCTACGACGGGTACGGGTTGTGAGAGCAAGAGCCCGGAGATGGATTCTGAGACATGAATCCAGGCCCTACGGGGCGCAGCAGGCGCGAAAACTTTACAATGCGGGCAACCGTGATAAGGGGACACCGAGTGCCAGCAACAATTGTTGGCTGTCCATGTGCTTAAATTGCACGTGTTAGCAAGGGCCGGGCAAGACCGGTGCCAGCCGCCGCGGTAACACCGGCGGCCCGAGTGGTGATCGTTATTATTGGGTCTAAAGGGTCCGTAGCCGGTTTAGTCAGTCCTCCGGGAAATCTGCCAGCTTAACTGGTAGGCTATCGGGGGATACTGCTAGACTTGGAACCGGGAGAGGTAAGAGGTACTACAGGGGTAGGAGTGAAATCTTGTAATCCCTGTGAGACCACCTGTGGCGAAGGCGTCTTACCAGAACGGGTTCGACGGTGAGGGACGAAAGCTGGGGGCACGAACCGGATTAGATACCCGGGTAGTCCCAGCCGTAAACGATGCTCGCTAGGTGTCAGGCACGGTGCGACCGTGTTTGGTGCCGCAGGGAAGCCGTGAAGCGAGCCACCTGGGAAGTACGGCCGCAAGGCTGAAACTTAAAGGAATTGGCGGGGGAGCACAACAACGGGTGGAGCCTGCGGTTTAATTGGACTCAACGCCGGAAAACTCACCGGGGGCGACAGCAATATGTAGGTCAAGCTAAAGACTTTACCTGAATCGCTGAGAGGAGGTGCATGGCCGTCGCCAGTTCGTACTGTGAAGCATCCTGTTAAGTCAGGCAACGAGCGAGACCCGTGCCCACTGTTACCAGCATATTCTCCGGAATGATGGGTACCCTGTGGGGACCGCTGATGTTAAATCAGAGGAAGGCGCGGGCTACGGTAGGTCAGTATGCCCCGAATCTCCCGGGCTACACGCGGGCTACAATGGTCAGGACAATGGGTCCCTTCCCCGAAAGGGGTTGGCAATCTCACAAACCTGTCCCTAGTTCGGATTGAGGGCTGTAACTCGCCCTCATGAAGCTGGAATCCGTAGTAATCGCGTTTCAACATAGCGCGGTGAATACGTCCCTGCTCCTTGCACACACCGCCCGTCAAACCACCCGAGTGAGGTATGGGTGAGGGCACGAACATCGTGTCGTGTTCGAACCTGAATTTCGCAAGGGGGGTTAAGTCGTAACAAGGTAGCCGTAGGGGAATCTGCGGCTGGATCACCTCCTAAGCAAAAGAAGCCACCGATCAGAAGCCGTAAAACCAACAGATCCAATATCCCATTACATTTCTCAAAAATGCACCCGACAAAGCAATTTGTCGGGGAAGGATGGATTGTTTCTGAAGTACCCACTTCAGGAGCATATGATATCATGTATAGGTGCTGTATTTTGGACGCTTACTGGATCTGGTTAAAGTATCCGGTATTATGCCTCCAGGTGGATGGCTCGGCTCAAGAGCTGATGAAGGACGTGCCAAGCTGCGATAAGCTCGGGCTAGGTGCAAGGAACCTTTGAACCCGAGATTTCCGAATGAGACCTCTCCTAGTGATCAGTAATGATCGGGAACGCCCCGAATTGAAACATCTCAGTAGGGGCAGGAAGAGAAATCAATTGAGATGCCGTAAGTAACGGCGAGTGAAAGCGGCACAGTTCAAACCGAATCCCTTCGGGGACATGTGGTGTTATAGGGCTGCTCAAAAATCCTTCAACGAAATCAAACTTGCCTGAAACGGCAGACCGTAGAGTGTGATAGTCACGTAGATGTATGTTAACGGATGGGAGCAAGTCCCTGAGTACCGTGCGTTGGATATCGCGCGGGAATTTGGGGGTCACCAACCTCCAAAACTAAATACTCCTTGAGACCGATAGCGAAATAGTAGGGTGACCGAAAGCTGAAAAGTACCCCGAGAAGGGAGGTGCAAAGTGCCTGAAACCTGGTGGTGATAGAACGATATGGCGTGCAAGGATCTTTGATACGAAGGAAACAGCCGTGAGGCTGCAGTACGAGTATCACTGCCGATGTCATATCTTACGTTTTGAAGAACGGGCCAGGGAGTGTATCTTGATGGCGATGGCTAACCTTTTAATTGGGCAGCCGAAGCGAAAGCAACATGTGCGCAACCCTTCGGGGTGAGGCACGGCGTATACAAGTGCGTGGAGTCATCGGGATACGACCCGAAGCCGGGCGATCTAGGCGTGGGCAGGTTGAAGCGTGGCGAAAGCTACGTGGAGGACCGCAAGCGGTATTGATCTGCAAATCATTCGTGTGACCTGCGTCTCGGAGTGAAATGCTAATCTAGCCCGGCATCAGCTGGTTCCTTCCGAAACATGTCGCAGCATGACCTGGTTGGAGACCGTCGGTGGAGTAGAGCACTGATTGGCGATCCCGGGGGAGAAATCCCTCACTCGCTTGTCAAACTCCGAACCCACCGTCATCTAAGAAGACCGGAGTCCGGACTGCTGGGGTAAGCTTGTAGTCCGTAAGGGAGACAACCCAGCCCGTGGTTAAGGTCCCCAAGTGTCGACTAAGTGTTAACTCTAAAGGGCGTCCCAAGCCCAAGACAGCTGGAAGGTTAGCTCAGAAGCAGCTACCCTTTAAAGAGTGCGTAACAGCTCACCAGTCGAGGTTTGGGGCCCCGAAAATTGACGGGGCTCAAGTCGACCACCGATACCACGGAGTACCGTAAGGTAATCTCGTAGGAAGGCGTTGTGTTCGGGCAGAAGCAGGGCTGTGAAGTCCTGTGGACCGTTCACAAACGAAAATCCTGGTAATAGTAGCAGCAAAGTAAGGTGAGAATCCTTACCGCCGAAGGGGCCAGGTTTCCTCGGCAATGTTCGTCAGCCGAGGGTTAGTCGGTCCTAAGACGTATCGTAATTCGAGTACGCCGAAAGGGAAACAGGTTAATATTCCTGTACCATTTAACACCAAGTGCCTGACGTTTTGGGGCAGGTTGAGCGGCGTTGTCGCGCCGTCCAAGCACCGAATCCCGTGGAGAGCCGTAATGGCGAGAAGCGGGCGAATGTGTTATGGCGAAAGTCAGCTTCACCCCGGAACCCGTGAAAAGGGCGGTTAAATGTCCGTACCGAGAACTGACACAGGTGCCCCTAGCTGAAAAGGCTAAGGCGTGTCGGATCAATTCAGTTAAGGGAATTCGGCAAATTAGCTCCGTAACTTCGGGAGAAGGAGTGCCTGCTGTGAGAACAGCAGGTCGCAGTGACCAGGGGGCTCTAACTGTCTAATATCAACATAGGAGATTGCAAACCCGTAAGGGCTAGTACAATCTCTGAATCCTGCTCAGTGCGGGTACCTGAAACCCCGGTTCAACGGGAAGAAGGGCCCGTAAACAGCGGGGGTAACTATGACCCTCTTAAGGTAGCGTAGTACCTTGTCGCTTAATTGGCGACTTGCATGAATGGATCAATGAGAGCCCTACTGTCCCTAACTGGAGTCCGGTGAAGCTTACATTCTAGTGCAAAGTCTAGAGACCTCTAGGGGGAAGTGAAGACCCCATGGAGCTTTACTGCAGCCTGTCGTTGTGTTGTGATTTTGGATGTACAGTGTAGGTAGGAGACGTCGAAGCGGGTGCGCCAGCATTCGTGGAGTCACAATTGGGACACTACCCTTCCGAAATTACGACCCTAACTCCGCGAGGAGGACCCCGATAGGTGGGCAGTTTGCCTGGGGCGGGACGCCCTTGAAAAGATATCAAGGGCGCGCAATGGTTGACTCAAGCGGGTCGGAAACTCGCTGAAGAGTGCAAGAGCATAAGTCAGCCTGACGTTAATCAGCATAGCAGTGGTTGACGAGACGAAAGTCGGTTCTAGCGAACTTTTGAGCCTCCTTGGTGGGGGCCAAAAATGACAGAAAAGTTACCCTGGGGATAATTGTGTCGTTGCCGGCAAGAGTACATATCGACCCGGCAGCTTGCTACCTCGATGTCGGTTCTTTCCATCCTGGCTGTGCAGCAGCAGCCAAGGGTGAGGTTGTTCGCCTATTAAAGGAGATCGTGAGCTGGGTTTAGACCGTCGTGAGACAGGTCGGTTACTATCTACTAGAGGTGTTCAAGGTCTGAGGGTAAGTTGCTTTTAGTACGAGAGGAACAGAGCAACGGCGCCTCTGGTGTACCGGTTGTCTGACAAGGCATCGCCGGGCAGCTACGCGCCACGGAATAAGAGCTGAATGCATCTAAGCTCGAAATCCCGCCTAAAAAGAGACCTTTTTAAGAATCCCGGTAAAAGACCGGTTTGATAGAAACGGGATGTGCGCACCAAGGCAACGAGGTGTTAAGTCCGCGTTTACTAAACATTCGTTCCGTTGCTTTTTCCAGGTCCAGGCGAAATCCAAAATGCAGCACCAATATACATGATTCATCTTTCGTAAAATCCAATCCATTTTACAAGTTGAGTCTGGCGGCCATAGCGGCAGGGGTACTCCTGTACCCATCCCGAACACAGAAGATAAGCCTGCCCACGTTCTCTATTGTACTGAAGTGCGCGAGCCTTCGGGAAGTTTGGATCGCTGCCATACTCACCTTAATATAATTCATTCAAACTTTTCTCTGATACTTTTTATTAAGAGCTTTGTTTTTTTGTTTTTCTATATTTTTTTCATTTCTATACCATTTCTATAGCAGGCGGCTTTTTGTTTGTCGTATATTTTGCTTTTCAGCATCTGTTTTTTTTGTTTCTTTTCTTTTCCGGGGGAGGCCGTCCGCTTCGCGGAAAATTGGGGTCTGGAATAATAGTTTTAGCTTCATTTCCGGCTTTGTCTTTGTTTCGTTTCTTCTTGTTACAGGATGCTATTTTTCTTTTTTTTTCGTTTCCTTCTTACCGGGGACCTTTCTGTTTTCTCTGGGGGGCGCTGTCCGCTTCGCGGAAAACTGGGGTCTGGAAAGAGGTTTGATAATTTTTTTCCTGTCCTGTCTTATGTTTCTTTTCTTTTGCTTTCTGAAATGCGTTTTTCATTTCGTTTCCTTCTTTCCGGGAGTTTTTCTTTTTTCTCTTGCAGGCTGCTCCACCGTTTCGCGAAATTTTCGGGCCCGAAATAATCTGTTTCGATATACTTTCATTTCCAGTCCAAATTTTTTGAAAACAGACCTTTCAGATTCCGGGCCTTTTCGGAAGAATCGTATAACATTTAAAAAAAAGAGGTGGTTTCAGGCTTAACCCTGAAACCTGTATTTTTCTGCCTGAATGAAACTAACAGGTTTTCCTCTGAAAAGCTTCTAGATCACTCAGGCAAGGATCTTTGTAATTATTGGCATCCAGCCCTTAACCAGCACCACAAGTATGATAAGAGGCAGGACGTAGAGGTAGGGTTTCAGCCACTTCGGGAATTTGATTCCTTCTCCCGTATCGGCCTCTTCAATGAAGTTCTCCCAGCCCCAGCCGACCCTGTACGTATAGAATAGTACGAAGACGAGGGCTCTATAGGGAGCCGGTTATTTCTCAGGATGAAATCCTCAAGGTTCAGCAAGCTTGTCCCTTTTCCAAGGGGTGTAAAACTACTCCTGGGCCCAAAGCCGAGGATGCAGGGGAGAGAGTGGATAAAGATTCCGACTGTGTTTATGTTTCAATTTTTCAACTTTGTCCTGTTTTTCCCCTCAATTTCCTTTGCCTGTGGGTTTCCTTTCCTTGCTGGCTCCTCAACTTTTTTCATCACCACAAGTCCGGCCAGGCCCATAAGGGTCGCGCAGGCATAAAAAGGGGTTGTGAAAGTGACGTAACCTGCCAGAAGCCCCCCGAAAATGGGCCCCAGAGCCATGCCTGCGGCCTGGGCTGTGGTGATGATGCTGAGCTTCGAGCTGAGGGAGGAGCCTTCCGAGAGGTCGGCTGCAAGGGCCATGGCAGGAGTATCGATTGCGGCCACGAACAGGCCCTGAAGGGCCCTTGCAAAGATCAACTGGTTCACGCTCGTAACGTAGCCCATCCCGATGACTATGGGCCCGCTAAGGAAAAGCCCTCCGATAATCAGTTTTTTTCTCCCGATCCTGTCCGAGAGGCTGCCCAGAGGGGCCTGGAAGAGGAGCCTTGCAAAAATATAGGCCGACACAGCTACCCCCAGGGAAAATTCGGAAGCTTCCAGCCTGACCTCGTATTCGGGAAGGAGGGCTACGACCATCATAATTCCTACCATCATCATGAGCATGGCTCCCGCAAGGGAGTAGATGGACCCAAGCCCCTCCTTTCCGTTTTCCGGTCCCCTTTTATCTTCGGCCCCATCGCTCGTCTCCCTGACAAAAATCCTGACCAGGAGGAGACTCACGACCCCGAGAAGGGTGCAGCAGTAAAACCCAGCATCAAAGCCATACCGGCCTGCAATAGCCCCCCCGACAACAGGCCCAAGCCCGAAGGCTACCCCGCGGATGGTGGTGTAGACTCCAACCGATTTTCCCCGCGTATCCGGAGTTGAGATCCGGGTCACCATCGCAATAACCGCCGGGATTGTGGCCCCGACAGTGATTCCCTGCAGGAGGCGGATGAAGAGCAGGGCCTCGTAACTCGCGACCTTTGCGTAGAGGAAGGAAAAAAGTGTGTAGCCTACCAGTCCGAAAATTATAAAGGGCCTCCTCATGTTGAGCCGGTCGGAGAGCCTGCCCATCAGGGGCTGGGTAAGAGCACTGAAAAGCCCGAAAATCGTCATTGCAAGCCCGGCTTTCGTTACCAGGGGGAGCCCCGTAAAAATAGAGGACCCGAGGTCGGCGATATAGAGGGGGATAAGGGCCACCAACATACCGGAGCCCAGGTCCTCGCAGAACCTTGAAAGGGACAGCATGTAAAGTTCCGGGTTTATGCCCTCAAAAGAATTTTGATGGAGTAGGGGGAAGGAGTGAGATGTCTTCATGGTTTACCTATAATTTAATTGAAAAGTAACTTTTACCCGGCCATATATAAGAATGTTGAAATTTTCTGAAAAGGAGTTTCAGGACTGGATTTATTAATACTTAAAATATAATTAACCAGTTCCAATATGAGGCATTTCCACGCCTTCTAATAACAAAAATGAAAGTGTGGTCTGGGAACCGGTCTAAAAATAAAAACCAGTCCCTTAACGGAAATTAAGTCTGGATCAAAAAGAGCAATCCGTTTTTAGTTGGGCCGAACAGGTCTGCACCTGCCAGTTTTTACAAATGAGGCCTGAATCCTGAAGAAGGACTCAGAAAATATTATGAAAAAAAAGAAGAAATGTTATTCGAATTTTTCCTCAAAGACCTCGCCTTCGGCTTCCTTTTCCTTGAAGATCTGGCCCTCAAACCAGTAAACTTCGGCTCCTGTGACCCAGGCGTCCGGAGAAAGTCCCGCTTTCATGCAGGTGTGGTTAAGGAAGTCAAGGGCATCGAAATCGTTTTCCGGCGCGACCTGTGGGAGGAGCAGGCCCTGGTAGTAGCCCTGTTTTACGATAAGCCCGTGCCGTCCGATCTTCACAAGTTCCGGGAGTTTCTCGGCCGGGCCCTCGAATTTTTCGGGTTGGGTAAGGACTGTTACCTCGACAATGATATCCTGCATCTCGGAGGGTTGCACCGGGGGAAAGCGGGGGTCCCGGCAGGCCGCGGAGATTGCGGAATCGATTATCGCCTCCACGAGCAGGGAGTCGGGATAGGGGTGGCCAATGCAGCCTCTCAAAAGCCCGTGTTTTGTAAGGGTTACGAAGACTCCCCGTTTCTCCCTGAAAACAGGAGAATAGTCAAAGTCCTCCTCCCGGGGTTCAAAATGTTTTGCGTCTACCAGATATGATTTTATGGTGGTCCTTGCAAGCTTAACTGCAACCTTGCCTTCAGTTTCCGTAAGCATCTTTGCTAACACCTATCCTTTGAGCACTGGATTGTATCCTGTTGATAATTATGTTATAAGTATGGGGGAAGTTAAGGACTCTGAGGGTCTTAACTGTTCATAACTGTTTACAACTGTTTACAACTGTTTACAACTGTTTACAACTGTTTACAACTGTTTGTAATTATTTGTAACTGTTCATTGGTTCTTCGCTTCGTTGTATCGGGCCGCAGCGGTCTTCAGGGACTCGACTCCAGGCAGCTTTTCTCCCGCAAGGTAGTCGATACAGGCCCCTCCACCGGTGCTGATGTGGGAAAAGCGGTGTGCCAGTCCGAGGTGTGCGACTTCCGCCGAAATGTGTCCTCCTCCGATGATGGAAAACTCGGATTTGACGGCCGCTTTGATAATCTCGTGGGTCCCGAGGGAAAAGTCTGTGATTTCAGAGACCCCTGCCGGCCCGTTCAGGACAACGGTCTTGGCCTCTTCGATTTCCTTTGTGAACTCCACAATGGTCTCGAGCCCTATATCGTTGATCGGAATGGAGTCCGAAGGTAGTTCCGAAACCGGGACCTCGACCCGTTTGCCCCCGTCGTTCAGGGCAACGTCTTTGGGGATACCTATTTTGTCCTTAAACTTTTCAAGCATTCCCTTTGCCTTTTCGATCTGGCCCTCATAGCCCTGGGCCCTGATGAAGTCGAGGTTGACCTTTCCAATATTCACCCCGCTGGCTGCAAGCACCACGTTGGCAACGACGCCGGTAAGAAGCACCCGGTCAGCCCCCCCGCTCTCAAGCACGTTTTCCGCAACCTTGAGGGAGTCGTCTACCTTTGCTCCTCCAAGCACGAAGATACAGGGCCGCTCCCCGCCTTTGATCCCCCGGTTAAGGGATTTTATCTCCTTTTCCATGATCCGGCCGGCTCCTGACGGGAGGACCTCGGTAAAGCCGAGGACTGACAGGTGGGCCCTGTGCGCCACCGCAAAGGCGTCGTTCAGGAAGATGTCAACAAAGGGAGCCAGCTTTTGCACCATATAGCTCCTGGCTTGTTCGGCTGCCGGTCTCTCCAGAGTCTCTTCGGAGTAGAACCTGACGTTTTCGAGCATGATTACATCTCCGTCTTCCATGGACGCGATCTGGATCTTCGCGTAAGTCCCGAAGATGTCGTCCACATAACGGACCTCTCGTCCGAGATGTTTGGACATGAGCCTGGCATGGGGCTTCATGGTGGTAAAGTCCTGTTTTCCCGGCCTGCTCTGGTGGGCGAGCAGCACGACTTTGGCATTCTCCAGGTCCTTTAAGGTGGCAACATGGCTCCGGATACGCATATCATCCAGAATGTTGCCTTCAGGGTCCATGGGAGAGTTCAGGTCTACCCGCACTAGAATTGTCTTGCCATCTACATCAAAGTCATCGATAGTAAGAAAGTCTCTGGAAGTCATGTTTCCCTCAACGCCGCTTGAAAATAAAGTTTCTTAAGTATTATGGAGTAAATTTAAGTGAATTTTGATAAATATTAGCAAAGAGCAAATTTAAGTAAATATTAAGAGTTAAGTGTATTTTGAGTGAATGTTAAGAATTGAGTAAATTTAAGTAAATGTTAATCAATTCTCAAATGTATATTAATGATTTTCCTTTTTGATAGGATTATTGCCATAAATAGGTTTTTACAGCACTTTTTTTCCTCGAAAGCAGGATTTTTGGGGCCTGCGGGATAAATCGAGACAACCATAACATTCGGACTCGTCTCAACTAGACCGGGACCTTCTTCCTCTTCTCCACCTCCTTCCTTCCTACTTTATATAGATTAAGGAAAATTAAAATGACAGTGAAACCATGGCAACCATAGAAATAAACAACAATGATGAGAATGCCGCTAAGAATGTCGAGGCCCTGAAATTGATCCGTGATCTTGTAAAAAGTGGTTTTTCGGGAATCGAAGAAGCCATCCTCGCCTGCGAAAAATGCCCTCTCCATGAAACCGTGACCAACAAGGTAATTGGAAAAGGTTCTGAGGCTCCGAAAGTCCTTTTCATAGGGGAAGCCCCCGGCAAAAACGAGGACGAAAAAGGAATTCCCTTCTGCGGCCGGGCCGGAAAAGAGCTCGATAAAATGCTGGAATACATGGCTCTGCCGGCTGAGGACTGGGCTGTAATCAACACCCTCAAGTGCAGGCCCCCAAAAAACCGGAACCCGACAAAGGCCGAACTGGAGTGCTGCAAACCTTTCCTGCTGGCCCAGATCGAGCTTCTTGACCCTAAAGTTCTAATTCTCCTTGGAAATACGGCTGAGAGAGCTTTTTGTCCCGGCCGGAAATTGGAATGGGGAATTCCTGAAGAGTTTGACGGGAGGGTTGTGTTGAAACTCTATCATCCGGCGGCCCTGATTTATACCCGTTCAAGGGAAGAGGTTCAGAAAGAGATGATCGATAAGAACAGAGAGTTGTGGGAGTAAGAGAAGAGGGTGGGTTTTGAAGAATATTTTTAAAATTGAGGAAACTCACGGAAAAAGTGATGCTGGCTCACATCCAGTCAATGAGGAATACCTTGAAAGGTTGGACAATATAAAAAAGTAGGGACTGTTTCAGGGGCTGAGTGTCAACTACCCCCACCTGTCAGCCTTCGGCTTTCGAGGAAGGGGCTTGAATATCACTGATTATGTTCTCAGATCATCTTATTCGTATGGCCGGTTGACTTAGTGGCTGCCAACCACCAGTTCCTTTTCAAGAACGGCGACCCAATTCTATCGAAACGTTTCAAAGGCAATTTCAACGTGTTTGTTACCAAACAATCATGTCCTATAGAACTATTTCAGGTTGTAGACCCAATCTTATAGCTGTTATCTCTCAGTGAGAGTGCCCAACCTCTAAAGAGGTACCGGGGCAACCTGTTTCACAACGAATTATATATAATTAATCATATTTAAAAACGTTGGATGAAAAAACCGGGCCCTGTAGTCTTGACGCATTCCTTCCCCACCAGTCAGCCTTCGGCTTCCGAGGAAGGGGACTCCTGCTGAGACAGTTGAAAAGAAATTCGGGATAAAGCTTTGAGCTCTTCATTTGAGGTCAGCCAACCAGCCTGCGGAAACAGGACGAAAAGCTCTCTTCTCCCGCTAAAAATCTTTTCAGGGCCCTTCAGGAATCCATTTCTTGATTCTTAACAAAAACTTCTTTTTTTCTCAAACCTTCCTGTCCTCATTTTTGACAACAGGCCGACACCTACAATTAATGATTGAGAAATTATATATAAAAATCCGCCCATTACTTATTTAGCTTTGATTTTATTCTTTTTGAAAAGGGGGCTAAAATTTCACCTAATATAGTTTCCTAATCAGGTGAAGTTAAAAATAAAATAAACAGGGGGGGAAAAATGTATCCTGTAATAGATTATGACAAATGCACGGGCGCACTTGCCTGTTATGAGGTCTGCCCTGCCGATGTTTTTGAGGTCAAAGAAAGAGATGGAGTTAAAAAGGCCATAGTGGCCCGGGCCGACGACTGTATTGAATGTGAGCAGTGCGTGGATGCCTGCCCGACGGACGCCATTGAACTTGTAGATTGACCTGATTTAGTCAAATAGGGGGAATATAAAATGCATCCTAAAATAGATTATGAAAAATGCACAGGCGCACTCGCCTGTTATGAAGTTTGTCCTGCCGATGTTTTTGAAGTCAAAGTAAGAGACGGAGTTAAACAGGCGGTCGTGGTCCGGCCCGAGGACTGTACGGAATGCGAGCAGTGCGTTGACGAATGCCCGACGGATGCCATTGAACTTGTAGATTGAACACCCGAGTTTCACTTCCCGAGTTCCGCTTCGGCACCCGAGTTTCGCTTCGGCACCCGAGTTTCGCTTCGGCACCCGAGTTTCGCTTCGGCACCCGAGTTTCGCTTCGGGAGCACGAGGTCCGTTTCGCTCGCTGCGCGAGCTCAAGCGGACGAAAAATGGAGGATGTGAACTATCCTCACCTGTCAGCCTTCGGCTTCCGAGGAAGGGAACTTCTGCTGTCTGAGTTAAATTCTTATTTTTTCTTTTCGGTTGCTTTGGCCAGTTTCTTTCACTTCTCCAAAACTTTTTTTGATTCTGATGTTTCGGATAATTACGGGGGCCAGGTTTCTGTAAATGCTATTACCGCCCCCGTCCCTCCAAACATTATGGCTCGTTTTCTCAGAAACCGACACTCTCAACGGCCGACGGAGGAGGCCGGCCGGTTTGAAATAAATTGACACAAAACGCCAATCAGAAAAACCGGCAATCCTGCGTGAAAATACAAATCAGATAAACCGGCAGTCCTGCGTGAAAATATAAATCAGAATAACTGGCGGGCCTGAGTAAAAAAGTGGAATGAAAATTTGCGGCATCAATTGAGAAGGCGGCCGTAAATCTTCCCCGCCCCTCATTCTTTTCTCAAAATCAACCTCATATCGACTGCAAAGGCTCCTTTGCCTTCTTCAAAGACCATCATCGGGTTGATCTCAAACTCGGAGATTTCCGGAAAATCACAGACAAGCCGGGAGACCCTGACGATGGAGCTCACAAGCGCATCAATATCGGCTGGCCTGGCCCCCCGGGCTCCGGCAAGCAGCGGGTAGGTCTTAATTTCACGAATCATGTCCCTGGCTTCGGCTTCGCTTACGGGGGTGATAGCAAAGCTGACGTCCTTGAGGATCTCAACATAGACCCCTCCGAGTCCGAACATCAGCATGGGGCCGAAAGTTGGGTCCCGGACCATCCCGATGATAACCTCATTTCCGGCGGCGAGCATCTGCTGGAGCTGTACACCTTCAAGGATTGCATCCGGCCGTTTTTTTGGGATCTTTTGCATCATTTCCCGGTAGGTCGTTTTCACTTCGTCGGTGTTTTTAAGGCCGAGTTTGATCCCTCCGACATCGGACTTATGGGATATTTGCGGAGAGATGATCTTCATCACAAGCGGATAGCCAATTTCTTCGGCGGCCTCTACGGTTTCTTTCAGGGTCTCTGTGCTGGCGGTCCCGACCGTCGGGATGCCATACGCTTTCAGGATTTCAAAGGATTCGAGGCCCAGGGTGTAGTTCCCCTTCACTTTTGCGGCTTCGAGGATTTTTGATACCTTTTCCTTGTCCACATCAAATCCTTCTTTTTCTGTTTCCGGGAGTTTCTGCTCCTCTTTTGCTTTGCTGTTAGAATGAAGTTTCATTAACCCGGCCTCAGTCTATATTTCTTTAGGCCCAACGAAGGGCCGATTGTGGGATTGTATTCTTAATCTTTTTCAGATAATGAAAAGAAGGACCTGATTCCTGATAAAAGAAATCCTGAAAACTATGAATATGATCCGGAATCAGGGTTAAATGCCCTCCTCGCCAGCCTTCGGATATCGAAGGCGGAGACTGGACCCCCTCTCGCCTGAAGAGATAAAATACGATAATGGAAAAAATGTTCTTTTTTGAGTTCATCAGCAGAATGTCGCATTTTTTCTGAAACATTATATAAATAATTTTGGTTTGGACTAAGGATTGTTAGGTCAATTGTTCAGGATATTCTTTAATAGTTCAAAACCAAGCTTTTGAATATGACAACATTGGGCATAGTGGGCTGCAGGATATTTGAGGACGAAATCGTACATGTACTCGTCAATGACCCTGCGATAGAGCGGATCTTTATCGTTGAAAACGAAGAGAATGCAGGCATCCTAAAAAAACTCGAAGCTGTGGAGCTTGCCCCGAGGGTCCTGCCCTTCTATGAAATCCAATCCGAACTGGAAAAAAGCAGAGGATTCAATGTGGTTATTCAACTCCAGAGTATGGGGCTTCACATAAATCCAGCCCGCCTCAAAAAAGCAATCCACACTAACGTGAACTTTATTTCCCGGCTTACGGATGGGGTTCTGCTTTTTTACGGGCTCTGTGGACAGCCTATTTATTTTGAGGAAAATTATTTAGGATCTGAGAAATGTCCGGTATGTTTTTTACAGGAAGTAAATGAGGATAAATCAAAATCCCCTCTCGACGACTGCGTGGCGGTTGCCCTTGGGGGGAACTTCCGGTACCGTAAGCTCCTTAAAAGCTATAGACATACCTTTTTTTTCACACCCATGTGGGCTGCAAACTGGAAACTTGTTTTTGGAGAAACGGAGAAGGAATTCAGTAACTTTGAGTTCACTCCTTCTCATCTGAAAGAACTCGGCTACAGGAAGGTTGCGAAAATAAGGACAGGGCTTTCATACGAACCCGATTTTGGCAAAAACGTTGAGAAGTTCGCCCATGATTTCGGTTTCGAGGTGATAGAACTTGAAGGCAGTACGGAAATTGCCGAAAGCTCATATTTCAGGATGCGGAACCTGTTGACCAGAAATATAAAGGCCTTGCCGAAAGCTCGTATTTCAGGATGCAGGATCTATTGACTGGCTAAAAACAGCTTAATAGACAAAAAGAGTTAGATTAACAGAAAAAAGATTGAAAAGGCAAAGGAGAATTCCCTTCACCTTAAAGAATAGTTTGAAATTTAGCCTGACAGGCTGTCTCAAAACTACATTTGATAAGTCATTATTTTCCGTTATCAAATTGCAGGCATGGGTTGACTTTTGAGACTGTCTGCTACCAGTTCCATTGTTTCTCTTGCAATTGCAAGTTCTTCGTTTGTCGGGATCACGAGAACCCTTACAGAGGCGTCTTCTACGCTGATGTCGATTTCTTCGCCCCTTATCTTATTCTTCTCCGCATCGATCTTTATGCCCATGTTTTCAAGACCGGTAAGGATGCGCTGTCTGATGCTTGCGCTGTTCTCTCCGATTCCTGCGGTAAAGACCACAGCGTCGGCCCCGTTGAGTACGGCGGAGTACTCTCCGATGAACTTCTTGACCTTATAGGCGAAGACCTCGAGGGCGAGTTCGGCTCTTTCGTTTCCGTTGGAAGCTGCCTCATCGAGGTCCCTGAAGTCATTGCTCAGGCCGGATACTCCGAGTACCCCGGACTTCTTGTTCATCATGGTGTCAACTTCCCTTGCTGTCATGCCTGCCTTCTCTATCAGGAAGGGGACAACAGCCGGGTCAATGGATCCGCACCTGGTACCCATTGCAAGACCTTCGAGCGGAGTGAAACCCATGCTGGTCTCAACGGAATGCCCGCCGTTTACTGCGGCAATGCTTGAGCCGTTTCCGAGGTGGCAGGTGATGACCTTTGTCTCTGCTTCAGGCTTGCCTAGCATTGCAGCAGCTCTCATGGCCACATACTTGTGAGATGTGCCGTGGAAACCGTACTTCCTTATCCCATACTTTTCATAGCATTCGTAGGGAAGGGCGTACATGTATGCGTATGCGGGCATCGTCTGGTGGAAGGCGGTATCGAATACAGCCGCCATCGGAACAGTGGGCATGATCTCTGCGCAGGCCTTTATTCCCGTAAGGTTTGGCGGGTTGTGCAGGGGAGCAAGGTCAATGCAACCCTCGATAGCTTCCTCAACACTTTCGTCGATTATAACCGATGAGGTGAAGTTCTCGCCGCCGTGAACGACCCTGTGCCCTACAGCGTTGATTTCAGACATGCTGGAGATAACACCTAACTCAGGGTCGGTAAGGGCCTTGATAACTTCCTCAAGGGCGATTTTGTGGTTTGGCAGTTCGATATGCACCTCATACTTCTTGCCGTCAGATCCCTTCTGAGTTATGAATGAGTTGTCGATTCCGATTCTCTCACAGAGCCCTACTGCAAGAGCTGATTCGTTCGTCATATCAATTAACTGGTATTTAAGAGACGAACTTCCGGCGTTTATTACCAATACTTTCATCTAAAACTCCCGATTCAATCCTTCTTTTTATAAGAATGCAGCAGAAAACCCCTGAGTTTTCACTCAGAGGTAGCTGACTTCTGTTCAATCCACGATTTCGGGTTTAACCAATTCGGGTTTAACTTATTCCGGAATTAACCCGTCAGGCTTAACCCGTCGTTTTTCCTTCAATCAGCTTATTTTAGCGTATTTTATAAAAATAAAAAAAATGAAAAAGGGTTACTTCTTTGCGGCTGCCTGGACACAACTGATGGCAACAGCTCCGACGATATCCTCGTCACTGCAACCTCTGGACAGGTCGTTGATAGGCTTGGCCAGTCCCTGGGTGATAGGGCCGTAAGCTTCAGCCTTGGCAAGCCTCTGGGCGATCTTGTATGCGATGTTTCCGCAGTTCAGATCCGGGAAGATGAAGACGTTGGCCTGACCTGCAACGGGGCTGCCTGGACACTTCTTTGCTCCAACGGATGGAACAACAGCGGCGTCTACCTGAAGTTCTCCGTCTACAAGGAGGTCAGGCGCAAGTTCTTTTGCAAGCTTTGTTGCAGCAATTGTCTTTTCGGTCAGCGGGCTCTTTGCACTCCCGTATGTGGAGTAAGAAAGCATTGCGACCTTTGGCTCATCCTGGACCAGCAGTTTGAAGGTATCTGCAGAGATGACTGCAATGTTTGCCAGGTCTTCTACACTTGGCATTTCGACCATGCCGGAGTCGGCGAAAAGGAATGTCCCGTCGGATCCATATTCGCAGTCAGGCACCGAAATGATGAAGAAAGCGGATGCGAGGGCAGCATCAGGGGCTGTTTTCACGATCTGGAGTGCTGGCCTGAGGGTGTCTGAGGAGGAGTGGGCTGCTCCGGCTACCATACCGTCTGCTTCATCCAGCTTGACCATCATAACGCCGAAGTACATGTAGTCCTTCATGACTTCTGCCGCATTCTCCATTGAGATGCCCTTGTGTTTCCTTAATTCAAAGAAAGCTTTCACATAGTCGTCTTTCTTTTCGTATGTTTCGGGGTCTATGATTGTTACCCCTGAAATGTCCAGGTCACCTGCAAGTTCTTTAATTGCGGCTTCTTTGCCTATAAGGATGATTTTAGCGACACCGCGTTCTGTTGCCTTTGCGGCGGCCTGGATAGTTCTGATATCTTCAGATTCAGGAAGGACAATTGTTTTGTTGAGCTTTTTTGCTCTTTCACTGATTTTGTCTAAAAATTTAGCCAATAAGCCAACCTCCTACATATTTATAAGTAATTAGAAGTTAGAAGGTTCTTGATATATAAATTTACGTAAAAAGCATAGATAAATATATAAAAATATTATATATATATATTACTCTATTGATGTATATATACATATATTATAATAATTTTACTGAATATCTATGACAAATGGATCTTATTCCTGCTGAAGTTCCGCACTCCTACATATATACAATTTTATTCAATTATATATAAATTTGTATATTTAGGTAAGAACGTATCATCTTTCTCGTTTAATTTTTTAGCACATTAATTTGGGATTTATTAAATCGCCACTGTGCTATATACAAAGGTTTTTCCAAATTACCTTCATAGTCCGTGCAAGACAAATTAAGTTCTTTTTTAGCTATATTTATGGCACTGTTGATGTCTTTATATAACATTGTACCACATGACTTGCATGTGAATGTTCTTATGGCTGGAGCTTTCGCTTCCAAATCGCCACAAATACAACATTCCTTAGTGGTATGGTATTCATCAACTTTTATAAATGTTTTACCACTTTTTTCAGCCACCCATTTAACAACGCTCCTTAAAGTTCCAATATGTGTGTTGTTTAACATGCTGGTGATCCATTTATATTCGATTGACTTTATTTAAACTCAGCTTTCAAAGAAGAGCTATTTTTGCCTTGATTTGCCACAAAAATCAGTGGCAAGGAAGATCCGTTAAAAAAAATATTTGTAAGGCCTAAGTTCTAAATTACATTTAAAAAGCCTATTGTATCTGTTTTTTGAAGAAATATCTTTATATACGTAGAACCTAAATTTATATCATGGTTTTTTTAAAACAGAAAATAATCAACGGTAAAAAATACTGGTATATTATTAAAACTGGCAGAATTGATGGAAAAGTGAAAACTATATTTCAGATATATTTAGGCAATGCCGAAAAAATATTTGAAATGAAAAAACAGAGTGAATCATTGCCCTACATGAAACTGAAATCTTTTGAGTACGGCAAACTTGCCGCACTTCTTCATGTGAATGAAGAGCTTGGATTCGTTGACATAGTGAACAAGCACACTATGAAAAAATCAATCGATGGTTTAAGTGTCGGAGAGTATCTTTTACTTGATATAGTGGGGAAATCTCATGGAGTTTTAAGTGAAAACGGTATTGGGGAATGGTTCAAAAAATCGGCCTTATCTTTTAAGTGGAAATTCCCTCATAAATTAAATTGTCAGAATTTTTTGAATCATATGAATTACATTGATTCCGACACAATGAAAAATATTGAAGACGATTTGTGCCGAGTTCTCATCGAAAAAGGACTAACCCCTTCAGTACTGTTTGTGGATGAATCAAACTGGTTCACTTATGCTACCAATTATGATGAAAAAAGTGAATTGCTTCATAAAGGGTATAACAAAAAGCATCGTAAAGACAAAAATCAGGTATCTGTAGCGCTGGCTGCTAATGATTACAACTTACCTTTTATTCACGAGACATATCCAGGAAATGTGCATGATTCAGAGGAATTTTCAGGTCTGGTTGACAAAATAGTAAACCGTCTAACCGAATTGAATATTTGTTCGGAAGACCTTGTTCTTGTTTTTGATAAGGGAAACAATTCAAAGGACAACATTGAAAAAGCAACTTCAAAGATGAATTTTGTAGGGGCTGTAAAAGCAAATCAGGCAGATGATCTTCTTGAAGTGCCATTATCTAAATATCAATTTTTATATGAAAGCTCAGAAGGCCACAAAATTTATGGCTATCGGACAA
This sequence comes from Methanosarcina baltica, assembly GCF_055394095.1. NCBI lineage: Archaea > Methanobacteriati > Methanobacteriota > Methanomicrobia > Methanosarcinales > Methanosarcinaceae > Methanosarcina > Methanosarcina baltica. The sequence goes on along the minus strand of NZ_AP042463.1, from coordinate 802,492 downwards.
AGCATCAGTTTTACGGGACAGAATTTACAACAGTAATTACTTTCAATGAAGGAACTCACAAACTTCAAAAAAGAACTTGTGAGTCAAATATGTCAAAAATAACTGAGAATCTGGAAGACCTACAGAGGAGACTGGAAAGCAACAGAGGAAAAGCAAGAAACAGGAGCAGTGTAGAAAAAGAGGTTGCAGACATTATTATCAAAAAATACAGAAGTATGGTGAAATATGAAATTACTGATGCTCCTGAAGGTAAGAAAAAACCTCAGTTAAAGTTCTGGACTCGTATTTCGACCCCACCCTTCAATAAAACATAATTTCTTTTTTAAATAAGTATTTTGAGCTCCCCTTCATAACAATTTATTAAATAAGAAACGATTTTTATAAAACGTGATTGATATATATTCACATGATGAATAAATCACTTCCACTTCTTAATAAAATACAAGCGATATCTTCTATGGAAGTGGACTACAACTGTAATAACATTTCAAAACACTTGAATGCAAATGAATTTCCACAGACAAAAACGACCCCATTTACAGTTATGGCCTCCAAAAATTATTTGGATAAAATGAATTTTGAATCCATTATCAATGACAATATTCGATGGGATCAAGATCAGTGGAGAATTTCTCCAGGAACACTTGCATTGAGTATAGTGTTAACTCCTTTTTTTCGAACAGATAAACGATATCCTTTGTGCAGTGTCGAAGAAATTGTTGAATTCATGGATTCTAAACTCGTTTTTGGTAAGGAATATCCCAATTTTTACTTCAATGATGATTGTTTAGGCTTGCTGTTGGATCGAATTCACGAAGCAGGGTGTTCTAGCCTTTTCAGCATGATTGTATTGCAAACTTTTGTAAAATTCAAAATTCCTTTTGATAATGTATTTCATGCGGATACTACTTCCCACGTTTGCTATGGGGATTATAAGGCATGTGAACAGGAAAATTATGAAGGCCTGAAAGTCACTTACGGCCATAGCAAAGCTCATCGTTCTGATAAAAAACAAATAATGAGTGGTATGATCACAGATTCTTCAGGATTTCCTCTTTATACAGAAGCACTTGATGGAAATACTGCTGACATTGTTTGGATCCCAAATGCAATACGCAATTTTAGAAAATTCTTTGGTAAAATGTGTGATGAATCAATATTCATAGCAGATTGTAAGCTGATCAGTAAAAACAATTTTAAAATTCTTTATGATAAAACAAATCCAATCACTTTTATTTCCAGGTGTCCAGAAAAATTCAGTGCAAGACTTGCAGAAAAGACAATAAATGAAGCTTATTCTCAGAATAAATGGAAATACATAGGGGCCTGCTGTGAAGATGAAGAATCAAAAAGAGCAATGGAGTATGAAGCACAGAGTTTTAATAAAATTGCTCATGAAAAAGAGTGTCGTGTGATTGTTTATAGGGACATCGGTGACAATGAAAAGATAGTTTATGAGATTAAAAAACAAAGGGAAATAATTGAAGCAGATATAAAGAAGAATTTTAAAGACCCTTATTCCTGTGAACCAGATGCACAGAAAGAAATTGATGAGTTCATTAAAAAATATAAAAACTCATTATTCAATATCAAATTCGAAATCCAGGAAGAAACAATTATAAAAAGACCAAGGGGAAGGCCATCAAAGAGTCAAGAAATATTTGAAATCATCAGTAAATTCCATGTAAAACTCAAAAGCCTTGAACAAAACAAAGAAAAAGTGGAAAAACGCAAGCGATCATTGGAAACGGTAGTACTGATTACAAATGTTCTACCCAAAACAAAAAATGATAAAAAAATCTTTCAGTTATATAAAGGTCAATATGTCGTTGAGACTAATTTTGAAGAATTGAAAAAACCTTCTATGTTTTACAGTATATTTCTGAAAAAACCAGAGCGTATTGAAGCATTGCTGATGCTGCTGCATGTTTCCTTGTTAGTAAGGGTACTTATGAGGATTATTGCAAGAAATAATTTGAAAACCGAAAAAGACCCTCTTCGTATCGATTTTGGCAGGAATATCCTGAAAAATCCTACCGCTGAAAAATTATTGAGGTTACTTTCCTTTCATAATGTTATCACTATGGGTGGGAAACATATAGTTTTTGCAAAAAACGGTAAAGTCGATCACTTGCAAAAGTTGCTACGGCTATTGGGATTGAATCTTGAACCTGGATGATCTTATTAAATCAAAAGGGATAAAAGGTTAAACCTAAGTAAACTTGTAGCGGTAGCTATACGTTTTTTGCTGACAATTTGGTTAATGAAGGACGAAAATATAACTATTTTGATAAGTTGAACTACTGGATTAACCAGAAAGTATGGTTATTGGATCAATATTAAGTGGAAAAATCAAGGGTGGGTCGAAATGTAAGCTGGATTGACGAAGAGAATAAAAATAAGCGCGAAAATTCATTAGGAAAAAATATACTATTTACAGATAAGCACCGTTGGCACACTAAAAAAATTGTGCAAACATACAACAATAAAGGCGCTATAGAGGATGATTTTAAGCTATTGAATGATCACCTGCTTGTCCCTGTGGGACCGGTGTACCACCACAAAGATGAAAATATCAAAGTTCACGTATTTCTGTCTATAATTGGCTTACTTTTCTACAGATATTTAGCCTGGGAGACAAAGAGATATGGTCTTTCTATGAGAAGACTAATTGAAAATTTGTCCGAAATTAGGCTGGCAGTTATCCAGGATAAAGAATCAAATAAGTGTAATATTATTCTGGAAGAGATGAGTACAAAGCAAGCATCATTATTTTCTTTCTTGAACTTGGGTAATTACCTGCCACCCCAATAAAAACGTCATCAGTAGGATTATTCATTCCTTAGGCCCACACAAACAAAGCCGCTTGATAACGGAAAAACATGCATCTTTGAAAGTAAAGTTAAAATGATCAGAATGGGGCCATAAACCATTGTTTTCCATTTTTTGCTGCGGCCGGAGGCAACCTGCGCACGGGGTCAAAAAACACAAGCATAAGACCCATTGGATATATGACCATGATAACATCAATCATGCAACAACGGACGACCAGAAAATCTGGGAACTGTGTAAAGATGGTCAAAACGGTTTTGAATATTGCGGAAATGCGGGGTTTTGAAACCGATTCTGTCCTGCTTTCCTCTATAGAAGTGGCCCCATGTAAAGCCTGCGGGACCTGCCGGGAAACGGGTTTTTGCGTCCTTGAGGACGACATGGATGCGGTTTACGAGAAACTGGAAGAGGCCGACGGTATCATCGTGGCCACTCCGGTATATATGGGAAATTACCCGGCTCAGCTTAAAGCTCTTTTCGACCGCAGCGTCCTCCTGCGCCGGAAGGACTTTGTCCTTAAAAACAAGGTGGATGCGGCTCTTTCCGTGGGCGGCTCAAGAAACGGAGGCCAGGAAAAAACAATTCAATCGGTTCAGGACTGGACGCACATTTATTCTATGATAATCGTGGGAGATGGGGCCCATTTCGGAGGCATTACCTGGAATCCGGCGGAAGATAACAATGTAGGGATGCAGACTGTCCGGGACACCGTTGAAAAAGTCTGTGATGTTCTGGAACTATTCCAAAAAAAATGACTAAAACTCAAAACAACTCTATTAAAAGTGAACAACACTCAAAACCACTCTATTAAAACCAGTCCAAAAAACAATCTTTTGGACAATCTTTTCTTTTTTTTAAAATTAAATACTATTGGAGTACTATCTTTAAATAGATACTTTTAAATAACTGTGCGAAATCCATAGACCGGGAAAGGGTATCTGGATTATTCAGGAAAACCTGATTTTTCAGGAAATCGCATGTTCCATTCACTTTCATTTTTTCAGATAAAACTCATCAGGTATAATCAGCAGAAAACGGATCTTAAAGAGGCGCACACAGTTGGAGGAGCTTTCAGAGTCTAAAACCCGGTTAAATGGCATTACGGACTACCTGGCCAGACGGTTCGACACTGAATCCGCCAGGGTTAATTCGATAGCGGCAGTCATAGGTGTCCTTACGGGACTTGTTATTGGGATCTACGACCGTACCCTCCGATACAGCAGCATATTCTTTGGGATGCAGGCCGGGACAGGGGCGGAAACATCTTCCTTTTCTCTATTTTCTTTTCTATCTTCTTTCCTTCCTCCCTATTCCATCATCCTTATACCCGCCCTGGGCGGCCTCCTTGTGGGGATAATTGCGCATTTTCTGCAAAAACAGCACTACGGGGTAGAGGGCCTTATAGAAAACGTAACTCTCCACGGGGCAAAAATCCGGTCTCGCTATGCTTTTTTGGAAGTATTAACTTCGATAATCACAATTGGGTCAGGGGGTTCGCTTGGGAAAGAAGCTCCTGGTGTCCTGGCCGGAGCGGGAATAGGTTCCTTTATCGGGAAGCTTCTCAAAAGTTCGGAAAGGCAGCTCAGGATCCTGCTTGGTTGCGGAGCTTCCGGAGGGATTGCAGCCGCTTTCAACGCTCCTCTTGCAGGGGTCGTTTTTGTTGTTGAAGTCATTTACGGGGAATTGGAGACCAAAACCTTTATCCCAATTGTCATATCCTCGGTCTTTGCAACCCTGATCTCAAGCACGGTCTTCGGGATCAAGCCCTTCCAGATCGCCTACCATGAACTTGTAAGCCCCTACCATGAACTCTTTTTATACCTCATCCTCGGCCTGCTTGCGGGAGTGCTTTCAACCATCCTCATCTGGGCTCTCTATCTGACCAAAAGCAGCTTTGAAAAAATCCCTCTCCACCCTGTCCTTAAACCCGCCCTCGGAGGGCTCGGGGTAGGAATCATAGGGTTTTTTTACCCGGAGGTTTTCGGGCTCGGCTACCCGGTAATAACAGCAGCTCTTGAAGCCCATTTTGCGTTTAAGTTCCTGATCATCCTTCTTGTCCTGAAAATGCTTGCCTTTTCCCTCTCCCTTGGATCAGGTGGTTCCGGAGGCACGATTGTCCCGGCCCTTTTCATAGGAGCAATGTTCGGAGGGGCCTTCGGGACCGTTGCAAATCTGCTTTTCCCCGGAATCCTGGCAGGCTCCGGAGCTTACGCCCTTGTGGGAATGGGAGCCGTTTTTGCAGGTACAGCCAGGGCTCCCCTGACCGCCATCCTCATCCTCTTCGAAATCACCCGGGACTACAACCTGATTCTCCCCTTAATGTTCGCCTGCGTCATGAGTAACGTCATGTCAAGCGCCCTCTACCCCGAGTCCATCTTCACGGAAGGTCTCCGCAGGAAAGGCTACAAGATCCGGAAAGGCAGGGAAGTGGACGTCATGGTCTCCATGTTAGTAAGAGACGCCATGATCAGGCACGTCCAGACCGTCTCCGAAGATAAAAATGTAGGTACCCTCATTACCCTCATGCAGGCAAGCAGGCACGCGGGCTTTCCGGTTCTGGACTCAAAAGGAAAACTAGCAGGTATTGTCACCCTCTCCGACCTCCGGAGCAAGGTAAAGTACGGGGAACTGGACAAGAAAATCGGGGACATCGCGAGTCGGGACGTGGAAGTCGCCTACCCGGATGAGAGCCTGGATGCTGTCTTAAAGCGCCTGGGAGTTCGGGAAATCGGCAGGCTTCCCGTGGTCTCCCGCACTGACAAAAGAAAACTGCTGGGCCTGATCACCCGGAGCGATGTCGTAAATTCGTATAATAAGAGAGTCGTTAACAAGGTCCGGGACAAGAAAGAAGGGCAGTAAGAGGGAAAGGGGCTTTTTCTGTTCGACCTTTTTCTGTTCAACTTTTTTCCTGCCTATCCACTTTCTGTCTAACCTTTTGCAAGACCCCTTTTTATACATTAACAATATATTATTAAATAGATATGAGTGCATCAATTATAATACAATAATAGTTCCGGTTTTTAAAAACAGATTTACCTCCGCAGGCCGACAGGGAGGGGTAGTTGATTGCAAGTTATCGATTTTAGGGTAAAACAGGTTCTGGATTTTCGGCCTGAAACCTGAAACCTGAAACCTGAAACCTGAAACCTGAAACCTGAAACCTGAAACAGATTCTCTGTTTTTACCTTCTCACATACAATTAATAGACTCAATAGACTCGTTGTTCAGTCAACTACCCTTTCCTAAAATCTTTGCCTAACAGCTAAAGTTTTTGGGGGGGAGGTTTCCTGCTGAAAAATATGAATGACATTTTCATAATTTCTTACCTTGGCTGGGGCCAGATAAAAACAAATCCGGAGAATTGAGCGTGGATATAGACAAAAAAGTCCTTCTCAGTATATTCCTGTTTTTTGCGGTCTTTACCTTTATCCTGATATATGTAAGCCAGGGCATAATCCTGTCTAATTTTCTGGAACTGGAAGAAGAAGACGCAAAGGAAAACATAGATCGGCTAAATGAGCTGATAGACTCCGAAATATCTGATATGGGCAGAATAAATCTGGACTGGGCCGCTTGGGATGATACTTACGAGTTTATCGTAGCTCCTTCTCCGGAATATATCGAGTCGAACCTGCCGGAAGGTACACTCCAGGACCTGGGCATGAACCTCATTCTTTTTGCAGACAATAACGGCAGTGTGGTCTATATGAACATGATAGACCTTGAAGGTGGGGAAGAAATTTCCATTCCTGAAGAGCTGCTTCAAATGGTGGAAAACGGAGAGCTTCTGGTCCGGGAACCGGATGGCAAACTTGAGGGAGTGGTGCTTGTCGAAGAAAGGCCCATGCTCATCTCGGTTTTTCCTATCACTACCTCTAACTGGAAGGGGCCTGTGCGAGGCAATCTTGTTATGGGGAGGTATCTGGACCGGAGTTTTGTTGAAATACTCGAAAAGATTGTCCGTTTGCCGGTCGAAATCCGGGCAATAAATGGAAACATGCCCGCGGAATTTCAGGAAGCGTACACAAACGCCAGAGGCCGAACCTATGTAAAACCCCTGAGTGATGAAACAATTGCAGGGTATGGCGTCAGATCTGATCTCCAGGGGCAGCCTGCATTTATATTGAAGACCGAGATGGAAAGGGACCTCTATGCCCAGGGCCTGGAGATCAGAAGATTGATCATTCTCTTTTTGCTTTCTGCATGTATTCTGGCAATAGGGGGTAGCAAAGTCCTCATGGAAAGGTTATTTATTTCCAGGTTTCTGGAAATCGAAAGCTTCGTCACGGAAACCGGGAAGGAAAAAGACCTCTCAAAACGCCTTATTCCGAGAGGAAATGACGAGATGACGCGCCTGTCCTTGGGAATAAACACTATGATGGATTCTCTTCTGGAAGCTGAGCAGGAAATAAGGGACAGTGGACGGGAAAAGAAGGAGATACTCAATAGCCTTACTGAGTTGCTGTTTTTCCTGGATTCCGACATGAAAGTAAAGTGGGCGAATAAAGCAGCCCTTGATTATATGAATGAGGACCTGAAAAGCGCTGCTGGAAAGAGCAGGGAGGAAATAGCCAGCATCCCTGGAGCATTTATAATAAATTCCCCTGCTGAAGAGGCTTTATCCAGTGGGGCAAAAGTCTCAGGAGAGGTCAGGACTGCTGACGGGAAGACCTGGCTGGTAAAAGCAAACCCGGTACAAAACTATAGAGGCCAGATCACAGGCATTCTGGAAAACTTCATCGACATCACGGAGAGAAAAAACTACGAGGAGCATGTGCTCAGGGCAAAAATGGTTGCTGAAGCCGCAAACCAGACAAAAAACACCTTTCTTGCCAACATGAGTCATGAACTGAGGACCCCTTTAAACTCAATCATAGGCTTTTCGGACCTCCTCTCGGAACAGTTATTCGCCCCTCTTGATGAAAGACAGTTAAGGTACGCAAATAACATTTCAACAAGCGGCAGACACCTGCTCAAGCTTATCAATGATATTCTGGACCTTTCGAAAGTGGAGGCCGGGAAAATGGAACTGCAATACAGTGATTTCGGGTTAAACGAGGCCCTGGATGAAGTAAAGGCTACTCTCGAACCCCTTGCCGCAAAAAAGGAGCTCAGGTTTGAAACTGAGCTTGAACCTGGCTTGGGAAAACTCAGAGCGGATAGAAACAAATTCATTCAGGTGATGTACAACCTCCTGAGCAATGCCATAAAATTCACTCCGGAAAAGGGCCTGGTCCGCATAGAGGCCGGGATTTCAGGCACGATTGCAAAAATTTCAGTCATGGACAGTGGGATTGGTATTTCCGACGCAGACCAGAAAAAACTATTCAGGCCCTTTGTGCAGCTGGACTCCACCCACTCCAGAAAGTACGGAGGGACGGGGCTCGGGCTTACCCTGGTAAAGAAGATGGTGATCCTACATGGGGGAGAAGTCCGGTTTCGGAGCAAAGAAGGAAGTGGGAGCACCTTTTCGTTCACGCTCCCGATAAACGGAATAGAGAATAAGAAAGACCCTTTAACCTGAAAAACTTTCAGGTCCGAAAGGGGTGATCGAAACCTTATTCCGGCCGGAAACGTTATTCTGGAAGGCCCCCGTATTATTTTATATATTAATTTCCGTAACTATTCAGCCATACTTTGAACAAAGGCAATTTTTCCTCGTTTCGAGGAAAAATTGCATATAAAATAACTCTATCTCTTCAGTATCATGCTTACACGTGAAGAGATTCTTGAAATCTATGAAGAAGGCCCTGAAGCAGTCGTTGCTGTAATTCAGAGACTTGAGACTATCATAGAGAAACAGGCTTCTCAAATTGCTGAACTTGAGGAACGTGTAAGGGTTTTAGAGGCTCGTCTAAATCAAAACAGCCAAAACAGCAGTAAACCTCCTTCTACTGACGTTTTTGTGAATGAAAAACCTAAACCTAAGAGTAGCCGCACAAGAAGTGGGAAAAAACCTGGTGGTCAAAAAGGTCATTCTGGAAGTACTTTCGAAATGGTTGGGGATCCTGACCATATAATATTTCATTCCCCTCACTGCTGTGAAAATTGTGGTCATGATCTTGAAGATACTGAAGTTCGGGACTGTGAACGCAGGCAAGAAGCTGATATTCCTCCTGTGAACATCATATTTACCGAACATCGTGCTGAGTCCAAGAAATGCCCTCACTGTGGGAAAATAAACAAAGGTACTTTTCCAGACTCTATAAAATTCCCTATTCAATATGGACCTCGCCTTTTATCCTCTCTTGTATATTTAAGGAACTTTCAATTGATTCCTTATAAACGGATTTGTGATTTGTCAGAGGACTTTTATGGAATACGTATCAGCCCTGCTACCATAAAAAGAGCTGAAAAGGAATTATTCCAGAAATTGGAACCTTTCGAAAAAGCTGTTTTCGAACATCTACGGGTAGCCTATTCTGTACATTGTGATGAAACAGGAATGAGGGTTTTAGGGACAAAATGGTGGCTCCATGTTGTTTCAAACAGTCTGTGGACATACTATTTTGTACATCCAAAAAGAGGATCAGAGGCAATGAATGCTTTGGGTTTTCTTCCAGAATACAAGGGGGTAGTAGTTCATGATGGTTGGGCATCATACAACAAATATGGATGTGAACATGCTCTCTGCAATGCTCATCTTAAGAGGGACCTCACTGGAGTTGAAGAGAATTTTGAGCAGCAATGGGCTAAAAAAGTAAATGAACTTCTGAGTGAAGTAAAAAAATATACCGACGAATGCAGAGAAATGGAAATTCCAATAGATCCAATAAAAGTCAGGGCATTCGAGGAAATATACGATAAAATAATTAAAGAGGGAATTGAAGAAAATCCACCTCCTGACCTCTCAAAACAGGTTAAAAAAAGAGGAAGACCAGCACAAACAAAAGCAAAGAATCTCCTTGATAGGTTCATAAAATACAAGGATAGGATTCTGAAATTCCTCAATGACCTGAGAGTTCCATTTGATAATAATCAAGCAGAGCGAGACATCAGAATGATGAAGCTACAACAGAAGATTTCGGGAACTTTCCGAAGCATCGAAGGAGCGGTAGCTTTCTGCAGAATTCGGGGATACATATCCACTATTAGAAAGAATAGCTTGAATGTCATGGATGCTATTCGAGCGGCGCTCAATGGAGCGCCGCTATTATCCGATAGTTGCAACATTAGCTGAAACTATGCTTTTTTTATCAGTAGGCTGAATAGTTACTAATTTCCTAGATAATTCTGTAGACAATTCCGTAAACAATTCCGTGAAAGATTCTGTAGACAATTCCACAGAAAATTCTATAGATAATTTCACAGAGAATCCCGTAGGGGGCGAACTCGAATATGAATCTGAAAACAAATTTTATGAATGCTCTGGCCGGAAAGCCTGTTGAGAAAATCCCTGCAGTTTCGGTCACCCAAACCGGGACCGTAGAATTGATGGACATGACCGGGGCGGCCTGGCCAGAAGCTCATTCTGACCCTGAAAAGATGGCAGCCCTTGCTCTGGCCGGCCACCGGATAGCGGGCCTTGAGGCTGTGCGCTACCCTTATTGCCTGACCGTTCTTGCGGAAATCATGGGTTGTGAGGTCCGTATGGGTACAAAGGATATCCAGCCCTCGGTCCTTTCCAGCCCTTTTTCAAAAGGTCCGGAAGGTCTGGAAGTTCCCGTAAACCTGCTTGAGAGGGGAAGAATCCCGGTCGTCCTGAAAGCGACGGAAATCCTGAAAGTCCAGACAGGGGCCGCAAAGCTTCCCCTTATCGCAGGCATGGAAGGCCCTTCAACCCTGTTTTCCCATCTTGCGGAAGTGGCCAATTTCCTGAAATGGTTCATAATAAAACCCGATTACGTAACCCGGTTTATGGAGCCCTGTACGGATATCTGTATTGAGTATGCAAACGCCCTTTTCGACCACGGTGCCGATGCCCTCTGTATGCCGGACGGCGGGCTTGTGGGCTCGGACCTGATGCCCCTGTCCTGCCTGGACGATTTCGTAAAACCCTGTTATATCCGCCTCTGCCGGGAAGTAAAGGGGCCTGTAATCCTGCACAGTTGCGGAAACGTCGAAGGGGGCCTGAAGTCCTTTTCGGAATGCGGCTTTGCAGGCATCAGTATCGAGGAAAAGGTGAGTATAAAAGTCGCGAAAGCCGCAATAGGAGACAGGGCCGTGCTAATCGGAAATGTTTCTCCTTCTGATACCCTGCTCTTCGGGACTCCCGCTGATATAAAAAAGGAGGCGAAGCAGTGCCTTTCAGATGGTGTGGACATCCTGGCCCCAGGCTGCGGGATTGCTCCGCGGACCCCGCTTGCAAATCTCCGGGCACTTGTAGAGGCGAGGGACGAGTGGTATGAGGAAATAGAATAAAAAAAAGGCATAGCGACCTTATTAGCCGTATCCCGGTCGTTCTTTTCACGCTTGCTTGCGAGCGGCCTTTTCGTGACAGACAGAAAAATACGGTTCAAAAAAATCCTAGCCAGCATTTGGATGCAGGATGGACAAAAAACGGGACAGGACACATCAAAATTGTATATTGAGAAGCCGGAACCCTGGGCTTCCCTCTGATTAGATCCAAAAACCTGGTGTGGTTGAAGTATTCAAGTTATCTTCTATTGTAATTATTCATTTGGATTATACTCAATTCCATTATATTTTAATAAAGCAATTGCCCCTATCTGAATAATAAGAAGTATTGTATCAATGAAAGAATTGGCAACATCTCCCACACCAGGAACTAGCCCAACACTTAAGTCTGTACCTACATTTAATATTCCACATACTAAAACTAGCATAATTGTAGATTTTAATTTTGAATTTTTGACAATTAACTGTGTAATATCATTTCTATTCATATTATTTTCCTCAATACTTTACGTGAACTACCCCCACCTGTCAGCCTTCGGCTGTCGAGGAAGATACCGTTCACTTCAAAAATCTCTTTATCAATAATTCCGTATCTTCATGAGCATAGGCCGGCGAGCAACAGCAGAAAATTTTCAAAGGAACCTGCCCAGTATTTTTGACCCTGTGCCCCGTTCCCGGCGGGATGCAGACCGTATCCCCGGCCCGGGCTTTGAACTCTTCTTCTCCCAGGGTCATCAGGCCCTCACCTTCCTTAATATGATAGATTTCTTCGGTTTCCATGTGCCGGTGGAGGAGGGTTACGCCTCCGGCCGGTACGGTGGCCTCGGCCAGGCTCTGCTTAAGATTTCCGTGGACGGCCGGGTGCATGAGTTCGCGGATTTCCGAGCCGTCTTTTGTTGTGTAGGGTTCGACTTTTTCGTATTCGGTTTTGAGAGCCAATTTTACTCATTCCTCTATAAATTTCTCAGCACGTTCCTCTGTAAATTTCTCAGTACATTTCTTAATACATTCTCCGGCAAATTCCTCGTTGCATTCCTCAATGATTTTCCCGAGGAAATAACCGGGCTTCGTGTCTATGATTTCCACGTTTGCGTACTGGCCGGGTAGAAGTTCCGGGGAGCTTATGACGATAGGTCGGTAAGAGTCCGTGCGGGTCATGATGTCTCCTATTTTTGTGTACTTTGAGGCAAAAACCCGGCCCTTCCATCCGATAAGTTCCTGCTTGGACTCAAGCTTTACCCGCTGGCAGACTTTGTGCAGGACATGGGAGCGATGTGCGGGGATGCGGGAATCGAGGTTTCTGCAGGAAAAGGCCTTCGTGTGCGGGCGGGGGGAATAGCGAGAAATGTTGACCTTTTCAGGTCTGTACTTTATTACCCAGTCCACGGTTTCCTGAAAGTCCTCGTCCGTTTCCTCACAGAAGCCGACTATGATATCGGTAAAGAGGCTGAGGTCTTCGAAGCGGGCCCGGAATTTAGTGATGATGCTGTCCACAGCCTCCATTTTGTACCGGCGGTTCATGCGTTTGAGGACGGAGTGGGAGGCCGACTGGATGGGGATGTGGAGGAGTTTGTAAACTTTTTCGGAGTCAAAGGTCTCGACCAGGTCGTCCAGGATCGGGAGAACGGAAAAGGGGTTCATCATGCCCACCCTGACCTTGAAGTCTCCTGGAATTTCCGAGATTTGCCTGAGGAGGGCCGGGAGTTTGAAGCCGGTGTCCATGCCGTACTGGCTGTCGTCCTGGGAGGTCAGCCAGATTTCCCGGCAGCCTTCGGAAACGGCCCTCTGAATGTCCTCGACAATGGCCTCGGGGGGGAAAGACCGGAGTTTGCCCCGGGCGGGTTTTACGATGCAGTAGGAGCAGGCGAAATTGCAGCCCTGGGAAATCTGGCAGATGTGGATGTTAGGGTTATAGCGTTCCCGGGCAACGTTTAAAAAGCCGGACGGGGCCGGGGCCGAGAGACGCATCTGCTTGACAGGTTGGCCTTTTTGCCGGGCTTCTTCTATCGAGGTGAGGATTTCCCCCAGGCGGGAGATTGCGTTTATTCCCAGGATGTGGGCCCTTGGGTTGGCGTTTAAAATTTCCTTTAACTGGACCTCAGGCATGCAGCCCGTGACGATCACTTCCGCGCCTTCCTCGCCCATGTGCCGGATTTTATAGAGGATTTTCTGCTCAGTTGTGTACTTAACGGTGCAGGAGTTGCAGACGTAGACCTCGGCCTCCTCCGGGGTCACGAGTTCGTGCCCGAGTTTTCTTATAGCCGCAAGCATGACCTCGGCCGAGGCCTGGCTTGCCGAGCAGCCAAAGGTTTCAAGGTAGACTTTCATATTAAAAACCATTGAAAATTTTTAAATTGTGGGTGAATGCTAAGGAATGAGTCAAATATAATATCAAGTATTTTTGTTTACCATCTCTTAACCACGGAACACACGGAACACACGGAAACCGGCCCGATGGCCGGTGAGTACGCCGGGACTTTAAATACCCGAGTTTCGCTTCGGGATCACAGGAAATCGAAGATTTCCTGGGAGTTGCACTGCAAGTGCAACAGCACGGGGTCCGTTTCGCTCGCTGTGCGATCTCAAGCGGACTAAAAAACGCCAGATCAACCTTAAATATCGTCTTCCTGCATTCTTTTTCCGTGCTTTTCCGTGGTTTGGATGCACACACTAAATGTCTCAATCAACAAAAATACAACCTGTATCGGTATAAAGTGATTTCCTGACTGAAAATATGAAGTTATTTTTTAGCCATTCCTAAACAATGGACCTTTTGTTTTTAAAAAATTGAAGGATTAAAAGGGTTTTTAAAAAATGGAAAAATGGAAAAAATAAAAGAAAGTTACAGATAGAGGGGCGTCTTCTGCTTATTCTTTATATAAATACTGTCCGTAAACTTGACAGTCCCGGTGCTTCCCATGGAGACCGTGTGCACCCTTGCGTCTCCGTCTCCGAAAAGGTTAACTTCGCGCAGGAAGTGGCCTGGGGTCACGGCGGTTGCTGAAAAGATAACATCCTTTCCGGGCACAAGTTTGTCGGTGTCCATAACCTCGTTGAGGGACTCAAGGGTTATTCCCATCTTTATGAGCCTTGGAAGTTTTTCCTCGATTTCGGCGTCTATTTTTTCCTGAGACATTTCGTTTGCAACACTTGGCAGCACAAGCCGGCCGAGGATTTTTCCGCCGAGGGCTTTTATTGCGGCGGCCGTAAGGACAGCTTCTCCCGAGCCTCCTGCTCCCATGACCACATGGATCCCGGACCCGCGGATGCCGGTTGCAACTCCTGGCATAAGGTCACCGTCCGTGACGAGCCTTACTCTGGCTCCGGCTTCCCGGATTTCCGTGATCTTCTGGGCGTGTCTCGGTCTGTCAAGGATTACGACCACAAGCTCTTCGATACTCCGGTCAAGGGCCTTTGCGACGATTTCCAGGTTGTGGCTTACAGGGGCGTCAAGGTCAATTTTCTCGTCAGGGTGCTCGTTTTCATATTTCACAACGTCAGGTCCCACAACGATTTTGTCTATGTAGATGTCAGGCCCGTGGAAGATCCCACCTCTTTCTGCCATTGCCATGACCGCAACAGAGCCGGGAGCGCCATCAGCCGTCAGGTTTGTGCCCTCAAGGGGGTCCACTGCGATGTCCACCTCGACTCCTTTCCCGGTCCCGACTTTTTCGCCTATAAAGAGCATGGGGGCTTCGTCCCTTTCCCCTTCTCCGATCTTGATTATGCCTTTAATATCAAGTTTGTTCAGCATCCTCCGCATGGCCGCAACCGCGACCTGGTCGGCAAAGTTCTTGTCTCCGCGCCCCATCTGGTAAGCGGCGGCAATGGCGGCTGCTTCCGTTACCTGTATGAGTTTGGGCAGTACGTCGCATTCTATAGGGCCAGCACATTCTGTCATTTCTTCTACGGTTTTTGGATGAGGCATGATAGTCAACTCTTCTCCTTTTTATTATGTTTAACCTGGAATTCTGTGTTTCTTTATGAATCCAGTTAATGTGATAATGTTTAAAGAATTTGTTGTCCTGATAATGGAAATGAAATCTTAAGAGATATGCGTTTTTTTCCGCGAGAATAAAGAATATCTACCTGAAGAAAAACATAATATATAGTAATTGGTGTTATGCATGGCTGGCCTTCCGGTCGGTTCTTACTAATAAACAATTTTTAAAAACAATCGGATGATACGGATTATGCGAGTCCACTGCCTGCAACACCTTGAATTTGAAACGTTTGGTACCATCAGAAAATGGATTGAAAAGAGGGAGCATAAGCTGACAATAACCCTTCCCCATGAGACCCCGAATTTCCCGGACCCCGGTGATTTTGACCTGCTTATCATCATGGGCGGGCTCATGAGTGTTTACGGAGAAGAATACCACCCCTGGATAAAGCTTGAGAAGGAGTTTGTAAAAAAAATGATTGAAGCCGATAAACCCATACTTGGGAGCTGTTTCGGCGGCCAGCTGATTGCGGAGGTCCTTGGAGCCAGGGTGTTAGAAAACAGGTTTAAAGAAATTGGCTGGCACGGGGTGAAAAAGGTCAGCTCGCCTTCCGGGTTGGAAGAGAGTAGTCCGAAAGACTTTCCGGAATGCTTCCCTGAAGAATTCACCGCTTTCATGTGGCACGGGGACGCTTTTGAAATTCCGGCAGGGGCAGTAAAGCTTTTTGAAAGTGAGGCCTGTCAAAATCAGGGTTTTATCTATAACGGAAAAGTGCTGGGGCTTCAGTTTCACCCCGAAGCCGATGGGGCCTGGATCGGGAAACTTGTGGAAAACTGCGAGTCTGAACTTGCGGGCGGAAAATACGTTCAGACAGAAGCCGAAATTCTCGGGCAGGATTCCAACCTTCGGGAAGCTGAGGAACTGACCTTCGGCCTGCTGGACTGGTTTGGAAAAATAATGGAAAATTAATACTCATTTCAAAAGGTCCGCAAGTGCGACTCTTTCAAGCACGAGTTCCGGAATCTTCTTTTCTCCGGCGGCTTCGAGTTCTGGATCTTCAATTCCAAATTTTTCAAGAATCCCTTCCCGTTTTTTGACCGTATAGGCAAGCTGCCCGGCGCAGGGCCTTTCCTCAATGAGTTTTTTAAGTCCCAAAAGGGCCTCTTCAACCTTTTCTTTTTCCCCGAGCACCACAAAAGCCGCCCGGTTTTCTCCTTCCGATAAGCCAATTAAAAAACTCTTTTCGATCTGTCGCTCCCCGGCAGCATAACGCATGATCTCTATCCCGGGGTCATTTGCCACGTTCTTTCCCTCGGCAAAGGCCCGCAGCGCCTTTTCAACCGCAAAATTGAGGTGTCGTTCCCCTGCGATAAGGTCCGAATTCAAGCCCTGGATGGTAACCCCGTACTCCGCGGAAAGAGCATTTGTTTTTTTCAAAAAACCGGGAAGTTTTGGGATACTCAAAGTCCCGCAGATTATCCGGTATTCCATATGTGCTTCCATATGAATTCCAGATTACACGGGGGCCCATAAGGATTTCGGTTATCCGATGGGATATTCCTGAACATTCTGGATGGAATTTTCAGGAATAGGAGTTTCTAAATGCATATATTTTAAAAAAGATGTATCCGGGATCTGAAATAGGAACGTCGGTCATACTTCAGAAGTTAACAATGAACCGCAACCCTCTGAGTGCCGTCTGAACTGCCAGAACCCCGAGCACAACCGCTAGAAAAATTACAATAAGGTTGAAGAGAGCCTGGTCTACCTTTTCCACAAGCGCCGCGTATATACATTTATAGAATGCAGCGTAAAACCCCTGAGCCTTTAGAAGCTGTCCGACAATTACTATCAGTAATAATCAAAATCCTTTTTTTTTCTTGTTTGGCAGGGGGTCGAAAGGTGGATTAAATAAACTTTTAATAATATTATTACTTATATACCCCTTAAAAGATCTTTTCTTGTTTGAAATGTACCTTGCCCATCTCCAAAAAGATCCGTATCAGATGCAGATGCATATCTTCACTGCCCACATTTTCATAATACAAGAACATGTTATCATCATTGGGATGATTGCTAGAAGATAAACTGCCACACATAGAATGGATAAAAGCATAACCATTATATAGATCATTGGCTAGCATAATTTCCAGTTCATGAGTATGGCCACAAAAAACGTATTCAATTTTATGTTTTTGTACAAAATCAATCAGGGCTGCGGAATTTTTAAGAGGAAGCTCATCTGTACCCAAAATAGAATAATGGGTCATCAACAAAAGCAGGTCATATTCTATCTGTTCAATTTCTTTCGAAACAGCATTTAGAATCTCTTTTTCAACATACCCATCATCACTATATAGTTCACTGGTATCGATACTGAGAATTAATACCATTTTTCCATTTATCAAAATGGATTTGATGAAATTTATATCGGTGAAATTCTCATTAACCTTAGTAATTTCCCGGTTTAAAAAAAGGTTTTTCTTTTTTGTTTTTATTGTTTCGGAGATAGTGATTACCTCGGAATTATCAATATATTTCCGGAATAGTTCATGAGAGCGCATATTTCTTTTGTCATGATTACCCAAAGTAGATATTACATTTTTGCACTTGATGGCTTTTAGAAAACGACCTGCTTTAGCACACTCGTCTTCCAGACCATCTGTTGTATTGTCCCCGGTGTTGATAACGATATCAGCATCAAATGAATTGATCATTTCCAGTAGAATTTGATCGTCCCCATCCCAATGACGGGGGCCGAAATGCATATCCGAAATATGTAAGATGTTCATATAGTCCTCTTGATCATAATTGTTGCACATATGGAATAATAATACGTTAATCTTTTTCCTTATGTTAATTCTGTTCGCATGAAGTAGAGACTTAACTTGAAATGTAGAATATTCGATTACAGATAAAGGAAAAAACATCATTCCATTTTTAAACCAACTGAGAGATTGGGAAATAGAGTATGATGATTTTTATAATCTTTCCTCAGAGAGACTATCAAATTAGAATGGAGAAAATTATGACCTAATTTGATAAGCTCAAGAAAGATAACTTATTTCATCAAAGATCTCTAAAAAATCCCCGGCTTTGAGACCTCCAAAGCTCTCCGGTTTTTCTCCGAATCTGAAATCCGAGAGGGTCTGTTCAAGACCTCTCAGCAGGATTCCCCCTACTTTAGAAGCTGTCCTACAATTATTATTAATAACAATTTAAATCCTTTTTTTTCGATTTAAAGGCTTTAAATGCCTTTCTTTTTACATGTTTTTGTCCTGAAATTGAATTGCCGGACAGCCTGTTTAGCTTAGGGGTAGTTCATGAATCCTATATTCACATATATATAAAAGTATATAAGCGCTCAGAAAGGTAGATCTGGATTTCATACCCCAAAATCATTTGGATTTGGAAATTTTTATTTCAGACAGCCGAAGGCTGGTAGGGGGATAGTTCACTATTATTTCTCTTTAGGCAAAAGGAGTTAGTCCATTCAAAATTACAATAATTTACTCAATAAATTACACATTTTATAAGTCAAGTCAGACTCGCTCTTATAAACCATTTTCAGGATTCCCAGATTCCCGAATCCGGATACTTAAAAAAAGTGATGCCTGCCGTTTTTTAATACTCTATGTCCTCATACATGGCACCAAATCACGAAACATTTGAGCACAACCTCAAACAGGGCAAGTCCAAACAAAACTGCCAAAAAAAGTATAATGATATTGAGGGTGGCTTTTCCGATTTCTGCCTTGGAAATGGCTATACTGTGCATATATAGCTCCATATACTATTATGTAAACTCCACTATATGTGCATTTGGAAATTTTTATACATATTCAAAGGGTTCTACAAGAAAAATATATTATATGATATAACTCTCATTTTTCTTTTATTACCTCAACAAAATGTTTGTCCGAAAGATCTTCTTTTCCGGACCAGAAGATTGCCTTATAATACTTCCAGACTTTCGGGTCAAGTTCTAGAATCCCCACATGGACGATAAGTTCGAACAGGAACCAGTAGCTTGCGGCCAGGTGTACGATGCGGAGCAGCCCGAGGGCGGAGACGTTGAAGAACGGGGCTATGACCCCGGCCACGGAGATGATCCATTGGGAGATCGGAAGCCCTAAAAGGGTCCAGTTCAGGGAATAGAGCACAATTCCGGAAAAGGCAATAAAGAAAATTGCCGTGCTTTCAAAAACAATTAAAAGCTTCAGGACAGGGTGCAGCTTTGTCCTGTAGTGACCTTCCTTCGCATCATAAACCGTAAACTTTGGATATTTTCCTTTGCCAAAGAAATTGAGTACCATTTCCTTTACCCGGGTGGCATCTTCCGTATTGAAGATATAGGACTCGAAGAAATGAGATATCATTCCGGCAAGAGACCTGTCTTCTCCTCCGGAAAATATGTTATAGGGGACCAGAGCCCAGTTTGCGACCAGGAAGAAAGGGACCGCAATCATATGCAGGGTCCGGGCCGTGTGAAACACCATGAAGTCCCAGCCCAGGTAGATCTTGAATCCGGTTATAAGGAGCAGGATCATCGAGACCAGGTGTATCAGGTGGGTGGCTCTTTCAAGCCAGGTGTACCTCTCAACGACCAGCTGTTTTTCAACGATCATCTGTCTGGCAGCCATTTTCAATCCTCCATTCAGACTACTCTTTTCCACTCCTTATGTTTTCCTGTCAGGTCCACCGCATGAACAGCACAGGCCAGGCAGGGGTCGTAGGAACGGACCGTGTGCAGGATTCCCAGGGGGTTTGTATAATCTATCCCGAGGGCGTTTTCCGCAGCCGATATCTTTGTCCCCAAAAGGGCCTGTTCCGCAGGGCCGGGGATTCCTTCGGCATTTTGTGGGGCAAGGTTCCAGGTGCTCGCCACAACTGCCTGGTAACGCGTAACCTTTGAGTCCGACCCCGTCGTAATCCAGTGTCCGAGAGCTCCCCGGGGTGCTTCCCAGAGCCCCATACCCCTGGAGTCCTTTGCCATGGAAAGGTCGGTCGGGACCGCAAACTTCCCGTTCGGGTTAAGGTCCTCTGAAATCCACTTGAAGTACCGGGTCCCGATAACCAGGACTTCCTGGATCCGGGCAAGCATTCGGAGATAATTGTTGGTGGCCGGGTAACCCTTTTCCCGGAAGAGTTGCGCAAGCCCGGTTATAAGGGGGTCCCCCATAATGAGCATACGGGAAAGGGGGCCGACCTCGCAGGGAATCCCCCCGTAATTGGGGGCCTTTATCCAGGAATAACGGGCTTCCGGAGTCGTATCAAAATTTATTTTTGCGGGGTCAGGTTCCGGCTCGGTGCTCCCGTTAAAGGGTTCCCGGTTTGCTTCCGTGTCAACGTACAGGGTGTGAGCGTTACTCTCAAAGATTTTTGTATGGTCAAAACGTTCCAGCTCGAAGTTTCCGTTCATGAAGCCGGAAGGGATTATTCTGGAATCAGGCGGACTTGTGGGGTCGTAGCCGTCTCCCAGTTCGGGTTTATAGTAGACCCCGTAGGAGAGATAGCCGATTTTTCCGGGGTCATTGTAGCCCCCGCTCCTGTCGAACTTCAGGCTCACGGGCAGACCCAGGGTCTCTTCCCCCACAAGTTCCGAGCCGAAAGCCGCAATGAGGGGCGCATCTCCCCAGCCTGCTGCATAGGAAAAGTCGTTTGAGACCAGGGAGGCGTCTGTCAGTTCCCGAAGCCGGTCAAGGACGAAAGCGACGGCTTTTTGCGGAGAGCTTGCCAGATGGGTATTCTCAACCCAGGCCTCTGGAGAAATTCCTCCCAGGGTGTACTTTTCAATAAAGTCCATGGTTTTCCAGTAGTAGGAAGCAAGCTGCCCTATATCCGCAACCGTGGCCCCATATGTAACCCCACCCACATGCGCCATGACCGAATGCGGCATTTTTGCTCCCATCAGGGAAATTGCTTCATGTAGCCGCCGTTTTTCCCGGATGGCCTGGACATAGGCCTCTCCCGGTGGGATATCCACTCCGTTGATCCGGTAGCTGATTGGGGTGTATCTTCCCAGGAGCTCTTTCCAGACCGCGTTTCCCGCATCCCCGTAGTTTCCAAGCAGGTCCCGGTAGGCGGGGTTTACAAGGTCCGGGGCCCAGAGCAAATAGATGTGAGTCGCATGGCTGGTTATCATGTTCAGGGCCTGGTGGATATTCCGCATGACAAGGGCGTCTTTCGGGACACTGTCTTCCACCCCGAAAAGCTGGTCAAGGGCGTTTGAGGCGGCAATGGAATGGGAGGTCGGGCAGACCCCGCAGATCCGCTGGGTCAGAAGGGCCGCGTCCCTTGGGTCCTGTTTTTCAAGGAAGCGTTCAAAGCCTCTCGGCATGAGCCCCGTACTCAGAGCCCCCGTTATTATCCCTTCCTCGTTGACCTGAGTATCTATCCTGTAATGCCCTTCAATCCTGGTTAACTGGTCAATTGTAACCCTTACCACTGCTTATCCCTCCCGTTTCTTTTCGGGGGCCGTTTCTGTTTTTCCTCTTCCTTCACTTATTCCGGTTTCTTTTCCCCCTTTTCCGGATTCTTTTCCACTTTTTCCTTTTCCGGCTTCTTTTTCTTCTTCCCTTCTTCTGGTTTCTTCTCCCCGTTTTCCTTTTTCTTCTTCCTTTTCTTCCTCAGAATCTTTTCCGGAAAAACGTTTTACAGCATGGGCCCCTGCCGCAAGCACGGCAGCCCCAACAGCTACCTTTGCGACGGTATCGATATTGGTTCCCACAAGTCCGACGTCTTCGATTTCCTGGAAAAAGGGCCTTGAACTATCAGGGAAGCCGGGAGAAACACAGGAGATGCAGGGAGAACCTGATTGGGGGCAGAGGCTGTGGTAACCGTTCCAGCGCCGGATTGCACAGTCGGCATGAGTGTACGGGCCCTTGCAGCCGAGTTTCCAGAGGCATTTTTCCCCTCCGACCGTGGTGTCGAATTCCCCCCGATCGTAATACCCGCGCCTCGGGCAGTTTTCGTGAATTGTGTGGTCGGGCGGGAAAAAGATCTTTGGTCTCTTCCATTTGTCCAGCACCTCGGGCAGGTCGTCAGGGACTTTTATTTTGCCGAGCACGACCGCCGCAAGCGTCAGAAGCATCCAGTCCGCGTGAGGGGGACAGCCCGCGATGTTGATCACAGGTTTGTCGATTCCCAGCTCCTGAAGGATACCTTTTGTCCCGTCTTCCCCGGTAAAGGAGACTCCCCGGAAGTCCAGCAGGTCCTTTATATCGCTATCTGCCGCGTTTACCCCGCTAAATGCCGCACATTGCCCCACGGCCACGATGAATGCGGCGTTTTCCGCAGCCTTCCGGAAGATTTCCTTATAGGTCTTTCCCCCAAGGATACAGTAGCGTCCGGAACCTTCCGGCCCGTTGGCAATTGCCCCTTCAGCGACCAGGATATACCCTTTCTCTTTAATCACTTCTTCAAAATAAATCTCGGAATTGAGCTCGGAGGTATTGACCAGGACCCCATCCATGAAAATCCCCTGCTGTTCCATCAGCAATTCATGGTAGGCAATTTTGAGGTTCAGGCGCTGCATTGCCTGTACGATATCAGGTACCCCCCCATTCAGAAGAGACTCGGAACAGCCTGTACATTCCCCTCCCTGGATCCAGACTATCCGGTTTTCGGCAAATTCCAGAGCTTTTACGATATCGCTCCTGTAATTTTGCAAAAAGACGGACACTCCAAGGGCCCCAACAGCTTTCAGAAAGGTCCGCCTATCCATTTTCATAAAATCAAGATGTTTAAACCGTTCAGGTAAAGATTTATCTCCCACTCCGCTACCCCCCTTAAATAGAGCAAGAAAATGATATTGATAATTGTTGAAGACTTTTAACGGCATTAGATGACGTTTAAAGGCTATTTACTCTGGCTGACAGGTTTTAACGTCTGTTTGCCACTTTTCTCTTTTATGTAATTGTTAATTATTATATTACCAGTTGGGGAGTATCTTTTAAATAAGCTCTCTTATACCCTGAAAAAAATTTAAACTTTAATTTAGAGGAGACAGAGGGGATACACCCGGGAATATTTGGCTTCAAATGATGCGGGCCGGTATCTCGCAAAAAACGAAGCTTACAATAAAATTCAAAAAAAAGAGGAAAGTAGAAAAAGGGATTCAGACAGACCCTAGAACTTCTTTTTTAATCGCCCTTACCGCTTTCTCAACCGCCTCGGCAACGGCCGAAGAAAGGTCCATCGAGAGCCCGCTCACAGGCTTTCCGATCTCGATCCCGATGACGACGATCTCGGGCAGTTCCTGGACTTCCCGGCCGATTTTAAGGACGTCGGAGATTCCCATGTCGTGCACGGAAAGGACATCATGGGAAGCCGTTCCTTCAAGGAGGTCGGAGCCTTTGATGCGGTAGACCAGGCCGGGGGTGGAACCGGAAATCACGGCATCCACGATGATTACTTTTTTTGCCTCATCCAGGAGGTTCAGGAGGTCCAGCCCGCAGACGCCAGCATCTTCTATATCAAGGTCTTCGATTTCGTTCAGTTCCGTTTCTTTAAGGGCCTCGATGACCTTCAGGCCGACCCCGTCGTCTCCCATGAGGGGGCTTCCACAGCCCAGGATGCGGATTGGAGCGTTTAATATAGGCATATTTTCACCAGCACAGGCTTGTTTCCGGATATTTTGGTTGGTCTATTCCTTATTTATATTCCGGAAGACTGAACCCGGAGGTTCAGTCCTTTACCGCGACCTTTTCCGCATCCGACCAGACAAATTCGCTGTCCGGATAGGTTTTTCCGGGGGCATGGTCCACGACTTCAACAAAGTGTTTGTCCGAGAGGTCTTCTTTTCCGGACCAGAAGATGGCTTTATAATACTTCCAGACGTGTGGGTCAAATTCCAGGACCCCCACATGGACCACAAGCTCAAAGACAAACCAGTAGGTCATGAGCAGGTGAAGCAGCCTGAAAAACTGCAGGGAAGAAAGGCCCAGAGCCGGAGCGAAGAGGTCGCCTGCGGAAAGGATCCAGGACGCGACCGGAAGTCCGAAGAGAGACCAGTCAAGCTTGTAGAGGACAATGCCTGAGACCGCAATCAGGAAGATTGCAGTTCCTTCCATCACGATAAGGACCTTCATTACGGGATGGAGCTTGGTCATGTAGTGGCCCTCTTCCTTATCATAGATGGAGAAAGCCGGATAATCTCCTTTTCCAAAGAAATTCTTTACGATTGCAACCGTCCGTTCCGCGTCTTCAGGCCCGAAGATATAGTGGTCCATGAAATGATCGAGTTTCTTCTGGATTCCCCCCTCACTTGCGGAGAAGATATTGTAGGGGATCAGGATCCAGTTCACGGCAAGCAGAATCGGGACCATGAGCATATGGAGGCCCCTGGCGTTGTGGAAACTCATGAAGTCCCAGCCTGCGTAGATCTTTAAACCGGTTAAAATAAGCACCAACATCGCAAAAGCGTGGACGGCGTGAGCCATCCTGTCAAGGGCAGTGTAGCGCTCAACAACCGTTTCGTTCTTTCTGGTTTTCATTGGGTTCGTCTCCTTTATAGAAATTTCATACGGGTTTCATAGGATTTCATACGAGTTTCAGGGTACGAGGAGCGTTTTTCCCGCTGAGATCAATTGTATGCACGGCGCAGGCAATACAAGGGTCATAGGACCTGCCGATGTGAAGAATGTTAACAGGGTTTGAATACTCGACTCCACCCGCATTTTCCAGGGCGTTGATTTTTGAGCCGATAAGGGCCTGTTCAAGCGGGCCGGGAACTCCTGCATCGTCTCTCGGAGACAGGTTCCAGGTACTCGGGACAACAGGCTGGTAGGTCACGACTTTCGAGTTGCTGTCAGTGGAAATCCAGTGTCCGAGGGCTCCCCGGGGAGCTTCCCAGAGCCCCATGCCCTCGGAGTCCTTTGCCATGGAAAGGTCGGTGTGGACCGCATACTTTCCGTTCGGGTCCAGGTCCACGGTCACCCATTTCAGGAGTTCGTTTGCAATGATTGCGATTTCCTGGACCCGGGCGATCATCCTGGTATAGGTGTTTGCCGGGGAGTAGCCGTTTTCCTTAAAAGCAAGGGCAAGGCCGGTGGTGAGGGGCTCTTTCATGGCAAGCATTCTTGCCAGAGGGCCGACTTCTGCGGGGATTCCGCCGTATCTCGGGGCTTTAATCCAGGAATACCTGCTGTCGGAACCGCCGTCGTATCTGATTTCATCGGGGTTGGTGAACGGGTTGGTCTCACCCTTTGAGGGGTGGAGCTCGCCACCTTCATAGAAGGCGTGAGCAACGCTTTCCGTGATGAGGTCAGGGTTGAACGTCTGGTACTCGAGGTTTCCGGTAACAACCCCCGAGGTCTGGAACCGGGCCCCTTCAGGGCTTTTCGGATCGTATCCTTCTCCTGCTTCTGGTTTGTAGAAGGCCCCGTAGGCGAGGAAGGCGATCTTTGAGGGGTCGGAGTAGCCGCCGGTCCGGTCGTGCTTGAGGGAGGCCGGAAGGCCCAGAAGAGTTTCTCCCACGAGTTCGGACCCGAAGGCGGTGTAGAACTCCGCGTCTCCCCAGCCGGCTTCCCTGCTAAAGTTGTTGGAGCCTGAGGTTCTGTCAACAAGGCCCTGCAGATGTTCTAATACAAAGTTCACGGCTTTTGTGGGAGAACTTGCTTTGTAAGTGTTTTCGATCCAGGTCTCGAAGGGTACCCTGAGGGTGTATCTGGAGACGAAGTCCATTACCTGAAGGTAGTAAGAGGAAACTTTGGTGATGTCCGCGATGGTCGGCTTGTAGGTGTAGCCGCCGGGAAAAGAGGTTACCTGGTGGGGCATCTTACCGCCAATAACCGCGATTGCTTCCTGTAGCCTCTTCTTTTCGGGGATTGCCGCAAGGTAGGAACTGCCCGGGGCCACGGACTGCCCGTCGAGCTTGTAACTGATAGGAGCGAACCTGCCAACCAGTTCTTTCCAGACTGCTGAGCCTGTGTCTCCGAGGGGGGTGAGTATGTCTCTGTATGCGGGGTTTGCAAGGTCAGGAGCCCAGAGGATGTAGATGTGGGTCGCGTGACTTGCGAGGGTATTGAGGGCCTGGTTGATGTTCCTTGCAACAAGGGCATCTTTGGGGACGGTGTCGGCAACCCCGAAGAGCTGGTCAAGGGCGCCAGCGGCTGCCAGGGAGTGGGAAGTCGGGCAGACTCCACAGATCCTCTGGACCAGAAGAGCTGCGTCTCTCGGGTCCTGGTTCTGGAGGAAGCGCTCAAAGCCTCTGAAGAGTAAGCCTGAGGTCCGGGCATCGGTGATAATCCCGGCTTCGGAAACCTCCGTGGATAATCTTAAATGTCCTTCGATCCGGGTTAAGGGATCAATTGTAACGTTTACCATTTTTTATTCATCTCCTTTCATTCTGCGTACTGCGTGTACCCCCACAGCAAGGGCTGCGGCTCCCACTGCGACTTTGGACACGGTATCGATGTTTGCCCCGAGGAGGATGCCCTTGTCTTCGGCTTCGATGTAAAATGGTCTTGCACTGTCAGGGAAGCCGGGTTCCACACAGGCGATACAGGGAGACCCTGCCTGGGTACACATGCTGTTTCCGCCGTTCCATTTGCGCATTCCGCAGTCTGCATGAGCGTATGGGCCCTTGCAGCCGAGTTTCCAGAGGCATTTGTCCCCGCTGATTTCGGTGTCGAATTCTCCCCTGTCGTAGTATCCGCGGCGGGGGCAGTTTTCGTGGACCGTGTGGTCGGGTGGGAAGAAGACTTTGGGCCTGCCATATTTATCAAGTATGTTTTCAAGGTCTTCCGGGATTCTTATCTTTCCGAGGATTACGGCTCCAAGTGTCAGGAGCATCCAGTCAGGGTGGGCAGGACAGCCGGGAATGTTGATTACGGGCTTGCGGATTCCGAGTTCCTGAAGCATGCCTTTGTCCCCGTTTTCCTTTTTGAAAGCCACTCCCCTGAAGTCGGTAAGCTCTTCAATTGCACTGTCAGCGCAGTTAATACCCCCATAAGCGGCACAGGTGCCCACGGCAAGGATCGCGTTTGCGTTCTTTGCGGCCTTTGAGAAAAGTTCTTTGAAGGTACGGTTTCCGATCACGCAGTAGCGGCCGGACCCATCAGGTCCGTTTGCAATGGCTCCTTCAACGATCAGTATGTAATTTCCTTCCTCGATAAGTTCGTCAACGAGAATTTCGGAGTTGAGTTCTGAGGTGTTTGCGGCCTTACCGTCCACGAAGATCCCCTGCTGAGCAAGCAGAGTTTCATGGTACGCAAGGTTCACATTAAGTTTTGAGATGGCCTGTATGATGTCAGGGTTTCCTCCGTTTAAAAGAGATTCAGAGCAGCCCGTACATTCGGCTCCGTGAAGCCAGATGATTTTTGTTTCGGCAAATTCAAGCGCACTGACTATATCTGTTTTGTAAGTCCCGAGAAAAGCAGTCGCTCCTACGGCCCCTACAGCTTTAAGAAATGTACGCCTATTCATTTTTAAAAAGTCCATACTCTCCAGTGTACGAACCAGGTTCTTTTTTCCTGTACTCATTCTACCACATCTTTTTTTATTCAATAACCCTGAACAATTTATTCAATGCAAATTATATACCACGTCTTATAATTTCACCAATAATATTTTGAATGATCAAATGGTATATAATGTTTTTTAAATAAGTTTTTAAATATATTTTGCAATTTTATGGGCCAGGTGCCTTGAATTGTACTAATATATGACGGGGTTTAAAAAAATAATGCGGCATAAAAACCATCTATGTTCATCAGTGTCCAAAATCTATTCTTCGAGTATGCATAATCTATATTAATTAATCATGACAATTTTATAGGTAAGTTTACACATTACTAAAAATTAATATGTTGTATTAAAAATTTGAATCTACGTAGCAATTTTTGGTAAATGCTCTAGCAGGGGTGATCGAATTGGGGGCTAATATCCTTTTCTTTCAGGAATAAAGGTATTTTTCCCCCTGAATTCGCAAAAAATCCCTTTATCCGGAACTGTACAAAAACAGGTTTAAATCAAAAAGGTTATAATAGAAGACTATAAATCCGGAAAATATACACAAATATATATTTATTTTCAAAAAAATTTAGGAGGGCCTCATTAATAATTTCAGGCTTTGTCCCGAATCCCGGGTGTTGGAGAAGCTCAAACTTTCCGGAAACCATAGCTTTCCGGAGGTCTCCTGCTCGACTCAATTCCCAGATTTCAATAACCAATATTTGACCAAATCCCAATGGGATACTAATAATCTGAATGTAAAACATCAGAGGTAATATGTGTATAGCTATTCCTGGAAAAATAACGGCAATTCTGAATGAAAACACCGCCAGCGTGGACATGGGCGGGATCAACAGGGACGTGAACCTGGATCTTCTCGGAGGGGCTAGTGAGTCCCTTCTTGGAAAATACGTGCTGGTTCACGTCGGATACGCAATTTCGGAAATTTCGGAAGAGGAAGGGAAAGAGACCATGCGCCTCCTCAGGCTGATGGTGGGCCTGGACGTCGAAGGAACGGACGTCAAAGAAGGGGAAGCTGGTCCTGATGGACAGTAAAAAATTCCCTGAAACAATCCCGGAGCTTGAGAAAAATCTTCTGGAAAAGCTCAGGGCCCGGGCCCGGCCCCTGCGTATAATGCACGTCTGCGGGACTCATGAAAGAGCCATCACAAAACACGGGCTCAGAACTGTGCTCCCCGAAGAAATCGAAGTCCTGAGCGGCCCCGGTTGCCCGGTCTGCGTAACCCCGGAAGCGGACATAGATATTGCCATTGCCCTTGCAAAAAGCGGGGTCGTGCTTGTCTCCTTCGGAGACATGATGAGGGTACCGGGTTCAAGCGACAGTCTGCTCGACGCAAAGGCCGAAGGGGCCGACGTGAGGATGGTCTATAGCATTGACGGCGCCGTGAATCTGGCAGAAAAACTGCCGGATAAGGAAGTGGTCTTTTTCGGGATAGGGTTTGAGACGACAGTCCCCGCAAACGCCGCTACCCTGCTGCGAGGAGTCCCGGAAAATTTCAGCCTCCTGACCTCTCAGAAACGCACCCCTCCCGCAATTGACCTGCTCACAAAAGATATCGAGGTGGACGCCTTTATCGCCCCCGGCCATGTGGCAACGATCATAGGGACGAAACCCTTCGAGCCCTTCGCAAAGAAAGGCTTCCCGGTCGTGGTAAGCGGCTTTGAGGCCAGGGACATCCTCCTGGGAATAAACCTTTTGCAGGAACAGGTAGAGGAAGGGGTTTCCAGGGTTGATAACGGCTACCCGAGGGTCGTGAAACCCGAAGGAAATGTGATAGCCCTCAGGATGATGGAGGAAGTGTTCGATACGGCCTCCTCGGAATGGAGAGGTATTGGCAGAATAGAGGCTTCGGGTCTGGTCCTTAAAAAAGAGTTTGAGGCACAGGACGCCGCAAAGCGGCATGAGGACCTTTACGGGAAAGCTCTTGAAGAAATCCGGGAAAATGTCGAAAAACAGGCAGAGGGGAAGGGAAAGAAGAACTGCATCTGCTCCCTGATCCTGACCGGAAAGGCAAAACCTACAGAC
The DNA here is from genome assembly GCF_055394095.1 of Methanosarcina baltica. Taxonomy (NCBI): domain Archaea; kingdom Methanobacteriati; phylum Methanobacteriota; class Methanomicrobia; order Methanosarcinales; family Methanosarcinaceae; genus Methanosarcina; species Methanosarcina baltica. Next base: position 772,855 of record NZ_AP042463.1, on the reverse strand, counting down.
TGCCCGATGTTCGGGAAGGCCTGCACCCCGAAGGCCCCTACAGGCCCCTGCATGGTGAGCCTTGAGGGCATGTGCTATAACTGGTTCAAATATAATCGGCCTGCCAGGGCCGGAGCCAGCAGGAACGCAAGGGACGGAGATCGCAGGGATACAGGGGAGGGAGGCCGAAGAGATGCATGAGTATTCCATTGCCTGTGAGATCCTGGACCAGGTGCTCGCAACGGCCGAAACCCACGAGGCTAAAGAAGTAAAATCCGTCACCCTTGAAATGGGCCGGCTGACCCATACGAACCCGGACCAGCTCGCGTTCTGTTTCGAGGTCCTGGCGAAAGACAGTATTGCCGAAGGGGCGGAGTTTAAGGTTGAGATGATTTCCCCTTCCATCGAATGTGACTGTGGGTACACCGGCCTGATCAAGGAGCCTGCCGGAGAAAGTGAAGAGGAAAAGTTACAGAGCGAACTCCTTGAATACATCTCAGCCCTCGCCTGCCCGAAATGCGGGAAAAATGCCCGGATTACAGGGGGCAGGGAACTGTTGATAAGATCCATTGACATTGATAAATAATTTTAGGTTGATCTGGTTTAGGAATTGTAAAAATATAACTTCAGATTTTATTTTGGGGATTGCTTCATACTAATACACGTTATGTTTTTGTGTGAGGTGGTGTTTGGTGCAGGCATTCAAACCACGGAACACACAGAACACACGGAAAAAGAAAGGCCGGAAGACGGCAATTACGGTTGCTCTGGCGTTTTTTTGTCTGCTTGAGCTCGCGAAGCGAGCGAAACGGACCTCGTGCTCCCGAAGCGAAACTCGGGTGCCGAAGCGAAACTCGGGTGGTTAAGGAATTGTTAACAAAAATACTTGATATTATATTTGACTCATTCCTTAACGGTTGACTTAAGCTGATTTTATTAAATTTTGAACTGATTAACTTGTGATGTGGTAATCATGTTAATGCACGTAATCCATATGGGACACGACGTATTCAAGGCAAACGACAAGCTTGCCGAAAAAAACAGGACGAATTTTGAAAAACACGGGGTCTTTGCAGTCAACATCATGGGAGCTATCGGTTCCGGAAAGACCACCCTTATCGAGGAGGCTGTCAAAGCCCTGAAAGACAGGTACAATATAGCCGTGATCGCAGGCGACGTTATCGCCGAGATGGACGCCTCCCGGATCAGGAAACTGGGGGTTCCCACGGTGCCTGCTAATACGGGAAAAGAGTGTCACCTGGACGCAAAACTTGTGGAAAAGGCCCTGGGGGAGCTTGACCTTGCGAATACGGACCTCCTGATAATTGAGAACGTGGGAAACCTCATCTGTCCCGTGGACTTCAAGCTCGGGGAACAGCTCAGGGTAGTTATTGTGAGCGTGAGTGAAGGAGATGACATCATCCTCAAACACCCGATGATTTTCAAGACCTCGGAACTTGCCGTGATTAACAAGGTGGACATCGCGGAAGCTGTGGATGTGGACCCTGAAACGATGAAGCGGGATGTTCTGAGCCTGAACCCCAATATCCCGGTCTTTTTAACCTCAAAGCGCGATAAGGAGAGCCTTGAGGCCTGGATAGGCTTTCTTGAAAAAGGCATCAGGGAAATTAAGGGTATTTAAGGAGATTTAAGGGGATTTAATAGAATGGACTCAAAAACAATTACCCTGGAACACGGGGCCGGCGGAGAAGTAATGCAGGCCCTGATATGCGAAGTCATCCTGAAGAACTTCCGGAACAAAAGCGCGGGCTCCGTGGGCCTGGAAAGCCTGGACGACGGCTCAACGGTAAAACTTGAAAATTTCAACTCGAATTCCGAGCTTGTCCTGACAACGGACAGCCACGTAATTTCCCCGACCTTTTTCCCGGACACGAACATAGGAAGGCTGGCCGTTTCAGGAACGGTCAACGACCTGGCCGTCATGGGAGCAAGGCCCCTGGCTCTGACCTGCGCGGTCATTATGCCCGAGGGTTTTCTCCTATCTGATTTTGAAAAGATAATCAGGACCATGGACGAGACGGCAGCCGAAGCCGGAGTCCCGATAATTACCGGGGACACCAAAACCCTGGAAAAAGGCGCTCTTGACTCGATCATCCTGAACACGGCGGGTCTTGGCATAACCGAGCACCCGATAAGAGACTGCGGCCTCCGGCCCGGGGACCGGGTGCTCGTAACAGGCACAATAGGAGACCACGGGATTTCCCTTATGGCCCACAGGGAAGGCTTTGACTTCGATACAGACCTGGTCTCGGATGCGGCTCCCCTCTGGAAATTGATCGAGCCCCTCCTCGACCTCAAAACCCCGGAAGGCGAGCCGGTTATTACAGCCATGAAAGACCCGACCCGGGGAGGCCTTGCAAATGCCTTAAACGAGATGGCCGAAAAGTCCGGGGTCGGAATTCTCCTCGAAGAAGGCGATATTCCTTTCAAGCCCGCCGTTTCCGCAGCCTGTGAGATGCTGGGCCTTGACCCTCTTGAGGTTGCAAATGAGGGAAAAGCGATTATCGGAGTAAAAGTGGGATTTGAAGAAGAGGTGCTGGAAATTCTCAGAAAACACCCTTACGGAAAAGATGCGGCCGTCATAGGTGAGGTTACTGCGGAAAACGAAGGGGACGTTATTTTGAGGACCGGGCTTGGCGGGATGCGGTATGTCGATGTTCCGGCCGGAGATCCTATTCCGAGAGTCTGTTGAGATCCCCCAATTCTTCTTTTTTCATTTATTCCATTTTTTGGGTCATTTTTTATCACTGTTGAGGGATAAAAGGTATCTAAGGAATGGTGAAAATATAACTTCATGTTTTATTTTGGGAGTTGTTTCATACTCATACATGTTGTGTTTTTGTGTAAGGTGGTGTTTGGTGTGTGTGCATTCAAACCACGGAAGACACGGAAAAGCACGGAAAAAGAATGCAGGAAGACGGCAATGAAGGTTGCTCTGGTGTTTTTTAGTTCGCTTTCAAGAATCCGGAGTTGTTTTTGAATCAAATTATATAAAAGTCCAAAGTACTCGCCGGCCATCAGGCCGGTTTCCGTGTCTTTCCGTGGTTAAGGAATGGTAAACAAAAATACTTGATATTATATTTGACTCATTCCTAAGTATTCCTGGGTATCACATAAGGTAAATGATTGTAAAATAGACGATATTCAACAAAAGGGGAGAATTGACGATGATAATGGATTTTCAAGGCAAAAGCCCGAAGATTTCCGAAAAGGCCTTTGTTGCAGGTTCTGCGGATATAATCGGGGATGTTGAGATTGGGAATTTCTCAAGTGTGTGGTTTGGGGCCGTAATTCGAGGAGACGGGAACCGGATAAAGATTGGGGAGAGAACGAGTATTCAGGACAATGCGGTTATCCATGTTGATGAGGGTGATGAGGTTGAGATAGGGGATAATGTGACAATCGGACATGGGGCCGTCATTCATGGCTGCAAAATAGAGAACAATGTGCTTATCGGGATGAACGCAACGGTGCTGAACGGGGCCGAAATCGGGAAAAAATCAATTGTGGGAGCAAATGCGCTGGTTCTTGAGGGAAGAGTCTTTCCGGAAAACAGTCTTATTCTTGGAGTTCCTGCAAAAGTTAAGAGGGAACTTACGCAAACGGATATTGGAGCCATACTGGAAAATGTGGCAGAGTATGTGGTATTGGCCGTAGAGTACATGGAAATTGGTAAAAATTAAGACAGGATATTTTCTTTCAATCCACACGCCACTCCGGATTGCGACAGGCCCTGGAGCGAGCACTTCGGCTATCGCTCCACCTGCGCCCTCTTAAGGGCCTTTTACCCGGCGGGGAAAATGTGCTCCGGGGGGGAGGCAGCGAGTCGTGCGTGTTTGAAGCAGCGGAGGTCATGGAGGCCGGGGCCGCCATCCCCCGGCTAATGAGCTACTGAAGGGCAGCAGACTCTATCAGTTCCAGTAGCTCCTTTCGTTTCTCCTCGCTCCGGATTTCCGGCCGGGTAAACACCACTTCTCCCTTCACCCGCACTCCTTTTTCTACCAGGGCCGCCTGTAGTAGTTTGAGCGCATCCCTCGCGATTCCACCGCAGGTTGCATAGATGACGGCGTCCTTTCCTTCGCACCCCCGCAGTGCACCGACCGCCCCATTGATGGCCGGGGTTGGGTGGCCAATCCAGACAGGGGTGCCCACCACTATCCGGTCGAAGCCGGCAACATCGATCACCTCCGGCTCAATTTCATCCTTTTCCCCTCTCAATGCCCGTTTCCCGCCTATCAGGTAGCGGGTAACAAAGTTGTAATGGGTCTGGCTGACGACCTCGATGAGCATGCCGTCAAAAGCACTGGCGAGGTACTCCGCGATTTCTTGCGTATGTCCGCCCATGCTATGGTAGATGATTGCAACAGCCATGTGGTATAGGGGGCCGTGCTATCTTAAAAAAACTCCTTTTTGCCTTTGATTTATACGGAAGTGCAGGGGTGGGCCCGGAGATTTCAAGCGATTGGGGGTTCCAATAGTATAAATAATATAGAAAAGATACAAGCTTTACTTACACAATAATCTTTGAATTAATCCTTGAGGACAAAATATGAAACGGGACCCGATTGAGGTAGAAGAGTTATGGCGGTCGGTTGCGGTTTACTTTTTCTTTTTTTTAGTCATCGGAGCCCTGAATATTAAAGGATATGTCTCAATCGGGGGGCTTACAACTATTTTTCTGGCTTTTCTTTTAACAGTCGGCCACTTCTCACTCATGGTCCGCTACAGGAAAAAAGAAGGCCTGATCGATTCTTCGATCTTCTCAATAATTGGCTACATGCTTCAATCAGGGTCTTCTGACAGAGGGAATACACGCTCTTCCTCAGGACAAAAGTTCCGGCTCATTCTGGCTGTTGCAGTTTTTGCATACATTGTTTATCTTTATGCGTCCGTAAAGTGAACTGCCTCACGCTAAACAGGCTGTCCGACAATTACTATCAGTAATATCTGAAATCCGTCTTTTTCGATTTAAACTTTACTTTCAAAGATGCATGTTTTTCCGTTATCAAGCGGCTTTGTTTGTGTGGGCCTAAGGAATGAATAATCCTACTGATGACGTTTTTATTGGGGTGGCAGGTAATTACCCAAGTTCAAGAAAGAAAATAATGATGCTTGCTTTGTACTCATCTCTTCCAGAATAATATTACACTTATTTGATTCTTTATCCTGGATAACTGCCAGCCTAATTTCGGACAAATTTTCAATTAGTCTTCTCATAGAAAGACCATATCTCTTTGTCTCCCAGGCTAAATATCTGTAGAAAAGTAAGCCAATTATAGACAGAAATACGTGAACTTTGATATTTTCATCTTTGTGGTGGTACACCGGTCCCACAGGGACAAGCAGGTGATCATTCAATAGCTTAAAATCATCCTCTATAGCGCCTTTATTGTTGTATGTTTGCACAATTTTTTTAGTGTGCCAACGGTGCTTATCTGTAAATAGTATATTTTTTCCTAATGAATTTTCGCGCTTATTTTTATTCTCTTCGTCAATCCAGAACTTTAACTGAGGTTTTTTCTTACCTTCAGGAGCATCAGTAATTTCATATTTCACCATACTTCTGTATTTTTTGATAATAATGTCTGCAACCTCTTTTTCTACACTGCTCCTGTTTCTTGCTTTTCCTCTGTTGCTTTCCAGTCTCCTCTGTAGGTCTTCCAGATTCTCAGTTATTTTTGACATATTTGACTCACAAGTTCTTTTTTGAAGTTTGTGAGTTCCTTCATTGAAAGTAATTACTGTTGTAAATTCTGTCCCGTAAAACTGATGCTTTGTCCGATAGCCATAAATTTTGTGGCCTTCTGAGCTTTCATATAAAAATTGATATTTAGATAATGGCACTTCAAGAAGATCATCTGCCTGATTTGCTTTTACAGCCCCTACAAAATTCATCTTTGAAGTTGCTTTTTCAATGTTGTCCTTTGAATTGTTTCCCTTATCAAAAACAAGAACAAGGTCTTCCGAACAAATATTCAATTCGGTTAGACGGTTTACTATTTTGTCAACCAGACCTGAAAATTCCTCTGAATCATGCACATTTCCTGGATATGTCTCGTGAATAAAAGGTAAGTTGTAATCATTAGCAGCCAGCGCTACAGATACCTGATTTTTGTCTTTACGATGCTTTTTGTTATACCCTTTATGAAGCAATTCACTTTTTTCATCATAATTGGTAGCATAAGTGAACCAGTTTGATTCATCCACAAACAGTACTGAAGGGGTTAGTCCTTTTTCGATGAGAACTCGGCACAAATCGTCTTCAATATTTTTCATTGTGTCGGAATCAATGTAATTCATATGATTCAAAAAATTCTGACAATTTAATTTATGAGGGAATTTCCACTTAAAAGATAAGGCCGATTTTTTGAACCATTCCCCAATACCGTTTTCACTTAAAACTCCATGAGATTTCCCCACTATATCAAGTAAAAGATACTCTCCGACACTTAAACCATCGATTGATTTTTTCATAGTGTGCTTGTTCACTATGTCAACGAATCCAAGCTCTTCATTCACATGAAGAAGTGCGGCAAGTTTGCCGTACTCAAAAGATTTCAGTTTCATGTAGGGCAATGATTCACTCTGTTTTTTCATTTCAAATATTTTTTCGGCATTGCCTAAATATATCTGAAATATAGTTTTCACTTTTCCATCAATTCTGCCAGTTTTAATAATATACCAGTATTTTTTACCGTTGATTATTTTCTGTTTTAAAAAAACCATGATATAAATTTAGGTTCTACGTATATAAAGATATTTCTTCAAAAAACAGATACAATAGGCTTTTTAAATGTAATTTAGAACTTAGGCCTTACAAATATTTTTTTTAACGGATCTTCCTTGCCACTGATTTTTGTGGCAAATCAAGGCAAAAATAGCTCTTCTTTGAAAGCTGAGTTAAAGGCTTTATATGCCTTCTTGTCTCCTGTTTTTGCTCCGAAATTGAATTGTTGGACAGCTTCTTTAGGGCGGGGTGGCCGTACGCAATTTGATTTTAATGCTTTGACCGATAATTCGCATCATTGGTTGAAAGAATGCCACATTTCATTCAAAGCTAATTGTATCTGAGAAGACCTTCGTTTGAAAAAGCTTTCTTTTTAGGTATCTATTCAGCTACCTCTGTTTCTAACTTATATTTCGTATAAACTCAACAATTACTTTTTTCATATAGATTAATATAAAAATCATCGGATTTTGGAATGAGGTTTATGAAATGTGAAGAGATTCTTACTCAATGCCGTTCAGACCCTGAATCCATTGTTTCATATATTGAGGATCTTGAGTCTCGGTATGAAGATCTTGGATCTCGGTATGAAGATCTTGGATCTCGACACGAAGAGCTTGAATCTCGGTATGAAGATCTTGGATCTCGACACGAAGAGCTTGAATCTCGATATGAAAATCTTGAATCCGAAAACACCGAACTTCGAGAAAGACTTAATGAGTTAGAATCTCGCCTAAAAAAGAATAACCAAAACCAAAAAAGAAATCGACTTCCCTCTACTAACAATTCTACTGATAAAATACCTCAATCAAAAGGTTCACAAAAAGGAAGTTTTAGACGTCCTGGCGGCCAAAAAGGGCATCCTGGTTCTACATTAAGGATGATTAAAAATCCTGATAAAACAATCATTTATAAGCTACATAAATGTGAACATTGTGGTTGTAACATTGAGAAGATTGAAGTTATAAATTACGAGAAGAGACAAGAATTTGAAATAATTGTAAGGCGTAAAGTGACCGAACATCGTGCTGAGATCAAAAAATGTCCTTATTGTAACCGCAAAAACAAAGCTGCTTTTCCGAAATCAATTACAAAACCTGTCCAATATGGCAATATGGTTTTAACAATTGCAATTTACCTCCGAAACTACCAATTGATTCCCTATGACCGAATCAAGAAATTATTTAAAGATGCCTTTGGATTTGATATAAGCGTTGGTACAATAATTAGGGCAGAAAATAAGTTATTTCACAAGTTGAAAGGTGCTACAAACCACATCAAGAAGCAACTGATAAAAGAAAATGTCATCCATGGTGATGAAACTGGAATCGACGTTGGTGGTCAAGGGGAATACTGCCATTTAATCTCTACAAAAAAATATACATACTATTTCCATAATAGGAGTCGAGGATCAAAAGCAATGAATAAAATGGGAGTGTTGCCTAAATATAGAGGAATTATAGTCCACGATTTCTGGAAACCCTATTTTAAATACAAATGTGAACATGCGGCATGTAATGTCCACATTCAAAGAGAACTTAAAGACATTTATAACATATTCAAGCAAGTGTGGGCTGAGGAGATGTCTGATCTCCTATATGAAATTAAAAAATGCGCAGACTTTGCCAGAAAACAGGGCATACAAATAGATGAAGATACGCTCAAGACCTTTAAAGAAAAGTATCAGTCAATACTAATGAAAGGATTTGAGGACAATCCTCCACCTGAAATCTCGAAAGACAATGGGGTTAAAAGAGGAAGAAAAGCGCAGAGCGATGCAAAAAATCTCCTTGATAGACTTTCAAAGTATGAAAAAGAAATCTTGAGGTTTGCTACGGATCTAAGAGTTCCTTTCAGTAACAACCAAGCAGAAAGAGATCTCAGAATGATAACAGTTCAGCAAAAAATATCGGGAGATTTTAGGAAACCCCATGGAGCAGATGTTTTCTTTAGAATTAGGGGATACATATCTACACTAATAAAGAATAATATACCTACTATAAGTTCACTTCATGCGGCGATTGAAAATGTGCCACCCTTACCCTGAATAGATACCTTTTTAGAAGATATCGCAATAAATTTATATTTTATGTATTGCAACTGTTATAATAAAATTAATTGAGAATGATTATGGATGGTAAACAATCCCACAAAAATGAATCTTCAAAATATGGAGACTGCAGATAACAGAGAGGAACTCGTGGAAGAACTAAAATTATCACCTATAAAAAATGAGATTGAATCTTTAAAAACGAAAGCAGCTAATAACGCACAAAACTTTGCAGGTGAAATAGAATCTACACCTAATGTCCTTGATGAAACAATTTCTGGATTGAACGAATATATACTTGACTTATACAATAAAAAAAATAAAGAGTTATATGAAACGTATAAACAACAACAAAACAAGTTCAATCAAAATCTAGAGGTTGCGATAAAAAATCATCATGAAAATCGTATGAAACTAAAATCAGCATACGATAAAAACCAGAAATTTCTATTTGTTTTGTCCATAGCGATGCTTCTCTCTATTTTTTTACCCAACGTATATCCACAACTCAATAGCGCTATTTATTCAATACAAATTTCCCAGTTGATTCCATGTATGATTATGTTTGCTGGAATTTTAATTATTTCAGAAAAATACAATGATGCATACAAGAAATCCAAGTTTGATGAACCTCATTTACGTGAAAATAAAGATATAATAATCCAAGCCAAGCCCTCTTCAACTGATTTAAATAAATTAACACAAAAAACAAAACCGCTGAATACTCATTTCAAATCTATAGCTGATATAATCGATACATGCTACATGCTCGCCGATGAATTTGTTCCAGTTATAAACAAAACTTATGGTGCAATAAATACTGTTGTTAATCGAAAGCAACGTGTAAAATCATTTATAGCAACTATGGAGTATTACAACTTGTTACTTAGTTACAAAAATGGTGTGTATTCTATTACCCAACTTACAAAACATCTCAATTCATTAACCAACGAAAATGAATGGAACAATACAATTTCTGAGGAAATATCAATAAGTCTCAAAAAAGAAGGGTTTGGGCCTTCTCCTGACATTATTTTAATGCTTTACAAGGAGCATAGTGGAACTGATACACGAAGTATTTATAGATTAATTAAAGAGTCTGACGATGAATTATGTGCATTATCTAACGTACTAATTTACAGTCAAAGACTTGTCGATATGCCTAATTCGGATTCACATAATCCAGAAGATATTATTCCAATATTGAAATTGATTGATGATTTTAACATATCAGAAATAAACAAAATACTTTCAAAAGTAATTAGACTTTTAGGTTACCTCAATTCATATGTTGAGTTTTTAGTGAAAAATGGAATAGATACTACTTTCAATCCAAATATTGCATTTATAGTCGCGGAAATCAATGATATAGATGACAAATTTGAAAAACAGATAATTGATCTATCATACAAAATCGGTTACGAAGCACTGTCCAAACAGTATAAATTAGATGAATTATTGGATGGATTTGTCAATGTGTCTATATCAATAAAATTCCATGATGAAGTTTCATTGCGTGAGTTTGCTTGCAAATGTTCAGGAAACGACAATTCCACAGCTGTTATTAAAGCATATTGTAACTATTCAGCCATACTTTGAACAAAGGCAATTTTTCCTCGTTTCGAGGAAAAATTGCATATAAAATAACTCTATCTCTTCAGTATCATGCTTACACGTGAAGAGATTCTTGAAATCTATGAAGAAGGCCCTGAAGCAGTCGTTGCTGTAATTCAGAGACTTGAGACTATCATAGAGAAACAGGCTTCTCAAATTGCTGAACTTGAGGAACGTGTAAGGGTTTTAGAGGCTCGTCTAAATCAAAACAGCCAAAACAGCAGTAAACCTCCTTCTACTGACGTTTTTGTGAATGAAAAACCTAAACCTAAGAGTAGCCGCACAAGAAGTGGGAAAAAACCTGGTGGTCAAAAAGGTCATTCTGGAAGTACTTTCGAAATGGTTGGGGATCCTGACCATATAATATTTCATTCCCCTCACTGCTGTGAAAATTGTGGTCATGATCTTGAAGATACTGAAGTTCGGGACTGTGAACGCAGGCAAGAAGCTGATATTCCTCCTGTGAACATCATATTTACCGAACATCGTGCTGAGTCCAAGAAATGCCCTCACTGTGGGAAAATAAACAAAGGTACTTTTCCAGACTCTATAAAATTCCCTATTCAATATGGACCTCGCCTTTTATCCTCTCTTGTATATTTAAGGAACTTTCAATTGATTCCTTATAAACGGATTTGTGATTTGTCAGAGGACTTTTATGGAATACGTATCAGCCCTGCTACCATAAAAAGAGCTGAAAAGGAATTATTCCAGAAATTGGAACCTTTCGAAAAAGCTGTTTTCGAACATCTACGGGTAGCCTATTCTGTACATTGTGATGAAACAGGAATGAGGGTTTTAGGGACAAAATGGTGGCTCCATGTTGTTTCAAACAGTCTGTGGACATACTATTTTGTACATCCAAAAAGAGGATCAGAGGCAATGAATGCTTTGGGTTTTCTTCCAGAATACAAGGGGGTAGTAGTTCATGATGGTTGGGCATCATACAACAAATATGGATGTGAACATGCTCTCTGCAATGCTCATCTTAAGAGGGACCTCACTGGAGTTGAAGAGAATTTTGAGCAGCAATGGGCTAAAAAAGTAAATGAACTTCTGAGTGAAGTAAAAAAATATACCGACGAATGCAGAGAAATGGAAATTCCAATAGATCCAATAAAAGTCAGGGCATTCGAGGAAATATACGATAAAATAATTAAAGAGGGAATTGAAGAAAATCCACCTCCTGACCTCTCAAAACAGGTTAAAAAAAGAGGAAGACCAGCACAAACAAAAGCAAAGAATCTCCTTGATAGGTTCATAAAATACAAGGATAGGATTCTGAAATTCCTCAATGACCTGAGAGTTCCATTTGATAATAATCAAGCAGAGCGAGACATCAGAATGATGAAGCTACAACAGAAGATTTCGGGAACTTTCCGAAGCATCGAAGGAGCGGTAGCTTTCTGCAGAATTCGGGGATACATATCCACTATTAGAAAGAATAGCTTGAATGTCATGGATGCTATTCGAGCGGCGCTCAATGGAGCGCCGCTATTATCCGATAGTTGCAACATTAGCTGAAACTATGCTTTTTTTATCAGTAGGCTGAATAGTTACAGCATATTACGATAAGAACAAAGAAGTAAATCGGCAAAATATTGTCTATTTGTCAGAATTGATAAACGATATTGGGTTAATTGAGCAAAATCTGTCTAATCTCAATGATAAAGATTTTCAGTTCTTGAAAAGCCAACTAAAAGAAGGAAATTGGTATGATAACAGTGCGTCTTTTATGATTGATTTTATTGAGACAAAAACCTATGAACTGAAGAATGAATTATCTAAACTCGAAAATTATAAAATAATAAATGAAGTTATCAAACAGATATTTCGAAAAGTTAAAATTGGAACAATTGACAAAGCCATTGATTCGCAAGCATTTGGTGCTTATCTTATAATGAGCAAAAAGGGTCAAGGTAGTCTTCTTACATTGGTAGATAAATTATCTATCCGGAATTCTGGTCACCCGAATTATGATAAGAGATGGGAGATGAAAAGGTCTAAAGATGTTAATGCCATTCAGAAAGACTATAAAGTTCAGCCAGCATACGATTTTATTAACTTTTCAGATAGTACTCGAATTGGAATATTACACAAAGGAGAGTCATTTATTCAATTCCAAAATAATTTCTTAAAAGATATGAAAACAATGCTTAGTGACACAAACCAAACATTTGAAAGTGGATTAATTATACAACGCATATCACCTTCAAAATATAGTTTTGGAATTTTAGAAGATGAAGATCTTCCAATCAATGTTAATATCAAAAATTTAGATATTGCTGAATATATGACTAGGCTTGCGAGCAGATATGTTAGCACAGAAGAACAAATGGTAATTGGTGGTTTAGAAAAAGATATCGACTTATTCGAAGTTATCAAGACAAAAACAATATCAGAATTTATTCGACAGAAAAACGATGATTTGAAAAAAGCTGAAATTGATACGTTGGATTCACTTACATTTGAAAGAGATTTGATAGATCATCTTGAAGATATAGGGGTAAATTCCCTATACTCATTGGCAGTTGACTTGCATAATAAAACCATCAGCAAGAAAGATGTGTCTAATGCCTTCGAACATGTTATTCAAAAACATTATGACAAGACACCAGGACTCAAAAGAATAGCAAAACAAAGATCAAAAATCTTATCTGAACGATTTTGTATAGTGTTGGATGGGATTGGATCAATTTATGAGTGGTACTTTAACTGATATAAATCAATTTTATATTGATCTTGTCAATTTATTTACATTTTTATTTTAAAGAGTTGGACCATCATTTTATATCAGAATATTTCAAAAAAATAAATTAAAAGTAACAACTAATTTATATAGTAAATGTTTTTAACTTCTTCAACATGGAAGATATTGAAAAAATATTCGCTGAGAGCCTTCAACAATATTCTAAGTATTACTCTAAAATGTACAAATCTATAGACTATGTCAATTCCTTAGAAGAAGAGCTTATAGGTACAGATAACGTGTACCCTTATGAGATACAACAGATGTATCCTCTAATTTGCGAAAATATTTCTTTTGATGAAATGCGCAAAGTTAATGTCGCTGAGTTTAGAGCTACAATAGTTGAACCATTTATCAATAGTTTGGAGGGTTTAGCTCAAGAAATACTTAAAGATGTTTGGGTGGGACATTTGCCCATTCATAGACCCAATGCACTTTGTAAGTATGTGCCTAACACGATGTCACTACCTGTAGTTATCATTCATGATAAAATACTGGGTGCTTTAAGTTTCAAGGTTGAATCACTTTTAATATTTTCAGAATTACTTAAGCATAATGAAAAAATAGCACATTTTTATCTGTATTATTCTTCGCAAAAACTAGTTGATTTTTTCACAAAGAAAATCGAAAAATTACCAGTATACAGTTTACCCTCTGAAGTAAAAATATCGTATCTATTCAGCTACCTCTGTTTCTAACTTATATTTCGTATAAACTCAACAATTACTTTTTTCATATAGATTAATATAAAAATCATCGGATTTTGGAATGAGGTTTATGAAATGTGAAGAGATTCTTACTCAATGCCGTTCAGACCCTGAATCCATTGTTTCATATATTGAGGATCTTGAGTCTCGGTATGAAGATCTTGGATCTCGGTATGAAGATCTTGGATCTCGACACGAAGAGCTTGAATCTCGGTATGAAGATCTTGGATCTCGACACGAAGAGCTTGAATCTCGATATGAAAATCTTGAATCCGAAAACACCGAACTTCGAGAAAGACTTAATGAGTTAGAATCTCGCCTAAAAAAGAATAACCAAAACCAAAAAAGAAATCGACTTCCCTCTACTAACAATTCTACTGATAAAATACCTCAATCAAAAGGTTCACAAAAAGGAAGTTTTAGACGTCCTGGCGGCCAAAAAGGGCATCCTGGTTCTACATTAAGGATGATTAAAAATCCTGATAAAACAATCATTTATAAGCTACATAAATGTGAACATTGTGGTTGTAACATTGAGAAGATTGAAGTTATAAATTACGAGAAGAGACAAGAATTTGAAATAATTGTAAGGCGTAAAGTGACCGAACATCGTGCTGAGATCAAAAAATGTCCTTATTGTAACCGCAAAAACAAAGCTGCTTTTCCGAAATCAATTACAAAACCTGTCCAATATGGCAATATGGTTTTAACAATTGCAATTTACCTCCGAAACTACCAATTGATTCCCTATGACCGAATCAAGAAATTATTTAAAGATGCCTTTGGATTTGATATAAGCGTTGGTACAATAATTAGGGCAGAAAATAAGTTATTTCACAAGTTGAAAGGTGCTACAAACCACATCAAGAAGCAACTGATAAAAGAAAATGTCATCCATGGTGATGAAACTGGAATCGACGTTGGTGGTCAAGGGGAATACTGCCATTTAATCTCTACAAAAAAATATACATACTATTTCCATAATAGGAGTCGAGGATCAAAAGCAATGAATAAAATGGGAGTGTTGCCTAAATATAGAGGAATTATAGTCCACGATTTCTGGAAACCCTATTTTAAATACAAATGTGAACATGCGGCATGTAATGTCCACATTCAAAGAGAACTTAAAGACATTTATAACATATTCAAGCAAGTGTGGGCTGAGGAGATGTCTGATCTCCTATATGAAATTAAAAAATGCGCAGACTTTGCCAGAAAACAGGGCATACAAATAGATGAAGATACGCTCAAGACCTTTAAAGAAAAGTATCAGTCAATACTAATGAAAGGATTTGAGGACAATCCTCCACCTGAAATCTCGAAAGACAATGGGGTTAAAAGAGGAAGAAAAGCGCAGAGCGATGCAAAAAATCTCCTTGATAGACTTTCAAAGTATGAAAAAGAAATCTTGAGGTTTGCTACGGATCTAAGAGTTCCTTTCAGTAACAACCAAGCAGAAAGAGATCTCAGAATGATAACAGTTCAGCAAAAAATATCGGGAGATTTTAGGAAACCCCATGGAGCAGATGTTTTCTTTAGAATTAGGGGATACATATCTACACTAATAAAGAATAATATACCTACTATAAGTTCACTTCATGCGGCGATTGAAAATGTGCCACCCTTACCCTGAATAGATACAAAATATCTTCATTACAATTTGCTTGTGCACAAGAATTATTTTTAATAGCGCATGAATTTGCACATATTTATTTAGGTCACCTCGATATAGCTGAAGTCAAAAAAATGAGCTTCAACGAAAGCAGCATTGATTATGAATATCTTTCTTTTGGACAAAAACTTGAATTAGAAGCTGATTTACAGGCTGCAGAATGGATAATTAATTTTAAAAACAAAAATTTAGCAAAAGATTGGTTGATCTTTGCGAATGAATTCCATGTAGTTATAGAAATTTTTGCAATGCTTTACTTAATTCAAGACAATTGTGAAGAGGAAAAAGAAGATAAAGATGAATCACACCCACCTGTCGAAACTCGAGTGCTTCACATTTATTCAAAATTAAAAAATAGATTAAGTGAAACTGAACGTAAGTCAATTGAGAAAATGCTTGAAGAATTTAATATGGGATTTGATTTTCCCAAAATTAAAATTACTGAAGAATTAGACAATAAATTATTAACCTTTATTAATAATGATTTATTCAAAAATTAAATTTTAATTGTTTCTAGTAAAGAATATTGAAGGATATATTCCTTGATGATTTTATTGTGAAATTCAATAAATTATTATTTCATATTTAATCATATTTTATTAACCTTACTACATGATTTTATATTAAAATATTAAGAGTTGCATTTTTCTGAGTTACCTTTATCCCCATACTTTTGGCGCGAGGGATGGGATTCAAACCCTCGCCCCTCTGCAAACCCACCCCTCAACATGACCGCACAACCTTCGTTTACCTTTTTGCATAATGGAGCATTGCCATTCCATTCACAGATTCATGCTTTAACAATTTCAGCTTAATCTCAGGGTTGCCGGCCTTGAAAAGGGGGATTCCTTCTCCCAGGATGCAGGGTATGACGGTAATGAAATATTCATCGATCAGGCCTTTCTTTATGAAGGTGTCAATGATTTCTGCGCCGCCTATTAGCCAGATGTCTTTGCCTTTTTCTTTTCTTAATTTTGTGATGAGGGCCCCGGCGTTTTCGTCGGTAAATATGACATCTTCGTTGTTGGGCCTTTTTTCGGATGTGAAAACATATCCTTGGGTTCCTTTGTAGGGATATTCTCCAAAAGTGAGTACCTGATCGTATGTTTTCCGGCCCATGATCACTGTGTCGATGGAGCTGTAAAATTCATCATAGCCAAAATCGGCATTCAGTTCGGAGCCGTCGCCGTCGAGCCAGTCGATATCTCCGTTTTTTCGTGCGATGTAGCCGTCCAGACTCATTGCGAGATACAGAATAACTTTTCTACTCATTTTTTCCACCCTGAATACTGAATTATTATATTAATGTTTGAGTTTGAAGTGCGGTTTCTATTTTGTCATGCTCTGGTCATGGACTTCCAGCGGCCGGTTTTTTGGGTAAGCAGATTACTTTTTAAGTCTCTGATATCGCGAAAATAAAATTGACTTTTTGGTCAAAACCTTCATAATCGAAACGTATATTTACGATTTCTGCAATATACAGTAATTACTGTAAATTGTGTAAATAGGGCGTTGAAATGAACACAGCAAAAAAAGAATTTGAGAATCTTGTGTATCAGGGGATAAAATCCCAGGGACTAGATGAACTTTACTCTAAATTATTAGCAATACTTTACTCCGAACCAGATCCACTAACTTTGGAAGAACTTTCTATAATGACCGGGTATAGTTTTTCAGCAGTCAGTGCAGCAATGAAAATGCTCAGTGGAATAAAATCAGTGGAAAAAACAAAGAAAGCCGGTTCAAAAAAACTGTACTTCTCAGTTCAAAGAGATATGTTGACAATGACGATTAAAGCAGTAAAATCCAAAAAGGAACTCATGGTCAGCCCTGCGATTAAAGATCTTCCTGCAATAATTGAAAGGTGTAAAAATAGTAAAGCAGAGGATTCCGGAGAACTGCTCAAAATAATCGAAGATTATTATCAGCAAATGATTTCACTGGATTTAATTTTAAAAAATCTTGTTGAATTTACAGAAAAAATTCAAACAGAGGTGAATAAAAAATGAATCGGAATACAAAGCTAACATATTTGCTCTTATTCGTTTTTGCAATTATCCTGATGGGAATCTCTACTGCGGAAGCAGAAGTTTCCAGTTATTCATGCGTAAACGCAGAGTTACAAAAAATAAGTCCCAGTTCAATAGGTATCGATGAAGAATTCACCCTGGGAATTAATCTTGAGAGCTGCGGTACTAAAACTCCTGAAGATGTTACCTTTGAAATAATCAGCATCTCCCCGGATATCATAGTTACGGAAGACCTGGTTACAAAAATTTCTAAATTATCTTATAGTACAAGTGAAAGGTACCTGATATACCACATGAGAACAACTCCTGATGCCAAACCTGGTCCTCATCTTATAAAAATGAAATTAACATATGCAAATACCCCCGTTGAAACTACTAAATATTATGAAGTTGAACTCCGGGTGATAGGCGAAGATGCAGAACCAAGAATCTCTTCTGTCAAAACCAATCCTGAATATATCTATGAGGGAGATACGGTTGACTTAAGATTAGGAATCGAAAATTTTGGGGAAGCAATAGCAAAATCCGTGTCAGTTAGTTTAGATCATGAGTTTAAAGGAATTAAAACTTCTACAATCGGAACTCTTGGCTTAAATGAAAGTCAAACTGCATTATTCAAGTTTAAGGCAAACAGGTCAGGGGAGTTTGAAATCCCTGTCATTATAGCGTATGATGATGATTTTGGTAAGCAAAAAGATGAATATTCCATTAAAATAACTGTGCTTGACAAAAAAGGAAGTTTAAACCTTGCATCTGTAAAGGTTGATCCTGTCCTTCCTTACATGGGGGATACTGTAGAATTGACTATGAGAATTGAAAACTCCGGGGACAGGACAATTAATTCAATAAGAGTCTATGCTGACCATCCGTTCAAAGGATTAAAAGAATCCTTTATAGGAACTCTTGATCCAAATGAAGATGGACCTGCAGTAATTACTTTTATAGTTGATCAAGCAGGAGAATACGAAATTCCTGTAACCATAACGTATAGTGATGATTTTGGGGAAGAACAAATTGAAACTAAAATTAATCTTATAGTCCTGGAAAGTACTGGGGGAGCAGGAACAGTTGCAATCGTATTGCTTATCCTGGGAGTTATTGGAGGACTAATTTACATTAATTATAGAACAAAAAAGTCAAAAGATGAGATAATTAAGCAGTTAATGGAAGGCAGCGATAACTCTGCTAACAACAATAAATAATGAGAGGTCTCAGCATGATCGATGATATCAGAGTAGGAGCCCTCATTGCATACTGTAGTGTAAAAAGAGGAAACAAAAAAACACTGATGTTCATAGTTTTTGTTCTCTCGCTCATTTTTATGAACCTGGTATTTCTTCCATCAATGATAGGAGGAATGACCGTTCTATTTACCGGTATGATGCAAGACTACCCTTACGGGGATATTGTCATTGAACCATCAGGCGACAACAGCTACATTAACAATGCTGATAGCGTCTTGCAGAAAGTCAGAGCAGTAGAAGGTGTGAGAGCTGCAACAAAACGACTGGACGTTGGAGCATCTATTGAACATAAGCAAAAAGTGGTAGGAGCGTCGGTACTGGGGTTGCTTCCCACAGAAGAATATGACGTTTCACAATACCCCTATATTATCAGTGATGGCGATTTCTTAGGAGAGCTTTCCAGAGACGAGATTATCATTGGGGCTATGATCGCAGGTACAGGTTTCGGATCAGAAATCTATGATAACCTGGGTGAAGTAAGACCAGGAGCGCTTGTTGATGTAACATACAGCAATGGCGTAAAGAGGACCTATAAAGTCAAAGGCATCATGGAAGGCTCATTTGAACTTGTTGATCTTAATGCGTTAGTTAACTACAAAGAAATTGAAGACGTTTATGGTTTAGAAGAAAGTAAAGCTACCAGTGTAGTCGTAAGGGTTGACAGGCCGGGGAGTGAAGATCAAATAAAGGATAAAATCAGAGAAGCCGGGGTTAATGAGCAAATCTTCACCTGGGCCGATAAGTCAGAAACTCTCATAAAGCAAGCAATGCAAAGCATGGGTGCTATAAATATCATGTCAAAGTTTGTGAGTCTGATCGTAGGTGCAGCCCTGGTCCTCATCATTATCTATATCAACGTCCTTAATAGAAAAAAAGAGATCGGTATTTTAAAAGCAGTAGGCATTACTCCAGGATCAATAGTCTTATCCTATGCATTCCTCAGTACGTTCTATGTTTCCTTAGGAATATTCGCAGGATTGATACTATATTTTTCACTTATGTTCTACTTCCAGATGAATCCGGTAACATTCTACGAAACCATGGAAATAAGACCCCAGGTCGATTATATGCTGCTTATTGAAAGCATAGTTACCATGCTTACACTATCAGTGATAGCCGGGATACTCCCTGCCTGGAGTGTATCAAAAGAGAGCATACTCAAAGCCATATGGAGTCGATAAAAATGATCACAGTAAAAAACCTGAAAAGGTATTATGGGTCAGGGAAAACTGTTGCCAGGGCTCTCAATGGGGTTTCATTCGAAATAAAGAAAGGGGAATTTGTAGCGATAATGGGGGCATCCGGAAGCGGAAAAACGACTCTGTTGAGGATACTGGCTTTACTGGACGACGCAACGGAAGGGGAATATACCATTCGGGGATTAAAGGTTTCCAGCCTGCCTGAAGCAGAAAGAAGTTATTACAGGCTAACGCAGGTCGGTTATGTTTTTCAGGACTATGCACTCATAAATGAAATGAGTGCTGCAGAAAATGTTTATATCCTTTCCATGATGGAAGGAAAATCAAGAAAGGAATCTTATGAGACTGCTCTTGAAGCCCTGGATAAGGTTGGTCTGAAAGAAAAACATAACAGGATTCCTGATGAATTATCCGGTGGAGAAAAACAAAGAGTGGCAATCGCAAGGGCCATCGCAAAAAAGCCTGACATATTGTTTGCTGATGAGCCGTGTGCAAACCTGGACACCAGAAACTCAAAACAGGTACTGGATGTGTTCAAAGAATTGAATGAAAAATACGGCCAGACAATTGTAATGGTAACCCATGAACCGTGGCATACTGAGTATGTTGACAGAGTAATCACTTTCGAAGATGGCAATTTAATTAGTGATGAGAAAATAGAAAAGAGATGAAACCATCCCGTTCAGGTTCACACAGTCAGGTCTATCTCAGTCCAGGTCTATCTCAGTCAGGTCTCTTAACCGCGGAAACCGGCCTGATGGCCGGTGAGGTAGGCCGGGTTCTTAAAATAATTTACAAACTTTGAAATCGGGGGCGGGAAAATAAGAGTGTTCAGGGAGAGCTTTTCAAACTCGCTTGCAAGCGGCACATTTTCGTGCCGAAGACCTTTATTTCTGACTTGTTTTTCGTATAAACTCAATTGTTGTTTTCTTCATATTGATTAATATAAAGGTAACTGAATTTTGGAGAGTTGTTCATGAAACGTGATGAAATTCTCAGTCTTTCCCGTTCGAACCCCGAGGCGATTGTATCTTATATTGAGGAACTTGAAGCCGAAAATGAAGAATTTGAAACTAAAAAAGAGAAACTTGAAGCAGAATATAAACTCTTAAAGCCAAAAATGAAGCACTTGAAGCCAGAAAAGTGAAACTGGAATCTAGGAAAAAAAAGTTTGAAGCCAGAAATAAATGATGCAATTTTTATCTCAAACAGCAGAAGACTCCTTCCTCGACAGTTCCGGCTTTGCCGGAACTGGCAGGTGGGAGATGAATGCGTAAAGGCTACAGGGGCCGGTTTAAATATGTTTAACTGTAGATAAGTATTTTTAAATTATATTAAATGTATATAGGGGTTTGCATGAAACAGGGGCTTGTGTACCGGATCTATCCGGCAAATGATGAACAAAGAACGCTAATTGAAAAGCATATAGGGTGTTCCAGATTCATCTATAACAAGTTACTAGAGTACAAACAAATTTACTATGACAAATTTAGAATCAACATATCTCTTACTGAACTTGATAAGCTAATTCCGGTTCTCAAAGAAATATATCCGTGGCTTAAAGAAGTCAATTCGCAGTCATTACAGCAGGCCAGAAGGAACCTGCAAGATGCATATACAAGATTTTTCAAAGGTCAGAACGGATTCCCACAAAGGAAATCAAAAAAAGACACTAAACAATCATTCAAGGTGCCCCAACGGTACAAGATTAATCTCACTTCCTCAGAGATCTTTTTTCCCGGAATTGGATGGATGAATATTAAAATCCATCGGGAACTATTAAGCCCTGAAATTATGGATAACCTCATTGAAAAAACGCTAGTCAATGGGGAAACCATAATAGAACAGAACTTAAATTCGAAGTTTTTTAGAACGGCAACAGTTCGAAGAACGCCCACTGGTAAGTACTACGTAAGCATCTTAACCGAAGATGGAGAAGAATATCCAGAAGTTCAAGAGTATTCTGAAAGTACTACAATAGGCGTAGATGTAGGGCTAAAAGATTTTGCAATAACTTCCACCGGGGAAAAGATCGAGAACCCAAGATTTCTTAAAAATTCTCTTAAAAGGCTCAAAACTCTTCAAAGAAGAGTAAGCAGAAAGGAAAAAGGTTCAAAGAACCGAAGGAAAGCAGTACAAAAACTTGCAAAAATTCATGAAAAGATAAGCAATCAAAGAAACGATTTTCAGCACAAGGTTAGTAATGACCTTATAAGCGAGAACCAAGCTGTAGCGGTAGGTGTGACAAGAAGTTATAACATGAATTGCAGAAATGCTATCTCCTCCATCTGAGATAACCTTACTATGACATGCGTGGCTGGCAACGGCTGGGTGTGAAGCTCATAGGACAATATGGAGAAGTTTGTAAATCTAATACAAACGATCTGTTAAGGTAAGAGTGCTATGAAGAAACGTAAGTTGAACCATCGTAAGAATCGTTAACAGCAACAAGCGAAACTAGATTGATACGCTTGAACCAAAAGGTGTAGAATTAGACCTCAGCGGTTCTATTGACGCTGAGGGAAATGGACATATGATTCTCGGTTTATAGATGGCTTCTAAGGTACTCACAATTATTTATGTTATAGAACTTGGTAAGCCCTATAAGTTCCCACAAGGGTAGAAATCCTGCAAAGGATAACGATGACTTAGAGGGTAAAGGAACGGAGTAAAAAGCGAATGACAATCTGTAATGAATTGTATAAGGGTTCAAAATTTGCCCCAATCCGAAAGGATGCAGACTTACTCTATGGTAGCTCAACGTATGAACGAAGGCATACCCTATGAATGTGAGACATTCAAATACATTGATTGAAGAAGCGGAAGCATTAACCATTAAACTGTTGTGGGAAAACCCTGAAACAGCCAACGGCATAAACATTGCTCACACCAAACCAACCAATGAGAAGCTCACAGACGTTCGACCCTATTCCAGATGGAACAACATCAACTGGAAAAAGGTAGAGGAACATGTCAATTGGATGCAAGTCCGAATTACGAAAGCTGTTAAAAAAGGTAACTGGAATCTTGTCAAAAGGCTAAGCTACCTGTTAACCCATTCGTATTATGCCAAATTATTGGCAGTCCGTAAGACAATACAGAATAAGGGCAAGAGAACCCCCGGAATCGACGGCGAACAGTGGAACACACCTAAAGCCAAGATGGAAGCGGTTCTCTAATTAACGGATAAAAGGTACAAATCCAAACCCTTAAAGCGTGTTTACATCGAAAAATATGGGAAAAACAAGAAACGACCCCTAGGAATCCCTACAATGCACGACCGAGCCATGCAATCCCTATATGCTCTGGCTCTAAACCCTATAGCAGAAGCAATAGCAGACGCAAGATCATTCGGGTTTAGAAAATTCAGAAGCACACACGATGCATGTTCAATAATATTCGGAAATCTTAGCACCAAAAGATCAGCTAAATGGATTCTAGAAGGGGATATTAAAGGCTGTTTCGACAACATTAGTCATCAGTGGTTACTTGAAAATATCCCAATGGACAAATCTGTTCTAAAACAATTCCTAAAGTCAGGTTACGTGTTCAACAAAACCCTATTTCCAACAGTTGCAGGAACCCCACAAGGAGGTATCATTTCCCCAATTCTAGCCAACATGACGTTAGACGGAATTGAAAAACTCCTAGAAGACAAATACCACAGGGGCAAAACTGGAAGGATAACTGATCATCAACGTAGAAAATACAAAGTAAACTTTGTAAGATACGCTGATGACTTTATAATTACTGCAAACACAAAGGAAATAGCAGAAGAGGCGAAGGAACTGATTAAAGGATTCCTAAAGGATAAAGGTCTGGAACTATCAGATGATAAAACTACAATCACCCACATTGACGATGGTTTTGACTTCCTAGGCTGGAACTTTAGAAAATATAAAGGGAAACTTATTATCAAGCCCTCCAAGAAATCTATCCAGAAAGTGGTCGATAAAATCAGCAACACAATTAAAAAGGGTAAAACATGGCCACAAGAAGCCCTAATCAAAACCCTCAACCCTATTATAAGTGGATGGTCGAACTACCACCAAGGAATCGTGGCAAAAGCAACATTCAGCACAATAGACCACTTAATCTGGAAGATGCTATGGAAATGGGCTAAAAGAAGACACCCGTATAAAAACAAAGAATGGATACGCCATAAGTACTGGCATACCTACGAAACCAGATCTTGGATATTCTCTACCAAATATAACACGCTCAAACGACTATCCGACAAAAGGATAGTAAGAAATACCAACCTATCCATTGATAAAAACCCTTACCTTGACAAAGACTACTTTATAAAACGTCAAAGAGATCAAGGCTCGAAAAGACTGTCAGGCATATTTAATACAATTTGGAAAAAACAGGCAGGTATATGTCCATTTTGTGAACTCCCGATAAACATTAACAATGATGCTGAGGAAAGACCTCTACACCACATAAACGGAAATCACAAGGACAACAGACAGACCAATCTGATATATACACACGCTCATTGCCATAGACAACACCATGCAACTTTATAACGACTGCCCCTACAGGGTTTTGAGATGCTTGAGCTGTATGAGGTGAAAGTCTCACGTACAGTTCTTAGGCGAGAAAGAGGGAGCAATCCCTCCGACTTAGCCGACAATCGTTAAACATTGCTGGCATGAAGAAGAACCATAAACTTGCACAGGCTATAAGTGACGCTGCTTGGGGGGGTTTTGTGAGTAAGTTGGAGTACAAGGCCAAAAAGATAGGGAAAACAGTAATCCGTATAGGCCAGTGGGAACCTTCTACTAAAAATTGTAGTGTCTGCGGGTTCCACAATAAGGAAATAACATTAGATGTTAGAAACTGGAAATGTCCAGAATGTGGAACAGAACACGATAGGGACATAAACGCAGCTATAAATATTAAAAAGTTTGCACTTGCGATCTAAATTAAAGATACACCGATGGGACATCGGGAAGAGCCTGTGGACTCGTGGAGATTACTCCGGGGAACGAAACAGGAAGCCCCTTCCTCGGCAGCCGAAGGCTGACAGGTGGGGGTAGTTCACATGTAAATGGAATGCCAGCACACTTGTCTAAGGAAGAAGAAAGAAGAACAATTCTTGCGCTTGCCTTTACTTTTACATGTCTGGTTGTTATCTTTTTTGCAGCGATTTTTTTATAAAAATATATAATTTGAGCTATTTTTACAGACAAAGAAGGTTTTTGACGGCCCCAGCAAACATTTTAGAAAAGCAGAAAAAACCGGAACCGTCTGATTTGCTGATCTGAATTAAGAACTGGCCGCCGCTTTTTTCGAAGATTTTCTGTCACAAATCGGGCAGGTGTATTAGGTGTCTTTAGGGTATCTTGTCACGCTCGCCGAGGGCGAGCGGCTTTTTCCATGAAAATTATAAAAAGAGGTAAAAAGGAAATGCAGTTTTTTGTGTAACTATTTATATAAAATGCATAATTTCCATTATTTCAGATTGGAATACACTGCATCATCCAGCTTTTTCATCAAAAAAGAAATGAAGCTCAGTATATCCAGACACTCTTCCCTTGTAATTGGCCATAGATGTGCAGGCTCATGAGCAGTTGGATTTCTGATGGCCCTCATAAGACCCGCAGACAAAAAAGCTATGCCTTCCTGAACGTTTTTATCAGTACTTGAAAAACATTTTGTCACTTTCAATGTTCCTTTGTTAGGATTCCATACATGAAGCATCAGATCCTGACCTTCCTTTATACTCTGAGATTTATTCTGAACGAGTTGGTGATATATTTTAGCCGCTTCAAAAACTGCATGAAAGAAGTGACCATTAAAATAAAGCTTACTACAATTTTTCACAATTTCTGAATGAAAATTCCTGTTAATGAATTCATTTGACTGTTTATTGCTGATATTTGAAACACCTGCTTTCATTAAAAGAGCATTTATGTATTCTTTATTTTCATCAGGGACAATCAGATCCAGAAAATTACATAGTAGTTTATTGCGCTCATCTAGTGTTAGCTTCTGTTTTGCTAAAGTTAATATCCAATCGTGTATTTTCTGCGCTCTTTCAGAAGTGATAGAATCATTCGGAAAATGTTCACAGTTAAATGAAAAAACAGATTTTGCAGCCCTATCGATTTCATTCAGAGAAGTAGAGTACTTCAAACAATCTCCTATTTGAATTGCAATCATCTTGTATGTTTGAACATTCACACTTGAAATCTCCTTGATATTTAAATATGAACACGAATTTTTCCAGACATTAGTTTTGGAAGAAGAGAATCACGAATTGAACTAAGATTTTGAACTTCTTCAAGGTTGAAAAATATTTTGTTCATGACATTCCCTCTAATATTTTCGAAGGATTCGATGATTGATTTAGGTGGTACAATTATTTGAATCTGTTTGAAAGTTTTTGTTGTAATTTTCCGGACGCCCCGTTTTTCAGAAATCTTCGTGGAAAATGGCCTGGCGGTTTCAACTTTTTTCAGCCAGACCCCACGTTTTCATCAGATAAGCGGAAAAAATGGTACAGGCCCATGAAGAAGATTTCGGAGATTATTATAAGTTTCAGAATTTAATAAAGTTGTTGGCAGTTTTCGGATCTGGAACTTACAAAGACTAATGAAATATTGCAAAATATGCTGATTGAGATTAGCATAAAACTGCAAAATATGCTGATTGAGATTAGCATAAAACTGCAAAATATGCTGATTGAGATTAGCATAAAACTGCAAAATATGTCAATCTGGATTAGTCTCAAATCAAATAATATTAAGGAACTCATTCTCCTGCATTAGATTCCTCCAGGTAATAAATTCCTTTTTTTCGCTCCCATTCGGCCCTTATCCTGAAGAGAACCTTTCCTTTCAGGGCAATGTATGCATCCGTAACGCCTACCTTTCCTTTGATAACTCTGAGCAATTCGTCATAGTTCGTAAGGTTATGCCGGATAAAATTCTGCCTGATCCTATGTAAAAACGCAGCATCGGAGTCTCTTGTTGCCATTAAAAAATCGTTATTACCGTTAATGACACTTGGCCTGTTGGTCTGCCATTCGTTATATGAAAAAATAGCCAGATCGGTTAAATCCGGTTCCGGAATATAGGCGACTTCGATAGCCAGATCTTCAACCTGCTTCAGAAGGTTTTGTTTCTTTGTTTCCACGGCTTTTTGAGCCCCAAGTTTTCTCTTTTGACTTTTTTCAATCAGCTCTTTGAATTCGGGGGTATTCTCTAATTTTTCGATTTTTGAAATGAGGTATAACTTTGTAGGGGCCGCGCTTCGATAATGGGGATTTGGAGCTTCCCTGTCAGGCACAACACCCATTTTCTTAATTATTGAATCAGTCCATCCTCGTTCTTTCAATCCGGTTTTTGTGACATAATCATTCTTATCTTTCGAGTCCGACATTTGTATTATTCTCCAGAACAATTATTTCCTCTCTACATCCTCCGGAATTCACGATAAAACAGGCAGGTGCAGGCCAAAAGACGGCGATTTCCGGCCGCCCCGTTTTTCAAAAATCTTCAGGGAAAACGGCCTGAAGCCCGTTTCTAATGATCTATTCAATTCTCAAACCCGGTTTCGTTTACGGAATCAGTTTGTCGAAGGCCAGCCTCAGGGTTGGCCTTTTTTGCCGGTTCCGGTTTTCTTTCAGGGATTCTCCGGGGATTCTCCCTTAAGATATTTGTTCATAATATCTACACTTTGTCTCAGTTCTTCCAGCAGTTCTTCCGGGATTCCTTCTGATTCAGAGGCCATTTTTAAAGTCTTTTCGAAACAGGTCTTTGCAAAGGCCGGGTCAATGTTGAGATAGAGGGCTCCCATCATGAGGTGAATGGGGAAAAAGTCTTTTTCCTTTTCAGTGAACTTTTTGTAAAAGGCCTGGAGTTTTTCAAAATCTTCTTTTTCCGCAAGCTCGGAGACATAGGACTGCACAAGTTCGAGGTAATTCAGGCCCTGTTCGAGCAGGAAATCGGACTTTTCATCGTCGTTCATTAAAAAGAAACCGGTTTCAAGATCGCTCGTTATGGTGTCATCATCGAACATATCGCCTGCGTCCCGGCCTTCGAATAAGCCCCCTTCTTCAAAGAAATCATCCGCGTCTTTTTTCATAAGGAGCATATCGATCTGAGCATCGTTCAGGCCCAGTTCACTGGCGGACTTTTTGAACTCCTTTTCATATTTTTCCTCTTCTTCTTTTGAAAATAAGTTCAGGACGTATGTGGTCCACTTTACATAGGCCTGATCGTCTTCCACCCAGGACCGGTTGTCAATGACCCATAAAACATAGTCGATGACCAGTTTGAACTCGTGGTGAGTAAGCGGGTTATCTTCAAGGACTTCAAGCAGGTCTTCAACAATCAATTTTTCAAGGTCGCTTTTGAAGAAAGTAATATCTTTGTCGTAGTTTTGCTTGATATTCTTTAAGGCCAATATGATATCTTTATCCAGTAATTCCCTGTCAGTGTCATAATAATAATCGGCAATTGCGTATTCAATCGTGCCCAGATACTCACTGTAATCATATTCCAAATTGAACAGGCTTTTGATCTCCAGTATTTCCGGGGTGTCGGGTTCCAGATACAGGGCTATTGTAGCTTCAGATTCATCAGTTAAAACATTTTTTTCATCAGTGTTCATAAAATAATTCTCCAGGTTTTGGATAGTATTTCTCTGGGTTCAATTTATATTTTTCCGGCATTTCATTTTTTGGTGACTTCCCGGTGGTCTCCTCTTGCCGAACCAATTTTTCTGAGGAAACCCTCTAGGAGGGACTCTGTATTTCCAGCGGGTATCTTCAGCCAGAAATTCGCCTTTCCAGTCCTAGTCGTTGAAAGGGGGATTTGAGAGGATGAAATTGGCCTTCATACAAAATTTCTTGCGGATCCATTCTCGGAGGAAGGGAAACTATAATTAACGATATTTTTCAAGCCCCCTCAAAAGTTCTTCCTTGTCCCGGGCAAGAGTCTCGACCGCAAACTCTATCATCAAATTTACGATCCCGTCCGAAAGTTCTCTGAAATCGGTCCGAAGCCCCAGGACCGGTTTGCCTTTAGCATAGGCATAGCCTATTTCCCAGGCCGTGCCAGAGTCCACGTCCACACCGTCAAGGACTGCCACAACCAGGTCCGAGCTGTCCACGCCTCCCACACAACGTTTGAAAATCATAGCCTGATTCAGGCGGTTGTGCTCTATTTTTGCGTCTTCGGCATCTTCCTGTGGGAAAAAAACCGAAAACCCCTGTTCTTCTAGAAGGTCCCTTAATTTGCGGTTGAACTCAAGTTCTGCATGAGTGAAAAGCGGACCTGCAAGATAAATTGTCTTTTGACTGTTCAATTATATTTCCTCCACCTTCCGGGGGCTTTAAAACTTTCGTGTAATAAAAAGAAAGAAGGAAGTGAAATAATTTGCTTACAGAGCCACGCCCCGGCCGATAAATCTCCTGAAAGCGCAGGGGTCTACCAGAAGGACCTGCATCCGGCGCGTGAACTGCCCCTACCTTCCACCTTTGGCTGTCAAGACGGGACTCTCTTTTTATTCCCACCCAAGGGTTAAATTAAATAGGAAAAAGGGGAAGAGAAAGCAAATGACTTTTTACATAGCTGATTCAGCAGTTTTCATAATGGGAAATTGCGATGTGGACAGTTCCCTCCTCATAACCATACCCGGGGTTGTGGACGAAATCCGGGCGGAAGCCGCTAGGCTTCGCCTTGACCTTGCCAAAGAAGGGGGACTCCGGGTGGAGTGGCCCGAACCTGAAATGGTGAAAAAAGTAAAGGAGATGGCAGCCTACACGCGGGACCTGGAAGAGCTTTCTAAGACCGACCTTGAAATCCTTGGAAAGGCCCTGGAACATAAAGACAATGCTATCCTCCTGACAGACGACTACGCGGTCCAGAACGTTGCCGTACAGCTCGGGATCGAGGTAAAACCGATTGCTCAGAAAAAAATAAGGGACTTGATCATCTGGGGAAAGAAGTGTATTGGCTGCAAACGGAGCTTTGACAGCGGAGAGATATGCCCCATCTGCGGTTCCCCCCTTAAGAAGAAGAGAAAAAGAAAAATATAAAATAGTTTATTTGAAACTCACTGAGTAAATATATAAAGAAGAGGAAGAAAAGGATATAGTGCCCAATTCCATATAATAATCATATATAATATATAAGTAATATTATATATTGTGTCACATATAAGCTGAGTGAGTTCTAAGCTTTCTTAAAATCACAAGGATAACGTTACACCATGTACGTAAAACAAGGAGAAATCAGAGTTAAATTTGACGAGATAATTTCAATGCTTCACTGCTATTCCACAAGCATTATAGCAAAAGAGGAGAATATAGTATAAAGTTGGGGTCGAATCAAAGTGATGGTTAAGCGTGTTGAGCAAATACAATTTCGTTCCGATGAAATTGGTGATTTGTGCCATAAATCCAAAAACCTGTATAACTTTGCAAGCTACATAGTTAGACAGGAGTTTTTCAAAAACAAGAAATGGATAAGGTACAAGAAACTCTACAAACTCGTAAAGGATTCGGAGCCTTACAAAGAGCTTCCGGCCCAAACTGCTCAACAGACTCTAAAAGTGCTTGACAGTAACTGGAAATCTTTTTTTGAAGCTATGAAAGCTTTCAAAAAGAATCCCGAACTTTTCACAGGAAAGCCGAAACCCCCTTATTACAAAGAAAAAGATGGAGAGTTCCTGTTAGTTTTTACCAATCAGCAGGTCAGGATTAAAGACGGAAAACTCAAGTTTCCCAGAGTAGTTCCATTGTCCATCCGGACAAGACTTTCTGATGATATAAATTTAAGAGAAGTCAGGATCATTCCAAAACACGTAGGGTACACCTGTGAAATCGTTTTTGAAACCGAAATAGAAGAACCTGAACCCATTAATTCTGGAAGAGTCCTGGGAATTGACCTGGGAGTTGTCAACCTCGTAACCATTGGAAACAATTTTGGTGAAGTTCCAATTATTGTTAAGGGCGGAGTTGCCAAGTCCGTAAACCAGTTTTACAACAAAGAAAGAGCAAAGCTCCAGAGCATTTATGAGTCCCACGGGTTCAAAACCGGTAAGAAAATAGAAGTCCTTACCCACAAACGAAACTCAAGGATTAAAGACACACTTCACAAACTGAGCAGGGCAATAATAGACTATGCTCAGGGGATGAAAGTGGAAAAAATTGTCATAGGGAGTAACCCGTTCTGGAAACAAAAATCCAACATGGGCAAAAAAAATAACCAGAAGTTTGCTCAGATTCCCCACAGTACTCTTATTTCAATGGTCGAGTACAAGGCCGAGGAAGTTGGAATTTCAGTTGAAAGGATCGAAGAGTCCTATACAAGCAAATGCTCTTTCCTTGATAATGAACCAATGGAGCACCGGGACAAATATCTTGGAAAACGGGTAAAAAGAGGACTTTTCCGGAGTGCTGCCGGAGTTTTCCTTAATGCTGATGTAAATGCAGCATACAACATGATAAGAAAAGCAGTCCCTAATGCCTTTGCAGAGGGGATAGAGGGTGTTGTGCTTCACCCTGTTAGTGTTAATCCACTATACAAAGAACAGTTTATATCACAAATTCATGATTGTTTGTGATACTAATTAGAACTTTTCATAGCATAACGTTTGGAAGAATAATAATATTCGTAAACTTGCTTATTTACAGACCTTAATTCATTTTTTAGGCGTGTTTGTGCAGGAATTCACAAAAAACAGCTGGAAAAACTGCACAAAAAACAAAAAACATCATTCAGGTGGGATGGAGGAAAATGAACAACATAGACGATTTGATCCAGAAAGCTGTGGAACTGCAGAGCGACGGGCTTGTAACCGGGCAGATCGCCGACGAACTGAACGTGTCAAGGGAAACGGTGACCTGGCTTCTGACCCGCTCAAAAAAGGACGCTGGCGTCCCCGCCCCCAAGGACATTTCCGTAAACTGGAGCAGCATCGGCAAAAGTGCCACAAGGCTCCATTATATCGCCCTTGCCCTTTGCGATATGGTACTCGAAACTCTGGACAAGACAAACGGTGAAGTGGATGTTGTTGTGGGAGTCGCCGTAAGCGGGATCCCTCTTGCGAGCATGATGGCAGATGAACTGGGAGCAGACTTTGCCCTCTATCATTCCTCCAAAAGCCAGCATGAGGTCCAGCCCGGACATAAAGGGACCTTCAGCCGGAACTTCGGAAGCGTTGCAGGCAAAAACTGCGTGATTGTGGACGATGTGATCACCACGGGTACGACCATAATGGAAGTTGTGGAGCAACTGAGAGAGATGGATGCCAAACCAAAAGTTGTCGCCGTCCTGGTAGACAAAAAAGGTGCGGACGCCATTGCCAACGTACCCATAAACCCCCTGGTCAGGATCGTAAGGGTGGACTGATAAAAATATTCAGTTTTAAAAAAAATCAGTTTTGTCATAGAATCTTTTGTTCCGTGAAAAGTCACCCCCTGGGGGATTTCATGGAACCAGACTTTTTTTTAATTTTATTTAACTTTTTTTAATTTTTACTAATTCTTTAGTTCTGGTTTTTGCCAGCTTTGTTCTGAAAAAAATCGGAAAAAAAGAGTTATTACAGCCGCCTTTCCTGATAAAACCGGAAGACAGCAGAGGGATGAAATAGAGAGGACAATGTCAGAAAACTGACAGCTCCACTCATCCAATTTTTTTAGATATCTAGGGTTATTCAGTCTGGCTTATTTGGATATTGAAAGATCTTCAACATCATAAGCCTCGATCTTTTCGATCAGCTTGGAGAGCACCTCGGTCTTCATCCCTTCGACGAACTTGATGCTGCCCACAACAAGATGTCCGCCTCCGTTAACTCCGGCCCCTTTCAGTTCTTCCCTGAGGTCCCGGACCATCTGAGGAATGTTCATGAGCACGCCCCTTGAGCGGATAACCGCAAAGTCAGGTCCTAACCCAAGGGTGATCATGGGCCTTTCAGGGTTCCTTTTACAGTAGACATCGTGTACTTCCCCTGAGGTCTTTCCCGGTGGAGGGAAGGTGAACTTATGGGCATAGTTTTCGACATCCAGCACGTTCAGCATGGCCCCGTTAGCAAGATCCTGAGACTTGATGTTGGGAAGACAGGTATCGAGCTGTTCATTTATCATGCCGTTTGCCTGCTCACAGAGGAGGGAAACAAGGTTTTTGTGGATCGTGTTGTCCCCGAGGTCCAGAATGTCGTCAACGATTCCTTTACCACTGCTGAATTTCAGCCAGAACTGTTCGTAGTCCAGGGCAAGGGCCATTTCCTTCAGTTCCTCAAGAGAGTAGCGGTCCGAAACAAGGTTAATGTAGCGTTCCGCCTCCGGGGCTTCGGATCTGTCCCCAACAGCCGAGACTCCGGGCAGGTGTTTGATCATGTCGGTGATGTCAGGGTTGATCATACGAGCAACCTCGGCACAGAGCATGCCTGCGGTGACTCCGAAGTCTCCTCCCACATGGGCCGGGTTAACGTGTCCTATCAGGTACTGGTCCACGACATCATCCGGATGGTGATGGTCAATTACCAGCATATCGATGCCATAGACCTGGGCCTGCCGCATGGCGGGGACATCCTCTTCCGTGGACCCGTTGTCCACAAGGATCACAAGGGGCATCTTCTGCCCGTGCCGGGCCGCGTCTTCGAGTGCATACGATATATCCCTTGTTATATCGGGAAGCTCGTAGAAAGGAGCCTTGGAGGGAGCACGCTTATAGTAGTAATACTCGGCATCCATACCCCCGATTTCCTTGATTAGGGGAATAATCGCCCGCTCGATTGCGATGGCCGAGGTGATCCCGTCGGCGTCAGCGTGGTGCCTGAGCACAATTGGTTTGGAGTGGAGGATGGCCTTTTTAATTTCCCTTGCGACGTGCTGCATTTTGGGCTTGAGCATTTCCAGGATCTCACTCTCGATCATGAAAGGAATTTCAGCAGGAGTTGCTTTTTCCTCGATGACCTGCTCGACCCTGGCAAGCACTCTGTCTGCCCGTTCCCCGGTGAGCCGTTTCATGCTCATAACTTCAATCTGGACCTGACTGTCCCGCATGGTCACTTCCCCTGTAATGGAAACAACCATGTTCACGTCAATAAGGGGATAGGACCTCTTACCCGCACTTTCAAAAGCCGCGCAGGGGATAAAACCGCCTTCGTCACTGATCGTAAAGATGGTGGGGCCGCTGGTCTGCTTTACCTGGATGACCTCTCCTTCAAGCCGGACAAGACTGCCTTTCATGTTGGCATCGAGTCTGGAGGAGTTTTCAAGCGGCAGGTTCTTTTCAAGCTCGACGGTCTCGTACTTTGTGAGGGTTTTCGGGATCAGGTCGAGTTTTCCACCTGGCTTAATGCCCTTCACATAGACGATTACGGCATCTCCTACCTCAGGCTCAACATCGATATTACTCGAATGCATAAGGCCCCTTATGTGGGAGTTCATATCCACAAAGACCCCGAAAGAGGCTTTGCTGCCCACAACACCGTGATAGTAATTTCCGGTCTCGACATCTCTGATATCACAGGAGGCTTCCAAGGAATAGACGTACTGGGTATTGGAACATGCTGCGCAGAGCCCTTCCTCGACTTCTTCCGGAGTTGAGATACTGGCTCCGCAAACCTTACAGGTATAGAGTTTCCCAAGACCCCCACAGGTTTTACAGGGTTCGGTTATTTCGATTTTTCCTGTACTATTACATTTATCACATTCTGCACCGTTCTTCAGAAAATCATCAAGATTTTTTTCCGACATTTTCATGAAATCGACCGACTTTGTATTCCCCTGACCCTTACACTGGGGACAGACCTCGGTTGCAATAATTTTATAGCCACTACCGTGGCAATCTGGACATTCCTTACTCATAAATACCAACACCAAATTGGTTCATCCGAACCTGCGTTTTGCCTGGTTTTCCACCCTGAATTATTTATATATTTCATTATGTATGATCCGGGAAACATTTGTCAATAACACATATACACAAATTATCCTCCGACCCCGGGAAACAAAACCCGGAAATGGAAGGGTTCCCTTCAGCATACATTTATTGTGGTCAACCATATTCAGAAAAAACTTAAAAGGTAATTGTTTTCTCTTTTTTAAGCTTTTCCCGTATTCTAATGCTTATTGCCCTTATATTATAACTGGTCTTTACAGAATTATAAAAAGAGCCAGTAGTTATAGTAGCATAATTAGCTCTTTCTGACAACCCAATGCAAAAATATAGCTACATAAACAAATTATACATGGGTTTGTCGGTTCAAAAGAATAGAACCTGCAGAAAACCTTTAAACCCGGAAATTTCTAAAGAGTAGTTTTAAGGTATAAACTCCCGGATAAAGAATGATTATTAAATAAGAAAGTTAATTATTAAACTATAAGTTTGAATTTAATATAACGAAATAAGAGGGGTAGCTATTATGAATGCTTTATTTGGCGAATTACTGGTTCCTGTATTGATAGTTCTGATATTAATACTCTCACAGGCCATAAAAATGGTTAATGAATATGAGAGGGTTGTTATTTTCAGGCTGGGCCGCTTGAGTGGAGTAAAAGGACCCGGGCTTTTCCTGATCATCCCCTTCATCGATAAGGCCATAAAAATTGACCTGAGGATAGTTACAATCGACGTCCCGAAACAGGGCGTAATCACACGGGATAACGTCACGGTAGAAGTTGACGCAGTTGTTTACTACAAGGTCGTGGAGCCTGGAGCTGCCATTACTCAGGTAGAAAACTTCATGTTCGCAACCTCGACCCTCTCCCAGACCACCCTCCGGGATGTGCTCGGACAGATGGAGCTTGACGAACTGCTTTCGGAGCGGGAAAACATCAACAAGGAAATTCAGGAACTGCTGGATGCCTACACCGATCCCTGGGGAATCAAAGTCACCGGAGTCACTATCCGGGATGTTGTCCTGCCCGAGAACATGAAGCGGGCGATTGCAAAGCAGGCGGAAGCCGAAAGGGAAAAGCGAGCCAGGATCATTCTCGCAGAAGGGGAATTCCAGGCCGCGCAAAAGATGAAAGAAGCAGCTTCCCTCTACGAAGGAGTCCCGACTGCAATCAAGCTCAGGGAACTCCAGACCCTTGCCGAAATTGCAAGGGAAAGAAACCTGATTGTGGTCACGCAGACCGGCCAGACCTCGGGAACCGCCGATATAGCCGCAATGTCCCAGGCCTTTGTTAAAAAAAATAAGCAGGAGTAAAACCCTGGGAAAGAGAGGAATGAGGAAAAGAGGGGAAAGAAAGGGATGAAGGAAAAAGGGGAAGAAAAGAAGGTCGAAAAAAGAGGCCAGAAAAGGAGGACGAAAGAAAGGAGCGGGAGAGAAGGAATCCTGCTCTCCTTTTTTCTTCTGGGCTGCATCCTTTTCTCCATGCTTGCGACTCCCGCGGGAGCAGGGCCGGAAGAGAGGGTTCTGGTTCTGGAAATCTCCGAAGCCATAACACCTGCCTCCGATAACCTTGTGGCCGATGCCATAGACAAAGCTGAATCCGAAGGTTTTGAAGCCCTTTTGATAAGCATCGACACCCCCGGAGGAGGCCTGGAAGAGACTCAGGTAATCATTAAAGAAATGGAAAACACGAGCGTGCCCGTGATAGGCTACGTGCCCGAAAGTGGGAAAGCCTGGTCGGCCGGGACTCTCATTTTGCTCGGCACGGACATTGCAGGCATGGCCCCCTTTACCGTGCTTGGCTCGGCCCAGCCGGTCCGGATCTCCGCGTCAGGGACCGAACCCGTGGAAGATGACAAGATCATAAACGCCCTTGTCAAGTTTTCGGTCTCGACCGCCAGAAAACACGGGAGAAATGAGACCTTCGCGGAAGAGGTTATTACGAAAAACAAAAACCTTGACGCCGAAGAAGCTCTGGAAGCCGGGGTAATCGAATACGTGGCCTCTTCGATTCCCGAGCTCCTCTCTCAGGCAGACGGAGAGAAGGTCAAGGGAAATACCCTCCGGACTGAAAGCGCAAAAACCGAGCCTTACAACCCTCCGCTTCCCCTGAGTTTTCTCAGGTTAATCTCAAACCCGGTCCTTTCTTCCCTGCTCCTGACAATCGGGCTTTACGGAATTATCTTCGGGATCTCAAACCCCGGAGCAGGGGCAGAGATTTTCGGGGTTATTGCCATAGTGCTCGGGCTTATCGGGACGGGCTTTGACATCAGCATAGGGGCCTTCTTCCTGATGATACTGGGCATAGGGTTGATGATTCTGGAACTGCAGTCCCCGGGCTTCGGGATTTTTGGAATTACGGGGCTTGTCAGCCTTGTGCTGGGAAGTATATTTCTGGTGCCCCTGGGCGCGGAAAACATATACACCCCCGAGTTCCGGAGGCTTTTGACCCTGACCATCGTCACCCCGACAATTGTTTTCGGGCTCTTCCTGGTCTTTGCCATCTACAAGGTGGCCGAGTCAAGGAATAAAAAGCCGGTAATCGGAGCTTTCACAGGGGATACGGCCCATACAATAGACCCGATAGGGCCTGAAAAACCGGGCTTTGTCCGCTATAGGGGTGAGTACTGGAAAGCCCGGGCCAATGAAGAGATAGAAAAAGGGGAAACTGTGGAAATTACGGGAAAGGAAGAGGAGTTCCTTCTGGTAAAAAGAAAAGAAGAAGAGGAAGAAAAAAGTTCTGGAAATTAAAAAGAAGAATGTGGGCCTGTGTTCTGGATAAAACCTGAAACCTGCCCACAACTTCTATTTTTTAAAAAACGTTTTTTGAATCCTTCAGCTTTTTTGCTTCTTCCGGATTGCTTCGAGGACTTTTTGCTTTTTCTCGATGGCTTCGGCCGCGGCCCGGTCAACGGCGGCCCGCATTTCCTCAAAGTCCCGGGGCATCTCTTCTCCGTGCACCTTCTTTACGGGAGTGTAGGCCGATTCCCTGAACCTCGGAGAGAAGTCCCGGAGTTCCCCGTTAATCAGAATTTCAGCTCCACTGCCTTCCTCGACATGTCCTATGATATCGATTTCGACATCTACAGCCCGGATGGTTTCCATGATAGCCTCCGCAAACTCCGGAGGCGTGATTACCAGGAGTGCGTCAATGGAGACACCCAGATAATCGATTTTCAGGGTTTCGAGCATGGAAAGGACCTTCGGGTTTACAAGGGCCCGCATCTTTTTTTCTTCAAAGACGAGTTTTACTCCTGCGGTCCCGGAGATTTCTTTTGCGTCCCCGCGGATTCCCCCGTTTGTCACATCGGTCATGGAATGGACTTTCTCGTGGAGTCCGGACTCCAGCAGGGCCTCACAGGCCTCCAAGAATCTGATATTGATGGTCTCTTCCACGACTTCATGCATTCCATAGTAAAGGGCTGTCGTGGAGA
This sequence comes from Methanosarcina baltica, assembly GCF_055394095.1. NCBI lineage: Archaea > Methanobacteriati > Methanobacteriota > Methanomicrobia > Methanosarcinales > Methanosarcinaceae > Methanosarcina > Methanosarcina baltica. Next base: position 734,564 of record NZ_AP042463.1, on the reverse strand, counting down.
CCGTGCCCCCGCCTGCTCCTTCGGTCATGAGGATCAGGTCGCCGGCTCTTGTCCGGTTCCGGGAGGTAAGGGAAGTCGTAACCCCTACGGCCCCAACCCCTCCGGTCATCCGGTCGCCTATGACCATGTCCCCGCCGATCCTTAGAGTACTGCCCGTGATGAGAGGAATGTCCATGAGGTCGGAGACCGTGGTGATGCCCGCTATGTGGTCAAAGATCCTGGCAATGTCCCCGTCGTCTGCGACGTGGATGTCAGAAAGCATTGCAAGGGGTCGGGCCCCCATGGCATAGACATCCCGAAGCGCAGCCCTGGCCACATGGAACCCCGAAAGGAATGGATAATCACTTAAACGGGAATGTATTCCGTCGTTGGTGAGAACAAGAAATGTACCGTCTTCCAGTTGCACAACCCCGGAATCGTCAAGCTGGGAACTGTCCACCACGGCCCCGGTTTTGCCTATGACTTCTCCCAGTTTGGAGTGCACATAAAAGTCTCCTGTGCCCCGGGAGCCTACCCCGAACTGGCCCATGGAAACTCCCGACAGGGTGGATTCCAGTACTTCTCCTTTCACGTTCAGGGTCGCTTTTGCTTCGGTGACGACGGCCCCCGCTATTTGCCTGGCCCTCTCGGGGCTTATGTCCTTGATTTCAAGTATCCTCTCGACCAGTTTTGCTTCGATTTTGGATTCGTTTTCAGGGTCTTTCCGGAGAGCCCGTTTTGCATAGCCTTCTATATCCATAATATCATCTTCTTACAGAACTAAACGATAATGAATTAAGTATAAGGAAATTCGATATAAGGAAATTCGGTATAAGGAAATTCGGTATAAGGAAATTCGGTATAAGGAAATTCGGTATAAGGAAATTCGGTATAAGGAAATTCGGTATAAGGAAATTCGGTATAAGGAAATTCGGTATAAGGAAATTCGGTATAAGGAAATTCGGTATAAGGAAATTCGGTATAAGGAAATTCGGTATAAGGAAATTATATCTAAGCTATTTCAAAGTGTGTGATTGATCTCAAAGAAACAGTTTTCTTACAGAAAGCCCGGCAGGACATGTACCTGCCGCCTCTGGACTGCCTGCGAAAAAAGGGAAAAACGAAGGTAATCTTTTCAATTTTTTCAGCACATTCCGACAAAGTTTTTCAAAATCCGAAGGCCCACATCTCCGCTTTTTTCAGGGTGGAACTGTGTCCCCATTACGTTGCCTCCGGCGTTCACAACGGAAGCTGCAAATTCAAGTCCGTATTCACAACTCAAGAGGGTGTGTTCCGGGGCCGTGTCCACGTAATAGGAGTGGACGAAGTACACAAAGGCATTTTCCGGAAGCCCTTCGAAGAGGGGGTGGTCCTGCCTGATTTTTACGTTGTTCCAGCCTATGTGGGGGACTTTGAGTTCGGACCTGGGAAAACGGAGTACTCTTCCCGGAATCAGGTCAAGCCCATCGGCAAGCCCACCTTCCTCTGAGTTACTCATGAGGACCTGCTGGCCCAGGCAGATCCCGAGCATGGGCCTTCCTGACTTCGCGTATTCATAGATGGTCTCTTTCATGGGGTTCAGGTGCTTCATTGCGTCCCCGAAAGCCCCTACACCGGGCAGGATCAAGCCGTCGGCGGAAAGGATTTCTTCAGGATCCCCTGAGATAACGGGGCTGGCTCCCACGTGCTCGATCCCTTTCTGCACGCTTCGGAGATTCCCGAGCCCATAATCGATAATCACGATTTTTGCCATAGTCCTAAAAAATAATGTTAAAATAGATTAATGTTACGTAACGAATTTTAGAGCATTTATTTTTTAGAGATGTGCTCAAAAGAGACTTTTGATTTCCCGCAGTGTTCGCATTCGTAGTGTTTTTCAAGCATATTCCCAAAAAAACAAATTGCTCCGCCCTTTCGTTTCCATTTGTGCAATCCTAAAAAACACAAAAAATTCTTTTTATCAACCGCTTCGGATCGAGTTTCCGAGATGTTTTGCTTCAAAAAGCTGTTTCCCCTGAAAAGTAATGATTAATGATGTAGTATTTTAGTTATCATCGTGAGAATATATAAGAGTTGCAGTTTCGTCCTGCAATTTGAGACATCATTTAGTGAACTATCCCTTCTGCCTCTTTCGGAATCTTGTTAAATCATAGGTTTTACAGGAGTTTTGAATTTTCAATTAGAAACATTGAGGAAGGGGTCTTCCAGCCTGCGGAGAAAAAAGTAAATAAGTATATATAAGATTAACCAGAAAACAGAAACATCATAAAGTTTTTTTAAAAATTAATTAATATATTTTGGGGGTATAAGTACAGAATGAAAGCTTTCAAGAGAGATGAGGCGGCCATGGAACTTCCCATAAACATTGTGGTGATGCTTGTGGTAGGGATGGTGGCCCTGGCGACCCTTATTTCAATAATTCCGACACCAACGAAAGAGATGTCCGTATTTATAGAAGAAGCGGGGCTGGACAGTGCTACCCTTAGCCCAGGAAATTCCATAATAGTGGACGCCACTGACGCAGATAATTTTGACATAATGGTAAAAATAAAGGCAACCGACGGGGATGGAAACCCTGTCAGGGACGCGAACGTTGTCCTGAGGGGGCTTGGGGGAGTTGCCTCGAATATAACGAACATAACCGGGTACTCGGTCCTTGAAAACAGCGAAGGGGCCCAGTTAAGGCTTAGCCCGAACCAGAACGAAGGAACCCTGGACCTGACGGTAAGCGCAGAAGGTTTCTATGACTACGAAAGGGCAGACGCGGTCATGATCATCAAGACCCGCTGATTTTGGATCTGCAAAGACCTGTTACGACTTCGAAAGTAGATAAGGTTTCAAACTATGTTTTCAAAAAAACTTCTGGAAAATGAAAAGGGGACGGCGGGCCTTCCTCTGAGGATTGTGGTCCTGACCATTGTCGGAATGGCGGGCTTTGCCGCAACCCTTGCGGCAGTCTCCGAAACTCCGGCCCCTCCGGAACCAATGTACGCAATGGCAAACATAAGCGAGTTGCCCCTTTCTTCCGTCCCGGCAGGCCTCTTAATTACGGTGCTTGATCGGGAAAACCTGGGAATAGAGAACGCGAACGTAATTATACGGAGCCCGGACCGAAAAGCCGCTTTTTCAGGAGTTACAAATGCAGCGGGAGAGCTACGGATAGAACTCCTGAACCTTTCCCTGCCTGCGGGAAAAAACGAGGGTTACCTTGCACTTAAGGTTATGAAAGAAGATCACCGGGACTATACGGACGAATATTTTGTAAAAATTACCGGGGTCTGAGTTGGGAGGGATCTTTTTCCCTCCTAAATTTCAGACACTGTTTTTCAAAAACCTGTATTCTTTTTCAGGAAGCTTCCGGCCCTGAATTCTCTTTTTTTCGGTTAATCATGTAAAATTTGAAAAGCACGGTCAGGGCCATCAGGACCGCAAGGCCTGTGGGAAAAAAAGGAGACCTTATAATGTCCCATCGACCAAGCCAGACAAGGGAGCCTGTAAGGAAAAGGACCAGAGCCCCCGCAATTCCCGAGACCTCTACCGGGACTTTTATGGAACCAAAGGTCAGTCTGCTCTGGTTTTCAACTTCTCCAAGACGTATTTCAAGTTTTGAGGCCGCATCCTTCCCGACCGCTGTTCTTTCTTCAAGTTCCGCGTCAAGCCGCTGTATTTCGGGGGCCTGCTGATTATGCACAAAATCCGAGAGTTCGATCAGGGCCGCTTCAAGAACCTGCAGGCTTTCTGAAAAGCCTTCAATGAGGGCGTTCATTTCCTTTATTTTTTCAGCACTTGCCTGGGAGTAAGAAAGACCTCCGCCGCCGCCGGCCTGGACGCCCGGAAAAGCAGAGGAGGAAACCACAGGATTGCTGGAAGACGAAAGGGAAAGAAGAGGAGAGACTTCAGAACCCTCCAGAGAAGTTAAATTCGAACCCAAAGTCCCGACCCCGGAATCCAGGACATCGACAGGGGAAACCGAAGGCCCCTCGGGAGACAATAAAGAGGAAACTCCCTGACCCCCGGCCTCACAAAAAGGATCTGAATAACTGGAAAAGCCCGCCCCGGAACTGGGAGGAGTCTCAAGGGAAATCCTCCGCTCCACTGCCCGCAGCCGCATCTCAAAACTCCGGACATTCTGGTCAAAAAGCTCGATTCGTCCGCAAAGGTCTTCTTTTATTTCCTGGTCTTCCCGACCGGTCCCATTCAGATTAAATCTGCTCACCTGTACATACCCCCAATACCCCAAAAATAAAGTTATTTAAATTAAATTGAAATCCCCAAAAATTCCTTACATAGAATCAGGCAAAGACAGAATATAAAATTTTGGATATATAACAAAAATATTAAAAAATAAAGGAAGATAAAAAGCAAGAAAAATAGGAAAAAAAGCAAAACAGACAATTCTGATCCTTCAGGCCGTAAAAAGAAAAAAATGGAAGTCCTGGAGCTTTCAAGATTTTCAGGGCTCCAGAGCTTCAGGACTTCCAGGCTTTAAGCCAATTCAGCCAATTCAGTCCATTCAGCAGGAACCCCCTTTTTACTCAAAAACCAGTGTTTTAGGAAGAGTTTAGGAAGAGGTAGCTGACATCTTCCGTATCTCAAGGAGTTTTCCATTCTCCACGGCATTTCCAATAGCCTGGGCAAGATCGGAATTTATCCGGACCTTTATATCTCCGTGCCGGCTGACGGTCGCGCTGAAGAGGTATTCCTCTTCAACATAGACCTCCACATCTTCTCCGGCAAGGTCCGGGGTCTTCATGATCAGGTGTTTGCGGGTCTTTTCCAGCATGGGATGTCCGGAAACAGAGCTTTCGGCCCCTTTAGCTCCAACTTCTCCGGCTTCCCCGGCTTCGTATCTGTCCGGCTCGTACCTGTCCTCGTACCTGGTGCCCTTCTTCGGGCTCTCAGCTTCAAGCTCCCGGACATCAATATGGATCCCGAGCGTCTTTTCTATCCGGTCAATGACGCTTCCGCCTTTGCCTATAACCTTGCGCATCTCCGGGGCCAGCACCTTGACGATTGCACTGTCGTCTGAGGTCATTTCGACCTTAACGGGTCCTTTGGCGTACTTTGAAATGGTATTTTTCACCTCTTCTTCCGCAAGCCTCCAGGCAGGTTTCCGGGCCTCACGCTCGACCCCTATGGGCATGACAACAACCTGCTCCCCGTAGGTGTAGATCTCGTGTTCGACTTTTCCGGTCCCGAAGTCCGAAATCGTGATCACAGGGCGGGCAAGGTCTTGCTCTATCATCCCGTGGGGCACCTTGACCGTAAACGCGAGGATGAGGACCTTTGCGACCTCTCCCCCGTCAATGAAGATGACCGTATCCACGACCTGGGGGATTACCCCGAGTTCGACCCTTCCGATCAGGCGCTGGATTGCGTCCACGGCCCGGGTGGAGTGTACTACCCCGATCATCCCGACTCCTGCCAGACGCATGTCCGCAAAAATCAGGAAGTCCGCGGTCTTCCGGACCTCGTCATAGATGGTGTAGTCAGGCCTGACCAGGAGCAAAAGGTCGGCCGTATCCTCCATCCGCCCGTTTAAGGGGGCGTACTGGGTAATCTCGGGAGGCACCTGCAGGTCCCGGGGGGACTCCATGGTCTTGACCACCTGCTCATGGTCATTCAGGTAACGTGCGACTCCGGCCGCAAAGGTGGACTTGCCTGCGCCCGGTGGACCTGCAATGAGGACGCCCCGCTGGCTCAGGATACGCTCTTCGAGTTTGTCACTCAGGTGGTACTGTTCGAGGTCCACGATAACGGTGGGCCTGACCGCCGTAATCTCCAGGTCGTCGGAAAAAGGCTGGTGCGTGATTGCAATCCGCATATTCCGGATCTGCAAAACCGTCGCCCCGTTGGAAGACATCTCGATAAAGGACTCGGGATCGACCCTGGCCCTCTCAATAAGCCCCCTCGAAATACTCTGGAGCTCCGAAAAGGTGGCGGTAGCATCCCTGATTTTTACATAGCGCACATTCCCTATAGGCCCTTTTTTAGCCATTGGAGAAACCCCGTTTTTCAGGTGCACGGACATGGTATCCTCGGTAAAGAACTCTTCGATCCTGAGAGGGCCCAGTTCCAAAGGGTTCACGACCTTCGGGGGTATATACATGACCTCAAGCCCCTTTGCCCCTGCAATAATGGACTGGATCCTGTCTTCACTTACGAAGAGTCCCCCCACCTCAAGGGCAGTCCTCCGAATCAGGGCATCGACCCTGCCCTCTTTTGAAAGCTTGATTTCCTCAAGGGTGGGCTCAACCCCCCTGAAACTCAGGCTAATCTCACCTCTGTCTGCCAGTCTGCGTAATTCAGAAAGTTCATCCAGTCCCTTGAACCCTATTTCCTTGCCCTTGTTAGCCTGGGCCTCCAGTTCCGAGACAACCGCTTCCGGAATGATAATTTCCGCTCCCCGGAATTCTCCACTCCTTATTTTCACGGATATCCGGCCGTCAATGATGACACTGGTATCCGGAACGATTATCTCTATTTGCTTTTCATCAGTCATATAAAGGGATATTGAGCCGGGAAGTATATAATAAAACTTCTGGGACAATTTTTTTGAGGATAGGAGTAGAAAAAGAGATTATTATCAATATTCCCGGCGTTGAAAGCCGGGAAGATGAGACTTTAGCCCTTCAAAGTCCCGGTAAAACCCAATATTTTTAAAAAAAGTTAGGTATCCCTGTCCGATTCAATCTATTTATCCGATTCAGTAGGCCTTATCAGGCTCAGTAGACATCATCGGGCTCAAAGACTTTCTCCCCGACAACAACCCCTTCCAGGGTCCGGAAGAAGCAGGACCTGTACCCCATGTGGCAGGCTCCTCCCACCTGTTCGACCAGGAGAAGCACGGAATCCAGGTCACAGTCGATCCGGATTTCCTTTACTTTCTGTACATGCCCCGAGCTTTCACCTTTTTTCCAGAGCTTCTGCCGACTCCGGCTCCAGAAATGGGCAAGCCCTGTCTCAATGGTCTTTTCAAGGGCTTCCCGGTCCATATAGGCGCACATCAACACCTCTTTGTTTACGTGGTCTTGGACTATGGCCTGGATAAGGCCGTTTTCGTACTTCAGGCTGTCAAAGTCGATCATGTGCCTTAGATTAGTGCTGTAGTATAAAAATAATAGGGGAAGAGAAAAAAAGAGAGTGAGCCAGAAAAAATGCCTGAAAGATCAAAATCAGGGTTTGGTTCCGAGTACATCTTCCACATAGGCCCGCAAAACTTCCGAAATACTCCAGGCCTGGGCAATGCAGCCTCCGGGGGTGTAAGGAAAATCCCCGTCAAAGACCTCGGAAATACTGCCGACTCCGGCTTCTTCCAGGTGTTTGTCAAAGCCCAGAAGAAGGGCCCTCATGTCTTCCCTGCTTTTTTTAGAGTAATTGTTGACCTTCATGTAAGCGCTAACGAAGGGGCCGAGCAGCCAGGGCCAGACCGTGCCGTTGTGGTATGCAAGGTCCCTTTCCTCCGGGCCATCGTGGTAGCGGCCCCTGTAGTCAGGGTGAGCTCTGGAAAGGGTCCGGAGTCCGAACGGGGTCAAAAGCTCGCGTTCCACCCGGTCCACGATGGCCTTTTCTTTTTCAGAAGGGAGCATGGTATGGGGAAGGGAGACTGCCAGGACCTGGTTCGGGCGAATGGCGGGGTCTTTGATAAGCCTGCCCTCTTCGTCCTCGAATACACAGTCAAAGAGACAGTTTTCCTCCGGGTTCCAGAAAAGGTCCTCGAAGTTTTCGGCGGCCTTTTTGGCAAGTGAATCGAAAACGTCGGAATCCTTCCCGAGCAGTTTCCCGAGAGTTGAGGCGGTCTTTAAGGCGTTGTACCAGAGGGCATTGATCTCACAGGTCTTGCCGGCCCTCGGAGTTACCACCAGGTCACCTATTTTCGCATCCATCCAGGTAAGTTGCGGGCCTTGCCGGATCAGGCAGTCAGAGTCCATTTTGATTCCGAAATCCGTGCCTTTCCGGTAGTGCTCTATGACTGCTTCCAGGCTTTTCCAGACCTCTTTGAGAAATTCGACATCCTTCGTATAGGCATAATAGCGGCCGAGTGCATGGACAAACCAGAGGGAAGCGTCCACGGTGTTGTAGTCCGGTTCCACATCAAAATCAGGGAAACGGTTCGGAATAAGCCCGTTTTTACTGTAAGCGGCAAAGGTCGCAAGGATTGCTTTCGCGTCCTCGAAGCGGCGGGGGATAAGGCAGAGGCCGGGAAGGGCAATCATAGCGTCCCGGCCCCAGTCGGAAAACCAGGGGTAGCCTGCAATCACAGTTTTTCGGTCGATTGCCGGCCGCCTCACGATAAAGGGGTCCGTGGCCCTGAGAAGGGAGAGCGCAAAAGGGTCTGAAAGCTTCGAATTGAAGGCCAGGAGGTTTTTCCGGTAGACCGCTTTTGTGTAGAGGTCTTCGGCCTTTTCGAGGGAAAGGGAGGAGATGTCTTCCGTGGATGCTGCAACGAAAAAACGTAAAGTTCCTGCTTTGAGTTCAGTTTCAAAAAAGCCCGGGATATAGTTGTCTTCCTGAAAAGAGAGGCCTCTTTTCCGCTCCATATCGTACTCAAAGTCGTAGTACCATTTAGGGTCCGGGTGAAAATCAAGGCTGGAAAAAAGCATAAAGGAAAAACCGTTTGAACTTTCCAGTTTTACCCCGTTTTTCAGAGGCTTTTCGGAAAAAGTTAGGTCTTTCGAACGGGTTGTACGGTGAAAGCTCCGGGCGTTTACGAGAGGATTAAGCCTTATACGGGAACGGGGGGACTCCCCCCCCTTTCTCTCCTCCCTTGCATTTTCACATCTTCTGTCTTTGATTTCATAGAGAAGTATTGTCGTGTTTTTGCCGTGGACCAGGAAAAGCTTTTTTTTGACCGTAAAGGCCCCTGCCTGAAAGGTCCAGGCTGGAAATGGAGCGAGGGTGAACTTTTCAAGGTATTGAAAGCCTGTGGGGTAAACCGTGCCGGGATACCTGTGAGCCGCCAGATGGAAGACCTCTTTTTCCTGGGAAAGGTCTTCATCAAGAGAGGAAAATAGAAGGGTTCTTCCCAGAGGTTCCCTGAAACCGGCAACGAGCAGGCCGTGGTAGGTCCTGGAATTGGCTCCTATAATAGAGGAGGAGGCATACCCACCGAGCCCGTTTCCTACAAGCCACTCCTTTTCAATTCCCTTTTCATAATTGGAAAAGGCCTCAGACCCCAACCGATTCCCGCTCATATTTATCAGATTATGTACTGATTTCTTATATACCTGTCATCCACAGGTCTGACATACTCTCAAGTACATGGAAAAAGGACTTTCAAAAATCGAATATTCCAAATATTCCAAAACTTTCGGAATAGATCCCAAAATTTCCGGAAAGCGGGGTCTCAAACATAAAGTATTTTAGTTTTGTAAGATATAAGCAAATGAGAATTATGAAAGAAGACCTTCTAAAACTCCTTGAGTACATTTTCAAATCATCCGAATTCAACGTCACAAAATCCGGCCCATGTGACATCGTTGTTGAGAAAAACGGGTACCGGGCCTTTGTAAGGTGTTCCCTGCAACCTGACTACGAGGAAATAAAGACCTTTTCTCGAAAAATTGAAGAAAACACAGGAATCTATGTAATAACCCGGAAGGCCACGAAAGAACTGAACGAATATGCAAATGATCTCCATATACAGATATGGGATCGGGACGAATTGTCCCTGCAAATAGGAAAGGCTTTTCTGCAAAACATGGAAAAAAAGGCAGGTAAACTTCAGGGGTCCGAAATTCCTGAGGAAAAGGATAGGAACATCCCGGCCTCCCCTGACGGGAAAATGAGATACGCGATAAGTGGAGAAAAATTGCAGGCTGATTTCGGGACCGGGCTTACGCCGCTGGAAAATATGGACTCCGGGAGAGAGAGGCCAGAGTTGAAAAGCGCAGTGGATAAGGATACACCGGGAATCAGGTGGGAGGTAAAGGACGAGAATGAACATAAAATACCGGCAAATGTCGAAAGGTCTTCCGAAGAGTCCTGTGAAGTTTTGAATATAAAATCGGTTGAACCGAGTGTTTCAAAACAACAGGCTATTAACCTTGCAAAGGCTCATCTGAGCAATCCAAAAGACGCAATCCTGAAGTTTGTGCCTTTCTGGAAGTATGGGTATAGCGTCGAAGCTGAAAAACGGATTAAGTCCAAGGTCCTGAGCATTGTGGGGGACGGAGAAGGCTACCTTAATGCTCTGAACAAGAGAAAGGAAGAGATGGAATTTGAAAAGATGGAAAACCCCACCCGGGTCCCGCCTGTTGTATATGAGATTAAAAGGCCCATGGTTGATAAAAAAGAGGCAAGAAGACATATTATAGATGTAACTATTCAGCCATACTTTGAACAAAGGCAATTTTTCCTCGTTTCGAGGAAAAATTGCATATAAAATAACTCTATCTCTTCAGTATCATGCTTACACGTGAAGAGATTCTTGAAATCTATGAAGAAGGCCCTGAAGCAGTCGTTGCTGTAATTCAGAGACTTGAGACTATCATAGAGAAACAGGCTTCTCAAATTGCTGAACTTGAGGAACGTGTAAGGGTTTTAGAGGCTCGTCTAAATCAAAACAGCCAAAACAGCAGTAAACCTCCTTCTACTGACGTTTTTGTGAATGAAAAACCTAAACCTAAGAGTAGCCGCACAAGAAGTGGGAAAAAACCTGGTGGTCAAAAAGGTCATTCTGGAAGTACTTTCGAAATGGTTGGGGATCCTGACCATATAATATTTCATTCCCCTCACTGCTGTGAAAATTGTGGTCATGATCTTGAAGATACTGAAGTTCGGGACTGTGAACGCAGGCAAGAAGCTGATATTCCTCCTGTGAACATCATATTTACCGAACATCGTGCTGAGTCCAAGAAATGCCCTCACTGTGGGAAAATAAACAAAGGTACTTTTCCAGACTCTATAAAATTCCCTATTCAATATGGACCTCGCCTTTTATCCTCTCTTGTATATTTAAGGAACTTTCAATTGATTCCTTATAAACGGATTTGTGATTTGTCAGAGGACTTTTATGGAATACGTATCAGCCCTGCTACCATAAAAAGAGCTGAAAAGGAATTATTCCAGAAATTGGAACCTTTCGAAAAAGCTGTTTTCGAACATCTACGGGTAGCCTATTCTGTACATTGTGATGAAACAGGAATGAGGGTTTTAGGGACAAAATGGTGGCTCCATGTTGTTTCAAACAGTCTGTGGACATACTATTTTGTACATCCAAAAAGAGGATCAGAGGCAATGAATGCTTTGGGTTTTCTTCCAGAATACAAGGGGGTAGTAGTTCATGATGGTTGGGCATCATACAACAAATATGGATGTGAACATGCTCTCTGCAATGCTCATCTTAAGAGGGACCTCACTGGAGTTGAAGAGAATTTTGAGCAGCAATGGGCTAAAAAAGTAAATGAACTTCTGAGTGAAGTAAAAAAATATACCGACGAATGCAGAGAAATGGAAATTCCAATAGATCCAATAAAAGTCAGGGCATTCGAGGAAATATACGATAAAATAATTAAAGAGGGAATTGAAGAAAATCCACCTCCTGACCTCTCAAAACAGGTTAAAAAAAGAGGAAGACCAGCACAAACAAAAGCAAAGAATCTCCTTGATAGGTTCATAAAATACAAGGATAGGATTCTGAAATTCCTCAATGACCTGAGAGTTCCATTTGATAATAATCAAGCAGAGCGAGACATCAGAATGATGAAGCTACAACAGAAGATTTCGGGAACTTTCCGAAGCATCGAAGGAGCGGTAGCTTTCTGCAGAATTCGGGGATACATATCCACTATTAGAAAGAATAGCTTGAATGTCATGGATGCTATTCGAGCGGCGCTCAATGGAGCGCCGCTATTATCCGATAGTTGCAACATTAGCTGAAACTATGCTTTTTTTATCAGTAGGCTGAATAGTTACTTATAGATTTGATAATTGAAGAAAACACCCGGGAGATGCGCTTCAACAACACCACTGGACAGACTATCATCTATGAACAGAGGTGCATAAAACCACGCCCTGAAGACATTGAATTGCAAATGGAGCTTGTGTATGTCCCGATCTGGGAAGTAAAGGGCAAGCGAAACTCCCTTGAGATCAATGCCTGTACCGCCCAGATCCTGGAAGAACCCATGGATGAAGACGCTGAATTCCTGTGAATCACAGCTGCGACTGTTATTTTCCGACAGGCAGATGAGGTAGAGGGGAGCGATAAAGGAGAAACTATCTTCCCTATATAATTATTTTTATGAGTGGAAAAATATATAAATGATAAGAAATAATTATGATTACGCGGATTTCCGATAGAGAAGAGGAAGATTTCCAAAATAATCTCCCGGGAAGAGGCATATCTTAATATATTATATTTAAAGAGAATATATCTCAAATCGAAAAAAAGATGTCAATCCCGCATAAGCGTTATAATGTATTAAATGCAAGACTATATCAACATTTAGGGTTAACATCGTGAAACGTGCCTGATAAGGCAAAAAATACTCTTTAAATAATCCTTAATCAAGCTTATTAATCTTAATTAATTAGTTAATCTTTAATTCAAAAAAATAAAGAGGTAATTTAATGATTGAAGTAACAGACAAAGCCGCTGCAGAACTGAAAGCCATACTTGAAAGCGACGAACAAAACGAAAAAGACGTAGCCCTCAGGATCTATATTGCAGGAGTGGCCTGCAGTGGAGTTCAGTATGGGCTTGCCCTTGATGAAGAAGAAAAAGAAGGTGACATAAAGATGGAGAGTAACGGCATCAAACTCGTGATGACAAAGGACGTCGAAGAGGGATTGGCCGAGGGCAAGATCGACTTCGTTGAGGACGAAAACGGAAAAGGATTCCTGATACGCAACCCCAATGCGGGTGGCTGCGGAACCTGCGGTAGTTGCCATTAAGCCTGCCGGAATGCATGTTAAATACCCCTGAGTTAAAGACTCTGGGGTTTTCTATTACATTTTTATCTGGAGAAGCGTAAAACCCCTGAGTCTTAGCTCAGGGGATATAAGCGTCCACTTTCCGATATAATATTTAATAACAAAACATTTAGATATTAACAGAACTATTTATAAATATTCACTTTTGCGATCGCACAAATTGAAAATTTGTGGGATTTCCAGTGTAACTGGAAAATAACCAAGCGAAAGAGAACTATTTAAAGATACACCGCCGGGACGGCGGGAAGAGCCTGTGGACTCATGGAGGTTACTCCGGGGTATGAAGCAGGAAGCCGGTAGGTCTTTAGCCGAGCGGTAGTTCACAAGAATACTGACAAATAGGAGGTGGGAATCTTATGCTTCCAGGAATGGGAGGCCGGGGAATGAACCCGACCAAAATGAAACAGATGATGAAACAGATGGGAATCAATATTAAAGAAGTCAATGACGTTGAAGAAGTCATTATAAAAACCGCCGATTCCAATATAATCATCGAAAATGCAAACGTCACGATCATGAGGGCCCAGGGCTCCGACACCTACCAGATCGTGGGTGATGTAAAGGTAGTCCCTAAGGAAGTTGAAATTCCCGAAGAGGACGTTCAGCTTGTCATGGAGCAGACCGGCGTTTCCAAAGAAGCGGCCCTTAAAGCCCTTAAAAATTCAAATGGAGATCTGGCAGAAGCCATTGTGGCACTTTCCTCTGCCTGATTTCCTTTTTACCTTATTTTATTACTTTGGGAGCGCGGAGGGTCATGAATACCCCGTCCTTTACAGGCTGTCCGACAATTACTATCAGTAATATCTGAATTCCGTGTTTTTCGATTTAAAGGTTTTATATGCCTTTTTTTTACCTATTTTTGTCCTGAAATTGAATTGTCGGACAGCTTCTTTAGGGCGGGGTGGCCGCACGCAATTTGACTATCAAATATCCTATTTTAAAAACGGACTATCGTTAAATATTCACTCTCTTTTTACCATCCCTATCCCTAAGCTCCTGTATCGGAGAAAAAACAGAAACAGACAAAAAAAGTAATAAATTGTAAAAAGAGTGAACGGGGGCCACAGAAAGCTGTAGCCCGTTTGAAAAAAAGATTGATAAATATCAGGGTGAAGATTATTTCTTGAATTCTGTGTAGCCGCACTTGCCGCAGGTCAGACGGGTTTTGTGATCAGCTAAGAATACCCCGGGACCGCATCTCGGACAGAACTGTTTGAGTCTGGTTACGGAATCGCCCTCGACCTTGTAGTAATTTTTGACTGCCATATTTTTTCACCTCACTCTTCAGTTGTGCTTTCTTCTCCCTCAGCATTCTCTGCGGAGGTGGGGTCCGGGTTTCTCTTCAGGACGTGCTCGAGCTCAATCTTCTTCATGTAGCTTTCTTCTTCATAGAGCTTGGCATACCCTTTAGTTTCCTGCATTCCGAAAATAGGAGTCATTCTCTGGATGACCAGCAGTTTAAGGGGTGCGTTCAACATTGCTGCGAGCTTATTTCTGACATCGCTTCTGGAGGGGGTCGAACCTTCATATTTCACAACGAAATCCAGTTCCCTTCTATTTAAAAGCGGGTTGTTTTTATCTTCACGAATCAATATATCCATTTAAAATTCTCCATATATGGTTTATTTCAGTATTCCGGGGTTCTCCCGGGATAATCTTCTCGAAAAGCTTCAGGATAAAGGCCTTTGTCTCCTCCGTGACTTCCACAAAGACCACTCCTTCATCGGGTTGTCCGTAAAGGACCACCGTGCCCAGAGGGGCCATAACTATCACGGGAAGGGTAGCAAGGTCTTCTTCCCCGCGGACGAAGATCCGGGTCGGGGTTTGAGCCCTGACGGCCTTTGCAATAGTGCTGATAAGCTCATCGGTGATGAGCCCGGCAGGGTTATCCACCAGAACCTCGCTGTACAGCCGGTCCTTTGTCCGAATCAAGACGTCATCTGAAACCGGTAGCCTTTTGGTCCGGTCGTCCACAATGCAGATGTCCGGAATAATCCCGGCTTCGAGCAGGTGAAAGGTAGTAACATCCCCCACGGATATAAGTTTTGTGGGGTTTTCAAGCCGCCCGACGAACTTCTCTATAGTGTCTTTTCCCTTTCCCCTATATAGGGTTCCGAGGGGTTTTTTCATGAGGGGGCGAAGCTCCTCAGGAAGTTCGAACCCAATGCTCAATTCAGCGCACCTTCAGAGCGAATTTATCCGGGATGTCAACCCCGAGTTTTTTAGCGATTTCCGAACGTGAAGGGTCCAGGATAATCACAAGCCCAGTCCATTCTTCGCTCAGGTCCGAGGTCCCGCAGATAGGGCAATTAAGTCCTTCCAGGATCCTCAAACAGTGCCGACATGCTTTATCTGCCATGGCCAATCCTCTTTTCTTTTAATATATTTAAATCATGATTTACAGGCATTAGCAACTCAGATATCTTCGGAAAGAGCCTGTTTTTTCTTGCGGGTCTCTTCAAGCCACTGAAGTTTCCCAAGCGCAGTCTGGCGCATGGTAAGCCCGACCTTGCTTTCTTTGGGTTCCCTCTCGTTAATGCTTACCGCAACGATCCTGGCCCTTACATGGTCTCCTTCCCCGAGAGAATTGCCTCCGCCTTTTGTAACAAGTCTTGCGTTCTTGGCGTCGTAGGAAATAAAGTCATCCGTAATCTGGCTGACGTGCAGAAGCCCGTCCATAGGTCCGATCCCGATAAAAGCCCCGAAACTTACGGTTTCGACGATTTCACCCTCGATAATCTCCTGAAGTTCGGGCAAGAACATAATGGCCTCAAAAGTCACGTCATAGAAAACGGCCCCGTCTCCTATCAGGATGTGCCCTTCTCCTATTTCGTCAATCTTGTATATGGCGACCAGGACACCAAGTTTTTTATCAATTTGCCCCTCAAGCTTTTCTCGAAGCAAATTTTTCACAGTAAAGACCACATCTTCCCCGAGCTGAGTAGGGGGGATGCGGATCGTATCAATAAGCCTCATCATTTTATACATCTATTAATCACGACCCCTCAGGCAGGATGCCTGCGACTTTAGTCGTGGGAGGAATGCCGTACACTTTTAAGCATTCCATTCCACTTTTGGATTTCTCCACTCTGCTTTTGAAACAAGTTCCCGTAGCAGGTAACGCAGTTTTTAACGATCTCCCCTCGCCAATGTTGAATATGCTTAGTCAAGCACAGCACACCGCCCCTGGCTCTCAGGACTTTTAATATTGCACGATAGAGCTACAAATTGAAGAAGCATTTGAATCATTTGCAGTTATCATGACATGTCCAATGTAGTCAATTAAGACTCAGGCTGGTCAATCAGGGCTTTCCGAAGCAAATCCCCCACTTTCGAGGTGGGTTATTGACCCGTAAAGCACGATATTCAAAATGGTACCCGGAAACGGTGGATTTTTTAAACCAATGTCTGTAAGGAAACGACAAATTTTCAAAAAGACGTTTATTAAAAAACGCCGGATTTTTAAACTGACGTTTATTAAAAACGCCAGACTTAAAAAACCGACTTCCTTAATCAAAGTCCAGCCGGTTTTTTTGCCGCAAAGAAAGCACGGAAATTCCTTTCGCTTTCAGCCTGCGCTTTAATTCAATGTCATTGGTAAGGACAGCCGCACCCGTATCTTCCGCAAGCCTGAGGATAACGTCATCTGCAGGGCCGGTGCCATCGAGCAGGACGCAGCGCCCTGCCATGGAAAGGGCGACTTTTGCAGCCCTTTTGTCCGAACCCTTTGCCCGCTTTACCAGCATCTCAAGCTCTTTCAATACCGCTTCCGGAACAAAAAACTCGTAGAGACCGAGCCGTTTCAGTTCCTCGAAAATATCCACCCCGAACTGGACGGGGATCATGAGCCCGTTTGTATCGAGAATGACCTTCAACTCTTGATAACCCCTACTCCGATAAGCCTCCAGCGAGAATCGATCCTCCGGCTTATTGCGACCATTGCCCCGAGAGCTGCGCAGATCGGACGCTTGAGCACTACCTTGGCGTCTTTTGTCCTTGCGCTTGTGACGATTCCCACGGTGGTAGCAGTCCCGATATTCAGCATAAGGGGTTCGCTGGTCTTGATCTCATTGATCTCAATTTCGTCTTTGGTTACGCCCACCACCCTTTCAAGCAGGTGCAGTTCCATTGTGAACTGGTGCCTGGTGTCGGGAAGGGTACCCGGAACGCCAGCGACCTGACCGGTTAGAGAGTCACCTTTTGTAAGGGCCGGGTCGAGGAGAGTTCCTACGGCCAGCAGTCCTCCGGGGGTTGCTTCATCGACCTTTGAGGCTCCTGCATGTACGGAAGAAATCTTTGTGAGGATTGGGACCCATTTCGTGCTGCCCTCGCTCGTTACCTTAAGCCCGGGCCGGATTTCAAGTTCGTCTCCGGCGTGTAACGCTCCTTCCGTAAGCGTGCCTCCTATAACTCCCCCGTGGATACCCTCGATATCTGTCCCGGGTTTGTTGATGTCAAAGGACCTGGCGACCAGCATATGGGCCGGTTTGTCCACCTTGTGGACCGGAGTGGGGACCCTGGTTTCCAGCATGTCGATCAGAGCGTCGATGTTAACGTTCTGCTGGGCCGAAATCGGGACAATTGGCGCATTTTCCGCAACTGTGCCCTTCACGAACTCCTTAATCTGCTTGTAATGCTCGATCAGTCTCTCCCTTGGGACAAGGTCGATCTTGTTCTGCACAATAACGATGTTCTCGATCCCGATAATGTCAAGAGCCATCAGGTGTTCCTTGGTCTGCGGCTGGGGACAGTCCTCATTTGCGGCTATTACCAGCACCGCTCCGTCCATAATCGCAGCCCCGGAAAGCATGGTGGCCATCAGGGTCTCGTGCCCCGGAGCGTCCACAAAGGACACGGTCCTGTGTTCTTCCGTTTTCTCCCCACAGTTAGGACAGGTCTTTTCAACCGTGTAACCCTGAGGTTCAGGACATTTGGGACACTTCCTGAATACGGAATCCGCATACCCTAAGCGGATTGAAATACCTCTTTTTACTTCTTCGCTGTGTGTATCCGTCCACACGCCTGAAAGGGCCTTGACAAGCGTGGTTTTTCCATGATCGACATGACCTACCATGCCGATATTAACGCAGGGCTGACTCAAGTTATGATTTCCTCCACTAAAATGATGATAAAGATATTAAGATGTAACCAGGTATGAACAGGGAAAATCCCGAATCCCTAATAAAGGAAAGCAGGCCTGGCTCATTAAGGGCCCGGATCTGGCTGCCGGGAAAGAGCTTGATATAAATTTTAGATAGTGATATAAAGGTTGCAGATTCCAGCCATGTTTTTTAAAGTTTGCGGTGAACTGCAATATTCATATCTACTAATGCCGGAAAGGCTTAATAAACTTATGTGACGATCATGTCGAGCTTTTCCATTTCCAGAGCGCGCCTGATCTCTAAGGCAACTCTCCTGCCCGTACTCATTGGTTTCCTCCATAAAGTGTTTCCGTAGGAATGCCCGACCGACATGTGCACGTTGGTCCCGCCGCCCACCCGGGGGGCCACATCATAGATATAAAAGTTCAGGTCCTTGTCAATGCAGGTCTGGAGGCAGAAGGGACCGATAATCCCGGGAGCATAGTGTTTCTTTGTAGCTTCCACGAATTTTTCGCCCATCTCGAAGACCTCT
Organism: Methanosarcina baltica; assembly: GCF_055394095.1. Classification (NCBI taxonomy): domain Archaea; kingdom Methanobacteriati; phylum Methanobacteriota; class Methanomicrobia; order Methanosarcinales; family Methanosarcinaceae; genus Methanosarcina; species Methanosarcina baltica. The sequence goes on along the minus strand of NZ_AP042463.1, from coordinate 716,015 downwards.
TCGAGGAGAGATTCCCGAAGGGTTGCCGAGTTGTGCCCGCAGACCGTGTATTCAGGGGTGAGCTGCTGCTCGGAAAGGGTCATCTGCTGCGGGGCCGAAAGCCTGACATGCCCGTCCAGGCTGGTCTCGAAACGCCAGTCCACCCCGAGAATTTCCAGAGGGCTCATCTCGGTCTCGAGAGGAGAGTAAAACATATCAAAGTTAAAGACAGGGCCTATGATGTAGCGCTCGATCCGGGCGGTTTCAAGGGCTTCCCTGGTGATTACTCCCTGTCTGATAAGGGCTTCGGATTTTTCCTGGTATTCTTTATAAGTCCCGGCCGTGAAAAATCCTCTTTCCAGTTTCTTTACAGCATGAGGGAGCTTTACCATGACCAGTTCGTCGATGTCTTCCGGGTTTTCAATTTTTTCCGGGAAAGGAAGGCCTGCCTTTTCTAAAATCCAGTAGTAGCTCTGCTCCTCGCTTCTTTCCTCACTCCGAAGCAGGCTCCGGGATCCCACCATCGGGACTCTGAAGGAGTCTTCGATTTCATCAATGCTGCAGTAGGAGGTAAAGGAGCGGTTCGGGATAAAAAGCACGTTTTCATCGACCAGTTTCTGCTGGTTTTCCGGGAGCAGGATTTCGTTGAACTTGTTGAAGACCAGAGCTTCGTCCACAACCCCTCTTACAATTCTCCCGTAGGAGTCCCGCTTTGCCCTGAAATATTCCGTGTAGGTCTTTTCTCTGCCAGCCTGGCAGATGGCGAGAGTCTTGAAGTTTTCCTCAACGGCCCCGTCACAGATGTCGAGTCCGGAGTGAGAGGCCACGGCTCCCACCTTGATCTGGTCAGCGTTTTCGTAATATTTTTCGGTAATTTCCTGTATTTCTTTTCGGTCAATCATGTATAATGCCCTCAAATTTCGGAATCAATTTTTCTGAATAAATAAGTTTTAAATCTCAAATTAAGAATGATGAATATATAACTTCAGGTTTTATTTTGGGAGTTGCTTCATACTCATACATGTTGTGTTTTTGTGTGAGGGGATGTTTGGTGTGTGCATTCAAACCACGGAACACACGGAATACACGGAAAAAGACGGCAGGAAGACGCCATTGAAGGCTGCTTTGGTGTTGTTTAGTCCTCTTGAGGGAGCGTAGCTCCCGAAAAGGACCTCGTGCTCCCGAAGCGAAACTCGGGTGCCGAAGCGAAACTCGGGGAAGACGGCAATTACGGTTTTTCCGGCATTTTTCAGTCATTTTTAATGAATCCAGGGTCGTTTTTGAATTCGATTGCATTAATATCCAATTTACTCACCGGCCACAGGCCAGTTTCCGTGTCTGTTCTGTGTTTTCTGTGGTTAATAAATGGTAAACAAAAATACTTGATATTATATTTGACCCATTCCTAAGACCTTAACTGAGGAGCCCTGGACAACAAATTAAACGTTAAATTCCGGATATTTCTTTGACTAATAAAAGCGATCATTTATAAGACTAGCCTTAATGAAAACGCTCATTATCAGAAATAGCCTTAAAAAGCCTGCGGTCTTCAATCCAGCCTGCGCTCCATCTGGCTATTCCCATCACAGGCGAGTAAATCCCTCTCAACTCCGAAAGCTCTCAACTCCGAAAGAGTTGGAAAATGAGGGGAGTTATAAATGTTTCAATTACGGCTGCCACAAAGAGGAGGGGCACGACCCAGCGGAAATAGAAAATAATTCCCCGCCTGATTTCTTTTTTCACCCCGGCCTGCTTCCCGATAAGGGAGAGGAGCACCTGGTGCCCCAGGCGAAGCCCGATTCCTCCCGCTAAAAAGATCATGGGGAGTTCCACGATTCCATGAGGCAGGAGGGCCAGCAGAACGCGGAAAATCCCTATTTCATCGGCCACGACACGCGAAATTACACCCACCACAAAACCGTTGAAGACGATAATCAGGAGTGGAGCAATTCCCAGGACCAGCCCCAGGATCACTAAAAGCAGGCCCACAAAGGAGTTGTTCAAAAAGATGAAGAACATTATGTAAACCGGGTGCATGTCCAGGATCGAGCCGAAACTGGCTTCGAAGCTTTCAGTGATCATATCGGCCAGTTCCGGGAAATAAGATAAAGAGACATATCCTGCAAAGGCCGAGAGGATAAAAATAAGGAACATGAACAGGACGTAAGGGCGGATAAGCCGCAGGTAGTCCAGAGCCTCCGATTGCTTACAGCATCCTTTATTACCGTATCCACCGGGGCTTGCAGGAGGAAAAGCAGCATTTTCTCCACCGGAGGGAAAAGATGCCGAGTCGGGACCGGTTTTATCAGGGAAATTAATATCGGGCCCACTCAGGGGTTCAAGACCAGTTTCATTTAGGAACTCAGGACTGGTTTCATTTGGGAGCTCAGGACCGGTTTTATTAGAGGCTTCGTCACTTTTCATAGACATATTTCACTCCCTAAAAAATCCCGACATTTTCTTAAATCCCCAGCGTCATCCGGATGGTATTCCGGCAAGCGGGGGAAAGGCCCAGGATAAGGATCACCATTTTGATCAGCATCCTGAGCCTCGAAGTCTCCTCGTCGTCTTCAAACTGGGTGTCGAGCACGTAAAGGACTCCTATGAAGATTATAAGCTTCAAAGGGTACATAACCAGCGCGGTGCCTGTCAGCTTAATTAAGTAGGCGGGTAGCACATGCTTTTCGTAGTAACCCAGCTTCTCGATCCCGATTACCGTGGAGGAAGCGTCGAGAAGGTGGGCCATGAGGATCGAGAGGTTCAGGGGATTGGTAAAGATCCTTGATCCCAGGACCCGGGCCACTCCTAAGAAAACAAGAGTCATCCCACCCCCTGCTCCGAGCACGAAGAAGGGCACGTAGGCCAGGACCACATCTTCAAAATAAAGCAGGGTGGCCAGGTTTCCCAGGAACCAGAGAAGCCCAAAACCCGCAAAGGCAACATGGAAGTTGATGAATCCGGCATTGTGTAAGCGTAGTGAAAGCCAGAGGCAGACCACTGTAACCGCGAAGACCAAAAAGTAAATATTGGGGGTTATTAAGAGGTAGCTCCAGGGAGCATCGAAAATCCCGGCCGGGGAATCCTCAAGAACCCTGAGAGAGGAGCCCGCAAGCACAAAGGGCAGGACAGAAGCGATAAAGCGGGGGTTTACCCTCACTTTAAGGGTGTTCAGGAGCCTGTAGACTCCGAAGATACAGATTCCCAGAATCAAAGCCCAGGTAAGAGTGTTTACCACGTTGTAACCTGAATCATTCATTATCGGGTCCAGATAATAAACATGAATAAACTGCGAAATTTTATCTATAAGAGAGTCCATCCTTATCACTTGTTCAGAATAGCAATATCCTAATACAATTAATACCTACTGTATTTAAACAGAGAAACCGGTTTCGAAAAAACCGATTTCGAGAAAACCGATTTTCGGAATTAAAAAATTCATTTTCCGGAAATACCTTTTTCGGAAATTATCCATCTTCAAGAACATTTATCTCAGACAGCAGAAGATCCCTTCCTCGATGTTTCTAATTGATAATTAGAAACTCCTGTTAAACCTATGGTTTAACACGACAGCTGAAGGCTGACAGCTGGGGGCAGTTCACTTGAAGGTTCCTGTATAAATTGATGAGTTATATTTATAAGTTGACCAGTCCTATTTATAAGTGTTATTTTATATATATCATATGTATAAATACCTGGGGTTTAAATAATACAGAGAAAACCGGGGTCACAAATATAAATTTATGCGGGTATTAAATTGAGCGGAAGCAAAAACAGTGAGAAATGGATGCAGTTGCCAAGAGACGTGCTGATAGGGCACGGGGTCATCGAAAGTATTGGAAGAGTTTGCGAAGACCTGAAACTGCGGGGAAATGCCCTTATAGTAACTGGCAAAACCACAAAGGACGTTGCGGGTAAAAAGGTCATGGACCTTCTGAAAGACTCCGGAAACAATGCCGAAATGGTGCTTACCAGCAGTCCCACAATAGAAGAGGTGGAAAGTGTCCGGGAAATAGCCCTGGAAATAGACGCGTCTTACCTCCTGGGAGTTGGTAGTGGCAGGTCCATTGATATTGCCAAGCTTGCGTCCACCCGGCTACAGCTCCCCTATATCAGTGTGCCCACGGCTGCGTCTCATGACGGGATTGCATCTTCCCGGGCCTCGATCCTGGACAACGGGAGGAAAGCCTCGGCCGAAGCAAACGCCCCGATGGCCGTTGTTGCGGATACCGAAATTATCTCGGAGGCCCCTTACCGTTTCCTTGCAGCGGGCTGCGGGGACATTATATCGAACTACACGGCGGTCCTGGACTGGGAACTTGCGGGCAGGCTCAGGAACGAGTACTTCGGAGAATACGCGGCGGCTCTTTCCCGCATGGCAGCCAGGGTAATCATCGAGTCTGCAGGCTCCATCAAACCCGAACTGGAGACCTCGGCCCGCCTGGTGGTAAAAGCTCTTGTCTCAAACGGGGTTGCCATGAGTATTGCAGGTTCTTCAAGACCTGCTTCCGGCTCAGAGCACATGTTTAGCCACGTTCTTGATAGGCTGGCCCCGAAACCGGCCCTGCACGGAGAGCAGTGTGGAGTGGGAACCATCATGATGATGTACCTGCATGGAGGGGACTGGCAGGAGATCAGAAACGCCCTGAAGACGATTGGGGCCCCCACAAGTGCGGAAGAGCTGGGAATAGAGGATAAATATATAGTAGAAGCCCTGTTACAGGCACATACAATCCGTCCGGACCGTTATACCATCTTGGGAAGCGGGCTTACCCCTTCCGCTGCGGAAAAGGTCGCAAAAGTCACGAAGGTCATAGGGTAAACTAAACCCCGCCGGGATTCAAAAAGTGCAGTCCGGAAGTATTCGGGAAACCGGTTTTCCGAAAATAGAAGAGACCTGTATAAACAGGGATTGCATATCATAGTTTTCAATGTTCAACATTATACAACTATCACAATCATCTGGATTTATCGATTCAGGGATTTCCGTAAATCAGGAATTTACAATAAAGAAAATCCCAAAAATACATCAGAAGGAAATACATGCGTCTTCGGTTAAGTGAGGAATCGTGATAAATTGCATCCATCTTTGCAACAATTGTATATAATATACGTTGATGCGGGGGTGGAACAAGGTATCGATTTTAGGTTTGGAGTCCAAATTATGAATTAATTTCGGTTCCAAAATCGATAGCATACAGGCAAGAAAATTCCTTAACCGATGACCAATGGAAGGAAATACCATGGCAGAAAGCGATACAAAAATAACTCTTATCGGATCACGTCTTGCAAGAGAGGGCCTGGAGTTCATATTCAAGGGAGAGATGCCGGAATGTGAGAGATGCCGGTTGAGAAACACCTGTCTAAACCTTGAATCCGGGCGCAGGTATCGGATTGAAAGGATCAGAAACAATGAAATTCACCAGTGTTTCCTCCACGACGGCGGGGTTGTGGCCGTGGATGTCAGCAGGGCCCCTATTCCGGCAACTGTGGAGTCCAGAAAAGCCATCGAAGGGGCAACATTCGTGTACGAACCCCCGAAATGCGACAACAGGGACTGTAAAGAATATAAGACCTGCCACCCCGAAGAGCTTTTAAAAGATGACAAGTGCAAAATCGTAGAGGTCCTGGAAAACATCGATACGGAATGCACGGCCGGCCACTCACTAAAAAAAGTGAAACTAGCCTGGTAAGCTCAACAACACCTTTTAGTAATAAAAAGAATGATTGATAAATAAGTAAAAAATGTTATATGTGGTGTTACTCGTGCCTGTGAAGGAACTAAATCAATCCCCTTACGAATTTTATACTCAGAAACGCTGGGATAACTGGCTTGCCCAGGCAAAGAACAGCGGCTTTGAGATAAAGGAATCGGAATCAGAGGACCAGCCCGGGAAAGAAAGCGCAATATTCGTGAACATGGTAGACGATGTTATCCTCGCCTGCCTGAAGGTCATAGCCCGGTTTGAAAAAGGCGCAATCTCCGATGAGGGGGCCCTGGAAATCTTTGAACAAATAAGGGAGATCGTGCTTTCAAAGATTGATCCGATTTCCGATGATATCGACCTTATGATTGACTCCGTACAAAACTCCCTTGTGGGCACACTTGCTGCCTTCGAGTGCTTTGTCCTGGGAGATTATGAGGCGGGTGAAAACCTCACCGACCTCATAAAAGCAGCTCTGGAAGCCGAGGAAGATGAAGAACTCCAGATAGCTCTGGAGTTTACCGCTCGCTGCGGGGCATCCATTATCAAAGGAGAGAGCCTGCCCGATGAAATAATGGCCGAACTGCCCTTCGGACTCGTCACAGAATGGCTTGACGGGATTGACTCCATAGCAGCGGCCATGGTAGGTACGGACAGCTACAAACAATTTGACGAAAAAGGAGACGATTGATTCTTTATCTACCGGACCCGGGGATAAAAGGACTCTAAAATCAGGTTTCCGGAAACCCCCGGGGTTTTTCTTTTCTTTTCTTTTCTTATTTTTGTGATACAAACTATTTTTTGATTTGGGATTACTTTCCGATAGCTTTTTCGTATACTTTAAGGGTGTCCGAGGCTATCAAGTCCCAGTTATATTTTGATTTCATGAGAGAAAATCCCTTTTCTCCCATCCGGTTCCGGCCAAATCCATCGAGCACGTAATCGAGGGCCCAGGCAATTGATTCCGGACTCTTGTAGGCAACGACCCCTGTCTTGAAATTGTCCACAAGGGCAACCGCATCGGTCACAACCACGGGTTTTTTCGCATCCCAGGCTTCGAGCACCACTATTCCGAAGGGTTCGTTTCTGCTCGGCACACAGACAAGGTCGCAGGCATTGAACCAGTCAATCACCGTCCCGTCGGGGGCATAGCCTAAGAAAGTGCAGGCCTCCGTAATCCCGAGTTCATGGACCCGGCGTTCACAGCCGGAACGGAGTTCCCCTTCCCCGATGAAGACGAAATGCACATGGCGTTTTTTCAGGACCCGAGCCGCAGCTTCGACCAGGAGGTCTGGGCCTTTCTGGTAGCTCATACGGCCCGTAAAAAGCACGACCGGAACGCAGGGGTGTATTCCGAAACTCTTTTTAACGGCCCCGGGGTCAAGTTTTTTCATGATTTTTCCAACCCAGAGTCCGTTAGGGATTTTCGAGACCTTGTAGTCAGGGACCCCGTAGATATGCTGGATCTCATCCCTGAGTATATCAGAGGTTGCAATCACCTCAGCTGATTCATAGCCTCCGAGCCATTCCCTATGCGAAATCTCCCGGGCTTCCCACCAGTCCGCGTGGCGGTTCCCGTTTCTCCCCCATTCCGTACTGTGGTAGGTGAGCAAGAAAGGTAGTACGAACCTGGTTTTTATCCTGCATAGCACATTCACGGGGTGCCAGTCATGCCCGTGCAGGACATCGAACTTTCCGAAACTTTCCTGCACCTCCAGAAACCGGCAGTACATGGCATCACACATACGGTTCATCTGCTCCACGACCCCTCCGGAGTGGTCAAAAGTTACCTTATGGTAATGAACCCCCTCAATCACTTCCTCCCCGTTTTCAAGGTCTCGGGTAAAAAGGTGGACCTCCTGGCCCTTCGCCGCAAGAGCTTCAGATAATTCGGAGACATGCGGCGAAATCCCTCCGACCCTGATAGAATACAGACTTTCCCATGCAAACATTCCGATACGAAGCTTTTTCATAAACTCACATAACCTTTAATTTTAAAGAGTTGGCATATAAATCAGGATATAGTTAAACCCGGGCCTTTATTAACCCTGCTCAAATAGTTTCTGCATGAAAGTAGATCCATGCAGGGCCTGAAAAGCCGTTTAACCGAAAGAATCCCACACAATACCGGTAATTATTATAAATTCCAGACAGACGTGGACCTCAAAAGATTATATCCTGCAAAAATATCTTGTTAATTAACCTGCTTAAAGTATTACTCATTTACCACCAATACACACATCCCATAATTTTATTCTCTTGTTAATAATAGATAAACATATCTGTAAAAAAATTCCCTGTTTTTTGAATAATGTCCGGGACTCATTTCACCCTCAGAAAGGAAGCAGCCTTCTCCGGAGAAACGGTATTTATATAGATTTCAGTGTTCAGCTCGAAGCCCGCGGGGAGAGAAAGCCGGGGCACAAGTCTGAGGGAAAGGTGATACTCCTGAGCTTCGGAGATGTGGAACATACAATTATAGGCCGGTCCCCCGAGTTTTTCCCTATATTTTGAAACAACGGCCCTGAGCATATCCCCAAGAGAAAAAAGGAGATCTTCGGAACAGGCCTCAAGTCCACATACGTGTTTTTTCGGAAGGACCCAGACTTCAAAGGGGACTCTGGAACAGTAAGGGGCAAAGGCTATGCAGTCCCTGTTCTCCAGGATAAGGCGCTCAGACCGGATTTCCTTTTCAAGAATAGCGCAATAAGGACAACTATCCAGTTCCCGGATTGCCCGCAGTTCCTTTTCAAACAGGGGAGGGAGCAGGGGCAGGGCAAGAAGCTGACTGTGAGAGTGATCAAGAGAGGCCCCGGCGGCTTTTCCAAAGTTTTTGAACAAAGAGACGTAACGGATTTTATCATGCCGCCGGTAGTGGGCCACCCGGTCCCTGTAAACCTGCATGAGCAGCCTTAACTCCTCATCGGAAAAATCCTCAAGGTTCCTGCCGTGGACAGGAGACTCGACAATCACCTCATGAAAACCAAAACCGGGAACAGCTTCGCACCCGAAACCCGGAAGCCCGGAAAAAGCAGGGCCCTGGGAAAGGGACGGAGAGAAGGATGGGGACGAAGAGAGGGTGGGAGACGGAGAAAGGGCCGGAAAAAGGTTAGGGAAACACCTTATATCCCAGCCCTGTACCCTTTCAGCGCCTTTTTCAAAAAGAGCCCCATTTTTATATATCGCGGAGGCCGGAGGGGTCCTGCCTTCATTTCCTGCGCAAAAAACACAGGAGGAAGAAAGGAGAGAGGAAGCTTCCAAATCAGAATCCAAACCAGAATCAGAATTCAACTTAGACTCCGGTCCGGGAGAAGAAGTCCGCGTATCCGTCTCCTGCGGTTCAGAAACAAACTCAAAGGGTCTCTTTGCCCTATCCTCGGCGATGATGCAGTAATCGGAGAGAAAATAGTGTTTTCGAATTTCTGACATTTTAGAAAAACCCCGTGTAAATTATGATTTTTTGCCGCCTGGCCCCACCTGTCTACTGAACCTCCTCGCTGTCAGGAGTTCATAGTACTGTTCCACGGGCTTTTTCCAGTCCATGTCCTTTGCCAGGAGGTAAGCCTCCCTGCAGAGCAACTTGTACTTAACCCGGTCATCCATAAAATTGCGGATAAAGTAACTCATCGCCAGGGCATACTCAAGGACCGTTTCATAGTAAGAAAGGTCAATATTATCAACAATTATCACCCCGCCCAGTCCCTCAATCAGAGACTCGTTGGTTCTGACCGCATCACTGAACCCGCAGACCCGGCTGACCACGCAGGGAGTAACCTCCCTTCCAGCCTCGAGCCCCGTAAGCAGGAAGGGGTCATAGCGGGAAGGAAAAATCCCGGCACAGCAGCCGGCCATAAAATCCCCAACCTCCATTTCGAGCCCCCCGGCCTGAGCCGAAATGATCTGGGGGTAGAGGACGGCCGCCACGTAATGCCTGCCCCTGGCAAGCCTGGAACATTCCAGCCCTTTCTCCTCAATCATGTTCTGGAGGAGGAGTTCGTTTCCTACGAGAATGTCCCTGGGCAGGTTGACGGGAAAACCTTCGGGCAGGTTGGACTTGGGGCCCTCGGCTGTCACAAGGAAACATACGACCCTGATCCCTTCTTCAAGGTGCCCTTCAAGGACGCTGTTTTTTATGATGTGCTCAAGGCCCACAAGGGCATCAAGCAAGTCCGGATAGCCCTTGTTATCCAGTTCTATGCGAGAGATTGTAAAAATGGGGATGACCTTCTCAGGCTCGATTTTTTCCCCTCTGTAGTGCGTGTACAGCTTTTCCGAAAGGAAGGTCTGGATTTTTTCAAGGCAGCGTTCTTTGCGTCCCCAATCGATTCTTTCGGAATCGATGGAAATCCCGTTTCGGACAACGATTCCGTCAATCCCGTAAAAGAGCTTGGCTTCCTGCCTTGTGGACTCCCCGACCGCTGTGACCACGTCGGCACAGGAGGCCAGGGCTTCGAGGGCTGCCATGTTTTCGGAAACTCCCGAAGGCCAGGTGCTGTCGTTGTTCCGGAGTTTTGTGATGGCCCCGCTGCCCGCGGTCCGGCCCGGAAGAGTGGCATGAAAGGTCGCAACTGTATTTACGGGGACACCCAGTTTTTTCAGCCTTGCGATTGCATGAAATGTCCCGAACTCGTGGCAGTGTAGGGCAACCTTCGTACAGGGAATGGCCCGGTCCGGCCCGGAAGAGGGACTGGCTTTATCCACGGCCATGATTTCTCCATTCGTCCCGATAAGGGCCCTAATAAATTCGGAGATGGCATAAGAGAGGGAAAGGTAATGGGTGTATTCGGGTCCGTTTCCCATCATTTCGTATTTCATAGAGTCGAGGTCCAGGAGCTCATAGGCCTCGCCCTTGACCCGGTTTTCGAGCGTGATTCCGGCGTTTTTGTAGCTTGTTCGGACCCTTCCGAAATTATCCGTTTGAAACATCAGGTAGCCTATTTTTACGTCCCCTACCCTTTTTTCCCCCGTAAAAACATTGATTCCCTCCTCCGAGAGGGCTTTAAGGGCTGTGGATACGGCTTCGTCCGGCTGGAAGGGCTCAAATTCCTCCATCCCGGTAATCCGGTTTAGGCCCTTATTCCAGTCAGCTCCCCTGTACCCGTAATAAGGACCTGCGACCAGGATTTGAGGGACGGGACAATCATCAAATTTCCCGGAACCTGAGAGGGACGCAAGGGTCTGGGCTTCGGCATCGATTACGTTCCAGATCCCGCCCATCTTGTTCGAGCGGGGCCCCCCTTCTTCCCCTGCGATCACAATATAACTCTTTTCATTATTTACTTTAAAATTCGGATTGGGACTCAACTCAGGACTCAATTCTATCACCTTTACCATCTACCAGTACGTACCTATCCTAGAAATATGTCTGGAAGGGGCAAAAAACATGTGCGTCCAGAAAAGATAAATCAGGCATGAAACAGATGCAAACGGAAAAAAGGGGAACTGAAAAAGGAAAAATAGAGAAGAAACTGAAAAAGGAAAAAGTGAAAAAAAAAGGTTTTAGTTAAGATATCTGAGGGTTTCCTTCTTTGCTTTTATATATCAATTTTTAACAAGTTACGAAGTTCCGTCGAGGACATCGATTTCAAAATCGAAGAGTTTGGAAAACTCCCGGAACCTGTTCTTCTAATTTTTTCTTGTAGGAAATCCCGGTGTTTATCTCCGGCAGCAGAAAACCCCCACCTGCCAGCCTTCGGCGTCGAGGAAGGGGACTGATTGAGTTGTCGGACAGCCTCTTCAGTGGGGGATTATTGACCTTATTTAATTTTTCTCTATTTTTTCTCTTCCCAGTTCAAAGGCTTTCACATTGACCTCAACGGTTTTCGGAGGCACGAGTCCCTTCACGCTTTCAAGCAGGACCTTGAACGGGATAGGCAGGTAATTCGAAACCGCTCCCACCATCACCACGTTCATGGCAAGCCTGTTTCCGGCCTCAACCGCCACGTCGTCCGCATTGAATGCCTTTACATCATACTTCTTTTCCAGGGCTTTGAGGATTTCCGAGACCTCGGGGTATTTTGCCTGGCCGGAGGTTACGGTTATCGGGATGATGGTCTCGGTGTTTACGATTATGACTCCTCCGTCCTTGAGGTAGTCCAGGTAGCGGACAGCTTCCATGGGCTCCAGGGCCAGCAGCAGGTCAGCACCTTTTTTCGGGATCATGGGCCCGAGTTTCGTCCCTATTCTGATATGGTTTTCCACGGAACCTCCACGCTGGGCCATGCCGTGGGTTTCGGCCGCCCGGATGGGAAGACCTGCGGAAACCGCAGCTTTTCCGATAATGTCCGAGGCCAGAATGGCCCCCTGTCCCCCGACTCCCGTAATCAGGAGGTCGAATTTCTGCTTCTGCTTCCTGGCCGCATTTTCAGCCACATTTTCAGCCACATTTTCGCTCATCTCTTCACCTCCTGGATGGCATCAAACGTACATATCTGGGCACAGACCCCGCAACCACTGCAAAGGGTAGTGATTAGCGCGACCTTTTTCTCCTCGTCAAACTCGATTGCAGGACAGCCGAACTTCACGCACTGCTTGCAGCCTTCGCACTTTTCGGGGTCAACGACAAAGGGCATGCGTCTGACTCCTGCCCGTTTTGCAGAAATCACACAGGGCTGTTTTGCGATGACCACGGCGGTCCCTTCGAAATCCTTTGCGGCTCTGAAAGCTTCCTGGGTCTCGGCTGGGTCGTATGGGTCAACAACGGTTACGAATCCGGCTTTCATGGCTTTACAAATTTCAGCCAGGGAGACTTCCACCGTTGGTTCTCCGGTTGCCGTCAGGCCCATGCCAGGGTTTGGCTGGTGCCCGGTCATACCGGTTATGCGGTTGTCCAGGATTGCGACCGTGATGTTGGCTTTATTGTAGATGGCGTTTAAGAGGGAGTTCATCCCTGTGTGGAAGAAGGTAGAATCTCCTATGGAGCAGCAAATGGGCCGCTTTTCCCCGGCATGGTAGATCCCTGAGGCGACACTAATGCTACCTCCCATGCAGAGTGTGGTCTCAACGGTCCCGTTCTGAATTCCCAGGGTGTAACAGCCGATGTCGCTCGGGTAGACGGCATCCTTTCCAAAGACCTTCTTCATGGAATAGAAGGTCGCCCTGTGCGAGCAGCCGGCACAGAGCGCAGGTGGTCTGGAGGCAAGTTCGAGCTGTCTGATTCCTTCTTCTGCTTCCTCGGCCTCCTCTACTCCTTCTCCGCTTTCAGCGACCTCGGGCAGGTCAAAGACTTTTTTGAGAGATTCCAGGAAGGCACTTACGTTCAGCTCCCCTTCCCGGGAGACAGTCCCGTCCATTTTCCCGAAAATCCGGACAGGGAGCCAGGTTTCCTGGACGATCATTTTGACCTGTTCTTCAACTACAGGCTCGAGTTCCTCGAAGATCAGCACGGTGTCCACGGTCTCAAGGAGTTCTCTGACAAGCTTTTTAGGGATAGGGTAGGCCCCGATTTTCAGGAAAGACGCTTCAATCCCGAGTTCCTCAAGGGCCTCTCTGGCGTAGACTGAGGCGATTCCCGCCCCGATAACTCCGAATTTTGCTCCCTCTTTGATTTCAAGGGAGTTCCAGGGGGCTCCGGCGAGGGCTTCTTCGATGCCGGCCTGGGCCGCGAGGATCCGGGTATGATTTGGCCTGGCATGTTTGGGGAGCATAACCCAGCGTTCGAGCCTTTTTTCGAAATTGCAGCAGGGTTTTTCCGTCGGAATGTCTCCGAGTTCGATGTCGGCCTTTCCGTGGGAGATCCGGGTAGTGGCCCTGAAAATAACAGAGGTCTCGAACTTTTCGGAAAACTCGAAAGCATAGGGGATCATGTCCTTGGCTTCCTGGGGAGTTGAGGGGTCAAAGCAGGGCACGAGGGCAAATTGAGCATAGCGTCGGGTGTCCTGTTCGTTCTGGGAGGAGTGGCAGGAAGGGTCGTCGCCAACGATTATGATCATGCCGCCCTTGACTCCCGCATAGGCAAGGGTCATGAAGGGGTCGGCTGCCACGTTTAAGCCTACGTGTTTCATGGTTACGGCCGACCGGACCCCGGCCCAGGCCGCTCCGACCGCTACTTCCATTGCCACCTTTTCGTTGACGGACCACTCTATATAGTAGTCCCGTTCTTTCCGGGCTGCAAGCGTGTCAACAATCTCCGAGGAAGGAGTTCCGGGGTAACCGGACACAACCTGAACCCCTCCTTCAAGGAGGCCCCGGGCGATTGCCACATTTCCAAGCATGTATTCACGTGTTTTCATGATAAATCACCAGATTCTAAAAGAATAAACGATGTATAACATTATACTCAGTGACATATCCGGTATAATGTTAGCCGGCCAGAGAGGCCTGCCAGATTCGAATTGAGATCTTTTGGTAAATGTTAAACGTCAACTGCGCCGTGGACAAAATACAAAATTGCCCTCCTGTCAGCAACGCAAAAAGCTTTTGCAGTACTCAAAAGGACACGGTTAATAATATACTTTCGGATAATTGTGCACTACCCGAGTTGCACTACCCGAGTTCCGTTTCGGGATCACAGGAAATCAAAGATTTCCTGGGAGTTGCGATGAAATCGCAACAGCACGGGGTCCTTTTCGGGAGCTACGCCCCCTCAAGAGGACTAAAAAATGCCCGAGAAACCGTAATTATCATCTTCCTGCGTTCTTTTTCCGTGTATTCCGTGTGTTCCGTGGTTTGACTCAGCTTTCAAAGAAGAGCTATTTTTGCCTTGATTTGCCACAAAAATCAGTGGCAAGGAAGATCCGTTAAAAAAAATATTTGTAAGGCCTAAGTTCTAAATTACATTTAAAAAGCCTATTGTATCTGTTTTTTGAAGAAATATCTTTATATACGTAGAACCTAAATTTATATCATGGTTTTTTTAAAACAGAAAATAATCAACGGTAAAAAATACTGGTATATTATTAAAACTGGCAGAATTGATGGAAAAGTGAAAACTATATTTCAGATATATTTAGGCAATGCCGAAAAAATATTTGAAATGAAAAAACAGAGTGAATCATTGCCCTACATGAAACTGAAATCTTTTGAGTACGGCAAACTTGCCGCACTTCTTCATGTGAATGAAGAGCTTGGATTCGTTGACATAGTGAACAAGCACACTATGAAAAAATCAATCGATGGTTTAAGTGTCGGAGAGTATCTTTTACTTGATATAGTGGGGAAATCTCATGGAGTTTTAAGTGAAAACGGTATTGGGGAATGGTTCAAAAAATCGGCCTTATCTTTTAAGTGGAAATTCCCTCATAAATTAAATTGTCAGAATTTTTTGAATCATATGAATTACATTGATTCCGACACAATGAAAAATATTGAAGACGATTTGTGCCGAGTTCTCATCGAAAAAGGACTAACCCCTTCAGTACTGTTTGTGGATGAATCAAACTGGTTCACTTATGCTACCAATTATGATGAAAAAAGTGAATTGCTTCATAAAGGGTATAACAAAAAGCATCGTAAAGACAAAAATCAGGTATCTGTAGCGCTGGCTGCTAATGATTACAACTTACCTTTTATTCACGAGACATATCCAGGAAATGTGCATGATTCAGAGGAATTTTCAGGTCTGGTTGACAAAATAGTAAACCGTCTAACCGAATTGAATATTTGTTCGGAAGACCTTGTTCTTGTTTTTGATAAGGGAAACAATTCAAAGGACAACATTGAAAAAGCAACTTCAAAGATGAATTTTGTAGGGGCTGTAAAAGCAAATCAGGCAGATGATCTTCTTGAAGTGCCATTATCTAAATATCAATTTTTATATGAAAGCTCAGAAGGCCACAAAATTTATGGCTATCGGACAAAGCATCAGTTTTACGGGACAGAATTTACAACAGTAATTACTTTCAATGAAGGAACTCACAAACTTCAAAAAAGAACTTGTGAGTCAAATATGTCAAAAATAACTGAGAATCTGGAAGACCTACAGAGGAGACTGGAAAGCAACAGAGGAAAAGCAAGAAACAGGAGCAGTGTAGAAAAAGAGGTTGCAGACATTATTATCAAAAAATACAGAAGTATGGTGAAATATGAAATTACTGATGCTCCTGAAGGTAAGAAAAAACCTCAGTTAAAGTTCTGGATTGACGAAGAGAATAAAAATAAGCGCGAAAATTCATTAGGAAAAAATATACTATTTACAGATAAGCACCGTTGGCACACTAAAAAAATTGTGCAAACATACAACAATAAAGGCGCTATAGAGGATGATTTTAAGCTATTGAATGATCACCTGCTTGTCCCTGTGGGACCGGTGTACCACCACAAAGATGAAAATATCAAAGTTCACGTATTTCTGTCTATAATTGGCTTACTTTTCTACAGATATTTAGCCTGGGAGACAAAGAGATATGGTCTTTCTATGAGAAGACTAATTGAAAATTTGTCCGAAATTAGGCTGGCAGTTATCCAGGATAAAGAATCAAATAAGTGTAATATTATTCTGGAAGAGATGAGTACAAAGCAAGCATCATTATTTTCTTTCTTGAACTTGGGTAATTACCTGCCACCCCAATAAAAACGTCATCAGTAGGATTATTCATTCCTTAGGCCCACACAAACAAAGCCGCTTGATAACGGAAAAACATGCATCTTTGAAAGTAAAGTTTGAATGCACACACACCAAACACCCCTCACACAAAAACACAACATGTATGAGTATAAAGCAATTCCCAAAATAAAATCTAAAGTTATATTTTTACCATTCCTTAAAAAACTATCCGGAAAATTGATACGAAAAATCATATATATGTTGGGGGGTAAGTCTGCCAACAAAATTCAATAAGTTTTATAAAAAAATCAGGGTTTTAGAATAGAATAATTTTGATATGAGATAACGGAGGAAGGGTCCGCAGGCACGGTAAAATACCTGCTCCAGGACTGGCTCCATCTTAATGGTTGAGAGGAATATTATGAGGATATTATGGCTGGGGCTTCGAAGGCAGGATATAAGCGAGTTCATACACGAAACACGGTACCTTATCCTTTTTTATGTCCTCGGGGATTGGATCAGCACTATGTATGCCCTGGAATACGGGTGTGAGGTGAACGTCCTGCTACGCTTCGTGATTGATAAATACGGGGCCTTTTACATAATTTTTCTTAAGCTTTTTATCTCAAACAGCAGAAGACTCCTTCCTCGACAGTTCCGGCTTTGCCGGAACTGGCAGGTGGGAGATGAATGCGTATAGACTACGGGGGCCGGATTCTATATTTTTTTTAACGTGGTACTGATTGGTCAATCCAACAGAATCCTTTGCCGTACTTTACAATTTTAACTTTTTGAATATTTACTACTTTGGATGATTTAATTTCTGAGGCACGAAGTTTCACATACTTTCCGTAATTTTGTGCTCCAGCTACATAATATAACTCTCCTTCGTACTCAAGTAAATCCATTGGCTGAATTGGATAATGATTTTTCCTTATGCTGTATCTTCCTTTCTTTGTTTTCCTACCCCTATACACTCTCAAATTTTCCCCGTTAAGATTTTTGTTTCTGGTAGTTCTTCCAGAATTTAAGTCCTGTCCGGTTTTTTGAGTGCCGTCCCTCAAATCAATATACTTCGCATCGTAAAACTTCGAGAGGCTTCTGTTATTTCTTCTTATTTGTCGTATTTCATGGGGAGCACATCGAACCTGAGTTCCCCCTCCAGCAATACAGAAGGCATCGGTTGAATGAGTTTTCTCAAGATTAAGCTCGTACCTTTTCGCTTTTGTGACATATCCGAAAGTGTGCTCAACATCATACTTTTCTTTTATAATATCAATGAGCTTCCAGCGTACTATATTCATGAATGTAGCATCTTTGAAGCCTCTTACCTTTGGTTTCCATGTTAAAAGGAACCCTTTGTGGTTTTTTTGAGTATGACACTTATTACAAAGTGTGATCAGGTTATCAGGCCGATCAGAACCACTGTTACTTCTGTACTGGATATGATGCACCTGGAGCAAAGGCTGTTTTGATGTGTTTTTGCAGTCCGGGTTCTGGCAAGAGTATCCGTCTCTGTGCAAAATATAGGCCCGAACGTTATCGTAGCCTGCCTGTTCCCCTTCCTGATACTGTTTGCCTTCAATTTCCGGATTTTTGATTTTTTGAATGTCGAAGTTCGCAACCTCGACAACGATTTTTGTTATGGGCAAGATTTCGGCAAGATCCTCTATTAATCTGATATGGCTTTCAAGCTTATGTTTGATAGATGGAGCCAACCAATCTTCTTTGTTGGTGTTTTTGTTGTACCCCGGTTTCCTGTGTCTTATCTGGTTTCTTCGGTTTCTTCGGTACATTCTCCGTTCATCGTTTCGCTCTGGCATTCCAGCAAGAAGTTTTACCTCTCCTGAAATAAGTTCTTCTTTTTCGGAAACTGCCGAAAATCCTATGTTAAGGAACCCATTATCGATTCCCAGGGTTATTTCCTGAGTATTTTTTCCCGAAGGATAAAAAAGTTTGATAGTGAATGGATTCCTTTGTACCACTTTTGCCCCACCTGATTTAAGTAATATTCTTGCTTTCCTAGGGGTCGTGGGCATTAATGGTTCGTTGTGTATATTGATGACAAATATTTTCATAGATTTGTCCTCCTTGATTGGAGTGGGTCCACATCGCCACTGTTATACTGGCTTGTTAATGACCTGAACACTTCCCCTTCCTCTCAGGGATGTTTAATCCAGATCGAAATCTCCGAGAACGTGTGGAGTATCCTCGAATATCATGACCAGTATAACGAAAGGCTATTCAACTAGGGCTTACCGAAGCAAGCCCCTTCCTCAAAAACCTGAGCCATTAGGCGAAGGTTTTAGGGAGGGGTAGTTGACTCTGGGCCTGCTTTTTTTTGAGTATCGGGCAATAAAGAAATACCCGGCCTTCTGGAACTTTACCAAATGGATGGTTACAGCTATAGGTTTTCTTGCTTTTGCGGGGAACACGCTGGTAATTATTCTCGGAAAAATCGGCTATTTTACCTGAAATATATTCAGGACCAGGCCCTGTAGTAGCCGCCCTTTTCCCGGACGCTGACCGGAAGGGAAAATAGTTCTGAGAGGTTTTCTTCGGTCAGGATTTCCTCTTTTGGCCCGTCCTTGAGGACTTTTCCATCTTTGAGGAGGACGACCCGCCCGATTTCGGGGATGATGTCTTCGAGGTTGTGGGTTACGAGAATAATGCTTTTTCCCGAGGCTGCAATTTTTTGGACACTTTCCCTGAAGGAATGCAGAGCTCGAAGGTCCAGACTGTTTGCGGGTTCGTCCAGGACAAGGACCTTCGGGTCGTGTACAAGAGCTCGGCCTATGAGGACTCGCCTGGCCTCTCCCGAGGAGATTTCGTTCATCAGCCTGCCGGAGTGCCGGGGGATTTCCAGAAAGTCCAGGACCTCAAGGGCCCGGGCCCGCATCTCCTGTGTGATTTTGTGGTTATAGTATATTCCTATACTGCTGAAGAAGCCCGAGAGTACGACGTCGAGCACCGGAATGGGTCGCACACAGGTTTGCTGAAGGTCGCCGGAGACGATTCCGAGGAATTTTCGAAGCTCAAAGACGTTCCAGCTCGATTTTCCCATGATCCTTAAGGCGGCTTCTTCCTCGCCTGCGAGGGGGTGATACTCTTTTGTGAAGGTCTTGATAAGGGAAGACTTGCCCGAGCCGTTCGGGCCTATGATGGCAAGGTTTTCGCCGGGGTTTAAGGAAAGGGATACGGAGTCCAGGATCTTTTTTCCGCCCTTTACAACGCTTACGTTTCTGAGTTCGAGGAGAGGATAGGTTTCGGGGCAGGAAGGGTTTTTTTCGTTCATTTTTTTCAGGCCTGTTTGAGTGGATGGTTTTGAGTGCGAGTAGAGCTTCGATTGAAAAACTGTTGAAGAATTGTGATAATATAACTTCAGATTTTATTTCGGGAATTGCTCTATACTCATACATGTTGTTTTTTTGTTGGTGGAGACGTTTGGTGTGTGCACTCAAACCACGGAACACACAGAACACACGGAAAAAATAGTGCAGGTAGACGATTTTAAGGTTGTGCTGGTATTTCTTCGTCCTCTTGAGGGAGCGTAGCTCCCGAAAAGGACACCTTGCTGTTGCACTTGCAGTGCAACTCCCAGGAAATCTTTGATTTCCTGTGATCCCGAAGCGGAACTCGGGTGCTGAAGGCCGGTTTCCGTGTCCTTTCGTGTGTTCCGTGGTTGAAAGTCCTCTTGTTAGTGATTTTTGATCGAGAACTTCAAACGATAAAGCTGGGTGAGTATAGTTCCATTTCCCTAAATAATCATTCTTGTTACAAAAATCCTTGATATTATATTTGAATCATTCCTGAATGGAACTTCCTTGTTTCAAATCTTCGGTCGAGATTAGTTTATAATTTTGCGACCTGGCTATAAAGTTACGGTATTTATTAAGTTATAACTTATTTTTTGAGATTTTTGTTTCCTGTAAGTATATAATGAGATAAAATAAATTTAGTTTTGGGAGGTCCCTTATATAGGGGAAAGCTGGGTATGGAAACAAAAATAAGCTCTGGGTATTACTCGCTAAGTTCTTTTCTGGATTTTTTGTACGAGGCTCGCTTTATTATTCTGTTTTATGTATTAGGGGACTGGCTGACCACATGGTATGCAATGCCCTACGCTTATGAAGGAAACCCCATACCTGCCATGGTTCTGGAAAAATACGGGATCTTCCACCTCCTGTACCTGAAAATTTTTTTCATATTCATTCTTTTTTTCTGCGCCAGTATAATTAAAAATTCTCCTTCCAGATGGGTTTTTACAAAACACTTCATAGAACTCGCAGGCCTTGTGCTCACTGTCAGCAACCTTATGGTGGTCTGGGTCGGGACAAGCATTTTTCAGGCTGTCGGGTTGATATGAAGTTGGATTAATTAATGTCAATTACCCCTCCCTAAAATCTTAGCCTTCAGGCTAAGATTTTAGAGTAAGGGGCTTGTTTCGGCAAGTCCCTGGTTGACCAGATCGCCAGTAAGGAGCTTTGTAATACTGGCAGCCGATACGAAAGAATATTATAGTTACCCTGGAATGCCGCCTCAGTTTCAGGCTCTAAGGATGCTGGTTAAACAGTCCTGAGAGGTAGGGACAGTGCTTGCATCATACAAACCTTTCAGTATCAGATCGAGAGGAAGCCGGATTTGGTGGGTTGACTCCATAGCCCCCAATACGCATAACTCCAAAAAATGGAGGTGAACTCTATATTAGTTTACATTAAAAACCAGAACGGAAAACCACTAATGCCCTGTAAACCTTCAAAGGCCAGAAAGCTTTTGAGGGAAGGCAAGGCCAGGGTTTTGAGAACTACACCATTTACGATTAAAATGATTTTCGGAAGTGGGGGGTACACTCAGCCCGTGATAGCAGGCATAGACTCAGGCTCGAAAGTTGTTGGCTGTGCGGCTATTGCTAACGGAAAGGTAGTTTATCAGTCAGAAATTCAATTAAGGCAAGATGTTTCTAAAAAGATGGATCAACGGAGAATGTACCGAAGAAACCGGAGAGGCCGGAAAACAAGGTACAGGCCCGCAAGGTTCAATAATAGGGCAGCTTTGAGGAGAGAAGGAAGGCTTGCGCCTTCAATCAGGAGTAAGTTGGAATTTCACATCAGAGAAAAGAACTTTGTGGAATCCATCTTACCGGTTACGAAGTGGAAGGTCGAAACGGCTTCCTTTGACATTCACAAAATAACGAATCCGGAGTTTCAGGTATTGAGTATCAGGAAGGTCCACTGAAGGATGCCTACAACGCCAGGGCTTTCGTACTGGACCGGGACGGGTACACATGTCAGCACTGCAAAGGTAAATCAAAGGATAAGCATTTGCAGTGTCACCACATCATTTTCAGGTCTGATGGAGGCCCCGATACTCCAGAGAACCTTATTACTTTATGCCGAACCTGCCACCAGGCTCTCCATGCCGGAGAGTTTGAGCTAAAGAAAAGAAGATCGAAAACCAAACATGCAACCCACATGGGTATTATCAAAAGCCAGCTTAAAAAGTCCGATTGGGAGTTTGAGGAATATTTTGGTTTTGAGACCAAGTTTAAGAGAGAACAGTTTTTAAAACTTCCAAAAACCCACTATAATGATGCTGTTGCTATCTGCTGCGAGGACGGGCAAACGGTAAAGCTGGATAATACGGTTTACCACAAAAAACACGTTTCTGCCGGGGACTTCCAGCAAACAAGGGGTAAGCGATCAGAGAAAAAAATCCCTACTGGAAAAGTGTTTGGCCTTAGGAAGTTCGATCTTGTAATAACAGAAAAAGGGACCGGTTTTATCAGGGGCAAAAGATCAACTGGATATTTCACGTTGTGTGATATTTTCGGTAACATGATAACTACAAGTGTCAATATTAAGAAAAACTGCATTAGATTAAGAGCAAGCAGTACAACTTTCATTGGTCATCGGTTAAGGAATTTTCTTGCCTGATAGCTATCGATTTTGTACCAGAAGCCTGCCTTAAATTTGGCCTCTCTGCATGAAATCGATACCTTGTTCCAGTCCACAATACATTGAAACTTATGATAACTGTTGAAGAAATGGAAGCAATTTGTCACGATTCTTCACTTAACCGAAGACGCATGGTACAACTTTAATTCAGGCTGTGAATGTTTGAACGCATTCCTCCCCCACCTGCCAGTTTCGCCAAAGCCGGAACTGTCGTGTTAAACCCTTAGGTTTAACAGGAGTTTCTAATTTTCAATTAGAAACATCGAGGAAGGGGGCTCCTGCTGCCTGAGCTGAAACAGGGATTGAAAATAATAATCTATAGTTCTATTTCAACCTCTCAAATATACTTTTTTTAACCCAGTTTGCTCAAAAAGATTATATTATATTATCTCTTACTATGAACACTTTTTATTAAATAACACAAACAAGAATTATAATAATAAGATTATAATGAGAGGTTTTAAAAATGACAGAAAAACTCGGAATTTTAGCTATTGGCCACGGAAGTAAACTGCCTTTTAACAAGGAAGTTGTGACAAAGATTGCGGACTACATTGCAGGAAAGCACGCTGACATTGTTGTCAGGGCCGGTTTTATGGAGAACAGTAAGCCTACTCTTGACGAGGCCATTGCAGGATTCGCCGGGACCGGGGTTACGAAAATCGCTGCGGTGCCGGTCTTCCTGGCTTCCGGAGTCCACATCACAAAGGACATCCCCGGAATCTTGGGCCTGGACGAAAACGGACACGGAAACCTTACAATCGACGGTAAAGAAGTGCCACTTTGCTATGCAAAACCCCTTGGGGCCGACGAGCTGGTCGCAGACCTCATCTACAAAAGAGTAGAAGAAGCACTCTAAATTTTTATGGGAAGGAGTGGGAGTTTCTCGCAGCCTTTCCATGTATTTTTTTCCACCCCTAATTCCGCTCACTCAAGCGGACTATTTTTCGGGATCGGTTTCTTTTTGCTCAAGCGGACTTTTTTAGGATCGGTTTCTTTTTGCTCAAGCGGACTTTTTTTCTGGGTCGGTTTTTTTTGCTAAAATGGACTCATATTAGCCAACGTCCCAAATTGATACTTACATGGACGCAGCAAAAAGTCCCAATGCTTTAGGAATGGTCGAACTATATTTTCAATTTTTCAGTTCAGGGATTGCTCTATATTAAGGACGGCCTGTAGGTCAACGAGTTTTCCGTTTAAGAGCCACGGATGGATACGGATAGACATGGATAGACATGGATTAAAATCATCTGTGTTTATCCGTGGTTTATTCTTTAATTTTGGAATCGATGCAATTGTTTATTTCCCTAATAATCATTCTTGTTAGCAAAAATCCTTGATATTATATTTGAATCGTTCCTAAGGAAAAATATATTAGAAGAAGGAGTTAAACAAGTCTCAAAAATAATGATCTGATACATATATAAAATATAAAAAAATAAAAACATATTTGAAAAATGATATCAGAAGGGTATGAAGACAGGAAGCCTTCGACACCCTTAATTCCGTTCTGTCTTTTTTAACTTTTCTTTACTCTTTTTTACTCCTTTTCAACAGGCACAGCATGGAAACAAGTCCGAAAGCGGCGAATACGAGCCCGAATCCAGGGGTCTGTTTTTCAGTTTCTGTCTCTTCCTCGGATGTAGGTATATTCTCATCGGGGGTTTCCGTTTCCTTAGGTGTTATGATCTGAGTTGTGCTTGATCCTGTGTTGGTCTCTGCAACGTCTTCTTCACCGGACGTTGGGTTAGATACATCTCCAATTACTTCAGGTTCAGAAGGTGTTTCAGTCTTGCTTATTATTGTGCAGCTTCCTGTTCCGCTTCCACCTTTTGAAGATGTCTTAACTGTGTCATCTTTCAGGGTGAAGTGCACCAGAGCCTTTACAGAGAAACCTTCCGGAGAGTATGCGGTAAAGACATAGACATCTCCTTCCAGGGTCCATGTGGTATCCAGTTCTGTCACCTTTCCGTCATCACTCCGGCTCATGATAGTGAATGAATCTGGTCCACCTGTGCTGTTATTCACATAAGCTGCGGGCAAAGTCATGACAATCCAGGCGTCCTTTACCTCAGTCCCTTCCAGGCCTACCTTTTCTATGGACATGGAATAGATGATATCCACGTTTCCTTCGGCGAAGTCCTGCGCTGCAAGCTGGAAGTCGGATTCATTTACGTTTTCAGGAACTCCTGGAACTACAGTTACCGTAATGCTTGCATTCTTAAGGTTTGATAATTTTTCTTCCAGGCTGGCGTTGAAAGAAACATTGATGTCTCCGAGATCTCCTCCGAGAGTGAAGTTTTCAGTCTCCTTTTCAAGTTCTGCGGAGCTGTAATTTCCTGTCCAGTTATAACCTTCGGTATTATTGAAACCCTTCTCATCAGAGTGTATGGAAATGTTTATTCCGTCATTCTTTATAATAACAGTCTTGTTATCTCTGCTAACAGTTACATTAGCATTGTCGTTGAATGTAATCTCCTGTTTTGTTTCGTTTATTTCCGCACTGATATTGAGTGAGGATTCAATCTTTTTGGTAACCACAATTTCCAATGTGGACAAATTATCTGACCAGCCGTTGCTTACCGTCAGGTTAACATCGTAACATCCGGGAGATGTGTATTGGTGTATTGGATTCTGGTCATTGGAAGTGCTTTCATCTCCGAAGTCCCAGAACCATTCAATTGCATTTTCGGACAGATCTGTGAAGTTAACGGTAAGAGGCGCGATTCCTGAAGATGCGTTTACCTCGAAATCAGATACTGGAAGACCGTAAATAGTTATTGTTTTTGTGGTATTGTCTTCAGTTTCCATCCCATTTTTGACCGTCAGGGTTACAGTGTATTCTCCTGGGGTCTCAAATGTGAATTCCGGACTCGGGTCTGTTGAACTGCCTTCTCCTCCAAAGTCCCAGAACCATGCAACCGCATTTTCAGAGGCATCCGTGAACTGGATCGTAAATGGTGCTTCCCCTTTGTTGTCATCTACCGTAAAGTTTGCAACAGGAAGACCGTAAACGGTTATTGTTTCCGTTGTTGTGTTTGTGGTCCCCAGCTCGTTTTCTACTGTCAGGTTCACAGTGTAGGTTCCAAGAGTGTCGTAATTGAAACTAGGATTCTGTTCTGTTGAATCCACAGTACCGTCGTTGTCAAAGTCCCAGGCCCAGCCAGTTGCATCACTTGATTCATCAGTGAAGGTAACTGTTAGCGGAGCATTTCCTTCAGTAACGTCTGCTGAGAAGTTTGCGACCGGATATACAGGAACATAATTGGCGGTAATGTAGTCAGCCTTAATTTCGGTGTCAGAACCGTCGCTGTTAGTAACAGTCAGGTTCACAGTGTAGGTTCCAACAGTGTCGTAATTGAAACTTGGATTCTGTTCTGTGGAATCCACATTACCGTCGTTGTCAAAGTCCCAGGCCCAGCCAGTTGCATCACTTGATTCATCAGTGAAGGTAACTGTTAGCGGAGCATTTCCTTCAGTAACGTCGGCTGAGAAGTCGGCTACAGGGTATACAGGAACGTAATTGGCGGTAATGTAGTCAGCCTTAATTTCGGTGTCAGAACCGTCGTTGTTAGTAACAGTCAGGTTCACAGTGTAGGTTCCAAGAGTGTCGTAATTGAAACTTGGATTCTGTTCTGTTGAATCCACAGTACCGTCGTTGTCAAAGTCCCAAGCCCAGCCAGTTGCATCACTTGATTCATCAGTGAAGGTAACTGTCAGCGGAGCATCTCCTTCAGTAACGTCTGCTGAGAAGTTTGCGACCGGATATACAGGAACGTAATTGGCGGTAATGTAGTCAGCCTTAATTTTGGTGTTAGAACCGTCGCTGTTAGTAACAGTCAGGTTCACAGTGTAGGTTCCAACAATGTCGTAATTGAAACCTGGATTCTGTTCTGTTGAATCCACAGTACCGTCGTTGTCAAAGTCCCAGGCCCAGCCAGTTGCATCACTTGATTCATCAGTGAAGGTAACTGTTAGCGGAGCATCTCCTTCAGTAACGTCGGCTGAGAAGTCGGCTACAGGGTATACAGGGACATAATTGGCGGTAATGTAGTCAGCCTTCATTTCGGTGTCAGAACCGTCTTTGTTAGTAACAGTCAGGTTCACAGTGTAGGTTCCAACAATGTCGTAGTTGAAACTTGGATTCTGTTCTGTTGAATCCACAGTACCGTCGTTGTCAAAGTCCCAGGCCCAGCCAGTTGCATCACTTGATTCATCAGTGAAGGTAACTGTTAGCGGAGCATCTCCTTCAGTAACGTCGGCTGAAAAGTAGGCTACAGGGTATACAGGAACGTAATTGGCGGTAATGTAGTCAGCCTTAATTTCGGTGTCAGAACCGTCTTTGTTAGTAACAGTCAGGTTCACAGTGTAGGTTCCAACAGTGTCGTAATTGAAACTTGGATTCTGTTCTGTAGAATCCACAGTACCGTCGTTGTCAAAGTCCCAGGCCCATTTAACCGCATTTGAAGAGGCGTCCGTGAACTGGACAGTGAATGGTGCTTCCCCTTCGGTCTCGTTTGCTGTGAAATCAGCCACCAATGCGTCTGCTACGGTAATTTTCAAGTTCTTTAATGTTGGATCTATAACGTTGCCGTTATCGTCGTCCACCTGGTTTACTTCAATGTCTATCTCCGTAGCTGCCAGCTTAAGTCTCTCGACTGTGATGGTCGCAAGAACAGTTTTATCTCCTATCCCAACGCCGGACATCAGGTCGACACCTGAAAGTACTATAGAACTCGCGGGACTTGCAAGAAGTTCACCGTGTAATACTGCCCAGGAAGGATATGAAACTGCTGTGATTTGAGCAACAGAAGGATCTTCAACTGTAACTGTAATGTCATATCCTGAAAGGCCCTTGGGAAGGCTATCAACCAGAATGTCTACTTCCTGGGTGGAACCTACGTCAATTGATATTTCTGAGGGATCAAATGATATCTCCTCGGCTGATGCACAACTTATCCCAAAAACAAGAAATAATGTAAATGCAAGTAAAAGTTTACATATTTTTTTCATATCAACACCTGTTTTCCCTTTTTATATTATTTCAGAATCGTGAATATCCAGAATTAGATCAATAAAAATTATCTTTAATATTCACGGAAGAAAATGGGTATGCATGTGGAATTATTTTAATTCGCATTCCTTCTTCAGGCAGGATGCGTGACTCTGGTTATTGAAGGAATGCTGCCAACTTTTCGACATTCCTTTTCATGTTGTATCTCCACCTTCGGAAAAGAATTTCCCTGGCAGATAATGCAGTTCTTGAAATTATATCCCCTCACCAGTGCTGGATATTATGTATAGCATTTCGCCCCTATCCATCGGGACTTTTAATGCCAGAAGATATGGAATTGGACCGTTGAAGCGTCCAAATGTATCAATGATATATCCAACGTAGCCAGTTAAGACTTAGGCTGGTCAATAAGGGCTTGCCGAAGCAAGCCTTTCCCTTTGGTGGGGGTTATTGACAGGCCCTGTTCTCCGTATTTCTCAGGAATTTTGTTCATCCTGTTTACATCTGTCCATAGAGATTTACGACATCATTGAAGTCGATTCTTCCGTTTCCATTATAGTCGAAGAACTCTGCGGGGACGTTGTTTGTAATCCAGTTCATATTTTCATAGAACTTCACAATGTCAGCGAAGTCCATTCTTCCATTTCCGTTGATGTCTTCGTAGACTCCGTCTCCGTTAAGGTCGGTTGGAGATGCGGTGCATCCCGGCAATATCGGCATGTACGTTTCAATGGTAGCCGGCAACACTATTGTTGTAATGTCCCATCCGCTGTCACTGTCCATCTGTGTTATTTGAAGGGTGATGTTGGTAGTTCCTGGCAGGAGTCCTTCAACAGTGACAAATCCAAGGTACACGTTCATATTTCCAGCAACCACCTGATTACCCATATCCACGGCACTTAGGTCGACTGAAGCAGCAGGCAGGTCACTGAAGTCGTTTAACACTGCCCATCCTGGGAAGGACACCTCGGTAATTTCGGCGATGGTCGAATCCTCAACTGAAATCGTAGCATTATATCCTGCAAGACCACTTGGGAACATATCGGCAATGAGTTCAAAGTCTACAGAACAGCCAATTATCATGGAATCATTGTCCGGTTCGAAGACAACTGTAGTAGGCTCATCCTGTACCAGAACCGTGGCGTTAATAACGGGTGCGTTAATAATGCCACCGTTATCGTCGTCCATCTGGAACACTGTGATGCCTATCTCCGTCTCTGCTGGCTCAAGTCCCAAAATTGTGATAGTTGCAAGAACAATTCCTCCTGACTTGACACCGTCCATCAGATCCACACCCGAAAGGTCCACAGAACTTGCGGGACTTGCAAGAGTCCCCCCGTTCAACACAGCCCAGCCTGGATATGAAACTGCTGTGATCTCTGCGGCTGATGAATCCTGAACTGTAACTTCAATGGCATATCCTGAAAGGCCATATGGAAGAGCGTCAATCAGAATGTCTACTTCCTGGGTCGAGCCCGGGTTAACAGTTATATTAGAGGGGTCGAATGAAATCGTTTCCGCTGATGCACAGCTTATTCCAAGCATAAGAAACAGTGTAAGTCCAAGCACTAATTTCGATACATTTTTCATAGGAACACCTTTTAATATTTCATGTTCGGGTATTTATCTCAGACAGCAGAAGACTCCTTCCTCGACAGTTCCGACTTTGGAGGAACTGGCAGGTGGGAGATGAATGCGTCGAGACTAAGGCCCCCATTTTTTGTTTAACAGGAGATCTTAATGTTGTTTAACAGGAGACCTTAATGTTGTTTAACAGGAGACCTTAATGTTGTTTAACAGGAGACCTTAATGTTGTTTAACAGGAGACCTTAATGTTGTTTGACAGTGACCTTATGTTCTGTCCTCCTTTGCAGGAGTGGGTCCACATCGCCACTGTTATACTGGCTTGTTAATGACCTGAACACTTCCCCTACCTCTCAGGGATGTTTAATCCAAATCGATATCTCCGAGAACGTGTGGAGTATCCTCGAATATCATGACCAGTATAACGAAAGGCTATTCAACTAGGGCTTACCGAAGCAAGCCCCTTCCTCAAAAACCTGAGCCATTAGGCGAAGGTTTTAGGGAGGGGTAGTTGACATATATTCACATGTGCTATTGGAGAACTTTGGGAAGTCAGTTTGTTCTCCACTCATATAACATAAATAATTATTGTTTGTTTTTTATGAGTGTTATATCTATACCCTGTAATTTTTTATAAATGTTTTCCTCTTTTTATAACTACTGATGTAATTAAAACTGCTACTGCCAGAAAACAACCAAAACCACCTGCTTCGGATGAAGTTTCTGATTTCGTTTCAGTATTTTCTTCCGATCTTTCCTCGGTGTTTTCTTCAGTTTCTGCCCCGGATCCTTCAGTGGTAATTTTAGCCTTGATATCCTCACAGGGTATCAGATTTCCATTGTCAGCATCGACCTGCTCTATTAAGATGCTCAATTCCGTTGTCCCAGGTTTTATTTCTCGGACCTCAATCGTTCCAAGCCGGACATTGGAATCGCCTTCTTTGATATTATCTTGAAGGTCGACTGCACTGAAAAGGCAAGAACCTGCTGGAAGGTCTGATTTATCGTTCAATACGGCCCAATCTGGAAAAGACACATTGGTGACCTCCGCAATTTCCGGATCCGCAATTGAGGCTGTGACCCGGTATCCTGCCAGACCATCTGGAAAAGTATCTGCTGTTAACTGAAATTTCTGAACAGAGCCTGGATCCAATTTAATTTCCTGTGGATCTAATGACAGAACCGTTGCTGATACACAGGGAATAAAGGACCCAAGAACAATCAAAAAAATACCTGCAATTTTCCATATGTTTTTCATAAAATCATCTCTTAAATACACATATATAATCTGCATTTATTTAGGTCGCAGAAATAGATCTTGTAGAAATGGTTATAAAAATAAAAAAAGGGATTAAGAAATCTCGGTTTTCAAATTTCCCTTCACATCAGTTCATACAGTTCTACGACATCATTGAAGTCGATTCTACCATTTCCATTATAATCGAAAAATGCTACAGGGACATTGGCTGGAATCCAACTCATGTTTTTGTAATACTTCACAATGTCGTCGAAGTCTTTTCTGCCGTTTCCGTTAATGTCTTCGTAGAGGCCGTCTCCGTCAACGTCGGTTGGGTAGTTAGAGCATCCCGGAAAGATGGTAACTGTAACTTCCACCTTGCAGGATATTACTATCGGAACAACCATATTTCCAGCATCATCGTCCATCTGGGTTACTATGATTTTTACATCCGTGGCCCCTATCTCCTTGCCAACCACAGAGATTGTGGCCAGTTCCACATTTGAATCTCCTTCATTAACACCAGATATCAGGTCCACGGCTGTAATCAATAACGAATCCGATGGGAGTGAAGAATTACTGTTCAAAACTGCCCAGGAGGGGAAAGAGATGGCGTTAATTTCAGCAATTGAAGGGTCCTGAACGTAAACTGTTATATTGTATCCCGCAAGGCCTGTGGGCAACTCATCTACTATTAACTGAAGGTCCTCGCTAGAACCAGGGATAAGCATAGCTGATTCGACTGAGAAAGAAACCATGCAGGCATCCCCGTCATCTGTTACACTAACAACGGTATCTCCTGAGATTTCTATATAATCTACTCCATAAGCCGAGACTTCCCCGTTAATTGTATAATTCCCTAACACAGTGTTTGATGGAACGTTTACTTCATAGGTTACGGTCTTTTGACTTCCTGCATAAAAGTTTTCAGCCCAGACCCATTCATTTGTTGAGGCCTTAAACAAAGACGTTCCGTTAAATTCTGCTCCGTCATCATCTACAGGGTTTAATGTCCATCCATCCGGCAGCTCTTCGTTAAGAGATAGGGCACACAAATCTTCCTGGTTTGAAGAGATGTTGACAACGACGGTGAAATTCTCACCTGGTTTGATAGGCTGATCCTGCAGAATATTCCTTTCCGCACTGATCTCATTAACTGCAGAAACAGCAGGTGCTGCAATCGTTATAATCGAAAGTGCGATTAGCCCAAATAATAGCAATCTAAAAGTAAAATTCCTTGTATTTCTTTTTCTGGATATCATAAATCCAAACTTCCTTTGTTTTATTACAGATCTATATGTAGTACTAAACTTTGGAACTGTTCACCCTGAAAACAAAAATTTCAGACATTTCACATAACTATAGAAACTAAGCATCAAACATATAAAATTATTTGTTAATATTTTCTTGAATACTTACATAATAGTTTAACTATAATATCCTTTCACAACTATTAAATATATTAGTAAAGAAATCAATGAAACTGAGAAACAAAAACCGGGAGCAGTAACTATCTCAGAGGAATCGTTATCAGAACCTGCGCTACCTGTACCATTTTCTGAAATCTCAATATCAACCCCTGCATCAATACCTGCATCAATTCTGTAAATCTCAGCTTCCTCATTCAAAGACCCGGAATCAAGTTTAAAGAGAGGAGATTGATTGAGACCTTCTTTTTTAGTCTGAGAGCTTTGTGACCTGTCAAATGACTTGCTTTCAGCGGGAGAATTAACCGGAAGCTCTCCGGATTCAACCGTAATTTTGCAGGTCCCTGAAATCTCAAGCGGGCCCACAAAACCCCCGGCCTCAGAACCTCTGCCTGCAGAAAAACTGCCCTTGAGGGTATAAACTCCGGGCAACGAATTTTGCGGCACTTTTACATTATAGACGAGTACCCTGTCCTCCTCTGGACCCAGGCATCCCAGCCAGATCCATTCGTTCGTTGAAGCTTTAAAAATGGCCCCGGCTTTTTTTACCGGCACAGGAGTCCAGCCCTCAGGAAACTTTTCGGTGATTGCCGGAGCATATACCCTGTCCCGGGCCGAAATCTCAAGATTTACGGAAAAAGTATCTCCTGGATTCACCACATCCCCGGAAAGCGTGCGGCTTACCACGAAACCATCTGAGACGGCCCCGGCTATGGGCAATAAAATGGATGAAAACAGGAAAAAACACAAGAGCAAAAAAAACGAGTTTGTATTTATTCCTGTTTTTATATTTATACACTCCTGTATTTTAAATCCCATCCCAAACACCATAAAGTTCTTTTTTTAATTTTAGAGTAGAGCATAAAACACATTTTCATTTTTTTAAGATTAAAGATATTAACATATTTAATATATGATGTATGTTTCTTAGTATATTTTACTTTCCATTTTAACAAAAATTAATAAGATACAAACATTTATAGTTATTAAACATACTTAAGAAAATAATCAATGTCTGTATTAAAATAGGAGATGTATTATGCGTTTTTCAAAAGTCAATAAGCTTATTTTAGAGACAGTTGCCTTATTATTGCTGCTCTCAGCAGGATGCCTGAATGCGCAGGCTGAAGAAATAAACTCGCTAGAAATCCGGGGGGCGGTTTACTCCGGTATGAATCTGGAAGAAATTCTGGTTAATGAAGGTGGCCAGCTTGAAATGAACGCCCTGAATTTTCCGGCATTCTATTACGACGTCGATGATGACATTTCAACCGAAAGCCTTGTAATCTGTGATGGAAATGGCAGAACAATCTGGGAGGACAGTTTAATCTACAGCACCTGTATTAATTTTGTTGAATTTGCCTATCAGGATGCGGCCTGGACGGATGAAAACGGAAACACCATTTCAAATTATCCTTTGCTCGCACTTTTCGGGGAGCCTTATGTCCCTTTGGATTCAAACAGTCCGGACAAACTCGTCCCTCTTCTACTGGATGATGACGACAAATACACTTTGAGGACCGGCGAGATTATTGACCTCGGAGAAGGGTACCGCCTTGAAGCCAAGCAGGTCGATGTTGATGGTAATAGGGTCTGGCTTGAATTCAGCAAGGACGGTGAATATGTAGACGATGAAAACATTTTTATTTCCAGTGATTCCTCTCAGTCTGTCTGGCAGGTCGATGTTGACGATGTTGAAGGAGAAAATGATGTCATCGTCCTGAGAGTCCATGTAAACCAGGTATTCCAGGGTGCAGTAGATAGTATTGCCCAGCTTGAAGGACTCTGGCTGATTGATTATGAAAATGCGACATCCCTTGAAAATGATATGGAATACGGAGAATTTGAAGTAAGTCTCCTGGGGGATTCTCTTGAGTTCACAAACCCTGATTCCATATACCTCGAAATGGATTCCGAACAGGAAATTACGGAAGAGTTAGCTTTTGTCGTTGCAGATGACCCGGAGCAGCTCCGTTTTTATGTTATGAGAAAATACGACGAGCCGGGAACTTACGAAATTCGGGGGGAAGTTGTCCAAAACGTTACTGAATTTGAATGGGATTATTCGAATTTCCCGGCGTTTTTCTATGAAATTGATGAAAACCTCTACTCAGAGACCCTTTCTATAGAGGGACTTGAAGCCCGGACAATTCCCGAAGAAGGCCTCATATATACGACAGAAATAATTTTCGTTGACTACGAATACGGGAACTGGAATTACGATAATGATGATGAAGGGGGGCAGTATATCGGTGGCTACCCCATGGAAGTTCTTTTCGGAGAACCTTTTGTCACTCTGGACCCACAAAATGCGGATAAACTTGCTTATCTTCTTCTAGATGACGACGAAGAATACCGGATAAAGAATGGAGATGCCCTTGACCTGGGGTCAGGGTACGGCCTTGAAGTAAAGCAGGTTGATGTTGATGGTTATAAGGTCTGGCTTGAGTTTACAAAGGACGGGGAATTTGTTGATGATGAAGTAATTGATCTTTCATATGAGGACAGCTGGGATGTGGAACTTGATGACATTGAAGGAGAAGATGACGTCCTAGTAATGAAGGTAAACGTTGAAAATGTTTACCATGATGGAGATTACTATTTTGTAGAAATTGGTGCCCTCTGGCTAATTGATTATGAAAACGCCTTCACGATTGAATCAGGTGATGAATTTGGTAATCTTGAAGCAGTAAGTATATCCGATTGCCTGGTCTTTGAAAACATCAATCCCCTCAATCTCGAAATGGACGATACCGTGGAGATCGCTGAATATATGTATTTTAGGGTTGCAGACAACAATACCCTCAGATTCTATCCCTTCATTGAAAAGACATTTGCAGGTTGTGGAAGTTCTTCTGGAAGCGGATCATCCGGTGGAAACTGGATTTCCTGGGACGATCCCGAATCTGATGGAGGGACAAAGATCACAACGGCCGAACTCCAGCAGATTATCTATTACTGGTTGAACGACCTGGCGGTTCACCCCGAAGAAGAGTAAAACCAAAAAAAGAAAGAAAAAACAGAGTGACCAGATGAAATAATCGAGGCGGGATAACATTTCTGTTACCCTTCCTGATTTTCTACTTTTTTATACTTTTATATTATTTTGTTTTTTTAGTTTTTTATTCCGATTCGTCGTACCCTATCTCTTCATCCGTAAGGTAACAGGCCGGGTCATCGGCCCAGACGTTTCCTGTTACGGCTTCGGCCCTGACCCTGAAGTTTCCGTTGCATATGTCAAGCCATTTGCAGCGGGCACAGCGGTCGGCGTGTTCCCGAATAAGGGTTTTGCGGTCCTTGAGGCCTGCCATTATTTCATCGGAAAGGTCGGTCCAGATTTCACTGAAGGGCCTATCCCGGACGTTTCCGAAGGAGTGGTGTCTCCAGAACTGGTCGGCGTGGACCTTTCCGTCCCAGGAGACGCAGCCGATGCCAATACCGGTGGAGTTACCCTGATTCATGGAAAGGAGCTCGAAGACCTGAGCCGCTCTTTCCGGGTTTTCTTTGAGGAGCCGAAGATAGACGTAGGGGCCGTCACAGTGGTTGTCCACGGTCAGGACTTCCACCAGGTTGCCTTTTTCATGAAGGGCCTTTGTCCTGTCCATGATGAGGTCCACAGCTTTTCGGGACTCTTCATGGGTAAGGTCTTCCTCAACCATTTTCGAGCCCCGGCCCGCATAGACCAGGTGGTAAAAGCAGACCCTCGGGATATTTTCTTTTTCGAGCAGGTCGAAGATGGCAGGGATGTCCTGAACGTTTTGTTTATTGATGGTAAAGCGCAGGCCCACCTTGATGCCTTCGGCCTGGCAGTTATGGAGGCCTTCGAGGGCGGCATCATAGGCCCCTTTGACTCCCCTGAACTTATCATTGGTCTCCCGGACCCCGTCAAAGGAGATTCCTACGTAGGAAAGCCCTACTTCTTTGAACTTTTTTGCTAGTTCCGGGGTAATAAGGGTCCCGTTTGTCGAGATTACGGCCCTCATGCCCTTTTCCCTTGCGTAGGCCGCAAGTTCGGGGAGGTCCTTTCGCATTGTGGGCTCTCCTCCGGAAAAGAGCATAACCGGGCTTCCGAATTCAGAAAGGTCGTCGATTAAGGTTTTTCCTTCTTCGGTCGTAAGCTCGTTTTTGAACTCAAGATCCTTTGCCTGGGCATAGCAGTGGACGCACTTGAGGTTGCAGCGGCGGGTCATATTCCAGACGACCACCGGTTTTTTGTCTATTGAGAACTGCAGCAAATGAGAGGGAAGCCTCTTTGATTCCCGGCCGTAGCGCAGGGCATCGGAAGGTTCCACAGTTCCGCAGTACAGTTTTGAAATGCCTATCATGGTAATCAGCCGTTTAAAGGAATGGTAAAAAATATAAGTTCAGATTTTATTTCGGGAATTGCTCTATACTCATAAGATTGTGTTTTTGTTGGTGGAGACGTTAGGGGTATCATTCAAACCACGGAAAGTCACGGAAAAGCACGGAAAAAAGAACGCAGGGAGATGCCAATTATGGTTTCTCTGACGTTTTGTTCACAATGGATTTTGATCGATTATTTAAAGTCCCGACGTACTCGCCGGCTCTCAGGCCGGTTTTCGTGTCCTTCCGTGCTTTTCCGTGGTTAAGGAATGGTAAACAAAAATACTTGATATTATATTTCACGATTCCTCAAGCAGGATGCCTGCGACTTTAGTCGTGGGAGGAACGCCGTCAACTTTCAGGCATTCTGTTCCATGTTTGGATTTCTCCACTCTGCTTTTGAAACAAGTTCTCGTAGCAGGTAACGTAGTTTTTTAAACTATCTCCCCTCGCCAATGTTGAATATGCTTGTTATATGTAGCACACCGCTCCTGGTTTTCAGGACTTTTAATGCTACACGATAGGGAATTGGACTGAGGAAGCATCCAAATGTATCGGTCGGCTAAGTCGGAGGGATTACTCCCTCTTTCTCGCCTAAGAACTGTACGTGAGACTTTCACCTCATACAGCTCAAGCATCTCTTAACCCGTTAGGGCAGCAGTTATTTGGTTAATAACTGCTTTCGTAAGTCATGACTTGCAGCCTATTAACATGTGTTTTGTTTGTAAGCTTCTCGCGGATTGATTTCTCGATCAGCGTATTTGAATGACTTACATTCATAGGTCATACCTTCATTCTTACGTTTTGATACCACGGAGTAAGTCTGCATCCTTTTGGATTAGGGCAAATTTAGAACCCCTATACAGTTCATTACAAATTGTCATTCGCTTTCTACTCCTTTCCTTTACCCTCTATGTCATTGTCATCCTTTGCAGGATTCCTACCCCGAGGGGAACATATAGGGCTTACCAAGTTCTATAAAATGAATAATTGTGAATACCTTAGAAGCCATCTTTAAACCGAAAATCATATGTCCATTTCCCAATAAGTATGTCAAGCCTTATTGGTCTGATTTCATTACCATTTTGGTTCAAGCGTATCAATCTAATTTCGCTTGTTGTTGGTCACGATTCTTACAATGGTTCACATTACGTTCTTCTTAGAATTCTTATCCTAACAGATGGTTTAGATTAGATTTCTAAACTTCTCCATATTGTCATATGAGCTTCACACCTTGACGTTACCATCAACGCATGTCATAGTAGGATTATCCCAAATGGAAGGGATAGCGTTACCGCAATTCATATTATAGCTTTCTTGTCGCACTGACATATCCAACGTAGTCAATTAAGACTTAGGCTGGTCAATCAAGGCTTGCCGAAACAAGCCTCCCACTTTAGTGGGGGGTTATTGACTCATTCCTTAAGAGATGTTCAAATCTTTTCAGGGCCTTTTAGAGCCTTCATAACTCCTTTTTCAACACCGCAAGGAGGGCGTCAAAGGTAAACTCGTCAGGGACCACGTCCACCTTAACCCCGTAACTCCTTAATGTGTTCGCGGTGGGGGTCCCGATGGCTCCTACAAGGGCTTTGGAAAGGTTTTCCTTTATGGATTCTCCGGCCCCGGCTTTTTCCGCGTGTTTCAGGAAGTTTCGGACCATCATGGAACTTGTGAAGGCAAAAACCCGGACTTCGCCTGAAAGGGTGCGTTTGATCAGTTCCTGCTGGAGGGGACCTTCGGGCATACCGAGGGTGTAGACATGGGTTTCGTGGACGGTGGCTCCGCAGGCTTTGAGCCCTTCCACAAGGACCTTTGCTCCGTAAGCGCTCCGGGCAATGTCCACGGTCTTTCCCTTAACTTCCGGTCCGAGGATTTCCACAATTCCGGTGGAG
This sequence comes from Methanosarcina baltica, assembly GCF_055394095.1. NCBI lineage: Archaea > Methanobacteriati > Methanobacteriota > Methanomicrobia > Methanosarcinales > Methanosarcinaceae > Methanosarcina > Methanosarcina baltica. The sequence goes on along the minus strand of NZ_AP042463.1, from coordinate 678,399 downwards.
CTGTAGTCTCCGGGCATGAAGGAGTCGGGAATTCCGATTTTTTCAAGTTCCCTCTGCGTGTTTGGCCCGATGGCAAGCACCTTCTTCTGCTTGAGAGCCTCTGTAAAGCTCTTCTTTTCAGAATCTGAAAGCTTGTCCAGGGTGAAAATGATCCCGTTTGCACTTGTGAAGATCACGTAGTCGGAGCTACCTTCGATAACTCTTTTGATAAAGGGCTCGAAGCCCTCATCTTTTATGCCTTCAAGCCTTATCATGGGGGCATATACCGGCTCGAAGCCGAAATCCCGGGCAATTTTCTCGGACTTTTCCCTGTAGCTTGCGGGTCTCATAAGGGCAAGCAGGGGGGGGTTTGAAGCATCCATCCTGTCTCCTCCTTAAAACTCCGCATTAACAATTTGTTCCCCGAGGATTTCATGTAGCCGGACAACCTTTCCAATGACTGTGATTGCCGGGGCCTTGACCTCTCTTTCTTCCGCAAGGTCCGCGATGTCCTCAAGGGTTCCCACAGTCACTCTCTGGTCCGGCCGGGTGCCGCGTTCGATTAAGGCTACAGGGGTTTTGGGGTCCTTTCCGAATTTGAGCAGGGCTTTGGTGTTTCTTCTGAGCATCTTCACACCCATCAGGACGACGATTGTTCCCTGGAACTTTGCGAGGGTTTCCCAGTCAAGTCCGCTATCTTCCTTTGTTGGGTCTTCGTGTCCTGTGATGAAGGTCACCATGGAGGTGTCATCCCTGTGAGTAACAGGAATTCCCGCATAGGCCGGAGCCGAGATTGCCGAGGTGATACCGGGAACGATTTCGAATTCGATTCCTTCTCCTACAAGGACTTCGGCTTCCTCTCCGCCTCTTCCAAAGACGTAAGGGTCCCCGCCTTTCAGTCGGACGATCATCTTGCCTTCCTTTGCCTTTTCGACAAGCACGTCATTGATACTGCCCTGGGCAAGGGTGTGCTTTCCCGAATATTTCCCGGCATCGATTTTCTCCGCACTTTCCGGCATGGATTCCAGGATGGCTTTTCCGGGGAGCTGGTCATAGATGATGACTTCGGCCGTGTCGATAAGCCTGCGGGCCTTCAGAGTAAGGAGTTCGGGATCGCCCGGGCCCGATCCGACAAGATAAACTTTCCCGTATTTTTGTGACATATGAAAACGGTTCCTTTTTTATTTTGAATATATGTATAATATGGAGGAGGTTAAGTGCTTTTAGGATAAGAGCTTTTAGAATCTGATATGATAAGTATCAATTATATCACAAACTATTACAATTTGTATTATAAACTTTTCTTTGATTGCTTGAGTTAAAATGGGTGCGGTACTGCCTGCTCAAACAGGAGAAATCCTAAAAGTTTTCAGTAAGATATCCTGAGGATTAACAAATCTGCAAAAGAATGAGTGTCTTATTGGGGGTCCAAAGGAACTTTTTCTTCTAATTGTTGCTCTTCTTTATCACTAAAAAACATTTTATATGTCCCACCCAGGGTTTCGTGTTCAACCGCCGTTACATCAAATTTAAGCAGGTTAAAGGTTGTCTGAATACAAAATCCTATTAAAAAAGCCGATATAATCGTTCCGATACCTACCATGCCCCCGAGTCTCCATCCGGCAAAACCCGCTAAAAGTTCGATTGTCCCCCGGCACACCCCCACCGGCAGTCCTGTTTTACGGATAAGTGCAACCATCAAACTATCCCTCGGCCCTGCCCCGAAAGCTGACCCCATGTAAAAGTATGAGGCCAGAGATATTACGAACAGGCCCGAAACGAGCATTATAATTCCAAAAACGAAGTTGTCCATGACCGGTATTATACGCAATTCAAGAATAACGTCAATAAACACCCCGATAACTACCATGTTTAGAATGGTACCTATCCCGAGTTTTTCCCCGAGTAAAAGGGTTATTGCCACGATAAACACTCCAACTATGATTGAAGCATTCCCAAAGCTTATCCCCTCGGTTTTTGAAAGTCCGGCATGGAAAATATCCCAGGGAGCGTATCCTATATGGGCATTTAATGTAAGTACGATCCCGAGCGAGTAAAGGAAAAGGCCCCACATTAAACGCAGCAAACGGACATGATATCGTTTTATAAAAAGGCCCCTTTGATATTGTATTTATAGTGATTACAGATTATATTCGTACAAAGGTAAAGAACCACGGATGGACATGGATTTAGGTCATCCATGTTTATCTGTGTCCATCCGTGGTTTATTCTCACTTAGGAAGTATCAATTATTACTGTGAGGACTATATATCGAATTTGTTTATAACTTAAATGAAAATGGGAGTCTTGCAGGGAAAAAGAGGAAAAACGAAATTCATATCATAGCAATTTTTCCTGCATCAGTTATCATGTAGCCGGAATCCCCATCAGTGATATATCCCATTGCCTTGAGTTCTCTCAAATGGTTATAGGTCATTCCTTTTGAAATACCGACATTTGCCGCAATTTTGGAAACTGAGGGAACCCTTTCCTGAATCTGTTCCAGGATGATTTTTTTGGTATTCGATATGTTAAAGCTCAGGACCGGAAAATCAATTATAAGACTGTCCTCTTCAGTTACGTACACGATTCTTTGAACCATATCGTTTCTGGCATAAGCCCCGAAAAGAGCTCCGAAGGCCTGGGTTTTCCTCCCACCTGAAACATTGACAATTACCTGATTGCCTTTTGAGTGTTCTTCTTCGATCAGATCCGCAACGTCCTGTGCAACCTGCACCGTATTGTAGAGAGATGTTATTTTTTTCTCGACTCCGAGCGCTCTTCCAAATGTTTGTTCGATGGTTTTTTCTGACTGCACTTTTTTTTCATTGGCCTCTTCTTCAGTTAAAAGTATTATTTTTGAAGGGGAAAGTCTCGTTACACAGACAATTACTGGTTCAAGTGAATAGATTGTGGAGATGAGCGTGAGATTTGACATTATACAATAAGTGTTTTTAGGTTTTCATATATGTTTTGCCATACATAGTACATGTTAATTTATTAGTACTACGTATATATTGGTGCAAGATTTAATTAGAAAAGTATATATAATCTGTAGTTTGATCAATAGTTAGTATTCACAGAGAAGCATGTTATTTCAAAATCAAATCATTTATTATAAATTAATAAGTACTATTAGAAATATATTGTTTTGTGAGGGTGTAAATTCTGTGATTGAATCAATGAAAGAAATTGGCGAATACACACTTGAAAGAGAAAACACAGATCTTAATGATATTGTAGGCATTTTATCAGAGAATCCCGCAAGTAATGATACGTATAAACATGTATTCGGAATCAAACTAAGTAAAAATAAAGAGGGTTTCGAGTTTAAGGGGATTGAACAGCAGGAGTATTCAAAAGAAAAAATTTCAAAGTATCTTTATAAAAGAGGGTCATCAAACGGCCCTGATATAACTCCTACAACCAGAGTCACAGAAATCAAAAAAACATTTGATAACAAAATAGAAGGCTGGTTTTCAAAACCCTTGAAGGAAGCAAAAGCCATACTCGACGAAGAAGAGTTCAGGTTTTTAAAGAGCATTGAAAAATGCATAAAGGATAACAAAGAAGCAATAGTTTCCGAACTTGGAGATAAAATAAGTCACATTGATTCCAAAGAAAACTCGATTCTTACTATAATATTTGAAGAAGAGGAGTGCAATAAATATATTGGAGAGTTCCAGGAATTCAGGAAAATTCTGGAAAATAATGGAGCATCTAAGTTTTACAAAAAATACGGAGTCACTTCTAAAGAAAATGGGAAAACATGCAGCGTTTGCAAAGGAAATAAAGAAGTGTATGGCTTTGTTACCCCGTATGAATTTTATACTGTAGATAAACCTGGATTTGTAAGTGGGGGATTTGACCAGACCAAGGCATGGAGAAACAATCCAGTTTGCCTTGAATGTGCTTTGAAAATCATAGCCGGAAAAGAATACATTGAGAAACATATGTCATTTAATCTCTATGGATTCAATTATCTTTTAATCCCAAAATTCCTTAGCAAAGGCAATCGAGATGAAATTTTTGAAGTATTTGAAACGTTCAAAGATAAAAACTTCAAATTATCCAAAGAATACAGGAATTTTCTACAGGCTAACGAAGAGGATATTCTGGGTCTTCTAAGTGAACAGGATAACTACCTTAATTTCAATATCCAATTTTACGAAAAATCGAATGCTGCCTATCGAATCCTTTTGTATATCGAAGATGTCCTGCCGTCAAGGTTAAAAAAACTTTTTCAGGCAAAAGAAATTGTTGACAATAAGAAAATATTCAGTGATTACTATATTACTGAAACCGAAAAAAAGTCTCTAAAGTTCACATTGGGCAGCGTAAGATGGTTTTTCCCCAATACCCTTGACGATCCTGATTTGAATAAGTATTTTTTGGAAATTACAAACGGGATATTTACAGGGATATCGATTGATTACAATTTTTTATTAAAGCACGTAATACAGCATATAAGAAAGGAGTTCAGGAATGATAAATCCACAAGGTATTCCACGCTTCTGGGACTTCAGATGCTGGGGTTCTTAAATCAATTATGCTTACTTGGGAATTACAAAGGAGGTAAGAGTATAGATTCTAAGGATCTGTCGAGTTTATTTGGTGACCTCGATTCAAAAGAGACTGATGGCTACGAAAAACGGGCAGAATTGATCTTTTCGGAGTTTGACGATTTTTTCAACAGTGATGAAAAGAAAGCTCTTTTTTTAGAAGGAGTACTTACCCAATACCTGCTAAACGTTCAGAAATACCAGCGTGATAATGCACCTTTCAGAACAAGGCTAAGAGGATTAAAGCTTGATGAACGCTATGTAAAAAAACTTTTGCCAGAGATCCAGAATAAACTTGAAGAGTATGATTCAAACTATTACAGGGAACTGGAATCCGTTATCGCAAAATATATGGTTCAATCGGGTTCTGGCTGGAGAATGTCAAATGATGAAATCAGTTTCTACTTTGTTCTTGGAATGAATTTATCAAATAATCTGAAACCGGTTCATCAAAGCAAGGAGGTAAAAGATGACTGAAATAAGCAGAAGGTCTGAAATCGTATTTTTGTATGACATAAAGGACGGGAACCCTAATGGAGATCCTCTTGACGAGAACAAGCCGCGAATCGACGAAGAAACCGGTATAAACCTTGTAACCGATGTTCGCCTCAAGCGAACTATCAGAGATTTCCTCTACAAATTTAAAAATGAGGAAATATTTGTTAGAGAAATATCAGATGACAAGGGAGCAATCCAGGACGCAAAACTGAGAGCCAAAGATTTTTTAACCATCGATGAACCTCTCGATAATTTTGAATCGGGAAAAAAGAATATTGATGAAGCCATTTTGAACAGCTGTATTGATGTTCGTTTGTTTGGATGCACCGTGCCTCTTGATATTAAAGTTAAGAGTAAAAAAGATAAAGGTAGTGGGTCGATAACCCATACGGGACCGGTACAGTTCAAGATAGGCAGATCGATGCACAAGGTTTCTGTAAAACATTTCCGGGGAACCGGAGCTTTTGCTTCTAAAGAAGGAGCAAGCCAAAAGACCTTCCGTGAAGAGGACTTTTTGCTCTATTCTCGTATCTATTCAGCTACCTCTGTTTCTAACTTATATTTCGTATAAACTCAACAATTACTTTTTTCATATAGATTAATATAAAAATCATCGGATTTTGGAATGAGGTTTATGAAATGTGAAGAGATTCTTACTCAATGCCGTTCAGACCCTGAATCCATTGTTTCATATATTGAGGATCTTGAGTCTCGGTATGAAGATCTTGGATCTCGGTATGAAGATCTTGGATCTCGACACGAAGAGCTTGAATCTCGGTATGAAGATCTTGGATCTCGACACGAAGAGCTTGAATCTCGATATGAAAATCTTGAATCCGAAAACACCGAACTTCGAGAAAGACTTAATGAGTTAGAATCTCGCCTAAAAAAGAATAACCAAAACCAAAAAAGAAATCGACTTCCCTCTACTAACAATTCTACTGATAAAATACCTCAATCAAAAGGTTCACAAAAAGGAAGTTTTAGACGTCCTGGCGGCCAAAAAGGGCATCCTGGTTCTACATTAAGGATGATTAAAAATCCTGATAAAACAATCATTTATAAGCTACATAAATGTGAACATTGTGGTTGTAACATTGAGAAGATTGAAGTTATAAATTACGAGAAGAGACAAGAATTTGAAATAATTGTAAGGCGTAAAGTGACCGAACATCGTGCTGAGATCAAAAAATGTCCTTATTGTAACCGCAAAAACAAAGCTGCTTTTCCGAAATCAATTACAAAACCTGTCCAATATGGCAATATGGTTTTAACAATTGCAATTTACCTCCGAAACTACCAATTGATTCCCTATGACCGAATCAAGAAATTATTTAAAGATGCCTTTGGATTTGATATAAGCGTTGGTACAATAATTAGGGCAGAAAATAAGTTATTTCACAAGTTGAAAGGTGCTACAAACCACATCAAGAAGCAACTGATAAAAGAAAATGTCATCCATGGTGATGAAACTGGAATCGACGTTGGTGGTCAAGGGGAATACTGCCATTTAATCTCTACAAAAAAATATACATACTATTTCCATAATAGGAGTCGAGGATCAAAAGCAATGAATAAAATGGGAGTGTTGCCTAAATATAGAGGAATTATAGTCCACGATTTCTGGAAACCCTATTTTAAATACAAATGTGAACATGCGGCATGTAATGTCCACATTCAAAGAGAACTTAAAGACATTTATAACATATTCAAGCAAGTGTGGGCTGAGGAGATGTCTGATCTCCTATATGAAATTAAAAAATGCGCAGACTTTGCCAGAAAACAGGGCATACAAATAGATGAAGATACGCTCAAGACCTTTAAAGAAAAGTATCAGTCAATACTAATGAAAGGATTTGAGGACAATCCTCCACCTGAAATCTCGAAAGACAATGGGGTTAAAAGAGGAAGAAAAGCGCAGAGCGATGCAAAAAATCTCCTTGATAGACTTTCAAAGTATGAAAAAGAAATCTTGAGGTTTGCTACGGATCTAAGAGTTCCTTTCAGTAACAACCAAGCAGAAAGAGATCTCAGAATGATAACAGTTCAGCAAAAAATATCGGGAGATTTTAGGAAACCCCATGGAGCAGATGTTTTCTTTAGAATTAGGGGATACATATCTACACTAATAAAGAATAATATACCTACTATAAGTTCACTTCATGCGGCGATTGAAAATGTGCCACCCTTACCCTGAATAGATACCTATTCTCTGATTAATTTTTACGGAATAATAAACGAAAATGCGGCAAAAGACACAAAACTTTCAGAGAAAGATGTGGACCTTCTGCTTGACGGAATGTGGAACGGGACCAAAAATCTAATTTCAAGGTCAAAGGTGGGGCAAATTCCGCGTTTCTTGCTTAAAGTGAACTACAAAGAAGGCAATTATCATATTGGAGACCTGAATAACCTGATCAGTCTGAAGTCTGACCTGATCGACGAAGAAATTCGGGATATCACTCAGGTAAGAATAGATCTCCAGCGGCTGGTTGAAAAACTGGCTGAAAACAGTGGCAAAATCGAAAATGTTCAGTTCTGTATAGACAGTTCTCTTGTATTCATGTATAATGGAGAAAAGACTGAACTTGAAAAATGCCTTAACGAAGCCGGGATCGACACCGAGAAATTAACAATGTGAGTCGAGAGCATGAAGGTGTTAGTATTCGATGTATGGGGAGAATTCGGACATTTTCGAAAGCACTATACTACAACATCTCCCCTTTCCTTTTCCATACCTCCAAGAACTGCAATTACCGGAATGGTTGGAGCAATAATAGGGCTTGGAAAAGATGAATATCTGCAGCATTTTTCAAAAAATGAGGCAAATATTGCAGTGAAAATAATCAACCCTATCAAGAAGACCAGAATTGCAGAAAACCTCATCGACACCAAAAAAGCCCAGATGATGAGCAGAATCAAAAACAGGACTCAGATAAGATTTGAAGTGTTGAAAGATGTGAAATATAGAATTTATTTTTCACACACATCAGAAGAACTATACAATAAGCTTCACCAGTTCTTAAAAGAACACAAATCCGTATATACATTGTGCCTTGGTCTGAGTGAACACATCGCAAATTATGAATTTATAGGAGAAATGGAAGCAGAAAGTGAATTTGCAGATTCTGAAGTTGAAATTCATTCAATAATTCCAGAAAGAGAACTTGTAAATATAAATTTCGAAAGTGATAAAGAGTATTTTTCAGAGACAATTCCCATTGAGATGCTTTCAAATAGAGAAGTTGTGGAATACGGAAAAGTCTTGTTTGAAAGAAATGCAAAAAGCATTCTTGCGAATGTAAATAATGTCTGGAGGCTTGAAAATGGAGAAGGAATCATCTTCATGTGATTTCCTGCTTTATTCTCATCCAGAGAAGGTACTGTACAGGCATTTACTCAATGTGGGGACGAAATCTGCATCAACCGGCGGGGAAAAGAACCTGTCGGTAAGCAAATTTGGGTTTGATGATGGGATCTTTGTCAAACTTTACTTTCAAAGATGCATGTTTTTCCGTTATCAAGCGGCTTTGTTTGTGTGGGCCTAAGGAATGAATAATCCTACTGATGACGTTTTTATTGGGGTGGCAGGTAATTACCCAAGTTCAAGAAAGAAAATAATGATGCTTGCTTTGTACTCATCTCTTCCAGAATAATATTACACTTATTTGATTCTTTATCCTGGATAACTGCCAGCCTAATTTCGGACAAATTTTCAATTAGTCTTCTCATAGAAAGACCATATCTCTTTGTCTCCCAGGCTAAATATCTGTAGAAAAGTAAGCCAATTATAGACAGAAATACGTGAACTTTGATATTTTCATCTTTGTGGTGGTACACCGGTCCCACAGGGACAAGCAGGTGATCATTCAATAGCTTAAAATCATCCTCTATAGCGCCTTTATTGTTGTATGTTTGCACAATTTTTTTAGTGTGCCAACGGTGCTTATCTGTAAATAGTATATTTTTTCCTAATGAATTTTCGCGCTTATTTTTATTCTCTTCGTCAATCCAGAACTTTAACTGAGGTTTTTTCTTACCTTCAGGAGCATCAGTAATTTCATATTTCACCATACTTCTGTATTTTTTGATAATAATGTCTGCAACCTCTTTTTCTACACTGCTCCTGTTTCTTGCTTTTCCTCTGTTGCTTTCCAGTCTCCTCTGTAGGTCTTCCAGATTCTCAGTTATTTTTGACATATTTGACTCACAAGTTCTTTTTTGAAGTTTGTGAGTTCCTTCATTGAAAGTAATTACTGTTGTAAATTCTGTCCCGTAAAACTGATGCTTTGTCCGATAGCCATAAATTTTGTGGCCTTCTGAGCTTTCATATAAAAATTGATATTTAGATAATGGCACTTCAAGAAGATCATCTGCCTGATTTGCTTTTACAGCCCCTACAAAATTCATCTTTGAAGTTGCTTTTTCAATGTTGTCCTTTGAATTGTTTCCCTTATCAAAAACAAGAACAAGGTCTTCCGAACAAATATTCAATTCGGTTAGACGGTTTACTATTTTGTCAACCAGACCTGAAAATTCCTCTGAATCATGCACATTTCCTGGATATGTCTCGTGAATAAAAGGTAAGTTGTAATCATTAGCAGCCAGCGCTACAGATACCTGATTTTTGTCTTTACGATGCTTTTTGTTATACCCTTTATGAAGCAATTCACTTTTTTCATCATAATTGGTAGCATAAGTGAACCAGTTTGATTCATCCACAAACAGTACTGAAGGGGTTAGTCCTTTTTCGATGAGAACTCGGCACAAATCGTCTTCAATATTTTTCATTGTGTCGGAATCAATGTAATTCATATGATTCAAAAAATTCTGACAATTTAATTTATGAGGGAATTTCCACTTAAAAGATAAGGCCGATTTTTTGAACCATTCCCCAATACCGTTTTCACTTAAAACTCCATGAGATTTCCCCACTATATCAAGTAAAAGATACTCTCCGACACTTAAACCATCGATTGATTTTTTCATAGTGTGCTTGTTCACTATGTCAACGAATCCAAGCTCTTCATTCACATGAAGAAGTGCGGCAAGTTTGCCGTACTCAAAAGATTTCAGTTTCATGTAGGGCAATGATTCACTCTGTTTTTTCATTTCAAATATTTTTTCGGCATTGCCTAAATATATCTGAAATATAGTTTTCACTTTTCCATCAATTCTGCCAGTTTTAATAATATACCAGTATTTTTTACCGTTGATTATTTTCTGTTTTAAAAAAACCATGATATAAATTTAGGTTCTACGTATATAAAGATATTTCTTCAAAAAACAGATACAATAGGCTTTTTAAATGTAATTTAGAACTTAGGCCTTACAAATATTTTTTTTAACGGATCTTCCTTGCCACTGATTTTTGTGGCAAATCAAGGCAAAAATAGCTCTTCTTTGAAAGCTGAGTCAAAATTTCGTATCTTATAGGGATCTGCCATGATTTTGGGAAAGGGACCGGATACTTTCAAAGCTATCTTTTTGAGACAGATCCAGTAAAACAGCGAAGTTTGAAAAATAAAAGAGAATATCACCACGGCCTTATTTCTGCGATTTTTACGTATTACATATTGAAAAAATATTTGAACACTCTCAATAATGGAAATAATCTTAAATTTATACCTACATTAGGGTACCTTATAGTAAAAAGGCACCATGGGAACTTGAAAGATGCTGAAGACGAAATCAGAGATTTAATGGATGAAGATACCCATAAGATTATCGGCCTTCAGATAGACTCCCTGGAAAAACAGGAACTTGGGGAAATATACAAACAATTATTGAGTGATTATGGCTTTTCCTCTGACATACATGGATTTTCTGCTGACATAGATACTTTTTGTGATGAATATGATTCGGTAATGAAGGAAATTTTAAAAGATCGGCGGAAATTCATAAAGGTTGTCAGGGATGATCAATTAACCGGCTACTACCTCATTACACTGGTTCTATATTCGATCCTTATAAACTCCGACAAAATTGATGCGTCTTCTATTGAGATCTCCAGCGATATAGATATTTCACCTGAACTTGTGGACAAATACAAAAAAATAAAAGGTTTCCACAGGAATGATAATAAAATTAATCAGATACGCAACGACATATATCAGGAAGTTACAGACAGTGTTGAAACACTGGACCTTGAGAATAAAGTATATTCGATAAATGTTCCCACCGGCTCCGGAAAAACACTTACTTCTCTCTCATTTGCCTTAAAACTGAAAGAAAGATTAAAAAAAGAAAACGGAGTTAAGGCAAAAATAATATATTCACTACCTTTTCTGAGCATAATAGATCAGAATTACGATGTATTCGAAGATGTGTTTAAAACCGTTGAAAATGTAAACCCTACGGATGACATACTCCTTAAGCATCATCACCTTGCAGATATTTTTTACAAAACGCAGGGGGACGAAGAGTTTGAAGGGCTTAAAAGTCTGTTTTTAATTGAAGGCTGGAACTCAGAAATAATTGTTACGACTTTTGTCCAGTTTTTTCATACAATCGTATCCAATAAAAACCGCTCTCTCAGGAAGTTTCACAATATTGCAAATTCTATTGTAATACTTGATGAAGTCCAGTCTATTCCTCATAAATACTGGTTAATGCTGAAACAGATTATTTCAGGTTTTGCCGAGTACTTAAATACATATTTTGTTTTTGTGACAGCAACTCAACCGCTTATTTTTGATCCTGAAAAAGGAGATATTGTTGAGCTGGTGAAAAACAAAGATAAATATTTTGGCGAATTTGATCGCATTAAATTGAAAACTGACCTGAACCCGATGTACCTTGATGAGTTTAAGGTAATCCTTGAAGCGGAACTTTATGAAAATCCAAACAAGGACTTTTTAATTGTATTGAATACCATCAAAACCTCCCTTGACGTATATAAACATTTAAAGGATTTGAAGTTTGAAAACAGCGACTATTATTATTTATCTACAAACATAGTCCCGAAAGTGAGACTTAATAAAATTAAGGAAATTAAGAAAAAATCAAACAATCGGAAAATTATTGTAAGCACCCAACTTATAGAAGCCGGTGTGGATATAGATGTTGATATTGTTTACAGGGACTTTGCCACGCTCGACTCAATAAACCAGGTAGCAGGAAGATGTAACAGGAATTCCTCAAAGAATGAGAGGGGAGAAGTGAGGATTGTGGTCCTTCAGGATGAACGGAAGGAATTCAATCAATACATATATTCAAGTTTTCTAATGGATAAAACAAGGGAAGTTTTAAAAGAATATGACTCAGTAATTTATGAAAAAGACCTGCTGGACCTGAATAACAGTTATTTCAGGAAAGTAAAAACGACTTCCAGTGAAGATGAATCAAAAGAGTTACTGTCATACATTAACGAGCTTAAATTTAAAACCCTTTCATCGGATTTCAGATTAATCGATGATAAAAAAGGGTACGAAAAGATAGACGTATATGTTGAAATGGACTCCGAAGCAGTTGAAATATGGAAACAATACCTCATAATAAAATCCCTTAAAAATCCCTTCGAAAAAAAAGAGAGGTATTTAAAAATCAGGAAAAAATATAATGAATACATAATTTCCGTTCCCAAAAAAGACTTTTTCTGCGAAGAGCCTGAAGACCTCGATATCGGGTACATTCCTTTTGAACAGATCGAATATTATTACGATCCTGATACCGGCTTTGTTTTTGAACAAAAATCCAGCATGGTTTTGTGAAAAATATGAAGGTAAAAACACTCAATTTAACCCTCGTCCCGGACAAAAAAGTAGGTGTGGATGCCTCAAAATTACGTGGTTTTTTTGCTACGAGGTTTAACGAATATATCCTGTTGCACCAGCACAATTGTGACAAGGTGATTTATAGATATCCAGTAGTTCAGTATAAAATATTGAAGGGAATTCCCCTGGTCATTGGGATCAATGAGGGGATAGAAGTCCTTCAGGAAATTTATACCAAATATGACCGGATAAAGCTGGCTGAAACCAGTTATGAAATATTAGAGAAAAAAATATCCGTAAAAGAAGAGGAATTCGGCCTTTCAGACAAATTCTACACCTACAGGTTTGAAACCCCCTGGTTTGCCCTTAATCAGGAAAATTTCACAAACAAATATAAAAAAGCAGACCCTGTCGAACAGAAGGAACTTCTTAGAAGAACCCTTGTTGGAAACATTCTCTCAATGTCAAAGTCCCTTGGATACATGGTCCCGGGACAGATCAAATGTGAAACGAATGTGCAGGCGGGGATTGGAAAAATGAAGGGGGTTAAGATTGCCACATTCAAGGGGGAATTCATGGTAAATTTCCTGATTCCTGACTACTTCGGCCTTGGTAAATCCGTTTCTCGTGGATTCGGAACGGTGAAAAGATGCAACTTGTAATCAACACCCGTGGTTCTTACCTGAAGAAAAAAAACAATTGTTTCCTGGTCAAAATCGACGATAAAGTCTTTGAAGTCTCAGAAAAAAAAGTTGAAAGCATACTGATTACGACTTCGGCAACCATAAGCACCGATGCGATCAAATTCGCCGTAGACAACAATGTCGAGATTATTTTTCTGGACAACTTCGGAGACCCCTACGGCCGGGTCTGGCACTCGAAACTGGGAAGTACGACTTATATCAGGAGAAGGCAGCTTGAAATTTCAAGTGAACCGGAAGGTTTCAAGCTGGCAAAGGGATGGATCATACAGAAGGTTGAGAACCAGATCCAATTATTAAAGGACCTTAAAAAGAATCGGCCGGAACAAAAAGACGAGCTCGAAGCTTACATTGATGATGTTGAAACCCTGAAGACCAAACTTGAGGACCTGGAAGGTACTCTTGATGAAAAACGCAACAACATAATGGGACTGGAGGGAATGGCTTCAAGGTACTATTTTGAAACTCTTAACTTCCTTATGCCTGAAAAATGGAGGTTCGAGGGAAGAAGCCGAAATCCTGCAAAAGACTCATTTAACTGTCTTTTGAATTATGGATACGGGGTCCTCTATTCAAAAGTCGAAAAAGCCTGTATCATAGCGGGACTTGACCCTTATGTGGGCTTCAATCATACGGACAACTACAACAAAAAATCCCTGGTATTTGACCTGATAGAGATGTACCGTATCCATGTGGACAGGAGTGTATTCAACCTTTTTTCAAAGAAGCAGGTCAAAGAAAGCTTTTTTGATGAAATCCCGGGTGGCCTGACACTTAACAAAGAAGGAAAAGCCGTACTCATAACGGCAGTGAACGAAACTTTTGAGAAAAGTATCACCTATCATGGAAGAAACATAAAAATTGGGAACACTATCCAGTTTGACTGCCATAGGATCGCAAACGACCTTATTAAAAAATAAATAATCTATCAAGAAGATCAAGAACATAAATTGGAGGAGATAATCTGCTCGTCTGGGTGATATACGACATCACGGAAAACAAGCCTCGTAAGAAGGTAAGCGACCGCTGCAAAAACTATGGACTTTACAGGGTTCAGAAAAGTGTGTTTTTAGGAGACCTGAACTCCAATGACAGGGACTCTTTAGCCGTTGAATGCGAAGAACTTGTTGACACCGAACGAGATTCTGTGTATATTTTCCCAATGGATGAACAATCATTTAGCAAAGTCCAGCTAATTGGGCAGGCTTTTGACAAAGATCTCGTCAGTGATGAAATCATTACTAAATTTTTCTGAGGAAGTTATGCAGCCCACCGAGAAAGTTCAAAAAGAAAATAATGAAAAAATAATTATCACGATTTCAGATGTACTTGAATATCTTTTCTGCCCTCGCTTCACATTTTTTATGTATTGTCTCGACATCCCGCAGCACGAAGAAAAACGCTTCAAGGTCCTGAAAGGTCGGGATGTACACGAAACCCGACAACTCACTAACAGAGATTATACAAGAAAAAAGTTAAACTGTATAAGAAAAGAGAGTGAAGTATTTATAGCCTCCAAAAGCAACCACATAAAAGGCATCGTTGATGAAATCCTTTTTCTCGAAGACGGAACCGCAGCACCCCTGGAATACAAGTTTGCGGAGTATAAAGAAAAGATCTTCAAAACGTATAAAAACCAGTTAATTTTACAGGCACTTCTGATCCGAGAGAATTATAATATAGAGGTAAATCGTGCATACATCTGCTTTACCCGGAGCAACAACCTGGTCAAAGAAATTGATATCAAACCATCTGATTTTGACAAATCCCTGAAAATAGTACAGGAAGTGCTGGACGTTATGCAAAAGGGCATGTATCCAAAGGCGACAAGATCCTCAAGAAAGTGTATAGATTGCTGTTATAGAAATATCTGTGTTTGATGCTATTTTTGACGTCGATTTTCTTCCCTTTATAAAGGGTTTGATAAAAAAGCAACAAGAATTTGGGTGCCAAAAAAGAAGGTTTAATATACCTTATTTTCCTAAATAGGGGTAGAAAGTTGCAGTGTCCGCGGGCAAGATCCACTAAAACAAGGATTGAAACCGATTTCCCCCACGATAAAAAGAGCTGAACCACCATGTCCGCGGGCAAGATCCACTAAAACAAGGATTGAAACCCGGATAATAACCGGGTTGCGTTGCAGATTATCCCCGTCCGCGGGCAAGATCCACTAAAACAAGGATTGAAACCCATATATAGCCTTATAGTCATTTTTGGAAAAGTCCGCGGGCAAGATCCACTAAAACAAGGATTGAAACAAAGTCACCGTTTGGAGGTTGCTCGTCTCAGCTATGTCCGCGGGCAAGATCCACTAAAACAAGGATTGAAACCTAATGATTCTTTCCTTCCTTTCTCAAAGAGCAGGAGTCCGCGGGCAAGATCCACTAAAACAAGGATTGAAACTAGAGCTCAATGAGGGAATTGATAGATGACAGGATTTGTCCGCGGGCAAGATCCACTAAAACAAGGATTGAAACTTAAAAAAAGTACGGGGCGGCGGGCTCTACCACAAGTCCGCGGGCAAGATCCACTAAAACAAGGATTGAAACACCTGCGCTTTGTGATCCCGGATGACATATCTAATAGTCCGCGGGCAAGATCCACTAAAACAAGGATTGAAACCTTCTTTGAGCCAGTGGTCCAGGTCGCTCAGGTGTCCGCGGGCAAGATCCACTAAAACAAGGATTGAAACCAAATTGACAAAGACACACTTGACGAACTCCTGGCCTAGTCCGCGGGCAAGATCCACTAAAACAAGGATTGAAACATAAAGAATATTGGAGCCCCGGCCCTGTTTGCGGCCTGTCCGCGGGCAAGATCCACTAAAACAAGGATTGAAACTCTCAAACACCGGGAGTATGTTTACCTCTCCGGCGTCCGCGGGCAAGATCCACTAAAACAAGGATTGAAACTTTCGTTGTCAACCAGGCACACTTCCTTTTCAAGTTGTCCGCGGGCAAGATCCACTAAAACAAGGATTGAAACTTTTCAGAATCTCTTTTCTTGCCACATCGTCAGGGCGTCCGCGGGCAAGATCCACTAAAACAAGGATTGAAACTGCACCATTGCCGCAAAGCGTCCTTATACGCCTTGTCCGCGGGCAAGATCCACTAAAACAAGGATTGAAACTCGATAATCATGCTGTTGTTCCCTCCGGCGAATCTGTCCGCGGGCAAGATCCACTAAAACAAGGATTGAAACGTGACCATGCCAAGAGCATTGCCTTTGATCATACGGAGTCCGCGGGCAAGATCCACTAAAACAAGGATTGAAACATCCCATGTGTGCGGCTGTGTTTCATTATGATGTCGGTCCGCGGGCAAGATCCACTAAAACAAGGATTGAAACCTGTGACGGCAGTTGTAAGAATTTGGGCGAGTTGTCCGCGGGCAAGATCCACTAAAACAAGGATTGAAACTTATATAGTCGCAGCCCGGACAACTCAGCCCGCACTGTCCGCGGGCAAGATCCACTAAAACAAGGATTGAAACTAATCCACTTCTTCAAAGTTGAGGGTCTGGGAGGGTCCGCGGGCAAGATCCACTAAAACAAGGATTGAAACTCCAGGCCGTCGTCTGCTGTCTGGTCGGAGTGATCCAGTCCGCGGGCAAGATCCACTAAAACAAGGATTGAAACTTCCAATTGCTGCCGAGTAGCATAGCGCACCTCAACGTCCGCGGGCAAGATCCACTAAAACAAGGATTGAAACTCCTCCCTTAGCTTAGCAGTATCCGGCAATTGAAGTCCGCGGGCAAGATCCACTAAAACAAGGATTGAAACACGAAGATAAACATTATTGTAAAAACTGTAAAAGGTCCGCGGGCAAGATCCACTAAAACAAGGATTGAAACTAAATTACTTCAAGGGTTGGGCTTAGTAGGTTGAATGGTCCGCGGGCAAGATCCACTAAAACAAGGATTGAAACATAATGAGCGCTTCCTTATCAGGGCTTAGTCTGCATTGTCCGCGGGCAAGATCCACTAAAACAAGGATTGAAACACCAAAGGCGGGCGCAGGGGGGAACGAGACTTTGACTTTACTTTCAAAGATGCATGTTTTTCCGTTATCAAGCGGCTTTGTTTGTGTGGGCCTAAGGAATGAATAATCCTACTGATGACGTTTTTATTGGGGTGGCAGGTAATTACCCAAGTTCAAGAAAGAAAATAATGATGCTTGCTTTGTACTCATCTCTTCCAGAATAATATTACACTTATTTGATTCTTTATCCTGGATAACTGCCAGCCTAATTTCGGACAAATTTTCAATTAGTCTTCTCATAGAAAGACCATATCTCTTTGTCTCCCAGGCTAAATATCTGTAGAAAAGTAAGCCAATTATAGACAGAAATACGTGAACTTTGATATTTTCATCTTTGTGGTGGTACACCGGTCCCACAGGGACAAGCAGGTGATCATTCAATAGCTTAAAATCATCCTCTATAGCGCCTTTATTGTTGTATGTTTGCACAATTTTTTTAGTGTGCCAACGGTGCTTATCTGTAAATAGTATATTTTTTCCTAATGAATTTTCGCGCTTATTTTTATTCTCTTCGTCAATCCAGAACTTTAACTGAGGTTTTTTCTTACCTTCAGGAGCATCAGTAATTTCATATTTCACCATACTTCTGTATTTTTTGATAATAATGTCTGCAACCTCTTTTTCTACACTGCTCCTGTTTCTTGCTTTTCCTCTGTTGCTTTCCAGTCTCCTCTGTAGGTCTTCCAGATTCTCAGTTATTTTTGACATATTTGACTCACAAGTTCTTTTTTGAAGTTTGTGAGTTCCTTCATTGAAAGTAATTACTGTTGTAAATTCTGTCCCGTAAAACTGATGCTTTGTCCGATAGCCATAAATTTTGTGGCCTTCTGAGCTTTCATATAAAAATTGATATTTAGATAATGGCACTTCAAGAAGATCATCTGCCTGATTTGCTTTTACAGCCCCTACAAAATTCACTCGTATTTCGACCCCACCCTTCAATAAAACATAATTTCTTTTTTAAATAAGTATTTTGAGCTCCCCTTCATAACAATTTATTAAATAAGAAACGATTTTTATAAAACGTGATTGATATATATTCACATGATGAATAAATCACTTCCACTTCTTAATAAAATACAAGCGATATCTTCTATGGAAGTGGACTACAACTGTAATAACATTTCAAAACACTTGAATGCAAATGAATTTCCACAGACAAAAACGACCCCATTTACAGTTATGGCCTCCAAAAATTATTTGGATAAAATGAATTTTGAATCCATTATCAATGACAATATTCGATGGGATCAAGATCAGTGGAGAATTTCTCCAGGAACACTTGCATTGAGTATAGTGTTAACTCCTTTTTTTCGAACAGATAAACGATATCCTTTGTGCAGTGTCGAAGAAATTGTTGAATTCATGGATTCTAAACTCGTTTTTGGTAAGGAATATCCCAATTTTTACTTCAATGATGATTGTTTAGGCTTGCTGTTGGATCGAATTCACGAAGCAGGGTGTTCTAGCCTTTTCAGCATGATTGTATTGCAAACTTTTGTAAAATTCAAAATTCCTTTTGATAATGTATTTCATGCGGATACTACTTCCCACGTTTGCTATGGGGATTATAAGGCATGTGAACAGGAAAATTATGAAGGCCTGAAAGTCACTTACGGCCATAGCAAAGCTCATCGTTCTGATAAAAAACAAATAATGAGTGGTATGATCACAGATTCTTCAGGATTTCCTCTTTATACAGAAGCACTTGATGGAAATACTGCTGACATTGTTTGGATCCCAAATGCAATACGCAATTTTAGAAAATTCTTTGGTAAAATGTGTGATGAATCAATATTCATAGCAGATTGTAAGCTGATCAGTAAAAACAATTTTAAAATTCTTTATGATAAAACAAATCCAATCACTTTTATTTCCAGGTGTCCAGAAAAATTCAGTGCAAGACTTGCAGAAAAGACAATAAATGAAGCTTATTCTCAGAATAAATGGAAATACATAGGGGCCTGCTGTGAAGATGAAGAATCAAAAAGAGCAATGGAGTATGAAGCACAGAGTTTTAATAAAATTGCTCATGAAAAAGAGTGTCGTGTGATTGTTTATAGGGACATCGGTGACAATGAAAAGATAGTTTATGAGATTAAAAAACAAAGGGAAATAATTGAAGCAGATATAAAGAAGAATTTTAAAGACCCTTATTCCTGTGAACCAGATGCACAGAAAGAAATTGATGAGTTCATTAAAAAATATAAAAACTCATTATTCAATATCAAATTCGAAATCCAGGAAGAAACAATTATAAAAAGACCAAGGGGAAGGCCATCAAAGAGTCAAGAAATATTTGAAATCATCAGTAAATTCCATGTAAAACTCAAAAGCCTTGAACAAAACAAAGAAAAAGTGGAAAAACGCAAGCGATCATTGGAAACGGTAGTACTGATTACAAATGTTCTACCCAAAACAAAAAATGATAAAAAAATCTTTCAGTTATATAAAGGTCAATATGTCGTTGAGACTAATTTTGAAGAATTGAAAAAACCTTCTATGTTTTACAGTATATTTCTGAAAAAACCAGAGCGTATTGAAGCATTGCTGATGCTGCTGCATGTTTCCTTGTTAGTAAGGGTACTTATGAGGATTATTGCAAGAAATAATTTGAAAACCGAAAAAGACCCTCTTCGTATCGATTTTGGCAGGAATATCCTGAAAAATCCTACCGCTGAAAAATTATTGAGGTTACTTTCCTTTCATAATGTTATCACTATGGGTGGGAAACATATAGTTTTTGCAAAAAACGGTAAAGTCGATCACTTGCAAAAGTTGCTACGGCTATTGGGATTGAATCTTGAACCTGGATGATCTTATTAAATCAAAAGGGATAAAAGGTTAAACCTAAGTAAACTTGTAGCGGTAGCTATACGTTTTTTGCTGACAATTTGGTTAATGAAGGACGAAAATATAACTATTTTGATAAGTTGAACTACTGGATTAACCAGAAAGTATGGTTATTGGATCAATATTAAGTGGAAAAATCAAGGGTGGGTCGAAATGTAAGATTCATCTTTGAAGTTGCTTTTTCAATGTTGTCCTTTGAATTGTTTCCCTTATCAAAAACAAGAACAAGGTCTTCCGAACAAATATTCAATTCGGTTAGACGGTTTACTATTTTGTCAACCAGACCTGAAAATTCCTCTGAATCATGCACATTTCCTGGATATGTCTCGTGAATAAAAGGTAAGTTGTAATCATTAGCAGCCAGCGCTACAGATACCTGATTTTTGTCTTTACGATGCTTTTTGTTATACCCTTTATGAAGCAATTCACTTTTTTCATCATAATTGGTAGCATAAGTGAACCAGTTTGATTCATCCACAAACAGTACTGAAGGGGTTAGTCCTTTTTCGATGAGAACTCGGCACAAATCGTCTTCAATATTTTTCATTGTGTCGGAATCAATGTAATTCATATGATTCAAAAAATTCTGACAATTTAATTTATGAGGGAATTTCCACTTAAAAGATAAGGCCGATTTTTTGAACCATTCCCCAATACCGTTTTCACTTAAAACTCCATGAGATTTCCCCACTATATCAAGTAAAAGATACTCTCCGACACTTAAACCATCGATTGATTTTTTCATAGTGTGCTTGTTCACTATGTCAACGAATCCAAGCTCTTCATTCACATGAAGAAGTGCGGCAAGTTTGCCGTACTCAAAAGATTTCAGTTTCATGTAGGGCAATGATTCACTCTGTTTTTTCATTTCAAATATTTTTTCGGCATTGCCTAAATATATCTGAAATATAGTTTTCACTTTTCCATCAATTCTGCCAGTTTTAATAATATACCAGTATTTTTTACCGTTGATTATTTTCTGTTTTAAAAAAACCATGATATAAATTTAGGTTCTACGTATATAAAGATATTTCTTCAAAAAACAGATACAATAGGCTTTTTAAATGTAATTTAGAACTTAGGCCTTACAAATATTTTTTTTAACGGATCTTCCTTGCCACTGATTTTTGTGGCAAATCAAGGCAAAAATAGCTCTTCTTTGAAAGCTGAGTTTGATCTGTCCGCGGGCAAGATCCACTAAAACAAGGATTGAAACCGTTGGGGGCGGTTTAATGCCCTCTCTTCAGACACGTCCGCGGGCAAGATCCACTAAAACAAGGATTGAAACTTGATATTATGCATTCTCCAAAATTAAGGGATCAGTCCGCGGGCAAGATCCACTAAAACAAGGATTGAAACTTACTATACCTTTCCTTCTCGGCTTCTCTGGGGGGATGTCCGCGGGCAAGATCCACTAAAACAAGGATTGAAACTTAAGAGCTCTCCGGCATACTCAGCAAATAAAACATGTCCGCGGGCAAGATCCACTAAAACAAGGATTGAAACCCTGCAAGGTCCAGGCTTCAAGCTCAGGAGATCTTCGTCCGCGGGCAAGATCCACTAAAACAAGGATTGAAACAAAGACGGGTCCTTATAATAGATTTCCCTAACCAATTGTCCGCGGGCAAGATCCACTAAAACAAGGATTGAAACAGGTCCACTTTTGCGGGATGTGAACAGCAAATGTCCGCGGGCAAGATCCACTAAAACAAGGATTGAAACATGGAAGGGATGATTGAGCTTTCCGGGCCTGTTGGTCCGCGGGCAAGATCCACTAAAACAAGGATTGAAACTCTGCTGGTTTGTGCAGTCTACAACCGAACTAGAACCGTTGTCCGCGGGCAAGATCCACTAAAACAAGGATTGAAACTACCTCTACTTCGGCCTTGGTACATTAATTTTCTAAGTCCGCGGGCAAGATCCACTAAAACAAGGATTGAAACTCAGAAATAGCGGGCTGGTCTGGTTTCCCTGGTTGCTGTCCGCGGGCAAGATCCACTAAAACAAGGATTGAAACCATGTAGATTTAGACAAGCATGATGTAAACATTCCAGTCCGCGGGCAAGATCCACTAAAACAAGGATTGAAACTAACGCTCGTCCGAGCATCATTTGGAGCATTAACCGTCCGCGGGCAAGATCCACTAAAACAAGGATTGAAACTTTTGTGTTCACTCATGATTATACTTCCTTATAAAGTCCGCGGGCAAGATCCACTAAAACAAGGATTGAAACATTTGCTACGAGGGGGCGAAGGAATGAGCGGAGAAATGTCCGCGGGCAAGATCCACTAAAACAAGGATTGAAACTTTGATTTTCTACGCTTGATACTTTTCCTTCCGCATGTCCGCGGGCAAGATCCACTAAAACAAGGATTGAAACTCTCAGTCTCAACTCGGGGCATCTGTATGCTTCAGGTCCGCGGGCAAGATCCACTAAAACAAGGATTGAAACACCCAGAGAGCTTTGCAAAGTGTATATCTAAATTCAAGTCCGCGGGCAAGATCCACTAAAACAAGGATTGAAACTTCGGTTCTGCTCTTCTGGATTCTCACAGGTTATCATGTCCGCGGGCAAGATCCACTAAAACAAGGATTGAAACTGTTCGGTATCTCAGAGTATCACTTCGAGAACTTGCGAGTCCGCGGGCAAGATCCACTAAAACAAGGATTGAAACTTTTTCTCATCCTGCGCCTTCCCTTAGGGCTACCGTGTCCGCGGGCAAGATCCACTAAAACAAGGATTGAAACGTCGGTCCGATTGCACCGGCTGACCACACTGATCCGTGTCCGCGGGCAAGATCCACTAAAACAAGGATTGAAACCCGGTGTTCGTCAGGAGGATGGCTTCCCCCAGCCCCTGTCCGCGGGCAAGATCCACTAAAACAAGGATTGAAACTAAATATAATATGCTTTTACTTCGTTTTTGCACTCTGTCCGCGGGCAAGATCCACTAAAACAAGGATTGAAACATTCCACATCTTGCCCCGCATATGTCGCAGTAGTAGTCCGCGGGCAAGATCCACTAAAACAAGGATTGAAACATAGATCTTCCAGGCTTGCCCTGAATGGTCCGGGTCCGCGGGCAAGATCCACTAAAACAAGGATTGAAACTTTTCTTCCCCCTTCTCCCCCTTCATCCTAAGCAGTCCGCGGGCAAGATCCACTAAAACAAGGATTGAAACAAATTAATAAGGGTGTGAAATAATGAGCAGAACTGTCCGCGGGCAAGATCCACTAAAACAAGGATTGAAACATACCTGCTGCCATATCCTCAGCCGAAACCCGGCCGAGTCCGCGGGCAAGATCCACTAAAACAAGGATTGAAACTATTTTCGGTGTGCTTGCTGAGCTCGTGTTATTGGGGGTCCGCGGGCAAGATCCACTAAAACAAGGATTGAAACCTTTTATATTCAAAAACAGGGTTAGAAGAAACTATCGTCCGCGGGCAAGATCCACTAAAACAAGGATTGAAACTTTGTCCGTGGATATCTCAACCTATACCCGCGCCATTGTCCGCGGGCAAGATCCACTAAAACAAGGATTGAAACTGTTTTCTCTTGTTTTTGTGGGAATCGTTTTTGAAGTCCGCGGGCAAGATCCACTAAAACAAGGATTGAAACTGTCTGATTGGTTTTCTTCATATCCCAATCTAATCGTCCGCGGGCAAGATCCACTAAAACAAGGATTGAAACCGCTGTCAGGTAGTGCGTCAGCTTCGGGAGCTTCATGTCCGCGGGCAAGATCCACTAAAACAAGGATTGAAACCCGGGTCAACTTCACCGACAAAACAAACAGAAGAACGGTCCGCGGGCAAGATCCACTAAAACAAGGATTGAAACTATGTTGACGTGCCTGAATGGTGTCCGTTAAAGAGTCCGCGGGCAAGATCCACTAAAACAAGGATTGAAACTTGAGAGTAAAGCCGGAAGCTGTCATATAATGAAGTCCGCGGGCAAGATCCACTAAAACAAGGATTGAAACAACAGAAGGACTGAAAGTTCATTACTTTTCAGAGTCCGCGGGCAAGATCCACTAAAACAAGGATTGAAACTCAATTTGGCGAAAACAACCCCGCACAGCCTCGAAGAGTCCGCGGGCAAGATCCACTAAAACAAGGATTGAAACTTTCCTTTCCGCACATCTCACAGTCCCCGTACATTAGTCCGCGGGCAAGATCCACTAAAACAAGGATTGAAACTTCCCGGTTCTATATGGGAAAATGAAGTAAGGGAAAAGTCCGCGGGCAAGATCCACTAAAACAAGGATTGAAACACAATGTTTCTTATTTGGGATACTACAACGTAGTAGTCCGCGGGCAAGATCCACTAAAACAAGGATTGAAACCTTAGCTCCAAACTGCATTCCCGCAATTAATAATAGTCCGCGGGCAAGATCCACTAAAACAAGGATTGAAACCTTACCCAGGGCGCAGCCTCCCAGGCCGTAAGCGTTGTCCGCGGGCAAGATCCACTAAAACAAGGATTGAAACATACTGTGGACCGTGGGCTTATATTCACGCAGTCCCAGTCCGCGGGCAAGATCCACTAAAACAAGGATTGAAACGCAATTGCTAATCTATAAACATATCTAAGAACCTTGTGTCCGCGGGCAAGATCCACTAAAACAAGGATTGAAACATCCCTCTTAATAGTTCGATCCCTTTCTCAATTGTCCGCGGGCAAGATCCACTAAAACAAGGATTGAAACTCGTAAACATCTACCTAACGATAAAATAAGAATGGTCCGCGGGCAAGATCCACTAAAACAAGGATTGAAACAAAAGCCCAACCTGCCCGCGTCACTCCTCCAGGACCCGTCCGCGGGCAAGATCCACTAAAACAAGGATTGAAACGATTAACAATTTAACTTATACTCTAATTTATACTCTGTCCGCGGGCAAGATCCACTAAAACAAGGATTGAAACTTCCAGCGTATAACGGCTTCGCTGGTGCCGATTTTGGTCCGCGGGCAAGATCCACTAAAACAAGGATTGAAACTGGTTACTTTTCTCACAGTAACGCCGCGCCGGTTTGTCCGCGGGCAAGATCCACTAAAACAAGGATTGAAACTCGGCTACATGATTTTTAACGGTTTCAGCGTCATGTCCGCGGGCAAGATCCACTAAAACAAGGATTGAAACCCGTGCAATGCTTGTAAATTGTACATTCGCGCGCAATGTCCGCGGGCAAGATCCACTAAAACAAGGATTGAAACCCTTTTGTTGGGTCTGCGGTACTTGATAAATTAAGAGTCCGCGGGCAAGATCCACTAAAACAAGGATTGAAACATGGAGATGGGTCTAAAATGTTCGAAGTTGGCGCAGGTCCGCGGGCAAGATCCACTAAAACAAGGATTGAAACTTATATAATGGATGTTGTGAGAGTCCAGGTTGACCCGTCCGCGGGCAAGATCCACTAAAACAAGGATTGAAACACGGTTGGGAGCGCACTGCCCCCGAAAAGTATATACTTGTCCGCGGGCAAGATCCACTAAAACAAGGATTGAAACGAGGAGCACCGTAGTATCGGGCGGGAGATCATTAGTCCGCGGGCAAGATCCACTAAAACAAGGATTGAAACAGAGGGCTATATTATAAACAGTGCCACAAACTCACCAGTCCGCGGGCAAGATCCACTAAAACAAGGATTGAAACCAAGGACACTGAGGTATCTGGGGAGATAACAGAACGTCCGCGGGCAAGATCCACTAAAACAAGGATTGAAACCGGTAGTTGGATTAACATCGTGTAACAGTATAACTAGTCCGCGGGCAAGATCCACTAAAACAAGGATTGAAACCCTATCCAACTCTTTGGAACGTATACCCGGCCAGAAGTGTCCGCGGGCAAGATCCACTAAAACAAGGATTGAAACATAAATGACATCTACTGAACAAAAGCCCTATGTTGATGGTCCGCGGGCAAGATCCACTAAAACAAGGATTGAAACAAAACAATCCCGGTAGGTGTCGTGTCTTGGCTTGATATGTCCGCGGGCAAGATCCACTAAAACAAGGATTGAAACTAATAATGCCAAAAGTATTAAATGATATAAGCGTGTGTCCGCGGGCAAGATCCACTAAAACAAGGATTGAAACAGAATTATAGGAACTATATATTTCTTACAAATCTAAGTCCGCAGGCAAGATCCACTAAAACAAGGATTGAAACTGAATTTCTCGAACTCTTCCGCATCTTCTTCGCTGTCCGCGGGCAAGATCCACTAAAACAAGGATTGAAACAATCTATTCATGATTATTCCTCGTGGTTTTCCAGTGTCCGCGGGCAAGATCCACTAAAACAAGGATTGAAACTCGAGTGCTCAAACATAATCAATCAGTCCTAACCGTGTCCGCGGGCAAGATCCACTAAAACAAGGATTGAAACAAACAGACGGTTGCCATATCCTCCGGTGTCCGCACGTCCGCGGGCAAGATCCACTAAAACAAGGATTGAAACTTAAGCGGGAAGTCCCTTCAATCACTTTGTATTGCTGTCCGCGGGCAAGATCCACTAAAACAAGGATTGAAACGAGAACTATTACAAAGCTTCTGAGAGGGGTTGCTGGGTCCGCGGGCAAGATCCACTAAAACAAGGATTGAAACCAAAAACGGCTACCGTTGATCTTACTGCTGGAAATGAGTCCGCGGGCAAGATCCACTAAAACAAGGATTGAAACCATTGATCACAATAAAACACATGAATGGCAGGAGCCGTCCGCGGGCAAGATCCACTAAAACAAGGATTGAAACTATCATTCCCGTTTCTGGAGAAACCGGGGGGAGTGTCGTCCGCGGGCAAGATCCACTAAAACAAGGATTGAAACGTTTCAAATGCCCCTTCTGCTCTTCGAGCAGTCTTGTCCGCGGGCAAGATCCACTAAAACAAGGATTGAAACATATAAGTGTGGTTGATCCATCTGTATAAATTTTCGTCCGCGGGCAAGATCCACTAAAACAAGGATTGAAACTGGTCACGGGCACAATCCCGCTTCCGCCCGACCCAGTCCGCGGGCAAGATCCACTAAAACAAGGATTGAAACCCAAGACCGGAAATGATGTAGATAAAGCAGGGTTTGTCCGCGGGCAAGATCCACTAAAACAAGGATTGAAACCCGAACTCCTGGAGGCGAAATCGTGAGCGGAGAAAGTCCGCGGGCAAGATCCACTAAAACAAGGATTGAAACTTCAGTTTTGTATCAAATAGCTCTTTTTTTGTGCGTTTGTCCGCGGGCAAGATCCACTAAAACAAGGATTGAAACTCGTGAGCTTGGAGACGAGCGCACGCTTGAGTTAGGTCCGCGGGCAAGATCCACTAAAACAAGGATTGAAACTGCATCCATCCTCTACCATCTCTTTCTTCTCGACCTTGTCCGCGGGCAAGATCCACTAAAACAAGGATTGAAACTCTGCCGGGTTGACATCCCCATTTTTATGAGGGTCGCGTCCGCGGGCAAGATCCACTAAAACAAGGATTGAAACTCTGGAATATCCGGGCCGGAAGAGGTTGGGGGAAGTCCGCGGGCAAGATCCACTAAAACAAGGATTGAAACTAGAAGGTTCAACTCTGACGGCTCCCCTAGTCCCGTGTCCGCGGGCAAGATCCACTAAAACAAGGATTGAAACTTATAACATATCATTGAATTTATTGCACTGATCTCGTCCGCGGGCAAGATCCACTAAAACAAGGATTGAAACTAACACGATGGCGTGTATGAAATCAAAAGGATTTTGTCCGCGGGCAAGATCCACTAAAACAAGGATTGAAACTTCGAGTATTTCCCACCCTTCGGAAAATAAATCATGCGTCCGCGGGCAAGATCCACTAAAACAAGGATTGAAACCAAACGTGGACTTCAACCTGAAAAAGGACCGCGTGAAGTCCGCGGGCAAGATCCACTAAAACAAGGATTGAAACAGGATTTCCAGCGGCTCCAGGTCCAAGAGCTTCCGGTCCGCGGGCAAGATCCACTAAAACAAGGATTGAAACGGAACTGCTATTTCAGTGGTAAGTGATGAAATACCTGTCCGCGGGCAAGATCCACTAAAACAAGGATTGAAACCCCCCGGTTGCAGATGAATCAACGAGGTTATAAATAGTCCGCGGGCAAGATCCACTAAAACAAGGATTGAAACGTTGTATCGTTGCGATTCTACGAGAGTACATCAAAGTCCGCGGGCAAGATCCACTAAAACAAGGATTGAAACAAGGCAAAGAGCACGGAAAAAAGCGGGGTCAGTAGTCCGCGGGCATGATCCACTAAAACAAGGATTGAAACAAGGCAAAGAGCACGGAAAAAAGCGGGGTCAGTAGTCCGCGGGCAAGATCCACTAAAACAAGGATTGAAACAACTTGACAACCAGCTTTTGAAAAGGGTTAGATAGGTCCGCGGGCAAGATCCACTAAAACAAGGATTGAAACTATCGATGATGTGCCCGTGCCCCTCCGCGAAGGAAAGCTTATCCATGTCCCCGCAAATGAGGTTCAGTATCTCGAAAATACTGGAAATTTATCCCTTTGTTTCCTTGCCATAGAGCAGCCGGCCTGGTCAGTGGAAAATGAGGAAGTCATGGAATAAGCAAGATTGAAAAACTTCCTAAAGTTAAATACGGATGGCTTCACATCTGTCTTTTCCTATTTTTTTATCGGACTTTTTCTATTTTTTATATGATATCCGGATCAGCCTGAGATAAAGACAAAAAATACAATGCTATTTTTCCCACTCTTCCAAAACAAGAAACTATAAATAGAAACCATGGTATTTAGTTAGAAATCTAACAAATTATATACGAATTATAAAGAATCAAACTATTTTAAATTAAACAATTCACCAAAATCGCTGATAGGGGTGTAAAAAATGAAAGACGAAAAGGTAAAAGATGCCGTAAGATTACAATTTGAAGTGCTTCACCTCATTCACAAACATTTCGCAAGCATATTTCACCAGATAAAGGAGAGCCCCTACAGCCTGAACAAAAACCAGAACCGGGCCGTCATGATCATTGGGGGAAAAGGAGAGGTCATGCCCTCAATGCTGGGAAAATATCTGGACCTGCAAAAAGGAAGCCTCACCAGCATGGTTGATGCGCTCGAAGAAAAAGGGCTTGTGTACAGGAATGGGGATCCCGGGGACAGGAGAAAGACTCTAGTGTCCCTTACGGAAAAAGGGATGGAGTACAGGGCCTGGCTCATGGAAAAGACTGAAGAAAGCGTATCCGAAATTCTGAACAGGCTTGATGAAGAGGATATAATTGAATACCAGGCCAGTCTGGAAAGCCTTTTGAAAGTATTTAAGAAGCTTGACGAAAGGAAACCGTAATCAAGCGCTGATTTTTATTAAGAGATGATAGGGAAATGACTAAAAAAACATTTAAGGATACGGTTTCGGCCGATAAAACCGAAAATAAAGATACAAAGGGCGTAAAGACCCTTCAGGGAGACCCGAAAAAGGCCATAGTGAAACTGGCGATCCCCATGATAGTGGCCATGTCCATACAGACCATTTACACCCTGGTGGACACCTTCTGGGTCTCGGGGCTCGGAGCTGATGCCCTGGCTGCGATGGGTTTCATCTTCCCCTTCTTTTTTATTCAGATGGCCCTCACAAACGGGCTGGGAGTAGGGGGGGGAGCTGCAATCTCCCGGAGAATCGGGGCCAGGGACAAGGTCGGGGCCGACAATGTGGGCGTGCATACGCTTGTCATAATGCTCCTGGTCATGGCCGTCTTTACCGTGTTATCTCTTGCCTTTGTGGAAGATCTCTTCATACTAAGTGGAGCCGGAAAGACCACAGCCCTTGCGGTCGCCTACTCGAAGGTGCTTTTCGGAGGCAGCCTCATAGTCTTCTTTGCAAACGTGGGAAATGCCATTCTCCGGGCCGAGGGAGACTCAAAACGGGCCATGCTGGCCATGGTTATGGGCTCCGCCCTGAATATCGTGCTTGACCCGATCTTCATTTACAGGCTGGATATGGGGATTGCGGGAGCTGCCTGGGCGACGCTTATTTCCTTCGGGCTTTCCTGCATTATGATGCTCTACTGGTTCTTTGTCAAAAAAGACAGTTACCTCTCTTTCGATTTCGGAAACTTCAGCTTTGACAGGGGCATTGTCCGGGACATCTTCAAGGTAGGAGTTCCCGCTTCCGTCCAGCAGATTACCATGGCTTTGACAGCCCTTATCATAAACCTCATTATCGTTGTGGTCAGCAATACGGACGGAGTCGCGGTCTATTCCACGGGCTGGAGGGTCGCAACAATCGCAATCGCCCCCCTGATAGGAATTTCAATGGCGATGGTCTCAGTCTCAGGAGCCGCTTTCGGGGCCCGGGATTTTGAAAAAGCGAAAGCTGCCCATTCCTACTCGATCAAACTCGGGCTCCTGATCGAGACTGTACTCGCCCTTGCGACCTTTGTCCTGGCCCCCTGGATTGCCTCGGTCTTTACCCAGGCCGAAGGTGCGGCCCATATAGCAGGGGACCTGACAGTCTTTCTGCGGATTATATGCATCTTCTACCCGACCGTTTCTTTCGGGATGCTCTCGTCTTCCCTCTTCCAGGGGGCGGGAAAAGGCATGAACGCCCTTGCCGCAACGATTCTCAGAACCATTGTGATGACCCCCCTCTTTGCGGCCCTTTTCGCTTTTGTGTTCGACATGGGGACCGTCGGCATCTGGTGGGGACTCGTGGCAGGAAACGGGATTGGAGCAATGGTTGCCTTTGTCTGGGCAAAGCTCTTCCTGAACAGGCTTCTGAAAACAGAGCCTGTAGTCAGGTCGGTGGAGTGCGGGGCCTGAAGGGAAATCGACCTTTCGTGCTTTTCGCAGCTCAATCCAATTTTTTTTTTTTTAATTTTTTAAACTTTCTTCACTTTTCTATTTTCCAGGATTATATCGGTCCAGAATAGGAAACAATTAATAATATTGAATAGGTAATAAGATTCCGTACACCTTTTAACAATCGCGCTTCAGGAAGGAGAAATAATTTATGCACGAACCAGCACAAAAAGAAACCTTAAGACCTGTTTTACATGGCTTTCTCTTATGCGACCGCCGTTTTGTTTCCCGTAAAGAAGTGATAATCATGGAAAAATTCGGAGTGCTCCGGAAAATATTAAAAATTTCAAGAGCATGATCCCGGAAAACCGGAAACAGTCGTTTTCGGAATATCTGAGAGAGCGTTTCTCTGTCGAAAATCTCCCAGAATTTCCTCCAGCAGCATTCCTTTAAGACCTGAGTCCGTAATCCTTATTAAAGCAGGGGTTATTCTCTGGCCCCCGCATAACCTCCTTTTACATTCTTTTAAAATTGCCTTCCCGGCCCGGAAAATCATAAATTCTGAGCATTACTTTTCTATATGTGTTTGATTCCGATACTTTATCTGTTTTAAAAACATTATAAATATAAACAGGAGGCAAAAACCTGAAACTAAGAAGCTCGGAACGTATCGAATTGATTGATATCACGGCCGATGTAGAGGAAGCAGTCAGAAAAAGTGGCATAGAAAATGGGATCTGTATTCTCAGTACCCGCCACACCACAGCGAGCATAATTATCAACGAAAACGAAAGTGGTCTCAGGAAAGATATCCTGGCTCTCCTTAACAGGCTTGTCCCGGACGGGGCCGGTTACTTGCACAACCGGACAGATAACAATGCCGATGCTCACCTGAAAGCTCTGCTCCTGGGCTCAAGTGAAGCCCTGCCCATAACAGACGGGAAACTTGAACTCGGAACCTGGCAGAGTGTGTTTTTCGCAGAGATGGACGGGCCGAGGGAAAGGGTTGTGAACATTACCCTGCTTGGGGCCGAATGTGTAAAAAAATAATTTGCACAGTACAGGTCTAAAAAATACGCACTAAAAAAGAAGCACTAAAAAAAAGAAATAAGAGCCTCTGCGGGGCTTTACATTAACAACAAAGTTGTTAATAAACCAGAATTATTAGCAGGTTTTTTGCCGCAGGCTCTTATTCTACAAATCATTCAAAATCTTTCAACTTCAACTGTCCCTTCCGGCAGTTTTCTCCCTTAATTTCCACCGGGTACTCGCCGGTCAGGCAGCCCACGCACATATTATTTCTATCGCATCCCAGAGCTCTCATGAGTCCTTCTATGCTCAGGTAGCCCAGGGAATCGGCATTGATCAGGCCCGTAACTTCATGTATGCTTCTTTCGGAAGCGATCAATTCCTTCCTGGTGGCCATGTCGATCCCAAGATAGCAGGGGGCTATGATCGCAGGGCTTCCTATCCTTGCGTGCACCTCGGATGCGCCGGCTTTCCGGACCATGTCTATGATCCGCCTTGAGGTTGTGCCCCGGACGATGCTGTCGTCCACAAGGACCACGCGCTTTCCCTCGATGTTTTCCCGAATCGTGTTCATCTTGAGCCTGACCGCTGTTTCCCGCATCTCCTGTCCCGGAAGGATAAAGGTGCGGCCTATATAACGGTTTTTCATGAGGCTTTCAAGGTATTCGGTTCCGGATTCCCGGGCGTAGCCGATGGCCGAGGTAATCCCTGAGTCAGGAACAGGGGACACTATATCCGCATCCACAGGGTGTTCTCTTGCAAGTTCCCTGCCTATTCTTTTCCTTACCTTGTAGACGAGTTTGCCGTCGATAATGGAATCGGGTCTTGCGAAATAGATGTACTCGAAGACGCAGTGGGCCGGGCGCAGCTCGTTTGCCACCTGGTGGCTTTCGATCTCACCTTTCCTGAATACCAGGACCTCACCGGGTCTCACGTCCCTGATCAGTTTCCCATTCAGGGTGTCAATTGCAACACTTTCCGAAACAATGGCATATCCTCCGTCCACCTCTCCGTAACAGAGAGGCTTGAGTCCCAGGGGGTCTCTGACTGCGATCAGGACGTCGTCTATCTGAATTACCAGGGAATAAGAACCCGAGAGCCTGTGCATGACGTTCCGGACCGATTCCACAGGTTCATGCTTTATCAGTTCCTTTACGAGCAGATGAGCAATGACCTCGGTATCGGAGTCGCTTACGAAAATCCGGCCTTCGGACTCAAGTTCATCTCTTAGTTCCGTGGCGTTTACCAGGTTCCCGTTGTGGGCAAGAGCGATAACTCCACCCTTGAAATTCAGGATAAAAGGCTGGCAGTTCTCGATCCTGGAAGAGCCTGTAGTCGAATAGCGTACGTGCCCTATCCCGACGTTTCCCTTCAGGCGGCCCAGTGACTCCTTTGAGTATACATCCGCTACGAGCCCCATACCCTTAATGGAATAGGGGGACGTGCCGTCGTACACTATTATACCTGTCGATTCCTGACCCCGGTGCTGGAGAGCATAAAGGGCGTAATAAAGTTTGAAAGCGACAGTACTTGATTGAGGCTTGCATTCCGGGATAACAAGGCCTGCAACCCCGCATTCCTCTTTCAATATAGACCTCCGGTGTAGTAAAAATAGTGAATTGAGGGCTAATCCCATTTTTTAATTTATAATAATAGGTTAAATTGCAATTGAGGGTTTTCAATTGCAATTAGTACTTGCACTTTGCTTTCCACTTGTAACTTCTCATGCGGGTGGACTTTCCAAAACCACATGATGTGCACTGTTTTGTGTGTATGTTGAAAGAAACGCTGCCGCATCTCCTGCATTTGATATGCGTGTGCTTCTGCTTCTTTCCCATTGATGCTGTGCCTTTACTCATTTTCAAGTCTCCTGCTTATAAAAAATTAAAATGGTTTGAGTATCCTGCTTTTTAATCTGAAAAACCTGCCTTGAGAAAAGCAGCTTTTATTAGTGAAACTACCTGTTTTCAAGGGCCTATGGAAGGCCCTTCAGGCACCTGAGATTAACAGTAATACATGAAGTGCTTGATATAGCTTACGGGGATACATATACCACGTTATCGCCGCGTATGACAACACTTCCAAACTTGTTTACGATTTCTCCTTCTTTTAATTCTTCAGCATTGTCAAGTACGAGGTTCATATGAATATCGTAACCTTTCAGTTCGCCTCTAAATTCGCGTGCGCCTTTCAACCTGACAATAACGGGCGTATCCAGTGCGTTGTTCAGTATGTCCAGAGGTCGATTTGCCATCCTTGAAATCCCCTTAAAATATTATAAATCAAATCATTCTCTATATCAATATAAATAGTTAATCCAGAGTTAAATCAATCGCTGCTAATAATGATATTCTGTGTAACATCTTTTGTACTAAGGTCTGTAAACACAATATATGTTATACGCAACAAAGTCGTAAAAACAATATATAAAGCTATCGAAGAATCAAGCACTTCTTCCTAAAACCTTCGCCTGAAAGTTCAGATTTTTGAAAAAGGGGACCTCTTCTGCTGAGTGAGTTGAAAACCTCATAATAACCTTATTATATTCATACTGAAAAACGGGCCGAATTATTCAGTTATAAGGAAATACTAAAAAATAGGGCTAATAATTATGATCGAGAAACCTATCGTAATGACAATTGCAGGTTCGGATTCGGGAGGAGGAGCAGGGTTCGCGGCTGATCTGAAGACCTTTGCGGCCTTCGGGGCCCACGGTACCTGTGCAATAACTTCTGTGACAGCCCAGAACAGCACTGGAGTGAAAGCCAGTTTTGACCTGTCTCCGGCCGCCGTTGCCAGGCAGATCGAGGCGGTCTGCACGGATATGGATGTCAGGTGGGCAAAGACCGGGATGCTTGCGGGCCCTGAAATCGTAAGGGAGGTTGCAAAGCAGGTCCGGAAATACGGTTTATCCCTCGTGATAGACCCGGTTATGGCCGCAGAAGCCGGAGGTGAGCTTTTGAGAAAGGAGGCTTTGCAGGTGCTGAGGGGGGAGCTGCTCCCCCTCTGCAAGGTCACAACCCCCAACTCCATCGAGGCCGGGGCCCTGGCAGGCCTGCCTGTCAATGACAGGGAAGACGCGAAAAAGGCCGCCCGGAAAATTGCAGACCTGGGGGTTGAAGCCGTGATCGTCACCGGAGGGCACCTGGACGCTTCGGACCTCTTATACGAAGCTGCTCCGGACAGGTTTACTGTTATTTCCGGAGAGTTTGTGGAAGGGGGAACCCACGGCACAGGCTGCACCTATTCCTCGGCCCTGACCGCCTGCCTGGCCCGGGGCCTGAGCCTCGAGGAGGCCGCAGGGGAGGCGAAACGCTTTGTGGTAGAGGCAATAAGACACAGCATCCCCGTGGGACACGGCGTTTCTCCGGTAAATCCCCTGGGTGCGACTCTGGAAAGGGAAAGCCGCTATGAGGTCCTCAAAAACACCAGAAAAGCCCTGACCCTCCTTGAGGCCAGCCCGAAGTTCGCAGAACTCATCCCGGAAGTCGGCTGCAATATAGGCATGGCAATTCCCGGGGCCAGAGCTTACGGAGACGTTGCCGCAGTGGAGGGCAGGATTGTCAGGTACAGGGGAAGGGCAAGGCCCGTGGGCTGCGTGGAGTTTGGGGCCAGCCAGCATGTGGCAGGGATAATCCTTGCGGCTCTTCGGTATGATCCCGGTATGAGGGGCGCCGTAAACGTGAAATTCTCGGATGAGGTCATTTCCGCCTGCATGGCCCTGGAACTTTCCGTATCTTCCTTTGACAGGGCTGATGAACCCGGGGCCGTGAGCAGTATGGACTGGGGGACTTCGGAAGCTATAAAGGCCTGTGGAAGGGTTCCGGAGATCATCTATGACAGGGGCGGGGTTGGAAAAGAACCCATGGTCCGGGTTCTGGGTTCAAGCGCAATGGTGGTCGCAAAAACCGCTCTCAAGCTTGCGGAAAAGTTGGGCTAAAAATTCCACATCTACTTTTTCCATTTTTTTTCCATTTTTCACATTCATTTTTCCATATTCATTTCCGTTTTTTTTTCATATTATTTGCCAGTTATTTGTATAATCTCGTGGATAAAATCCGTAAAGTACATATACGTTATGTGATACTCATCCATGTCATATATGTCACATTTAAATACATCAAAGTACAAATATATACATAATGTTTTTAGGGGATTTGACTTATGGAAAAGACAAAAATCATCCTTGACGAAAACGAAATGCCGAAGAAATGGTACAATGTGCTGCCTGACTTTCCGACTCCGCTTGACCCTCCTCTTGACCCGCAGACAAAGGAACCACTGAACCCTAAGGCGCTTGAGCTCATTTTTCCTAAAGAGCTCATCAGACAGGAAATGAGCGACAAACGCTACATCGACATCCCGGAAGAAGTGCGTGAGGTTTACAGGCTCTGGAGACCAAGCCCCCTGTACAGGGCTCACATGCTGGAAAAAGCCCTCAAGACCCCTGCAAAAATCTACTACAAGTACGAGGGGGTAAGTCCTTCAGGCAGTCACAAATCCAACACTTCGATTGCCCAGGCTTACTATAATATGAAAGAGGGAACCGAGAGGATAAGCACCGAAACCGGAGCTGGACAGTGGGGAAGCGCCCTTGCCCTGGCCTGTAACTATTACGATATGGAATGCAAGGTCTACATGGTCCGCTCGAGTTTCTACCAGAAACCTTACCGGAAATCCCTGATGAATATCTGGGGTGCAAAAGTTGTCCCATCTCCGAGCCCTGATACGGAATTCGGGAGGACGATCTTAAAAGAGCAGCCTGACACCCCGGGAACTCTTGGCGTTGCGATCAGTGAGGCGGTGGAGGATGCGGTAACCCATGATAACACAAAGTATGCTCTCGGCAGTGTCTTAAATCACGTTGTGCTGCACCAGACCATCATAGGGTCGGAAAGCAAAAAACAGCTTGAACAGGAGGATACCTATCCGGACGTCGTGATCGGTTGCTGCGGAGGTGGAAGTAACCTGGGTGGTATAGGGCTTGAGTACATCAAGGACAAGCTTGAAGGAACGCACGACCCGAGGGTCATTGCGGTTGAGCCTTCGTCCTGTCCGAGCCTCACAAAGGGCGATTTCAGGTATGATTACGGGGATACGGCCGAAATGACCCCCATGCTCAAGATGTACACCCTGGGCCACACCCATGTCCCGCCCGCAATCCATGCCGGAGGCCTACGCTACCACGGAGATTCTCCAATCATCAGTAAGCTCTACGCCGAAGGCCTGATGGAAGCCGTTTCATACGACCAGAAAGTGATCTTCGATGCGGCGGTGCAGTTTGCCCGGACGGAAGGAATTATCCCGGCTCCCGAGTCTGCCCACGCAATCCGCTGTGCAATCGACGAGGCCCTGAAGTGCAAAAAGACAGGTGAAGAAAAGACCATCCTCTTTAACCTGAGCGGACACGGGCACTTTGACATGACTGCCTATGACATATACTTTGAAGAAATGACTTGAAAAAGGAGAAAAGGAATGGGGCATAAGGCTGGAAACAGGTCTTACAGGTTCTAAAAAAGGACCTTCCAGGTTCTGAAAAGCAGGTGCTAGAGGAGTTTTAAACTCCTCCCGGCCTCCCCATCTCATTTAAATCAAAAATGAACTTATTCGATTTCTTTTTTATTCAGAATGTACATGACCATCTTCGAGTTAAGCTTGCTTTCCCTCGGTATTTTTTCCGAGATTTCCTCTGCAGGAACGCCTTTAGCTTTCATTTCTTTGATCTTTTCGATTACCTGAGATGGTACAGTGTAGTATTCATTGATGTCCTTCCTGTGCCCCCACACATCTCCTTCCACCAACTGGACTTTCTGCATATCCAGGAACATTTCGATCGATCTGGAAATCGTGCGCTTGTAGGACTTGGGAAGCTGAATTACCTCAAGCCTCGGACAGGTCTCCGCTAACAAAAAGATATCTTTGTTGGAAGGCCTGAACGCAAGGTGAACGACCTTTTCGTTTGGGTTCAAAGAAATGATCTCATCTCTTGAACTCACAACTCTTATTTTCATAACAATCCCCCAATCTTCTGCCTTATTTTAAATCAAATAAAATTTATACTGCGGCCATCTTTAAATAATTTTCTATGGTTAAGTGTGGGTTTAAGCCCTGAATAAATAATTAATAAAAGAAGTATGGGCGCCCCTGACTGAGTACTGGTTTACAATCAACGACACACTTTATAAAGACTGCAGCCTTTTAAGTAAGGGTTAATTAATGGAGTTGGGTGTCTGGTTATTTCCGGTTCCGGAGATTTCCGGTTCCAGGGTGTGAACTGGCTGCAGGCTTCCGATAAAAAAAGGGCCGAATCCAAAAAACAGATTACTCAGGTTTCTTCGGTTCCCCCTTTTAATGAAACCCCCTGGTAAAAGTATTTTTAAGAAGGCCGGACAGGTTTAAAATCTGTACGCTCCTGAGGCCATTCAGGCCTCACTCCTGAGTCAACAGGAAATGTTGAAGACAACAGGCCCTGAACAAACCGCTTAAAATATAGGTAAATCCTCCCCCGGATCATTCCATAGATTTCTTGCTCAGGATATAGAGAATCATGTCCGTATTGAGTTTGCTCTCCCTTGAAATCTTTTCAGCGATCAGATCATTTGATAAGCGCTCAGCTTTCAGTTCCTGAAGCTTTCCCAGCACGTTCTGAGAGACATTGTAGTACTCGTTTATGTCCTTCCTGTGTCCCC
The DNA here is from genome assembly GCF_055394095.1 of Methanosarcina baltica. Taxonomy (NCBI): domain Archaea; kingdom Methanobacteriati; phylum Methanobacteriota; class Methanomicrobia; order Methanosarcinales; family Methanosarcinaceae; genus Methanosarcina; species Methanosarcina baltica. The sequence continues at coordinate 639,565 of NZ_AP042463.1, read as the reverse complement.
ATACATCCCCTTCGAGGAGGTTGATTTTCTGCATGTCCAGGAACATTTCTATTGACTTCGAGACGGTCCGGCGGTAAGATTTCGGAAGCTGGATCGCTTCGATTTTCGGGCATGTTTCCGCAAGCGTGAACACGTCTCTGTTGGAAGGCCGAAACGCAAGATGTACTACCTTTTCATTTGGATTTAAGGTCGGAATTTCTTCCCTTGAACTAACTACTCTGATTTTCATACCAATCCCCACTACTCCTTATTTATTAATATAACAAATTTTCTTACGGTTTAACCTCTTATATAAGTATCGATTAGCGATAACATTATTTATAAGGTTGCTCGGCGAACCGGACTCTCACAGCATCGGCGTGTGCCTGCAGGCCTTCTTCCTCGGCTAATGCGATTATAGTTTCTTTCAGACTTTCAAGTCCCCCCTTGCTGATTTTCTGAATACTTGAATACTTTATAAAGTGGTTTATATTGAGTCCCGAGTAGAGTTTCGCATACCCTGCAGTTGGCAGCACGTGATTGGTACCGGACGCATAGTCTCCCGCCGAAACTGGAGCATAGTTCCCCACAAAGATAGATCCGGCATTTTTAATCCTGTCAAGCACGAAATCCGAATTTTCGACCATTATTTCAAGGTGTTCCGGCCCGAATTTGTTGCTGAAGTCAATACATGCCTCCAGAGACTCAAGTGTAAGGACTGCGGCATTTTCAAGGGAAAGTTTTACGATTTCACTCCTTTTTGTTTTTCCGGCCTGTAAAAAGACTTCTTTCTTAACAGCTTCCGCGAGAGCTTCTGAGGGAGTTACCAGGACGGATACGGCGTTAGGGTCGTGCTCGGCCTGGGCGATAATGTCCGCAGCCGCCATTACAGGTTCCGCTGTGTCGTCCGCAATAATCAAAACCTCGCTCGGACCAGCTGGAAAATCGATTTCCACAACGTCTCTGACCTGCATCTTGGCGGCCGTTACAAAGACATTTCCAGGTCCCACAATCTTCTGGACTTTCGGAACGGACTCTGTCCCGTAGGCCATGGCTCCGATGGCCTGGACTCCACCGAGCTTGAAGACCTTATTGGCTCCCGCCACCTTCGCCGCAGCAAGCGTCAGGGGAAGGATAGACCCGTCAGCCCGTGGGGGAGTGCAGACAATAAGCTCTTCAACTCCTGCCACCCTGGCCGGAATCACGGTCATGAGCACGGTTGATGGGTAAGAAGCCCGGCCTCCGGGAGCGTAAGCCCCGACACTTTCCAGAGGAGTCGCCTTCTGTCCCAGTTCAATCCCGGGGGAAAACTCCATGAACCAGATCTTTTCAGGAAGCTGCGCCTCGTGGAAGGCCCGGATGTTAGCTGCTGCCTTCTCAAGGTGTCCCAGAAGTTTCGCGTCAATTTCCCGGACAGCCTTTTCGATTTCCTCTTTACTCACCTCAAAGCTTTCAAGCTCCACCCTATCGAATTTCTTCGTATACTCCCGCAGGGCCTCGTCTCCCTTTGTACGTACATCCGCAAGGACGCCTGCAACCGTTTCTCCCACATCGGCAAGCCCCGCTTCCCGGCAGAGCAAGTTCTGCATTTCAGCTTCCGATACATCTGATAATTTTTTAAATAACATGCCCATTGTCTCCTGCTTAAAATTAATTTTTTGATTAATCTTTATTTTAGATGTTATGTTGACTGCAACCATAAAACCCCTGATCCAATTTAATATTTTCACTCCGGGCCGTTTGCATGACTTTAATTCTAAAAAAAATGGATGGAAAGATGGGATAAATTGGGAAAATTGAAAGAAAAAAGAGGAAGAGAAAGAGAAAAGAGAACGAAAAAAAAGAAAAGAGAATAGAGAAAGGAAAAATTGAAAGAAAAGAGAATGGAAAAAGAAAAAAGGATCTCCAAAATAAGGTTTATAGTCCGCTTGAGCTCGCGCAGCGAGCGAAACGGACACCGTGCTCCCGAAGCGGAACTCGGGTGCCGAAGCGGAACTCGGGCGTTTCAGAAATCATTAATGTTTTTCTGTTCTTCTCCTAACTTTTTTTCAGGCCCGGTTTTTTCCCGGCTCCTGGATGCTTCCTCTGCTTTCTCAGGGCGGCCGAGCTGCCTGAAAATCCTTGCAGCGACTCGTGGCCCCACGACTGCAGCCACCGTTTTCGGGTCCGCTTCAAGGAGACCGGAAAGGGTGGTAAAACCTGCGGAATAAAGTTTCCGGGACCTGACCCGTCCGACGCCCTTTATGCCGAGCAGTTCCATGAGTTCAGGGCCTGCCCCGTAATGGAGCCTCTTCTCAAGTTCCTTTGCGTTCTCCGCCCCTTCCAGGTCCAGCAGGCCCGCAAGCTGAGAAAGGACGTGCATGATCCATTCCCCGATATCTGCAATTGCCCGGATGTCCCCTTCTCCTATCCCGAACTTATCGCATATCTCGTTTTCAGGCCTTTCCCGAATCCAGTCCGTCAGCATAAGGGCGGTCTTGACTTCGGCCAGGAACCACTCGTATTCCGCATTCTTGAAGGGCTTTGGGACCTCCGCAAACTCCTTAATGTGGGAGACCACGAAGTCATTTACAGGCCCATAATCGGGCCGGCGCATATAGAGCTGCCGCATATCGGGGGTGCTGCAGACCAGGTGGAGAAAGGTCAGGTCGGTCAAACGCCCCGCCTTTTTCAGCCCGTTCACTAAAATCGATGCGGAGAGGGGGTCGAGGTAGAGCCTTGAAACCAGCACCCCGTAACTGGTTGCCCTGAGGCTTTCGGAGTCCTCGAGCATCCCTTCATTCTTCAAAAAGTATAGGCACTCGTCCACAACCGAGGCCAGCCCGAAATTCGAGTACTGGAACGCAAAAAAGGTCGCTTCCAGAAAGCCCATAAGCTCTTCCCTCGTCCGGGTAAAGCCGTTTGCGATTGTGGACAGCACATGCGTCCGGAGTGCGTTTTCGGTCCCGAGCTTGGACCAGATCTCTTCAGGCCCGGCCTCTATATAGCGCCCAAAAAGGTCCACAAGCGCCTCATTCGAACCTGCAAGCAACACAGCTTCCCCGTAAGGGTCAAGCCTGGGTCTCCCTGCCCTTCCTGCCATCTGCTTGTATTCCAGGACAGGGATGGGCTGCATCCCGGCCCCCGGGGAATAGCGCCTGTAATTCCGGACAATAACTCTCCTTGCCGGCAGGTTCAGACCCGCTGCCAGAGTGGGGGTACTTGAAATCAGCTTTATCCTGCCCTCCCGAAATCCCCTTTCCACAATATCCCGCAGAGCCGTGTTCAGGCCCGCGTGGTGGAAAGCCGTCCCCGAACGGATACATGAGGCCAGTTCAGCCCCGGTTTCGGTCTCACTGGAGTCCAGGACCCCTTCCGCGAGCAGGGCAAGGGCTTTCCGGTCCCCGGAAGATAGGAGCTTTCCAACCCTGGGAGCAGCCTTCCTGGCAAAACCCGTACAGTTTTTCCTGCTGCTCTCAAAAACCAGACACTGCCCTCCCTCCTGAAGGGTGTCAAGCACAAGGGATACCGCATCGTCCGGGTCCTCCTTCCGGACAGGCCTTTCAAAGTCCCTGCAATAATAGGTCCCGTCCAGGAAGACCCCCTCCCGCAGTTCCGTGGGCCTCCACTCGCTCAGGACGAGTTCCGCCTCCAGCCAGCCCGCAAGCTCCTTCGCGTTTCCAATGGTCGCCGAAAGGGCCAGGATCTGACATTTCGGGTTTATCCTTCTGAGTTTTGTAAGTGTGACCTCCAGGGTAGGCCCCCGGTTGGGAGAATCAATCAAATGGACCTCATCGGCCACGACCACCGAAATTTTCTGCATCCAGGCAGTCTCGTTCCGGAGCAAAGAATCCGTCTTCTCCGAAGTTGCCACAATAATATCGTTTGACCCGAGCCCCTCATCCCTTTGGTCATAGTCCCCCGTGGAAATTCCAACCTTTACCCCGAGTTCCGCAAACTCCTGAAAATGCCTGAACTTCTCGGAAGCCAGAGCCCGGAGGGGCACTATATAGAGCGCCTTTCCTCCCCCAAGAATGGACTTCAACATCGCAAGCTCGGCCAGCAAAGTCTTTCCCGAGGCCGTAGGAATAGCCGCAAGGAGGTTTTTCCCCTCCAAAAGTCCCCTCTCAACGGCCTCCGCCTGGGGCGGATAAAGTTCCGCAATCCCGGACTCAATATAAAAACGCTTCACAACTTCCGGCAGGTCGAGGCTCTCAATCTTCATAAAATCAGAAACTCCCGCATCAGATAAAAAAGTAATTAGAGATCGGAAGCAAGCGGACAGTCTTCCCAGACGAAGCGAACTTCGGGAACTGAATCCGATACTTCCTGAAAGTCCCCTCGAACGAAGTGAACTAAAGGAACTAAAATCGATGCTTCCTAAAAGTCCTCTCGAACGAAGCGAGAAGGACCCCGGGCTGTTGAGAGTTCATCGCAACCAGGCTAAATATACGTTAATAGTCCGCTTGAGTGAGCGAAGCGAGCGAAACGGACCCCGAGCTCCCGAATCGGAATTCGGGCGAATCGGAATTCGGGCATTACAACTCGGGCAGTGCAATGCGGGCTTCACTCGGCAGCTGCGTAATAGTAGTTGCCGTTTTCCTTTTGTTCCCTGTCAAGCCTTGAAGACTGTTTGTTCACCCTGGGGCGTTTGGTTTCTTCATCCCGGCGGAAGGTGATTCCCAGATTTTTCAGGAACCTGTTCATGCCGTTTTGCATACTGAAGGGCCCGTGGGCCTCCCCGTAAACGACGGGTTTTCCTTCAAAGACCAGGAGGCGGTGACAGAGCATATCGATCATATAGATATCATGGTCAACCACCATGACGGTCTTCTGGTTGTTTTCGGCAAAGCGGTTAATGACCTTCGTGACCATGGAGCGCTGTTCCACGTCCAGATGGGCGCTCGGCTCGTCCAGAATATAGAGGTCGGCTTCCCGGGAGAGACAGGCCGCAATTGCCACGCGCTGGAGTTCTCCTCCACTCAGGTCATCCAGCATGCGCTCATAAATCTTTTCGAGCTGCAAGGGGTTTGAAATCTCCACTTCATAGTAACTGGTCCCGAACTTTCTGGAAATTCCCTGCAGGAAGCTCCGCACGTTCATCTGGATGTCAGCCTTGATGTACTGGGGCTTGTACGAAATCTTAACGTCAATTCCGGGATCTCCTTCATCAGGCTTAATTTCTCCTGCAAGCACCTTCACGAAAGTGGATTTTCCAATCCCGTTCTGCCCGACGATTCCGAGCACCTCGCCTCTCCTGATATCTCCACCCGTGGCCTTAAGGGAAAAGCCTTCCCCGTACTTTTTAGAGAAAGCCCCAAAAGTAACAGCGGCCTCAATTTTACTCTCGTTTTTTGGGGGGTGGACCTCGAACTTGATAGCTTCGGGGCGGACGCGGATATTTTCTTCGGGGAGGAAGCCTTTAAGGTACTGATTGATCCCGATCCTGACACTCTTCGGCTGGGTAATCACACCAAACCCACCGGGTTCACCGTATGCCACATGGATCACATCAGCCAGCATGTCCAGGATGGCCAGGTCGTGTTCGACCACAAGAACGGCTTTTTCTTTGGAAAGTTCCTGAATCAGACGGGCCACCCTGATCCGCTGGTGGATATCCAGGTAAGGGCTGATTTCGTCAAAGAAATAAAACTGGGCATCCCTTGCCGCACAGGCCGCAATGGCCATCCTCTGAAGTTCCCCTCCACTGAGTTCCGAGACGTTTCGGTCGAGGACGCCTCTAAGATCCAGATAGTCAATAAGCCCTTCAAGGGCTCCTCTCTCGTCGGTCTTTTCCAGCAGTGCGGAGGTCTTGCCCTTGAAAGCTTTGGGAATCAAGTCCACGTACTGCGGCTTCTGAGATACCTTTACCTTCCCGCCGACCACGGCCCGAAAGTAGTCATGAAGGGCTGTTCCCGCATAGTTTTCGAGCACCCTGTCCCAGCTCCCTTCCCCTTCCCCGAAATTTGGGACAAGAGCTCCTGAAAGGATCTGGACGCAGGTACTCTTCCCTATCCCGTTCGGCCCGAGAATTCCTGTAACCTTTCCTACCTGCGGCACAGGCAGCCCGAAAAGGGCAAAACCGTTTGGCCCGTACCTGTGGGTCGGCACCTGCAAGGCTTCCGGCAGCCCTATGATCATGATGGCATCAAAGGGGCACTTGTTTACGCAGATCCCGCAACCCACACAGAGTTCCTCGGAAATGAAGGGTTTCCCGTCTTCCCCGAACACAATCGTCTCGTCCCCGGTCCTGACCCTTGGGCAGTACTTTTCACACTCATGGCTGCACCGGCGGGGCTGACACCTGTCTTTATTAAGTATCGCTATTCGCATGATCATCCCTTAAAAAACGTTTTTAATTTGAAAATTAATTACGTGAAATTTAAAAATTAATTATTTAATATTTAAAAATTAATTATTTGAAAAAGGCCCTGTAAATAAATGGTAAAAGGCCTTCCTGAGGAAAGCCTGTTTCCGAGCAAAAGCTCAGTTCAAAAGGAGAGTCCAGGTCACAAGAAAGAAGTCCAGGACAATGAACTCCACAAAGAACCAGTCCTTGAACTTGAACTCTTTAGTGCTGATCTTGAGGGCCGGATAGATCAGCTTCTGGGCATAGTAGGTGAGGGCAATGATTATCATAAGCAGGGCATACCAGATCCTGTCCTCCCCTGCTCCATACTGGCTGAAAGATACGAACCCGGCAAGAATTCCAAGAACGGCCGCTACAAGGGTCTTTATAATACCCTCTTTGTGGGCCTTTTCTTTTTCTTCCGGGGTCCTTTCCTTGATAATACTCTTTTTCTCCGGAGCCGCATCCTCGCTTTCGGGGCCTTTCGGGGCCTGCTTTGCTACCTTTTCCATTTTTGCTTGTTTTGCCTGTTCTGTTTTTTCCAAGGCTTCTGCCATTCTGGACTTCAAACTTTTAGACCTGGGGGTTTGTTTGCTCACCGTGCCTTATCTCCTGAATGTCAGCTTCTGATGAAAGGGGGAAAAATCTTGATTATTAGAATACCTGCCTGAAAGGGCGTAATGCACCCTGATGCTATAATTGACTCTTAAACGTGCAGGTGAGTAATGGAATGTAATTTAATGTAAGATGGTTTAAATATACTCAAGCTTTTGTTAGCCATATTGATTGTTCTTTTTTTAAATAAATTCATTGCTTAAAACATTACCGATCCGATCAAGGGAAATCGAATCGATTCCGAGGGAATTAAGGTGTTCCGAGAACCTCCCCGGCCTCGGCCCTCCGGGGTGGTAGATGACCGCAACTTCGGGATTGAGCTTTCTGACCATGGCTTCAAGCCCCCCTGCGTCCAGATGGTCGCTGATCCTGATGTTCGGGTAGGAATAATCGGTCCTGCATGTCAGCACATACTTTTTAATGTTCTGGGGGAGCTTTCCAAGGTCCCACGGAGGCACGACAAAAATCCCGGAATCCCCATCTTCTCCCTCAAGCCCTGCAAGGTTTCCGGCACTTTCCAGCATCCGGTCTGTCAGGGTCCTGCCTTTTGAAGCCATCCGGATTGTTCCCTCGTAGCCGAAACCCCGTAGAAGTTCCACGGTCCTCTGGGCTTTTCCGAAATCATAGGCCCCGAAAGCAACTCCTCCGTTCTCGATATTCTTTTCGAAACCGTTTTCGAAAAGAGCCCTTTTCAGGCTTTCCGGGTCGTCTTCAAAATGGCAGGAAGGGTCCGAAGGATCCCCGTAATTGGCTTCAGTAATCAGGACATCACAGGACGGAAGGGCACCTGCGTCCTTGACGTCTCCCGTAACCAGGATTTTCGTGCCGACATCGTTTTCCCAGTAAAAAGCAACGGCTCCTACCGTATGCCCCGTGGGGTAAGCCCTGACCTCGACTCCTCCCACATCAATGCTATCTCCCGATCGAAACGTCCTCCCTATATATTCCCTGTCGTGCCTGAGCTCCAGGGCGAGAGCCGTCTTTTCGGAACATATCGCTTTTTCGGAGAGCATGGCGGACTTGCCGTGATGATCGGAATGAGCATGTGTTATCAGGTAGGCATCGGGCTGGATGCATTTTTTGGGAGAACGGGTAGTGTCAACGGAAAACATACGGAGTTCTCCTGCCCGGCTCCTGAAACGTAAGGACAGGTGGGGTTTGAAACTTCCTCTGGAATTCTTCTGCCGAAGGGCCAGCACCCCAAGATCTATTAATTTTTTTGAAATCAAGACAATCCCGGAGAAGATTCTCTTCAAGGTATTTACTACTTCTTGCCGGAAGGGGCGAAAAACGCTGGCTCTCAAAAAAAGGGATACATCCGCAAAAAAACCCTGTTTGGAGTAGAAAAATCGTAAACAATGAAAAAATAAATAGGAAAGTTAGTTTGAGATTGATTACAATAGATTATCAAGTTCAGTAACAAGCACGCTCTTCTGGGTAACTCCCATGTAGCGTTTTATTTCTGTACCGTCTTTCTCAATAATAAGGGTCGGGACAGCATGTATGCCGTATTTGGAAGCGAGTTCCTGATTTTCATCCACGTCAATTATCTTGAACTCCACCCTGTCGGCATAATCCTTCTCCAGTTCTTCAAGAATTGGTTTTTGCATCCTGCAAGGTCCACACCACGTTGCGGAAAAGTCCATTAACACTGGTTTCATAAAATCACCTGGCAATACTCTGAAATATTATTAAATTTTTTTGGTTTGTAGTGCTGTCGGACAGCCCAATTATAAAAATCGCAAACATACGATCAGATCGTAAGCATACGGCCTCTTAGCTGAAGCTGTCCCGAGATCAAATCCGAAATCGCAATTATACGACCCCTGTAACGAAATAATCAGATACAGAGTCAATATTCATAGTATATATTATCTTCGAGTATATATAATGCTTATCTCCAGAACCTTCTAACTTTTATTACTTTTCAGTCCGTTTTCAGCTTTCAATAACTTTTTTTCCATATGTCTTCTCTCAAAGCCGTTTTATCTTTTTTTAGGAATAGTGAAAATATAACTTCAGGTTTTATTTCGGGAACTGCTTCATACTCAGACATGTTGTGTTTTTTTGTGAGGGGGTGTTTGGTGTGTGCATTCAAACCACGGAATACACGGAATACACGGAAAAAATTTTAGTCTGCTTGAGCGAGTGAAACGAGTGAAACAGACCCGTGCTGTTGCACTTGCAGTGCAACTCCCAGTAAATCTTCGATTTCCTGTGATCCCGAAGCGAAACTCGGGTAGCGGAACTCGGGGAATCCAGGGTAGTTTTTGAATCCGATTGCATAAATATCCAACTTACTCACCGGCCGCAGGCCGGTTTCCGCGTCTTCCGTGGTTAATAAATGGTAAACAAAAATACTTGATATTATATTTGACCCATTCCTTAATCTTTTTCTTGCTCTTCCGACCCTGTTTCTTCGGCATGTGCCTTTCTGATATTTCCGAAATACATACAGCCGTCCATTGAGATCGTGGGGACCTCGGGAGAACTGTCTATAAGTTTTACGGGAGCCCCCCGAATGAGCACGGCCGGCACCTGTTCCCCTGCTTCACCCATCAGGAGTTCCGCAGCTGAAACCAGGTTGTCCGCAACCGCCCTGTGCGTGAGGGTGAGGATTTTTCCGTAGATGTCAGAAAGTCCCCTGTCGTCTTCCACGGGCTCCAAGCCGGAAACCCCGAGGGCCAGGCCCGTACAGCCAAGCCGCAGGGGCTGGGTCCTGCTGTCTCCTACAATGACCCCGATCCGGCAGGAATAGCGCTCTTCAAGCCTTTTCCGGATACCTTCTGCACTTTTGCGCGGGTCTTCAGGTAGCAGTACCACACAGCCTTCCGGGGCGTTGGAAGCGTCAATCCCGGCATTTGGGGCCAGGATACCCTTTGTGATGGTAAGCGCGGCTCCCGGCACTCCCCCGAAAAGCTCTTCACATTCCCGCAGTACAAGTTCCATTTCCCTCGGGTCAATCCCATAGCGCTCTCCCAGTTCAAGCGCCTTTTTCCCGGGGTTGATGCTTGTCAGATTAACCACCCTGTTTTCCGAGGTGGCAACCGCTGACTCAGCAAGGACCAGCACGTCCCCGTCTTCGGGTTCCAGGCCCGCATCCCGAAATGCAGCTTCCAGGATCGGTACAAATTCATCCCCGGCTTTGATTATAGGGGTTTTAATCCCAAACATCTGGATTGAAGTGATTTTTGATATCATAATACTGCCTTTGATAGCTATTCTTTCCTTTTTCCTGATCCGGTAAATCAATTGACCGGGAATCCGACCTTAAAAATAAAGAATGATATTGATAAAGGTATCCAAAAAATCCGAAAAATTCCCACATTTCAGAGAGGGTAGGACTAAAAAAACTGATGAACTTTTGAAAACACTCGGGTAAAAAATAAAAATTCTGAAAACATATCTAAACGGAAGCCCCCCAGGAGATCAACATAAAAGGAGACCCTCCTAAAAATGTACTAAGTTAACACCGTAAAAAAATACAGGTTCTCATTTTAAAAAAGTGGGCCGCAGGTTTTCTGAAAATTTTATCTCCCGGGGGTTACCTGCGGGAGATTCCTGCCTGTTTGAGCAGTCCCAGGGTTCTGGAATGGGACCCGATGGGCATAATATGCACTCCCCTACAGAGTGTTTTCAGTTCCTTTACGGTTTCTGCTGCGACCAAAAACCCTTCTTCCAGGGGGTCCGGGGCCTTTTTGAGGCGGGAGACCAGTTCATCCGGGACGTGGATTCCCGAAATATTCTCGTTCATGTACTTTGCCATCTTTGGGGACTTCAGGGGAATAAGCCCTGCAAGCACGGGCACATCCAGGTGGCTTATGTTCTCCATAAACTCCTCAAACATCCCCACGTCGTAAACCGCCTGGGTCTGGATGAAATCGGCCCCGCACCTGACCTTCTTTTCAAGCTTCAGGAGCTGGAGAAAATCTTTCGGGTTAATGTTGGAGACTGCTCCCACACAAAACCCGGTTTTGCCCTCAAGTTCGTTCCCTGCAAAATCAAAGCCTGAGTTAAGCCTTGAAACAATATCCAGAAGCTGTACGGAGTCCAGGTCATACACAGCTTTTGAGCCGGGATGATCGCCGCAGGAGGGGTGGTCGCCACTCATCACACAGATGTTTTTGATCCCAAGAGCATAAGCTCCCAGCAGATCGGCCTGGAGTCCTATGCGGTTTCTGTCCCTGCAGGTGAGTTGCATGATTGGTTCGTGCCCCCTGTCAAGCAGAAATTTGCTGAAAGCCAGAGAACTCATGTGCATGATGGAGCACTGGTTGTCCGTGACATTCAGTGCGTCCACATAGCCTTTGAGCCCCTCGACATCTGCAAGGGCAGAGGAAACATCGGAGCCTTTGGGAGGGGAGATCTCGGCCGTAACAAGGAAGTTTTTGGAATTCAGTTTTTTTCTAAAATCTAAGTTCATTTACTCACCCTGCAGGAGGGCCCTTTCTTAAAAACCCGGGTCATCAGGTGGGAGTTTAAGGGGGGCATTTGACATTTTCGGTCTTGCATTATCACTCAAGCATTAAAAATATAGCATTTTTTCGAAGGCACATTTGGAGAATATCTATATAAGAAACAAAATTACTTAAAACCATATTCTCTGGGGGCATGCACTTCGTACAAAAGGTCAAGCCTTCCAATTTTCTTCAGACGTTCATAGATAAGGGCCCAGACACAGTCTTTTTCCCTGTCTACCTCGCATTTTCCATCCATGGCTCCTCCACAGGGGCCGTTAAGGAGCCCTTTGGGGCAGAGGGCCTTCGGACAGAACCCTCCGAACTCGCCGATATTGCAGTCCCCGCACATCACACAGAGATCGGAAAGGAGTTTGTCCTCGTTTGAACCTCCGAGGGAATCGGTGTTATTCGAACCGTATACGGCCAGGTCCACTACTTTTGCCACGGTCGAGATTCCACTTCCGCAGCCCATGACAAGGACGCAGTGTGCATCTTTTATAGCAGGGTTTTTCTCCACAATTGACTCATAAGACCGGATACTGCAGGCCGCCGTGGGAAGGGCCCAGCCCACAACATGCTTTCCGGCCGCTTTCAGGCGCTTTTCCATGTCAAGGACTTCGGGTTCACCTCCGGTCTTTAATTTTGCAGCGCATACATTACAGCCAATAATGAAGATATCATCCTCGTCCTTCAACATGGCCAGGACCTCTTCAAAGGGTTTCGATGAAGTTATTATCATATTTACCTCGAATAACGATATTCAGGATCCTTCCGCTTTGCGATACATTCCCGGACCATGCTGGAAATTAAGGGAAGTTTGCGGGCCTGCCCTTCCAGTTTATTGCAGAGGCGCTCAAACTGGAGCAGGGTCCCCAGCACAAGGATGTCGGTTCTTTCCGTCTCATGCGAAACCGCATCTCTTTCAAGGGCAGCGTCTCCCCCTCTTGCAAGCATCTCCTGCTTTACGATCAGGGCTTCGGTCGTAGTCAGGTTCTTGATTTTCAGGACCAGCTGGACACTTTTGTTCTGCATTACCCTTGAACCGGTTTCCGTTGCCCCGAGTTTTCGCATTTCCCGGTAAGCGTCTTTCGGGTCTTTAATTTCAAGTACGGAGACCTCGTAGCTTTCGGCCTTTACCACCGCCGGAAGGCTCCGGAGAGCCCCCGCAACCTTTACGGCGTCAGCGGTTTCGGGAACGTCGTGGGTGCGGATGATGTGGGCCCCCCTGTAAACCGCAATGGCTGCAGCCGCAATGCTCCCGTAAAGCCTTTCAGAAGCTGGCTTTTCCAGCACGTCCCCTATAAAGGACTTTCTTGAAAGGGCTGCCAGAATGGGTTTATCAAAGACCTGCAGGCGCTCCAGGCCGTCAAGAATTTCAAAATCGTAAATGGGAAGCTTTTCGTCAGTCCACCTGCCAAAAGCCGGGTCAAGGATAAGCTTTTCAGGATCCACTCCGGCCTTTTCGGCCTGCAAGATTATCTTTTCCAGAGAGTCCATTACAGCGTCTAGGCCGACCGGGTCTCCGGGAAGCTTTTCCGAAGCCATGATTATGGCAGGGCAGCCGTAATCGGCAACCACACTGACGAGCCGGGGGTCCGTGGTAAAGCCGGAGACGTCATTAATAATGTCTGCTCCCTTTTTGAGGGCCTTTTCCGCAACCCCCGAAAACATCGTGTCCACGGAAATTACCGCATCCACATTCCCCACAAGGGCTTCAAGGACCGGCAGGAGCCTTTTTGTTTCCTCCTCTTCCGTGATTGGGGCCGAAAATCTCCAGGTGGACCTGCCCCCCACATCAAGAAAACTGGCTCCGTCCTCCACCATCTGCAAGGCGGCCTCAAGCACCCTGTCAGGGGTAACAACAGAATCTTTGTAAAAAGACTCGGGGCTCAGGTTAAGGACGCCCATTACATGAGCAGGGTACCTGTCTCCGATTTTCAAACCGCAAATTGTAGTATCAACAACCATTTTTGACAACCAGATTTAACCTATTTTTACTCTGTATAATCCCGGATAGTTGACTATAAGGCATTTAAGCGCAGACAATAATTCTACAACAACTCAATAATTATAAAAAGCCAGGAATGTTGACAATTGCTATATTAACAATTGCCATATTAACAATTGAATAAAGGCCGTTATGGAAATAATCAAGATCGGTATAATGCAGGCCAATAAAGCCGTCAGCTCTCATTGGCTAACCGGATCATATTAAATAGGCGTCAATAATACATAAAACTTTACTTTCAAAGATGCATGTTTTTCCGTTATCAAGCGGCTTTGTTTGTGTGGGCCTAAGGAATGAATAATCCTACTGATGACGTTTTTATTGGGGTGGCAGGTAATTACCCAAGTTCAAGAAAGAAAATAATGATGCTTGCTTTGTACTCATCTCTTCCAGAATAATATTACACTTATTTGATTCTTTATCCTGGATAACTGCCAGCCTAATTTCGGACAAATTTTCAATTAGTCTTCTCATAGAAAGACCATATCTCTTTGTCTCCCAGGCTAAATATCTGTAGAAAAGTAAGCCAATTATAGACAGAAATACGTGAACTTTGATATTTTCATCTTTGTGGTGGTACACCGGTCCCACAGGGACAAGCAGGTGATCATTCAATAGCTTAAAATCATCCTCTATAGCGCCTTTATTGTTGTATGTTTGCACAATTTTTTTAGTGTGCCAACGGTGCTTATCTGTAAATAGTATATTTTTTCCTAATGAATTTTCGCGCTTATTTTTATTCTCTTCGTCAATCCAGAACTTTAACTGAGGTTTTTTCTTACCTTCAGGAGCATCAGTAATTTCATATTTCACCATACTTCTGTATTTTTTGATAATAATGTCTGCAACCTCTTTTTCTACACTGCTCCTGTTTCTTGCTTTTCCTCTGTTGCTTTCCAGTCTCCTCTGTAGGTCTTCCAGATTCTCAGTTATTTTTGACATATTTGACTCACAAGTTCTTTTTTGAAGTTTGTGAGTTCCTTCATTGAAAGTAATTACTGTTGTAAATTCTGTCCCGTAAAACTGATGCTTTGTCCGATAGCCATAAATTTTGTGGCCTTCTGAGCTTTCATATAAAAATTGATATTTAGATAATGGCACTTCAAGAAGATCATCTGCCTGATTTGCTTTTACAGCCCCTACAAAATTCATCTTTGAAGTTGCTTTTTCAATGTTGTCCTTTGAATTGTTTCCCTTATCAAAAACAAGAACAAGGTCTTCCGAACAAATATTCAATTCGGTTAGACGGTTTACTATTTTGTCAACCAGACCTGAAAATTCCTCTGAATCATGCACATTTCCTGGATATGTCTCGTGAATAAAAGGTAAGTTGTAATCATTAGCAGCCAGCGCTACAGATACCTGATTTTTGTCTTTACGATGCTTTTTGTTATACCCTTTATGAAGCAATTCACTTTTTTCATCATAATTGGTAGCATAAGTGAACCAGTTTGATTCATCCACAAACAGTACTGAAGGGGTTAGTCCTTTTTCGATGAGAACTCGGCACAAATCGTCTTCAATATTTTTCATTGTGTCGGAATCAATGTAATTCATATGATTCAAAAAATTCTGACAATTTAATTTATGAGGGAATTTCCACTTAAAAGATAAGGCCGATTTTTTGAACCATTCCCCAATACCGTTTTCACTTAAAACTCCATGAGATTTCCCCACTATATCAAGTAAAAGATACTCTCCGACACTTAAACCATCGATTGATTTTTTCATAGTGTGCTTGTTCACTATGTCAACGAATCCAAGCTCTTCATTCACATGAAGAAGTGCGGCAAGTTTGCCGTACTCAAAAGATTTCAGTTTCATGTAGGGCAATGATTCACTCTGTTTTTTCATTTCAAATATTTTTTCGGCATTGCCTAAATATATCTGAAATATAGTTTTCACTTTTCCATCAATTCTGCCAGTTTTAATAATATACCAGTATTTTTTACCGTTGATTATTTTCTGTTTTAAAAAAACCATGATATAAATTTAGGTTCTACGTATATAAAGATATTTCTTCAAAAAACAGATACAATAGGCTTTTTAAATGTAATTTAGAACTTAGGCCTTACAAATATTTTTTTTAACGGATCTTCCTTGCCACTGATTTTTGTGGCAAATCAAGGCAAAAATAGCTCTTCTTTGAAAGCTGAGTAAAAATATTGATATATGTAATTGACTATCACAAAAAGGAAAGAAAAATGAACGAAAAGAGGGTTTGGGGCCAAAAAGAGGAATTTTTCTTAAATTATTCCTCTCTTTTTCCCTTAAAAAAATCAATCTCCTGAATCAAAGTGTCTTCTTTGCACATTCCAGGACGTGCTGCATGAGCATGGCTATGGTCATAGGCCCGACCCCTCCGGGGACCGGAGTTAGGAGAGAGGCTTTCAGGATGACATTTTCAAAGTCCACGTCTCCGTAAACCCCGCCTTCTTCCGCGGTAATACCTACATCGAAGATCACGGCCCCTTCCTTTACCATGTTGGCCTTTATCAGGTGCTTGACCCCTACCGCCACGACCAGAATGTCAGCCCCGAGGGTGTACTTCTTCAGGTCATCGGTGTAGACGTGACAGACCGAAACAGTCGCGTTCCTGTTCAGGAGCATGGCGGCCATGGGCTTGCCCACGACGTTGCTGTGCCCGACAATAACCACGTTTTTGCCCTGAATGGAGACCTCATACTCTTCGAGAGCCCGGATAACCCCATGGGGGGTGCAGGGTACGGGTCCCTCGTTTCCTATAAGGTGCTGGCCCATGTTGTATGGGTGAAACCCGTCCGCATCCTTAGTAGGGTCAATAGCCTCCATGGCGCTCTCCGGGGAAAGCTGTCCCGGCAGGGGAAGCTGAAGTAAAATCCCGTGCACGGCCTCGTTTTTGTTCAGGCTGTCGATCAGGCCGAGCAGTTCTTCCTGGCTTGCGTCCGCAGGCAGCAGGTGGTCTTCCGCTTTAATACCCACTCTGTCACAGGCCCTGTGTTTTAGACGGACGTACATTTTGGAAGCCGGATCATCTCCGACAAGGATGGTGGAAAGGCTGGGAGTAATCCCGTGCTCATTTTGCAGGGCTTCTACTCCCGCTTTCACTTCGGCTTCCACTTTTTGTGCAAGAGCTTTACCATCTATTATCCTGGATTCGTTGCCTTCAACTGACATGAATTAGGTTCGACCTCTGGATTCTAATGCCTTCTAAATTCTAATGCTTTCTAAATTTTATGATTTTTGGGTTTTCGCTTGCTTACAGGGCCTGCCGTAGCACATAACACCCATTGCAATTAGCTGTAAACCGGGAACTGGGCGCAGAATTCCTTTACCCTGCCGCTGATTTTTGCAAGGGCGCTCTCGTCGCCTGCATTCTTAATTGCGGTTTCGATATAATCAGCTATAATTTCCATTTCCTTTTCCTTCATGCCTCTGGTGGTGCAGGAAGGCGTCCCGAGCCTGACTCCGCTTGTCACGAAGGGGCTCCTGGTCTCGAAGGGTATGGTATTTTTGTTGGCAATGACGCCTGCTTTGCTTAAAGCGGCTTCGGCATCCTTGCCGGTGATGTCCAGATTGTTCAGGTTTACAAGCATCAGGTGATTATCGGTTCCGCCGGAAACAAGGGAAAAACCTTTTTCCATCAGGCAGCCAGCAAGTGCACTTGCGTTCTTCACGGTCTGGACCTGGTCCTGCTTGAACTTCTCGCTCATGGCTTCCTTGAATGCAACGGCCTTGGCGGCAATAATGTGCATCAGAGGCCCGCCCTGAAGTCCGGGGAAGACTGCCTTGTTCACTTTGGTGGCAAGTACCTCATCGTTCGTAAGGATCATTCCGCCTCTCGGGCCACGGAGAGTCTTGTGGGTGGTGGTGGTCACAAAGTCCGCGTAAGGGACAGGACTCTGGTGCACTCCTCCAACCACAAGCCCTGCGATATGGGCAATGTCCGCGAGAAGGTAGGCTCCAACTTCATCAGCGATTTCCCTGAACTGCTTGAAATCAAGCTCTCTCGGGTATGCGGAAGCCCCACAAACGATCATTTGCGGCTTGTTTTCCTTTGCGATCTGCAGGAGTTCGGAATAATCAAGCATCTCGGTTTCCTTGTTGACCCCATAAGGCACGATATTGTAAAGCTGGCCGGAGAAACTCACATGGCTACCGTGGGAAAGGTGCCCGCCGTGGGTGAGGTCCATGGACATGATAGTGTTCCCGGGCTTGAGCACCGAGAAGTAAACCGCCATGTTGGAGCCTGAACCGGAGTGGGGCTGGACGTTTACGAACTTTGCCCCGAAAATTTCCTTTGCCCTGGAAATAGCGAGGTCTTCCGCGACATCAACAAAATCGCAGCCGCCGTAATAGCGCTTGCCCGAGTAACCTTCGGCGTACTTGTTTGTCATGACCGAGCCCTGGGCTTCCATAACGGCCCTGCTCGCATAGTTCTCAGAAGCAATAAGGTTCAGCTTGTACTCTTGGCGCTCGGCTTCGTTCTTGATTGCTTCGGCCAGTTCCGGATCGATCTCTGATATATAAGACATGAATTTCACCTGAATAATCAATTTCATTTAATGTTATTCAAAATAATGAGTTTTTTACGGGGTTTATTAATGGGTTTTTTAAGGAATTATCTGAATTTTAAAGATAATCTGAATTTTAAGGGATAATCTGAATTTTAAGGGATAATCTGAATTTTAAGGATAATTTGAATTTTAAAGATAATCTGAATTTTTAGGATAATCTGGATCGCTAATTATCAATAATTTCTGGAAGTAACCGGAAGTCTGGAATAGTTATTCTGAAAAAGGTGTCTTAATGTTTTCTCAGGGTATTGAAACCCCTTTCTTTTTAGTCCTGGACTATTACTTCCCTGTCCTGGATTTTAAGTTTACCCTCCACGAAGAGTCTGACAGCTTCCGGATAAATGATATGTTCCTGTTCAAGAATGCGGGCCGAAAGGGTTTCTTCCGTGTCGTCCTGGAGCACAGCTACGCATTTCTGGAGGATAATCGGCCCGGAATCGAGACCTTCGTCCACAAAATGCATTGTACAGCCTGCGACCTTTGCCCCGTACTCGAGGACCTGTCTCTGGGCATGCAGGCCTTTGAATGCCGGGAGCAGGGATGGGTGGATATTTAAAATTCTGTTCCTGTATGTCTCGATGATCTCGCTTCCGAGGATCCGGAAATAGCCCGCAAGCAGGACGAGGTCCGTATTGTGGCTATCAAGCAACTTTATGACTTCCCTGTCATATTCGGGCTTGCCGTAACTTTTCGGGTCGAGAAATACAGCATTAATCCCGTGTTTTCTGGCACGTTCCAGGGCATAGGCCTCGGCTTTGCTGGAGATGACCACATTGATCTTAGCATCCTTAATGTGGCCATTTTCAACATTATCGATAATAGCCTGAAGGTTCGAGCCCCGCCCGGAGACCAATACCGCAATGTTCACTGTCATCGCTGCCCCTAACGAGACAGTTATATATTATACTTTTGGAAATTCGTTTCCGAAATATACATCATTGGAGAAGGGAATGTGGACCCGGGGCGCTTGCTCCGGCGGATGAAGGGAAGCCCTAAAAAACAGGCCTGAATGCAAAAGGAGGGGAGGACAGTTCACTCTCCCATTTTTCGTTCCTTGATGAAGGTACGCAGGTCATCCGGGTCGCTCATTTTCCGCAGGTCATTTTTCTCGATCAGGACCGTACTTTCCACGGATTTGAGCTTGCAGTGGCCGGTGATAATGAAAACCGACTGACTCTCCGTAACCTCGGAGATGCTGCTCATAAGGTGGGCCCGTTTGACCACTGTTGTGTTAAATTCGCTGACTCCCGTAAGGATTACGGAAGATTTGTCTTTTGAAATTGCCTTGAAGGGGGCCTGTAACGTGGGGAGAACATCGTAGCCAAGTATGGAAATCAGGTTAAGCACCGAATCCTCGGGAAGGGAAGGCCTGGGCTGTTCGGGAGCTTCCTTTCTGCCGCCTGGCTCTTTTCTGGACTTCCTGTTTACCGGAGGGTTCAGGATGTCGATGGGCCTGGCAAGCTCGATCCCAAAGATTTCTTCAAGCTGGATCACCACGTCAATGGATGCGTCCATCCCTTCTTCCTCATACTTGCTGATGGTCCTTCGGGAAACTCCAACCATTGAAGCAAGGGTTCCGAGAGACATGGCCTCCTTTGTCCTGGCTTCTTTGAGGGTGTCTCCTTCCATCGAGACATAAAGCCCTCCGGGGGCCGCCCCCACAAGAGGAGGGACGTCTTCAACAAAATAGTCATAGAGAGTCTGTACACTAAGGGCAAGGATATCGTAGCGCATATACACCACGCTATCTTCGAGCATCTGGTTCCTTGTTTTGGCTCCAATCACAATAGCCGAACCTCCCAAAAACTCGGCGAGGTACTTCATTTCCCTCGCGGTGCCTTCGTTAAGGCCGTCAATATTAAACAGGACCTTACAAAGTAGGAGGTCTTCCCCCTTTCTTGCAGCAATGTCAAAACTCCGCGGCCGGATATTGCAGCGCTCGGATACAACAAAACCCGCATGTGACAATACATCAATAATTTGATGTATGAGAATCTCTTTTGTCATTGCAATAGTACACTCTGTTTGATCATCTATATATATATTACTCAATTGTTTTTATTATTTACAGGTGAAATAAATAGCGGGAAGGGCAAAATAATACCCTGTACATATTTGAATAGATAAAAATGGTTAGATGGGACATGAACGAAAAAATTAAGGAAAAACCGGGAAGAAAAACCGAAAGAAAGAACGAAGGAAAACCCGGAAAGTAAAACGAAGGAAAAACCGGAAGGCCAAAAAAAAATGATTATCGGAATCGATGATACGGACTCAAACGAAGGGATGTGTACCACCTATCTCGGAGCACTCCTCTTAGATGAGCTGCGGGCATACGGGACTGTTGCAGAAGAACCTGTTCTGGTCCGTCTGAACCCCACAATCCCCTACAAGACCAGGGGAAACGCAGCTATTGCACTCAGGGTGGAGACCGAATGCCCCGACAAAGTCATGGAACACGTCCTTGAGAGGGTGGAGACTTTTGCACATTTCGAATGTGAAAAAACAAATCCAGGAGTGGTTTTCGTGCCTGAAAAGGACTTTGAGCACCTGGTGGAGCCTCTCTGGGCCTTTTTGGGCCGGGCAATAAGGGATGTCTTAAGTATAGAAGAGGCAAAGACCCTGATTTCTGACTTTAAAATCCCCTTTAAAGGTTACAAGAACGGTCGGGGCCTTATCGGAGCCCTTGCTGCCTGCGGGGCCATGCTGAACCTTGAAAAGTGGGACCATACCTTTGAATACCTGACCTACAGGGAAAAGAGTCGATTGAGTCCTTTCTCTCCCCGGAAGGTCGAGAAGGAATGCCTCTATGAAGCCGACAGGGCCACCTACCCCCGCACCTGGGACACCGTGGATTACGCAAACGGGATGCCGGTCTGCGTCCCCCATTCCTTTGACCCCGTGCTCTTTGGGATCCGGGGAGAAAGTGTCGAAGCTGTCAACCAGGCCGTGGCAAGGGTCAGGGCGGAACCTGCGGAACGTTTCTGTGTGTACAGGACAAACCAGGGTACGGACATGCACCTGCTGGCCGCAGAAAGTATAGAGGAGATCAAGGATATGCGCTCGTACAAACTGGAAGGTACAGTCTCAGGGATTCCAAAAACAATCGAAGGGGGGCACGTAATCTTTTCCGTCCGGGACGAAAAAGGGGACGAACTTGATTGCGCCGCTTTTGAGCCTACCAAAAATTTCAGGGGCCTTGTCAGGAAACTTATCCCCGGAGACCGGGTCCTGCTATCCGGAAGCGTAAAAACCCGGACCCTCAATATTGAAAAACTCGAAATCAGGGAACTGGCCCCTTTTTATGAGGAAGAAAACCCGAAATGCCCGGGCTGCGGAAAACACATGAAATCTGCGGGCAGGGGACAGGGCTTCAGGTGCAGGAACTGCGGGACTTCTGCCAGTTCAAAGGTCCGCTTTGAGCGAGAAAGGGGTATTTTGCCCGGAATATATGAAGTTCCTCCCTGTGCCAGAAGGCACCTCGCAAAACCGCTTGTAAGGGAAATTGCTTTTCTGAAAGGTTCCGGATGTGGGATTTTCCCGAGCCGTTGAGTGTTCGGGGTCAAGAGAGAAAGGAGTGGAAGTAAGGGCCCCCTTCCCTCTATTTCTCTCCGTTTCTCTTTGTTTCTCTCCGTTTCTCTTTGTTTCTCTCTGTTTGTGCTTCAGGCCTTTTCCCCTTTATTGTCCGGATTTCACTTTTCTCTTCTGAAGTACATCATGTATTTTATAAATAATATCAACAATGCCGCTATTAGCAAAAGGATTCCTGCGTTGGTAGCGGAGAAAATGGAGTTCTTTTCCTTGACTTCATTGCTGGAGGCAGGGGAAAATTCCTCGTTTTTGAGCATTGGGGTAAGCTCCAGTGACCCACCATCGCTTACTTCATTACTCTGATCCTCTGCCCCACTCATGCGCGCCCTCAGAGCTGCCAATACTCTGTAATAGTTCGTGGGCCCATCGTCTTTTGAACCTGTATCACCTTTTGGACTATTTTTCAAGACCTCGATAGTAGTATAGTTCCAGCCCCGGTTGCCTGCAGCATCTTCTGCAAGGAGGGTGATATTGTAAAACCCTTCTTCCAAATTTAAGGTTTTATTAAATATTCCTCCATTGGAGTTATTAAAACCAGACTCGCTATTCAAACCGGTCTGGTTGATGATATTATAACTGAAATTGCAGGACTCACTGAGCGACACATTCAGGTAAACAGTATAGTTTGATTTTCCATCTTCGATTTCGAACTCACTCCCATTTACGGGGGAGATTATGGTAATTAGGGGGTCTTTCGTATCTGTGGTGAAATTACAGGCGCTCGCATTCAGGTTTTTGTTAAAGTCTTTTCCGTACACCTTAAGCCTGTGTTTCCCGTCTAGGGTATCGAGGGTAGATAGGGCCGAGAGATTATTACTTATATTGAAAGTTAACTTTCCGGAACTGTCCAGGACGTACCACCATTCCGAAATATTTTTGTTTGCTGAAGCATTGAGAGGGATGGATGAGTTTGGATATGCCTTCTCTTCAGGGGATATTATTGTAACTAGCGGGAGTGTCCCGTCTCCGGATGTAGTGTTCACGCTGAAGTTCACAATGGTCGAATTGTTGTTTCCTGCAAGGTCTTCGGCCTGGATTTCAATAGTGTGATCTTCGTTCGAAAGGTTCGTAAGAAGGGCGTCGGCCCAACAAGGGGCAAATTCTGAGAAATTCTTGAAACCTTCTTTATCAAGCTTATATTCCCAGCTTTTGACTTTCTCATTTGAGTGAACAAAGATCATGAGAGTATCAGAGGAATAACTCCATCCCTCTTCCGGAGAAATGACCTCAAGTACGGGAGGCAGGGTATCTACTTTGAAATTCACGGAGCTTGAATTCAGGTTCCCGGCAAGGTCGCGTCCCCAAACACTGACTAAGTGCCCTCCATCAGAAGCCGACATAAAGGTAGAAGCGTTAAAGTCCCTGTTATTATTGAAACTCAGGTTGCTGGAATTGTCAAGGACGTACCACCAGTCTCGAATACTTTCGTTTGCCGAGGCTTCTAGGTGTATGCTGGATTTATTGTATGTTATGTTTACCGGAGAGCTTATGGTGATAATGGGGGGACAGTCCTCAGGTTTTTTGAGTTCAACCTCGAAACACACGGCTGTTGAGTTCAGGTTTCCGGCAAAATCAACCCCGTATCCTTCCAGAGTGTAGGTCCCGTTTCCAAGGTCGATGGAATCGTTTGCCGTATGCATAGTACTCAGGTTAAATTCAAAAGCTTCGGAATCATCAAGGGTGTACCACCATCTGGAGATATTTTCAGTTGATGAGGTATATACATGAATCGACCGTATCGAATAACTTTCGTTCAGGGGGGAGAGGATATTGATAGTCGGGGGAACCGTATCTTCAGGCTTTTTTATCACGATGGTGAAATTCACAGGTTTTGAATTTATATTCCCGGCAAGGTCAACCCCGTACACCCTTATGGTATGTGAGCCGTTGGCAAGTTTAAGAGAAGCTTGGGCGGTAAAGTTCCTGGTTACTTTAAATTCACAAAGCTCCAGGTTGTCAAGTTCGTACCACCAATCCTGAATGCTTTCGTTTGCCGAAGCATAAAGGGAAAGATTGCCTGTGGTGTAAGTCCTGTTTTCTTCGGGGGTCATTATGCTTATTAGGGGTGCGGATTTGTCTGCATCAGCCTCTTTATCGACAGTGAATATCACTTCTGTCGAGTTCGAGTTGTCGGAAAGGTCAGTTCCGGATACTATTAAGGTGTGAGGTCCATTTGACAGGTTGAGAAGGCTTTCTGCCGTAAGAGGTGAATTTCTGGTAAAAGAACCTTCCTTGTTGTCGATTGTATATTTCCACTCCTTAAGCTCCTCGTTTGCATAAGCATAAATCGGGATCGAAATTATGGAATAGGTAATTTCTCTGGGGGTCCTCACGGTGATTACCGGAGGAACAACGTCATCGAAAAGGGGTAGTTTATCTGTGATATTACCTGATTCATACCAGCTGTCTCCGAATCCGTCTCCATCCGAATCGTTGCCCGTGTAATCTGACCAGTAATTTCCTCCAAAAGAAGGACCATCGTAGATGTTCTTCTTGCCTTTGATTTTAATTATGGAAATGTTCCAGGTATTCTTGCTGTTGTTATCCTGGTTGTCGTCTTCCGCATTTTTCGTGTTGTTGAATATGTTATTGTAAATCAGGTTATTCCTGGAATTTTCAAGGGAAAGCCCGCATTCGGAGTTAAACATTACAAAACTATCATTGAGGGTATTATTGCTGGATGAGGAGAAAATAATCCCGTGTTCATTAAAGGATATATTATTGGCCCTAAAGAGACTGGATGTTGTAAACCGGAACAACAGCCCTTTTGAATTCCCAAAGGCCTGGTTTCCTTTCAGGGTATTCCTGCTACATGCACCATCGAGTTTGATGCCTTCCGAGTTGTCGGATACGTTGTTCCCCTCAAGTAAGTTGTCGGAGCTGGCATCCAGGAAGACCCCCTCCATTATGTTCCAGGAAGCCATGTTCGAAAGCAGGGTAGTATTATCGCAGGCTTCCACGTAAATCCCTCTGCTGTTGTTTGATAGTCCGTTGCCATAGAGGGTGTTGTAAGAAGAACGGCTGAGATAAAATCCGTATAGATTTCCAAGAGCTGTGTTGTTTTTCAAGGAATTGTTTTCACATGAGGACTTCAGGTAGTATGCGTAGTGGCTGTCAGATGCGTTGTTTTTAATGAGGGTGTTATTGTTGCAGGAATGGCTGAGATAAAACCCATACTGGGCCTTCCTTACGGTGTTGTTTTCAAGAACGTTCCCACTGCATTCTTCTTCGAGCCTTACACTAATTGAATTATTTACAAATGAATTGGACACGAGGGTATTGTTGCTACATGAATTTTCAAGCCAAAGGGCCCTGAAATTATCAGAAAAGTTGTTTTCACTCAGGTTGTTATTATTGCAGGAGTCCCTGAGAAGCAAACCTTCCTCGCAACCTTTGATAGTGTTTTGCTCCAGGGAATTATTGTTACAGGAATTTTTCAGAGAAACTCCAAAATCCGCGCCATAAATAGTGTTATTTTCCAGTGTGCAGTTACTTCCTGCTTCAAGGGTAATTCCGATAAAAGAGGTATTTATGGTGTTGTCTTTGAGAATAAGCCCGTTTTTTCCCTGGCTCTGAATGCCGGTTCCGAAATCGGGCCCGCTTATGTTAAATCCGCATATTGTGACATTATCAGCGAGAATGGTAATATCAGGAGATGTTGGGTCCAGGGGTTTAAGAACAACATTTGAACCCTCAGCCGTCTTAAGGGTAAGGCCTGAAATGGGAATCCGAATGTTTTCGGTATATGTGCCCCCGTACACAAGGATTGTGCTCTCATTTGATAAATTGTTTATAGCATCCTTAATTGTGCTAAAATTTCCGCATTCATCAGAACCCGTAACATTTAGCACGGCTGCAGAACTCAGTCCTGTGCTCAGGGAGAGTATAAAGAAAAAGACAACAAGCAGAATCATTATATTTAAAAGTTTATTTTTTTTACTCATAATGCCACCACACACCATTTTCTGTTCTTCTATTTGTGAAAACTTTGTTTATGTTAAAACATCAGTTATATTTCCTATTTAATTTCCTATGTGCACATCAGATCAAAAACATTGAATCTGTTCTCATGAAACTGAAAATAATGGTTTTGTTAAGCTATATACTAAATGCATTTATTGTATATGTTGCATTGATACTTAAATCATTAATTATGTTATTTAATATGTGTATATTTCAAAGATTCATATTGTAAAGATCAAATAAACATTATATAAGGGTCCATCGCAAGCAAATAAAGGTAATACATCTTTTTTTAATATAAATGTTATATGTAATCTATATATATATCTTTTTTTAATGTTTAATAAATATATAATTGTTTATCCCTCGTCCTGAGCATAAAAAAGAATATAACAATAAAACATTAGAGATATAATATAAACGTGTGCCTAAAAAATATAAAAAAAGTATATATAAAAAATAGGGAAGATTTTTCAATATGTCTCAGCAGGATTCCCCCTTCCTCAGCATTTTCCGTATTTACCGGGAATAACAGATAGGGGCAGCTGACAAGGATATAATTGTTTAATTTAGGTGAGCCGTGGGAGGCCCCTCCCTTTTATGCATATTCTTTTGGATACGCTGCTGGATTGAGTGGATTTGCTCTTTCGAAATTCCTATTTTTTTTGCAATATCTTCAGGGCTCTGCTCTTCTTCGAGCAGCCTGAGCACTTTGTCCAGCGTTTCATAGGGCATCCCGAGGTCAGCCTCATCGGTCTGCCCGCTCCAGAGCCCGGCCGAGGGTTTTTTGTTTATGATTGATTTGGGGACCCCCAGTTTGCGGGCAAGTTCCCAGACCTCGGTCTTGTAAAGCTCCCCAATGGGTTCAAGGTCAACGCCCCCGTCTCCGTACTTTGTATAGTAACCGATCAAAATCTCGGTTTTGTTTCCCGTGCCCAGTACCAGCCTGTTCAGGTGGTTTGCGTGGAAATAAAGGGCTGACATCCTGACTCTGGCCTTCAGGTTCCCCTTCGCAAGCCTGTCCGCGGCTTCGCTTTCCGGGAAGGCGGCCAGAAAGGCTTCGAGAATTTTGGAGATGTCAATTGTCTGATACTCAATCCCGAGCCATTCCGCAAGGGCTTTTGAGTCCTCGCTGTCGGCCTCTGGGGTCATCCCGGCTTCAGGGAGGTGGATTCCCAGAACGTTTTCAGGACCCAGGGCCTGAACGGCGAGGGTCGCGATAAGAGCGGAGTCTATGCCCCCGCTGATTCCCACGACTGCTCCGGAAACTCCGGCTTCTTTTGCTTTCTGGCGAATAAATTTTATAATTGTTTGTTTTGCCTTTTCAAGATCCATGGTATCAAAATCCAGATGAAGTGGTGCAGGGATGCTACCTGCTTGTATTTAATAGTACAAATTCTTATTTCCGAGAAAAATTGATTTTCTTTGGCATAACTCTCTTTAGCATAAAGAGAATACTGTCAGGGCCGGAGTTCAAGGTCCCTGAACCCCCAATGGTCTCTGGGGGAAGAGGGGTTGTGAAAGGGATATATAAGGTTTCACTGATGTATTACCCCGCATACAATTATTATTTTAATGATAATAGGCATTTAACATAAAGGGAAGTTAATTCGGGGCTTCATAGGCCCTAAAAAATCATAAAGTAATTTGCAGTAATTCAAAAATTATCAAAAATTACAATCAAAAAGATAACCGTTTTTGGGATGACCCATGAAAGAAATACAGCTTAAGGTTGAAAAGGCATATCCGATAGATCTGGGGAGAGGGATTATAAGGCTTGATCCGGCCACGCTTTTGAAGCTCCAGCTTTCTCCAGGAGATATCGTGGAGATTACAGGCAAGAAAAAGACTACTGCGAAGGTCTGGAGGGCTGATCGCCAGGACTGGGAACAGGGCATTGTGAGGATCGATAATTTTATCCGGAAGAACGCGGGCGTCTCTATAGGGGAAAGGATTGCCATTAAAAAGATCGAGGTCCCGGAAGCGGAGAAAATTATCCTTGCTCTGCCCGAGGGCATAATCGAGGGAGGGTGCCTGGAACTGCATTTCGGAGAACACGCAAATGAAATCATAAAGCGTCACATTCTTAAAAGGCCCGTGTACAGGGGGGACGTTATCCCAATAATCAACACAATGTCCCAGCCCATGAAGGAATCCATGACCACAGGGCAGGTAATCCCGCTGATTGCCGTGGAAACCGTGCCTGTAAACGTCATCGTCCTTATAACCGATGCGACCCAGGTCGAACTCCGGAAAAAACCAGTACAGGGGTACGAAACCGTGGCCAGGGGAGTCACCTATGAGGACATAGGAGGCCTGGGGGATGAAATTGTTCGGGTCAGGGAAATGATCGAGCTTCCCATGAAGCACCCCGAACTCTTCCTGCACCTGAACATCGAGCCCCCGAAAGGGGTTATCCTCTACGGCCCCCCGGGTACGGGAAAGACCCTTATCGCAAAGGCGGTTGCAAGCGAGTCCGGGGCCAGTTTCCATTACATAGCAGGCCCTGAGATTGTGGGAAAGTTCTATGGGGAGAGTGAGGAAAGGCTCCGAAAGATCTTTGAGGAGGCAACCCAGGATGCCCCGTCGGTCATCTTCATAGACGAGATAGACTCCATTGCCCCGAAACGTGAAAACGTTACAGGGGAAGTGGAAAGAAGGGTGGTCGCCCAGCTCCTGACCCTTATGGACGGGATGGAAGAGCGGGGACAGGTAGTGGTTATAGCGGCCACGAACCGCCTGGATGCAATCGACCCCGCTCTCCGGAGACCGGGGCGTTTTGATAGGGAAATCAATATAGGAGTCCCGGATACGAAGGACAGGTACGAGATCATGCAGATCCATACCCGGGGTATGCCTATTGAAAAGGAAGAAGGAGAAGATGAAGAAGAGGCCATAGTTTCCGAACCTGCGGAAGCTGAAATGAAGGAGGGACAAAAGCTTAAAGTTGACAGGTTCCTGATGGACCTTTCAGAGCGGACCCAGGGCTTTGTGGGTGCGGACCTCCTGGCTCTTGTCCAGGAAGCTGCCATGCTCTGTCTGCGGGAAAACATGCCTGACCTGAATCTGGAGGAGGTAATCCCTCATGAAAGGCTGGAAAAAATCATTGTCAGCAAAAAGAATTTTGAAGATGCCCTCATGGAAATAGAGCCTTCGGCCCTCAGGGAAATCTTTGTTGAGATGCCAACTGTCCATTGGGATGACGTGGGAGGCCTGGGCGAAGCGAAAGAGGCGATTATCGAGTCCGTGGAATGGCCAATCAAAAACCCGCAGAAGTTTATTGAAATGGGGATCAAGGCCCCCAAGGGAATCCTGCTCTTTGGCCCTCCGGGGACGGGAAAAACCCTGATTGCCCAGGCTGTGGCCAGGGAAAGCAATGCAAATTTCATAAGTATCAAGGGCCCGGAGATATTTTCAAAATGGCTCGGGGAATCGGAAAAGGCCATCAGGGAGACTTTTAAGAAAGCGAGACAGGTTTCTCCCTGTGTGATCTTCTTTGATGAGATTGATTCCATTGCGGCCATGCAGAGCGGGGATTCCGACAGTAGGACTTCCGAAAGGGTCCTGAACCAGGTCCTTTCCGAGATGGACGGACTTGAAAGCCTCAAGGACGTGGTCGTAATCGCCGCAACGAACCGGCCAAACATCCTGGACCCGGCAATCGTCAGGCCTGGGCGTTTTGACAGGCTGGTCTATGTGGGGGCCCCGAACCGTAAGGGAAGGATTAGCATCTTCAAAATCCACTCGAAGGGTATCCCGCTTGCGGAGGACGTGGACCTCGAAAGGCTCGCGGATGATACCGAAGGGTATGTGGGAGCCGATATAGAGGCCGTGTGCAGGGAAGCTGTAATGATTGCCCTTCGGGAAGACTTCAATATAGAGAAAATAGATATGCAGTACTTCAGGAAGGCCCTCAAGAAGGTCAAACCCACGATAAACGAACAGATTGCTCAGTTCTACGAAAAGATAGAAGAGCAGTTCAAGGGAGGCCAGAGGCCCGCTGATACAAGTGCTTATATAGGATACCGGTAAAAAATTAACAAAGTAGTTCCCGAAAACGGCTCTGCCGGGAAAGGCAATCGAGAAGTTTGGGGGAAGGGGCCGTTAACTGCCCTTTCCTGCTTTCCTTCGGAGTCGTGTTAAATCATAGATTTAACAGGAGTTTCTAATTTTCAATTAGAAACATCGAGGAAGTGGCTTCCTTCGAGTACTTGAATCATGCAGGCATTGGCCTAAAAACTCAATACCTCCTTCATCAAGCCTGTTTGTCGAAGATTACCCGCAAAGTACCGATAGCCTGTCCTCAGGGCATTTTGTTATAGAATTCTTGTGTTTTCACAATAACAAATAATATAACTTTCATCAATTCTTATTGATTTTTTTACCTGTAATACAGGTCAGGAATTCGATGAAATAGGATATATCTCAGGCTATCAATATACAATTCGTTAAACATAGAAGGCGGTAAAAATAAAATGACTTTCATCCCCCTTCCCCATTTTCCCGCCTGATAATTTTTATAGGGGAATTCCTTTTCCTTCATTATATTCGACGGAGGCGCGATACAAGTGTCAAAGAAATTTGCAAGAGAACTCCTCGCCAACAAACAGGTAATGGCTACCGATGGCACAGAGATAGGAACGTTAAGTAACATTATAATGGAAATCAAGGGTGGAAACCTGATAGACCTTATTGTTACTCCGAATGAAAATCTGGATACCTCCAGGTACAAAAAAGAAGATGAGTACATCCTGCTCCCCTTTGCTTCAGTAAGCGCGATCAAGGACTACATCATCATTGATAAAATGAAAATTCTGTAAAAAGTATTACTTAATCCCATTGGTGCAGATACACCGCCGGAACGGTGGGATAAGCCTGTGGATTGATGGAGGTTACTCTGGAGAACGAAGCAGGGGGGTCCCGTCCTCGATGTTTCTAATTGAAAATTAGAAACTCCTGTTGAACCTATGGTTTAACACGACAGTCGAAGGCTGACAGGTGGGGGTAGTATCTCATCATTGAAATGATGGGGATTAACTCTGTTTTTTTCCTAAAAAAATGTGGTCAGATCCAGCCCTTTGCTTCCAGAAACTCAAGGGCTTCGACCGCCCCGTCCCCGAAAGTTGCTGTGGTCACATGGTCGGCGGCTTTTATTATTTGTTCATCCCCGTTTGCAACGGCAATCCCGAAACCTGCGGCTTCGAGCATCTCCACGTCGTTCATGGAATCCCCGATTGCTACAAAGTCTTTGGGATCGAGCCCTATCATGGCCGCCAATTTTACCAGGCCGGTCCCCTTGTTGATTTTTCTGCTTTTGATGTGGATTGCGTATTTCGTATCAATGATTTCGACATCAAAAGACAGGGGCTCAAGCAGTTCTTTCGCTTTTTCTATATCGAAGTTTCTGCGGAGAGCAATCTCGGTTTTCCGGTAAAAAGGATCAAGTTTCGTAAGTTCAAAGTGTTCTGAAAGAAAAGTAAATGCCTTTTCGCACTCCTCAAGACTTTCTGCAAAAGAGACTGTGGCGTCGTACTGGACCGTGACAGCGCCTCCGTTTTCAGCGATTACGGTCCCGTTGAGGCCGATCAGTTTTGAGGCGGCCCTTGCATAACAGATGATATTTCCGGTCGCAAGGACCACGGGGATCTTCAGGCTCCTTATCTTCTCCACGGCTTTGAGGTGAAGTTCCCGTTTTTTACAGGTAATCGTCCCATCAATGTCCATGACAACAGCTTTGAACTTCATTGAGAGGGGAGAGGGGGCTCCCTATAAAAGGGTTCCCTGTTTTAATTTTTTGAGACTCGCCTGGCTCACGGGTCAATGATACCGGCGGTCGTAACAGCCACCACGGCTTCTCCTTCCGGCAGGTTGGGAGAGTCCACAAGCCGGATGATCCGCTTGTCTCCTTTGGACTTCCTGAGGTAGAGTCTGAAAGTCGCGGTGTGTCCCAGGATGTGCCCGCCTATGGGTCTTGTGGGGTCTCCGAAGAAGGCGTCGGGTTTTGACATGACCTGGTTCGTAACGACCACGCAGGAATTAAAGAGATCCCCGAAACGGAGCAGTGCGTGCAGGTGTTTGTTGAGTTTTTGCTGGCGGTCGGCAAGGGTTCCCCGGCCCACGTACTCGGCCCTGAAGTGGGCCATCAGAGAGTCCACGATCAGCAAACGGACCGGTTTTTCAGAGTCCTTAAGTTCGTTTGCAAGGTCCATTGCGGAGTCCACAAGTAGCATCTGGTGATTGGAATTGTAAGCCCTGGCAACGTGGATGTTTTGCAAAAACTCCTCGACGTCCAGTTCAAGCCCGTACTTTTCAGAAAGGCCTTCGACCATCTGGCTAATCCTTTCAGGCCTGAAGGTATTCTCGGTATCGATAATTATTACCGAGCCATTTAATCCGCCCTGTTCCCTTGGCATCTGGACGTTTACGGCTACCTGGTGGGCTACCTGGGTCTTTCCGGAACCAAACTCCCCGTAAAGTTCGGTAATGGACTGGGTCTCGAAGCCCCCTCCCATCATTTCGTTGAATTCCACACAGCCGGTGGAGAGTTTTCCCACAAGCTTCCTCCGTTCAAGCACGGTGTCTCCGGTCTCGAAGCCCCCTATGTCTGCGGCCTGGCGTGCCGCATTGATAATCTTTGCGGCTGTTGCTTCCCCAATTTCCGCCGTGTTTGCAAGTTCGGAAGGGGAGGCGACAGCAACGGCCTCAATGGTGTTAAATCCGGCTTCTTTGAGTTTTTCTGCAGTTGCAGGGCCAACTCCGGGCAAATCTTCAAGTAATATTTCAGTCATCAATAGGCAACTCCATTACAATGCACATGTTTATCAAAGGTGCATATACGTTGTTGGCCTATTGACCTGAACGTATATATAGCTAAAGTAAGCGTGGTGAAAGTATTCAAGGGGAGAATTGTAAAATATATCTGGATGTATTTCGAGCTTTCTGTTTCATATTAGAGAATATGTTCGAATGAAGTTTCCGAAGATTTTTCTGGTTAATGTTCCGTGAATTTTCTGGTTTATGTTCCTGTGAATTTTTTGATTACTGTCACGTTGAATTTTTTGTATTATGTGAAACTGCAAAAAAGGCAGGTATCTTCCTAAAGTTTAGGAAAAAACCAAAAACTTCTTTTTAGTGGATGCCTATTTCCCATCATGCCAAAGGTTGCCGTAGGCGGAACGTTTCAGTATCTGCATGATGGACATGAGGTACTTGTAATAAAAGCATTCGAGATAGCAAAAGGTGAGAAGGTCTATATAGGACTCACATCGGACGAGATGATTAACAAAAATCATAAAGCCCATGCTTATGAATGCCGAAAAACCAAACTTATTGAATTCCTCGAAAATTTGGATATCCCTGATAAAAATTATATTATCTCAAAACTGAACGACCCTTACGGCCCCACCCTCGATGGAGATTTCGACTATATCGTGGTCTCTCCTGAGACCTATCCCGTGGCCCTGAAAATCAACCGCTTGCGGGAAGAAAAAGGCCTTACTCCTTTGAAAATCGCAAGGGTTGAATACGTAATGGCCGAGGACGGAATCCCAATTTCTTCCACCAGAATCGCAGAAGGGAAAATTGACGGGCACGGCAGGCTTAAAGAGAAAGGGGACCGGGGTGAGGGCCCGGAATAAATCGAGAATTTGTGGAAGAAGGGGTGGGGGAGGGAAAGGGCCCTCTCAGCTCCCACTCAATGAATTTGTTTTAATTTCTCACCAGTAAACCAGGTAATTCAGGAGCTCATCGACCTCTTCCTGGCATTCTGCAAAAAAGCTGTGGTCCTTTATAAGGTAGGTCTCCGAGGCTAGGCCTTCCAGAAAGCCGTACCAGTACACTACCATCCCTTCCCCGAAAAGTTTGGAATATTCGTTAAACTGCTTATTCATGTAGTGTCTGTGCTCGCTTTCGTCTCCGAAAAGAGCCTTGCTCTCAATCCACTTGACCTCTAACCCCTCAATAGAAAGGGGCTCTTTCAAAACAAAGTCCGGAGTCTTTCCTTCTCCGTTTTCCCGGAGTTCGGCTTCGGTTAAATAGGCAATTTCATGCTTATCCAGCCATTTCCCTATAATTTCTTCCCCCATGTCCCCTTTCAGGACCTGCATGGCGTGGGCCCGTGGGGAAAAGAAATAATCAGCATTCAAAGCTTTTTTTACCTCTCGCCTCAGGCGTTCACTCTGGATCTGTTCCGGGTTTCGGAAGAGCAGGTTAGTGATCTTTTTGGAAAACCCGTATTTTTTCATGATCAGCGAGGCCATAAGGGTGGGGGGGAAATGGGACCTGCGGGCAAGTTCGAGGATGGACATGCCCGTTTTCCAGCGGAAAAACAGCTCTTCGTCTCTTCCGTGGATGCTTCTATGGCTGTTTCTCGCAAGTTTTACGACCTTCTGGTTAAGCAGCGTGGCCACCACGCCCGGAGGCTCGGAATATTCCTTCAAAAGCCGGAAGACATCCTCGAAACTCTGCAGTGATTTGTATATTTTATTGTATGTTGATCTGTCCATTGTCAATCATCAAAGGAATCCGAAATTAAATCCGGAATTATTCGGCTACATGATTTTTCTGGTGAAATATGAAGAATTCTTCAACTCCAGAATTCTTCAACTCCAGAACTCTTCTTCAGATGCATCAGGCAGGTCAAGTTCCATAATTTTATTGATTTTCCTGCGCTTTTCCTGCTCTTTATCAGGCTCTGTGACAGAACTGATAATTGTGGTATGTATATCCTTGCTGACAACCCTTTCCTTAAATTGCGGAGGCTTTTTTACCGGTAACTCCTTTTTATCAGCAGGTGCTCCTTTTAAACGTGCCTTAGACCTTAAAGGAGTCTTTTCAGCTTCATTATATCTTATTGCTTCTCCGATTCTTCCTGATTCTTCAGGCTTTAATCCTTCATCAGGTCTTACAGTTTCCCAGGCCCTTAATTTTCCATTATGGGATTCTTCGGAGGCCTCACCTGTATGTTTACTTACAGGGAATTCCGGCCAGGGTTTGAACTTTCGTCTCTTCTTTTCCGCAGGGTTTTCACCCTTTTCATCTTTCACAGGAACTGTTTGTTTTCCAGGGTCCGGCTGTTTCCGAAGCTTCTTGAAAGTTTCTTCGGCGTAATTATCCTCAAAATAAGCTTTACCGGCCCCGATCTTACCTGTTGACCGGTAGCCCACCAGGCACAGAGGTTCCTGTGTTCGCCATTCAACGCAATAGAGGTGACATTCTCTTCCTTTGCATGGCTTATCATCAAGGGGACAAACATCAGGGAGTGACATACTAATACATAGATGTGCAGTCTATAAATAATACTTGACGGTCAGCAACTCAAGTTAAAACCGGGGGCTTCCTGCTCTTCTTCCCGAGTTCCGCTTCCCGAGTTCCACTACCCGAGTTCCGCTTCGGGAGCACGGGGTCCGTTTCGCTCGCTGCGCGAGCTCAAGCGGATTTTTTTCGGGGTCGGTTTTTTCATTCAAATTGACTGAAAACTGTAAATTCCTTTGTTATTTTTTATATATACAATAAAGGGTCGTGTCCTTGAGTCGTAGATTAAATCTAATAAAACAAGCACATTCCCCGTGTTTAGGAAAAATGCATAGAGATTCTTATGCTTATGGTTGTCAGTAACTCACGGACACGACCATTTTTTTTTAGTGGAGAAAACACGGGGAAACATGGGGAAACGTGGGGAAAAAATTAGCACGCTATCGTTTTCCTCTTATTTTTTCTCTTTCCTGTGATCTTTCCAGGCTTGAAGCTCCAGACCTGCCGGAGATCACCAAGCGCATAACTATTAAAACAATGAAAATCAGTAATCTAACTATGATTTTGTTTCAAGTCTGTGGTGGAATAGCTTTATTTGCGGGTATAATTCTTTTTTGTACTGCTATACGTAATCTTTTAACTCATGAAAAGAATTAATGTAGTGAGTTACACACTACTGACCAGGCAAAAAACCTTTTTTGGTTTTCAAACTGGCGATACAGTCAAGGCGGTTGTACCCAAAGGCAAGTACAAAGGGACATGGTTTGGTTCCGTTGCTTGTAGAAAATCGGGTAGTTTCGACATCAAAAACAAAGAGGGGAAAAGGATCTCTATTAATAAAAAATACTTCAAAGTATTACAGAGGACAGATGGTTATGAATATTCGACAGAGAAGTGCGGCATTCCTCCCGGCGCTAAAGCAACCGGGCTCCCTGCCTGAATTTTTGTGGACCTGGACTGTGTGGAGGGCTGGGGTTTTACAGCAAAATGGACCGGGATCAGGCTTGCGGACCTTTTTGAGGGGGTGGGAGTGGGAGATGAGGGCCGGGAAAATGTGACCACGGTCATATTTTACAGTGCGGATGGCTATTCTACAGCCCTTGAACTTGACTACCTGCTTGAAAATGACATAATCCTTGCCTACGAACTCAACGACGTTACCCTGCCCCCAGACCGGGGCTTTCCTCTACAGCTCGTGGCCGAGGGGAAATACGGTTACAAGTGGGCAAAATGGATTACCGGAATCGAATTGACTGATTCCCCTTACAGGGGGTACTGGGAAGAAAGAGGTTATAATAACAGGGCCAATGTGGGAGGGCCGGCTTTTGAAAGCAGGGGGTAAGAACTGGATACTCTCCCTATAAAACAACAACTTCGTATCTGGCAGTAATGCCTGTAAAGTTAAATAAGAATCAGTCCAATATGTACCTCAAGAAAATATATTTAAGGATGACGGGAGTGCGGAGGGTCGGGAAAGCCCCTCATTTGCAGGGGGAATATTCCCGGGTCCGATAGTGTGGGGGGAAATACATCTGGCGCAATATCATGTGAATACCCTGGGACCGGGGGACCCTTTCAGGGACTGGCTTGTAGAGACACTCGGGAAGAGGATTCACAATAAACACTGTGAAGTGCTTGTCTTCAAATATAGTTCGGCTTCCCATACCGTTTGCAGGTATTCCTTTAAAGGAGAGCAGTTCAGTGTAATCGCGAAATTTTTTGCTGAACCAACAGGCCAGTTGAGGGAATATAACCCGTATAAAGCCATGATGAACGAATACGGAAACCTGAAAAAAGCGGCTTCAGTGATCGATGTCGC
This sequence comes from Methanosarcina baltica, assembly GCF_055394095.1. Lineage (NCBI taxonomy): Archaea > Methanobacteriati > Methanobacteriota > Methanomicrobia > Methanosarcinales > Methanosarcinaceae > Methanosarcina > Methanosarcina baltica. Next base: position 602,994 of record NZ_AP042463.1, on the reverse strand, counting down.
AAGGCCCCTCGCTGTAAACAGGCATTTCCACTGCGCCCTGGTAACGGAATACATTCCCGGAAAATCTCTTTCCTGGTATTTCAAGCACGAAGACCAGCTTTATGATAAATTGGGGGCCGTTGCCGGGCTGCTCCGCAGACTGCATACTCACACTCCTTCTTCTTATGACAAAACAAAGGAGTTTTCAAATTATCATAAAGCTCTGGACCATCTCCGGCTTGAGTCTGAAACCCGGGAAACCTTCAACCACCTGCTTGGGAAATGGTGGAACAGTTCCCTCATTGACCGGGACTGCGGCTGTATGGTTCATAGAGATGTACATCCTGCCAACTACATATTCTGTAAAGGCAAACCTTACGCTCTTGACTTTGAGAGTTCCTGGCACCAGGGAAACCCGGTCCGGGACCTGGGGATTCTTTCTGCGGAACTTAAGAATTATTTTGAATTGCATAAAGGGGGAGACCGGGGGGCTGAACCCTATATAGGACATTTTCTCTGGGAATACTGTAAAAATGAGACGGAATTTCGGCAGATTACAGAGGTCCTGCCCTTCTACATGAGTGTGGGTTTACTCCGTATTGCCAGGCTGCACAGAAGCAAACACTGGGATTATCTTATCAATGAAGCAATAGCGTGTTTAAAAGCAGTCCGATGAGTAATTTGAGAAAGTAATGTATTCAGATACAGGGGGAATAATTTATAGGCACAGACGATCCGATGGAAGGGGCAGAAAGAGGCGTAGGGAAGCTTATTCCCTTCCCTCTGGAAACGGGAAGTGAGGAAGAGCTTACTTTTGAGACCTGCCAGATAAAGGGGATTATTTTTGACTGTTATATGACCCTTATAGATATTAATACCGATGAACACAGCCATGAGACCTATGAGATGATAAGCCACTGGCTGTCTTATCAGGGGGTAATAATAAAACCGGAAAAACTGCGGGATTCCTATATGCTCAAAATCAGGGAAAAGATGGACGAATCCTTGGAAATATACCCGGAGGTGAGGGTTGAAGAAATCTTTGCCGAGATCTGCAGGGAAAATGCGATCTGGAGAGTAAATGAAAAAAGGCTCGGGGTCGAGACGGCCAGGGTCTTTCGGGCAGCTTCCATCCGCAAACTCAGGCCCTTCCCGCAGAGTATAAAATTAATTGAACGTTGCATCAACATCCCGAAGTGCATAATCTCAAACGGGCAGCGGGTCTTTTCCGAGCTTGAACTACGCTTCCTTGGGTTTTATGACTATTTCGATTTTGTAATCTTTTCCTCGGACGTAGGGTACAAGAAACCGGATCTCCGGCTTTTTATGACCGCTCTTGAAAAACTGGGCCTGGAATACGAGCCAAAGTCCGTCCTGTCTATCGGGGATTCCTATGAAAATGAGATCAAACCCGCCAAAAAACTGGGGATGTGCACCATGAATATCGAGGAGGCCTGGGACATATTTGGGTTGAGATGATCAATTAGTTCATTCATTTTTTTCTTTTTTCCTTTTTTCCTTTTTCCTTTTTTCCTTTTTTTCCTTTTTCCTTTCGGTTCCGTTCTGCTTGTTTTTACTCATGGGAACTAAATTCATTTTCGGCCCCAAACCAGATATATTTAAATAATCGCAAGCATTCTAAAACCCCACGAAATTCTTATACTATTTCCTTATCATCGGAGTGCTTTTTTATGACCGAAATGGAAATTCCAAAAGAATATAACGCAACTGAAGTTGAGGAAAAATGGATGTCCTCCTGGGACCTCTCCATGTACCACTTCAACTGGGGAGAAGACCCCCGTCCCCAGTATATAATAGATACCCCTCCACCATACCCCACAGGGAACTTCCACATCGGAAATGCCCTTAATTGGTGCTACATTGACTTCATGGCTCGCTACAAGAGGATGCGTGGCTATAATGTGATGTTTCCCCAGGGTTGGGACTGCCACGGGTTACCTACGGAAGTCAAGGTGGAAGAGACTCACGGAATTACGAAAAACCAGGTCCCACGGGCCGAGTTTCGGAAGATGTGCAGGGAGATGACCCTGGGTAACATTGATAAGATGCGCCAGACCATGCTGCACCTTGGCTTTTCCGTGGACTGGAGCAACGAATTCGTGACTATGGAGCCCGAGTACTTCGTAAAAACCCAGAAATCTTTCGTAAAAATGTACCAGAAAGACCGGGTCTATCACGAAGAACACCCGGTAAACTGGTGCCCCCGCTGTGAAACCGCAATCGCCTTTGCGGAAGTCGAGTACGAGGCTCGGCAGACAAAACTGAACTTCGTCCACTTTGATAAGGTAGACATCGCAACCACCAGGCCCGAACTCATGGCAGCCTGCGTGGCCGTGGCCGTAAACCCGGAAGACGTGCGCTATAAGGAATACGTCGGACAGACCATCAAAGTTCCCCTTTTCGGGCAGGAAGTCCCCTTAATCGCGGACGAAGACGTGGAAATCGAATTCGGGACCGGGGCCGTTATGATCTGTACCTTCGGGGACAAGCAGGACGTGCGCTGGTGGGTCAAGTATGGACTGCCCCTCATAAAGGCCATTGACAGGGAAGGAAAAATGACAAACGCGGCTGGCAAATATGAGGGCATGAGCCTCAAAGAGTGCAGGGAAGCCGTCATATCCGACCTTGAGGCCGGAAGTTTCCTCTACGACCAGAAACCCCTCGACCAGAACGTCGGGCTCTGCTGGCGCTGTTCCACTCCGATCGAAATCCTTTCTGAGCCCCAGTGGTTCGTCAAGATCGACCCCGAAGGCATTCTGGAAAAGGCCAACGAGATCAAATGGCTTCCGGAATACATGAAGGTCAGGCTCGAGAACTGGACCGGGACCATGGAATGGGACTGGTGCATTTCCAGGCAGCGGATCTTTGCAACCCCGATTCCCATCTGGTACTGCAAGCACTGCGGGGAAATAATGATCGCAGAGGAAGCCTGGCTTCCCATAGACCCGAACGAGGAGGGTCCGAAGAAGGCCTGCACGTGCGGTTCCACCGAGTTTGAGCCTGAAACCGACGTGCTTGATACCTGGATGGACTCCTCCCTTACAGCCCTGCACGTCACAGGCTGGGAGAGCGAACACGAGCTCCGCCTGCCTGCCCAGCTCCGCCCTCAGGGACACGACATCATCAGGACCTGGGCTTTCTACACGATTCTCAGGACCCACATCCTCGAAGGAAAAAGACCCTGGGACTCCATCATGATCAACGGGATGGTGCTCGGGCCCGATGGGCATAAGATGAGCAAGTCCCTCGGAAACGTTATTTCCCCCGAGGAAGTGACAGTCGATTACAGTGCTGATGCTTTCAGGCAGTGGGGGGCCGTTGGCGGATCCACGGGCTCGGACATTATGTTCAGATGGAAGGAAGTTGTCGCAGCTTCCAGGTTCCTCCAGAAGATGTGGAGCATTTACCGCTTTTCCATGTCCCACCTGAAAGACTTCGGGCCGGAAGATGCCGGGAACTTCTCCACAGATTCCCTGTTGCCTATTGACAGGTGGCTCCTGAGCAAACTGAACAGGCTAGTTCGGGCCACAACCGAGGACATGGACAACTGCCAGTTCGATTCCACCTTCAAGGCCATTCGCGGGTTTGCCTGGGAGGTTCTTGCGGACAACTATCTGGAACTTGTGAAAAACAGGCTTTATGGAGACGAGCCTGAAGGAAAGCAGGCCGCTCGTTATGTGCTCTTCAGGACGGTTGATACCCTCACCCGTCTGCTTGCCCCCTTCCTGCCCTTCTTCTCCGAAGAAATGTACTCCCGAAGCGGAAACGGAAGTGGAAGCGTGCACACCCAGGCCTGGCCCGAGGTTGAGGAAAGCCTTATCAGTAAGGAAGCCGAGGCCGCGGGAGAACTTATCAAGGACATAACAGGTAACATCCGCCGCTACAAGGCCGACCATGGCCTGGCCCTCAATGCCCCCCTGAAAAAAATAGAGGTCTACAACGTGGATATCGATATAGGGGACATTGCGGGAGCCACAAATGCCAATGTCGAACTCATGGAAGGGGTTCCAACCTTCGAATATGTGCCTGTTGAGGTCAAACCCAATATGGGCATTCTGGGCCCCAGGTTCAGAAAAGAAGCCGGAGCTGTTGTAAATGCCCTCAAGGCAGAAGCCCCTGCAGCAATCGAGGCCCAGGCGATCTCCGGAAAGATTTCAATAAACGTTTCCGGAGAAACCGTCGAACTCGAAGCCGAGGCCGTTGAGATAAAGAAAGAAGTCATATCCGGTGGACGGGAAGTCGATGTGCTGGATATCAGCGGCGCAGTCGTTGTGATCGTCAGGTAAACGGCCCGATTAAAAAGACTACCAGTTTAAAAAGGCGGGCCGGGAAAAATGAGAGGTCGGAAGCAAAAAGCGGGATGAATCAACTCTGGGGAAAAGTTGAACCCTGTCCGGGCTTCCGGCCTCACTTCCTTAAATTAGTTATGATTCCAAAAAGGCCAATATATTTTTAAAAGATTCGTGGGATATTTTTATACATTAACACATATTTTTTACTTTAAAACACTCCCGGTTTTAAACAACTCCTTCCGAATGTGATTTTTGGAACAATCTCTTTTTAAAAAGTAAAACTGTTTCGGAATGTGAACATTTATATACATCAAAGTAATCTGTTTCAGAAAAGTACTATTTCACTATGGGGTTTTTATGACAAAAGTCGAAAAAGTATTACTGCTGCTCAAAAACATGGTGTATGAAAGCACCAGTCCGCAGGAGACTCTTAAATTTGCAAAGTATTACCGGAGTAAGGAGCTGGACGTACTTGTCATCCTCTGGGGGCCCATGGGAGTGTTACTGGCAAAGAAGGACAAATGCAGAGGTTCACCAAAATATGATGCCATGATGCAGGAATGCATTGATCTGGGGGTGGAGTTTAAATGCTGCCAGCTAGCATCGGATATGATGGGTTTGAAAGAGGATGAACTCATTCCCGGAATCGGGTTTATCCATTCCAAAGACATAGCAGAGCTTTTCCTTAAGTACTGTGAGGAAAACCAGTTAATCATTAACTTATGAATTTCAACATCTTTCAGAGGCTCGGTTGAGCCCAAATCTCCCTTTCTATCAGGCCTTTCTATTTTCCTTTCTGTGCTCTTTTCTGTCTCTTTTCGAAATCACGGAGGAAAGGAAAAACCCTCCTCAAAAACCTGAACTCGGAGGCTAAAATTTTAAGGAGGGATAGTTGATGTACATCCGGACTTCAGATGTCACAGTACATGCACAGAGCTTTTTCACATTCTTTGTTCTGGAACTTCCACTTCAACCCCCATTTTTTTATTGCCTGAATGATTTTTACGAAATCCCTTCCGCTTTCCGTCAGGAAATACTCAGACTTCAGGGGCAGGGTAGAACTTTCCACTCTCTTTTCAATTAATCCTTCACTTACGAGTTCGTCCAGTCTTTCCGAAAGAACTTTTGAAGTTATGGTCCCGAGCTTTCTTTTCAATTCGTTAAAACGCTTTTCTTTCTTTTCTCCTTTGTACAATTCCAGGATGATGTGGATGGTCCACCTTTTTCCTATAATATTCATTGTCTTATACACAGTGCAGTCTTTCATAGTATGTCTATAGAAACCATCTTCTATATAAAGTAGTATATTTATAATACCAGTGTTGAAAAGGAATCCTGTTTAAGAGTAATTGATACACCCCCTAAAAATGGAAAAATGAGAAATGCCAGCTACCAGAAGAGCCAGATTCCTGATATGGGCATAAGAAAGCAGGGTGTAAAAAAAAGCAGGATATAAAGGAGGATAAAAACTTGAAAAATAACTTACCGGAAAAAGCTGCAATTGTTCAGAGAGACGGAGAAACCTACGCAATAGCTCCCCACATTCCCGGAGGGATCACAAATCCGGCAACTCTAAAGAAAATCGCAGAGGTTGCGGAAAAATACGGGGCTGCTGCCCTTAAGGTGACTTCGGCCCAGCGGATCGCAATTGTGGGCTTACAGGAAAAAGACCTTGATTCGGCCTGGAAAGATCTGGGGATTGCTCCCGGAGCGGCCTTCGGACTTTGTGTAAGAAGCGTCAAGGTCTGCCCCGGCACGACCTTCTGCAAGCAGGGCAAACAGGATGCTGTGGGTCTCGGCCTGAAACTGGATGAGCTCTACCACGGAATGGCCATGCCTTCCAAGTTAAAAATGGGAGTCTCCGGCTGTCCGAATTCCTGCTCCGAGCCCGCGATCAAAGACATAGGGATCATGGGCACCGCAGTAGGCTACACTCTCATGCTTGGCGGAAACGCGGCCGCAAAGCCCAGACTTGCCGACGTCGTCGCAAAAGGCCTTTCTGAAGCAGAAGTTCTGGACGCTGTGGCCAGAGTCCTTACATACTACAAAGAAGCCGGCACAAAAAAGAGACTCGGCAAATTCATTGATGAAATTGGCCTTGAGGAGTTTAAAAAACAGGTGGGGCTTTAAGCCCTTCCTTCATTACGGTTTTCATTCATCCCCATTCATCCCCATTCATCCCCATTCATCCTCATTTTCACCCGCAGGCTTTCAGAACTGACCGAATTTCCTCAAATACCTGAACTTACTGAAATATCCAAATTCCTCAAAAACGGAAGGCGTCATCCTATGAAAACTCTCTATGTAAAAACAGTGCCCGAAAACCCCAATCCTCATAAAGTAAGTGTCCGCAAACTCTATGACACGGAAAATGCCCAGGTAATGCACATTGAACTCAAGCCCGGGGAAGCCCTGAAAAAACACATTACTCCTGTGGACGTATTTTTCTACATACTTGAAGGAGAGGGCGTAGTTGAGATAGGGGACGAACAGGAAAAAGTCAGTCAGGACATGTTAATCGAAAGCCCCGCAAAAATTCCGCACCGCCTCCTGAACCCCGGAGAGGGGACTTTCAGAGTACTCGTGGTAAAAACCCCCAGGCCCACAGAACAGACTCGCCTGCTGTAAACAAAGGCCCTCTGATCCGTAAACTTCCCTAAAACAGGAAAAAGGAAAACTGGTATAAATGGTCAAAGAAAAACCTGTTATTGAGGCTGAAAAGATGGAAAATATGAATGAGGTCCCAGAGACTGCAAAACCCGTAAAACCCACAAAAATTGCGGTCATACGCTGCGAGATCGTCTCGGAAGCCTGCCCCGGTGTGGGCTGTTTCAAGGCTTTCAACGAAAGGAAAGTACATTTCGCAGACTACGACGAAAACACGGAAATGATTGCCTTTTTCACCTGCGGAGGCTGCTCGGGCAGAAGGGTCTACCGCCTGATCAAAGCCCTGAAAAAACACAGTCCTGGCGTCGTCCACCTCAGTTCCTGCATGTTGATGGAAGGCAGTTACCCGAAATGCCCGAACCTGGACACCATCAGAAAAACAATTCAGGATGCAGGAATCAAAGTAGTTGAAGGCACCCATCACTGATAAAATTTCAGAATTTCATTTCGATAAACATATAATCCCAACACACCATCAACCCCTCTTTCCCGGACCTCACATCTTGAACAGACCACAGAGATCCGGGAAAAGAGAGGCAAAAAAGGTAATTACCATGGAAAAACGATTGATTGTAAAAATCGACGAAGAAAAATGCACCGGTTGCGGGAAATGTGTATCCCCCTGTGCCGAAGGCGCAATTAAGATCATAAACGGCAAAGCAAAAGTCGTATCCGAAGAACTCTGTGACGGAATGGGTTACTGTATAGGAATCTGCCCCGAAGGCGCAATCTCAATCGAAGAACGCTACACAGTGGCCTTCAATAAAGAAAAAGCAGAAGCCCAGCCCAGAAAAACTGACCTTTCCATCCACTGCTTCAAATGTGGGGCCGGAGAAGACACACACTACCTTATACCAATGCGACATAAAACAGAAAGCCTCTGGGTCTGTACACGCTGCATTCCGACCCTGATTCACGGGTAAAAATTTCAGTTATTATTTTTTTAATATGCTTGAAGCTGCCGGAAAAAAGGTCACTTGAGTGAAAAAAAACGACACCTGGAAAAAGTCCGCTTGAGTGAAAAAACCGACACTTGGAAAAAGTCCGCTTGAGTGAGCGAAGCGAGCGAAACGGACCGCATGCTCCCGAAGTGCAACTCGGGAAGCTAACTATTGGGGTGCTCAACTATCAGGAAGTTATAACTGTGACCGTGCAAAAGAAAAAGCTCCTGCAAGAAAGCGGCTTAACTGCCTATGAAGCGGCTGCCTACCTATCTCTTCTTAAATTTGGTGTTTCCGAAGCCAGACCAATCCATAAGGATGCTGAGGTGCCTTATGGCAAGATCTATACGGTTCTTGAGTCTCTTGCAGAGAAGGGCTTTCTCGAAATTCAAACCTCAAGGCCCAAAAAATACAGGCCTGTCGAGCCGGACGCTGCTCTGGATTCGCTTTTTAAAAAACGAAAAGCCGAAGTTGAAAAAGAACTGGATCTTTTGCAGACTGCGCTTGAAGAGGCGAAGCAGGCGCTCAGGCCCGTCACGGCTCATAAATCAAAAGATGACATCTTCTGGACTACCGCAGTTACCGAAACTGAAATTAAAAAGTTTGTAATTTCTCTCTACAGCGAAGCTAAAGAATCGGTATGTGTGATCCCTCATTCCATTGGAATGCCGGTACTTACCCTTGTCTTTTCGGAATTTGTAAACGCTCTTGAAAGAGGCGTTAAAGTCAGGATGCTGGTTTCCTCACAGTTTATTAATTTTGTTTCATTTCTTTCCAGAAAAGATGAAAAAACCCTGACGATTTTGAAAAAAAACCTGGAATTCAGGGTCAGCAGGGATGTCAATTCGCATTTTGGAGTCATTGACGATAAGCTGGTGATACTGCTACACCCTCATCCTCTGGATAAATCCCGGCTCATTTCGGTTGTGAAAATCTGGGACCCCGAGCTTGCAAAAAACCTCCAAAAAGAGTTTGAGCTAATGTGGAATGCGGGAAAAAGGATTGAAATTGATACACTGGCTTCAGATTCCGAGAATTAACTTAGGAATGGTGAAAATATAACTTCAGGTATTATTTTGGGAGTTGCTTCATACTCATACATGTTGTGTTTTTGTGTGAGGGGGTGTTTGGTGTGTGTGCATTCAAACCACGGAACACACGGAATACATGGAAAAAAAATGCAGGAAGACGCCATTGAAGGTTTTTCCAGCATTTTTTCGTCCTTTTTAAAGAATCCAGGGCATTTTTTGAATCCTATTATATAAATATCCAATTTACTCACCGGCCATCAGGCCGGTTTCCGTGTCCTTCCGTCGCCCGAGTTCCGCTTCGGGATCACAGAAAATCGAAGATTTCCTGGGAGTTGCACTGCAAGTGCAACAGCACGGGATCCGTTTCGCTCGCTGCACGACCTCAAGCGGATTATAAATCTTATTTTGGAAAATTTTCTGTGTATTTCCGTGTGTTCCGTGGTTAAAAGTCCGCTTGATAGTGATTCTGAATAGATATCTTCAAAATTCCAAATTTTAAAGCTGGGTGAATATATTTGACTTGTTCCTACATATAATATCAACCGAATACAAATGGACCACCAAAAAATCCAGGGCATTTTTTGAATCCTATTACATAAAGATCCAACTTAATCACCGGCCATCAGGCCGGTTGTCAGGTAAGTTGGGAGGATTGCTCCTCCTTTCTCCCCTAAGAACCGTACGTGAAAGTCTCCCTTCATACGGCTCAAGCGTTTTCAAACCCTTTCTGTATCGGGCATCAGTTATTTATCCATAACTGATTTTGTGATTTCGGATAACAGCCCCTTAACATTGCTGTCTGTAAGCCTCTCACCGGTTGGTGTCTTTGAGTATCTTACATTAGTGAGTTTGTTTCCGTTTTCACAAGAAAACACCTTCAGTAAGTTTGCATCCTTTCGGATAAAGGCAAAGTTTGAACCTCTATTCAATCCATTACAGATTGACATTCGCTTTATACTGATTCCTTTACCCTCTATGTCATCGTACATCCTTACGGATTTCCTACCCATTAAGGGAACATATAGGGCTTACCAAGTTCTATATCCTAAATAATTATGGATTCCTTAGGAGCCATCTATAAGCCGAGAACCGTTTGTCCATTCCCTGTAGCGTCACGGAAGCCACCACAGTCTGATTCCGTACCTTTTGGTTCAAGCGCAGTCCATTTTCGCTTGTCGGAAATCACGACTCTTACAATGATTCACATTACATTCTCCATAGAATCCTTACCCTAGCAAATATTCCAAATTGGACTTTCAGAGGTCTTCACATTGTCCCAAGAGCTTTGCACCCCGCCATTACTAGCGACGCACATCCTGGTAGGGTTACCCCGAATGGAGGGGATAGCGTTTCTGCAATTTAAGATATAACTTCTTGTCGCACTCCGTGTCTTTCCGTGCTTTTCCGTGGTTAAGGAATGGTAAACAAAAATACTTGATATTATATTTGACTCATTCCTTTAATCAGAAGGTTCCGGGAAATAAACATGAGGTAGGTAACCTGAAGCAGATAACCTGAGGCAGGCAAGCGATCCAAATACAACTCTTTGCGGGTTGTAAACTGAGTATAACGCCTATAAGCTAGATCCATTGATTGGTATTAACTATGAAGTCGGCCAATCAAGAAAAAAAGCTATGTGGTTTTAAGAAAAATACAGCCTCCGCAGTTGTCTTCCGTTTTGTAGCTGCCGTATTGATAATAAGCGCTCTTCTGGCAGCCACAGCCACGGCCGCAAGCTCGGCGACTGTGATCTCCGGAGACACAAACCTGAATATTGAAGTCTCGGAAATTTCCCCTAACCCGGCCCGACCGGGAGAAGACCTGCTTATAAAAGTTAATATTGAAAATGCCGGCGACGAAGTAGCCGAAAACGTGAAAATAGGGATCGAAGAACTGGCCCCATTCACATTTAAATACAGTACTTCACAGGTCTACGGTTCCGGGACAAACACGGAAAAATTTTTCAGGATTGAACAGATCAAGCAGCGCTCAAAGGTCGAGCTGGACTTCCACTTCAGAGTGGATTCGGGAGCTTCCTCGGGAGTTCACCAGCTTGAGTTTACAATCGAAGACGGAACCGATGTGAGCTTTTCAAGACAAATTCCCATTCTTGTCGAGGGAAACCCGGACCTTGTGCTCACGGGAACGGAAATATTTCCGATAAACGAAGAAAATACCTCTTCTGACGTCCTGGTTCCGGGGCAGGAATTTATCCTCAGGACAACAGTTAAAAACGCCGGAAACGGAGACGCCAAAAACGTGAGGGTGATGCTGGACCTGAACGGGTCTTCTCCCATAGTCCCCCTGGAAGACAACGTCCGTTTCCTCGAAGCTCTGGAAACCGGAAGTTCCGAAAATCTGTCCTTCAAACTCCTTCTGGGCAGCAACGCCGAAGTTCAACCCTACAGGATCCCTCTCCGGATCACCGCCTCAAACGAAGCCGAAACCTTCCGGATCGACAAAGCCCAGGAAATCGGGGTTAACGTAATTCATAAAGCCAAAGTAAATATTGCAAGTCTCAAATTCGATCCGGAAATGCCCGTGGTCGGGCAGAAAGTATCCATTATCCTGAGGCTTGAAAATGTTGGAGACGGAGAAGCACGTTTCGTAAAAGCCAGGCTTGAAGGGCTTGAGGGCAGCGGTAGCACAAACGCCTTCCTCGGACGTCTGGAAAAAGAAGACGATGCCCCTGCTGTTTTTACTATTATTCCTGAAAAAGCCGGAGAGCAGAACCCCGTTCTCAAAGTCGAGTATGAAGACGATTTCGGAGAGCACCAGCTTATCGAAAACCTTTCCTTCAGTGTGGCCGGGAAAAACTCGAAGATCCCTTCTTTTATCTTTGTTATCCCGCTTTTCATGCTTGTTGTAATAACGTTCATGATAAGAAAAGGAAAAGCCTGTCCCAGCGGAAAGAGCTGTTCTTACGGGAAGATCTGCCCCTGGGGACGCCTCGGTTCGCTTTCCAGGTTTATTGGAAAGAATAAGGGAAACCAGAAAGAAAATTTGACGGGAAATTCGAATGAAAATCCGAAGGGAAACCAGAGAGAAAACATAAAAGAAAATTCGAATGAAAAAGAACTCAGTGATAAAATAGAAAGAGATGCCTGATCATGCTTAAAAAAGCCAGAGTCGCCGGTTTTCTTGCCGGCCGCTCCATAATGAGAGGCAACAAAGGGATCACGGCCTTTACGGTCCTGGTCATGACCCTGATTTTTTTGCAGATCGTGCTCTTTTCAAGTATGCTCGGCGGGGTTACGGTTCAGTTCAATAAACTTATGGTGGATTACCAGACCGGAAACCTGGTCATCGAGCCTGCAAATGAAGAAAAATATATAAAAGATGTCACAGCCCTTCAGAAAAAAATAGAAGGCCTTCCCGAAATCATAGGGTCTTCAGCCCGCCTGAGATATTCAGGGGTTATAAGCTATGAAGAAAATGATGTGGGGGCCGTGATTTACGGGATAGACGCCGTGGATGAGTCCCAGGTTACGGACCTGGAGTCAGCCATGCTCAGCGGAGAGTTCATCAGCCGCCTCGATCGGGGAGAGATCATCCTCGGCCGGGAAGTTTCAGGCGGGTATGGGGCCCTTATGGAGTCAAGGTCCCTAGGAGGGGTGGATGTAGGGGATACCGTGGATGTCAAAATCGACGGTGTAAAACAAGAGTTTCGGGTAAAAGGTATTTATAGCACCCTCTATTCCGCAACCGATTCGTCGGCTTATATCAGCAAAACGGATATGGAAGAAATCCTGGGCGTGGAAAACCAGGCTCATGAAATCGCCATAAAAACCACCTCCGACATAAGTGAAGAAGATGCCCGGATGAATCTGCTCTCCCTGGGGGTCAAAGAAGAGGTCCGGACCTGGCATGAGTTTGCAGGCATGTTGAAGACGATCGAAAAAACCCTTACCCTGCTCCGAAACGCTTTCAGTGCAATTGGCCTCATGATTGCTTTCGTGATCATCTTTGTTGTGATCTACGTAAACATTGTAAACAAAAAACGCCAGATCGGAGTCCAGAAAGCCATCGGAATTGACCAAAAAGTAATCGTCGCCTCTTTTGTAATCCAGGCCATGCTCTACGCCTTCACTGGAATCACGCTGGGCTACCTCATCATGCATTACATAATAAGTCCCTATACGCTTACTCACCCCCTCGAAATCGCCGTAGGCCCCATCAGCCTGATACTGGAAAATTCCGAAGCCTTCAGTCGAGCAGCCCTTCTCTTCCTGGCCGCAGTAATTGGCTCTGTCATTCCTGCCCACAACCTTGCCAAAAAAGACCTCCTTGAACTGATCTGGGGCAAATGAAAATCCAGGATGGTGATAAAATGGAAAATAACACGGAAAAGGTGGACAATACGGAAAATAAGGTGGACAATATGGAAAATGACGTGATTATCAAAGCAGAAAACGTCACAAGGGCCTTCTGGATGGGAGAAGTGGAAGTCCGTGCCCTTCGGGGCGTGAGCCTTGAAATCAAACGCGGGGAATTCGTGGCCATAATGGGTTCCAGTGGCAGTGGCAAATCAACCCTCTTAAACCAGCTGGGCCTCCTTGACACCCCCAGCTCCGGGACTGTCATAATAGATTCTGTTGACATTTCTCAAATGTCCGACAAAGAAAAAGGAGAATTCCGCCTCAAAAACCTCGGCTACGTTTTCCAGGACTACGCTTTACTTCCTGAACTTTCCGCAATTGAAAACGTCTACCTTTCCCTCATGATGCAGGGAAAAAGCAAAGAAGAATACGAAAAAGCCGCTTCCGAAATGCTTACTGCCGTCGGACTCGGAGACCGGTTGAAACAGCTCCCCTCAAAAATGAGTGGGGGCCAGCAACAGCGGGTCTCAATCTCAAGAGCACTTGCCCATAAACCGAGAGTCCTCTTTGCGGACGAACCCTGCGCAAACCTGGACAGTGTAGCTTCAAAACAGATACTTGACCTGTTCAGGAAGTTCAACCAGGAAGACGGCCAGACAATCGTAATGGTCACCCATGAGGACTGGCATGTGGACTATGTCGATAGAGTGATAAGACTGAAAGACGGGATTTTGGTGGATGAATCCGAAGGAATAAGGCCAAACTGTTTCATAGACAAAACACCAGAAAACTAAATGGTCCCCTTTCAAAAATCCGCATGAGGAAAAGAAACAGACGCCGGGAAAAAGTCCGCTTGAGCTCGCGAAGCGAGCGAAACGGACCGCGTGCTGTTGCGATTACATCGCAACTCCCAGGAAATCTTCGATTTCCTGTGATCCCGAAGCGCAACTCGGGAAGCGCAACTCGGGAAGTGCAACTCGGGTTTAGCATCAAACTTTACTTTCAAAGATGCATGTTTTTCCGTTATCAAGCGGCTTTGTTTGTGTGGGCCTAAGGAATGAATAATCCTACTGATGACGTTTTTATTGGGGTGGCAGGTAATTACCCAAGTTCAAGAAAGAAAATAATGATGCTTGCTTTGTACTCATCTCTTCCAGAATAATATTACACTTATTTGATTCTTTATCCTGGATAACTGCCAGCCTAATTTCGGACAAATTTTCAATTAGTCTTCTCATAGAAAGACCATATCTCTTTGTCTCCCAGGCTAAATATCTGTAGAAAAGTAAGCCAATTATAGACAGAAATACGTGAACTTTGATATTTTCATCTTTGTGGTGGTACACCGGTCCCACAGGGACAAGCAGGTGATCATTCAATAGCTTAAAATCATCCTCTATAGCGCCTTTATTGTTGTATGTTTGCACAATTTTTTTAGTGTGCCAACGGTGCTTATCTGTAAATAGTATATTTTTTCCTAATGAATTTTCGCGCTTATTTTTATTCTCTTCGTCAATCCAGAACTTTAACTGAGGTTTTTTCGTATCTATTCAGGGTAAGGGTGGCACATTTTCAATCGCCGCATGAAGTGAACTTATAGTAGGTATATTATTCTTTATTAGTGTAGATATGTATCCCCTAATTCTAAAGAAAACATCTGCTCCATGGGGTTTCCTAAAATCTCCCGATATTTTTTGCTGAACTGTTATCATTCTGAGATCTCTTTCTGCTTGGTTGTTACTGAAAGGAACTCTTAGATCCGTAGCAAACCTCAAGATTTCTTTTTCATACTTTGAAAGTCTATCAAGGAGATTTTTTGCATCGCTCTGCGCTTTTCTTCCTCTTTTAACCCCATTGTCTTTCGAGATTTCAGGTGGAGGATTGTCCTCAAATCCTTTCATTAGTATTGACTGATACTTTTCTTTAAAGGTCTTGAGCGTATCTTCATCTATTTGTATGCCCTGTTTTCTGGCAAAGTCTGCGCATTTTTTAATTTCATATAGGAGATCAGACATCTCCTCAGCCCACACTTGCTTGAATATGTTATAAATGTCTTTAAGTTCTCTTTGAATGTGGACATTACATGCCGCATGTTCACATTTGTATTTAAAATAGGGTTTCCAGAAATCGTGGACTATAATTCCTCTATATTTAGGCAACACTCCCATTTTATTCATTGCTTTTGATCCTCGACTCCTATTATGGAAATAGTATGTATATTTTTTTGTAGAGATTAAATGGCAGTATTCCCCTTGACCACCAACGTCGATTCCAGTTTCATCACCATGGATGACATTTTCTTTTATCAGTTGCTTCTTGATGTGGTTTGTAGCACCTTTCAACTTGTGAAATAACTTATTTTCTGCCCTAATTATTGTACCAACGCTTATATCAAATCCAAAGGCATCTTTAAATAATTTCTTGATTCGGTCATAGGGAATCAATTGGTAGTTTCGGAGGTAAATTGCAATTGTTAAAACCATATTGCCATATTGGACAGGTTTTGTAATTGATTTCGGAAAAGCAGCTTTGTTTTTGCGGTTACAATAAGGACATTTTTTGATCTCAGCACGATGTTCGGTCACTTTACGCCTTACAATTATTTCAAATTCTTGTCTCTTCTCGTAATTTATAACTTCAATCTTCTCAATGTTACAACCACAATGTTCACATTTATGTAGCTTATAAATGATTGTTTTATCAGGATTTTTAATCATCCTTAATGTAGAACCAGGATGCCCTTTTTGGCCGCCAGGACGTCTAAAACTTCCTTTTTGTGAACCTTTTGATTGAGGTATTTTATCAGTAGAATTGTTAGTAGAGGGAAGTCGATTTCTTTTTTGGTTTTGGTTATTCTTTTTTAGGCGAGATTCTAACTCATTAAGTCTTTCTCGAAGTTCGGTGTTTTCGGATTCAAGATTTTCATATCGAGATTCAAGCTCTTCGTGTCGAGATCCAAGATCTTCATACCGAGATTCAAGCTCTTCGTGTCGAGATCCAAGATCTTCATACCGAGATCCAAGATCTTCATACCGAGACTCAAGATCCTCAATATATGAAACAATGGATTCAGGGTCTGAACGGCATTGAGTAAGAATCTCTTCACATTTCATAAACCTCATTCCAAAATCCGATGATTTTTATATTAATCTATATGAAAAAAGTAATTGTTGAGTTTATACGAAATATAAGTTAGAAACAGAGGTAGCTGAATAGATACGTTTTTTCTTACCTTCAGGAGCATCAGTAATTTCATATTTCACCATACTTCTGTATTTTTTGATAATAATGTCTGCAACCTCTTTTTCTACACTGCTCCTGTTTCTTGCTTTTCCTCTGTTGCTTTCCAGTCTCCTCTGTAGGTCTTCCAGATTCTCAGTTATTTTTGACATATTTGACTCACAAGTTCTTTTTTGAAGTTTGTGAGTTCCTTCATTGAAAGTAATTACTGTTGTAAATTCTGTCCCGTAAAACTGATGCTTTGTCCGATAGCCATAAATTTTGTGGCCTTCTGAGCTTTCATATAAAAATTGATATTTAGATAATGGCACTTCAAGAAGATCATCTGCCTGATTTGCTTTTACAGCCCCTACAAAATTCATCTTTGAAGTTGCTTTTTCAATGTTGTCCTTTGAATTGTTTCCCTTATCAAAAACAAGAACAAGGTCTTCCGAACAAATATTCAATTCGGTTAGACGGTTTACTATTTTGTCAACCAGACCTGAAAATTCCTCTGAATCATGCACATTTCCTGGATATGTCTCGTGAATAAAAGGTAAGTTGTAATCATTAGCAGCCAGCGCTACAGATACCTGATTTTTGTCTTTACGATGCTTTTTGTTATACCCTTTATGAAGCAATTCACTTTTTTCATCATAATTGGTAGCATAAGTGAACCAGTTTGATTCATCCACAAACAGTACTGAAGGGGTTAGTCCTTTTTCGATGAGAACTCGGCACAAATCGTCTTCAATATTTTTCATTGTGTCGGAATCAATGTAATTCATATGATTCAAAAAATTCTGACAATTTAATTTATGAGGGAATTTCCACTTAAAAGATAAGGCCGATTTTTTGAACCATTCCCCAATACCGTTTTCACTTAAAACTCCATGAGATTTCCCCACTATATCAAGTAAAAGATACTCTCCGACACTTAAACCATCGATTGATTTTTTCATAGTGTGCTTGTTCACTATGTCAACGAATCCAAGCTCTTCATTCACATGAAGAAGTGCGGCAAGTTTGCCGTACTCAAAAGATTTCAGTTTCATGTAGGGCAATGATTCACTCTGTTTTTTCATTTCAAATATTTTTTCGGCATTGCCTAAATATATCTGAAATATAGTTTTCACTTTTCCATCAATTCTGCCAGTTTTAATAATATACCAGTATTTTTTACCGTTGATTATTTTCTGTTTTAAAAAAACCATGATATAAATTTAGGTTCTACGTATATAAAGATATTTCTTCAAAAAACAGATACAATAGGCTTTTTAAATGTAATTTAGAACTTAGGCCTTACAAATATTTTTTTTAACGGATCTTCCTTGCCACTGATTTTTGTGGCAAATCAAGGCAAAAATAGCTCTTCTTTGAAAGCTGAGTCAAAAACTATATACCAGCATTTCCCCAATTAAGCCCTCAGATGATAATAGGCGTGCTGGGCCCCGAAGGCTCTTATTCGGAAAAAGCTGCAAAGCTCTGGATTCAGGAAAAATGTTTAGAAGCAGGTCTTGAGGCTTCCAGCCTGCGGTATTTTGAGGATATCGAAGACGCTTTTACGGCCGCAGCCGAAGGAAAAACTGATTTTTCAGTCGTGCCGGTTGAAAACTCGATTGAGGGATCGGTAGGGGTATCCCTTGACCTCCTGCTGAGGCTGAATACAGTGGTCTGCGGGGAGGTTGTGGTCAGAATCGAGCACTGCCTGCTTGCGAAAGGCAGCCGGGAAAACATAAAGGTAATTCTCTCCCACCCGCAGGCCCTGGCCCAGTGCAGGCATTTTCTCAAAGAAAACTTTCCGAGCGCGGAAATAAGGAGTACGGGGAGCACCTCTCATGCGGCCCGGCTTGCGGGAGAAATCGAGGAGATGGCGGCAATTGCTTCCCCTGAGGCTGCGGAAAGGTACGGGCTCCGGATACTGCTCTCGAATATCCAGGACCGGAAGGAAAACCACACGCGTTTCCTTGTCGTCAGGGCCGGAAACTCCCGGTTCCCGGAAAAAGGCCCACAGGAAAAAACATGCCCGGTCTCCGAAGAAACTTCAGGTTTTAAAACTTCCCTTATCGCATACCTCGCAAAAGACAGGCCTGGCTCCCTTTACGAACTGCTGGGAGCTTTTGCAAAACGGGGGATCAACCTTACAAAAATCGAGTCAAGGCCTTCCAAGCGGGAACTTGGAGACTACTATTTCTACATTGATTTTGAAGGGCATATTGGCGATGAACTTATAAAAGATGCCCTAAAAGATATAAAGGCTAATGCTGATATGCTGAAAGTGCTTGGCTCGTATCTCGCTTTTAAAATGAGTTAATCAGGCCCTGAAATTAAAGGTTCAAAAGCGTTATATTATACTAAACAATTATACGATGTGATGGTTTGGAGCTCGATACCGCAGTAAATAAATACGAATCCGCACTTAAAATTTACAGATCTATCTATAAATTTCTGGATTTCGCTACAACCTTTTTGACGTTGTACATACTTTTCGCATTGTTTAACATGCAGGATATTTTCTCAATTATAAGCTTTTTTGAACCATACACCGGTGCAAAATATAGTTTTTTAGGGACCGAACTTGTATTTGAAACCCTGGGCATAATACTGGTGGAATTTGTCCTTGCTTTAGCAATTACAGCTTTCAGGTATATTCGCAAGGAAAAAAAAGATGCTATTAAAATAATTGAAGAGAAATTCCCGGGCCTTAAGGAAAGGCTCCGGACCGCTTATGACAATAGAGATGTGAATAACATAATTGTTAAGGACCTTCTGGGCAAAGTTACGCTTGATATAAAGCCGGTAAACTCTTCAGCCTTACTGAACAGGAGATTGCTTATAATTGGGATCGGAGCCCTCTTCCTCACGGCTTCTGGCTCCACCTATATCGCAGTTACGGACTATCATACAGACATAACCCCTAAAAATTTGCCAGAGGCAATGGAAAACATCCCCTTTATCTCGAATAAGGACAGCGGCCTGCTTACCCTGGAAGAAAGTGAATCCGAAGAAAAGGGGGATGGGGAAGCTTCGGAAGACCTTTTCGGGGAACCTGCCGTAATCGTTGTGGAAGGTACGGAAGTTGACCTGAAAATTCCACCCGGAGCCGGACAGGGTTTTACCATAAAAGAGGAAGGGGAAGAGCGGGAAAACGCATTTAGTCAGTCTGCAGCCTACGACCCCGAGGCCATAGCTTCCCAGGCCTATTATGAAAACCTCCCCGAGGGATATCGGAACATTATTCAGAGTTATTTTGAGGACCTGGCAGAGGAATGAAAACCCCCCTGCCTCTCTGTTAAATAAGAAACCGGACGGAACAGGAAAAACAAAAAAATAAAGGGAGAAGCACTTATGTATGAAAATGATTCTGAAGCCGGGCACATCTCCATAACCTACGAGAATGCCGGCAGGATTTTTGAAACTTTTTTTGAAGAAATCGGGCGCGTCGTCGTCGGACAGAAAAAAGCCGTGGAAAATATCGTAATTTCCATCCTCTGCGGGAGCCACGTCCTTGTGGAGAGTAACCCGGGCCTGGGAAAAACCCTCATGATCTCCACTATCTCAAAGGGCCTGAACCTGAAGTTCAGCAGGATCCAGTGTACCCCTGACCTGATGCCCGCGGACATCACAGGGACCACCATTATCGAGGAAAGGGAAAATGGGAAAAAAGAATTCCGTTTTGAGGCCGGGCCTGTTTTTTCAAATATCGTGCTTGCGGACGAAATCAACAGAGCTTCTCCCAAAACCCAGTCCGCTCTCCTTGAGGCCATGCAGGAAAAGCAGGTGACCGTAGGAAACGAAACCTACTTCCTGGACAAACCCTTCTTCATTCTTGCTACCCAGAACCCTATTGAAATGGAAGGGACCTATCCTCTTCCCGAAGCCCAGCTCGACCGTTTTCTCCTGAAAATTCTTCTTGACTACCCCAGTTTCGAGGAAGAAAAGGAAATCGTAAACCGCTACACTAAAGCCGAGTCTCCGCAAATTACAAAAGGAATTGATAAACCCACCCTGCTCGAACTGCAGGCCCTGACCCGACAGGTCCCGATCTCGGAAGAGCTGAAAGAAAGAGTCCTCAACATCGTTTATCTAACCCGGAAGGACAAAGAGAATATAGAGTACGGGGCATCCCCAAGAGCTTCAATCGGACTTATCCTCGCCGCAAAAGCCAGGGCCCTGATCGAGGGCAGGAACTTCGTGAGCCAGGAAGACATCGACACCATGGCCTACCCCGTCCTCAGGCACAGGATTATACTGACCTTTGAAGCCGAAAGAAGCGGGCTTTCCCCTGACGAGGCCATCACGCAACTGCTCAACAAAGTGGGGCGGAAAGAAAGCAAGAAAGAAAAATCTCCGGAAAAGCAGGCAGAACCTGTGGAAAAAAAGCATAAATTTCTGGGATTTGGAAAATAAGCAGGAAGGACCTGTGAAAAAGAAGTTCATATTTCCGGGTTTTTAAGCGCAGAAACCCGGGTTTTAATGAAGGACCAGCAGATGACCCGCACAAAACAACGAATCGAGACGGATTTTTTCAGGCAGCTTGATCGCTTCACCTTTTCAGTCCGGAAACGGGTATCAACGGTCTATGCCGGAAACCGCCCGTCCACCCGGGCCGGGCATGGGATTGATACCATAGGTTTTCGAGAGTACAACCAGAGCGATGAGATAAAAGACATCGACTGGAAGGCCTACGCCAGAAGCGAGAAACTCTACGTGCGGCAGTTCGAGGAAGAAAAGACCCTGACCACGCACATCCTCCTCGATTCCAGCAAAAGCATGGCTTACCCCGAGACCGGGACCTCGAAGTTCGAATACGCGGCCATGCTTGCGGCGGGTTTTGCCTACATGGTCACCAAATACAACGATAGGTTCGCAATCTCTACATTCGGCGTGGACGTGGAGGTCCACAGGCCGAAAAGGGGCAAACAGAACCTGCTCCGGACAATCGACTGGCTGAGTGAGACCGAACTTGAAGGAAAAACCGCAATTGACGAATGCGTCTCAAAGTATAGCCGGGAAATCAGGTCCCGCTCCCTTGTGATTCTTATCTCGGACTTTCTGGAAGACCCCAAAGCCATCGAGTCTGCCGTGTACAGGCTCGCCGACCACGACCTGATTCTGATTCAGGTCCTGGACCCGGCCGAAAAAGTGCTTCCCCTCGATGGGCACAGCAAGTTAATCGACCTCGAAAACGGGGGGGAAATCCGGACCTATGTCAGCAATAAGTTCAAAGAACGCTACGAGGAAAAGCTTGATGAGCACACGGCCCGGATCAGAAAAGTCTGCATGAAGGTGGGAGCTGAGTTTTACGGTTTTACCAGCGACACCCCCATTTTTGATGCGTTCTACCATACGATCAGGAGAAGGAGGCGCTGAGCCATGCCTTTTGCAAGCCCTCTCGCCCTCCTGGCCCTCCTGAGTGTAATCCCGCTCATTCTCCTCTACCTGCTCAAGCCAAAGCCTGTGGTGCTGTCCATTCCTTCCCTGATGTTCGTGTTAAAGCTCGACCAGGAACGGAAAAAGATCTTCACGGCCCTGACTAAACTCGTCAAAGACCCCCTGTTCCTCGTCCAGCTCCTGGTTCTTATCCTGCTCTCCCTTGCCGCCGCAGGCTATTTTTACACCACGGAAGAGTCCCTTAGCGGAGAGCATACCGTGCTTATCCTGGACAGCTCGGCCAGTATGCAGGTCGAGAACCGTTTCGGAACCGCCCTGGGGATGGCCGAAGGCTATGTGAGTAAAAAAAACAGCATCATCCTGGCCTCAAACGTGCCTCTCCTGGCCCTTGAAGCGGATGGCTCTTCGGCCGCAAAAGAGGTGCTTCGGGACCTGAATGCCGGAGCCGGGGTAGCTGACCTCTCTTCCGCAATCTCAAGCGGGATGCGCCTCCTCTCTCAGGAAGGGGGCCGGATAATTGTTATCTCGGACTTCACTAACTGGGAAGGGGAAGAACCCATAGCCTCCAAAAACCTGGCTGAGTCCTACGGGATCGATGTCAATTTCGTGAAAGTGGGAAAACCCGCAGACAACGTGGGGATAATCAACGGCTGGATTGAGGCCTCGGACGGGGCCTACAGCTATACCTGCGTGATCAAAAACTACAGGGACCAGAACGAAAATGTGGAAATTGAGACCGTACGGGGAGGAAGTGTTTCAAAGTCCTTTACCCTGGACGTGCCAGCGGGTGAAACGAACCAGTTCACGCTTGCTCCCCTGAATCCGGGAGTGACGGAAATAAGGCTTGTTGAGGAAGACAGCCTTTCTCTGGACAACACAGCCTATATCTCGATTCCCGATACTGCCGAACAGGAGATCCTCTTTATTACCGATGACGGAAAACTTCCCTCAAAAATCGCGCTTTCCCTCCTCCCCAACAGCGAGGTCAAAGTCTGGAAGGCTCTTCCCGCAAGCCTGGCCAACTACAGTCTTATCGTGCTGGCCCAGAAGGAAACTCCGCTTGAAAGTGGGTCTGTGCCGAGGCTTGAAGCTTTTGTGCAGACCGGAGGGGCCGTGGTCTTTATAGGAAGTGAGGCTCTACTCCCGGAAAATACCGATGTGGAACTTGTAAAACTCCTGCCTGTAAAACCTATCGGGCTCGCTGAGGACGAGGACGGGCTTGAAGTCGAGGAAGTCCAGGCCAGCCGGATCACCCAGGACGTGAACCCTGAAGAAATTTCGGTCAGAAAGTACCTCAACGCCACGGAAAGGACCGGAGCCACGACCCTTGCGGCCCTGGAAAACGGCGTTCCTGTTCTGAGCTACTGGCAGCTGGGTGAGGGCACGATTCTATACCTGGGCCTGAACGACGAACTCGGAGACGTTCCCTGGAACAACTTCCACAACCTGCCTGAGTACCCGGTCTTCTGGATCAGGTTGATCGAGTGGATCGGGGGAGTCGGGGACATCTCGGACTATAACATTGAGACCGGGACTTTCACTTCCCTTTCGAAAACTGAGGAAATCCGGACGCCCTCAAAGGTCGTAACCACGGACCGTATGCTCTATGACGAGGTCGGGACCTATGAAATCGAGGACAAGAAGATTGCGGTCAACCTCTACGACGACCGGGAATCGGACACCACCGTGGACGCCACGGCCCTCATTGAGGAAGCGATCATACAGGACGGACCCAGGCTGGTCCGGGCCGATACCTATACCGCCAAAAAAGACATAAGCAATTACCTTATCGGAGTCGTGTTCCTGTTAATGCTGCTTGAACTGCTTATAGTGCGCGGGAGGGGGGAACTGTGATACCCTCTCTCGAACACCCGGAGATGCTTCTCCTTATAATCCCGCTTATCCTCGGAGGGCTCTACCTCCTGAGAAATACCCGGACAAAGCTTGTGGAATGGAGGATGCTTGTCGCTCTCCTGCTAATAATCGCCCTTGCGTCCCCCTTCACGGTCATTACAAAAACAGTTAGTGACGAAAACCCGAGCCTTGTCGTGGTCTCGGACGAGACCGGCAGTATGGACATATTCGAGGAAGGAGCAGGGCAAAACATTTACGAGGGCCTGGTAGACAACACCCCGACGACCTTTATTCGGCTGACGGGGGATAAAACCAGCCTCGGAGACTCCGTGCTCCAGTACGCGGGAAGCGGCCAGCAGGTCGTGCTCGTGTCCGACGGGAACAATAACTATGGCAAAAGCCTGGTAGACACCCTGGAATTTGCGAGGGAAACCGGCACAACGGTCTATGCCGTGCACCCGACCCGGGAGAAAAACGACCTTGCAGTTGAGGTCAAAGGAGACAAGACCCTTGTCGTGGACAATGAAAACAATTTTGAGATCATTGTTTCTCAGGCCGGGGAAGATAGTGCCGGCTTCAACCTCGAGGTCTACCTGGACGAGGTACTGGACCTGAGAAGGTCCTACAGTCTTGCCGAAGGAGAACGGGAAACGTCCATTATCTTCAGGCCTGACCCCTTTTCCACCCTGGGAGCCCACAACATCCGGGTAATAATCACCCCTTCGGGAGAGGACTGGAATGCTATAAACAACGAGTTTTACAAGGCTCTCTACGTTGTTCCGAAACCAAAACTTACACTTATTACGGACGAGCCGGATTCCCCCCTGGCCCTGGTCCTCTCCGAACTCTACGATGTCACTACAGAGAATGCCTTCCCGGCTATTGGAAAGCTTGAGGACAGCAAGACGCTTGTGCTTGACAACATATTCATAAATTCCCTTTCCGAGACTCAGGTGAAAGGCATCAAGAAATACGTCAGTGACGGGAACGGTCTCATAGTTGTGGGAGGAGAAAAGTCATATGACCTCGGGGACTACCTGAATTCCTCTTTTGAGACTCTCCTGCCCGTGGTCTCGAAACCTTCCGATTTTAAGGGCGGACGAAACATGATCTTGCTTCTGGACATTTCCCCGAGTACGGAGCTTCACGGGACGCTCGGGGATGTCCTCGGAAACGCAATTTATCTCCTCCGGAACGAAAATCTCAGAGACGCTAATGTGGGGGTTATCGGGTTTGGGAGTACGGGAGTGGATATATCCGGGGGGTTTGTGTACCTCGGCCTTCCGTATAACATAAAAGTCCTTGAGGAGAAAATCAGACAATTAACTCCTGACGATAGGAGCAAGACTTCTCTGGACCTGGGCCTGGAGACCGCAAAGGAAATGCTGAAGGATGAAGAAGGGGAACTGGATGTCATAATCATCTCGGACGGCGGGATCAAGGACTCTTATGAAGCGAGCATTCCAGTTGCGAAAGAACTTCAGGAAATCGGAGCTAAAATATTCTTCATACACATCCGGTCCTCTGCGCCTTCACAGGTTGATGAGCTAACAAGATCTTTGTATGCAGAGACTTTTATGGAGTCACTGGACCTGGGAAGCAATTACTTCCACATAGAAGAGGGAGAACGCGCAAACATAGAGTTCGACAGGATCGAAATGCCTTCCGAGGATGACGAGGAAGAACCAATCGAACTTGACGCCTATCCCCTGCTTGAATATTCCCCGGACCACTTCATTACCCGTAACATCAATATTACGGGGAACATCACGGGCTATAATGACGTAACCCCCAAGGCCGGGGCCGAGCGCCTCCTGATAACAGTTACCGGAAAACCGGTGCTTACGACCTGGCGCTACGGCCTGGGCCGGGTCGCGGCTTTTTCCACGGACAACGGAGAAGGAGCCGGGTCTCGCTGGAGTTCCGTGCTCTATAAGGAAGAAAACGCAAACCTCGTCTCAAGCATGGCCAACTGGGCCATAGGAAACCCCCAGGCTGAAGAAGGGGCCGTGCTCGACGGGCCGGACACCTGGCTCGGGACTCCAACGGATCTGACCCTTACCATGTATGATGAAGGGACGCCGAAGCTGAACCTGGACGGGGAGGCCCTTGACCTTTCCCTGACTGGCAGAAACGTCTATGAAGCCAGCGCAAGTCCTGACTCCATAGGGCTACATGACATCTCAGGCTATCCGCTTGCCGTTAACTACCCCCTGGAGTTCAGAGATGTTGGGGTAAACGAAGACCTGGCTTCCCTTATACTGGCCACGGGCGGAAAGACTTATACCGAAAAAGAAGCCAGGGCCCTCCTTTTGAAGGATGCCAGGCAGAACGCCGAGCGGGAAGTCGAGGAGCCCCAGAGCCTGAAGCCCTACTTCATCCTTGCGGCCCTGTTGCTCTTCCTGGGAGAAGTCATGGTAAGGCGTATCAGGGAAATTAAAAAGCTTAAAAAAACACATGCGGTTCAGGAAGCAATTAAAGAAGCTGTGGAAGCCGGGGAATAATTTTCCGGGTATTCTCCCGGTTTTCCCGGTTTTCCCGGTTTTTCTCCCGGTATTTTCCTTAATCTACCCTTCTAGCGACCATCTTTCCTGTTTTTTCTTTTCTGTTTTTCCGTTGTTGGGTCAGAGATACTCCAGCAGGAAAAAGGCCAGTTGCCCGAAAAAGCCGGAAATGACAGGGACCGCTAGGTTATCATCGATTTTGTTGACCGCGGTTTCCGTAAGGGTTGCAAAAAAGGCCATTAGAAAGGCAATGGTGGGGTTTCCCAGAAAGTAAAACCCTATGAGAATATTTACAAAAAGTTCCGCAGTTGAGCCTTCAAGTGTCTTATCGTTTTTAAAGGCTTTTCTAAAAACTTTATGTTTCCCGTAAGATTTCCCCACAAGGGCCGCGCTCAGGTCTCCGAAGGTGGCCATAAGGACCGCAGCGTAGGCGATCTCTCTGCTGAAAAGGGAAATTGCGGCAATAGCGCCCAGGGAAAAGTAGATATGTCCCCCCATACGGCCTGCTTCTTTTTCCCGGTACATGATATGAAAGAGGGGGATTTTCAGGCCCTGTTCAAGCCTCAGGTAGTCGAGGAAAAGGACCGTAACCAGAAAAACCATGAGCACCCAGAGTACGGTTTCCTTCCCGAAAAACTCGTAGATAAGGACGATCAGGACTGAAACCAGGTGCACACTTTTTCTCAGGCATTCGAAGACAAAATCTCGGGAAGACATGGTAAAGAGAATTTGTAAGGATGTGATATAAAACTGTGCGCACTATCCCTTCCTGTCTCCTTCTTCCTGCCTGTTTGTTAAACCTTTTAAAGTTTATACTGGAATGTCCAGAACAAACTCCGGAAGTCTGCGGGGTTTATTCGCCTGCTTCTTCCACCCCTACGGCGTTCAGGAACTTCTTGACCACGGCCTCATTGACAAGCTTGAGGAGGGTCTGTCTGTCCTTTGTCACAGTAAATACCCCCAGGGGGATCTGGGCTCCGGCAGACGTGGCATGTCCTCCGGCATCTTCTCCGAAAGCCTGGCGCATGATCTCTCCCAGGTTGATCCTGATGTCGTTGCTGCGGCCTGATATATAGATCCTGTCTTCCGTGACCCCAAAGACCACGGTTGTTGTGATTCCCTCAAGACTCAGGAGATAGTCCGCAGCCTGCGGGAGGGTGTCTCTGTCCCGGATGTTTCCTACATTTGAGAGGAGGTAACTCCCGATAACCTGCCGGTTCCGGATAGCTTCTCCAAGGACTTCCAGGGTCTCGATGGCCATGGAAGGGCGCTCGAGCTGGTCCAGAATGTCGTGGTCCGAGAGGGGGTAGAGGTATGACGCCGCCGAAAGGTCCGCGGGGTCGGTATTGCGCTTGAAGTCCTGGGTATCGGTCCTGATCCCGTAAAGCAGGGCGGTTGCAAGTGTCTTTGAAATCGGGACGTTGAGCTGCTGGAGGTACTTGGTCATAATGGTAGCCGTTGCCCCGAAGTTCGGGCGGATGTCTATGTAATCGGCGTTGAGTTCGGCATCTCCTATGGAATGGTGGTCGATTACGATTCCTATATAGGAGTTCGAGGGGAGCATGTTGTTGACTCCGGGAATCGAACAGTCGATCAGGGCAATTTCGTCAAAGTCCGCAGGGTTGTGTTCCTCCATTTTTCTCAGGTCGATTCCCAGCAGGTTGACAAAGGCCTTGTTTTCCTGATGCCCGATTTTCCCGTGGTAGAGGATATTTGCCTCCACTCCGAAACTGCCTGCAATCTCCTTTAAGGCCAGGGCACTTGATATGGCGTCCGGGTCCGGGTTGTCGTGGATTACGATGGCGAGTTTTTTGTCCCCCATACCTTCCATCCACTGAGCAAGCTTGCTTCCCCTGTGGGCGGACTCGGCCCTTTCCAGAGAACGGGAAAGGGAAATCGCGACAAGCCTTGAAGGTATAAAGACAAAGTCTGCTCCGAGTTTTTCCATTTCCTCCTTGTTTATAATGTCCGAGGCTCTCGCAAAGAGATGGGCCTCCGGGCTTACGATTTTTTTGAAGTTCTCTATTCCTTTTTTGTTAGCCTCGTTGTCCGGGGTAAGGAAGAGTATGGCTATGACATTTTTAAGTTCAATCTGGTTTATGAGTTCGGGATCGCGGATATTCCCCACCATTGCTTCGTAGCCTTCTTCACGGAGGGTTTCCACTTTTTCTTCATCAATATCGACCATAATTACGGATTTGTTGATTTCCCGAAGCTCTTTTGCAAGGGCGAAACCTAAGCTTCCACTACCAAGAATTAAATATCTGGGTTTTACAATATTTTTGAGATTGTTATCGGCATCTTTTAAAAAAGCAGGCAAATTTAGTGCCTCCCTGTCTCATGTACATCTGGACACTTTCAAAGAAGAATAAATTTTTTCCAGATTTCTCCGGATTTTCATCTTTTTTAGCAGTTTAGAATTTTGCTGCTGATTATTTTGATTGTGCAAACAACTTTTTGTTGTGCAAACATAACTTCTCGTTGTCCAAACGCTGATTACTTTAAACGTTTCCTTTGTCTATGTCCGCACTCTTTAACATGCGATAGGCAGGAAGCTCCACTGCTTTAGGTGGGGTAGTTGACTGCTTCTATCTTTGCATGTCAGATATTTGGAGTTACGTATATAGTTTATGCTTATGTATTTAATATAAAGAAATAAATTTCTGCACATAAGCAGGCCTTAATTTAAGGAATTTTTCCGGATTTCTTACTAAATTTGAGTCTTTAAAAAAATGGGACGTATGGGATATTAATTTATCCCGTGTCGCAGAAGACTCCTTCCTCGATGTTTCTAATCAAAGATTAGAAACTCCTGTTAAACCTGCGGTTTAACACGACCGCCGTAGGCGGGCAGGTGGGAGATGAATGCGACAAATTGGTTTAAATTTTAATTATTTGAATAAGTGTTGTCGATCTTGCAGTTAGTCGGATACAGTTCTTTTTGATGGTGACACTTGTAATTGTCGTGTTCCAGTTGATGTCACACAATACTCCGTATCCTTTAGACATTCGACCCCTTACGACCCCTTCTCCTTTTTTAGTTCTTATCTTGTCGAATTTTCTAATTCCGAATATTTTACCAGTTGGTATTGATTTTTCGGATCGCTTGCCTTTGGTTTGTTGGTAATCTCCCGCACTAACATGTCTTTTGAAATATACCGTATCATCCAGTTGAACATGTTGATTGTCAGTGCAGCATATCGCAATTGCATCGTTATAGTGAGTTTTCGGTAGTTTTAGTATTTGTTCTCGTTTGAATTTAGACTCATAACCAAACGTTTCGTCGAATTCCCATGGTGATTTTTTAAGTTGAGATTTAATAATCCCAATTTCAGTTGCATGTTTTGTTTTGGAGGGAGATCCTGTAATTTCAAATTTGCCTGCATGTAATTCGTCATGACAGGTACGACACAATACGATCAGATTATCAGGAGTATCTGTACCATGATTTGATTTGAATATAATATGGTGACAATCCAGTTTACGGTCTTTTGATTTGCCTTTACAATGCTGACATGTATATCCGTCTCGACTCAAAACGTATGCTTTTGCGTTATACAGGTTTTTTATTGGACCGTTTTGATATCCAGTTCCCGATACATTAGGATTTGTTATTTTGTGAATATCAAATGACGCAAGCTCGACTATCCATTTTGTTATCGGTAGGATGGACTCAACAAAATTTTTCTCTCTTCGATGAGATTCGACCTTGCTGCGAATTGACGGAGCTATTCTACCAGATTTCTTGGAGTTATGACGGTTGTTGAATCTTGCTGGTCGATACCTGGTTTTTCTGCATCTTCGTGTGCGTCTATAACTGGACCGAGTTTTCATCTTTTTAGAGATGTCATCTCTGATCTCAATTTCAGACTGGTACACTACCTGATTATTGGAAACTGCAGCACAACCAATATGTTTTGATCCCGTATCCATTCCTGCAATAATCGGTTGAGTATATTCTTTACTGTCGTAAAGCAATTTGATTGTGAACGGAGTGGTTTTCATCACTTTTGCCCGATCAGTTTTTAACAAAATCCTGGCTTTCGCGGGACTTGTTGGCATAAGCGGCTTTCCGTTTTTGTTCAGTACATATACAAACATTTGTAATTACTCCCAATTAAATAGGGTTATGCGTATCTGAACTTGTGGAGTCAAGTTCGGAATTCGTCTTCCTCTCGATCTGATATGGAAAGGTTTTGTATGATGTAAGCACTGTTCCTACCTCTCAGAACTGTTTAACTTACATCCTTAGAGGCTGTCTGAATATTCAAACCATTTCTACATTTGGGTAATAGGCATTGTTGATCTTCAGCTAACACAGCAAATTAATTTAGTCATACTTATCTACTCGATGTTTAAAATCAAATTCATTGGACATCATAATTAAAATTGAGTGGGTGTAATATAATTAAATAATACTTGCACCCAAATCATTTGTTGATGCCAGAACAAAATGAAAGACTGCCTTACCCGAGTGATTTATCTGATGAAGAATGGGAACTACTTAAGCCGCATATCCCAAATTCCAGAAATAATCGAGGTCGAAAGCGTGTTCATTCTTATCGGAAAATATTGAATGCCATATTCTATTTGCTACGTTCTGGTTGTGCATGGAGAATGTTACCACACGAGTTTCCACCGTGGAAAACTGTTTACCACTATTTCCGTCTTTGGAGGATCAAAGGAATTTGGGAGCGCATAAATGCTGCGCTGAGAACTAAACTGAGAGTTGCAAATGGCAGAGAACCAGAACCAAGTGCAGCGATTATAGATAGTCAATCAGTCAAAACCACAGAAACACCTGGAGTGCGCGGCTATGATGCTGGCAAGAAAGTCAAAGGGCGAAAATGCCACATTCTGGTGGATACAACAGGGTTACTATTGACGGTTGTAGTTCATGCAGCGAATATTCAGGATCGAGATGGAGCTAAACTTGTTCTGGAACGAGTTAATGGGACATTCTCTCGATTGCAGCTTATTTGGGCTGATGCTGCTTATGCTGGTAAACTGATTGATTGGGTCAATATTACGTGCAGTTGGGTTTTGGAAATCATAAGGCGTAAGGATGATGTCAAAGGTTTTCAAGTACTTCCTCGCAGATGGGTAGTAGAACGTACATTTGGATGGCTGGGTCGATATCGGCGTTTGAGCAAAGATTATGAAGGATTGACAGAGTCCAGTCAAGCCTTCATCTATGCTGCTATGATCCGTGTAATGAGCAAACGACTGGCTAAGATAGAACATTTAGAAAACTGAAATGTGAATATTTAGACAGCCTCTTAGACTTTAGACATTTGACGGTTTAATGTTACCGTTTTTTGGTCCAAATACGTGAGTACTATCCCAATTGTATAATCAAATTGAATTTTAAGACACGCTCTTAGAGCCTGGAACTGAGACGGCATTCCAGGGTAACTATAATATTCTTTCCTATCGGCTACTGACTATATTAAACTCCTATTCAGTGATCTGGTCAATCGGGACTTGCTTTTACAAGCAAGCCCCTTCCTCGATGTTTCTAATCGAAGATTAGAAACTCCTGTTAAACCTACGGTTTAACATGACTCCGTGAGGAGGCAGGGAGGGGTTATTGACCTGAAAATATTGACTGATACGAAACGGGTGTGATTTAATGAGATATATAAGTTCTTTAAGAATGAGGGCTGTCGATAGAAACTGTGCGCATATCGGCCTACTCCCCTTGCAGCTTATGGAAAACGCAGGGGCTGCGGTCGCGCGCTCTGTCAGGGAGCGACTTGAGGGAGGACAGGTGCTTTTTGTCGCCGGCCGGGGAAATAACGGAGGGGACGCATTTGTTGCGGCCCGGCATCTGGCCGGCTTTCCGGCGTATGACGTGAGGGTCCTTTTGCTGGGAAAAGCGTCGGAAATCAGGACCGAAGAAGCCAGGCACAACTTCAGGTTGCTGGAGTTTTCCGGGGTTCGGACTCTTGAGATCAGGGACTCTGCCGAACTTTTGGGCTGCGACTGGTTTTCAGAGGCGGATTTTCTGGTAGATGCGATTTTTGGGACCGGGGTGAAAGGAAAAGTTCGGGAACCCGAGTCTGCGGTAATCGACCTGATAAACGAGGATGAAAATGCGGAAAAACCCGTGCTTTCCGTGGACATCCCTTCAGGGCTTGACCCTGACGGGGGTGATTTCGATAAAGCTGTCCGTGCCACCCTTACGCTTACTTTCCACTGCCTGAAAACAGGACTTACGGGGACAAAGGCAAAAGAGTTTACAGGGGCCGTGCAGGTGGCCGACATCGGGGTATGTGCGGCCGCCGAAACCTTTGTTGGCCCCGGGGACCTGCAGGCCCTTTATAGGCGGAGGGCGGACAGCCATAAAGGGACTGCCGGCAAGGTCCTTGTTTTGGGAGGCGGGCCCTATTCGGGAGCTCCGGCCCTTGCGGCCCTTGCGGCTTTCCGGTCCGGGGCAGATCTTGTGACCGCAGCTGTGCCGAAATCTGTTTCCGATACCGTGGCATCCTTTTCTCCCAACCTGATAGTCCGGAAACTTTCCTCCGAAACCCTCTGCCCCGATGACCTGCCTCTCCTGAAAGAACTGCTCGGAAACCATGACGTGCTCGTGCTCGGGATGGGGCTCGGGAAAGCCCAGAAGAGCCTTGAGACTGTAAGAAAACTCCTGCCTTTCGCAAGAAAAGCCGTCCTGGACGCCGAGGCCCTCTCAGCTCTTTCTCCCGATTTCCTGCAAAAGCTTGCGGGCAACTGTGAACTGGTCCTGACCCCGCACGCCGGGGAGTTCGAAAGGTTGCTCGGGGATGAGGTCTTCCCCGGTCCTGCGGAAGAGGGTCTGCGTATAAAAGCTGTCCGGGAATTTTCGGAAAAGAACGGGGTCGTAACCCTTCTTAAAGGAAAGAACGACATAATCTCGGATGGGGAACGGACACTTCTGAACAGGACTGGGAACGCCGGGATGACGGTCGGGGGGACAGGAGACGTCCTTGCGGGGCTTACGGGAGCTCTCTTTGCCCGAAACCCCGCTTTTCTTGCGGCTTCCTGTGCGGCCTTCATCAACGGGGAGGCCGGGAACCTGGCTTTTAAAAAGTTCGGATACGGCCTGCTTGCAACGGACGTGCTTGAAAAAATCCCCGCAATTTTTAAGGCGGCAAACGAGTTATAAAATAGAAGCATACCATAAAAGGAATAAAATAAGAAGCTGCTCAAAACAGTGGATTTTTTAATTTTTATAAAGGAATCGGGGAGGTAAGAAGCTGGTTCAGGAAGCTGACAGGAAAATCGACGTTGATATCGAGCGAAACAGGGTAAGGATACAGATTTTTCATGGAGAAGACGAAGAAATTATTAAACTGAACCTCGGGGAAGCCGAAGATCTGGCTGAAAAACTGGGAAAAGCCCTCGGGGACTATTCCAGACGTAAAAATGTCAGGATTGACTGATCGATTGCGAATTGATTTTTTAATTTTTTGAAAAACATGGTGATTTTTTGGATAATGTACAATTTACTCATATTGAAGCCGGGAAGGCCCGGATGGTTGACATAAGTGAAAAACCGGACGTTACAAGACGCGCCCGGGCAGCTGGAGATATCCTGCTTTCCCGGCCTACGCTTGAAAAGATCCGGGGAGGGGCCATGGAAAAGGGGAACGTGCTTGCGACAGCCCGCGTGGCGGCCGTGATGGCTGTTAAAAGGACTCCTGATACTATCCCCCTCTGCCACCAAATTCCCATTACCGGGATAGACGTGGACTTTGAGATTGGCAAAGACACGATTTCGGCCTTTGTGGAGGTCCGCTCTGTCGGAAAGACCGGGGTTGAAATGGAGGCCCTTTCGGGAGTCTCGGCAGCCCTGCTCACGGTCTGGGACATGGTTAAGTCTGCGGAAAAGGACGGGACCGGGAATTATCCTCACACAGCTATCCGGGACATAAGGGTGCTTGAAAAGGTTAAGGGGTACTGACAGGGGGCCGAGGGGTCTTTCCTGAACAGTCCTGCCCGAATGGTTCTACCTGAATTTTTGTGGAAACAGGCTCTTTTCCAAAGGGGCTGGAGGAAAGGCATAAATAAAGTTTGAACCTTAAGGGAGCCAGAAAAGACAATGTATATTATATTATAAGATATATCCAGCCGAGCAGTTGAGGTATGCAGTTTGAAGATCATAGGTGGACCAGCATCACAGTTACTCGCCAGCCGCACAGCCCGGGCTCTCGGCGCGGAACCCGTGCTCTGCGAATACAGCAGCTTCCCTGACGGGGAGATTTACGTAAGAATCGCCGAAGAAATCGAAAACGAGGCCGTAACCCTCATCCAGAGCACCCCCACGGATTCGGACCTGGTAGCACTCCTCCAGCTAATAGACGCCTGTGAAGGGGCAGCAAGTGTAAACGTGGTAATTCCCTACATGGGCTATGCCCGCCAGGACAAGAAGTTCAAATCCGGGGAACCAATCAGCGCCCGCGCAATAGCCCGCTGTATCAACGCTGACCGGGTCTTTACCGTCAATATCCATGAGGAAAGCGTGCTTGACTATTTCCCCTGCCCCGCCGAAGACCTGGATGCCGCAAAGTTGCTTGGTAAACACATCGGTGAGCTGGGCCTGAAAGACCCGATTGTGGTTGCTCCCGATGCCGGGGCCCAGGCCCTTGCCAGCAACGTTTCCGGAGACCTGGGCTTTGCCTGCGATTACCTCCAGAAGACCAGACTCAGCGGGGATACCGTTGAGATCAAGACCAAAAACGTTGACGTGGAAGGCCGACACCTTGTCCTTGTCGATGACATGATCGCGACCGGTGGGACAATGGCCGAGTCCATCCGTATGCTCAGGGGCCAGGGAGCCGCAGACGTTTACCTTTCCTGCGTGCACCCCGTGCTTACGAGAAATGCCGTGGTCAGGCTCTTCAATGCAGGGGTTAAAGACATCATAGCAACCGATACGCTTGAAAAGTCCGAGAGCCAGGTGAGTGTCGCACCCCTTCTCGCAGAAGCCCTGAAGGGCCTCTGACTTCATTTTTTATTTCACTTTTTTTCGGTTTCCTTTCTGAGCTTCCTTTCTGAGCTTCCTTTCTGAGCTTCCTTTCTGAGCTTCCTTTCTGAACTGCCTGACCTTCAGAGTTTTCCGGCAAGCGCAGCTCTGAGTTCTCTGCAGGCTTCTTCGTTAAAACAGACGAGAATGACCTTTTCCGGCAGTTCGTTTGTCTCAAGAAAACGCCTCACTCCGGCTACGGCCAGTTTTGCGGCCCTTTCGAGGGGAAAATCATAAACTCCCGTGCTTATTGCCGGGAAGGCAATGGTTTTTATCGAATGCTCTTTTGCAAGGTTAAGGCTTTTCCAGTAGCAGGAAGTCAGCATTTCATCTTCTTCGTTTTTTCCTCCTCTCCAGACCGGGCCCACGGTGTGGATGACCCATTTTGCAGGAAGCAGATACCCTTTTGTGATTTTTGCCTCACCTGTGGGGCAGCCTCCGAGAGTTTTGCATTCCTCCAGAAGTTCCGGCCCCGCATTCTTGTGAATTGCTCCATCCACACCCCCGCCTCCGAGCAGGGTTCGGTTTGCGGCGTTTACAATGGCGTCAACTTCCAGTTCCGTGATGTCGGCTTTGAGAACTTCAATTCTTTCGGAAACGGGCTTCATTTTTTTTTCCTCGGTCTTTTACTTTATCTTTTATTTGTTAATGTGTGCAACTTTATTAATATTTTAAAAATAATCATCAAAATATTTATTATGTCCAAGTTCTATTTATTTGACGATGTTGGAGTGTTAAAGAGTTTGAGAATTCTTACATTCCGGATGGCCTTCAGGTTTCTTAATTTTATGCAATTCAACATCATATGGGGGCTCCGTCCGGAATCCATTGTGGGTGAAAATATGAAGAAAAGAGAGATAATCGGTCCGATTCTACTGTTTTTTCTTATTATGATGATCGCTGTTCCGGCTTCGGCCACCACACTTACGGTTGACGATAGTGGCGGTGCGGATTACACGTCAATTCAGGAAGCTGTGGATTCTGCAAATGAAAGTGACACTATTTTAGTCTACAGCGGGACGTATGCAGGGGATATCTCTGTAAATAAGAAACTGGTTTTGAAAGGAGTGGATACGGGAAATGGGATTCCTGTAGTTGATGGGTCAGACCGTCATAAAAATGGTTTTTCACTTTTTGCCGATGAAATCACTCTGGACGGGTTTGAAATAATAAGGTGTGATTGGGGGATCGATGTATATTCAGCTGGAAATAATATTGTAAACAACAAAGTAAGAAACAGCTTCTCAGGGATCTGGGTCGGGGAAATCTATGAGGCTTCTCAGGGACATGTCTCAAGCAATAATTACCTTGAGGGTAATGACTTATTTGATAACTATTACGGGATTTCTTTTTCTGGTTCGGAGGGTAATATTTTAAGAGACAACAATATGATGGGAAATGATTACAATTTCATATTGTTTGAATGGTATCCATATTATAATGATGTAGATATAAGCAACCTCGTTGATGGGAAAAGCCTTTATTATCTGGTTGGAGAGTCAGATCGTGTAATTGACTCTTCTTTAAATGTCGGGGCTGTTTTTTGTATTGACTGTAATAATATTGTCATAAAGGGTCTCAATATTAAAAACAGTGGAGAAGGAATTCTTCTCTGTAACACCTCCAATTCTACAGTTCAGGACAATTCCATTATTTCATGCGATCGCGGACTTAGAGTCCTCATGTCTAATGGGAATACTATATCGGGTAATCAGTTCACTTCTTCTGATTGTGGATTATCACTTGAAGATTCTAACGATAATATATTTAGAAATAATCGGATGAATTCTAATTGGGTGAATTTTTTCGTCACAGGTAGTGAAAATAATGACCTGGATTTCAGTAACACTGTAGATGGAAAATTTATTTATTATCTCTTCAATGAATCAGGTACTGTAATTGATGCTTCCTCAAATGCGGGAGTTGTTTACTGCAGAGATTGTAGCAACATTACCATAAAAGATCTCAGCCTTAAAAATAGTCACAGTGGTATTTCTCTGGAGCACACAGACAATTGTATTATTGAAAACTGTGAGATTGATGAATGTGTAAATGGGATTGACCTTTACGGTTGTTCTGAAAATAATATAATTGGAAATATAATTAATATTGAACATGGCTTGGAAGCAATCGATCTTATTGTATCAGATAACAATTTTTTAGCTGGCAACATTTTGAATATGGGCGAGGGAGGGCTCTATGGAGTTGACCTTACGAATTCACATGGGAATCTTTTTGTGCGTAACCGAATTACGGCGCATGAAATACTGATTTCTATAGATGAATATGTGGATAATAATACTTTTTATCTCAATGATTTCAGGCTGGTGGATGATAGCTTGGGAACAGTAGGTGCATCCGCCCCGGTAGATTCTTCGATTCCCTCTCTGAAAACCGAAAGTGTATTCCGGAATTTTGAAAGAGAAAGGCCTGATAAGTTTTTTGAGGAGTATAAAGAAGCCGATGAGATTAGATTAACAGTCAGCGCATCGACCAGCTCAGGTGGAGGAGGTTCCGGCGGAGGTGGCATAAATACAGGCCTCTTGAACTCTTCGAAAACTCTTAACTATAGCTATCAGGGAAATGAATTCACCGGCTATCTTGGCAACTACTGGAACTATTATGAGGATTCTGATTCCGAGGGGGACGGTATAGGGGATTCTCCCTGCTTGGTTAACATAGTTCTTGATTATGAAGAAGTAGTAAATGAATCCGATATGTACCCACTTATGATGCCTGCCTCAAACTATGTGGTCGAAGGAGAAACTTTCTTTACTTCTGATTTTTCAGTAAATGTTACCTTGGGCCCCGCACCTCTTGCCGTCCGTTTTGAATCTCTTTCCGGCAGGTCCACGTACTGGATATGGGACTTTAACGGTGACGGGCATGTAGATTCCACGGAAAAGAACCCCGTTTATGTCTATGAAACCCCCGGGATCTACACAGTTTCTCTGACCACGGGAAATACCCTGGGAGAGGGTCATAAGGAAATTGAAGGTTTAATTACCGTCACGGCCCCGCCGAAGATCACGTCTTTTGCCCCTGAATCCGCGCAGATCAAGGACTATGAGGGAGACACAAGAGAATTTGAGGTGGCCCTGGACCAGATCTCAAATTTGACCTGGTATTTTGATGGAGAAGCCCTTTACAGCAACCTGTCCGTTCAGGTATCTTCCTGTACACTTCTTGCTTCGGTTGAAGCCGGAGAGATTCCCTCCCACATGGTACATGAGCTTGCAGTTCTTGCGGAAAATGAAAACGGGACGTGCAGGCATGTCTGGGAATGGGTTGTTATCCCGTCAGAGTCGCCGGAAAATGTCCGGAACCGTAATTCCTTTGAGGTAAATATCACGGGCGAAGGGCCTGTTTTTTACGGTTTCAAGCCTGAAAACAATTTCAGTATTCTTAATCTCAGTTTTGAGGCCTCCGGGAGTCTCGGGAATGTCACAGCTACGGTCGAGTTCCTTAACAAATCTTCCGCAAACGTTCCGGTACTTCCCCCGGGCAAAGTTTACAGGCACCTGAACATAAGGGTCGGAAGCTACGACTTCGGGAAATTCGGTATAGGGGAGGCAACTGTACTGTTCAGGATCGAAAAAGCCTGGTTCAATGAGACAGGTGTAAACGCTTCCACAATCAGGCTGTGCAGGTTCAATTCCGGG
Organism: Methanosarcina baltica; assembly: GCF_055394095.1. Classification (NCBI taxonomy): domain Archaea; kingdom Methanobacteriati; phylum Methanobacteriota; class Methanomicrobia; order Methanosarcinales; family Methanosarcinaceae; genus Methanosarcina; species Methanosarcina baltica. The sequence continues at coordinate 564,107 of NZ_AP042463.1, read as the reverse complement.
GTGTGGGAGAGGCTGCCGACGAAAATAGTGGATGGGCCTGACCCGAATTTCTATTACTTTGAAGCCATAACTCCGGGCTTTTCCTCCTTTGCTATCGCAAGCCCGTTAATAAAGGCCGTAAGCCCTGAACCGGGGGACACGATCTACCTGGAATCCATAAAAGACAAAGAACAGATATTTGGGGTCGAGGCCAGCAGGACATGTAACCTGAGCTGGTATATTAACGGCAGTCTGGCGCAGGAGGACAGCAACACGACATATGCTGAATATAAAAATAAAACCGCTCCTGTCGGGGTGTATAATGTCACTGTTTTTGCAAGCGGGGACAATGAAAGCGATCAATGGACCTGGCTCTGGAATGTCCTTCACGTTCCAGATTCCTCCTCCAGAAAAAGTAGTGGAGGCTCCGGTGGCGGAGGCGGCGGTGGGGGATCTCCGGAACCTGCCAGTAATGTTGAAATCAAGGAACTTGCGCAGTCTTTTGTTACGAATGGAAAGCCTGTTAGCTTTAATTTCATAAGGAATGCCACCTGTGTCAATTATGTGAAGTTTGACTCCTTGAGGACGGCCGGAAAGCTTACCACCGTTGTTGAGATGCTGAAGGGCCCGTCAAAACTTGTCCCGGAACTTCCTCCTGCAAAGGTTTACAAAAACGTGAATATCTGGGTTGGAAATTCTGGCTTTGCAACTCCTGAAAATATCAATAATTCGCTTGTCGGTTTCAGGGTTGAAAAGGCCTGGATGGAAGAAGCCGGGGTTGATGTGGCATCAATAATCCTCTGGAAGTACGAAGATAGTGAATGGAAGCAGCTTGATACCGGGAAGGTCGGTGAAGACTCCAGTTCGTTTTTCTTTGAGTCCGGGACCTCGGATTTTTCCTCCTTTGCAATTACCGGGGGGCCGGTCACATCAAAAATCGGTCTGGGGCAACTTGAGGGTGATTCCGATCAAAAGGCTCTTAATAATGATGTTAGTAAATCGGAAGGGGTCGAATCCGAAAACGCTTCGGATGAAAACAGGCTTCCCGAATTTGGTTTGATCGGGACTGTGTCAGGACTGCTGTTTTTCGTGGCCTTCGGAAAACGGAACCGTTTTTTCTGACTTTTCTGTGAGGTAGAGAGGGTTACTCACCTCTCTCGTTTCTTTTTTTTCTGTCTTCGGTCCGTTTCCCGTATTTCCTCTGTCCAGATTTTACAGGATTCGGTTTCTACTGTTTTCGGTTTCTACTGTTTTCGGTTTCTACTGTATCCGGTTTCTTCCATCTCTGGTGAGGGAGTTAGTCCCATAAAATGATATACTATAAAACCGAGATTATAATATTCAAGTTTTTCATAATTTGAGGATTTCCTTGCTGCAGGTATTATTCTGATCTCCGAAATACGGTAAGGGTAGAGGGGCCTTTTTTAGGGCGGGGTCAAATAATGGGAATAGATTGCTGAGAGTAACTTCCTGAAAGCTATTTCTTGGAAGTGGCTTCTGGTAGAGGCTGGAAGATAACTACCTGATAAATATGCCACTGGAAATATTCCGGCTTCTGGCGATCAGGAAATCAGTCATATGGGGAGGATCAACAATGGGAGATTTAACACTCAAGGAAAGGTTGATTAACACATTACAGGGAAAGGCCGTGGACAAAGTCCCGGTAGCTTCGCTTACCCAGACGGGCATAGTCGAACTTATGGATGAGGTCGATGCTCCCTGGCCGGAGGGCCATTCCAATGCTGAACTGATGGCAAAACTTGCCATTGCGAACTACGAGTTAAGCGGGCTCGAAGCTGTGAGGGTTCCTTATTGTCTCACCGTACTTGCCGAAGCCATGGGCTGTGAGGTCAATATGGGGACAAAGAACAGGCAGCCTTCGGTTACGGACCACCCCTACCCGAAGAGTCTGGAGGACCTGGCGATGCCCGACAATCTTGCCGGGGTGGGGAGGATTCCGGTTGTGCTCGAAGCAATCAAAATTATCCGGGAAAAGCTGGGGCCTGACGTCCCGATTATCGGGGGTATGGAGGGGCCTATAACTCTTTCCTCCGATCTTTCAAGTGTGAAATCCTTTATGAAATGGTCTCTCAAGAAACCCGACATGTTCGAACAGATCCTGGACTTTGCAACCGAAGCTGCTGTCACGTATGCAAACGCCATGGTCGAGGCGGGGGCGGACATCATTTCCGTTGCCGACCCGGTGGCATCTCCGGACCTCATGAGTCCCGACTCTTTCAAACAGTACCTTCAGCCTAGGCTGCAGCAGTTTTCCGGAAATGTAAACTCCGTGACTGTGCTCCACATCTGCGGGAACGTCAACGCGATCCTGGACTATATGGCCGACTGCGGTTTTGAGGGGCTGAGCGTGGAAGAAAAGATCGGCAGTGTAAAAAAGGCAAAGGAAATTCTCGGGGACAGGGCGAGACTTGTCGGGAATATCTCAAGCCCCTTCACTCTGCTTCCAGGGCCTGTTGACAAGATCAAGGCCGAGTCCAGACAGGCCCTCGAAGATGGGGTTGATGTGCTTGCTCCTGGCTGCGGGATTGCTCCAATGACTCCGCTTGTCAATATCAAGGCCATGGTTGAGGCGAGGAACGAGTACTACTCCTAAAACCATTCCTGAAATTTGAAAGTATTTTTTCATCCCTTCTCTCTTTTTAATTTTTTCTATGTTTTTGGCCCTGCCTCTTTTGAAAATGCTCCGTTTTTTTGCTGTTTTTTTGAAAATTTCAAAAAAATACGTCATCTGCTGCCGGGTCAGGGCTGAAATAAAAAAAAAGAAAAAATAGAAAAAAAGAGATGTAGAAGGAAAATTTGCCGCTCAGAGGCCGTAGTTCTCCGGTAGGAATACCTTCACTTCTTTCTTGTATTTGGTCAGGCAGTCACTCATGAACTGGTCACTGTCGTCGGTAAGGGCTTCAAGGGCCTCCTTTGCTTTTGCGAGGGCATTTGCCTCAAACCTTGAGAGTTGAAGTTTGCCTTTTGCTCCTTCCTCAACAATGTTACAACACTCGATTGCCGCGTTCTTTGCTCTCAGGTAGAGGTCTTTTCCGTCCTTTGTGATTGCCTCTCCGATCCTGTAGGCGTTGTCATAGGCCAGGACATAGCCCTGTGGGTCCCGGTATCTGTCCGAAGCCATAAACATGTCCCGGAGAATCTTTTCGTTGCCTGACTGAAGGGCGACGTTCATAAGGGAACAGTCGTAGGCAAGGGACTCTCCCCAGCACTGGACGGTGGTTCCGCCGAATTCCCCGTGGTACTCTACGGATTCGTTGGACCAGAGGTCACAGCACTGCATGACCAGGTTTCCCATGACGTCGGAGTGGGCACAGGTTGAGGTTTTTCCTTCCTGAGCGATCGATACTCCAGAGATGGCCTTGACGATGGTATTCTCATAACCGCAGTCCTTACCCGGGCCTGTTGCTCCGGCCTCATAAGCCACAAGGGACCTTGGGGCGGAAATTGCCCTCGCAATGGTTGCCAGGGTGTGGGCGAGGTTTTTGTCCAGAAGTCCGCCTGCAATGAACATTGCGGTGTTTGCCTGGGCACAGTCAGTGTCTCCTGCTGCGATAACACCTTTTTTCTTGGCGATGTCCGCGACACCCTGCCAGATGTATTCCATGTCCAGGGAGCCCAGGCAGCCAATACCGTAGAGGATACCAGCCATGTCATTTCTCAGGATGGCGTAGTCGAAAACTTCCTTCCCACCCATACTTTCAACGGAAAGCAGGTCAGCCCCGTTCTCGGCACACTCCTCGAAGGATTCCATAAGGATTGGGTACTTATCTCTGAGTTTCAGGAAGTCACGCTCTTCACGAACGTCTCCCGGGGTGTGTCTCAGTGCACATTTGATTCCGTACTCGTCGTGGTAGTCTTCCATGATGGTTTTTTGGGCATGGGCGACTTCACCACCCCATTTAGGGTTGTTGGTCATCTGCTGGACGTGCTCGGTTTCAAGGACGACGGATTGGGCCCCGATCTCTACCATGCGTTGCATGGTGTCGGTGGTGATCTTCTCGTATTCTTTTATGAGCTTTTCCTTGGATGCACCTGCTTCCGGTCTTGGGGCGTAGTTCACTTCGGGGGTTGTGTATCCGGCACCGATTTCCAGTCCCAGTCCCGCTTTTACGGGCTTTGTGCATTTTCCGAAGACCATGTCGTCTGCGCTTGCGTATGCCATTTTAGTGTATCTGTTTACTGCCATCTGCCTCACCTCCTCAGTGTTTGTGGAATTTCTCCCTCAGCTTTGTTATGTCGGCTCCACTTTCCAGAATGTAGCCCGCAATCTTCGGAGCGTCAGCGGCCTCTTCTCCGTAAACCCCGAGTTCGTACTGGGAAACAAAGTCCTGGTTCACGGCCCCGCCTCCACAGGCGAACGGGAGCTTGATACCTTTCTCAAGCAGCTTGTCGTTGATTTCTTTGAAGGCGTACATGGTCGTGGTCATGAGAGCCGTTCCGGTAAGCATCATGGGTTTTTCCTTTTCCACGAACTCTATGACTTCATCGATCGGAACATCTCTTCCAAGGTCCACCACATCGTATCCGTTTGCTCTTAAGAATGCGACAACGATGTTTTTACCTATGTCATGGACGTCTCCTTCTGCGACATGGCAGATAATTTTTCCCTTGACTACAGGGGATTTACCTGCTTTCTCTTTACAGAACTCTATGCCTTCCAGCATCGCGTCTGCGGACATCATAACGTTCGGGAGGAAAATGACTCCGTCGTCGTAGAGCTGGGAGACAACACCCATGCCGACCATCAGGGCGTCATTGATAAGGGCAATCGGATCCTTTCCCGCGGCAATTGCCTTTTTAAGCCCCTCAACCACGTCATCTTCTTCCCCTTCGAAGATGGATTTAGCGATCGGGTTGATGAGTTTATCTTTTGGATAAAGCTCTTCTGCCGCATCTTCGGGCGTCATTTCTTTTTCCATTTTTACGTTGTATCTCGTCAGGATAGCATTTGGGTCTATCTCTATCAAAATGTCTAACCTCCATTTTCAAATCAAGGGTCAAAGCCCCCAGGTGCAGATTTTTGATTTGTCGAAAAGGAAGATTTATAAGAAGGCAGCAGAAAACCCCTGAGTCTTTAGCTCAGAGGTAGTTGACGGAACTCCCCTTCGTTCCCTGAGGCCATTTTCCCCATGTCTTATCAGGGATTTCAATATATATATCACTCGCTTAAACATACTAAAAATTAACACGAATTATTACGTTTCTTTATTTTTTTAAGTTGTAATTCTGATTTTTGGCCTATACAATTTAAGTAAAATTGTTTTTTATTTTATGTTTTTGGGTGTTATAGGCCTTCGTATGCTTTTGATTTTATGGATATTCGGGGATTATTCCGCGATTTGTCGGGTGTTACTGTTTCAATAAAACGTGTCCGACTCTTTGTTGAGTCCTTGAAATAGTAATTATGGGGTTGTTTTTTAACCGGGCTCTCCGGGAATGTTTTCCCTTCCTTTTTCTTTGATTAGTTCTTTGATTAGTTCTTTGATTAGTTCTTTGATTAGTTCTTTGATTAGTTCTTTGATTAGTTCTTTGATTAGTTCTTTGATTAGGGAAGCTTTGCAAGTCTGCTCATGGTTCAGGTTTTTCCATACCTTCCGGAGCCACATACTTACTGGATTTTTTTCCTTATTTGGTTTGGGGTGGTATTGATGAGGGGTTGTTATTCAGATCCCATAACCATCTCTGGCAAGTTTTTTCGCTGAATTTGTCGGGCATTTCTTGGGTATTTCTCAGGCCTGTAAGGCTATAGGTTGCAGGACTTGCGGGAATTTCTGAAGTCTCCCCCCAACTCTTCATTTATTTATACCATGTAGTGTCTTAAACAGATACCTTTTTATATTGGTACTGCATCTTACAATTTCCTGATCCGAAGTGATCGGGTGGGCAAATGACTCATGTGTGCCAGCAAAATAACTTTTGCTCGGATTCATGATGTGAAAAATTGTCCAATGAAAACCTATATATACCAATACTAATATGTATTGGTTCCCTGATCCGAAGTGATCGGGTGGGCAAATGACTCATGTGTGCCAGCAAAATAACTTTTGCTCGGATTCATGATGTGAAAAATTGTTCAATGAAAACCTTTATATATCAGAAATGATATGTATAGAATTCCTCACACATCAAGTGTGATCTAATATTTACTCATCAATTTTATCATGTGATGGGGACAGGAGCTTTTTCTGTCCGACATTGGATCTGTTGGTTCGGTTAATTCTGATCGGTAGGTATTCTATCTATCAATTTGGATTGGTCGAATCAGGCCATCTTAGTGCAAGAAAGTGTTTTTCGAATAAAACACTGTTTTTCCGCATCAACAATTTTCCTTTAAGTGTGCAATACAAAATTCTGGTTGATCCTGCCAGAGGTCACTGCTATCGGTGTTCGCCTAAGCCATGCGAGTCATATGTTCTTCGTGAACATGGCGTACTGCTCAGTAACACGTGGATAACCTGCCCTTGGGACCGGCATAACCCCGGGAAACTGGGGATAATTCCGGATAAACCGTATATGCTGGAATGCTTTATGGTTGAAATGGATTCGTCCGCCCAAGGATGGGTCTGCGGCCTATCAGGTAGTAGCGGGTGTAATGTACCTGCTAGCCTACGACGGGTACGGGTTGTGAGAGCAAGAGCCCGGAGATGGATTCTGAGACATGAATCCAGGCCCTACGGGGCGCAGCAGGCGCGAAAACTTTACAATGCGGGCAACCGTGATAAGGGGACACCGAGTGCCAGCAACAATTGTTGGCTGTCCATGTGCTTAAATTGCACGTGTTAGCAAGGGCCGGGCAAGACCGGTGCCAGCCGCCGCGGTAACACCGGCGGCCCGAGTGGTGATCGTTATTATTGGGTCTAAAGGGTCCGTAGCCGGTTTAGTCAGTCCTCCGGGAAATCTGCCAGCTTAACTGGTAGGCTATCGGGGGATACTGCTAGACTTGGAACCGGGAGAGGTAAGAGGTACTACAGGGGTAGGAGTGAAATCTTGTAATCCCTGTGAGACCACCTGTGGCGAAGGCGTCTTACCAGAACGGGTTCGACGGTGAGGGACGAAAGCTGGGGGCACGAACCGGATTAGATACCCGGGTAGTCCCAGCCGTAAACGATGCTCGCTAGGTGTCAGGCACGGTGCGACCGTGTTTGGTGCCGCAGGGAAGCCGTGAAGCGAGCCACCTGGGAAGTACGGCCGCAAGGCTGAAACTTAAAGGAATTGGCGGGGGAGCACAACAACGGGTGGAGCCTGCGGTTTAATTGGACTCAACGCCGGAAAACTCACCGGGGGCGACAGCAATATGTAGGTCAAGCTAAAGACTTTACCTGAATCGCTGAGAGGAGGTGCATGGCCGTCGCCAGTTCGTACTGTGAAGCATCCTGTTAAGTCAGGCAACGAGCGAGACCCGTGCCCACTGTTACCAGCATATTCTCCGGAATGATGGGTACCCTGTGGGGACCGCTGATGTTAAATCAGAGGAAGGCGCGGGCTACGGTAGGTCAGTATGCCCCGAATCTCCCGGGCTACACGCGGGCTACAATGGTCAGGACAATGGGTCCCTTCCCCGAAAGGGGTTGGCAATCTCACAAACCTGTCCCTAGTTCGGATTGAGGGCTGTAACTCGCCCTCATGAAGCTGGAATCCGTAGTAATCGCGTTTCAACATAGCGCGGTGAATACGTCCCTGCTCCTTGCACACACCGCCCGTCAAACCACCCGAGTGAGGTATGGGTGAGGGCACGAACATCGTGTCGTGTTCGAACCTGAATTTCGCAAGGGGGGTTAAGTCGTAACAAGGTAGCCGTAGGGGAATCTGCGGCTGGATCACCTCCTAAGCAAAAGAAGCCACCGATCAGAAGCCGTAAAACCAACAGATCCAATATCCCATTACATTTCTCAAAAATGCACCCGACAAAGCAATTTGTCGGGGAAGGATGGATTCTCCCTGAAGTTCCCACTATCGGGGGTGTGTGAAATCATGTATAGGTGCTGTATTTTGGACGCTTACTGGATCTGGTTAAAGTATCCGGTATTATGCCTCCAGGTGGATGGCTCGGCTCAAGAGCTGATGAAGGACGTGCCAAGCTGCGATAAGCTCGGGCTAGGTGCAAGGAACCTTTGAACCCGAGATTTCCGAATGAGACCTCTCCTAGTGATCAGTAATGATCGGGAACGCCCCGAATTGAAACATCTCAGTAGGGGCAGGAAGAGAAATCAATTGAGATGCCGTAAGTAACGGCGAGTGAAAGCGGCACAGTTCAAACCGAATCCCTTCGGGGACATGTGGTGTTATAGGGCTGCTCAAAAATCCTTCAACGAAATCAAACTTGCCTGAAACGGCAGACCGTAGAGTGTGATAGTCACGTAGATGTATGTTAACGGATGGGAGCAAGTCCCTGAGTACCGTGCGTTGGATATCGCGCGGGAATTTGGGGGTCACCAACCTCCAAAACTAAATACTCCTTGAGACCGATAGCGAAATAGTAGGGTGACCGAAAGCTGAAAAGTACCCCGAGAAGGGAGGTGCAAAGTGCCTGAAACCTGGTGGTGATAGAACGATATGGCGTGCAAGGATCTTTGATACGAAGGAAACAGCCGTGAGGCTGCAGTACGAGTATCACTGCCGATGTCATATCTTACGTTTTGAAGAACGGGCCAGGGAGTGTATCTTGATGGCGATGGCTAACCTTTTAATTGGGCAGCCGAAGCGAAAGCAACATGTGCGCAACCCCTTTGGGGTGAGGCACGGCGTATACAAGTGCGTGGAGTCATCGGGATACGACCCGAAGCCGGGCGATCTAGGCGTGGGCAGGTTGAAGCGTGGCGAAAGCTACGTGGAGGACCGCAAGCGGTATTGATCTGCAAATCATTCGTGTGACCTGCGTCTCGGAGTGAAATGCTAATCTAGCCCGGCATCAGCTGGTTCCTTCCGAAACATGTCGCAGCATGACCTGGTTGGAGACCGTCGGTGGAGTAGAGCACTGATTGGCGATCCCGGGGGAGAAATCCCTCACTCGCTTGTCAAACTCCGAACCCACCGTCATCTAAGAAGACCGGAGTCCGGACTGCTGGGGTAAGCTTGTAGTCCGTAAGGGAGACAACCCAGCCCGTGGTTAAGGTCCCCAAGTGTCGACTAAGTGTTAACTCTAAAGGGCGTCCCAAGCCCAAGACAGCTGGAAGGTTAGCTCAGAAGCAGCTACCCTTTAAAGAGTGCGTAACAGCTCACCAGTCGAGGTTTGGGGCCCCGAAAATTGACGGGGCTCAAGTCGACCACCGATACCACGGAGTACCGTAAGGTAATCTCGTAGGAAGGCGTTGTGTTCGGGCAGAAGCAGGGCTGTGAAGTCCTGTGGACCGTTCACAAACGAAAATCCTGGTAATAGTAGCAGCAAAGTAAGGTGAGAATCCTTACCGCCGAAGGGGCCAGGTTTCCTCGGCAATGTTCGTCAGCCGAGGGTTAGTCGGTCCTAAGACGTATCGTAATTCGAGTACGCCGAAAGGGAAACAGGTTAATATTCCTGTACCATTTAACACCAAGTGCCTGACGTTTTGGGGCAGGTTGAGCGGCGTTGTCGCGCCGTCCAAGCACCGAATCCCGTGGAGAGCCGTAATGGCGAGAAGCGGGCGAATGTGTTATGGCGAAAGTCAGCTTCACCCCGGAACCCGTGAAAAGGGCGGTTAAATGTCCGTACCGAGAACTGACACAGGTGCCCCTAGCTGAAAAGGCTAAGGCGTGTCGGATCAATTCAGTTAAGGGAATTCGGCAAATTAGCTCCGTAACTTCGGGAGAAGGAGTGCCTGCTGTGAGAACAGCAGGTCGCAGTGACCAGGGGGCTCTAACTGTCTAATATCAACATAGGAGATTGCAAACCCGTAAGGGCTAGTACAATCTCTGAATCCTGCTCAGTGCGGGTACCTGAAACCCCGGTTCAACGGGAAGAAGGGCCCGTAAACAGCGGGGGTAACTATGACCCTCTTAAGGTAGCGTAGTACCTTGTCGCTTAATTGGCGACTTGCATGAATGGATCAATGAGAGCCCTACTGTCCCTAACTGGAGTCCGGTGAAGCTTACATTCTAGTGCAAAGTCTAGAGACCTCTAGGGGGAAGTGAAGACCCCATGGAGCTTTACTGCAGCCTGTCGTTGTGTTGTGATTTTGGATGTACAGTGTAGGTAGGAGACGTCGAAGCGGGTGCGCCAGCATTCGTGGAGTCACAATTGGGACACTACCCTTCCGAAATTACGACCCTAACTCCGCGAGGAGGACCCCGATAGGTGGGCAGTTTGCCTGGGGCGGGACGCCCTTGAAAAGATATCAAGGGCGCGCAATGGTTGACTCAAGCGGGTCGGAAACTCGCTGAAGAGTGCAAGAGCATAAGTCAGCCTGACGTTAATCAGCATAGCAGTGGTTGACGAGACGAAAGTCGGTTCTAGCGAACTTTTGAGCCTCCTTGGTGGGGGCCAAAAATGACAGAAAAGTTACCCTGGGGATAATTGTGTCGTTGCCGGCAAGAGTACATATCGACCCGGCAGCTTGCTACCTCGATGTCGGTTCTTTCCATCCTGGCTGTGCAGCAGCAGCCAAGGGTGAGGTTGTTCGCCTATTAAAGGAGATCGTGAGCTGGGTTTAGACCGTCGTGAGACAGGTCGGTTACTATCTACTAGAGGTGTTCAAGGTCTGAGGGTAAGTTGCTTTTAGTACGAGAGGAACAGAGCAACGGCGCCTCTGGTGTACCGGTTGTCTGACAAGGCATCGCCGGGCAGCTACGCGCCACGGAATAAGAGCTGAATGCATCTAAGCTCGAAATCCCGCCTAAAAAGAGACCTTTTTAAGAATCCCGGTAAAAGACCGGTTTGATAGAAACGGGATGTGCGCACCAAGGCAACGAGGTGTTAAGTCCGCGTTTACTAAACATTCGTTCCGTTGCTTTTTCCAGGTCCAGGCGAAATCCAAAATACAGCACCAATATACATGATTCATCTTTCGTAAAATCCAATCCATTTTACAAGTTGAGTCTGGCGGCCATAGCGGCAGGGGTACTCCTGTACCCATCCCGAACACAGAAGATAAGCCTGCCCACGTTCTCTATTGTACTGAAGTGCGCGAGCCTTCGGGAAGTTTGGATCGCTGCCATACTCACCTTAATCTAATTCATTCAAACTTTTCTCTGATACTTTTTCTTAAGAGCTTTGTTTTTGTTTTTCCATATTTTTTTCATTTCTATACAATTTCTATAGCAGGCGGCTTTCTTTTTGTTTGTCGTATCTTTTGCTTTTCAGCATCTGTTTTTTTTGTTTCATTTCTTCCGCTTTTCGGATACCGTTCTGTTTTTTTCTCGGAGGGCGCCGTCCTCTTCGCGGAAAACCGGGATTCGGTATAATCTGAATCTATCTTTGTTTCTGGCTCAGTTTTTTGTTTCGTTTCTTCCGCTTGACTGACGGGCTTTTTTTATCTGATAGTTATTAGTCTTCGGACCCTCGGCTGAATTTAAGTATTCTTGGTTATCATAGATAAGTAATTCAAATTGAAACATTACGATTCACTTCTCATTAATGAGGACTGGAGGAATCTGATGATGACAGAAGATGATGTACAATCTGAAACATTTTCATTACGTAAACAATTACGGAATCTTAATTCCGCTTATTTATGCAATCTGATAGACACCCTGCTGGAGAAAAAACCTGAATTATACGGGGTGGCTCTGGAATGGTTCAATGAAATACAGGATTCATTACAGGAAGATATGGAATCTGAACAGCTTTCCAGAAATGAGGGTTTCCTTTTTGAATACTGGGAAGATGCCAGGGAAATTATCACAGAGTTCAACAGGCTTGGCGGCGGGCCTGATGATAAGGAAGATGAAGCATACGATTATCTTGACAGTATCTCAGATCTGGTCAAAGAGGAAGAAATATCCACTTCCGCAAAGCTTGAATTTCTGGACGAGGCCTTTGAGGAATATGAAGCAGGAAATTCCGGTTTTGAAGACAGGTTGATGGAGATCTTTTTCGAAATCTGCCAGACGAGGGAAGAATGGGAATACCTTCTTGAAAAACTTGAGAAAACGCCTTCAAAATGGGATAAAGAACGGGCAATGAAGATCCGGAAAGACAAGCTCCACGATGACGAAGCCTACCTGAAAGAGCGCATGAGTAAGCTCAGTTCCGGCAGGGATTACTGGGATCTCGTTAATTTTTATATGGACCGGGGAAATTTTGAAAAAGCCTTGGAAACCGCCGAAGAGGGCATTTTAAAGGGTGAAGGCAACTGTTCCGACCTGTTTGAATACCTCTCTGACCATTTCGTGAAAAAAAGAGATACTGCCAACCTGGAAAGCGTCATAAACAAGGCCTTGGCCCGTAAAAGTAATGAAAAAAAGATGCTGGACAGGCTTTTTGAGTATTATAAGTCAGAAGGGGATTACGAAAAGGCCAAAGGCGCCCTTTTAAGGTCGTTTGAATTTATCGGAAGAAACGAATATATCAAAGAGTACAAAAGGTTCAGGGAGTTCCTTAAAGACGCTGACTGGAAAACCCTCGAGCCCGAAATCCTCAGCCGGGCCAGGGAAAAGAACTATTGCGATTATCTCCAGATCTGCCTTGATAAGGGCATGAAAGAGGAAATCCTTGAAATAATTCTGAATGAAGAGCCTCCGCGTAACATATACGGCATCCCGGAAGAACGCAGGTTTGATGAGTTTGCAGTTCAGTTGACCTCTGACTTTCCGGAAAAAATCATTGAATATTACTGGCAAAAATCTCTAAAAACGATCCCTCGGGGAGGCAGGAGAAACTACAGTACCGTGGCCGGCTATCTGGATAGAGTCAAAACTATATATACAGACATCCTGAATGACGAAGAGGCGTGGATAACCCGTTTTACCGACCTGAAAACCGAATTTAAAAAACGGCCCGCTTTCCTTGATGAGGTGAAACACCTGTAACATTATTGGAGGGTCAGAAGACTTTGAGCGGGGTCGGTGATATGTGAATAATTTTGTGTTTTGCTTGATATGGCATAACTTTTTTTTTATTTTTTTGCGGTTCCGGGCCAGCTTCGTGAACTTCTCCGAAATTACCGGGAAATCTCCTGAAGACACAATGAAATCCGGGCCTTTTTTGTCTGACAGTTTTTAAGAAGGGGCTCGGATTCTCAAAGGCTGAAACAGGAGGTTGGCCTTTTCGAGAAAACAGTGATGAAAGTAAGGATTAAAATCTGGCAGCCGGCATGAGTGGAAATTCGTCAATGAGTTTCATTCCGACTGTTGGATTTTCGAGGGCTTGCTGTAAAAAAGTCGGCCTGTTAATTTGAGTTCATTTCTTGTAACTACTCAGATTTTTGAAGTTTATCATTTGACTACATCTTTAAGTAAAGGCATATTACAACATTTCTTAATTGTAGCAATATCGACAGCAAGGAACTATCGGTAACAAATATACAAATGTTGCCAATTTACAAAAAATAAATACTTTTTCACTATCTATCGCCATGCTTCTAAAACATGAGTAGTTACCATTTTTTATGATTCAGGTTCTATCATATTTGAAGAGGGTACAACTTCATGACAATTGAGGGTCAAATATTGTAGCAGATTGAATAATAACTTCTTCCGACAATATGTTCATCAGTGGTATTTCATTCAACAGTTGCTTCTCATTTTTATATGGAATATATTGTGGTTTATCACCTTCCTTCCGATGTACTATAGAATTCCTTGTTTTGTAAATTCTATTGGATATATTCTTATATACAGTTTCTTCATCAGAATTAAAATCTATTTTATCTCCATGAGAAAAAGATACCTCTTTAGTTTTGTAGGATTCAATTAATGAAGAATCATAATCATTTAAACTATCTTTCAGTTGATCTAAAGAAACGTATTTTTTTAGAACCAATTTCAATGCTTCTTTTTCATTAAAGGTTGAAGTATCTGATCTCATTTTTGTTTTTTTCTGTATTGTATTTATCAAGTTATTAATTTCCTTGTCGTTTTTGTATGAAAATCCAGGACTAATCAATTTTTCTTTTACTATTTTTAACAAGTCTTCATTGTATACTTTTTCAAAAAAGTATTCCATTATATGATAATATGAAAGGAACTTTAACGATGCTGTTTCACTAGATAGAGCCGTTTGATAGTGATAAACTAAATCAGAAATGTATATCTTATGGGGGGGATTTATTTCTTCTATCTTATTTCTTTTTGTCCCATATAATTTTCGAGTTCTTGAAAGTTCGTTTAGGGATTTCATTTCAATTATAGGTGTGCCTATATTATATGACAATGTAAATAAAAAGGATGTTCCAAGATTTTCATATAATTTCAACGTTTTATCTTCACTAGAACTAATCTTTAAAGTTTGGAACTGGGTTGTCTTTTTAAAAATTTCAAGGAATGATTGTTTTTCATCAAGGAGCCTACGAAATCTAATATTAAAGTTCATTTTCATATAATTATTCATTGTGTCGTTCAAATCTTTTAACTGCTTTATGATGTAAAAAACAAAATGATCCGAAGCTCCTGATATTTCATAAGTTATATTATTTTCATTGTCAACTTTACTAATGGATTTGTCCATCAATCTTGGATGAAAGTATCTCGAATTTAACGGATTCAATAAAGTTTCATATGATTTTTTATCATATATGGTAGCTTCTTTATAATTTTTTGAATTTAATTCTACATAGATATTCTCTAATTTTTCCTTGTCTATTTCCCATGTGTTGTTATCTCCATTTTGGGTACGACTTTTAATTATAAATTTGTCACCAGAATTAGTAATATCAACTGGTATAAAATGCTCAATTAATTCTTTGATTTCATTTTCATTTTCATCTATCATTGGAATCCTCTTAATAAAACTCAAATTTAAACACAGCTTACCCTATTTATGTAATAAGTATCATTATACCTTATATTTTTAATTGATTGCCTCTAATGAGATAACTTTTGTTTACTTTTTACACTCCCTAATAGGAAACACATCATTTTTGTGGAAGAGGATTGCAAGACATCTCTTGATTTGGATTATAAGGTACATATTCAATACTTATACCCTAATTCTTCCGAGTTAAGGATATAATCGATTCCATTTAAATTATCTTCTTAAGTTCTCCATATACGCTTTTGTATTTAATCTTTCCTTTTTGAACTACAAAACGAGAGCTCCCAAGGAAGCTCAAAAATCAAAAATCCCATGCCAAAAATTCAAATCATTCAATACTGACATCTGTTTTTCCGATCTTTCAAACTCTCCTCAATGCATAAATCAAAAGCCTCCGCTCGCCGGCAAATATTCACAAAAAAAGAAAAAAGGATAGTGGCCTTAGAAAACCGCTAAAAAAAAGTAACGGCCGGAAAAGCCGTTCGATTCACTCTAACTTAAAATCGCCGTACTTGCTGATATGTGCAGCAAGCCCGCCGTCGCTGAGGATTTTGATCATGACATCAGGAAGCGGCGAAAAAGTGAGCTCGATTCCCTTGGTAACGTCTCTAATAACGCCGGCCGAAAGGTCAATCTCCAATTCGTCTTCGTCGTCGATCAGATCGGTGTCGCAGATGAGGGCGGGGAGGCCCACGTTGATTGCGTTTCTGAAGAATATTCTTGCGAAGGACTTAGCCAGGACTGCACCCACGCCTGAAATCTTGATGATTGTGGGGGCGTGTTCACGGCTCGAACCGAGGCCGAAGTTTCTGCCGCCTACAACGAAGTCGCCTTTTTGGACCTTGTTGGGGAATTCGGGGTCGGCGTCTTCGAGGACGTGTTTGGCAAGTTCGGGGAGGTTGGTCCTGAGGTGGAAGAGACGGCCGGGGGCTATGTGGTCCGTGCTTATGTCGTCTCCGAATTTCCAGGCTTTACCTTTCAGGTTGTTTTGCATTTCTTCTGCCATTTAGAGCACCTCTCTTGGGTCAGTGATTTCGCCTTTTATTGCCGAGACTGCTGCAGTTGCGGGGGATGCGAGGTAGATTAAGCCCTCGGTATTGCCCATCCGGCCCTGGAAGTTCCTGTTCTGGGTCGAGAGGCAGACTTCCCCGTCGCCCAGAATTCCCTGGTGCACGCCCACACAGGGGCCGCATCCGGGGGCCATTACGGCTGCGCCGGCCCTGATGAAGGTCTCAATGTAGCCTGCGGCGATTGCGTCGAGGTAAACGTCTTTTGAGGCCGGGACCACTATCAGACGGGTGTCCGGGTGGCGCTGTTTGCCTTCAAAGATCTTTGCGGCGATTGCCAGGTCCGAAAGCCTGCCGTTTGTGCAGGTCCCTATAAAGACCTGATCAACCTTCGTGCCTGCAAGTTCGGCTGCGGTGAAGGTGTTGTCCACGGTGTGGGGGGCTGAAACCATGGGCTCGATTTCCGCGGCGTCGATTTCGATAACCTTCTCGTAAACTGCGTCCTCATCAGGGAAAATTGCCCTGAATTTGTCTCCGCGACCCCGGGATTCCAGGAATTTTCTCGTGGTCTCGTCGGCTTCGATCAGACCGGTCTTTGCTCCGGCTTCAACAGCCATGTTTGAGAGGGTGAAGCGGTCGGAGATGGCCATTTTCCTTATGGTCTCGCCGCCGAATTCCAGGGCTTTGTAGGTGGCCCCGTCGGCGGTAATTTTTCCTATCAGGTAGAGGATAAGATCCTTTGCATAGACGCCTTCTTTAAACTCGCCGTTTACATTGATCCTGATGGTCTCGGGGACCCTGAGCCAGGTCTTGCCAAGGGCAATTCCGACTGCAACGTCCGTGGAACCCATGCCTGTAGCAAAAGCTCCGAGAGCTCCGGAGGTGCAGGTGTGAGAGTCGGCCCCGATCAGGATATCGCCGGGGTTAACATAGTCTTCCACCAGGCGCTGATGGCAAACCCCTGTTCCGACTTCGGAGAGGTCCACGCCGGTCTTCTTTGCGAAATCCCTGAGGATCTTGTGGGCGTTTGAAAGCTCCTTGTGGGGGCTGGGCGCTGCGTGGTCGATAAAAAGAACTGTCCTTTCCGGGTTTTTAGCCTGGACGAGGTTCATCTTTTCAAGCTGCTGCACGGCAAGAGGGCCGGTCCCGTCCTGGACTGCGGCCACGTCCACCTGTGCGACCACGATGTCGCCAGCGGATACGTCTTTACCTGCATGTTCACCAATAATTTTTTCTGCGATTGTCTTTCCCATACTATCACTTCAAAAAAGTTGTATCAATATAACTGTGGTTCGCGTTATTCAGAAAATCGGGCTCCTGGGAAGGGGCCCTTTAAGTTAAATTTGTTAAATGTAACTTCCTGTGGAATATATGGGGAGTAAAGGGCTTTTCCGTATATGAGATTAACGGACTTTCAGGCGTCAAATGGTAAAAAAGGTTAACAAATAAGGCCTCCTCCTCTTCCGGGAAAAATATCTGAATGATTTGAATACTCCAAAACTGTATAAAAATATGTGGAATTTGTTCCAACATACTTAAGAGCAATGCCCGGAATCAAAATCTAAATTTTATTTCTGAATGCCTGGTAAACCCCCCGGCCCCAATTTCTGGAGATTATTGTATGGAACTTGATGAAGTAATAATAACAAGAGCAATTGTTGAAGAGTACACAAAGACCTTCCTTGAATACACGGATATTGACGTGGCCCTTGTAGGTGGAGGCCCCGCAAACCTTGTGGCTGCAAAGTACCTGGCCGAAGCCGGGGTAAAGGTCGCCATTTATGAGCAGAAACTTTCTCTCGGAGGCGGCATGTGGGCAGGCGGCATGATGTTCCCCAGAATCGTTGTGCAGGAAGAGGCTTGCCGCATCCTGGACGATTTCGGAATCAGGTATAAGGAATACGAGAAGGGCTATTACGTGGCAAACTCTGTGGAGTCTGTCGGAAAACTTATTGCGGGTGCCACTTCCGCCGGGGCTGAGGTTTTTAACCTTGTTTCCTTCGAAGACGTCATGATCCGGGAAAATGATCGGGTTACGGGCATTGTCATTAACTGGGGGCCTGTAACTGCCCAGCGCCTCTTCGTTGACCCTCTCATGGTCCGCACAAAACTTGTGATCGACGGGACCGGACACGATGCCGTGGTCTGCAACACCGTCCTCAGAAAAATTCCCGGCGCAAAGATAGGGGAGTTCGGAGAACTCGGGGAAAAGCCCATGTGGGCCGAAGTGGGGGAGAGGCAGGTCGTGGAAGCCACAAAAGAAATTTATCCGGGCCTGATCGTTGCGGGTATGGCCGCAAATGCCGCGACTCGCGCCCCGAGGATGGGCCCCGTCTTTGGGGGAATGCTCCTTTCAGGGGAAAAGGCCGCAAAACTTGCAATTGAAAAGCTCGGGAAACTCTGAAGAGGTCTAAAATGGGGGATTTTTCCCCCACTGGCTCGGAATTTCGGAATTCTCCCTTCTGATCCCTTTCTGACAGGTGGACTCCCGCATTTTCTGCCAAAAAGTTTATATAATAAAAATCCCTGTATAGGTTGCTCAAACCTGAAGCACTTACTCCGTGGCCGGGGTAGGGTAGCGGTTATCCTGTAGCCCTGTGGAGGCTACGATCCGGGTTCAACTCTCGGTCCCGGCCCCATTATATTATTCTTTTCTCATCCTGAACTTGAAACAATCCTTCTTTTTTGTTGAATTTTCAATTCCAGCAGATATGCTCTTTTTTGGCTTTTTAAGTTATTTTGTATCTTTTTTTTCAATTCCTTGACATTTTTGGCTTCATTAAGGAAATCCAAACTTACAAATATATATAATTTTGTTAGCGGGGCCCGGATAAGGCTCTTTTTGATGCTATTGTAAACAGGCATCGAAGTTCCCAAACTAATACTTCCATATTTTTAACAAGCATCAAGGGGCCTGTTAACCCCGGAGCGTTCTATATGTTAACCCTTTATTTATTTCCTCTATTTTCCAACCAAAAGCTTAATTACAACTAAAAATCATTATAAATATGGATATAAGTCTCGAAAAGTCTGGAAAAGTTTCAAACCTATAAGTCTGAATTCTAATTGACTCTTTTTGGAGAGATTTTTAGAGATTATACCATGAGCTTACGTTGCATGAACAAAAATCGTAAGGAGATACCTGAAATGTCAGCAAAGTTCCAGAAAAGAGATGCAGAGAGGAAAGGCGATAAAAAGCAGTACGAACTGGAGCAAAAATTAATAAAGGGTATTGTGAATGAAATTCAGGTGGGCGGCGGTGAAGCAACAAAGTGAGCAAAAAGGTACAATTAACAATCCAGGCTGGAGATATTTCGGAGCAGGCTGTGGAAGTCGCAGATGACGCCACCTACGAAGAGCTGCTCGATTCGTTGAAGATAAACCATGAGACTGTTCTTGTGTTAAAGGATGGAAATTCTGTCCCTCTGGATGGAATCATAAATTCCGATAAACTGACTATTTTAAAGGTTGTAGCCGGGGCATGAAACCCTAAAATTTCAACCTCTACAAACAACCATTTTTTCTTTTGTGAACTACCCTCACCTGTCAGCCTTCGGCTGTCGTGTTAAACCATAGGTTTAAAAGGAGTTTCTAATTTTCAATTAGAAACATCGAGGAAGGGGCTTCCTGCTTCGTACCCCGGAGCAATCTCCACGAGTCCACAGGCTCTTCCCGCCGTTCCGGCGGTGTTCCTTTAATTAATTTGCAAGCGCAAACTTTTTGATGTTAATTGCAGCGTTAATATCCCTATCGTGGAACGTTTTGCATTCAGGACATTCCCATTCACGGATACTTAATGTTATATCAGGATTACGAAACCCGCAAACGTTACAGGTTTTTGTCGAAGGCTCAAACATTCCTATTTTTAAGAGGGTTTTCCCTACCCTCTCGGCCTTGTACTCTAACATTCTAACAAAAGAACCCCATGAAACACTACTTATCGCTTTTGCAAGTTTGTGGTTCTTTCGCATCCCTTCAATGTTCAGCGTCTCCACGGCTATGGCTGCTTGGCTTTCGCAGACTATTTTTGAAGACTGTTTTTGCTGAAAATCCGTTCTTTGGTTTGCGATTTTTTCGTGTTGCCTTGCAAGTTTTCTTACTGATTTTCTTCGATTATTGGAACCTTTAACTTTCCTGCTTACTCTTCTTTGAAGTACCTTTAGGCGTTTTTCTGAGTTTTGCAAGTGTTTGGGATTCTCTATCTTTTCCCCATTTGACAGGATTGCAAAGTCCTTGAGTCCCAGGTCAATTCCAATAGTTGTATCCTCTGAATATTCAACCTTTTTCGGTGCTGCTGTTCCGTCTTCCGTTAGGATACTTACGTGGTATTTTCCCGAAGATTTTTTTGAAACAGTTGCAGTTTTGAAAAAGTCCTTATTCAGATCTTTTTCGATTATCCTGTCCCCGTTTAAGTCCGTGTAGGTAATGCAATTTTCCATTATCTCAGGCGTTAAAAAATCCCGGTGTAACTTGATTTTTATCCACCCGATTTTAGGCAAATATATTTTGGATGTAGTCAGATTAATCTTGTAACTTTGAGGCACCTGAAAGGATTGATCTGGGTCGTTTTTTGACTTGAATTGTGGATATCCTCTGCCATGCTCAAACATATTCTCAAATGCAGTGAAAAGGTCCTTATTTGCACTCTGGAGGGATTGAGAATTAATATCCCCCATCCAATCAAAAATAGTATGTTTGGCCACTGTCAAGTATTTTTGAAGTTGCTTTTTTGTGGGACTTGCCCTAAACTTCTTATACATCTCTGTCTTAATATTGAGAAAATGATTATACACAAAACGGCAAGCTCCGAAGTGTTGAGCAAGTGCTATTTCCTGTTCTTTTGTTGGATATAGCCGGAAAAGATTTCCCTGTTTCATGCAATCATCTATATATTCTAAATATTATATAAAAATACTTATTAACATTCAAACTTATTTAAACCGGCCCCCGTAGCCCCTACGCATTCACCTCCCACCTGCCAGTCCCTCCAAAGTCGGAACTGTCGAGGAAGGAGACCTCTGCTGTTTCAGTTAGATCTTGTTTTTCTGGCATTTTTGTACAAATTAACGGACAAAGGTCATTTTTAAGATCCTATCTATCCTGCATTCCGCATTTTTTGGCGCATAAAGGCCTCCCTATATTGAATCATGCGCTTAATATATAAGCACATGTTTTTTATGACTTGATTTAAAAATCGACATCAATTGAGACCATGTAATGCATATATGCGCTTAAAATTTGGGAACTAAGGATCTATTAAATGACCAATATCGGATTATTTGCCCATATTGGCAGGGGGTCGAAATGTGGGTAAAATAGACAGTCGTTATGTAACATAGACGGGTGTTATATAAAAAAGAGGTCGTTATGTAAAATAGACGGTCGTTATGTAAAATAGACGGTGTTATGTAAAATGATGATGGTTCAGTGAATGGTTTTCATCCCCCACCTGCCAGCCTACAGCTGCCGAGGACGGGGGACTTCCCGCCTGAGAGTAAAAGAGTTTTACTGCCATAATGGCCGGTGTACATAAGGACCTGCCATTACGGAAGCGTTGCGGAAAGCAGGTTCCGGGTTTTTCACTTTGAGTCCAGAGGCATATTCTTGCTCATGACCTTTAACTTCTTGATTGCGGAAATGGTGGCCTGTGACTCCTTGTATATCTTGTCCTCATAGTAACTTATAATCTCGTCAACCGGAGCTGCAAGAGAGTAGATCTTGATTGGGCGGCCTTTACCTGGCTTCTTTTCGGAGCGCACATGAACCCAGGACTGGGTGCGCATCAACCTCATTGCAAGGCTGACTTCCGGCTGTCTCAGGCCAGTACTTATTTCAATTTCACGGGATGAGGCTTCGTCAACATTCATAAGATATGCCATCGTTGTGGCAACATTTCTTGACATCCCGAGGTTCCTTAACGTTTCAATGAAGATGTGATCATTCTCGTCCAGCACCCTTACTTCGTAGTCTTTCATGATAACCCCTATTCAATGTATTTTTTCAATAAACGAGCGCTAGCTAAAAAATATCCTGGTAATTATTATTGAACCTTAAGTCCCAACATTCAAATTACCTTTTAAAAGCTAAACGCCACCGCTACATTATAACCACTTAATTATATTTAGTAAGCGATAGTTCATGTCTCGCGATTTTTTTTATATTCAACTGCTTTTTTTGCAATCTATTGGACTTGTCCCCGTTTTGAGTCCAAAAGCCGGCCACTAAAACCGTTTTATTATATTTCTACGACCGGAATTTACAGCCCTGTTTTATTCCAATTATTGGACTGAACGTATTGGTTTAAAACTTAAACCTATATACGTATATAATTAGAAGGTTATTCAACTCCAGCTGATAATTACGTGCTCATACTATTTAAAGTTGTATATATTAACAAGGAATTTAAAACTTCGTTTATTTGCGAACCTTTTTTAATACATTATTGATGCACAGGGCTTATATGCGCGCCCACTTCGGAAATTCATCTAAAAAACTTGGCGTTCACATATCTAAATAATTCGGTGTGAAGTGGGTTAATATATTAAAAGGGGGATAAATCTGAAGGGGTAGTTGACTGGAAATCCCGCAAATTTTCAATTTTTGTGATCGCACAAATGAATCGTTATAAAATAGAGAAACTATAATACTAAAGTTTTGATAACTAAGGAATAGGTCAAATATAATATCAAGTATTTTTGTTTACCATTTATTAACCACGGAAGACACGGAAACCGGCCTGTGGCCGGTGAGTAAGTTGGATCTTTATGCAATGGGATTCAAAAACGACCCTGGATTCATTAAAAATGACTAAAAAAAATGCCGGAAAAACATAATTGCCGTCTTAAGACCTTTTTTTTTCCGTGTATTCCATGCCCGAGTTCCGCTTCGGGATCACAGGAAATCGAAGATTTCCTGGGAGTTTCGATGAAATCGCAACAGCATGGGTCTGTTTCACTCGTTTCACTTGCTCAAGCAGACTAAAATATTTTCCGTGTGTTCCATGCCCGAATTCCGCTTCGGTAGCACGGGTCTGTTTCACTCGTTTCACTCGCTCAAGCAGACTAAAATATTTTCCGTGTGTTCCATGCCCGAATTCCGCTTCGGTAGCACGGGTCTGTTTCACTTGTTTCACTCGCTCAAGCATACTGAAATATTTTCCGTGTGTTCCATGCCCGAATTCCGCTTCGGTAGCACGGGTCTGTTTCACTTGTTTCACTCGCTCAAGCAGACTAAAATATTTTCCGTGTGTTCCGTGTGTTCCGTGGTTTGAATGCACACACCAAACATCTCCTCACACAAAAACACAACATGTATAAGTATGAAGTAACTCCGAAAATAAAATATGAAGTTATATTTTCACCATTCCTAAACACAAAATTGTAGTCTTGACACATTTATAATTAAGTTAATGTTTTAGAGCTTTTCCCCAGGTATCTCCGTATTATTTGAATCAAAAATACCTGCAACATACGAAATTATAGCACATAATCCAACAATAATAAGCTGAGGATACAACAGGTAGAATAACCCAAAAAATCCTGCGATAAATAAATGACTCAAATCAAGACTTTCCGGCCTTTTCTTAAGGCAATATAAGATTATTGAAACAATGCCCGACACAAGATATAGATCCATTAATGGTTCTTCTTCCATCAATTGTTCTAAATAAGAGATGATGGTCCACAAATTATTCGAACCAAATTGCACAAACTGACGTAAAATAATATAAAAGATTGTGAGTACAATATATAAAATAATTGAATGCAGTGTGATATATATTTATGAGGGAATATGTTGAATAGAGAAGATTTAGAATCAACTACTCACACTAAAAAAGCTATCCTACAATTCGATTTCAGGGCAAAAATATCTAAAAAATGAATATGTTATTTTGCGAATAACATGCAAAAAAGGAAAATACACATTACACTTTCATGCTAAATCCAGAGATTTCTTAACCCTCTGTCACCTCAGTATAACAAAAATAAATGTGAAGTCCATCAGGCTCATACTTTAAAAACCGCAATAATCAATAACCTCTCTCGACCTCCTTCAGAGTCAAGGAAAGGTGCCTTTTCTTCCCACCTGAGAGTAAAAAACCGAGGAAACGGTAAAAATATATGATTTAATAAAAATATTAAAAAAAAAGTTTAGTGCGAAGGGTGAGATTTGAACTCACGAACTCCTACGAGAATAGGCCCTGAACCTACCGCCTTTGACCACTGGGCAACCCTCGCACAATGTAATACTCTTGTAGCATCCCATAGTTGCATTATTAATATTTAAACTTTCCCGTTAACTATTTGAAAATACTTATTTAAACACAGAAGAAACTTGAGGTCGAAAGAAGGAGGGCCTGGAATAAAAAAGAAACTCGAAAACTAAAAGAAATTGATGGACTTTGAAGAAAAAGCCCCTCAAAAATAATAAGAAACTGATAGCAGGTTCATGCCATCAATTTCAAGATGATTGCCTTGTGGGCGTGCAGCCGGTTTTCGGCTTCGTCAAAGACCACGGAATGCGGGCCGTCCATGACCTCTGCGGAAATTTCCTCGCCTCTGTGAGCCGGAAGGCAGTGTTCCACAATCACGTCGGATTTTGCCAAGGCCAGCAGTTCATCGTTAACCTGGTAGCCCTCAAAGGCCTTGAACCTCTTTTCCTTTTCAGTTTCGTCTCCCATAGAGACCCAGACATCAGTGTAAATGACATCGGCATCTTTTGCGGCTTTTCCGGGATTATCAGTAATAGTTATCTTGCCACCAAGTTCCCTGGCCTTTTCAACGAAGGCTTCGTCGGGTTTGTAGCCCTCGGGGCAGGCCGCGGAAAACTCCATTCCCACAAGTGCACAGCCCAGCATGGCGGACTGACAGACGTTGTTACCGTCTCCGATCCAGGCGAATTTCAGGCCGTCAAGTTTGCCTTTATACTCCACGATGGTCATGAAGTCCGCAATAATCTGGCAGGGGTGCTCAATGTCCGAAAGGGCGTTTATTACGGGCACGGTCGCGTACTCCGCAAGCTTTGCCACGGTCTCATGGCTGTAGACCCGGGCGATGATCCCGTTCACGTAACGCGAAAGGGTCCGGGCGGTATCTTCAACCGTCTCGCCCCTTCCGATCTGAATGTCCTTCGGGTTAAGGTAGAGGGCATGTCCTCCGAAATCTGTCATACCCACCTCAAAGGAAACTCTTGTCCGGGTGGAAGATTTTTCAAAGATCATGGCAAGACTTTTGTTTTTCAAAAGTTCACTCATCTTACCTGCTTTGCGCTTTTCCTTTAGGTCTATGGCCATCTCGATGAGTTCCAGAATCTCCTCACGGGAGAGGTCGGCTATTGAAAGAAAATCTTTCATCCTGAATCAACTCGCTTTTTCTAAAAATACTTATTTAAAGGACTGTTCAGCTTCTCTATTAAGTTTCTCTACTTAGCCCCTCAATTCCTTCATATGGTCTATCCTCTTCTGGACGATGGCGGCAGTGCCGATGTCCTTTCTCGAGAACAGCTTACCTTCGATGTTTTCAAGTGCCTGCTGAGCAATTGCCTCAGCCTCTTCAATCGTGTCCGCACGGCCCACGACCGCAATGGAACGGGAACCTGTGGTGTAGACTTTCCCGTCTTTTTCATAGACACTGGCATAATAAATAGAAGCTTCTCCAAGGTCCCCCACAATTACCTCACTGTCCTTTTCAGGGGAATCAGGGTAACCTGCAGGGACCGCGTATTTACATACCGTGGCTTTTTTGCTGAAGTTTACGGGCAGGTCAGCAAGGGTTCCCTTTGTCACCGCTTCCATGACCTCCATGAAATCAGTTTCGATCAGTGGGATCACGTTCATGGCCTCGGGGTCCCCGAACCTGGCGTTAAACTCTATGACTTTGGGGCCTTCGGCCGTAAGGATGAACTGCCCGTAGAGGACGCCCTGGTATCCCGCGCCGGTTTCCTCATAAAGGGCCTTTACGGTATCATTCATGATCTGTTTTGCTTTTTCAAGGTCTTCCGGGAGCATAAAAGGCAGGAGTTCCCCGGAATCGGTGTATGAACCCATACCTCCGGTATTGGGTCCGAGATCGCCATCGTAGGCCCGTTTGTGGTCCTGGACAGCCGGGAAGAAGGCAAGGGTTTTTCCATCCACGAAAGCCTGGAGCGTAAACTCCTCGCCCACAAAACGCTCCTCGATTACAACGGAGTCTTTAGCGAGCAGTTCATCTGTGTAAGCCTTTGCGGCTTCCAGATCAGGGAGCTGGTCCCCCATGACCTTGACACCCTTTCCACCCGTTAAACCGGAAGGCTTTACCGCCACGTCCCCGAGCTTTTCAATAAAAGCGTGAGCTGGCCTTTCTTCCGTAAAGACCCCGTATGCAGGGCAGCCTTCAATCCCGTATTTCTTCATGAAATTCCGGGCCCAGGCCTTGTCGAACTCAATGACGGCGCAGGCTTTTTTCGGGCCCACAACCGGTACCCCGGCCTCCCAGAGAGCATCCGATAACCCGGCTGCAAGCGGGGCTTCCGGGCCTACAAAAGCCATATTGATCTTTTTGGTCTTGGCATACTCAACGACCTTTTCTACATCGGTCTCCTTTTCCAGCAGGAAATCCTCACAAAGAGCGGCAATTCCCGGATTTTTTCGGGCCATTACCACATAGAGGGCATGGTCCTGTTTGCTTTTTTTAATCGCTTCCGCGATGGCGTGTTCTCGGCCGCCTCCGCCAATAAGCAAAACATTCATTAATATGTTCCTCCAGATAAAAAAATATTTACTGAATTATCAAAATTTCTTTGGATATTTGGATGAATCTGAGAAATGAACGGTATATTGTAAACCCAATCCAGCCCGGTAGCCCAGCCCTATCCACGGCTTTCGGCCTGCAAGAAAATGCTTGATCAGGCTGTTTACAGGGCACTGATGCATCCTGTCGAGTCGTTGATTGTCAAGATTTAATTGTTAATAATTTTCCAGCCTGTTTGTAGCGGGAGATTTTCTAATTCTCTTTTCTTCAAATAAATATCTTCCCGTGCTTTTTCCCCGAAAATAATATAAAAAAAGCTGTAACCGGGAAGCCCGCAGCAGGAAGGGAAGAGGCAGGAAGGGCTACATAAAGAAAAATTGCGCCCTGAAAGGCCGCAATATAAAAAATTTTTGGACTTTGCAAAATCCTTTAGAGCAGGTCGCTGGCCCGGACCAGAGGGATAAGTTCCACCCCGACTGCCTTCAGGTTTTCTTCGGCTTCGGCTTCCCGGTCCACAACCGTAATCACTCCCACAACCTTTCCGTCGGCTGCCTGGAGGGCTTCAACGGCATCTTTTACCGAACCGCCGCTTGTGGTCACGTCTTCAAGGAGTACGATATTAAGCTCAGGCTTCAGTTCACCCACAAAACGGCCCTTTGTACCGTACTCTTTTACGGCTTTCCGGACCACGAGCAGGGGAAGGCCGGTCTCCAGAGAGACTGCGGTTGCCAGCGGGACTCCTCCGAGTTCCACGCCGGCCACTATCCCCACATTCATCCCTTTTATCCGGAAGGCTGCCTGCTCCGCGATGACTTTCAGGGTTTTGGGGTCCATACTCGCCTTTTTGATGTCTATATAATACTTGCTCTTCTTCCCCGAAGCCAGGGTAAAGTCCCCATAGCGAACGGCCCCGCAGGCCTTGAGGGCCTCGACAAGTTCTTTTTTCTGTGCCTGTAATGATTCAGCTTCGGATTTTTCTACTGCCATATTCTCACCAGTCTTTTTACAGTTTTAAATATTATTCCGGACTCCAGTATCGGGCCCTATTATACAATATCGCTTATATTATCCGGGAATACGTGATTTGACCATGTTACCCGGATATGCGTGATTTTCGGGGCTATCTTGCTTCCATTCACCAGGGCTCTTTTTTGACCCCTATAAAATACCCAATTATATTTGTTATGACATGAAGAATTGGAGTCATTACGACCACAGTTATCACGATCCCGGCGGTAAAATTGTCCGTAAACCAGACAGAGGCCGCAAGGTAGGTAAAGACCCAGGCCCCGAGGACAAAATCGAGCTGGTCAACCAGGGGTAGGGGAGATCCCCGCTTGAGGCCCAGCCGACGCTTGAAAAAGCTCATGAACATATCCCCGAAAAGGGCCCCTGAGGCCAGGGCTAAGACAACCTTAAACGCGCTTCCGAAGTCCGGGCCAAAAGCCGGCATTTCCAGGCCCAGGACTTCAAAGCCCCGGCCGCTTAACCAGATCTGAACGCATCCTGTAAGAAGCCCGAAAAAAATTCCTGCTAAAAGCCCCCTCCAGGTCTTCCCGTCTCCGAGGATTCTCCTCCCATCCGAAAGGACACGCCCTCCATCAATAGTTTTTCCTCCACCGAAGACGGCTGCAAAGGGGTTTGGAAGGTATGCAGGGAGCATAAGCCAGACTGCTGTGATTATAAATTCGATCGTGCTATCAACCCAAATTTTTTTATAAATAAAAGATCCCAAAATAAGCTAACAGTATTTTTAACACCTTTCCATATGTTTATCCTTTTTAGCTTTTTGTATGTTAGCAGTTCGATCCGGGAAAAGGATTTTCCAGAACAGGACTCGTCAGGACATAATTTTCAGAGCTCTTCGCCATTTCTCGTGGGTAAGATTAATTTTAATCCAGGAGCGTATCTGTTTTTGTGAGGTTTAACCACACAAAAAGACGAGGTGCCATTTTCAGAACAGACCTGAAAGCGGCAGAGATTTTCACATATGGTTTCAAAAATGCCATTCGATCATAAATCTAATATAGAGTTGATTGAAAAAATGAGTCAGATATTTCCGGAAAAAACCAAAACATTCTGATTTTTTTGGGTATTCTTAAATAATTGCTTTAATAATTATGTTGTGTATTTCAATTTTAGAAGAATTTGATTAATCCTGGTTTTAAAGAGGGTCATTTACAACCCTTCATCTCATCTCATTAATCTCACTATATATTTACCCTCAGCAATCATTCAATTAAGCCTCTTTCAATAGATTAAAAACAAACTTTATCAATATTATCGTATCTTTGTGGGAAAAAAGTATGAAAAAACTCAATGAAATGCTCACGGTCCGAACCACCATATTTGCCACAGTGGTGGTTCTGGTGCTGCTTGCAGCTTTAATAACTATGGGACTCCTGACTCCTTTTATTGTCAGGCTCACCACAGGAGATAAAATCCTGCTGGACGAGGCCTATTTTAACAGGCGTGCGGCCCTTCCCACGCTTACCCTTGTGGGGCTCCTGGCCCTCTGCCTGATGCGCGGCATCTCGGGCAAAAAGGAAAGTCTTGCGGTGCTGGGCCTGGGAATCCTCGGATCAGGACTTTCTTTCTTCCTGTCCCCCTTTTCAAACCCCGCAGTCGATATCGCTTTTCCGCTCCTTGCAGCCGCCCTTTTTGCGGTTGTTTACAGGCTGCTTTCTTCCGGAGGCAAGAGTTTTGCAGGGACCGTTCGAAAGGCAAGTTCACACATTATCCACCTCGGAGTGGTCCTGCTGCTGGTGGGTATTCTCTTCAGCACGAATATGACCCAGGAAGATTCGGCCGTAATAAAGGTGAATGAACTCGGCAGTTTCGAGTCCGTGGGATATAACGTCATGGTCACGGACATCTCCTCCGGGATTGAAGGCAAGCCCTACGGAGGATACTCTGGTTCGGCTTACGTGAGCACGATTAAGTTCGACGTTTACCGGGGAAGCTGGCTCGTCGAGCAGGGGGAAGTAAAGTACATAAGCGATTTCAAATGGGGACAGTCTTACACAGAGACTTACATCCGGAGGGGGCTGCTGGACGAACTTTTTATAGCTCCAAAAGCTGTGGATACGAAAAACCTTACTGTTGACCTCTACGTTCGGAGGGTGCCCTTCATGTCCTGTCTCTGGGGCGGGTTTTACCTGATGGTAATCGGGATTGTGCTGATTTTAATTTCGGATTATGTTTCAGGAAAGACATCGAAAGAGCAGGGTTCCGGAGATAAAAAAAATCGGGGAATGAAAAAATGGTGATTGTATGAATATGGGAATGGTTTTAATCTGGGCGGCTTTTTTGCTGGGGCTTCTGGCCTCGGTAAGTTCTTTCGCCGGGTATTTAGAAAGAAAAACTTCCGATAAGAGCCGGAAATTCACGGCCCTTTCCGAAAAACTGGAACTTGCAGGCGGAAGTATTGTTGCGGTCGCAACTTTCCTGCTTGCCTATTACGTGTTCCATGTAAAGACTTCCTACGTTTACGTATTCCAGCATTCAAGTACCGATCTTGCCTGGTACTACAGGTTTTCGGCTCTCTGGGCAGGGCAGGAGGGTTCGTTTTTGCTCTGGACCTTCTTTATCTTCCTTATGTTAACCTTTATGCGGTACAGTAAAAGCGGAAAGGCCCTTAAGGACACGGAACTGCTTAACCTTACACGGGCGATCACCCTTGCTATTGCATCCGTATTCCTGCTGCTCCTGGCCCTGAAAAACCCCTTTTCCATGTATTATTTCACCCCTTCGGGGGCTGCAGGGACCACAAACTGGAACCCCTTTGTCGAAGCTTTTGTCATTCCCTACGGGCAGGGCATGAACCCCCTTCTCCGAAACCCCTGGATGGCGATCCATCCTCCCGTCCTCTTCCTGGGCTACGCGGCCTTTACCCTTCCTTTTTCAGCCACCTTTGCAGGGCTTGTCCTCGGAGACGAACGCTGGACCGGGCTTGCAAGTTCCTGGATGCGCACTTCCTGGCTTTACCTGACCCTTGGAATCGGCTTCGGAGCTTTCTGGGCTTACGAGGTGCTCGGCTGGGGGGCCTGGTACTGGACCTGGGACCCGGTGGAAACCTCCTCGCTGATACCCTGGCTTACCGCTACAGCCTACCTGCATGCAAAACTCAGACCAGGCGCGGAGGAATACCGTTTCCTCCTCCCCTTCCTCGCCATAGTGTCGTTTATCCTCGTCATAACCTCAACCTTCGTTACGAGAAGCGGACTCTGGGCCTCGGTGCACTCCTGGCAGGACTTTACTGATCAGGGAAAGGTAATTGCAGGTTTCCTGGCAGTGCTGCTCACTTCAAGTGCAGGCCTTCTGCTCAGGCGATATTACTCCGAGTAGGCGGTTACCCCAAACTAAAACCACTGGACATTCCAGAGGATAGCTGGTCAACGACCCGCCACTAAAGAAGCTGTCCGACAATTCAATTTCAAGGCAAAAACAGGTAAAAAAGAAGGTATATAAAGCCTTTAAATCGAAAAATACGGAATTTCGATATTATTGATAGTAATTGTCGGACAGCATGTAAAGCCCTGGAGCTTTCTGCTGCGTTCCTGTAAAGCGGATCCTACAAATTCGTTGTTTTTCCCGTTAGCATGGATTGTGACATAAGGTTCCTTCGGGAATCAGTTGGAAGAAGCCCATTAAATCTTTAGGTTTAGCGGTAATTTATATGAAAGACAGTACTCTCATCATAGAAGGGGATTTCGAAGCCGTAAGTACGGGCCTGAACGGAGGCCGTGGGTGTGTAAAGTATCTTTTTAACAGGCAGGTCCCGAGGACCTTCAACCCCCCGGACCCCGGCCAGTACTTAAAAGATGCTGGAGCAGCCCTGGGACTCGATGGGCCCTGTTTCGGGCTCCTGACCGCAGTTAAGATGGAATACCTGCAGGTCATCGAAGACGGTTATCTGACCGTTTTTGTAACGGCAGGGGTTAGCAACGGCTCCGAGTTCCGGGCAAAAAATAAAAAGATAGGGACCATCAATATCATTCTCCTCTCAAAGAAAAAACTGTCCGAAACCGCCCTTTTTGGAGCAATTATCACGGCCACGGAAGCCAAGGGCCTGGCCCTTCTGGAAAAAGGTTATGAATTTCTGGGGACAAACACGGATGCCGTGATAGTGGCCTACGAAAAGGCTGCAAAAATTGTGGTTGATGAAAAGGATTCAGGACCTGAGGAAACCACAGAAATCGAGTGCATACCGGAAATTCCCTATGCAGGTTCGAGCACGGAATTCGGAAAAATGATCACAAAAGCGGTTATTAAAGGGGTAAAGGCGGGTCTGGATCTAAGGGGAGAATAAATATAAAAAAAGTAAAATTGTGGAAAAAGCCTCTGGCTTTCAGTCCACAAGTGTAAAGTACATTCTCCTGTTACTCTTCCCCTTGTTCTGCAATTTGGATATTTTAATCCCTTTGATCTCTTCCGTGTTTTTAAGGTGAGTCCCGCCACAGGCTTCAATAGTGATGCCTTCAATCTCCACCAGGCGCACTTCCCGGATGTCTTCGGAAAAACCTTTTGCAAGTGTTGTAAGTCTGGTAAGTTTCTTCTCGGCCTCTTCTCGGCTGATCAGATAGAGGTTGATCGGGTGTTTTTCAGCGATTATGTCGTTTGCCATCTTTTCGTATTCGGCGAATTTGTCCCGGTCAAAGGCTTCAAGGCTGAAGTCCACGCGGCTCTTGTCAAGGCCCAGCTGATTTCCGGTAATCTGGGCCCCGGCTTCTTTTTCGATAACATTTGCGATGACATGGGTTGCGGTGTGCATGCGCATGTGCCTGTAGCGGCGCTCCCAGTCAATAAGGCCCTTTACTTTATCTCCGGGCTTGAGAGGGGAAACGGTTTCGTTCTCAGGGGTGATTTCATGGCTGACCTCGCTTCCGAATTTCCCTACATATACCACATCGAACCCGGCCCCGTCTTCTTCACGGATAAGTTTCCCGAGGTCGTGGGGCTGGCCTCCGCTTTCGGGGTAGAAGGCACTGTGGTCCAGGACAACGTATTTGCCGTCGCTTACTTTTTCCACGTTGGCTTCGAATTCTTTCAGGTAGCAGTCAAGGTAGTAGAGTACTTCTGTCATGGGTTTTCCTCATTCAAAATATTTTATTCGAAAAGCTCTATTTTTTGGGGGTTGTTTACTTTTAGCTATTATTAATCATGTCCAAAAATTAATCCGGAAAAGCCAGTTCCACGCCGCTATCAATTAACGCGACCTTTTCCCTGAGTTCTTCTTTTTTCTTTTCAAGGTCAGTGTTAAGTTTTTCCAGTTTTTTCATGGAAAGCTGCAGTTCCTCTCCTGCAAGCCTACACTTGCCCTGGAGTTTTGTCTCCTTTTGTTTCAGTTCCTCGAGGCCTCCAGCCCCAAGCTTTTTGAGTTCGGCCCGTTTTTCTTCTCGGGTCTGTACAGCCTCTAAATATTCTTTTTTTCGAGTTTCAAAATTCAGGACCGCGACTTCGGCCTGGGCCAGAGCTTTTTCTTTTTTCTGGGCTTTGAGGCCCAGAGTCGGGTCTTCAAAAAGTTTTTGAAGTTTCCGGAAAAAGGCGGGACTGGCTGTCTTCGGGTCTTCCAGGCAGGCATCAAGCTCTTTCCTGATTTCAGGGTTTAAGGTGTATCTGCCGGTTTCATGCAGTTTTTTGAGCCTGGTGAGGTTGTCTGAGAGGGGAAGTACGAGGGATGAAAGGTTCGATTCGGCCTTTTTGGTCAGGCCCCCGGCTTCCGCAAGTTCGGCTTCCAGCTTCCTGTAGTTCTGCCATTCCTCACTTTGCTCAAAATTTTCGTGGGCTTTGCGAGCCTCTTCGATTTCTCCCTCAAAGCTCCTTATTTTTTCTTTTTGTTGCCGGATTTCCTTTTTTCCGAGTTCGCTTGAAGCGGAGAGGTCCCGGATGGCCTGAAGGGTTTCCGAGGCGGTCTCATAAGCTTCGATTTCCTTTGAGTGGGTCCCGAAGCTTTCCTGAAGGGCTTTTAAGATCATCCCTAACTTTCCAAGGCTTTCCGTAACCTCTTTTGCCTCTTTCGGAAAAATGCCTCCTGCGTACCTTAAACTTCTGGACATATTTTCCACACAGGAATTTAGCTGGTGGGCGGTCTTTTCATGAAATTCCCCGAGACTTTTGACATCCTGGCTTTCCGGGATACTGATTTTTTCCACAAGGATTTCAATCTGTCTGGCCATGTTTTCCCTGTTGCTCTTTGCCCGTTTCACGGCCCGGACGTCAAAATCCCCAACAACCAGGGCCTCCGAAAGCCTTGTCTTGCTTTCCGTTATTTCCGGGAGGGAAGCCTCAAGGTCCTTTAATATGAGGGCGGCATTTTCAGATATTTCGCCGGAGAGTTTCTGAAAACCCGTCTCCAGCCATACAGGGAGTTCTTCCGGGCTTATTTTCCTTAAAACAGTTTCTGCAGGTTCACTTTCTTTTTTTCCAAAGAACTTTTTAATCCACTTCAATTGAGGCCTCCCTTACTCATTTGATAAAATGGTTAAGTATTTTAAATACTTGTTTAACAGAGTTCTATCTATATCGGCATCTATGTTGGGGTTTCTTCTATGAAAAATTATTCATATATTTGTAAACGGAAAAATTGAATCTTTGAAGCAATTTTTAATAATATAATTTTTATATAGCATGTCTTATAATTTACTGCATGGGATGAAATCGGGTCAGTAGAATATTCCTGCTTTTTCTCCACTATTAAAATTATGATCTAAACTGTATTTGTATTCTAAACTGTATCTATACTTCTAAACTGTATCTATACTTCTAAACGGTTTTTATCAATCCGGGGGGATTCATCTGGCTGCAAGTATTCTGGAACAGGCTATTCCATATACGAATGTAACGTTATCCATGCTGTTTTTTGCATTTATCATCTTAATCGTGGGGCTTATTGTTGTAAAATTCCTGGTCTCGATGTTCAGGACCGGGGTCCGGAAAACAAAGCTTCCTGAACTGGTAGTTGAGTTTCTGGCCCGTTTCTTGAGCGTGCTTCTCTACGTGATAGTAATCTTTGCGTTTCTCAAAACACTCGGCTTTGACGTGGACAGCTTTGTAGTCGGGCTTTCGGCAATCATAGGGCTGGTCCTGGCTTTCGGGATGCAGGATACTTTTATGAACCTGGCTTCAGGGGTCTGGATTGCGGCCCTTCGCCCGATTGACAAAGACGAATTCGTTAGCATAAACGGTGAGAGTGGCACAGTGAGGGCCGTTGGGCTCATGGCAACCGAGCTTTTGACCCCGGACAACCAGTTCATAACGATTCCCAACAAACTTGTCTGGGGCAGTCCCATTATCAATGCTACCCGCATGTCCACCCGGAGGGTCCCGGTGGCCGTTGGCATAAGTTATTCGGAAGACCTTGAAAAAGCTATCCGGGTTGCAAACGAGCTTATGAAAGGACACTCCCTTGTACTTTCCGACCCCGCCCCGGCCGTGGTCACCACGGAACTTGCTGATTCCTCGGTGAACCTGGAGCTTCGGGCCTGGACAAAGACAGCAGACTACTGGGCCGTAAAAAACGACCTGACTAAAGGCATCCTTGAAACTTATCGGAAAGAGGGAATCGATATTCCGTTTCCACAGATGGATTTACACACGATCCGGGCATAAAACCATCTTTTCGTTTCCATATCCTCACTTACCAGAGGGGACATTTTTTCCCTTACATATTTCTTTTTTTACCTGATTTGGGGGATTTCAACAGGTAATATGAAACATCGCGGCAACTTTACCTTTGGCTCGGTTCCAGTTTTCAATTGCCTCAGGGGTAGGCTGGAGTTCAACCTCACACTGCTTTTCTCTGAAAAAAGTCTCAGCTTCGTTTGAAAGTTCCACGAAACCGGTCTGGCCTGTACCTATGATCAGTTTTTCCATTCCGGTTTCGTAGATATGTCTGGCTTCTTCAAGAGAAAGGATGTGCGAGGTACCGTATATTTCTTTTGAAAGTTTTTTCTTTCGTTTCTCCACATTTCCGTCCCTGCGGATGAGGATGTCGTATTCGAACTTTTTTCCCTCAACCGTGATCGATCCGAAACTTGTTGAATCAATTTCAGGCCTCATACCGGAGGATTTGGGCGGGAAAAGATATAAATCTGGGGCCATCTTCTTTCCATATATTTAAAATTTCAGGGAAGTGTGAACATAGGCCGATATTCTTTAAACAAATTCATCGAAAGCACAGGAGAACACGACCTCGGGCAGGGAGTGTTTGAACTGGAACGCGACCGTCTGCTCGAAGTAAACCTTGAAGGCATGGTCTGGACCAAGCGGGGTTCCATGGTCGGATACACCGGGGACATTAAGTTCATCCGGGAAGGCTTGCTGGAGCACGGCTTTGGAAAACTTATGAAAAAATCGCTTACAGGGGAAGGGGTGAGCCTGACAAAAGCCGAAGGAAAAGGCAAACTCTACCTCGCTGACTCGGGGAAGAAAATCTCGGTCCTGAACCTTGAGAACGAGGCTATTTTTGTCAATGGAAATGATCTGCTGGCCTTTGACTCAGCTTTCAAAGAAGAGCTATTTTTGCCTTGATTTGCCACAAAAATCAGTGGCAAGGAAGATCCGTTAAAAAAAATATTTGTAAGGCCTAAGTTCTAAATTACATTTAAAAAGCCTATTGTATCTGTTTTTTGAAGAAATATCTTTATATACGTAGAACCTAAATTTATATCATGGTTTTTTTAAAACAGAAAATAATCAACGGTAAAAAATACTGGTATATTATTAAAACTGGCAGAATTGATGGAAAAGTGAAAACTATATGTAACTATTCAGCCATACTTTGAACAAAGGCAATTTTTCCTCGTTTCGAGGAAAAATTGCATATAAAATAACTCTATCTCTTCAGTATCATGCTTACACGTGAAGAGATTCTTGAAATCTATGAAGAAGGCCCTGAAGCAGTCGTTGCTGTAATTCAGAGACTTGAGACTATCATAGAGAAACAGGCTTCTCAAATTGCTGAACTTGAGGAACGTGTAAGGGTTTTAGAGGCTCGTCTAAATCAAAACAGCCAAAACAGCAGTAAACCTCCTTCTACTGACGTTTTTGTGAATGAAAAACCTAAACCTAAGAGTAGCCGCACAAGAAGTGGGAAAAAACCTGGTGGTCAAAAAGGTCATTCTGGAAGTACTTTCGAAATGGTTGGGGATCCTGACCATATAATATTTCATTCCCCTCACTGCTGTGAAAATTGTGGTCATGATCTTGAAGATACTGAAGTTCGGGACTGTGAACGCAGGCAAGAAGCTGATATTCCTCCTGTGAACATCATATTTACCGAACATCGTGCTGAGTCCAAGAAATGCCCTCACTGTGGGAAAATAAACAAAGGTACTTTTCCAGACTCTATAAAATTCCCTATTCAATATGGACCTCGCCTTTTATCCTCTCTTGTATATTTAAGGAACTTTCAATTGATTCCTTATAAACGGATTTGTGATTTGTCAGAGGACTTTTATGGAATACGTATCAGCCCTGCTACCATAAAAAGAGCTGAAAAGGAATTATTCCAGAAATTGGAACCTTTCGAAAAAGCTGTTTTCGAACATCTACGGGTAGCCTATTCTGTACATTGTGATGAAACAGGAATGAGGGTTTTAGGGACAAAATGGTGGCTCCATGTTGTTTCAAACAGTCTGTGGACATACTATTTTGTACATCCAAAAAGAGGATCAGAGGCAATGAATGCTTTGGGTTTTCTTCCAGAATACAAGGGGGTAGTAGTTCATGATGGTTGGGCATCATACAACAAATATGGATGTGAACATGCTCTCTGCAATGCTCATCTTAAGAGGGACCTCACTGGAGTTGAAGAGAATTTTGAGCAGCAATGGGCTAAAAAAGTAAATGAACTTCTGAGTGAAGTAAAAAAATATACCGACGAATGCAGAGAAATGGAAATTCCAATAGATCCAATAAAAGTCAGGGCATTCGAGGAAATATACGATAAAATAATTAAAGAGGGAATTGAAGAAAATCCACCTCCTGACCTCTCAAAACAGGTTAAAAAAAGAGGAAGACCAGCACAAACAAAAGCAAAGAATCTCCTTGATAGGTTCATAAAATACAAGGATAGGATTCTGAAATTCCTCAATGACCTGAGAGTTCCATTTGATAATAATCAAGCAGAGCGAGACATCAGAATGATGAAGCTACAACAGAAGATTTCGGGAACTTTCCGAAGCATCGAAGGAGCGGTAGCTTTCTGCAGAATTCGGGGATACATATCCACTATTAGAAAGAATAGCTTGAATGTCATGGATGCTATTCGAGCGGCGCTCAATGGAGCGCCGCTATTATCCGATAGTTGCAACATTAGCTGAAACTATGCTTTTTTTATCAGTAGGCTGAATAGTTACAACTATATTTCAGATATATTTAGGCAATGCCGAAAAAATATTTGAAATGAAAAAACAGAGTGAATCATTGCCCTACATGAAACTGAAATCTTTTGAGTACGGCAAACTTGCCGCACTTCTTCATGTGAATGAAGAGCTTGGATTCGTTGACATAGTGAACAAGCACACTATGAAAAAATCAATCGATGGTTTAAGTGTCGGAGAGTATCTTTTACTTGATATAGTGGGGAAATCTCATGGAGTTTTAAGTGAAAACGGTATTGGGGAATGGTTCAAAAAATCGGCCTTATCTTTTAAGTGGAAATTCCCTCATAAATTAAATTGTCAGAATTTTTTGAATCATATGAATTACATTGATTCCGACACAATGAAAAATATTGAAGACGATTTGTGCCGAGTTCTCATCGAAAAAGGACTAACCCCTTCAGTACTGTTTGTGGATGAATCAAACTGGTTCACTTATGCTACCAATTATGATGAAAAAAGTGAATTGCTTCATAAAGGGTATAACAAAAAGCATCGTAAAGACAAAAATCAGGTATCTGTAGCGCTGGCTGCTAATGATTACAACTTACCTTTTATTCACGAGACATATCCAGGAAATGTGCATGATTCAGAGGAATTTTCAGGTCTGGTTGACAAAATAGTAAACCGTCTAACCGAATTGAATATTTGTTCGGAAGACCTTGTTCTTGTTTTTGATAAGGGAAACAATTCAAAGGACAACATTGAAAAAGCAACTTCAAAGATGAATTTTGTAGGGGCTGTAAAAGCAAATCAGGCAGATGATCTTCTTGAAGTGCCATTATCTAAATATCAATTTTTATATGAAAGCTCAGAAGGCCACAAAATTTATGGCTATCGGACAAAGCATCAGTTTTACGGGACAGAATTTACAACAGTAATTACTTTCAATGAAGGAACTCACAAACTTCAAAAAAGAACTTGTGAGTCAAATATGTCAAAAATAACTGAGAATCTGGAAGACCTACAGAGGAGACTGGAAAGCAACAGAGGAAAAGCAAGAAACAGGAGCAGTGTAGAAAAAGAGGTTGCAGACATTATTATCAAAAAATACAGAAGTATGGTGAAATATGAAATTACTGATGCTCCTGAAGGTAAGAAAAAACCTCAGTTAAAGTTCTGGATTGACGAAGAGAATAAAAATAAGCGCGAAAATTCATTAGGAAAAAATATACTATTTACAGATAAGCACCGTTGGCACACTAAAAAAATTGTGCAAACATACAACAATAAAGGCGCTATAGAGGATGATTTTAAGCTATTGAATGATCACCTGCTTGTCCCTGTGGGACCGGTGTACCACCACAAAGATGAAAATATCAAAGTTCACGTATTTCTGTCTATAATTGGCTTACTTTTCTACAGATATTTAGCCTGGGAGACAAAGAGATATGGTCTTTCTATGAGAAGACTAATTGAAAATTTGTCCGAAATTAGGCTGGCAGTTATCCAGGATAAAGAATCAAATAAGTGTAATATTATTCTGGAAGAGATGAGTACAAAGCAAGCATCATTATTTTCTTTCTTGAACTTGGGTAATTACCTGCCACCCCAATAAAAACGTCATCAGTAGGATTATTCATTCCTTAGGCCCACACAAACAAAGCCGCTTGATAACGGAAAAACATGCATCTTTGAAAGTAAAGTTTGAAAACAGCATTTCCTGGGATATCCGGATGATGAAAAAGATCGCAGGAATGCTCTCAGGTGGGCTTTTCAATGTAAAACTCGAAGGCACCGGGATGGTTGCAATCACCACGCATTACGACCCCCTGACCCTGAAGGTTACGGAAGACAGGCCTGTTTTCACGGACCCGAACGCCACGGTTGCCTGGTCCGGAAATCTGGAGCCCGAGATCCGGGCGGACGTTTCCCTGAAAACTTTTGTTGGCAGAAGCAGCGGGGAGTCCATTCAGATGATGTTTCGGGGCAAGGGCTTTGTGGTAATCCAGCCCTATGAGGAAGTTTATTTTCAGGCCCAGCCCTGAATTAAACTTTTTCGATTTTAATTATTTTTTCACTTTTTTATTTTTCGATTCCTTTATTTTCTGATTTTTTTCTTTCTTCCTGTCTTTGTTTTTCTTTTCTTGATTTTTCCATTCCTTCTTCCACTGCTTCTCTTATGATGTATCCGGCCTCATGCAGGATGGTATCTCTGAGCTGTGGGTCCCGGTCCATGCTGGCGGTGCATGGGTAGGAGTGGTGGGCCCCTGAGATTAATTCCTTATAGTCCGAAACCTCCTTCCACCCGAGTTTTTTTGCCACGAACCAGGTCGAACCGCAGGGGGCATCCCTGAGCACCCCTACCGCTTTAATGAACTTTCCGTTCGGGCTCAGTTCGATCCTGAGCACGGGTTTTCCGAAGCCCATGTCCACGAAAGCGTCAATCAGTTCTCCTTTTCCTGTTTTTTCAAGGGAACAAAAAGGCTTTGGGGCGGCAAACTCAATGCCTTTCGCTTCCAGGTTCTGTCTGAGCTGTTCCACCACTCCCGCAGGCGTGGCCTTTGAATCTTCAACCGGGACGATGACGGCTTTTGCTCCGGTTTTGTCCACCACGGTGGAAAGGGCTGCCAGGATGTCGGGGTGCAGCCCTAAGGCAAGCACAAGGTCACATTCGGGAAGTTTCGGGGGCAGGTACTGTTCGGGCTCTTCAATGAAGGGGGGTAGGTCTTCGGGAAATTCGTGGATTCCCACAATCATTCCGGCATAAGACTTCCTGGCCTGCCGGCAGTGGTCGCAGAGTTCCCCGCAGGAGACGCAGAAGTTGTCGGGGTTTATAAGGTTCAGGATAACTTTTATTCCGAAAACGCCGGAGTAAAGGACAAGAATACGCATTTGATCACCTCGGTTTTGAGGACCGTTAACAGGTCTTTGCAGGTAAAATCCGCTTACAGGCTAATTTCTACGCTTACGGGTCTGTGTTTGCAACCTGATATTTTACACTTACAGATCTACATAATTACAGCTTGAAATTCCACACTTGCAAATCGATGTTTCCGGATATGAACGAGTTTTTCCGGTACCGGATTATACCAATTAATTTGTTTTCCGTGCTATAAATACA
The DNA here is from genome assembly GCF_055394095.1 of Methanosarcina baltica. Classification (NCBI taxonomy): domain Archaea; kingdom Methanobacteriati; phylum Methanobacteriota; class Methanomicrobia; order Methanosarcinales; family Methanosarcinaceae; genus Methanosarcina; species Methanosarcina baltica. Next base: position 523,044 of record NZ_AP042463.1, on the reverse strand, counting down.
GGAAGTATCAGGATAGAAAGTTAAGATCGAAAACAAAGATAGAAAGCTAAAATAGAAAATCGGGTAGAAAGCTGAACTGTTAAATATAATTGGGTGATTGTAATTTCACAATGAGTTCATTTCTTGTTCCGTAAGGAGGGATTTTTATGAAAAATAAAACTATTGAACGTTTTTCTGTTTTACTTGCCTTGCTTTTTCTGGCTACGGCTTTTTCCGGCTGTGTCGGTGAAGATTCTGGCGGGGCTGGTGAATACAAAGCAGTGGAGACCTCAAATGAAGAGGTTTTTCCGGAACTGGACCCCAATGAGGTGACAACGACCTGGGATTCGTCTCATCTGGTTGAAAGCCAGGAGGCTGCGCTGGAGGAGTTTGAGATAATAAAAGCACAGTCTGAGGACGTTAATAAGATATTCCGTCCGGCTTTTGAGACTTTAAACGGTACTGTTTTACTGGAATATCTGGAAACCGAAAAGGAATTTTCTAAAGCTCTGGAGATTCTGTATATATACGCCTATGTTGAAAACAGTCTGGATGTAAATGACGTTTTTTTCGAAACCCTGCTCATGGACTTGCAGGATCTGGCCATGGAACATGGAAAGAGTATTGCATTTGTAGAGGTAAAACTGACATCCCTTACAGAGCCCGAATGGGAACAAATTTTTACGGAAGAGCCCGGGCTTGATTCCTACCATCCTTACCTTGAGGCAAATTACATCCGTTTTGCGGAGCACAGTTCCCGGAATGAAGAGGAGGCTGCGTATCTGGCAGAGCTTTCGAATGAACGCATGAAACTGCAAACAGTGGCTCTGAAAGAGATCACCAATAACGTTACAGCTGCCGGGAACATCACTCTTGAAAACGGGGAAGAATTTACGGTTAATTCCCAGTCCTATTATGCCCTTATGTCAACCGACCCGAATCGCGAGAACCGAAAAGCCTGTTATGATAAATATTTTTACCATCTGCTCAATGAATCCGATAAAATGGCGGCCCTTTATTCTGAAAAAGCGGAACTTGACGACCGGGCTGCCCGGGAACTTAACTATGCGGACTATTATGAGGCCAGACTCTTCGGGCTCTATCTCAAAGAAACTCAGGTAGAGGATATGAATTCGGTCTTCAAGGCCCGTAAAGGTGTTTTTGAAGGCTATAACGATTTCAGGAGGCAAAAAATGGGGCTTGAGACTTTAAAGCCCTATGATATGAGTTTACAGTTAATGGAAAACCCTGGACAGGGGACTAATTATACGGATACCCTGCTCAAAATTCAAAAGTCGTATTCAAAGATGGACCCGAGGTTCAACGAAGTTTTCTTAAAGACCGTGACAGGAAATTACATTGACGTGTATCCTGCTCCTGAAAGTGGAAAACAACCGGGTGGGTACTGTTTCCCCCTCGTTGCTCTTCAATCCCCTTCAATGATTTTTATGAACTACAGGGGCCTGCTTAACGACCAGAAAACCATTTCCCATGAAATGGGCCATGCGATCCATTTCTACCTGATGGGCAATACCGTGGATTACCTCTACTGCAATCCCTCGGAGTACGAGGCAGAAATTGCTTCTACCTTCAGTGAGGAACTCTTTGTGGACTACGTACTCGCAAACAGTGACAGGGATACGGCAGAAGCGGTACTAACCCAGCATGTAGGGGACTATCAGAAGTATTTCTCATACGCGCCTTTGATTAGTGAATTCGAAAGGGATGCTCATATCCTCTGTGCCGAAAACGGGCAGGTAAACGGGGAAGAACTCAATGCTCTCTGGACCAACCTTTCAAAAGAATACGTAAGTGATTCCATTGAATACTATCCGGAGAATTCAGCGGCCTGGACTCCTGTCCTTCACATTTACCTAAGCAACAATTACTATGCTTTTAACTACGCGGTTTCGGAGGCAATAACCCTTGCTCTCTTTAAGCAGTACAGGGAAGATCCTGAGGTCTTCAATGAAAACTATATTGAATACCTTTCTGCAGGTACGACGATGCCTCCCGAAGCCAAACTGGAAAAGTACTTCGGGATAAGGATTGACAAACAGCTCTTTGAGGATGCGATGGACGTTGCTGAACTCCGGATAAAAGAGTTGAATGAATTAAGTGAAGCGGAAAACGGTTTAAGTCCGGGATTATTTAAATCGGAGGTTTATATAGGAAGTTAAACTCTAAAATCGTTGAAATATTGGTTGAAGGCGAAAAGACAAACAGGCCTTTTGCTTTCAATTTTTACTTTTTTACCTTTTCAAACACTTTGATGGTCTATTTGTATTAGGTTGGTATTATTTTAATTGATAGAATGGGGCCTTAAGCTCTTTTTTTCTGTTTTTTGCTATTTTTTGAAATTGACCTGCAAGTCAACGTAAAGAACCACGGATAGACACTGATATATACGTTTTTTTAAAAAAAGGCCGGCCGCAGGTGCGGCCGGTAGGTACTTCAAGCCTGATTTAAAATTCAAAGGATAACTTCTTCAGTCTCCCAGTTTAAGGGCCTGGTGCGGGCACATCTTGATGCACATCCCGCAGCGGATGCATTTTTTTTCATCCACGCAGAGGTTCCAGTCCTCATCAAAGGTGTAGACCTTCATGGGGCAGACCGAGATGCAGGCCCCGCATTCCACGCATTCTTCCTCGTCCCGGTGGATGGGCTGGTCAAGGATGGAGACGAAAGCCCCTCTTTCTTCGAGGGCTTCTTTAATTTTGTTGAAATGGGCATCTTCCATGTCGGCGATCAGTTCCCCATAGGTCGAGTCGATGTTTGCGACCATGATATTCAGGGGGATGCCTGTCCTGATCATGGATTCGGCTATGATGGGGTTCTGGGTCCGCTCGGTCGGAATGATGATTTTTATCTTCATTTTCAGTACCTCCTTGCAAGGAGCTTGCTTATGTTGTCACTCGTGATGATTCCCACGACATGCCTATTGGAGTCGATTACGGGCATAGCCGAAACCTTATTGGTGTCCAGTCTCCGGGCGGCAAGGTCCACGGGCTCGTTTGGAGTGCAGGTAAGCACTTTCTTTGTCATAATGCTCTCAACCGAATCAAATATGTTTCCCGCAACGGCTTTTGAGATATCCCAGGCGGTCACGATTCCCTGGAGTTCTCCCGTGTCCGAGACAACTGCAAGGTGGTTAAAGGAGTTTTCCCAGATCTTCTTTGCCGCTTCCCGGACCGTATGTTTTCCTTCGATAGTCACGAAAAAGTCGGACATTACATCCTTTACGAGGGGGATTGCCAGGGTCTGCTTCATGGGCTTAACCACGCCGGTTCTTGAGAGCCTTTCTACGGGAGTGCTGATGAAGAATTTTCCGTGTTTTACCCATTCTTTCAGTTCGTTTGCAATCTTCCTTGCGTTCTTGAAACTTGACATGGAGGAGGTTGGGGTTTCCTTTCCATTGATGTCCACCATGCCTGAGCGAAGTTCACTGTAGTTGACTTCCCTGATAACAGGTTTGTCCCGGCTTCCTGCCCCGTAGTCCAGGATCTCGGTTACGATATCCCTGTCAGTTACAGCGCTTGCCTTTGCAATTTTTTCGTTAAGGATTGGAATTGGGATGCCTATGCCCATGTAAAGTGTGGAGCCATAGCCCGTAAAGGAGGCTGCTCGCACGTAGTCGGAACTCATTTCTTTGAGGTTTCCTTTGAGCATAAGGGTCCCGAAACCGTTTGTTGGGGAGTTCTGGGTCCCGTTTCCTATGACGTAGCCCTGGGCTCCTCCCATGAAGATCCTCGTGCCCAGGCCAATGGTTTCGTAGTCAGGGTCATTGGACAGCGGGGAGAGCACCCCTGCGCCGGAGTAGGTGACGTTTCCGAATTTGGGGAGGAGTTCTCCCATGTAAGTGTGCAGGATTCTCTTTGAACTGTTGGTTGCAGCTGCGTAATTCTGGTAAGCGTTCCTGGGGTTCAGGAGGATAGCTTCGTTTAAATCATCGAGAGTGAGAGTTGTATCAAGTACTTTTCTGGGATAGCAGTCGGTCCCGCAAGAGGTTGCATGGACGTTAATTTCCTTTCCGCGGATCAGATCTTCTATTACGTGGGCTCCTCCGTACTCTATTCCTCTGGTTTCCGAGATTTGAGCGGCTCCGAGGTAGGCGTCCACGGCCGCAAGCCCGCTGTAAGCTTCCACGTCATTGAGCCAGACCTTCTGGATTTTAATGGGGGGTTCGGAGTGGCCGAGGTTAAACATGAGCCCTGAAGAGCACATGGCACCGAAAGTGCCTGTGGTAACAACATCAACTTCCCTGGCAGCTCCCTTTGCGCCAAGTTCTTCCACAATTCCGACCATTTCCTCGGCTGTGACGACGTTGACGCTCCCGTCTTCTATTTTTTTATTAATCTCTTGAACCGATTTTTCAACCATGCAGGTTTCCTCTTTTATATATTTTTTTCCTGTTTTGTAATAATTGTCCGTAATATATATTACTTATGGTAATCTAAAGCCACGTTACAATCCTGAATTTTTTTGTTACAGGGACGCAGCAGAAAGCCCCAGGGCTTTACAGGCTATCCGACAATTACTATCAGTAATATTAAAATTCCTTCTTTTTCGATTTAAAGGCTTTATATGCCTTATTTTTTACCTGTTTTTGCCTGAAATTGAATTGTCGGACAGCTTCTTTAGCGTGGGGTAGTTCACTCAAGGTTCCTGTTATTCAGTAAGTTTCTTATGCTTAAAGGTCTTTACCGATCCATTTAAAAAAGGTGATTTTTTTTGACACGTATACTTGCGACCGGAACCTTTGACCTCCTGCATCCGGGGCACGTCTATTTCCTGGACAGGGCCCGGTCCCTTGGAGATGAACTCTATGTTATCGTTGCCCGGGATTCAAATATAACCCACAAGCCAAAACCCATTGTACCCGAAGAACAGCGGCTTGAGATGGTAAGTGCCCTCAGAGTGGTGAATTTTGCCCTCCTGGGAAGTGAAAACGACATTTTCGAGCCTTTAATAGAAATCAGGCCGGATATCATCGCTCTTGGCTATGACCAGTACTTCGAGATCGAAAAACTGGAAAGCGAACTGAAAAAACGCGGGCTCCCTTCAAAGGTTGTCCGGATACCTCTCTCGAAAGAATGCCCTCTTTGCAGTAGCGGAGCGATTATAAAAGAAGTCCTTAAACGAGACGGGTAAACTTTTTTCCTTTACCTTTTTTTGCCCCATACATTTGCCCCATACCCGCAAAAGAGCTTTTTACTGGATGATTTTGGGGGCTACTCCCTCGGCTGGATGTGGAGGTCTGCCCCTTTGCTTCGGGACAGTTCCGTGAACTACCCGCTAAATCTAAAGATTTAATGGGTTTTCTGCTGTACTTATAAAATTGTTTTTGATTATTTGAATACGTTTTCCATCCTTACGAGGGCTTCGTTAATCCTGTCTACGGATGTAGCGTAGGATATTCTTATGAAGTTCTTGCCAGATGGCCCGAAGGCAATGCCCGGGGTTACAGCTACGTGGGCTTCTCTGAGGAGCATTTCAGCAACTTTGGAGCCTGTGCCGTATTCGCTTACATCGGCGAAGGCGTAGAAGGCACCGTCGGGTCTCTTGCATTTGATCCCTATATTATCCAGACCGTCAATAAGGATATCACGTCTCATCTTGAAACGTTCCACCATTGCTTTTACTTTATCCTGGGGACCGGTCAGGGCTTCAAGTCCACCGTACTGGACAAAGGTGGTGGCACTGCTTACCGAGTGGGACTGGATCTTTAAAAGGAGCTTGAAGATTTCCGGAGGGGCTGTCAGGTAGCCGAGTCTCCAGCCGGTCATGGCATAGGCCTTGGAAAAACCGTTTACGGTGATTGTCCGGTCCTGCATGCCTTCAAGACTGCCCAGGCTTATGTGCTCTTTGTCATAGATGATTTTTTCATAAATCTCATCGGAGATTACAAGCAGGTCGTGGTCAATTGCAAGGTCGGCAATACACTTCAGAGCCTTTTTGCTCAAAACTCCACCTGTGGGGTTTCCCGGAGTGTTTATGACAATAAGCTTTGTTTTGTCTGTGATGTATTCGGAAAAGGTTTCCGGAATAAAACCTTTTTCAGGGTTTGTCGGGGCCCAGACCGGCTCCGCTCCCGCGAAGCGGATGCAGGCGTCATAGGTTACCCAGGCCGGGTCAAAGAGGATTGCCTGGTCCCCATCGTTTAACACGCCCATCATGATCTCAAAGATTGCCTGCTTTGCTCCCGGAGTGACCAGTACCTCTGTCTCCCTGACGTCCAGTTTATTTTCCGTCCTCAGTTTTTCGGCAATGGCTGCCCTGAGTTCCGGGATGCCTGCGGAAGGAGAGTAGTGGGTTTGACCCTCGTACATAGCTTTTGTCGCAGCATCACAGATGTTCTTCGGGGTGTCAAAATCCGGTTCTCCAAGGCTGAAGTTAATAACGTCAGTTCCCTCTTTTATCATATTGTTTGCGATGTTGGAAATCCGGATTGTTGCGGATTCTTCTACACGCTTAAGCCTTGTGGATGTCATAGGGGATTATCCTTGTTTTATCCATTTGCCAGTATTTTTTGGGCTTTACGGTTCCTTAGAGCCGTTGCACCATCTTTACTGCGGCTTCCACAGCTCTTTTCGCATAGTCCACACGCTTGAGGGCTTCCATCCGCGTCATACCGGGACCGGGTATCCCGAGAGCCACGGGTTTGTTATATTCGAGGGAAAGATCCATGATCTTCCGGGCTGCTTGTTGTATGACCACTTCATCGTGCTTTGTTTCCCCTTCGATCACGCTGCCTATGGTTACCACGGCATCGATATCGTCCCTTTCGCAGAGTTTCTTTATTGCAAGGGGCATTTCAAAGACTCCGGGGACGAGGATTGTTTCCTTTACATTTGCCCCCAGAAATTCGGCGTGTTCTCTTCCAAGCAGTTCCATCTGATAGGTCAGATCCCTGTTAAATTCAGCTACCACAAATCCTAGGCTGATTGTCATGGTCTCTTCAGTCCTTGTTTTTTCTATATTTTTAAGTCCTTAATGGCCCTGCGTCCTCAAAGCCCTGCCTCTGGCCGGTCCCTGCTTCCCTGGATAGTTTTTCAGGTTTGAAGAGGAGTTTGATTACGTTTTGGGCATGTTCCCGCGTTCGTCTGTCCATAAGGAAGGCCAGTTCTTTTTCGTCCTTTCCCTCATCTTCATGGACAAAGACCTCTATAATATGTGTGTTGGTCATAAGCTGAGCCAGGATAAGGCCCTGGGACGCTTCGTGGGCGCAAACTTTATCTTTATCTTTTCCCCCGGGCATACCGAGTGCCATTACTATGTCGCAGCCTTCTTCCTCAATGAGTTTCTTGGCCGCAACGGGCAGGTCTTTGATCCCGGGTACGGTTACCCTTTTTATTTTTACAGTTACGTTTTTCTGAAGCTCTTCAATTGCTGCACGTCCCATATCATAGCGGGAGAAGGTTGTGTCTGCGATTCCAATAGTTGGCATATTTATCCCTGTAAGGGTTTTCGGTTTTGAGGGTGTTGGGGGTTTAGATGTGAACCTTATGGCTAAGGTTCACCTCTTTCTTTATATCTTTTTATCTTTTGATTTTTAGAGCCTGTCTGTCACTTTTGCAGCAGCTTCTACTCCTGCCCCGAAGTTTTCGAGTAATCCTTTTTCATGGAGCACGAGTTCCAGGGTCTGGAGGGTTGAGAGGATGTCTCTTGCAGTGGCGTTGCCCATACTGCCTATCCTGAAGATTTTACCTTTCAGGTGGGCCTGGCCGCCGGCAATGATGATACCGCGCTTTTTCATTTCCGTTTTGATTTCTTCGCCGTCAAGGCCTTCGGGGGCCTTCATTGCGGAGACGGTGCTTGAGTACTGGCTGTACTCGTTAAGCTGCGGGAACATCTCGATGTTCATTTCGGCCATGGATGCCCGTACGGCTTCGGAAAGCGTCCTGTGCCTTCTGATCCGGGCTTCCATACCCTCTTCCTTTACGATGTGCAGGGACTCCTGAAGGGCGTAGAAGAGCGGGATTGCAGGGGTGTAGGGAGTTTCGGTTCTGGCTTTGTCCCCACTTTTTTTATAGGCCTTAAGGTCCATGTAATAAGGCCTTTTTTTCACATCTTCCATTGCCTTTATGGCCTTTTCGCTTATTGAGACCATTGCGAGCCCCGGGGGTGCTGCAAGGCACTTCTGGGAGCCAACAATCGCAATATCGACCCCCCATTCGTCCACCTTAACCTCATCTCCTCCGAGAGAGGTGACCCCGTCCATGATAAAGAGGGCATCGTACTTTTTCGCAAGTTTTCCTATTTCAGGGGCAGGGTTCATGATACCTGCGGAGGTTTCATTGTGGACAAGGGTTACGGCTTTTGCACCTGCTTCAAGCTTTTCCTCAAGCTTTTCCAGGTCAACGAACTTGCCCCATTCGATTTCAAGAGGGTCCACCTGTCCGTACAGGCCTGCGAGGTCTTTGAAACGTTCCCCGAATTTCCCATTTTCGATTGAAACAACCCTGTCTTCACTTCCGACCACAGACCCGACGGCAGCTTCCATGCCTGCAGTGCCTGAGCCGCTGATTATGCAGATGTCGTTTTTTGTCTGGAATACGTCTGCCAGGACTTCCCGGCAGTCGTCATAAATTGCAGCAAACTCCGTGCTGCGGTGGTTGATCATTGGTTTCGACATGGCTCTCAGGACCCTGGGGGCAACGGGTACGGGTCCTGGCATCATGAGCAGGGTATCTTCCAGATACATATTTTTTATGCTCCATATTTTTTGTAAGCTTAATATTTAGTCTATATTTTTTTCTAAATTAGTGCTGTTCTAATTCGAATTCTAGTATTATAATCATGTGGTCTGAATGTCTTCTGATTATTCTGATATCTGATTATCCTGAGATCCGGTCTTAAGCTTTTGAGGGTTTTTCTGGCTTTTTTTGTAGAAGTGTCATCACGTCGTGTTTTGTAACCACACCTACTACTTTCCCAAGCTCTACAACCAGTACGGCAGTATTTGCCTCCAGTATATGGGAGACCACCGAGATTGAAATGGATGGGGACACGGTTGGGAAGGCATCTCCCATTATTTCCTGGACCTTCATGTGGGAGACGGATCTTTTCTTTGTTTCGGCCATTAGTTTTAATATAAGGTCTTCTGAGACGCTTCCGACAGGAATTCCGTGATCAATGACAGGGATCTGGGAATAACCGTGTTCGTGCATGAGATTTACAACATCTTCCACTGAATTATCCGGAGAAATATGAATTACATGGGATTGCATCAGGTCCCTTATGATAGTCTGCTGCTCTTTTTCGACTTCTTCAAATGCGTCAAGGATTTTCCTGACAGTGGAATGCCTGGGGTCGACGTCTCCGGATTCGATGCGGGCTATTAGAGGCTGGCTTACGCCTGCTCTTTTTGCCAGGTCACTCTGGGTGAGCTTCAGCCCATTTCTCCTTTTTTTAAGATTTTCAGGTGTTGGAAGCTGCATACATATTACCGATAGTAATTATCGTATTTAATGTAGTTGGTTAACATTATTTGCAGGGTTTATTTTGCCAGGCTTTTGTTTATACTCGCTCCTTTTGAAAAATAACCTGTTTTAAAGCTTTATTTTTGAAAATATTGGCAATATGTGCTTTTAATATTCTAAATGCTGAAATAATACCTTTTATGTTTTTAAAAACAGGAATAAAACCGTTTTTATATCCAACAGCAGAAGGGGTTCCCTTCTTAGAAGTTCCGGCTTTGCCGAAAATGGTAGGGGGTAGTTCACGCATAAGACGGGCTTTCGATTTCTTTGGATTTCTTTGTCCTCAGTTCTCCTTTGACTGCTTCGTAGTATTTCATAGTGTCCGGGGTAACTGAAGGGCCGGTTTCCTGGATTGCTTTGAGGAAGTGCTCCTGTCTGACTTCCTTTGCGTTAATATCTTCCCTGAGGGCATATCTTCCGGCTTTTTTACAGATCGCAGAGATATCAGCTCCCGTATACCGGTCGGTGAGGTTTACAAGTTCCTCAGGGTTCACATCTTCTGCAAGGGCCATTTTCTTTGTATGGACCTTGATGATCTCTTTTCTTGCGGCTTTGTCCGGGATCGGGACGAGGATGAGCTCGTCAAAGCGGCCGGGGCGGATGAGGGCCGGGTCAATAATATCCGGGCGGTTTGTGGCTCCGAGCACAACAACACTTTGCAGTTCCTCAAGCCCGTCCATCTCGGAGAGGAGCTGATTCAGGATCCTGGCTGTGACCTGGGGTTCGCCTGCGGAGATTCCCCGGATGGGCGCAAGGGCGTCGAGTTCATCCAGGAAGACGATGGATGGGGCCACCTGTCGGGCTCTCATAAAGACTTCAGCGATGCGCTTTTCGGATTCTCCATACCACTTGGAGAGAAGGTCGCTGCCTTTGGCTGTGATGAAGTTGGCATCGGATTCGTGGGCTATGGCTTTTGCAATCAGGGTTTTTCCCGTGCCCGGAGGGCCGTAGAGGAGCACGCCTTTTGGGGCTTCAACCCCGATGTTTCGATAGGATTCGGGGTGTTTGAGGGGCCATTCCACGGCTTCCTTGAGGAGGCGTTTTACCTCTTCAAGGCCCCCTACATCATTCCAGCTTACGTCAGGGATTTCTATCATAATCTCCCGGATCGCGGAGGGCTGGACGTCTTTCATGGCGTTTTCAAAGTCCTGTCTGGTTACCTGGAGGGAATTCAGGATTTCTCTGGGAATTTCCTTTTCTTTGAGGTTGATCCTGGGTAAAATTCCCCGAAGGGCACTCATGGCGGCTTCCCTGCAGAGGGCGGCGATGTCCGCACCCACGAAGCCGTAGGTTATCTGGGCAAGACCTTTGGGGTTTACGTCTCCTGCCAGAGGCATACCCCTGGTATGAATCTGAAATATTTCGAGTCTGCCTTCGGTGTCCGGGACCCTGAGTTCGATTTCCCGGTCGAAACGGCCGGGTCTCCTGAGGGCCATGTCCAGGGCCTCGGGACGGTTTGTGGCTCCTATTACAATCACATTTTTTCTCTCCTTCAGGCCGTCCATGAGGGAGAGGAGCTGGGCAACTACCCTCCGCTCGACTTCTCCCGTGACCTCGGCCCTTTTCGGGGCGATGGAATCGATTTCGTCCAGGAAGATTATTGCAGGGGCGTTTTTTTCGGCTTCGTCGAAGATTTCCCGGATCCGCTTTTCGGATTCTCCGTAGTACTTGGACATGATCTCAGGCCCGTTGATGGAGATGAAGTAGGCGTCGGACTCGTTTGCAACGGCTTTTGCAAGCATTGTCTTCCCGGTCCCGGGGGGGCCGTGGAGCAGCACCCCTTTGGGGGCGTCGATTCCAAGCCGGTCAAAGAGTTCGGGGTGTTTCAGGGGTAATTCGATCATTTCCCTGACCTTTGAGATGGCTTCCCTTATTCCGCCGAGGTCTTCGTACATAACAGTCGGAATGTTCTGTTCCGAAGGGATTTCCACGGCTTCGGGGAGGAGTTCGAGTTCGGTCATATCTGTGATCTTTATGATCCCTGTGGGGGAGGTCGAGACGACCTGCATCTTTACTTCCCCCAGCCCGAAGGAGGGGCCAAATGAGGGACCGAAAAAGTCCTGGAAAAAGTCTTCGAACATGAGCCCTTTTCCGAAAGTTTCGCTGGATTTCCGGACGCTTGTGGTGGATATGAAGTCTCCTTTAGAGACCGTGCGGTTCATGAATACGGCTTTGAGGGTCTCACTGGGAGCGTATATTTTCATCCCCCGGGTAACAGGGGCAAGAGTTACGTGCTTTGCTTCCTTCCATCTGGCTTTTCGGATTTCTACGAATTCCCCTATGCTGGTTTTTGCATTCGAGCGGATAAGCCCGTCCATGCGGATGATGTCAAGCCCAGCATCACTCGGGTATGAGCGCCCTATGAGGGCTGAGGTTGTTTTGTTCCCTTTGATTTCCACCACATCAAAGGGATTTAAACCCAGTTTTTCCCTGAAGGCTTCGTCTATCCTGACGATTCCTTTGCCGACATCTCTCTGGTCCGCTTCCGCAACCTTGAGTTTGATTGTTATTTCTTCCCCATTGGTCAAACATTATCCCCCGGTTTAATTTTGAATGGTTTTAAGTTTTTTCAAGCTGTCTGAGGTTGGTTGGAATCGGGTTTTCTTTGAGCAGCTTTGCAAAGTATGCAAGGTTATGGGCCTTGTAGCGCACCGTCCTGTTTGTGTACGATACTTCCTGTGATTTTTTAAACGGGCAGTTTAAAAAAAGAGCTTGAAGAGCCATAATAGTATGTTTTTGAATCGACGTTATATATACAGAAGAGTATAATTATTCAGAAATATTATTACGACACCTCCTGCTTCTTTTTTGATAAATATCCGCAGAAGGTTTTCAGCAGGAAATAAGGGGGAAAATCTGCAGGAATCATGTTCAGGACCCCACTAAAAAAAGGAAAGGATATTTGCAAAAAGATGGAGGTCATCCACCTTTTAACTAAGGACTCGTGGTTCGTTTTCTCTAAAGGCTAAGAAAAAAAGGTAGGGTAAGGTTTGTTTACAATTTGATCTCTTTTGCCTTTTCCTGAAAGTCTTTTCCTTTTTCGGTTGTGATAAAAAGCCCGTTTTCATGTTTGATGAGTTCTTTTTCCTTCAACATTTCCAGATACTTCTGAGCGATGTTAAAATTCAGGTTTACTTCGTATACTATATGTGTTTTTTTCGCTCCGTTAGTAGCCACTCTCAGTATATCAACTGCAATATCAGTCCGACTCCGTCTTCTTATGTTAATACCCCCATCGACATCAAAAATTATGTTTGCAAAATCCCCGGTATTGCAAATAATTAGTGTATTTCTTTAAATGTATCTCTTTGTATGTAACTAAGATTCTAACTCTTTATCGTTTGACTTGTTATATAATGATATCAGTATGATATTAAATAGCCAGTTTATAATGTGGGAAATATATCGAATCTCACCGTTAATATTTATTTATGTGGGGTTTTCGGTCTTTTTATTCTAATGACAGGAACCTGATCTCTAAAAAACAATAAACTCTATACTAATAGTTCCTTGTTACTTCCTATTATTTATTATCCGCACAAATATATCAATCTTGAGAATACCCTGTGATATTCTTGGCACTTTGAAATGACTCATTGATAATTTGAATATAAATAATTTATTTATGTTTGTTTTTTAAAATACGTTTCATTACACGTTATTGTTTCTTGCCTTTTTATAATGACATATTTTTAAAATATATACAGAATCCATTTAATTTTTAATAAAAATACGGTATTTTTTTCAAATAATTATATTTTCATTTGTATATATATGTATAGTTCTTATCTAACTTTCTTAATGGTATATATTATCTGCATTTTATCTAAATATTGTCAGTTGCTAGGGGAATTATTTAGGGAGTTAGGGGCTTCAAGCACTGCAACAATGTAAAATGAAATCTAATGAAAATCAAACTTTCGGAAATCCGGAAAGGCATCTTAATTTGTCTGATGTCTTAACAGGGTTTGAACATTGTTGCATAAATTTTAAAATGAAATTATAGGTGCCTGTGCCGGTATGTTTAGAATTTCCAGTACAGGAAATAAAATAGGTGCATTATGCCGAGATTAGCTATAATTTCTGAAGCTTCTTCTGAAAAAATAATGATTCCTCACGGGACTGTTTCATTGACATAAGCTTTACTTATGTTTCAAATTGAGGGTGATACAGAAATGCGAAGGAAAATAACTGTATTTTTGATTGCAGCTATTTTATGCTTTACAGGAATAGCTGCAGCAAATTCCTGCTGGGAGTCATGTGGGACAAAAGTGAATGAGGGGGACGTTGATGCAGTATATGCGCTGTCATCTGCTTTCCCCGGCGCAGGTCCACAATTTGCTTTCTTCGATTATAACATCGCAGGTGGCAATGTAGGGACTTTTGATGATTACGACTCCGGATACATTGATATGGACGGTGACGGTGTAATCGACCCGAACATTGACGTGAGGATCACGCCCTGGCATAATGTTCCAGCCGATGACTCGCAGTTTAAGTATCCTGCAAACACCAAGGTTGCAAATGACGATGACCAGGGGCTTCCTCTTGTGGGTCCTATGAGTCAGAAGGTACTTTATTTCATTGATCTTGAAAGCGATGGTTATGACATTGAAGACCCTGTATATGTGGATGTAGACAGCACAGGTGCTTCAGATTCCTTTGTAGAAGTACATGACATTCGCCTTACTGTCAACGGTTGGGGATACGACGCATACACGACAGTGGGAACTTATGACGCCGATAAAGGCGAAACACTCACTTTGATGCCACTGGTCGGGATTGATGAACAGGGAACCTTTGCAGACCTTCTTGGTTACATTGATGACGACTGCAGCGGCACCTGGACTTGCCCGGATAAACTCTATCTGCAGCAGTCAAAAACCGCTTCGAATGTTATAGACGCTGACCCGAATGCTAACTTCTTCGCAACCATTGGAGATCTGAGGATCTACATCCCACCTGAAGCCATTATAAGTGAATCATGGCCTTCCTGTGGAACAAAGGTTGAAGAGGGAGATATCGATGCTGTCTATACTCTGAGTGTGCCTTTTGTTAACGGACGTGGCGCTAGAATAATGTATTACGATTTTAACGGAAACGGTGTATTCGACGACATTGATTCCGCTTATGTTGATATGGTCGACATTCCTGAAGTTAATGATAGGGTTGATAATGGTGATGTCAGGATTACAGCCCATCACAATGTGCCTGTGGGAGATGACGACTACAAATACGCACCAAACACCAAAGTTATCAACGATCTGGATCAGGGCCTTCCACTTTTGGATCCCGGCCAGGAATGTCTGATCAAGTACTTTGAAACAAACGATGTGGTTGCTAACGCCAACTATGATGCTGCAGATTATCTATATGTGGATATGGATCAGAACTGGATAGTATCTATCTATGATATCAGGTTAACACCAAGAGAGGATTATGGCTATGCTGCGTATACTACGGTACAGCCTGGAGATCTTGACCTTCACGATGCCTGGCCTTTCCTCCCTGTGGGTGGCGCGCTTACTCCTGCAGAGTTGATTGGGTATATCGACGATGATTGCAGTGGTACCTGGACCTGCTCTGACAAGCTTTATCTTGAGCAGCCGATTGATACGGGTGTTGCATGGGTAAGCGAGAGAATTGTGACAATTGGCGATTTCAGACTTTACATCCCACCTGAAGCCATCGCAAATGAGTTCTGGCCTTCCTGTGGAACAAAGGTGGAGCAGTGCGATATTGATGCAGTCTACCTGTTGAAGAACAATAGTGTAGACTTTGCAGACCTGAAATTCTACGATTATGATGGTGACGGGGTTTTCGATGATAGGGATACCCTGTACATAGATGTTGACGATGGGAACAACTTTGTAGAAGCTGGTGATGTCAGGCTTACTCCGTGGCACAATGTGGCATTGGATGATCCAGACTGCAAGTATCCGGCAAACACCAAGGTGGCTAACGACCTTGACCTGAACAAGCCGTTAATCCCACTCACCGTAGGCTTCTCTGATGCTGGGCTGGGCTATGAAATAGCGTACTTCGATATTGATGGAGATGCTATCTATGAACTTGGGGATCCACTCTACATAGATATTAGTTCCACTACCGGTCTCGGACAGGTTTCTCTCTTTGATGTGAGACTCACTTCTACGGCAGGTTATGATGCATACACCACCGTCAGGGCAGGAAATCTGGATCTGATTGAAGGCAGAGTATTGACTCCGATAGCAGAAGGAACTATAATCGGTGATCTTATCGGTTACATCGATACCGACTGCTCTGATGACTGGACATGTGTGGACAAACTCTACCTGAAACAGGCTTTCCAGGATATATATGACGATACAGATACTCCAGTTCCAGGACTTATAGGGGCTGTCACCATCGGTGACTTCAGGCTTTACATCCCGCCGGAGGAAATACCAAACGGTGACAACGGCGACGATGATGAACCGGAGTTCTGGGAACAGTACGACAACCCGAAAGATGGTGAAATCAACGACGCTGAAGTACTGGCTGCACTTGGAGACTATTTCGCTCTTGGCAGTGGAATGACTGATGACCAGATACTGAATGTACTAGGAAAATACTTCAGTTAAATTGAGTTGAGGAAGTAACTCACTTCCTCTACTTTGTTTATTTGGGGGTGAACTCAATATGACAATAAGCAAAAAAATTTTATTAACATTCCTGGTACTCATTACTGTCACAGTTATGGCGTTGCCAGTATCAGCTACTGACGTATCAGCTACCAGGACTCTTCCCGCAGGGACATTAGCACCAGGTGAGGAATTCACAGTTACCATAACAGCGAGTAATTATGGTACCTTGGGACAGGTTGTGGAAACACTGCCCGCAGGTTTCAGCTATGTGAGTAGCACCGGGCTTTCTCTTCCAGTAGATGTTTCAGGCAATACTGTTACATTCTACTTAACAGATCAAAGTTTCAGCTATAATGTGAAAGCATCAAACATTGCAGACACTTATTGCTTCACTGGAGACCTCAATCGTAAAGATCAGGCTGCGATAATCATAGGTGGGGCCACAGAGGTTACAGTTGCTGGTGAAAATGGTGGAGACCCTGAATGTGCTTCCGCTTCCAGGACTCTTCCAACCGCTTGGCCACTAGCACCAGGCGAGGAGTTTACGGTCATCATAACAGCAAGTGATTATGGTTCCCTGGGACAGGTTGTGGAAACACTGCCCGCAGGTTTCAGCTATATGAGAGCCTCCGGGCTTTCTCTTCCAGCCGATGTCTCGGGCAATACTGTTACATTCTACCTCTTCGGAGAGACAAGTTTCAGCTACAATGTAACAGCATCAGACACTCCAGATACTTACTGTTTTGCCGGTGCTCTCAATTGCAGAGGTGAGACCCCGGTAACTGTAGGTGGGGACACCGAGGTAACAGTTGCTGGTGAAAATGGTGGAGACCCTGAATGTGCTTCCGCTTCCAGGACTCTTCCCGCAGGGACATTAGCACCAGGTGAGGAGTTTATGGTCACCATAACAGCAAGTGATTATGGTATCCTGGGACAGGTTGTAGAAACACTGCCTGCAGGTTTCAGCTATGTGAATGCCACCGGGCTTTCTCTTCCAGTAAAGGAGGATGTTTCAAACAATACTGTTACATTCTACCTCTCAGGAACAAGTTTCAGCTACAATGTAACTGCATCAGACACTCCAGACACTTACTGTTTTGCCGGTGTTCTCAATTGCAGAGGTGAGACCCCGGTAACTGTAGGTGGGGACACCGAGGTCATTGTAGCAGATGTGATCGTGATCATTCCGGATGAAGATCTCTGTCTCAAAGCTGGCTGGAACTTTGTATCCATCCCATATACACTGGAGAACCCGCGCTTTGCAGATATTCTCGCAGAATTACCTGCTGTTACGTGTGTCCAGTACTATGACGCATCTGCAATTTGTTATAAATGGGTGCACTCAATGGACCTTACATGGGAACCGTTGAAAGGGTACTGGATTTATGCCGGGGAAGACTGCTGTATCCCTGCAGAAAAACTCGTCAGGAAGCAGACAAATAACGTTCTCCCGGCACTCAAGTTGTATCCGGGCTGGAATGCTGTCGGTTCTCCTGAAGCAAGCACTCAATATGCAAACTGGGCCTTTATAAACGTTGATTGCTACTCAAAGGTTGTGGGTCCGTGGGTATATGATGATGGAGGCTGGAAATACCAGTACTATGGATACAACAACGGAGACATGAAAACTGATACTCTTATGACTGTGGATCTCTTCCCCGTATATCCATACAAAGGGTACTGGATGTATGTGACAGATGAAGGCTGCACACTTGCATGAAATCGGTTCCCGGTAAAGGAGACAAATGAAATGAATAATTAAGGAATGTGGTGAGTTCCCAGAACTCATCATATACATTTTTTATGGATGGTGACCTGATGATAAAAAGCAAAAAATTATTGATCAAGTTTACAATAATAATTCAGACCTTGATGTTATTATTCATGGCAGTAATGGTCCCTGCTGCAGCCGATGATTCTCAGGGGGCGCTACCGAAGTTTCCCATTAATGTTGATGGGGAATTGTATGTAAATGGGGAAAAAGCACCTGTAGGGACTTTGATTTCCGTTAAAGTCAACGGGGTAGATGTAGGTTCCACTGTAGTGACGACTGAAGGAGTGTACGGAGACGGTTTCGGCAACAAACTTCCAATTTCCTCTGAACTGGAAGATTATAGTAATGTCGATTTTTACATAAATGGTGTAAAAGTAAAAGTGAATCCCTTTATTGATTCCAATAAACTTGAAGACGGATTTCTGACTCTGGAAATTAAAGCTGAAGTATCCAAGGAAAACGAAAAACCCAAAGTTTCCGGAGGTATGGGCGGTATTTTCGAAGAAGCAACTGAAAAACCCAAAAACGGAAACATCAATCAGGAAGAAACTACCATAAGTGACATAGGTGCTGAAGCACCCCCTGTAATTGAAGGGCCCGCCACCTCCAGCGTCCAAGGAAAATCAATTCCTGTTGAAGAAGGCTTTAACACTATGCTGATAGCTGTATGTGGCATAGGGCTGTTACTTGTCGCTGGAATTTTGGTGTATAAGTCTAAGAAGAACCAGAAAGAATGAGACAGGCAGGAGCATAACCAAAAAAAATTGTAATACATTTGAGAGCATCCTCCCTATCTCTTTCAAAAACGAAACTAAGATTTTCCTCATCAACTCAAGCGAAAAAGAGTTTTCATCCTTAGATGTTAAAACAGTTTTGTTGCCTCAAACAGGGGCTAAATCGCTTTTTTGTAGCCTTGCATCTTATGGGATTAATGGGGAGACTTTTTATTATTTTCTGGTTTTCAGATTATCCCCTCTCATCGTACAAAACAACAATATTTTAATTATATTGAAATAATATGTTTATGAATGGGAAAAGGAAACACCACAATAGATAAATTAATGATAAAAACGGTGGTGAGCAATTTGTATTCAATTGATATTTATATTAATGATACTGTCTCGTTATATAAGGGGAAAATGAGGTCCATAATCAAAGTTTACTGATGTTGCTTGTCCAAATGAAGCTTGTGAAGGTTGGTGTTACTTGGAACTGCATGACCTTCTAACATTTAGTGTTTCAAAACATCAGTCATCTAACACTGGACGACCGATGACCATTTTAATAATAGATCCTGATCTCTAAAAAACAATAAACTCTCTAATAATAGTTCTTTTTTACTTCCCATCCTTTATTATCTGCACAAATATATATATTTCACAAATTACATGTGGTATTTCCTTGCTCTTTAAAATGATTCATTGATAATTTGAATATAAATAATTTATTTATCTTTGTGTTTTAAAATATGTTTCACTATCAGTTATGGTTGCCTATACTTTTATTATTACATATTTCTAAAATAGAAAATGATGTCCTCCAATTTTTTATAAAAATAGGGTATTTTTTTCAAAGCTTTATATTTTCATTTGTATATATATTTAATATTCTTATAAAACTTTCTTAATGATATATATTCTTTCCATTTTATCTAATTATTGTCAGTTGCCAGGGGGATTATTTTGGGAGTTAGGGGCTTCAAGCACTGCAACAATGCAAAATGAAATCTAATGAGAGTCAAACTTCCGAAAATTCGGAAAGGCATCTTAATTTGTCTGATGTCTTAATAGGGTTTGAACATTGTTGTATAAATTTTAAAATGAAATTATAGGTTACCTGTGCCGGCATGTTTAGGATTTCCAGTACAGGAAATAAAATAGGTGCATTATGCCGAGATTAGCTATAATTTCTGAAGCTTCTTCTGAAAAAATAATGATTCCTCACGGGACTGTTTCATTGACATAAGCTTTACTTATGTGTCAAATTGAGGGTGATACAGAAATGCGAAGGGGAATGAATACGCTACTCATTGTGGCTATTTTATGCCTGTCTCTTATAGGAATAGCTGCATCCAGCGATGTTGGCTGCAGTGAGGAATCTAATTGTACACTAAGGATCTATGGAACTTATGGTGAAGGACCCGGAAACCAGATAATGGATGATCCTGCCAACCCGGGTTTCAAACCGGAAAATCCTCCATATACAGATCCTGAAGCTCCTTTCTATCCACAGGCTGAACAGGCCCCTAGAAAGGACTTCGTGACCTTCAACCCGGCTATCATGGATCATAACCAGGGCTGGGACGAACTTCTCTTCTACCCCTGTGGAGGTGGACCAACAATCCAGACTCCAAAGGAAAAAGTATTCAAGAGGATGTGGTACGAGAAGGAATGGTTCAAGGATTATACCGAGGACGGAATATGGAATGTTGTCCTTGAAAAGACAGATACGACTTTTATCGGTCCGGATACCGTTATAGTGGATGTCAATGATGAAGAAGAACTCCACTCCTGGGTCTCGCTGGGCTACAGAATCATTGAATACAACAACCCTGAAGTTGACGGCGAAAGGGATGCGGATATTTACGGACCCGCGGTCAATCAGGAATTTACCTACATGATGACGGACAGCGACACCCAGCCAATAATGGTGAGCGCAGGCAGCAGGATATTCATACCCATGGCCCACGATGACGCTGTTTCGTACAGAGGTCTCAACAGTTTCGACGCAGACGCTGATGGATCCAAGGATACTGTCACAGTTGAAAGTGAAGCTACTCTCGGTTTCGACATAGATGGAAATGGAATTGAATCATCCATGGACAATGACGGAATCGAAGTTAGTGCTGACGAGAGCATTGTGTTCGTGCTTGAGAATAAAGCTCTGAATCTCGGTGAGCAGCTTCAGTTCTTCGACAACAAAGTGACTATGGAAGGAGTCAATAACCTTGGCCCGAACCCAAGTGCAACATTCAACGTTTACGACAATGAGGGAGGTGTCCCGGCATGCACGGAAACAGTGGTTATTCCACTGGGTGGAAGGGAATTCTTCTCCAGGGGTGTCCAGAACAGCGGTAATAACCCACAGGGACCATTCTTCATAGAACTGGTGGCTCTCTCCGATGGAAGTGCCACGGTCAGGGTAGGAAGGATGTTTGGTGAAGTAGGAGCAAACATCGGCGTGAATCCGGCCTGGAACCAGAAAGCCTTCATCGTGGATGAGGTGTTCTACAACGTAGTGGCCATAAAGGCAAAAGAAGACTGCTTCAAGTACATCACGTTCAGGCAGAAATTGCCAAAGACCCCGATTAAACTCTACGGTAAGCATCTTAAGGTGTGGAATGAAGGAGAAATCCTGCCTGAAATGCCGCCTTTCTGCATGGACCATGAGGTTCTTTTGGACGTGCAGAATACCCAGACAATACCTCAGAGCTGGCAGGACAAGATCGGACCGAAAGTGTGCAGACCACCTCTTGAAATCAAATATGTGGAAGAGTCAGTAGAGGAGAGGTACTTCGGAGAACTCAAGGAGATTTACGACGAATCTGAGACAAGTATAGATATTCCAATTAGCCTGGTCTTTGGGCTGGATAGCTCGGGAAGCATGGTTAGTACCGATCCTTCGAATCTTCGTCTGCAGGCATCAACGGATACCATAGATATGCTGGATTCTTCCAAGGACGAAGTAGGTGTGGTAAGCTGGGATGGCACTATTGATTTCACCCAGGCATTGACCGATAACTTTACCCTGGCCAAGACACAGGTGGTCAATGTAGGAAATTCTGGTTTCTCTACAAATCTGAATTTGGGGTTACAGGGATGCATTGATGTGCTGGATGCTAGCAACAAAGCAGACTCGGCAAAGGTCATTATCTTCCTGACCGATGGTAGTGGTAGCTATACTTTTGCCGGAGCAGGAGGTCCCGCAGCTGAAGCCGCAGCAAAAGGTTACAGAATTTACTCGATAGGTCTTACAATAGCTTCTGGCAGTGGGGCAGAAAGCAACCTGATTGATATGGCCACAGCTACCGGAGGAGAGTACTATTCCGCACCCGACGCAGCAAGTCTTGAAGCCATCTTCGACCAGATCAGAGAAGATGTAGAGGAAGAATCTGAACGCTGGATACTCGAATGGTTCTATACTTATCCAGACCAGTACACGGAATTCGTGCTGCCTGAAGGGCAACTTTACCTGGTAACCCTTTCCTGGGTTGCACCCGAATCTTGCATTCACATTTGGGATGGGGACTCAACAGGTCCGATCGATGCCTGGCAGGAAGAACGCGTAAAGTTCTGGTACGATGGAGTAGACTCCACCGGTTTGTATGTCAATGAACTGGACGATACGTCATCCATAAGGATTTACGGAACTTACGGTGAAGGACCTGGAAACCAGACAATGGACGATCCTGCCAACCCGGGTTTCAAACCGGAAAATCCGCCATATACGGATCCTGAAGCTCCCTTCTATCCACAGGCTGAACAGGCCCCAAGAAAGGATTTCATGACCTTCAACCCGGCTATTATGGACCACAACCAGGGCTGGGACGAACTCCTCCTCTATCCTTGTGGCGGTGGACCAACAATCCAGACTCCAAAGGAAAAAGTATTCAAGAGGATGTGGTACGAGAAGGAATGGTTCAAGGATTATACCGAGGACGGAATATGGAACGTCGTCCTTGAAAAGACAGATATGGATGTTATCGGTCCGGATACCGTTATAGTGGATGTCAATGATGAAGATGAACTCCACGATTGGATCTCGTTGGGCTACAGAATCATTGAATACAACAACCCTGAAGTTGACGGCGAAAGGGATGCGGATATTTACGGACCTGCTGTTAATCAGGAATTTACCTACATGATGACGGACAGCGACACCCAGCCAATAATGGTGAGCGCAGGCAGCAGGATATTCATACCCATGGCCCACGATGACGCTGTTTCGTACAGAGGTCTCAACAGTTTCGACGCAGACGCTGATGGATCCAAGGATACTGTCACAGTTGAAAGTGAAGCTACTCTCGGTTTCGACATCGATGGAGACGGAATTAAATCGTCCATGGACACTGACGAAATCGAAGTTAGCGCTGACGAGAGCATTGTATTCGTGCTTGAGAATAAAGCTCTGAATGTCGATGAGCAGCTTCAGTTCTTCGACAACAAAGTGACTCTGAAAGAAGTCAATAACCTTGGCCAGAACCCCAGCGCAACATTCGACGTTTACGACAATGAGGGAGGTATCCCGGCATGCACGAAAACAGTGGTTATTCCACTGAACAACAGAGAATTCTTTTCCAGAGGTGTCCAGAACAGTGGTAATACCCCGCAGGGACCATTCTTCGTAGAACTGGTGGCTCTCTCCGATGAAAGTGCTACTATCAGGGTAGGAAGGATGTTCGGGCAAGTTGGGGCAAACATCGGCGTGAACCCGGCCTGGAACCAGAAAGCCTTCATCGTGGACGAGGTGTTCTACAACGTAGTGGCCATAAAGACAAAAGAAGACTGCTTCAAGTACATCACGTTCAGGCAAAAACTGCCAAAGACCCCTATTAAACTCTACGGTAAACATCTTGAAGTGTGGGACGAAGGAGAAATCCTGCCTGAAATGCCGCCTTTCTGCATGAACCATGAGATCCTCGTGGACGTGCAGAATACTCAGACAATACCTGAGAATTGGCAGGACAAGATAGGACCTAATATGTGCAGACCACCACTGGAAATCACATATGTGGAAGAGTCAGTAGAAGAGAGGTACTTCGGGGAACTCAAGGAGATCTATAACGAGACACTCGAAGACAACGAGGAAACCGAACGCTGGCTGCTTGAATGGTTCTACACATATCCGGACCAGTACACTGAGTTCGTGGTGCCCAAGGGAGAACTTTACCTGATGACTCTGTCATGGTTTGCTCCTGAGTCCTGCATCCACATCTGGGACGGAGATCCTACCGGCCCGATCGATGCCTGGCAGGGAGAACGTGTCAAGTTCTGGCATGACCCGGGCATCACCGACGATCTTTATGTGAACGGTGTAGTGGGGGCATCACCGAATGAAGGAGACGTTTGCGGAGATGTGAACGATGACGGTACGGTAGACATGGGAGATGCCGTGAGGATCATGAACTACTGGCTCTATGGTGAGACTCAGTATCCACTTCTTGCTGACGGAGATGTGAACGATGACGGTACGGTAGACATGGGCGATGCCATGAGGATCATGAACTACTGGCTCTATGGTGAAACCCAGTATCCGCTCATCTGCGACTGAAATGGATGTAGTTGTTGAATCGAGAAATGATGAGAGGCTTACAGGCCCCTCATCATATAAATTTCAGAGAAACAGGGTGAAACAATGAATGAATTATTGAAATTAAGAAAACGATTGCCTCACCTGGTGCTGATTTCAATGGCACTGCTCATGATCTCTATAACAGCGGCATCTGCAGCAGAAGTCTATATGGATCCGGCATCAAGTAGTATAACTTGCGGACAGGAAGCACAGGTGAATATAAAGGTAAATGCCTGTGATTTCCAGGGGGGCCAGATCGAATTCACTTACGATCCGGCCTGCGTCAATCTTAAAGATTTGACTGTGAACACTGCAGTTTTCTCATCTCTTAATGCATGGAGCGAACCTGAAGACGGTAGAGTAAGGATTGGATTCGGGGCGCCGGCAGAAATGAGCGGGGAATACGTTATTGCAACATTCACCATGGAATGCGTTTCCGACAGTGCATGCTCTACAAACCTTGACTTCGTTCCGGCTCAATCGAAGATAGTGGACGACCAGAGCAATGCCTTTTCAGTGGAATGGACGGGTGGGACATTTGCCTTCATTGCCGATGACCAGGATTCAGAAAATACGGCCAAAGTCTATATGGATCCGGCATCAAGTAGTATAACTTGCGGACAGGAAGCACAGGTGAATATAAAGGTAAATGCCTGTGATTTCCAGGGGGGTCAGATCGAATTCACTTACGATCCGGCCTGCGTCAATCTTAAAGATTTGACTGTGAACACTGCAGTTTTCTCATCTCTTAATGCATGGAGCGAACCTGAAGACGGTAGAGTAAGGATTGGATTCGGGGCACCGGCAGAAATGAGCGGGGAATACGTTATTGCAACATTCACCATGGAATGCGTTTCCGACAGTGCATGCTCTACAAACCTTGACTTCGTTCCGGCTCAATCGAAGATAGTGGACGACCAGAGCAATGCTTTTTCAGTGGAATGGACGGGTGGGACATTTGCCTTCATTGCCGATGACCAGGATTCAGAAAATACGGCCAAAGTCTATATGGATCCGGCATCAAGCAGTATAACCTGCGGACAGGAAGCACAGGTGAATATAAAGGTAAATGCCTGTGATTTCCAGGGGGGCCAGATCGAATTCACTTACGATCCGGCCTGTGCCAATCTTAAAGATTTGACTGTGAACACGGCAATTTTCTCATCTCTTAATGCATGGAGCGAACCTGAAGACGGTAGAGTAAGGATTGGATTCGGGGCGCCGGCAGAAATGAGCGGTGAATACGTTATTGCAACATTCACCATGGAATGCGTTTCCGACAGTGCATGCTCTACAAACCTTGACTTCGTTCCGGCTCAATCGAAGATAGTGGACGACCAGAGCAATGAATTGGATGCTACCTGGCAGAACGGTTACTTCAGTTGTACCGAAAAACCCGATGGTCTCTTACTGTCTGCGGGCTGGAACTTCGTTTCTGTTCCATACGAACTGGCAGACCCCAGCTTCGCTAGCATTATCGGGGATTTGCCAGCTGACTGTGTTATGGGTTATGACGCATTAAAACATACGTGGGAGAACTCGATGGTCCTGACGTGGGTGCCACTGAAAGGCTATTGGATCCATGCCACTGAAGATTGTTTAATCTCGGCTGAAAAGCTTGATAAGAAACTGCCGTCCAGTCCGGCAACACTCAATCTGTACGCAGGCTGGAACGCCATAGGGCACTCTGACTCGACAGATTCCCTGTATGCAGAACTGGTCCTGGAACGTATCGACTCCAAGTATCTGTACATAATGGGTCCCTGGGATCCGGTTGAAATGAACTACACTCAGTGCGGATATAACAAAAAAACAGGAACAATATCCGAGAAACACATAGGAACTGATATCTTTAAACACATAGGAACTGATATCTTTAAAATGAGTCCATACGAAGGATACTGGCTGTACATGAATGAGACCGGCGTATACGCACCGCCAGCTTCCTGAGTAAAATGAGAAAATCATAGTAAGGTGAGTTATAATAACTCATCTTGATATTTTTTTGATATTGGGGGGGTTTTATGAAAAAGAATCATATTAGATTCTTAATACTATTTCAAATATTTGTGATTTTATTTGCAACATTGGGGACTGTCACCGCTGCAGGGCAAACACCACCAGAGTTTCCCCTTCTCATTTCGGGGGATATCTCCGTAAACGGGAAAGAAGCTCTGCCTGGGACCTCGATTGACGTAAAACTTAACGATGAAGTACTAAGTTCCACAGTTGTCAAGGTTGAAGGTAAATTCGGGGATGATTTTGGAAACAAACTTTCTATTGACTGTGCAACTGATGATTACAGTAAGCTAAACTTTTATTTGAATGGCAATAAATTAATAATGGATCCGATTGATACAAATAAGACAGACTCCGATGGATTCCTTACTCTGATAATTGATGCAGAGATATCTGAGAATAACGCTAAGGCCAGAGTTTCCAGTGGGGGAGGTGGGGGTTTCTTCTTGCCCGATGAGACCGAAGCAGAGACCGGGAGCAGTGGTGAAAAAATAAATGATATGGATGGTGTCGGTAATATTGACTTCAAAAGCCTTGGTAATGAAGAAACTGACAGTTCCTCCGGTGCTTATGCGGAACCAATTCCTGAATCCGAAGAATCCTCAAATAAGGGTTTGATCATCCCAGGTGTTGTTGGACTGCTTTTGGTTTCTGGTATTATATTGGCATCCAGATCAAAGAATAGTTAACAGGGTCAAATGAACTATTAGGATATGAAAGAAGGGGTAAATAGAAAATGAGCTTGGGGAGATCTCTCCCTTTCTTTTAAAATAGATCCTCCGGGCTTTTACCCTGTTATTTCTGGTGTTGCCACTGTTGAGGAAACCCCTTCAAAAATAAACCTCTCTTTTTTTAAAACAGTTTAAATACCCTTTGACTTTACTTTCAAAGATGCATGTTTTTCCGTTATCAAGCGGCTTTGTTTGTGTGGGCCTAAGGAATGAATAATCCTACTGATGACGTTTTTATTGGGGTGGCAGGTAATTACCCAAGTTCAAGAAAGAAAATAATGATGCTTGCTTTGTACTCATCTCTTCCAGAATAATATTACACTTATTTGATTCTTTATCCTGGATAACTGCCAGCCTAATTTCGGACAAATTTTCAATTAGTCTTCTCATAGAAAGACCATATCTCTTTGTCTCCCAGGCTAAATATCTGTAGAAAAGTAAGCCAATTATAGACAGAAATACGTGAACTTTGATATTTTCATCTTTGTGGTGGTACACCGGTCCCACAGGGACAAGCAGGTGATCATTCAATAGCTTAAAATCATCCTCTATAGCGCCTTTATTGTTGTATGTTTGCACAATTTTTTTAGTGTGCCAACGGTGCTTATCTGTAAATAGTATATTTTTTCCTAATGAATTTTCGCGCTTATTTTTATTCTCTTCGTCAATCCAGAACTTTAACTGAGGTTTTTTCTTACCTTCAGGAGCATCAGTAATTTCATATTTCACCATACTTCTGTATTTTTTGATAATAATGTCTGCAACCTCTTTTTCTACACTGCTCCTGTTTCTTGCTTTTCCTCTGTTGCTTTCCAGTCTCCTCTGTAGGTCTTCCAGATTCTCAGTTATTTTTGACATATTTGACTCACAAGTTCTTTTTTGAAGTTTGTGAGTTCCTTCATTGAAAGTAATTACTGTTGTAAATTCTGTCCCGTAAAACTGATGCTTTGTCCGATAGCCATAAATTTTGTGGCCTTCTGAGCTTTCATATAAAAATTGATATTTAGATAATGGCACTTCAAGAAGATCATCTGCCTGATTTGCTTTTACAGCCCCTACAAAATTCATCTTTGAAGTTGCTTTTTCAATGTTGTCCTTTGAATTGTTTCCCTTATCAAAAACAAGAACAAGGTCTTCCGAACAAATATTCAATTCGGTTAGACGGTTTACTATTTTGTCAACCAGACCTGAAAATTCCTCTGAATCATGCACATTTCCTGGATATGTCTCGTGAATAAAAGGTAAGTTGTAATCATTAGCAGCCAGCGCTACAGATACCTGATTTTTGTCTTTACGATGCTTTTTGTTATACCCTTTATGAAGCAATTCACTTTTTTCATCATAATTGGTAGCATAAGTGAACCAGTTTGATTCATCCACAAACAGTACTGAAGGGGTTAGTCCTTTTTCGATGAGAACTCGGCACAAATCGTCTTCAATATTTTTCATTGTGTCGGAATCAATGTAATTCATATGATTCAAAAAATTCTGACAATTTAATTTATGAGGGAATTTCCACTTAAAAGATAAGGCCGATTTTTTGAACCATTCCCCAATACCGTTTTCACTTAAAACTCCATGAGATTTCCCCACTATATCAAGTAAAAGATACTCTCCGACACTTAAACCATCGATTGATTTTTTCATAGTGTGCTTGTTCACTATGTCAACGAATCCAAGCTCTTCATTCACATGAAGAAGTGCGGCAAGTTTGCCGTACTCAAAAGATTTCAGTTTCATGTAGGGCAATGATTCACTCTGTTTTTTCATTTCAAATATTTTTTCGGCATTGCCTAAATATATCTGAAATATAGTTTTCACTTTTCCATCAATTCTGCCAGTTTTAATAATATACCAGTATTTTTTACCGTTGATTATTTTCTGTTTTAAAAAAACCATGATATAAATTTAGGTTCTACGTATATAAAGATATTTCTTCAAAAAACAGATACAATAGGCTTTTTAAATGTAATTTAGAACTTAGGCCTTACAAATATTTTTTTTAACGGATCTTCCTTGCCACTGATTTTTGTGGCAAATCAAGGCAAAAATAGCTCTTCTTTGAAAGCTGAGTTTGAAATCCATTAAAATATTGATGGGCCCGCTGAGATTCGAACTCAGGACCCCCGCCGTGTAAAGGCGATGTCATGACCGACTAGACCACGAGCCCATTTTGCTGATTATATACATTTTTTAAAATATCTCATGTATCATGCAATTTCAAAATATCATTAGTCGTATATATACATTTTGATCGGTGGGCTGCTTGCGGCCTCCAATTAACTTAATTATATTTTAAAGTTGAGGGTTTCAACCAAACGAAGATATTTTGGCAGTTTCCTCTACGACAATTTCTGGCAGTAATACAAATAGTCGCAACATTAATACAAACATTACTCCTGGTAATATACATCTCTCTCTCTCTTTTTTTGATTTGAAGTTCTCAAAATCCTTTTTTGCCATGAAACTGGAGTTTTTGGAGATGCTGTTCAGGCGAAGGTTTTAGGTGGGGAAGAAAAGTTATAGGTAGGTACTTACATATAATGAATTCTATAAAAATAATTAT
Source organism: Methanosarcina baltica (assembly GCF_055394095.1). Classification (NCBI taxonomy): domain Archaea; kingdom Methanobacteriati; phylum Methanobacteriota; class Methanomicrobia; order Methanosarcinales; family Methanosarcinaceae; genus Methanosarcina; species Methanosarcina baltica. The sequence continues at coordinate 493,597 of NZ_AP042463.1, read as the reverse complement.
TCCCCTGAGCGATTCCCAAAACCAAATTTTTTCCTGAAAAATGTATTTGAAATCCTGCATAATACTCCCGGTAGCAGGGCTTCATGGAAAAGGTATCCTCAAAAAACTGTAAAAAACTGTAGCAAGGGGGCTACAGGAATCAGGAGTGTATAAAAAATGGAATATAGTTTGGGCATCGATGCGGGTGGGACCTACACCGACGCCGTTTTAATCAGGAATTCCAACGGAAGAATCGAAGAATCAAACAAGGCCCTTACCACCTATCCGGACCTGCTGGAAGGAATAGCAAACTCGATGGACGGGCTGGATAAAGAAAAACTAAAGCAGGTTGAGCTTGTTTCGGTCTCAACGACCCTTGCCACCAACACGATCCTTGAAAAGACAGGCTTTCCCGTGGGCCTGGTCTTTGTAGGGGACTATGAAATCCCGAAGGACTGCCCGATCAGGTACTACACAATGGTGAGCGGTGGGCACGACTCCTACGGAAACGAAGTAGCGCCCCTTGATCTTGACACGGTCAGGGAATTCGTGCTCGGCTTAAAAGACAAAGTATCGGCTTTTGCGGTCTCTTCCTATTTCAGTGTCCGGAACCCGGAGCACGAACTCCGGGTAAAGGAACTTATCCGGGAGCTCACGGGGCTGCCCGTGGTCTGCGGGAACGAACTCGCCCGGGCCCTCGGGGCTTACGAGAGAGGGGTTACCGCCTACTTAAACGCCCAGCTCCTCCCAATTACCGAACGCTTCCTGCACACGGTCGTATCCGAAATCAAAAGGAGAGACATCGATTCCAGAGTTGCCATGCTCCGTTGTGACGGCTCGGTGGTAAGCCTTGAAGAAGCCATGAAAAAACCAATCGAATCCGTCTTCTCAGGGCCTGCCGCAAGTCTGCTCGGAGCCTCCTACCTTTCCGGAAAAGAGACCTGCGCGGCAATCGACGTCGGGGGGACAAGCACAGACGTCTCCCTTATTTATAAAGGGCTTCCCTACCTGAGCGAGACCGGGGCCGTTGTCGGGGGCTGGCAGACCAAGGTCAAGGCTCTTCGGATGGAGACCTCGGCCATGGGCGGGGACAGCCATATCTGGGTCCAGGGCAGCAGGACCAGTATCGGGCCCCGCAGGGTTGTGCCCCTCTGCCGGGCGGCTGTCCTTTATCCCTCTTTCATGAAAAGCCTCAGTAAACGCTGGGTCCCTGACAGGCTCAAGCTCAATGAGCACATCCAGGCAACAAAGTTTTTTGTCAGGACGAAGCAGGAAGCAATTGAGCTGACCACTGAGGAAAAGGAACTCTTTGACCTCCTGGGAGACGAGCCCCTTTCCTTAAATGAGGTCTACTGGGACAGGAATATCATCCCTTCCAGAAGGGTCATGGATTCTCTGATACAGAAGCGCCTGGTCCAGGCAATAGGCTTTACGCCGACAGATGCTTTGCATGTGCTCGGGGAGTACACGGAATGGGACGCCGAAGCCTCGGTCATTGGGGCGATGCTTCTTGCCAACTACGTTGGGATGGACAAGTACGAGTTCTGCACAAATGTAAAGCGGCTCTTTGCAAAGAACATGGCCAGAGACCTCATCGCCTTCCTGATGGAAGGGGTGGACAAAAAAGAAATCGAAAAGGTACTTGAAGGCAATTTCTTCTCCCGCTTCAAGGTCGATGTGCCCGTGGTGCTCCTCGGGGGGCCGGTGCGGGCTTATCTGGAAGAACTGAAAGTCCTAATAGATGCCGAAATCCTGCTTCCCGAGTACTCTGATGTCGGAAACGCTGTCGGGGCTCTTGTAGGAAAAGGTATCAAGCGGGTTGAGATCAGCATAAGGAGTGTTTACAGCGAGTCCAAGTACAACCTCCGGACAAAGGCTGTGGTGGTCTATACTCCTATAGGGAGGAGGACTTTCCTCTCCATGTCGGAGGCTGTTAAGTACGCCGAGGAGTTCGGCAGGAAAATGGTCCTGGACTACATGGCCGAGTCAGGGCTTTCCGAAGCCCAGGTCTCAATCAATTTCCAGAAGAAAGAAATCAGGGCTCATGAAGGTGGGCTCCCGATCGAGACCACCCTGATCTTCGAAGGGGTCTCGAAATCCGACGTCTACGAAGAAGCAATAGGAGAAGAAGCTCTGGCGGAAGGAGAAAAGGGAAGAGTGGAAAATGAGTCCGCTTTCCTTGAAGAATCCATACATGCCGGGGAAATACCGACTGAAAATAAAGAGTGAAGGTTACTGCCTCTTATTTCCTTCCTCTTTTTACTGGCTTCTTTTTCATTCCTGTTCCTCATACTATTTGTATGCATTCGATTGTATATTTAAAGAGCTGTGACTTCCTTTTTCCTCCCACATGCCTTCCAAAAATAAAAAAAAGGCTTTGAAAGCAAAAAGATAAAATACTCAAACATTAATTAACAGGAAGCTGTTTCGAAATGGACAGAGTGCTCTTCAACTACTCGCAGGACACAGGCTTTGTCGCATGGACCAGAATAATTACCAGTCAGGCATCTCTTCTTGCGCCGGTAGGAATGAGGTCCAGGAACCATTACTGTCCCAGTCCTGATTGGAAAGGGGAGGAGAAAAAGTAGAAGTACCTGTTTTCGGATATATATAATACAGTCTTAAATTATTAAAATCAATTGATATTTTCGGATATATAATACAGTATCAAATTAATGTAAAGGAAAGAACATGATCCCTAGAAAAGCATTTTTAACCAGGGGCACTGGGGTCCATAAGGACAAACTAGCGTCCTTTGAACTTGCCCTTCGGGCCGCAGGCATTGAAAAATACAACCTTGTTTGTGTCTCCAGTATTTTGCCTCCCAACTGTAAAATCGTACCCAGGGAAGAGGGATTACCAGAACTGAAACCCGGGGCCATTGTGCACTGCGTGCTGGCCAGAAACGATACCAACGAGCCGCAGCGCCTGGTCACTTCGGCGATAGGCACCGCCGTCCCGGTCAATGAAAATAATTACGGCTATATTTCGGAACACCACTCCTACGGGGAAGACGAAGAAACCGCAGGGGAATATGCGGAAGACCTGGCAGCGACCATGCTTGCAACCACCCTCGGAATAGAGTTTAACGCAGAATTGGCCTGGCACGAAAGGGAACAGGTCTACAAAACAAGCGGACACATTTTTGACACTTTCAACGCCTGTCAGACCGCAAATGGAGACAAGAACGGCAAATGGACCACAGTGCTTGCCGCGATGGTTTTCATAATTTAATAAATTTTTATAATAAATAGACTTTTAAATAAATTCATGCATGCCGCAAAAAAAGACCTGTCTGCGGAATGCATGTTTTTCTTTTCAACTCTTTGCAGTTGGGAGGGGATCCATCTTCTTTTACGCAAATATCGAGGAAGAAGTCTTCCCCTTGTTCTTATACAGAGTTTCTCAAAATCATTATCTTCTATTTTCAAAAATATAAACAAGGTTATAAATAATCCAGGCACCGCAGCAGGTCCAGAAAACAGGCCCTGACGCACCAATAAAGAATTCTCCCATTCCGGGATTTCCTGGGTACATTTCAATGTAGAGAGAACCAAAGGTCATAATAATAAAGCTGCTGAATGTAAAAAACAGGAATATAACCTGGAGTTTGGAACTTTTTAAGTCAGGACGAAGAGAGAGAGCCGTCATAAATAAAAAATGTGTTTAAGACAATAAATAATTTTTTATATTTTTTTAATTTGGGTGTGGTTTTCAAGGAGATAGGTCAACTACCCCCACCTGCCAGCCTCCGGCTGTCGTGTTAAACCGCAGGTTTAACAGGAGTTTCTAATCTTCGATTAGAAACATCGAGGAAGGGGACTCCAGCTTATATAGTTGAAAATTACCGACCTGCTAAAAGGTAACAATCCTTCTAAAAGAAAAAAGTGGGCGTTGACTTATCAATAAAGCTGATGTTGTGGATTGTTGTGGATTGTTGTGGATTGAACTTGTGGATTGAACTGGAGGTCGGTTGATGAGCTATAATGAGCAACGCCCGATTAATACACAGGTTATAAATATTATATAAAGGATTTCAATCAAATTTAATTATATATGTGCTTATATATGACAAACCGTGTTACTTTATTCGCCTGAAGAAGTTTATGACCTGGTGCATCAGGATTGTAGTGCACCAGGATTGAAACCTTTGCAACAGGTCCCTCGTTCCTCAAAAACCTGAGTTGTCAGGTGAAGGCAGTGGAAGATGACCACTGCCTTAAAAATAAGCTGATCAGAGCTTATGGATCTTTATTCCGGCAACTGCATCCCGGACCATTCCCTGGATGTCCAGCTTCTTTTCTTCTTCCACAATGAGGTCATACTCTGCCTTTACCTCAGGGCGTTCAGGGACTGCTGTGCAGGTTCCTGCAGGCCTGATTGAGATATCAAACGTGCCTATCCTGCGGGCAAGATCCACGATTTCACTCTTATCGAAGGCTATCAAAGGATGGTAGATTGGAATTGCAAGCTGGTAGATCTCAGCATACATATTTGCCGCGGTCTGGGAGGCTACCTGCCCGAGAGACGAGCCGGTAACAATCCCGCTTGCCTTTTCTTTATTCATGATTTCAAAAGCTTCCCTGTACATCATGCGTTTGCAGAGCAGACAGGTATTTTTCCGGGCACAGGTCTCAATGAAGGCTTTGAGACTCGGGCCGTGTGAGATTTCGTAGGTGGTTAACTGGTACCCGGGGGCCCAGGCCTGGAGCTGTCTTATACAGTCAAAGGCCCTTTCCCGGGCCGCGTCCTCTGCATAAGGGCATGTATTGCAGTAGATGGGTATGATCCTGACCCCGCGCTTCATTATGAGCCAGGCCGCAACCGGGGAGTCGATTCCTCCGGACATGAGGACCACCATGGAGCCCTGCGTCCCCAGGGGGAGCCCTCCAACCCCAGGAACCGTCCCGGTGTAAACATAGGCTTTATTCTGCCGCATCTCGACAAAAATCTCCCGGTCGGGGCTTGTGAGGTCAACGGAAGGGCTTTTTCCCTGCTCCTCAAGGGCATGCCAGACTGCGTCCCCACATGTTCTCCCGAGCTCGGCCGAAGTAAAAGAGTGGTTTCCACTCCTTCTGGCCCGAATAGCAAAAGACTCCCCGTCCTTTATCATAGAAGGGGCAAGTTTTGCGCATAAGGCGGCAGCACTTTCGAGATCAGGGGGGGTTTCCAGTGAAAAAGACGTTGAAACCACTCCAAAAACGTCTGCTGCCGCCTTTGCTGCATGTTCTCCGGCCTCCTCAATAAAGATGCGGCCCCATTCCCGCCGAATTCCGGAATAAGCGATTTTCCTTAAATCAAGCATTGCCGCTATGTTTTGCACGAGAATTTTTTCATACCAGTTCCGAACTCCTGTACTTTTAAGTGCCAGTTCTCCATAGCGGACAAGAATTGTGTAAACAGAAGCTTCCTTCGGAACCGAAGGGGCCTTTCCCTCACTTGAAACCTCAGAAACATCACTCTCATTGCTGACCATGGATAACGGTATTGCTGGCATCGGGTTTAAAGCTTTCAGCAAGGGAATAAATATTTAGGGATGGGGAGGTCCCCTCTATAAATTATAACGCTTAATATATATAAATATATATATCCTTTTTGAAAACCTATTTAATATATTAAATACATAGTAATGTATGGTATTGTGCATTACGCACAATCGCATAGACATTGGGTAAAACTAGGTACAGTACCCACTATCGAAGCAACGCAAGCAAGAATTATCACAACTACACCAGGGATGGAGTATAAAATGGATACTTTGAAAGCACTTGCAGGGAAATCGATAGTAACAGTCCTAACAGCATATAGCCTGTTACTCGTTTTGTTCCCTGTGGGCTGGATAATCCTGCTTGGGACCCTTATAAGGAAGCCTAGCATGGATAAAAGGTCTATAGAGACAAGAATTCTCGGAGCAGACCTCGAAGTCTGAACTCCAGATAGAGCATGGCAACGGGTTTCGGAAACAAACAGGGAAACAGAAAGTGTTTCTGGCCAACATTCGCACCAATGCCAGTAAATTGAAAACTGGTTAGGGAGGATGTCGGAAGCCAACAAAGAAACGAAAGTTTCTGGGAAACATTCAGACAACCCCTTTTTTTATTACATCTTTTTTATCTCAGGCAGCAGGAGAAACTCTTGCTTGACAGTTCCAGCTTTGCCGAAAATGGCAGAGAGGGGTAGCCAATTTTTATAATTTTTTTTCTATAAAAGTTCCAAAAATGAAAACTGTAATTATATATTTATAATTAAAAATAATGTGGGATGAATGCGGAAACCCAGATCCCGCATACCACATTTTTTCTTATCAGCTATCCTTTTCCGTTACTGATACAATTGTTTCCGGTTCATTATGCCACCTGTTCGGAAGCGTGTAAGCCAGCGTTTCACTGTAGCTATCAGGCAGGAAGAACTTTGTGCCGCGGTCCTGAAGGGCCTCTATAAAGCCCGGGTCAAGAACGTCCAGTTTTTCCTTGCACTGCGAGGCGGCTTCATAACTGCGAATGGTGTAGAGGGCAAAGCGTTTGTTGTAGAGTGCGGAGGCCGAATTCGGGTCAATTGCAAGCGCTTTGTCATAGCAAGAAATGGCCTCATCAGTTTCTCCTTTTACGTTAAGTATGTAGCCCCTGTTATACCAGGCCGTTATACAGTCAGGCCTGAGTTGAAGGACCTTGTCGTAACATGTCAGAGCAGCATTAGTGCTGCTGACCTTGTAATAGGCAGCCCCTTCGAGGTACCAGGCAACCGCGTTGTTCGGGTCATATTTCAGAGCGTTATCGTAGCTGTTTATGGCATCGAGATAGTTGCCCTGTATGTAGAGGTCAAAGCCCTTGATATTATAAGCCTTAACATTTGCAGGCTCAAGTTCGAGGATCCGGTCATAGCAGGCAATCGCTTCATCATAACGTCCGAGGTGTTCAAGAGCTTCCCCTTTCCTGAAAAGGACCGAGGAGTCGAGAGGTTCGAGCGCAAGGATCCTGTCGTAAGTTGCAATGGCGGCTTCCTTTTGTCCGAGCTGCTCGAGTGTCCTGCCTTTATCGGAAAGGGCTTCAATGTTTGAGGGTTCGAGTTCAAGGACCTTATCATAGCTTTCCAATGCCTCTGAGTATCTTCCAAGGTTCCCGAGAGCTACAGCCTTCTGAGTCCACACCCTCGCGTTTCCGGGTTCAAGGGCAAGGAGTTTATCATAGCAGCCAATGGCTCCGGAATGATTCCCGAGATTTACAAAAGCTGAGGCTTTTTCCGAGAGAGCCACTATATTACCGGGCTCAAGTTCGAGTACCCTGTCGTAGTACCCTATAGCTTCCTCATAGCGTCCGAGTCTTCCGACATTGGAGGCCATACTCTGCCAGGCTGCTGCGGAGTTCGGGTTAAGGGTCGCAGCTTTTTCATATGATTTGAAAGCCTCATCGTAGCTCCCGAACAACTCCAGAATTGAGCCTTTTTCAAACCAGGCCGCGGTATTGGCGGGATTAAGCATGAGAACATTCTCATAAGAGCGAAGGGCTTCATCATTCATTCCAAGTTTGCCTGAAACTGAAGCTTTTTCATACCAGACCCGTTCGTAAGTAAAATCGGGGTCGAAACTCTCAAGGCTTCCGAGGTCAAAAGTCTGGGGAGTCTCACTTTCCTCTAGGCCATTATATCCGAGCAGGTAGAAAACAAAGCCTTTCTCCTGCAGGATTTTAATAACATCGGGATTAATGCCCGCTTCATTCAGGCTTGAGGTTTCAGGAGTAGTCGCGGTGTTTTCCAGCAGTTTCAGGTCCTCATTCAATTTGAAACGGGCCGGGGCATAAGTCGGGTTAATCTGAAGGGACTGCCTGTAACATTCGACAGCTTCGGAGTAACTCCCAAGCCGGTCCAGAGCAAGTCCTTTTTTATACCAGATTCCCGCGCTGCCCGGTTCAAAAGCAAGGACCTGGCTGTAGCACTCAACGGAGTCTTCATATTTTTCAAGTCTATCAAGGGCCGAAGCCTTACTGTACCAGGCAAGGGTATAGTTTTCGTCCTGCTCAAGGGCCTCATTAAAGCATTTCACGGCATCCTTATATTCTCCGAGCTTCGTAAAAGCGGCCCCTTTCTTATACCAGACTTGGGGGGATTCAGAATCAAGTTTCAGGGCTTTTCCGTAACTTTCTGCAGCCTCAGTAGACTTTTCCAGCCGGTCGAAGTCCAGGGCTTTCCGGTACCAGATCACAGCGTGCTTTGAATCTTCCTCAAGAACCTGGTTATAGCAATCTATCGCGTTTTCGTAATTGCCGAGTTCATCAAACGCCAGGGCTTTTTCATACCAGATTTTCCCTACCTCGGTAGAAATAGTAGCAGGTTCCGGGTAGCACACTACCGCAGCATCTCTGGCAAGGAGCTTTTCAAAAAGCACATCATCGCCAGGGGTTTCGGTTTCTAGATTGGCGTCAGGGTCCAGGGCTCTGGAAAAACATTCGATTGCAGCCTCAGTTTGTCCCAGTTTTTTCAGGGAAGAACCCTTGCTGTACCAGGCTTCGGAGTTTCCGGGGTCGTACTTAAGGATTTCATCGTAGCATTGGATTGCTTCGGAGTATCTGGCGAGCTGCTCGAGATCGTCCCCTTTTTTCTGGAGAGCTTCAAGGTTTTCGGGATTGGAAAGAAGGACATTGTCATAACATTTTCTTGCGTCCTCATAGCTTCCAAGCCGGTCGAGGACAAGCCCTTTGCTGAACCAGGCGTCGGCATAAGCAGGAGCAAAGGATATGGCCTTATCATAATATTCCAGAGCAGTCGCGTTATTTCCGAGAGAATCGTAACTCTGTCCTTTCTGATAACAGTAAGTGGCGTTATCGGGGGTGATATTGAGGGAACTGTTATAACATTTTATGGCGTTTTCATACTGCTCAAGCCCTTCAAAAGCCAGTCCCTTCATATACAGGGACTCAGCGCAGGCCGAAGAATATTTCAGGGCTTCATCAAAGGCCATCCTGGCTGGCTGGTGCAGGCCAAGCTCTGTAAGGACTTCCCCTTTCCTGTAAGAGATCTTTGTCCGATAAGCTTCAAGAGCAAACACTTTTTCGAAATTCTCTATTGCATCGGAATAGCTTTCATGGTTATAAGCTTCGAGTCCTCTTTTGAAAAAGGCCGAAGAGTAATTCGGAGAAGTCTCAAAGGCTTTATCGAAGGCCTCAACCGCAGGCTCGTACATCCCGAGGGCCTCAAGAGTACAGGCTTTCCCGTACCAGGCGGCAGTAGAATTCGAGTCCAGTTTGAGCGCTTTTTTGTAGCAGACAAGCGCTTCCGTATAGTTTCCTAGCAGATATAAACTCTGACCTTTATTACTTAGAGTCCCGGCATCAGTAGATTCCGGCTCAAAAGCCGCAACATTGGATTCATTCGCCGTAACATTGGATTCATTCTGCGGCTCTTCCATTGAATAATTTTGAGATGAAATATTTTCTCCATCAAAACCAAGGGCGGGATGCAGTATCCCCCCAGCCGATATAATACATAAACAGGCAATTGACCAGAATGTGAAAACACTGATAAATGATTTTCCCGACGCCATGAAATACCCCTTTTTTATTGAATTTTGGCCAGAAGTCTCCCTAACCATAGATACCCTCTTTTAACAAAAACTGTCAATTACATAATAGTACATCAATCCATAATATTCTATCGACATTGTACATCAAATTTAGAATGTTAATGAATATTTAAGTAATCAATTTAAACAGTGAAAGTAAATTAAGTTTTCTTCAAATAATGTGTAAAAAATATGAGTTAAACATCCCTTCTGAATTTCTTATACCTGAATATAATTAACTGATTTTAATTTGTTTGTATTATTTAGCGACATTTTGTATTTCTCTTACTATGTGCCGAAATCTTTTTTGGAGTTATAATCTTATAATTATATTTAAAGGTTGTTATATTAAAGTTATACGATTAGGACTCTTGTCCTGAAAGGGGCTTTCCGGCAAAGATAGACTAAAATATATCAGAAGATATCCTATACCGCGAGACCATGGACAAAAAAGACTTTCATTATTTTAGTGACTGGTTCAGGGAATACGTAGCTCGATTTTTTTCCCCGGACCCCCTTATTCAGAAAAATATCAGGCTTAAGGCCAACCATACGAAGACGGTATGTGAAAACATTCGCCTGCTTGCCAGGTCCGAAAACCTGGGAGAAAAGGAATGCTGCCTTGCCGAAGTAATCGCCCTTTTTCATGACCTGGGCCGTTTCGAGCAGTTTTCAAAGTATAAGACATTCAAAGACTCCGATTCTGAAGACCATGCCGTCCTCGGGATCAGGGTCCTGAAAGAATCCGGCATAATCTCCCACCTGCCCGAAAAGGAGCAGCACATAATCTACAAAGCCGTTGAATACCATAACCGTATGCAAGTCCCCGCTGAAGAAGAAACTGAAGACGTTATCTTTTACTCAAAATTGATACGGGACGCCGATAAACTTGACATACTGAAACTCATAACCGAACACTATGAAGCCCCCGAAAATTCCCCTAACCCGGCTCTCGAACTCTACCTGCCCGACAACCCGGCATGTTCGGAGACCATAATCAGGGACATCCTGAACAACAGAATGGCAAAAATAAGTGACGTAACGAACAGAAACGACGTAAACCTCCTGCGCCTGAGCTGGGTCTTTGACCTGAATTTCCCGGAAACCTTTGTTCAGTTCGAGAGGCAGGGCTACCTCGAAAAAATTTATGCAACTCTCCCAAATACGGAGGGAGTGTGCAGGGTCAGGGCACATTTGGAAGCCTACCTGAGTGCACAAAAAAAGAGCAGAAGCGAATCCCGGTCCTAATGTCAACTGGAAACTTGAAATACTAGAGTATACTTATTTAAAAACAGTTCTTAATGCCTCTAGAGGGCCTGGCAATAGGGTCAATGCCACAGCGTCAGATCAATGGAGCCTCCTGCCTGTTGCAGGGGAAGGGGTTCCAGAGGGAATAAATAATATATTCAATGTGTATAATTATATAGGGTCCACAAAATGTGGATGTCATTGCATATATTATACGTCAACTACCTCTAAGCTAAAAACTCAGAGGTATTCTGCTGTATTCTTATAATATTTTTATCATTAATACAAAACACAACTGAGGGATAGTATTATTCGAAAATATCCGCTTTCTGGACACGACTTTAAGAGATGGTGAACAAACCCCGGGCGTGGCTCTTACAAGAGAAAAGAAACTCTTGATTGCCCGAGCCCTGGATGAACTGGGGGTTTCCGTAATCGAAGCAGGCTCCGCAATCACTTCCAAGGGTGAACGGGAGTCCATCAAAGCCGTTGCAAACGACGGGCTTTCCGCCGAAATCTGCAGTTATTGCAGGATTGTAAAGGCCGACGTGGACCATGCTTTGGAATGCGACGTGGATTCCATCCACCTGGTAGCCCCGGTCTCGGACCTGCACATCAGGACCAAGCTCAATAAAGACCGGGACGAAGTGCGAAAAATCGCGGCTGACGTCACGGAGTATGCAAAGGACCACGGTTTAATCGTGGAACTTAGCGGGGAAGATTCCTCCAGGGCAGACCTCGAATTTTTAAAGGCCCTGTACGCCGACGGAATCGAAGCAGGAGCCGACCGTTTATGTTACTGTGATACGGTAGGACTCCTTGTGCCTGAAAAGACCACAGAGATTTTCAGGGAATTATCAACTTCTCTGAAAGCCCCGATAAGCATCCACTGTCACAACGACTTTGGATTTGCGACGGCAAACACCGTAGCCGCTCTTGCAGCCGGGGCAAAACAGGCCCATGTGACGATTAACGGTTTAGGGGAACGCTCCGGAAACACCGCTCTGGAAGAAGTGGTCATGGGCCTTGAATGGCTCTATAAATATGACACCGGGATCAAGCACGAGCAGATCTACCGGATTTCCAGGCTGGTAAGCCGCCTTACCGGGGTTTCCGTAGCCCCTAACAAGGCCCTTGTGGGAGGCAACGCCTTCACTCACGAGGCTGGCATCCATGTCCACGGCCTCCTTGCCGACAAGGCCACCTACGAGCCCATGAGCCCCGAGCAGATCGGGAGACACAGGCAGATCGTCCTTGGAAAACACGCGGGCAGGAGCTCAATTACCCTGGCCCTGGACGAACTGGAGCTTAAAGCCAGTGAGGCCCAGGCCGAGGAAATCTTCACACGGGTCAAACAGATGGGTGACCAGGGGAAGTTCGTAAGCGACGCTGACCTGCAGACCATTGCGGAAAACGTGCTCGATATCTACACCGAGCCTATTGTGAAGCTGGAAGAGTTCACCATAGTATCCGGAAACCGGGTGACTCCTACAGCATCCGTAAAACTCAGAGTAAAAGATAAGGAAATCGTACAGGCTGGGATAGGAAACGGGCCAGTAGACGCCGTAATCAACGCCATCCGGCGGGCCGCCCGTTCCTGTGCGGAGGATATCATCCTTGAAGAGTTCCACGTCGATGCCATCACCGGGGGGACTGACGCCCTTGTGGAAGTAAGGATGAAGCTCTCCAAAAACGGCAAGACGATCACCTCCAGTGGGGCCAGGACGGACATCATCACAGCTTCCGTAGAAGCCCTGATGAACGGGATGAACCGGCTGGTCCGAGAGGATTGATACTGAAAAACCGGAGCTCTGCGGACCAGACCGGATTCAGGGTCAATTCCTCTTCCCTAAAACCTTCGCCTGATGGCTCCGGGTTTTGGAGGAAGAGCCTGCTGAGAGTGGCCGGATGCGGAAGATGGAGGGAATAGCTTCGTTCCGGGAAGTTACGGGAGAGGTAACCTCTTCTCCCCTCTTTTTTCCATATCGTCGGGATTTCGGGCCTGAGTTACAGGGTTAATTCTCTGTTTTTCCGGAAAGACCCTCATCCATATATATGATGATTAATCATACATGATTGATTATTACGTATTGACAAAATTCATGATGAACTGGTTCATTATGAACTGTGTCGAAAAAGAAGAATAATTGACAATAGAGTATATTAAAAGCATGACACTTAGAAGTCCTCTGTACTTTTTGGACAAAACGGCAGGACCCGCTACAGGGAGCGGGACCGAAAAAAGAGAAACTGCAAAAAACAAAAGGTAATTTTAGAGACAGAAGGACTTCTAAAGACAAGAAGGAGATTTAAAATGACAACCGGGTCAAATGAAAAAGTCAACGGTGCCAGGGCTCTGATAAAGTGCCTGGAAGAAGAGGGAGCAGATACCCTTTTCGGATATCCGGGAGGGCAGGTAATACCCTTCTACAATGAACTCTATGATTCAGACCTGCACCATATACTTGTACGCCATGAACAGGCAGCAGCTCATGCTGCGGACGGATACGCCCGCGTGACGGGCAAAACCGGGGTATGCATTTCCACTTCAGGCCCAGGCGCTACCAACCTGGTAACAGGCATTGCTACCGCATACATGGACTCCGTACCCATGGTAGCCTTAACCGGCCAGGTCCCGCAGTTCCTTATCGGGAACGATGCCTTCCAGGAAGCCAACATTACTGGGATTACCCAGCCAATTACCAAGCACAACTATCTTGTGCAGGATGCAAACGAATTACCCAGGATTATGAAAGAAGCCTTCCACATCGCATCCACCGGAAGGCCCGGCCCGGTATTAGTAGACCTTCCAAAAGACGTCCAGAACTCCGAAATTGAATTCTACTACCCTGATAAAGTAGAACTCCGGGGATACAAACCAACCTTCAAAGGAAACCCCCAGCAGATCAAAAGAGCTGCCGAGGAAATTGCAAATTCCACCAAACCGATCATCTACGCCGGAGGTGGGGTAATCAGTTCCAACGCGAGCGCCGAACTCGTGCAGCTTGCCGAGGCCATAATGGCCCCCGTTACAACAACCCTTATGGGTATCGGTGCAATCCCGACAGAACATTTCCTGAACCTCGGGATGCTGGGTATGCACGGGAGCAAATACGCAAACTACTCAGTCCAGGAGTCCGACCTGATAATCGCGGTTGGAGCCAGGTTCGATGACAGGGTTACAGGGAAACTGGAATCTTTTGCCCCGAACGCGCGGGTTATCCACATTGACATCGACCCCGCAGAGATTTCTAAGAACGTGCCCGTGCACATCCCGATTGTAGGCGACGCAAAAGAAATCCTCAGGTCCCTGATCAAACATGTGAAGTGCTGCAGGAGCAAGGCCTGGATCGCAAAGGTAAGTGAGTGGAAAAAGGAATACCCGCTTACTTACCGGAAGGACTCGAAGGTTATACAGCCTCAGTTTGTCGTGGAAGAGATCTCGGCGGCCTGCAAGGATGCAATCATTGTTACGGAAGTCGGGCAGCACCAGATGTGGGCCGCGCAGTTTTTCAAGTACAGTGAACCCCGCACCTTCCTCACGTCAGGTGGACTCGGGACCATGGGCTACGGCTATCCGGCAGCCATCGGAGCCAAGGTCGGACGGCCCGATAAAGTGGTTATCGATATCTCAGGGGACGGTTCTTTCCAGATGAACTCTCAGGAACTTGCAACCGCGGTTCAGAACGACATCCCGGTCATTGCCGTGATCATGAACAACGGCTATCTGGGTATGGTCCGGCAGTGGCAGGAACTCTTCTATGACCGCCGCTACTCCTGTACCGATATCGCAGGAAGTGTTGACTTCGTGAAACTTGCCGAAGCTTACGGGGCTCTCGGGCTCAGGGTTGAAAGGCCTTCCGAAGTCAGACCGGCAATCGAGGAAGCTATCAAATCGGGCAGGCCTACCGTGATTGATGTGATAGTCGAGGCCGAGGCAAATGTTTCCCCGATGGTTCCGGCAGGAGCTGCTATCAATGAAATCCTTGACCTGGAGGACGATTAAATGAAACACACACTTGCGGTGCTGGTTGAAAACAGGGCAGGGGTCCTCTCAAGGGTAGCAAGCCTCTTTTCCAGGCGTGGATACAACATCGACAGCCTGGCCGTGGGCGTGACCGAAGATCCGAGCATCTCCAGGATGACCATTGTGGTCCACGGGGACGACAACGTGCTCGAACAGGTCACAAAGCAGCTTAATAAGCTTATCGACGTCATCAAGGTCTCGGATCTCGAAAGCGATGACGCCGTTGAGCGGGAACTTGCCCTTATCAAGGTCGCAGCCGATGTGAACTCGAGGGCCGAGATCCTCCAGATCACGAACATCTTCAGGGCCAGGATAGTGGATGTTGCCCAGAAATCAATGACCGTGGAGGTCACAGGGGACGAGGCAAAGATTCAGGCTATGGAAAAACTCCTCCGCCAGTTCGGAATCAAGGAACTGGTCAGGACCGGAAAGATAGCCCTTTCCAGAGGCCCGAAAAAAGTTTAAATATAAGAGGGTGGGTAAAAGGGGGGCGCTGATCAATTATTTTTTACAGGTCGGGACTTTGCCAGGGGTACCCGGTCTGTTCCCCTGTATATGTAAAATAGGCCGAAAAATCCCTGAGAAACATCTTAAAAAAGCAGAACATTTTTCATAAATCAAAGATACTTCACGGTAATTAATTAATTAATGACTTATAATCTGGATTTATTATCTTAATTTATTATCTTAACTTATTATCTCAACTTATAATTTAGAAATTTACAAGGAGAATAAAGCAATGGCAACAATAATTTATGATGATGAAACCACCTTTGATGCGATCAAGGACAAGACCATCGCAGTGATGGGCTACGGAAGCCAGGGCCACGCCCACGCTTTGAACTTGCACGAGTCAGGTCTCAATGTGATAGTCGGGCTCAGGGAAAACAGTTCCAGCCGCGCAAAGGCCGAAGCCGAAGGCCTGAAAGTCATGACTGTCACCGAAGCCGCAAAAGCCGCAGACGTTATCATGATCCTCCTGCCTGACGAGACGCAGGCAGCCGTCTACTACTCCGAAATTGAGCCCGGGCTCGAAGCCGGAAATGCGATTGCTTTCGCTCACGGGTTCAACATTCACTACAACCAGATTGTGCCTCCAAAAGACGTTGACGTCTTCATGGTAGCCCCCAAGGGCCCGGGCCACATCGTGCGCAGGACCTACACCGAAGGCATCGGAGTTCCCGGCCTGATTGCCGTCTACCAGGACGCTACAGAAAACGCCAGGGACATCGCTCTTGCCTACGCCAAGGGAATCGGAGCAACCAGAGCAGGCGTTTATGAGACCAGCTTCAAGGAAGAAACCGAGACCGACCTCTTCGGAGAACAGGTGGACCTCTGCGGAGGAATTTCCTCCCTTATCAAGAACGCTTTCGAAGTCCTTGTGGAAGCCGGCTACCAGCCCGAGATGGCTTATTTTGAGACCTGCCACGAGGTCAAGCTCATCGTAGATCTGATCTACGAAGGTGGCCTTGAGAGAATGTGGCATTCCGTCTCC
This sequence comes from Methanosarcina baltica, assembly GCF_055394095.1. Classification (NCBI taxonomy): domain Archaea; kingdom Methanobacteriati; phylum Methanobacteriota; class Methanomicrobia; order Methanosarcinales; family Methanosarcinaceae; genus Methanosarcina; species Methanosarcina baltica. The sequence goes on along the minus strand of NZ_AP042463.1, from coordinate 477,295 downwards.
AACACCGCAGAATACGGCGGCATGACCGTGGGCCCGCAGATCATCAACGACGAGTCCCGCGAAGCCATGTACATGGCCCTCGACAGGATCCAGAATGGGGAATTTGCCAAGGAGTTCATCCTCGAAGGCATGACCAACCACCCCGTGCTCAAAGCCATGGAACGTCAGGAAAAGGAACACCAGCTCGAGATTGTCGGCAAGCAGATCAGGGCAAACATCCCCTGGCTCAACAAGAAAATCGACGACGACTGAAATTCCCGGTAAAAAGGAATTTAAAATTAAATAATTTAAAATTAAAATTCTGGTAAAAAAGAATAGAAGAGATAATCCGGAGATTTTTTCCGGATTGTACTCTCATTTTTGATACTACTTTTTTCTTTTCATTTCCCGAGTCTTTCCTCAGAACTCAAAATTGATACTCAGGAGCTTCCAGCCCGTTTAGCCAGCAGGAGATTACTTCCTGAAGTTCCTTTGTCGTGACCGTGCGGCCCCCGTCCGAGTCAGGATGGCTCCAGGGCAGCCAGGTCATGGATTGACTCGAAATAGTAATGCATTTCTCAGCCATATCAGTGCAGCTTCCATCGCTCACGGTCAGGGTAACCGTGTAGGTTCCAGATTCTGTGTATATATAGGTCGGGTTCTGTTCAGTTGAATCATACACACCGTCCCCATCAAAGTCCCATTTCCAGGAAGTGGCCCCGCTTGATAAATCAGTAAAAGACACGGTTAACGGAGCAGTGCCTGAGGTAGGGGATGCAGAGAAGTTGGCTACAGGACTCGAATCCGGGAGTTCACACATGTAGATGTCCCCGTCTTCGTAAGTCCAGTCTACCCAGACAATCCGGTTGCCGGAAATTATGGGTCTTGCCTGTTCATATTCATAAAGGCAAATTGCGGTTTCAGTTCCAGTTGAGAGGTCATACATGTAGATGTCCCCGTCTCCATGTCTCCAGTCCTCCCAGACGATTCTGTCGCCGGAAATCGAAGGCCACCACTGGCTACTAGCATCTGTACAAATTGTGGTTTCTTTCCCTGTTTTAAGATCATACATGTAGATGTCAGCATAGTTGTCCCCGTTCCTGTAATCTTCCCATACAATTTTGTCGCCGGAGATTGAAGGCCATTGCTGGTCATCCGAAGCTGTACAGATCGCGGTATCAACCCCGGTTTCTATATTATACATGTAGATGTCCGTACAGTCGTCTCCATTTCTGCAATCTTCCCAGACAATTTTGCTATCGGAAATTACCTGTCCGCCCTGATCACCAGAAGCAGTGCAAATTGCTGTTTCTATCCCGGTTTTGAGATCATGCATGTAGATATCTGCGTTTCCATTTCGATAATCAGTCCAGACAATTCTGTCCCCGGAAATCGAAGGATCACATTGTCCATAAGGAGCTGTGCAGATAGCTTTTTTGAGTCCGGATTCAAGATCGTACATGTAGATATCCCCGTACAAATACCCATCATTTCTGTCTTCACTGTATTTTGTCCAGACAATTTTGTTGCCGGAGATAGAGGGTTCGCACTCATCATAATCGCTATTGCTAATTACTGATTCTGTCTCGGTAGACAGGTCGTACATGTAGATATCCTGGTTTCCTGAGCGGTTATCCTGCCAGACAATTTTGTCCCCGGATATCCAGGCCCAATCCTGATCTTCAAATTCCGTGCAGACCGGTGTTATTGTTATCTCTTCACTTGTTACTTCTTCAGTTCCTGAAACTAATTCCTTATTTTCTGAAAACAATTCTTTGCTTTCTGAAACTAATTCTTTATTTTCTGAAAACAAAGCATTTCCAGCCGAAGGTGCCCTGATCTGATTCAGATGCCTAGAATGGTCATTAGCATGGCATTCTTCGGAAGTGGCCAATACATTTTCATCACTGGCTCCAGCTACAGGTGCTGCAAGTGCAACCAAAAGTACAAGAGTTAGAGCAAAAAAATTTAAGTTTGAATATCTTTTCATAAAACCACACTCTCTAAATAAATTAACCAATTATCCAATTCAGTATTATATAAAATCGACATTACCTATTTAAAAAATTAATATAGGAGTGTGCATTTTGTAATAGATATATATAAACTTTTTTTAAGGTGTGTTTAAAAATAATCAGTGGGATGTTTCAAATCTAGCAGTTTTTAGAAGTGCAGTTTATAGGTAAAATAGGAAAAAACATATTAGAGCAGACCTGAAATTAAGTTTTAAACTGAAGGTGAGATATTGCAGGACAAAAATAACAACAAAGTAATCGATGCAATACTGTCAAGAAGGAGCGTCCGGGAATTCACGAAAACCCCGGTAAGCAGGGAAAAAATAGAAATCATCCTCGAAGCCGGCCGCTGGGCTCCCTCAGGCCTGAACAACCAGCCTTGGCGTTTTATCGTGGTCCGGGAAGCTGAAACCATTCTGAAAATTTCAGAATGTACCCATTACACAAAAGTGGTTGCAGAAGCTCCTCTCCTCATAGCAGTTTACCTGGACACGGAACATTCCTATTCCTATACAAAAGACGTCCAGGCAGTCGGGGCCTCAATCCAGAATATGCTGCTTGCCTGCTGTGAGCTGGGCCTTGGAGCTGTCTGGCTCGGGGAGATCCTGAAGCAGGCCGAAAAAGTGAACTCAATCCTCGAATGTCCGGCAAGCTTTGAGCTGATGGCCATACTTGCTATAGGAGAGCCGGTCCCAAAGGAGAGGACATCTCCGAGAAAAGAGCTGAAGGAACTTGTGTTTGAGGAAAAGTACGGAAAAATCTGGGATGCGTAAAGCAATTCCTGCGGCCTGACAAGCTCAGGCTTAACTTCCTCTAAATTTTCTTTTTGCCTGCTCAAAACATTTTTTGCAGTTGGACCAAAAAGGCCGGAACAGGCCCTTATTGAAGGATTAAGTTTATAAGCTACTTCGCACTATTAACAGCCAACCAGTCCGGAAATACTTATGCCTTCTGTCTCAAGGAAGGCCCGTGGTGTAGTGGATATCACTGAAGCCTCCGGAGCTTCGAACCTGGGTTCGATTCCCAGCGGGCCTGTTATTATAAAAAAGTGTCAGCGTTTTTCAGGCCCTGGCATTTAATTTACGTTTTGAAATTTTATTCTTTTTTGTGGTTTTTATGGGCAGAGGAAGAGGAAGAAACCGGTCTCAAAGTTTTGGAAGTTATTCAGCTGGAGCCCGGCAGCCGTTTTTGCAGAGCCTGTCGGGAGGAAGAATTTCCTTCCTGAAGGTAATTCTACTGGCTGTGGTTCTGTATTTTGTGCTAAGGCTTATAGTGCCCCTGGTCTGGGTTATCGTTGTGATTTTTATTATTTTTGCGGCTTTAAAATATTTCTTGAGAATGTTATGAAACCAGTGGCCTGATACGTTGGTCCTTGAGAATGCAAGGCTGGGTTTTGAAATCGATTTCCTAAGATTCCGGCGTACTCACCGGCCATCAGGCCGGGCTTTTCATGACAGAAATGAAAAAAATTTGAATTCAATATCACATACTGGTTTTTTGAATTGAGTGGGGAAAGATCGAAAGGGGCAGTGTAGTGGTGCGTTTTGTTCTTTCAGACCTGCGTTTTTTAGACTGGATTCTGTCTTCATTTTCATTTTGAACCGGCCGGCCTCCTGCGTCGGCCGTTGAAAACGCCGGAATCTAAAATCGATTCAAAAAAGTCACATTCGATTAAGTTCGAGTCTGTTTTCAAAAATCCGGCGCCGTATCAAAGAACCAGCTTTTTTCCGACAGTACCGCCGGTTTTAAGGAATTTCCTGCCTCGGACAAAAAAGAGAAGAAATAAAGGAGTAAAAATCACTCCCTCATCTCGGATTTCCAGACATCTTTTTAATTATTCTTCAAATATTCGTCAATGGCCTTAGCAGCTTTCTTGCCGGCTCCCATGGCACTGATAACGGTTGCGGCCCCTGTGACCACGTCGCCGCCTGCAAAGACTCCGGGTTTTGAGGTTGCACCGTTTTCGTCTTCGGCAACGACCGTGCCCCTTCTGCTCTGTTCAAGGCCTTCGGAGCCTTTGAAGATGATGGGGTTCGGAGAGGTTCCTATGGCGATTATCACGACATCGGCTTCAAAAGTAAACTCGGAACCATCGATTGAGACCGGGCTTCTCCTGCCGGACTCATCGGGCTCGCTAAGTTCCATTTTTATGCACTCGATGCCGGCGACATTGAACTTATCGTCGCCCAGGACCCTGGTGGGGTTTGAAAGGAAACGGAAGACTATGCCTTCCTCTTTGGCGTGTTCGACTTCTTCCCTGCGGGCGGGCATTTCCTCTTCCCCCCGGCGGTAGACGACGTTTACCTCTTCGGCCCCAAGGCGGAGCGCCGAGCGGGCTGAGTCCATTGCAACGTTTCCTCCGCCCACAACCACGACCTTCTTTCCAATTCTGACCATGGTGTCGTATTCGGGGTCGTAGGCCTTCATGAGGTTCACGCGGGTCAGGAACTCGTTTGCAGAGTAGACTCCATTGAGGTTTTCTCCCTCGATTCCCATGAAACGCGGAAGGCCTGCGCCTGTTCCGAGGAAGACGGCGTCAAACTCCTCGGCAAGGGCGTCGAGGGTCTTTATCCGGCCTATAACGTAGTTGGGTTTGAACTCAACTCCGAGGCTTTTGATGTATTCAACTTCCTCCTGCACGATGGCTTTGGGGAGCCTGAACTCGGGGATACCGTAACTTAAAACTCCTCCGGCCTTATGCAGGGACTCGAAGATGGTCACTTTGTAGCCCAGTCTCGCAAGGTCGGCTGCAGCGGTCAGGCCTGCGGGGCCCGAGCCCACTATTGCAACCTTCCTGTCGGTTGAAGCTGTGACTGCGGTTGCAGTTGCAGTTGCGGACGGGGAAGGGGCCGAAACTTCCGGAGTGCTCACACCCGTTTCGCGCTCGCAATCGGCACAGAAACGCTCAAGCCGCCCAATTGCCACGGGTTCGCCTTTCTTGCCAAGCACACAGAGGGCCTCGCACTGGGATTCCTGAGGGCAGACCCGGCCGCAGATTGCGGGGAGGGCGTTTGTGGCCTTGATCTTTTCAATTGCCCCTTCAAAGTTTTCCTCACAGATAAGTTTGATAAAACCGGGGATGTCCACGTTTACAGGACAGCCTTCCACACACTTTGGCTCCTTACAGTTAAGGCAGCGGGAAGCTTCGGCAAGGGCTTCTTCCTTTGAGTAGCCAAGGGCTACCTCGTCAAAGTTTCTGGCTCTTTCCCCGGCAGGCTGTTCTGACATAGGGGTCCTGGTTTTGCTTTTACTTTTTTCAGTCATCTTTTTTCCTCCTATCAGTTCAGACCGCACCTGCATTTGTGCTCGTATTTTTCCTTAGCTTCCGCTTCTTCTCCCCGGTACATGGAAAGCCGGTTCATGAGTTGAATGAAGTCAACCTTGCGGGCGTCAAACTCGGGCCCGTCCACGCAGGCAAACTTTGTTTCCCCGCCGACCGTAACCCGGCAGCCGCCGCACATACCGGTCCCGTCCACCATTATGGAGTTCAGACTGACCAGGATTTCCACGTCATAGGGAGCCGCAACTCCTGCCCCGACCTTCATCATGATTGGGGGGCCAACAATTACGACACGGGCAACCTTTTCGTCGCTGTCCAGAATGTTTTTCATTATGTCGGTTACGAAACCGTGGTGACCCTTTGAACCGTCATCGGTTGCGATGTGGAGTTCGGAACTTGCCTCAGCCATTTCCTTCTCAAGGATGAGCAGCTCCTCGTTCCGGGCCCCGATGATGGAGATGACCTTGTTGCCGGCTTCCGTATAGGCTTTAGCCTGGGGATAAATTGGGGCAACTCCTACGCCTCCTCCGACAAGGATAACCGTTCCGAGTTTCCGGACATCGGCCGGAGTCCCGAGGGGACCTACGAAGTCCTCAAGGGCGTCGCCTGCTCCGAGGGTTGCAAGTTGCTTTGTGGTCTTTCCCATTTCCTGGAATATTACGGTGACTGTTCCGGTTTCCGGGTCAAAATCCGCAATTGTAAGAGGTATCCTTTCTCCCTTTTCGTCAATCCTCAGGATTATGAACTGGCCGGCTTTTGCGGCCTTTGCCACGTCAGGTGCATCGATATTCATCCTGTGCACCGATGGGGAGATTTCTTCTTTTTCTAGTATTTTATATGACATCGAATCACGATTCCTCAGGCAGGATGCCTGCGACTTTAGTCGTGAGCGGAGTGCTGTCAACTTTCAAGCATTCCGTTCCACGTTTGGATTTTTCCACTCTGCTTTTGAAACAAGTTCCCGTAGCAGGTAACGTAATATTTGAAACTATTTCCCCTTGCCGATGTTGGATATGCTTTTCATGTGTAGCACACCGGGCCCTGGTTCTCAGGACTTTTAATGCTACAAGATAGGGAATTGGACTGAGGAAACGTCCAAATGTATCATAACATCTCCAACGCAATCAGTTAAGACTCAGGCTGGTCAATCAGGGCTTGTCGAAGCAAGCTTCCCGTTTTAATGGGGGGTCATTGACATTTTCCTGAATAAAAGCATCTTTTATAAAATAACTTAATGAGTATTATCTTTTACGAGCATCGAATAGAATTTAGACATGCATCAGATGAAATATTTCTATATAAATCTGCGGGCAAACCCTCAGGTCATGTGGTTTTTCCCGCCAGAGGCAACAATATAACGACTGATGGTTTATATATTCTCCCAAATAATTTTTAATTATTTTGGATGTGGGGCAGTCATATCTGAAGCATTTCTTTTTGAAGCATTTCTTTCAACCTAACTTCCCGGAAATACCCGATTTCGGAAAACCAGCCCCCGGATAATAATCTTTTTTTACATTTGTTACAAAATAATTAAATAAATCCCTTGTATATTATAAAATAGGGAATAATTTCCCGGATTGATCTATAATAGGGGGTTAGTTGAATGGCGGAAGAAAAGAAGCAGGAAGAGAAAGAAGAGCCCGAAGTTGCCAAAGTCGATCCTATACACTTTGAAGACTCTCGTGTTGGGAAAAAGAAACATCTTCTAAGTTGCGACAAGACGGAGTAATCTTTTCAGAAACTGGGGAGAATTGTGGAAGAATCATCTGTTTAAAATTATTTTGATGGCAGGACAATGCTTTGAGTGCAACAGTTTGAACGAAGTGCGTTTGGTCTTAATATTATTTAAAAGTCTTTTTGTCGGGAGGTAATTCATTATGGTAGAAGAGAAGAAAGAGGGGAAAAAAGAAGAAAAGAAAGAAGATGTTGGCACTGTAGAATCCATACATCCTCATGATGAGAGAGTGGGTAAGAAAAGGTCTCTGCTCGATACCTGCAGGTAAACAGGGCCTAAATGTATTTTATTTTTTTAAATTTTTAATAAAAAGTCAGAAACGTTTTTTTCTAAAGTGTGTCAGGTGTATCAAGAAAAGGTCGTTCATCTACGGCGGTCGTTAATGGCTCCTGTTTCTGACCAGTTGAGTTAAAAATTATTATTCGGAAATGTAAGAGGAAGCCCACCCGGGCCTTTCAGGCGGGTTTTCCTCTAGCATTTCTCTCCATTTTTCGTCGGTCAGCCTTTCGGCCATGGGCTGTTTGAACTCGTAGTAACTGAAGACAGGCCCGGCTCCCAGAAGGATGCGGCCGTCCGGGACCCTGTAGGCTACAACGAGCATATCCACGTAGCCGACTCCTTCTTCAAGGACAGTGCCGGTATTGCCCTCGGTGTGAACGTCGGCTACTATCGTGGTCTTCTTTGATTTATCGTCAACCTCCTCGATCACGCCTTCAAGCTGCTCCCCGAAGTCCCTTATAAAAGTGTAGTCCTCTTCTGTCAGCTCCTCGTTTTCAAGCTCCTTCTCCGAAATTACCACAAGCTTTTCAAGGATACGTTCAAGATTTGCAAGCCTGGCCTTCGAGACCGGGTCCAGCACATCCCTTTCCTCAAGGCCCCGTTTTGTCGTCCGGGTCAGGTCCAGCAGTCTTGAGTAAAACTCGGGGACTGGTTCCACATAGCCGACAACGTTTTCTTCCTCGGGCATGGGCATGGAAGTCTCCATCATGGTATAGCTCTGTTTGGCGTAGAGGATGGTGTCGTGCCTGAGTTCGGTCCAGGAGGCCAGGGAAGTTGTCAGTTCTTTGTCCTGCCAGGCCCCGGTCTGCATGAAGGTCGGGTAGCCTTCCCCATAGCTTTCGAGAAGGGGCTGCAAGGAATAAAGCCAGTTCCAGTAGAGGTTCTTTTTCCAGGCTTCTTCATCGAATTCCGCAAACTCGGCATTGAGCTTCCCGTACTGTCCGCTGTAGTTTTCGTAGCTTGAGTCGTCCAGCTCGTCAAGCCAGTAAACGGCCCGGTCAGACCCGAGGAGGGCCATCACATCAAGCCCCCGCGGAAAGCCCCTGATGGGCCTTCCGGCTCCGGATATAACATAGGTGAAAGGCTCCGGCTCTCCTTGCCCCGTTTCTCCCGTATATTCTCCTGTATATTCTCCTGTATATTCTCCCGTATAGGCCCCAACGAGGTTTGAAAACATGTAGGAATCAGGGATAAAACGCTGCCCCATGAAACGGAAGCCCTTTGTATCCTCCAGGCACTCATCGGCCTGTTCTGGGGAAAAAGGCGGGGTAAGGACGCAGGCCCCGGTCCCGCCGTAAATTTTTGGACCCTCGTACTCAGCGAGTTTCGCTTTAAGTTCACCCACACTTTCCTCGTCCAGTGCCTCCGGCCGGAATTCGGGACCGAAGACCGAATCCATAGCTTCCATGTATTCATAGGGGCCGAGATCGTCGGAAAAGCCCACATAGAAAGCCGTTACCGTGTAGATCCGGTCCCATTTATCAAGAAGTTCCGCCCCGACCGTCTCCTCCCCCTTCTCATCCTTATCTTCAGTTTTCAGCCCCTCAGCTTTCAGCCGGGCCGCAATCAGGCTGGCCTGCATGGTCTGGATTCTGGCGTCCTCTTCCGGAAGCTCCGATTCAATAAGGTCTCCTTTCAGGAGCATACTCATCCGGCCGTGCCACATGAAAGCCCTGAAATAATTTTTTAGCAGCTCGGAACGGGTATAGTGACCCCGTGGCAGGTACTGGGAGTAGTCTTCCATGTATTTGAAAAGCGGGGACACGGCAAAGCCGGAATGGGCCTCGATAAGGGTAAGTTCGGCCTCGACTTCTTCTTTCACAAAAGCAGGGATTTCGAAACTGTACTTTTCCCCGGCTCCGGCTGGAAAAAGGGTCTCATCAAAAGTCGGAGAGAAGGGCTCATCAGACTCCCGGACCTGTTCGGGCTGAGGCTGAAGCAGGCTCAGAGCCACGGCAAAGTAAGCAGCGTTTCTCCTTGCGGCCTCCTTTACTTCCCCGGACGAGTTCTCGTACTCTTCAACCGAGGTTTCCAGCAGGGCCAGGTCCACTTCCCAAATAGCATCGTAAAACTCCCTCTCCTCGACCTGCCGCAGGGTCTCGTCGAACTGTATATGGTAAAGGTGCAGGAGAGAGTCCGTGGTAATGAAAATCGGGACGTCCTCTTGTTTGAGGCGGCCGTACATGGAAGTTATGTCTTCTTCCTGCCGGGAATAGGGGTTTTCCAGGACCACAAAGCCGTTTTCCTCCAGTTTCTCAAGGGGCCGGGAGGGAGAGGGGGTTCCCGCTCCCTCATCTTCCAGCTTTATCTTTTCTGAAAAGGCTTCGTAGTTGGCGATATCGGAAGTTTTCAGGGGGAGCTCATAGGGGGGAACTCCGGCTTCGACGGCAGTTCCCTCCTCCGGCTCTTCCTCCACGCCTTCCTCAGGAACCGTGTCTCTGTCCGCACAGCCTGCCGCAAAAATCGATACCAAAAACATTAAGCAGATTAGAAATGTCCTGTTTCTGCATTTCATAGAAATTTACCCCACTCATTTCTCAGCAGCTTATTTTCCGGGTTAAAACTGAGGTCGGAAACCCGAATACTGATGAGTGATTTTTCAAATATTTCCTCCGTTTTTAGGGCTTTTTGAAATTCGTCGATTCAGTGGACCAGGGTAGCTGAATCAGGAATAATGAAGCTCCGGCGCAGATCACTCGGCCGGACTCAGGGGGTCAATCCCGAAAAGCAAGGCGCCAAATAAAAACGTGACCCCAGCTGTTCCCCAGATCAGCGGGTCCTTTGGGAAATTAAGAATTGTGCCAAAACATAAAGCGATAACCGTGGTTACAAGTATAATCCGGATTTTTCTATTAACCCAACTCCCTCCGGTTTCTTCGTGTTTTGTCTTAAATTCTTTAGATGTGTATATTTCCTGTACCAATTTAAATTACTTTTGCTCTTCTGGCTATAACTCTGGTTTATAGTATCTTCCACTATGGATTTATATTTTTTAACTTCAAAATGGTTCGAAGTTATAAAAAAGAGTAAATAAGGTCTAAAATAGAAACTTAAGGATTCAAAAGTATTTTTAACCAAAAAAAAGCATTTAATATGCCTGAAACTTAAAAAAAGCCCGGTATAAAAAATTAAAAATGTCTGGAACATTTGCCCCGTATAAATATCACGGAAACACCCTTCTGGCGGAGTTTATCCTCGATCAGGCCCAATAGTCCGGAGCCTGAACTTTTATCTTTTTTTTCTTCATTTTCTTCATTTTTTTTCTCCCCCAAATCCTCCTCCAGTTTAAAAATTCGGGTATCCGGGACAAGAACCTCAACCACAGGCTGCAGGTCCGGAACGTCCTGTCCTCCGGTCATTGCCGCCACCCGGTTATCGAGCACGAGCACGAGCACGTTGGCCCCGGTGTGTACGGCGCTCATAAGGCCCAGGATTCCGGAGTGAGCCAGCGCGAAGTCCCCTATAACGGCAATTCCCTTTTTCTCAAACCCGCAGGCAACTGAAATTGCGGAGCCAAGGGCAAAACTCACGTCCACGGCCGCAAGGGGTTCGGGGGCACTCCGGACCGAGCAGCCCATGTCTCCGGCAACCCGGACGTCCAGGCCCCGCAGGAGGTGGTAGAGGGGAATGAAGATGCAGTCCTCGCAGATAGAGGCCCTGCTCTTTTTTCGGGTTTCGCCCTTCTTTTTCCTGGTCTCCTCCTCTTTGGTCCCGGTGGTTTCCAGAGGTTTTTCGATACAGGCTTTCCGGATGTTTTCGAGTGCAAATTCAAGGTCTTCGGAAAGGAGCTGGCCGTAAGGCAGGTGGCCTGTTTTTTTCCCGCGTATTTTTCCGGTAATGCAGATTTGTTCCTCGATAAAGGGCTCGGACTCTTCTGCTACAAGCACAATTGCATGCTTTTCTAAAAATGTCCTGATTTTTCGGAAGGGAAGGGGATTTACCAGGGAGAGGGAAAGGTGAGAGACCTCAGGGTGCTTTTTGAGCACCTCTTTTACGAGAGCTGAGGCAAAACCCGAAGAGATTATTCCGGTCCCTATCCCCTTGATTTTCGCTGCGACGGGCCTGCCGGGTTTCAGAACGTTCAGGCCTGTGTTTTCGGCTTCCTCTTCAAGGAGGGGATAGACCTTTTCATGGAAATGCTGGTGTTTTTCCCGCATCCTGAGGGCCCAGATAGAGCGGTCGAATTCAGGATAAGGCTTTTCGGAGAGGGGAAGCCGGTCTATTTTCCCCTGACTATTCTCAAGGCTGGCGGTGATTCTGAGAATAACCGGGACCTTTGTTTCTTCGGAAAGAGTGTAGGCCCGCCGGACTGCCCTGTAAGCGGTATCCGGGTCCTGCGGGTCAAAGACCGCAACTTCCGCAAGTTTCCCGTACCAGCGGGAGTCCTGTTCATTCTGGGAACCTTTGACCCCGGGGTCGTCTCCCGCAATGATTACAAGCCCGGCTCCTATCGTATGCGTAACCGAGGTGATCAGGGGGTCGGATAGGAGGTTCATGCCCACATGCTTTACAAGCACCAGGGCCCGTCGGCCTGCGGAAGAGGCCCCGAGGGCCATTTCAAGGGCCACTTTTTCATTCGTAAGCCACTTTGCCTCATATCCGGAAGAGGAGGATTCGGAGGATTTGGAGGTTACGGAGGCTACAGAGGTCCCTGAGCCATCATTACTACCCCCTGCTGTATCCCCATTCTCTTCTGAGGCCTCCGACAAAAAACGTTCCATGAGGGTGGTAATGGGGTAGCCAGGAACCCCTATTACAAGTTCCACACCACTGTCAAGAGCTGACAGGAAAAGCGCTTCAAGGCCTGTACATTCCTGATGATTTTTATCCATCTTCCCCATTATTGACCACCCTCTGAAATTTTTAAAAATATAATTATAAATTTTTGTTTTTTAGTAAGTATTCTTCAGTTAAGGAATGAGTCAAATATAATATCAAGTATTTTTGCTTACCATTTCTTAACCACGGAACACACGGAAGGACACGGAAACCGGCCTTCGGCCGGTGAGTAAGTTGGATCTTTATATAATCGGATTCAAAAACACTCCTGAATTCTTGAAAGATGACGAAAAAATGCCCGTACAACCGTAATTGGCGTCTTCTCCGAGTTTCGCTACCCGAGTTTCGCTTCGGGATCACAGGAAATCGAAGATTTCCTGGGAGTTGCGATGAAATCGCAACAGCACGAGGTCCGTTTCGCTCGTTTTGCGAGCTCAAGCGGACAAAAAAACGCCAGAGCAACCGTACTTGTCATCTTCCTGCCGTCTTTTTCCGTGTCTTCCGTGTGTTCCGTGGTTTGAGTGCACACACCAAACGTCTCTACCAACAAAACACAACCTGTATGTGTATAGAGTAGTTCCTGAAATAAAATCTGGAGTTATATTTCAACCATTCCTAACCTAATTTTCCGGTATTAATCGGAATCCTCTACCTCAAGCCGGGTGCCCCCGATGACGGACTCGTCTGGCTTCCCGAACCAGGAAAGAGCTCCAAGGGCCCCGATTACGCCTTTGCCGTCGAGCACGACTTCAACGCCGTTTTCTTTTGCGCACTCAAGGGCGTATTCTTTCGTGAGCCTTTCATTCCGGCAGGCGTTGCTGTACTCGCGCAGGCCTTTAGCGTAAAAATCAGTGAGGACCACCATTCCGGTTTCGCTGGAGGCGCTGTATTTCAGGAGAGCTCTTTTGATGGCTTCGACAAGTTCCGCCTTTGCCTCTTCACTCACGCAGCCGAATTCGAGCACGGTGGACATGCAGTTCTGGGTCTTTTCGGGGACCGGGAAGAGCTGGACAAGGGATTGGGAGAGGTAAATGCAGTCCTCGCAGTCGAGTTCGCTTGCTATGTTGTGGGTGAGGGTCCAGGTGGCTCCGATTTCCTTGGAGTCTGTATCGTCTATGCCTATGAGCACCCGGTCTCTGCGGGGAACCACGATCGTTCCTTTCGCGCAGCGTTCCCCTCCGGACTCGGATATTTTATAGTGTAAAACCCCGTCGGCAAAAGCCCTGCAGCGGGTGGCTCCAACTCCTCCTCCCCCGAGGCCCGCATAGGTTATCGAAACTTCGTTTCCGTTAACAACCACGGATTCGATCCCGGCGGCGGCAACGGATGATTTCAGTTCAAGGTTAGAGGTCCCGGTTTTTAAAAGGTAGCGGATCAGGTTTCCGGTGGGACGGGCCCCAAGGACCAGGGGGGCTTTGGCGTAGTGGTAGAGCGACCAGCAGGCCCCGCTGTAACAGTTGGAATGCTCGATGAGTTCCGCGTACTCATTGTTCGCATCACAGACCACGTATATGCCCCTGTAAGGTACTGTATATGGATCGTCAAGAGTAATTTCTCTGATCTGCCTGTTATCCAGCGCACAGGCGTCTATGTGTTTTGTAATGCCGAAAACCTCCTATTAATGCAAATATTCCTGTAAATGGTGATTGTTGTAAACGATAATTGGCCAGAAGAAAAAAAATCCTGAATTTTCTGAAAATCCCATTCCTTATAAATATATATAGGTATCGGAAATGTGGTAAGTTTTGAAAAGAGTAAAGCGGGATAGAGGGCCTTATCCGGCCTTTGGAAACCTCGAATAAAAATAGAGTCGCAATAATGAACCATAATTCTTCCGATGCAGAAGGAGATTTTGTTCCCACCGTTTTTCGAATCATTCGGCAGTTTCGGGAACCTTTATTCAAAAATACCTTTTTCAAAAATACCTTTTTTTTGGAGGTGTATGGAGAGGAAGGGGACCCTCCAAAATCCGTTAACTCTTCACTTGACAAATCCTTCGTCCTTCAGACTGACATACCTGCCTTCCCCTATGATAATATGGTCAAGCACGTCAATCCCGAGCAGTTTTCCCCCCTCAACAAGTTTTTCGGTGACAAGGATGTCTTCCCTGCTAGGGCTGGGGTCCCCCGATGGGTGGTTGTGGATCATGATAACGGATGCTGAAGACTCCATCAACGCGGATTTAAAGACCTCTCTCGGGTGGACGATGCTTGCGTTGAGACTGCCCACGGATACGACTTCCTCCTTCAAAATCTGGTTTTTCGTATCCAGGTAAAGTGTTACGAACTTTTCCTTTTTCTGCTCCCGCATTTTCGGATACATCAGGGCGTAAACGTCCTTCGGAGACCTCACCTTCCGCTTGGGCTCTTCTACATAAGTCTCAAGCCTCCTTGCAAGCTCAAAGACCGCTGCAATTTGGGAGGCCTTGGCTTTTCCTATGCCGTGGATTTCCATCAGTCTTGTGACATTTGCAAGGCTGAGCTGTTTTATGCTGTACTCCGAAAAGATCCGTCCGCAGAGGGATATCACGTTTTCCTCCCTTGACCCTGTCCTGAGGATTATCCCCAGCAGTTCGATATTCGAAAGTGATTCCGTCCCGTGTTTCAAAAGCCTCTCCCTGGGCCTTTCTTCTGCGGGAAGGTCGCAAATTCTGATTTTCAGTACCCCCGTACTAATTTGAGCTCCCATAATAATTCATTATAACATAAAACATTATAAACTATTCTACATTATATAAAAATTGATGAATTCTTCCTGGAATAAAGGAGATATGGCAGGGAATAAAGAGCTCTGAAACGCAACTTCTCAAACCCTGAAATCTTCAATTCCTCAACTCCTCCAAACGCCCCCTCCCCCAAACGCCCCTTTATTATATATTAAAAACCATACAGCCCGCTTAATGAAGGTAATATCCGTAGTAGGCTATAAGAAATCAGGAAAGACCACCCTTGTAAACAGCCTGGTCCGGAAACTTTCGGAGTTCGGTTCGGTCGGCACGGTGAAGCACATCCGGGAACCCAGGTTCGACCCCGAGACCTCGGACACCGGCAAGCACTTCGACGCCGGGGCGGATATGGTTGTGGGGCTAACAGACACGGAACTTGTGACCATCTCCCCAAAACCGGACCTCGAAAAGGCCCTCGACGCTCTCTGTGATGCAGGCCTCGATTTTGCGGTAGTTGAAGGCTTTAAGGACAGTTCCCTCCCGAAAATCGTCCTCGGAGACCTGGGCGACCAGGAAGACGTTAAAAACATCCTCATGCGCCTCCCCGAAAAACCCGACCTCAAGGAAGATGCCGACTATTCCTTAATCCAGCTAATCCTCGCTCAGCCGGATCGCTTCACCCTTGACACCCTTATAAAAAGGATCAGGGCCAACCCGAAAATCCGGGAAGCAGGAGCCATCGGGACGTTCACAGGGATAGTCCGGGAACTCACGGCCGACACAAAAACCACCTACCTTGACTTCGAAAAATACGAACCCGCAGCCTCAAAAGCCCTGGCAAAAATCCAGCACGACCTCAAGCAAAGGGAAGGCATCCTAGAAGTTCTGCTCCACCACAAAGTGGGCCGGATCGACCCCGGCGAGGACATTGTTTATATCGTGATCGCAGCCGCCCACAGGACAGAACTCTTCCCGGCCTTAAGCGACGCAATCGACCTGATCAAGGAAGAGGCCCCGATCTGGAAAAAAGAGTTCACACTCGAAGGAGACTTCTGGGTCCACGACACGGAAAGGGCCGAAAAGGAAAAGGCCGAGGCTTTGAAAAAGGCCGAAGAAATGGGTAATAAAGATTAAGGGTGCAGTAAAACCGGAAACCGGCATTTAATGTTCTTAGATAATTCATTTCAGGTCTCTTAACCACGGAAAAGCACGGAAGGACACGGAAACCGGCCTGTCGGCCGGTGAGTACGCCGGGCACTAAAATAATCGATTTATAAATCACTCTGAATAAAATGCCAGAGCAATCGTACCCGAGTTTCGCTTCGGCACCCGAGTTTCGCTTCGGGATCGCAGTAAATCGAAGATTTACTGGGAGTTGCGATGAAATCGCAACAGCACGGTGTCCGTTTCACTCGCTACGCTCGCTCAAGCGGACTGAAAAACGCCAGAGCAACCGTAAATGCCGTCCTCCCGGCATTCTTTTTTCCGTGCTTTTCCGTGTCTTCCGTGGTTTAAATTTTCTTTCCCCAAATTTCGCTTCGAGATCACGGGTTATGTTTAGCTCGATTTGCTTGCTCAAGTGAACCAAACTTCTGTAATTTAAATTTTCATTCGAAATTAGTTAAAGAACTTTGCTACCTGACTATAAAATCGGAGAGAAAAAAATGGAAACGAAAACCCCCAGAAGCGCAATCATCCTTACCGGAGGAAAAGGCCGCCGTCTGGGGAAAGTTGAAAAAGCCCTGCTGGTATTCGAAGGAAAGACCCTGCTCGAACGCCTTCTTGATACCCTCTTCCTCTCCGTGGATGAAATCATCCTCTCGGTCAGGGACAAAACCCAGCAGGAAGTTCTGAACCCCATCCTCAAAAAATACCCGGCCCGCAAAATCCGTTTTTGTTTCGACACCCTTGATGACGTCGGTCCCCTCGAAGGCATCCGGGCAGGCCTGCTTGAAGCCAGCCACAACTACGCCTTCGTCTGCGCCTGCGACATGCCTTTTGTAAACCGGAAGGTCGTTGACCTCCTTTTTGAAAAAGCCAGAGGTCATGACGTGGCCCTCCCCAGGCATAACGCCAGAATGTTTGAGTCTCTTCATGCAGTTTACTCGAAAAAGCTAATCCCTGAAATCGAAAAGGCTCTGGGAAGAGGTGATCGATTTGTGCTGGCCCCGGTTTTTGAGCTGGAGGATGTGGTTTACGTTGATGTTTCGGAGATCAGGGAAATTGACCCTGAGTTACTGACTTTTGCTAATATTAATACTGTTGAGGATATTGAGAGGATAGTGGGGGAGAGCTAAACTTTTTCAGGGTTTTTTGAGTTTTTCTAAACCTTGTGTGGCCTTTTCTCTTTTTTAAAAAAATCGAAAGTTATTTAGTAGACAACATTCTATATTTTTTGAATCTCTCTATGCAGAGTTAATTACATATCACATATTTTGCATTATTTTATTATTCATGTACCTGAACTTGAAGATCAATAATGAAGGGATTTCATATGGGAGTAAATGAAGCTTATAATCTTATTGAAAAGGCTCAAAGAAGCAAAAGTACTGTATTAAATTTGTCTTCTCAAGGCCTAAAGTTCCTGCTACCGAAAATTATAGAGTTGAAAAATCTTACAGAGACGCAGCAGAAAGCCCCAAGGCTTTAGAAGCTGTCCGAAAATTCAATTTCAAGGTAAAAACAGGTGAAAAATAAGGCATATAAAGCCTTTAAATCGAAAAAGAAGGGTTTCAGATATTACTGATAATAATTGTCGGACAGCTTGTTTAGCGTGGGGATGAATGCGTCGAGCCTACAGGGGCCGATCAAAATACATTTAACTGTAAAAGAGTGTGATTATATAATATTAATGATATATAGTAGTTTGCATGAAACAGGGGCTTGTGTACCGGATTTATCCGGAAAATGATGAACAAAGAACGCTAATTGAAAAGCATATAGGGTGTTCCAGATTTATCTATAACAAGCTTTTGGAGTACAAACAACTTTTTTATGATAAATTTAGAATAAATATATCTTTGACAGAACTTGAAAAATACATTCCTGTTCTCAAAGAAATATATCCGTGGCTTAAAGAAGTCAATTCACAGTCATTGCAGCAGGCCAGAAGGAACCTTCAGGACGCATATACCAGATTTTTCAAAGGCCAAAACGGATTCCCACAAAGGAAATCAAAAAAAGACACTAAACAATCATTCAAGGTGCCCCAACGGTATAAGATTAATCTCACTTCCTCAGAGATCTTTTTTCCCGGAATTGGATGGATGAAAATTAAAATCCATCGGGAACTATTAAGTCCTGAAATTATGGATAACCTCATTGAAAAAACGCTAGTCAATGGGGAAACCATAATAGAACAGAACTTAAATTCGAAGTTTTTTAAAACGGCAACAGTCCGAAGAACGCCCACTGGTAAGTACTACGTCAGCATCTTAACCGAGGACGGAGAAGAGTATCCAGAAGTTCAAGAATATTCTGAAAGTACCACAATAGGCGTAGATGTAGGGCTAAAAGATTTTGCAATAACTTCCACCGGGGAAAAGATAGAGAACCCAAGATTTCTTAAAAACTCTCTTAAAAGGCTCAAAACCCTTCAAAGAAGAGTAAGCAGGAAGGTAAAAGGTTCAAAGAACCGAAGGAAAGCAGTACAAAAACTTGCAAAAATTCATGAAAAGATAAGCAATCAAAGAAACGATTT
Organism: Methanosarcina baltica; assembly: GCF_055394095.1. Taxonomy (NCBI): domain Archaea; kingdom Methanobacteriati; phylum Methanobacteriota; class Methanomicrobia; order Methanosarcinales; family Methanosarcinaceae; genus Methanosarcina; species Methanosarcina baltica. The sequence continues at coordinate 458,860 of NZ_AP042463.1, read as the reverse complement.
TCAGCACAAGGTTAGTAATGACCTTATAAGCGAGAACCAAGCGGTCGCTGTAGAATCGTTAAACATTGCTGGTATGAAGAAGAACCATAAACTTGCACAGGCTATAAGTGACGCTGCGTGGGGGGGTTTTGTGAGTAAGTTGGAGTACAAGGCCAAAAAGATAGGGAAAACAGTAATCCGTATAGGCCAGTGGGAACCGTCTACTAAAAATTGTAGTGTATGTGGGTTCCACAATAAGGAAATAACATTAGATGTTAGAAGCTGGAAATGTCCAGAATGTGAAACAGAACACGATAGAGACATAAACGCAGCTATAAATATTAAAAAGTTTGCACTTGCGATCTAAATTAAAGAGACACCGCCGGAACGGCGGGAAGAGCCTGTGGACCCGTGGAGACTGCTCCGGGGGATGAAGCAGGAAGCTCCACTGCTTTTAGCGTGGGGTAGTTCACTTCTCTTGACATATCTGCAAATCAATTGAAGGCTCTGCCAAAGGAAATTCAAGAGTTGAAAAATCTTACTGAACTCAACATATCTGGAAATCAACTGACGGCTCTGCCAAAGGAAATTTTTGAATTAAATTTAGAAATTGAATGGGATGATAGAGGGTATTTTGTACAGAAATCAAATACAATTTACTTGAATGGAAACCCTTTTGAAAATCCTCCTGTAGAGATTGTAAAGCAGGGCAGAGAGGCAGTTGTCAACTATTTTAAGTCGCTGGAAGATGGGGGTGGTCCTTTTGTATTCGGTTGATATTATTTTAAATAATCATGATGGAGCTTTAAGCTCCTTTTTTCCATTTTTTGCTGCGACCGGAACCAACCTGCCCCCGGAGTCCAAAAACACAGGCAAAAGACAAATTGGATATTTCACCATGAAAACATCAACCATGAAGCACGGGACGACCTAAAATTATATGATTATTTAAACCCAAATATTTGAAGATCTGTTTATTATTTATATGAGGGATTCCAAGTAATAATGAATCTTTTTATGTATTTGTGGTGAACAAAATGAAAAGATTTGAATATTGTTTTTTAACTCTTGCGGAATTTCATATATCACGGACCGGACCGGCTGTCTATTTTTCTAATCCTAATGAGTAACTATTCAGCGTAAGAAAAACAATATCAATAGGCATCTTCTTAAATATGAAACGACCAAAATCATCATATCTCATATTATGAAATTGTTGGCTATTGATTGCGTTTTTCGGTTTTACGTAAGTTGGTAATTCGATACCTTTGAAACATGATAATCAGTATCAATCGGCTGCTTTTTGGTACGCTGAATAGATACCCATTTTCATTATCTTTTTGGGTTTCAATTTCGGCAAGTTTATCTTCGTATAATTTCAACAATTCAGAAGGTTTTATACCAAGTCCTTTAACATTTATCAAAAATGCAACAAAATGTATCTTATGTTGCATTTACATTTTGACCCTTTTTTCATTCGGTAAAATCAAAAATGAGATATAACATAACGGATTATAAATTATCCAAATGTATGGTCCAGAAGATAGTACAAAAGCAATAATTCTGATTATTTAAAATAATGTCAACTGAATACAAATGGACCACCTACTTTATTCAGGATTTAGATCTCTATTTATTGCACATTATTTTAATAAAAACAGTGTCGGTTAAATCAAGTCTCCGGCTATCGTTTTTAGGGTGTGCTATGTGTTTCTACATAAAAAAAGCTGTTTCATACCCCGGCCTTCTATCGGTGGGATGTTGCATATTCCTATATGATGCGGAATGATTGAGTTAAGAAAAACATAGTAGGACGGTGCAACTTTGCAGACTCCAATTGTTAACCCTTTATATATTCAGTATATCACATTATCATCTCTTATAATAGGGGTAAAGCCACGTAACCAACATATATTATAAGTAAGAACATTATTAAATATATTATATTTGTAAATAGATCCGGCTCCTTTGATTGACCTTTCATTATTTTTAATGTGTTAGTCCTCTATATAAAGTTCACTTTTATAGTTTTTCTTTTCCTTATTCATCGGGAGTCCTGGTTAATTCCCTGGGCTTCCCTGATTACCTGGGCTTCTCTGCTTTCTTCTACTCTTTTTTTTATTCTGTAAAAGGTTTTTTCACTAATCCCATTTAACTACAAGCTTCTTTTTTAGAAAGGTCTTCAGCTCATTTTTTCCATTTTTTGCTGTGGCCGGAATCAACCTGCACACGGTGGCCAAAAACACAAGCAAAAGAAACATTGGATATTAAACCGTGGAAACATCAACCATGAAGCACGGGACGACCCAATTTTTGGTGGTCCATTTATATTCGGTTGATATTATTTTAAATCATTAGAATAGAGCCTTAGCTCCTTTTTTCCATTTTTTGTTGCTCCCGGAATAAACCTGCATCTTAGGTCCAAAAACACAAGCATAAGCCACATTGGATATTTGACCATGAAAAGATCAACCATGCAGCACTGGACGATCGACGATCAAAAAAGCTCAAAACAAAAAACGGGGCCAAAAATTCAACCCAAAAAAATCAATTCCCGGCATCCGTTATCTCAAATTCCACATTCCGGCTTTCAAGCTCCCTTTTTATTTCTTCCATAAAGACACCCGGCCCCGGAGCATGGAAATGGTGAAACTCCTTTACTTTTCCCGGTTCTCCTCCCACACTCGTAATTTCCACGCCGCAGGACGGACTTTTAGGGACACCGAGAATCCTTATTTTCACGCCGTCGGTTGCCAGTTCCTCTATCAAATCGGCAAAGGGCCTGAAAACTTCCCGGCAAAAACGCCTGTATCCGGGGTGGTCGAGCTGGTCTTTCGTAATTTCCCGGCGCTGCATTCCGAGGTACATGGCTTCAGGACAGGGGAGCTGAATAACGTTTCTGCCTTTTGGGTCAAAGGGGGTGGCGGGTTTTACGCCTTTGACTCGGGCAAGGGGGTTTAAAAGACAGTGGCCGACTACCAGAACTTCTTTGGCTTCTTCGCCGGTTTTGCCGTATTCAGGAATTTTGGTTGATTTGGAAGGGGTGGCCGGAATTGCGGAATCTTCGGGAACTTCTGTTTTGCTCATGTTTAAACATCATCAGCTTTTTGCACATAATCTTTTGCCACATTTTTCTGGATTTTATGTGGATGGCCTGTTTTTCTGATTGTTTTTTTTTCTACGAATCGGTATCATGTCAGGGGTTTTGCTGGAGTATCTTTTTCAATTAATTTTCGAAAAGGCCGTCCGCCTCCGGCGGCCGTTGAGTTCCGCGTTTTTTGAGGAAGCATAATTCAAAAAATCTGGTCCCTGTTTGAAGTTTTGGAAATCAAAATTGAGGGGTCGGAGAGCAAATCCGGTCTCAAAAATTGAGAACGTGAGGGGTTCCAAATAGTAGATCCTTACCTTGAATAACAGATTATATAATGACGTTCTACGTATTACCAGAAAATAATTCCTGTAATTTTGCAGTCAGTTGACCGCAGAAAGCACAGTATCTTAATTAGTATCATGATTCATCTGTATCCATCTCAATATCATTATTCTTTAGTATCTCACAGTATTTCTTCAGTATCACAGTAATAACGCATTCCCTACCCGGAAGGATCTATCACATGCAAGAAGACATTGGAACAATAATCAATAAAGGAATCAGTACCTGGGTTAGAAATCTTAACATCTTCATTCCCTTTCTTCTGAACTCGATTGCCGAGGGAATAATTTCTGCTGTTTTCTTCGGCCTGATGGCAGTTCTGCTTTTTGCCTCACAAATCGAAAGTGGAATGGACCTTGAAGCCCTCTCCCCCGAAGAACTGATAAGCATGTTCGGTTCGGCGCTCATGGATAATGTAGGGATAACGGTTGTGAGCCTCTTCGTGTTTTTCCTGCTGATAAGCTTCATTCAGGTCTTTTTCAGGGCCGGGGCTATAGGGATGGCAAAGGAAGCAAGCGAACGTGGAGATGCCGTATTTTCGGACATGATCCGGTACGGCTCAAAAAACGCTTTTCGGCTTTTTCTGGTCACGGTTCTTATGGGGCTCCTTATGCTCGTAGGCATCGTATTTATCGTGCCTGGAGCCCTGGCGGTGGATGACCTGAGCCTTTTTCTGGAAAACCCGGAAAGCTCGCTTGAGACAATGGGGCTTATGGGAATTGGAATGGTGGTCTGGACGTTCTATGCCCTTTTTATAAACCTGCTCCTCTCCGTGGTCCCCTTCGCCCTCGTCCTCGATGATCTCGACCCCATCGAAGCTCTGAGTACAGGCCTCAGGTTCTTCATGGACAACAAACTGAGTGTTTTCTTCCTCTGGGGAATTTCCATGAGCCTGTCAATGGTACTCGGGCTTGCCCAGCAGTACCTTGGGGCGGAAAGTCTGTTATTCTCCTTCCTGACGAGCATCATTTCACTTTTCGTCATTCTCCCGCTCACAACCGTCTGGTGGACCCGGTTCTACCTGGACCGGACAGGGAAAAAGCTCTATGACCACTTCGAACTCCTGAATGATTCCCATGACTTCATTAAATCCTATTGAGAAATGAGTCAAATATAATATCAAGTATTTTTGTTTACCATTCCTTAACCACGGAAAAGCACAGAAAGACACGGAAACCGGCCTGATGGCCGGTGAGTACTTTGGACATTTATATAATTTGATTCAAAAACAACTCTGGATTCTTGAAAGCGGACTAAAAAACACCAGAGCAACCTTCATTGCCGTCTTCCCCGAGTTCCGCTTCGGGATCACAGGAAATCGAAGATTTCCTGGGAGTTGCGATGAAATCGCAACAGCACGGTGTCCTTTTCGGGAGCTACGCTCCCTCAAGAGGACTAAAAAACACCAGAACAACCTTAAATATCGTCTTCCTGCCGTCTTTTTCCGTGTATTCCGTGTGTTCCGTGGTTTGAATGCACACACCAAACACCCCCTCACAAAAAAACACAACATGTCTGAGTATGAAGCAACTCCCAAAATAAAACCTGAAGTTATATTTTCACCATTCCTGAACTTTGAGAAAAGGGAAGTAGATAAATAATCGAGAAAAGGAAGAAGCAGGATTCTTCCCTTCTTACTTTTTTACTTTTTTACATTTTCAATCTTTGTTACTGTTTTTATTTTATTTACTTTTTTTATATTTTTAACCTTTTCCAAGCAATTTGCAGGTCTGGCAGAGGTCTTCGGAACAGGTTTCCCCGCAGACCCGGCACTTTGAGAGCACTGCCGGAGGCATCTCTTTTGCGAGAGCCCCGACAAGCTTGTCAAAGCCCCTGAGGAGGGAATATTTCGTGCCCGGATGTTTTACTTCAAACTCGTTGAGCATGACCCTGATTTCTCTTCTCATGGCCTCTCCCACATAGGGACATTTGCTGAAATCCGCAGGCAGGTCGTGGAGGAGGGCATAGAGAGCGACTTCCTTTTCCGGCACGTTCCTGAGGGGCTTTGAACGGAGGACCAGGCCTTCGATGGCCGCAGTTGGTCTTAGTCTAACCATACGTTCCATGTCTCCCCTTAAGTGGTTGAGCATAATCGTCTGGGCCTCGTCATCGAGGTTATGGCCCGTGACAAGTTTTGTTGCTCCTATATCAAGGGCTACCCTGTTCAGTATATTTTTCCGGAGGACACCACAGTAACTGCATGTACCTTTTTCCCGGTCTTTTGCGGCGATTTCGTCCATCGTGATCCCATGTTCTTCCCGGAAGGATTTGATGATGTGCCTGACCCCAAGCCTTTCCGTAAGCTCTTTTGCGGCTTCGATGGAAGAGGTCCTGTGGCTTTCGATCCCCTCGTCCACGGTTATCGCCACAAGCTCGATATCGGGCCGGTCCCCTACGATCTTTTTCAGGATATAAAGGGCAACAGCACTGTCCTTACCACCGCTCAAGGCCACGGCTATCACGTCATTTTTCTGGATACCGTAATATTTCCGGATGGTCAGTTTGATCTTGCGTTCGACGTCAGCTATGAAGTGTTTTTTGCAAAGGTGAAGCCCGGAGTATTTCTGGAAAATGATGGCTTCACCGTTACATTTCTTGCATTTTATGGTCATGTTCAGTCCTTTTTTGACGGTTTCCCGAAATATTTTTGGAAAATAAGAAAAACCCTGTCGGGCCTGACTGTTTGGAATACGGGAATGATGTTTTTGCTGGTGGAAGCGTTTGGTATGTGCATTCAAACCACGGAAAGGCACGGAAAAGCACGGAAAAAAGAATGCCGGGAGGATGACATTTACGGTTGCTCTGGCGTTTTGTCCACAGTGAATTTTTGAATCGATTATTTTAAGTCCCGGCTTACTCACCGGCCGTCAGGCCGGTTTCCGTGTCTTTCCGTGTGTTCCGTGGTTGAAAGTTCTATTTCCAGCGATTCTGGATCGAGAACTTCAAACGATGCAGATATAGCCATACAAGTACAATGATTCCAATATATTGCCATAAATCTGGACTTTGAAATAGGCCTGCATGGCAACGTAAAGAACCACGGATGAACACAGATGGACACAGATTTCGGTCATCCGTGTTTATCTGTGTCCATCCGTGGTTTATTCACAGACTTTGGAATCGATATAATAGTTTGGTTTTCAGAATTATATTGGGTTATTGCCTTGCATTTTGTGCAAAAATTCCGTATTTTAAAATTGAGTGAGTATAATTCCATTTTCCCAAATAATCATTCTTGTTAACAAAAATCCTTGATATTATATTTGAATCATTTAATCCTTCCTGACTGTGGGCCGGTCGATCTGGCAAAAATATATGGGCATAGTTATATAAATCTTTTGTAATCCATACCGTTCCAATTAGTGTATCGATTGCAAAATTAGAAAATAAACCACGGCTTTGGGAACAGGCAACTTCTCAAAAAAAGAGCGTAAAAGAGCGAGACTGTGGGAAAAAGTGACGGAAATATAAAAAACCAGCGATGGCCAAAAAGTAGCTGTGGAAAAAAAGAGAGGTTTCAGGCCTTAAAACCCTTTTTCCCCTGCTCCAATCCTTCCTTAAGTTTTTGTTCCCTTTTTACTTCCAGGATCATCTTTTCAAGGTATTCTCTCGGGATGCTCTTGTGCTTCTCTTCCGTGCAGACCTTGACTTTTTCTATCAGGGAACAGAGTTCGTCCCGCTCAAGACAGCAACCTATACTTTCGATAATGCCTTTGAGGGCCTTTGTGCCGGTGTGTTTGCCAACTACCAGGTTTCTTTTTCCGCCCACCATTTCGGGGAGGAAGACCTCGTAGGTCCTGGGGTCTTCCAGGATTGCTGCAACGTGAATTCCCGATTCGTGGGTAAAGGCGTTTCTCCCGACTACGGACTTGGTAACGGCCGGGACAATTCCCGAATAGTCCTCGACCAGGCGGGAAAGGGCCGTCAGTTTTGTGGTGTCGTAGCGGTCGATTCCGTACTGGACTCTGAGGGCCACGAGTATCTCTTCAAGAGCGGCGTTTCCGGCTCGTTCTCCTATACCGTTTACCGTGGTATGTAGCTGCTTTGCCCCGGCTTCAGCGGCGGCAAGGGTGTTTGCGGTCGCAAGGCCTATGTCGTCGTGGCAGTGCATGCAAATCGGGGTGTGCACCACATTGTAGATTTCACTTACCAGGTAGTTAGTCGTCCTGGGGTTGAGGATGCCCACGGTGTCGGCAAGGCTCACGTAGTCAATTTTATAATCCTTTTCAACTTCCAGGAAAACCTTCTTGAGCCGGTCCACAGGAGTCCTGCTTGCATCTTCGGCCGCGAATCTGACCCCTACCCCGTGGTCTTTCGCGTACTCGATGGTCTCTTTTGCGCAGTTAATCATTTCCTCAAGGCTTCTGTGATACTTGTACTTGAGGTGCATGTCGGACATGGCAATGAAAATACTTACTATATCCACATCACAGTCAAGAGCAGCATCCACGTCTCCCTTTACGGATCTGGAGAGACAGCAGATCCTTGAGCTAAGCCCTTCGTTTGCAATATCTTTAACAGTTTGTTTCTCGTTTGCGGACACGACCGGAAAACCGGCTTCGATTACCTCTACACCTATGGAATCGAGTTCACGGGCAATCTCAAGTTTATGTTTGCTGGTAAATACAACCCCCGGTGTCTGTTCCCCGTCGCGAAGGGTAACATCGCAAATCTCTATGTCCAGGGGCCTAATGTTAATAAATTGCATCAGCTCATTTTTGGAATACTGCTCGTTCTCAGACATGGTAGTTGCTTCCTTATAATCAGGGTTTTTGAGCGATTTTTCTTTTCCCGGCAGATCTATGATTATTTATAATGATAGATCGGGGACTCGACTCTACCAGGGCCCAAATGGTGTAAATTATTAAAAGGTTTAGAAAGGCTTTGAAAGCCAGAAAATGTGATCTTTGAGATGTATTTTAGATATAATTTACACATCATTTAAATATCTTTTGGATATATATTTATGATGTTCAACTGGTATATTGATAATATATTGATAATATTTTAACCAGATTAAGAATAGCTTTACTTGCACAGGTATAAAGGTTGTGCTCTGCGGAAAGGCATTACCGGCATCTAGCCGACTGATATAAGGTTCTGATATATAAATATTTACGACTTCCTGAAGGGGGATTAAAAGGGTAAACATATTTTATTATCTAACAAGCAATTATGTCTCCGTTTTTATATACAAATTTCTATATAAATAACATGATATATAAAAGATCATATACTCTTTTTATACTATGTACGTCGCCCGGGAAGTTTCTTAATTATTATAACTTTCAGGTGAGTTTTCGCTGCACTCTTTCATAAAAGCAGGCATCAGAAACCTTCACAAAACGGGCCGGATACTTCGACTTCTTAAGTTTGACCTCATCACCCGGCTGGATGCTGTAGGACTTTTGCCCGTCGATTGCAACTACAGCCTCTTTCTTGGGGTCGAGCAGCCTGATTTTGATGATGCTGTCCGAGGGGATAACCCAGGGCCTTGAGGAGAGCTTGAAAGGGGCAACCGGCACGATCAGGACCGCATTGACCCTCGGGTTTACGATTGGGCCTCCGGCGCTCATGGCATAGGCCGTGGAGCCCGTGGGAGTCGCAAAGACCACGCCGTCCGCCCTTATCCTGTCAAGCAGACATTCGTTAATCTGGACCTCGAACTGTATGATCTTCGCGGGTTTGGCGGACATCACCGCCACTTCGTTAGTTGCGGTATCGAGGACTTCCCCGTTCAGGAAAACGTCCACACGCATCCTTTCGATATAGGAATAGCCGTAGAGCACCTCTTCAATGGTCTCAATGGCATCTTCGGGCTCAACGTCCACAAGAAAACCCAGAGTCCCCATATTAATCCCGAGGATTGGGAGTGGGTCTTTCATCCTGGAGATGTTTCGGAGGACTGTCCCGTCTCCCCCAACGCTGATTATGAGTTCAACTCCGGCGTCCCGCATCATTTCCACGGAAGTCCCCGGAAGGCCGAGCACGTCCGCGGTGGAGGTGGATACAAAAATTTCCACCTCTGAACTGAAACGGTCGAGGATGGCTTTTACCAGCTCCAGAACCTCCCGCCGGTCACAGCGGGAAGCAATCCCGATTTTTTTGATAGACAAGTTATTCCCCTGAGAGCAGTTGTAAGAGTTTTTCGTGCACATGGCCGTTTGAAGCGACCATTTCCACCCTGTGCACAACATTTGCAGGAAGATTTAAAGGTTTGCCTAAACTGTCCGTAACAGTCCCCCCGGCTTCCGTAAGGATGAGCTGGCCTGCGGCTATATCGGTTACCCTGAGAGCGTTTCTCACGTCCACATAAGCGTCCAGTTTTCCGGAAGCCACGTAACAGAGTTCAAGCGCCACGCTTCCCAGGACCCTTATCCTCCGGATATTGCTCTGGAGTTTTTGGCTCCTTGCAGCGTTTTTCCGATACCCGTAAGCGCTGATGCAGAGCGTATGAAGGTCCGCGTTCCGGGTCGGCTCGATAGCTTTTCCGTTCAGGTACGCGCCTTTTCCGGCTTCTGCAAAGTATTCTTCTTCCATCGCCAGGTTGCGCACGTACCCGAAACATATTTTTGAAAGGTCTGGAGAAGCGACGGCAATGGATACGTTGTAAAAAGGAATCCCGACAACCGCGTTGTAGGTCCCGTCCAGAGGGTCAAGGATAAGGGAAAACTCGGGAGAATCTCCGAGCACTTTTTCCCCGAGTTCCTCGCTGATGACCCTTACAGACCGGCCGTCGGTTTTCAGGACCTCCATAATCGCATCTTCGGCCACGAGGTCAATCTTTGCGGTGGGGGTCCCGTCAGCCCCCATCCCCATGATTTCTCCGGCTTCCCGAGAGTTTCCCGCAAGGTCAACTATAGCATCCGAGGCGGCTTTACTGGCTTCCCTGCACAGGTCTAAAAAATTAAAATTGGGGGTCATTTTTAGTCAGCTTTTCCAGTTTTGTTGTGTTTTTCTGGTTTTTTGTTTTTGTTTTTGTTTTTGTTTTTGTTTTTGTTTTTGTTTTTGTTTTTTGTTTTTTTGTTTTGTGTTTCTGCAATTCTGTGGTCCGGTTTTTTTCAGGCCTCAAAACCCATGCAGGTTTCAGAGCCCGAGCGCCCTGTTTGTTTTCTCAATGGACTTTTCGGCGTCGCTTTCCAATTCCATCATGGCCCGGATAGCGTCCACGTTTTCAGGCACAACGTCGGATTCTTGGTGGATTGCCTGGAAGAAGTAGAGTTCCCCATCGTGAATGGTGATGGATTCTTCCCAGATGCAGTTTTCCCACATGTCGCTTCTTGGCCTCTTCAGATCCCTGGCGACTTCAATGATCTCAGCCGTTGAGGTGATTCCCTGCCCGATAAGCCGGATCCTGGACTGGGTTTTGAACAGTTCTATGATGTCTTCAGCACTGCATTCCTTTTCAAGCTCCAGATTTACGGTGTGCAGGTGCATGAGGGTCGTCGGGACCTTCATCGCCGCGGTGGTGATATTGATGTGCGGGATCACGGTCTTTACATCGGGCCCGTGATGGGAAGGCATTTTGATGGTAGGGACAATGGCGTTAATAGGCCCTTTTTTCGCGTCATTGGGGTCGGTGGCCCTCCTTACAAGGGTGGCCCTGGCTTTCTTGACTCCAAATTTTTTATCAATGGGGTATATAACCCGGCAGAGTCCGGTTGTGTTGCAGGAGACAACCCTCACAAAGTCCCGGCCGATAGCTCCTTCGTAGTTGGAAACCGCATTGAAGGAAAAACCTGTAAGTTCGTGGGCTTCCCCGCCCTGCCAGATGGCCTTCACGCCTGCCTTTTCATACATTTCCTTGTTCTTTTCCCCGATTCCTCCGGGGGTACAGTCCACGACAAGATCCACCTTTTCCACCATTTCCTCAAGGGTTCCGGCAGCGGGAATCCCGGCTTCCTTAAAGGCTTCTAACCTGTCGGAGAGGGTATAAATGTCATACCCAAGCTGGTGGGCGACCGCTGCCTCATAGTTAGGCCTGGTTTTTGCGATCCCGATAATCTCCATGTCGTCTTGGGCTTGCACGGCGTCTGCAACTCTTTTCCCTATTGTTCCGTATCCGTTTACTGCGATTTTTGCTTTTACCATCTGTTATCCTGTCCTACCCAAATTTAAGTTATTTGTAAGTGTTATAATGGATTTATAAGTATTATAAACGATTTTCCATCTTTTATATCAATCGTTTTATTACCCGTTTTTGCTATGATATAGTCAAACGATTAAATAGGTTCTTGAAGCAGAATTCCTGATTTTTTCGGAGAATCCAAAAATACCTTTTTTATTCCGGGAACCTCGCAAATGAGATTAATTTTTCGGTTTTGAAAAACTACCGGGGCCTGAATACGTCTCTCTTTTCTATTTAATGAGGAGACTGGGCAAGCGTCCGGCAAAAAAAGAGAAATAAAAAAACAAGAAATGCCGTAAAACAGAAGAAAGGACAGAAAAGGGAAAACAGGAAAAATAGGAAAAACAGGAAAACCGGGACGTTGTTCACGGATCAACAGGCAGGAAGCCCGGTTGCTTTAGCGCCGGGAGGAATGCCGTACTCCTCTGCCGAATATTCGTAGCCATCTCCTCTCTGTACCACTTTGAAGTATTTTTTATTAATTCCCTGTGCAATTCTTTTTCCTTCTTTGTTCTTAATGTCAAAACTGCCCGATTTCCTACAAGCAATGGAGCCAAACCAGATTCCTTTATACTTCCCTCTGGGTACAACGGCTTTGATTGTATCGCCAGTTTGAAATCCGAAAAAGGTTTTTTGCCGGGGCAAGTATGACCGTGGAAAACCGTACTTATCGAGATTTGTTCTTTTATATTGCCCTCTTCCCTTTGTTTTGATGTGCAGTACGCTGTTTGTTGCAAACTTGATTGTTTCTGGTGTGGATTCGCCTACAAAAACAGCATCAAAATGGTGATCCTTTTGAATTCCTGCTTTGATCCGGTTCATTTTTGTTCTTGCGCCTGTACCGCATTCTACAGGAAGGCCCGTTCTCGTCAAGACTTCAAAAACCTTCCATCTGGTAGCAGTTACAATCGCGGCATCTTTAAGCGGTTTTTTGACCAGTTCGTGTACTTCCGGATGTCCGAATTCTTCCGCCGTTCTGTTTCCTTTCTTCTGGTTGCATTCTCTGCAAGCTAAAGTTAGGTTAGAAATCCTGCTTGAGCCGTCTCTACTTTTAGGAATAATATGCTCAATTTGCAAAGGAACGTTTTCAGCTCCGCAGTACACACATTTTCTACCAAATTTTTCAAGCAGGTATTCCCGGATCTCATAACCTTGCAGCTCTCCCTGCTGATACTCAATTCCACTTATCTCAGGGTTTTGCATGAGTTGAGTATCAAACTTGCAGTTTTCATAGGAAATATGTGTCAGTGGGCATAGTTTCCTGAGCCTATCGGCCCAATTTCCTATATTATCTACACGGCTTTGCAGGGATGGAGGCAGCCAGCCTTCCCTTCTTTTCCGATTCATGAACCTCGGTTTTCTGTATCTGGTTTTGCGGTTTCTTCGGGTTTTTCTCATTGCTCTTCTGTCATCAAGTTTCGTTTTAATTCCTGTCCTGTGATGCAGTTGGGCCGTCCAGACTACCGTTGAACCGTTCAGGATAGCAAGGCCAGTATGTCGGCTTCCGTAATCTATTTTGAGCCGAAATTCTGAATTGTCCTTAGACTCTTTCAGCTCTTTGAGTCGGATTGTAAAGGGATATTTTTTGTGAATAACCGCTTTTCCCGCTTTAAGCAGTTTTCTTGCAACTGCTTCGTGGCAGGGACTTAAAGGCTCTTTGTTCTTGTTTAGTACGAATGTCATATTTGGATTTCTCCGCTCTGCTTTGGAAACGAATTTCCGCGGCAGGTAACGCAATTTTTAAATTGTCTCCCCTCGCCAATGTTGGAAATGCTTGTCAGGCGTAGTACACCGTCCCTACCTCCCAGGACTTTTAATACTACACGATAGAGCTGCAAACTGAGGAAGCATTTGCAGGTATCATGACATTTCTAACGTAGTCAATTAAGACTTAGGCTGGTCAACCAGGGCTTATACAAGCCCCACTGCTTCAGCGTGGGGTAGTTGACACCTCGAGGAGCAGGGCCTCTCCTTTTGAAAAGCTAATCTCTTTTATCGAACCCAAAACCGTCTTCCTTTCTCCGAGGATGCCTGTAAGTTCTATTGAGTCTCCTTCCACGACGATCCTTGCCACAGATTCCATAATCTTCTCGCGCTCTTTTCCGCGCAGCATCACGACGTTCAATTCACACATCTTTCAGACCTCCGTTTGTTATCACGTTTGCTTTTTCGCCTTTTATCCGGGCCGACATTTTCAACAAATATATGTCATCTCAGTCCAACGCCTTAAAAAGTTAGCGATTTTTTCCCTTTTCAAAGAAAATTTTGTTTCAGGTAAATTTTGTTAAGGACAATTCATCATTTTTGCAACTGTAAGGTCCTTCTTAAGCCCCATATCCTCGGCCACACACTCGCACTTTGTCAGCAGGAGGTAGGCAATGGGCCCGAAGTTGTGTTCCGAAAGGGTCTCGTAATTCGCCATACCCTTGCTGATGATCAGGCTTGCTTCTTTCATGACCGTGAGCAGTTCATCAGGGGCCTCTTCCACGGAAACACCTACAGCGTTTGAGCCCGTGGTCAGGACTTTGTCAACCATACTGTCAATCCCGAATTCCCGGACATCGTCCATAGTAGCGTCGGTAAGTATAGGGCCTCCCCTGACCACAAGGGTGACCTTTCCGCCTAACTTTTTGATAACCTCAAAGAGAATCATATCAAAGAGGATCTCTCCGCAGTTGTCCGCGATGTAGACCACATTATTAAGCATTCCTAACATATAAGGGGTCTCGTCCACGTCAAGCCCGCGTTCGAAGAGTTCTCTGAAAGCTCCTTCGAAGCGGTCCTCGCTTGCGTCAAAGCCCATAATCCCGAAGTCAAAGTAATTCCCGATAATGGATGCAAGGACGGCTCTCCGGAAAATCTCGGCATCTTCAGGATTACCTTCGTAGATCTTCTTCCTCGCAAAGGGCAGGACTTTCTGAGCAGCTTCGTTGCTGAGCTTTTTCGTCACCCGGTAGGGGTCTTTATCCTTTAAGGTTTCGTAACATTTCCTGTGGACCATTGTTGCAACGGATGCGGAAACTACCTCAGGACTGTAGTTTTCGGATATCACTTTCAGGCATTCATGAAGGGTCCGATTTATCAGCTCGTCATCATCAGTAGAAAGTTTTGACTGAAAATGCACTCTTGAAAGTAAGCAATAAGCACAGCATGGGTTCATTTTCATGGGTTTTCATCCTTTTTTTGCTTGGGGTAGTTGGTATTACCTGAATAAAGAGATTTGGGATGTAAAGGAGCATTTCCAGAAGATATAACAGGTTTACCCTGTTGACACTCCACATTTCTCTTTAAAGGTGGCGCGATTGAAATAATTAAAATTGTGGACCCGATATATAAAAAAAGAAAAAGGTCCTCATCTAATTATCTAATATTATGTACAAAGTAAGTTTGAAAGAAGTAAGTTTGTGGGTTGTGTTGGGTGGTTTGATTACCAGAGATACCATTATAATTAACTACTAACTATATTTATCTATTGTGTTAATATTTATGAGATGTTTACAATCATGGTCCGGATGCTACCGAAAACCCTTAAATTCGGGTCAGGTAGCAAAATTCTTAAATTAAGAAAAATGTAACTATTCAGCGTAAGAAAAACAATATCAATAGGCATCTTCTTAAATATGAAACGACCAAAATCATCATATCTCATATTATGAAATTGTTGGCTATTGATTGCGTTTTTCGGTTTTACGTAAGTTGGTAATTCGATACCTTTGAAACATGATAATCAGTATCAATCGGCTGCTTTTTGGTACGCTGAATAGATACAGAAAAATCAAAGATTTTTCTAATCATGAAGCGGAATTCGGCTGGTGCAATCAGGGCATGGAGAAGTGCAGGGCAAACTTCTTTATACTTTTACTTAAAAATTATTTGCAATGACACGTCGAGTCCGGAATCCGGTCCCCAAAATCCCGGGACGCATTTTCTCAGTCCTGTTCCTTCTGGCTTCCTTCTTTTTTCTATCTCTTTCAGCTCCTGCCGGAGCTCTCACGGAAGTCGAGGTAAATCCTGTCCCTTCCCCGGACGGTGCAGTGCTCTTAATAGTGGATGGACTCAGTGCCCCTTTTATCTACCCGGAACTGACCCCCAGAGCTCTTGACGGCAGCCCGCTTGAAAAAGCCCTGGTCGAGACCCTGCCCGAAATTGCCGGGGAGAGTGCGAGGGTCCTGGATATCCGGGCCCCCCAGACCTTTACCGAAGGGGGACATTCGACCCTGGCCACCGGAAACAGGAAAGCTGACAGTGAGCTGGTGAGTTTCAGGGACGCAAGCATTTTTGATGCCGCCCACAAAAACGGCTATCTCTGCCTCGGAGTGATGGAAAGAGGTGACTCCTGGGCAGTCTGTGCCGAACACGATGCCATTCTCAGGGACAAAAACAATTCAGTCACAAAGATGAAAATTACTCTTGAGGAATACGAACACTCTCCTGATAATGTAAATGTCCCGCCCGGACTTGTTAAACTCATGAACGAAGCCGCGGCCCGGGCCCCCGGCTACACCACGTCAAAGGAGACCAGGGACAGGTATTCCGGCTACAACCGCTGGGGGATCGAGACTACCTGTGAAGTCGTAGAGTATATGGCCGAAAACTGCCCCGGCCAGAAATATCTCCTTACGGTCAACGTGGGGGCCGTAGACTCTAGCGGGCACCGCCGCAAAAACTACGGGTACATCGACTGCATAGAGAGCCTGGATGCGGACCTTCCCCCTCTCTATGCCCTCTGCAAAAAGCAGAACCTGGCCTTTATACTGACCGCTGACCACGGCATGGCTTTTCCAACGCCCGAGAGTAATGGCGGACACCAGGCCGATAAGTACACCGTTTCGGACGAGGCCCAGATGGTCCCCCTTATAGTTCATGCCCCGGGTGTGGAAACCGGGGTCCTGGGCGGCAAATACGGGCAGGAAGACATTGCCCCCACCCTCCTGAGCCTCCTGAACATCCCCGAAAGGCCCCGCTTTTCGGACGGCGAGGTGATTTTCGAAAAAGATTACGCGAACCTTAAGGTGATACTGCAGGAAACAGGTTCTGTTAAACTTCTGGATGGCGGAAGTGGAAGTGGAAGTGGGAACTGGAAAGAGCTTGCCTCTTCCGGGGCCGACGACGAGTTCCTTTTCCTCGGGCTTGAGCCGGGTCGTAACTATAAACTCGTAGTCTCCGGGGGAGGGGCGGCGATTGAAAAGGAAGTATTCCTGGAAGACGATACGATTCTCGATCTTGCGGTAATGGTCCCCGAAGCTTCCCAGGGTCGGGAGCCCACTGGAAATGGGGCTGTACCCTCTTCTCAGGCTCCGGTTTCGGGATTGGGTTTCAAGCGCTTTGTGGGCTATCTTCTGATCGGGCTGATCAACCTTGGGGGGCTCCTGATAATTGCCAGGATCTTGAAGGGTAATGAGGAGTAGTATATCGATTCCAAAGTCTGTGAATAAACCACGGATGGACACAGATAAACACGGATGACCGAAATCTGTGTCCATCTGTGTTCATCCGTGGTTCTTTACGTTGCCATGCAGGCCTATTTCAAAGTCCAGATTTATGGCAATATATTGGAATCATTGTAGTAGAACAAGATTTTTTTCCAGAGGGAGACAGGGTTTTCACCGGTCGCCATGCGACCGGCCTTTTCTTGAGAATACAAGGAGAAAAAATCGATAAGTCGCAAAAACCGGCGTTATTTGTGGCACTCAAAATTCTTTCAACAATCCGGGCCTGGCCTCTGTAAATAAGTTTTTCTGTATGGCCGGGCCAATATCTGTTTTTAATTCTCTTAGGGTTACTGGCCCTTCCTCCCCGCCGCCGGTTTAAAAAAAACTTGAATCACAGAAACCCTGTATCCATTTCCAAAATTCTTTTTTCCTTTCTAAAAAACGGCTGTGGGGAGAGATGCATCCATTTCCCATCCTTTTCGAAAAGGCCGGCCTCCTGTGTCGGCCGTTGAGGGCCCGCTTTTCTGAGATGTAGCAATCAACCCTGAACCGGTAAAACAAAAAGCTCCGAATAATTCTAAAAACCGGGCCAGACATCCCGGAAAAAAGCTGTCATCTATGACCGGGCCAATATATTTTTCCTCTTTTCATCAGGTTACCGGCCGTCTACCCCCGCAGTCGCAGCAAAAAGTCTAATTCACTGAAGCCCTGCCGTGGATTCCAAAATCCTCCACCCATCTTAAAAAGATAACAATGAAATATATCATCAGAACTGTGTAGAAAAGTCTTTAAACTCGCCGGTGGGTCGCTTGAATACGGTATCTACATGCACAACCTCGGCAAAAAGAGGCCCTTCTTTCAGATACTCTACAAGGAGCTGTACGGCGTCCAGCCCCCCTTCCGCAAGCACGAAGACCTGACCGTCCGAAAGGTTTTTTACATAACCTTTTACACCCAGCCGATTGGCCGATTTTTTCGCAAAATTCCGGAAACCTACATGCTGCACCCTGCCTGAAACGCGGATTTCTGCACGCACATTTTCACCGTTCATTTTTTTCCATTTCTTCTTTTTCCTTTCCTCTTTCTTCTCCTTATCTGCCCCCGGTCTCTTAAGAATATCGGGCCAGCCATCTCAGGCCCTCAGGCCGACTTTCCGAGCGCTCTTTTCCGTCCACCAATATCTTTTCAGCAGTAGCTCTTCAACAGGGCGAGCAGAAAATTCCAGGCCCGTTCAAGCGAAGGGATGTGGAGCTTTTCCTGAGGGGAATGCGGAGCTTCTATTGTGGGTCCGAGTGAGACCATTTCCATGCCCGGATACTTCGAGCCTATAACTCCGCATTCTAGCCCCGCGTGTACGACTTCGATTTCGGCCTTTTCCCCGAAAATTGTTTCGTAGACGGCGGTGCAGCGGGCCAGCAGGTCGGATCCCATATCCGGCTCCCAGGCCGGATAACCGTTTTCGTGCCTGACGTTGGCTCCTGCCAGTTTTGCCACGGCCTCGATTTTTCCTGTGATTTCGTCCCGTCTGGATCTGAATGAACTCCTCTGGCTAGAAAATATTTCTATTTCCCCATCGCCCGTCCGGACCGTTGCCAGGTTGTTCGAGGTCTCCACGAGCCCCTCAACCTCGTCCGACATCCTGTAAACCCCGTGCGGGAGGGAAAGCAGGAGCCCGACGATTTTTTCCGCAGAGGCCGAAGTCATGACCCTGTCGGCCGGGGCCTTCTTTTCCGAGACAACCCCTTCGGAGCTTTCGAATACCCGGACCCCTTCGATTTCCCTGAGTTCTTCAAACTTCAGTCCGAGGTCGGGGTCTGTTCTGGCGTATTCCGTCCGCAGAATTTCTTCGAATCTTGACAGGAGTTTTCCGGATTCTTCCACTATTCCCCTATCCAGCGCAAGAAAGCCCTCGGCAAAGTACGGGATGGAATTATGGGCACTGCCTCCGTTCAGGAAGACCTGCTTTACTTTTTCATTTCCTGTTTTTTTCGATTCTTCCGTTTCTTCCGTTTCTTTCGTTTTTTCCGTTTTTTCCGTTTTTTCCGTTTCCTTCAGGAGGAAAGACAGTCCCCGGGCCAGCACCTGGATGGCATTTGCCCGTTGTTTGTGGATTTCAACACCAGAATGCCCACCTTTGAGGCCCTCAACAGTGAGCTTGAAAAGTCCGAACTCTGTTCCGTAATCAAAATTTTCGTATTCGAGGGGCAGGGATATTTTCGTGTTCTGTCCCCCGGCACAACCAGCCGTAAAGACTCCCTCTTCCTCCGAGTCGAGGTTCAGGAGAATCTTCCCCTCAAAAAAGCCGGGCTCAAGAGCGTTTGCCCCGGTAAGGCCGGTTTCTTCGTCCACCGTGAAAAGGAGTTCGAGAGGCGGGTGTTCGGCTTCTTTGCTTTCCGCAAGCACGAGTGCAAGGGCCAGGGCAATTCCGTTGTCGGCCCCGAGGCTTGTTTCTTCAGCCTTTAGCCAGTCCCCTTCGCGCACAGAGCGGATAGGGTCTTTAGAAAAATCATGTCGGGAGCCCGGGGCCTTTTCACAGACCATGTCCATGTGGCCCTGGAGCACGATTGTCGGGGAGGATTCATGGCCGGGACTTGCCGGGACTTTGATCAGGACGTTCTTTACGGCGTCGGTTTTAACCTGGAAATTTCGGGCTTCGGCCCAGTTTCTGAGCCAGTTTGAGAGCTTTTCTTCATGCTTTGAGCAGCGCGGAATTTTGTTGATTTCCTCAAAGGTTTTCAGGATTTCCTGAGTTTTTGGGTGCATGAAAGACCGATTATGTCTATTCTCATTTATATAAGTCGTTTAGGAGGCAGGGTTTTCAGGGCAGGCATAATCGAAGCTCTATTATTAGCAGCTCAGAGATATATTCAATAACTTTTTATCTTAAGTTATGATATTTCTTTTCGGTGTTAATATGAGAGAATTAACTCAGGAAGAATATCGTCTAATCAAACCATTGATTAGAAAAACAAGTTATGGTCTTGATAATCACAGTATCTTCAAAAGTTACGAGGCTGCCGTAAGCTGTTCGAAACCCATTTCATTAAACGGAAGCCCATACAAGGGCCGGAAAAACAAAGGAACAACCCACATAAAAGACATAGTAAAACTTCCCGACGGAAGTTTCGCCCTTCTCTCAAAAACATTCTGTAATGATGCAGGAATTGAATATATCCCGGATAGTACTCCTCCAAAAACAAAAACGGCAAAACCAGAACACAAAATCGATAATGCCTCCGCAAAAGCTCCCGAAAAAAATAATTTCCCCAAAACAACAGGTGGAGTGGAAATCGAAAAACAAAATAACACCACCAATCTGGATTTAAACGACAACGTGATCCAGAGGTCGCAAATTGGGGCCGCCAGTGTAGGAAATGTAAATGTAAACATTAATCACAAAAGTTCGAACTGGCTAACGATCCTGCTTTTAGTTCTTACAGGTGCTGTTTTATATCTGCTTTTCAGATAAATGAAATTCTTATTGTACATTTTAAACTATAGTTATTTTTAATTAAAGATGCCTTCATTTCTCTTTCTTTTCACGTACCCTGTTTTCAACTGCATAAAAAGCAAACAAACAGGAAATTTATAGCTGTAGCTATCCATTTTTCTTCGCGGTTTGCTCTTCGACATTTCTGATGGTGTCCCTACGGCTTGCGTAATTGAGTTGCTATCCCCTTTTCGTCTCGGGTTGCTCTTCGACTTACGGATACAATTTATACATGATTACGAGGGAGAGAGTTGCTATCCCCTTTTCTTCTCGGGTTGCTCTTCGACCTATCGTAGGATTTACGAATATGGATGACAAAATCCCGTTGCTATCCCCTTTTCCTCTCGGGTTGCTCTTCGACATATTGTTTGCCGACAGATCAAAAGAATTTATCCTGTTGCTATCCCCTTTTGATCGCGGGTTGCTCTTCGACAGGGTTTGCCCTAAATGCAAAAGCCCGTACTGGAAGTTTCTATCCCCTTTTCGTCTCGGGTTGCTCTTCGACTCCCGGCCAATGATAAAAAAATATACCTGTATTACGGGTTGCTATCCCCTTTTCCTCGCGGGTTGCTCTTCGACAGATTTAATTTACCAATGCCTGAAGACATAATTGGTTGCTATCCCCTTTTCGTCTCGGATTGCTCTTCGACTTTCGGTGATTTTTGCATCGAAAATATACGGAGTGTGTTGCTATCCCCTTTTGATCGCGGGTTGCTCTTCGACATCACAAGACCTACAATTGCACAGCTTGTATCGGCACTGTTGCTATCCCCTTTTCCTCTCGGGTTGCTCTTCGACGCAGCAGTACAAACAAAGAACAGAGTAGGGAACACGTTGCTATCCCCTTTTGATCGCGGGTTGCTCTTCGACAAACTTATTGTTGATAGTTTGGAATATGCCTGTGAGTTGCTATCCCCTTTTCCTCTCGGGTTGCTCTTCGACAGGGTTTGCCCTAAATGCAAAAGCCCGTACTGGAAGTTTCTATCCCCTTTTCGTCTCGGGTTGCTCTTCGACTCCCGGCCAATGATAAAAAAATATACCTGTATTACGGGTTGCTATCCCCTTTTCCTCGCGGGTTGCTCTTCGACAGATTTAATTTACCAATGCCTGAAGACATAATTGGTTGCTATCCCCTTTTCGTCTCGGATTGCTCTTCGACTTTCGGTGATTTTTGCATCGAAAATATACGGAGTGTGTTGCTATCCCCTTTTCGTTTCGGGTTGCTCTTCGACTGGCTGTAATCGGATTTATCTTTAAGTTCTTCGAGTTGCTATTCCCTTTTCCTTTCGGGTTGCTCTTCGACCAGTCAGTGCAAAGCAGGTTATCAAGCTGGGGGAGTTGCTATCCCCTTTTCGTCTCGGGTTGCTTCTTCGACTTTTGACAAACCGGCAACAGAACAGATAATGGAGTTGCTATCCCCTTTTGATCGCGGGTTGCTCTTCGACATAACTTATACTATTGCCGGAATGTTTGAAAGTTATGAATTAGCGTTGCTATCCCCTTTTCCTCGCGGGTTGCTCTTCAACACTGGATGACATTATGCAAGCGTTGGGTACTGAAAAGTTGCTATCCCCTTTTCCTCTCGGGTTGCTCTTCGACCACAATGAAAGTTTGTGGTAAGCTCGCTGACTTCTTGTTGCTATCCCCTTTTCATCGCGGATTGCTCTTCGACTCATCAAATCAGGTCAGACCCAAGACACAGGAATAATGTTGCTATCCCCTATTCTTCACGGGTTGCCCTTC
This sequence comes from Methanosarcina baltica, assembly GCF_055394095.1. NCBI lineage: Archaea > Methanobacteriati > Methanobacteriota > Methanomicrobia > Methanosarcinales > Methanosarcinaceae > Methanosarcina > Methanosarcina baltica. The sequence goes on along the minus strand of NZ_AP042463.1, from coordinate 436,655 downwards.
GACGAAGATGACGACGAGGTAAACGAGATCATGGGACGGGCCTTGTCGTTGCTATCCCCTTTTCGTCTCGGGTTACTCTTCGACCCAAAAGTAGGTGATCAATATATAGCAGTTGATACGTTGCTATCCCCTTTTCGTCTCGGTTTGCTCTTCGACTGCAACAATCACAAACAGTGACATAGTGATTTTTGAGTTGCTATCCCCTTTTCCTCTCGGGTTGCTCTTCGACATAACACCGCAGATACCACTAGAAAAGTACAGGTCTGGTTGCTATCCCCTTTTCCTCTCGGGTTGCTCTTCGACCACAATGAAAGTTTGTGGTAAGCTCGCTGACTTCTTGTTGCTATCCCCTTTTGATCGCGGGTTGCTCTTCGACAAATTTCATCACAGATGAAGAGATCGAGACTTTCAAGTTGCTATCCCCTTTTCCTCTCGTTACTCTTTGACCAAAACAGATCTACGAACCAAAGCCCCGGACTATTTTGTTGCTATCCCCTTTTCCTCACGGGTTGCTCTTCGACGACAAGAATAACGGCCGTCTTCTCATGGTTGCTTAGTTGCTATCCCCTTTTCTTCTCGGGTTGCTCTTCGACTTTCAAATTCTTTGACAAAATCCTTACAATAATCGAGTTGCTATCCCCTTTTCCTCACGGGTTGCTCTTCGACATTAACGGGCTACTCGCTGAAGAGTTTGCGAAGAAAAAGTTGCTATCCCCTTTTCATCGCGGGTTGCTCTTCGACATTTTCAACTGCATAGATTCTTTGTTGAAGCCATTCCTGTTGCTATCCCCTTTTCATCGCGGTTTGCTCTTCGACCCGATCCAGGCATTCGTTAATGAAAAGTGTACGGTGTTGCTATCCCCTTTTGATCGCGGGTTGCTCTTCGACAGAATTAGACTCAGCTTTCAAAGAAGAGCTATTTTTGCCTTGATTTGCCACAAAAATCAGTGGCAAGGAAGATCCGTTAAAAAAAATATTTGTAAGGCCTAAGTTCTAAATTACATTTAAAAAGCCTATTGTATCTGTTTTTTGAAGAAATATCTTTATATACGTAGAACCTAAATTTATATCATGGTTTTTTTAAAACAGAAAATAATCAACGGTAAAAAATACTGGTATATTATTAAAACTGGCAGAATTGATGGAAAAGTGAAAACTATATTTCAGATATATTTAGGCAATGCCGAAAAAATATTTGAAATGAAAAAACAGAGTGAATCATTGCCCTACATGAAACTGAAATCTTTTGAGTACGGCAAACTTGCCGCACTTCTTCATGTGAATGAAGAGCTTGGATTCGTTGACATAGTGAACAAGCACACTATGAAAAAATCAATCGATGGTTTAAGTGTCGGAGAGTATCTTTTACTTGATATAGTGGGGAAATCTCATGGAGTTTTAAGTGAAAACGGTATTGGGGAATGGTTCAAAAAATCGGCCTTATCTTTTAAGTGGAAATTCCCTCATAAATTAAATTGTCAGAATTTTTTGAATCATATGAATTACATTGATTCCGACACAATGAAAAATATTGAAGACGATTTGTGCCGAGTTCTCATCGAAAAAGGACTAACCCCTTCAGTACTGTTTGTGGATGAATCAAACTGGTTCACTTATGCTACCAATTATGATGAAAAAAGTGAATTGCTTCATAAAGGGTATAACAAAAAGCATCGTAAAGACAAAAATCAGGTATCTGTAGCGCTGGCTGCTAATGATTACAACTTACCTTTTATTCACGAGACATATCCAGGAAATGTGCATGATTCAGAGGAATTTTCAGGTCTGGTTGACAAAATAGTAAACCGTCTAACCGAATTGAATATTTGTTCGGAAGACCTTGTTCTTGTTTTTGATAAGGGAAACAATTCAAAGGACAACATTGAAAAAGCAACTTCAAAGATGAATTTTGTAGGGGCTGTAAAAGCAAATCAGGCAGATGATCTTCTTGAAGTGCCATTATCTAAATATCAATTTTTATATGAAAGCTCAGAAGGCCACAAAATTTATGGCTATCGGACAAAGCATCAGTTTTACGGGACAGAATTTACAACAGTAATTACTTTCAATGAAGGAACTCACAAACTTCAAAAAAGAACTTGTGAGTCAAATATGTCAAAAATAACTGAGAATCTGGAAGACCTACAGAGGAGACTGGAAAGCAACAGAGGAAAAGCAAGAAACAGGAGCAGTGTAGAAAAAGAGGTTGCAGACATTATTATCAAAAAATACAGAAGTATGGTGAAATATGAAATTACTGATGCTCCTGAAGGTAAGAAAAAACCTCAGTTAAAGTTCTGGATTGACGAAGAGAATAAAAATAAGCGCGAAAATTCATTAGGAAAAAATATACTATTTACAGATAAGCACCGTTGGCACACTAAAAAAATTGTGCAAACATACAACAATAAAGGCGCTATAGAGGATGATTTTAAGCTATTGAATGATCACCTGCTTGTCCCTGTGGGACCGGTGTACCACCACAAAGATGAAAATATCAAAGTTCACGTATTTCTGTCTATAATTGGCTTACTTTTCTACAGATATTTAGCCTGGGAGACAAAGAGATATGGTCTTTCTATGAGAAGACTAATTGAAAATTTGTCCGAAATTAGGCTGGCAGTTATCCAGGATAAAGAATCAAATAAGTGTAATATTATTCTGGAAGAGATGAGTACAAAGCAAGCATCATTATTTTCTTTCTTGAACTTGGGTAATTACCTGCCACCCCAATAAAAACGTCATCAGTAGGATTATTCATTCCTTAGGCCCACACAAACAAAGCCGCTTGATAACGGAAAAACATGCATCTTTGAAAGTAAAGTTAGACGCAACATTAGACGGTTATAGAATGGAGTTGCTATCCCCTTTTCATCACGGGTTACTCTTCGACTCTTCGCAGAAGAGCCAAAGATCGACATGACCAAGTTGCTATCCTCTTTTCCTCGCGGGTTGCTCTTCGACCACTTACGGATGCAATGGATGGGCACACAATAAGGATGTTGCTATCCCCTTTTCTTCTCGGGTTGCTCTTCGACTCTCATACCGATTTCTCCACGGCTGAGGTGTGGGTGTTGCTATCCCCTTTTCCTCTCGGTTTGCTCTTCGACACAACGGCTGTCAACGGTGAAGGGGAACAAGAAGAAAGTTGTTATCCCCTTTTCCTCTCGGGTTGCTCTTCGACATCTACCACGTCCCGGTAGACTTCAAGATCATCTAGTTGCTATCCCCTTTTCATCACGGGTTACTCTTCGACGACCTTACCGCAGACGGAGAAGGGCAGGAGCTTTTGTTGCTATCCCCTTTTCGTCTCGGGTTGCTCTTCAACTGAAGTAATCAACTGAAGTTAAATGGAACGGATTCAATTGGAAAATATTGTTGCAATCCCCTTTTTTTACGGGGCCCGTTTTCAACAAAGAATACAACTGGGAAATCTCAGTACATGATGAGTTGCTATCCCCTTTTCTTCTCGGGTTGCTCTTCGACATGGATGATAGAAAATACATTCCGCACCCTCAGAACTCGTTGCTATCCCCTTTTTCTCGCGGGTTACTCTTCGACATCCTTCCAGAAAGACACATACAGGAACTCCATGAGTTGCTATCCCCTTTTCCTCTCGGTTTGCTCTTCGACTTAGGGTTTGTAAGTAACTCATCGAGTAGTTCTTTGTTGCTATCCCCTTTTCCTCTCGGTTTGCTCTTCGACTTCCTCGGCTTCCTTCTTTTCGTTCTCGGCTTTTTGTGTTGCTATCCCCTTTTCCTCTCGGTTTGCTCTTCGACCATATACCGAAGCAGATATCATAGCCAAGTTCGGGTTGCTATCCCCTTTTCTTCTCGGGTTGCTCTTCGACACATACTCGAAGGCTGAGATTTACGACACAGCAAGCGAGTTGCTATCCCCTTTTCCTCTCGGTTTGTTCTTCGACCAACAGCCACTCAGAACCGCCACGGTAACAATTTTGTTGCTATCCCCTTTTCCTCTCGGTTTGTTCTTCGACACCACCAAACCGACAACGAGAGTACCGTAACAAATATGTTGCTATCCCCTTTTCGTCTCGGGTTACTCTTCGACATCGATACAGGTATGGAACTCCGAAGCTGCAGTCCAGTTGCTATCCCCTTTTCCTCTCGGGTTGCTCTTCGACTTCTTGATTTGTTGTTTGGCATACATGAAAAGACAAAGTTGCTATCCCCTTTTCTTCTCGGGTTGCTCTTCGACTTCTTGATTTGTTGTTTGGCATACATGAAAAGACAAAGTTGCTATCCCCTTTTCTTCTCGGGTTGCTCTTCGACTACTAAACCGAAACTTACCCACAAGGAGCGATGTTGTTGCTATCCCCTTTTCTTCTCGGGTTGCTCTTCGACAGCATCGTATATGGCCGGGATCTCCGCTGAGGACGGGTTGCTATCCCCTTTTCTTCTCGGGTTGCTCTTCGACAAGTTCAAAACTTTGGAAGAGATGATTATGGGAAGTTGCTATCCCCTTTTCTTCTCGGGTTGCTCTTCGACCCCCCATATCTAGCCCGGTAGAGGTCCGGGAATCCGTGTTGCTATCCCCTTTTCTTCTCGGGTTGCTCTTCGACACTACCAATTTTTCCCTGTTTTGGCCGAAAGAAGGCCTATAAATGCTTCTTTTTCGGGCCTTATTTTCTTGCTGGAAATTTATCAGGGCATTTATAAAGGCAAGAAAAAAATGGTAGAGTATTCTTAATAGATTATGTTTTTACTTTATAAAATTTGTGTTTAAATATTTAATTCAGGGAAAATTACCTGGCCTGCAAGCTGGTTGAATTCTTTTTTTCCAAGGGTGCTGGAAATTATTTTGGTGGTCCAGGAGGCCAGGGCCTCGTAATCATTATTCGTTATGGGGCTTGTTCCGTGAGCGAGGATTGAGCGGTTTCTTTTGTCCCGGAGGCTTTCGCCGTCTTCTTCGAATTGTTTCATTTTGGAATATAGTTGGGCTGCTTTGAAACCGGCTATTTCCAGGAGGAACATCTGGTCGTCCAGGCCCGGGGGGTTTCGGGGGCTGCCAAAGCCGGAGATTTCGCGGAACTTTTCCATGAGGGTTTCGAGGTCTATTTTGTTCTGGCTGGCAAAGGCCTCATAGTCCGGGTTTCGGAGGTCCCCTATTCCTGCATTTTCAAGGGAAATGTTTGCACACATCTCAAGGCAGCGGTAGAGCCTTGCTGTGGCGTCATCGTACTTTCCCTGTTCGGCCCGGCGGCAGGCGTTTGCGTAGAGGTCTACCAGACGGTAGGGGTCGCAGAGGTTCTTTTTGCTGTCCCAGGTTTCTTGCAGTTTTTGCAGAAATTCGAGGTTGGCTTCGAGGTCCTTTTCGTTTATAAAGTTGTAGCCGAAACGTTTCATTTCTTTCCGGTAAAGAGTTTCCAGCCTGTCAGCCAGCCTGATGCTTGCTTTTGCTTCCTTTGAAGGAGGTTTTTGGAAGTGCGTGCTGTGCAGAAAGGAGTCCCAATCCCTGTAGATCTCAATCAGTTTTTCGATCTGCTGCAATTTTAAATAGAGGCTCTGGTCATTGACGGTGCCTTCAAGTTCCTTGCAGAGTCCAAGGGCCGCCCCGAAATCGTAGCGTTCGAAATGCCTCTTCAGCATGGAGAGTTCAATGTCCCCGTAATGTTCGTAGGGGTTTGCAATCTCCTTGATCTGGCCCGTAAATGGTACGGGGACTGAGAGCTGTTCCTCGGCGTGCAGGTAGACCATGGGAATCCTATAAAAAAACGCGAAAGTTGCGATTGAGGCTCCCATAACCTTTCTTCCTCCGGTGGGGTCCACCAAAACGCCGTTTGCATTCTTATTTGCGTGCTTTATCCTGCTCAAAACAGAATCTTTTAAAATCTGGAAATTTTTGGCTGCATCGATTTCATCAATTTCTACCTTCTCAAATTTAATCCCCAGGTCTGCAATATTATGGTCACTGATGACCTTATCCGCAATCATTTCTGACTGGGAGGTGTGGAGAAGGATTCCTTTTTTCGGACGGAGGGCCAGGAATGAAAAAATAATGGGAGCTTCCCGCATCCCGACCGTTATAATCAGGACACTGCACCCCTTCCCATGCTTTTTCATGTACTTCTTTTCGTAAGGAAACAGGTCCGCAGCGATGCGGTTGAGTTCTCCTCTATCCGAAGACTCCCTGAAGGTCTTCAGCTTTTCAAGGATAAACTGCCTGTCCGACTCACTGCTCACCCGTTTTTCTAGCTCCTTATAATCGTCATTCATTCCACCAGCTCCTTTTCGGCAGCTTCAATGATCTGCAAGTCTCTCATCACTTTTTTCTTAATTCCGGCATCCTTAATTTCAATACTCACCCTCTCAGAGTTCCAGTCTTCCGTGGACTTCCCTCTCCAGACCCCGTAAATCTCAATGCCTCCAAGCTCAATATATCCGAAAGTGACGGCAGTGCAGAAAATCAGCTCACTGAGGTTTTTATATTCGCAATCAATGGGTTCCGAACTCCGCAGGGCTCCTGGCATTTTCATGCAGAGGGTACGGATACGTTTGCTCTGGGCCCTGGACGTGAAATTGTTGTCCCCGGTAAGCAGCAGCAGTTCCACATCATGGTTTTTTTCATACTCCTTATAGGAGTTAACAATCGCTTCATCTCCTCTTCTTTCCGCGTCAATTAGCTCGCAGTTGGGGGTTGCGAGTATCTTTTTAAACTCCACGGCCCCCAGATAGGCCATCCTGGATCTCTTTGGGAGCTGGTTCAAAAAATTCCAGGTAAAGTCCATGCATGAGAGCTTTAGTTTTTCAATATCTGGAGTTTTGTACTTCACGTCAAGAATTGCCTGAAGCTCATCTCCTACCCCTTCGCTCAGGCAGTAACCGATCTGAGGCCTATTTTTCCGGTTTTTTTGGGAGATTAGCTCTTCCACGGTCCTGTTTATCCGGTTGCTCAGGGCGTTTGTGTCATAAGCTATGAAAAGAGGCTTTTTTCCTTTCAGAAGATTTCTCTCCATGCCCTCAGAAATAATATCCTCAAGTTCGCCCTGGCTCTCGGACTGAATTACCCCCGAAGCATAAAAGCAGGTCCTGAAATCGCTCCCTGAAGGAACCTCCCGGTCGGGAAGCGATCCCTTCCCTTCATACCTTAAAAAGCCCCTTCTAATTTTATCATACTCGGCTTCCGGCAGAAGCTCAAGTGCACATTTTTCCCCGAAACTCAATGAAAAAAGCTTTCCAATTGGGGGATATTTTACCTCAATAGTATCGGAAACCCCGGCGAGTTCATTCAGGATAGAATAAATATATTTCTTTGGTACAATCATCCCTTCACCTCCTTTTACTCAACAATATCACAGCAGGTTCCGGTTTCTTTCATGTCAATAAGCTGCTGCTTTTGAATCGGGATCAAAGGAAACGGTGAGTCCTGGTAATCAAAGTCTTTCAGGTGGAGGTAATACACATGTGAAGCCCCTCCCGCAAGCCCGCAGTGCATTGCAATAGCGGACATATACTTCCTTCCGGGAGTGATGTCAACCGCAACAGCCCCTTCCTGCTTAAGGCTTGAGATATTATGCCGAAAAACGTCCTCTATATCCCCAAAATCGTCTTCTTCTACTATTTTTTCCTCAAAAATTGGGTTTTCAACTCCGTATTCCTTTAGCAGGTTTTCTGTCCAGCGGTAAACGGTTTTAATATCTTTTCCATCGAGGTTCCGGTTGACTATAAACAGGACCCTCTCAGGGACGTAGTTATCAAGTTTGCAGGCAGCCCACATAGTGTTGATCACGGCAAATGGGCTTGAACCAATTATGCTTATCCAGGCTTTCATATAGGATCAGAATTATTTCAGGTAAAAAGCCCGTGTGAACTGGCTCATCGTTTTAATAGAAAACTTCACTCTGTTTTTGAGAGAAGAAGGATCTATCTTATTTCCTCCTGCAACCGTCTTTCCTGTTATCAAGGGTTTCTTTCCCAGAATTTCACTTATTTTGTTAAATGTCTTCTCATCAACATTATCAAAGGCAATCCACATTGTCAGTTTTGTACCTTTGGGGATGAGGTCAGCTCCTTCGAAATCCGTGTCAGGGTAAGCGTCCGAAACAATGATCCTTGAACGGTGGCTTTTCCCACTCGTGGACCCGAAGATCTCATCTATTTTTTCGGCATCATAATCTTCCGTGATCTGCCTTTTGATAAACTCATGCCTCAAAAAACCCTTAATCGTGGAACCCGGAATTACAGGCACTCCCATATTCGTAACCGTTGCCTCATCAACTCCCGGCATCTGAAAATCCGATAGGGTTTCGACTTTATACTTGATTACGAGGTTTCCTTCAAAAGGAGATGGAGCATATGCATGGTAATACACATCAAAGTCCTTTCGATTGACTTCTTTCCCGTCATCTATCTTTTTCAGGTAAGCCTTTGCGGTTTCCTGAAGGTCTGCCCGATCCCACTTTTGTTCCTTTATATTGAAAAAAGACTCGATATCCTTTTGAAGCGTCTTTTCGACCACTTTTACGTCTACCACATCCGCAAAACCGTTTCCTCGTGAGACGCTTCCTCCTATATAGGAGCGTTTGTGGTTGAACTCATCAAGTGCAAGCAGGATTAACCCTACCTCATCTTCACCTGCATTGTCGAGCACAATCTTCACCTCAAAAGAGGTGTTTGCAGCCACCAGCTCTGCACTGCGCATAAAGGTCTTTGGCCTGTTCTTCCTGTCATACTGCTTTTCATAAATGCCAAAATTTTCTTTGAAAACCGTTGCACAGTGAGGACGTTCTTCAACCATTCCTCCAAGGTTTGTGTCTGTAAGAAGCCAGGAGTCCCGCACATGAATTTTAGGCCCTGCTTCCATTGAGCCAAAAATTGAACAGGCAGCACAATTTCCACACAGAACCTTTGTCTCCCTTCTGGCACCTTTACCCGCCACGGCAATGCAAGCTTCATTTTCATTAAATGTGCGTATGAGGCGTTCCACATTGCTTCTTAAAACCCCCTTTAGACTACTTCCCGGGATATAAGGCAGGGCCTGCTGGGTACTGGCATCGTAGGAAAGCAGTACAGGAGTCTGGGAAAGAGAATACTCTCCTGCATTCTGCCCCCCTCCTATACGAAAAGGTGTGATAAAATTCAGTTTTGCAGAAATTTCCCACTGGTTTTGAAAAACCCTGAAATCACTGCTTTCCATATTTACCACTCTTGTATGCTTCAACATAGCCTGCCCAGTCAGAAACCGCGCCCTTTTTCATAGTTTCATACTCAGCTTTCCCTTCTGAGTAGACGGTTCCCTCATAATTTCCCTTAAGATAGTCTTCAGCAGAAATTACACTGAACCTTCCCACGTTCAGTTCAACCTCTCCAAATCCACGGGAGGTAGCATGTCCTATGCTTCCGGAACAGGAATTGAAAAAGTCAAACAGACTCAACACCGCTCCGAGTTTTGCATATTCATATTCCTCAAGCCCGGTATTTTCTATAGTAAGTTTGCCTGAAAATAGAGTTCCCTTGGGAACAACTTCAATATCAAATTTCCCACCCTGTTTTGCTTTTCTTTTCTGGCGGTCTATTGCAACCCCATCCCGAATAAAGGTCTTTTTTTGGGTAGTTGTGCTGTCTTTTATCCGGGTGGAAGAAGCAAGGTCTTTTCCTCCAAAGAGTTTGCATACAGGGCATTTATTGCAGCCTCCTCTGTTACTCCGGTCAAAGATATCACACACATCAATGTCAAGCCCACGAAGGAGCCTTTCAGTTTCCGTCCTGAGCACTCCTTTCAGACTGCTACCGGGAATTATTGGGTAGCCGTCAGAATTTTTGATCACAGGGTTATCAACTTCTGCTGGTTCAATAGTACTGTGCCCCCCGACATGTAAATCAGATCTTGTGGTGATGGTGTACTCAAGGAGGACTCGGTTTTCAAGCTTTTCAAACATCTTACCACCTCCTCTTTCCCTCATTTTTCCATTTCATGATTTTTCCAATGAGCTCCCCGGCTTTCTCTTCAGCTCCAACAGCCTTCATTTCTGCTCCGATCATTTTTTGAAGCCTGTTCTTCATTTCGTCGTCAGTTTCCGCATTTTTAAAAATGTAGCAAACAGCATCCATTCCCCAGTTATTGTAACCAATAAGATAGCGAATTTTTTCTCTAATCTTTTCCGGATCGCTTTCAGTTTCCTGGATTTTCAGGACTTTTTCTAGCAGCGCATCCAGAAAACCGGATAGTTCACTGTCTGAACGGGGCAGGAAGTAGGATGCACTCTTGATGAAATGAGTAATTGATGACTGAGGATCTTCAAACTCCCTTAAAGCTTCAGGTAAGTTCTTCAACTTTCCTCTCGATTTAATTTCATAACCGCCTCTTTTAGAAGGGCCTGGTATGCTTAACATAAGGTCATAAGAATCGAGCACCAGTTCCCTCAATTCATCTCTTTTGAACTCTACAGCCATCTCTTTCATCTCCTGAAATTCTTGTTAAACCGCCTACTTCCGTCATTTTTAGCTTCACTTGCTTCAAATATTGGCTTTATCATACCAACAATTTCTTTCTTGTCATCCACACCTTCACAATCAATAATTAATTTGATTTTATTCAAGCCCGTTTCACTGTTTTCGATTATTTTGATATTCCAGAGGGTGTATCGAAGCAGTTTCTGTACATAATAAAAATCCTGATTTTTGATTATCTCGGCAAGTCTGTTTCCAAAATCCCTGTTCTTTTGCACTTTTTCACGAATTTGCCACTGTGCCTGGCTGGGGTTCAGGCCCTGGGGGGGAGCAGGTTTGTAATTTCGGACAATTCTCAGTATTTCCTCTAAAAAGTTCTCCGAACCCGCAGCACTCATAATCTTCCGGACCTGGCTTGTGGAATAAGCTTCAAGCTTTCCCTTTCTCAGAGTCATCGCGCTTGCAGCCAGTTCCCAGGACTTCTGGTTTATCTCCGCTAGCTCGTTCATACCCTGCCTCCGATGAAATAAACGTCTCCATACCCGCGGTTTGTCATTTCCCCGATTCCGTATACTTCAAGCGCCGCAAGGGCTTCTGGCTTATCGGCCTCGATTTCAACACAGCTCCCCGACCCTGTACACGGAATCAAGTCCGTGGCACTGTTCCTGTACTTAATGGACCAACCCCCGGCAATGCTCTCGGTAATTCTTTGCTTCGGGTTTCCATTCTCTGTTTTAACCGCAAGGGAACCTACAATTTGCCTCTGTGCAAGAGTCTTTCTGACAGCATCGGTAAACAGATCCTCTCCCGAAGCTCCAAACCCGATGAAGGAGCTATTTTCCTGCCTGAGAATCAGAGAAGAATTTGTAACCAGCAGCTTATCCGGAATCTCTGCTATTTCGGAAGCTCTTTTTTCGACCAGTTCGGAAACCGGGGTTTCCTTAAAATCTGTGAACGCAATACTTCCATAACCCCTTGACCTGAACCCCCCAAGCCCCGAAAAAACACCGGCTTCCAGAAGGGCCGCCTTTACCTCGTCTACATACTCATCTTCAAGCACTGCCCGGAAGCCAAACTTTGTTTTTGCTGTGATGCTTTCTACATGATAAGGAGATAGTTCAAAGTCCGAGCCGGGACTCGTGTGCCCTTTTCTTGTAATGGGACACTTTGTTTCGATCTGGGTGTTTACACTCCCCTTTTCGAGTTTTCCGGTCTTTAAGGAGGCCTCTGTAATAAATCCGGATATCTTCTTACCTTCCTGAAGGCATTTGGAGTCACTGCACTCTGTTACTTTGTACCCCATCAGGCTTTCACAACCTTTACACCAGCGAAGAGCTACAGGAGAAGCAATTGTAAATTTATTATCTGCCAGTGGGTGTGCTTCCTTGACAAAGATATTAGCTTTACTCATATCGATATCTTCATTGATAGCAAGTTTTTCAAACAACTCCTTGTTATTGTTGAAAAGGTAATATCCGAGCATTCCCCGAAGAGTTCTTCCGGGCACATAGTCAAGGGTCCTGAAAAAAGTCCCTCTTTTCCTGCCTGTGCCCAGGTGAAGGGGGGTAAGTGCCGTCATTACAGCTTTGAGTTCAATCACAGGCAACCACATCCTTTTACAAAATCTTCATAAGAATTCACGAACTCTTCGTATGACATTTCCTCTACGGTTTTAAGTTCAAAACTGCCAAGCCCCCTCGAACGTTTTCCCCCAAGCCCGTAATGGATCATGGAGTGAAGGCTTGCCTTCAGGAGTTTTTCTTCACTTTCAGCAAGTTTTTTCGTTACAATATACCCCGTAAACTCAGTGCCTGTGGGAACAAGCTGAATTCTATGCAGGCCCCCGCTCTTGTTTGAAAGCATACCCCGATCAATTGAAACATGCATCCTTGAAACGGTTACAGGCTTTTTGTCTGCTCTGAAGTCAGTTACTCTGATTTTCCCTTCCCGGTATGCTTTGCCTCCTTCAATATTTGGAACGCCAAACACCCTGCAGACATCACAGCCATATTCTCCTCTCTCAAGGGCTTCACAGGTCTTTATTTTCCTTTTATTCTCATCGGATGCCCCCTCCATGTCAAGGTCCCCCGTAATCCAGCAGTCTATTCCCTCTGTGCTGCGGAGTATCCGTTCAGCCTCCGTCCGCATCACTCCTTTTATATGGGTGCCTGGAATGTAGGGAAAACCTTCCGCATCTTTCAGGTAATCAAGAGTAGAACCCTTTGAATCCCCATAAGTGTGAAAATCGGAATCCGCAAGAAGTGTAATTTTCCATATTTTCATTCTTTAGACCTCCCCAGCTTCCTTTCTGAGATGAGGTATGAGCATTTTTGCTGCATTCAGAACTTCAGAATTCAGCAAGATATCTGCCATCCACTCACATTCATCAAGCCCAACCCTGTCCTTTTTTCGCGAAAGGGATGCATACATGTACTTCACGAGGTTCAGTTTTTCCAGGTCTGAAGTCCCACAGGTAATTATATCTGAAACCATTGCCCGGTCTTTATCTGAAAGTGCAAAATCAATAATATGATTGAGTTTATCGAGGTTTGCGGTATCCGGATTTTCTGAACCATTCTCAAGCACAAAACAACTGTAATCGTTGCCTGGCATTGCAGAACTTATGGCGGTTATTGCTATCGATCCTTTTGGAAGCTGTATAATTCCAAACTTATTTGGTTCAGCTCTTTTCCTGAAAGCTCTTTTTGCCTTTGACTCCATTTCTCTCGCCGCTTCCAGCAGGAAGTAGATAGGGAATTTGTAATCCGCAATTGCAATTCCACAGGAGGTTGTAACAATATAGTTTTTGAATACTGTTTTATCATGGAACTGCTTTTCAAATGCAAAACTTTCGGCAATATTGCCGGTCAGCTCCTGTGCAAACTGAAGAGCCCCCCTTGCATTCATTATCATCAGGATGTCGTCGCCGCCTGCGTACAGAATGTCAATTCCCAGGAAGTCTTTCCCCTCTACTCTCTGGATCAAAAGCTTCCTTTTCTCTTCATCCTCAAGGAATTCACTGATCGTGTTTTTGAGGATCTGCTCAAACTGTTCCCCGAAAATCTCACTCTTGTAAGTGTATTCGGCAGGGGTCATGGTCTGCTGGAACATTCTCCCCATCATGTTTCCATCAAACGCAAGCACCGCAATCGAATCCCCAATCTCACTGACCTGGCCCGGAAGCTTCATTCCATATGTTTTATCGATGAAATTCCTTCCTGTGTAAGCTCTCTGCTCCTGGCCAGTGTCCTCTTTTTTTGTGCAGACTTCGCATATTCCTTTAATATTACCTGGCCTTTTGGAACAATGTTTGCAGATTTTGCCGGAATTTTTAGGAATATCCTTTAAACGGCTCTCGTTTTTCCTGGCTTCAAGGAGGTCCTGTGATCTTTGCAGCACAACATCAAAATTTTCGGCAACCGTAGATAGGGATTCCTCAAAGTGTATTACGGCCGCTTGCATCCCATTTTTGGAGATTTCTTTTATTTCCTGCTTTACTTTACGTTCCAGCCTTTCTTTTACAGCTTCGTCGGCGGGGACAAAAGCCAGGAGGTTTCCTCCTCCCGCAAAAAGTACAGCTTCCTCACAGACTTCTTTTGAAATGATATCTTTGACTTTATTAAGAGTGTCATCGACAATGAAACTGCCTCCACGAAGCATTTTCAGTTCATCGGCTTCATTAATGAAGCTCTGAATCCCCATAATATCAAGTGAAAAAATGCCTATTTTTCCCGAAAGTTTTCCGGCATTGCCAAGGTACTTGATAGGTCCTCCCTGTACTATGTAATCTTTAAAAAGTTGAATGCTATTTTCTTCAGTTTTTAGCTGAACATTTTTTCTTATTGTGGAACCTTTTCCAAGAATTTCTATATGGGTAGGTTCGAGGCACTTTAAGTCTCCTGCATCGAAATCAACTTCATGAGGAAATATCCTGTCTTTCGAGCTGACTTCAATTTTTCCTTCAACCAGTTTACCTTCAACTTCATAGATCCTGTCTGCGGCTGACGCTACCGTATCAGCCAAACCGAGCATCTTTTCGAGGAAAGTTTGGGTGTATCTGCTGTGATGTCGTGATGCTAGGAGAGGAAGTATTTTTTTAAGCTCAAATTTCTTAATAAGTTCCGAGCTTGTTCTTGATAGGACATCTTCAAGGATCTCTTCAGTTTGTTTTGTTTGGTCGTAAAATGGTTGTCCTTTCCTTGAAGAACTATAAGACCTTGGCTTTCCTATATCATGGAGAAGAGCTGCAATTCTTACAAGGGCTACAAAATCCTGTTTCTGGTACTCTTTAGAAATACCATAATCAGTTATGGACTTCTTAATAAAATCAGGATCTTTTTCCATATTCTGTAATGCGAGGCATACAGCTATTCCGGATGTGTTTTTCAGGTGATGAAAAAGGGAACAAATTGGAAGTCTTGAATCTGAACTGATACTTTTTAGCAGTTCGTTTTCTTGATATGTTTCAAACAGGTGGTCTGCGACCTTACTTAATTTTGAAGATTCGTTGAATGTCTGAACAATTTTTGTAATAAGTTCGTCCAGAAATTCATCACTCTCCACAGGGTATTCTATATTACTTCTTTTTTTTGTGAACCAGTCTACTACACTTATTTCACTCATTATTCTCCACCTTCCCAACTGTCATAAAACCCCCCAAACCATATGTAGTGCGTTTTCCAATCTGCAGAGCTTCACCCATGCCAAGAATATATCCGGTTTCTTTGGGAATATTCGAGGTGTCGTACTCAATCCAGCCTTCAATGCCCTTGAGTTTTATACATTTTTTATACATGTTGATGTGATCATATTCAACGGTACGCACATCAAAATCAAGAATCTCAGTATCAAAATCCATTGTACCTTCGGGAACATGATATGGATAGTTTTCAGAATCGTAATATTTTGTTACCCTGTTATATGCTCGGACGCAGGACCTTAGAATTGTATTAAGTGAAGGGATAACCTCAAACCTATTATTTCTTATAATGTGTAGGGGTGACGTAGTTACAATTTTTGTTTTATCTCCCAGCTCAAGAGCTCTAAATTCTATGTTTTTGGCCTTAATTGACTCAATTTTATATTTCAGGCCCCCAAAATGAGTTTTACTTTTTTTACTTTCGATATCGGAGAGCATCCGAGGCACAAATTTTCGTCTGTCTCCGTATACTTTTATAAAACATCGTATGTTGCTTTTGTCTTTGAAAACGAGTAAGGAATAAGGCTTGATCGAATTATTTTCTTTAAATACCATAAAATATGGACATTTTGAGTGTTCATCGCATCCAGAACATGAAGCCTGAGGGTCACATTTTAAAACAAAACCTAACCAGCCACGGAAAATACTTCCTACGAAATTTGAATTCAATTCTCCCTCAGTTTGAAGGTCTATTTGTATAACTGATGATAACATTTTATTGTAGTATTAAGTAAAGTCATGCGTATATAGTTTATTCTGTTTGAAGGTCCATAAAATACGAAATAATTCAGGGTTTGAAAGAATCTGGTGTTTTTTGAGCTCAACATTTGAGTATTCGTTTCATAATACTAGGTCTTAATATTTTTAAAATGTATTAACAGGTCCACAAAAAATCACAAACTGCCTGAACCTGCCGCATCCAGCGTTCTGAAAACCGTTATTTTTTACAGACTTCGCCCCCCATTATTTAAGGACCTCAACAGGCCCAAAACCTAAATCTCGTTTTTCTCAGGTCAATATCTATATATTGTCCGAAAGTCCGTTTTTTCATTTGTATGAGATAGTTCGGGCCTTCAATTATCAAAAATTTCAAAAAACAGAATCACGGACCTCGTGCCATTGCGATTTCGTCGCAACTAAATGAAAAATTAAAGATTTTTAGGATCCTGAAGCGGAACTCGAATGACGGCCGCATCAGAAGTTTTATATCCCGCTGATGGGTTAAACTTTAGTTTATATGTGGCAGATGTTACTGAAGAAATTTGAAAAATACCCGGCCCAGGCAAAGGTGCTGAAATTACTCTTCGAACGCGGGTTTCAGATAAACGAAGAAGGAAAAGTGACCTCTGGCAGCATTGAGATTGCGCATACCCAGCTTGCGAAGGAAGTCGGGGTTGACCGGAGAGTCGTGGATTCCACCACGAAGACCATCGTTTCCGATGAACTCCTGAGTACAATTTTTAAGAATGTTCATTCTATCCCCTTCCTGAGGGATGTGGCCCCTTCTCTCGGGCTTGGTGTAATTATAATCATCCCGAATGCTGCCGCAGACGTGGGCATCCTGGCTGAGGTTGCAGCCCTCGTTTCAGAACACGACCTGAGTATCCGGCAGGCCGTCTCGGACGACCCCTGCTTTACGGATGAAGCTAGGCTTACCATTATCACGGACCAGAAAATTCCGGGTGATCTCGTGGACGATATTTTGAAACTATCTTCCGTGAAAGGGGTAAGCATCTACTGAATTTTTGTTAAAATCTCCTGAAGATTTTCCCGGAGTTCTCTGGGATTTTTTAGGGACTTTTTAGGGACTTTTGCGGGACTTTTGCGGGGCTTTTTGGGGAGTGTCGGGTTTCTTATGGAATATCCGGAGAGCTGGAGAGAGGGATTGGACAGGATTCAGGAGTCTCGTTATTGCCCCGTTATTGCCCTGTTTTTCTTTATTTTTGGCTGTATCGGGCCGTTTGCAGATAAGCTCATTTAATTTTACATATTTCGGGTCGTCAATTAAGTTTATTTATTATAAAGGTGAGTTAATCCCCATGACCGAAATGCCCGGTAGAGACGAGCATCCGATGACCGTTTCGGAGAAGATATTTTCGAAAGCCTCCGGAAAGCCTGTAAAAGCAGGGGATTTCGTGCTGGCAGACATAGACCTGGCAATGACTCATGACATTACAGGTCCGCTGGCTGTTCAGGGCTTTTATGAGATTATGAATGAGCAGGATGAGAAAAAAGTCTGGGACCCTAAAAAAATTGTGATCATATTTGATCACCAGGTCCCTGCGGACTCCATCCATGCCGCAGAAAACCACATCATGCTGAGGAAGTTCGCAAAAGAGCAGGACATTTTAAACTATGACGTTTACGAAGGGGTCTGCCACCAGGTCCTGCCCGAGAAAGGGCACGTACTGCCCGGAGACCTTGTTGTGGGTTCGGACTCCCACACCTGCGCCTACGGGGCACTGGGGGCCTTTTCTACCGGCGTAGGTTCGACCGACATGGCCGCAGTCTTTGCCACGGGGAAACTCTGGTTCAGAGTTCCGGAAACCCTGCGCTTCGAGGTCGAAGGCAAACTGCCTGACCAGGTCTATTCAAAAGACCTCATTCTCCACCTGATAGGAGACGTCGGAGTCGAAGGGGCCAGGTACATGGCCGCCGAGTTTGCGGGCTCGACCGTGCGAAACCTTTCCATTTCCCAGCGCATGACCATGTCCAACATGGGCATTGAGATGGGGGGAAAAGCCGGAATCATCGAAGCAGATGACGTTACCGCAGAATACCTCAAAGAGCGCGTTCCGGGCTACGAATTCGATTCCTACTGGAAATCCGACGAGGATTCCAGCTATACCGAGGTCAGGCACTACGACGTCTCGGACCTCGAACCCCAGATCGCCTGTCCACACAACGTGGACAACGTGAAACCCGTAAGCGAAGTCGAGGGTACAAAGCTCGACCAGATCTTCATGGGTTCCTGCACGAACGGCAGGTTTGAGGACATCAAGATCCTGGCCGACATCATGGGCGACGAACCCGTTGCAAAAGGTGTCCGCCTGCTGGTGGTTCCGGCCTCAAGGACCGAGTACATGAAACTCATGAAAGCAGGCTACATTGAAAAGCTGATGAATGCCGGAGCAATCGTGGAATCGGCCTGCTGCGGACCCTGTATGGGCGGCTCCTTCGGGCTGCTCGGAGCAGGCGAGGTGGGGCTTGCAACCTCTAACCGAAACTTCAAGGGCAGGGAAGGAAGCGCCGAGTCTTTCGTTTATCTTTCTTCCCCGGCAACCGCTGGAGCTTCGGCCCTGACAGGAGAAATCACCGACCCGAGGAAGGTCTGAAAACCTTTCCTTTTCCTTTTTTAAAAAGGTGTTTTAACATGGCAGATACTGATCTATCCATTTTAAACCAGGTGTATGACATTATCCTGGATCGAAAAGAGAACTTTGATGAAAATTCATACGTATGCAAACTTTTGAACCACCGGAAAGGTGTAAACAAAATTCTTGAAAAAGTAGGGGAGGAAGCCACTGAAACGATCCTCGCCGTAAGAAACGAAGACCACGACGAAATCGTATACGAGACTTCGGACCTGATCTTCCATCTTCTGGTGATGCTGGCCGCAAATGATATTACTCTTGAGGAAATCGCAGCCGAACTCAGCGCCCGCCATGAGAAAATGAAAAGATAATCGATGAAAAGACTAAAGAGACTAAAGAGACAGAAGTGGGTCGGGTTTTTTCCTTTCCCCACACTTTTTTTTCTTATTAACTCTTCAAGTTTTTCCTGAACTTTCTTATTAATTCTTCAAGTTTTTCCTGAACTTTCTTATTAATTCTTCAAGTTTTTCCTGAACTTTCTTATTAATTCTTCAAGTTTTTCTGAATTTTCTGATTAATTCTTTAAAATCAGTAAACTGCAAGCTCGTTCAGGACATCGGTCTTTGAGAGTGTACCTTTAGCGACCCCGTTGATCGTTACGATGAGGCGGCTCACGTTGTATTTATGGAAGAGCTTGACAACGTCGTAGAGCTGCATGTCCCCGTCCACGGTTATCAGTTCCTTTGTCATGAGATCTCTGACCTTGAGGTTCATCTTTCCCTGGGCAATCGCATGGCCTATGTCAGTATATGTCACTATCCCGACGATCTTTCCCTTATCCTCCACAGGGGTCCCGTGGATATTGTTGCGGATCAGTACCCTTGTGGCTTCCTGGATGCTGGCGTTGACATTGACAAGCACTGGGGGGTATTTCATGTAATGCTTGACATGTTTTTTAGGAAGGGAAACCATTTCATTGATGTCGAAAAGGATGGAATTGTTGGTATCATCCCTGCCTGTAACTTCTCCCCGGATGATAAGCCGGTTTACCGGAGTCGGGCCGATCTGGATCTTGTCGTCCATCGCAAAGTTCTTGATGTTTCCGAGTACCTTGATTGTCCCGTTACACATCTCAGGACTCCGGACCGTCGTAAAACTGATTTCCGCGGCTGTGGCCCCGTTTAAGATTACGTTGTTCCTGTAGATCGGTACAACAGACTCGTTTTTTAACTGCTGGATACGTAAAGCGTCGTAGGCGGCTCCCGTTGGTTTGTATCCCCCTTTCGGGCCGGGTACTCCTTCAACAAGGCTGAGGGCTTTTAAAAGCTGCATCTGATTGCGTATTGTCCCGGGGTTCCGCTGGATTACCTCGGCAATTTCCTCTCCCTTGATTGCCCTGTCTTTTTGCCTCTGTAAATTGATTAACGTAATAATAATGTCTTTTTGAATCGAAGTAAGTTCCATATAACCACCATCAATTTCATATACCTATAATTTGATGTTGTATATCTCATTACAGCACCGTTGCTATTTAGCATAATTAATGATTACAAATTAATATCATACATTACAATTACAAATATAAATAGAGTCCGGTCTCCCTATCATTTCATCTGACTCCAGGGGTCAAAGTTGTAAATTTTTTTATGTGTCAAATTATAAATCTGTCATTACAAATCTTAAAGAAGGCCGGTCATACTACAATTTATCTCTTCAGGCGGGAAGACCCTTCCTCGATGTTTCTAATTGAAAATTAGAAACTCCTGTTAAACCTATGGTTTAACACGACAGCCGAAGGCTGGCAGGGGGGGATAGTTCACTAATTAAGGGCAGAACACAGCTACCAATACCGGCCTTTTCTCGGTGTGGGTTCCTCACTCCAGCACCATTCATCACCGGCTATTTTGGATGTACCTGCACAATTTAGCCGATAATTTAAGTAGAGGACAAAGGATTATTTTTCTGGCAAAAATAAAGGATTCAAGTCAACTACCCCTGAGCTAAAAACTCAGGGGTTTCCTGTTGAGGTTTTATGAAATTTACCGGAGTTTTAAAAAGGTCTGAAAATCATGATATTTGAGAAAATTCACACTGTTCCCACTTCCGAGGAACTAATCAACAAAGCCTTCAAACGAGCCTCCCGGGCAATGTCCGGAAAGACCATTACCGGAAAAGATACCCGGCTCAGTGCCAATGAGTCCATGCTCCTGACCGCCGCAAACATTTTCACCGACAATCTGTCAAATGTCGTCCGCCGTTTTCCGAGTTTCGGCAACCTCTCCCCTTTTTATTACGAACTCACGGATATCCTGGTTGGAGTCGAGGAACTGAAGATGGCCCTGGGTTCCTTGGACTGGGCAAGCCGCAAAATCCACGATGTCGGGAGAGAGTATGTCGGAAAAATGCGGGCAACCGATAACCCGGACTCCGTCCGAAAAGAGGCTTTCGGGAGGATTGCCTCTATTATCAAGTCCCTCGATAAGGACCTGATCTTCCTGAACAAGGCCAGGAATATCCTGCGTAAACTCCCCGAAGTCGGGGAAGAACCCACAATCATTGTCGCGGGTTATCCTAACGTGGGCAAGTCCAGCTTTGTCTCAAAAATTACAGGGGCAAGTCCGGAAGTTGCAGCCTATCCCTTCACCACGAAAGGGGTTACGATCGGGCATTTCTTCAGGGACGACGTCCGCTACCAGGTCATGGACACCCCCGGGCTCCTGGATAGGCCCATGTCGGAGAGAAACGCTATTGAACTCCAGGCAATAACCGCTATCAACCACCTGGACGCGGCCCTCCTGCTCATTATGGATCCCAGTGAAAGCTGTGGGTATGAACTCAAGGACCAGCTAAACCTCTTAGAAGAGATCAAAGAGCATTTCAACATGCCCATTCTGGTGGTTTCTAACAAGGCCGACAGGCCTGAGTTTAAGAAACTGGAAGGTGTGGAAATGAACATCTCAACCATAACAGGAGAAGGTATAGAAGAGGTTATTGAGAAACTGATTGAGCTGATCCCCGAACCCAAAGTAGTGGTCGATGAAGCTGATACCTTTTCACAGTCTGAAACCGATCAGGGTTATCAATAAACAAATTTCGAATAAGGAATGAGTCAAATATAACATCAAGTATTTTTGTTTACCATTTCTTAACCACCCGAATTCCGCTTCGGGAGCACGGGGTCCTTTTCGGGAGCTACGCCCCCTCAAGAGGACAAAAAAAGCCGGAACAACCTTAAATATCGTCTTCCTGCATTCTTTTTCCGTGCTTTTCCGTGCTTTTCCGTGGTTTGGATGCACACACCAAATGTATCAATCAACAAAAATACAACCTGTGTGGGTATAAAATGATTTCCTGACTGAAAATATGAAGTTATTTGGCTCTTCGCTATTTTGTAGGGGTTGCAAATAATTTATTAGTTACAAAGTTGACATGTTAGAGAGATAAACATCGGTCTTGAGTGTGGTTTTGCACAATAAATGTTTTTAAATTTTAGATATGTCCCTCTCACATTTAGGAAGTGAATATAACTTACCAACTCGAAACAGCGAAGAGCCAGTTATTTTTCAGCCATTTCTAAGCTTCAAATAAGTTTCAAATAAGCTTGAGGTGGAGGAGCAGAGCCAGTGCAATCAGGGTGAGCCCTGTCACTAGCCGGATTTCCGCCCTCTTTTTTTTCCGGAACTTCGTAACCGTTTCGGGGTCCAGCCCAAAGGCCAGCAGAGCCCCGAGAAGGACTACGGGCAACACCAGCCCGAAATTGTAAAGAGCCAGGTAGCCGGCTCCCTCAAAAACGCTGGTTTTTGTGACCAGCAGGTTCAGGATGGAGATATAGACAGCCCCCACACAGGGGGCTTTTACAAGGGAAAAAATTGCTCCTGCCACGAAGGAAAGGGAAAGAAGATTTTTGCCATTCATTTCACTCATAAATTTTTTTAGCACAGAGGGGGTTTTGAAGCTTGACTTTAACCTAATTTTCAGAAGGTATGCGTCATAGATATGCCAGAGGCCCAGAAAAAAGGTTATCCCCACCAGGAAAGAAGTGAGGCTTCCCTGGCTTTCAGGCAGGAATCTGAGCGTACCAAGGATGCTTAACCCTGCAAGCATGTATGTGACAAAAATCCCTGCGGAAAAACCTGCACTGATTTTCAGCATCTCTTTTTTATTCCCCCCCGAGGAGAGGGTGACCGAAGCTAAAAAGGCCATCACGGCAAGCAGGCAGGGGTTGAAACCCGCAAGCAGGCCCGCTACCAGGATGATAAGGGGGCTTATCCCATACTGTGTTTTATTATCACTGTTAATTTCATTTCCACTTCCACTTCCACTTCCACTTTCGCTTCCATCATCTGATATTTCTTTTTTGGAGACTCCTCTCGCTGAAAGGCCAGGGGCGTTTTCAATAGTTTCCATTAGCAGGGCTACAAGCCTTGTGCCGTTGCCTTCGTAGTCCGAATATGTTATGGCCGTGTTCCCGTTAACCATAACTGTCGGGACCGTGCCAATCCCGTAATCCTTCATCCGGACATAGGATATCATTATTTCCTGTTCCGAGTAATTGAGTTCGGGATACTCTGCAACAACTTTGATTATCAGGGGCCGGGCTTGCTCGCATTTCAGGCAGCCATCCTCATAGAAAAATTCCACCGAAATTTCGGAATAGTTTTCCTGAGCTATGCTTGCTCCTGTTATGGCTTCGACTGCTAGAGTGGGGGTGGGGCTTAGCAGAAAAAAGAAAAAAAGGATTAATAGATAATTAATTGACAGAAATGGTTTTAACGTTCCTTCAGTGGCATACCGTGCTTGAGAATGTTGCGTTTTCATAATTTTTCTCTGAAACAAGCTTCTTTTCTATCCCCAGAATTTCGCCCGTACTTGCAGATACATACCCTTCCACGACATAGAGCTCACTTACACTTGAACAGGCACAGGTCCTTTCCAGGATTTCGACTTTCCGGATATTTTCCCCATCCAGAACCTTACTGCCATTGAGCTCATACACACTCTCATAAATAAGAGTGGCCCTGACGACCTTCCAGTCCGGCATCTCGTAATTGTCCGATATATAACTGGAAACATTTGAATCCTTGGCAACGATTTTGATGGCATTTGAAGCGTTAACCGACAGGGTCATTGCCCCTTTTTCCCGGGCCTTGAAACAATCTGCAAAATACATCTCCCCAATAAGGACCCCAATCCCGGAAATTACTGCAAAAATAGTACAAAATAGGGTCTGCTTCATGCTTAGGAATGGTGAAAATATAACTTCATGTTTTATTTTGGGAGTTGCTTCATACTCATACATGTTGTGTTTTTGTGTGAGGGGGTGTTTGGTGTGTGTGCATTCAAATCACGGAACACACGGAAGACACGGAAAAAGACGGCAGGAAGACGATATTTATGGTTGTTCTGGCGTTTTTTAGTCCGCTTGAGCTCGCAAAGCGAGCGAAACGGACCTCGTGCTGTTGCACTTGCAGTGCAACTCCCAGTAAATCTTTGATTTACTGCGATCCCGAAGCGAAACTCGGGGAATCCAGGGCATTTTTTGAATCCTATTACATAAATATCCAACTTACTCACCGGCCATCAGGCCGGTTTCCGTGTCCTTCCGTGCTTTTCCGTGGTTAAGGAATGGTAAACAAAAATACTTGATATTATATTTGACTCATTCCTTAATTATTAACAGGTCCCGTTATAACTTTATCGAATTTATTATAAAACCCCGCAATTATAAATCCGTTTATTTTTAAAACGTTCATAAGAACGCAGCAGGAAACCCCTGAGTCTTTAGCTCAGGGGTAGTTGACTTTTCCTGATTCAGTAACTGTCCGAAAACGCTGAATAATCGCCTGCAAGACTGTATAAAATCAAAAAAAAATATTTGGACAGAACCCTCCCATTTCTCCGAACAGGGAGGAAACCTGAACAAAATTCGTTATTGCAGAACACGTTCCATGATCTCAAGGGCCCGCTTTATATTATCCATGGAGGCCGCGTAGGAGATCCTTATATAATCCGCCCCTTCGCTTCCAAAAGCGATTCCAGGGACCACGACGACCCCGTTTGAGATCAGTTTGCCCGCAACTTCCGCGGCGTTTTCGACTTTCGGGAAAGCGTAGAAGGCCCCTTTAGGAAGAGCGCATTCCATTCCGAGGTCATTCAGACCCTTTACAAGCACGTCTCTTCTTTTTCGGAACTCGTCCCGCATCGTGATAACCGAATCTTTCGGGCCGGAAACAGCTGCATATGCGGCTTTTTGGGCTATGGAATTTGCGCAGGCCTGGATGTACTGGTGCACTTTGATCATCTGCCCGGTGTACTCTTTTGAGGCTGCAACATAGCCGAGCCTCCAGCCGGTCATTGCGTAGCTCTTGGAGGTTGCGTTTACAGTGATGACGTTGTCCGAGTAGCAGGCAGGGCTTACGTGTTCTCCTTCATATACGAAGTACTCGTAGACCTCGTCCGAGATTATTGTGATGTTGTGGTCATCGGCAATTTCCGCAAGGGCTTTGATATCGGCTTTATCAGCCACGGTTCCGGTCGGGTTAGAAGGGGAATTCAGAATGAGAGCCTTTGTCTTCGGGCCCAGTTTCTCAAGAACTGCCTCGGGTTTTACGGTAAGGTCCTCTGCGAGGGGTACACTTATCGCTTTTCCACCCAGGATTTCCACCAGAGCATTGTAGGAAACAAAACCCGGATTTGAGATCAGGACCTCGTCGCCCGGGTTCAGGAGGGCTGCAAGAGAAATTGTCAGAGCTTCCGAGGCCCCGGAGGTCACGATAATTTCCCCGGGCGCGGCCTGGAAATTGTTTTCCTCTTCGAACTTTTTACTCAGGGCTTCCCTTAACTCCGGGATGCCCGAGCCAACTGTATAACCTGTAAAGCCTTCCCGGATGGCCTCGATTGCGGCCTCCTTGATGTGTTCCGGCGTGTCAAAGTCCGGCTGGCCCAGGCCCAGGTTTATGGCGTCCGAACCGGCAGCCTCGAAAATCTTACGGATCCCTGAGATATCAATGCGAGATACTCTTTCTGAAAATTTAGTAAATTCCAAGTAATGCCCTCCTGAAATTATTTCTCTTTTTGTTCCCTTATTTTTTCCGGATTTTTGAGTCTTAAATACTTTCCGTAAGTGATTGATCCAACTACCTGTTAAGGCATCAGGAATCAATATCGAGAGGCAGGTCCTGAGTGGAAGTTCCCGAAGGGTAAAGTAACTTAATTGTGAATGGGTCTCTCTTTACCATTTCTGCCCTGCCCGATTCGAGCAATTTTCTTGCTTTTCTCGGGGTTGTTGGCATTAATGTTTTATCGTTAACACTTATGACAAATACTTTCAATTGTTTTGTCCTCCTTTTTAGGAGTTGGTCCACATCGCCACTGTTATGCTGGCCTGTCAATGGGCTGAACACTTCTCCTATCTCCCAGAGATGTTTAATCCAGGTCAAAATCGTGAACGTGTGGAGTATCAACGAATATTATGACCAGCATAACTAAAGGCTATTTAAGCAAAGTTTACCAAAGCAAGCCCTTCACTTCACAAAAAGCTTATTCCACATTCGTGTGCCTGGACTTAAGTTCAGCTTCCGAAGCTCCGGTAAGGGCTATAAGCTGGGCGATAATAGAATCAAGGAAGACAAGGGCCGTGATCTCGAAGGATGTTCCGAGAGGGGGCAGGTTTCTTGTATAATCCCCACGCATGTTTCTTTCAAGGTCGCCTCCGCTGTCCTGGAATGGGTCCGCCTTGGTCTTGCTCGGGAGGATCACGGATGTGTTGGCAAGCTTGCCGAGGGTTGAGTTTTTCTTTGAAGTCACCGTAATAAGGGTAGAACCTATATCCGTCACTATTTTTCCAAGGTTTGATATGGAACGTGTCTCTCCTGAACCCGATATCGCAATAACGATATCTTCTTCTTTCACGGCTGGAGTCGTGGTTTCACCTACCACGTAGACGGTAAACCCGAGGTGCATGAGTCTCATGGCAAAGGCCTTACCTACAAGTCCCGAGCGTCCAGCTCCCATCACGTAGATCCTTTCAGCGTCAAGGATTTTCTGGATCATGTCTTTTATGTCATCTTCGTTCAGCTTCTTCATCACGTCATTTAACTGTTCTACTATTAATCTCATTGAGAGTAAAACGTCTTCACAGTCGGTTATCTGGCCTTTAAACATAAAAGTTCTCCAAATGAATATTTTGAATCAAAATAGTTAACATGAATTTATCTCAGACAGCAGAAGACTCCTTCCTCGACAGTTCCGACTTTGGAGGAACTGGCAGGTGGGAGATTAATGCGTCGAGACTAAGGCCCCCATTTTTTGTTTAACAGGGGACCTTAATGTTGTTTGACAGTGACCTTA
Source organism: Methanosarcina baltica (assembly GCF_055394095.1). NCBI lineage: Archaea > Methanobacteriati > Methanobacteriota > Methanomicrobia > Methanosarcinales > Methanosarcinaceae > Methanosarcina > Methanosarcina baltica. The sequence goes on along the minus strand of NZ_AP042463.1, from coordinate 409,884 downwards.
TGTTCTGTCCTCCTTTGCAGGAGTGGGTCCACGTCGCCACTGTTATACTGGCTTGTTAATGACCTGAACACTTCCCCTACCTCTCAGGGATGTTTAATCCAAATCGAAATCTCCGAGAACGTGTGGAGTATCCTCGAATATCATGACCAGTATAACGAAAGGCTATTCAACTAGGGCTTACCGAAGCAAGCCCCTTACTCTAAAACCTGAGCCATTAGGCGAAGGTTTTAGGGAGGGGTAGTTGACTTAACCGGGGTTTAGTTAATCTGGATTTAGATATCATGAATTTATTTAACTGAAATTGACTTAATTTGCAGTCCCTTCTTTATAATTAACGGCTTTCAGCTTCCAGTTTTCAATGTTATTGCTGAGTTCCGTGTACAGTCTGTGGATGTCTGAATCGTTCCCGTTCCAATATATATCTTTCCTCACATCTCCAAGCCCGAGTTCCTGAAGAATGTTCTTTGAAAGGTGAAAGAGGGCTTTTTTACTTGAAAAAGGGATGCTGTAGTTGACACGGTATCCGCCAGTGGTTTTTCCGTAAGAGACCAGGGTGTAACCTTTACTTTCATATTCCGTGATATCATCGAAGTCACAGATGATCTCGAATTCATTTACGGCTGAAGAGTCCACTTTTGAAATCCCTATGATCACCTGAGCTATCACGTAGTCAGGAACTTTTCTCCCGAACCACACGGCGATCTTTCCGTAGGTACAAACCACATGAACGTCTTCTTTCCCCATTTCCAGAGAATTGATGGACTGCGGAGATGTGATTTTTATTTTTTCCATGTCAAGGATTTTTTGCGTACACCTTGAATTCACTCATCTCAGACAGCAGGAGACTCCTTCCTCGATGTTTCTAATTGAAAATTAGAAACTCCTGTTAAACCTAAGGGTTTAACACGACAGTTCCGGCTTTGGCGGAACTGGCAGGTGGGGGGAGGAATGTGTTCAAACATTCACCGCCTGGATTAAAGTTGTAGTTCTCGCACTTAGGCAAGTACAGTTTTTCTTTACATTGACACTGTTTGATATTACATTACCAAAAATATCTTGAATGGCAAAGAAGCCGGTTGCTCGTTTGCCTTTTACAAATCCTTCCATCTTAACTGTTTTTACATGATCAAATTTTCTAATTCTATATATTTTACCGGTTGGAATCTTCTTTTCTGATTTAGCACCTTTGGTTTACTGGAAGTCCCCGGCAGAAACGTGTTTTTTGTGATAAACCGTATTATCCAACTTTACCGTTTGCCCGTCCTTGCAGCAGATAGCAATACTCTAAAATCTTAGCCTGAGGGCTAAGATTTTAGGGAGGGGTAGTTGACTTATTTACTTGCGGAAACAAGTGCGCTGATAAGGTTCCTATCTTTTTTAAGTGTTTTTAGCTGGTTTGCAGGCCCGATCACGGTGAGCCGTTTGGTTATCTGTTTTTTGAATATTTTTCCCAGGATTGAGTGATCATCCCCGGAGGGGTAGCTCTGCATCTCTATTCCAGAGAACACTTCCGGCTGGATTATTGACATTGTCATCTCAATCAGTTTTGCCTCTTCCATCGGGTTCAGGCCTTTTTCGAGCACCAGGATTTTGCCTCTCCTGACTTCATCAATAATGTATCGGACTTTTTCCGTCGAAGCCATCTGAGACATTTTGGCTTCGGATATCAGGTCCATTTGAATTCCCTGCATATAGATCACCCAAACTGCTTTGCCAGTGCTTCATAAAAAGAATCCATTCCCACACCTTCGAGGGCTGAGATAGGAACCATGGGGTGCTGGGGGAATGCCTCTTTTATAACACCGGGGTCTGCGTTCGGCAGGTCAACCTTGTTTGCAACGATTAAAAGCGGGAGGCTCCTGGCTTCCATATTTCCGATTACCGTTACATTGACCTGTGTGTAGGGATTATCGGTGGAATCCATCACAAGGATGACTCCGTCCAGATCTTCCAGCCATTTTACGGCTTCAATCACACCTTCAGTGGCTTCCTTTGACCTTTTTTTAGATTCGGCATCACTCATACCCTCTTCCATGAAATCATGGAAATCGATTTTTGTGGCAAGCCCCGGGGTGTCCACGATATCGAGGTTTATGAAATGGCCCCTGGCCTCAATGGATATACTGTTTCTGCGTTTTGCATGCCTCGTCTCGTGTGCGATATGGGATATCGAACCCATGGTCTCTTCATTTCCCACCCAGTCCCTGAGAATTCGGTTGCTGAGGGTCGTCTTGCCGGCGTTGGGAGGACCATAAATTCCGATACATGCACCTTTTTTCTTAAACAATTTTGCAAAGATCTTTGAAAAACTCGATTTAAATCGTTTTATCATACTCATAAGTTCCCTCCCTGGGAAAAAGTATAATGTTCTTTTAGGGATACTCCAAGTGCGATTTTTTACAAGTAAAGCATGTGTTTTTCATATATTTTTTCTATGTCAAGATTGTATTTCTTCTGCTTATTAAACCGGGGGTATAAATAATTTTCATTTGTTGCGGGAGGCGGGGGATCCTAGGCTTACTACAAAATACTTCGGAGCAAATTTCAGGACATGCTACGAAATATTAAAAGTCTGGTTAATTGAAAAACTTATTGAATTCTTAATAAAATAACTTTACGAATTAAAATTATATCAATCAGAGTATTAATAAATTGGTGTATCAATTGGTGACACTTTAAAAATTCCTGAATACTACTATTAACTCCCAAATTAATGAATTAGATGTATATGATATTTTTGCTATCCACTGGCTTATTTACTATTTTCCACCAGGCGTTCCCCTTTGATGCATTTAACTCTTTTAAATACTGTGTCTCAGCTCACCCAATTAATTTCTCAACCCTGTCCATTTTTAAGATGATTGTTTATTCTCCCTTTCCTATCTATTTTTATCCTGAGTTCGGAAAAACAGTGATAAAGAATATTAAAGGGCAGCCCCTTTTGGGGCGTAATGAGATACGAAGGGTATGCCTGCGCTTTCGGAGCGGGCACCATAATCAATGCAATTGCTACCTTGAAAGGGGCCGCATTCGGGATAGGCCTGAAGACCTCTGCCGAGGTCTGCCTCAGCAAGAGTAAAGAAAAGGTGTGCGGCTCGATTGAGGACATGCCGGAAGGAGACACCCGGTTAATTGAACGCTGTGTTGAACTGGTACTCGATCATTTCGGGCTTTCCCTCGGGGGCACTGTCCGGACAGGCAGTGAGATTCCCCTTGCAGGCGGGCTTAAAAGCAGCAGCGCCGCTGCAAACGCCTCCGTGCTTGCAACCCTCCGGGCAATTGATGAGACCCTGCCCCCCTTTGAGGCCGTAAAGCTCGGGGTCCGGGCCGCAAAAGAGGTGGGAGTCACGGTAACCGGGGCTTTAGATGACGCCTGCGCTTCGTTTTTCGGAGGAATCGTGCTCACGGATAACCGGGAAATGCAGCTCGTTAGAAGAGAGGAGTATGAATCAAAGGTCCTGATCTTTGTCCCGGATAAAAAAGTTTTCAGTTCCCAGACCAATATAGGGCGCTCCCGCCTGATTGCCCCCTATGTGGACCTGGCGTATGAACTCGCCCTGGCCGGGGAATACGAAAAGGCCATGACTTTAAACGGTTTTCTTTACTGCGGGGCGCTTGGTTTTGATACCGAGTACCTGCTGCAGGCCCTGGAATGCGGGGTAGGCGGAGTAAGCCTTTCGGGAACCGGCCCCTCCTATGCTGCCCTGGTAAACGCCGAACAGGCCGGAGTCTTGAGAGATGCCTGGGAAGCCTGCGGGCACGAAGGCCATATAATAGAGACCAGTATTAATAACAAAGACGCAATAACTTTAAGCAAAGAGGTATCCAATTGAGCGAACTTGAAGCTGTTAGAAGGGAAATTGAAAAAATAGACCGGGAAATCCTTTCCCTCATTGACAGGCGCATCGAGCTTGCAGGAAAGGTCCTTGAATCCAAAAAAATAAGCGGAGCCCCTATCCTGGACCCGGGGCAAAACCATGTAGTAATTGACCGCGCCGTAAAAGCCGCAACCGAGCTTAACCTGGACCCTGGATCTATAAAAGCGATCTTCGAAACCCTTATAATAATGAGTATCGAACGGCAGGAAGAACTAAGCGGCAGGAGCAAGTTCCCTTAAGCTTTGGAGTGTAAACAATGGTAGACATTTCTTTGATAATGGGTTCCGAGTCTGACCGGGCAATTGCGAACAGGGCGACCGCAGTCCTGGATAAAAGTAAATATTCCTACGAGGTCAGGGTAATCTCGGCCCACCGCAACCCCACCGAACTTGACGATTACATTTCCACCTGTGACGCAAAGGTCTTTATCACAATCGCAGGCCTTTCGGCAGCCCTGCCCGGAGTGGTTGCATCCAGGACAAAAAAACCGGTAATAGGAGTCCCCGTCAGCGCAAAACTCGGAGGCCTTGACGCTCTCCTTTCCATTGCCCAGATGCCTCCGGGCGTTCCCGTGGCAAGCGTGGGAATCGATAACGGGGCAAATGGAGCCCATCTTGCGCTCCGCATCCTTGATCTGTTTGAGGAGCCTGAAAGAAACCTGAAAGAAGCCTGAAGAAAAACAGGTTTTTACCCTTCTTTTTTTTATTTTCAGGCTCTACTTTTTCCCCTTGAAACCTTAGTTCCCAACTTTTAAGCGCATATCCATGTTTCCACAAATTTCTGATGTTCATTGATTGCGGTTTTGGAATTTGGACTCAAATATATAATGTGGGCTCTTCGCTGTTTCGAGTTGGTAAGTTATATTCACTTCCTAAATGTGAGAGGGACATATCTAAAATTTAAAAACATTTATTGTGCAAAACCACACTCAAGACCGATGTTTATCTCTCTAACATGTCAACTTTGTAACTAATAAATTATTTGCAACCCCTACAAAATAGCGAAGAGCCTTCTTATATTGAATGCCCTTTTAATCACCAATAATGTATATTAATTGCAATATGAATATAATTTTACAGGATCAATAATAAGATAATGTGGGGAAGTGGGTGCATTCATCCCCTGAGCTAAGGACTCAGGGGTTTTCTGCTGCGTTCTTATAAAAACGATGTGAACAAGGTTCGGCAAGATCCTAAACCAGTTCCCATGATAAGGAATTCTTAAGTAATCCGTTACAAAATCCTCTGAAATTCCTGGAGTTTAAAGGGGGTTACATTTTATAATTATTAATCGTATACTTTTATAATTTTGAACGCACCCCTATTTTTAGAAACATTTTAATATTTATGACACAAACAGTGTCATCTAGAAATTTTTTACAGGAGGGGGGGAGAATTTGATGAAATTAAGGTATTCTGAAAATGTACTAATTATTGGAACTATATTATTTTTAACAGTATTACTGCCTGGAACTGCAAATGCAACAGTTAACTCTTCAACAGGCAACCTGGTCTGGGATGAGGATCTGGGGCTTAATACGACCTATACCTGGAACGCTCTGAGCTTTTCGGGGTTTTACTACGACCTTGACACAGGGGATTTCTCGGAAAAATTGACCATCAAAAATATAGGTAGAAACATAGACGAAGGGGATCTCGAATATGTCTCAACACCTGTTGAATCTGATTTTGAATACAGTAACTGGGGATCTTACCAGCTAATCGGTTTTATGGGAGAGAGTTACTTTGCAGGCTACGAGGCAGATTCCACAGAGCTCCTGGATACCGATATCAGCCTTATCGAAGAATGCATACTTGCCGAAGTCCTCATGGACAGCGACAATAAAGAATCCGTATACACAGGCTCATCTCTGGTTCTTGAGAAAGGTTATTCTCTGAACATCGTGGAAGTTGACGTAAACGGAGATACTGTCTGGGTCCAGCTTGAAAAGGATGGAGACGTTGTGGAGGACCAGTTCCTTTCCTCAGGGGACGATTTTGTCTATGAGACTGACCTGGGAAACTCTGAAGATGTACCCATCATCATCATCCATTTCGGGACCGTCTTTGCAGGACAGGAGACCAGTGCAGTATTTGTTGAAGGGATTTTCCAGATTTCAAACTATTATATAGAAATCGAAAATGGAGATACCTTCGGGAAAATGGAAGTGAAATCAATCAGCTCGACCGGAATGAAGCTGAAAAATGAGGACGACATATTCCTTGATAAAGGAAGCACCATTGACATAATGGGCAGCCTCCGGCTTAAAGTGGCCGATTCCGAGACCCTCAGGTTCGCTCCCGCCTGGGACATATCCGAATCGGAAAACGGGGAGTTTCGGGGAACGGTGTATGATGAGGATAATAACATCATACCCTTTAGCTGGACACCCCTGAACTTTGAAGGTTTTTATTATAATTTCGAGTATCTATTCAGGGTAAGGGTGGCACATTTTCAATCGCCGCATGAAGTGAACTTATAGTAGGTATATTATTCTTTATTAGTGTAGATATGTATCCCCTAATTCTAAAGAAAACATCTGCTCCATGGGGTTTCCTAAAATCTCCCGATATTTTTTGCTGAACTGTTATCATTCTGAGATCTCTTTCTGCTTGGTTGTTACTGAAAGGAACTCTTAGATCCGTAGCAAACCTCAAGATTTCTTTTTCATACTTTGAAAGTCTATCAAGGAGATTTTTTGCATCGCTCTGCGCTTTTCTTCCTCTTTTAACCCCATTGTCTTTCGAGATTTCAGGTGGAGGATTGTCCTCAAATCCTTTCATTAGTATTGACTGATACTTTTCTTTAAAGGTCTTGAGCGTATCTTCATCTATTTGTATGCCCTGTTTTCTGGCAAAGTCTGCGCATTTTTTAATTTCATATAGGAGATCAGACATCTCCTCAGCCCACACTTGCTTGAATATGTTATAAATGTCTTTAAGTTCTCTTTGAATGTGGACATTACATGCCGCATGTTCACATTTGTATTTAAAATAGGGTTTCCAGAAATCGTGGACTATAATTCCTCTATATTTAGGCAACACTCCCATTTTATTCATTGCTTTTGATCCTCGACTCCTATTATGGAAATAGTATGTATATTTTTTTGTAGAGATTAAATGGCAGTATTCCCCTTGACCACCAACGTCGATTCCAGTTTCATCACCATGGATGACATTTTCTTTTATCAGTTGCTTCTTGATGTGGTTTGTAGCACCTTTCAACTTGTGAAATAACTTATTTTCTGCCCTAATTATTGTACCAACGCTTATATCAAATCCAAAGGCATCTTTAAATAATTTCTTGATTCGGTCATAGGGAATCAATTGGTAGTTTCGGAGGTAAATTGCAATTGTTAAAACCATATTGCCATATTGGACAGGTTTTGTAATTGATTTCGGAAAAGCAGCTTTGTTTTTGCGGTTACAATAAGGACATTTTTTGATCTCAGCACGATGTTCGGTCACTTTACGCCTTACAATTATTTCAAATTCTTGTCTCTTCTCGTAATTTATAACTTCAATCTTCTCAATGTTACAACCACAATGTTCACATTTATGTAGCTTATAAATGATTGTTTTATCAGGATTTTTAATCATCCTTAATGTAGAACCAGGATGCCCTTTTTGGCCGCCAGGACGTCTAAAACTTCCTTTTTGTGAACCTTTTGATTGAGGTATTTTATCAGTAGAATTGTTAGTAGAGGGAAGTCGATTTCTTTTTTGGTTTTGGTTATTCTTTTTTAGGCGAGATTCTAACTCATTAAGTCTTTCTCGAAGTTCGGTGTTTTCGGATTCAAGATTTTCATATCGAGATTCAAGCTCTTCGTGTCGAGATCCAAGATCTTCATACCGAGATTCAAGCTCTTCGTGTCGAGATCCAAGATCTTCATACCGAGATCCAAGATCTTCATACCGAGACTCAAGATCCTCAATATATGAAACAATGGATTCAGGGTCTGAACGGCATTGAGTAAGAATCTCTTCACATTTCATAAACCTCATTCCAAAATCCGATGATTTTTATATTAATCTATATGAAAAAAGTAATTGTTGAGTTTATACGAAATATAAGTTAGAAACAGAGGTAGCTGAATAGATACAATTTCGACAAAGGGGTCGGAACCGAAGAGCTTAAAATAGAAAACATTGAAGATAGGGAAATTCTTGAAGATAAACTGGTCTACACCTCTACGGTTCACACAGTGGGCTTTGAGTATGAAGAATGGGGAAACTTCCCGGTCATGGGGTTGTTTGGAGATGAATTTGTCCCGCTCCTGAGCGAAGGAGAGGATGTTCATCAGGCCAGACCTGACAAGTTTGCAAAGCTGGTCATGGATAGTGAAGATAATTACGACCTCAGTCCCGGAGAGGTACTTTCTCTTGGTTCCGGCTATGCCCTTGAAGCCAAGCAGGTCGATGTCGATGGTAGAAAGGTCTGGCTCGAGTTCACCAGGAACGGAGAATTTGTCGACGACGAAATAGTTGGGTTTTCCTACGGTCAGAGCAGCGACTGGATCCTTGATCTCGACGACATTGAGAATGAATACCACGTTGTTGTCCTGAGGGTCCATGTAAATGAGGTCTTCCAGGGCGCTGTTAACAGCATCGCTCAGATCGATGGGCTCTGGTTAATCGATTACGATAACGCTTTCACCATTGATATTGATGATGAATTCGGTGAGTTCGAAGTAACGGAGATAGAAGGAGGTGTAACAGGTGAAAATCCGAAGTTTGCTCATCTGGAACTCAGGAACAAAGACTCCATTCATCTGGACAAAGATTCCGTGCAAAATATTTTATCTGGAATAAAACTCAGGATTGCGGATTCCGATACTCTCAGGTTTTACCCCTTTGTGGAAGCAGGCCCCGATGGAACTGAAGTTGTTTACAGAGGTTGCATTGAGGAAGGAGGAGGGTACCGGTTAAACAACTACGTGATTGAAATCACGGACGTTTTTGTGGAAGCTAATACCGCCTCTTACTACGTACTTAAAGGGAACGAGAAAATAAAAACAGGATTACTGGATGCAGGTGAAAGTATGGAATTTGACTTCGAAGGAGACGGAAAAGTCCGGATGCACCTGATATACGTACATGAGGGAAGCGTGCTTCCGGGTGTCATGGTAGAGATTACAGTCTCCGGCTACGACGTTAATGACCTCTATGCGAACGGAGTTATTAAGACGGGAAGCCCCTCCGGAACATATACAATGCATCTCCAGAAAGGTTGGAACCTTATCTCCACACCTATTATACCGACTAATCCCGATGTAAACTCAGTTTTCGGATATAATGAGGATGTTATCCTGCCCATATATGCGTGGAGCCCTGAAAACAGGCAGTATTACAGTGCAGATATAATCGGGATTGGAAATGGGTACTGGGTACTGGCACTGGATGATACCGAAGTTACTTTCAAAGGAACTTCGTACAGCATGTAATGGGTGTGGTATAATTTCCCGAATAAAAGTTGTGCTTTTATTGTTAATGCTCCTCTGCGCTGGTACAGTCAGTGCTGAAAGTGGAGGAAGTGCAGGAGGTGCAGGAAGTGGAGGAAGTGGAGGAGGTGCAGGAGGTGGAGAACTTATAGATAAGTTTCTGTGGTCTTCTTCGGTTTATGTAACATCACTTCCAACTTCAGATAGCACCAGTACTCCACCCCCTCCGCCTTCTAATTATATCCGTACTTTCGGGGTCTCTGAAAATGCCACGGATGGATTTGACCGGGGTATTGATGTGACGGCGCCCCCTCTGCCCCTGGTAGAGGCTCTTGATGTATATTATCCCTGCTGTCACGAAGTTGTGACTCGCCTTAAGACCGACATCAGGCCGGATTCCAGCAGCATAAACTGGAACCTGAAGCTTAGCGTTCCCGCAGACTCTACGGTTTATGTAAGCTGGAACACAATGGATGTCCCCTCCGACAGGACTCTGAAAATGACCTGTGGAAATAAGGACATCGATATGAAGAGTCAGGGCTTCACCACATTTGAAAGCGGAACATATTCCCTGTCCGTCACCGCAAATAAAGTAAGCGAAAATTCCAGACCAACCGGTAGTAGTGGAGGCGGAAATGGAGGAGGAGGTGGAGGGGGGTCCCCTGAACCCCAGAGTAATGTTGATACTAAAGAACTGTCCCAGCAGTTCGTTGCAAACGGGAAGCATGTGAAGTTTGAATTCACCAGGGGGGCTACCGATATAGATTATGTGGAGTTCGATGCCAGGAAATGTTTTGGAAAGGTCACGACCCTTGTTGAGGTTTTAAAAGATCGGTCAACACTTACCCCGGACGAACCTGACGGAAAAGTCTACAAATACCTTAATATCTGGGTAGGAAGCGGGGGGCTGGCAACTCCGGAAAACATAAACAGCCCTGTTATTGGCTTTAAGGTGGAAAAAGCCTGGCTGGAGAAAAATAATATTTTAGAGTCATCTGTCAGGCTGTGGAGATGTCATGATGATATATGGACTCCGCTTTCCGTGAAGATAGTCAGTGAAGATGATGTTTACGTCCGCTTTGAGGCTGAAACACCTGGTTTTTCACCCTTTGCTATATCAGGCATACAGGAGGATTCGGAAACACAGAACGTTTCTGATGGGATAAATTCAGAAAATTCTAAAATTTCTTCTGCTGACGGAAATACATCAAATAGTGCCGAGAAGCGCGAAGATGAGAAAATGCCCGGCCCAGGTATGGTTACTGCTTTAGGATTGCTTGTATGTGCTTATTCAATCCGTAAAAAATATTAAAAAAGAGCTCGGGTCTGTCTATAATCATTAAATCAGACAGACACCGATAATTATTTTACCAATTTATTCTGTTTTTACTTTATCTCTTCTTACCTTACTCTTCTTACTTTTTCCCTTCTTACCTTACTCTTCTTACTTTTTCCCTTCTTACCTTACTCTTCTTACTTTTTCTCTTCTTACCTTACTCTTCTTTTGTCGCTTCAATATAAATCGCAGGCCTCAGAGGTTCCGCAAACCTGGACTTTTTCTCGGGGTCGTATTCAGGGCTGTCGGCGCTGAAGATTTCCACCGGGCAACCGATTTCTTTTTCCAGGAAGGTTGCGGCTTCTTTCAGGAGGGCCTGTTCATCAAGACCAGAACTTGCCACGGCTCCATAGCGTTCGGCCCCTCCGCCCTTGAATTCAGGGATGATTTTCTGGACAAATTTTGGGATCTCCTTTCCGAAGCGCTTCATTTCGGGGTTTGCCATGAGGCTCTTGATAAGGGTGCCCACTTCCAGCGAATCCTCGGCATGTAGTTCACAGGCACGTTTTACGGCCTCATTCTTCCAGGTAGGGGAGGTGTAAAGGTAGACCTTCTGCGGGGTCATCTTCGTAACCCTGATGATTTCCTCCACATCATTGAGGGTACCCTTGACCAGTTCTTCGGCAAGTTCGGCTCCTGCATCCAGAAGATCCTCATTGTAAAGGGGGTAGGGGGCAAAGGATATGGAGTCCTCATGGCCCATGGCTTCCCAGACTTCCTCGCAGAGGTGAGGGGTGAAGGGGGACATAAGCCTGACCCAGTTGTCCAGCACGGTGTAGAGGAGGACCTTTCCACCTCTTCTCTGGTACCACCTGACATCGTTATAGAGCAGGAAGAAAGAGTTCTGTATGGCGTTTCGGGTCTGTATGGAGTTGAGAGCTGTGTTTGTCTCTCTTATATGGTACTGCAGGCGGGAAAGCATCCAGCGGTCGATCTGTTTGAGTTCGACATCGAGGGTCGCACGTTCTCCGTTCTCGATTATGTCCCTTGCGAAATAGTAGAAGCGGTCCACCTGCTTCCGGGCCGAGTCAACCCCGGACATCTGCCAGTCCGCATCCTGGGTCTGCTCGGCGGAGGAGAGGATGTACATTCTGGTGATGTCGGCTCCGTAGCCCTCGACCGCGCTTACCAGGGTAAGGAGAGGGCCTTTGGACTTGCTCATCTTCTTTCCTTCAAGCGAGACAAAACCGTTTACTGCAAGGCAGCGAGGCCACTGTTCTTCCTCGAAGAGGGCCACATGGTGGAAGAGGAAGAAGAGCAGGTGGTTCGGGACCAGGTCCTTTCCGGAAGAGCGGAGGTCCACAGGATACCAGTAGGCATGGTCCCGCCTGATCTGCTCCAGGGTTTCAAGGGGAATACCGGTCTCGGCAGCGACTGCCGTGGAGTCTCCTTTTCCGAGGAAGGCATAATCAAAGAAAGAATGGGAAAGCTGCTCAAGCTTGAGGTCTCCCTTTTCAATGAAACTGGCGATAATATAGTAACTCATGTAGATGGTGGAGTCCCCCAGGGACTCGATGAGCCATTCCTTATCGAAAGGCAACAGGGTCCCGAGTCCTTTTCTGCGGGCGCAGGCCTTATCCTTGAGCCAGTCGATCTTGTTCTCGAACTCGACCCTGTACTCCGGGGGAATGATCCGCATCTGGCTCAGGCATTTGTAAACTTTGTCCTTCCATTCGGGGTTCGAATAGTTCAGGAACCACTGGCCTTTTACCATGTTCACGACACAGGGAGTCCCGCAGCGGCAGACCACAGGCTCACTGAGCTCATAGAAGATTTCGCCGATGTTTTCCTCGATGAAGTCCCGAGTAAGGACGTCCTTGATTTTCGAGACGGCGTAACCTTCGTATTTTCCGGTGAGGGCTTTGAGTTTTCCTCCGTGGAATTCCCGCCTGTAAACGATCTTTGTGACTTCCTGGGCTTTCGGGTCGGTCTGAGACTTAATCCCATTGGCTTCCACGATTTCTTTAGCCGGGAACTCCCCAAATTCCGGGACCTCGATCAGGGAGATCAGCTTGATTTCCCGCAGGTCCATGGAAATCCCGAACTCGCTCAGGTCCGCGTCATAAAGGTCACGCAGGGCCAGGTAGTCGAACGGGGCGTGGGCCGGCACACTCATGACGACACCACTCCCGTTTCCGGGTTTGACGAAGGACGCCGGAAGGGAGATAATCTCGTTTCCGGTAACCGGGTTTTTGAGCATGATCCCTATAATGTCCTTTGCGGGTACGTCCTCGATGTATTCAACTTCCCGGTCCGTGAAGGTGAGTTTCCGGTAAGCCTCTTTGCTGACGACCCAGTACTCGACCCGGTCTTCCTTTTCAACCCTGACTTTCACATAGTCCACGGCAGGGTTGATCCAGAGATTGGTCACTCCGAAAGTGGTCTCGGGTCTGAGGGTGGCGCAGGGCAGGATCAGGTCCCCGCAGGTGAACTTTACAAGGGTGTAATCTACAATGGTTGCCTCTTCCCCGTGCAGGATGTCGTGGTCCTCAACAGGGTTTTGATCGTTCGGGCACCATTTTACGGGGTGGGAGCCTTTCACGATCAGGTCTTTTTCATAAAGGCGGGTATACTGCCAATCGATGAACTTTTTGTAAGTAGGGTCCGTGGTTGTGAACTTGCGCCTCCAGTCAATGGAGTAGCCTATCAGGCGCATGGCCTTTTCGGCTTCCACTTTGAAGTAGTCCACGATTTTTTCAGGGGTTTCGAGGGTCGGGAGGATGTCTCCGGGAATCCCATGGAGCCGCTCGTAGACGTCCATGGTCTCAGGGTCCCGGTTCCCGATTTGTTCTGCCAGGCCTACGATAGGAGTACCTGTTACGTGGAAGCCCATGGGGTAGAGCACGTTGTACCCGAGCATCCGCTTGTACCGGGCCACAACATCTCCTATGGTAAAGGTTCGGGTGTGCCCTGCGTGCAGGTTCCCGTTAAGGTAGGGGTAGGGGATGGTTATGAAATACTTCTCCCGCTCGTCAGGTTCGGCTTCGAATATCCCGCTCTCACGCCACTTTTTCTGCCATTTCGCTTCGATTTCCTGGGGTTTATAGTCCTGCTCCATTAACTCACGCCCGCTTTTGCCTGGGGTTTCAAAAAAAATTAATAGATTAATATAAATTAATTAGCTGTATCTTCTAAAATTAGAGAATAAACCACGGATAAACACAGATAAACACGGATGACTTCAATCCGTATTAATCCGTATTAATCCGTGTAAATCCGTGTTAATTAGTGTCCATCTGTGGTTCTTTAATGGGATATTTGTTTACCAATGGATCGGTTTTAAAATCCGGGTCTATGACTGTGATTTGGAATCGCAGTATTACTTCCCGAAGATAGCTTCCCGGATGGCTTCGATATTGGCGTCCACCACGGTTGGAGACACGCAGATATCAATTACCTCTTCCGGGTCCTTCAGGAGATGTCCGGTGGTGATACAGACCACGGTTTCGTCCCTGCTGATAATTCCGGCATCGACAAGTTTCTTCAGGCCAGCGACTGAGGTCGCACTTGCGGGCTCGACTCCTATCCCTTCAAGCCGGGCAAGGTCCTTCTGGGCCTCGATGATTTCCTCGTCGGTCACGGACTCTGCGGTCCCGCCGGATTCCCGAATTGCAATGAGGGCTTTTCTTGCGTTAACAGGGTTTCCGATCCTGATGGCAGTTGCGATGGTTTCGGGGTTCATTTCGGGGGTGATGTTTTCGGCCCCGCTCTTGATAGCTTTTACAATTGGAGAGGCGCCTTCGGCCTGGATCCCGGTCATTTTCGGGATTGCATCCGTTACCCCGAACATTTTGAATTCCTTGAAGCCTTTGTAGATGGCTGTAATGTTGCCTGCGTTTCCTACGGGCAGGACCACTCTGTCAGGCACCTTGAAGCCGAGCTGGTCTGCGATTTCAAACCCGATGGTTTTCTGGCCTTCAAGTCTGAAGGGGTTGATTGAGTTGAGGAGGTAGATCTTTTCCTGAGAGCAGAGCGTCCTCACGAGAGAAAGGGCATCATCAAAGTTTCCACGGACGCTGAGGACCTTTGCTCCGTGCATGAGGGCCTGGGCGATTTTTCCGAGGGCGACTTTTCCCGCAGGGAGCAAAACGACCACAGGAATTCCGGCTTTTGCTCCGTAGATTGCAAGGGCTGCCGAGGTGTTTCCAGTAGAGGCACAGGCCACGGTCTTCATCCCGAGTTCAAGAGCCTTTGAGACCCCAACGGTCATGCCCCTGTCCTTAAAAGAGCCTGTTGGGTTCATGCCTTCATGCTTAACGTAGAGTTCTTTGATGCCGATTTTTTCTGCGAGCCTGTCGCATTTATAAAGAGGAGTCCCGCCTTCCATGATGGTCACAGGTTCCCTCTCAATCGGCAGGAGTTTTGCGTACTTCCAGACGGAAGGACACTCTGTTTTTAATTTTTCCATGTCGAGTTCGATGGAGGAATAGTCGTAAATGACATCTAGCAGCCCGTCACACTTGCTGCAGGTGTATATCAATTCGTCTTTCGGATATTCCGCACCGCATTCAATACACTTAAGATGATACATTAAATTGCTCCTGTGTTTATGATTAAATAAATGGAATTTTGAAGTTTTTACAAATCGCGTTTTTCGTTAATGAATTTTGGGGTTAGTATAATTATTGAGTATAATAAGATATTGTATCTAAAATACGCTACTGACTCTTAAATTATACGATATATTTTAAAGGTATGGGCCGGATTTCGAATATCCCGTATTTCGTTTCGGGATCACAGGAAATCAAAGATTTCCTGGGAGTTGCGATGCAATCGCAACAGCACGGTGTCCGTTTCCCGAGTTTCGCTTCGGGATCACAGGAAATCGAAGATTTCCTGGGAGTTGCACTGCAAGTGCAACAGCACGAGGTCCTTTTCGCTCGCTGCGCGAGCTCAAGTGGACTAATTCGGTTTTCTTTCTTTTGTTGATCCAGAAGTGGACTAATTCGGTTTTCTTTCTTTTTGTTGATCCAGATAAGAAATATTAGAAATCCAAATTTTCAGGGGACCTGAGCCTTTTTATTGAATCGATTTTCGATACCGGCGCTCTCAACGGCCGACGCAGGAGGCCGGGCGGTTCGAAATGAAAATGAAGATGGAGCACACGCTAAAAACCGTGGGGCTGTGAACAAATGAAAACACATCACTGAATCGCACCCGTTTTTTAGCCTGGGAATAATCATTTCAAAAAACTGGTCTGTGTTTTTGAAATCGTTTTTTCCGCTTCAGTCACGAAAAACCCGGCCTGTGGCCGGTGAGTATGCCGGGCTTTTATATAACCAGATTCAAACTCCGCCCTGGATTTTTGAAAAGGAATTCCATGGAATGGACCCAGGGTATTTTTATTTCAGTCGAATACCCCGCAGCTTGCTGCGGGGATGGACACTTCCCCGAGAACCGTTGATAATAATATGATTTCTTAAATCCATTTTTTGTTTGTTAACTTCTGCTCAAACTAAACCGTATTATGTTTAATATCTCCTTTTACGGAATTTGAAGCGGTGGCGCGAACATACCCCGTTGCTTGCAGCGGGGTGCGCCAGCGCAACTTTGATTGAATCGATCTTTGAAACCGGCGCTCTCAACGGCCGACGCAGGAGGCCGGGCGGGACAAAATGAAACTGAAGAAAAAAAACACGTTAAAAACCGCGGGGCTGAAAGAACAAAAACGCATCATTACACTGCATTCCCGCCTGTTTGTTCTGATGCCACGTTCTTCAAAAGCCTGTCCGTATCTCTGATTTCAAATTCTTTTCCATTTCAGTCACGAAAAGCCCGGCCTGCGGCCGTTGAGTAAGCCGGGCCTTTATATAATCAGATTCAATAAGATGGCCGGTTTTCTGATCTTGGAGCAAATCCCCGCTTATCGCCGGCCTCAAGACCTCAGCGTCGGATAACCATGGTCTGAAGAGCGTCTGCGGCGCTTACGGCTCTGTCCGCGAGGTCTCCGATAAGTTCCACAAGTTCAGTCAGGTGCCTGACTCCTGAGCCCCGGAGGGTTTCCTGTTCCCTGAAAATGAGTTTCATGAGCCGGGACTCGATAACGTCCACTTCGTGTTCCAGCCTGTCCACTTCGGGCACGAGGGCAAAGGTGGCTTTGAGCTGGGGTTTGCTAAAAGAGGTGCTGATCAGTTTGTAGAGCTTTTCTATGAGGGTATGGTAGATTTTAACGGTTTCTTCCACCTTTGCGACCAGTTCCAGAAAGCCTTTCTTTATTTCAGAGGAAAGGGGTGGGACTCCCTCCTCTCTCTCCGCAGAAGTCCCGTACTCCCGAAGTTTCATCCAGTAAGCGGCATTCCGGGCCCCGTTGACTATGCGGTCCTGCTCCGTGAGAAAGTCCAGCAGGAGTTTAGGGTCAACAGGGGTTTTCACGGAGGAAGAAAGCCCAGCCCGGATCTGTTGCTTGATATAGTCGGCTTCCTGCTCGATCCCGTTTATCTCGATGCTCAACCGTTCCACGGTTTCCAGGTTCCCTGCAAAGTAGGCTTTAAGAGCCTCTGTCAGTTTTCCTGTCGCAAGCACGGCTTTTCTGGAATGCTCCTCTAAAGGAAGAAAGGGAGGTTTTCCAAAGACCTCGATTACCGAACGCACATATTTTGCAGCCATTTATTCCTCCGCTACAGCCCATATAAATTGTACAAACTTTGCAGCCATCATTTCCTTGCCACAGTCCACATAAATTACACAAATTTTCCAGTTTAATTTTCCCATTACCTCAAACCCCCAGCGTCTCAAAGCCCAAAAAAAGCAAAGCGGACGTGAGGGCCGCCACCGGTACGGTTACTATCCAGGAAAAAACGATTTTCCATATGACACTTAAATCTACTGCTGAAAGTCCGCCGGCCAGGCCCACCCCTATGATCGAGCCCACAAGGATATGCGTGGTCGAAATGGGAAGGGAAACGTAGCTGTGCAGGAGCACGACTGAAGCTGTCGCAAACTGGGCCGCAAAACCCCGGGAGGGGGTAAGTTCCGTAATTTTGGAGCCCACGGTCTCGATTACCCGGTAGCCCCAGGTGGCAAGGCCCAGGACCATCCCTAAACCCCCCAGCATAAAGAGCCGGATCGGGATCTCGCCCCCAATCAACCCGAGCTCCTCAAAGGCCACGGAAAGGGGACCGATGGCTCCTGCAACATCGTTTGAGCCGTGGGCAAAGGAGAGGTAGCAGGCGGTTATGACCTGGAGGCCCACAAAGTATTTTTCCGTATCTTCCTCGGTCCTGTGCAGGACCAGGGCCCGGATAAGGACAAAGAGGATAAAAGCCAGAACGGCCCCCATTACGGGAGAAATTAACCAGCTTGCAACAATTCGGCCCAGCACAGACCACTGGATCAGAGAATAGGGGATAACTCCCCTGTAGGCCAGGGCCAGGCCAAAGCCCAGCACGCCCCCGACGCTTGCGTGGCTTGTGGAGACTGGCAGGTTGTAAAAGGTCGCGAAGGTGACCCAGAACCCGGCGGCCAGGACTGCGGCCAGCATCCCGAAGGCTATCATGTGGAAGTCGGTGGCTCCGAAGTCTCCGAGCCGGTCTATGGGAACGATTCCTTTTGCTATGGTTTTAGTAACCCTGCTCCCGAAAAAGACGGCCCCCAGAAACTCAAAGCCGGCCGCAAGGACGATGACCTGCCTGATGCTAAGGGCCCCGGTCCCGACGACCGTGCCCATGGCGTTTGCCAGGTCGTTTGCGCCTATGTTCCAGGCCATGTACAGGCCCGCAAGGCCCAGGGCTGCCACAAGGTAGATTTCTGTCAGGTTTTCCTCTCCCTTCGGAAAATTTTGCAGTTTTAGCCGTTTCAGTCAAGCCGGTATTCTGTTACCTCTTTGCTCAGGAAATAGCCGAGCACCGTCCGAATAAGCACTACTATTCCGAGCAGGAGAAGTTCTTCCCGGGATGGGTCCAGAACCGTTTCCAGGATGTCCGCAGCGATATAAAATTCCAGCCCGAAGACGATCTTGTTCGTCAGTTCTTTTCTTATTTGCTGGTAATTATAGGGTTTTTTGAACAGCTCCAGGAGCAGGATCTCGGTGGTTGACCTGAGCCCTCCGTAGATGATAAGAGCCGAACCCACTATGCTGAAAAAGAACGAAAACGAGCCCAGAATCAGTCCTTCCAGATAGTAGAGCAAAACTTCCCCCCTGTGAGGCCTTCCCTTAAAAAGCCGGGCCTCCCATTTTCTATAATATTTTTCTTCCAAGATATTGTGGAATTGTTAAAATATAACTCCATATTTTATTTCAGGAATTGCTCTATACTCATACAGGTTGTGTTTTTGTTGGTAGAGATGTTTGGTGTGTGCACTCAAACCACGGAACACACGGAACACACGGAACACACGGAAAATATTTTAGTCTGCTTGAGCGAGTGAAACGAGTGAAACAGACCCGTGCTGTTGCACTTGCAGTGCAACTCCCAGTAAATCTACGATTTACTGCGATCCCGAAGCGGAACTCGGGCATGGAACACACGGAAAAAGAACGGCTGGAAGATGATATTTAAGGTTGTGCTGGCATTTTTTGTCCTCTTTCAAGAATCCAGAAATGTTTTTGAATCCGATTATATAAAGATCCAACTTACTCACCGGCCGAAGGCCGGTTTCCGTGTCCTTCCGTGTCTTCCGTGGTTGAAAGTCCTCTTGCTAGTGATTTTTGATCGAGAACTTCAAACAATAAAGCTGGATGAGTATAGTTCCATTTCCCTAAATAATCATTCTTGTTACAAAAATCCTTGATATTATATTTGAATCATTCCTATAATTAGAACATTGCGTTCCTGAACTCAAAAAAACGAAAAAAAATTGAGGGGGAGGGGCAGCCTTGAAAAAGAAAAAATATATTGCGGGCCTGGCTGCCCCCTTCCTCTGCCTGATAATTTATTTAAATTTCGGGATTTTAGCTTTAAGGGCCTGGACCTTCCCGTGCCTGGCTTCGTAGGCTTTAAGGGCCACCGGGGCCCCCAGGAGGAGTTTCTTGCTCCTGTTGTAGACGCTCGGATACTTTTCGGAGTCGAGCTTTTCCAGGAGGCTGGCCAGGATTTTCACGAGCGGCTCGTGGTACTTTTCTTCCATCCGGTCGATGTCCGCAAAGGCGTTGAGCATGTTCACGGTGCTGTATTCGTTTACAGCTGCCAGTTTCAGGAGAGCTTCTTCCATAAAGGCCCTGCCTTCTTCGGTCTGGAGGGCTTTTTTCCGGTTGCGGGCAAAGCTGCCATAAAGGGCTCTCTGGTCGTTGGCCTGTTCGATCCTGAAGGCTTTTGAGCTTTCGGCTCTCCGGACAAGTTCGACGACTTCGGGACTGCTGTTGCTTCCTGTGACTCCCAGGAAGGCTTCCCAGGTGACCAGGTTCTGCCGGGATTTGGCCTCGAAGGCTGCCAGGAGCTCCATTTTGTCCGGGGCGGAACTGTTCATGTAGGCCGCAAAGGCGGCGAGCCTGTCGCTTGCACAGGTGGCGGTTTCGAACTGCTGTATTATGAGGCCGTGGATCTCCGGGGTGTCAAGGGTTGCCAGGACTCCGAGACAGACGTTTTTGGCCTGCCGGTTCTTGATGGCCTTTGCCTCTTCTTCAAGGGTCCTGTCCCTTACGGTCGATTCTTCCTCGAAGTAGTGGTAGAGGGATGTTATGGAGTTTGTGTATTTTTCGGCAACAGCCCTCATAAGTCTCTGTTTTACGTCGTAGAGGCCCTGGTAGCGGTGGGCGAGTTTTTCGTCTTCCACGGATTCGAAGATGGCAAGGAACTGGCCTCCGGCCTTTTCGAGAAGTTCCCTATCGTTGAGCAGTTTGTAATAGAGTTCGACGAAGGTCAGGGAGGGTTTTACTTTCGGGTCTTTCAGGAGCCTGAGCTTTTCCCGGTCCGTGAGGGTGTAGAAGGCTGTGAACCTGCCTGTTATGTCGCTGTCTTTTTTGACCTGGAGGAGAAGTTCGGCTTCGCTTGCTTCGTAAACAAGTTTCCCGTAGAAAGCGTAGCCACGGTTGAGGGAGAGGAAGGCGGGCCGGTCCACGTTTTCAATTACAATTTTTGCCGCTTCTCCCGAGATCCTTTCAAGGACCTCGGCCAGGTCTTTGCCGTTTTCGTCAACAAGCGCTGCCCGGAACGGGAAATCCCAGGGCTTGCCGCCTTCCGGCACCTGCTGGCGGAGGTAGAGGGTAAATTTCCGGGCGTTTACATCGTATTCGGTTTTGACGTCCACGACAGGGAATTTTGTCTGTTTCAGCCAGATGTCGGCCATTTCCCGGAGGGGCTGTCCGCTTTCCTCTTCCATGGCCTGAATCCAGTCTTCGGTGCTGGCGTTTGAGTGCTTGAATTTTTTGAAGTAATTATCCAGGCCCCGGACGAAGGCTTCTTTCCCGATAAGGGCCTCGACCATGTGCACGTATTCGGGGGCTTTTACGTAGGTAACTGCGGTTATGAGGTCGTTCGGGTCGTTGAAGCCGTCCGGGATGATTGGCATGGAGGCTGCTCCTGAATCGAGGGCAAAAGTCCCGGAGCCGGGGGCCAGGAGGTCAAGCACCCGCTGGAGCCGGCAGTAATCTTTTCCGAAGAGGAAAGCGTGGTACTGCTCTTCGACGAGCACGGTCACGGCTTCGTTTAGCCAGATCTCGAAGGGGCTTTTCCCGGTTACTTCGGAGCCGTTCTGGTTGTGGTAGTATTCGTGTACCTTGACCTGAACCATGTATTCGAAGGCCGAGTCCGTGATCTGCGAGAAGGGCATTATGCGGTTAGTGGTAATTGTGGTGTTCCCGACGTTTTCCATCCCTCCGAAGTCCGAGTTCTGCATCCCGATTTCCCGGTAGACGGTCCCGGTGTATTTGTAGCCCGGAGAAAGGCCTGCGGCAAGTTCTGCAATTTCCCGCCTCAGTTCCTGGAGACGTTCGCTTGCGTTTTCTCTGTCCTCTCTGCCTTCCGGCCCGTTTCCGTTCCCGTTCCCGGCTCCATTCCCGGCTCCGTTTCCGTTTCCGTTTCCGTTTCCGGCCTCGGTCCTCTTCAACCTGTCCCGGTCCCGGATAAGCCCCCGGAGTTTCTGCCGGACGGCGAGTTTTTCCCCGTCGTACTGCTCGGGTCCGGTAAAGAGGTAGACCCACATGACCGCATCATTAAGGATATCAAGCGCCCGCCAGGCAGGCCCTTCCGGAGATTTCGGGGGAACAAGGAGTTCCAGCATGAAGGTATCGCCATCCGGATACTCAAATTCCTGCCTGAAAGTCTCGTAGGTCCCAACGCCCAGGAAAAAGAGATAGGTCGCCATGGGAGTCACGGTGTTTTCATAAACGATTTTGTCCCGCCCGTTCCCGAGGGATTCCCTCTCCCTGACAACGTCTCCGTTGGTGATCAGGTTGGTGTACCTCGCGTCCGCTATGATGGTAGTCCTGTAAGTGCACTTTGCACTCATATCATCAATACAGGGCACGATCCTCTGAAAGCCCCACTGCTGGCACTGCGTAATCTGCTGCGGAGGAGCTCCCGCAGGCGTCTCGTCATAGTACAGCCCCTCCAGGATATTCTTCGTGGGCCTGCACACCGTATCGGTAACGATTGCAAATTCAGTCCCCGGGGGCACAGGATTCCTAAAATTAACCTCCAGTATGGAATCGGCCTTCCGGTACCTGTAATTACACTCAAACTGAAAACAGCTTACGGCCCTGACTTCGAGATCCTTACAATTTAACTCAAAGTTCTCAACCGGCTCCGCGAGTGTCCGGGCCCTGAGTATGGACTTCACATTCGTCCGGTCATCATAAACATCAAAAACAAGGTCCATATGCAGGACCTCAACTGTCAATTCCCCGAAATCCTCAGGATAATACTTATAGAGTCTGGGTTTCATAAAATAGCCACCGATAGAAGTCATGAACGTCATTTATGGGATAGAAAAGGAAACAATAGGATTTAAAGGTGTAGTTTGGGGTAAAATGAAGTATATTTATTATTCAAATATTTTTATAGATATAAATGGGCAACAAAATAAATAATGTATAAGAGTTTATTATCATATTGATTAAAAATAACGCAGATTGATTATTTTTTAGCATGTTCCTATTCTCAGATGATGCCTATGGATAAAATAAACGATACTATTAAATTTATAATAGATGAAGTCCAACAATTTGGATTTGTTGGCGATGAAAAACCGTCGAAGAAAAATTATATTTTTCGAAATGACACAGGAAAAGATTCTCTAGAAAAAGGGAAAGCATATTTTGGATTCATATCTCCTGAAGAAGAAGTTTCTGGTGGATATCACGATTTATCTGTAGTTGTTTTTCCAGATAAAAGCGACGAAAGCTGGTTAATTGCTTTGTGTGTAGGAACTCTGGGATTTAAAAATGATTATGATTTAGCTAGCATGCCCGGTGCTAGAAGATTGTTCACTTATATAATTAGTAAAGAAGGATTCTGCAAAACATCCTTTTTAGACATAGATACAATATTACCAAAGGATTTTGAGTCCAAAATTACCCATCTCCACGGTACATTGAATCATTATTCAAAGTCTTTGCTTGCATGTGAAATCATTAATAATCCGTATCTATTCAGCTACCTCTGTTTCTAACTTATATTTCGTATAAACTCAACAATTACTTTTTTCATATAGATTAATATAAAAATCATCGGATTTTGGAATGAGGTTTATGAAATGTGAAGAGATTCTTACTCAATGCCGTTCAGACCCTGAATCCATTGTTTCATATATTGAGGATCTTGAGTCTCGGTATGAAGATCTTGGATCTCGGTATGAAGATCTTGGATCTCGACACGAAGAGCTTGAATCTCGGTATGAAGATCTTGGATCTCGACACGAAGAGCTTGAATCTCGATATGAAAATCTTGAATCCGAAAACACCGAACTTCGAGAAAGACTTAATGAGTTAGAATCTCGCCTAAAAAAGAATAACCAAAACCAAAAAAGAAATCGACTTCCCTCTACTAACAATTCTACTGATAAAATACCTCAATCAAAAGGTTCACAAAAAGGAAGTTTTAGACGTCCTGGCGGCCAAAAAGGGCATCCTGGTTCTACATTAAGGATGATTAAAAATCCTGATAAAACAATCATTTATAAGCTACATAAATGTGAACATTGTGGTTGTAACATTGAGAAGATTGAAGTTATAAATTACGAGAAGAGACAAGAATTTGAAATAATTGTAAGGCGTAAAGTGACCGAACATCGTGCTGAGATCAAAAAATGTCCTTATTGTAACCGCAAAAACAAAGCTGCTTTTCCGAAATCAATTACAAAACCTGTCCAATATGGCAATATGGTTTTAACAATTGCAATTTACCTCCGAAACTACCAATTGATTCCCTATGACCGAATCAAGAAATTATTTAAAGATGCCTTTGGATTTGATATAAGCGTTGGTACAATAATTAGGGCAGAAAATAAGTTATTTCACAAGTTGAAAGGTGCTACAAACCACATCAAGAAGCAACTGATAAAAGAAAATGTCATCCATGGTGATGAAACTGGAATCGACGTTGGTGGTCAAGGGGAATACTGCCATTTAATCTCTACAAAAAAATATACATACTATTTCCATAATAGGAGTCGAGGATCAAAAGCAATGAATAAAATGGGAGTGTTGCCTAAATATAGAGGAATTATAGTCCACGATTTCTGGAAACCCTATTTTAAATACAAATGTGAACATGCGGCATGTAATGTCCACATTCAAAGAGAACTTAAAGACATTTATAACATATTCAAGCAAGTGTGGGCTGAGGAGATGTCTGATCTCCTATATGAAATTAAAAAATGCGCAGACTTTGCCAGAAAACAGGGCATACAAATAGATGAAGATACGCTCAAGACCTTTAAAGAAAAGTATCAGTCAATACTAATGAAAGGATTTGAGGACAATCCTCCTCCTGAAATCTCGAAAGACAATGGGGTTAAAAGAGGAAGAAAAGCGCAGAGCGATGCAAAAAATCTCCTTGATAGACTTTCAAAGTATGAAAAAGAAATCTTGAGGTTTGCTACGGATCTAAGAGTTCCTTTCAGTAACAACCAAGCAGAAAGAGATCTCAGAATGATAACAGTTCAGCAAAAAATATCGGGAGATTTTAGGAAACCCCATGGAGCAGATGTTTTCTTTAGAATTAGGGGATACATATCTACACTAATAAAGAATAATATACCTACTATAAGTTCACTTCATGCGGCGATTGAAAATGTGCCACCCTTACCCTGAATAGATACAATAATCCTTTATCAGATGAGGGACATAAGACCATTTTGAAGTTTCTTGCAGCATACGCAAGGATGAGAAATATTGGAACTAAAAAACAAAAAGAGAGTATAAGAAGGGTACTTTCAGATGTTAAAAATCAGAAAGAAGTAGACGAGGCAGAGGAAGTATTAAACTTAGTGCAAAAAAGAAAATTTTTGATCCTTCAAGGAGCGCCAGGAACTGGAAAAACCAGATTAGCAAGAATTGTTGCTAGGAATCTTAAATCAGAAACTTTCTTTACTCAGTTCCATGCAGAAACCAGTTACAGTGATTTTATTTATGGGATAAAACCTGATCTCAATGCTGGACAGGTAGCTTATGTGGAACAAGAAGGCATATTTTACAAGTCTTTGAAAAAAGCAGAAGAAAACCCTGAAAAAAATGTTGTGCTAATTCTTGATGAAATTAACAGAGCAAACTTATCCAATATTCTGGGGCCTATTTTTTATCTATTTGAATATCAGCTAGAAGAAGACACTGTAAAGATTGATATTGGCGGCGGCTACGAAATAAGCAAAATCCCTTCCAATTATTACGTTATTGGCACGATGAACACCGCCGATAGAAGTCTTGCAGTAGTTGATTTTGCTCTTCGAAGGCGTTTTGCCTGGTACAAATTGAAGCCTCAGCTTATCAAAGCAGCTATTGGTTTGAATTTTTTCAAAACAGACTTCTTAGCATTTGATGATATTTTCACTTGGTATGCAAGTAGTGAAGAGTTGAATTTGCAACCTGGACAAGCCTATTTCATAGCCACAGATGAAGCTGAGATGAAAGATCGAGTAAAATACGAATTAATGCCCTTAATAAAAGAATACTTGGACGAAGGTTTTTTAACAAGTGCAAGGAACGAGTTCTCTAAATATTTCTATGACAGACTGGGCGAGGTTTTGTTTGAATGAGATCATCAGAAAATGTCTTTTTTGAGATGCCTTGTTTAACTGAAAAATCAAAATTGATCCAAGGAGAAGCTCTTGCAAAAAAATTAAAAGTTAAAGATAAAAGGTATCTCTCAGATTCCCTTCTAAAATTTGTTGTGTACAATAAAGATTTATTAGAATTTCTGAAAGCAACTCCAAAAATTGAAGGTAGCGGCAAAGATGCTTTCATGAGTTTTAAATCTGAAAACTTTATTGGAGCGATTCCATTAAGATCCCCAATTACGGGAAAACAAATAGGGGATTTTGTCGTTAGACCCCGTTACACTTCTACAAATGACCAATTTTCAGAGTATGTTGAAATCGTGAATCTCCTTGAATCTGAAATACTTCCTGAATTCAAACATTCAATTCCACTTTTATCACATAGAAATATCAGACCACCTCTCTATTTGGAGGCAATAAAGTTCATAAAATTGTTCGAAACAGCGGTAAAAACAAATTGGAATAAATTTCAGAATATTGAGAAAATACACCCTTATCCAAACTCTGAAGTGAACTGGAAAAGCTACGTTGAAAAAGAGTTCGATCCTGCGAAGAGGTTACTTTTTCCCTGCCGTAATAATACTCTAAGCAAATTTCACCGAAAAATTTTCGAGTTGAAATACGTCTACAACATTGCGAAAAAGGAAATTTACTCATTTAAAACTCCTAAACAGATCAAATATCAATTTCAGGACACTTTAACTTATTTGGACAATGCTTTGTATGAATTTCCTGAAAAATTCACAAAAGAGCTTCAGATTCATAATTCAGATCCCATTATCATTAAGAAATTGACAACTCAGGGTAACAAAATTTTAATCGGTAATTTTGAAGAAATCACTGCCTGGAGAATCGATTTATCCCTTCTATTTGAAAGATATGTACAATTCATATTCAAGCAAATATCCTTAGAGATTGGAGCAAAGCAACTGAATAATTATAAAATAAGGCAATTTTCCCGTTTCAACCCCCCTTGGGCCCTTAATTATCTGGAACCAGACCTAATCCTGGTAAAAAACAGCTTGGACATTATAGTGGATGCAAAATACAAATCTCATTTGTTCAACCTGAAAAGTAGCACAGAAGGATTAAAAGAGGAACATAGAAGAGATTTGCATCAA
The DNA here is from genome assembly GCF_055394095.1 of Methanosarcina baltica. Classification (NCBI taxonomy): domain Archaea; kingdom Methanobacteriati; phylum Methanobacteriota; class Methanomicrobia; order Methanosarcinales; family Methanosarcinaceae; genus Methanosarcina; species Methanosarcina baltica. The sequence continues at coordinate 382,959 of NZ_AP042463.1, read as the reverse complement.
TTACTTGCCTATACTGCTTTCAGCAAAAACAAGAATAAAGTTGGGATTCTATGTTATCCTTCTAATAAACAAATTCTTTTGGAGTTGGATTATGTATTTCCACACTCTAATGTTGAAAGTAAGGTCGTTCTTTTAGGAATTCCCTTGAAAAAATCGGAACTTTTTGAATTGAGGCAGTTAATCATCAATTTCATCTCGAAGCTTGAAAAAGAGCGTTCAGTTCAGGTTATGTGAAATGTTTGATTATGAAAATTCTTTAAATTTCACGTAAAAAAACAATAAATTTAAATCAGAATATATCAAAAAAAAGGGTAAGTTATCATTTTCAACTTTAAAGATGCAACCTTGGAGGAATTTTTATGGCTAAATTTTTAACGACGAGTGGGATTTCATATCACATAGAGGAAATTATTGTAGGAGCCAAGTCGGAAATTTTCCTCGTATCACCATATCTAAAACTTTCAACAAATCTGTATGAAAGATTAAAAGATGCAGATATGAAGAATATAAAAATTAATTTAATCTATGGTAAAGATGATCTTCATAAAGATCAGCGGAAACTACTTTCAGAGTTGAATAATTTAAATATATATTTCAAAAAGAATTTGCATGCTAAATGTTACTTTAATGAAGATATGATGGTAATTTCATCTATGAATATGTATGAATTCTCTGAAAAAAATAATAGGGAAATGGGAGTTCTCATAATAAAGAATGAAGATGAAGAACTCTTCAAGGAAGGCTATGATGAAACATCATCGATCATATCTTCTTCAGAAGTAACGCAATATTCAGAAAGTGAATTAGTTACTTCACAGGAACACATAGAAAACGTTGTAAAAGAGAATGGGAATGATGAAACATCATCGATCATATCTTCTTCAGAAGTAACACAATATTCAGAAAGTAAATTAGTTACTTCACAGGAACACATAGAAAACGTTGTAAAAGAAAATGGGAATAATGAAGAATCAGTAAACATAGACATGGACCTTTTTGAAAAACTTAGACAACTTAGATATAATATTTCTGTGGAAAAAGGTGTTCGTGCATACGTTGTGTTCGAGAATAGAAGTCTTGAACAGATGGCAATTGAGGTTCCAAAGAACACCGATGATTTTCTTAAGATAGTAGGTGTTGGAAAACACAAACTTAAAGAATATGGTTCAGTCTTTTTACAGGAAATAAATGCCTATTGTGAAGAGAAATATTCCATACAAAGCAATGGAAAAAATAATGATGGTTTTTGCATTCGTTGTGGAACTAAAATTAATTATGACCCTGACAGATCATTTTGTAAAAGTTGTTATAGTACATGGGCTTGCTTCAAAAACCCTGATTATTCAGAAAAATTCTGTCACAAATGTGGAAAGCACACTGATTCTTCAAAAAATAAACCACTTTGTTATTCATGTTTTAAAACCTTAACTCCGCCTCGCTTAGGGTATAAAACAATTCAATGATTCGTTCTTATGATGTCGTTCTCTATCAGAATTATGCATTTTCGCTTTTTCTGTTACGTTCAATTTCATCAGATATTTTTTTTATATTCAGTTTTATCTAGTGTCGCGTCAACGGCAAAATGTCGTATAAAACCAATTACGTTTATTCAGAATCGTTCAATCTTCGAGGATTGACGCGACACTAGTCTTATGATGTCGAAAATGTAGAATGAAACAAATCGGGGATTGTAGACAAAACTTATCCCCTATTGTGGCAGAGTTAAGGTTAAAAATTGTATCACGTCAACCGTCAGGTATTGAATGATTACAAACAATTGTAATCTATTTAATATGACATTATTTGGTTGACATACATTAGTTAAATGTGGAATGTTCCCACGCTTGAGAACAAAGGCCAATCCGCAAAACAGAAAAACCGAGATATCTTCAAAAAAATACCGGTATCCCCAATCTCGCCTTACATTCCCCGAGATTGGGTTTGCTTTCTAAAAACAGTATAAAAACCAGGCCCCGTTTTTCTACCCGCTTTTCTATCCAGATCCGAGGCCCAGCTTAAATTTCTTCTCTTCAATACTTTTTCTCTTTGTTTTCTGGTTTCCTCATTTTACAAGTTTTACATTCGTTATTATTCTCTTTTATATTTATATAGCAGTCCTCGCACAGGACTTGGTCGTTTTCCTGCATACTTTCGTCTTCGGGGATTACAGCCCCGCAAATTTGACATGTTACAGATTTTTTGTCATTTTCAGTCATATTTCTGTTATTCCCCTTTCTTTTTATTGTTAAAACTGATTACATTTATTTATATTAATTTGGATTTATAGAGTTTTTAAAATTCACTCTTATAAGTGCTGTGAAAATTGACACAGTTTCCATTTTTTTAAACGTGCCCATAATTTCATAACATCTTTCAAAAAGTTATTAAATGCGTAGGGGTATCTTCTTGAGGGGGTAATAAAATTGAACAAATATTTATCGACAATATTGATATCGATTTTTGTTTTGGGATTCGTTTTATCAAGCTCTATTGTAGGAGCAGAAGAAAATACAACGGCAAATGAAACCAGCCCGCAGGCTGAGACCACAAAATCCATAGCAGAAACTGAAACTGCATCTACCACTGAAAGTGAACCCGTAGAAGAAATTCCATTAGGGGAACAAAAATTCAGGGTAGGCCCGACTGTAGTCCTGCGCCCGGTCAACGATGTAATAACCAAAGATGGAGATGGACTTGTCGAACTTTATATGGATAACCCGTCCCTGAACGACGTGACGCTGAATGTGGACGCAAGGATCAGTGTACCTTCCGGACTTCATGTCTACGGGCAGGGTTTCGGACAGGCGGGTGCGGCAGGCACTGTTTATGGAACTTTCACAGTGCCGCCTGGAAGTGCCAGGACAATCTCCCTAAACATCAAAGGAGATAAGACCGGAACCTTTACCGTGCACTTCAGCGGCCTCTACTGGCCCGGAGACAACAAGGATAACTACAACCCTATATCTCTCACCCATCCCTTTACAGTAGAGGAGCCTTCCAAAGACCCTGAAAAACCTCCCAAAGACCTTGACAAATCTTCAGAAGATTCAGGGGTAGATGCCAAAGCAGGAGGATCATTCAGTGCACCCGGATTCGGGGTATTGATTTCAGTTCTTGGATTGTTGGCTGTATTCATTGCCAAAAGAAAGTAAATTAGTTTAAAAACCGATAAGTAAGTGCGATTTTAAAGGGTGAAAATTTATGAAATTACTCACCTTCTTTTTTTTGCTGTTTTTGTTAATTTGTGGGACAACATCCGCGCTTTCGAATGACGTTGGTAGTATATAGGAATATTATCGGAAAATCTTGATAAAAGATAATTTTGGAAAGGACCTGGAGGATTCCCTAGTTTTGATAGAGCTAGAAAATGACCCTTTTCCGGCTAAGGTTCAAAATTTTACTTAAATGATAATGAATTTTCAAGGTGGGAATATGCAGAAATTAAGATCTGTTATTTTGACATTAATCTTATGTGGGGTATTGATTGGAAATCTTTCTGTTGCTCAAGCTCAGGATGATGAAAAGCTTATGGCAGAATGGCATTTTGATGAAGGGGAAGGAAATATTTTGAAGGACAGTTCCGGGAACGGGAACGATGGAGTGATTTATGGTGCCACCTGGGTCGATGGGAAATATGGAAAAGCATTGAGTTTTGATGGGGTAGACGATAAAGTTAAAATCTCAAATTCTGTCATCAGTGGTCAAACAGAGGTAACATCTGAATTTTGGATTAAAACTACTGACAACGTTGCCGGAATAGTAACAGGTGCAAATTCTGCTAAAGACAATGAATATTTAATTTATTGGGGAAATGAAAACGAAATAAAGATGCATCTAAAAGGGAAATACTACACAATTCCAGTAAACACTATAACTAATGATGAGTGGCATCATATTGCTATCGTAAGGGCTGTTTCGGAAGTAGTCGTTTATATAGATGGAAAATTTGAAGGAGCATGGACAAATGCACCTGCCGGAACTTTTACTATAGATCCAAATGGCTTATGGTTAGGAGGGGATCAAGATTCAGTTGGTGGAGGTTGGGAAGCAGATCAGCAATTAAATGGTATAATCGACGAACTCTGCATCTATGACCGCGCTCTAACCGCAGAAGAAATAAAAACACATTATGAACAGGGCCCAATTGCCTTATCTTTAACAAAAACATGTACTCCTCAATCCATAAAACAGGGTCAAACCACAACAGTAACTCTAACCGTAAAAAACAGCGGTTCAACTGATATAAGAGATATCGAAATAGCAGACACAATCCCAGAATCTCTAATTTTCATTGATGGCGAAACCTCAAAATCATACGATTCATTATCGCCAAAGGACTCACGACAGTTCCAATATGTTATTCAAATAGATGAAGCCGGAACTTTCAATTTAGAACCAGTGACTGCAAGCTATGCAGATGATGAAGGAAATTACAAAACGGTTCAATCAGAACCTGCTTCTGTAGAAGTAATTCCATCTCTTATCAGTGACTCTTCTCAAAAATCACCCACGAATTCAAATACCAATATACAATCGGCTAGCGTCAATCTCCATGGTGAAAAGACCGATGTGGTACTCGGTGAGGAAGTACTCCTGAAACTCTCGGCCGTGAACATCCTCGGAAATCCAGTTATGCATGTGCAGGTCATAATCATTCCACCATCAGGATGGAGTGTGACTTCATCAGAATTTGCAAAATCTGGAGCTGGACAGTACACTACCACTTATAAGTTGGAATCTGGAGGGGGAAAAGACATCGAAGTAAGGATACTTCCGAATCAGATAGGTGACGATTTTCAAGTGGGAGGTAGGATAATCTATTATTTCGGAGACGATGTTTCGACAAGAGAGGATCATACGCTTAACCTTCCTATCACGGTTAGAGATAATCCAGAACCTTTGCCTACTTCAAACACAACAAATGATTATGTTGAAAACGATGCACAAGAGAACAATGGTAATAAAAGTCCAGGGTTTGGATTGTTTGCTGCACTGATGGGATTGGGAGTGGTATTTTCTTTAAGAAGAAGGAAATGAATTGAAAGCGAGGTTAGGGTTCTCTGTTATACTTATCCAGCTTTAAAATTTGAAATTATTGCCCTCTAAACGCAAAGCAATAACCCAATATAATTCTAAAAACCAAACCTGTATGAGTATAACTATTCTTTTTCCTTAAATGATAATGAATTTTCAAGGTGGGAATATGCGGAAATTAAGATCTGTTATTTTGACATTAATCTTATGTGGGGTATTGATTGGGACTCTTTCTGTTGCTCAAGCTCAGGATGATGAAAAGCTTGTGGCAGAATGGCATTTTGATGAAGGAGAAGGAAATATTTTGAAGGACAGTTCAGGCAACGGGAACGATGGGATGATTTATGGTGCCACCTGGGTCGATGGGAAATATGGAAAGGCACTGAGTTTTGACGGAGTGGATGATTATGTAGAGGTCCCGGATTCGCCAAGTTTGGATATTACTGATGCGATTACGATTGAAGCATGGTTCAGAGCAATTGACGTGTCGGGCAATTCATTTATATTATCACATGGAGAATCTTTTGATACTGATAAATTTCAATATTCGCTTTACATTGAATCAGGAATATTAAAATCATGGTTTGAGGAAAATGGTGATAATGATTGTAAGGTGAAGGGATCAGCCACATTAGCCACGAATAAGTGGTATCAAGGAGCGATTGTACAAACATTAGATGGTAATATTATACTGTATCTGAATGGCAAGATTGAAGGAAGCACTTCAACAAATAAGAAACCTCCTTCAATTTCTCATATTCTAACAATGGGGTTACGTACAAATTCTCCTAATGTTTATCAAGATAATTTTAACGGCATTATCGACGAAGTCCGCATATACAACCGCGCCTTAACTGCAGAAGAAATCGAATCACGTTATAAACAGGGCCCAACTGCCCTATCTTTAACAAAAATATGCATACCTCAATCCATAAAACAGGGTCAAACCACAACAGTAACTTTAACCGTAAAAAACAGCGGTTCAACTGATATAAGAGAAATTGAAATAGCAGACACAATCCCAGCATCTCTAATTATCATTGATGGCGAAACTTCAAAATCATACGATTCTTTATCGCCAAAAGACTCCCGACAGTTTCAATATGTTGTGCAAATGGATGAAGCCGGGATTTTCAATTTAGAACCAGTGACTGCAAGCTATGCAGATGATGAAGGAAATTACAAAACGGTTCAATCAGAACCTGCTTCTGTAGAAGTAATTCCATCTCTTATCAGTGACTCTTCCCAGAAATCATCCACTAATTCAAATGCCAATATACAATCGGCTAGCGTCAATCTCCATGGTGAAAAGACCGATGTGGCACTCGGTGAAGACGTGCTTCTGAAGCTCTCCGCTGTGAACATCATTGGAAATCCCGTGATGCATGTGCAGGTCATAATCATTCCACCATCAGGATGGAGTGTGACCTCATCAGAATTTGCAAAATCCGGAGCTGGACAGTATGTTAACACCTATGATCTGGAATCAGACGAAGGGGTGAGAGATATCGAGATACGGATATCACCTAATCAGATCGGTGACGATTTTAAGGTGGAAGGAAGAATAGTCTATTATTTTGGAGATGATGTTTCGACACGAGAGAGTCATACGCTTAACCTTCCTATCACGGTTAGAGATAATCCAGAATATTTGCCTACTTCAAATACAAATGATTATGTTGAAAACGATGCACAAGAGAACAATGGTAATAAAAGTCCAGGGTTTGGATTGTTTGTCTCAGCCTTTGGGTTATTTGGTGCATGTCTAGTAAACAGTAGAAAGAGGTAAATATCCGAGATTACACTTTTTAAAAACAGTATAAAAACCAGGCCCCTTTCTTTTTTTAATTTTCTATCCAGATCCGAGGCCCGGTTTAAAATCTCCTCTCTTCAATACTTTTTCTCTTTGTTTTTTGATTTCTTCATTATACAAGTTTTGCACTCGTTATTATTCTCTTTTAAATTTATGTAACAGTCCTCGCAAAGGATCTGGTCGTTTTCCTGCATACTTTCGCCTTCGGGGATTGGGGCCCCGCAAATCTGACATCTCACAACTTTTTTTTCATCCTCTGTCATGTTTCTCTTATTCTCCTTTTTGTTTATTTTTTAATCTTTCTTTTACTTCTAAAACTGATGATATTTATTTATATGGATTTGGGTTTGTAGGAATTCTGAAATGTAAACTACCCTTCCAGAAACCAGGCCCGTTTTTCTTCCGACTTTTTTTAGTCTGGCCTGCGACCCAAAGTTCGGATTTTCGAAAATCTGAAAAATGGTTTCGGGTATCATCCTAATATATAAGAAAAGGTAATCTCTACCTCAGTGATTATAATGAATCTCACCTTAAATATAGAAGACGATTTCCCGCATCAGGACGTAGTTGAGACAATTAACTCAGCCGTCAAACATGACGAAGAAATGGTAAAATACAAAATAGAACGGCATGTCGGGATCTGTGGAGATTTTGAGGAAAAATACGGCATGTCCTCGGATTGTTTTATGAAAAAATTCGGAGCCGGAGAACTGGGGGATGAAGATGATTTCTTTGACTGGTATGCTTCGAAGAAGGGGCTTGATATTTTAAGTAAAAAATTAAAAATTTTGTCAGAAATTCGCCTTTGAACCTGGCCCGGTCCTTGAAGGAGAAGACGCAGTAGAATTTTTTAAAAATGAAGAAATTCTGTGCTACCGGAGAACATTTAAAGATATCCAGGCATACGAAAAAAACTTTAAATTTCAGGACAAAAAAGAAAAAAGTTGAATTTTAAAATTGAAGCTCCTGCCGGAGCCGGTTTTCATTATTCACCCATTTCTTCTCTGAACTTAAGAAAATCATCTTCCACTTCTTCGATTTTTTTGATATCTTTAGATTCCTGTTCCTGTTCCATATTGATCCCCATGATGTATTTTTTAATAAAATGTTATGAATTCTAAAACAACGTTCTAAAAAGGAAACGCCTTTCATTTTGGGAAAATGAAGCTATGCTATAAAAAGTTTTCCAGAGCTTATATAAATATTTTCAACAGGGGGCGGCCACAAAGATATTTTTAAATTAAAGGTCGACCTTTCTGGGGTTTATATGCAAAAAAAAAGAAAACCGGAACTGATAATGGGCATTCGGAACCTGGCCGGGCTTGAGGCCTGTGCACCTTATGCAGATGCCGTTTATTTTTCCACTGAGCTCCTGAGCCTCCGGGCCCGGGCAAAGGAGATTAGCCTTGAGGGGCTTGGGGCTTTTGTTGCGGAGGTCCATGCCAGAGGTCTCGGGGCTTATCTGGCCGTAAATTCCACCGTAAACGAAAACCGGCTGGGCGACGCTTCCGCTGTCATCGAGGCGGCCGCAAAAGCCGGAGTTGATGCCGTTATTGCCTGGGACCCGGCGGTCATCCTCAGGGCAAAGGCGGCCGGGCTTTCCATTCATATCTCCACCCAGGCAAACATCACGAACCACGAAAGCGCCGAATTTTACCGGGAGCTCGGAGCAAAGCGGATCGTGCTCTCAAGAGAACTCTCCCTTGCGGAAATCAGGGATATAAAAAAGAAAACCGGAGTTGAAATCGAGGCCTTTGTCCACGGAGCCATGTGCATGGCCATCTCAGGCCGCTGCCACCTCTCGGCCTATGTGCTCGGCAAGTCCGGGAACTGCGGAGAATGCGCCCAGCCCTGCCGCTGGGAATGGACGCTCCACGGGGAAAACGGGATAGTGGCCGAAAGCCGGGGTAAGTACCTCCTGAGTGCAAAGGACCTCTGCATGATAGAACACGTCCCGGAACTGATCGAGGCAGGAATCGATTCCTTCAAGGTCGAAGGCAGACTCAGGGACCCGGCCTACCTTGAAACCGTGGCTCGCTGCTACAGGGAAGCGATAGAAGCCTGCCGGGACGGGAGCTATTCTCCGGAACTGGCGGAGGGCTGGAAAAAAGAACTTGCCTCCGTCTATAACAGGGGCTTTTCCACGGGCTTTTACTTCGGAGCCCCTGGCCTTGAAGGCTTTTCTCCCGAAAAGGGAATGAACGCCTCGGAGCAGAAGAAAAAAGCCGTAGGCGTTGTTACGAACTACTACCCCGGACAGCAGGCGGCAGCAATCAGGCTGCTCGAAAGAGGAATCAAACTCGGGGACGAAATCATAATCGAAGGCAACACGACCTATCTCAGGCAGAAGGTAGAATCTTTGCTGAAGGACGGAAAAGCCCTTGATTCAGCCGGAAAAGGAGAAGACGTGGGACTTTCCGTGGACGCAAAGGTCCGGAAGAACGACCGCGTTTATATTGTTTGAATAAAATATTAGAGCAGTATTTATATATCGGATTTCCCCTTATCAGGTTTACTTAATTTGAGAAAGGGACCAAAAAAAGAATATCCGGGATCTGAAGAGTTCTGGAAAGGGATTTTCAGAGGACAGATACATTCATAAGTGATTCAGCCGGAAGCTTTCCGGGTATTTAATTTTACAAAGGTGATATCTTGATTAGTGTTAACGAAATGGGATCATATATAGTTGAAGAGATGCTCGACTGGAGCGAAGACATCGAAGCAGATGTTATAAAGCTCAAAAACGGGGCCACCGTCATTGACTGTGGAGTAAAAGCAGACGGCGGATACGAAGCCGGGATGTACCTTGCAAGGCTCTGCCTGGCCGACCTGGCCGACATTAACTACACCACCTTCGACCTGGAAGGTATGAAGTGGCCTGCAATCCAGGTCTCCTCGGACGAACCGGTTATCGCTTGCATGGGCTCCCAGTACGCGGGCTGGAGAATTGCCGTGGGAGACTTTTTCGGAATGGGTTCAGGCCCTGCCCGGGCGCTCGGGCTCAAGCCCAAGGAGCTTTACAAGGAAATCGGCTACGAAGACGATTTTGATGCAGCAGTCATCGTCCTGGAATCCGACAAAATCCCGGATGAAAAGGTCGCGGAATACATTGCCAAGCACTGCAACGTAGACCCGGAAAACGTAACAATTGCCGTAGCCCCCACAGCCTCCATCGCAGGCTCGGTCCAGATCTCAGCCAGGGTCGTGGAAACCGGGATTCACAAACTCGAATCCATCGGCTTTGACATCAACTGCATCAAGAACGGTTACGGAGTAGCCCCGATTGCCCCGATCGTCGGAAACGATGTCCAGTGCATGGGTTCCACCAACGACTGTGTGATCTACTGTGGAGATACAAACTACACCGTGAAGTTCGAAGGCGAACTCGAAGAACTCGCAGAATTCGTAAAGAAGGCCCCCTCCAAAACCTCAAGTGACTTCGGAAAGCCTTTCTACCAGACCTTCAAAGAAGCTAACTTTGACTTCTTCAAGGTTGACGCCGGCATGTTCGCCCCCGCAAGGATCACCGTAAACGACCTGAACAGCACAAAGACCATCACAAGCGGCGGCCTTTATCCTGAAGTCCTGCTTGAGTCCTTCGGGATCAGGCACGTTTAAGGATAGTTCCTTAAATTTCTTTTTTTCTTTTTTTCCTTACTTTTTTGTCGGTTTGTTACTTTGTTACTTTTCTTTTCTTTTCTTTTCTTATTTTTTCTTTTTTTACTAATTTTATTTTTTTATTTTGTGGTTTTTTACTGATTTTTTTTTTTCATTACTCAGATTCATTTCCATGCGTCTTCGGTTAAGTGAGGAATCGTGATAAATTGCATCCATCTTTGCAACAATTGTGTATAATATACGTTGATGCGGGGGTGGAACAAGGTATCGATTTTAGGTTTGGAGTCCAAATTATGAATTAATTTCGGTTCCAAAATCGATAGCATACAGGCAAGAAAATTCCTTAACCGATGACCAATGGATTCATTTCTTACTTCTCAATTTTCTCCCTCTTCTGGCCTTTTTTTCTGTATAACGCCGTTAACAGCACTTATTTAAAGATAGGGCTGCAATTTCACTTCAAAATCTACGCAGTATGCAGAAAATACTTAAAAATCCGGTTGTAAAGATGCAGATCCGGGTTTAACAGGTGGTTATCATGAAAGTTATAAACAGCGCCCAGGGCGTAGGCGGCATCCTGAACGGTTTCAGGCTCCTTGTAGAGGATTCGGAAAAGATTACCTTTGTAGGCACACCCGGTTTTTGCACTCCTTTTGCCGCACTCATCGGTTTTGTGGTCCGGAAAAAGAAGCTTGCTTTTATTCCGAACCTGGACTTTGAAGGTGCGAAATCGCTTTCCATGACCAAAGAGGGTATGCAGCTCGGAGATTCCGTTGATGCTCATGCCGATGTAGTGGTTCTTTTAGGGGGGCTTGCCATGCCGAAGATCGGGGTGGAAGTAGAAGCCGCAAAGGAACTTGCGGGAAAGGTGCTTGAAGGTTCGGAAAATGGAAAAGTAATCGGAATCTGTTTCCAGTCCATGTTCACACAGCAAAAGTGGGATGAAATAATTGATTTCAATTACATTATCAACGCTGACCTGGCAATTGAGGTTATGGAGGCCTGAAAAATTCCGAGAACCCCGGTAAATTTCCGGGGACCCCCCAGGCCTTTTTATCTACGACAGCAGAAGCCCCCTTCCTCAAAAACCTGAGACACTAGGTAAGGGGTTTAGAGAGGTAGTTTACTCCTTAACTACTCTTCCATAGAAGTTCGCAAAGAAGATAAAGGTCGTAAAATACAACGCAGGTATGCCTATAAGGACAAAGAAAAGCATTGCAAAGATGATGATAAGTGCATATTGTTTTAGAAGTGTAAGCACATAGTCTCCTATGTTCTCCGTTACGTATTTGAGCATTCCAAACTCGAAATACGAGCCTACTGTCTGTTTCCTTAAGAAATTGATCTTCAGTATCGGCAGCACAAAAATTGCGAATAGCAGGTTCAGGACGCTCCCTAAGGTTTCATTAGCAAAAGTAATTCCCATAAAAAGGATAACATAAAACAGGGCAAAAGGCAGTACCTTCAGGAACATCACGAAGCCGAGCTTCAGGTCCTCCATGAAGGAAAGAGGTGGCAAGCCCTCATATTTGCCCTCAATAAATTCGTTGACGAGCCTAACTATGTAACCAAAGAGTGCAAACCACCCGATAATAGGTAAAAGAATCAAAAGAATATACAGGAGCCTTTTAGGCCTCTTGAAAGGGTATTTAAAAGCTTCTGAAAAGCTAATTGTTTCCATATCATTCCCCTGAATAATAGGGATGAATAAGCATATTAATTTATTGACAATGATTCAGCGAACCTTGGGAAGAAAAACTTAACTACAAACATATTATTAATTTTAAAATTGTTTTTTTAACATTAAATATCAATATTTTTCTTTTTTTAGAAGATATGATTATATCTTATCCAGTCCAATAACATACTGATAATCATGGGAAACAACATCGACGAAATTAAGGAAGTAAAGGGCTTTTTGCCCAAGTCTATTAAACTCGCCGGAGAAATGGACAAGGACTTTGCTGAAGGAATTGCAGGTTTTTACAAAGCCGTATGGGCCGAGAGGGAAGGCGGCCTTTCCATGAAGGAAAAGCATATCCTTGTCTTTACCGTGGCCTGCTCCAACAACAACACAGAAAGCGCTGCCAAGATCCTGGAACGCCTTAAAAAATACGGGGCAACCAGGACAGAGATAACAGACGCCATGATGATCGCGGCCTGGACAGGTGGAATCCAGAACTTCACGGATTTCAGTCGGGTGGTGCTCAAGGAAATGGAGAGGCTGGGCATTTAAAGCTCATTTTTCTCATCAATATTTTTTTAAATTTTTTTCGCTTTAATTTTCCTCACTTTTTCAAAAATCCTCGTTTTGTTTCCACAGGCGACGCCTATTACCGAGTTTCAGGAAATGACCCTGGCCGTTCTGCCTTCTTTTTTCTTAGGAATGGGTCAAATATTATAATATCAAGTATTTTTGTTTACTATTTATTAACCACGGAAAACACGGAAGACACGGAAACCGGCCTGCGGCCGGTGAGTAAGTTGGATCTTTATGCAATAAGATTCAAAAACGACCCTGGATTCATTAAAGATGACTAAAAAATGCCGAAAAAACCGTACTTGTCGTCTTCCCCGAGTTTCGCTTCGGCACCCGAGTTTCGCTTCGGCACCCGAGTTTCGCTTCGGGAGCACGAGATCCTTTTCGGGAGCTACGCTCCCTCAAGAGGACTAAAAAATGCCAGAGAACCCGTAATTATCGTCTTCCTGCATTCTTTTTTCCGTGTATTCCGTGTGTTCCGTGGTTTGAATGCACACACCAAACACCCTCTCACACAAAAACACAATATGTATGAGTATGAAGCAATTCCATAAATAAAACCTGAAGTTATATTTTCATCATTCCTTAACTTCCTATTTTTTACCATGGAAAAACCGGTTTTCCTGCCGGAAGTTCCACAGGCTTTTTGGACCACTGCAGGGTTTTAGAGTCGAATTTTGACTATAGTTCCGGCCTTCGGTTCCTGCTCTTGTCTTCGGTTCCTGCTCTTGTCTTCGATTCCTGCTCCTGTCTTCGTTTCCTGCTCAGGCCTGTATGATACACATTGAGATCGACCGTACATTTTCGAAATGTTTATAAAATTCGGCTTTCATAAAGACAAGTAGAAATATTTGAGGAAGGGATTCTCACGAAAACCCCGGAAAAGGATGTTATCTTTCGCGAAGTACAGGACTTACGCAAAAATATGTTCTGGATCTTTATCCTTTATCCCGCCCTGCTTTTCTGGTATTTTGCAATCCAGCGCTTTGTCTTCAATAAACAGGTGAGCAACCTGGTCATTCCAGACCAGGCCCTGCTCGCTTTCTGGATCACGTTCGGAGTCTTTTTTCCCTTCATGCTTTACTATACAAAGCATATAACAGAAGTCCGAAAAGACGGGATCTACATCCGTTTCATCCCCCTGAACCGTTCATTTAAGAAAATCCCTTTTTATATCGTGCAAGAATGCAAAATCCAGCAGTATGAGTTCTTTAAAGGAAAGACCGCCGGACAAAATTCAGAAATCGAAACCAACGAAGAAGTCGAAAAAGAAGAAGGAAAAGGAAACGAAAAAGTGAAGGCCCCTCTCCGAAAAGCAGGAGGGGCTCCTGTGGTTATCCTGCAGCTAATCTCCGGAAAAAAAATGCTAATCAGCTCCAGGCAGCCTGAGAAACTTTGCAAAGCGATCCAGGAGGCGGCGGGTCGGGCCTGAACCGGAAAAGCCCTGCACATCACTCAAAGATCCGAGCGTCCACGACAACATGCAGGACCCCTGGTGAATATTTCTTAATCCGTCTGTACTTCAGAATTTCCACTTTTTTCCCAAGAGCTTCTGCAACTTCCTTTATCCTTGCAGAGGGCCTGCTCTCTGCAAGCTTTTCAGGCACGGTTTCATGGTAATGCAAAATTCCGCCGCTTTTTTTAAAAGCCCTCAAGGCAGCTTCCAGGTAATGGTGGGTGGTTCCCACATAACCCATGAGGACCCGGTCCGCAACGCCTTTGGGGGTCACTTCCGCGCAGTCTCCGTTTAACGGAACGATGATATCCTCCACATGGTTAAGTTTGATATTTTCCCGGAGGAAGGCAAAAGATTCGGGGTTAAGTTCGATAGAGTAGATTTTTTGAGGGCGGGAATGCACGGCCATGGGGATTGAAAAATAGCCAATTCCTGCAAACATGTCCACCACTATTTCCCCCTGACCCACCTGGCTCATCCTTTTCTTTTCAAACAGGTTGCCCTTCGAGTACATGACCTTCATAACGTCCACCTTAAAAAGGCAGCCGTGTTCTTTGTTGACGGTTTCGGTCTTTGTCCCTGCCAGAAGTTCCCTTTTCGGAAGGCGGAACTGCCCTTCAATCCCGAAGTCCCGGACCACGCTTTTGCACTTCGGGTACATGGCGAGCAGCGCCTCTGCTATCAGAGCCTTCCGGCTTTCGAGAACCTCGGGGATGCTGACAATAACGATGTCGCCCAGGACCTGCCAGCCGGTGGGGACCCCCCCTTCTGCCAGTTCTTCTTTTGAGAGGGAGTTTTTCAGGTATTCCTTCAGGGATTTTGTTTTTTCGGAAAATACAGGGGTTTCCTGTTCAAAGACCGGAAAGGAGCCTATTTTATCTCCAGCTGCCTCTTTTACGGGAATTTCCAGAAAAAGGCCTTCATCGGTCTTTAGTTTTTGAATTTTTCGGGTTTGGTCGAGAAGTCCCTCTGCCAGTAGAATGGCCCTTATTTCTTCTCCTTTTTTTGGGGGAATACGGATTGCACAGTACATTGGAATTGAAAGAATAGAAGACAAGAGATTAATGTTTTTTGTTCGGAATTTTGTTCAGGACTGTGAGTGAAAAATATTTTCATAAGAAATGCTATATAAAATATTTTGGCTCTTCGCCATTTCCTATGGGTATAACGAATCTTAACTCAAAGAAGGGGCTGTTTTTGTGATGGCTACACACACAAAATAGTGAAGAGCCTTTAATAAATCCCAAATTAATGTGCTAAAAAATTAAACGAGAAAGATTATACTTTTTTACTTAAATATATAAATTTATATGAAATTGAATATATTTAGGAGTGCGGTTTTATTATATGAATTCCAATTTACTCTTTATGTCTAAACAGGCAATTGATTCAGTTACCCGAATGTTGCTTACTATGTCTAACCTGCTTAAAAGAGGTAAATATGATAAGGTTCTCGAAAAGGTGGAAAAGGCAGAAAAACTTGCAAAGATAATTGATGATCCTGGCCTTATTCACTGGTCCCTGCTGATGAGGGCGGAGGCTCTGGAGGCTTCAGATCGGCCATCTGAAGCTCTGGAAGCCTATGAAAATGTCCTCTCTTTTACCGCCGAAATTTTTCCTAATGTGGCAACAAACAGCTCGTTTCAGGAACTTGTGTACAGTTCGGCCGGCCGGGTTGGAAATCTTCTTGAGAGTCTGGACAGTGTCTTGGAGGCAAAACAGGCCTGTGAGAGGGCGGGAATACATTTTGATAAAATACTCACTGTCTTCAGAGAAGTAATTTCCGAGGAGCCGGATAATGACGAGTATTTCTTCAATTACATAAAAGCAATGGAAAACATCTGGTCCTGTTATAATGTGGCGGAAGAGCTTGATAAGCAAATTCCGTTAGTTCCGGAAATTGTGCAAAATTACGGAAAAATCCTTGAATCCAGGGCTAACGAACCCGAGCTTTTCCTGAGACTGGAAAATATTGTAAAAAATTACGGGAAAGCCTGTCTGGATTCCCAGAGGTTTGAAGAGGCAGAGCAGGTTTACGAAATGTTGCAGGCCGTTTACAGAGCGGTCCTTGAAAAAAATCCGGAAAATGATTTTGTTCTCCGTTTAATGATCTTTTCCTATGATTTCTTCGGGGACCTCTATGCTGAAATGCTTGAAATGGACAGGGTCGAAGGGGCTTATCTGGAGGCTCTTGGAATTCTGGACAAACAGCTCAGTAAAGCCCCGAAAGAGCTTTCCTTCAACCTGATCAAGGGTCAAATTTACCGGAATCTCGGAGAGCATTTCATTGATGTGGGTGAGGACGATGAAGCAGAGCACTGCTATGAAAAAGCTCTTGAGACTTATGAGGGAGTGCTCGGAGAACGTCTGGATGAGCCGGAGTTTCAGTATGGGCTTATCAGGAGATTCAGGGACCTTGCAGAGCTTTTCCTGGAGGTTTTAAGCTCGGAAACGGCAAAAGAATGTCACTTTCATGAAATTGAACTGTACGAAGGTCTGCTCAAATCCGAGCCTGAAGATATTGGAAACCAGCTGATCATCGCAGAGCTTTTCGGAATGATTGCGGAAATCAATCTTGATTCTGATGACATAGAAGGTGCAAGAGAGTACTACGAAAAAGAAATGGCGATATATGAAAAGTTATCCTCAGGAGCCCCCGAGGAAGTAGAATATAAATGCTACATCGTAGAAACCCTCAACATTCTTGGGGACCTCTATGCAGAGGTCGAATCCGAAGCCGAAGCCCAGCTTTCTTTGCAGTACTACGAAAAAGCCCTTGAAATTGCCCGAAAGGCAATGAACCAGGCCCCTAAAGCTTTTTTGCCGCGTGAGGTCTTTGTCAAGACCCTGACAAACTTTGAATATGTCTACAAAGCCCTGGGACATTATGAGGCCGCAATTTCTTTTCAGCAGCGTGCAGTTGAACTCCAGTCCGAACTCTTAAAGGACATGAACTCAAAGGACCTGCCCCGGAGCTGGATTCACAGCCGGGACCTCGCCAACGTCTTTAGTGAACTGGGCCTTCTTTTCGAAATGGTAGGGAACACAGAGCAGGCAGAGCTTCTTCACTCTAAAGCTATAGAAACCTTTTCTGAATTTCTGGGTCCTGAAGAAAACCCTGAAATAAAACGCCCGGTAC
Source organism: Methanosarcina baltica (assembly GCF_055394095.1). Taxonomy (NCBI): domain Archaea; kingdom Methanobacteriati; phylum Methanobacteriota; class Methanomicrobia; order Methanosarcinales; family Methanosarcinaceae; genus Methanosarcina; species Methanosarcina baltica. The sequence goes on along the minus strand of NZ_AP042463.1, from coordinate 365,639 downwards.
TTACCGGTTTAAACATGCGAAGCTCTACCTACCTGCGCGATAAATGGTATATAAGTGCAAAACCCTATCTGGATTTTCTCCTGAATTTTTATGAATATGCATGCGAAGAGGACGCAAACAACTCTGATAATCTCCTGGGCCTTTATAATGCCCTTTACCAGTTTGGAAGCTGGAATTACGGAACTGAAAACTTCGAAGCAGCTCTGGAACGCTACAACGCCGCAGCTTTGGTCCAGGACAGGTTTATCGAGCTTTATTCTGAAACATCCTATATCAGGGCAAAGTCCGTGCGCCTCTATACAGGACTTGGCATGGCCCATGCTGCTCTTAAAGAGTACGAAGAATCCGAACAGGCCTTTGAAAAGGCCCTGGCTCTAAACGCAAAATTCCTAGAAAAGAATCCGGAGCATATCCTTCAGCTCGAAGACAGGGTCATAGCCCTTGAAGAATATGCAGTCTTCCTCCGGGAAACAGGTCGGGAAGAAGAAGCTGATGCATGTTATGCAGAGGCCCGGAAACTGGACCAAAAAATTGAATATCAAAAATCCAGGATTTTTGGAGAGCCTGAAGAAGCCGGAGAGTTTGAAGAAGCTGAAGAGTTTGAAGAAGCTGAAGAGTTTGAAGAAGCCGAAGAGTTTGAAGAATCCGGAGAGTTTGAAGAAGCTGAAGAGTTTGGAGGAGCCGAAATTCCGGAAGAAAAGTTCTGATCTTCGGATCTGTTAACTCCCCCTTCCTAAAACCTTCGCCTGACGGCTCAGGTTTTTGAGGAGGGGGCATCCTGCTGAAAAAAGTAAAATTCAAACTTCCGGCAGCCGGTCTTTTTTGATATTTCCCGTGAGGCTGGGGCTGGTTAAATATCTTTTTTGTGTTATTTTCTCGTCGCTTCAGGCGGGTGCCAGAGCAACGTTTTTTTGGATCGAAAAAAGTGAAAATTAACTGCTTCTGTTTTTAGTGTGAGAACTTGACTCAGGCAACGATTTCGTCAAAACTCAGTTCTCCGGCAGCCAGAGGGTGTAAAAGCAGTTTTGATTCGTGAAACTTTTTCATAACTATATCTATTTTTCTGGAAACTTCCGGAGTATAGTATGCCTCTCCGCAGTTTTCACAGATATAAGCCGAAACATCTTTAATGGCGATGATTTGCTCTTCTACTTTTACCACAAACTCAGTCTTGCCTTCCACGAGTTTGCCTTTACAGAAACTGCACCTGTCAGGTTTCATTTTGCTCCTTCCTAATTATGTAGTCTATCCATTTATCCCTTTCCGGGATATAAACTGTAATTATCCTCACATGGTCTTCACATTCGGCGGCCACCACATGACAGGGCCTGCTCTCAGAATATGCAAAAAACAAAGCTGAGGGGCATGGTTCATCCTCAGGGTAATTTTCGATAATTTGCCCATGAAATATAACCTCGATTATGTCCTCAGTTGAGATATCCCTCTGAAACATGCGGACTCTGGCATGATTTGAGATTATGAAAGCGTCTTCAGTGAGAAAATGCTTCAAATGATTCTGGTCAACACTCATTGTTACTCGACCTTGATTACGAAAGTGAACTTAATGTGGTATTGAATCAACAATTAATTAAGGTATGCTCAGACTGAAAGCTGGTAATATCTTTTTTTTGAGTTATGAATCCACCTTTTTGAGAAGTCTGCCAGCTCGAAATGAATATAATCAATCCTCCAATCCAAATAAAAAACCCCACAACCGAAGGCCTTCAATATGACAGAAACCCCCAGGCACACCCCCTACGACAAACTTGTCCGTGACAAGATTCCCGAGATCATAAAAAACTCAAACAGGACGCCGGAATACAGAACTCTCGACAAAGACGAGGAATACATGAAGTACCTCATAAAAAAGCTTCAGGAGGAAGTCCTGGAATTCATGGAAGATCCCTCCCTTGAAGAACTGGCCGACGTCCGGGAAGTTGTTGAGGCTCTTTCCTCAATCCAGGCGTTTGCGGATGTTGAGAGTGTACAGAAAAAAAAGAGGGAGGAAAGAGGGGGATTTGAGGGGAAAGTTTTGCTTACCGGGGTTTTTGAGGGGGATGAAAAACGCAATTAAAAAAATTATATATTTATTATTACTTTCAAGAGAAAGTACTTTGAAGAAAGTGAAGAAAAGGAGGTAGAAAAGGAGGTAAAAAAGGAGGTAGAAAGGGAGGTAGAAAGGTGGTCTGAAAGGTGGTCTGAAAGGTGGTCTGAAATCAACGAAAGCCAGAGCAAGATCCTGTTTTTAGTACAAAACAATCCGGCAATTTCAAAAACAGAATTTGCCTACAAACTTGGCATAAATCCATCTGCTGTCCAGAAGAATCTTAACACCTTAAAGAAAAAAGGTTTCCTCAAAAGAGTCGGGCCTGCCAGAGGTGGACACTGGGAAATTATTGAAAAATAAAGTTATGGTAACTGTCTGTGGAGCTGCCCAATATAACTTCATTATTATATTTCGCGGCGGGTTATTCCCTCACTTCCCCGCAACCCCTTTCAAAACTTACTTCTCCCAAAAAACCGGACATCATCCTCTCCCCAGATCAATCTTAAAAACATGTTTCGGCACCCGAGTTCCGCTTCCCGAGTTCCGCTTCCCGAGTTCCGCTTCCCGAGTTTCGCTTCGGGAGCACGAGGTCCGTTTCGCTCGCTGCGCGAGCTCAAGCGGACTAAAAACGTCAGAGTAACCGTCCTGGAATTTCTTGAAGACCCCTCTCTTGAAGAACTGGCCGACGTCCGGGAAGTTGTTGAGGTCCTCTCCTTAATCCGGGCGTTTGCGCATGTTGAAAGCGTCCAGAAGAAAAAGAGGGAGTTTGATTTTATATAATCATTATTATTTTTTGTAATGGTGGCACATATTTATGAAGTGTGAACTGCCCCCAGCTCTTCTTATTCTTTATGATTCTCTTTCATTCGAAGACCTTTTAATCTATAAAAAATCTAAATAAGATATATATGAACCAGTTCCCCTGTGAAAAAGAAATACAAAGCTTCCTTTCAAACTTCAGGCTTACAAAAAGAAAAGCTCTTCTCAGGGGATTTCTCTACTCAAATTCTGAACGAGACCTTGCCGTGATAGTTGACCGGAATATATGTGATAAAGAAAACCCCTTCAACTACAGCGAATACACAAAAGAGCAGAACGATATTGTTTTTTCCTGCGGCCGGGTTTTCAGGTTTGCCGTTGATAATGAACCTGATTTTTTAGAAATGCAGGAGCTTCTCCCCCGCTTACTTACAGGGGAATTTGATGACATAGTCCCGGCCTTGAAAGGCCAGGATCGGGAGCTTCACTGTATAGACCCGACTGTTCCGGAGGCCTATTTTGAGGACGCATTCTGTGAGGTTTTCGGCCGGGAGGTCCTCAACAGGGTCAGCAGGGAATATCCCCTGCTCGACATAAAAGGCAGCACAAGGTGGATAGATTACGTAATCCACACAGAAGAAGGGTCTATAGGGATTGAAAAAAATGGGGAAAGGTTCCACCACCCGGTTCTTATCGGGAAAGAACGATACAAAGACCAGCTTTTGAAGCAGAACTCCCTTGTATCTCAGGGTGGAAAAATTTACAGATGGTCTCTCGGGTCAATGCAGTTCAAAGACGTTTTCTGCGAGGAGATTAAAAAGTACTTTCCACCCCCTGAAAAGATACTGGACGGCCACCCTGTGCTTGCCAAAAGGGGGTTTGAGCTTTTTGAGCACCAGGAAGATATGCTCGAAGCAATCGAGAGGGGGAGGCAGGAAGGAAAAAAAGCTTTTCTTGTACACCTGCCTACAGGGGCCGGAAAAACGCATATTCTTATTTCGGACTTTTTCAGGGAATATGAAAAGAACCCCTCCATAAAGGCTCTTGTACTTGTCCCTACAAGGAATTTAAAAGAGCAGACAATAGAGGATTTTTCAGAAGGGTATATCAGGTGGAAAAAGCAGGACCTCATAAAACAGGAGTCAAGCATTCCGATATTTATCGGGAAAAATCCAGCCAGTGGAATGATATCAGCTGAGGAAAAGGAAATCTACTCGATTAGCATCGGAGAGGAAGAAACATCAAAGGTTATGGTTCAGACTTATTTGTGGATGATCAGGAAATATCAAAAGTTCAGGCCGGATCAGTTCAACTATATTGCAATTGACGAGGCCCACCATTCTGCTGCACCTACCCTTAAAAAAGTAATACAATATTTTGACCCTGACACCCTGCTTGGAATGACGGCAACCCCTGAAAGGCTTGACCGGCAAAAACTTGAGGAGATTTTCGGAAAGTATGAGACCAGGCTGACCCTGAGGGAAGCTATTGAAAAAGGGGTTCTTGCTCCCATAAAAGCTTTCAGGGTAAAAAGTAATCTTGACCTCAGCGAGATCCGCTATAACGGAAAGGACTATGTCGCCTCGGACATCCAGAACAGGCTCATTCTACCTTCAAGAGATCAACTGATCGTTGACGTGCTGAAGAAATATTTCATAAATTCGGATCCTGAAGTTTCCCGGGAGAAACTTCCCTTCAAATCAGGCCTGGTCTTCTGCGTCTCGGTGTCTCACGCCGAGTCCCTGGCCAGGAGGCTGAGAGAGCACGGGATCAGCGCAAAAGCAGTGAGTGGAAAAGACCGTAGATCAATGGAGTATATCCGGGAATACGAAAAGGAGCAAATACAGTTCCTTTGTACCTGCTCTTTGATCTCGGAAGGCTGGGATTCCCCCCGGACTTCTATTATAGTAATGGCAAGGCCCACGATGTCAAAAGCCCTTTACCTCCAGCAGATAGGCAGGGGCACGAGAAAGTTTCCCGGAAAAGAGGCCCTTTATGTGCTAGACGTGGTTGACAACTACGGCCCCTTAAACAGGCCCTGGAGCTGCCACGGGATTTTCAACCTTGACAGATACATCCCCTGGGCCAGTGTCCTGAAAGACCCCTCGGAAAAATACGAAGCAGGTCCTGAAGAACTGATACTGGCCGGCCTCTACGAGGAAGAAAGAAGGATCGAAAAAATCGATATCTTCACCTTCGAAAAGGAATACCCGGACTACCTGAACCTCGAACAGCTCGCAAGAGAACTTTTCATATCGACCAGCACTCTCAAGAACTGGATCAGGAAAGGAGATGTAAAACCGGATGTAGAAATCCCCTTCGGCAGAAAACCCCTCCAGTATTTCAGGCCGGAATGCGTGGCCGAGCTCCGGGAGAAAAAGGGCCTGAAAAAACACGATGAAGAAACCCTTTATGAGGACTTTTTCGAGTTCCTTGAGAAAGGAGACTATTCCTTTTCCTATAAGATCATCTTCATGCTCTCCTTCCTGAAGTGTGCGGACCACACCGGAGAGTGTAACCTTGACGAGCTTGTAAAGCTGTATTCGGCTTTTTATCTGGACAGGCTTGAAAAAAGCCTGCCCGTTGACAGGCCGAAATGCCCCCTCAACTCCCCCGAAACAGTCAGAGACGAAAACATTGTTAAAAAAAGCATACTCGCAAACCCCTTCGAAAAGTTCGAGAGAAAACGTTTCATGTACCACTGCAAGGACCTGAACCGCATAGCTTTCTCATCGATTCTCTGGCAAAAAATAAACAATGAAGAAGGCCATCGAAAAATCCGGAATAAAATGATAAAAGACCTCGAAACCTATTACGAAAATCTTGGCGGGATTCCGAACATGGAATATATAAAGGAAAAATACCTGTGATATATATTCATTGTGTTATGACCCGATGATTTAGGCAGGGCCCAGAATAATGCGGTTTTTGTGGGGCAGAGATATTAATACTAAAATCACCAATAAATATCTATATTACTTTCGGCAGTTGTAGGTTTATCTTTTTAGCTCAGGGTAGTTGACAGCAGGGCCCAGACAACAAATACTAATAGTTCCGCAATATTATGGGAACATGCCTGAAGGACAGAGTTCACACATTCGAAAGTATTAATTCAGAGCTTTTTATGAATTATTTAATTGTGAAGGAGATCACATGCCAGAAAAGGATCATTCCGGTTCTCAAAAGGAGTTTATTCTCGAATTGCTTTCAGGACTGGGTAAAATAGAAGGCAGGACCAAATTTCAAAAAATTGTGTTTCTCGGGCAAATGGAGCTGGGGCTCCCTGAGTTATTCAAATTCGATAAATATCATTATGGCCCCTATTCCTGGGGTCTTACCGAAATTCTTGAAGACCTTATTGCTACCGGCTATATCATAGAAGATAATGAAAAACGTGGAGATTATGTATCCTATGTATATAGTCCGGCAGATTTTGCATTAACAGATGTGGATCTTTCGGCCCGGTATATTTCCGAAAAGAAAATTGAGACACTTAAAAAAATATCTGAGCTTCCCAGGAGTGCAATAATTGAATACGTCTACCGGAAATATCCCCCCGAAAGACTTACTGCATAATGGTTTCCCCCTGGTCATAAAACCCCTTGATTATGTGGAGTCCGAAGAGATTAAAAAGTTAATCGTATCTATTCAGCGTACCAAAAAGCAGCCGATTGATACTGATTATCATGTTTCAAAGGTATCGAATTACCAACTTACGTAAAACCGAAAAACGCAATCAATAGCCAACAATTTCATAATATGAGATATGATGATTTTGGTCGTTTCATATTTAAGAAGATGCCTATTGATATTGTTTTTCTTACGCTGAATAGTTACAGTTAATCTTCGCTTTTGAAGACGACCTGACTTTACGAAACTTTTTCATAAAACAGACTTTTTCCGGCCTTTCTTCAGGAGATGGAGCCGGGGCTAAAGAAAGCCGCACCTATCAGTACTTTTTTGATTTCATTCGGGAATCCCGCCTGCTTCCAATGGCTATGCCGGGAAAGTCAAATTCAAAATATTATACATACCTTTTAAACCTCTCCAGCATAGCGGACCAGGTCTTTCTAAAATCAATAAACAGATCGCTGGCCCACGTCTGTGAGAAAGCCGAAGAAATTGGAATTATAAGCCCTGATATCTTCATTGATTCCGTGCGCCACAATGGAAGGGAATTCGATAAGATTACTCCGGCAGGGAAAGGGCCTGTTAATGATGATTTTCCTCTCTCGGTCCCGGAAAAATTTTGTTTCTATAAAATCTCCGAGGCCCTTTATGAAATCTGGATTAAACCTGAAAACACGGGCCTTTTCCTGGAAGTATGGGTCTACCACGTCCTGAATGAGCATTTCAGGGGCCGTGATGATGTTGAAGTTTTTCACAGTGTTCAGGTATATAACAGGGGTGCAAGAAAACAGCCCGAAGCCCTGGAAGCCTTGATCGAAAGCAACCTCTTAAGGTCCACAATCTCGGAAATCACCGAACTTGACGTCCTCATAACAAAAAACAACAGGCCCGTCTGTATCATTGAGTGCAAAAACACCGTAGCAAATATGTATGACGTTTTGAAACTCCACGGTGTGACGCGCTTGTTGAATATTGAGAGGGGCATTCTTGTAACCAATAACTTCCACCGTTCAAAGGGCATAACTGTTTTTGAAAACCTGCACATTGTTTCGGACATCATCGATAATCCGGATTTTCCTGCAAACCTCATTGATACAGTGCTTGAAATAGTAGACAATTCTACAGAAATGGAAACGTGAGTACACCGGAACTTTAAATAATCGATCTCCCCAAAATCCAAATAAAAACCCCCAAAACCGAAGGACTTCAATATGACAGAAACCCCCAGGCACATCCCCTACGATAAACTTGTCCGCGACAGGATTCCCGAAATCATAAAAAACTCAAACAGGACGCCGGAATACAGAACTCTCGATGAGGACCGGGAATACGTGGAATATTTAATAAAAAAGCTTCAGGAGGAAGTCCTGGAATTTCTGGAAGACCCCTCTGTTGAAGAACTGGCCGACGTCCGGGAAGTTGTTGAGACCCTTTCCTCAATCCGGGCGTTTGAAAATGTTGAGAGTATACAGATTAAAAAGAGGGAGGAAAGAGGGGGATTTGAGGCGAGAGTTTTGCTTACTGGGGTTTTTGAAGTGGAATAATTAAGGAATTACATTTTTATATGAAGTTACCCTCACATTCCAAACAAAGTATGTTTCTATCAGTTCACAGTACGGAAGTATCATTTTGTTGAGTTCACATTAACAAAATGCCCTATATACGGGAATTATTATTCCCATATTGGCAGAGGGTTGAAATGTGGACAAATCGTCGAAGTGAATTATTTTCTTTTGCCTAATTTCAGAAGCTCATCATCTAACCCATGACGAACAACATCAATAATTGGTACTCTCCTAGCAACGATGTCCCCTGTCAATGTGGGGAGCTTGAAAGGGAAGAAGCCCGGAGCGTTTACCAGTAGTTCCAAACTTCCTTTTCCTTCAGGATTAGCATGTAATGCTGCTTCCAGGAGCAAAATGGCCAGGTCCCTGTCCTGAACCATCAGAGTATCGGATTTTTCATAACAACCCCTGGAATCCGAGTCTTTCAGTACTCTCCAGGCAACAAATGAGCGAATTGTATAACGTGCATTTCGGGAAACTGTTTCACGATCTCCGTACTGCTCTTTAAGTCGGTTGAATATCTGACGCTGGGTAATCTGTTCTTGCAGGTTCAGCAAGCGGCCGGTCTGAGTGGCAGCATTAAACCAGAAGGGATATGCAGCAGATAGAATGGCCCAGTGTAGGGGCAGCCACTGCTTCGGCGGGATTTTGGATGCCATTGTAAGTGCACGGTCGCGAAAATCAAGAAGCTCCTCTTCAGGGTCAAACCAGGCTGATAAGGGAGCTATTGCCATGCGATAGGTTTTTTCGCCTCGCTCACCTGTGCCACCACTCTGTTTTTTATCGGCAAGGTAGCTTTTTAACTCGGCTCTGATGGATTCAGGATCCATGCCAGCAAGAAGCATACTGAGTACGTGGTCCATCCATTCAGGTCGGATTACCTGCTTTATCCCGATTTTTTCATGCCTTTTACCCATCACCGAGTTCTCCTCTCAATTTTCACCAGTGGCACGATGACCTCTTCGATGGAGATCCCACCATGGCCAACAATCATCTCGCCTTCCCTGATGAAGGCTTCGCTTCCCTCGATCACAAGGGGGAAGTAGTCAGGTGGCAGGCCAACCGGCTCCCATTCACGGGCAAATAAAAATGAACTGGCGACCGAGGCCCGGAGTTCAGGGGTCGGATAGGTCCGGACCCTTTCTCCACGAGTTTCTGCAATAGCGCCTTCCGAAGGGCGACCTTTTCCATAGCACTCGATATTGCCGTGGTCTGATGTCAGCCAGACCTGATAATCATGGTCCAGCAGGTAGCTGAGAAGGGTGCTGAGGAATCCACTCTGGACCCACTGTTTGAGCTGGGTGTGCATCCCGGCCGCACCCTGCTGCATCCCGTGCATAATTTTGTCCACCATATCCACGACCAGGCCGACTACTTTTGTCTGGTCCGGGTTCAGGCTGGCTTCAAGGATCTCAGCAGGGTTGCCGCTTTTCAACCCTCTCAGGTAAGCGATATCCGAATTTAACAGACCTGTGTCTTTCCAGAACTGAGTCCAGAGGGCGCTTTCCCTGTTTGTTGTGTTGATCGAGGAGGGGAAGTAGAGGGGAGGCTTCCCGGCGAAAATAGACTGTCTTGAGACTGAGGTGAGGGTGGGAATCCACGCAAAGGTTGCGCCATCCCTGATTAGAAGGCTGTTGTCCTGTTCCTGAAGGACCTGGCGGATTGTGACCCACTGGTCAAGGGAGAGGCCGTCCACCACCACCAGAGCTATCCGGGCATTTTTCGCATCTTCCAGTTCCCGTGCCAGTTTCCGTGAGACATGGTGAAGCATGGGCGGGTTTGTGGAAGGAAGGTTTATCAAGCCTGCATAGTGCTCACTCAGCCAGCTGCTGAAGGTCTGGTTGAGGCCAGTGCCAAACTCTCGGAAACGTTCCCTTTCACGGTCCTGACAGCCTGTATGAATAAGAGCCCCGAGTTCAGCCCATTTCCCGGCGAATGTCAGCCAGTCTGAATACCGTGCTTTAGCCCCCGGAACTTCTTTCTCTACGAGTTCGAGAAGGCGGGTTATGCGGATGTCATTAAATTCAACTCCTGTTTCCGCGATTCCGCTCCGAATCCAGGAATTTGCCTCGACATTGAGCCCGGCCTGCTTGACCGGGGTGAGTTTTCCTTCAACAAAGAGATTGTCAATATAGACGCGGATGTCCTCATGGCCGAAGGGCAGGAGATCCGGACCCGGATATTTGAACCCTTTTCCTGAAGATTTCCCGTAAACTTCGGTTTCGGTTTCGGAGAACTGCCTCTCAAGGAAAATGGGCCAGCGTTCTTGCAGGAATGAAAAGAATGCCTCTTCGTCCGGAACAATCTCTTCCAGGGGCCAGTTCCGGAAAGAGTCACGAGTTTTCAGGACATCGGTCAGGCGGGCAGAGAGCAGTTTTGGAATTTTGGTTTTGTTGTAGTGAAGCCGGAGCAGGGCCCGGAGCAGCCCAACCTCCTCGGTGACGAGTTCCGCCTCAATGCCGAACACATGGCGGAGAATGAAGTCCCGTGTGGCGTTGTCTCCCAGACGCTCCGGGGCGAATTTCTGCTGGGCCTCAAATAAGGCGTCCAGCAGGCTTCGGTCCAGTTTCTCGATAACAGGATAACTGAGATTGGGGAAAAGTTCTCCGAGGCTGAAGGCCAGTTTTCTTCCGGCTTTCAGAAGGTCATAGGGCAGGCTGTCAGGTTCGGAGGCTTCCAGGCGGAGGACGACTGCCCCCTCACTATGTTTTTTTCGGGCCTGTCTGGTCCTGTACTTTGATTCGTATGCGTATCGGAACTCAATCGGGTCATTGAATTCAATCAGGTCATACCCATGGTTCTTGAGCTCAAGAGCCAGTTTTTCTTCGGTCAGCAAAGCATCCGGGTCGGCTACGAGGATGAGCCTGCTGACCTGGGGTATAAATTCATTCAGTATGGCATCCCGCCAGTTAGTCTTGACCATGAGTGCCTCCTTTTACTATCCGCATAAGGAGAAGCGGTTTGAGCTCCGGCACAACCTGTTTTGCCATTTCCAGTTCTTCCCACCATTCCTTTTCTTCGGCGGCACAGTGGGCTTCTCTGTACTGGCGAACTTCGGGAAGCCCGACATGCTCTATGGCTTTTCGTCTGGCTTTGAAGGCATACTGGCCCCGGTCTTCTTCGCAAGCTATGGATAAACGGTGCTCCTGTTGCAGGGCCTCGAAGAGCTCCTGGCCTGTTTGCTCGGCGGCTTCAAGGAGCTGGCCGTAAGCTGTAAGAGACTCTTCGGGCCCGAGAGAGTGCAAAAGTTCCGGCTCTGCCGTCTGCATGGCGTCCCAGATGTGCCGGGCTGTGGGCAGGAAGACCCTGCCTTCGTCACTTACAAAGACGCTGAGATACCGTTTTCTCAGGAGGGGAATCCGTATCTGGCTGTGTTTTTGCAGTCCTGCCTGGAGGCGCACTTCAAAGAGTCCCCAGAGGCCGGAGAGGTTCGGAGGTAGCCCTTCTATGAAAACACAGGGCAGGGGCTGCCCGGCGGCTATCCTGGGAAGATTGAGCGCCAGCCCCCGGACCCGGGAATTTTCAAGGTTGAGCAGCGTTGCGTTAGTGTAGTGCTCGGCCTCTTTCGAACTGAAAACACACTTTTTGAAGACCTGCCCGTCGGGCCAGGTAAGTTCCCACCAGGAACGTTTACGGTCTGCCTCTCCCCCGTGAGAGTTCAGGTATCCGACGGTCATCCTTTCGACCCAGTGAGGCAGGGGATGTGAACGCAGGCGTTCTGCGGCCCGGACGTCCGGCTCATCCGAGATCCCGTAGATGACCGAGGACTCCCTGAGTTCAAGCAGCTCCTCGCGAAGCCGGGAGACTGTCTGGTCCACCGAGGTTTCAAGCTTCTCAGGGTCCAGGAAGGCGGAGGTAAAGACATCCTCAAAGAGTTCGCCTGCCTGAGCTGAGTCAAGGACGTCTCCGGTTTTGTCGATTCCAAACTCCTTGAAGATGACCGCAAGCTTTTGCTCCAGGACCTCTCTGACCCGAAACTCGACTGACTCCTCAAATACAAAGTTGAGGGCCCGGACCGGCTTTTCCTGCCCTATACGGTCCACGCGGCCAATCCGCTGCTCCAGTCGCATGGGGTTCCAGGGAATATCGTAATTGATGATGATGTGGCAGAACTGAAGGTTCAGGCCCTCCCCTCCTGCATCGGTGGAGACCAGGACCCGGACCCTGTCCCGGAAAGTGTCTTGGGCCTGTTTGCGCTCGTCCATGCCCATGGAACCGTTGAGTGTGGTCACTGAAATCCCGCGGCCCTCTAAAAATTCCTTAAGCATTGCCTGGGTCGGGATGAATTCGGTAAAAATAAGGACCTTCAGGTCAGGCTCGTTTTCCTCGGCCTGGAGCTGATAAATCCGGTCGATCAGGGCTTCTGCCTTTGCGTCAGGCCCGGCCTGTTCACACCTGCGAGCAGCATCAAGCAGGCTCTCGACTTGGCTGCTTTCATTTTTAAGGGCTGAGACCCGGGACCTCAGAAGCTCGTCAAGCAGTTCCTGCCCGTCCATTTCATAAAGTTCATCCGGATTTTCTGAGCTGTTTTCCTTCTCCTCCAGCCGCCGGGATGCCAGGCCTTCCCCGGTCTTCAAAGCCTCCAGCCGCCGTTCCAAAGTGGTCCGAATAGCCCGGGTGCTGGAGACGACCAGTCTCTGCATGAGGATCATCAAAAAGCCGATGTGCTGCTTCTTTTCCCGAAGGGCCTGGTTATACCCCTCGCGCACGTAGTCGGTAACGGCTCCGTAAAGCGACTCCTGCAAGCGGTGTCGGCTTTCCCATTTAACGGGAATCGTCCGGGTCTGCCGGGGCTTGAATAGGGCCCTGCCTTCGGAATCAACGGCCTTTCGTTTTTCGGTCCGGATAACGTAAGGAGCCACCCGGTCCCGCGAGACACTCTCCAGATCCGGGAAAGCCTTCCTGTCAAGCAGGTTTATGAGCCTGTGAAAGGCGTCGGTCTTGCCCTGGTGCGGGGTTGCCGAGAGCAGCAGCATGTAAGGAGCAGCCTCTGCAAGCCCCCGCCCGAGTTTGTAGCGGGCCACCTGATCGGTACTTCCTCCCAGCCTGTGGGCCTCGTCCACGATTACCAGGTCCCACCCGGCCGTGATAAGCCCTTCAAACCGGCTGCGGTTGTATTCCGAAACCCTTTCCGCAGACCAGCCTTTCCGCTTATCCAATGGCTTTACGGAATCGAGAGATACGACCACCTGATCAAAAAGCCCCCAGGGAGACCGCTCAGCCCCCGCTCCCGGAGCAAGACGCTGCAATGTCCCGATGTCCTCCCCCAGAATGAGCCTGAACTCCTCAGAAAAGTGGGTCTGCATTTCCGCCACCCATTGAGTAGCAATCCCCTTCGGAGCCACAACAAGCGTGCGCCGGACGAGCCCCCGAAGCTTCAGCTCCCGTATCACAAGCCCGGCCTCGATAGTCTTTCCCAGCCCCACCTCGTCGGCCAGCAGATAACGGACCCTTTCTCCCGAAATGGCCCGGGACAGAGCCTGAATCTGATGCGGAAGCGGGATGACGTTTGACTCCATGGGAGCCAGAAGTACATGGCCTTCGGCCCCGTTTGTGCCTCCTTCCAGCACCTCTGCAACTTTTGCGGCCGCCGAGATATAAGCGATTCGGCTGGCCTCAATTTCCGGCTGAATTTCGGAGCTTAAGGGTCGCAGGGTAGACCTGGGGATTCGAACAACCGCATCCTTATCAGGCAACCAGATCCGGCAGACGGGCTGGCCCCAGAGGGTTTGTTCTTCGATTATTTTGCAGGGGGTGTTGTGGAGGGTGGAGTATTGCCATGTATCTATCATTTTTAATTTACTCTCTTACCTATTTCGAGGAACCAATTTCGAATTTCCTCATACCCCTCTCTATCTTTTAAATGCTCTAAAGACATTTTATTTGCAGCATCATCATTTAGCCAGTGCTTGAGAGATCGTCCATTAATCCTCTTTTGATTAAGAGCTTTTTTTATCTCACCCTCTACATCACAATCGTCTGTCAAATTGAAAGTAAAAGGAGTGGGGATAACTTTCTGGAATGCTTCATTTATTGCATCAAAATGAAGATAATTTTCTAGTTCTCTTTTTTCAGTAAGAAATGCGATTGACCCATCATTTCTACTATTAACAGCATCTCTTGCATCTTGATATTTGTATTTCCCTTTATTCAGCAGATCACGGTCATATATATGCACTTCTGGTAATCTAAATTCCTTCAAGTAATGTTGATTTACCCATTCCTGAAGGTTGCTTCCCCCAAGAACGACCAAAGCAATACGAGGATCATTAAATATATCTATGATAGATGGATCTTCGGACTTGAGGAGTGGATTAATGTGTCTGAAGAATCGTAAATCATGGGGACCTTCCACACAAAAAATTACTTTAACTCTCCTATCTGGGTATCTATTCAGCTACCTCTGTTTCTAACTTATATTTCGTATAAACTCAACAATTACTTTTTTCATATAGATTAATATAAAAATCATCGGATTTTGGAATGAGGTTTATGAAATGTGAAGAGATTCTTACTCAATGCCGTTCAGACCCTGAATCCATTGTTTCATATATTGAGGATCTTGAGTCTCGGTATGAAGATCTTGGATCTCGGTATGAAGATCTTGGATCTCGACACGAAGAGCTTGAATCTCGGTATGAAGATCTTGGATCTCGACACGAAGAGCTTGAATCTCGATATGAAAATCTTGAATCCGAAAACACCGAACTTCGAGAAAGACTTAATGAGTTAGAATCTCGCCTAAAAAAGAATAACCAAAACCAAAAAAGAAATCGACTTCCCTCTACTAACAATTCTACTGATAAAATACCTCAATCAAAAGGTTCACAAAAAGGAAGTTTTAGACGTCCTGGCGGCCAAAAAGGGCATCCTGGTTCTACATTAAGGATGATTAAAAATCCTGATAAAACAATCATTTATAAGCTACATAAATGTGAACATTGTGGTTGTAACATTGAGAAGATTGAAGTTATAAATTACGAGAAGAGACAAGAATTTGAAATAATTGTAAGGCGTAAAGTGACCGAACATCGTGCTGAGATCAAAAAATGTCCTTATTGTAACCGCAAAAACAAAGCTGCTTTTCCGAAATCAATTACAAAACCTGTCCAATATGGCAATATGGTTTTAACAATTGCAATTTACCTCCGAAACTACCAATTGATTCCCTATGACCGAATCAAGAAATTATTTAAAGATGCCTTTGGATTTGATATAAGCGTTGGTACAATAATTAGGGCAGAAAATAAGTTATTTCACAAGTTGAAAGGTGCTACAAACCACATCAAGAAGCAACTGATAAAAGAAAATGTCATCCATGGTGATGAAACTGGAATCGACGTTGGTGGTCAAGGGGAATACTGCCATTTAATCTCTACAAAAAAATATACATACTATTTCCATAATAGGAGTCGAGGATCAAAAGCAATGAATAAAATGGGAGTGTTGCCTAAATATAGAGGAATTATAGTCCACGATTTCTGGAAACCCTATTTTAAATACAAATGTGAACATGCGGCATGTAATGTCCACATTCAAAGAGAACTTAAAGACATTTATAACATATTCAAGCAAGTGTGGGCTGAGGAGATGTCTGATCTCCTATATGAAATTAAAAAATGCGCAGACTTTGCCAGAAAACAGGGCATACAAATAGATGAAGATACGCTCAAGACCTTTAAAGAAAAGTATCAGTCAATACTAATGAAAGGATTTGAGGACAATCCTCCACCTGAAATCTCGAAAGACAATGGGGTTAAAAGAGGAAGAAAAGCGCAGAGCGATGCAAAAAATCTCCTTGATAGACTTTCAAAGTATGAAAAAGAAATCTTGAGGTTTGCTACGGATCTAAGAGTTCCTTTCAGTAACAACCAAGCAGAAAGAGATCTCAGAATGATAACAGTTCAGCAAAAAATATCGGGAGATTTTAGGAAACCCCATGGAGCAGATGTTTTCTTTAGAATTAGGGGATACATATCTACACTAATAAAGAATAATATACCTACTATAAGTTCACTTCATGCGGCGATTGAAAATGTGCCACCCTTACCCTGAATAGATACCTATCTGGAAGTACTCCTAAATCAGATGCCACCTGTTCAAAAATATCTTCTGATCCTGTTTTTATGGATCTTACGTTATTATCATCAAGTGAAATGTAACGAATAGAATCAACAGGAAGCAAAGAAGCCAAAGCAGGAACATGTGTTGTTAGCATGACTTGACAACCGTCGGTCTCTGCAATGGCTTGCAATGATTCAATGATTTTTCGTTGGTAGTTTGGGTGCTGAGCTGTTTCAGGTTCTTCAATTGCATAAATCAAATTACTTTTACAAGATTGTTCTTTTAAACGCTCCGCTTCAGCCCGGAAAAAACTAAAAAGAACAAGCCTTCGAACACCACTTCCACGTTTATTAATGGGAATCTCATAATCTCCTGTTAACGAAAGCTTGAATAGACTATCCCATTTTGGGTCAGATTTAAAAATTGGAGTGAGCTCGGAAGCAAGTGTTTTATCAAAGTCCGCAAGTTTGACAATTGTTCTTTCAGCCACTTCAATTGTATGTTCTCTGACTTTTTCTTTGACTTTATCGAGCTCTGGTTGAACTTCTTTAATAGCCTGCATCACAGCTACTTTAAGAGGGTCTTGTACCTCGGCATCTTCATCGGTAGAAGGCCGATCTGCTCTAAACAAAGCATATTCAGGGAGATATTTATACAATTGATCCCATATCTTTTTTGAATCCTCTTTATCCAATTGTATCTTAGAGGGTTTAAGCTGTAAATCATCACACTTTTCCCAAATTGCTCTTCTCAAAGCTACGTTTGACCGCCTATCAACTGATGAATCAATACCGGTTGAGTCACCAATTTTTTTTAGTTCGGCATTTTTTTGACAAATTAAATTATTAACATTGTCAGAAGTCGGATGGTTAGCAATTGCAATTATCTTTTGCTTCTTTAGTTTTCCGTCTGAATACTCAAATATCTTGTGAATTTCGAGATATCCATTCTGATTCAGAAGGTATTCTTCAGATAGCGAAGTTGATGAATTTGTATCAATCGTGATTTTTTCTGGTAAGTCCGTAAATACACAACCAATCTGAACCTCGCATGAACAGCCCGCATGTACGCATACATCGCTTACATCAATCTTTACTAATGGATTATCAAAGAAAACCGCCAATGCATCGAAAATAGTTGATTTACCAGCATCATTTCTGCCAATAAAAGCTGTTAGTTGATCAATTGGTATTCGGTGTTCATTCTGGTAACCTCTAAAGTTTTTTAACACAACTTCTTTTAAAAGCATTTTACACACTTCCCATCCTTGTCACTGCCTGATCATACCACATGAGCAGTTTCGGGTCTTCCTCAAGCACTTTATTAGGAATCTTCTCCGCAACACCAATTATAGTGGAATAGTCCCTCTCCTGCCAGGCCTTTTTAAATCCGGCCCGAACAGCCTCAAGCCTGAAAACCTTTAACTTCTTCTGGGCCTGCCTGTACTCCCCAAATTCCTTAAGCAGAGCCTTTTCCCTCAGTTTTTCCAGATCCCCCGCCTTATTCGGATCTGGCACATACCAGCGGTCTTTTGCTTTGGTAACCAGCTTCGGATCATCCTTGGAAAGGTTCCGCATTTCAGGCCAGTTGCTCGAAAGGTAACTGTGAATCTGGCCCGGCACCTCACCTTTTCCGTCGTAAGAGAGGAAGTTCTGATTCAAAAGTTCCCGTAAATCCAGCTGCTGCTCGTTTTTGTTCCAGCCACTGAGTTCCTGCATGAACAGGGGATTTATATCCTGAAATGTCTGCGGCTTTTCCTTGATAAGCTGGCGCATCCACTGGATAGCCGAAGCCTCGTCCGAGACAAAAAACTTTACCTGGAAGAACTGTTTCGTCATCTTTTTGCGGTCATACTCAGCAGCCTGTTCCGGTAAAAAGTACATCCCGTCCCGTTCAATAAAACGCTGAGAAAGCCCGATCTGGAATTCCGGGCTTGATATAGGCACCGGATAGCCTTTCCTGATATAGTAGGCAACCATCTGGTCAAAAAGAATACGCGGATCACGCTCAGGCACCATCTGCAAAAGAGCCCCCTTACTTTTTGTGACCGGCAAATAATCAAGGTGCGTCCTGACAAAATCCCAGACCCCTTCTTCGGTGGTGGCCTCTTCTTGAAAACGCTTTTCGAATCCGCCGTTGGGTTTGTAGGCTGAAATAACGAGGTCCTGTTTAACGGCGATTCGACTCCTTATTGTTGCCATTCCACCTTGTTTTTTATCCAAAGATGAAACATTGCCGATAATAAAACCTGAGTTTTCAATAGAAGTTTGAATAATATTCCAAACATAAGCATTGGTATTCGAAAACTCAATCGTTATCCATTTTCCAGGCTTTAAGGCTGCATAAATAACTCTGAATCCCCTTTCCATCAATTTTCGGTATTCTTCAGGCCCTTTCCCTTGAACTGAATTTTCAATCGCTTCAGGAATATTATTCGTAGCTACTTCCAGCCAACTTTCCCATGGAAAACTCAATTCAGAATAATTGAGATTGGATCCAAATGGTGGATCAATAAAAACGTAGTCTATACAATCTTTAAGAGTTGTTGCGCTAAAGCTGTCCACTGAAACTGTTGATAGTAGGTTAATTGAAAATGATGGATAGGAACTGAAACTACGAGACTGGGTTTTCAGCCTATTTTCCAGCAACTCAGTTATTGGAGTTTCCATGCTGATAGATGGTGCATAAAGAGTACCTTTTCGATGCCCTGCATTACAACCTCCACCACCAAAGAAATAATTCTTTAAATGAAGTTGATTTAACTTCGTGGCACGATTTAAAAATCCCGTGAATAAATATTTTAACTTTGAATTATTTTTTGATGATTGAAATGTCTTACTGAGTACCCATAAATTTCGCTTAGTATAGAAGTGATGTATATGGGTAATGCCAATTGGATCGTTTCGGCGTGTCTCTTTACCTTCCATCAGACGATCAGTTGGAAACCAGTAAGGAATCTCGCTATTTTCAATCTTCTCAATCAGAGCAAAATCAAATTCATCAGGCCTTTTTTCAAACCGCTTCCCACCTATAGAATAATTAATCAGCACAGGAATCTGCTTGGCCTGTCTAATTGTTTCCTTGATAGCTGAATCATACTTCGTTACCCAGGCTCGGTCTATATTCCTTTTAGTAAGTTTTGCCGAGCAGTGTGGACAGGGAAATTCATCAAGTACTTTTCCGGCTTCCTTATCGACAGCTGCTTCCCAGAACACTACTTCTCTCGCACATTCAGGACAGACAAACACGTCCGACCAGACGGTATAATTGATCTTTCCAATCTGGCCGTCGGTATGTCTGGTCTCGTACATCCAGCCGCATTCTTCCTCGACTTCTTTCAGGATGCGTTTTGCTTCCTTCTCAAAGGCCTTCACGTCCACGGGGGTGTTATAATTGTAGGCTATGAAGGTCGCTGCCGGAGAGAGATCATTTAAAACGGCCCGGCGCACGCCGAGTTTTGAGAAAGGCATCCAGCGGGTTTTTCCGTCGTCGTCGGTTTCTTGCTGGAGGATGCTGCCATCGGGCTGGACCTGATAGCCGAGGGATTCTACGGTTTTACGGTCTCCACACATCTGGGCGGCTACTCCGGTCATGCCGGTTCCGCAGAAGCCGTCGAAGACAATGTCGCCGGGGTCGGTGTAGTGGAGGATGTAGCGCATTATGGCTTTGTGAGGGACTTTGGTGTGGTAGGAGTGAGCGTTGTAAATGGGGTCGTTTTTGCCTTCTTTTACGTCGGTTGCAAAGGGTTCTCTGTGGTATTTGTCGTCTTTCGGCTTTTCGGGTTTCTGGGCTTCCCATTCTTCTATGAAGTCGGCAATCCAGGGGTTCGGACAGGCGGTGTAATATGGCGGGTCGCTTAAACGCAGGATGTCTTCATCGGAGGCTATGGGGAAACCTTCGATTTTGCGGAACTCCGGATCCTGGAGTTTTTCTTGCAGGATTTCGGTGAAGTGATTTCGGCGGGCTTCTTCGGATTCGAAGGTTGTGCCGAGACAGGTCAGCTTACTGCTTTTTTTTGTTGCTGCCTGTGTATTATCAAAGTCCAGGGTTTGCTGTTCGCTCATTTTTCATCAGGGTCCTGTAAAAACGGTGCTTGCTTTAAGGGGCTGGTTTCAGTCAGGCGGTATTTCTGTTTACTGCTGCGGAGTGACTTGTGGGGTGACTTGTGGGGTGACTTCCGGGGTAGTTCCTTCAACTGACTGAACCACCAAAGGTCCAAGAAAAGAATTTATCGTCGTCCAGAATTCTCCGAAGTTTCCATCTGAGTCTTTTTTGAGGTACCCCGTCACAAATAGAGAAAATTCATGTGATTCCAGGGTTTCATCCAGAAATGGCTCTATTGCTTTCTCTCGAAGAGCTATCAATTTCGAAATATTCAGCCCCAGGTTTTTAATTGTGGTTCTTGCTGCATCGTCAGATTCATCAGCTGGCTCGATTTTACCATTTGCTGTATAGGTAAAACGTCCCTCACAACTTGGGTCCAGCGGAGAAACAAGAAGCCGGGCATCAAACCAGTTGCCTTTTAGGTTTCCGCAATGCCTGGGCTCTCTCTCTTCCAGATGATCTTGGCAGGAGCGAAGCATATTGGAATAATCCAGAGGATCGACGGCCGGGTCGCTCTGGGGCCTGAAATGCTCAATATGGGAATCGTCAACTATCAAACGACGTTCGCAGTAACAGCAGATGTGACCCTGTTCTTCCATGAGATAAGATACTACAGCTTCCTTTTCTTTACCTCTCAGATCCTCGTATCTTGGCTGCCAGTCTTCATTGGCTTTTGCCTTCCAGTCGGAGAATTTCTGAGGTTCATGGCCTTTGACGATATGCTTCATTTGCCGATCAGCTCTTTGCGTTTTATGAGCACCCCGGCCTTCACAAGTTCAGGATCGGATCCGATCTTTTCCTTTAGTGCTGAAATCAGATTTCTTGCTTCATCCAGTTTACCGGCACCGATAGTCTCAAAAATGATGTCAAGGCTTGACTCAACCTCATTCGGCCTCGTAGTTTCCAGGCCCATAAGGTCCTCAAGAATCCGGTCCACATTTTTCCCGTAGGACTCAATCGGCTTTTCTGCCACAATGCCGGAATCCGTTTGCTTCAGGAGGAAGAGGCTTTCAGGCTGCACATGGGTGATAACATGTGGGGAATGGGTGGATATGATAAACTGGCAGTTAGGGAATACCTCCAGTAACTTAGGAACCACCATCCGCTGCCATTTCGGGTGCAGGTGCAGGTCAATTTCGTCTATGAGGACGATCCCTGAACCTTCCAGCGGGTTTTTGGAGACCGGGTTTAAAATTGCCATCCGCCTTGCAAGGTCTCCAACCAGGGCGATTAAGCACTTTTCCCCGTCTGAGAGTTGATTCACTGTAAAAGGTTTGCCATTTTTCTTAACTTCCATACGCAAAGGTTTCCTGCGAACGGTGAGGTTTGAAAATTCCGGCAAAAATTTAGTTAATGCGGTTCGTACGGCTTCCAGCTGCGGATCAAGGTACTGGTAATCATCCGGATTTACAGGTTTATCATTTAAAATTTTATTTATAGAGTCCTCGATATTCAATCGAGTCAATTGAATTTTCATGACTTCATTTTCAAGGTCTTCAATTTCCCGGAACCATTCAAAAAAAGTCCTGAAATCCACACCACTGGCCAAAGCTTCCTCATAGGCTGAGAGCAGGTCAAAGCTATGCTTCGTCTTGCTTTTCCTCGAGGGAATCTCCAGCCCAGCCCGATTCACAGGATAGTAGTCGAATATGGGAAGGTTAACCTCCTCCAGGGTTTCGGTGATTTTTTCCTGAATTCCTTTTGTATATTCATTCAGTTCTTGCATGTTGGTTTTGCTTTCCGGTGCCGAATAGCCTTTTCGGACTTTGGATAGTTTCCACTCAATAGGCCTGCCTTCGGCTTCACATGCCATTTCAATGGAAGAAGCCGCCTTACCGTTGGTAATGTCACTTTCCATAATTGGCCTGCCAGTTGCACCTGCACGGTTAATTTTGTTTACAGTCCATGAAAGCATAATGGCAACGGCATCCAGAACAGTTGATTTTCCGGAACCGTTAACCCCAATAAAAACATTAAGTTGTGAATTTAAATCCAGGGAAAGAGTTTGAGCTCCCCGGTAATTTGTCAAGTTTAGCTTTGTAACCCTCATAACGACCTCTATTCCTGTATTATATTATGCCTGTTAAAATTTCATTATAAAGGCTCAGGTTTTTGAGCCCTGTAAAAACTGTTTTTGCTTTAAACGGCCTTTTTCCGTCAGGCGGTATTTCTGTTTACTGCTGCGGGGTTTTTCGGGGACGGTCATTTCAATGATTCCGGTTTTCAAAGCAGGCAGTAGGTATGTTTTTCTGAAATGTTCTTCATCCTTTAACCCGATAGCATTCTGCAATTCTTGCCTGGTCATTTCTCCAAAAATAGCATTAACCAATCGAACTTCCGGGGTGACTTCCGGGGTGACTTCCGGGGTGACTTCCGGGGTGACTTCCGGGGTGACTTCCGGGGTGACTTCCGGGGTGACTTCCGGGGTCTTAGTCCCTACCTCAAATTCACTTGAATCTGCCTGTTTATCTAGCTGGATTTTTAGAGCATCGGGAAGCTCGAAAATGGATTCGTCAAGCACCTTAAGAAGTTGCTGCTGTACCATATAGTCAGCCACGGCTTTTGCTTCCCTGTAATTGCCACCAACCAGGCCGCGAATATTTGTCAGGGTAATACGTTCTTCTTCTACGGCCAGCGCCAGGACTTCAGCCTGTTCTGCTGTCAGAATAACCCCGAGGGACTTCTGGAACTGCTGCGTGCGTTCGCTAATCAGAGGCCTGTTGAATAAAACCAGCTCAAACTGTTTGCGGGCTTTATCGTTATGAATCCGGGGAGGTACCCGGCCCAGCTCGTGCCAGTTGCGGAAGATAGCACGAATCCCGGTACCTGCCTGATCACTCAGGCCAATGCGACGAAAGGCCTTTATGATGCCCGGATTGCGGATCTCTTTTTCAGTGGGGTCCAGCAACTCTGCATCCGTAGCAAAAGCATCCCCTGGATTCCAGAAAATCGTCCGGTCTGTGAACAATTTGATTGAGGCTTTGCGGCCGTGGTCCCCGTAGTCCTGATGCACAAGCAGGTTTATGGCAGCTTCACGAAAAGCCACATAATCCGAGGGATCATCATTGCGGCGCAGGGTGTCAGGATCAAGCGAGAAAGGGCGTTCGGCAATACGCATATAGCGTGCCACAAGGCCCCGCCAGGTTTTGAAAATATTTTCCTCGAATACATAGCGATCGTGCCAGCGTTCCTCCGGAGACCACTGTTCAAAGGAAGTATCAATACGCTGGTAATCGAGTACCGGCCGGGGCAATAACTGGCGGACATAGCGGTCTTTTCCAAAAAGCAACACCCCGGCTCTTGTCGGCAGCATGTGCTTATCCTGCTCTACAATGTAGTTCCAGTTCAGCAGGAACTCGATAGGGTCACTTATCTCATCATGTTCGGGATTGCGCCGAAAGAACTGCGTCTGGTACCAGCGGACCGTATCTTCGTCAAAAAAGCTGTCAACGGAAATCTCAACAGGTTCACTATCATAACGTAGCAGTGCAGAATCCCGTAAAAACCGCTCCAATTCACTTTGTGTACACTGCTCATCCCCGGCCCCCCGGCGGATGTATGACTGGCGAGGGTCTCCCCTCAGATAAACAGGTTTATCCTGTCTTGAATTTTCTGGGATATAAAAAGCCAGTAACTGCTTGCCTTCGATTTCGTATTTCTGCTCCCGGACCCGGATAATCCGGTTGAGTTTCTGGCCGCTCCTGAGGGTGCTGAGAAAATTATTCTGGACCCGGTCCACCTCTTCAACTCCTCCGATCTCCAGCCTCCTGTTTTTCTCCTGCACCCCAAAAACAAGCCAGCCACCGGCCGTATTGGCAAATGCGGATACGGTTTTGTAGGCATCATCCGGAACTTCTCGAAGGGCCTTTTTGCACTCAAAATCGTTCCACTCAAAAGTGCGGAGCTTTTCCAGTAGCTCATCTCTGTTCATGGTTTTACTCCAAAACAATCCGGACCTTTTTTGGATCATTACCCCGGGTGAGCTCGTCAATGTATTCCTCAAAGCGTCTTTTCAGCTCCGACGGAGTTGCCGGGCCTCCCGTTAATTGGAGGGCGTTTTGCAGGTCCTGCATCCTGAAGGGGATCTTCACAAGGCCTGAAAGGACTTCCCTTAAAGCCTGGACAAAATCACTGCTTAGCGGCTCCGGCAGTTTTCGGGACACAATAAAGGTTTCGAGCAGTTCCCGGTCTTCCGGTTTGAGCAGGGCCATATTGTCCTTGGTGATTGGGTCTTCCAGGTTGTCAAGGATAGCTGCGGTCCAGCCTTCAAGCATCTTGTCCAACTGCTCTTCCATCTGGTCGATAATCAGGGCTCCGGCATTTCCTGCTGCTTCCACTGAGGGACGGAAACCACAGTGCGGGCAGACCGAACTGGACTCAAGCTGCTTTTCGGTCAGAGTAAAGCAGCTCTTTAAGCCTGCCAGGCGGTTCTGGAAATCAGTAAGTTGCTGCCGGGGCATCAGGTCAATCCCGGCCAGTTTGACCAGGGTCTGAAGCCGCGGGGCGTTCAGGAGAGTCACCTTACGCCTGTCGTCGCTGGCACCGAGACGGGCCTTTGTGTGCAGGGCAGTGTAGGCGACAATATAGTCTTTTTTGAGCTGCTGAAGCCGGGCCGCAATGCTTCCGGACTGTTTCGAAAGCGAGGAAAACTCTGCCTGCATCAAACTAACCTGAACATCCTGTCTTGAGGCCTTCATCCGGTCCACCCATTCATGCTCAGCGGGCAGCACCCCCTCGGCCGTGGAAAGCCAGGCTGCGGTCGGGCCGTGTTCCAGCACAAACTCGCGCAGGGAATCAAGGTCATCCAGCGCTTTCAAAGCTTTCTCATGAGAAGTGACCTCCTGAGCACTGTAGCGGAAATTCTTGAGTTTTCCGGGAGTGGAATAGGCCTGCAAAGACTCGAAAAACGTTTTAGCCTCGTCCAGCCCGGCCTGAGCTTTCAGGTCGCTTCCCGCAAGCAGGTCCAGGCCCCAGAAAGAAAGGCCATCCCGTAAAGTCTTCTGGGCCAGGACGATGCGTTCGACCGTCTTACCCACTTTCTGCTGGAGTTCCTGTACTGGGCCTTCCTTGCCCTGAGTGATAAGCTGCGCCAGGCCCGGGGTCATCCCGAGCAGTTCGAAGAGCGCCTTAAGCGCCGGAAGGTTCCATTCTTTGGGAAGCTCCAGGTGTTTGAACCGGGTCAGGTCATCCATGGAGGTGGCTGCAAGTTGCTGGAGTTTTGTGGCGTCGAATTTTACCCCCGGGATCGAAAGCACAACATCCCCGGAATAAACGAGTGCAGCCAGGATCACCACCGCCCATTCAGGCTCCAGCCTTGCAGCTGTAGGGTTCATGTATTCCAGACCGTGGTCGTCCAGAAGTATCTCGTTGTGGTTTACCACCTGTCCGGTGCCTTTGGCTTTGAACGCATCGAGAACAAAACCGGTGTATTCGGACCCTGAGGGATCAATCCTTTCTCCGTCAAGAAGCCCCAGGGCATCCAGAACGGCGGTAGCCTGCTTTGTGCGGCTCTGTCCGGCAATAGCCCGCAGGGCATCCTGAGCGGCCTGCTGCCGATTGTTGCCTGTAATAAGTATTGAAAAGGACGGATAATTTGGGGCCTGATCAGCGAAATGTGGGGCCAGGCAAACGCCTGCAATGCCGTTTGTAAGGTCGCGGAAGTTGAGGCTTTCCTGTGATCCCCCCTTTATGGATGTACCTTTCAGCCATCCGGGCATTGACCTACTGTGTCCCTGATAGGTCACTTCAAAAGCATCATTCATGTGTTTTTGCAGCCACTGGACCAGCTTCTTCAGAAATCCATTTGCTTTGGACTCGTAAGTGGCCTTCGCCTGTCCTGAAGATGTCCCGGCCAGGTCTATTGCGGCCGCATAGCTCCTGAGGACGGCCTGGAATTTTTCATCAGTATTTTTCAGCCTAAAAAAGACTTCATCACTTTTTTTCTCGTCCCTGAACCTGAGAGGCTCGTTTGGCTGAATGAAATAAATGTAAAAGTCTCGCTCCGGGACCGCTGTGGAGCGCTCATTGGGCGCCCCAAAAAACAGGTAACCTGCACGGGCTGCCCTGCGTTCCTGCCATTCCAGTTCATGCTGCCAGATCTTATAGCCGCTGGCATGGGTAGTATCCTGGCATTCCATCACCCGCCTGAGAGCTTCATAATAAAAGCTGTCCAGTTTCGAATCATCCAGGCTTTCGGCCCTTTTATCGATCAGGGCCTCAAAGTCATCGGTCTTCTTCAGATCCAGATAGAACTGGCGGTTTTCCAGATTGGATGAGATGAATTGCCCGCTTACAGTCTTATGAATTTCGCGCAGCACAGTTTCCACATGGGTCTGCAGGTCTTTTTCGGGTTCCTCGCTGCCCAGCTCGGCAATCATGGGATCGAAAAGGCAGAGGCTGTCCCGCAGTTCTTCCGGGGTTGCGCCAAGAGGTGAATAAATATCCCCAGTGGTAAGGCGGTGCACTGAAAGTGCATGGATCAGGCGCAGAGCCATTGGTTTGTAGGCGGGACGCGTGAAAGCCTGAAGGATGCGGGATTCCAGCACCTGGCTACATTTGATCACATCCCTGATTTCGGGAATAGAGCGGAAGGAGGAGTTCTGATTTAGTATATTCCAGTAGCTATCATAGGCAATCAACCCGGGCCGGTCTTCTGGTACCTCTTTATCCAGGACATCTTTCATACTATTGGAAAGAGTCTTCAGGACTTCACGTTTTTCAACCACAGTCACCCTTTCAAAGGTGTCAATGTAGTTAGGATGTACAGGGAAGAGCCGAACAAACTCGTCCATCTGTTCGTTGAGATTTCCATAAAACTTAGCAAAAGGAGTCAGGTATTCCCGGATCTTTGCCTGCTGTTCAGCTGTCTTCTTAAGCAGCCGTTCAGCCACGACAAATTTAACGTCACTGCGAGCAATCAGGACCTGTTCAAAGCGGTCTTTCACTCGGTGGATACTATCCGCAACAAAGGCGAAACGGGGGCTGTCAAAAATAGCTTCCTGCACCCCTGCCATAAAGCGGAAACGGAGGTCTTTACAGACTTCTCCAACTTCACGCAGGAAGTTCAGGTCAAGAATAATTTCCTGGTCCTTGCGGCTGCGCAGGTAATCGAGAAGTTCATCAACAACCAGAAGCAGACCCTGGTCCGGGTAAACCTTATGAAAAGCGGCCATCATCTCTTCGAAAGCTCGCTTGTGGTTGCTGATGGTGTCAGCCTCGGGGAAGATGTAATCCACATCAAATTTGTTGAGATTTTCTTCCAGTTCGGCAACCAGAATATCGCGCAGCGACATGGTTGTGGACCCAATCTCGGTGCGGATTACCTTGAACTTTCCGGCAATCTGTTTTGCGGAATCTGCCACCTCTTCATGACTCAGTTCGGCCAGCAGAGAAGCGTCTTCAGCAAGACTGGAGACCACCGACATCAGGTGTGATTTACCGGTCCCGTAGTTTCCGACAACCAGTATCCCTTTGTTGTCAACAGGCTGGTTAAACTGCAATTGTGGAAAGACAAGTCCCGTGAGCCTTTCCGCCATTTCTTCAGAAATGACATAAGTATTTACTAAATGGCGTGCGGCACCTGATTTGTCCGCGTCACGCAATTGGACCACCGACTCAATAGGATCGAACTGGATAAGATCTCCGTATTTCATTTTTTATTCGCCTCTCTGGTTTTTGTTGAATCGGCCGTTGCCGTGTTGTCCATCTTCACAATCAATGTATCTGTAATATTGTAAATCCTATATTCAGGATGGCTGGGTTCGGCGTATATGAGTTTTCCCTTCTCTGCCAGACCGTCCCAGGATGCAAGTACAGAACGATTTCTTGAAAGCCCCTGCAAGAGCTTCAATGGGTCTTGTTTCAGTTCTTTATCAAAAAGGATCTCAAGGTTGTCGAACACCAGGGTTAAATCTTCAGTGTCGGCAATCTCACCAAGAAGTTTAGGGAGGTGGAGAGCACGTTTCTTTGCTGTCAGGTCAAGCAACTTTTCCGATAGCTCTAAATTGATATTGATAACTGGAACCCCAAGTTCGGCTGCAACATCACGAAGGACAGTGGTTTTACCTGAACCAGTCTCCCCAACCAGCAGGACAAGCCGGTAATATAGACCTTCTGCCGTCTTCAGAGATTGTTTTACTTTGTCCTGAACCAGTTTTGTCATGTTCGCTCCTTATTTTACGATTTCTGGCTTTTCAGGCCAATTGGCTACCCCAGCGGGAAAACCATTCGTCCATCTTGTTCTGTTTGAATATCCAACGACGACTGATGCAATGGCCGAGCCTAATCCTTTAGGAATGCCAGTCTAATTAATTCTAGAATGTTCCTTAATTATATAACATGTTAAAGGTTTTGCTATTGGAGATTTGCAAAATCTTAATTGAAATATTTTTATAAATTATTTTAATACATGTATGATATTACTTTACTACAACTCATATTTTATAAAAACCAAGTGACTTGTAGATTTATATGTTATATGTTAGCTAATAAAAAAAGGGTATTTTCTGTGAGTCATTTATCATGCTGGAGAAAAAATACATATTCAACTTTTTTGAGTGTATTTACCAAAAGTCCTTCTTGAATCGATTTTCAATGACTTGCTCCCACTACCCAATTTTCTAGCCGGAAGGTAATTGCCTTGATTAAACCAAACCTTTTTAAGTTCCAAGCCCTATCAAATCCCCAAATAACTAACGGGAAAAACTAACCCCAAAAACCAATGGGGAAAATAGGTTATTATAAACCCAAACACCTTTACTACAGTAATATAATACTCAGATTTATCCATTTAACAATCTAAAAAGAGGCCCAGACCTTGGAGTTACAGTTTAACCTTAAAGCTTACTATAAGACCAGCGCGGACCCGGCCCCTGCAAAGGAAGCCGTGGCAGCTTTTTTCGATGAGGCGAACAGGACCCTTCTCACAAAGGGGGCCCCGGAAGGGCAGGGAGCGAAAGTTTCCGAATGGGAGCTTGGAGAAGACAAAATTAAATTTACCATTGAGTCCGGCAAGTATGTGCGGGTGCATGACGCGGCCATGAGGCTCAGGAAGCAGCTTGCGGAGATCCTCGGGAAAGAATATAAGATCGGGATTCGGGGGACCGAGGTTGAGGAGTTCGAAATCCTTTTGCCCTCCGAAAAAGAGCTGAAGGCAATGAAGATCCCTTACGTCAAGTCGATGGAAAACATCGACGGTGGGGTCAGGCTTTTGCTTGAGGTTGGAGAGGCCGAGATGAAGAACAGGGTGCCGGACCGGATCCTGACTCTCCTTGAGGAGAAAATCGAGGCCTTCAAGTACGGGGCCAAGGCCGAGCATTGGAACTTACTCTGGCAGAGGGAGCCTATGGAGCACTCCTGCTCGGAAGACCCCACTCAGGCCATGATGAGAGAAGGATGGCTCAAGAGGGGAGCCAGCCGGGGACAGTGGATCCACGGGCCACAGTCCACGAAGATCTTCAGGACCTTTGAGAAAATCGTCTTTGATGAACTTCTTGAGCCTCTCGGGTACAGGGAAATGATCTTCCCGAAACTCGTGCCCTGGGAAGTCTGGATGAAATCCGGCCACGCCAAGGGAGTCTATCCTGAAATCTACTACGTCTGCCCGCCCGCGACCAGGGACCCCGAGTACTGGGAAGAGGTAATCGACCACTACAAGGTAACCCACGAGGTCCCGACCTCCCTTATCAAGGAAAAGATCGGAGACCCCATAGGCGGCATGTGCTACGCTCAGTGCCCTCCCTTCTGGATGTACTTAGCAGGCGAAACTCTGCCCAACGACGAAGTTCCTATCAATGTCTTTGACAAATCCGGCACTTCCCACAGGTATGAAAGCGGCGGGATTCACGGGATCGAAAGAGTGGACGAATTCCACAGGATCGAAATCCTCTGGCTCGGCACAAAAGATCAGGTAATCCAGGCCGCAAACGACCTGCACGACCGTTACATGCACATCTTCAACGATATCCTTGACATCGAATGGAGAAAGGCCAGAGTAACCCCCTGGTTCATGGCCCAGGAAGGCCTCCTCGGCCTGGCCGAAGGAAACATTGTAGGGACCACCGACTACGAAGCCTGTCTGCCTTACCGTGGCAAAGACGGGGAATGGCTTGAGTTCCAGAACGTCAGCATCAATGGGGACAAGTACCCCAAGGGCTTCAACGTCAAACTCCAGTCCGGAGAAGACATCTGGTCCGGCTGCTCCGGCGTCGGGCTTGAACGCTGGGCAGCTGTATTCCTGGCTCAGAAAGGACTTGACCCGGAGAATTGGCCGGAAGAGTTCAGGAAGAGAGTGGGCGAAATGCCGAAAGGCATCCGCTTCCTCTGATTCCCCATTTTTCCTTTTCCTTTTCCTTTTCCTTTTCTTTTTTTGTTTTGTTTTTCCTTTTTTGTTTTGTTTTTCCTATTTTTTCCTGTTCATTTCTCTGTTCATTTCCCTGTTCATTTCCCTGTTCATTTCCCTGTTCATTTCCCTGTTCATTTCCCTGTTTTCATTTTTGTTTTTCATGTCCCGGCTCGGACCGGGCTAACCGATTAGTATATATAAGGAAAGGATGAGTATAGAGGGCCAACTAACTAGTTAGAATCCACAAGTTTCTGAACAATTTCTGATCGTTCCGAACCATATTTTTGATTGCAGGATCGGAGCCTTTTCTATCTGAACTGCTGGCAGCTCTATGGGGATCAGAGAGCTCATTTTCAGGATTTTTGGATTTTTATGAAAGGTTAAAACCGCTTTACGCTCGTCGTTTCAGGATAGGGGATTCAAAAGAATTCTCGAAAGATCTGGCATGAAACATACCGGACAGAAGCAAGGGCTTTCGGCAGGTCTCTCAAATTTATTAAGACTTTTTTTTAAGAGGTCTTAAAATATCAGCTTAAAATATTTATTAAAATCTTTATTAAAATAATTATTAAGAATCTATATTCGGAGGCATAACTTGGCACGAAAGAAAATACAAAGAAAACTTGACAGCTGGAAGTCAAAGGAATGGTTCAAGATCGAAACTCCTGTTTACCTTAACAGAGTCATCGTTGGAGACACCATGGCAAGCGACGTGAGCAAGCTCCTCGGGCGCACCGTTGAGACAACCGTTGGTGAACTCACAAACGACATGAGCAAGAACAACACCAAGATCCTGCTCAAAATCGACAACGTCGTCGGAAACATCGCAGGCACAAGCCTGGTCGGGCACGAACTCACAACCGACTACGTCCGCTCAATCGTCAAGAGGCAGACCTCCAGAATCGACGCAAACATCGATGTCAGGACCAGAGACGGATACATAATCCGCGTAAAGCCGGCCTGCTTTACCATCAAAAGAGCTCGCTCCAGCCAGATGAAGGCAATCCGCGAACTCATGGTCCAGATGGTCAAAAAGAGAGCATCCGACCTCAACTTCGAAGACTTCATGCAGGAAGCAATCCTCGGCAGGCTTTCAGCAAACATCTACAGGCAGGCAAAGGCCATTTATCCCCTCAGAAGGGTCGAAATCAGGAAGACCGAAGTCAAGGTCACACCTGCAGCCAGAGCCGCAAGAAATGCAGGTAGAACTGCAGGCAGATCTGGATCCAAATCTGTATCCAAACCTGTATCCAAACCTGTATCCAAACCTGTATCCAAACCTGCAGTCGAACCTGCAGTCGAACCTGCAGCAGTTTGAGTACTCATAGTTCACTCTTTTGTATCTAAAGTAAGGGTGTTTGCTGACGGGCAAAACACCCCGAAACACCAATTTCCCGAAACACCAATTTCCCGAGTTTCGCTACCCGAGTTTCGCTTCGGGATCACAGGAAATCGAAGATTTCCTGGGAGTTGCACTGCAAGTGCAACAGCACGAGGTCCGTTTCGCTCGCTTCGCTCACTCAAGCAGACTAAAAAAAGCTGGAACAACCTTAAGATTGTCTTCCTGCATTCTTTTTCCGTGTGTTCCGTGTGTTCCGTGGTTTGAATTCCTACACCAAACACCATCTTACACAAAAACACAATATGTATGAGTATAAAGCAATTCCCTAAATAAAATATGAAGTTATATTTTTACCATTCCTTAACTTTTGATGGTTCATTTGTATTCGGTTGATATTATTTTAACCAACGGAATGAAGCCTTAAGCACCTTTTTTCTATTTTTTGCTAATTTTTAAAATTGACCGGCAGATCAACGTAAAGAACCACGGATAGACACGGATTTAGGCCATCCGTGTTCATCTGTGTTAATCCGTGTTTTATCGCTAAAACACATTGAAATTTGATCCTAAAAACGTCAACCGATAAACAGTGGACTATCAAAAAATTTATCCGTCTTCCAGGCCCAGGTGCTTCAGGAGGTGGTGGTAGTATTCCGGGGTCATCCTGTTGTAAAAGGCTCTGGATACGACCTCGTTAAGGGCCGGGTGGATGTCCATACCCCTCATGATCGGGCCAAAATCGCCCGAGGGTGTGTACATGAGCGGGATTATCTGGTGCATGAGGACTGAAGCCTGCGGGCCGATTATGTGGGCCCCGAGGATTTTTCTGCTCCGTTCTTCCAGGATTACCTTTATGAAATAGTCCCTGGCCTCCATGGCCTTGCCTTTTGCGGTCTCCTCAAAAAGCTGGAAACCTATGAGCACTCCGCCTTCCCCGTTTTTCCCGTTTTCCCCGTTTTCCCCGTTTTTCCCATATCCTCCGTACTCTTTCAGAGCCTCCTCTTCTCTCATCCCCACGGCTGCGACTTCCGGGTACGAAAAAACCGCGTGGGGTATTGCGTGGTAGTCTACTTCCACCTTTTCTTTCAGGATGGCATTTCTGTATACCACCCCGGACTCGTAGTTTCCAACGTGTTTGAGCAGGTATTTCCCGTTTGCGTCTCCGAAGGCCCAGATCCCGGGCTGAGAGGTTTCGAGATAACTGTTTACGGAAATCCAGCCTTTTTCGTCCGTTTCAATCCCGACTTTTTCAGGGTGCAGGATATCCGTATTGGGACTCCGGCCTGTTGCGACCAGGACTTCTTCAGCCGTGACCTCGATTTTTTCGCCTGATGTCCGGTCCTGCGCAACAACCGTTTTTCCTCCGGGGCCTTTACGAACTTCCAGAGCTTCATGGTTCGTAAAGATCCGCATGTGCTCCGACATTTTCCGGGCAGCCAGGAGGGAGACCTCGGGCTCTTCCTGCGGAAGGAAATGCGGGTTTCTTCCAATAATTGTCACCTTTGAACCCATGGCCGAAAAAAAGTGCCCGTATTCGGCTCCTATGTAACCTCCTCCCAGAATTACAAGACTTTTCGGGAGCTCGTCAAGCTCAAGGATGGTATCACTTGTAAGGTAGCCGGTATCAGAAAGGCCTTTGACTGCGGGAATTGCCGGTTTTGAGCCCGTGCAGAGGAAGATCATATTGGACCTGATTGTTTCTTCTCCCACTTTCAGGGTATAGGGGGAAACAAACTCCGCAGTTTTTGGGTAGTAATCAATTTCGGGGGTGAGGGAGAGTCCTTCCCTGATCATCTCGATATCCTCGGAGATTTTGTCCTTCATTCTTTTCATAATTTTTTGAAAATCTATCCCCTTTATCTGTACATCTATCCCGAATTCCTTTGCGCTTTCAATATCCCTTACAAGCTCGGCGGGATAGAGCAGGAGTTTGGAAGGAATACAGCCCCTGGTCAAACAGATTCCCCCGGGGTCGTCCTTATCGATAACCGCGATTTTACTCTTCGGATTTGCATCCAGAATGGCATTGACATAGTTCATCCCGGAACCTGTGCCTATTACGATCAGGTCATACTCTTTCATATTTTTCCCCTTCAACTTAACAGATGATCATTATCATTAGAAATACTGGAAGGACCAGTATTGAGATACGGGAATATTGGAATTGGGGCCGGTTATAATTATGCAATGGGTTTTTTCAGAAAGTTTTTTGAATATGACGAGCCTTTATTCAATTCGAAAATATTCAAAATATTTTTTGATTTTGAACTTTTCAAATATTTCTTTCCATTTTCACTGAATTTTAAAAAAAAGAATTCATTTGGGTAATTTTTTATTGAAGTAGACGACTAGATATTTATAAGCCAAATCCTATTCTCTATAGTCCTTTCAAAAATCATCTTTAAAAAAACAAAAGAAGTCAGACGATGGACAGAGCTGCCCTTGCAAATGAAAATAAAAACACCGGATCAGGACTTACGCTGAAATACACTATTTATCTCCTGTTTATCCTGCTTGCCCCTTTCCTCGGGGCCCGTATCTTATTCCTGCTAACTTTTGTTTTTCTCCTGAGCCTGAAATTTTTGGGAAAAACTTCATCCCGGACCTGGAGCATGAAGAACCTTGCCTTTTCCACGTCCGTTTTGCTCCTTATATCCGTACTTTTTGAAGGGCTGGCTTTTCCATTTCCTCTTTATATCGTGCTGGGCGCTTTTGCCATTTCTGCCATCGGAGAACACGTTTCTTATTTTAAGGAAAACCGCAGGGCTAAAAAAGTTCCTGCTTTTGAAAATTCTCCCCCTTCCGGTTCGGCAGTAAAGGTCGAAATAAAGGAAGAAGTAAAAGAGGAAGTAAAAGAGGAAGTAAAAGAGGAAGTAAAAGAGGAAGTAAAAGAGGAAGTAAAAGAGGAAGTAAAAGAGGAAGTAAAAGAGGAAGTAAAGGAAAAGGGTTTTTCCTTTTTACGGAGCTCCGCTTTCCTGGGCCTGCGCATCCTTGCCGCTTTTCTTGCGGCCTGCTGGGTCATCCACTGGCAGAACCTGTCGGTTTCCTACAACCCTGTATTCTTTATCGCAGTCATAGGGGCCGTAACAGGCTCGCTCTTTGAGTCCATCCCCTCTAAAATTGACCGCAATATCTCAGTTCCGCTCGGAGCGGGCATGACCATGTGGATTTTCGAGGAGTTCAGGTACTGGGTCCCTCCTGAAAAAATGCTTGTGGCCCTGGGCTTTTCCCTGCTCCTGGGCTGCCTGGCGTACAGGGCAAAGATAGCCGACATCTCAGCTCTCCTGAGCGCGGCTCTCCTGGGCTTGCTAATTATCGTTTTTAGCGGGCTTTCCTGGTACGTGCTCCTCCTGGCTTTCTTCATCCTCGGGGGTGGCTTTACAAAGTATAAGTACAGCTACAAGGAATCCATCGGGATTGCCCAGGAGAAAAGCGGGATCAGGAGTTATGAAAACGTCTTTTCAAACAGCACCGCGGCCCTGGCCCTCGCGATAGCCTACGGGGTCTTTCCGGCACACGGAACAGCAATCATTTACGCCTACCTCGGGACCGTGGCTACCGCGACCGGAGATACCCTTGCAAGTGAAATCGGGACCACGGCAAAGGGTAGACCCCGGATGATAACAACTTTCAAACCGGCAGTTGCCGGGGCTGACGGGGCGGTTTCCGGCCTCGGAGAACTGGCCGCGCTTTTCGGTTCAGGCCTTATAGGGCTTCTCGCCTATGCCCTCGGGGTCACGGACGACTTTACCCTTTCAGTCCTGCTTACAACAGCGGGGGGCTTTTTAGGGACAAATGTGGACAGCCTGCTCGGAGCAACCTTCCAGAAGAGGGGCCTGCTTTCAAACAGCGGGGTCAATTTCGTGGCGACCTTTGTGGGAGCTGCGATTTCAGGGGCTCTTTATCTCCTGCTCGGCGGCTTCCTTTAACTTACCCGAGTTGCGCTACCCGAGTTCCGCTTCGGGATCACAGGAAATCGAAGATTTCCTGGGAGTTGCGATGCAATCGCAACAGCACGGGGTCCGTTTCGCTCGCTTCGCGAGCTCAAGCAGACTGAAAAACTGAATGACGTTAATCAATATTTTTTTACAGCTTTTCAACTGGTTGCCCCGGCTTTTCCTTTTCCTTTTCCTTTTCTTTTTCCTTTTCCTTTTACTCCAAGGACGCGTACTATCAACATGCTGATTTCGAAAAATATCACCATGGGCACGGCCACCATGACCTGGCTGAGGACGTCCGGGGGGGTGATTACGGCCCCTGCGAAGAGGAAGAGGATATAGATGTGTTTCCTGTAGGTGACGAGGGTTTCGTATTTTATAAGCCCGCTTCTTGTAAGGAAGGTGAGCACGATGGGAAGTTCGAAGATCAGCCCGAAAAGGGCCGTTGCTGCGGCTGCGAAGGAGATGAACTTGAAGATCGAGTAGGTCGCCACCGCTCCTGACCCGGCCGCGCTCAGGTAGAGGTATTCGAGGAAAAGGGGGAGCATCAGAAGGTAGGCGTAAGAGGCCCCGAGGGCAAACATGAAGATAACGGCCCCGATCAAAAGAACGACATGGCGGCGTTTTATGGAGATGGGATTTTTGACGGACAGGCGCTTTTTAAGAGACCTCCAGGTGTAAAATAAGACCAGAGGCAGGGCTATGAGCACCCCCAGTATAAAAGAGAGCTTGAGTTTGAGCATCATCACTTCAAGCGGGGTCACGTACACGAGTTTTGCCCCTTCGGGCAGGAGGTCTGTTTTCATTTTCTCGATTAAGGGGGCCGTAAGCTGGAAGGAGACCGTGACTCCCAGTAAGAGGGTTGCAGCGATTAAAAACAGCTTTTTTCGCAGGGTTAACAGGACAACAGTTAAATTTTCGATTGCTTCAGACATAGGTAGTACCTTTTCGGGAACGGAAAAATTATCAATCTTAAATTAGGTCTCCGGGGAATATATTCATGAGGATGACCGTTAAGAGGATAATTACCAGAGATAAAATATAGATACTTTATGAGAATATCTAATAAATAATAATTTCGATATTAATATATTTAATTAAGTGCCGTCTGGCAGGAAAAATGAAAACGCAGGACAAAAATGACCGGGGGCCGGATTTCCCGGAGGCCGCAAACAAGCAGATCCCGGTAAATCCGAAAAAACCGAAAGTTGCAGACAGCCGGGGGGCCGCAGATAGCCCCGCTTCCCGGCAGGGAGTTCCGGGAGACCTCGAAGAACCCTTCGTGGCTCACCTGAAGGAGCTCCGAAATCGGCTTTTTATCGTCCTGGTCTGGCTCTTGCTTGCGATGATGGTTGCTTACCCATTTTCTGAAAAAGCCCTGGCGCTTATATGGAACGAATTCGTTGAGCCAGGCGTGGACATGGCTGTTTACTCGCCTCTCGAATGGATCATTACCCGCATGAAACTCTGCCTGGTCTTTGCCCTTTCGGTCACCATCCCGCAGCTCCTCTACCAGCTCTACAGCTTCACGGGCAAGGGGCTTTATCCTCATGAAAAGAGTTTCCTGCGAAAAGTGGTGCCGGCCTCTTTCCTGCTCTTCGTCCTGGGGGCTGCGATTGGCTACTTCCTGGTACTGCCCGTGTTTTTCAGGTTCCTCATCGTTTACTCAGGCGACCTGGCCTCAGCCCAGCTCTCAGTCCACGATACTCTCTCAGCGGTTACGACCATCCTTGCGGGTTTCGGAGTAGTGTTTCAGCTCCCCTTGCTTGTGGTCTTTGCCGTGAAAATGGGGGTTCTCAGCTACGAGACCCTAAAGAAACAGCGAATTCTGGTCTACAGTGTTCTTGCGGCTCTATCTCTTTTCCTCTCCCCGGACCCGACCTTCATATCCCAGGTGCTGGTTGCGCTTTTGCTTGTGGTCCTCTTCGAGTTC
Source organism: Methanosarcina baltica (assembly GCF_055394095.1). Taxonomy (NCBI): domain Archaea; kingdom Methanobacteriati; phylum Methanobacteriota; class Methanomicrobia; order Methanosarcinales; family Methanosarcinaceae; genus Methanosarcina; species Methanosarcina baltica. Next base: position 327,915 of record NZ_AP042463.1, on the reverse strand, counting down.
AGTCTGGTCCTGGTCCGCTTCTTCTGAAATATTAGGAGGCAGGGAGGCCGGGCTTTTGCAAAAATTTTTATATTTGTTGTTGAATAATATAATGTAATGATAGGGTCCACTGAACTGATTGCAATACTCATAGCCGCACTCTTTCTTTTCGGCCCCCAAAAACTTCCCGAACTTGCACGCTCCCTCGGAAGTGCCTTCGGGGAGTTTAAAAAAGCCCAGCAGGCAGCCGAATTCGGGCTCCCGGATTTTAAGGTCCCGGCCCGGAATGGGAAAGGGGATGGCACCCCATCCGGGAGGGAGGAGGCTTCAGAAAGTGCGAAAGGTCCCGGAGCCGAGCTCAGAAGCGTGCTGGAATCCGGGCCTTCGGTTTCGGAGAGCGGCCTGAAGAAAACGTAAATTAACGGAAGATATACCGGGCACGGAAAAAAAAGTCCCCGGAAAATGTATCAGAAGTGAAATTTGAATATTCGTAGATTTATAACTGATCTGTGATAGTAATCTTAAACTAAAACGCTTAAATATTATAAGTAATTCCTGTTCATCAAGCAGATACATTCAAACAGCATTCAAGAATTATTAACAAGTTTTTTCAAAACCCTAATAACTCCACCATAAGAAAACGAAATTTTGAGGTATAAACCATGATTGGCGGATTAGGTCCCACAGAACTGATATTCATACTTGCAATAGTAATGGTCCTCTTTGGAGCAAGCAAGCTCCCGGAACTTGCCCGGTCTATGGGAAGTTCCGTAGGGGAATTCAAGAAAGCTCAGAAAGAATCCGAACAGTCCCTGAAGGAGTTTGAAAAATCCCTGAAGGAAACCCCTGAGGCAAAAACAAAGGTTCAGGAAACCGCTGAAAAGCTTGGCATCGACATAAAGGGCAAAACCGATGATCAGCTCCTGGACGAGATCCAGAAAGCGGCCGAAAAGCCAAAAGAAGTTTCAGAGCCCTGAAAACCGGTTTTGTAAAACCGGTCAGTTTCTTATTATATATATATATATATTTACATGTTTATATAATCATATCATTGTATAATTATACTATTATATCTTTATATATTTATTTCTTTTTTTTTTCCAGATCCTTCGCCGGAAAAGCCCCAGGCTCAAATTTTCCCTTCAATCCTTCCTGTACTCCCCCACAATAGGGATCTTTTCTCCGCACTTCGGGCAGGCCTTCTCAGGGGTGATTTCGTATTCTTCAACCTCGAAAAGCCCCCGCCGGATCAGGCGTTTTCCGCAGTTCGGGCAGAAGGTGCTGTCGTACTCGTGTCCAAGGACGTTTCCGACATAAACATAGTTCATCCCTTCCTCAGTTGCTATTTTATGAGCCAGCTCAAGGGTCTCGACCGGAGTTGGAGGAAGTTCCTGCATCCGGTATTGGGGATGGAAGCGCGTGAAGTGGAGAGGGGTGTCAGGGCCCAGGTTCTTATAGACCCACTGCGAGAGTTCCCGGAGCTCGTCCGGGGAATCGTTGTGGGTGGGGATGACCAGGTTTGTGATTTCCAGGTGGATTCCGAGCTCCTTTGCAAGAATGGAGGACTCGAGCACCGGGGCCAGTTTTGCGCTTACGACTTCGCGGTAAAATTCCTCGGTAAATGCTTTGATATCAATGTTTGCGGCATCAAGATAGGGGGCAATATGCCTCAGGGCCTCTGGGGTCATGTAGCCGTTTGTCACGTAGACCGTACCCAGACCGGCTTCTTTTGCAAGTTTTGCACATTCATAAGAGTACTCGTGCCAGATGGTGGGCTCATTATAGGTCCAGGCAATAGAACGAGAACCCGACATCAGGGCCCGTTCCACCAGTTTTTCGGGAGGAATATCCCTTACATAGGCGTCTTCCACGCAGGTCTGGGAAATGGACCAGTTCTGGCAGTGCCTGCACCTGAAATTGCAGCCGACCGTTCCCACGGAATATGCGAAAGATCCCGGATTAAAGTGGTAGAGGGGTTTCTTTTCAATAGGGTCCACGGCCTCACTCGATACCGTGCCGTAAATAAGAGAATAGAGATATCCGTCCCGGTTTTCCCGGACTCTGCAAATGCCTCTCTTGCCCGGAGCTATCCTGCACCTGTGGGAACAGAGCCCACACCTGACTTTATTATCTTCAAGCTTTTCATAAAACATGGCCTTGTGAATCACGTGAACTACCCCCACATGTCAGCCTTCGGCTGTCGTGTTAAACCATAGGTTTAACAGGAGTTTCTAATTTTCAATTAGAAACATCGAGGAAGGGGCTTCCTGCTTCGTTCCCCGGAGTAATCTCCACGAGTCCACAGGCTCTTCCCGTCGTTCCGGCGGTGTCTCTTTAATTTATATCGCAAGTGCAAACTTTTTAATATTTATAGCTGCGTTTATGTCCCTATCGTGTTCGGTTTCACATTCTGGACATTTCCAGCTTCTAACATCTAATGTTATTTCCTTATTGTGGAACCCGCATACACTACAATTTTTAGTAGAAGGTTCCCACTGGCTTATCCGGATTACTGTTTTCCCGACATTTCTGGCCTTGTACTCCAACTTACTCACAAAACCACCCCACGCAGCGTCATTTATAGCCTGTGCAAGTTTATGGTTCTTTTTCATGCCAGCAATGTTTAACGATTCTACCGCTACAGCTTGGTTCTCGCTTATAAGGTCATTACTAACCTTGTGCTGAAAATCGTTTCTTTGATTGCTTATCTTTTCATGAATTTTTGCAAGTTTTAGTACTGCTTTCCTTCGGTTCTTTGAACCTTTTCCCTTTCTGCTGACTCTTCTTTGAAGAGTTTTGAGCCTTTTAAGAGAATTTTTAAGAAATCTTGGGTTCTCGATCTTTCCCCCGGTGGAAATTATTGCAAAATCTTTTAGCCCTACATCGACGCCTATTGTAGTACTTTCAGAATACTCTTGAACTTCTGGATATTCTTCTCCGTCCTCGGTTAAGATGCTTACGTAGTACTTACCAGTGGGCGTTCTTCGGACTGTTGCAGTTCTAAAAAACTTCGAATTTAAGTTCTTTTCTATTATGGTTTCCCCATTGACTAGCGTTTTTTCAATGAGGTTATCCATAATTTCAGGACTTAATAGTTCCCGATGGATTTTAATTTTCATCCAGCCTATTCCCGGAAAAAATATCTCTGAGGAAGTGAGATTAATCTTGTAATTCTGGGGCACCTTGAATGATTTTTTAGTGTCCTTCTTTGATTTCCTTTGTGGGAATCCGTTCTGGCCTTTGAAAAATCTTGTATATGCATCTTGCAGGTTCCTTCTGGCCTGCTGCAATGACTGTGAATATACTTCCTTCAACCATGGATATATTTCTTTGAGAACCGGAATTAGCTTATCAAGTTCTGTCAAAGATATATTAATTCTAAATTTGTCATAGAAAATTTGCTTGTACTCCAGAAATTTGTTGTAGATGAATCTGGAACACCCTATATGTTTTTCAATTAGCGTTCTTTGTTCATCATTTTCCGGATAGATCCGGTACACAAGCCCCTGTTTCATGCAAACTACTATATATCATTAATATCATATAAAGATACTCTTTTACATTGGAATATGTTTAAACCGGCCCCGGTAGGCTTGACGCATTCATCTCCCACCTGCCAGCCTTCGGCTGTCGTGTTAAACCGTAGGTTTAACAGGAGTTTCTAATCTTCGATTAGAAACATCGAGGAAGGAGTCTTCTGCTGTCTGAGATAAATCCCCATTAACTGATTATTTTTAAAGGATAATAATGCGGCTCTTCGCTTTTTTACATGGGTTGCAAATAATTGTTTAGTTACAAAGTTACCAGATAGAAAGGAAAACATGAGTCTTGCATGTTTTTTTGCAAAATAAGTGGTTTTTAATTTTATATATGTCGATCTCACATTTAGGACGTGAACGTAAGTTACCCATTCGAAGTAGCGAAGAGCCAATAATGCTTACCTTTGATTTCCTTTCTATCTCCAGAACTTGTTAGGTTCCTGGAAGAAATCCTCTTTGCCTGCGTCGGGATAATCAGTCGCAATTTTTATACACATTCACACACATTTTGTATTATTAACAATTGTATCTGCTGTAAGTAATTTCCGGAGGATTGTTTATATACTATGCTAGAAAATAGGATTCTGAACAATGATCTTTATAAAAAAATCAGTAAAATGGATCTCAACAGAAAACCGAAGCAATATGCGGCCTTTCTGAGTTGTGGGAAGCTCTATATTAAACTTAAATTCGGACTTACTTTTAAATTTATATCCTAACCTTTGCCAGAAGTAACATCCAAATTTATTCAAATTCACTTCCGAATTTACACTCAAACTTTTATTCAAATTTACTTCTAAATTTTCGAGATAACTTATATTAAAATTTACATTTGAACCTGTGAGGACATTTATTGACCTTAAAATAACTGGAGGAATCATCTATTACCCGGGAGGAAGCCTTTCAAAGAGGTCTTAAGCTGCTTAAAAGTAAAAGGTATGCAAAAGCCCTCAACGTCTTTAACAAGATCCTGAACCAGGACCCGCACGACACAGGAGCCCTGTACAATCTGGGACTTGCCCAGCTTGAACTCGGAAAAGGAGAAGATGCCCTTTCCTCTTTTGAAGCAGTCCTTAAAGAAGACGTCGGGAATTCCGAAGCCTGGGCCCGGAAAGGTCAGGCCCTGTTTGCTCTTTCAAAGCCGGAAGCAGCTCTGGAAGCCTTTGACCGGGCTCTCGAAACCGGGCCTGCCGACAGGCAAGTCCTGTATGAAAAAGGGCTCTTGCTTGCCGAACTGGACCGGGAAGAAGAGTCCCTCTCCTGTCTTGAGGCTACCCTTGAACTTAAAGAGGACTTTATCGAGGCCTGGTACGCAAAAGGAACCGTTCTCGGGAAAGGAGAAAGGTACGGAGAAGCCCTGGAAAGTTTCAAAAAGGTGCTCTCCCTTGCCCCTAAACACAGCGGAGCCCTTTATTCCAGGGGCCTGGTCTTTGCAAAACTGGAAGAATACGAAAAGGCTGGAGAGTGCTTTGATGCGCTTATCCGGGCAAACCCGAAGCATACCGGGGCCTGGGACCGGAAATGTCTTATCCTCTCAAAACTCGGGAAAAAGGAAGAGGCCCTGAAATGCCTTGAAACCTTTATTAGAAAGTTCCCGAAGCATGAACCGGCCTTCTATAACAGAGGAATGCTTCTCCTGGAACTCTCCCGCTTTGAGGAAGCCGAAAAGGCCTTTTCCGGGGCTCTCAAACTCAAGCCGGAAAACAGGGACGCCTGGTTTATGAAAGGCTCGGCCCTCTTCAAACTCCTGCGCTTAAACGAAGCAATCAAGGCCTTTGACGGGGCCATCCGGCTTGATCCCGGTTATCTGAAGGCCTGGGACTGCAAGTGTCAGGCCCTCATGCAGCTCGGGGTCTATGATGAGGTCCTGGAAGCGTTTGATTCCCTCCTGAAAATTCACCCGGAACCCGGAGAAATCTGGTACAAAAAGGTTCCTGTTCTCCTCAAACTCGGCCGCCTGGAGGAGGCCTCCGACGCCCTGGCCCAGGTAACCGGTTTGCAGCCAGGAAACAGGGCTGCCTGGGAAGAGAGGGGAATCGTGCTCGCAAAAATAGGTAAGTTCGGGGAAGCCCTGGACTGCTTTGACCGGGTGCTTGAGCTTGACTCTAATTCTGATTTTGATTCTAATTCTGATTCTAATTCTGACTCTAATTCTGATTCTGACTCTAATTCTGATTCTGACTCTGATTCTGACTCTAATTCAGACTCTGACTCTAAATCTGCCGAAATCCGGAAAAAGAAAATTCCCCTCCTTATAAGGCTTAAAAGGCTTGATGAAGCCCTGCTGGCCCTGGAAAGCTGCCTTGAAAAAGAGCCTGAAAACCCGGATCTGCTCTACCAGCAAGGGCTCGTCCTTCTGGAATGTAAAAAGTTCGAGGCTGCCCTGCCTACTTTTAAAAAACTGGTCGTACTCCGGCCGAAATACGAAAACGCCTGGCTGAACCAGGGCTTTGCTTTTTTCTCCCTCGAACGTTATGACAGTGCCCTCCGGAGTTTCGAGGAAGGGGTCAGGCTCAACCCCTATCTTGAAACGAGCTGGAACAAGAAAGGGATAACCCTGAACAGGCTGGGTAAATATGAGGAGGCCCTCGCCTCTTTTGAAGAGGCCCTGAAACTTAGCCCCTCCTTTGAAGCCGCCTGGAAAAACAAAGGGCTTGTCCTGCTTGAACTGGATGAATATGAAAGGGCAGAGGAGGCCTTTGCCGAAGTCCTGAAAACGGAACCTGAAAATACGGACGCCCTTTACAACAGGGCAATTGCCTTTTTCAAGCTCGGGAAATTAGAAAAGGCTCTGGAATTATTCGAAAAGGTCCACGCCTTTGCTCCTGATTTCTCCGACCTCCGTCACAACCTCGACCTGGTCCGGTCTGAGCTGGAAAATGATAAAAAAGGCCAGGAAGTCCTGGAGAGCCTCACGGCAAGAACGGAAGTTGGAGTGGGAGTTGGAGTGGGAGTTGGAGTGGGAGTTGGAGTGGGAGTTGGAGCCAGAGTCGGGACCGGGGGTGATGAAGGGGCCCTTGCCGCAGGAAGAGGGCCCGAAGCTCTCTGTGAAAAAGGGAAACTTTCCCTGGAGCTTGGAAAATATGAGGAGGCCCTGGAAGCTTTTGAAAATGTGCTCCGCCAGAAACCCGAGTCAAAAACCGCCTGGTATCGGAAAGGGCTTGCTCTCCTGAAACTGGACCGTTTTGAGGCCGCGATAAAGGCCTTTAACGAGGTCATTATAAGGGACCAGGATTACGACGAGGTCTGGACCCACAAGGGTTATGCCCAGATGAAACTCGGGAAATACGCCCCTGCCCTCGATAACTTTGAAAACGTCCTCAGGGAAAAACCGTACTCGGAAAAAGCCTGTTACTACAGGGCCCTGACCCTGCAAAAGTTGCAGAAACTAAAGGAAGCCGCATCTGCCTTCGAGGCCACACTCCGGCTGGACCCGGACCTTACGGAGGCCTGGAAAAACCTGGGCCTCTGTCTCTTTGAACTCGGGCAGTATGAAGCTTCTCTGGAAGCTTTTGATTCCTTCCTGCAAAGCGAACCGGAGGACATCTCTATCCTCTCAAGAAAAGCCCTTGTCCTCCAGAGGCTGGAAAAATACGAAGAAGCTGCCAGGACCTTTGATAGGCTTCTGGAACTTGACCCTGAAAACCCGGACGTGCTCTATAACCTGGGGACTGCCCGTTTCGAACTCGGACAGTATGAGGAGGCTCTCTCCGCCTTTGAAAAAATCAAAATGGAAGAGGGAGAAGAAGGAAGAGAAGAAAAGAAAGCGGGAGAAAGGGAAGAAAAGGAAGAAAGGGAAGAAGGACCTTCAAAGACCCGGAAAATCCTCTACCTCGAAGGGCTCGCGTTCCTCCGCCTGGGAAAGTATGAAAAGGCCCTGGAAAAACTAACGAAACTGGCTGAGAAGGACCCGGCAAGGGCAGAGGCCTGGTACCACCGGGGCCTTGCACTTTCCGAATTGGGGAGGGATGAGGAAGCAGCCAAAAACTTTGAAAAATCTCTGGACTCTTCCTTCCCGGACGCCCCCTACCGGCTGGGACTTGCTCTCTTCAAACTCGGAGACTGGGAGGCCGCGGTCAGGGCCTTTGATATGGCTCTTAAAGCTGAGCCTGCGAAAAAAGAATCTGAAATTCTCAGGATGCGGAGCCTTGCTCTTCTCAAACTGGAAAAATACGACGAAGCGGCCCCGGGTTTCAGGGAAGCTCTATCCACCGACCTCGTCAATAAGGACGCTCTTTCAGGCCTCAGTACAGCTCTCTTCGAACTCGGGAAGTATGAAGAAGCCTTCTTGATCCTTGAAAAGCTCCTCAAGCTGGCTCCGGACCTGGAAGAGGCCTGGTTCAAAAAAGGGTTTGCTTTAAAGGAAATGGGAAACGATCGGGAAGCTGCGGCTGCCTTTGGGACCTTCCTCCAGTTAAAGCCCGGCTCCGGAGAAGCCCTTGAACTGAAAGGAGATTGCCTGTTCAGACTCGGGCAGTATGAAGGGGCAATAGAAGCTTATGAGGCCTTCCTGAAAAAAGAACCCCGAAACGCCCGGGTCCTGTGCAGGATGGCCCTTACTTATTTCAGGCTGGGTTATTTCGAAACAACTCTTTCTGTCTTTGAAAAAGTCCGGGAAATAGAACCCGAAAAGCCCGGCCTTTCCCGCTATACGGGATTTGCCCATTTCAAACTCGAGCAGTATGAAAAAGCCCTGCAGGCCTTTGAGACCACACAGGTTGACTGCGAAAAGGATCCCGAAGTCCTCAGGAAAAAAGCCCTTGCCCTTTTTGAACTCGGTAAAATTGAGGAAGCGGCCAGGGAATTAGAAAAATTTGCTGAAGAAACGGCTGAAAAAACTGTGAAAAATGATGCAGAAGAAACTGCGGAAGAAACTGCGGAAGAAACTGCGAAAGCAGCAGGGGAGACGGAAGGCAGAGGTGACGGAAGTCCCTCGTCCGAATACACCGGGACCCTGCAAAAGTTTAGCGATGCTCTGATTAAACGTGGAAAGTATGAAAGTGCTCTTTTCCTGCTTGATAAACTCATAAAGGAAAGTCCGGAATCAGGAAACCTCTTCAATAAAGCTTATGTGCTGTTCAGGCTCGGAAAGCCCGAGGCTGCCCTTGAGATATTTACCCGGCTCCTGGATAAGGACCCCGGTATCGAAAAGGCCTGGCACTTCAGGGGGCTGGCCCTGCAAAAGTTGCAGAGACTGGAGGAAGCCGTATCCTCCTTCGAGGCCGCACTCCGGCTGGACCCGGACTTTACAGAGACCTGGAAAAACCTGGGCTTCTGTCTCTTTGAACTCGAACGGTATGAGGCTGCTCTGGAAGCTTTCGATTCCTTCCTGAAAAGCGAACCTGGAGACCTCTCTGTCCTCTCCGGAAAAGCCCTTATCCTCCAGAGGCTGGAAAGGCATGAAGAAGCTGCCGGAACTTTTGACCGGCTTCTGGAACTTGACTCTGAAAACCCGAATGTACTCTATAGCCTGGGGACCGCCCGTTTCGAACTCGGACAGTATGAGGAGGCCCTCTTTGCCTTTGGAAAAATCAAAAAGGGAGACAGAGAAGAGGGAGAAGAAAAGGAAGAAGAAAGAGGAAAGAAAGAAGGAGAAATAGGAAAAGAGGGAGTTTCAAAGTTCAGGAAAATCCTCTATATGGAAGGGCTTGCATTTCTCCGCCTGCGGAACTATGGAAAGGCCCTTGAAAAACTCACGGAACTGACAGAGAAGGGACCTTCGGGAGCAGAGGCCTGGTACCACAGAGGCCTTGCGCTTTCCGAACTCGGGAGAAATGAGGAAGCTGTCGAAAACTTTGAAAAAGTCCTGAAAATCCGTCCATCTTTTCCAGATGCCCCTTACCGGCTCGGACTTGTTAGCTTTAAGCTTGGAAACTGGGATGCAGCGGTCAGGGCTTTTGATCAGGCCCTTGAAGCTGAGCCTGCGGAAAAAGAGCCTGTGGAAAAAAAATCTGAAATTCTCAGGATGCGGAGCCTTGCCTTCCTCAAATTGAAAAAATACGAAGAAGCGGCTCCGGGTTTTAGAGAAGTCCTGGTCCTGGATCCGGCCTGCACGGAAAGCCTTGCCGGGCTTGGCACAGCTCTTTTTGAACTTGGAAAATACGACGAAGCCGTCCAGGCCCTTGAAAAACTCCTTGTACAGGACCCGGAACGGGAAGATGCCTGGTTCAAAAAAGGGTTCGCTTTAAAGGAAATTGGAAAGGACCGGGAAGCTGCGGCTGCCTTTGATACATTCCTCCGGGAAAAACCCGACTCCAAAGAGGCCCTTGAGCTGAAAGGAGATTGCTTGTTCAGACTCGGACAGTACGAGGGAGCAATAGAGGCTTATGAGGCTTTCCTGAAAAACGGCCCCCGAAATATCCGGGTCCTGTGCAGGACGGGACTTGCTTATTTCAGGTCAGAGAATTTTGAAAAAGCCCTCTTCGCCTTTGAAAAAGTCAGGGAAACGGAAGCCGGTAAATCCGGACTTTCACGTTATACGGGATTTGCCCATTTCGAACTCGGACAGTATGAAAAAGCCCTGCAGGCCTTTGAGGTCGCGGAGGCCGAAGACGGGAAGGATCCGGAAGTCCTCAGGAAAAAGGCCCTTGCTCTTTTTGAGCTCGGAAAAATTGAGGAAGCAGCCAGGGTACTGGAGAAATTTGCAGAAGAATCTGCGAAAGCAGAAGAAATCGCTGAGACAGAAGGGGGAGCGGTAGGAAGAGAAGGACAAAAAAGTCCTAATTCATCCGAATACGCCGGGACCCTGGAAAAGTTTAGCGATGCCCTGCTTGAACGCGGAAAGTATGAAAACGTCCTTTTCCTGCTTGACAAACTCATAAAGGTAAAACCGGAATCAGGAAAAGCCCTCTTCAATAAAGCTTATGTCCTGGCCCGGCTCGAAAAGCCTGAAGCCGCTCTTGAGACATTTACCCGGCTCCTGGATAAGGACCCCGGCTTTGAAAAGGCCTGGTACCAGAAAGGGCTTGTCCTCTTCTCTCTTGAAAGGTATGAAGAAGCCCTGGACGCTTTTGAAAGGGAGATCTCAAGGTTTTCTTTATGGGGAGAGATCGGAGAAGATAATGAAAGTTTGGAGAGGGAAGGAGAAGATAACGAAAGGTTGGAGAGGAAAGGAGGGGGAGGAGAAAAAAGAGGAACAATCAGAGATACAGAGGTGAGCGGCATCTCCTTCCTTCCCTACGACCTCGAAAGCGGGCCTGCACCGGCCCGGTCTGTTGGTCCGGGAGCCCGGGAAATGGAGGACGCCTGGATTAAGAGCGGGCTCTGCCAGCTCCAGCTCGAACGCTATGGGGCTGCCCTTGAGATCTTTGGCACAATCCTCGCGCAAAAACCGAAAGATCCTGATGTCTGGTACAGCAAGGGGCTTGCGCTTCGGGGGCTCAGACGGGACTCGAAAGCCGTGGAAGCTTTTGAGAACTGTCTGGAACTCAGGGCTGATTTCGGGGCTGCCTGGCTGCAAAAGGGGCTTTCCCTGCTCGGGCTAGGGAGATATGAAGAAGCGGCAGAGGCTTTTGATTCTGTGCCTTCCCGGGATCCGGGGAAAGCAGATGCTCTCTACAGCAGGGCTTTTGCCCTTTCCAGGCTCCAGAGGTTTGAAGAAACTTTCCAGGACCTTAAAAGGCTGCTTCTGCGTTTTCCGAAGTTTCCGGACCGGACGGAAGCCTGTTGCAGGCTCGGAGCTTCCCTGATGGAACTTGAACAGTATGAGAAGGCCCTGAAGGCTTTTGAAAAGGTTCTGGAGGTCGAACCCGGGCACAGAGAAGCTCTTTACAGCAGGGCTGTCGTGCAATTTTCCCTTGAAAGGTATGAAGAAGCTGCGGCAGCTTTTGAAGACTTCCTCAAAAACTCTCCCGAAACTGCCGAGGTCTGGAACTACCTTGGCCTTTGCCAGCTTGAACTCGGAGAGGGGGGGTTTCCGGAAGAGGCCCTTGAGTGTTTCGAAAATGCCATGGCCCTGGACCCGGAAGACGAGGGCGCCCTTTACAACCAGGCTACAACCCTCTTCAAACTGGACAGCCCGAAAGAAGCCCTGGAGGCATTTACCCGGCTCCTGAAGCTTTCTCCTGAAAACACGGATGCTCTGAACTACATGGGGGTGGTGTACACCAGGCTTGAAAAGTACACGAAAGCTCTGAAGACCTTTGACCGGGTGCTTGATAAGGATCCCGAAAACATAAAAGCGATCTATAACGTCGGGCTTGTCTGTTTCAAGCTGAATAATTATAAGACTGCTGTAAAAGCCTTTGAAGAGGCCCTTGTTCTGAACCCCTGGCACGCTCAGTCTCTTAAGTTCCTGGGAATCTCTCTTGCAAAACTTGAGGAATATGAGGCAGCCCTGAAAGTTTTTGACAAACTTCTCAGGCTCAACCCTACCGACCCCTCGGCTCTTAACTACAGGGGCGTGGTCCTTGGAAAAACAGGAAAATTCAGGGAAGCCATCCAGGTTTTTGATAAAATCCTGCGCATGTACCCCGACCTTGCCGGAGCAAAGGAGAAACTTGAGGTCCTGAAGAGCCTGGAAAAGGAAGAGGCCCATTACTGAGGAATTTTGGATCCTGAAAAAGTCAGATAAAGAAGAATTCAGCCCTGGACAAGACTGCAAACCAGAAATTGAGGATTGTTTCTAAAACATCCTCCGAACCTTTTTTTCCTATAAATATATGATTGTTTGGAAATATAAATTATAGATTAATATAAATTTTTATATTCGATAAAAACTACTATTTCAATCTAGAGGATAGGTAAAATGATATTTCTGGATATTGTGTCCTGGGAGCCGAAAGACTCCGAAGCAGTCGGGAAGTGTTATGAGGATTACAAGTACCCTGAGGGCTTTAAGGTAATTGACGAATGGATCGACCTCATGGGATACCGCCTTTTTGTAATTTACGAGACTGAGGATGAGAAGGCCTACATGGCCGCAAACCTGCCCTTCATAGGACTATGCAGGTTCGAAGCCATACCCGTCATGAGGGCTGACCAATATATGGAAGCCTTCCGGAAAATTGCTGAAAAAGCAGGAGCGAAGCCGGAGGGTCTTTGAGTCCACCGGTTACTCAGTCTATCGTTTTTTTTTCAATGATCGATATCCTGCTTTGCAAATACGGCCAACTCGAAGAGTTTCATGTACGTTTTACCATTCCTAAGGATTATTTCTAAAACATCCTCAGAACCTTTTTTTCAAAATACCCTTCAGAGGTAGGCCTGTGTCACGTAGCGCCTCATCATCCGGTGGCTGTTGAAGTAGTAGGCGATCATGCCGATGGAATTGTTCATCAACTTAAACCATTCGTCTTTTCGTTTGTAGTAGGTGGGGACGATGATGTAGTAGAGTTTGTTGTACAGGTCGTCTAACTCACAGAGCCTGCTCTCTTCTTCAGAAAGGGTTTCGTCGGGTTCAGGACCAATGGCCCAGCCGTTAACCCCTTCAATCCAGCCCTCAATCCACCAGCCGTCGAGCACGCTGAAGTTTATCACCCCGTTATGCGCGGCCTTCATGCCGCTTGTCCCCGAGGCTTCGAAGGGGCGCTGTGGGGTGTTGAGCCAGATGTCCACGCCCGCAACCATTTTTGCGGCCAGGTCCATGTCGTAGTTTTCCAGGAAAACTATTTTTATTTCATCCCTGAGTTCTTCCATGTACCCGAATATTTCCCGGATCAGGGCTTTTCCGGCTTCGTCTTTAGGGTGGGCTTTGCCTGCAAAAATGAGCTGGATTTTTCCCCTTTTGTTTATTTTCCGAAGCCTCTGGAGATCCGAGAAAATAAATGTCGGCCGTTTATACTCGGTCATTCGCCTGGAAAAGCCAAGGGTCAGGGTCTCGTAGTCCAGGCTAGCCCCGCTAAGCTGGTTTACGTGATCGATTAACTGTTTTTTTGCGCTCCGGTGCGCGGCCCAGATCTCATCGTCCGGGATTCCACCAACCCGCACAAGGAGTTCCGGCTCGTTTGCCCAGCCCGGAAGGTAGCGGTCATAAAGTTCCCGGAAAAAAGGAGAGGTCCAGGTATAGGAATGGACCCCGTTGGTGATCGCCTGGATCCGGTAACCCGGAAAAATTTGCTGCGAAATCCTGCTGTGTCGCTTTGTTACCCCGTTTACGTAGGCGGAAAGGTTCAGGGCAAAGAAGCTCATGTTCAGGGTGTCCTCCCCTCCGAACCTCTTTAAGACCTTGATGTCTTCCCCTTCCGGAATCAGACTTTCCACCAGGCCGTAGTCAAACTTATCGTGCCCGGCTTCCACGGGCGTGTGAGTGGTGAAGATGCAGCGCTCGTGCACCTCGGGGACGTTTGTCCCGTTTCGCTTCAGGAGTTCCAGGGCAAGGAGGCTGGAGTGACCTTCGTTCATGTGGTATTTCCGTATACTGAAACCCAGGGCCTCAAGCATCCTGACCCCTCCTATCCCGAGCACTATTTCCTGCCTGAAACGGTAACTTTTGTCCCCTCCGTAGAGATAATTGCAAATCCCGCGGTCTTCCTCGTGGTTTCCCTCAACGTTTGTGTCCAGAAAGATGACGGGGACAGAGCCTCCGGTAAGACTTTTGCAGTTGTAAGACCAGGCCCTGACCTTCACGTCCCGTTTCCCGACCTTCACATTTACTTCCAGGGGCAGAAGGGTCATGAACTTCGAAGGGTTCCACTCAATGCTGTGTTCGGTTTGCCTGCCTTCGGAATCGAGGGTCTGCCTGAAGTAACCCCTGTTGCTCAAGAGGCTTACCCCGACAAGAGGAACGGTAAGGTCCGCAGCCGAACGTATCGTATCCCCTGCCAGGACCCCGAGCCCTCCCGAATAAGTGGGAATTTCAGATAAAAGCCCTATTTCCATGGAAAAGTATGCGATTTTCTGCCCGCCAAGTACACCTTCTAAAGCATTCATGTTTTCCCCCGATTCAAAAATGTTTGCCGGAAAACCTCCTTCCGGAAAACCTTCCTGTTAAATCAGACATGGTTATTAATATATCAAATTGACCGCCTGCCGATACACATTAAATTTTTTCATGAAAAAAACTTGTTAACAAAATGTTTCATAAAATATATATTCACCATGAATATTAATATATTACTTGTGTTGAAAATATTGTATAAGTTAGTTATCTTTTAATAAAATACAGGTGTAAAAATGTCTTGAAGCCAGGCGTCTTCTTTCCAGGAATCTTTTTTTCCGGTAAAACCTGAAAAATCCCGGACCACTGTCTCCGATCTTCTTGATAGCGTGAACTACCCCGCGCTAAACAGGCTGTCCGATAATTCAATTTCAAGGCAAAAACAGGTAAAATAGAAGGTATATAAAGCCTTTAAATCTAAAAAAAAGGATTTCAGATATTACTGAAAGTAATTATTGGACAGCTTGTAAAGCCTTGGGGCTTTCTGCTGCGTTCCTGTAAGAAGAGCCGTAATCCAGGAGTTGATCGACGGCTGGCAGGACAAAAAGGTAATTTTGATTCTCAGAGATTTACATCCGATTTGAGGGAGAGGAAGCCTGAAAATGTCCTGTTTTTTGAAGGGGGCTACTAATCATATATAAATATTTTGTGCCTGAAGCTTGAATATACTATTAAAATATTTATTTTTGCACCCCATTTCCCCCGGAAATTTTAGTTTTTTAAAATAAGAGCTGCCTGGTATTTTCACCATTGCTAGCCCACTATATATCTAAAATCACGAAGTGAATAAAAGCACAAGCTTTTTAATCTTTTGAGTGGTTTTTCATCTCTATAGCACAAAATGTAAATACAGGAAATTTCTGCTGCCTGATTTGCAGAAAAAACCTGAACAATAATACGGAGAGTATGATGGCTTCTAACTTTAATAAAACCGGTTCAAATAAAACTAACGTAAGTAAAACCGGTTCAAATAAAAATCATAGTCCTATAATGTCAGGATCGGGTTTCGATATCAGTGGAGTGGCCCTGCGCAATGCTCTGGAAATGGCAGGAGAACTGATCTCGATAGTTAATAAAATTCCTGTGACTGTATTCCTATGGAAGCCCCAAAAATACTGGCCTGCGGAATTCGTGTCCGAGCATATCAAAGAGTTCGGCTACGATGTGGAAGACTTTACGACAGGGAAGCTTCTATACGGAAATATTGTGCACCCGGACGACCTGGAGCGGGTTGAGCGAGAACTTACCAGGCGGATTGATGAAGGTTGTACGGATTTTACCCAGGAGTACCGGATACTTACCAAGTTCGGGGAGACTCGCTGGGTTGATGAGAGGACCTTTATCGAAGCGGATAAAAACGGGGTTGTGAAATACTTAAAGGGGATCATTCTGGATATTACCGAGAGAAAGCGGGAGGAAAAGTTACTCTACATCCAGCGAAACCTGGGAATTGCCCTCAGCTCCTCGACCGAACTCCATGAAACCCTGGAAATCCTGCTTGATTCCTGCCTCCAGATCGACGAGATTGATGCCGGGGGCATATATCTGATTGATGAGGAAAACGGGGATATGAAACTTGCCATCCACAGTGGCCTGTCTCCCAATTTTGTCGAGTATGCATCCCACTACAATGCAAATTCCCCCAATACGAAACTTGTCATGATCGGACAGCCTGTATATAAGCAACACATAGATCTCCTCCTGACCTCAAGAGACGAGCACTTAAAGCATGAAGATCTGAGGGTTACGGCAATCATCCCTGTGAAACACGGGAAAAAGATTATCGCCGCCTTTTACCTGGCCTCCATGGTCGAGTACGAACTCTCTGACCACGTCCGGACGGTCATCGAGACCATCGCAACACAGTTCGGGGTATTCATTTCCCGTATCCGGCTGGAAGAAAAATTAAAGGAATGTGTAAAAAAGAAAAAGGCCTGAGCTCATCTTACCTCAGCAGGAGAACCCTTCCTCGACAGTTTCGGCTTTGGCGGAACTGGCAGGTGGGGGAGGAATGTGTTCAAACATTCACCGCCTGGATTAAAGTTGTAGTTCTCGCACAGAGGCGAATACAGTTTTTCTTTACGTTGACACTGTTTGATATCACATTGCCAAATATATCTTGAATGGCAAAGAAGCCGGTGGCTCTTTTTCCTTTCACAAACCCTTCCCCTTTAACTGTTTTTACACGGTCAAATTTTCTAATTCCATATATTTTACCGGTTGGAATCTTCTTTTCTGATCTAGCACCTGTTGTCTGCTTGTAGTCCCCGGCTGAAACGTGTTTTTTATGGTAAACCGTATTATCCAGCTTTACCGTTTGCCCGTCCTCGCAGCAGATGGCAACAGCATCATTATAGTGGGTTTTTGAAAGTTTTAAAAATTGTTCTCTCTTAAATTTCGTCTCAAAACCAAAATTTTCCTCAAACTCCCAATCTGACTTTTTAAGCTGGCTTTTGATAATACCCATGTGGGTTGCATGTTTGGTTTTTGATTGCTTTTTCTTTAACTCAAACTCTCCTGCATGGAGGGCCTGGTGACAGGTTTTGCATAAAGTAATAAGGTTCTCTGGAGTATCGGGGCCTCCATTTGTCCTAAAAATTATGTGGTGACACTGCAAATGCTTATCCTTTGATTTACCTTTGCAGTGCTGGCATGTGTACCCGTCCCGATCCAGTACGAAAGCCCTGGCGTTGTAGGCATCCTTCAGTGGACCTTCCTGATACTCAATACCTGAAACTTCCGGATTCGTTATTTTGTGAATGTCAAAGGAAGCCGTTTCGACCTTCCACTTTGTAACCGGTAAGATGGATTCCACAAAGTTCTTTTCTCTGATGTGAGATTCCAGCTTACTCCTGATTGAAGGGGCCAGCCTTCCTTTTCGCCTCGAAGCTGCCCGATTATTGAACCTTGGGGCCTGTACCTCGTTTTTCGGCCTCTCCGATTCCTCCGGTACATCCTCCGTTGATCCATCTTTTTAGAAACATCCTGTCTTAACTGAACTTCTGACTGATAGACTACTTTTCCGTTAGCAATGGCCGCACAGCCAACAACTTTCGAGCCTGAGTCTATGCCTGCTATCACGGGCTGAGTGTACCCACTACTTCCGAAAAGCAGTTTAATCGTAAATGGTATAGTTCTCAAAACCTTTGCCTTACCTTCCCTCAAAAGTTTTCTGGCCTTTGAAGGTTTACAGGGCATTAGTGGTTTTCCGTTCTGGTTTTTTATGTAAACTAGCATAGAGTTTACCTCCATTTTTTGGAGTTATGCGTATTGGGGGCTATGGAGTCAACCCACCAAATCCGACTTCCTCTCGATCTGATACTGAAAGGTTTGTATGATGCAAGCACTGTCCCTACCTCTCAGGACTGTTTAACCAGCATCCTTAGAGCCTGAAACTGAGGCGGCATTCCAGGGTAACTATAATATTCTTTCGTATCGGCTGCCAGTATTACAAAGCTCCTTACTGGCGATCTGGTCAACCAGGGACTTGCCAAAACAAGCCTCTTACTCTAAAATCTTAGCCGTTAGGCGAAAGTTTTAGGTGGGGGTAGTTGACGGGGGGGTTCCTGACTTTCCGTAAGCTTTTATATTTTCGATGGCGAGCTCAAACTCGCCTTCCTGTCCCACGACCATCAACCCGAAGGATTTTATGTTCCCGGGGTCAAGCGGGGGGGAATCCTTCGCAGGTTTTCCTCTGAAAAAAGGGAGAAACGCTTCAAAGGGGATGCTGTGCTCTATCCATTCCCCTTCCCCACTATGAAAATCGTGCTGGTAAAGGAAACCGTCATGATGTTTTTCCGTTTTCATGTTGAGCCTGTAGGTCTTGCCGTCTCCCTTTACCCGGACCCGGACCCCGTCAAACGTTTTCAGGTCAAATACGTTGTTTTTGGAACGAACAGAAGCAAAACCGATTTTGCTTTCGTTTAACCTGACATTCCCCCTGAAGTAAACATTTCCCTTTTCGGAATAGCCAAGGTGGCTCTTTGACTGCCCGCCCATCACCCTGTCATCCATTGTGACCCATCGCCTGAACTCAAGAGGGTTCTTAAAGTCAAAGATAGTGATTTCAGCCTGTGATCCGTTCATGATCGTCTCCTTTTCAGGGGATTACCAGAAAATCAGAAATATTCCCTGATATTTCTATTTTATAAGAACGCAGCAAAAAATCCCTGAGTCTTTAGCTCAGGGGTAATTAAAATATCAGCGAAGGCTTGGAAGGATAATCGTCGTGCCCATTCCTTTTACCGCCCTGCCATCTTTGAGTTTCCCGCTAACCGTTAATGGGACGGTGTTGCAGAAGCAGTGACTTAGCCCAAGATTGACCACCAGCTCATGGCAGTCCATTTCCAGCACCAGGTCTTCGTATCCGTTTTTTGAAATATCTTCATAGTAAAAGCTGGCCTGGTAGACAGCAGCATCGTTTTTTTCCGAGCTTATGTACAGAGATTCCGGATCGATTGCCCCGGCATCGAGCTCAGAAGAGCCGAGCACCACAATCTTTACAGATCCCATTTCCATGGTCTTCAGGCAATTGGAACTCCGGTCCGGATTTACCGCAACATCCACAACCACAGAGTCATCCGAAACTGTGTTCTTAGCGCCCGTTACAGAATCCGCTGTTGCGGGAATACCTGCTGCAATTACAATGCAGCTTGCTATAAGGACCAGCAGAAGAACCTTCCGGAAAACAGGTGTATTTCCCTTACTGAATAGCATTAATAACCTCCCCTAAACTAACATACTTTTAATGTCCATATATATTCGTAAGAAATTATAATATGCATAATATTATTCAAACTGTTGGGGCATTTTCCAGAGCAGTCTTTGATTGTTAGCTGCTTTTATTAAAATCATAAATATTAAAGAGGAAAATATATAAATTTGCTCCGAATAAATGGTATAAAAGGAAAAAGCAGGATTCTGACAGACAACGGCGGCTGTTGGATAACTTTTGTTAAATTCTTCAGTACTTATTCTAAGTATTTATTCTGAGTAATTATTCTGAGTAAGGATTTTGAAGATCGGGATGAGCAAATATCCATCCTTGGCAGAATCCTTAATAGAACGTGGGGGTAAAATATGGTGGATATAAAGCAAAAAATCAGTGATTATCTTGCAACGCATAACTACCTAAATCTGGCAACCGTAAGTCCCGAAGGCAGGCCCATGGCCCATACGATGGGATACGTATCCTATGGCGAGTTTGTCTACCTTGCCACAAGCAAAAACAGCCGGAAGGTGCACAACATCATGAAAAACCCGGACGTGGCCTACACGGTCGATGAAGATAACCCTGACTGGTTTAATATGCAGGCCCTCCAGGTAGAAGGAAAAGCTTCGATAGTTGAGGATGAAGGAAAAATAAGGGAAATCGGAGAGATAATGACCGCCAAATTCCCAATTCTTGCAGATATGCCCCCTGACCCCGATTATATCCTCATAGAGGTGGTTCCGGAGGTAGTGTATTACCTGGACTACAGTATTGAGTTCGGGAACAGGGAAAAAGTTCTCTATTGAAGGAATGCTGCGCATAACTACCCCCGGACCTTCGCTTTCAGACGAAGGTTTTTGGGGGGGGTAGTTTACTCCATAGTAATATTTACCAGTTCCAGTTTTTCATCTCCACCCATTATTTCCATTTCGAGGAGCGCCCCAATTCCCGGAGCATAGTACTTATTTTCTTCTATTCCAGGTTCAAGCGGGTTCCATTCTTTAGTTTTCAGGCAGTTGTCAAAAGAACCGTAGACCACGGTAATCGATTCATCCAGAGAGAGGACTTCAGCCATGTCTTCAGCTTCCCCTTTCAGGTACTCCTGGCGGTAGACATCTCCTACCTGAGGACCCCCTTTCATTAAGATCCCCGGCAGAGCCCCACCCATGCCGGCTTCCCAGGACCCTGCGGTACTTACGACTTTGTTGTCCTCATAGTCCTTTGAGTCCTCTCCGAAGTACCAGACGTTCCCGTCCTTATCCTGGGCATACCAGTCGTACGTTTCTTCGACCAGTTCCCCATCTTCCCAGACCTTGTCCCGGATAACGGTGGTCGTTACTCCCATGACTACCCTGGTTTCATTGCTAACAAAAACCTCATTTTTTATCAGCATGTCCTCGGATTCGCCTTCATAAAAGAAAGTTGTGCCTGGGGTCAACGGGAAATAAGGGTTGTCTATTACTTCTACGAAATCATCAGGATTTATGACAGGACTGTATTCCCCTGTAACTCCCTCAGTTTCTCCTAATATTCCCTCAATTTCCTCTTCGGCCTCTCCTAATCCTTCCCCAACATTCTCTTCAGCTTCTCCTAATTCTCCCTCAATGTTCTCTTCAGCTTCTCCTAATTCTCCCTTGATTACTCCTTCAGCGCCTTCCAGTTCCCCCTCCACGTTCTCTTCGGCTTCTTCGGCACAGCCGGAAACAAAGAGCATTGCTACAATGAGCACCATAACTGCAAAAAGTCCAAATTTTTTGATAATTTTCCCCTCCCTTATTATTTTGCTTTAGCCTGGTCTACCTGGGTTGGTTGACTTTTCCCTCATTCAGGAGGGATCAGAACCATATCAATTACGTGAATGACCCCATTGCTGGTCTCAATGTCTGTTGAGATAATAGTGGCTTCTCCTACCATTACACCTTCAGTGGTGTTAACCGGCAGTGAACTTCCCTGAAGGGTTTCAATGGACTCAAGGGTCACGACATCGCCGGACATCAGTTTTCCGGAGGCAACATGGTAGGTGAGTATGTTTGTAAGCCCCGCAGTATCATTCAGAAGGCTTTCAAGCGTCCCTTCCGGAAGGGCTTCAAAGGCGGTATCAGTAGGAGCAAAGACCGTGAAAGGTCCATCTCCTCTCAGCGTCTCCTCAAGGCCTGCGGCCCGGACTGCCGCAACAAGGGTGTCAAAAGAACCGGCGGCTATTGCCGTATCGATGATATCCATCTGCGGCCCTGCCATGGACGGTGGAATCAGCACTTTATCTATTACATGGATTACCCCGTTGCTGGCTTTGACGTCCGCAGTAATGACATTTGCGTCATTGACCATTACCCCTCCCATGGTATCGATTGTAAGAGCTTCGCCCTGGACAGTATCCATCGATTCAAGGCCTTCAACGTCGGCTGCCATGTACTCTCCGGCAAGCACATGATAGGTCAGGACAGCCGTTAGCTTTTCTTTATCTGCGAGCAGGTCTTCCAGCATCCCTTCGGGAAGTTCCGCAAACGCTGCATCGGTCGGGGCAAAGACGGTAAAAGGTCCATCTCCGCTCAGGGTATCAACTAATCCTGCCGCCTGGACCGCCGTTACCAGCGTCTCGAAAGTTCCGGCATTAATTGCGGTTTCAACGATGTTCATTTCCGCGATTTCCTCTTCTTCGGTTACCTCCTCAAGGACTTCCTCCGGGGCTTCTTCGGCACAGCCGGAAACGAAGAGCATTGCTGCAAGCAGTAATACAACAAAAAATCCAATTTTCCTGATATTTACTCCCCCTTTTCAATAATAGAAAGATATGCTAAAAGTAGTAGAACTGAAAAATATATATTCCAGGTTAATTATACCTTGATATTTATATAACATTAACTATACCGTAGTAAATTATTTTAATATTTTCCTTTCCTTCTATCAAAGGATGTCTGAAAACCTATCGTTTGCAGCGTTTTTTCAGAATATCAAGCAGTTCCTCTGCATTGAGAAGCATGATTTCGGTTGCGGCCCTGGATAATTCGGGAGAACAGCGGGCCCGGGAAATACTTTGCCGTTTTGCAAGCTCTTTCCAGAGAGGGGGTAGGTGCTTTTTTCAATCAACCATGCCGGCTATGGGGTCCCGGGCGGCGTAGAGGACCTGGTGGATGCCGGAATAAATCAGCCGGAACAGACACATGGGACAGGATTCCAGGGAAGTGTAAAGGGTATAACCTTCAAGGACCGTAAGCTCCGGGTGTTCGGCTTCAAAGCGGTTTACGACCACCATTTCCGCGTGCAGGTCGCTTCGAAAATACGGGCTGTACACCTGATTGTGGCCTGCTGCGACAACTTCTCCCCCTGAATTGACCAGGACGCAACCGACTCCGTAGTTTCCGGAAGCCACGGCCTTTAAAGCCAGTACAAGCGTGAGCCAGACATAAGCGTCGTCCGGGAATTCCCGCCTAAAGCTACAGGCAGAAAGCCGGTTTTTCCAGTCTTCGATTTTTTTCCGGGACTCAATTTTACCGGTTTTCGGAACTATTCTTTCAAGTTCCCTGTCCCCAGGTTCTCTAAGTTCCCGAAAGTTCAGGGAAATCCCCCCGTTTACAAAAAAAGAGCTCCTGTAATCTTTTTTAAGCAGATAAGGTCAGTAGAATACACAAATTAAACGTTTACTACAGAATTCTAACGCTTAAATATATAAATATATACTGCAAATTTCATGTTGGTAAAATTATATGGTACAGTTAAGTCAATAACCCCCCACTAAAGTGGGAGGCTTGTTTCGGCAAGCCTTGATTGACCAGCCTGAGTCTTAATTGACTACGTTGGATATGTCACGATACATTTGGATGCTTCCTCAGTCCAATTCCCTATCGTGTAGCATTAAAAGTCCTGAGAGGTAGGGACGGTGTGCTACATATAACAAGCATATTCAACATTGGCGAGGGGAGATAGTTTAAAAAACTACGTCACCTGCTACGGGAACTTGTTTCAAAAGCAGAGTGGAGAAATCCAAACGTGGAACGGAATGCCTGAAAGTTGACGGCATTCCTCCCACGACTAAAATCGCAGGCATCCTGCCTGAGGAATCGTGAATAGAAATGGCAAAACTAACAGAAGAAATGAAAGTTGCATTTTCAAAAGTAAAGATTTTCCCAGTAGCTACCGCCTCCGGAGCAGGTATTCCAAACGTCGTTCCAATCGGCTTCTGCCAGCTTGTAGACGATGAGACCATCTGGATTGCAGACAATTTCATGGTCAAATCCCTGGCAAACCTGGAGGAAAACCCCAATCTCGCAATCTATGTCTGGGGGCCTGGGACAGGAGGCTGTTTCCAGATCAAGGGAGAGGCCGAAATCATCAATTCCGGAGATAAGTTTGAGAAAATGAGAGAAATCGTACTTGGCGCAAAACCGGGCCTGCCCGCAAAGAACCTGATCGAAGTAAAGATTAACGCCGTCTTCCAGTGTGCCCCCGGGCCTGAGGCCGGAAGCAAACTGCTCTGAGTTATACTACTGAGTGCTTTTACCTACAGCAATTACTGAGTACTTATACTTACATTTAATTATTGAAAAAACATAGGGGGATGGTTCATACATGGCAGGCGAAAACAAGGGCAAAGCCCCAATTTTCTGTGAAAAACTCTGTCTGGTTTGCAAAGGGGCAAGGGCCGGAAACTCTGTCTGCAAGGCAATCCAGAACCTTGAATTAAAGATTTTCGGGAAGAAAGGCTGTATCTGGGGCCAGGCCAGGACCAGGTACTATGGGGTCACTCCAGACCAGAATATCCCGAAAAATTTTAAAAAAGATTGAAAAACAGAAAAGTAAAAAATAGAGTCTCTGAAGGTCAGTAAAAAGGGGATGTGTTTGTACACTTCGGCCCCTCTGACCGATTTTTGTTTTTCTTTTCTATTATGAGGAAATGAGTGTAGGAGTAGAGAAAAATCACGGTCTTCAGCCGTGGGATGAGCCATACCCTGCCCCGAAAAATATATATGGCTATTAATATATTAATCGTCATATTAATTGCAACTCATTTTTACGATCGCACAAATTGAAAATTTGTGGATTGTTAGGGGTAGTTCACTATGCTACTGCACTATTGCCAAAAAAAGCTATTTTTAAATAATTTAAATCTTGAGTATGGCGGATAAAAACAGACACAGGAGATTACTTTCATGCCGGTTATGAGCATCATTTCATGTAAAATATTACAGGACGAAATTATATGGGTCCTTGAAAATGACTCTGCGATTGGTGAGGTGCTTGTTGTTGAAAATGAAAATCACCTTGAATTTGTGGAAAAACTGAAACATATAAACATTTCAAATACTGTACTTCCCCTTGAAAAAATCCATG
This sequence comes from Methanosarcina baltica, assembly GCF_055394095.1. Lineage (NCBI taxonomy): Archaea > Methanobacteriati > Methanobacteriota > Methanomicrobia > Methanosarcinales > Methanosarcinaceae > Methanosarcina > Methanosarcina baltica. Next base: position 303,482 of record NZ_AP042463.1, on the reverse strand, counting down.
AAATATGTAAAGGGAATAAAGAGAATAAAGAAGCTGGTGTACCCCATACCCTGATAGTTGACCTGCTCGAACTTGCTCTGCACAGCAGGCCCGAAGTCCTTAAAAAAGGGGTTTATGATACGGTGGAAAACCTCTGTGCCTGTTCCTCCGGAATTCTGCTTTTTTACGGCCTTTGCGGGAATGTGCTCGGGAATATCGAAAAAGATTTTGAATCAAAGGGGCCGGGCTGCCGGGTCCGCATCCTGAAGGACGACACTTCAAGAATCGTGGACGATTGCATAGGGGCAACCCTGGGCGGAGCGGCAAACTACCTCAAGGTCCTGAAAAGCGTAAGTAAGGTAGGAACCTATCTTTTCACCCCCATGTACGCGCTTGCCTGGCGGGAAATCCTTGATATAGACAGGATGAACCGTGACCCCGAAAAGGCGCTTGAAATGATGAAATTAACCCATGAAATGATCGGGTACGGAAGGGTTGCAAAAATCAATACCGGCCTGGAATATACCCGGGATTACGATGCCAATATCGAGAAGTTTGCCGAGCTCTTCGGGTTTGAGGTAATTGAACTTGATGGGGGTAACCAGGAACTGTTTGAAAAATGCTACAAACAGTTGAAAACGGAAATTCTCAGTTAAATAATTATCACAATCTATAAAGAGGGTGGAAAATGCCGGTATTGAGTATAATCGCCTGCGGAATGCTTGAGGACGAACTGGTCCATGTGCTTTCTCAGGACAGGGATATGAAGCAGTTAATTCTCGTGGAAAACCGGGAATGTCAGAGCCTCCTCCGGAAACTCAAAGCTGCACCTCACCCTATACACTGTCTTCCCCGGACAGCTCCTCTGGACAGGGTTTCCATGCTCCTTAATAACGGGCCCGGTCCGGCTTTCCAGATGGCCCTGAAACCCTTCCTGTGGCTTCCGTTTTTTAAGGGCATGCATGAAAAGATGAAAATGAAAGGGGCCAGGCAGGTCACGGTGGTTGTAAACGTGCTCAGGCTGGGGCTGCATGTGGACCTTGAGCTCCTTAAGTCGGCTGTGTACGAAAATATCCGGGAAATGGCCCCTTTTTCAGATGGTATCCTGCTCTTTTACGGGTCTTGTGGGCATGTGCTCGGGAAACTTGAAGAAGACTTTGCAGGGCTTGACTGTCCCCTTTATTTTCTGAAAGATGAAAGGGGGGAGACAGTAGAGGACTGCATCAGCCTGGCCTTCGGGGGAAACGAGGCCTATGCCGAAGCCATGCTTTCATGCCAGGGAATGGGCACGATTTACCTGACCCCCATGTGGGCTTCGAACTGGAAGAAAATGGAAGAGGAGGCGGGAGGCTCTCCTGATTTAAACAAAAAGTATCTTAAAAACTCGCATTACGGAAGGGCCGCAAAAATCAATACCGTGCTTCCCTGTGGGCCGGATTTCCATAAAAATGTCCTGGATTTTGCGCGCAGCTTCGAAATGGAGGTCATGGAAATGGGAGGGACCGCAGAACTTGCAAAATGCTCCTATGAAAACGCCAGAAGAGCTGTTATTGAGAAATGTGTTTCACAGATAACCCGGCAGGAAACCTCTGAGTCTTTAACTCAGAAATAATTGATCTGACTGTAATTTCAGCACAGCCTTATATATTTAGTATACCCTTAGGTTATAATCTGATTGAAGCTTTTCCGGCATCTGGCAAACATCTTTCCTTATACGGACATAAAGCCTCAAAGGCCGGGATATTTATATATTAATAATATAGTATAGCATACCTTCCTCAGGCACGATTTGCGTTTTTTATTGCCTGTTTCCGGATAACCGGAGGCACACAGTTAAAATAAAAAATACTGTGCATTACAGTTAAAGGAAAACGTATTAGTATTCACACTTATTATGGAGTACGGCATGCAGCACGATGTGTTCACAAACAATCCAACCATCCCTATCGATGTGAAGGACAGATCCGTAAGCGATGTACTGGACGGAATGCTTAAAACAGGTTTTCAGGGCAGGAAACTGGCCGAATCCGTTCAGGCCTGGCACAACATGCTAAAAGAAGAACATATGACAGTCTTCATGGGCCTTTCCGGAGCTCTGGTCCCCGCCGGTATGCGCAGGATCATTTCCTACATGATAGAGCACAGGATGATTGACTGCCTGGTAAGCACCGGGGCAAACATGTTCCACGACTGCCATGAGGCACTTGGCAGGAAGCACTATGTGGGCTCCCACCTGGCAAATGACGAAAAACTCTTCGAGCACGGGGTGGACAGGATCTACGACGTCTTTGCGGTGGAGGACGAGTTTCGGGTTGCTGACAACCTGATCGCGGACTTTGCAGAGGCAATCGGAGAGATTTCCTGTTCCTCAAGGGAGTTTATGCGCCTGCTCGGGGAAGAGCTAGTAAAGCGTGGAGCTCTTGAAGACTCGATTCTGGTCACTGCTTACAGGCACAATGTCCCGATTTTCGTTCCCGCCCTGGGGGACAGTTCCATTGGCATAGGGCTTACCATTGCCAGAAGAAAAGGGTTAAAACTCGAAATCGACCAGATAAAGGACGTGGACGAGATCACCCAGATCGTGGAAAGGTCCCAAAAAACCGGAGTCGTCTACGTGGGCGGGGGAGTCCCCAAAAACTTTATCCAGCAGACCGAAGTGATAGCCTCCATTCTCGGAATGGACGTTGGAGGGCATGACTATGCCATCCAGTACACCGCCGATGCCCCACACTGGGGAGGACTTTCGGGTTGTACCTTTGACGAAGCTGTCTCCTGGGGAAAAATCGCGGCCCAGGCGAAAAAAGTCCAGGTCTTTGTGGACGCGACCATTGCCCTTCCGATTGTTGCCCATGCCCTGCACGAAAAGTGCCATGATCTGGAGAGAGTTCCCCCCGAATATGACTGGAATTCGGAAAAAGAGCTTAAAATCAGCTTCGGGAACTAATACTATCACATATATTTATTATATTTGAAAGCCTATCATATAAGGCGAGAAGGTGAGAAAATAGATGGGTAAACGAACTCGAATAATCAACGATCCTTCCTATTTAGTCCCGTTACTCAGGACGTTCGGGTCCAGGACTCACAAGAAGATTTTTGATGCACTCTCAAGCAAGTGGATGATAAAAGAAGAACTTGATGAATTCATGGGTACGGACGTGGGAAGTAGTCTCCAGAACCTTAAAAAAGCAGGACTGCTCGAGAGCCAGTGGCGGGTCCCCGAATCGGGGAAGAAACCTTCTAAAGAATATCATACATCATATTCCAAGGTCCAGGTAAATTTCCAGTGTTCTTTTGAGGACCTCAGCGACATTATCATGCTGACGTTCAAACCGTATGATGAAGTCAAGGGTGCAATCGAAGAACTGGAAAAACAGGTTGAAGAAGGTAACTCTTCCATGAGCAATCTGACCAGGACCCTCAACAAAAACCCATTTTATATATGTGCTGTTGCCCGCAGGTCCGAGCACCTTTCCGTGATGGGTCAAAGACTAAAATTAATCGAAGGGAATGAGGAGAATTACGAGTGACGGTTAAGCTCCTCCAGACAAAAAGCGGAGTTACCAAGTTTCAGGTACTTATCGAAATTGCAGCCCATCAGCCGAACGTAAGGCAGAAGGAAATTGCTGCAAAGATAGGAATCACTCCCCAGGCAGTCTCGGAATACATAAAAGAACTGGTGGCTGACGGCCTGATTATTACCGAAGGTCGGGTAAGGTACAGGATTACTAAAGAAGGTATCGATTGGGTCCTTGAAAATGCCGGGGAACTGAAGCGCTACGCCTGCTTTGTTATGGAGGAAATAATTAGCCACGTTTCGACCTGGACTGCCATTGCCAGTGAAGACATGAAAGCGGAGCAGCAGGTCTATCTGAAAATGGAAAAAGGGCTCCTCTACGTGAGTCTTACGGAAAAGAGCGGGGCAGTAGGTACGCTTATTTCGGACGCTATTGCGGGAGAAGATGTTGGTGTGACCGACCTCAAGGGCCTTATTGACCTGGAGACCGCAAGCATTACGGTCTCAAAAGTCCCGAGAATTGAGAGGGGCGGGTCAAAAAATGTGGACCTTGGACGCCTGAAGATTCTTGCGGATTCAAAGCCTCATATTGCGGCCATAGGCGTGGAAGCCCTGATCGCTCTCAGGAAAATCAATGTGACCCCCGACGTTATGTTCGGGACGAACGAGTCCGTAATCGAAGCCGCGTACCACGGGCTTTCTTCCCTGGTGGTCTCGGTGGACGAGCAGGTATCTCCCCTCTTAAGCCGGCTTGAAAACGAGAACATTGAGTATGAACTCGTGGACCTGACTCTTACTTAAGCCTTTTTTCAAAAAAATCTGATTTTCTCATCTGTCGGTTCAGGTCGGGTCTGGAAGCCTGACCGGAATCAGGGTGTCTGACCCGAATTGCGTTTCGGGATCACAGGAATTCAAAGATTTCCTGGGAGTTGCACTGCAAGTGCAACAGCACGCGGTTCGTTTCGCTCGCTGCGCGAGCTCAAGCAGACTGAAAACCGAGTTGCGCTTCGGGATCACAGGAAATCAATGATTTCCTGGGAGTTGCGATGCAATCGCAACAGCACGAGGTCCGTTTCGCTCGCTTTGCGAGTTCAAGCGGACTGAAAAACGCCAGAGCAACCGTAATTGGTGTCTTCAGGCATTCTTTTTTCCGTGTGTTCCATGTGTTCCGTGGTTTTGAGTGCACACACCAAATGTCTCCACCAACAAAAAAACAACCTGTATGAGTATAGAGCAATTCCAGAAATAAAATATGAAGTTGTATTTTCCTGCTCATGCAGGAGTATTCAGGGGTTTTTTTTCATGAAATTGATAGTACTTTCCGATACTCATTTGAAGACCGGTGTAATCCCGGAAAATATTAAAAAAGTTATTGAAGATTGCGACCTCATTGTCCATGCCGGGGACTTCAGCACGACCGAAGCCTACGAAGCTTTTGCAGCCACCGGAAAACTGAAAGCAGTTTTTGGAAACACCGATGGTTCTAAAATCCGGCAGAAACTTCCCAAAAGGCTGAAATTCGAGGTTGAGGGGGTGAAAATAGGGGTTGTGCACGAAGGCGGACTTTCGATTACGGACACGACGGCCCAGTACTACCTCGCAAAGGAAATGGATGTTGATGTCCTGATTTTTGGGCACCTGCATCGCCCTCTCATTCAGGATGGAGATGTGATGCTGGTCTGTCCCGGCTCTCCGACAAGCCCCCGCATGTCCGAGCCATGCGTCGTGGAACTGGTCATCGAAAACGGTTCCGTATCCGGCAGGGTGGTTACCCTTACAGGGGACATCTGCGGTTTCATGAAATTCCGAGATTCTCTGAAGGGTTCTGATAAGGGAATGTAAAAAAAGTTAGTGACGTTCGTGAATTTTCATACACTGTCTTCGGACTGAGCCCTGAAGGTATTAGAAGAGCTCAGGCCCCGGTTCAAACTATTATCGGTTTCTGGCTTCAAACGGTTTCCAGTTTGAACATGGCCCCGGTCCCGTGGAGGCTCAGGAAGACCTTGTCTCCGAATTCCAGGACATGATCCACACTTACGATGTTCTCCCAGTTGTACACGAAATCATAGCTGCCCTGCATGGGCTCAAAGCCCAGGGACATCAGCCGCTGGGTGACTTCGGAGGGGGGCGCGCCGTTACTGCTAAACCAGACTACAAGATAGGTTTTCACAAAATCATCTCCAATATTTTCCTTATAAGATATCACGGCTTGTAAGCATATCAAGATATCTATGTGAACTACCCCCACCTGCCAGCCTTCGGCTGTCGTGTTAAACCGTAGGTTTAACAGGAGTTTCTAATCTTCGATTAGAAACATCGAGAAAGGGGACTTCCCGCCTGAAAGTTAAAGGCAAAGGTTGTGCTTTTCGCCTGGGAACCGGTGGAAAAATAACAAAAAGTTGAAGAAATCAGATAAGGCCACAAAACAGGTCGGAAGTTTTTAAGGAAAAGCATAAAATAAGAATAAAAAAGTTTCGAGCCCGGCCTTTCGGCCAGGTCGAAGGTTTCAGGCAATTTTACCCAATTAAGTCAAAAGTTATTTCGGTTTTTCCTTGATTCAAAGATTTTCTTTCAGGGACTCAAGGGTCTTTTGTACCATGGACCTGTAGGCTTTCATGTCCGCTGCATAGTGCTCTTTTGCAAGCTTTGCGTTGGGATTGGAAGCCGGGTTTTCGGGTTCGATATTTTCGAGTTCCTTTATCCTGTCCAGGGTCTGTTTTGCGGTATCGAGCACCCAGAGGTCCCGGGTCTGCGCATCCACGGGCTGAATGGACTCTGCCCGAATCGAGGTAAGGACGTTTCCTTCATCGGTTGTGTAGGTACTGGCTTTCCCCACGACAGCAACAAATGCAGGCAGTTCGCATTCCGCAAGGAACTGGGCGGCTTCGGGCTGGTACTGGCCCGCGTAGACCAGGAAAGAACCTGTCGGGTCGGAGACCCGGCCCCTCCAGTACTCGGAGTCCGTGCCTATGTCTTCCTTTTCGATCAGGGTCCCCACCAGGAAGACCCGGTTAACCCTGGCCCCGGTAGGGGTCAGGAGGTATTGAGGCGCGTACTGGTCGCTTTCGTCCCTTGAAGTCAGGTCCGAATCTCTCAGTTCCTGAGAAAAGAGCCTTTTTGCAACTTCTCTGAAATAGCCGGCCATTTATTCCACCTCCAGTTCCGCAATCATTTCTTCAAGCAGGTCCCCGCCCAGTTCAGAGTCCTGTTCTATGGAATCCACCAGGACATAACGCTCTACTTTCGGGCCGTTTACGGTGTAGTACCTGCCTATAAGCTTCTGCTTAAGCCGGTCAAGGACAACTCCGGGATCCAGGGCCTCGGCAGCCATTGCAATGGCGTCGTCCAGAGAGATGCCGACTGTCTTTTCGGTAAGTTCCCGATTAATCAGGGCTTCCTGAGTGGAAATCCCGTTGTCCAGGACAGCCTTGATCCGGAGGTCGTACTCTCCCTTTACCTTCCCGTGTTCCGCACAGGCTCCTTTCACAAGGGCCCGCTTGCATTCGGGACAGCGTTTGATCAGGCCTGAACCGGTCTGGATGTCCACCATTGCCCCCGAATAGGAGGAAGTGAAGGTCCCGACTTCTATATCCTCGTCAAGCTCCTCGATGGAACTTGCTTTGTTAAGCTGAAGCGAATACCTGCCGTTCCACTCTTTTACGACAGTATTGCTCAGGAGGTAGCATTTCCCCTCTTCCATATCAGGCAGTTCGGCACTTGCCCAGTTGGTAAACTTGACAGCTCCTGTCTCGTCCCCGATAAGCCCTACCTGTTCAATGGACTCGTGGGTATTTTCCCAGAGCTGGACAATTTTTCCCCTGACCGTAACCCACTGGTTGTCCTGTGCAAGCTCCCCGATGTTCCGGAGTTCGGACTCCATTTCTCCCGGGGTGAAATCCCCTCCCCCAACTTCTACTTCTTCATCGAGTTTTTCTATGGAACTGCTGCTGTTGAGCTCAACACTTAACCTTCCGTTGTACTCGCTGATCAAAACGCTCTTTAAAAGGTAGCTTTCCCCCTGCTCAAGTTCCGGCAGTTCGGCTTTCTGCCATTTAGTAAACTTTATAATCCCGGTCTCGTCCCCCACAAGCCCTACCTGGGCTATGGACTCATGGGATTTCTCCCAGAGTTGAGTGACCTTCACCTTCACGTCAGTCCATTGCCCGGCTTCGGAGATGTCTGCAACCTTGCTGAGATGAGGCTCCGCCTGCCGGGCGTAAAGCTCATTTTTAGGAATGGAATACTTCTTCAAAAAGTAGTTGACAACGCTGCGCTGTGCCTCGTTTTCAGGTACTTTGAAATTCGTAATCAGTTCGGCCAATCTGTCCTCGATGTCCTCAACGGGCACATCAACGCCAAGCTTAAAAAAGCGGTCCTTTATGGATTCTGCAATCTGTTTCATGTGATTTACCTCAAGCCTCTTGTTTTTTTTCTTATAGAGAGGCAGTTTAGTGTATTGTTCTGGAAGTATATATAGTTATTAAGTGCGGTGAAAGTATTGGGGAAAACCTGTCATTATTCGGAGAAACCCTTTGCAGGAAGCTGGAAAAAAGAGAACGGAAAAAAGAGAACGGAAAAAGTACCGGTAAAAAAGGAACCGGAAAAAGTACCGGTAAAAAGCACCTGAAAAAATCACCTGTGCAGGATATCCGCGACCTGCTTTGAGGCGTCTCCTTCTCCTATGACGGTCACGATGTCGTCGTATTCCAGCACAAGGCTGCCGTGGGCTATGATGGACTCGTTTTCCCGTTGCACCATTACAAGGAGACTTTTTTCCGGGAAGGTGATTTCCTTGATGGCCTTTCCTATGATCTTCGGGTTGGTGACCCTGACCTCCATCATGTCGCCTCCGCCTCCTACCTCGCACATGGAGAAGAGGTGAGGCCTTCCTATCATGTTGTCAAGCACGACGGCTGTGGTCATGGCGGGGCTCATGGAGCGGATCCCGAGGTCCCAGAAGGCCTGTAGGTTCTCAATATCGTTGACGCGGGCCACGAGCTGGTCCCCTCTGAACCCGAAACTGGTCTTTGCGATCTGGCAGAAGAGCAGGTTCGTGTTGTCCTGGTTTGTGGTTGCGACCACGTACTTTGCGTTTTCTATTCCCGCTTTTTTCAGGATGTTCACATTTCCGGCATCTCCGTGCACGGTCCGTATCCCGAGATCCATGCATTTCTTGCAGTTTTCCTCGGAAATGTCCACAGCAACCACGTTTTCTCCTCGCCGGTCAAAACGCTCGGCAAGAATTCGGCCTACTTTTCCTCCACCAATAATCAGTATTTCCATAGGGATTATCTCCAGTAGTTCCGCGACTTTCTTTGAAAAACCGCCGGAAAGTACCACGGTAATGATAACTGTTAAAAAGACCAGACCCACAAGCGTCTGCCCGCCCGGAATGTTCAGCCCGTCGAGTTTGAGCGCAAAATAGGTCGCAATCGAGGTCGGTACAACTCCTCTCGGCCCCACAAATGAGATAAAGAGTTTCTCGTTCCTGCTCATGCGCGAGTTCCACATAGAGACAAAGACCGATATGGGCCGGACCAGGAAGACCAGGAGCAGCACGAGCACAATGCCAATTCCCCCAATATTCAAGATGTCCTCAAACCTGAGCATTGCCGCAAGCAGGATGAAGAGCAGGGAAAGCAGCACGGTCACAATGTCGCCTTTGAACTCCTTGACCGCCTCCTTATGAGGGAATTCCGAAGTCCCGAGAATGATCCCGAAGACCGCCACCGCCAGGATCCCGGATTCGTTCCCGAGCATTTCGGAAACCACGTAACAGGCAAAGACCGAAGTCAGGGTAACAAGTCTTGCGGTCTGTTTGCTGATGACCTCTCCTCCGGTAAAGAAGCGGCGAAGGGTATACCCGCTAATAGCCCCGACAATGAAACCTATCCCGAGCCTGTAGAGAATAAATAGCAATGCATCGACCCCGGAAAGTTCGGAAGCAATCCACTCGAAAACCATGGCTGCCAGGATCACGCTCGCGGCGTCGTTGAGTATCCCTTCAAGTTCCAGGATCTTGCTGACCTTATGGCTGACCTGGATATGCCGGACGATGGGGGTGATGACGGTCGGGCCTGTTGCTGTTACCAGGGCCCCGAAAAGGGCCGCAAGCTCCAGGGGAATATCGATCAGGCGGCTTGTAAGGGCGGTGACCCCGAGAAAGGTTATAAGCACCCCTATCGTGGTCAGTTTCAGCACGCTGTCCTGGATCATCCTGACCTGTTTCAGGTCGATGTGCAGCCCGCCGTCAAAGACAATGATGGCAACGGAAATCGCGACTATGGCGCTCAGCCCCCCCGCATAGATGGCAGGGTCAAGCAGGTTCAGGACTTCGGGGCCCGCGATGATTCCTTCGATCAAGAGAAAGATGATGAAGGGGACCTTAAAGTAACGGCTGAGGGCCTGTGCCAGCAGAGACATGACAAGCACGGCAACCACCAGCCCGAGCAAGAATATAGTATCAACCATTGAACACCCTGATAAAAATGAATTTTATTATTGAAACATCTTTAGCAAAAACTTTCGGGAAGCCCGACTCTTTTTAAAACTTTGCCCACGTTCAAAATTTCCGCCGGACATCTGCGAAAAGGAACTGGGTCTGTTTCCCGGAAGCCAGATATTATATTACAGTATACCGGGCTATTTTTATATAAATTTGCTTCTCCTTCACTATTTTCAGATTTGAAACCTTGCTTTCCCTTGCCTTCTCTGACCAGATCTTTAGAGGGCAGCTTTTATTATAATCCGGCACAAATATATTTCTGCAAATAGATTTCCGGAAACATTTCCGGACCCTTATCCTGTTTTTTCCAAGGGGATTTTATGACAAAAGCGACATGGAATGGAAAGGTACTTGCAGAGAGCAATAACACAAAACTGATCGAAGGCAACGTTTATTTCCCGCCCGATTCCGTAAACATGGAATACTTTAAGGAAAGCAGCAACGAAACCCACACGACCTGCCCCTGGAAAGGGAAAGCCGATTATTGTGATATTGTAGTTAAAGAAGAGGTTAATAAAGACGCTGCCTGGCACTATCCGGAACCCAAACCTGCGGCAGAGGAAATCAAAAATTATGTGGCTTTCTGGAAAGGGGTGGAAGTAAAATAATAAGAAAAGATCACCCCAAGGATCACCCGCAGGCCCACTCACTCTTTTATTTTTTCAGGTAGGCCGGGGTCAGCTTGCGTTCCATTACTGAAAAGGAAAAGTCCAGGAAAAGTGCGATTCCTATAACCGGTAGGGTCCCTGCCAGGATTTTTGTGGTATTGAAGTTGGTCAATCCTTCAAAAATCATTGATCCCAGCCCTCCTCCTCCGATAAGAGCAGTCAGGACGGCCACGCTGTTGGCAAGGATTGCCGCAAACTTGAGCCCCGCAAAGATGGCGGGGTAGGCGTTAGGGAGCCTGACGTGGCGTACTATCTGAAAATCGCTTAACCCTATCCCTTTTGCGGAATCTATGAGCCCAGGGTCCACGTTGAAAAGCCCTATATAGGTGTTCTTAACAATCGGGAGCAGCACCCTGAGCATTATGGCAATCACCGCCGGGGTAAAGCCGATTCCCATAAAGGGGACGACGACTGCAACCACCGCAAAACTCGGGACCGCCTGCACCAGGTTTGAAAATTTCATAACGGCGGAAGCCATCCTTTTACTGTAGAGGGAAAAAAATATCAAAGGGACCGATACCGCAACTCCCGCAAAAAGAGCCGTGTAGGCCAGGAGAAGGTGGTCGAGGGTAGAGGCCAGGATTTCAGCTGTAATTACCATGTCCCGTACCTCGCCTTCAGGTAGTTTTCAAGCAGCCCGGCTCCTCCGTCCAGCAGCACCGCAAGGAAGCCCACCCAGGCCCCAGTAACCAGGATCGTGCCCATGTCGTAGAGCTGAATCCCGTTCTGGAGGGCAGCGCCCAGGCCTCCGGCCGCAATCAGCCCGCCAAGAGTTACGACTCCCATGGTAAACACCACGGCTATTCTGACCCCGCCCGCAATCAGGGGGAGCGCCAGGGGAAAACGGACTCTCAAAAGAATTTCCCGCTCCGTCAGCCCCAGGGCCTCGGCAACCTCGACGTATTCCCTCCCCACATTCGAAAGTCCGGCATGGGTATTCCGGGCAACCGGGAGAATGGAATAAAGAACCGAAGCCGCAACCGTAGGTCCTCCTCCAATCCCGAAAATGGGCAACAATAGCACCAGGAGAGCAACATCGGGCACGGTTTCAAGGACGTTTAGCCCGTTTAAAACCGGGCCCGCAAGCCGGGGGCTCCGGTAGGTCAGGGCTCCGATCAGCACCCCTACCAGGACCGAAAGGGAAAGAGCCAGCGCAAACATGTAGAGGTGCTCAAGCGTACGCAGCCAGAGCAACTGGACGGCCCAGACCCTCAGAACTTCCCCTAAAATTGTATTCGTAGAATCACCACCTCAACAAACTTGAGATCAAATTAGACAAGATCAGATCAGATCCAGAAGCAACCTGTCCGGAAACAGGATTCCTGCGGGACTGTGCCCTTCCAGCACAAGGGCCAGAGGAGGAGAAGTGAAAGTATCCCGTCCTATTTTTCCCACATTTTCCATTCTTCTCCCTTCCTTGAGTTCCGCCAGGGCCTCGTAAAGCGGGGTCTCCGAGTCGAAAACGTAGAGAGGCTCCGCACAGTCCTTTGCATTCAGGCCTTTTCCCTCCGCCTTTGCCTGCAGGAGAGCGTTTACGGAGACCCGGCCCGCGATTGCGGAGTTTTCGAAGACCAGGGCTATTTCAAGCCTGTCCTTTGACATTTTTTCAAGGGCTTCCTCCACGGAAAGCCCTTCCTCAAGAATATACCCCGGCTCAAGGGGCTGCATCAGGTCCCTGACCTTCAGGGCCTCGATATGCCTGTACCTGCGTTTAGAATCCACAATTTCCGCCACAAACTCATTTGCGGGAGCAAAAATCAGTTCCTCGGGGGTCCCGACCTGTACAAGCCTGGCGGAGTCCATAATCCCCACCCTGTCCCCCAGCTTGAAGGCCTCGTTGATGTCGTGGGTTATGAACAGAATTGTCTTTCCAAGTTCCTTTTTTATTTTGCAGAACTCGTCCTGGAGCTGGCCCCGGAGCATGGGGTCAAGAGCCCCGAAAGGCTCGTCCATTAAAAGGAGAGGTGGGTCGAGGGCAAGAGCTCTCGCAAGCCCGACCCGCTGTTGCTGGCCTCCGCTCAACTGGTGTGGGTAGCGGTCCATGAAACTTTCCGGGGGTAGGGATACGAAGTCCAGAAGTTCCCGGACCCTTTCCCGGATTTTTTCTTTGCTCCAGCCCTCCAGTTTCAGGACAAGCCCGATGTTTTCCGATATCTTCAGGTGGGGCAAAAGCCCTATGTTCTGGATCACGTAGCCTATATTTCGCCTGAGCCGGACCGGGTCAAAGCCTGAAACATCCGTCCCGTTGATAAGGACCTGGCCGGAATCGGGGTCTATCAGGCGGTTAATCATCCGGAGAGCCGTGGTTTTCCCGGAGCCGCTAGGCCCGATCAGGATCAAAAGTTCCCCTCCCCTGATTTCCAGTTCCAGCTCTTTTAAGGCAAAATGGTTCCCGTACTTTTTCGTGACCTTTTCCAGCCTGACCGAGTCGATCCTGTCAAACAGTTTTTCGAATTTCATTTTGAAATGAGGCCCTCTTCCAGCAGAAAGCCCCTGGCAATATCCCGGGCTTCCCTTTTGTCGATGTCGTACTCGGAGTTTAAGGCCCGCATCCTGTCCGAATCAAGCCTGTTATCGAGTTCCGCAAGGATCTCCATGATTTCAGGGTTGTCGGTGGCGAATTTTTCGGAGACAAGGACAACGGCATCGTAGGGTGGAAGCGCATCTTGATCGTCTTCGAGCACCGTCAGGCCATAGAGGTCGTTGCGCGTATCTGTTGTGTAGGCACTCACCGCGTCCACCTGCCGGTTTTCGATGGCCTTATACATGATACCCGGGACCATTGAATTGAATTTTTTGAACTTAAAGCCATAGACCCGCTCAATCTGGGGCAGCCCGTCTTCCCTTGTGGCAAACTCGGGGTCTGTTCCTATGACCATTTCCGGAGCATAAGGGGCAAGGCCACTGATTGTCGTGACCCCTTTTTCCTCGGCCCAGGCCCTTTCCACCGCAATGGCGTATGCGTCCTCAAACCCGAGCCGGGCCGCAATCACGACCCCGTCCCTTTCAAGCATTCCCTGTTCGGACTCCTCGTAAACAATTTCGGGATCCCATTCCTCAAGGGCTGGCTTTTTCAGTATCTGGCTGTAGATGGTGCCCGTGTACTCCACATAAGAATGGACATCCCCTCCTTTCAGAGCCTCGTAATTTACAAGCGTGCCCCCCAGGTTTTCCATGACATCCGTCTCATACCCGTGCTCTTCGAGCAGCAGTGAGATCATGTGGGCGGTGATATACGATTCCTGAAATAATTTACTTCCGATGACTATCGTTTCCTCATTGCCTTCATCTTCGGAAACGTCTTCTGCACAGCCACTTACAAGGAGTGAAGCGATGAGCATTAAAACTAGCAGACAGCGTAACTTCGTTTAAATTCCCCCTCCTTATTAATATCGTAAACCTTGAGACTCCCCTTCGATCCACGGGTTTACTCAATTAATTGCCATCCCCTTAATTTTATAATTTTCTTTTCAAATTTCTAAAAATATTAAATTGGTTTCCCCTCAGAGTCTTTTTCCTCAAAAGCTCCGGGAATGGAGAAAGCTCCATCCATAAAACCTCCGAAATACCGAAAGTCTCCAGCTTTTCCCGGTCCGGTTTGCGCCCGGAAGAAAACATGGCCGTTTGAATTATATGCTTTGTTGCTCTTATGGGCCCCCATGGATTTCCTCTTAATCTTTCTATTCCTGTTGAGCCTTTTTATGATAAGTCGGGGCTCGGAATGGTTTGTGGAATCAGCCGTTTCGATCTCGAACAAGAGCGGGATTCCCAAAGTAATCATAGGGGCCACCATCGTCAGCTTTGCGACGACAGCCCCCGAATTCGCAGTATCCGCAACGGCGGCCTATATCGGGCATACCGACATGACAATAGGAAACGCCGTGGGCTCCGCAATCTGTAACATAGGGCTCGTGCTGGGCTCGGTTATTGCGGTAAAAGCCATTCCTGTCAGGGACGAGACCTTTCTTCTTAAAAGTGGAATGATGCTTTTATCCGGAATTCTCCTCATCCTTATGAGCCGGGACGGGGTTCTCACCTGGGCCGAAGGGCTTGTCCTGCTCCTGGTCTTTGTCGCATTCCTTTACCAGGCCTACAGGGCCCAGTACAAACTTTTCGGAAATAATAGGGAAAGTTCGGAAAAGTGCAGCCTGATGGATATGAAAAAAGACATTGCCTTCTTTGTCGCAGGCTCGCTCTCGGTCGTTATAGGCAGCCGCATCCTTGTGGACTCCGGGATACAGATCGCGGAATGGCTCGGGGTCCCCGAGGTAATTATTGCCCTTACCGTAGTCGCTATAGGGACCTCTCTTCCCGAACTCGTAACTGCTATCACCTCCATGAAAAAAGGGCACCAGGACCTGGCCATAGGAAACATTATCGGGGCAAATACTATGGACATCGCCATGGTCCTCGGGTTCTCTTCCCAGATCCGAGAACTCCCTGTCTCGGCCCAGCTAAACGGCTACGATTTTCCCTTCATGCTCCTCATCATGATCGCTTTCGTATTTTTCGGGTTTACCGGGAAAAAACTGGAAAGGTGGGAAGGGCTTGTAATGCTCGCGGCTTATTTTGCCTACGTGGGTGGACTTTTTACCCTTTACGGGTGAACTCCGCACTTCTAAATATATACAATTTTATATAATTATATATAAATTTGTATATTTAGGTAAGAAAGTATCATCTTTCTCGTTTAATTTTTTAGCACATTAATTTGGGATTTATTAAATCGCCACTGTGCTATATACAAAGGTTTTTCCAAATTACCTTCATAGTCCGTGCAAGACAAATTAAGTTCTTTTTTAGCTATATTTATGGCACTGTTGATGTCTCTATATAACATTGTACCACATGACTTGCATGTGAATGTTCTTATGGCTGGAGCTTTCGCTTCCAAATCGCCACAAATACAACATTCCTTAGTGGTATGGTATTCATCGACTTTTATAAAAGTTTTACCACTTTTTTCAGCCACCCATTTAACAACGCTCCTTAAAGTTCCAATATGTGTGTTGTTTAACATGCTTCTTCTCATGTTTTTAAATGGGGTTACTTCAGTGGAAGGCGTATAATCTCCAATTAGAATTTTATCATAATACTTACAAAGATAATTTGCTATTGTGAACATTGCCAACTTTATTTGTTCTCGTCTGGTATGCTCTGCTCTTTTTAAAGCATTATTATAATTTGACCATTTTCTACTCGGCTGCCAGTACCCTTTTCTCCCTTCCAGTGGGACAAAAATTGATCTTCTTTTGCAATTATCTCGTTTTGATTTCAATTCATCAATTTTTTCATCCCAAAATTTAACTTCATTCAACTTTTGAAATTCAATACTTTCTCCTTTATAATCATAACCAACAAACAAATTTTTATGATTTGGGTCAAGAGAGATCCATTTTTCCCCCGGTTTGGTTTGTTTTTTAGGTTCAATTATTGTGAAAACTGCATAGAATTTCCTGTTTTCTTTTATCAATCTGAAAGTTTTTATTTCACCTTTGTTATTCAATTTCTTATTTAAAATCCCTATAACTTTCATCTGTTTTCTGTCTTCGTTTTTCCCTAAACTGATAGTTATATTTCTTTCATCAATTTTCCAACCTTTTTTGGGTTCTTCGTACTCAAGTGAAAACGTATCTATTCAGGGTAAGGGTGGCACATTTTCAATCGCCGCATGAAGTGAACTTATAGTAGGTATATTATTCTTTATTAGTGTAGATATGTATCCCCTAATTCTAAAGAAAACATCTGCTCCATGGGGTTTCCTAAAATCTCCCGATATTTTTTGCTGAACTGTTATCATTCTGAGATCTCTTTCTGCTTGGTTGTTACTGAAAGGAACTCTTAGATCCGTAGCAAACCTCAAGATTTCTTTTTCATACTTTGAAAGTCTATCAAGGAGATTTTTTGCATCGCTCTGCGCTTTTCTTCCTCTTTTAACCCCATTGTCTTTCGAGATTTCAGGTGGAGGATTGTCCTCAAATCCTTTCATTAGTATTGACTGATACTTTTCTTTAAAGGTCTTGAGCGTATCTTCATCTATTTGTATGCCCTGTTTTCTGGCAAAGTCTGCGCATTTTTTAATTTCATATAGGAGATCAGACATCTCCTCAGCCCACACTTGCTTGAATATGTTATAAATGTCTTTAAGTTCTCTTTGAATGTGGACATTACATGCCGCATGTTCACATTTGTATTTAAAATAGGGTTTCCAGAAATCGTGGACTATAATTCCTCTATATTTAGGCAACACTCCCATTTTATTCATTGCTTTTGATCCTCGACTCCTATTATGGAAATAGTATGTATATTTTTTTGTAGAGATTAAATGGCAGTATTCCCCTTGACCACCAACGTCGATTCCAGTTTCATCACCATGGATGACATTTTCTTTTATCAGTTGCTTCTTGATGTGGTTTGTAGCACCTTTCAACTTGTGAAATAACTTATTTTCTGCCCTAATTATTGTACCAACGCTTATATCAAATCCAAAGGCATCTTTAAATAATTTCTTGATTCGGTCATAGGGAATCAATTGGTAGTTTCGGAGGTAAATTGCAATTGTTAAAACCATATTGCCATATTGGACAGGTTTTGTAATTGATTTCGGAAAAGCAGCTTTGTTTTTGCGGTTACAATAAGGACATTTTTTGATCTCAGCACGATGTTCGGTCACTTTACGCCTTACAATTATTTCAAATTCTTGTCTCTTCTCGTAATTTATAACTTCAATCTTCTCAATGTTACAACCACAATGTTCACATTTATGTAGCTTATAAATGATTGTTTTATCAGGATTTTTAATCATCCTTAATGTAGAACCAGGATGCCCTTTTTGGCCGCCAGGACGTCTAAAACTTCCTTTTTGTGAACCTTTTGATTGAGGTATTTTATCAGTAGAATTGTTAGTAGAGGGAAGTCGATTTCTTTTTTGGTTTTGGTTATTCTTTTTTAGGCGAGATTCTAACTCATTAAGTCTTTCTCGAAGTTCGGTGTTTTCGGATTCAAGATTTTCATATCGAGATTCAAGCTCTTCGTGTCGAGATCCAAGATCTTCATACCGAGATTCAAGCTCTTCGTGTCGAGATCCAAGATCTTCATACCGAGATCCAAGATCTTCATACCGAGATCCAAGATCTTCATACCGAGACTCAAGATCCTCAATATATGAAACAATGGATTCAGGGTCTGAACGGCATTGAGTAAGAATCTCTTCACATTTCATAAACCTCATTCCAAAATCCGATGATTTTTATATTAATCTATATGAAAAAAGTAATTGTTGAGTTTATACGAAATATAAGTTAGAAACAGAGGTAGCTGAATAGATACGTGAAAACCAATGTTTTTTCCAACTTCTATAATGGGGGTGTGCAACATCTTCCCTTTCAAAGTAAAATCTATAAGCACCTGCTAACCTTAAAGCCACATTTTTTAGTACAGATGAATGCACAGTTCTCAAAAAAGGATATTTTTCTTTCAATGATGGGACTAAATTTCTCAAGTTATATTTATTTGTTAAATTATTTGCTCCGTTATTATTCTGGTAATCGTTTTCAACTTCATCAAAAAGATAATTATAAAGCCAGTTGCAGATCTTCGATTGTCCATCAAGAACCCTTGTGTCCTCTTCTGAAAACACAACTTCTTGTTTCAAAGAATATGTGACAGTATCTTTATATTTATCTTTAGCTCGGTTTGACATAATAACCCATCATTTAAACATTCTTTCGTTTAATTCAATTATTTGCTTATTTTTATGGCTCTGACTTCCGTATAATTTAGCTGAAAAAACGGTAATTATTGTAAGAACGTCTTCGACTAATTCTTCTTCGTATGTTGTTTCTTCTGTTTGGTTAATTATTTCTATTTTCACTCCATTCGATTTGCACAATTCTTCAAATATTTCAAAAGCAAATCTCAGTAATCTATCTTTATAATTTCAGCTGCTTCTTTTATAGAAAGTAGCCTTTATATCACCAATATCATATATATTTAATAATATTATATATAATTATTTATATATCCCATTTCAGTTACGACCCCCTCCCTTTTTTTGATAAATAATCAGGCATATATTCCTATATACCAGATGTGGCCGGAAAAAGGCTTCCTGTAGCTATGATGACAATGTATAAATTTAAAAAAGATATAATGTACCTCTATGAAAGCGATCATTCTTGCCGCCGGAGAAGGTTTGCGCTGCAGGCCGCTCACCCTCACCCGCTCGAAGGTGATGCTCCCGGTCGCGAATAAACCGATTCTGGAGCATGTTGTAAGAGCCCTTGCGGCAAATGGAATTAAGGACATTGTCCTGATAGTCGGTTATGAGAAAGAACGCATAATGGATTATTTTGAGGATGGACTGACCTTCGGGGTTAACATAACATATGTGGACCAGAAAGCTCAGCTCGGGACGGCCCATGCCGTGAAACGGGCCGAAACCCTTATAGGTTCCGAAGATTCCGAATTCCTGGTCTTAAACGGGGACAACCTTATCGAAACCCGGACCATTACCGACCTCCTGGAAAACAGGAACGGAGATGTCACCCTTCTGACGGTTAAAATGGAAGACCCCGAAGGCTACGGCGTGGTCCTGACAGAAGGTAAAAAGGTTTTGAAGATCCTGGAGAAGAAGCCCGGGAAGGAAAGTAATATTGTGAATACCGGGATCTATGTGTTCACGCCCTCTATTTTTGAATGCATTGAAAGCACCCCCATTTCGGAATATGGGGAATACGCAATAACCGACACCCTTCAACTTATGATCGATAACGGAAAGAAAGTCTCCGCCGTTCCAACCGAAGCAAAATGGATGGATGCGGCCTTTGCCTGGGATCTTTTGAAGGCCAACGCCAGTTTTCTGAATACGGCTTCCGAATTGAAAATAGAAGGCCGGGTCGAAGACGGGGTTGTCCTTAAAGGAAAGGTCTCGGTCGGAAAAAACACGAAGATCCGGGCCGGGTGCTATATCGTGGGGCCTGTAATAATAGGAGAAAACTGCGACATCGGGCCCAATGTGGTGGTCCTGCCCTCAACCACGATCGGGGACAATGTCTCGGTCAGGCCCTTTACCGAAATCCGAAACAGCATTATAATGGACGATACCCTGATTTCCACACATTCCCGGGTCACGAACTCGTTGATAGGCAGCAACAACAGCATTGGAGCTTATTTTGACACTGAGGAAAAAGAGGATCTGAAAATAATAATAAACGACGAGCTCCACCCGGCTCCCAGACTCGGGGCGATCCTCGGGGACAGCAATGAGATAGGAGACAGGGTGCTTGTAAAAGCCGGAATGATGATTGCTGTTAACTGCAAGGTTGAGTCCGGAAACACCGTCCACAGGAACCTTTCCCGGGACTCGATAGTGCTTTGAATTTAAAAAACGGAAAACGCGGGGTGAATATAAAATGTGTGGAATTATAGGATATGCGGGAAACAGGCCTGCAGCACCGATCCTTATTGAATCTCTTAAAAAACTCGAGTACCGCGGATACGACTCCGCAGGCATCACGGTGCTTGATGGCAAACTTGAGACCTTTAAAGCGGTGGGAAAGATCGTAAATCTTGAAGCGGAAATTCCGGAGGAACTGGAGGGTTCTATCGGGATAGGACACACCAGGTGGGCTACCCACGGCCGGCCAAGTACGCAAAACTCCCACCCCCATAACTCGGGGGAACCGGCCCGGGTCTCGCTGGTGCACAACGGGATCATTGAAAATTACATGGCGTTAAAAGAGGAACTGGCCGGAGAGGGTTATGTTTTCAAATCCGAAACCGATACCGAGGTAATAGCTCACCTCCTGCACAGAGAACTGTACGGAGACCCTTTCTATTGCGGAGAAAGTAAATACGAGTTTTTGACAGCTCTGCGGCAGGCCCTGGGGAAAATAAAGGGTTCCTATGCGCTTGCTGTGGTTTCCCCGGAGGAGCCGGGAAAACTTTTTGTTGCTCGTAAAGACAGCCCTCTGGTAATCGGGATAGGGGACGGGGAAAACTTTGCGGCATCGGACGTGACGGCATTTCTCGGGCATACGAAGGACGTTATTTACATAAATGACTATGAAACGGCTGTTCTCAGCCCTGGGGAAATACGGGTCTTTGGAAAGGACGGAGAAGTTCTGGAAAAAACCGTGGAAACGGTTGAATGGGACGTTGAGGCCGCGGAAAAAGCCGGATATGAACATTTCATGCTCAAGGAGATTCACGAGCAGGTCCATTCCATCAACAACACGCTGGCGGGCAAGATCCTGGAGCTTGAAGGAGACATCGAGCTTGAAGGTCTTCCTCTGAGTGAGGAGGAGATCAGAAAACTTTCAAAGGTGCAGATCCTGGCCTGCGGGACTTCCTGGCACGCTGGCCTACTCGGAAAATACCTCATTGAACAGCTTGCCGGAATCCATGCCGATGTGGAAATCTGCTCGGAGTACCGCTACAGAAACCCGGTCGTGGAAGGAAATACCCTTGCAATCGCAATCACCCAGTCCGGAGAAACCGCCGACACCCTCGCCGCGATGCGGGGCCTGAAAGCTTATAACTGCCGGACTCTGGCTATCACGAACGTCGTGGGAAGCACCATCACACGGGAAACCGACGGCGTGATCTATACGAGAGCAGGCCCGGAAATCGGGGTCGCCTCCACAAAAGCCTTCACAGCCCAGCTTACTGTGCTCTACCTCCTCGCCGTGAAGTTCGCACTTGTAAGAGGCAAACTCGAACCTGATGCTGTCAAGAACTTTATCAAGGGAATTAAAAAGGTCCCCGGACAGATCCAGCAGGTCCTGGGCCAGAAAGAGGCCATAAAGGAATGCGCCGAGAGTTTTAAGGGGGCCGGAAGCTACTTCTTCCTGGGCCGGCACCTGAATTTCCCGATTGCCCTTGAAGGGGCCCTCAAACTCAAGGAAATCTCCTATATCCACGCGGAAGGATTTGCGGCAGGAGAACTCAAACACGGCCCGATTGCCCTGCTTGAAGAGGGAACGCCTGTCGTTGCAATTGCCACGAAAGGGCAGACCTATGACAAGATCCTTAGCAACATCAAGGAAGTAAAAGCCAGGGACGCAACCGTAATTGCCGTTGCGGACACGGATGATACCGAGATTGAGAAATACGCGGACATGGTGCTGAGAGTCCCTTCCGCAGATGAACTGCTCTCCCCTATCCTGAGCTGTGTCGCACTCCAGTTGCTTGCGTATTATACCGCCCTTGCCCTCGGCCGTTCCATAGACAAACCACGCAACCTCGCAAAAAGTGTGACTGTGGAGTGATTTCAGAATTTTAAGTTATTTACTTTTTAAGTTATTTGAATTTTAATTTATTCAATTAGCAAAGAATGATTCAAATATAATATCAAGGATTTTTGTAACAAGAATGATTATTTAGGGAAATGGAACTATACTTACTCAGCTTTATCGTTTTGAAGTTCTCGATCAAAAATCACAAGCAAGAGGACTTCCAACCACGGAAGGACACGGAAACCGGCCTTTGGCCGGTGAGTAAGTTGGATCTTTATATAATCGGATTCAAAGAATACCCTGGATTCTTGAAAGATGATGAAAAAACGCCAAAGCAACCTTAATTGTCGTCTTCCCCGAGTTTCGCTTCGGGATCACAGGAAATCGAAGATTTCCTGGGAGTTGCGATGAAATCGCAACAGCACGAGGTCCGTTTCGCTCGCTTCGCTGACTCAAGCAGACTAAAAAACGCCAGAGCAACCATAATAGTCGTCCACACGCATTCTTTTTCCGTGTGTTCCGTGTGTTCCGTGGTTTGAGTGCCACACCAAACATCTCTACCAACAAAAACACAATCTGTATGAGTATAGAGTAATTCCTGAAATCAAATCTGGAGTTATATTTTAACCATTCCTAAATTCCATTAATTTTTAATTTTTAAACAGTGGTGGGAAAAAAATGAAATTATTCGGATCTTCAGGGATAAGAGGCATAGCAAACGAAGAGGTTACTCCCGAACTTGCGCTTAAGGTCGGACAGGTGCTCGGAAAGACAAAGAAAAGTGCGGTAATCGGAAGAGACCCGCGGATTGCGGCCCCGATGATCGAGCACGCCCTGATTGCGGGGCTGACCTCGGCCGGCTGCGACGTTACGAGGGTCGGGCTTGTGAGCACGCCCACTCTTGCCTGTGCGGCCAGGGATTATGAATGCGGGGTAATGGTTACGGCCTCCCACAACCCTTCGGAATATGTGGGCATAAAGCTCTGGAACCCGGACGGTATGGCCTTTGACTCGGCCCAGCAGGAGGAAATCGAGGATGCGATTGAAAACGAGGCCTTCGGCCGCGCCACCTGGGACGAAATGGGCAGGGTTTCGGAAGACGAAAAGGTAATCAGGGACCATATGGAGCTTATCAAGGCTGAAGTCGGGGGGGCTTCCCTGAGGGTTGTCCTGGATTGCGGCTGCGGGGCCGGGGGGACGATTACCCCTTACCTTTTGCAGGAACTGGGCTGCGAGCTCATAACCTTAAACGCTCAGCCCGATGGTCATTTCCCGGCCCGGAACCCGGAACCGAACGACGCGAACCTGTCCCTCCTGAAAAAGGCGGTCGTGGACTTTGAGGCCGACCTCGGGCTTGCCCAGGACGGAGACGCGGACCGCCTGATGGCCGTGGACGAAAAAGGAAGCTTTGTCTCAGGCGACGAGCTGCTCGCTATTTTCGGCCGTTACGAGTGCGGAGAGACCGGGGGGATCGTGGTTGTCCCTGTGGACACCTCCATGCTGGTGGCCGATTCCCTCCCGAAGTCCAAAATTTTAAGGACAAGGGTTGGAGACGTCTATGTCGCCGAAGGAATCAAAAAACACGGGGCCGTCTACGGGGGAGAACCCTCGGGGAGCTGGATTTTCCCGCGCCTCTCCTACTGCCCGGACGGGATTTATGCGGCCGCCAAACTTGTCGAGATCGTGAAGGACAGAAAACTCAGCGAACTCCGGGCGGAACTTCCGAAATACGCCACCCGAAGGGGAGCCATCCCCTGTGCAAACGATAAGAAAGCCGCCCTTATGGAAGAGGCCGGAAAGCGGCTAAAGGCCCTCGGTGAGGTCCTGACAATCGACGGGGTCAGAGTCGAGACGGAGGAAGGCTGGGCACTTGTCCGCCCCTCGGGCACGGAAGCCAAGGTCCGGATTACCGCCGAGGCGAGAGACGAGGCAGCTGTGGAAAGGATTTACGCAATCGCTGAGAAAATTGTCCGGGAAGCTCTCAAATGAAAGCCGTAATCCTTTTAGCAGGCAAAGGCACCAGGATGCAGCCCCTGACCTCGGCCTGCCCGAAGGTCATGCTCCCTGTGGCAAACAAACCGATCCTGGAGCACATCGTGGATGCGGGCGTGGAAGCCGGCCTTGACGGTTTCGTCTTCATTACCGGCTACCTGGAAGAACAGATAAGGGACTACTTCGGAGACGGGAGCAAATGGGGCGTGGAAATAGACTACGTCCATCAGGAAAAGCAGCTCGGGACGGCTGACGCCATAGGCTGCGCCCGGGGCTATGTGGAAGGGGCCTTCCTCGTGCTCAACGGGGACATGCTCGTAAGTCCAGAGGACCTGAAGGCCCTTGTCTTAAGAAAAGAGGATGCGGTTATCTGCGTAAAGGAAGTCGAAAACCCCCAGGATTTCGGGGTGCTGGAAACCGTTGGGGAAAAGGTCACAAGGATTATTGAAAAGCCCAAAAACCCGCCCACGAACCTGGCAAACGCCGGAATCTACCTTTTCCACGCCTCAATTTTCGACTACATCGACAGGACGAACCTTTCGGTCCGGGGAGAACTTGAAATCACGGATTCCCTCCAGCTCCTGATCGACGAGGGTGCAGCTGTTGGGTACAGGCTCCTGGAAACCGAATGGATCGATATTGGTTATCCCTGGGACCTCCTGAAGGCCAACGAGTACCTCATGAAAAGTCTGAAGGGCCACTCCGAGGGGACGGTTGAGCCCAACGCCACCATTAAGGGAGAAGTCGTGATCGGGAAAGGCACGCTTATAAGAAACGGGGCCTATATCCTGGGTCCTGTGATTATCGGGGAAAACTGCGACATCGGCCCGAACTGTTTCATCCGCCCCTCAACCGCAATCGGAAACAACGTCCACGTAGGAAACGCCGTGGAGCTCAAGAACACGATTCTCATGGACGATACGAAAGTGGGCCACCTGAGTTATGTAGGCGACAGCGTCCTCGGCCACCGCTGCAACTTCGGGGCCGGAACAAAGGTCGCAAATCTGAAGCATGATGGGAAAAACGTCAAGGTCCGGATAAAGGGGAAAATCGTTGACTCGGGCCGTCGAAAACTTGGAGTTATTATGGGGGATGACGTGCATACCGGGATTAATACGAGTATTAATACTGGAGTAATGCTGGAGAAGGGGAGAGGAACTAGGCCGGGAGAAGTTATTTTGAGGTGAAAAGGAAGGGGTTGGGGGGCTTCTTCTGTTCATATCTTTTATTTTTTTGATCGAGTTCTAGGATTAAGCTGGTTTTTCAAAAACGGGGATCTCAACGCCGTAGTACAGAGTGGGCGACATATTTCAGGAAATGGCGGCAAAACAAAGAGAAACGCAATATCGGCTCGGCCGTTTCTCCAAATAAATCTTACAAAGGTGTTTATTCAATCGCAACTTATTCGGTAAATATTACAGGTTTGGAACCTTTCAGCCCTTATTCTCTTTTCTCTCTGTCTCCTTTCCTTCAATTTCCTAACCCCGAAGTATAAACTTTGAAACTCTTCTCTTTGATAGGTAGTTTATGATGCCGAATTGTAGGGAATGCCTTTTTGAAAAAATCTCGAAGCCGGAAAAAAAGGCAATAGCATAAGATCACTTAGTTTGATGTAGTTAGTTGCTCATATAATGAAGGGAGATACAATAAAAATGCAAACACTGATTACTTTTAACATATCAATATACCTAAAATGAGGTTTGAGTTTATGGGTCTTTATTTATAAGTTGTTGTATAAATTTATAGTAAAGTTGGGATACTGATTTTTAATATTTCAATGTTTTTCAAGGTATACGGAGTCTTCAGATGTGAAAAAAAGAACTTCAATCATTTATGAAACGAGAGGACGAGCGAAAGAGTATTGTGAGCTAGCAGCTAACCTTTATCGCGGGTGTGATCATGGTTGTACTTACTGTTATGCTCCTTCTGCAACGTTCAGAAAAAGAGAAGATTTTCTAAATGTAACTGTTAGAAAAGATGTTCTAGAAAAATTTGAAAAAGATGTTGTTGTTTTATCTAATGAAAATGAGATACGTTCCGTTCTTCTATCTTTCACAACCGACCCATACAATCATCTTGATGTTGAAAAACAGCTAACAAGAAAAGCAATAAAATTACTATTAGAACATAACTTGAAAGTGCAAATTCTCACGAAAGGGGGTAAAAGATCAGAAAGAGATTTTGATTTACTTGCCAATAAACTGGATTTATGTATGTATGGTGCGACTTTAGTTTTCACGGATGAAGAAATGAGAAAAGAAATAGAACCCTTTGCAGCTCCTACAAATGAAAGAATTAATTCTCTTAAAAAGGCACATGATTTAGGTATATTTACTTTTGTTTCACTTGAACCCGTCTGGAGTCCAGATCAAACGCTTGAACTTATTGATCTCACTCAAGAATTTGTTGATTTCTATAAGGTTGGGAAACTCAATTATAACAAATTGCAAAAATTGATAGACTGGAAAAAATTCAAGTTTGATGTGATTCAAAAACTTGATACATACAAGAAAGATTATTATATAAAAAGAGATTTACAAATTACCTAAATACATCTTCGAAATATTTATATTCCATTCATTTCATTCTTGAATATATGGTGCAGGAATTTAAGGAAGTGAGTGGGCATATTTGCGAGTTAGTTAAATGGCACAGCATTCAAAAACACGAATTCTTAAAAAATTATTTGAGCATCTGGAAAAATCAAGTTGGGAACAAGGCTAGTTTTATACCTTCACTTGATATCATAGACTTATATGCATCTTGGGGTTGGTGTCACTGTGAAGAAAATGACAAAACTTGGCCTGGCACAGCACTTTTAGCTGCAGAATGCTTAGAAGAATATGAAAAAGGTAGACTTCTTTTCCTAAATACCTATCATGGAGACAATAATATCTTAAAATTGCAAAAGCAAAATTTGATAGAAAGTTTAAAAAGTTGCAATGTTCAAAATATAATTAGTACATTGCCAATAGAAGAAGCAGTTGATAAAGCATTAGAAGTTGTCAACTTGAAATATCCTACTCTTTGGCTTTTAGATCCATATGGACCAAAACAACTTCCTTGGACGGTAGTAGAAAAAATATGTTCTGTAGAAAAGAAATATATTGATAAGAAAAATCGTGAAAGAAGCCGTCGTCCAGAGGTATTAATCAGTCTAATGACTTCTTCTCTTCAAAGAGAAATTAATAATGAGTCACTTATTTGTAAATCATTAGGTATTAATAAAACTAAGTGGCAAGAGCTTGAAAGTCTTGCAAAACACGGTAATACAAGAGAAGTCCTCGTTGGAGCATACATTGATTGTATGTCTAAATTTTATGAGAAAGCACCAATCGTTTTTAAGGTTCGTGGAACTTCCGGAATTATCGTTTACACATTACTTTTGTTCACTGATTCTCCTGCAGGAAACTATGTGACTAAGTTACAAAAAATTCCTGAAATGGAGAAATGGTTAGAAATAGAATGGAATGGAAATGCAAAAGAAATTGAGGCTAAAAGAAAACTTAAGCCGGGTCAAAAGTCTTTGTTTGATTCTTTTTAATTTTTCTGATATTTTCAATATTTTCATTTGTCTCCTGAATTCACTGATAATGATCAAGCAAAATCCAGATGATTTAAACTTGTTTCACTAATTTTAAGCGCATATGCCAAATTTCGCAAATATATTATGTAAGATGATTGCGATTTTGATATTAGAACCGATTCTATATGTGCTTAAGCTTAAGCGCATGATTCATATGGAGAGACACTAATCACCTAAAAATGCAAAATTCAAATTCAATATCAAAAAGTCTCAAAAAACAAGTTTCAGGATAATCTGTTATATATATCGCCAAGGATAGTATAACTTTTTGTTTCATCTTGTCGATTTACAATCTCTATAGCGATTTTCCGTCTTTTTTCTTCATATTCTTTGGCATTCTTTAAATATTCGATGTTCTTCTCGTAAGAACCAAGACTATCATAAGCTTTGCTAAGGCTGGCATAACATTTTGATTCACCTAGTCTGTCACCAGTTTCTAAGCAGAGTTTTAGGCTTTTTTCTTGGTATTCGATATTCTTCTTATACTCACCAAGACTATGATAGATATTGCCAAGGTTATTATAACATGTAGATTCCCCTTGTCTGTCGCTAATTTCTAAGCAGAGTATTAGGCTTTTTTCCTGATATTTGATCGCATTTATATAATCACCAAGGCTATGATGGAAGTTGCCAAGGTTACCATAACATTTTGTTTCACCCTCTCTATCACCAATCTCTTTGCAGATTATTATGCTTTCATTCAGGTATTTTTTGGCATTCTCTAGACATTCGTCGTTCTTCTCGTAACCACCAATACTATGGTAGGCAACACCAAGGTTATTATAACATGTAGATTCCCCTTGTCTGTCGCTAATTTCTAAGCAGATATCCCGACTTTCTTTTTGGTATTTGATGGCATCCTTAAAATTACCAAGACTAAAATAGGCGTTGCCAAGGTTAGTATAACATTTTGATTTTCCTTGTAAGTTAGATTCTCCTTGTCTGTCTTCAATATCTTCCCATATTTTTAGGCTTTCTTTCTGGTATTTGATATCCTCCATAAAATCTCCGAGCCTATAATAGGCAACACCAAGGTTAATATTACAGTTTGCCTCTCCTTCTAAGTCGTTAATATCTTTCCATATTTTTAGGCTTTTATTTTGGTATTCGATGGCCTTCTTAAATTCACAGAGATTGTGAAAGGCTTTGCCAAGGTTAGTATAACAGTTTGCTTTACCTACCTTGTAGTTAATCTTTTGGCAGATTTCTAAGCTTTTTTCTTGGTATTCTTTATCCTTTTGATAATCACCAAGCCTATTATAATCGGTGCCGAGTTTAGTATAACATTTTGCTTTTTCTTTTTCCCCGTCATCAAGATTTTTACAAATTTCCAATATTTTTTCTTGGTATTCAATGTGTTTTTTGAAATCACTTGTATTAAATAAAAAGTCTCCAACTTTATTAATTGCGAATATTATATCTCTGTCTATATTTTCATCTTGAATTGATATCTCCTTGGTTTTCTTGGTTAATCCTATAATATTTGATAAATGGGGCAGTAAGTGGTAATATATATCCCTATTTTCTTTTATATTGATATCATCTGGCAATATTGCATTAATTGTTTTGATAAGCGATCCAATCCATATATTCACTTCATCCTTGCCTATGTTATCCCTGGTAACGAGTTGTACAAGCCTATGCACTGATACATATCTTTTTCGCGTTGTATGAGTGAATAGCCTATCAGGGATGATATTGCCCTATTCATTTTTAATCCGTCTGAAAAAAGTATATCGCCGTTCCACGGGAGATGATCAGAGCCTTTTTCAATTAGTTTTATTGGAATACCCTCAGGAGCCATAAATGCACAGAGAGTTAATAGATATACTCCATCACGACACGATTCTTCAACTGCTTTTATGGAGATCAGCCATGTGGTTTCAATAGTATTACGGTAATTGTCCACTTTGCTTTCCTTTTCCTTAAAAAGATCTACTTTATATTTCTTAAACAACTCTAAATACTCGGATATTGTACTACAACTTTTACTTTTAATATATGCACAAGCTTGTGTGAGGGCTAATGGAAGGTCGCCAAGTTCAGCTGCCAGTTTATCAGCATCACCTACCATTTCAACTGCTAATTTATCAGCCACTTGTTTATCTCTCACATCTCTAAGTAAAAATTTTATTATATAGTCTATTGACTCGCTACGATAAAATACATCTACTTCGATAACTTTTGTCACGTTTTGCCAATTCGGGTTACGGGAAGTTACAAGGACGCGACCTGTCTTCCTTTTAGGCAAGTAATCGTTAATGTCTTCTATTCTAAGTGCATTGTCAAAAATCAGCAGCCAATCTATTTGCTTTTCCAATTCAAGTCTAATTCTTTTGATACGTTCTTCATTTTTCATCTCTTTGGGAAAGTGGATCTTAAAGTGTTCTTTCAAGTCTAAATAATCCATTTCAAGGTTGTGGCGGCTTTCCGCCCTTAACCACCATATACTTTCAGTATCATTACTGTGTTCGTGTGCATATTCAATTGCAAGTTCCGACTTACCAACACCCCCAAGCCCGCTAAGAACCACAATTTCCACTGATTTTCCATTGCTGGATGAAAGAGAATTTTTAATATCATTTAATATAAAATCCCTACCAACAAAAATTTGATTTTTAGGATGAGTTAAATTACAAAAATGTCCATTTTTACTGGATACCTCCTCTTTTAAGCTCTCTAAGGTATCATATTCAGGTTCATTTATATTATTTACAATTTTAGTTATGTCTATTAAATTTTTTAGTACAATTTTGGGATCTTCATTATGAAACAAATTTAGAAAATCTTTTAATGTAACCGAATTTTTGCAGATATTAACTTTTACCTTTTCATAAATCTTTTCTAAATTAGCATCAAATTCAGAATTTGCTGTAGAATCATATATATAAATATCTGAATCTTTGCTAATATTTTCATTTGCCTCTTCGGGAGAATTACCCTTTTTAGTGTTATCTTTTTCAAGTCTTAGGATAAGGGCAGTAGGATAGAAATAGCATTTTCTTTTATATGTAGTATCACTAATTTTATATTTTTTACATACATGTCTTTTCATAACTCTATCTGAAAACCTCCCAACTTTTTCTTCTTCTAATATTTTTCGATCGACTAATTTTTCTACTATTTCTACTGCCTTTATTGGAGATCCTTCGTTCTCATAAAATAAGTTATATATAATATCCATTAAACTTTCTATAGGAATTGTGTTGTTTTCATATTTTATATCACCATGAACGGGCTCCGAAATATTTCTAATTAAGTAAATTTTACTTTTTTCTTTTGAATTATCTTTCATAAAAAACATTTATGCTCATCCACTTATAACTATTTTACTATATGTTTTATAAAATGCTGCATATATAATAGGGTTTTATTTTTTACAAGCCTTGTGCACTTGAGAAACTCTAGCAGTTATGTAAAATTTGAGCATTCGATCCCCATACCCTGTTATACCCCATTATAGTTATCAACACCCCAAATATTGTATAATTGATGCATCTCTCGATAATTGAGGGTGCTCTATTAGAGCTTACATACTGGAGACACAAAATCAACTGTACTAAATATTACAGTTTGAGCTTAAATTCTAGACATTTAAATATTTAATGCTATTGATTTTCAAGTTAAGTTATGTAGGTCTTCCACAGATTACAAGAGAAGTAGCTACATTAACTGATAAGTCAGGAAATACTTCAATAAATGTCTATAAATTTGCTCACGATGCAGTCCTTCAAGTTTGAATATTATATTGTAAGTGGACAAAGGAGGTTAAACCAATGAATTTGGGGATATGGATAAGATCAGTAGTGATCATGACGATTTCTTTAATTTTAAAATCTGTAATTGCGTGTGCAGATATTAACAATTCTGATTATTCCGTTGATGTTCACAATACGAAAAAAGGACTTAAAAAAGCAGTTACTACATTGACCATGCTCTCCATGGTTCTTTGCGTAGTAATTACCCCAGTTCAAGCTGAACAGAGTAACATTGCAGAATTACCAGTTGCTAATTTTTTTGCATTTTCTACCTCTGGAGATGCACCATTTGAAGCACCATTTTTCGATACAAGCAAAGGAACTCCAACTTCATGGTATTGGACTTTCGGAGATGGAACCAGTTCGACTAAGCAGGATCCAACTCATACTTATTCAAAACCTGGAAGGTATACGGTAACGCTTAAAGTAACTAATGCTGCAGGCAGTTATAAAGTAACAAAGTCCAATTATATAACAGTGAAAGGATCCATAACGGATACAGGACAAAAACCGGTTGCTGATTTTGGTGCATATATCCCTTCTGGAAATGTACCACTTAACGTAATATTCTTCGATAACAGCAAAGAAAAACCAACTTCATGGTATTGGTATTTTGGAGATGGAGCTACTTCCACTAAGCAAGACCCAGCGCACACCTATTCAGAGTCTGGAAGCTATACAGTAACACTTACAGTAACTAATGATGCAGGCAGTGACAAGGAAACAAAATACAATTATATTATAGTGGATTTTACAAAAAATACACCAGAGAAACCTGTTGCAAGTTTCAGCAGTGATGTGACCTCAGGAGACAGTCTTTTAAAAGTAAAGTTTACTGATGAGAGTACAGAAACTCCTACTGGATGGTATTGGACTTTTGGAGATGGAGATATCTCAAAAAAGAAAAATCCAAAGCACACGTATTCAGAACCAGGAACCTATACAGTATCACTTACATCAGTCAATGCTGCAGGCAGTAACACAGTAATAGAATACAATTATATAACAGTGAAAGAGCCAATAAAGAATCCTGTTGCTAAGTTTTCTGCAACTCCTAAATCAGGAATCGGCCCTTTGACTGTTGAGTTTACGGACAAAAGTACCGGAAGCCCTACCGACTGTTATTGGGACTTTGGAGACAGCAGTACTTCTGATTCTGAGAATCCTATTCATGAATATTCTCAAGCTGGAACTTATACGGTGAGGTTGACAGCAACTAATGATGCAGGCAGTGATGAAGAAACAAAATATGACTATATAACAGTAAAAGAGCCAGCAATTGATACAGAACTCACAACTAATACAGGACAAAAACCGGCTGCTGATTTTGATGCCTATGTTCTTTCTGGGACCGCCCCATTTAAAGTAGTATTTCTAGATGAGAGTAAAGGAAAACCAACTTCATGGAACTGGGACTTTGGAGATGGAACTGAAAATTCAAAAAAGCAAGATCCAGAGCACATCTATTCAAAACCAAGAAGCTATACAATAAAACTTACGGTAACTAATGATGCAGGCAGTGACGAGAAAACAAAGTATGATTATATAACGGTAACAGCTCCTACAAAGAATACAGAATCACTATTATATGAAGCAGAAAAAACGGTTGCCAAGTTTTCTGCAACTCCTAAATCAGGAAACACACCTCTAACAGTAGAGTTTACTGATGAGAGCACAGAAACACCAACTTCATGGAACTGGGACTTCGGAGATGGAACAGCAAATTCAAAAAAGCAAGATCCAGAGCACATCTATTCAAAACCAGGAAGCTATACAATAAAACTTACGGTAACTAATGATGCAGGCAGTGACGAGAAAACAAAGTATGATTATATAACAGTAACAGTTCCTATAAAGGATACAGAAACACTATCATATGAAGCAGAAAAAACGGTTGCCAAGTTTTCTGCAACTCCTAAATCAGGAAACACACCTCTAACAGTAGAGTTTACTGATGAGAGCACAGAAACACCAACTTCTTGGTATTGGACTTTCGGAGATGGAGCTACTTCAACCCACCAAAATCCAACTCACACCTATTCTAAAGCTGGCTCTTATACGGTGAGGTTGACAGCAACTAGTGATGCAGGCAGTGACAAGGTAACAAAAAATGGTTATATAAAGGTAAAAGCGTCTACAAAGGATACAGAAATAAGCACAGGCAAAAGTGTTTCATTAAGTTATCTTCAACTAGCTGCAACTTCTGATCCCGCAAGACCTCAGGGAGAAACAACTCCTGAAGCTACTGATTCTGTGAAGATTGTTGAAGCTGCTTTGGTTGAAGAAGGATTGCTTAATGATAAGTATGCATATGATGGAAGTTATGGAATTGCTACTATCAAAGCGTATAAGAAATGGCAGAAGTCTATTGGTTCTGCGGAGAAATATTGTGATGGAATACCTGGAGAGAAAGACATAACCAAGCTTGGCAACAAGTATGGATTTACAGTGGATACCTCTACAGTTTTTGAGTCAAACGTAGATATAAATCTGAATACTCCTGATTATAAACAGCCAACTCAAACTACAACACAAGAACAGCCTCAGATATATCGAATCGATCCGAATAGTGGAAGAGCTGAGTGCGTGAGTCACGAAGATGCACAGTCTCAGTTGCACCTTTCAGATCAACAATTCAACAGTGAACTGCGCAAGGGAGAGGTTTTGATTCTTCGGAATGGTAGACTGAGCATTTCCGCTCAAGAAACCATCGGCCAGATAAACGATCCGTCTAGGGCAACTCCGTTGATGGCATTTGCGATTCGCAAATTACAACAGGATGTGACGATAGGTGTATTTCCATCCTACTATTACGAAACTTTCAGTCGAGCCGTCATCAGGGAAAGTATTAGACTAAATGGCGCTGACGAGGGTATTGAAGCAGTTGGCAAGGCTTTTGGATCTAAGGATTTCTCACAAGGACTAGCAGCATTGCATTTGTATGAAGCACTAGCCAGAAGGGACGAAAACACTGGCTTCGATAAGGTTCAGCATTTTACTGCATCTGCAGTTTTGGAGTTCGAAAACACCAAAATAGTAACTGATATTGAGCAGTATGGAAAGGAAATATTCCGCGACGAAATTCCGAGTTTGTTCAAAGACACTGATGGCTATGACCCAAATGACATGTTAGCTAACAATCGAGGGCAAGCGTTTGGAGCGGAGCTTTATCGACGTTATCACCCGAAATCTAACCTTATCGGCGCTACTAAGGAATGGTTGAAAAACAAATTCGAACGGGGCTTAACGCGTGAAAGTTCCACAATGAATACTGAATCCAAAACGAATACAGAGGAAAAACTGGTTGCCAAGTCAGAAACAAGCGGAAGCAAAACTGTTTCATTATATTATCTTCAACTGGCTGCAACTTCTGACCCCCAAAGAATCCAAGGCGGAACAACACCGGATGCTGTTGATCCTGTGAAGATTGTTGAAGCCGCTCTGGTTGAAGCTGGATTCCTCGCAGATAACTCCTATGCAAGGGACGGAATCTATGGAACTGCTACTATCAAAGCATATAAGAAATGGCAGAAGTCCATTGGTTCAGCGGAGAGGTATTGTGACGGAATACCAGGAGAGATCGAACTGACAAAACTTGGTAATAAGTATGGATTTACTGTGGGTACCTCTGTAATTACCGAAAAAAATAAAGAAACTTCTAAAAGTAAATCAACTTATGATAGAAAAGCAGCAGTAGAATATGCCCATAAATATGTAGAACCACTGAAAGGAGATGATCCAAACAATAAGGACGCATATAATAAAGATTACTATCCATTTGATTCGGACTGCACAAACTACGTTTCTCAATGTCTTTATGTAGGAGGTTGGAAGCAGATAGTAAAGGATGATAAGCGGAGCTCCGAAACATGGTACTTTGAGAAGTATGAACCAGGGGAGCATTTTTGGAACAGAAATATAGAAATATACAGTTATACATGGACTGTAGCTGATTATTTTTATAAGTTTTGTTCCACACACCCTGACAGAGCAAAGAAAGTTCCCATAGAAAAAAATAGCAAGGGTCTTTTAGAAGTTAAGGTTATGTTAGAGGTTGGAGATATTATACAGATGGATGGAACTGGCAAAAATAAACCAGATGGAAGATGGGACCATTCAATGATTATTACCAATATATCTAATGGAGAGTTGTACCTATCAGCTCACACAACCGATCGAGAAGATATATCTTTGAGCAAAATTCAAAAGGGAAATCGCAATGCTAAGTATGTAGGCTGGCACATAATATAAAAAAGTCAAATCTGTAGGACATAATAATTTTTTGATAAGATAGTAATTAAAAAAATGATTACTATCTTTTATCCTGCTTTCAGCAGGTCGACGTTAGAAATTAAAATAATTTTCCTGATATCGTTTTGTGAACAGTTGGTAAATATAATTATGTTTAAGACTGGTTAACGTGTGGCTCAACTCCCTCAACGATATAAATACTGAACCATTTTTTCATTCAAGTTTATTATGAGATACCATGTATGGATCATATGTTAACCTAATAACTACACACAATTATGGAGAAAAATCCTAAAATCACAATCAGTAAAAATTATGAAAAATTAAATGTCAACATGCCGAATATAGGTCGCAGCCTTCTTGCCGACCCCCATGGCGCTGATGACGGTTGCGGCCCCTTTGACGACGTCGCCGCCTGCAAAGACGCCGGACTTTGAGCTTGCGCCGGTTTCAGTTTCGGTTTCGGAAATGACTGTGTCCCACCTGTTTTGTTCAGGGCCTTTGGAACCTTTGACTCAGCTTTCAAAGAAGAGCTATTTTTGCCTTGATTTGCCACAAAAATCAGTGGCAAGGAAGATCCGTTAAAAAAAATATTTGTAAGGCCTAAGTTCTAAATTACATTTAAAAAGCCTATTGTATCTGTTTTTTGAAGAAATATCTTTATATACGTAGAACCTAAATTTATATCATGGTTTTTTTAAAACAGAAAATAATCAACGGTAAAAAATACTGGTATATTATTAAAACTGGCAGAATTGATGGAAAAGTGAAAACTATATTTCAGATATATTTAGGCAATGCCGAAAAAATATTTGAAATGAAAAAACAGAGTGAATCATTGCCCTACATGAAACTGAAATCTTTTGAGTACGGCAAACTTGCCGCACTTCTTCATGTGAATGAAGAGCTTGGATTCGTTGACATAGTGAACAAGCACACTATGAAAAAATCAATCGATGGTTTAAGTGTCGGAGAGTATCTTTTACTTGATATAGTGGGGAAATCTCATGGAGTTTTAAGTGAAAACGGTATTGGGGAATGGTTCAAAAAATCGGCCTTATCTTTTAAGTGGAAATTCCCTCATAAATTAAATTGTCAGAATTTTTTGAATCATATGAATTACATTGATTCCGACACAATGAAAAATATTGAAGACGATTTGTGCCGAGTTCTCATCGAAAAAGGACTAACCCCTTCAGTACTGTTTGTGGATGAATCAAACTGGTTCACTTATGCTACCAATTATGATGAAAAAAGTGAATTGCTTCATAAAGGGTATAACAAAAAGCATCGTAAAGACAAAAATCAGGTATCTGTAGCGCTGGCTGCTAATGATTACAACTTACCTTTTATTCACGAGACATATCCAGGAAATGTGCATGATTCAGAGGAATTTTCAGGTCTGGTTGACAAAATAGTAAACCGTCTAACCGAATTGAATATTTGTTCGGAAGACCTTGTTCTTGTTTTTGATAAGGGAAACAATTCAAAGGACAACATTGAAAAAGCAACTTCAAAGATGAATTTTGTAGGGGCTGTAAAAGCAAATCAGGCAGATGATCTTCTTGAAGTGCCATTATCTAAATATCAATTTTTATATGAAAGCTCAGAAGGCCACAAAATTTATGGCTATCGGACAAAGCATCAGTTTTACGGGACAGAATTTACAACAGTAATTACTTTCAATGAAGGAACTCACAAACTTCAAAAAAGAACTTGTGAGTCAAATATGTCAAAAATAACTGAGAATCTGGAAGACCTACAGAGGAGACTGGAAAGCAACAGAGGAAAAGCAAGAAACAGGAGCAGTGTAGAAAAAGAGGTTGCAGACATTATTATCAAAAAATACAGAAGTATGGTGAAATATGAAATTACTGATGCTCCTGAAGGTAAGAAAAAACCTCAGTTAAAGTTCTGGATTGACGAAGAGAATAAAAATAAGCGCGAAAATTCATTAGGAAAAAATATACTATTTACAGATAAGCACCGTTGGCACACTAAAAAAATTGTGCAAACATACAACAATAAAGGCGCTATAGAGGATGATTTTAAGCTATTGAATGATCACCTGCTTGTCCCTGTGGGACCGGTGTACCACCACAAAGATGAAAATATCAAAGTTCACGTATTTCTGTCTATAATTGGCTTACTTTTCTACAGATATTTAGCCTGGGAGACAAAGAGATATGGTCTTTCTATGAGAAGACTAATTGAAAATTTGTCCGAAATTAGGCTGGCAGTTATCCAGGATAAAGAATCAAATAAGTGTAATATTATTCTGGAAGAGATGAGTACAAAGCAAGCATCATTATTTTCTTTCTTGAACTTGGGTAATTACCTGCCACCCCAATAAAAACGTCATCAGTAGGATTATTCATTCCTTAGGCCCACACAAACAAAGCCGCTTGATAACGGAAAAACATGCATCTTTGAAAGTAAAGTTTGAAAATGTGAGGGGGTTAGGGGAAGTGCCTATGGCGATTATTACGACGTTGGACTTTCCCATTTCTATTTTTATGCACCTGATCTTGAAATAGGAGAGCAAGCGGTTCACATTAAACAATGAAGAGAAAAAGCTGAAACAAAAAAAGTGAAACAAAAACATCCAAAGTTAGAGCATTCAATATCATAGAAACAGAAAAGAGAATCAGTGGCCCCCCTTGAGATTCGAACTCCAGTCCCCCGCCGTGTAAAGGAGAGGTCATTCCCGACCGGACCACGAGCCCACGTTTGCTTATTCATTCTTGAACAGGATAATGAATTCCGTTCCTTTATCTCTTTTAAGTTCTACAGAGCCGTCAATCTGTTCAACGAGAATGTTTACAAGCTGGAGTCCGAGAGAATCCGTATCAGGGAACTCTTTTCCTTCAGAAAAGCCTATTCCGTTATCCGCTACTGTGAGTATGTAATGGAAATCATCCGTATTCAGCCGATTTCGCATTATATCGGAAAGATCATGCCTGGCGACAAAAGTTTCGGTTTTGCAAAGACTTATATGGATTTCACCTGCTCTTCCGGCGGGGAAGGCATGTTTCAGGGAATTTGAAACCAGCTCGTTCACAATAATGCCAAGAGGTATTGCAGTATCCATGCCAAGATGAGTCTGCTCAAGATCCAGTTTCAGGCTAATAGCATCATTAAGATTATATGAACTAAAAAGATCCGCAGTCAGATTCTGAAGATAAGCTGCAAAATCAAGGGTGTCCAGTTCGTTTCCTCTGTGGAGTTCCTCATGAATCAGAGCCATTGAAGTTATACGATTTTGACTTTCTTGGAAGGCTTCAAGCATTTTTTCATCACTGAACCTTTCAGCTTCGAGGCTGAGCAGAGATGAGATTACCTGCAGGTTATTCTTGATTCTGTGATGGATTTCTTTTATATGGATTTCCTGTATTTTTTCCAGGGCTTCTTCTGCCTTTTTATTCTCAGTAATATCTCTGGAAACAGTTGAGATAGTTACAAGCTTTCCGGAGGCATCAAAAACCGGAGAAAGAGTTATTGAAATATTTATTATTGTGCCGTCCTTTTTTAAGCGTAATGTTTCGTAATGGCGGACCCGTTTTCCCTGTTTAATCTTTTCATCTAACTGATTTAATTCCCCTTTTAGATTATCCGGTTCAAGTATTGATACGTTTTTTCCCAGGATTTCTTCAGTGAAATAACCATAAATCTGCTCTGCTCCCTTATTCCAGCTTGTAATAATACCATCAAGAGATCTGGTTATAATGGCATCATCTGAGGATTCCACAGCATTCACCAGGGTCTGAAGTTTTTCCTCTGCCTTTTTTTGCTCGGTGATATCCTGAACTATTCCCCTGATCAGGATAGGGATATTTTCCTCATTAAGTATAACTTCAGATTGTATGTGGACTGTGCGTTTTTCCCCATTAGCTAAAATAATCCTGTGATCAATGCTGTAAGGTATTCCATTTAAAGCATTCTTAGAGGCGTTATCAAAGTAGGCTCGATCATCAGGATGTATGTAATTTAAATATTCATTGTAAGATGGGGCTAATTCTTGAGGGTCACGTCTAAAAATTCTATACAGTTCATCAGACCAGTATATTTTATTAATTGCAATATCCCAACACCAATTCCCAATATGAGCCATTTGTTGAGCTTCAGCTAGACCTGTTTCACTTTCTTTCAACGAATTATAAGCTTTCTCAAGCTCTGCTGTACGTTCTTTAACTAAATTTTCTAAATTATCGAGGGTTTCTTTAAGCCTGATCTCTGCTTTTTTTCGCTTGGTGATATCAGTAAACATGCCCATAGAGCCAGTAAACTTGCCATCCTTATCAAAAAGGGCTTTAGAACTTATAAGAACCCATAAAGGTAAGCCATCTTTACGTAATAGTTTGAATTCATGGATCTCATTGATACCCTGCCGTCTCCTTTTCATCTTCCTCTTGAAAATGGCTTCACCCTCTTCATCGGCAAAATCCAGTACGGCTTTTTCAACCAATGCTTCCCGACTGTATCTTACCATCTTTGCCATTTTCTCATTAACATAAGTAGTCCTGGCTTTAGCATCAAGTATCCATATACCTTCATTGGCTGTTTCTATGAGATTGCGGTACTTTTCCTCACTCTTGCGCAGCGCCTCTTCTACTTTCTTGCGCTCAGTGATGTCTATAAATGCACCGACGCTCCCACGCACACGCCCTTCGGCATCGTGCAGTGGGCTGGCTGACCCCAGAATTCCCCTCCATTCCCCACTGGGCAGCAAAGCATCCAATTCCACGTTATGTATATCAATATCCTTTAAGGCAGCCTCTTGCATGGGCAGTTCGTCTGCGGTCAACTCACGGCCATTCCGGAAGAAGCGCCGTACAGGGTTGATGTTCGCCGAGACATTTTCTCCTACTTCGGCCTCATAAAGCTCGTTTGCCATCAGATTGCCAGTGATATTTTGACCCTGCGGGTCGTGCCCGATCCAGATAGCAACAGGCGCAACTTCCATAATTGCTTCTATTTCTTCGGCTCTCTGGCGAGTTTGCTCTTCCAGTTGCTTGCGCTCGGTGATGTCCTGAACGATGCCCGTTGTCCGGTGCACGTTTCCGGTGGCATCCGCACGGTGCTCCCCTGCCGCCCAAATCCACCGGATCACACCATCCACGCGTCGGATGCGGCACTCGTAATTCCAGTCGCTGTTCGTGGCCTCGGCCTTACGGAACTTCGCGTCCACCATCGTGCGGTCCTCCGGCAGCACGTGCTCAAGGAACATCTCATGGGTCCAGTGGGGGAGCAGTTGCTCGTAG
The DNA here is from genome assembly GCF_055394095.1 of Methanosarcina baltica. Taxonomy (NCBI): domain Archaea; kingdom Methanobacteriati; phylum Methanobacteriota; class Methanomicrobia; order Methanosarcinales; family Methanosarcinaceae; genus Methanosarcina; species Methanosarcina baltica. The sequence goes on along the minus strand of NZ_AP042463.1, from coordinate 262,728 downwards.
CCGAAGATGCGGTCGTGCTCAAGTGATCGATGAATGGTATGATCCACGAAGTCGAGGGCCCACACGCCGGTATGGCTGGTTTCGAGCGCGAAGCGCAATAGTTCTTCACCCTCGCACAATGACTCTTCGGCCCGCTGACGTTTGCTAATGTCACGGGCAACGTGAATATATCCTATGAGCTTTCCTTCAGAATCATGCAGTGGCGAGACACTTGCCATGAAATCTCCGCACAGGTAATCTTCGTGAACTTTTTTGGTATGCTCAAGCCCATCCATAAGTAACTGCCTATGCAGGCAAAAAGAGGGAGGATTGTCCGTCCCATGGATAAGACAATAACAGGTTAAACCTGAACACTCTTCCGGGCTTATGCCCAATTTTGCCGCCATTGCCCTGTTCGCACGAACGATCTGATGTTTTGTATCAATTATGGCTATAAGATCCGGAATAGCATCAAAGGTATATTCCCAATTCTTTGTTGCTTGAAGAGCTGTTTCTTGTGCCTTCCTGCATTTGGGACTTTCTATCCGCTTCCATTTTTCTTCTTTTTTGACCAGGGAGAATTGATGATTGACGACCACATCGATGGCCTCAGTTGTCTTGCACCTGTCGAGAGAATAGGTACATAGCGCAATCATAGGATAGTTGCCGATAATGTTGTCTATTTTTTCTTCATATTCAACGAAACCATTCCAATCTTTTTTTTCCAGCCAGAAGGTATCCCCACTCAACCTCAAACCAGCGTAGCCTTTAACTTGAGCATGATTTAGTTTTTCAATCCAGCCGTTTAAGACTCTCTCCGAATCGAAAATACCCTCTTTTAAATACCAGTGAGTGTAGGGAATAATCTCGATTTGCCCTTTCTCAAGATAAACATCAAAATCAGGAACAGCTCTTCTAAGGGATTCTTTTGCCTCTTCCACTTCTACAGTCTGTGATGTGACCCACATACAAAATTCGTTATTTTCCAGCCCCGCTTTGAAGTAGGGGACAAGTATGTCCATCAAATCTTCCCTGGTCTGGTAGAACTGGCAGAAATGTGTTCCCCATGGCACATCTCCAATAATGTCAATACCAGACTTTCTCAGGTTTTTTTCCATTCCACATTTCTCCGATTATCGAGGACTGACGGTCCTTTTATCAATCATTTATCAGGATCGCTTTTAAATTTTTTTAAATTGATGACTAAAAAATAATTTGTATTGATTTAAAAGATAAAAAAACTGTATGGGTATATACAATAAAAACTATTCGATTTTTCACCCGGAAAGCCACATCCTGGCGTGGAACAGGAACGATTTAATAAACCTATTTCGGACCTCCGGAAAATATCTAAAAAATCAACCGCTCCGCTACCCTGAAAACAAAAAATAACCTGAAATAACCTGAAAAAATAAAAAAAATCAGTGGGCCCGCTGAGATTCGAACTCAGGACCCCCGCCGTGTAAAGGCGATGTCATAACCGACTAGACCACGAGCCCACATTTGCTTATGAATTTAAATTTATACAGTATGATTGAGAAAAGAAAATACATCAGCCGGGATTTGAACCCGAGTTCGAGCGTTGGCAACGCCCGGTGATAACCACTACACTACTGATGTGAGATGTATATTTAATAGATATGTGGATGTATATTTCATGGTGCCCAGACCCGGATTCGAACCGGGGACAACTGCCTCTTCAGGGCAGCGCTCTCCCACTGAGCTACCTGGGCAGCGGGAATTACGGATTATTTTACGGATTATTACAGATTAATTGAAAAGTCTTGGTGGGCCCGCTGAGATTCGAACTCAGGACCTCCGCCATGTCAAGGCGACGTCATAACCGGCTAGACCACGAGCCCACATTTGCTTCTGAAGTTATGCAGTAGGTATGAAAAACGTCGATACATCAGCCGGGATTTGAACCCGAGTTCGAGCGTTGGCAACGCCCGGTGATAACCACTACACTACTGATGTAAGATGTATATTTTAATATATATTTGGATATACTTTATGGTGCCCAGACCCGGATTCGAACCGGGGACAACTGCCTCTTCAGGGCAGCGCTCTCCCACTGAGCTACCTGGGCGGGGGGATAATTACTACCTGAAAAACTTATTTTGACAAAATAGTCAAATAACCGTTTTTTAGGTAGTCGTTTTTCCGTTTTTTTCAGTAAAACGTTTTTCTGTTTTTTAACTTTCCGAAAAAAACTCCGGAAAATTTTTGAGTGGGCCCGCTGAGATTCGAACTCAGGACCTCCGCCATGTCAAGGCGACGTCATAACCGGCTAGACCACGAGCCCACTTCTGTTTTATTCCTGTTCTTGCACCGCAGTACAACACCATAGAATGCATAATCGTATATAAATATTTTGGGTGGGGGAGGCCTACTTATACATAAATTAAACATGACTTTTAAAAAAATCAAAACAATTTCCGAAAATACTCTATACCTTATCCTGAAATAGAATAAAAAAGGATAAAAACAGATAAAAACAGGATAAAGACAACGATTAGGAAAAAGGAAATTATGAAAAATCCAGATGATTCTTATGACAGTTCCGGAAAAACCCGGACTTTTTCGAAAATCCAGGCCAGGATTGACGCAGGAGCCGCCGTAGTCCTGACAGCCGAGGAAGTCGCCGCCAGGGTCAGGGCAGGCGAAAAAGTGGCTTTTGAAGATGTTGACGTCGTCACAACCGCAACACGCGGCATCATGAGCGGGACCTACGCCGTCTTTTCCTTCAAAGTCTCGGAACCCGACAGCTTTGTCAGAGCCTCAGAGGTTTACCTGAATGGAGTGCCCGCAGTGGTCGGGCCCTGCCCGAACGAAAGGCTTGGCGTCCTTGATCTGATCGTACTTGGCACCGCCCACAGCAAGACCGACCCCCGCTACGGGGGAGGGCACCTTTTCAGGGAACTTGTGGAAGGAAAAACAATAACTGTGGACGTCGAACCTGTCGGAGACACTCCCTCATTTTCAATTGAAACCTCCCTTTACGAAATGCCCTTTGCAAGGCTCTACGCGACCCGGCACGCTTTCAAAAACTACAAGGCATTCGTAAACCCCGGAAAAGAGCCTTTGAATACGATTTTCCACGCCCTGCCCTTCGAGGGAGAATTTAAGGAAATGACCTTCTGCGGCTGCGGGGCCTTAAACCCCCTCGAAAATGATCCCAAACTAGAAAGCATCGGCATAGGGACAAGAGTCCTTATAAACGGGGCCGAAGGCTTTGTAACAGGCCCCGGCACCCGGAGTTCTGCGACCAACCCGAACCTTTCGGGCTTTGCGGACCTGCACAACATGGACCCCGACTACATGGGAGGCTTCGTAACCTCCGGAGGCCCCGAAATAATCAACACCTGGGCTGTTCCCGTCCCGGTCCTGACCCCTGAAATGCTCAAAACCATTCTAAAACCGGACCGGGAAATCCCTCTCCAGCTCGTAGACCTTGCCGGAAGGATTCCCCTCTGCGAAATTTCCTACGGGGACGTCTGGGACGGAACCGACCTGAAAGTCCGCTATAAGCCGGAAGCCTGCCTGGAATGCGAAAGCTGCGACGTGGAAGGAGTCTGCCCTATGGGGGCCATTATAAAGACTCCCGAGGGTAAAATCAAGCATAACCCGAAGCTCTGCTTTAACTGCGGGCTCTGTGTATCCAGGTGCCGGGGAGGAGCTTTTAAGGCCGAACTCGGGACTGTTAGCTGCACGGCCGGGGGCTGTATGAGGGATATTAAGGTGACCCTCCGGCAGTCCGACCGGGCGAGGGCCGTAAAGGCTGCTGAGGAGCTTAAAGAGAAGGTGCTTTCCGGAGAGTTCAGGTTAAAGGAACCTGTTGAAAAGATCCGGTTTGACTGAAGAAGAGGGAAGGGGGGACCCCTCCCCTCTACCGCCCTCGGCTCCGGCTAAAGTCCGAGCTACTGGCCCAAGCTCCATAATTAAGAGTTTCGAGCAGAAACCGGGCCTTTTCGAGCTGGAGTTTATCTGGAAAAACGGCCCTCTCAACGGCCGACGGAGGAGGCCGGCCTGTTCGAAATGAAAATGAAGACAAAACACTGGCTAAAAACCGCTGGGCCGAAAGAAAGAAAACATACCACTTAACTGCATTCCTTTTTGTTTGGCCTTATAGTACATTCTTAAAAAAATAAGCATGTGCTTTTGATCTATTTTTTCCATATCAGTCACGAAAAGCCCAGCTTGCGGCCGTTGAGTACGCCGGTCCTTTAATAATCGAATTCAAAAACAGCCCTGGATTTCTAAAACATACTCAATGAAACGACCCTTTTTGCGAAATCGATTTGAGATCCCGGCGCTCTCAACGGCCGACGCAGGAGGCCGGGTTTTTCAGGAAAAAACGGACACAGACCCAAATCCAAAAAATTACGGCCAGCCGGAGGGAAAAAACAGCAGGCCTTTAAAAATACGGATCTACCTGTTCGGACCTCGCCCTCGCAAACCAAACCCCGGTTAAAACATTTCACTTAACCGACCCTTCGCATCTGAACAAAGTTTCCAAAAATATTCAATTCAGCCCTAAAAAATATTTTGCAGAGCCCGGTTTTACTCCCGAGCCCGGTTTTATATATCCCTGAAAGTTCTGGTCCCAGACCCGGCTTTTCAGAAACTTAAAGCATCCATAAAACGCTTAGTGATCTCCTCTGGACTGAGGGGAATGTTCGGAGCTTTCGTATTCCCCGGTTTAAGGATCACATGAATAAAGGAAAGCTCTTCCCGCTCCCTGCATTTTCCGAAAGCCTCCACCAGGCCCTCCGGGGTATTTACCTTGAAAGTATTCCCGATCCCGCAGGCCCTGGCCAGGATTTCCAGGTCGATGTAGCGGAGTGCACAGGTCTCCTGAGAACCTGTGGAGCCGTAGGCTCCATTGTCCAGGCCTATAATAACGAGGTTTTTTGGGGCTTCCCGGCCGATTTCCAGAAGGGCGTTCGGGTTCATGAGAAGGCTCCCGTCCCCGTCAAAGACAACGACCTTCCGCTCCGAGCAGAGGGCAAGCCCGAGCCCGATTGCCGAGGGCAGGCCCATTGAGCCGAACATGTAAAAATTTAGGTCCCGGTCCCGGGCCGCGTAGAGTTCCTTGCAGGGAACCCCGAGGTTTGTTACGGTAATTTCCCCGTCCAGTTCGGCCGCAAGGGTGGAAATCGCATCATTCCGGAGCATCCGGGGTTCAAGGAGGTCCTGAGTCAGAGTGTACCTGCACGTCCGCTCCTGTCCCCTTTCCGGAGCCTTTTGAGCTTCCCAGGCACAGCAGCCCGAGACCTCCCAGACCTTCGGGGAGATAAGGGCCACATGGGGACGACACTTTGAAAAGGCATCTTTGATAACCTCTTCAAGAAGGGGTAATTTTTCAGGCGCGTCTATTATAGTGTACTTGAACCCGGCCCCTTCGAGGATTTCGGGGAGGTGGATTCCCAGAGGGACCTGGGCCTCGATCCCTTCCTTATAGACCCCCCTCCAGCTCGCAAGGATGGGCAGCGGGATTTTGCAGACGACGTTCAGGGATTCAAGGGCGTTTATCATGTTCCCGAGCCCCGTGCTCTGTATCAGCATCATGGGCTTTGCCCCAGCAAGGTAGGCCCCAGCACAGACCCCAACCCCGTTTTCTTCCCGCGTCAGCTTGATTTCCGGGAAATTCTCCGATACCAGAGGCAGCAGGTTCTTGATACGGTCGCAGGGAAGCGTTGCCGTAAAGTCTATGCCTGCCTTTTTCATGATTTTTATGACTTCTTCTTCCGGACTTTCCATGCGATTACCTTCTTGCCTGCTTTTTTTCCTGATTTATTTTCCTGATTTATTTTCCTGATTTATTTTCCTGATTTATTTTCCTGATTTATTTTTCCTGTTTCCTTTTTCTGTTTCCGTATTTCCTGTTTCCGTATTTTCTGTTTCCGTTTCCTGTTTCCGCTTTTCTGGTTCCCGTTTTTATTCCTCAATAAGGTCCTCAAGCGGAACTTCGGGGTCTTTTGCGGTTGCGACCGGGGGAATAAGGATTGGGGTCAGGTCTTCCTTCAACCTTTCAACCCCACCGCCCGCGATATTGAGCAGGATACAGTCGTCTTTGCCCACATTTCCGGCTTCGATGGCCTTGAGGAGGGAGGCCACGCCAACTGCGGAGGGGGGCAAAATGTCGATTCCTTCGAGGTCCTCGAAGAGTTTTTTGGCTTCCAGGGCTTCCTCTTTTGTAATCCCGTACATGATGCCGTCGGTGTCGGAAAGTGCGTCATAGAGCCCGCCGATGACCGAGTAAGGCGGGGCCCGGTTGGTGAGAACGGAGGAGTAGGTCTCCTCTATCTGCTGTTTTGCGTCCTTCATGTCAATATCAGGGATGATTTCCCGTCTTCCGGCCTCCCAGGCTTTATACATGGGGGCGAAGGGCAGGTTCTGGGTGAGCTGGAGTTTCGGAAGTTTTGTGCCGAAGCGCCCATCTGCCCGGAGTCGGAGAGACGCCTCCCAGGCAGAAACCCCGCCGGTCCCGCTCCCAACAGCCTGGAAGTAGTGGTCCGGCATCTTCCCGATGGTAACGGCCGCATCAAGCATGACGGTCCCCATGCCGTCCCGCCGGGCAACGTTTCTGGCCCCGCCTTCGGAGATCATGCCCGGGAGCTTTGCAAGCCGGCTCGCAAGGTTGATTGCGTCCGTGTAGTCGTTTCCGGGGGCCATACTGATGAGGTGAATGGAGTCGGTGGGCTCTTCGGGCAGCCACATCTTGGACATCCCGGAATCAGGGACCACGACGTAGACGTCTTTTCCGGTGAGAGCCGAGACGTGAGCAAAAGCCCGGCCTGTGTTTCCGGCAGAGGCGAGCACGATGGCCTTTCCCCCGCTTTCCTTTAAGAGTTGCATCGTGGGGTGGGCTTCGAGTTCCTTGAAGGAGCAGGTCTTTATGAAGGCCTCTTTTTCAGGCCAGTACCCGCTGAAACCTATGTAGAGGTTTGAGAGGCCGAGCTCTTTTGCAAGGGCCTTGCTCCTATAGGTTATGGGGCCGGCTTCGGTTGTGAGTTCTTCCTGAACCGGAAGCCAGGAATGAAACCTTCCGACCCCGGGCCGGGGCCTGAGTTCAAGTTGTTTTTCCTCGTAGTCCGCCCGCAAAAGAGCATTGTCGTTATCGCAGGTTAGTTTGTAGGTCTGTCCGTATTCGCTTCCGCATTTCAGACATTTTAAGGTGAATCTTCCCATTGCTATCACCGGGAAATTGGGGTTTTTTCATTATATACATGTTCCCAAAAAAAACGTTAAAATGTCCGGGACGGGCCAGATCTCATGTAGTTTTTTCCACAAGAGGGACTTTGCGGGTCGGCTTGAGCTCAAGTGAAACCGACTGAAAAAAGAGTGCTTCAAAAAAGATCCCTTAAAAAAGTTTAAGAGTCAGAGCTTCAGCTCTGGCCATAGAACGTATCCGGAGTAACTGCAGCATTGGGTGTATTTTTGCGGGTCCCGTCTGGATAGATAAGGATCAGCATGTCCGGTCGCGTCCCGAGTTTGTGGGTGTCGTGCAGGAAGTAATTATCGCTTTGTCTTGAGATGTTAGTTATGCGGATTGCGGCCTCCTTTCGCCCTATCTCCAGAATTCTGGGGTCTTCAAAGTCAAAAAAGATTTCGTCTATTTTCGGTTCCAGGTGCCTGCTCCCGAATAAGAATATGTAGGTCTGGGCAAAAGGGCTGAGCTGGTAATGGACACTGACATCGGCGTCAAGCCCGTCGAATGTGAGCTCCACCCGGTCAAGGTGGATGTAGTTCCCCTCCGTGAACTGCCCCGTATTCACTACGGGAGAAAAGTTAATTGCCAGAAGGATGGACGAGATGAGGATTACGATTGTGATTACCGCTCTGGCTTTCATAGTTATGAGCAGTATTGTTTTCTTCTTTAATATTTCTTTCCTGCTTTCGTTTTAATTTTTTTTAACACTTTTCCTGTTTGTGAATGGGGAAAATATAACTTCAGGTTTTATTTTGGGAGTTGCTTCATACATGTTGTGTTTTTGTGTGAGGGGGTGTTTGGTGTGTGTGCATTCAAACCACGGAACACACGGAATACACGGAAAAAGAATGCAGGAAGACGATATTTAAGGTTGTTCTGGTGTTGTTTAGGAATGGTGAAAATATAACTTCAGGTTTTATTTCGGGAGTTGCTTAATACTCATACATGTTGTGTTTTTGTGTGAGGGGGTGTTTGGTGTGTGTGCATTCAAACCACGGAACACACGGAATACACGGAAAAAGAATGCAGGAAGACGATATTTAAGGTTGTTCTGGTGTTGTTTAGGAATGGTGAAAATATAACTTCAGGTTTTATTTCGGGAGTTGCTTAATACTCATACATGTTGTGTTTTTGTGTGAGGGGGTGTTTGGTGTGTGTATTCAAACCACGGAAAAGCACGGAAAAGCACGGAAAAAAGAATGCAGGAAGACGCCATTGAAGGTTGCTCTGGCGTTTTTTAGTCTGCTTGAGTGAGCGAAGCGAGCGAAACGGACCTCGTGCTCCCGAAGCGAAACTCGGGGAAGACGATATTTAAGGTTGCTCTGGTGTTGTTTATGAATGGTGAAAATATAACTTCAGGTTTTATTTTGGGAGTTGCTTCATAATCATACATATTGTGTTTTTGTGTGAGGGGGTGTTTGGTGTGTGTGCATTCAAACCACGGAACACACGGAATACACGGAAAAAAGAATGCAGGAAGACGATATTTAAGGTTGCTCTGACGTTGTTTAGGAATGGTGAAAATATAACTTCAGGTTTTATTTCGGGAGTTGCTTAATACTCATACATGTTGTGTTTTTGTGTGAGGGGGTGTTTGGTGTGTGTATTCAAACCACGGAAAAGCACGGAAAAAAGAATGCAGGAAGACGCCATTGAAGGTTGCTCTGGCGTTTTTTAGTCTGCTTGAGTGAGCGAAGCGAGCGAAACGGACCTCGTGCTCCCGAAGCGAAACTCGGGGAAGACGATATTTAAGGTTGCTCTGGCGTTTTTTAGGAATGGTGAAATATAACTTCAGGTTTTATATTGGGAGTTGCTTCATACTCATACATGTTGTGTTTTTGTGTGAGGGGGTGTTTGGTGTGTGTGCATTCAAACCACGGAACACACGGAATACACGGAAAAAAGAATGCAGGAAGACGATATTTAAGGTTGCTCTGACGTTGTTTAGGAATGGTGAAAATATAACTTCAGGTTTTATTTCGGGAGTTGCTTAACACTCATACATATTGTGTTTTTGTGTGAGGGGGTGTTTGGTGTGGGTGTATTCAAACCACGGAAAAGCACGGAAAAAGAATGCCTTAAGACGATATTTAAGATTGATCTGGCGTTTTTTAGTCCGCTTGAGCTCGCGAAGCGAGCGAAACGGACCTCGTGCTCCCGAAGCGAAACTCGGGTGCCGAAGCGGAACTCGGGTAGCGCAACTCGGGTGTCGCAGGCCGGTTTCCGTGTCCTTCCGTGTCTTCCGTGGTTGAAAGTTCTCTTGCTAATGATTTATACTTGATATTATATTTGATTCATTCCTTAGCTTTCAGCCCCGGTTTCCTTTTTGCAACTTTCCTCTTCCAGCGTCCCTCTTTCCCGAAGTTCTCCCAGCTTTTTGAGGGTCATCTCATAGTCAGTTTTGTACTCCCTGTTCTCAGGGTTTTCGGTAAGCAGCTTCGCGCGGATTTTAAGGCCCTTTTCCAGGTGACTTTCGGCTTCGTCCTTTTTCCCGGCCTTCCCTTCCAGGAGCCCGAGGTTAACGTAGGCCGTCCCGAGGCAGGACTCATAGGCGTTGTTTTTACCCTCTTTCCTAAGGACCTTCCCATAAACTCCAAGGGCCTCTTTGAAATACCCCTCTCCCTTTTCATACTCCCCGAGTTTTGAGCAGAGGTTCCCCAGGTTATTCGAGATCATGCCGAAGTGGGCCAGGTAAGGGATGTCTTCCGGCTCCTTAGAAAGAATTTTCCTGGTTGCTTTAACTGCTTTTTCGAAGTGCTCCCCGGCCTTTTCAAGCCTGTTCTCTCCCTGTTGAAGGAGCCCCAGGTTATTGTTTACGGCCGCAACACAGGTCAGGGCCCCCAGGCTTTCAGGTTCCGCCGCAATCATTTCGTCCGCGACTTCCGAAGCTCTTCCATAAAGCTTGAAGGCTTCCGCATGTAGCCTCAGGGCCTGTGTAAAACTCCCTTTTGTGTAGTAAACATTGTACACCGTCCGGGGGTCTCCCGATTTATCCGCAACCTTTTCGGCTTCGGAATAGACCTTCAGTGCCTCGTTATATTTGAACGTGTTAATCAGGCCCGAAGCTTTCTCAAGTAACCGGGCGGCCCGGTCAATTTTCTGTCTGGACATGAGATACCAATCCGTTGTATATTTTTATATATGTTTTGCTTTTAATCCCTTTTTTCCCGGACAGCATTCCAGAAGGAGCCAGGCCGGGGGCCTGTCCGCAAAAAAACTAAATAGAGCAAGTCCCACTTTTCCATAAGTCAATCTTCATGAGGTAAAAAAATGTCAAAAATAAACTTCGTCTGTCCCAAGTGCGGAAACACAGAATGCGAAACCGGAGAAATCCACGCCACAAGCGGAGGCCTGAGCAAACTCCTCGATGTCCAGAACAAGAAATTTACCCACGTAACCTGCACCCGCTGCAAGTACACCGAGTTTTACAAGGCCAGCAGCAGTATGTTGGGAAACATTTTCGATTTGTTTACTTGATGTGTTTTTTATTTACAGGCCGGGATTTTCTTGAGGGGGAAGGGGAGATACCCGGCCTGTTTTTTTGAGTGAAGGAAATTTTTCTAAAATCAGTTTTGCTGTGCCGGGATCAGGATTGAGCAGCACTTTTTCTTCATTTCCTCAACGGTAAGCTCATTCAAGTCCTGCGTGTGTTTGTGCATGAGTGGTGAGAATGCCTTTATCAGTTCACCATTTTCTTCTTTCCGGAGGGCTTCTTTCAGTTCATCCCGTTCCTCAGCCCTCTCTATTTCATCAAGGAGCTTTAAGAACTCTTTACCGTCACCTTTCGGGTTGTTAAGGATTTCATTTTCCTCAAATATGTGAATACATTCCGTTGTTATCGGTTCCTGGGCGTTTTGGGTATCCCAGCTTACAAAATAGTCAGTGTTTATTGACATTAGCAGGACAAACTGTTCCATAGTCTTATTATCATCAACCGGGGCCATGATTCCCTCATTTTGCATTTCATTCGAGTGCTTGTCGAGAGTCAAAACTATCCCCGTATGTCCACCAAGAATTTTCTTTCCATCTTCAATTGTGAAAATTCCGTTTGCCATGATAAATGCCCTGTTGCCTCCGGAAATAGGTATGTCGATTTCGTAATTCGCAATCTTGTAAAACTTCTCCGGCTTCGGGTTGGTTTGAGGTACAATAATAACATCACAGGCCCTTACAAGACGCTGTCTTAATTCGGAGTTCATAAACTCGTAGCAGATCATGACCCCGACATTGAGTTTGTCATGGAATTTGAAAATGTGGTTCATTTTTCCGGCCTTCATGCCTTCTGTGGAAAAGAGTTTGCGTTCTTCCCTGGCCCCGAACATCTTTTCATTATGAACTATCTTTGAATCAGGAATCATAACCGGAGATATATTCTTCCGCAGGTCGCTCTCACCAAACTCCCTGCTGAACAATTTTCCATACTTCCCGAGGTTTTCCTCTATCACATAATGGCTGCCAGCAACGACAACAACCCCGTTTTCATCAGCGTATTTCCGGATTTCTTCCAGGTAGTCAAAAGGTATGGAAAACTCAGGGAAGACCAAAATGTCCGCATCTTCCTTTTTTACAGCTTCAAGCACCGCCATAACCTTTCTGTGATAGGCCTCATCAGCCGTGATTTTTACAACCGAATTTTCCCCGTACCCGTTATACTTCAACTGCACAGCAGCTATCCGAAGCTTTTTCCCGCAGAAAGACCCCTCACTGCAATCAAACTGTACAAGTCGAGATTTTTTATTCCCGTCTATGTTTTCCGAGTAATCAATTTTCCTCACCACAGGCTTTTTCTGCCCCGGAATGCTGAAGTTGAGTTCGTCTATACCCTGTGGGAAATACCTTTTCTCAAGGAAATCTATTTCGAGCAGGTTGGATTCAATTTCCTCCTTACTCAAACCCCCCTTAAAAAGAACCCTTTTCCCGCTTTAATCGTCAATTTCCCCTTCACTTTCTCAGGGTCATTAAATATGACCTTCAGTCTCCAGTTTTCATAAGTTAAGTTTGGGCTGAAAGGCTCCTCAAAATAATCCTTAATTTTCTGATTTACGTGCCCGAAGAGTTTTTCAAGTGCTTTGTATTCAATTTCACTAATTTTTTCATCAAATTCCACTAAAAGTTCCTTATGTCCAGGTTTCCCTTTCTCTTCAAATATCAGCGGAATACTCTCAAATGAAGCTCTGATTTCCGGGTTAACGTCTTCCGGAAGGGTTTCAACGATTTTATAAACCAGTTCCTTCATTTTCGGAACATCTATTTCCTCAAATTCCTCAACATCCTCCAGTACTTTAAGCAAACCTGTGTAAACGCAATAACAAACATTTGCCTTATCGTAAGTCTCCTTCGCAATCTTGAACTGGTCCACGGCCTGCCTGAGAAGTTCCAGTTCAGGCTGTCTGGAAGCAAGCGCCTCGTTTACAAGTTTTCTCCCCCTCAGGTAGCAGGAAGCAGAAGCACATAACTTTGAAACGGTTTCATCCTCCCCCACAACTCCAAGTTTTTCAACCGCCCGAAGAGCCTTCTCATATTCCTCCGCACGTTTCCCCGAATTCTTTTCAAGCCTGACACTCTTCATCAAAAAATCAACATAAGCATTCAACCCTACCCCAGTAACCAGTTTTCTTTCATGCATTAGCCCGTGTTTTATGAAAAATTCCTGATGCTCCTTACATAACTGAAATGCCTCTCTCAGGTAGTTCCCTTGGTTAAAAGGCTGAGTTTCTTTTTCCGCAAGTTCCATATGCAGCCCGATAAGCCTGATTATTGCCTCTGATTTTTTACCAATAGTCAGGTACTGCATCGGTTCTGTAAATATCCCAAGAGTTTTTTTGTAACATATCTTCGCCTCTTCGAGCCGACCAATATCAGAAAACAAGTTTCCTAAATTGTTGAGTGTCATTGCTACATCTGATTGGTAGCCTACATTTTCCTGGTCGTTTTTCAGAAGGGCTTGTCTCATTTCGAGGGCCTTTTCGTATCGTCCCTTCGCATCTTCGAGCCGACCAATATCAGAAAGCAAGTTCCCTAAATTGTTGAGTGTGGTTCCAACGTATGATTGGTAGCCCACATTTTCCGGGTCGTTTTTCAGAAGGGCTTCATAAATTTCGAGGGCCTTTTCGTATCGGCCCTTAGCCTCTTCGAGGCGACCAATATCAGAAAGCAAGTTCCCTAAATTGTTGAGTGTCATTGCTACATCTGATTGGTAGCCCACATTTTCCTGGTCGTTTTTCAGAAGGGCTTGTCTCATTTCGAGGGCCTTTTCGTATCGGCCCTTAGCCTCTTCGAGGCAACCAATATTTCTAAGCAAGTTCCCTAAATTGTTGAGTGTGGTTCCAACGTATGATTGGTAGCCCACATTTTCCGGGTCGTTTTTCAGAAGGGTTTGTCTCATTTCGAGGGCCTTTTCGAATCGGTCCTTCGTATCTTCGAGGCGACCAAGAGAAGAAAACAAGGCACCTAAATTGTTGAGTGTGGTTCCAACGTATGATTGGTAGCCCACATTTTCCGGGTCGTTTTTCAGAAGGGCTTCATAAATTTCGAGGGCCTTTTCGTATCGGGCCTTCGCATCTTCGAGCCGACCAATATTAGAAAGCAAGTTCCCTAAATTGTTGAGTGTCATTGCTACATCTGATTGGTAGCCCACATTTTCCGGGTCGTTTTTCAGAAGGGCTTCATAAATTTCGAGGGCCTTTTCGAATCGGCCCTTCGCATCTTCGAGGCGACCAAGATTACTAAGCAAGTTCCCTAAATTATTGAGGATGGTTGCAGTATAATTGATACAAAAATCATCTTGAGGAAGTAAATCCAGCAGTTTTTGAGAGATTGACAGCCCTGTTTCATAGGCATTTTTGGCCTGGGGGTAACGCCCCATACTTTTAAAGTGGTTTCCGGCAGTTCCTACGTTATTAAGGTTCGTTTGAAGGCATTGTTGGAAAAAATCGTTTTCGGGGTCTTTTGTTGAGAGATCTGCAAAAAGGTTTGAGGCCTGACCACAGATCTTCACGGCTTCATCGAGGGCGCCGAGATCCAGCATCAACCCTCCCTTTATGCTCATAATGGAGAGGAGAATATCATCTGCTTCAGCCTGATGTGAGGCTTCTTCGGCTTTTTGTAGAGTTTCATGGGCTTTTTTGGATTGTCCCTTTTGCATTAAGTGTAAAGTTTTTTTAAAAGATCTTTCGGCCGAATCTCTCAAACGTCTGGACATGGTTAAAAAAGTAGACTTGTAAGTTTTTATAGGTTTGTGTTTTTATTTGCAGTTTTTGCTCTCATTTCAACTCTCTTTGATTTGAGCTGGATGTCGTGAATCGTGTGAATTCTAATTCTTCGCTTTTATCGCTGGAAATTGTGAAAAAAAAGGGGCTTGGGATTGTTTGCGGCTGGAATGAATAAAAAAGGGGGCATGAAAATTGGTTTTTGATTCGCTTATCCTGGGTGATGAAATCGATTTATTCAGCCGGGATCAGGATTGAACAGCACTTTTTTCTTATTTCATCAAAGTCGCGTTCTTTCAAATCCTGAATATGTTCGTGCATGAGTGGTGAAAACGCCTTTATCAAATCACTGTTTTCTTTTTTCAGGAGGGCTTCTTTCAGTTCATCCCTCTCCTCAAATCGGTCTATTTCACCAAGAAGTTGAATGAATTTATCCCCCGGAATGAATTTTTTCATCTCATCCTCTGAACCGTTGAGAATTTCCATTTCCTCAAATATGTGAATGAGCTTTGTCTTAATCGGACCCTGTCCCGCCTGGGTATCCATTGCAGCATTGAAGTCCTTATTGATTGAAGCAATCAGGACGAATTGTTCAATTACTTCGCCAACCGGACTTATTATGCCTTTATTCTGTTCTGTAAGCATGTGTTTGTCAAGGGTTGAAACAATCCCCGTGAAACCCCCGAGTATTTTACTGTTCTCTCCCACGGTAAAGACCCCATTTGCCATAACAAACGCCCTGTTTCCGGCACACAGAGGGTTGTTGAGGTCGCTTTTTGCCGTGTCATAGAACCTTTCCGGCTTCGGGTTTGTCTGCGGTACAAGTATTATATCGCAGGCCGGAATCAGGCGCTGCCTCAGATCGGAATTCAGATACTCGTAGCAGATCACAACCCCGACATTGAGGTTGTCCCGAAGCTTGAAAATGTGGTTCACCTTACCGGCTTTCATGCCTTCATTGAAAAAGAGTTCCCTTTCTTCCCTGGCTCCCAGCAGTTTCTCATTATGCACAATCCTTGAAGAAGGAATAACAACTGGAGAGATATTCTTCCTTAAATCTCTCTCCTCAAACTCCCGGCAGAACAGTTTCCCGTACTCTCCAAGCTTTCCGTCCGTCACATAATGGCTGCCTGCAACCACAATAATCCCGTTTTCATCCACATATTCCTGAATTTCTTCCAGGTAATCAAAAGGAATGGAAAACTCCGGGAAAACCACAATATCCGCTTCATCCTTCACAGCATCCAGAACTGCCATAACTTTCCGATGATAGGCATCATCAACCGTGAGTTTCACAACCGAATTTTCATCGTAAACATGATACTTCAACTGGACAGCCGCAATTTTCAAATCCCGATTAACGCAAACCCCATTGCAGCAGTCACACCGGAAGATTCTGGTTTTGTTGTCTCTTCCGACACTTTCAAAATAGTCAATTTGCCTTATGACCGGCTTTTTCTGGCCCGGAGTTGTGAATGTGATTTCATCCTCACCCTGCGGGAAGTATCCAATCTTGAGATAGTCGATTTCGAGCAAGTTGTTTTTCACTTCTTCAGGGGTCAAAGTTCTATTCAGGAGAGTTTTATTTCCGGCTTTGATAGTAAGTTTCCTTTTCACTTTCTCAGGGTCGTCAAATTTGACATTCAGTTTCCAGTTTTCATAAAATACGTTTGGGCTGAAAGGCTCCTCAAAATAATCCTTAATTTTTTGATGTACGTGTCCGAAGAAATTTTCCAGCGCCTTATACTCGATTGCGCTGACCCTATCATCAAGTTCCTTCAGGAGCTCTTTGCGAGTCATTTTGTCTTTTTCTTCAAAAATCTGCGGGATATTCTCAAAAGAAACCCTTATGCTGGGGTTAACATCCTCAGGGAGAGATTCAACAACCTTCTGAACCAATTCTTTCAGTTTCGGAACATCCACTTCTTCTAATTCCTTGACACCTTCCAGAATCTTTAGCAGCCCGATATATACGCAGAAGCACACATTTGCTTTATCATACGTCTCCTTCGCAATTTTAAACTGGTCCACAGCCTGCCTGAGAAGATCCAGTTCAGGCTGTCTGGAAGCAAGCGCCTCGTTTACAAGATTTCTCCCCCGAAGATAGCAGGCGGCAGAAGAACACAATTTTGAAACCGTTTCTTCATCTTCCATTTCCCCCAGCTTTTCAACCGCCTGAAGGGCTTTTTCATATTCTTTTGTCCTCTTCACAAAATTATCTTCAAGGCTCACATTCTTCATCAAAAAATCGATATATGCACTCAGCCCGGCTTCCGTAACCAGCTTTCTTTCGTGCCTTTGCTCATATTTAATAAAAAATTCCCGATGTTCTGTACATAGTTGAAATGCTTCTTTCAGGCACCCCATCTGATTAAAGGGGTTAGTTTCCTTTTTCGCCTGCTCTGAGTTAATTTCAATAAGCCTGATTATTGATTCTGACTTCCTGCCTATGGTCAGGTACTGCATGGGTTCTGTGTAGATTTCGAGTGATTTTTCGTAGCTTTGTTTTGCTTCTTCTATGCGGCCCATATTTTTAAGTAAGATTCCAAGATTGTTGAGTGTCATTCCAAGACCTGACTGATATCTCAAGTTTTCTGGATTTACGTTGAGTAGTTTTTCACGTATTTCAATTGCTTGTTCGTATTCCTCCCTCGCCGTTTCTATGTGTCCATCATCAAAAAACACAGTTCCAAGATTGTTGAGTGTCATTCCAAAATCTGATTGATATCTCACATTTTCTGGATCTGCTTTGAGCAATTTTTCGCGAATTTCAAGTGCCTTTTCATACCTTTTCTTACCTTCTTCGACTCTTCCCATGTCAACAAGTAAAGTTCCAAGATTGTTGAGTGTCATTCCAAAATCTGACCAATACCTCAAGTTTTCTGGATCTGCTTTGAGCAATTTTTCACGAATTTCAAGTGCTTTTTCGTACTTTTCCTTTGCCTCTTTGATATTTCCCGTACGTCTGAGTAAATTTCCGAGATTGTTGAACGTGGTTCCAATATCTAACTGGTATCTCAAGTTTTCTGGATCTGCTTTGAACAGTTTTTCACGTATTTCAATTGCTTTTTTGTACTTCTCTTTTGCCTCTTCAACTTCCCCCATTTCATAAAACAAAATTCCTAAGTTATTGAATGTAGCTCCAAGATCTAATTGGTATTCTTCGTATTCTGGGTCCATTTCATGAAGTTTTCCATAGATATTGAGCGCTTTTTCGTATTTTTTCTTTGATTCTTCAATTTTTCCCATGTCAGCAAGTAAAGTTCCAAGATTGTTGAGTGTCATTCCAAAATCTGACTGATATCTCAAGTTTTCTGGATCTGCTTTGAGCAGTTTTTCATAAAATTCGAATGCTGTTTCATGTTTTTCGTTTGCCTCTTCGAAACGTCCCATGATTCTTAATAATTCCCCAAGACTACTGAGTATCCATCCTAGGTATGATTGATAAAATACCTCTTCACTATGGGATTCTAGATATTTTTGAGAGATTGCCAGCCCTGTTTCATAGGCATTTTTGGCCTGGAGGAAGCGCCCCATGTTTGAGAACAGATTTCCAGCGTTTCCTATGTTATCAAGGTTCATCTGAAGGCATTGTCGGAAAAAGTCGTCTTCGGGGTCTTTTGTTAAAAGCTCTGCAAAAATGTTTGAGGCTTGGCTGCAGATACTTACGGCTTCATCGAGGAAGCCAAGATTCAGCATCAACCCTCCCTTTATGCTCATAATGGAGCGGAGAATATCATCTGCTTCAGCCTGCTGTGCGGCTTCTTCGGCTTTTTGTAGAGTTTCGTGGGCTTCTTTGTACTGTCCCTTTTGTATCAAGTGTAAAGTTTTTTGAAAATATCTTTCAGCCGAATCTCTCAAACGTCTGGACATACTAAAAAAATAGGATTGTAATGCTTTATAGGTTTGTGTATTTTTTTGCTCCCAGCTCAACTTCTATATATATTAATTAAAGATTAATTATAGATGCTCAAAGGCCCATATCGTTCTTTAACAAGCTTTTTTCTGGCTCTCGCAACTTCAGCAGGCCGCCGGAAAAATCGATACTCAAACGAAGGGGAGAAAACGTGGACAGGGAAGCAGAAGAAGAAAAAGGAGCAAAGGAAAGAGGGATTCCTGAAAAAGGAAAAATAAAACCCCCCGCAAAAAGCAAACACGAAAAAGCGTACAGGATACTTGTAGCTCTCTTCATTGCCGCAGTTCTCCTTTATTCCTTCTACATGGGCCAGCTCCTCTGGGGAATTGTGGCGGCGGTTTTTATCCTGAGGCTGCTTTATCTTACGAAGCAGGAATCATTTTATTTTCAGGAGAGAGAGAAAGACGAGGTAAAGGCCGGAACTTCTCTCGATCCGGGGCTCAAACGGAAGAGGCGCCTGGCAAACATCGTAATAACCTTTTTCGCGCTTGCGGTGGTCCTGTTTTCGTATTTTACATTTCAGTTCCGCTGGGGCATCATTGCGGGGCTTATGATACTGCTCTACCTGCACATGCTGCTTTTCTCAGGGGAGCGTTTTTGAAACCGGGGGGCGGGGTTTTGGGTTCGTTTTTGCGGTAAAAGGTGCGGAAGCTGCAATTGATTAGCTTTCTTTTTGGAATTCCGGGGGCGGGTGTAAATATAATAATTAAGATATACCTCGGCTGGCCGGTTTGCAGAATTCGTTTTTAAATTGGTTGCTGCGTAAAAAGGGCGTGGATGCAGGCTTGTCGCAGGCAGGGTTCGAAGGTCCATTTCTGCCGGGGCCGGAGTTCGAAGGAAAGCTCTCACTTAATTACTGGGATGGAGTTGCGAAAAAGCGCATTTTGCTTAGGAATGAGTCTAAAAAACGCCAGATCAACCTTAAATATCGTCTTCCTGCATTATTTTTTCCGTGTGTTCCGTGTGTTCCGTGGTTTGAGTACACACACCAAATGTCTCTACCAACAAAAAACACTCCTGGATTCTTGAAAAAGGACGAAAAAACGCCATAACAACCTTACTTGCCGTCTTCCTGCATTCTTTTTCCGTGCTTTTCCGTGACCTTCCGTGGTTTGAGTGCACACACCAAACGTCTCTACCAACAAAAACACAACCTGTATGCGTAATAGAGCAGTTCCCAAAGTAAAATCTGGAGTTCTATTTTTACCATTTCTTGGTGGGTTTCAAGAAAAGGCCGCTCGCTTCGACGAGCGTGGAAGAGCGAACCAAATACGACTAATAAGGTTGTGTCGGTTTCTGGAAAAAATCTGAAAAAAAAGTAGGGGGATACTGAAAAGTGATAATCAGCGAGATTCCAGCCGCTCCTTTGTGAGAGCCAGTTCTTCCTGCACCTGTTTGTTTTCGGACTGCTTTTTAAGCAGGCTTTCCTGCATTTCCAGGGCCCTTTCAAGCATCTCTTTTGCCTCATCCGGGTTTTCGCTGTCCATCTTTTTCAAAGTGCTCCCGAGTTTGCTCAGGGTGCTGGCGAGTTCGGACTGGTAGCTGAGGTTGTCAGGTTTGTTTTTCAGGAGGGCCTCGTAGATTTCGGCGGCCTGGCTGAGGATGGTTTTTGCTTCCTCGAAGGAATTTGTCTCCAGCAGGAGGGCTCCGTAGTTGTTCAGGTTGTCCCCGGCGTAGGTGCGGAAGACGGGATTTTCGGGGTCTTTGGAAAGGAGGTTGGCGTAAATATCCTTTGAGAGGGTGTACTTTTCGGCTGCGGCTTCGAAGTTTTCCTTTTTCCGGAGCAGGTTTCCGAGGTTGCTCAGGGTTGTTCCTGCGTAGTGCTGGTAGTCAACGTTTTCGGGGTTTTTTGCAATAAGGTCGTTCCCGACTTCCAGGGCGCTTTCGTAAACCTTGAGGGCTTCGTCGTAGCGGGCGACGGAGTAGTAGATGCCTCCTTTTGTAAAGAGGGTGTAGTAGAGGGCTTCTGTTGATTCTGCTTCTTTTGCGGCCTTTTCGGCTTTTTCAAGGGTTTGCAGGGCTTTTTCAAGCTTTCCATTTTTAATCTGGGCCACGGCTTTGTGGATCTGCTTTAGCAGGAGGAAATTTTTTACCTTGCTTCTGGACATAATGATGAGTCCTCTCTATTTTTTTAAATAACTGTCGATGTTTGTCGGAAAATGAGGGAGGAGGGGAGCGAAAAATATAAGATTGAGAGGGGATTTTTTAGAGTGTAAAACTTAAGATCTAATCTCCGGGCAATCTCCGGGTGATCTTCGAGCAGTCTCCGGGTTAGTGGAAACGAGCAGGCTTTCTTATTAAAAAATTAAAAATCAAATAGTACTTATATCACAATACACAATATATAGTATATATACAAAGACTGGTTAATTATATATAGAACCAATTTATATAATTGACAGGAGTCCTGTTTGGGGTTACTGTATATACTACATTCGTTGAAGATTACAGTATATCCGTGTTTTTGAGACGTTTTATTATTGCATTCACATTTTTCAGAAAGCGTCAGGTATATATCAATCTCTAATTTAATAAGTCTCTAATTTAGTAACTCTGATTCAATAACTCTGATTTAACAAATCTCAAAATTATCTGAATTATTTCTAATTCACTTAAATTTTAATTTAATAACGTAATAATATGTGAGCTAGCCATGGAGAGTAATATAAAACCTATAGACGATACCGCAGTTCTGGAAGAGGATGTTGACCTCGACTTCCAATTTGAGGATACCTCAAGTATAGAGGTTCCGAAGCTTCTGATCGACCTGGTGCTGGGGCAGGAGCATGCGGTGGAAGTCGTTAGAAAGGCAGCAAGCCAGAGGCGGCATATTATGATGATTGGGACCCCGGGAACGGGTAAGTCCCTGCTGGCAAAAGCAATGGCAGAACTTCTTCCTAAGGAGGAACTTAAAGATATTCTGGTATATCCCAATTTAGAGGATCTGAACAACCCCAAGATCAGAGAGGTTCCGGCCGGGAAGGGCAGAGAAATCGTAATGGCTCACAAAATGGAAGCAAGGAAGAAAGCCCAGGCCCGGAACATGCTTATGATGCTCTTTGTCGTGGGTATCATTATCTATTCTTACTTTGTAGCCCAGCTCCTCTGGGGAATTATTGCGGCCATCATGATCCTGATGCTCACCCGTCAGTTTATGCCAAAAGAGGAAATGATAATTCCCAAACTGGCAGTCTCCAACTTTGAAAAGGAGCAAGCCCCTTACATCGACGCAACCGGAGCCCACGCCGGAGCCCTGCTCGGGGATGTAAGACACGACCCCTTCCAGTCCGGAGGGCTCGAAACCCCGGCCCACGACCGGGTGGAAGCCGGAGACATCCACAAAGGCCACAAAGGTGTGCTTTTCATTGATGAAATCAACACCCTCAGGCTGGAATCTCAGCAGAGCCTCCTGACCGCTCTTCAGGAAAAAGAATATCCGATTACAGGCCAGTCTGAAAGAAGTTCCGGGGCTCTCGTGAAAACCGAGCCTGTTCCCTGTGACTTTATTATGATCTCGGCCGGAAACCTCGACGCGGTCCAGAAGATGCACCCCGCCCTCCGTTCCAGAATAAAAGGGTACGGATACGAGGTTTACATGCGGGACTCCATGGAAGATTCCGTTGAAAACCGTCAGAAACTGATCCGTTTCGTGGCCCAGGAAGTTGCCAGAGACGGGCACATCCCTCACTTTAAGGAGGGTGCTGTCAAGGAAATTATCCGGGAAGCCAGGAGAAGAGCAGGCAGAAAAGGCCACCTCACCCTCAAACTACGTGATCTGGGCGGACTCGTCCGGGTTGCGGGAGACATTGCCCACGCCGAAGGAGCCACCGTGGTCACGGCCAAGCATGTGCTTGACGCAAAGCTGATAGCAAGGTCCATAGAACAGCAGCTTGCTGACAACTATCTGGAAAGGCGCAAGGACTACCAGTCCTTCATCAGAGAAGGGTCCGCAGTAGGCCGGGTCAACGGGCTTGCTGTCATGGGTGGAGATTCCGGGATCGTGTTGCCCATTGTCGCGGAAGTGACCCCCGCAATCTCAGGGTCCGAAGGACGCATAATCGCAACCGGAAAGCTCAAGTCCATCGCAAGGGAAGCGGTCCTGAACGTCTCTGCCGTAATCAAGAAGATGACCGG
This sequence comes from Methanosarcina baltica, assembly GCF_055394095.1. NCBI lineage: Archaea > Methanobacteriati > Methanobacteriota > Methanomicrobia > Methanosarcinales > Methanosarcinaceae > Methanosarcina > Methanosarcina baltica. The sequence continues at coordinate 240,275 of NZ_AP042463.1, read as the reverse complement.
CGCGGACATCGTAAACCACGATGTCCATATCCAGTTCGTAGGGACCTACGAAGGTGTGGAAGGAGACAGTGCATCGGTTTCCATTGCGACCTGCGTAATCTCGGCCATTGAGAATATCCCCATTGACCAGACCGTGGCAATGACCGGGTCCCTCTCGGTCAGAGGCGACGTGCTGCCTGTTGGCGGGGTTACTTACAAGATCGAGGCTGCGGCCCGGGCCGGCATAAAAAAGGTCATCATCCCCAAAGCCAACGAGGCTGATGTCCTGATCGAAGAGGCATACAGGACGAAAATCCAGATCATCCCCGTCTCTACGATTGCTGAAGTTCTGGAACACAGCCTTGTCGGGCCCAGGAAAAACGGAATCGTAGAAAAGCTCAAAAGCCTAACCAGGGTGAATATCGAAATCCCGGACGTATCTTCGACATCGGCATCCGTCCAGGCCAGGAATCTCCTCGGGCTTGGGAACTGATATGACTGACTGCTGACTGACTGTCAGCTACCCCTGAGCAAGTGCTCAGGGTTTTTTTTTATTATTACATGCCGGGGGTATTTAGATTAATTTCAACAGGATTGGAGAATCATCGGTTTCTGCAAAAGAGCCGGAAGGCCCCCTATCTGCAAAAGGGGTTGGGGACCCCTCCTTAAAATAAAACTTATAAAATCATAATTTAAAAAAAGGGATTCCGGGAAATCAACACTTTTTTCTCGTGAAATAATGGTTTTAAGTTTCAAGGTTTTAAGTTTCAAGGTTTCAAGGTTTTAAGTTTCAAGGTTTCAAGGTTTTAAGTTTCAAAGATTCAAGGTTTTAAGTTTCAAAGATTCAAGGTTTTAAGTTTCAAGGATTTCCCACTGAGGTATATATGAAAGGAATTAAAGAAAATATCGATTTTTATGACAGCAGGGTAATCGAGGGGAGTTCCACTTCGATAATCCTCGATAACGGAAAGATAGAAGAGATTTCCAGAAACTACGGTAGAGGCGCAGGCATAAGGGCCCTTTGCGGGGGTTCCTGGGGTTACACGACCGTGGAAGGGGAAATTGACCTTGAAAAAGGGGTGCAGGCCGCTTCAAAACTTGCTTCTTCCATGAATGCGAACACTCCCAAAGAAAATGTAGAACTTGTGGCCGTGGTCCCTCCCTCAATGAAAAACCTGCCGGAGGTTAAGCTTGACCCGAGGGACGTTCCCATTGAGGAAAAAGTCCTGCTCCTGAAAGACCTTGAAGTTCACGCGAAAATAGACGGAGTACACAGCACGAAAGTAATGTACACGGAGTCCGAGTTCAAAATCGAGTACAGTAGTTCCGAAGGCGTGGAATGCGCGTACGAACTTTTGAACTGCGGGTTTGCGGTCTCCGCCGTGGCCTCGGAAGGAGGCGTATACCAGGCAGGCCGAGAAAGCCGTTTTGGTTACGGCTACGAGCTTTTTGAAAAGGAAAATGTCCTGGAACTTGCAAAACACGCAGGAAATACCGCAATCGAACTCCTGAAGGCAAAAAGCCCAAAAGGGGGTACAATGCCTATAGTGCTTGACCAGGAACTGGCCGGGGTCTTTGCCCACGAAGCGGTCGGACATGCCTCGGAAGGGGACCTGGTGCTTGAAGGAGACTCAATCCTCGCAAACAGGATAGGAGAACAGATTGCCTCTCCCCTTGTCACAATCATTGACGACCCGACCCTGCACGAGTTCGGCTACTATCCTTTCGATGCCGAAGGGGTCGAGTCTAGCAGGACCGAGATTATCAGAGACGGGGTATTTGAGTCCTATCTCCATTCCCGGGAAACCGCAGCAAAGCTCGGAGGGACCCCTGGAAACGCAAGAGCCCAGGGTTATTCCATGCCCATTGTCCGGATGAGCAACACCTTCATCGATAACGGAGACGCTGTTTTTGAAGAAATGCTCGCAGAAGTCAAAAACGGAATGTATCTTATAGGTTCCAGAGGCGGACAGGTAAACACCGGGGAAGGAATATTCCAGTTCAACGCCGAAAAGGGCTACCTCATTGAAAACGGGGAACTGACTGAGCTTATCAGGGACGTTTCGCTTTCCGGAAAGACCCTTGAGATCCTGAACCATGTCTGCCTTGTAGGAAACGACCTGAAAATGACTGCTGGAACTTGCGGAAAAGGCGGGCAGGGTGTCCCGGTCTCGGATGGATCACCGCACATCGCAATTTCAAAAGCCCTTGTGGGAGGTGCCTGAAGATGTACGAACTTGCAAAAAAAGCCCTGGAACTTGCCGAAAAAGCCGGGGCTGAAGAAGCCGAAGTCTATTACGTTTCAAACCATTCAACAAGTGTAGATTTCAAAAAGGACGCTCTGGAAAGCGCAAAGGACCGCAGATCGGAAGGAATCGGCATCCGGGCCATCGTAAACGGGGCCGTGGGTTTTGCCAGCACGAACTCAGGCAAAGACCTTGAAAACACTATAAAAATTGCGATCTCCTCCGCAAAAATCCGGGAAAGCGACCCCGACTGGGTGGGCCTTCCCTCAAACGGGAAATACCCCGAGGTCTCAGGAGTTTTCGATAAAAGAATCGAGGCCATGGAACTTGAGGAATGCATCGGCTATGCCCTCGAACTTGTCGAAGGCACAAAAGAATACACCGGTGTCCTCCCGACCTCAGGCGGCTTTTCCCGCGCAAAAGGCAGGCACCTTATACTGAACACGAACGGAATAGAAGTCGAGGAAGAGTCAACCACAATTTCCGGATTCGTGGACGTGATCACGGTAGAAGGGGAGACTTCCACAGCCTACGATTATGACGTTTCCAGGAAGCTCGACATCGATTTCAGGACCATCGGGAAAAACGCCTCGGAACTGGCCCTTAAATCCCGAAATGGTATCAGTGTGGAACCCGGAAAAGCTGACGTTATCCTGCACCCCTTTGCTTTTTCGGACATCATAGAGTCCGCCTTTGCTCCTTCCCTTGACGCCGATAACGTCCAGAAAGGCCGGTCCGGCCTGATAGGGAAAATCGGGGAAGAACTCGCGGTCCCCGAACTTTCGATTTACGACGACGGCCTGATTGAAGGCGGAATCGAGACCTCGGCCTCGGATGACGAGGGTGTTCCCTCTCAGAGAAACACCGTACTTGAAAACGGGGTTTTGAAGACCTACCTCTACGACAGCTACACCGCCGGAAAAGCCGGGGTTAAAAGCACAGGAAACGCTTCAAGAGGGTCCTATACAGCTCCTCCGGCAGTCGGGCTCCGGAACTTTATAATTGATTTCCCGCAGTCAGACCTCCTCGAAGAAACCGTATCCGGCTTCTTCGTAAACACCGTTATAGGGGCCCATACCGCAAACTCGATTTCCGGGGACTTTTCGGTGGAAGCCAGAAACGCCTTTACCATTAAGGACGGGGCCCTTGACAGACCCATCAAGTCTCTCATGATCTCGGGCAACGTCTTTGAGCTTCTGAATAATATAACAGGAGCAGGCCGGGACGTCCGGAAAGTCGGAGGATTCATAACGCCTTCAATCCGGGTCTCGGACATGAGTGTAATAGGCTGAGGCTGAAGGCTGAGGCTGAATTGAAAATCGGAATTTTGATTCTGTTCAGGCCCAGCAAAGTTTAACAAAAATAAATCAGTGTAAAAAAGTAGCAGAAAGCCCCTGAGTTTTATCTCAGGGATAAAAATTCTGCGAATTCAAACTTTATTTGGGCTGGGCAGGATGTCTGTGTTCAGGTATCCAGGTTCCGATTCAATATAAAGTTGCCATTTTTTAGATGATTTTTATAGAGCCATTACTGTGATGATTTTTTGACTCATTCCAGCTTTTCTTTTTTATTTTCAGAATGTTTTCAGATGTTTCGTTCCTGACTATAGCTTTATTCGGGGATTTCTCCCCTAACCACAAGCACCGGGGTTTTCGAATGCCTGACCACGTTTTCAGCAACGCTTCCGAGCAGGAACCTATCGAGTCCGGTTTTCCCGAGTGACCCCATCACGATCATATCAACACCATCCTTTTCTGCAAATTCTACTATTTTTTCCGTGGGGTTTCCTTTAAGGATTACGGCTTCCACCTCAACCCCGGCAGCTTTAGCAGCATCTTCCACGAAACCCGTGGCGTTCTCAGCTTCGGATTGGAAGTGCTCCATGGAAGCCTTTTCCCAGCCAAAGTCCCTTGCGGAACGGGTCGTGGGGACGATTACATATACGGCATAGATTTTTGCCCCACTCATTATGGAAAGTTCGATTCCTTTTTCAACCGCTTTCTTGCAGAGTTCCGAACCGTCGGTTGCCACCATTATTTTTTTAAAAGTTGTCTCTCTCATATTGATCCCTCAATTCTATTTTTTTATTTTCTGAAACGTTTTCTGGCATAAGCCAACCCTTTCTTATGGGTGCGGACATGTAAACAAGTGTATATTTTCGCATATGGTACATGCCTTCCCCATATAGTACTATATTAATTATTATATATATGATTTATTAATAAAATACAAACAGATAACTATAAGGTATTTAAAGAGGAGGTGGTACTGAAATTGAGGGGCTGTAAAGATTTAAGCCTGTTTTCGCAAGCTTAACATTAAAATTTAATAATTATTTTCAGGATAACGTATTTCAAAACTCGTTTTAAAAATAACATCTGTATTCATGGTTAACATAGATCAGAAACCTTAGCAAGAAAGGGTTTTTTGATTTTCGTATCCTCTTACCGGCATTACAGCATATTATTATTATTATTATTATTATTATTATTATTATTTTTACAATAGACATAAGCGGACAAAATTTTCTAATTTTTGGGCCCGGCTTTCAGGCATCCTGATACAAAAAGGAGATTTATTCAGAGCACCCACAAAATATATATATATGTTTTTCAATTTGAGAATCCGGTGAATGGGTACATCCTGATCAAGCATACTTTCCAACGCCACAATCCAACATATTTAAACCTCCTCCAAATACCCATTCATCAGTATACTTTTTTTCTGTATTCTAATTTCAGCCCCCGGTTAATGCAAGTTTTTTTGTTACTGACCAACATTCAATAATTACCAAATCAGTCCGAATTTCTCTTTACAGTTTTCATATCTTCCCTTTTTTTTCAATATCGACCTCATATTTTCACCCCGAGATGCCCATCAGCAAAAGCAGGATAATGAACCTTATGAAGATGCTCATCCCGGTAGAGCAGGCAACAATCCGGAAGCCCATACGGGGTCCGAAAAGGGCCACTTTTCTGGGGAGCTGGCTTCTGAGAGCAAAAATGGGGAGCATGAACATGCTGCCGAGCATGAGAACTATCATTGCTTGCAGGTAAGAGATTTCCCCGGTGTGGATCATGGGGCCAAGGAGGGAAATTCCGAGGATAGGACTTGCGACGTAACTTGTCAGGGGGACGATGGACTCTGGGGGAATTTTAAAGATTCTGACCAGGGGGAGCACGCCGAAGATTTCAAAAGCTCCCTGATCCCTGAGGAAAAAAACAATGGTAGTTGCGATCAGATAGATTCCCGCAATTTTTAAAAAGATCCGGAACTCTTTTCTGAGAGCCTTTTCAACCGCTTTCCGGAAAGAAACTTTTTTTTTAGGCTGACTTTTAGGAGCCTCCTTGCAGGATTCTCCTTTCAGGAAAATTTTGCTTGCAAGCACCACGGCAGAGACCTTGAAGACGGCCGTAGCTATGAAGACCAGGGCGTAAAAGCCCCCAACAACCGGCCCGAGAGCCGGAAAGACTATGGGAAACTGGTATGTAAGAAGTTCTCTCACATAGACGGGGGTGCTGTTTAGGATGGCACAGAGCAGGATCTCCCTATCGTTCAGGCAGCCCTCCTTCTGGGATTTGACCAGCATACTGTTTGCAGCCACAGTGGAACCTATCGAGACCACAAAAGCCGAGGCGCAGGTCTCCGGCAGGTTCGTGTGGGCAAAGATCGGACTCGCAAACCTGGAAAACTTCTGCATAAGCCCGAGTTCCACAAGTATGCCTGTACCAACAAGCCCCAGAAAGATCATAAATAGGACAGGGAGGGCGAAATCCAGAACTCTGCTGAAAAGGTCAATCATCAAATCTTAACTCTACTGGCGTGGTATTTGAAAGCTGTGGCTGTTGAAAGGTCTTGAATAATTTAAATTAATTTGAAGGAGAATTGAAAAGGAATTCCTGGGAACTCCTGCTGGAAATATCCCGGCCTATTTTCTGTAGGCCGGATTTTTTCCTTTTCCTTTTCCCGGAATAAATGTCCGAAGCTCAGGCTTCTTCTTCTTCTTCTTCTTCTTTCTCCCCTTTTACAACAAGTACGGCCCTTTTAGAATTTCTGACGACCTTTTCCGCAACGCTTCCCAGGAGAAACTTTTGTATCCCGGTCTTTCCAAGCGTCCCCATAACCACCACATCGATATCGTTTTCCTCAGCAAACTTCACGATTTCCTCTGCAGGGTGTCCTTCAAGAATTATGGACTCCGTTTCCACTCCTGCGTTCATTCCGGCCCTTTCAACATAGTTCGCTGCCTCACCACCCTCGGTTTTGAGGTGCTCCTTCATCGCCTTTTCCCAGCCTGCGTCCCGTGGCGGGATGATGTGATACCCTCCTGCGGAAATCACATAAACGGCATAGAGTTTCGCGCCGCTCAGTCTGGCAATTTCAACCCCATATTCTATTGCTTTTTTACCGAGTACCGATCCGTCGGTTGCAATCATTATTTTCTTATAATTTGTGTTATCCATACCTGATTCCCCCTTTTCTTACGCCCCTGCACCAATCTTCCGGTGCAGACTTTTTGTTTCCGGCACTTGGCCTGAAATTCCGAACCCCTTTTTTGCCAGTACACCTCGTGCAATCCGGAAAACGAAAGAACATCATTATTAGAATATCATTATTAGTTTATATAATATATATTTCTTAAACTTTTATACATAACTGTACAAGAAATTTTAAAAGATGTTATATAATCCCAAAGCGGATAGATCCATGGAAGTTGCAAAACCTTTTCCGCATATCCCCTCTATCCTGTTTTTAGTTCCCAAATTTTAAGCGCATAATTCGGCATCAAGAGACATTTATGCGCCTAAAAATACGGAATACAGGCTAAAAATGGATGAAAGTGGAGATAAGAGAATAAAAAAATTACGTGGAGTTTTCATTAGATTCTGTAGTTTTATCCTCTTCAGGCACGTAGATAACTTGGCCGTTGGCCAGTTTATATGCGGTCCCAAGGGCTTCTCCCGTCCCCCCTCCGATGTTATCAGTCATATTCAGAACCTCGATTGGCCTTCCTTCTTCCTTGATAATAATCTTCATGTTCGGCTGTCCCGGATTTTTCACAATGGTGATGTCTTCGTTCGGGTTCAGGAGTTCGGGAAGGTTGTAGGACATGACGAGGGCAACCATCAAAGCCACAGAAAAGACCATCGCCACATCGAAAAGGTTGGCAACCCCAGTAAGGGGACTCTGGTCATCCTGGTCGGCTAGAAGGCCGGTTCGGTGGTAGTGTCGGGTTCGTTTCATTTTTTTCACCCCTTGTTCACTTACTTCATTTCCTTTACTTACTTCATTTCCTTTACTCACCTCACTCATTTTATTCAGCTCCGCCTGCAGCCAGGTTTTTGTCATCGAGGGAGTCCATGATATAATCGATATCCGACATATCTTCCCAGTACCATCTCCTCCGGACCTGGGTCAGGACGTAACTAATAGTACCCGCAAAGAGCCCTACAACCGTTGTGGCAAAGGCGATCATCAGGTTGTTTGCAAGGGTTGCAATGTCTCCCTGAGAAAGTCCGATCAGGGCAGGCCCAAGAGGAATAAGCGTTCCCATGAGCCCGAGCATGGGGGAAATGGTAGAGACGATCTTTGTCTGCTCAAGGCGCTTGGCCATTCTGATCTCGTATTCCTCGGCAAGTTTTTTGATTGCAGGGAAACGCCGGTCCTTGAGCTGCTTTGCGGCTTCCTCGGCAAAGGAGGTGACCAGGTAGTTTTGCTTTATTCCCCTGAGAGCTCCGGAAGCTTCCGAAAAATCGGAATTTTTGAGAGAATGCTCAATTTTTTTACAGTTTTCTTCCAGGTTGTTTTTATCTCTATGCCGTTTTGAGTATTCGGAGAGGAATTCCCCGATATGAATTAAAGAGAGAAGCACCAGCAGGAGGAGGGCTATTATCACCGGATAAAGCAAAGCGGAAGAAAAGGTATACATAATCTCAAAAAGGGGGCCTGCCAGACTCATTGTTTAAACCTCACTTGTCCTATCAAAAACCCACCGAGGATTATCATCGCAGTGAGTAAAAGAGGAATAATCTCTGTTCCGCCTCCCGTGAGAGGTACCAGGTTCAACTGCTTTGTTTTCATATACGCAGGGATGAGTAGAGCTCCAAGCAAATAGTAAATCCCAAGAAGCAGCATGGCGCTTCCTAGGGTTTCGGGGGTCTTGCCAAGTTTCCTGAAAGCAAAGGAAGAGCCCAGAACAGAGATGAAAAATACGGTTCCGACCAGCAGCCCGATCTTCAGACCACTCCACTCAAGGCTTGTTGCAAGCAACATGCAGCAAAAAGTAAGGGCTGCCAAACAGACCGGACAGGGCATGGATATCACCAGAAAGGTTTTTCTGGAAACATCATGCCCGCTGTGCCATTTCTTTTGAGTATAAATTCCAGCCCCAATTAAAAACAGAGATAAAAGCACATGGATGCTCATCCCCATGCCGGAAATTTGTTCAAAACTCTCCATGCTGAAGCGGCCTACAAAGCTTCCGATCAGCACGGAAAGGATAAAATAACTGCTTGCAATTGCAAGAATTTCCCACTTTTTCACATTGGAAAAGCCGCATCCGACTCCTGTTTTAATCCCAAAGACCAAAATTGCCATTAGGATTCCTATTACGGTTAGTGAAGTTTGATTCATAATATACCAACTATTTATAATAATTTATAATTCTGAAATTTATATTTAATGGTGGGTGTGAAGGAGTGGGTGTGAATTATTCACATGAACCGGCAAAGTTTCTTCTCCATCACGCTTTTTTTAGATCATTTTTACATTTCTTTCAAATCATTCAAATCTTTTTCTTTTTATAGCCTACAAAAATTGCTCCTACAAGCAATAGTATGAAGGCCAGTCCTGTAACGTCAGAGGAAGAAAATGAAACGCTTCCAGCTTCATCCTCGGATTTATCACTTGCCTCCTTTGAAAGCTCATAACCTTCCACATAGTTTGCCTCGGGAACAGACTCTGGCTGCATCTCTGGCTGAGGGTCCTTTTCGAGATCCGTGCCGTAGCCCCCTTCTGCAAATGTACTCTGGTTGGACTTGCTGTTTACTGGGTTTTGTATCTCCTCTACGGGCACAACCCGAACGCTGCCTGTGCTGTGACTGCTCTGGCTTTTCGATGGACTGTCCGTATCAGGATTTGTTTCAGATTTCTTTCCGGTAGCCTTATTCATCAACTCTCCATACTTGGTTTCAGTTTTCTTGCTTACAACCCCAGGAATTGACATCATGCCCTTCACATATCCATCAAGCCCAGGATTTCCGCAGGTGTGGTGGCAACAGGTTACCCCATATTCTTCCACGGATTCGGCGTATTCCCTGACAAGGTTCTGAACAACCTCATCCGAGGCATCCCAATAGCCTTTTCTGATGCATTCAAGCATACGGGCAGTAGTTGCCTGGTAGGCGTACGGGTTGTTTGCGTTAAAGGCATCCTTTATGCCCACCTTCTGTTTATCGAGGACAAGGGTTTCGTACAGGTCGTTCCACATATAATCGCTTACAAGCTCCTGGTTAGTGACCTGCCAGCCGCAGAGGTTCTCCGCAATCTCAGCGATCTCTTTCATGCCTGAGTACCCGGAGTCTATCATCCCCTGCAGATAAAGGGAGTTTTCAGCCCTGCTTTTCAGTTCCCTGGCTAGGAAGACATCCAGGCCTTCCACCTTTGGCTCTCCCCGCAGGTTTATTACCTTGATATCTGGAATGTCTCCTGAAACTGTCTGAACTGCGGCCGAAAGTCCCCCAACGTACTGGAAGAAGTCATCATTATCAAGCACTCCGTAGAGGCTGGAAGAGCGGCTGTTAAAAACGATTTCCGTGCCGTCGAGGTTTTCCCTGAAAAGGGACTCGTAGTTTCCAAGGTACTGCACAGAGCCTTCACTGTCGGTTGTGTACAGGTTTGCCATCCTGAAAATGTAAAGGCCCCCTATAGCCCCGGTAGCGTTTTCAGAATCCCATTCGGTTCCTCCAGCCCCGATTTCTTTCTCTATGCCCACCCCGTAGCCTCCAGGAGGTGGGGCAAAGATCCTGAGTGAGGCGAGTTCTTCCGCAAGCTCGTCGAAACTTCCTTCAAATTTGGGATTTGCTGCCATGTAGGTATCGAGAATTTCCTGTTGTTCTTCAGGGGTCAGGGTAAGGAGAGCATCTCTGATAGCCAGGGTGTGTTTTTGAACGTAATTATCCGCAGGGTTCTCTTCAAGCCCGGAAATTGTATGCGTGGCAGTATCAAGCAGCCTTAGCTGGTATTGAAGGGTATCCCTGTAAAGCCCTGAAGTGGTGATTACGACATCCACTCGGGGGCGGGAAATTACCGTGCCGTTAGGAAGGGTTAAGGTCAGGTTTTCCAGGGAGGTTACACCTATCCTGTCATTGTACACCTTGCTAAAAGCCCCATAGGAATAGTAAAACTCAGGCTCCGCACCCATCAGCCGCAGGACCATTGCTTCCATTACCCCATTATGACGAAGCGTCTCAACTGACCACAGGCTCACAGCGACTTTTTCCGGAAATTTCCCGTACTCGGAATAGTGCTGCAGCAGCATCTCGTCTGCCATTTCTTTTCCAATTTCCCAGGTTTCAGGGTTCGGAACTTTCTTTGACTCAATTCCGTAATAGTTCCTGCCTGTGGGCAGCACGTTCGGATTATTTACAGGATCTCCCTGTTCACTCGGGAGGATATACCCACCGTCAAGGGCGTGTACTAAGGACGTAAGTTCTCCGGAGGCGTTTAGCAGGAAAAGAGTCCGGTTTGCAGTCTCAAAAGTTTCGTTAAGGGCATCGAGTTCTTCCGAACTCATGCTGCGGTTTAAGTGTGCTTCGACAGCATCTGCAAAAGGCCGGTTTTCGGAGCTGCAGTTTTCAATGGAGAGAGCAAGCCAATGGCTTAGGTTTTCGGCATCGGAATGAATTTCAAGGGACTCAATTCCCCCTGCAAGCACGGTATCCCTATCATACTCCAGCAGAGTGCAGGAAGTGTTCAGGAGCAGATCTCCATGCATGGTCTCAAGGAACATCGAGGCTTTTTCCCCCTCAGGACTCTGGCCGAAGGTATGGGTCCCGTAAGGAATCGTCTCGGCACTTATTTCTTCCAGGTATTCGACAATCTCGTCAAGGGTCTCTTCGAAGTTTTCATCATTTACCGTAAGCCCGAGGTCCTCATCAACGGTACTGTTATTGAGATGCTCGATGACCGCGTCTTTTGTCTCGTTCATGCCGGCTATATACCCGCTCTGTTTGTATTCCTGATAATTCATAAGGTGATTTTTCAGCTCGGTCAGATCCCCGTAAACCCCGCTCTTTGCAATCGGGGGGGTCAGGTGGCTGATCAAAGTCGCGTAGCCCCGGCGTTTTGCCTGGATGCCTTCTCCACCCCCATCCACGATATATGGATAAATATTGGGGATGTCTCCAAGCAGCAGGTCCGGATAGTTCGTGGCGTTCAGGCAGACCATTTTACCGGGTAGCCATTCCTGAGTCCCATGCCTGCCTACATGCACAACGGCGTCAGCCCCGAACCCTCCGGCTTCCGGCGGGTGCTGGAGCCAGAGATAAAAGGCCATGTACTGGTGAGGAGGGGCAATGTTCAGGTCGTGGTAAAGCCTCTCGGTATCTTCTTCCCAGCCCCTTGCAGGTTCAGGGGTCAGGATTATGTTGCCGTTTTTAATTATGGGGATGACTATCCAGTCTTTTCCTTCCCGGTTTATAACCATCAGGTCTCCAGGAGAGGGGCCCCAGGTGTTCATAACCTCGGTCCGGATACTTTCAGGAAGTTCATTGAACCAGGCTTCGTACACGTCAGCATCCAGCAGGACTATAGAGTCGTCTTCAAGTCCTGCTTCCACAAGAGCGTCCAGTTCTCCAGGAGCCCAACCCCCGATGTTTCTGCCTTCCTTTAGGATCACTTCCTGTAGTTCCTTAGAAGTCATGTTCTGCACACTGTATCCTGCATCCTTGAGCGAGTCCAGCATGAGCTCCAAGGAATCAAAAAGGTTCAGGTAGCTTGCTCCCACATCCTGTTTTCCTGGAGGGTGGTTAAAGTAAATGATGGCTATTTTTTTGTCATCTTCCGGAGTGTGTCGCAGGTCCGCATAGGCTTTTGCCTGTCCGAGCAGACGGTCCACCCTGTCCGGGATGGGATAGCGGAAGTAATCTTCTTCGGTAAACTGGGCTTCAACCGGAATCGGACAGATCACCCCATCAATTTCGGGCTGGTCAAGTTTCCAGGTGATTGCAGCCCCGTTTATTCCATAGGGGTTTTTCTCCCATACCTCATAGGTCTGGTAGGAAAGGCTCACTGCTTTGAGGACCGGAACGTCACTCTGGTTCAGCACCTTCTGCTTATCCGTGGCCCCAAAGAAAAGGAAACTGATAATTGAGTCAACCTGTCTGCTCTCGTTGGAGTTATCGTAGAAACGGTTGATAGGGTCGTCCCAAGGCACGTAACTTGCCACAACGTTGTAACCGTCGGCTTCAAGCTGCCGAATCATGGCGTCTTCTGTATGAAGTTTTCCTTCTTGGTAGTCCCGATAGTACATGGCAATCCCGATCCACTTATTCGAGGAGGAATTGTGTCCGCTTGCTCTGTACCATTCGTTGTATTCCTCCCGGCTTAAGAAAATGTGCTCGAAACTGTCGTTGTTGTAGGTGTAGGCCGGGGCGTCCGGGTGATATATGGCGGCCGGAGGGACTGTCATTGTGAATTTTACGAACGGCTCGAGGTCTTCCCGGGAACCGGTTTCATGTGCAATATAAATAAACATCCGGACCAGGTTTTCCGGAAGTACTGTTCTCCAGTACCCGGGAGTTTTTGAACTTTTGCTGAAGAGTTTTGCAGTTACGTTTCCCCCGTCATCGATATTCTGGGAGTACCAGTTTTGAGAAGAAAAACCTCCTACTCCCAGGAGCTTTATGTCTCTGTCTCCGGCAGTTTCAATCTGCTCCCGGTACAATTCGTACTGGGCATCAGCCACATATTCAAAGATAATATCTCCATCCCAGGCCTCGATTTCCGCATTCACAAACTTTGCTTGGGAAGGATCTCTTGCAACCTTTCCTATTGCTGTAAGGTTTGCAAACCGGCAGTCTATCCCGTATTCCGTAAGTTCCTCCCTGACGTTTTCAATAGTATTTGAGTTCGGGAGTACAACCAGTAAAATAGAAGTCCTTTCAGGTTCCCGTACCATCGGGATAAGGTCTGTCCTGCCGTCAAGTTCCACTGCGGCATAGACCAAAAGGTTTTTGAGGTTTTTAGCCGTCCGGGTCCAGTACAGGCTTGTGTTTTCCTGTACGGGTTCTGGCACATTTGAGAGCCCGGAGGATTCATTGGTCAGGGTGATTCGCTGGCCTGTGATATTGTCACTGTCAATTGCATTTTTAAGATATGTCAGGTTTTCGTCACCATGGATGTCGATCAAAAGGATTTCCGCATCAATTGACTTTACTTCCAGAGGAAAGCGATATGTGCTGACATTTATCAGGTGAGTTGAGTTATTTACCAGAGAATAAGGGGTTTCCGAGTCTGTAAGGTAGGCAAAATGGCTGGTGTCAGGGTTTTCGCTGCCCATGCTTTTTAGGTCATCTGCTCCGTTATCTGCTGCAAATGCCGTAGCAGCAGTATTGATAATAAGCAGGAAAATCAGGAGTGCTGAAAGGGTTCGGTCACTTTGATGAATCTTACTCAGTATTTTTGAACTTTTCTGTGACAGTCCTTCAGAAGGTTCTGGTTTTTGGAGGAGTCTAGGGAGTCCTTTATTGTTTTTTTGTGGTAATATCTTTTTTATATAATTTTCATGGTTCATAATAAAAAACCCCTATTTAAAATTATTATATCACACATTAACAGACGTATATTCTAATTAGTATTAAATATTTCTAAAAAAGTATGATTTTGTTATATTATTTAATATAAAAGTAATATATAATAAGAACAATTATAAAAAAAGTATCTTATTATTTAAAACCTGGTTTTAACATACATTTCGACCCTCTCTTCAAAATAGAACATGATTTTTTTATTTGCAATGTTAGTTACGGTTTACATTTCGACCCCCTTTCAAAAATAAGGTAATTTTTGCAATAACTGGACACACTTATTTAATCTGTAGTGGACACAAGCTCAAAAAAATCAATGATTTTTGGCAGAATCCTACAATTCTCCAAAAACTCCGGGTGAGATCCATAAAAAATTCCGCTAAGTTGGCATATTTTTCAGCGAGATCTCATGGAAGGTCGAATAATTAATTCAGAAGATAGGGCAAAATGAGGACTTAACTGTGAAAATAAAAAGAATAAGTCATTTTTTTGGGGAGGGGGGCGAAATGCAAAATATAGTATATTGTTAGAAAGATGTTATTTAAAGAAGAACTTTGACAAAAAAGATATGTTTGATGACATGAACAACATTATAAAAAAATAAATTATGTTTTATTTTGAAGGGGGGTCGAAATGTATGCTATAATCTGAAGTTTCAGGGAGTTCACACCTCGCCTGTAAAAAAGTGGGGGGCAGGCTGCTCACCCCGTTTATTGTTTTTCAAAATATCAAAATTTACGGGTCCGAAAAACCGTACTTGCTTCCCGTTCCCGCAAAAGGGCCCGCCTGCAAGAAGGACAGAGCTCTTTCCAGGCAGATTCCGAGCAGGCATATTCCTGGGTGGAAATTTCAGTTTCTATTGCTCTCAGGACCCTTGCCAATTCTTTTTCAGTCGCAAAAGGCCTCCCGCATTTTCCACAGGCAGCAAGTTCAAAACTTAATTCGATACTCCCGGATATGGTCCCATCTACCTGTTTATCTGAATCTTCCTGAGCCCGGATAAGCCTGATTGCGTCCTCAGGACAGACTGAAACGCAGAACTCACAATCCATGCAACAACTTACCGGAAAAACGATGGTCCTCTGTCCTCCGTCGTCCGAAAGGCGAATAAACCCGTCCGGACAGCTTGAAGCACAGGCCCTACAACCAATACACTTTTCGGAATCGATTTTCAGGTACCAGGGGTTTTCAACCATTTTTTCGTTCATCTTCTGGCCCCCTGCCCTGTAAGGAAAGGACTTAAGAGGGCCTCAAGCAGTTTTTTCCCTTTCTCCTGCCTGATATTCTCTCCGAAGCTCTCACAGTCGGTATAAACCAGGGCCCCGGAAGGACAGGTCGCCACACAGACCGGCGTTTCTTTTCCGGGACAGAGCTCACAACGCACCACAGGCCCTGAGAAGAAGGGGGAGCTATTGGTTATAGTGGGGGTTATCTCCGGCCCTCCTCCCGTTTTCTTCAGCTCGATTGCCCCGAAGGGACAGGCCAGCGTACACAGCCCGCAGCCGGTACAGAGTCCGGAATCAAAGTCCAGCTCCCCGTCAACGCTTAACAGGGCTTTTTCAGGACAGACCAGCGCACATAAGGGAGTCTCGCACTGGCGGCAGGAAACGGGAACTCCTACCCCGGCCCCTGTCCTGTCCAAAACAGTCTCCACCCTGACCCGGGCGGCTCCATACTCCCGCTCACAGGCCAGCTCACAGGCCTTACAGGCAATACAGCGGAAAAGGTCTACATATACGGCTTTTGTCATTTTCATCCCCTCCTTATCCGGCAGGCTGAGACCTTGAAGCCGGGAATCTTCGATTCCCTGTCCAGAGTATCCGCAGTCAGCAGGTTCGTGCCCGGGAAATGGAAAGGCATGAAAATCATGCCCCGGTTTACCCTCCGGGTCAGCCTGGCCTTTGCTTCCGTCCGGCCCCTCGGGGTCTCAACCACAACATTAGTCCCGTCCACGATATCAAGCTCCTCCGCATCTTCAGGGTTAAGTTCCACGTAGAGTTCAGGCTCCCTCTCAAGCAGCGCCTTGCTCCGCCTGCTCATGGAACCCGCATTGTAGTGGAGCCCTGTCCTGCCTGTACTCAGGAGGAGGGGATAGTCCGGATCCGGAGCCGGGTTCGGAGACCCCAGCGGGCCCCCTCCGGCAGACTCCCTGAATTCCACAGGAACGAAAGCTGCAAGCCCGTCCGGGGTCGGGAAAGTTTCCGTGTGGAGGACCAGAGTCCCGGGGTGCAGGACGTCAGGACAGGGCCAGGTAAGCCCGTGTCCCTCTTTTAACCTCTCTTTACTCAGGCCCCCGTAAGCCGGGACCGTGCAAGCTATTTCGGCAAGCACGTCCTCTGCCCCTCCATAGACAAAGTCCAGCCCGAGCCGGTTTGCAAGCTCAATGAGAATCTCAAGGTCAGGCTTTGCTTCCCCTGGCGGAGCAAGTACCCTGTCAATCCACTGGACCCGCCGTTCTGTCGAGGTGAAACTTCCGGCCTTTTCAGCCCAGGCCGCGGCAGGGAGGACAAGGTCCGCGTGTTTTGCGGAATCTGTCAGGAATATATCCTGCACCACCAGAAAGTCCAGGGTCCCAAAGGCCTCCTTCAACCTTGAGGAGTTAGGAGTGGAGTTGACAGGGTCCCTTCCTATAATATAGGCAAATTTCAGAGAGCCTGCAAAACTCGCGTCCACCATTTCGCTTGCAGCAAGGCCTTTTTTTTCAGGCAGCTTTTCCAGCCCCCAGGCCTTTTTCAGCCATTCCGTGGCTCCGGCCCCGTGAGTTTGCACGTACCCGGGGAAAAATTCGGAAAGGGCCCCCATGTCGCAGGCCCCCTGCACGTTGTTCTGGCCCCGCAGGGGAAGGATTCCGCAGCCCTTTTTCCCCATGTGCCCGCAGAGGAGAGCCAGGTCGGCACAGGCGACCACGTTGTCCGTACCTGAAACGTGCTGGGTAATTCCCATGGAATAGACGACGGTGGCCGTTTTGGCCTTTGCAAAGACCCTGGCGGCTTTTATAATGTCTCCTGCCGGCACTCCCGTTATCCGGGAAACGGTTTCCGGGGTGTATTTTTTCAGGGATTTTTCAAGGGCCTCGATTCCGGTCGTCCGTTCCCGGATAAACTTTCTGTCCTCAAGCCCCTCAGCCAGGATTACCTGCATAAGCCCGTTTAAGAGGGTAACGTCAGTCCCCGGTCTGAGCCGAAGAGTCAGGTCCGAAAGCCAGGCCGAAGGCGTCAGGCGGGGGTCGGCCACGATTAGCGAACCCCCCCGGTCTTTGGCCTGGAGGACCCTACGGGTGACAGGAGGATGGTTTTCCGCAAAATTAGACCCAATAACAAAGATACATTCCGAATGGGCCAGGTCCGAAAGCGGGTTTGTCATGGCCCCCGCACCCAGGGTTTTTCCAAGGCCCGTAATGGTCGAGGCGTGGCAGAACCTTGCGCAGTTGTCCACGTTATTGGTCCCCAGCATACGGGCGATTTTCTGGAGGAGGTAGTTTTCCTCGTTGCTGCATTTGGCAGAGCCGAGAAAAGCCAGGGCCTCAGGCCCGGCCTGGCTCCATACCTCTCTGATTTTATCGGCCAGAAGGTCGAGGGCCTCGTCCCAGCTCAGTTTTTCCCAGCCGTTTTCGCTTTTCCTGAGGGGATGGGTTAGCCGGTCCGGGTGCGTCAGGACTTCAAGGGCCGAGTTTCCTTTCGAGCAAAGGGCTCCCTCGTTTACCGGATGTTCGGGCATATAGCGAATACCCACGGGTTTTCCTTTTTCAAGCTCAATGTAAAACCCACAGCCAACGCTGCAGTAGGGGCAGATGCTCGGGTGCAGGGATCTTTCTTCCATATCTTTCCTCCGGGGTACTATTTCCAGTACTGCGATTCCAAATTATTGAAATAAATCCGGACTTTGAAATCGACATAAAGGTAAACGCAAAGAAGCACAGATGGACACCAATGATCATAAATGGACATGAATGGACACGGATTCATGTCATCCGTGTTTATCTGTGTCCATCCGTGGTTTATTCTTAGACTTTGAAATCTATGCACTGTACCTGAGTACCGAAATTACCGCAATTTAGCGGGCTTTTCCGGCCCCCGTCTGCATCCCTCTCGCCATTTTCAGGGCAACTTCGGCCCGCTTGATTCCTGAGAACTCTTCCACCTCGGCAAAGACCAGGGCCTTTGTCGGGCAGGCCTCCACACAGGCAGGGACTTCCCGGTCAGGGCAGAGGTCGCATTTTATAGCCACTCTTGCTTCCTTTTCTTTTCCTATAACCCCGTAGTTGCAGACCATGGAACAGGCCCAGCAGCCTATGCAGATATCAGGGTTATGGGTAACCTTCCGGGTAAGTTCGTCCCGGCTGATTGCGCCTGTCGGGCAGACGGTCGTACAGGGCGCATCTTCGCAGTGGCGGCAGGTAATAGGGACCGGAACCCCAAATTCGGGGATGTACTCGACGTAGATCCTCTTTCTGGGAACCGGTTTTTCCCCGATTGCCGAAAAAAGTTCTTTGCTTTTCGAATGCTCAACCGCGCAGGCAATTTCACAGGAACGGCAGCCCATGCAAAGTTCCGACCGGATCATTACTTCTTTCATAAAGACTCAACTCCCGGATCACTCAAGCCCCAGGGCTTTCCTTTTGGCTTCGATATGCGAAAGCATGAGCTCCGCGGCTTTAAAGGGATCGGGCTCAACTGCGAAAGTAGCTCCCACAACCCCTTCCAGGCCTGCTGTCAACAGACTGGTCACAGCCGCACTTCCGAGGACGGGAGGAACTGTGCCCAGTACGGTGTAAACCCCTGAGGAGACCACGTAAGTCCCGATACTTACCGCTTTTTCACTCATCCATTCCGGAGCGGCTCCCGCTGCTGGCAGATCACTGATGTCCACACCAAGCGCCTTTGCAAGGGCCGCCGCAAGCACCAGGATACGACTGATGTCCACGCAGGAGCCCATGTGCAGGACCGGGGGAATTCCCAGGGCTTCGCAAACTCCTTTAAGTCCGGGGCCCGCAAGTTCGGCAGCTTCCCGGGTAAGGAGCCCGGCTTCCGCGCAGGCTATGGCGTTGCAGCCTGTGGTGACCACAAGCACATCGTTTTTAATAAGTTCTTCAACAAGCCTGACGTGGCCGTAGTTGTGCTTGACCTTGACGTTGTTACAGCCCACAACAGCCCCTATACCTTTGACAGCTCCGCTTTTGATGGCGTCAAGCAGAGGTTCCGGGGTCCCGCCAAGGGCTCCAAGGATGGCTTCCGCACTGAAACCCACCATACATTTCTGTTTCTCGGCTGGGATGATTACTTTTGCGGGGTTCCGGTTCGGATAGTTTTCAACGGCTGTCCGCACAATTTTCTTTGCGATCTCGTAGGCTTCTTCTTCATGGAACTCCATTCTGATGGTTCCGGGGAACTCTGCCTTCGGGGAGGTGGATATGAATTTCGTGTGGAAGCAGCTCGTAAGCTGGCCAAGGGCCGGCATGATGCACTGCACGTCAACAACCATGGCCTCGACTGCCCCCGTGATTACGACAAGTTCCTGCTGGAGGAAGTTTCCTGCGGTGGGAATTCCGTGGCGCATGAGAGTTTCGTTTCCGGTACAGCACATGCCTGCGATATTGATGCCCTTTGCTCCCACTTCTTTCGTGAGTTTCAGAATTTCTGGGTCCTCAGCAGCCTCGACAATCATTTCCGAAAGGATTGATTCGTGCCCGTGGATAACGAGGTTTACCTTATCTTCCGAAAGGACACCGAGGTTCACGCTGGCTGTAATCGGTTTAGGAGTTCCGAAAAGCACGTCCTGGACGTCCGTTGCGATCATGGACCCGCCCCAGCCGTCCGAAAGGCTTGTACGGAGCCCGTGAAGGAGGATGTGGGTAGCGTCGTTGTCAACCCCTATGTGGGTCCTGTGCATGCATTCCACGATTTCCCGGTCAACGCCTCTGGGATCAATCCCGACTTTCTGCCAGAGTTTCACCCGGGCTTCGGGGGCCCTTCGGGTAAAGCAGATCGGTCCGTCCTGCTTTCCGAATTCAGCTATAAGGGCATCCGCAAGTTCGGAGGCCACTTCTCCTTTTTCCCGGCCTTCCGTAGGGATGCCGTATTCTGCGGCAAGAGCGTTCATTTTAACTTCGTCTTTTATGCTGTAGCTCCCGGTTTTTCCTTCGCACATGCGCTTGAAAGTCAGGACAGCGTCCCTGGCATGGTCGGAGTGGGCGGCAGCTCCCGCAGCGATCATCCTGAGGAGGTTCCGGGCAACGATAATGTCGGCCGTGGCCCCGCAGACTCCTTTTTGGGCTCCTTCTCCGAAGGGGTCTATTCTGCATGGGCCCATGTTACAGTTACGACAACAGATCCCGAGCTGTCCGAAACTACACTGGGGGAGCTGTTTCTCATAGCGGTCCCAGGCAGTTTCAATGCCTGCGCTTTTGGCTTCCCGGAGCATGGTTTGGGAAGCTCTGTCAATACTTCTGTCTAATGGATCCTGGTTCATTTCCGATATTTCCTTGAGTTTTAATTTTCGATTTAATTTTAAGGTTAGACAAAAAAAAGTCCGACAAGACGAAATTTTTAAAGTATCTATAATAACTTATAATAATGGAGCCCTTTATTACAGATAAACTTTTTGAAAAAAAAACGGTTGTTAATATATATTCTCTGTTAACACGGCCTGCACAGAATAACATGTTTTTTCATGAATACTGGCCCGAAAATCTGAAGAATAGATGGTTTAAAATATGCTGACAATTAAGGTAGAAGAGAAATGTCCTTTTCCAATTAAAGGGAAGAGGCCCTGCTTCCGGCAAACATCTACCTAATAATTATAAGACGGTGATTCAAAAGTGAAAAAAGACCTGATGGAAATTCTGGCCTGCCCGATCTGCAAAGGGGAACTGGTGCTGAACGTGGTTGAAGAAAATGAAGAAGAGGTCATATCCGGGACCCTCTATTGCTCTGCCTGCAAGGAAAGCTACCCGATAGACGAGGGGATTCCGAACCTGCTCCCCCCTGACTTCATGAAATGAGTTCAAGGAGTTTCAACCTTGCAGCAGACATTACAAAATGTGTTTATCAACCGGCAGGGAATCAATTCAATAGAATTTGAAGAGGGGCAGGTTGAACTTCCAATAGCTCCGGGAGAAGATCTCTCTTTTGAGGTCCTGATCACAAACTACGGTTCCCCCAGCCATATTCATCTTTCCGTGAGCAAGGAGCTTAAGGGTAGTGTTACCTTTTTGCGAGACAACCCCTATGTCCTGCAGGAGGAATACATCTCGGCTGTCGCTCACATTTCTCCCGGAGGCCGGGTGTTTACCGAAGGAAAGGTCTATATTACCGCAGGCTACGGGTCAAGCAAAAAGGACTTCCCCCTCTACCTCGGTAAAGCCGAAAAGAAGAAAAAGGAATTATTCTCTGAAAAAAAGCAGTCTCCGGACCCGGAAGAGCTGGAGGCTGTCAGGCCTTACGACCCTCCGGTTCAGGGCTCATACGACAAATCAGGCAGTTCCGGAACCGGGGGCTTTTCCGGACTTTCAGCTTCGTTTCTAAAAAAGTTATCTTTTGGGATTTCAGGTCAGAACTCCCGGGAAAGTTCTCAGAATACTTCCAAAAACATCCCGAACTCCCGGAAAAATCCTCCTAACACCCCCAAAAACATCCAGAATTCCTGGAAGAATTCTCAGGAAATAGCTGGGGAAAAAGGGATACTTCTGACCTCAGGAGGCTTCATTGGTCTTATTTTCCTGTTTGCCCTTTACTTTTACCTGCCGCCACGTTTTCAATATACGGTAAGCTTTCCTCTGGCCCTTGCCTTTTCAATCCTGTTTGTTACCTGCACGGCCTATCTTCTGATAGCAATTCTGGAAGAGGGGGACTGAGCTCCCAAAGGAGCTGGAAGATGCCGGTTCCCGAATGTAAAGCAGGTACGTGAGGCTGGTCATAAATAGATCAATCTGTATTTATTTTCTACCGGCCGGGGTATTATTTTTTTATAGTATCATGTAGTTGGTATTGCGTTCTTACGTTAAAAAAATAGAGAACTTAACTTCCAGAGATTCAGTGATATTAATCTGGAGATTCAGTTACATTAATCCGGAAATTCAGTAATATTAATATCCTTACTATCACTCATTACGCGCCAGATATTAAAAAACCCTATTTATTTGAAAATCGCTATTCATCCGAAAATCGCTATTTACAAAAAGACAATTGAGGAAGCTGACCCATGAAATATATTATAGTAACCGGGGGAGTGATGAGCGGGCTTGGGAAAGGCATCACCATCGCTTCTATTGGCAGGAACTTTAAAAACAGAGGCTATAAGGTTACGGCCATCAAGATCGACCCTTACATCAACATTGATGCAGGCACCATGAGCCCCTTCCAGCATGGGGAGGTCTTCGTGCTCAAGGACGGGGGAGAGGCAGACCTGGACCTGGGGAACTACGAGCGTTTCCTGGACACGGAACTTACCGGGGACCACAACCTGACCACGGGCAAGGTCTACCAGGCTGTAATCAACAAGGAGAGAAAAGGCGATTACCTGGGAAAGACCGTCCAGATCATCCCCCACATCACAGACGAGATTAAGAACAGGATCCGCAAGGTCTCAGCCCGGAGCGGGGCCGACATCTGTCTGGTGGAAATCGGAGGGACTGTGGGAGACATCGAGAGTATGCCCTTCCTGGAAGCTGTCCGCCAGATGCACAGGGAAGAGCTGCCTGAGAACATCGTTTTCATCCATGTGACCCTGGTTGTGGAAGACCTGCAGGGCGAGCAGAAAACAAAGCCCTCCCAGCATTCGGTAAAAGACCTGAGGACTCTTGGCCTGAGGCCGGACGTGATCGTTACCAGGTCCCACACTCCTCTGCATGAGGAGGCAAAGGAAAAGATCTCACTTTTCTGTGACGTGCCTCCGGAACTGGTCATCAGCGCCCATGACGCCAATGATATCTACGAGGTCCCCCTTGAACTTGAAAAGCAGGGCCTTACAGCCAGACTTATGAAGAGGCTACAGCTCGAGTCCGATGTCGAGGACGGGGGCTGGAGGCAGATGGTTGAAAAGATGAACGGTATGAAGAACGAGGTCAACCTGGCAATCGTCGGGAAATATACCCACCTTGAAGACTCTTACCTGAGCATCTTTGAAGCAGTCAAGCACGGGGCTATTGAATGCGGCTGTAAGGCAAACATCAAAATGGTCGAAGCCGAAGCCCTGGAAAACGACCCGGAAGAACTCGATAAGCTCTGCAAATACGATGGCATACTGATCCCCGGGGGTTTCGGAGAACGCGGAACCGAAGGCAAGATGCTCGCCATCAGGTGCGCCCGGGAAAAGAACATCCCCTTCCTTGGGGTCTGCATGGGTATGCAGCTTGCGGTAATCGAGTTTGCAAGAAACGTCGCCGGTCTGGAAGGCGCAAACTCCACCGAGTTTGACGAGGACACCCCTTACCCGGTAATCGACATCCTCCCCGAACAGGCCGGAGTTGACGACCTGGGCGGGACCATGCGTCTCGGAGACTATGAAGCCATCCTCAAGGAAGGCTCCGTTGCCGAAAAAGTCTACGGTAGCAACAATATAGTGGAGCGCCACAGGCACAGGTACGAGGTCAACCCCGAGTTCGTGGAAAAGCTTGAATCCTTCGGAATAGTCTTTTCCGGCAAGAACAAAAACCGGATGGAAATAGCCGAAATCCCGGACAAGCGCTACTTCTTCTCGTCCCAGTTCCACCCTGAGTTCAGGTCAAGACCCGGCAGGCCGTCTCCTCCTTTCAGGGCTCTTGTAGCGGCCATGTGCGAGTACAAAAAAGCAAAAGAAGAACAGTGCATAAAAAAGTAAAAATTACAGTAAAAGTAAAAAAAAGTAAAGGGCCGGTTGGCCTTTTCTCTTTCTTTTTTCGTACTTTTTTACTTCTACACTCTTTCTTTCTTACTTACTTTCTTTTTTCCATTTTTACCAATTAAGCTTTGAGCCACTCAGAAATCAGGCCCTGAAGCCTTTCTGTCGTGACCTCGGCCCCTGTTTTCGGTGCAGGCACATTATTTAAGCAGCAGTAAGTTGCTTCCTGAAGTTCTGGTGTCGTAATTTTTATTCCGGCATCGGATTCCTGGGTACTCCAGGGATTCCACTCCGATGGACTGCTTTTTTCCTTTAACGTGACTGTTTTTACGGAATCTCCTAGTTTTATCCGGTAGTCCCCTGCGGGAAGAGAGGCAGTATTGTAGCTGAAGTTGAAGTTTCCTTCCGAATTGGTCTCCTGGGCCTGTTCTGCGTTAAAAATGAGGGTTACATTATCCTTACCTCTCTCAGCCGATCCATCTATATTGATCCTATATGTCCAGGAAGGCACATGACTCTGGGAAATGGTTGCAACCCCTCCTGAACTCTCAGCACTGAGGGTAAAACATATTAATTTTTTTACCCTGACATAGAGGTCATTCACACCTTCAGCCCGTACACTAAAGCTATTGGGAGTGTCTGGAATTTTTAATTCTGCGAATTCATATTCGTATCTTTCGGCTTCTACAGGTACTATCTTTGCTAGTGAAACACAGGCTTTTACCGTACCTGGGAGGGCACATGAACCTCTGAGAACAACCGTATCTCCGACAACCGGATTTGTAGGGGAAATTGTCCAGTAATTTACCGGGCTTTCACTGTTGCCATCATTTTCCTTTAACGTGACTGTTTTTTCGGAGTCTCCAAGTTTTATCAGGTAGTCCCCAGCGGGAAGAGAGCTGGTATTGTAATTGAAAGTGAAGTTTCCTTCTGAATCGGCCTTCAAAGATTTGACCGTATTCAACTCAAGGGTGACAGTTCCCGTATAACTTTCAGCCTGCCCGTAAATTATGGTATCATATATTCCGGGAGGAACTGAGAATACGGATATGTCGGCAGCCCCGGTTGAAGCTTCCGAGCTAAAGGTGATCCATGATTCTTTTTTTACCCTGAGGTTCAGGTCCTTTACGCTTTTTGCCCTCACACCGAAAAGCTCAGTCCCTTCCGGAATCTCCAGGTCCGCAATCTCGTAATTATAGATCCCTTTATCTACCGGCACTTCCATATTCAGGGAAGTCTTTACTCTCACAGTTTTGTCAGGAGAAGTGGCACCTTCGAGTATGACCGTATCCCCTACAACCGGATCACGGGGGGAAATTGTCCAGTAATCGACCTCCTCCTCTATGATACCCCCAAAAGTGTTTCCGGCAAAGAACTCAAGGAAGGGGTAAAAGCGGAGGGTCTCGGAATCAGCAGTTCTGAACCTCAAATTACCCGTAATAAAAATTTCCGAGCCTTCCGGCAAAGGTACAGGTTCGGGGTTTTCCATTTCGAGCCCTGTTGCGGTACAGAGAGTAATTTCAAGTTTTCCGAATGAGTTTCCCTTTTCAACTTCAAGGCATTTATCCGAAAGCTGGAATACCCCTTCAACAACTATCCCGTCTTCTTTCCCTTCATCAAATCCTTCGAATCCTTCAAATCCTTCGCCAAAATGGACTGCTATTATGGGAAACTGAGCCGGTTCGGAACCCATGGCATAAATACCTTTATAGATGTAATCCCCCTCTATTTCAAGGACCTGCCTGTCTTTTACAAGCCCGTCTTTTTCGAGCTGAACGTCAAGCTGATTCTCATTGGTGTTAAGCTCCAGGATTTCAAGGGAATAACCATCCTCAAGGGGCAGGCAAAAACCGGGATACAGTATTTCATTCATTTTTTCGTCCTGGAGGACCTTAAAGAGCTTCCCTTCCGAAAGCAGGTCAGTTGCATTTTCCCCGAACATGGAATTTCCTGCAGGGCAGCCTGCAAAGTATTTTTCCCCCATTAGCCAGAGGGCCTGATA
The DNA here is from genome assembly GCF_055394095.1 of Methanosarcina baltica. Taxonomy (NCBI): domain Archaea; kingdom Methanobacteriati; phylum Methanobacteriota; class Methanomicrobia; order Methanosarcinales; family Methanosarcinaceae; genus Methanosarcina; species Methanosarcina baltica. Next base: position 214,425 of record NZ_AP042463.1, on the reverse strand, counting down.
GGAACCCCACGTATCTCGACCAGAGGGAACAGTGCATACAGCCGTGGAGTACTTCAACTGGCTGGCCGGGATTTCCCTCCCACTGAGGGCTTCAACTTGCAGTTTTTCAGAGCCCCCGTCCTTTTCAAGGTCATAGAGGAAAGCCCCGAAATTTTGAGCCGCCCACTCAAAAGGCGCAGTCCCGTTACATGCCTCTCCCCTAACTTCTTTCAAGCCGGAAAGTCCTTCGTCTATCAGATAGAAACGGAAGGAATCGTTGTCTTCAGCGACTCTGAAATTCAGATTCCCTGCAAGAGGAATTGAACTTTTATTAAGTGAGATGCATTCAAAATTACTGAGATTCAGGTCATCGGGGCCGATTTCTTTGACCTCAAGGCTCCCAAAGCTATCATATAAGCCTATTGATAAAGGATTTTCATAATCAAGCAGCCAGATGCCTTCGAGCTGTGCAATGCTGTCAACTGCACCCTGGAAAAGCTGGTCCACACATACCCTGAAAACAACGATGTCATCTTCCCCATCAATATCAACATCAACTTCCCAGGTCCTTCCCTCTTCCCCATTTGAAATGTCAAGAATTTCGTCATCAATAAATTCTCCGTCCTTTGTAAACTCAAGCCAGACTTTTTCCCCGTCAACATCTACCTGTTTGGCTTCAAGGGCATAGTCCCCTCCAAGCTCAAGCATTTCCCCTGTCCTGAGCACATATCTCTTATCAGTATCAAGGACCAGCCTGGCAAGTTTCAGGGGATTATCAGAAAATGACGTGGGAAAAGAGCTTACGGGCACATACATTCCTCCGAGGAAGCCCAGGACGGGATACTGTTTACTGTCCCAGCCGTGCCTTTTGTATGCATAGTCAGCTTTCCGGACGACAGTTGTGTAAACAAGCCCATTTTCCTCGATGGTTCTCTCGTCCCTGGCTTTCCAAAGCTCTATCGCTTCGACTGAGACTTCTTCATCCAGATCATAGTAAAAACCGGAAAAATCCTCGGCATCAATTATAAGGGAGCCCCCGCTTTTATTGAGAATTTCCAGGAGGTCTGCTCCTCTGTAAACAGGACTCCTGATTTCCACGGAACTTTCCCCTAGAGGTAAAACAGCGGATTCATCGAAAGTTCCTGAATCGGAATTCTGTTCCAGGGCTTTTATGATAACAAGTTGAGTTACTGGTCCCTTGTACACATCCTCAAGATAAAAACTGAGAATTTCCCGGTTTGAACCCTCGAAAGAAAGGTTGAAATAGTAACGACTGTTGGAAGTAACAATCCTTTCGTCCAGAACGGAATCATTTTTTTTCAGACGGAAAAAAGCCTTTTTTTCCTCGCAGCCGACTCCCTGGAGGACCAGCTCATAGCTCTCGTTTAATTTTAAAGGTTTCGATGCCTCCAGTATTATTTTATCATCCAGAGCCCTGGTGTCGGAATCCGAATTCAGGGAATAATCAGGATAAAACTCAACGCAGTTGTTGACTGCACCTGAAAAGACTTTACTTACATTTACTTCCAGGACCCTACGGAGACTTCCGTCACTCAGTAAAACCCTGTTGTAGCGGTAGGGTTCACCTGCCTCGACAAAGGCCCGGTCCATCAGTACCCCGTTTTTCAAAAGCGAGAACAGGACATGTTTATTGAAGGAAATTTCATCTACCTGCAGAGCATATCCTTTTCCGAGAGCCCATGCCTCTCCTGCACGGATTAACACGCTTCGATTGAAAGCAACAGTGCCCGAATCAGAATTTATGGAATAGTCCCTGGGAAATTCCACACATGCTATAGATCTCGAATAAAAAACAGCGGATAAATGAATATTTAGGATGCTTCTTACGCCATTTCCATCCATCTCTTTTCTCAGGTACTCGTAATCTGCCCCCTCTTCGGCAATGCTCCTGCATACGGGAACACTGTCTTTTTTAAGAATTAAAAGACAGTTTGAGCAATCGAGCCCAAAGTCGCCCAGAAGGAGAGAATAAGCATTTTCAAGTTTCCATTCCTCCCCTTCTCTCAAAATTATGTTTGGATTCGTATCCACCGTGCCTTCATCAGAATACTGCCCTATATATTTGAACTGGGCAATTGAATCAATATACCCCCTGAATGTCTGGTCAAGAAGGAGGTCTATGATGACCTTTTCATTTCCAGTCTCAGACCTGTTATAATAGTAGTGATCTCCCATGAATACAATTCGTTCGTCCACAGGAATTCCGTTTCTGCTAAGGTTGATAAGGGCTTTTTCTCCCATTAAGTCAACATCTACAAGTGTCAGGTTATAGCTATCATTTAATTGCCATGTCTCCCCACCACGTATTGTGTATTTAGTGCTTAAAGAACTCTGTTCATAAAAGGAAGATTCACATGAGTATTTTTCCCCGGCTACCAGTATTTGCTCCCCGAGCAAAGTTCCGGCTTTGCTGAGTTTAACAAGGGCTTTATCCCCATTTTTGTTGAAATCGGAAACCGTGAGTTTACAACCATTTTCAAATTGTAAGGTCTGTCCTGATTGGAGGGTTTGCTTTTCAAAATTTTCATTAAGAGAGGTTTCTTCCTCAACTTCGGACTGCACCACCTGCTTAACTTTGTACAATTCATTTGCATCATTTTTAGATATTGTTTCCTCCTCGCCGGGATAGCAAAGATCGATTGAGTTTTTTAAGGGTGAAAATTCCAGATATGAACCTGCCAGATCCGGGAATTCTACATATGTGTTTTCCTCAATCAAAGGTTCAGGGCCCACAGAGGTTGCAATTACAGGTACTGTAGTCATAAGCAAGAATAACAGAACGACCCAACATAGTTTATTTACACTCATTTTTATCACCTTCAAAACCCACCAAAAACTCCTGAATATCGATGTCAGGGAGGTCAGAAAAATCAGATATACTTTATATGAAAAATTAGAGGGATTTCAGCCTTCCGGATACAAGTCTACATAAATAATTTCCAATGATCTATATCAATGCTTGTGGAAAAAATTTAAACATAATTCGGAAAAGCTACAAAAAAAAAGCTAAAGAAGAAAAAACAGCAAAGAACAAAAACAGCAAAGAACAAAAACAGCAAGGAACAAAAACAGCAAGGAACAAAAACAGCAAGGAACAAAAACAGCAAGGAACAAAAAAGGAAGAGATTGGAGGGGGAAGGGGCCTCTCATAAGGAATAAAATGAAAGACCCACTTCAATCTTCATTCTCTTTCGCAAAAGCTTCTTTCACGATCTTCACGGCGCAGAGTTCTCCGCACATGGAACAGGCCTCACTTTCGGTCTTTCGGGCGTCCCGGATTTTCCGGGCCCGGTCCCCGTCGATGGCGAGGTCGAACTGTTTTTCCCAGTCCAGATCCCTGCGGGCATAGGCCATTTCCCTGTCCTGTCCCCGGGCCTTTTCGCGCTGGCCTTCTTTTACCAGGTCTATTGTGTGAGCCGCGATTTTCGTAACCAGAAGTCCTTCCTTTATGTCTTCCTTCGTGGGAAGAGCCAGGTGTTCCGAGGGGGTCACCATGCAGAGGAAGTCCGTCCCGTACATCCCGGCAACCGCACCTCCTATGGCTCCTGTTATGTGGTCAAAGCCGGGGGCGATGTCCGTGACAAGCGGGCCGAGGAGGTAGAGGGGGGCTCCATCGCAGAGCTCTTTCATGCCCCGGACGCTCAGTTCGATCTCGTCTAAGGGGACATGGCCGGGGCCTTCCACGAAGCTCTGGATATTGGCTGCTCGACAGCGTTTTACGAGTTCGCCCAGGGTGATGAATTCCATGAACTTTGGGCGGTCCGAGGCGTCGTGCAGACAACCCGGACGCATACTGTCCCCGAGGCTGATGGTCATATCGTATTCCTTTGCGATTTCCAGGAGATAATCGAACTCGGCATAGAAGGGATTCTCTTCTCCGTTGTGGAGCATCCAGGCCAGGGTAAAGGACCCGCCCCGGCTTACCACATGCATGATGCGGTCACTCTGCCTGAGGCGTTCGATACTGTTCCAGTTCACTCCCGCGTGGATGGTTACGAAGTCCACGCCCTGCTCGGCGTGTTTCCGAACAGCGTTGAACATGTCATCCGAGGTCATTTCCACAACAGCCTTCTGGGAGGCTGCGGCCTGATAGATGGGAACCGTGCCGACCGGGATTTCGATGGCTTCAAGTATCTTTTTGCGGATGGTGTCCAGGTCCCCCCCGGTCGAGAGGTCCATGACCGCACTGGCCCCGTATTTCTGGGCAATAACCGCCTTTTCAACCTCTTCCTCGATGTTAATGTAATCCCTGGAGGTCCCTATGTTGGTGTTGATCTTGGTACTCATGTACTTCCCGATCCCGACAGGCCTGGTCTCTCGCCTGATATTTTTGGGGATGGCAACCAAGCCCTTTGCCACACAGGAACGGAGAGTATTGGGGGCGATTCCCTCAGCTTCTGCTACGGCCTGGATTACAGGAGTGATAATTCCCTTTTTTGCGTCTTCCATCAGTGTCATTGTAACTCCATAAAAGTAGGTTGATAAAGGTTATTAAATTGAGATAATGATAAGGGATGAACTTAATGATTAAGAATTAATTATTAGTTATGCTATCTCTGGCTTGCAAAGTAGAACAGTATCTAGATATATAGGTTTTTATGTTGATTCCGTCCCTCATTTCATAATTATAAATATATTAATATATAAATAACGTCCTGCTCTAAATCGGCTGGTGTATTAATGAGCAGGAATATTAGAACGTTTTTCCCAATCCGGAGTCAGCCGAATCAGGGAACTCTTTTATAAACAGTGCAGGTCTTTATCTACAATCGAAAATTTCGGGGTATTCATTATGACAACTGTCGCATTCGCAGAAAAAAACAAGGCAGCAGCCCAGATCTCGAAGATCCTGGGGGAGGGACAGGTCGAAAAGCTTTCAATCCACGGGTTGCCTGCGTACGAGTTTCGGTGGAAAGGGGACGAGTGGGTCATTATGGGGCTTTCCGGGCACATTATGAACTACGATTTTCCTGCCGAGTACAACAAATGGCGGGAAGTCAACCCCGGCGCACTCCTTGAGGTCTACCCCGAAAAACTGGTGACAAGAGAGGAATACGCAAGCGCTATAAAGGCGCTTGCAAAGCGAGCGGACCGCATTATCCTTGCCTGCGACTACGACCGGGAAGGGGAAAACATCGGTTTTGAGGCAAAGACCCTGGCCGAAGAGGTTGTGAATGTCCCGGTCTACAGAGCCCGTTTTTCCTCTCTATCTCCCTCGGAAGTCAAAAAGGCCTTTGAAAACCTGCTGGACCCTGACTATAATATGGCCATGGCCGCGGAAGCCCGGCAGATTCTGGACCTGAAGATGGGGGCTTCTTTTACCCGTTTTGTGACCCTGGCCGTTCAGGAACGGGCCCAGACGAAGGGGGTGCTTTCCATCGGGCCCTGCCAGACCCCCACCTGCGGTTTCGTTTACGAGCGGGAAAAGATTATCCGGAACTTCCAGGAAAAGGACTTCTGGAAGATTACAGCCCTCTTTGCTCCCGGAACCGCCGAAGCCGCGAATTTTGAGGGCACGCACCGGGCAGGAAACATCCGGGAAAAGGAAAAAGCCGAGGAAATCTTCAAGAAGGTGAAAGGGGCAAAGAAGGCCCTCGTTTCCAAAAAGTCGGTAAAGGCCGCAAAAACCAGCCCCTCAAACCCCTTAAACACAACCGAGTTTCTGAAGCGGGCCTCTAAATTCCTGGGGGTCAGTCCGGAGGCGGCCCTGGAAGTTGCGGAACAGCTTTACCTTGCGGGGTTTACGAGCTATCCCAGGACCGAGACGAACAAATACGAGGACGATTTTGATTTCAAAACAATTTTGAAGGGGTTTTTCGGGCAAAAGGAGTACAGACCCTTTGCCGAAAAGATCCTTGCAAAACCGATCAAACCGAAAAACGGGACCAAAGATGGGCATGACCACCCCCCGATTCATCCTATCCGGGCCGCGTCAAGGGCCGAGATAAGCTCCGCCGTAGGAATCCAGCACGCCTCTGAGGTCTACGACCTGATCGCCCGGCACTTTTTGGCAAACCTGATGCCTGATGCTATTTTTGAAAAAACCCACCTGTTACTCCTCATAAAGGAAGAGCCTTTCAACAGTGCGGGTTCGGTCCAAAAAGAAGAGGGCTGGCTTGAGGTATACCCCTTCGAAAACAAAAAGGAAAAACTCCTGCCCTATGTGGAAGAGGGGCAGGAAATTGACGTGAAGAAAATCAAGAACACGAAATCAAAGACAAGCCCCCCGAAGAAGCTTACCGAAGCCGAGCTTTTGACCCTCATGGACAAACACGGGATAGGGACCAAAGCAACTGCTCCCGCTCACATCGAGACGAACAAAAAACGCGGCTATTTCGAGACAAAGGGCAAGTCCGTTTCCATCCTTGATACGGGCTTTACCCTGATGGACGGGCTTTCCCGGTCCGTTCCCATCCTGGTCAGGCCCGATATCCGGGCAAAGGTCGAAGCCCTGGTCCAGCAGGTGGAGGACGGTAAAAAGGAGTTTGAGGCAGCCATTGAAGAGGGAACGACCCTCATCCGGGAGATGTATGCCCAGCTTGAAGCGGGTAAAAAAGAGCTTGTCTCAAGCATTGCAGGCACGATTCGGGACGAGGCCGCAATGGAAGATAAGAAAAACTACATCGGGACTTGTCCCGAATGCGGACATGTGCTCAGGATCTTCCAGACCGAAAAAGGCAGATTCGTGGGCTGCACCTGGTACCCGGACTGCACAAATTCCTATCCCCTCCCCAAAACCGGGGCCCTTTCCGTCCTGCGTTCGAAGACCTGCAAGAAAGCCGGGGTCGCGGTTTTGAAGGTGGGAAATAAGTACCACTGGGCGGTTGGGGTTGGGCCCTGTTTTGCCTGCGAGCTTGAAAAGGAATGCTACCCCCCGGAAATCGTGGGCCCCTGTCCACGCTGTGAAGGAAGCATGTTTCTGATCAACCTCAAAGACAAACGTTTCCTGGGCTGCACGAAGCGTTGCGGGTACACACATTCCGTCCCGAAGACCGGGAGGCTGACCCTTCTCGACCGGACCTGCAAGAGCTGCGGCTGGAAACTGTTCAGAGTGAAGGAGCAGGAAATGGACGCTGTGGAGTCCTGTGTGAACCGGCGCTGTGAAGAGGGGAGAAAGTTCTGGAAGGAGTACAGGATGAACCTGAAAAAATGATCTGGTCGGGTTTCCGGTGGTTTCGTTGACCTGCCGGATTTTCTGTCAGGACTCTTTTTAACCACGGAAAAACACAGAAGAACACGGAAAATGAATGCAGGAAGACGATATTTAAGGTTACTCTGGTGTTGTTTAGTCCTCTTGAGGGAGCGTAGCTCCCGAAAAGGACCTCGTGCTGTTGCGATTGCATCGCAACTCCCAGGAAATCTTCGATTTCCTGTGATCCCGAAGCGAAACTCGGGAAGCGAAACTCGGGAAGGGAAAAAGCAAAGAAACCTGCTGTCTGAGATAAAGTATTTATCCCTTAGTTGAACTATAAGGTTGTAATTATTAAATTAAAACAAGTTTTATTGATTTAACTCATATATGATTCCGATTATTTGAGCTGTACTTTCAATTCAGTTTTGATCAATAAGTTACAATCAAATTCAGGTTAACTTTCATCAAAGGGTCAACTACCCGCCACTAAAGTGACGGGCATGTAATGTGCCCTGGTTGACCAGCCTGAGTCTTAATTGACTACGTTGGATCTGTCATGATACCTACAAATGATTCCTCAGTTTGTAGCTTTATCGTGTAGTATTAAAAGTCCTGAGAGGTAGGGGCGGTGTGCTACACATGACAAGCATAACCAACATTGGTGAAGGGAGACAGTTTCAAAAATTGCGTTACCTGCTACGGAAATTCTTTTCCAGAGCAGAGTGGAGAAATCCAAACGTGGAACGGAATGCCTGAAAGTATACGGTATTCCTCCCACGACTAAAGTCGCAGGCATCCTGCCTGAGGAATCGTGATAAAATGGACACAAAACGTATCTTGATTCTGGGAACATCGTCACATGCCGGAAAGAGTTCAATAGTAACCGCCCTTTGCCGACTTCTCTCTAAAAAGTACCGGGTCGCTCCTTTCAAGGCTCAGAACATGAGCCTGAATTCCTGGATTACAAAAGACGGGAAGGAAATCGGAATTGCTCAGGCAATCCAGGCAAAGGCCGCGGGGGTTGAGCCTACGGTTGAGATGAACCCCGTTCTCCTTAAACCCAAAGGAGACCGTGTTTCCCAGGTAATCGTACTTGGAGAGCCTTATGCGGACAAAAGTGCAGGGCAGTACTACGACTCCATTGAGGAGATGCACGGGATTGTTCTGAAAGCTTTCCAGAAATTAGAAGAAGAATATGAAGTCGTTGTCATGGAGGGAGCCGGGGGAGCTGCCGAGATCAACCTCTATGAGAGGGATATCGTTAATATAGGGACCGCGAGGCTTACCGGGGCCCCCATCATCATTGTCGGGGACATTGAGAGAGGAGGGGTCTTTGCAAGCCTTTACGGGACCGTTGAGCTCCTGCCCGCAGATGTCCGTAAAAATGTGAAAGGTTTTATCATCAACAAGTTCAGGGGAGATGAGAAAATCCTGGAGCCAGGGCTCAGGGAACTTGAGGAAAGGACCGGAATTCCCGTGCTCGGGGTGGTCCCTTACTTCAAAATAAATATCCCCTCCGAAGATTCGGTCTCTCTTGGGGACAAGCCCACAAGCCGGGAAGGTAAAGAAATCGAGATTGTGGTTATCAAAGTCCCCAGGATTTCGAACTTTACGGACTTCGAGCCCCTGGAAAACCTGGCCTATGTACGCTACGTGGACCTTGACGAGGAGCTTGGAAACCCGGACGTTATCATAATTCCGGGCACGAAAAACACAATCGATGACCTGAATGACCTGAAAGCCAGCGGCATGGCTGAAAAAATCGCCTCTTTCAAGCACAAAATCCCTATCTTCGGGATCTGTGGCGGGTACCAGATGCTCGGAAAAACCATCTACGATTCCGGCATAGAAGGCGGAGTGGAAGCCGAGTTTGAGGGTCTCGGGCTCCTGGACATCAGGACCAGGTTCGGGGAGTACGAAAAGAAAACGGTGCAGGTCACAAAGACCGTCAACGCCCACGGCCCGATCCTTGCCCCAATCGACGGCGAAGAGATCAAAGGCTATGAAATCCACATGGGAGAAACGGACTCGAAGCTTCCGGTCTTCGGAGACGACGGGGCCATTGACGAAGAAGGGCTCGTTATCGGGACCTACCTGCACGGGCTTTTCGAAAACGCGAATATAAGAAACGCTCTGATGAAATACCTCTATGAGAAAAAGGGCCTCGAATACGAAGCTGAAGAAAGTGTATCTGAGGACGAGGCCTATGAGGAACTGGCGGAAATTGTAAAGCAACATCTTGACATGGAAAAAATTTATCGTATAATGGACCTTTGAACGAAAAAAAAGAAGAGGTGTTGAGTGGTTTTCCGGGGAGTTATTCTGGAACGAGTATTAACCGGTTCCGGGGGACATATAATTATTTAAGAGGGGATTGGTGGGTGACTCCCTTTATCCGCTCAACACTTTTACTTTTTATTCTTCAGTATATATGCATTATGAATTATTGTTTCTGATTTAATCTTTTTTTTAAACTTTTATGATTTGATTTGATTTGCTCTGAGTATTCCGGACCTGGCTTAAACTTTACTTTCAAAGATGCATGTTTTTCCGTTATCAAGCGGCTTTGTTTGTGTGGGCCTAAGGAATGAATAATCCTACTGATGACGTTTTTATTGGGGTGGCAGGTAATTACCCAAGTTCAAGAAAGAAAATAATGATGCTTGCTTTGTACTCATCTCTTCCAGAATAATATTACACTTATTTGATTCTTTATCCTGGATAACTGCCAGCCTAATTTCGGACAAATTTTCAATTAGTCTTCTCATAGAAAGACCATATCTCTTTGTCTCCCAGGCTAAATATCTGTAGAAAAGTAAGCCAATTATAGACAGAAATACGTGAACTTTGATATTTTCATCTTTGTGGTGGTACACCGGTCCCACAGGGACAAGCAGGTGATCATTCAATAGCTTAAAATCATCCTCTATAGCGCCTTTATTGTTGTATGTTTGCACAATTTTTTTAGTGTGCCAACGGTGCTTATCTGTAAATAGTATATTTTTTCCTAATGAATTTTCGCGCTTATTTTTATTCTCTTCGTCAATCCAGAACTTTAACTGAGGTTTTTTCTTACCTTCAGGAGCATCAGTAATTTCATATTTCACCATACTTCTGTATTTTTTGATAATAATGTCTGCAACCTCTTTTTCTACACTGCTCCTGTTTCTTGCTTTTCCTCTGTTGCTTTCCAGTCTCCTCTGTAGGTCTTCCAGATTCTCAGTTATTTTTGACATATTTGACTCACAAGTTCTTTTTTGAAGTTTGTGAGTTCCTTCATTGAAAGTAATTACTGTTGTAAATTCTGTCCCGTAAAACTGATGCTTTGTCCGATAGCCATAAATTTTGTGGCCTTCTGAGCTTTCATATAAAAATTGATATTTAGATAATGGCACTTCAAGAAGATCATCTGCCTGATTTGCTTTTACAGCCCCTACAAAATTCATCTTTGAAGTTGCTTTTTCAATGTTGTCCTTTGAATTGTTTCCCTTATCAAAAACAAGAACAAGGTCTTCCGAACAAATATTCAATTCGGTTAGACGGTTTACTATTTTGTCAACCAGACCTGAAAATTCCTCTGAATCATGCACATTTCCTGGATATGTCTCGTGAATAAAAGGTAAGTTGTAATCATTAGCAGCCAGCGCTACAGATACCTGATTTTTGTCTTTACGATGCTTTTTGTTATACCCTTTATGAAGCAATTCACTTTTTTCATCATAATTGGTAGCATAAGTGAACCAGTTTGATTCATCCACAAACAGTACTGAAGGGGTTAGTCCTTTTTCGATGAGAACTCGGCACAAATCGTCTTCAATATTTTTCATTGTGTCGGAATCAATGTAATTCATATGATTCAAAAAATTCTGACAATTTAATTTATGAGGGAATTTCCACTTAAAAGATAAGGCCGATTTTTTGAACCATTCCCCAATACCGTTTTCACTTAAAACTCCATGAGATTTCCCCACTATATCAAGTAAAAGATACTCTCCGACACTTAAACCATCGATTGATTTTTTCATAGTGTGCTTGTTCACTATGTCAACGAATCCAAGCTCTTCATTCACATGAAGAAGTGCGGCAAGTTTGCCGTACTCAAAAGATTTCAGTTTCATGTAGGGCAATGATTCACTCTGTTTTTTCATTTCAAATATTTTTTCGGCATTGCCTAAATATATCTGAAATATAGTTTTCACTTTTCCATCAATTCTGCCAGTTTTAATAATATACCAGTATTTTTTACCGTTGATTATTTTCTGTTTTAAAAAAACCATGATATAAATTTAGGTTCTACGTATATAAAGATATTTCTTCAAAAAACAGATACAATAGGCTTTTTAAATGTAATTTAGAACTTAGGCCTTACAAATATTTTTTTTAACGGATCTTCCTTGCCACTGATTTTTGTGGCAAATCAAGGCAAAAATAGCTCTTCTTTGAAAGCTGAGTTAAAAATCAATAAAAATTACATCAGATGTGGGGTTTTTGAGTTTAAGCTCTCAGAAAAAACGGGCTCTCAAAGGCCAACGGAGGAGGCAGGGCTTTTAAAAAATAAATTAAAAAAGAATATTATGTAAAATCCATAACAGAGTACACGTACAGTCTATTACATCAATCTTCAAAAATTCCAGACCCTGTAAATACGTCCTTTGCTTCCTCAAAGCTCAGGTCCTCGGGGGGGACAATGATGTCGGACTCCAGGAGTTCTTCCGGCATGAGGGGTTTTCCTTTTGCCCTGATCGTGGCAGTCAATTTTGAAAGTTCCTGCCTGAACTCATCATCCCGACCCTCTGCCACAAAGTTAACGATCCGGTTGTCCATCCCGTTCAGTTCGTCGTAAAGCTTTCCGGGTATACGGAACTGCCCTTCTCCCATTATCCTGATGATCATTCTCCTTCCCCCTTTCCTGCTTTAGCTCTGAGTTTTGCGAGTTCGGATTCGATATTGCTCTCCATGCTGATTTTGGATAACTCCCTCTCGACTTTGTCCTGGCCCCGGCTTGTGATGTCCTCGAGGGTGCCTGCCTCCATTAATTCGTCGAGAGCCTGCGAGCGGGCTTTCATATCATCCGTTTTATTCTCTGCCCTCTCAAGGGCCAGGCCCACGTCGGCCATTTCTTCACTTATTCCGGAAAAGGACTCATTGATCCGGACCTGGGCCTCGGCTGCGGAGTACTGGGCCTTGATGGACTCTTTCCGGGTCCTGAATACCTCTACCTTGGTCGAAAGGCGCTTTTCGGAAATAATGAGTTTTTCTTCCTGCTTTTCAAGTTCAAGGATTTCCGCGTCAATTCCCTCGACCTGCTGCTGGTAGGCGGCCTTTCGCTCAAGGGCAAGCCTCGCAAGGTCTTCCCGGTTAGCCCCTATTGCTTCTTTTGCCTGTTTTTCAAGCTTATCAATGTTCTTCATAAGCTTTGCCCGCTGGAGCTGGAGGCGCCTTTTGGAACTTGTAACCTCGACAACCCCTCTTTTCACGTTCTGGAGCAGTTCGAGTTGCTTTTCGTAAGAATAATCCAGAGTCTCTCGCGGGTCTTCCATCCCTGTGAGCATTTTGTTCATCTTTGACTTAAAAACCGTCTCCATTCGCTTCAGTAACCCCATGATCTCCTCCTCTCCATATTATAATAATCAATAGATGGCATCCAATTTATACACTTCTTTGTATTAATATTGGAGAAGTTTCATTCCGAGAAAATCCAGGACTTTTAATGTGGATATTTTTTGCAACATGCAAATTTTAAAATAGTTGTTACTAAATACTTCAAAATAGAGTATTTTGGTGGTTCATTTGTATTCGGTTTATATTATTTTTAGGAACGAGTCAAATATACTCATTCAGCTTTAAAATTTGGAATTTTGAAGTTTTTCATCCAAAATCACTATCAAGAGGACTTTCAACCCCGGGAAACACGGAAGGACACGGAAACCGGCCTGACGACAGGTGAGTATTCCGGGACTTTATATAATCGATTCAAAACCCATTGGGGACAAAACGCCAGAACAACCGTACTTTTCGTTCTCCGTGCTTTTCCGTGGTTTGAATACACACACCAAACGTCTCTACCATAAAAACACGGGCAAAAGGCATATTGTAAATTGAAACATCAAAACATCAACCATGTAGTCCCGGACGACCAAACTTTCCACTCCGAGCCTGAGAAAACAAAAATTCAGAACTTCAAACCCGGCCGATTTTTGTAAAGAGGAAAAAGGAAGGGGGGCCTGCCAGTCTGGAGTCCGCAACGTTTTTCGACATTCCATAATTCCGTACCCGGTAATTGAACTCGATTTTCCAGAGTCCGGGATCCGGAATGCTGAACTCGATTCACAAAATCCGGGAATTAAATCAGTCCCACATCCCTCAGCCTATCAGGCAGATACACCTCGGTCACAAAATCAAGGCCTTTGCCTGCAAAGGCCTGCTGTTCGGCCTTTTTCCCTATACTGAGCTGGAGTTCGATCTGCTCTTTCCAGTACGCGGACTTGAACCGGGGATCGGAAAGTTCGCTCCTGAGAGCGCTTATGTCCTGTTCGGTCAGTTTGTCCGTGGAAAGTTCGTATTCCACGATATCCGAGGGCTGGAGCCCCAGGAACTTTGCCTTCGGGGTTGCCATGTACTCTGAGAGGTGGGCGCTTTTTATGGCCCCGTAGGCAACTGATGCAAAGATCCTGTAGGACCAGGGATCTCCGTCCGTAAAGACCGCGACCGGGATTCCGAGTTCCTCGTTCATGCGTTTCATGATCCTTCTGGTTGACCGGGCAGGCTGGCCCTTGAGGTGGACCAGGATTGCGTTATGGGCCTCATCAAAGCCGTTTTCTATCAACCTTGCGTACATCCCACCGGTTTCTATGGCCAGGATCATGCTCGCATCGTGCTCTTTGAACTCGATGTTTTCCACATTGAAGGGGATCTGGTAGCCCCCTTCCCCGATGTCCTTCTGGCAGTGGATTGTCCTCTCCCCGCGCTTGGTCTGCTCGCAGATCTCAATGGGCCCGAACATGGTGGCCCCGTCTTCCTCGGGCCGCATGTGGAAAAACTCCCTCTGGAGGCTGGTCAGGAGTTCCAGGTCCTCGATAAGCCGGTCGCTTTCGGCCTGTTCCTTGAATTTGGCAACGTCCCAGCCTTCCGAAATATAGTAAAGTTCTCGGAGGGTCGAGCCCCGGTTCTGGGCCAGGTGCTCGTTTATGATGAAATCCGTGGCATAGGTGGTTTTGAGGAGCTGAAAGGCTCCCTTTACGGTCTTTGCACTCCGTTCGCTTTCCCGGTTCCCGTAGACCCAGACATCGCTTTTGTCACAGTACTCGATGTTGGCCTTAGTCCGGCTCGGGAGGCTGACGTTTGGCACGGTCTCGTTTTCGAACTGGGAATAAATCTTTTCCGCAAGCTCCAGCAGACGCTCCCTCGCAAGCCTGTCTCCCGCTTCCTTTTTTTCATCTCTCGTATTTCTGTCTCCCATTCTCGTAATTCTGTCTCCTGTCCCCGTATTTTTATCTCCCGTCATTAAAAGACCCTCTTTATTGCCTTTGCTCCGGTTACCATTTCTTCCTCAAGGCCTTCCACAATCAGTTCCGGAAACGTTGCGATTTCCTCCGCGGAAATGGCTTCCAGCCGGTAGGAAAGTACTTTTGAAGAACCCACGGCAGCTGTAAGCTCCCAGATATAATCGTAGTCTTTTCCCATACTGACAACCTTCGGCTCCGGCTTTGCATCCAGTATCCTGTAAGGGTGCATGTCGTGGACCTTGAAAGTTTGAGCCGAAGTTCCGAAATTCTTCACCTTCACCGCGACCTCGCCGCTCCCGTCTTCCATAAGTTTCACATTCCGGCTCACCAGCACGTTGCCCATGATTTTTGCGACAACCGGGTTTATGTCCGGAACTTCCCGTTCAAGGATTCTGGCCACCTTTAAGGCCATCTTCGGGAGTACTTTGTTTATGATAATCTCCTTTTCCTTTCTCTTCTTGAGGTTTTTCTGCTTGCTCAGGTAATGCTTGAGTTTCCTTGCGACCTCTTTTACGGCAAGTTCAACCTCGTCCTTTATTATCGGGATATCCGCAATTGCGTCCTTTGACTCCGAGGTAAAGGGCACATTGGTGGATGCCACATGTATCAGGAGAATTCCGGGCCCGGTCGGAAGCCCCCCTCCCGGCTGGTTCAGGTCATACTGTTTCCATTTGATGTTTTCAACCGCATGCGTTGTCACGCAGGCCCCCTGCTGGTAGAGGAGAGGGACCCGGTTGGCAAAACGCATGATGCTGATTTTATCATCCCTGGCAAGCTTTCCGCCATAGGCGAGCCCCACCTCCACGACAAAAGGGCTTCCCGAATAAACAGCCGGTTTCCGGGTGGTCGTTGCGATAAAATCAACGCTGACCTCCTTTTCAAGTCCCCGAAGAATCAGCTCTTCTCCTATGGGGGAAAGGCAATCGGTCGGAGGAGCCATGATCTTTACCTTGTGGAAGGCCTCGATGAGTTTTCTGGCATCGTGCCGGGAGAGGGCATGAGGGTCGGTTTCGGGGTCAAGACCTGCGGCCTTGCAGAGCTCATCGGCCGTGTAGAGCCCGATTTTGCAAAAGGAGTAGCGTAAAAAAGGGGCAAGTCTCTGCCGTTCGGTATTGTGCAGCATTTTCAGAAGGGTGCCCAGTTCGATCCCCTCAGGATGGGGCAGGATTTCCTCGGCAGGCTTGGGCATTTTATCCGTCGCCCGTTCAAAGATTTCCTCGTTTCCGTCAGGTTCGATCAGGGTGATCCTCGCGTGGGGGTTTACGATGGCTGTTGCCTTCAGGTACTCGTAAACGGACTGGCGTCTGCCCTTAACGTAAGAGGCTTTCATCTCAAGTTCTATCTGGGTCCCGTGAGGCCTGAACCATTCCGCTATTTCGTCTTTGAGGATATCGGGTTCGTTGGTCCCGGTGTTGATCATGAGTTCATAGTAGTGGGCCGGGTTCTCAGGGCCGGTTCTGGAAAGGATCTTCGTGTGCCTGCCTGCGGTCATCTGGGCGTAGAGGACGGCCGCCGAAATCCCAATCCCCTGCTGCCCCCGGCTCTGTTTCAGGGCGTGGAAACGAGAGCCGTAGAGAAGTTTTGCAAAAACCTTCGGGATCTGCTCTTTCACGACTCCGGGGCCGTTGTCCTCCACTATAATCGTGAGGTATTCCGGGCCCGTCCTTTCGATCTGGACCAGGAGGTCGGGCAGGATGCCGGCTTCCTCACAGGCGTCAAGGGCGTTGTCCACGGCCTCCTTGACTGTAGTTATAAGGCTGCGAGGGGCCGAATCAAAGCCCAGGATATGCCTGTTCTTTTCAAAGAATTCCGCTACACTTATTGATTTCTGTTTTTTGGCAAGTTCTTCTGCAATGGGAATTTCCATGATAACCTCAGCAGGGTCCCCCTAACTTTAGTGGAAGAAGGAATGCGTCAACACTGCGGGGGGTTCCCGGTTTTCTTTGTTTTGTTTAACAGGGCACTTTGGAGTTGACCCAACAGAACCCTTTGCCGTACTTTACAGTTTTGACTTTCTTACTGTTTGCCGATTTGCCTGATTTTTTTCAGGATATCAAAGACTCACATATTTTTCGTAGCTTGTAGTTCCCACTACATAATACAAACTTCCTTCGTATTCTATAGGATCCATAGCTTGAACAGGATAAGGTCTTTTCCGGATGTTGTGTCTTCCTTTCCCTGTTTTTCGAAGCCTGTTCGTCCTGTCCTTTCCAAAAATATCTGAATTCACAATTCCTGAAAAATAGTTATGAGTTCGACTTTAAAAATACAGGATTTTTAGATGTACATTCCATGAATCTATATAAGCGTTACTCCAGAAACAGAGTGCTGTAACACTATTAATTCAAAAAAAGTCTGGATTTAAAGAATTAAAAAAAGAAGAAACGTTTTGAAAATATCTTTCGGTTAGCCATTTATTCATTAGACGGGTCGCTGCTTCCGGCAACAAGAGATTTGCCGATTATGATTGCAATGATTGAAGCCAGGAGTGGAAGTAAAATAACCATCAATAAATTCCCTTCGTCGGCATATTTAAACATAAAATAAAACAGGAGAGTGCTTAGCAGTATTCCGACAGCCAGCAAAAAAATTGCTCCCCCCCCATACACCTTTTCAGTCTCAGTACCCATATCTTTACCCATATATATCGACCCCACTCGATCAGGTTTCCCAATCTTTCAGGCAGAATGCCTGTGACTTTAGTCATGGGAGGAATGCCGTCAACTTTCAGGCATTCCGTTCCACGTTTGAATATCTCCAGTCTGTTTTTGAAACAAGTCAAAATTACGCCGTTGAACAAAAAAACAGTAGTATGGGATTGTATAAAGCACCATTTTGTTGATATGGCCCCATACACCTGGTTTTATATTTCAATTGTGTAACTACTTTAATTACTGCATTTTGCAATTTCAGAAAATGCATCTGGTTTGAAAAATTCTTTAATATTAGATGATACAGTCAATTATTTATAACTTTTGGGGAAGTAAACCCCTCTACACATTAAACAAATTTATAATCATTAATCTTTAAAAGTGTTGATAGATCACGAATTATAAGCATCACACTAAAACAGTATACACTACCCTTTTTTTCAGTTTAAAGACGGAATATATTTACTTCTTCAAAGTCGTAAACACATGTTTTTTGCTTGCTGCTACTATGCAAATATCTTATTAAAAAAAATTGCAAATAACATATAAAAAAAATAACATATACATGTGAACTATATAATCATTTAAAATAAGTTTATATTAATACGACACTAAACTATATAGGTAAATTGATATAAGATTAAATTAAATTATAATGTGGGGTAAATTATTTTAAAAAGACGGTTTCTATATTTTATAAATAAATTAAAGTGTTGATGTGATATAAACTATAAAATTAAAAACTGAAGAGAAAACAGAATTCAACATTAAAGAGGATTAAGTGTTGAAAAAATAAAATCCAAACCTTATTATTTGGATGTAATTTTAGACAGGTGATTCTTTTATTATCCCTGTACTTTCTCTGCGTGTTTATCCTGCCAACACTAAACCTGAAATTCAGATGTTTGAAATTCAAAAGAACTAAATGTTTTAAATGGGGGGAATTATTTGCAAAAGATAAAATCCGAATCAACAGACGGGGATTATTTGCAAAAGGTAAAATCCAAGTCATATTATTTGGACGTGATTTTTATACAGGTTGTACTTTTGTTGCTCCTGTACTTCCTCTGCGTGTTTATCGTGCCGACAATAACCTGAAGGGCAGGTCAACTACCCCTGCCTGAAACCTTCGGTTTTAGAGTAAGGGGTATTCTGCTGATAGATATAAAAAGTATTAAAAGGAGGGGGATTTTGAAGGGATTCAGGATAAAGATCGAATCATGGTTTGTAGACCTTGTCTTCATGCATGTGATGTTTATAGCAATCTTCTACTTTGTCTATGTATTTATAGTACCCACGCTGGTTCCAGCGTGAATGCTGTCAATTACCCCGCCTGAAACCTTCGGTTTTAGAGTAAGGGGTCTTCTGCTACGAAAGATAAAAAGTCCTGATTACAATCACAAACTATTGTAAATTTGTTATATAAACTGTTCTTTGCTTGATGGATTAACACTAACAGGGTGTAGCACTGCACCCTCTGTCCCATCTGCAAAAGCATAAGGGAATTACTTTTCTAACCAGTATTCCGGGCTGTTCTGAGGTCCCGTCTACCTGCATATGGCCCGCAGGGCCCTTAAAAAAGTTTAAAAAATGAAAATGTTTAAAATTCAGAAAAGGGAAGGGAAAAACCGAATGTGCTTCCCTTCCCGTCCTCACTTTTTACCCAGACGTAGCCTCCATGAAGCTGTACGATCTTTTTTACCAGAGCCAGGCCAAGCCCCGTTCCCGAGTACTTTTTGGAGTAAAAAGAATCAAGCTGGCAGAACGGTTTGAAAAGCTTCTCCATATTTTCCTTCGAAATGCCGATTCCCCTGTCCTTTACCTCGACCCTGAGCATCTTTCCCCTCCGGCCCACCTCGACCTCGATAAGCCCGTTTTCGGGAGAGAATTTGACGGCGTTACTCAGGAGGTTATAGAGGACCTGCAAAAAACGCCTTCTATCGACATGGAGCCGGGAAATTTCCCCGGAAATCCTGAACTCAATAATAATATTTTTTTCTGAAACCAGAGGGGCCATCTGGGCTTTTATTTCTTCAAATACAGCCGGAAGAGGGAAATCCTCACACTCCAGTTTCAGCTTTCCGGTCTCGACCTTTGAGATGTCCAGGATTTCGTTAATCAGGCCCAGGAGGTGTTTCCCACTCCTGGAAACGTTTCCCATGTACCTGAGCTGTTTTTCGTTCAGCTCCCCGAAAATCTGTTCGGAAAGGACCTCTGAAAAACCGATGACCGAATTAAGAGGGGTCCGGAGTTCATGGCTCATATTGGCCAGAAACTCGCTCTTGGCCCGGGAAGCCTGCTCAGCCTCCAGTTTTGCCTTGATAAGTTCCCTCTCCCGTTTCCTTACCTCCGTGATCTCGATGCCTGTAAGCAGCATTCCCGCAAGTACTCCTGCTTCGTCCCGCACAGGAGCTGCTTCAATTGCCCAGGTACTTTCCTCCAGACCCATACACTCAGAAACCCCGTTTTCTCCTGTCTCTCCGGCTTCCGTGAGACAGGCCTTCAATACCTCATAGCTTTGAAGCCAGGAAAAATCTTCATGTCCCTTTCCTACAATGTCTTCAAGTTCCGTTTTCAGGTATTCAAGCGCGGCCCTGTTGGCCCAGGCCACCCGGAGCTCGGGGTCCAGATATACAACTATTTCTTTAAGCGAGTCGAGAATGACCCTTTTCTCATGCTCCTTTTCTTTCAATTCCTGCTTTGAAAGGTTGACGTTTTTCAGCATTTCGTTAACTCCTGAAGATAATCTGGAAAGCTCATCTTCCCCTTCAATTTCAAGTTTCTTCGAGGAGTCACTTTCCCCCTGTGTACCCTCTAAGAAATTGTCAATGGTGACCAGCCTTGAAACTATGAATTTATTGAGCCCATGTCTAATCGCAATCCCCGTAACGGTTACTGTTAACAAGAGCAAGACAAGTATGAAAGCAAAGACTTTATTTCCCAGAGCATAGAAATCCCTCGGATAATCTGTCCTGAGCACCACCGCAGGGTTTCCTTCAGGGTCTTCCAGTACGAAGTAACCTGCTATCCTCTCTTCTCCAAGAGGAAGAACTACAATCTCGTTGTCGGTCTCGTTTCCATTCACATTTCCGTTCTCGTTCCCGTTCTCGTTCCCGTCTCCGCTCAGAACTTCCGATACCCCTTCCGCAAAATCGGGAGGTATCTCCCCGTCAAGCCTGCAAATAGAAAGAGACGAGTATGTCGGCAGATCGGTTTTGTTTCCAGCAGTTTCGAGAAAAATGCTGTCCAGGTATTTTCCAAGGATTAGTGTTCCTTCTACCGTAATGTTTTCCGAGCTGTCCAGGCTGTCCGAACTGTCCGAACTGCTCAGTACAGGTTGGGCCGATATAAGCATGGGGCCTTCTTCAAGGAGCACGACTCCTTCCATACTGGCCTCGGGATCCAGGACAGGGAGTTTTTCCCAGGCTATTTTTTCAAGGATTTCCTCTGGAACAGGTCCCGTTTCTCCACTGTTAAGGCCCACGGTTTTTGAATAGACAGTTTCCCCGGAATTATTAACGAAGAGTATCATATTTATGCCAAATTGTTCCAGTTTATTCATTCCGGGCCGTGGCTGAAAATCGCCAGGTGAAAGCTGATCAGCAGAACCGGACGCAAATCCTTGAGGAAAACGTTCCTGAGGTTCTAATTCCTGAGGTGCTAAATCCTGAGATACTAATTCCTGAGGTGCTAAATCCTGAATATATTGTTCCTGAGATGATAATTCCTGAATATACTGTTCTTGAGAGGCCCATTCCTGAGCTATTGAATCAAGGAAAAAACTTTCCTGTGCAATAACATTCCGGATTGCCTGCGTATCCTGTACTGTTTTTTCCTCTTCAAATTCGGAAAAACTCGAGAGTAGGATGCCATGGGACCCGACTGCCAGGACCAGGACCAGAAGGCTGAACATAGAAATAATGATAATCTGTACTTTTTTGCCAATATCCATCGTAATCCCTGTTTTTATTCAAAAAAGGAAACCTATCTTCATTCTAACTCAGCTTTCAAAGAAGAGCTATTTTTGCCTTGATTTGCCACAAAAATCAGTGGCAAGGAAGATCCGTTAAAAAAAATATTTGTAAGGCCTAAGTTCTAAATTACATTTAAAAAGCCTATTGTATCTGTTTTTTGAAGAAATATCTTTATATACGTAGAACCTAAATTTATATCATGGTTTTTTTAAAACAGAAAATAATCAACGGTAAAAAATACTGGTATATTATTAAAACTGGCAGAATTGATGGAAAAGTGAAAACTATATTTCAGATATATTTAGGCAATGCCGAAAAAATATTTGAAATGAAAAAACAGAGTGAATCATTGCCCTACATGAAACTGAAATCTTTTGAGTACGGCAAACTTGCCGCACTTCTTCATGTGAATGAAGAGCTTGGATTCGTTGACATAGTGAACAAGCACACTATGAAAAAATCAATCGATGGTTTAAGTGTCGGAGAGTATCTTTTACTTGATATAGTGGGGAAATCTCATGGAGTTTTAAGTGAAAACGGTATTGGGGAATGGTTCAAAAAATCGGCCTTATCTTTTAAGTGGAAATTCCCTCATAAATTAAATTGTCAGAATTTTTTGAATCATATGAATTACATTGATTCCGACACAATGAAAAATATTGAAGACGATTTGTGCCGAGTTCTCATCGAAAAAGGACTAACCCCTTCAGTACTGTTTGTGGATGAATCAAACTGGTTCACTTATGCTACCAATTATGATGAAAAAAGTGAATTGCTTCATAAAGGGTATAACAAAAAGCATCGTAAAGACAAAAATCAGGTATCTGTAGCGCTGGCTGCTAATGATTACAACTTACCTTTTATTCACGAGACATATCCAGGAAATGTGCATGATTCAGAGGAATTTTCAGGTCTGGTTGACAAAATAGTAAACCGTCTAACCGAATTGAATATTTGTTCGGAAGACCTTGTTCTTGTTTTTGATAAGGGAAACAATTCAAAGGACAACATTGAAAAAGCAACTTCAAAGATGAATTTTGTAGGGGCTGTAAAAGCAAATCAGGCAGATGATCTTCTTGAAGTGCCATTATCTAAATATCAATTTTTATATGAAAGCTCAGAAGGCCACAAAATTTATGGCTATCGGACAAAGCATCAGTTTTACGGGACAGAATTTACAACAGTAATTACTTTCAATGAAGGAACTCACAAACTTCAAAAAAGAACTTGTGAGTCAAATATGTCAAAAATAACTGAGAATCTGGAAGACCTACAGAGGAGACTGGAAAGCAACAGAGGAAAAGCAAGAAACAGGAGCAGTGTAGAAAAAGAGGTTGCAGACATTATTATCAAAAAATACAGAAGTATGGTGAAATATGAAATTACTGATGCTCCTGAAGGTAAGAAAAAACCTCAGTTAAAGTTCTGGATTGACGAAGAGAATAAAAATAAGCGCGAAAATTCATTAGGAAAAAATATACTATTTACAGATAAGCACCGTTGGCACACTAAAAAAATTGTGCAAACATACAACAATAAAGGCGCTATAGAGGATGATTTTAAGCTATTGAATGATCACCTGCTTGTCCCTGTGGGACCGGTGTACCACCACAAAGATGAAAATATCAAAGTTCACGTATTTCTGTCTATAATTGGCTTACTTTTCTACAGATATTTAGCCTGGGAGACAAAGAGATATGGTCTTTCTATGAGAAGACTAATTGAAAATTTGTCCGAAATTAGGCTGGCAGTTATCCAGGATAAAGAATCAAATAAGTGTAATATTATTCTGGAAGAGATGAGTACAAAGCAAGCATCATTATTTTCTTTCTTGAACTTGGGTAATTACCTGCCACCCCAATAAAAACGTCATCAGTAGGATTATTCATTCCTTAGGCCCACACAAACAAAGCCGCTTGATAACGGAAAAACATGCATCTTTGAAAGTAAAGTCTAAAGTTTCATACAAAAAAGAAATATGAGGGGGAGTAAGGTCCGTTATCCTGTCCCGGCCCGAAAAAAGGGAAGAGATAGAGAAGGCTTTCTTAGAATTGCGGCCTCATCCAATTCTTCTGGAAGTTTTCAGAAGAGCTTTAGAGGTAACTTTCCGGACTTTCAGCCCAGAAGTCAGGCACATCCCCGGTCCCTTCTCCGACCTCTGTGAAGTAGAGGTTGTTATAATAGTACCAGACCTCAAGAGCCGGATACTCCCCGGAACTGTAATAACCGTATTCTTCCCCGGAAGCGTCCACTGCCAACAGTTCGGAACTTTCGTCGTCGTAATAAGGCCCACCTGTAGCGTCTAAGGAAATCCATTCCCCGGCTTCATAAACCTCGACCCAGGCGTGCCCACCTGTTCCGCTTCCAAAATTGACATCTCCTACGGCCACCCGGACCGTGCTCTCATCGTATTCCCCGGAGGCGATCAGGAGGGACGCAAGAGCGTTTGCCTGTTCCTCACAATCGCCTGCTATCCGGCCGGAGGCAGGATTTGTGTCATAAGCCGGAGTATCTTCCAGAAATTCGGTCGGAGTGAGCCATTTTTCATCCGTGTCGTGGAGGGTCTCGTCCGAGACCCAGACCCAGGAAAGGGCAGCTTCATAGATCTCGTACTTATCATCAAGCCCATTTTCTTCCAGATAGGACTCTACAGCTTCAGCATCAGGGGTGACATACTGTTGGAGAGATTCTCCATCCGTCCAGAGGGTCTGTTCTTCCAGGAACTCTCTCAAATCTTCCCTGTCCATAACTTCTCTTCCGGAAGGATTTTCGCTCTGTGTAAAGGGGTTTACGTGCTCGTTTCTTTCACTTCCCGAAGCAGGTCGGGTATTCCGGACGACGTTTCCGTTTCTTCCCGGCCCCGGCATGTTGAAGCGGTTGCTCTGGGACTGGCCACTGTTCTGGAATTGACCCGTTTCCCTTCCGTTGGCGGTAACATTCGCCAGTTTGAACCGTTGCATTTCCGGCTGCCGGCCTTCGATAGAGAACTGGCCAAACAGAACCGGATTTATCCAGTATTCCGGGCTGTTCTGAGATCCTTCGATTTCCGAGGAGGCCTGTCCTGTAAGAGAATCCGCAGTTTCAGCCAGGCCACAGACAGGCCCGGAGGCTGTGAGGACGAGGACGGCCAGGAGAAAAATTGCCATTTTTTTCATACTTTATCCCGCACTCGTTTTTTCCTCACTCATACCTGAGTGCATCCACAGGCTTCAGTTTCGAGGCCCTGTAAGCCGGAATAGCTCCTGAAAGCACTCCTATCAAAACGGCGAGTGCAAGCCCGGAAGCCATCAGTTCAAACGAAAGGCCTGTACTCGTTGCCTCCCCTCTTGTCATGCTTACTCCCAGCAAAGGAAGCAAAGTTGAACCGCACGCTCCAAGCGCTACTCCAAGGATGCCCCCCACCAGGCCAACCATGGCGGAGTTGCAGATGAAGATCATCAGGATGTCCCGGTTTTTTGCACCTATGGCTTTCATGGTTCCGATTTCTTTTGTCTTTTCCAGGACCGACGTAAACATCGTATTTGCGATTCCCACGGCTCCTACCAGAAGGGATACGCCCGCGATTGCCCCCAGGAAAAGGGTTATGGAATCCGTCATCTCGGTCATCGATTCGGCCATGGTTATCGAGGCGGTAACGGAAAAGTCCTGGTCCTCTTCCTGGTGTATCTGACGGGAGACCATGAGTTTTTCTTCGATTTCATCAGCAACGGTTTCTACAATGTCCTCACTTTCGGCCTTCACCTCAACTGAATCAAAGACGTCTTCTTCCGCGTCTTCAATCAGGTTCACCGCGGCGTCAATAGGCATGATTATTTTTTTGTCGTCTCCTCCGCCTTCTTCCTCAAGGATTCCAACGACCCTGACGGACTTGCCGTTAACGGTTATCACCTGGTTGACCCCGATATCCTGGTCGTAAATTTCTGTTGCGACCTTGCTCCCTATAACCGCGACATAATTATCCGAAGGTTCAAGCAGCCTTCCGGACTCGGCTTCGAGGCTGGTCATGTACTGCCAGACCTGAGGATCCACGCCTGTAATTGAGAGGGTTGCTGTTTCTCCAGTGTAGTCCACTTCCTCACTACCCGAGATCTGGCCGTCTATGTACATTATGCCATCTATGCCCTGGATTGCATCAATATCATCATCGGTCAGGTTGGAATCCGTGCTCGAGCTGCTACCACCTCCTCCTCCGGGTCCTCCCCCACCCATTCCGGAAGAGGCTTTTGACGCTCCCGGGGAAATGGATATGCTTGTCAGATCCATATCGGCAAGCTGGTTCTGGACCTCATCTTCCATGGCGTTACCGAGGGCGATGATACTGACCACCGAACCCACCCCGATAACAATTCCTATAATGGTCAGCCAGCTCCGGAGTTTGCTGTGCAGGAGGATGTTCAGACCCATTTTCAGGTAAGTTGCGCTCCTCATTGCGCGTCCCTCCAGTTTTCAGCCTTTTTTCCGCTCTTTTTTCCGCAGATATTTTTTCCGCATTTACTGCTTTTTATCTTCATTTTTTGCACTCCAGAGCAGCCGATTGGGACTTCAGATGCCCTTGTTTCCGGAGTTTTTCTTTTCGGAGTTTTTTCCCTGTTTCTGCCTGCGGTAAAGGAACACGCCTGCTCCCGCGACTACAACTATCAGAGCGTAGCTGATGTATGAAGTACCACTGCTGCCGGAATTGTTTGCTCCCGACCTGCCTGTGCTTCCATCCGTTCCGGTTGAGGCCGTCATCTGGACCGGCACTTCCTTTTCAACCGAGAGCCTTTCTCCTTTAGCATCCGTGTATTCAATCTGGACCTTCAGGGCCTGGCTGCTTTCGGAGCTTGCGGCTCTGGCAGTTCCTTCGGAAGCTTCGTCGGAGTCTGCTCCTGAATCTTCTCCGGTGTTTCCTGTGCTCATTACATCAAAAGATGTGATTGTGTAGTCTCCTTTCTCAAGGTTTCCCACAATTTCCGAGGAACTCCCGGTTGTCCTGTACCCGTCCTGTTCCGGGATGGACACTTTCACGGAGTAGGCCTCGTTGTTGCCCACGTTTGCTATGGAAAGGGAGATTTCGCCCATGTCACTTTCTGAGAAAGATACGTCAAAGTCGGTTTCTCCACCCACGAAAAGTCCCGCGGTGGTCTCCATTGAGGTGGATTCGGAATCGTAGTCCTCAAAGGTCAGGTTTATGTCAAGAGTGTAAAGCCCAGGCACCGCGTTTACGTCGGCCATGATTGAGTAGGCCACGGTAACGGATTCATCGACTTCGAGGTACTTGATGTACTTTGTATTGTCCGAGCGGACCGGAAGGATTACTCCATCATGGTCACTCCAGGAGAGGACCAGGTTTTTCAGGGGGGAGTTTCCGGTGTTTGTGATGATGAATTCCAGAGGTTCTTCCTTTGCAATATCAATGTTTGCTGTGTTGATGGTCAGGATCTGGGCGTATTCCATTCCCCGGACATCGAGTTCAATGGTTTCGGTGCTGCTGAAGGTTTTTGTGCTGGAGCCGTCTTCGTATTCAGCGCTTGTCTTTATGTCCACCTTATAGGTCCCTTCAGGCACGTCAGCATCGGTTTTGAGTTTGAATTTCAGGATGGCCGAGTCGTCGTCATCGTTTCTGGAATTCAGGTAAGATACATCTTTTTCAAGGCTCTCTCCTGAAACTTCACTGAAGGGATAAAGGCTTGAGCTCGTCCCTTCAGGCACAATCTCAACAACAATATTTTTCAGGTCCTCGTTTCCGGTATTCTGCACGCTGACCGTAAGCTCCATGGTCTCTCCGGGTCTGGCAGGGTCGGGGTTCTGATTGATCAGGCTGATGGATACATCAGGCCCGGTGGTGGCTGCAAGAGCGGTAAATGAATTCAAAGGCAAAATCAGTAGAAGCATCAATATGCAAAGTTTCTTCATGAACATCCTCCATTTTTTTAAGTATTTTTAAAATATTTTATTCAAATTATTTTATTGATGATATCTTTTTAAAGTATTCTATTCAAATTATCTGGTCTTAAAAGTCTCACCAGTCTCACTGTTTTTTTCTCTGTGTTCGATTTTCTCGATTTCCCCGTCCCGTATGTACACGACCCTTGTCGCGTACTTGATCGGGGTAAGGTCATGGGTTACAATGATGATCGTCTTTCCTTCCTTGCGGTTCAGTTCATCTAAAAATCCCAGGATATAATCCCCGGTCTTGCTGTCCAGGTTACCGGTGGGCTCGTCCGCAAGGAGGATAGGAGGATTTACGGCCAGAGATCTGGCTATTGCCACCCTTTGCCGCTGTCCGCCGGAAAGCTGGGAGGGGAGGTTCCGGGCTTTGTCCGAGAGTCCCACAATATCAAGCAGGTACTCTCCTCTTTCCCGGGCTTTTGAGGGAGTTTCTTCCTGAAACTCCAGAGGTAAAAGGACGTTTTCGAGGGTGTTCAGGGTAGGAATGAGGTTAAAGCTCTGGAAAATGAAGCCTATCGTCTGTCCTCGGATTCGGGAAAGTTCGGATTCTTCCAGTTCGGAAATGTCTTCCGAATTCAGGAAAACCGTGCCTTTAGAAGGTATGTCCAGGCAACCGAGCAGGTTCATGAGTGTACTTTTCCCGCTCCCACTGGGCCCGAGGATGACCATGAATTCTCCTTCATAGATTTCAAGGTCAATTCCCTTAAGGGCCGAAAACTCGAGCTCTCCCATCCGGTAGATTTTCCAGACGTCTGTCAGTTTGATCAGGGCATTGTTCCCGGCCCCGGTAACTCCTGTTTTGGGCAGTTCCCTGTTTTCGGCTTCGTTTTCGGTCTCATCTTCCGGACCATCGGGTTCACTGCGCCCTGAAGGAAAAGCGGGCCCGTAAACTGCATCAGAGCCTGGAAATGAACCAGGTGTACCGACAGAGGATATTTCGGCCCCGCTTGCCGGGTTCAGCATCATTTTTAACTTGTTTACAAAATTTGTCTGCATTTTATTCAACCTCAAACAGGGCCCGTGATCAGGTTTCAATCCAGGCGGGTGTGCCGCAGGAACCCGGTTAAAAACATGATAATTGTGATAGTTTTTGTGTAATTCTGAAATCTGAATCCAATCAATTTTGAAATCCTTGATATCTTTGATACCTTATCCAGTTCCCCCGTAAATGAGGCACCTGCGAGGTGGAAGATGCCTCATTCCGGGATGTGTGGGTAATTTCCTGTATCTTTGGTGTCTTCTGATGGTGTTTGTTGATGTATTTTGCTGGTGTTTGCTGGTGTCTTCTGCCTTACTTTGCCGGAAATGAGACACATCCGAGGGGAATGTGCTACAGTTCCGGTCTTTTGTCCTTCAGAATTTTTCCCGTGTGGTGTCCGGGAGTTTTCTGTTTTGGACCCTTTTGTGTAAGACTGCCTTCAGGTTTTAGAGGAATATTATTTACTTCCCGGCGAGTTACTTCCGGAGAGCTGTTTCCCTGCTGTTCCAAAGGCAGCTAAAACCAAATAGTCAACATATAAATATAAACATACTTAGGTGAAAAAACGTAAATATCGATTTTAATTTCAAATTAAAGCTTTTTTAAGCTTAATATAGCTTAATAAGCCTTTAAAAGATCTTTAATACTCAATTAAATCTCATCTAAAGTATTTTGTTTTGCAAAAATTACACGATTCGAGATCATTAGCCCTCATATCCCGATCTCATATAGAATATTTAAACTGCCGGGTTTGATGGTTTTTGTACCCAATTCCACGTCCCGTTGTCCTTGCTCGTAATGTGATGCGGCCTGGAGTTTTCCCGCCTGTTCAGCTTTTTTCAGGGCCATTCCTTAAAAGAGGTCCGGGGGAGGGGCCCCCCGGCCCCGTCCAAAAAAAAGAGAGAATTGGATACAGAGAGCTTCATTCATATCTCAGTGCATCCACAGGTTTCAGTTTCGAAGCCCTGTAAGCTGGAATAGCACCCGAGACCACCCCTATAAAGACGGCGAGCCCGAGCCCGAAAAACATCAGGTTGGGGGAAAGATAAATGCTGGCCGTCCCTCCTCCCCCTCTCATAATGGCCACGCCCAGGTAGGGGAAAAGGGCCGAACTGAGGCCCCCGAGTATCACTCCGAGGATGCCTCCCACGAAGCCCACCATTGCGGAATTGAATATAAAAATCATCAGGATGTCCCGGTTTTTCGCTCCGATGGCTTTCATGGTCCCGATTTCCTTTGTCTTTTCCAGGACCGAGGTAAACATCGTGTTTGCGATGCCCACGGCTCCCACAAGCAGGGAAACAGCCGCAATCGCTCCGAGGAAGAGGGTCATGGAAGCCACCATCGCGGTAACGGATTCGGCCATGGTTATTGAGGCGCTAACGGAAAAGTCCCGGTCGTCTTCCCGGTGTATCTGGCGGGAGATCATGAGTTTATCTTCGATTTCCCCGGCAAGGGCTTCCACGACATCTTCACTTTCGGCTTTTACAATGATGGAGTCGAAGACATCATCTTCTGCGTCCTCAATCAGGTCCACCGCAGCGTCAATGGGTATGAAGACTTTCCGGTCGTCTCCTCCTTCTTCTTCCTCCAGGATCCCGACAACCCGGACGGATTTCCCGTTAACCGTTATCACCTGGTTAACCCCGATTTCCCGGTCATAAATTTCTGTTGCAACTTTGCTTCCTATAACCGCGACGTACTTGTCCGCAGGCTCGAGCAACCTTCCGGACTCCACTTCAAGGCCGGTCATGTACTGCCAGACCTGGGGATCAACGCCCGTGATTGAAAGGGTTGCAGTCTCCCCGGTGTAATCCACCTCTTCACTGCCCGAGATCTGGCCCGCGATGTACATTATGCCATCTACCCCCTGCAGGGCGTCAATGTCATCATCTTCCAGTTCGGTATCGGTACCCGAGCTGCCTCCTCCTCCAGGCCCACCGGATCCTCCGGGCGGCCCGTGCATACCGGAAGATGCTCTTGTGTATCCCGGGCTTATGGTTATAAGCGTCAGGTCCAGATCGGCAAGCCGGCTTTCGACCTGGGCTTCCATGGCATTGCCGAGGGAGAGTATACTGACCACCGCACCGACCCCGATAACGATTCCGATGATGGTAAGCCAGCTCCGGAGTTTGCTGTGCAAAAGGATGTTCAGGGCCATTTTCAGGCAACTTGAGGTTCTCATGAGGGATTCCCGGACTTTACTTCGTTTTAATTTTTCTTATCCTTATTATCCTTATTATCCTTTTTTTCATTATTTTTTATTCCGGGGATTTTCGTCATCCCGGAAATCGTTGTCATTCCAGGGATTTTCTTCCCCTGTTTTTTCCTGCGGTAAAGCAGGACCCCGGCCCCCGCGAGCACAAGGACTCCGGCGTAGGTCAGGTAAGAGGGAGAACTGCTGCCGTAGCCATTGTTTGCTCCAGGTCTGCCTGTTGTCCCCTCAGTCCCGGTGGAGGAGGTAAACTGGACTGATACGGATTTTTCAACAGATATCCGTTCCCCCCTTGCGTCCGTATATTCGATCTGCACTATCAGGGGCTGTCTGCCTCCGGCCGCGCTCCCTCCGGCTTTGGCTCCGGTTTCGGCTGAGGCCCTGGCAGCTCCGACGGACCCTGTATCTTCAGAACCAGTTCCGGTGGTCCCTGTGGTCCGTGTGCTCGTCACCTTAAAAGACGTGATTGTGTAGTCTCCCTTCTCAAGGTTGCCCACGATTTCGGAGGAACTCCCGCTTACCCTGTACCCTTCCTGTTCGGGCAGGGCCACTTTTACGGAGTAGGCCTCGTTATTGCCCACGTTCGCAACGGAAAGAGATATTTCGCCCGCGTCACTTTCTGAAAAAGATACATCAAAATCGGTTTCCCCACCCACGAAAAGTCCTGCGGTAGTCTCCATTGAAGTGGTTTCGGATTCATAGTCTTCAAAGCTCAGGTTAATCTGAAGGGTGTAGAGCCCCGGTACTGCGTTTACGTCGGCCATGATCGAATAGGTCACGGTTACGGAGTCCCCGACACCAAGGTACTTTACGTACTTGGTATTATCCGAACGGACAGGCAGGATTACCCTTTTTGGGTCTTCCCAGGAAAGGACCAGGTTTTTAAGAGGGGAATTTCCGGTGTTCGTGATAATGAACTCCAGGGGCTCTTCCTTTGCAATGTCGATGCTTGCTCTGTTTATGGTCAGGATCTGGGCGTATTCCATGCCCCGGACATCGAGTTCAATTGTCTGCGTGGTGGAGTGGCTTTTTGTAGAGGACCTGTCCACGTATTCGACCGTGGTCTTTATGTCCACTTTGTAGGTCCCTTCGGGGGCGTCAGGGTCAGTTTTGAGTTTGAACTTAAGAATGGCTGAGTCGTCCTCGTCCTGTCGGGAGTTCAGGTAAGCTATATTTTTTGAAAGGTCTTCTCCGGCAACCTCTCTAAAAGGATAAAGGCTTGCCCCCGTCCCCTCAGGCACAATCTCAACAACAATATTTTTCAGGTCCTCGTTTCCGGTATTCTGCACGCTGAGCGTGAGCTCCATAGTCTCCCCCGGCCTGGCCGGGTCAGGGTTCTGGTTAATAAGATTGATTTCGACATCCGCACTGTCAGAAGCGATATAGGTGCCTGTTTTTCCGGCGGCCAGGCCCGTTCCCACATTCAGAGGTAAAAGCAATGAAAGCAATAAAAGCAATAAAACCGGAAGCAAAAAGACTTTTCTCATAAATTTCCCCAACCTAATTTATATTTATTAACCTCTATTTATTAACACCAGCAAGTATTTATAATTATTACTGATTAATTATAATTATTATTAATTATAATAATTGTTAAAGAATGATGAAAATAAAACTTCAGGTTTTATTTATGGAGTTGCTTCATACTCATACATGTTGTGTTTTTGTGTGAGGGGGTGTTTGGTGTGTGTGCATTCAAACCACGGAACACACGGAACACACGGAAAAGGACGGCAGGAAGACAACAAGTACGGTTACTCTGGCGTTTTTCAGTCTGCTTGAGCGAGCATAGCGAGCGAAACGGACCTCGTGTTCCCGAAGCGAAACTCGGGGAAGACAACAAGTACGGTTACTCTGGCGTTTTTCAGTCTGCTTGAGCGAGCATAGCGAGCGAAACGGACCTCGTGTTCCCGAAGCGAAACTCGGGGAAGACAACAAGTACGGTTACTCTGGCGTTTTTCAGTCTGCTTGAGCGAGCATAGCGAGCGAAACGGACCTCGTGTTCCCGAAGCGAAACTCGGGGAAGACAACAAGTACGGTTACTCTGGCGTTTTTCAGTCTGCTTGAGCGAGCATAGCGAGCGAAACGGACCTCGTGCTCCCGAAGCGAAACTCGGGTAGTGGAACTCGGGTGCCGATAAGGAAAGGTAATCAAAAATACTTGATATTATATTTGACTCATTCCTAAGTATTTATGATTGTTAACGCTCATTTCTTTTTATCAAAAGATTCAATTTTCTCAATTTCCCCGTCCCTGATGTACACTACCCTTGTTGCGTACCTGACCGGGGTAAGGTCATGAGTTACAATGATGACCGTTTTGCCCTCTTTCTCGTGCAGTTCTGCCAGGAATTTCAGGATGTATTCCCCGGTTTTGCTGTCCAGGTTCCCTGTGGGCTCGTCCGCCAGGAGGATGGGAGGGTTTACGGCCAAGGACCGGGCTATTGCCACTCTCTGCCTTTGCCCGCCTGAGAGCTGGGAGGGGAGGTTCCGGGTTTTTTCCGAGAGCCCCATTATATCGAGCAGGTATTCTCCCCTTTCCCGGGCCTTTGAGGGCTCTTCTTCCTGAAATTCGAGGGGCAGGAGGACGTTGTCCAGAGTGTCCAGGGTGGGGATGAGGTTAAAACTTTGAAAAATAAAGCCTATCATCTGGCCCCGAATCCGGGCAAGTTCGGACTCGTCCATTTCGGAAATGTCTTCTGAATTCAAAAAAACCGTGCCTTTTGAAGGTATGTCCAGGCAGCCAATGAGGTTCATAAGCGTACTTTTCCCGCTCCCGCTGGGCCCCAGGATTACAACGAATTCCCCTTCGTAAATTTCAAGGTCAATCCCCTTCAGGGCCGCAAACTCAATCTCCCCCATCATGTAGATTTTCCAGACATCGACGAGTTTAATCAGGGCATTATCCCCGGGTTCCGCTTCCATGATTTTTCCCCTCTGCTCTGTACTATGGAATGGTAAAATATAATTCCTAATTTTCAGTTTAGGAATTGTTCTATACTCATACAGGTTGTGTTTTTGTTGGTAGAGACGTTTGGTGTATGCACTCAAACCACGGAACACACGGAACACACGGAAAAAGAATGCAGGAAGACGATATTTAAGGTTGTTCTGGCGTTTTTTAGTCCTCTTGAGGGAGCGTAGCTCCCGAAAAGGACCTCTTGCTGTTGCGATTTCATCGCAACTCCCAGGAAATCTATGATTTCCTGTGATCCCGAAGCGAAACTCGGGGAAGACATAATTACGGTTGTGCTGGCATTTTTGTCGTCCTCTTTCAAGAGTCCAGGAGTGTTTTTGAATCCGATTATGTATAGATCCAACTTACTCACCGGCCGAAGGCCGGTTTCCGTGTCCTTCCGTGTGTTCCGTGGTTGAAAGTCCTCATGATAGTGATTTTTGATAGAGAACTTCAAACGATAAAGTTGAATGAGTATGGTTCCATTTTCCTAAATAATTATTCCTGTTACAAAAATTCTTGATATTATATTTGAATCATTCCTATGCCGGTCTGCTGTTTTTCCCCCGCACTATATTCTGTTCTGTAGCATCCGGATTGTATTTTGATCGGCATTTTCTCTCAAAGGCCGCAGAATCAAATAAAAATAAAGTTTATCAATGAGTAAAAGGTCCCATCAATGAAAAATTCGACCATCCAGTATATGAAAAATTCGAAATGTTTTTAATTTAGATTATGATAGTAAGATGAGACACCATAGAGAATGTACTTTGGTGCCTCATTGTTTTTTGGGTTTGGGTTTTTTGAGGGTGATGTTTTATTCACCTTTTTTAAATTTATCTTAGATGAGACACCTGCCGAGGTAAGGGGTGCCTCATGTGGAATGGGTGGCGCGACTGCCTCTGGGGATACATCAAGGCAGTCACTTCCCTAATTATCGTTTTAAAATATAACTATACTTAACTCCAAACCGTAAAAAAGGGATTTTAATTATTAAATTAAGCTTTATTAGGGGTATTTTCCCCCAATAATCCTTTATTAGTACTTTATATTTAAATTAAAATGATTTTAAAGCTTAATTTTTTGAAAAAGTGTGGTATTTTATACAAAATCGCCACATGCCGAACCTCTCAGGCTTCTTCGTCCTTCAGGATGATGACGTTTCCCCGGCCCCGTTTAAACTTCTCGATCAGCCCTCTCCTTTCAAGGTCCGCAAGCATCAGGCTGACCTTTCCTTCGGAATATTTAATCCGGCCCCGGAGATCTTTCTGGGTTATCCGGCCGCCCTGTCCCCTTATAATGTCCATTATTTCCTGGAGGTCGGGAGGGAGATATTTCCTCTGTTTCTTTTTGAATTCTTCAGATTCTTCAGATTTCTTAGATTCTTCAGATTTCTTAGATTCTTCAGTTTCTTCGGCCCTTTCAGTTTTTTCAGGCCTTTCAGTTTCTTCAACAGGTTCTATTTTTTCAGAAACCGATACAGGACTTTCTTCTACGGTTTTTGTTCCGCTTTCAGGAATCTCAGGTTCAGGTTTCAGGGGCTTTTCAGGTTCCTTTCTTTTAACTGTATTAACAGCATTTATTCCGGGCCTGGGTTTTTCCGTTCCTTTTTTACTTCTTTGAGTGTATTGGTAAGTCCCGGCAAGCAGAAGGAAAACAAGCAGGACAGTGAATATTTGCTGGCCAGTCGGGGAGCTCTTTTCGCTTTTTTCGCTACCGTTCGTATTTTCGGAGCTTTCCCCGGAAGTTCCCTGGTTTTCGGCAGGTTCTTCCAGCTCATAAATGTCCATGAGTTCTTCGGAATAGACGGGAAGCAAAAGCAGATCCAGTACATAGCTTCCTTCACTATCGATAGTAATCGGTTCTTCCGTTGAGTAGACAAGACTGTTGTTCTCGTAATACCTGGCCGTGATTGAGTAGGTGCCCGGGGCCAGTTCAAAGGAATATAAACCGTATTTTGCCACTATGGACTGGGATGGAGTGGAATTCACCTCTATTACGGTATTGTCAAGAGGCTCGAAGGTATCCCAGCCGTAAACCACACCGTGAATAGTAGAAGTGCCGTTTGCTACTGCAGGGCCTGCAAGCAAGAGTAACACGGCAATAGATATTATGTAAGACCTCGCATTCATGTTCTAAAACCTGGATTACTGTTTTGGATTATTCTCGGGTTTTTTTTCCGGATTCTTTTCAGGCTCCGAGGTATCCGGTCTGAGCCCAATATGTCCCATAGTCCCCGGTTTGATCATCTCCGGCCCCTGGCCGATGTCCGGTGGGGCTTCAGGGAAGAAACCACCCCAGTTCTTTTCCTGTTTAAGACCTTCTTCATTTTCTATGCTGTATGTCCCGTTTCCGAAAAGGGATGTGTAGCCCCAACCTTCCCTTACCGTAAGAGAAATATTTTCAGATTTGAGCATGACCGTTTTGTGAGTCCCGGTGATTTCCACATCTGCGGAACTTATTATGTAAGCTGGAACTTTGCGTCCCATTTCAGAAATTTCTTCTATTTCATAATCGCCTTTTATGTAAATTGCAGAATCCGGGGTCATTTCTTTGATGATGAGCCCTGTGTTTTCAAGGTGCATTTCAAGCCTGAAACTGCCAGAAAGGACAGCAACCCCACTTCCCTGGGCTGTGAGCTTCTCTGTCTCGTCGAGTTCTTCAGTCCCGGGGGTCACATGGTGGAATTCCCGGAACATATTTTCCAGAACCCTGTTGGCAGCCATCATTTTTTTCTGTGAGCCGATCAGGTAGTCTCTTCCGGTTTTTTCCGCATTGACGGGGTTCTGGAGGTTTTCAGAGAGAGCTGTGCCGTTGTCCACACTATCGTAAGCTTCATCCGCGAGTTTTCTGTACTGCTTCGCCTCTCCCATGAGGCCGTTGTATTCCTCAAGCAGGGCTTCAAGTTTGCTTACGTCTTTCCCATCTTCACGCAGTTGCCGGATTCCCCCTTCAAGGCGGGTGGAGATCATCTCTGCTTTTTTGATATTCTCATCAAGCATGAGGGTTGCTCTTTCCAGGTCCATCTCCGGCATACCGGTATAAGGTGAACGTTCAGGGTCATCAAAATAGGGATTATGTGGATTGGGATTTCCCTGGAATGGGTTTTGTGGGTCAGTGCTCCCTTCATGAAGTTCCTCGTAGTAAGGAGCATCCCGGTACTGTAAATAGATCATCTCATGCAGGTTTCCGGGTATCCTGTGGACGGCAGGTGACATCTCCGCGGAGCCTGTGCTTATGATGATTGTAGATAGGATGAGCATCAGGGCTATGTATTTAAGTTTCATATCATTTACATCCTTTAAGGAAAAATTCCGGCAGCCAGGATATCATATTTATTCTCAGACAGCAGAAGACTCCTTCCTCGACAGTTCCGACTTTGGAGGAACTGGCAGGTGGGAGATGAATGCGTCGAGACTAAGGCCCCCATTTTTTGTTTAACAGGGGACCTTAATGTTGTTTGACAGTGACCTTATGTTCTGTCCTCCTTTGCAGGAGTGGGTCCACATCGCCACTGTTATACTGGCTTGTTAATGACCTGAACACTTCCCCTACCTCTCAGGGATGTTTAATCCAAATCGAAATCTCCGAGAACGTGTGGAGTATCCTCGAATATCATGACCAGTATAACGAAAGGCTATTCAACTAGGGCTTACCGAAGCAAGCCCCTTACTCTAAAATCTTAGTCTGAGGGCTAAGATTTTAGGGAGGGGTAGTTGACAATTTGCTCTGGATCAACCTGAATATCCTGATTAATTTATTATTCAGAATATATTTTAGCTTTTTGGAAGGTACAGTTGCCGAGAAGCAGTTTTTTCCTTCTGCTTCTTCTATGATACCCTTTAATCCCTTATATACACTTCCCGGAGATTTCCAAGAAGCCAGGACTTTCGGCCCCGGAATTCCGGAGCAGGTTAAAAATAGATGTCAGGTCAGCATTCTTTTTTCCGGGGAGGAGGACGATTATTTTTTCCACACCTTCGTAGACCTTAATTTCCCTTCCCTTCCGGCTCCACTTTAGGTGCTTGACCCTTATCAGGTCGGTTTCAAGCAAGCTGTCCAGATTGTATTTAAGGGTGTTAAGGCGAACGTCGAGTTCAACTGCAAGATCTCCCGCAGACATACTATTTTTTCCGAGGGATTCCAGAATTCTTAAAGATGTCTCGTTTGAGAGAATTCGGTTGATTTTTCTGGCCTCTTCGGCTAAAGGCAAAATCAGCAGTTGTTTTTTCTGGCGTTCGGTCATCCTCATCCTCTTTATTGACATTTGATTGCTGTATCTGATCTTGATTTGGTCTTGATCTGTGTCTGTTCTGTTTATTTTAAAATGACTCAGGAATGCCCCTTGGTGTGTTGCAGGTCTAATGGTTGGTGTTATGCGAGGTGACAGTGTTATTATACTGGTCTGAAAAATGATCTTTTCAGGCATTCCTGTGTCATGGATGGTATTCGGGTTTAATGATAAAAGTATACTTACTTTTTCCGATTAACCGGGGTAATTATGTAGATAATTAAAGCTTTAAAATGTATTTTATGCTTATTTAATCCTTTATTAAGCTTAATATTCTGTTTTTAAGTGTTTTTTTAGATTTAAATTAAATATAGTCCTTAAATATTAGTTATTTCTACTTATTACTGGATTTTAATAATTTTAATTCCTAAATAATATTTTAAAGACTTCTTTCTTTTTAATAAGTTGTTTTTAAGCTCCCAGTATCTGTCCTTGTCCTGAAATTCGTTTTTTGAACGAGGGTTTTCTATGTTTTTTTCAGGCCCAGGTCAACAAAAAAGTCGATTACATAAAGGCCCGGCGTACTCACCGGCCACAGGCCGGTCTTTTCTTGATTGAAATGGAAACAGTTTGAAATCAAAGACACAAACAGGCTTTTGAAAAATGTAAGATCAGTCCTGGCAAAAGGGAATGTGGTCCAATGATTCGTTTTTGTTCTTTCGAACCCGCGGTTTTTAGCCTGTATTCAATTTTCAGTTTCATCTTGGGAAGCCCGGCCTCCTGCGTCGGCCGTTGAGAGAGCCGGTATCTATACTCGATTCAACAAAAATGGCCGCTTCTTTCTAAGTCTGGTTTCAGGAATTCAGGCCGGGTTTCGAATCTGATAACCCGGGCTTTTCGTGACTGAAATGGAAAAAATAGATCAAAAGCACAAACCGGTTTTTTAATTGAGTGATGGCAGGTTAAAAAATGCAGTTTGATGATGATTTTTTGTTCTTTTAGACCCACGGTTTTTAGCCTGTAATTTGTCTTCATCTTTATTTGAAAAGCCCGGCCTCCTTCGTCGGCCGTTGAGAGTGCCTGTATCGAAAATCGATTCAGCAAAAAGTATCTGCTCTCCTGAAAAACCTGATTTCTAATATTATTAATAATTGTTAGATTTTTTAACGATTTATCAAGTATTTAAAGCCTTAATATAGTTTATTTTTCAATTATAAACCTTTTTACTCCCTGAATGCTGAAAGTAATCTTATATTATCCCCTGTCCCTTTTGGGGTTGTGAACCGACAGGCTGCCGGGAAAGGATTTTGAGTAACCTTCAGAGAATGGCAGTCCGGTCGGGTGAAACAATAGACTGAAAATAGTTGATGGGGGATATTATGAAAACAAACACCTTGAAGGCATTTGCCGGTTTCGTTCTGGTGCTGATGGTATTAACTATCGACGGAGCTGAAGACCTGGAAGTCCTCAACGAAGCCAAATTCTCTTTCTCAAAGGAAGAAACGCTCGAAATGTTTGACGGGCAGATCTCCAGATTTGAGGAAAAGCTGGAAAACGTCAATAAAAATGAATTCAGTTTCCTCAGCGAAGAAAACCTTGAGTCCGGGATCACCGAACCTGGAGAACTGAAGGAAACAGTAAACAGTGCCGAAAACCAGGAAGAACCTCAATGAAATGAGGGAAACCTTCTCCTTTCGGAGAAACCGCAGGAAATAAGTTCGGAAGGCTCAAAGGGACATTTTGGAGCCCGGATGGAAGGCAGAGGGCTAAGGGACATTCCTGTAGAGGAAAATTGTGAACCTGAATGAACAATTTTGCATAAAAGGCAAGACACGAAAAAATTGTACCTCTGTCTCATTTTTTTCTTTTGGATATTGGCAGGATGATTTCCTGTGATCCCGATGCGGAACTCAGGAAGCAGAACTCAGGAAGCAGAACTCGGAAAAGGAATTATATGGATTAATGAAGTATTAGAATAATTTGTAAAGATCAATCAAGTAATTAAAGCCGTAATAAAGCTTCTTTTTTGATTCTAATCTCTTTTTTTGCTTTAATCCTGAAAGTAAGCTTATATTATTCCCTGTCCCTCTTGGGGTTGTGAACTGGCAGGCTGCCGGGAAAGGATTCAGAGTAAATTTAAAAGAAGTTCAGAGAATGGCAGCCCGGCCGGAGCAACAATCGACTGAATATAATTGACGGAGATATATTATGAAAACAAACACATTGAAGGCATTTGCCGGTTTCGCTCTGGTGCTGATGGTATTGGGC
Source organism: Methanosarcina baltica (assembly GCF_055394095.1). Taxonomy (NCBI): domain Archaea; kingdom Methanobacteriati; phylum Methanobacteriota; class Methanomicrobia; order Methanosarcinales; family Methanosarcinaceae; genus Methanosarcina; species Methanosarcina baltica. The sequence goes on along the minus strand of NZ_AP042463.1, from coordinate 174,584 downwards.
ATTGTCCCTTCCGGAGCTTTTGCGACAGAAGATACAACTGTGGCAGAAGATACTGACACAGTAAGGAACGGAAAAATGATGGGTAATATGGGAGCTGCAAAAGACATTGATGGAATGGACAAAATGCAGAAGATGCCCGGAAACTCACAGATGTCAGAAGGACAGGGCCTCGCTCTGCTTGAGGATCTTAACGATGAAAATTTCGCCGAAGTCCAGGCAAGCATCCTTGAAAGGCTCGTAAACCAGACTGAAAGGCTCACTGAAATGAAAGCCCGCTGTCTCGAAAACGAGAACGAGGAGAAATCTGAAGAATTTGAAGCCAGGGTCGTCGAAATTGTGGCCTTCCAGGCAGAGGTCGATGGAGCCAGCAACGCTGAAGATCTTAAGGTAATTATCTTTGACCACGTAAAAGAAAACAGCCTTTGGTCCCTTGAAGGACAGATTGAAAAACTCGGGGAAATAACAGCTGAACTCGAAGAGTCCGGGGACGCAAACAAAATCGCAAAACTCGGAGAACAGACTTCCGAACTTCAGGTCCGGTATGAAGCTATTAACGGAGCTGAAGACCTGGATGCCCTCAATGAAGTAAAATTCTCTTTCGCAAAGGAAGAAACGCTCAACAAGCTTAACGGGCAGATTTCCAGGCTTGAGGAAAAGCTGGAAAACTTCGATGAAGACGATAACTGCTTCCTCAGTGAAGAGAAAATTGAGGCAAGGATCACTGAACTCGAAGAACTGAAGGAAACAGTAAACAGTGCCGAAAGCCAGGAAGACCTCAGGGAAATCAGGGAAACCTTTTCCCTTGGCGGGAACAGCCAGATGGAAGGTAGAGGCTCAATGGAAGGCAGAGGACAGGAAGGCAGAGACCAGATGGAATGCAGAGGACAGAAGGACATTCCTGTAGAGGATGAATAACCGCAAACCCGTTAACCAGCATTAATGCTATGAAAAGTTCTAATTAGTATCACAAACAATCATGAATTTGTGATATAAACTGTTCTTTGTATAGGGGGTTAACACTAACAGGGTGAAGCACAACACCCTCTATCCCCTCTGCAAAGGCATTAGGGACTGCTTTTCTAATCATGTTGTATGCTGCATTTACATCAGCATTAAGGAGAACTCCGGCAGCACTCCGGAAAAGTCCTCTTTTTACCCGTTTTCCAATATATTTGTCCCGGTGCTCCATTGGTTCATTATCAAGGAAAGAGCATTTGCTTGTATAGGACTCTTCGATCCTTTCAACTGAAATTCCAACTTCCTCGGCCTTGTACTCGACCATTGAAATAAGAGTACTGTGGGGAATCTGAGCAAACTTCTGGTTATTTTTTTTGCCCATGTTGGATTTTTGTTTCCAGAACGGGTTACTTCCTATGACAATTTTCTCCACTTTCATCTCCTGAGCATAGTCTATTATTGCCCTGCTAAGTTTGTGAAGTGTGTCTTTAATCCTTGAGTTTCGTTTGTGGGTAAGGACTTCTATTTTCTTACCGGTTTTGAGCCCGTGGGACTCATAAATGCTCTGGAGCTTTGCTCTTTCTTTGTTGTAAAACTGGTTTACGGACTTGGCAACTCCGCCCTTAACAATAATTGGAACTTCACCAAAATTGTTTCCAATGGTTACGAGGTTGACAACTCCCAGGTCAATTCCCAGGACTCTTCCAGAATTAATGGGTTCAGGTTCTTCTATTTCGGTTTCAAAAACGATTTCACAGGTGTACCCTACGTGTTTTGGAATGATCCTGACTTCTCTTAAATTTATATCATCAGAAAGTCTTGTCTGGATGGACAATGGAACTACTCTGGGAAACTTGAGTTTTCCGTCTTTAATCCTGACCTGCTGATTGGTACCTTAGTTTGACAGTTCTCACTATTTTCTTACTAATTTTGATAGTTAAATAAAAATAGGTGCTCTTTGTTTTGTATTATTTGGTCAAATGAATAAAAACACAAAACTAAGAGCATTTTCAATAATTCCTAACAAGAATATATGTCTTCCTATTGGAGCAACACTGGCTGTCAAATACTACTTTAAAAAGCTCAATCTTTACGACATTTTTGGCAGGTATAAAAGTAAAGGTCGTGACATCAGTAATTTATCGATCGGATTGCTGAGCTATAAGTTCAATGAGAATTTCAGTATCAAGGAAGCAGGTAAATGGATGAATCAACGTGAAGTTCTTAACATCTTAGACCTTGAGCCTTTCAATGAACGAGTCCTTTACAGAACCCTTGAAACCATTGGAAAAAACAAAGAGGAAATCCTCTGTGATATCCTAAATCGGATATTTTCGACAAATGATTTTGAACACACAGATATAAATCTTGACTGGACGAGTATCGTTCTTCATGGCAAAAAATGTAAACTTGGTAAATATGGGTATAGCAGAGACTATAGACCCGATAAGCTCCAGATAACAGTTGGAGTCAGCGAACTTGCAGACCCTATAAACATACCTATTGGGATTACAATCCGTAAAGGAAATGTTCTTGACTTGCAGCACTTTCCTGATACGTATAACCAGGTGAAAAGTAAGCTTAAAAAAGGTTCTCTGATTGTTTTTGATAAAGGAGCTAATACCAAAGAAAATATTGAGCTTATAGAAGGAGATGAGTTGAAGTATCTAACTGCAATGAAGCTGAACAAAAGCCATGACAAAATTATTGAGGCATTTGATAAGAACGATAGGGATAATGTAGAACTGGTTGATCCTAAAAAAGGTATATATGGAATTAAAATCGTCAAGCCAAGCAGCATTAAGTATTTTTATTTCTCTGAATTATTACAGAAGAGACAGCTGGAGTCTAAAGCAAGAGCTGTTGTGAAGAAACTACAGGAAGCAAAAGAGATTCAGAAAGCAATTGAAAGCAAGAAAGAGCTTCCCAAGAGATTCAGAGTTAACAATGAGTTGATTGAGATCAATTACTCATTTACGACCAAGCTTGATGAGATGAGCGAGGAAGAAGCAATAGAATTCCTGAAAAGTAAACTGATTACTGGGAGAGAAGGATTTTTTTGCCTAAAATCAAACGAGAATTTGACACTTGAGAAAGCATTGAAAACATACCGAAAAAAGGATTCTATTGAGAAAATATTCGACTCGTTGAAAAACACAATTCAGATTAAACCATTGAGAGTGTGGTCAGACAATAGCACTTATGGAGCTCTCATTCTCGGCTTTATTGCTCAATTATTCATATCGTTGATGAGATATGAGTTTGAGGAAATCAAACATAGGTCCACAAAATTCATCAAAAAAAGCCTGTCGAATTTGACACTTACAGTCAATTTCTTGAAAAATGGGGTTAAACGGTATATTTTTGCTAATTTTGACAAGATCAATAGCTTAATTGTAACAAGAATGAGTGAAATTTCATAGAATTTATAATAATTTTCTATATATTGATACGACTTGTCAAACTCATTTTGGCCCAAAATGAAGGGGCGATTCTCTGAGAATTAGTGGATACTATCAAAATTACGAACGCAACTTAAGATTTTAAAAAGGTATTTACATCAGTTGTGACTTCACATTTTTTCGAATTATATTGAACCTCAGCAAGGTGTTTTTTGCAATTTTGCACTGTATTAGTTATTAAAATCTGTCAAACTTAGGTTGGTAAAAACTAACAGGAACTCTCCATCTTTTTCTTTGTAGTAAGGGGGTTTCGGTTTTCCTGTGAAAAGTTCGGGATTCTTTTTGAAAGCTTTCATAGCTTCAAAAAAAGATTTCCAGTTACTGTCAAGCATTTTTAGAGTCTGTTGAGCAGTTTGGGCCGGAAGCTCTTTGTAAGGCTCCGAATCCTTTACGAGTTTATAGAGTTCTCTGTACCTTATCCATTTCTTGTTTTTGAAAAACTCCTGTCTAACTATGTAGCTTGCAAAGTTATACAGGTTTTTGGATTTATGGCACAAATCACCAATTTCATTGGAACGAAATTGTATTTGCTCAACACGTTTAACCATCACTTTGATTCGACCTCTATCTCTAGGCGTTTATCTCTTCTTTTACTGTTATGTTTCATGGAATAGCAATGGAGCATTGAAATAATTTCATCAAATATTTCTTCAGAATCAAGCTTCTTATTGCCTATTTCAGACACCACTATTATTTGAGTGCCAAAACGTGCAAACAGGTGAGAGAACAGTTCAAACCCGACTCTGCTTAACCTGTCTTTATAGGCAATTATCAAAAATTTAACTTCGTGATTCAGGATCTTATCAAGCATCTTGAAAAAATCTTTCCTTTTCTCGAAAGAGATTCCAGATGCAACATCAGAGTACACTTCGTCAATTCGATGGCCTGAATTGAAAGCCCAACTCTTCAGCATTTCTATCTGGTTTTCCAGGTCTTTTTTTTGTTTAGAAGTTGAAACTCGTCCATATATAACGGTTTTCCTCATTACGTTTTTGTTGAATAATTTGTAAACATCGTCCTCATTGTAATCATAGTAACCGTTGTGCAGTTTGATAACTCTTATTTTTCCTTGCTTAACGTAGATGCTTAAAGTATTTCTCGATACTTTCAATAGCTGGAGTACCTCTTTCGCTTTCATAGTATATAATGTGTAATATAATATTGATTTTATTTATAATTAGTGGATACTTTTGAGTACTATACACCACTAAAATACACAGAAAGACACGGAAAAAGTGTTTCCCTGTCTCCCTTTTTTTCTTTTAATATTGGCAGGTCGGTTTTCTACTTTGTTTTTTTTGCTGGGCGTTTTGTCCGGATTTTTAAGCGGAACTGTTTTTAAATAATTATTTAGTTTCCGGCCTTTCATCGGGCTACAAAGAAGGGCGGTCTTTTCCCTTTCAAATCCTGCAAATAACTCGGATGTGTTTATTATTTTGGAAAACTGGATTTTCCCGGCTGGGTTTGGGGGATTGATACAGATTATTCAAAAACCGAGTGAAAAAATTGTAAAAACATGTACTAAAAACCTATTCGGTAGGTTAACATTAAACTCAGCTTTCAAAGAAGAGCTATTTTTGCCTTGATTTGCCACAAAAATCAGTGGCAAGGAAGATCCGTTAAAAAAAATATTTGTAAGGCCTAAGTTCTAAATTACATTTAAAAAGCCTATTGTATCTGTTTTTTGAAGAAATATCTTTATATACGTAGAACCTAAATTTATATCATGGTTTTTTTAAAACAGAAAATAATCAACGGTAAAAAATACTGGTATATTATTAAAACTGGCAGAATTGATGGAAAAGTGAAAACTATATTTCAGATATATTTAGGCAATGCCGAAAAAATATTTGAAATGAAAAAACAGAGTGAATCATTGCCCTACATGAAACTGAAATCTTTTGAGTACGGCAAACTTGCCGCACTTCTTCATGTGAATGAAGAGCTTGGATTCGTTGACATAGTGAACAAGCACACTATGAAAAAATCAATCGATGGTTTAAGTGTCGGAGAGTATCTTTTACTTGATATAGTGGGGAAATCTCATGGAGTTTTAAGTGAAAACGGTATTGGGGAATGGTTCAAAAAATCGGCCTTATCTTTTAAGTGGAAATTCCCTCATAAATTAAATTGTCAGAATTTTTTGAATCATATGAATTACATTGATTCCGACACAATGAAAAATATTGAAGACGATTTGTGCCGAGTTCTCATCGAAAAAGGACTAACCCCTTCAGTACTGTTTGTGGATGAATCAAACTGGTTCACTTATGCTACCAATTATGATGAAAAAAGTGAATTGCTTCATAAAGGGTATAACAAAAAGCATCGTAAAGACAAAAATCAGGTATCTGTAGCGCTGGCTGCTAATGATTACAACTTACCTTTTATTCACGAGACATATCCAGGAAATGTGCATGATTCAGAGGAATTTTCAGGTCTGGTTGACAAAATAGTAAACCGTCTAACCGAATTGAATATTTGTTCGGAAGACCTTGTTCTTGTTTTTGATAAGGGAAACAATTCAAAGGACAACATTGAAAAAGCAACTTCAAAGATGAATTTTGTAGGGGCTGTAAAAGCAAATCAGGCAGATGATCTTCTTGAAGTGCCATTATCTAAATATCAATTTTTATATGAAAGCTCAGAAGGCCACAAAATTTATGGCTATCGGACAAAGCATCAGTTTTACGGGACAGAATTTACAACAGTAATTACTTTCAATGAAGGAACTCACAAACTTCAAAAAAGAACTTGTGAGTCAAATATGTCAAAAATAACTGAGAATCTGGAAGACCTACAGAGGAGACTGGAAAGCAACAGAGGAAAAGCAAGAAACAGGAGCAGTGTAGAAAAAGAGGTTGCAGACATTATTATCAAAAAATACAGAAGTATGGTGAAATATGAAATTACTGATGCTCCTGAAGGTAAGAAAAAACCTCAGTTAAAGTTCTGGATTGACGAAGAGAATAAAAATAAGCGCGAAAATTCATTAGGAAAAAATATACTATTTACAGATAAGCACCGTTGGCACACTAAAAAAATTGTGCAAACATACAACAATAAAGGCGCTATAGAGGATGATTTTAAGCTATTGAATGATCACCTGCTTGTCCCTGTGGGACCGGTGTACCACCACAAAGATGAAAATATCAAAGTTCACGTATTTCTGTCTATAATTGGCTTACTTTTCTACAGATATTTAGCCTGGGAGACAAAGAGATATGGTCTTTCTATGAGAAGACTAATTGAAAATTTGTCCGAAATTAGGCTGGCAGTTATCCAGGATAAAGAATCAAATAAGTGTAATATTATTCTGGAAGAGATGAGTACAAAGCAAGCATCATTATTTTCTTTCTTGAACTTGGGTAATTACCTGCCACCCCAATAAAAACGTCATCAGTAGGATTATTCATTCCTTAGGCCCACACAAACAAAGCCGCTTGATAACGGAAAAACATGCATCTTTGAAAGTAAAGTTAAATCCTCTATTTACCTTTAATTTTTAAAAAAATCAAAATATCTGAATAACATTAGATCAGCTTATTCATTTATACTCATACAGGATTATAAATCCGAATTATATTGGATTATTCTTTACATTTTGATGCGAAAATTCCGAATTTTGCTGATGGCAGTTCTCTGTTTAATGCTTGCTTTGTTTTTGTTGGTGGGAGGTGTTTTGTGTATGAATTCAAACCACGGAACACACGGAACACACCGAAAATATTTTAGTCTGCTTGAGCGAGTGAAACGAGTGAAACAGACCCGTGCTGTTGCACTTGCAGTGCAACTCCCAGTAAATCTTTGATTTACTGCGATCCCGAAGCGGAATTCGGGCATGGAACACACAGAAAAAAAAGGCCGGAAGACGCCATTTACGGTTGCTCTGGTGTTTTGTCCAGAATCGTTTCTGAATCGATTATATAAAGGCCCGAAGTACTCACCGGCCATCAGGCCGGTTTCCGTGTCATTCCGTGCTTTTCCGTGGTTATAAGTCCTCTTGATAGTGATTTTGCATCAAGAACTTCAAAATTCCAAATTTTAAAGCTGGGTGAGTATATTACTTTGGGAGCGCGGAGGGCCACGAATACTCCGTCCTTCAGGTCGGAGATGAAGTGAACCCTCGCAGGTTTTGTTGTGCTCCTCCAGAGAAAACCGAAAGCAGAGTTTCAATCGCATAGATTGAAGTAATCTTAGTGCCCGCAATGAAATAACTTATGCAATTTAGCATTCATTGTGATTTCGATTGGCTACCTTGATCTTGAAAATCAATACATCCAATAGAAATTATGCATAGGTTATTCAGTGACGGGTCCTTAGCAATTGAAATTCGATGATTTTGGAGTATCCGGGAAACCGCGTGGGCGGCCCATCAGCATACCACGTCCTTTACAGTTTGTCCGACAATTATTGTCAGTAATATCTAAATTCCTTTTTTTTCGATTTAAAGGCTTTATATGCCTTATTTTTTACATATTTTTGCCTTGAAATTGAATTGTCGGACAGCTTCTTTAGGGCGGGATGGCCGCACACAATTTTATATTCTTCTAAATTTCTTTTTGGAAAGGGCCGTCAGGCAAACTGGCAGAGGCTTCCTATCCCTTATAATACAAAACGGTTTTTTAGGTCAAAATAAGGCATTCTGTATAGCGGTAAACGGAAGTCTGTCCTGGGAGGCAAAAATCAAAGTTAATTTTTTGATTCAAGCCAGAATTTCGGGGTTGGCTTTATCTAGTGTAAAGAAATGTATAAAAGATTGGTTCATAAAAATCAGGATTAAAAAGACCCGGATTGATTTAAAAATGACAGGAAAGAGCAATCCAGAAGAAGATAAAAAAGAAAGCTCTGGAAAATCTGGAAACCAGATAGAAAGTTCAGAAAACACCCCCAAAATCACCATCATCTGTTCTGCCCCTGACCTCGCCAGCCAGAACATAAAAAAACACCTTCTCATCCTCAGGGAATGGAAGCCCCTTACACTCTCAGAAAACTCAGGCTTTTCAGCAGCCTGTGAATCCGCGGACGGGAAATTCAGGCTTGTAGAAATTGAGGAAATCCATGTTTTCCAGGACGGGCTTGATAAAAAACTGGAAGCTGCAGGGCTTCCCGCCGAACTGATTATCTTTGCCTCCAAGCACAAAAGCAAGGAGGAAGTAAAGTCCCTGACCGTGCACTGCACAGGAAACTCCTCGGACGAAGCCAGGCTCGGGGGTCGCCCAAGAGAGCTTGCGGTAGCTGCTCCCGCAGCCGTGAAATCAATTCTCATGGCCATGAAAAAACTGGCCACGGAAAAGGATCTAGACTACGAAATAACCCTTGAGGTTACCCACCACGGACCAACCGAACTAACCGTTCCTTCCCTCTATGCCGAAATTGGGAGCACCGAGGGCCAGTGGGAAGAACCGGTTCCCGGAGAGGTTGTTGCAAAAGCCATCCTGGCCGTTACTCTGGAAAAAGTCCCCACTGCAGTAGGTTTCGGAGGTGGGCACTACGCAATGCGCCAGACCGGCATGGTGCTCGAAACCGAAATCTCATTTGGGCACAACTTCCCGAAGTACCAGCTCGAATTCGTGGACGAGGCCTTGGTCAGGCAGGCCGTCGAGAAATCGGACGCTGATTTTATCTATTTCGATCGCAAATCCATGAAAAGCGCTGATCGGAAAAGGATTGCTGAAATTATAGAAAAGCTGAGCCTTCCAATACTGAAAGAGTCCGAAATCCGGGAAAAATATTCAGTGGGTGTGACCGAATAACCATGGTATCTATTGGCCTTTTTCCCCTGGCCTTTCGTTTTTTGCTCGGGGGAACTGCGGTTGCAGCTTCTACCCTGGCCGCAAAAGCCTTCGGAGGCCGAATTGGGGGAGTTTTTGCAGCCTTTCCGGCCGTTTACCTCGCAGCCATCCTGAGCCTCGGTCTCGACTATGAGGGTAGAGAACTGCTGTTCCTCTCGGAACAGGTCTCACAGGGGGCCCTTGTGGGAATGGTGGCCGACATCGGTTGTGCCCTTGTAGCTTCGTCTTTGATCCTGAAATACGGCTGGAAGGCAGGCCTTTTTAGGGCTCTCCTGGTCTGGGCAGTCCTGGCTCCGACAATCTATTTCGCCTGGTTTGGTTTCTGAAATTTTGAAATTTCTGAATTTTGTTGGAGAAAAAGGTGGTATTAATGGAAATTGATCTGCGGGATTTGTCTCTCCGCTTTGTCCTGGGAGGAGTGGCGGTTGCTTCCTGTTTTATTTTTCTACAAATTCTTCCCTGGAAGACCTTTGCGGGAATTTTCGCGGCCTTTCCGGCCGTAATGATCGCGGCCGTGGTCATGGCCGGACACTTTGGAAACTCTGAAATGGCGGCGGAAGTTGCTTTTGGGGCCACTGCCGGGATGATGGGCTGCACAGTTTGTGTATTTACGGCCATTTTTTGTATGCAGCAGCTGGACAGCTGGGGTTTGTCTCTTGCCCTCGCACTTGGAGCCTGGTTCGTAAGCTCCTTTGTATTTGTCAGGCTGATGCAGCGTTTTCTGGCAGGAAGAAGGTCCGGAAAGTCCGGGGCCGGGAATTAAAAATTTTGAAAATAAGCTGGAAAGTCCGGAAGGGGCGTTTCCTGAAATCTGAAAAAGGACGATCAGGGCTCCGGAAAACAGGTTATTCAAAACAGGAATTTAATCTACTGCCTCAGTTTTCTCTTCTGCAGGCACCTTTGCGGATGTCTGCCTGTAAATTCTGGAATACTGGGCAGGAAGGCCTTTGTTTACAACGTTGTATTTGAAATAGATGACTCCGGAACTTCCACTGAAGTGGAAAAAACCGTTTTCGCTGGAATAGTCGTATTTGAAGGGGCTTGCCATGTGAATAATTAGTGGCAGTCCCTGTTAAATAATTTATCCATTAAAACCTTTTTATATTTTTGTTTTCCCGACATGCAGAACAATTATATATAGAATATAATATCTTTTGACTCCGGTATATTTGGGGTCAATTCTTTTGAATAATAATATTTGACCTGTACGGCAACAGTAACCTTTTATGTTTATTCTACGGCACTTGGCCATTCACCTTTGAGGTTTATATCATGATTGAAATCACATTACATGGCGCATACAACATCTATTATTCAATCCAGGGCATGAGAAACCCGAAAAATTCCTGGCCCCTTATGGACAGCAGTGAACCCGAAGAAGCCGGGAACTGCATCCTCGGGGAAAAGGACTTAAGACTCGCTCAGATGTTAACCCTGGCAGGCACGGAACATTCCAAGTTCCTGCGTTTCATCCCGGTCTGCTTTGACATCAATGCTCCATTTTACTGGTGGAAGGAGTTTGACACCTATAAGTTCGCGGAAAAGAACTCCTGCTCGACCATGCACAAGCTGACCAGCCGTCCTCTTACTCCCGAAGACTTCTCCTTCGACAACATGACCGAATACCGGAAGGGCCAGCTCAAACACATCAACACCCTTATCGAGGCCTACAACGCCCGGGAAGGGGACAGTGAAGCAGACCACACTTCCCGGATGGCCCTTTTCCGGGAATTGATCCAGGACCTGCCGAGTGCTTTTAACCAGAAGCGTACGGTCATCACAAACTATGCCGAACTCCGGAACATCTACTTCCAGCGCCGGCACCACAAGCTTGAAGAGTGGCGAAAATTCTGCCAGTGGATGCGGGACGAACTCCCGTATTGCGAGGAGCTGATCTGCCTGGAAAAAGAGGGGCAGGTCTGAGAGTTTTCCTATCCTCAGCAATCAATTATACATGGATTGAATGACCATATCTCGAACTATTCCAGAAAACCGGGCCAGGCGATTCAAAAAGCTTTTTGCCAAGACCGGCCAAATATATTTTTTTTGTTTTTTAAAATTGCCGGCCCTTCGTCCCCACCGCCGGTTTTGATATGTTCACTTCTCCATTTCGGCCAGGACTTCACTTTTACGAATCAAAGCCAATTACAGGCAATCGTTCATAATTTCAAAAGAGAGTAGACGGCGCTCTCACCGGTCGCATCAGCGAGCGGCCTTTTCGTGATGACACAAAGAAAAAGATAGAATTCACAGAAACCCTGCGTTGTATGCAGAAATCTATTTTCCTCTCAAAAAACAGCGGCGTAAAAGTATGCATATATTTCGCATCATACTCGAAAAGTCCGGTCGCCTTCGTTGGCCGTTGAGGGACCGTTTTTTTCAGAACCACAACAACCAGCTTTGTCCCACTAAAACTAAAAGATCCGGCTCCCAAAACCGGGCCATGCGGCGCCAAAAGCCTTTCATCAAAACCGGCCAAATATATTGTTTCTGTTTTTCGAGGTTTCCGGCCCTTCAACACCGCAGGCCGGTTTTAAAAAATAACGAATAAGCAGAAACTCTGCCACCACTACAAAAATCTCCATTTCATCTCAAAAAATGGTGGCGAAAAAGTATGTATCCATTTCTCAACCTTCTCGAAAAAGGCCTTTCTGTCGGGCGTTGACGGCCCGGTTAATCTAATCCATGAAGATCATAAGGTCCGGGCCCGTAGACCAGGAGTTTTCCCTGCTGCCAATCGTTGATTATCCGAACAGCCGTTCGGTTTTCGTCCACTTCTTCCTTCTGTTGTATGAAGTTGCACTGCAAACCAATGATTTCGAGCATGTCATAGAAGGGAGTTCCGTCCTCAATTTTTACTTTATAAAAGGCTTCGAGGGCCGATTTATTTTCCACGCAAATTTTTTCAATAATTTTCAGAGCCACCCCGATATGGTCCTTCAGGTGCGTCGCGTCCTTTACCCCAAGGAGGCCCTGGAGGTACTCATCGTGTTCCTTAAAGGGAATGACTCCGGGTGTGTCCAGGAATCTGATGTGAGAGCCTGCGTCTACGATCTGCACTCCTCTCGTGTGGCCGGAAATTGCCGAGGTCCCTGCTTTGTTTTTTCCAGCCACGCCGTTTATCACAGTGGACTTGCCGGTGTTCGGGTAGCCGAGGGAGCCTATCAGGATATCCCGGCCTTTTATTTTGGCAACTTCCAGGATTTTGTGCCTGAGCATCGTTGTCCCGAACCTGCTCTTGCCGGACACGAAAACCGTGGGGGCGATTTTTGAAAAGCGGTTTTTTGTCTTTTCAAGGATTTCCTTTGGGACAAGGTCGCATTTGTTGAGCACTATTATGAAAGGCTTACCAGAACGAATAATGTGCCTTTCGACCTCACTGTTCCGGGTCTCGTCCGGAAAACGGGCGTCTACCACTTCAAGGAGGATGTCTGCTTGTTTTATAACGTTTTTTACAAGGAGCTTATAGCTTGTCATGGGGGGTGCTATGGTATGCGAGGATATAAGTTTGTCCCGGCTGCGTTGTACTACCCGAGTTCCGCTTCCCGAGTTCCGCTTCGGGAGCACGGGGTCCGTTTCGCTCGCTTCGCTCACTCAAGCGGACTGAAAACCCAATTATTAATTTTTTTTTATTTTTTGGAGGTTCTGGTCAGCTTCATTAAGGATGATGACAGGCCATCTTTTTTCAAAAAATGATCTTAAAAAATTAACTAACCAGTCACCAAACAAAAGAAGGAGTTGAAAAATCAAGCCCATTAGCCCTGGATATAGGACTTTGTCTGCTGGAAATAGGGAGTTAAATACCTGAGACAAAATGGCACAAGCAACAGTATAATTGGCACATTACCCATGAACCATCCCTCAAATATCACAAAACATTTAGACTGGGTAGCCATGCTATGAAAAGTCCTAATTAGTATCACAAACTATTATGAATTTGTGATATAAACTGTTCTTTGTATAGTGGATTAACACTAACAGGGTGAAGCACAACACCCTCTATCCCCTCTGCAAAGGCATTAGGGATTGCTTTTCTAATCATATTATATGCTGCATTGACATCAGCGTTAAGAAGAACTCCCGTGGCACTTCGGAAAAGCCCTCTTTTGACCCGTTTTCCGAGATATTCTTCATGGTGTTCCATTAGCTCATTATCAAGGAAAGAGCATTTGCTTGTATAGGACTCTTCGATCCGTTCAACCGAAATTCCAACCTCTCCAGCCTTGTATTCGACCATTGAAATAAGGGTACTGTGAGGGATTTGAGCAAAATTCTGGTTATTTTTCTTACCCATGTTGACTTTCTGTTTCCAGAAAGGGTTGCTTCCGATAATAATTTTCTCCACGTTCATTTCCAGAGAATAGTTGATTATTGCCCTGCTCAGTTTGTGGAGTACGTCTTTAATCCTTGAGTTTCTTTTATGGGTCAGTACTTCTACACTCTTTCCTGTTTTGATTCCATGCTTCTCATAAGTGCTCTGGAGCTTTGCTTTCTGCTTGTTGTAAAACTGGTTTACTGACTTGGCAACCCCGCCCTTAACAATAATTGGATTTTCTCCAAAATTGTTTCCAATGGTTACGAGGTTGACAACTCCAAGATCAATTCCCAGGACTCGACCGGAATTGAGAGGTATGGGGTCTTCGATTTCCTTTTCAAAAACAATTTCACAGGTGTATCCTGCGTGTTTTGGAATGATCCTGACTTCTTTCAAATTAGTATCATCAGGAAGTCTTGTCTGAATGGATAACGGAACTACTTTGGGAAACTTGAGCACCCCGTCTTTGATACTGACCTGCTGATTTGTAAAAATTAACAGGTATTCCCCGTTTTTTTCCAGATACTTTGGAGGGTTCGGTTTGCCTGTGAAATGTTCAGGATTCTTTTTGTAAGATTTTAAAGCTTCGAAAAAAGATTTCCAGTTACGGTCAAGTACTTTTAGAGTCTGTTGAGCAGATTTAGCAGGAAGTTCTTTGTAAGGCTCAGAGGACTTCACAAGCCCATAAAGTTTATTGTACCTGATCCATTTTCCTTTATTGAAGAACTCCTGTCTGATAATATAATCAGAGAAATTGTACAGGTTTTTGGACTTATGGCACAAATCCCCTATTTCCCTGGAATGAAACTGGATTTGCTCAACACGTTTAATTATCAATTTGGCTCGACCTCGATTTCTAACCTTTTTTCTTTTCTTTTGCTATAATGTTTCACAGAATAATAATGAAGCATTGAAATTATTTCTTCAAATATTTCTGATGCTTAATGTATTTCTTGATACCTTTAGCAGATTGAGCACTTTTTTTGCATTTATGGTGGATATTATATAATATGATCTGGATACTTATTATATCTATTGGGTGCTTTTACGTACTATACCGTTTAAGACCATCATTGAGGAATCACAAACTCTCTGGCCCTTTTCCTTGAAAAAAGCGCCGACTTTTTCGCCACCCTCCTCTCCGAAAACCCGGGCCTCAGCCTCACAATTTTCTATGAAAACGACTCTGAAAACTTCGGGCAGGCCCTCTCTCTAAAAACTTTTTTTACCATAACAGCCGGAGACTTCTTCTCCTTTCACAACTCCGGCTGGCCGAAAGGCCGGGTCTGGAGAACAAATGTCCTCCAGAATCCAGAGCCTCACAACAGTAGAGGTCGTAACAAAACAGAGCTGCTATCTTATTGACTTTTTCTTTGTCATCTCGCCGGCGGGCTGTCTTGACACGGCCGGACAGATGAAAGAAAAGCCTGACCCTTCCGAAAAGACCGGGGCCGCAGAAGACCACAGGCTGGTGACAGTTCGGGAACTGGGGGAGTGGATTGAAGAGGCTAAAAAAAGAGGCGTTTCGGACGAAACTTTTACGGATGATCTGATGTACATAAACTCCGAGTACAGGGAATTGCTGGATATGTTTTCGGAGTTTGTGAGCTGTGTTTTTCGATGATATGTTTTTGGCCCATCGGACCCTTCAGGAAAAAGATGAATAATCAAGGATTTCTATCCCGAAGCTCGTGTCAAGTGCAATCGGGTAGTGAAATCAGACTGGTTTAGAATTTCAGATAGCCTTTTCTTTCAAGCCATTCGACCTGGGGCCTTGTGTATTTCCAGGATACTTCGGCTTTGGAGTCCTGAACTTCCCAGGGGCTGGCTATTACAACATCTCCTTCGCGGATCCATATTCTTCTTTTTTTGGAGCCAGGAATACGGCCCATGCGGACAACCCCATCCATGCATTGCAGACTGACTCTTTTCGAACCAAGTAAACCTGTGACCATTGCCAGGACTTCATTTTTTTCCCTGCGGGGGGTGCGCACCCTTGTTACTTCCTGGGGACCCCCTGTGTAGGCTGTTTTACTGGAGCCTAATCGTCTCTTTCTCATATTACTTCGATAGTTTGCCATATTATAATACCTCGTTTATTAGTATTTGATTTTTACAGGATCAATATTCTTATTTTATCTCCGGGGACTGTCGGAGGAGTGATGATCTATAATACTAATTATATCCACCATTATATATAATTAATGTATTTAAGATCTGCACACAGCAACAGAAACGGAGTGAAAAAATAAAAAAAATAAAAAAAAGTGAAAAATTATTTATATTTAATTGAAAACTCAGTTATAAAAATAACAGTTAATATCTGTTGTTTTCTCTGGGTTTCCTGTGGTTTGGAAGGCAGTCTCTACAGTAGACAGGTCTTTCAGGATCGGGTTTGAAAGGCACTTCAGTTTGAGCACCACAATCAGAACAGGTTGCAGTGTGCATTTCTCTAGGAGCTCCGAAATTATCGTTTCTTCTAAAATTTCCGTCGTTAAAAGCCATTTTTGTTTCACCTCCGCTTCAGCGGATAGTCATTAATTTAAAAACAAGATTGTATAGGGCTCTTTGATAAAAACAAAAATTAGTTTTTAACAACAGATTGTTATACGTCTCTTTATTTTTAATGCTTCTAATTGACATTCAAATCATATAAAGCTATCTATAATAGGAAGGAGAAGGCCCTCACAATATGGGTTTAATTGACGTTATAATTAATTATCTAAACTCCGTAAATATTACCCCATTTCTTCCTTAATTATATATAACAATATTTTTATATAAAATATATAATATATATCTCTTATAATTAATTATATCTCCGCTAGATGCCGATTTCAATTAAACTTATCATATATTTTTCCGCTCTAAACTTGTGCATATTGAGCTTCTCAAATTAGCTCCGAAAATCGGTATTCTAATTTGATGAGCATTTTCAAATAAAGATCAATCCGTTCAAAATATTAGTTCTTGCCAAAAAAAAGCATTACTCTTCAGTCAATAACCCCTCCCTGCCTCCTCACGGAGTCATGTTAAACCGTAGGTTTAACAGGAGTTTCTAATCTTCGATTAGAAACATCGAGGAAGGGGCTTGCTTGTAAAAGCGAGTCCCTAATTGACCAGAATAACTGACTAGGAGTTTAATATAGTTAGTAGCCGATAGGAAAGAATATTATAGTTACCCTGGAATGCCGTCTCAGTTCCAGGCTCTAAGGGTGTAAGTTAAACAGTTCTGAGAGGTAGGAACAGTGCTTGCATCATACAAAACCTTTCAATATCAGATCGAGAGGAAGACGAATTCCGAACCTGACTCTACAAGTTCAGATACGCATAACCCGATTTAATTGGGAGTAATTACAAATGTTTGTATATGTACTGAACAAGAACGGAAAGCCGCTCATGCCAACAAATCCCGCAAAAGCCAGGATTTTGTTAAAAACTAACAGGGCAAAAGTGATGAAAACCACTCCGTTCACAATCAAATTGCTTTACGATAGTAAAGAATATACTCAACCAATTATTGCAGGAATGAACACGGGATCAAAACATGTCGATTGTGCTGCAGTTTCCAATAATCAGGTAGTGTACCAGTCTGAAATCGAAATCAGAGATGACATCTCTAAAAAGATGAAAACTCGATCCAGTTATAGACGTACACGAAGAAGTAGAAAAACAAGATATCGACCAGCAAGATTCAACAACCGTCATAACTCCAAAAAATCTGGTAGAATAGCTCCGTCAATCCGCAGCAAGATTGAATCTCATCTGAGAGAGAAAGATTTTGTTGAGTCCATCCTACCGATAACAAAATGGATAGTCGAGCTTGCGTCATTTGATATTCACAAAATGTATCTATTCAGGGTAAGGGTGGCACATTTTCAATCGCCGCATGAAGTGAACTTATAGTAGGTATATTATTCTTTATTAGTGTAGATATGTATCCCCTAATTCTAAAGAAAACGTATCTATTCAGGGTAAGGGTGGCACATTTTCAATCGCCGCATGAAGTGAACTTATAGTAGGTATATTATTCTTTATTAGTGTAGATATGTATCCCCTAATTCTAAAGAAAACATCTGCTCCATGGGGTTTCCTAAAATCTCCCGATATTTTTTGCTGAACTGTTATCATTCTGAGATCTCTTTCTGCTTGGTTGTTACTGAAAGGAACTCTTAGATCCGTAGCAAACCTCAAGATTTCTTTTTCATACTTTGAAAGTCTATCAAGGAGATTTTTTGCATCGCTCTGCGCTTTTCTTCCTCTTTTAACCCCATTGTCTTTCGAGATTTCAGGTGGAGGATTGTCCTCAAATCCTTTCATTAGTATTGACTGATACTTTTCTTTAAAGGTCTTGAGCGTATCTTCATCTATTTGTATGCCCTGTTTTCTGGCAAAGTCTGCGCATTTTTTAATTTCATATAGGAGATCAGACATCTCCTCAGCCCACACTTGCTTGAATATGTTATAAATGTCTTTAAGTTCTCTTTGAATGTGGACATTACATGCCGCATGTTCACATTTGTATTTAAAATAGGGTTTCCAGAAATCGTGGACTATAATTCCTCTATATTTAGGCAACACTCCCATTTTATTCATTGCTTTTGATCCTCGACTCCTATTATGGAAATAGTATGTATATTTTTTTGTAGAGATTAAATGGCAGTATTCCCCTTGACCACCAACGTCGATTCCAGTTTCATCACCATGGATGACATTTTCTTTTATCAGTTGCTTCTTGATGTGGTTTGTAGCACCTTTCAACTTGTGAAATAACTTATTTTCTGCCCTAATTATTGTACCAACGCTTATATCAAATCCAAAGGCATCTTTAAATAATTTCTTGATTCGGTCATAGGGAATCAATTGGTAGTTTCGGAGGTAAATTGCAATTGTTAAAACCATATTGCCATATTGGACAGGTTTTGTAATTGATTTCGGAAAAGCAGCTTTGTTTTTGCGGTTACAATAAGGACATTTTTTGATCTCAGCACGATGTTCGGTCACTTTACGCCTTACAATTATTTCAAATTCTTGTCTCTTCTCGTAATTTATAACTTCAATCTTCTCAATGTTACAACCACAATGTTCACATTTATGTAGCTTATAAATGATTGTTTTATCAGGATTTTTAATCATCCTTAATGTAGAACCAGGATGCCCTTTTTGGCCGCCAGGACGTCTAAAACTTCCTTTTTGTGAACCTTTTGATTGAGGTATTTTATCAGTAGAATTGTTAGTAGAGGGAAGTCGATTTCTTTTTTGGTTTTGGTTATTCTTTTTTAGGCGAGATTCTAACTCATTAAGTCTTTCTCGAAGTTCGGTGTTTTCGGATTCAAGATTTTCATATCGAGATTCAAGCTCTTCGTGTCGAGATCCAAGATCTTCATACCGAGATTCAAGCTCTTCGTGTCGAGATCCAAGATCTTCATACCGAGATCCAAGATCTTCATACCGAGACTCAAGATCCTCAATATATGAAACAATGGATTCAGGGTCTGAACGGCATTGAGTAAGAATCTCTTCACATTTCATAAACCTCATTCCAAAATCCGATGATTTTTATATTAATCTATATGAAAAAAGTAATTGTTGAGTTTATACGAAATATAAGTTAGAAACAGAGGTAGCTGAATAGATACAAGAAAACATCTGCTCCATGGGGTTTCCTAAAATCTCCCGATATTTTTTGCTGAACTGTTATCATTCTGAGATCTCTTTCTGCTTGGTTGTTACTGAAAGGAACTCTTAGATCCGTAGCAAACCTCAAGATTTCTTTTTCATACTTTGAAAGTCTATCAAGGAGATTTTTTGCATCGCTCTGCGCTTTTCTTCCTCTTTTAACCCCATTGTCTTTCGAGATTTCAGGTGGAGGATTGTCCTCAAATCCTTTCATTAGTATTGACTGATACTTTTCTTTAAAGGTCTTGAGCGTATCTTCATCTATTTGTATGCCCTGTTTTCTGGCAAAGTCTGCGCATTTTTTAATTTCATATAGGAGATCAGACATCTCCTCAGCCCACACTTGCTTGAATATGTTATAAATGTCTTTAAGTTCTCTTTGAATGTGGACATTACATGCCGCATGTTCACATTTGTATTTAAAATAGGGTTTCCAGAAATCGTGGACTATAATTCCTCTATATTTAGGCAACAATCCCATTTTATTCATTGCTTTTGATCCTCGACTCCTATTATGGAAATAGTATGTATATTTTTTTGTAGAGATTAAATGGCAGTATTCCCCTTGACCACCAACGTCGATTCCAGTTTCATCACCATGGATGACATTTTCTTTTATCAGTTGCTTCTTGATGTGGTTTGTAGCACCTTTCAACTTGTGAAATAACTTATTTTCTGCCCTAATTATTGTACCAACGCTTATATCAAATCCAAAGGCATCTTTAAATAATTTCTTGATTCGGTCATAGGGAATCAATTGGTAGTTTCGGAGGTAAATTGCAATTGTTAAAACCATATTGCCATATTGGACAGGTTTTGTAATTGATTTCGGAAAAGCAGCTTTGTTTTTGCGGTTACAATAAGGACATTTTTTGATCTCAGCACGATGTTCGGTCACTTTACGCCTTACAATTATTTCAAATTCTTGTCTCTTCTCGTAATTTATAACTTCAATCTTCTCAATGTTACAACCACAATGTTCACATTTATGTAGCTTATAAATGATTGTTTTATCAGGATTTTTAATCATCCTTAATGTAGAACCAGGATGCCCTTTTTGGCCGCCAGGACGTCTAAAACTTCCTTTTTGTGAACCTTTTGATTGAGGTATTTTATCAGTAGAATTGTTAGTAGAGGGAAGTCGATTTCTTTTTTGGTTTTGGTTATTCTTTTTTAGGCGAGATTCTAACTCATTAAGTCTTTCTCGAAGTTCGGTGTTTTCGGATTCAAGATTTTCATATCGAGATTCAAGCTCTTCGTGTCGAGATCCAAGATCTTCATACCGAGATTCAAGCTCTTCGTGTCGAGATCCAAGATCTTCATACCGAGATCCAAGATCTTCATACCGAGACTCAAGATCCTCAATATATGAAACAATGGATTCAGGGTCTGAACGGCATTGAGTAAGAATCTCTTCACATTTCATAAACCTCATTCCAAAATCCGATGATTTTTATATTAATCTATATGAAAAAAGTAATTGTTGAGTTTATACGAAATATAAGTTAGAAACAGAGGTAGCTGAATAGATACCACAAAATAACAAATCCTAATGTCTCGGGAACTGGATCTCAAAACGGTCCTATGAAAAACCTGTATAACGCAAAAGCATACGTCCTGAGTAGAGACGGATATACGTGTCAGCATTGTAAAGGCAAATCAAAAGACCGTAAACTGGATTGTCATCATATTCTATTCAAATCAAATCATGGTACAGATACTCCCGATAATCTTATCACATTGTGTCGTACCTGTCATGATGAATTACATGCAGGCAAATTTGAAATTACAGGATCTCCCTCCAAAACAAAACATGCAACTGAAATTGGGATTATTAAATCTCAACTTAAAAAGTCATCCTGGGAATTCGACGAAACGTTTGGTTACGAGTCGAAATTCAAGCGAGAACAAATACTAAAACTACCGAAAACTCACTATAATGATGCAGTTGCGAGATATGCTGCACCGACAATCAACATGTTCGACTGGATGATACAGTATATTTCAAGAGACATGTTAGTGCGGGAGATTATCAGCAAACCAAAGGCAAGCGATCCGAAAAATCAATACCAACTGGTAAAATATTCGGAATTAGAAAATTCGACAAGATACGAACTAAAAAAGGAGAAGGATTCGTAAGGGGTCGAATGTCCAAAGGATACGGAGTATTGTGTGACATCAAATGGAACACGACGATTACAAGTGTCACCATTAAAAAGAACTGTGTCCGACTAACTGCAAGATCGACAACATTTATTCAAATAATTAAAATTTAAACCAATTTGTCGCATTCATCTCCCACCTGCCCGCCTACGGCGGTCGTGTTAAACCGCAGGTTTAACAGGAGTTTCTAATCTTCGATTAGAAACATCGAGGAAGGAGTCTTCTGCGACACGAGATTAATTATCGTCTCAGAGTTATGAATCCCTCTGCATAAACCAAAAAATTCATTATTTTTAGATAGCTTCCGCTATTTTTTTACCTATTCTTTACACCTGGAATGGTGTTTAGAAGTACCTTCCAAATGAGTTTTTGTTTTCAACCTTATTTTGTAGTTCAGTAAGCACCAATAGTTGATAAGCTACAAAGTTTAGAAGGGAATAGAGTTTTTTACTCCCGTTTCTTGTTCTTCTGATATCGAATTTAACTACTTGTTTAATGTGTCCATGATATTTGGAGAGGATACGAAACTGGAAATGTCCAGAATGTGGAACAGAACACGATAGGGACATAAACGCAGCTATAAATATTAAAAAGTTTGCACTTGCGATCTAAATTAAAGATACACCGATGGGACATCGGGAAGAGCCTGTGGACTCGTGGAGGTTACTCTGGAGAACGAAGCAGGAAGCCCCTTCCTTGGTTTTTCTAATTGAAAATTAGAAACTCCTGTTAAACCTATGGTTTAACATGACAGCCGAAGGCTGACAGGTGGGGTCAGTTCACTCCTTAGGAATGAGTCAAATATAATATCAAGTATTTTTGTCTGCCATTCCTTAACCACGGAAAAGCACGGAATGACACGGAGTGTGACAAGAAGCTGTAACATGAATTGCAGAAAAAGCTACCCCTTCCACTCGGGGTAATCCTACCAGGATGTGCGCCATTGGCAACGATGGGGTGCAAAGCTCTTGGGACAATGTGAAGACCTCTGAAAGTCCAATTCAGAATATTTGCTAGGATAAGGGTTCTAGGGAGAACGTAAAGTGAACCATTGTAAGAGTCGTGAATTCCAACAAGCGAAACTGGACTGCGCTTGAACCAAAAGGTACAGAACTAGACAGCAACGGCTTCCGTGACGTTACTGGGAATGGACAAACGGTTCTCGGCTTATAGATGGCTCCTAAGGAATCCATAATTATTCATGCTACAGAACTTGGTAAGCCCTATATGTTCCCTTAAAGGGTAGGAAATCCGCAAGGATGTACGAAGGCATAGAGGGTATAGGAATCAGTAAAAAGCGAATATCAATCTGTAATGGATTGAATAGAGGTTCAAACTTTGCCTCAATCCTAAAGGATGCAGACTTACTGAAGGTGTTTTCTTGTAAAAACGGATGTATAACTATGAGTGTGAGTATTTCAACGACATCTGAGGATGAGAAGCTCACAGACAGAATACTTAGAAATCAATGGAACCGCATCAAATGGCGGGAAATTGAGAAGCATGTTAATAGAATACAATCCAGGATTACAAAAGCAGTTATCAAAAGAAAATGGAATCTGGTAAAACGATTACAGTATCTGTTAAACCACTCCTTCTATGCTAAACTATTAGCTGTAAGGAAAATTACCCAGAACAGAGGTAAAAGAACAGCAGGAATCGACGGCGAAAAATGGACAACACCAGTAACCAAGATGAAAGCTGCCCTAAGTCTAACAGATAAAAGATACAAGGCAAAACCATTAAAAAGAGTTTTCATTGAAAAACCGGGAAAAAAGAAGAAACGACCTTTAGGAATCCCCACAATGTATGATAGAGCTATGCAAGCTCTTTATGCTTTATCCTTAATCCCTATTGCAGAAACATGTGCAGACAGAGCATCCTTTGGCTTCAGAATATTCCGAAGTGCCCAAGACGCTTGCTCACAATTGTTCATATCTCTTTGTAATAGATATTCTGCAAAGTGGATTTTGGAAGGAGATATCAAAGGCTGTTTCGATCACATCAGCCACCAATGGCTAATTGACAATATTCCCATGGATAAATTTGTACTTAAACAGTTCCTTAAAGCAGGTTTTGTATTTAAACGACACCTGAATCCAACCGAAGCAGGAACACCTCAAGGAGGAATTATTTCTCCCATATTGGCAAACCTGGTTCTTGATGGAATCCAAAACTTACTGGCCGATAGATATCATACCAACAAAAAAGGCAAACTTAGCAACAAAGTCCGGTGTCAACACAAAGTAAACTTTGTACGTTATGCCGATGATCTCGTGGTAACGGCCAACTCTAAGGAAACGGCTTTAGAAATCAAGGAGATAATCCGAGATTTCATTAAAGGCAGAGGTCTTGAATTATCCGAAGAAAAAACTCTTGTTACGCATATAGATAATGGTTTTGACTTCCTTGGATGGAATTTCAGGAAATACAAAGGGAAACTTCTGATTAAACCCTCCGACAAATCCATCGATAATATCACCAACAAAATAAGTGATATTGTCAAGAAAGGAAATTCCTGGACACAGGAAGCTCTAATAAGCAAACTAAACCCGATTATAACAGGATGGTCTAACTATCATCAGGCTGTTGTAGCAAAAAAGGTGTTTAGCAAACTGGATAACAGAGTATGGAACATACTCTGGAAGTGGGCCAAAAGAAGACATCCAAAGAAATCTAAAGGTTGGATAGCCAGAAAATACTGGCATTCTGATGGAAATAGAAAATGGATTTTCTCAACAGAAACAACCAAACTGAAATTATTCTCGTCCACAGGGATAGTTAGACAACCTTATTTAAAACTGGATCAAAATCCCTTCCTTAACCCTGAGTACTTCGAAAAAAGAAAGTACATACAAGGGATCCGTAAGCTAACTGGAAAGTTTAAGGAGATCTGGACAAAACAGAAAGGCAAATGTTATTTCTGTAACCAGAATCTGGACATACTGGAAGAAAGAGATCTACATCACTTAATTCCAAAATCCAAGAGAGGAAACAACAGCAAATATAATCAGGCTTATGTGCATAAATATTGCCATAGACAATACCACGCCATTAACGGTTAACTACTGCCCGATACAGAAAGGGTTTGAAAACGCTTGAGCCGTATGAAGGGAGACTTTCACGTACGGTTCTTAGGCGAGAAAGAGGGAGTAATCCCTCTGACTTAGCCGACAACCGGCCTTCGGCCGGTGAGTACGCCGGTCCTTTAAATAATCGATTCAAAACCCATTGTAGACAAGACGCCAGAGCAACCTTTATAGTCGTCCCCCGGCATTCTTTTTCCGTGCTTTTCCGTGAATTTCCGTGGTTTGAATGCACACACCAAATGTCTCCACTAACAAAAACACAACCTGTACTATATAGAGCAATTTTCAAACTGAAAATTTGAAGTTATATTTTTACCATTCCTTAGTATATATGCATTACGAATTATTGTATCTGATTTAATCTTTTTTTTAAACTTTTATGATTTGATTTGAGTTCCGGCCCTGGCTTAAAAATCAATGAAAACTACATCAGATGCAGGTTTTTGAGTTTAAGCTTTCGGAAAAAACGGGCTCTTAAAGGCCAACGGAGGAGGCAGGGCTTTTAATAAATAAATTAAAAAAGAATATTATGTAAAATCCATAACAGAGTACATGCACAGTCTATTACATCAATCTTCAAAAATTCCGGACCCTGTAAATACGTCCTTTGCTTCCTCAAAGCTCAGGTCCTCGGGGGAGACAATGATGTCGGACTCCAGGAGTTCTTCCGGCATGAGGGGCTTTCCTTTTGTCCTGATCGTTGCAGTCAATTTTAAAAGTTCCTGCCTGAATTCATCATCCCTGGCCTCCGCCACAAAGTTCACGATCCGGTTGTCCATCTCGTTCAGTTCGTCGTAAAGTTTTCCGGGTATACGGAACTGCCCTTCTCCCATTATCCTGATGATCATTCGCCTTCCCCCTTTCCTGCTTTAGCTCTGAGTTTTGCGAGTTCGGATTCGATATTGCTCTCCATGCTGATTTTGGATAACTCCCTCTCGACTTTGTCCTGGCCCCGGCTTGTGATGTCCTCGAGGGTGCCTGCCTCCATTAATTCGTCGAGAGCCTGCGAGCGGGCTTTCATATCATCCGTATTATTCTCCGCTCTCTCAAGGGCCAGGCCCACGTCGGCCATTTCTTCACTGATCCCGGAAAAGGACTCATTGATCCGGACCTGGGCTTCGGCTGCTGAGTACTGGGCCTTGATGGACTCTTTCCCGGGTCCTGAATACCTCTACCTTGGTCGAAAGGCGCTTTTCGGAAATAATGAGTTTTTCTTCCTGCTTTTCAAGTTCAAGGATTTCCGCGTCAATTCCCTCAACCTGCTGCTGGTAGGCAGCCTTTCGCTCAAGGGCAAGCCTCGCAAGGTCTTCCCGGTTAGCCCCTATCGCTTCCTTTGCCTGTTTTTCAAGCTTCTCAATACTCATCATAAGCTTTGTCCGCTGGAGCTGGAGGCGCCTTTTGGAACTTGTAACCTCGAAAACACCTATTTTCACGTTCTGGAGCAGTTCGAGCTGCTTTTCGTAAGAATAATCCAGAGTCTCTCGTGGGTCTTCCATCCCTGTGAGCATTTTGTTCATCTTCGACTTAAAAACCGTCTCCATTCGCTTCAGTAACCCCACGATTTCCTCCCCTTTGTATTATAATGAGTAGTAAAGGACACAATTCCATAATTATAGATGGTGTATAATTTATATAATCCTCTGTATAAAATGAATGCAGAAGAAGTATTATTCAAAGAAGGTTCTGGATTTCGATTGTGGACATTTTCTGCAACATGCAAAATTTAATATAGTTGTCACTAAATACTTCAAAATAAAGAATTCTTATTATTCTTTTTATAATACTACTTATTATAATATTAAATTTACAGGAACCTTCAAAAACCCGGAAAAAATAATAAATGGGAAAAATCCCGGGAGTGTGTCCGGCATAACAGGCAGCAAAACCCAGAACGAAACAGATATGGAAGGAAAACAGCAGGAACACTTTTTTTCAAAAAACCCGAATCCCATAATAAGGGCCGGAAAAGACGGGATAATTATTTTTGCAAACGAAGCAGCTCTGCCCCTGCTGGAGAGCTGGGGCACCGCAGCAGGAGAAACCCTCCCTCCTGAACTCAGAAACCTGATTAGAGATGTTTTTGAGAAAGAAAGGGGAAAGCAGCTCGAAGTGCAGGCAGGGGAAAAGGTATATTCAGTCACATTCCAGCCCGTTTTGGAAGATGAGGTTGTGGACCTGTACGGCTTTGATATAAACGACCGGAAACAGGCGGAAAAAGAAGAAAATGAAAAACATACCAGCCTGGAAAATCTGCTCAAAAGCCTGACCAGGGAGATCTCTTTTAAAAATGAGAACCTTCAGAGGGAAATCAATGAACGCAAGAAGGTTGAAAAGACCCTTAGAAACCACCTCCGATTCCTGAAAACAATGATGGATGCCATCCCTGCCCCCGTATATTACAAGGACGGAGAGGGAAAGTATCTGGGCTGCAACAAACTTTTTGAAAGCCTGATAATGGGGTTAGAAGAAAAAGAGCTTATAGGCAAACTCCTGAACGAAGTGGAAACAAAAATGCCTCCCGCTGTCGCCAGGGGGTACCAGATGCTGGACATGGAACTCCTGAGAAAAGGGGGAAAGCATGTTTATGAAACCGAACTTTTATGCTCAGACGGCCTGAACAGAAACTTTCTGGCAAGCAGGGTCGTTTTCAGGGACAAAATCGGAAATGTAGCCCTCCTTGCGGGGGTACTGCTTGACATAAGCGAACTTAAACATGTGGAAAAAGCCCTCCTGGAAAACCTTCACTTCCAGGAAATATTTCTTGATGCCATCCCTATTCCCATATTTTACAAGGACATGAAAGGAACTTACCTGAGCTGCAATGAGATGTTTGCCGGGGAACTGCTGGGGCTCTCGAAAGAAAAAGTAATCGGGAAGACCATGTATGATCTGAAGGAAGAGATTCCTGAAGAACTTACGGTTGTTTATGAAAAATCTGACCGTAAAGTGATGAGAGAGGGAGAGCCTCTGTGCTTTGAAGCAAAAGCAAAATGTTCGAAAAGAGGGGAAATCAGGGACTTTCTTTACACCAAAGCCCTGTATTCGGATATCGACGGAAACTCTCTGGGAATTGTAAGTGTGATGCAGGACATTTCCAACAGGAAAATAGCTGAAAAAATTCTCCGGGAAAGTGAAGAAAGGTACCGTCTGGCCGCAGAACAGACCGGGCAGCTCATCTATGACCACGACATGCTGACCGGGACAAACGACTGGGCGGGAGCCATTGAAAAACTTACGGGATACCGTGTTGAAGAATACCAGATATTCAACATCGATCAATGGAGCGATCATATCCACCCGGAGGACCGGAAAACGGCTGTATGCGCCCACTACCATAACGATGACGTATACCACGAGGAATACAGACTCCGAAGAAAAGACGGCAGCTATTTTTACGCGGAAGATTCCGGGAAATACCTCAGGAATGAAAAAGGCGATATCTACAGGTTGCTTGGTGTCATAAAAGACATCACGGAACAGAAACTGTCCCGGGAAAAATTGGAAAAAAGCGAGGAGCGTTTCCGTTCCTTCATGGAGAACTTCAAGGGCATTGCCTATCAGGGGAATATGGATTTCAGGGCCGTCTTTATGCATGGGGCCGTAAAGGAAATCACGGGCTACGAGGCCGAAGAATTTACGTCCGGCAGACTTCTCTGGGACAGAATGATATTTCCCGAAGACATGCCCCTGATCATGGAGTCCTCCGAGGCTCTCAGGTCGGACCCGAAGGTTCTCATTGAGCGGGAGTACAGGATCAAGCACAAAGACGGGAAAGTGCGCTGGGCCCATGAGCTTATCCAGAACGTCTGTGATGCTTCCGGAAAGCCTGTCCTTTTGCAGGGTTCGATTTACGACATAACGGAAAGAAAAGAAGCCGAAGAGATTCTTGAAAAGGTCCAGGGGGTTCGGAAAAGAGAAATCCATCACCGGATCAAAAACAACCTCCAGGTCATATCCAGCCTGCTGGAATTGCAGGCCGAGAAGTTCAGGGACGAGGAGGTTCTGGAAGCTTTCAGGGAAAGCCAGAACCGCGTTATCTCAATGTCCCTCATCCATGAGTCCCTGCACGGGAGCAGGGATGTGGAAACCCTTGATTTTGCGGCCTACCTCCGAAAATTGACTGCCGAACTTCTTGCCTCGTACACATCCGGCAGTGAAGAGATCAGCCTGCAACTGGATATAGAAGAGGTGTATTTCGGGATGGATACTGCAATTCCCCTTGGTATCATTATCAACGAACTGTTTTCCAATTCTCTGAAACACGCCTTCCCCGAAGGGAAAGGAAATATCTATATAAAACTTTACGGGTCTGAGATTTGCGAAAACGTAAATTCTCTTTTTACCCTTGTCGTTTCAGATAACGGGGTCGGTTTTCCGGAAGAATTTGATTTCAGGGATATGGATTCCCTCGGCTTGCAGCTTGTAAACACCCTTGTAGATCAAATAGAGGGGACAATTGAGCTTGAAAGGGGTTTAGGGACAAAATTCAGGCTTAATTTTGAAGAAAATGTGCATTCAATTATCCCTTCCTAAAACCTTCACCTGAGGGCCCGGTTTTTGAGGGTGGAGGGATTCACTCCCATTTTCCACATTTCTCTTAAATCAGATGTTTTTTAAATAACTATTAATATTCTTTGGACGTACACACTTATTAAATATTAAAACCATTATGTTAAAAAAACACCTAAAGATTTGCGGCCTGAAATAATAATACACCGAAATTAAGATCGTACAGTAATATAGTCTGTCAGGCTTCAAGCCGGTTTCTTTTCCAGTAGATTCTCAAAAATGGTGCAGTGAGTGGACTGAGGAAAGGAAAAACCCCGGAACAGGAAAGAGGAAATAAACCTGATGGGAACTTTCTCAAAAAACCCAAACCCCGTACTCAGGGCAGGAAAAAACGGGACAATTATCTGCGCAAACAGCGCAGCTTCTCCTCTTCTGGAAATGTGGGAAGTCCGTAAAGGAGATAAACTACCTCTGAATATAGGGGATGTTGTACGAAAAGCTCTTCTGGAAAAAAGCCCTGAAGAGCTTGAATTGAACGCAGGGGAAAAGACATATTCATTCTGTTTTCAACCTTTCCCGGAAGAGGCCTGTGTGAACCTTTACGGTTTTGACATCACGGAGAGAGTCCTTGAGGTAGATAAACTGAGAAAACGCTGTGAGGACCTGGAGAATCTGCTTGAAAAAAGAAGTTCTGCGGGGGCTAACAGGGAGCAAGCACATGAGGCATTGCCGGGGCATGAGGTAAACAAGCTTCAAAACACCATACTTTTTCTTGAAACACTCCTTGATACCATACCGGCCCCTGTCCTTTACAAGGATAAAAACCTGAGGTACCTGGGTTGCAATGAGCCCTTTGCAAAACAGGTAATTGGTCTGCCTACAGCCGAGATCCTGGGAAAAACCCTGCCTGAATTACAGCGAATAAGAGAAATACTGGCAGAAAAAGCAGAAATTTACCATAGGCAGGAGCAGGCCCTCCTGAACAAAGGAAGCAAAGATTCCTTTGAAACCGAATTTTTATGTGCTGATGGGACCAGGAGGGATTTTCTGGTCAGCAGGGCCGCGTTCAGAGCCGAAAAAGAAGAAGCTTCCTCCATGGTAGCTGTGATGCTGGACGTGACCGAACTCCGGCAGGTCGAAAAAGACCTTAAAAATAATTTGATGTTTCTTGAAACTCTGCTTGACAACATCCCGAGTCCGATCTTTCACAGGGACAGATACGGGAACTACATAAACTGCAACGAGAAGTTTGCCAGCCAGATCATGGGGCTTTCGAAAGAAGAAGTAACCGGGAGTTCGATTCTGGATTTCCAGAAAACAATACCTGAAGAACTTGCTAGCATATACATGGACCATGACCGGGAACTTATTCTGGAAGGAGGAAGCCAGTATCCCGAAACTGAAGTTATGTGCACCGACGGTATAAAACGGAATTTCCTTTTCAGCAAAGCTGCGTACAGTGGGGATTCCGGAGAAGTGGCCGGGGTCGTAGGGGTGATGCTGGACATCAGTGAACGCAAGCTGGCTGAGGAACTTCTTCGAAGGAGTAAAGAGAGTTGCCGCATCATTTTAGAGCAGACAGAGCGGCTGGTTTTTGATTCGGACCTTGTGGCCAAAAAGATTGAATGGGCAGGGGCTATTGAGAAAATTACCGGCTACGGGCTTGAGGAGTTCCAAAAACTCGACGGAGATTCCTGGGTAGAGCAGATCCATCCCGAAGATAAAGAAGAGCTAGCAAAAGCGATTAACAGGTCCCTTGAGACCGGGGAAAAACTCAATGAAGAGTTCAGGTTCAAAAGAAAGGACGGGACTTATATTTACGTGGAATACAGCTCGGTTTATCTAAAAGACGAAAAGGGCTCCGTGTCCAGGGCCCTCGGAGTGATAAAGGACATCACGGAAAGAAAATTGAGCCAGGAAATAATAAAGAGAAGTGAAGAAAAGTACAGGCTGGTAGTGGAACAGACAGGCCAGGTCTTATATGACTACGATATTGTAACTGGGAAGATTGAGTGGGCAGGGGCAATCGAAGCCGTTACTGGCTACGGTTTCGAGGAATTACAGGCTGTCGATTTTACCGGATGGGCAGAGCACATCCATCCGGAAGACAGGAATCGGGCTCTGGGGACCCATTATGAAGCCCTGGAAACGGGTTCCCAGTATCATGAAGAATACAGGTTCCGGAGAAAAGACGGAAGCTATTTTTACGCGGAAGACCGCGGGATTTATCTCAAAGATGAAAAGGGCCGGGTTTTCCGGCTGCAGGGCGTGATAAAGGACATCACGGAAAGAAAACTGGCCCAGGAGAAACTGAAAGAAAGTGAGGAAAGGTTCAGGATTGCCGTCGGTCATACAGGCCAGATCGTATATGATAGAGACAGCAGTACAGGGTATATTTACTGGGAAGGTGCGGTAAAAGAAATTACAGGATATAGAGTAGAGGAATTACAGGAATTCGATGTACCCACAAGGCTGGAGCACGTTCACCCGGAAGACCGAAGACGTGTAAGGGTTGCACTTAAAAGGTCCATGAAGACAGGAGATAACTTACATGAAGAGTACAGGTTCCGGAGAAAAGACGGGAGCTATTACTATATAGAGGACAGTGCAACTTTTCTGAAAGATGAAAAGGATTGTGTGTATAAAATCTTAGGGGTAATAAAGGACATCACGGAAAGAAAACTGGTCCAGAAGCAACTGGAAGAAAGTGAGGAAAGGTTCAGAATCACCGCAGAGCAGACAGGCCAGGTTGTGTATGACTGCAATGTTGAAACAAGAAAGGTTGAGCTGGTAGGAGCCATCAAAGCCCTTACGGGATACGGGCCCGAAGCCTTACAGGACCTCAATGCGTCCACCTGGATAGAGCACGTCCACCCGGAAGACCGGGACAAGGCCCGGGAAATACATGTTGAAGCCAGGAAAACGGGTTCCCATTATCATGGGGAATACAGAATTCAAAGGAAAGACGGGAGCTATTTCTATGGGGAAGACAGCGGGGTTTTCCTTAAAGGTGAAAATGGGGAGATTTCTCGGTTGCTCGGGGTAATAACAAATATCACGGGACGAAAACTGACCCAGGCAAAACTGGAAGAAAGTGAAGAAAGGTTCAGAGTTGCCGCAGAACAGACAGGCCAGATAGTGTTTGAACATGACCTTGAGAATGCTGTGGTTAAGTGGTCAGGGGCCATCACGGAACTTACCGGCTACAGCGTGGAAGAATTTGAGAACTCAATAGGGCATGAATGGATAACCCAGATCCATCCCGAAGACCGGGAAAGGGCAAGAGAGGAATTCAAAAAACTCTGGAAGGACGCTGATAGGTTCCGGGTGGAATACAGGTTCAGAAGGAAAGACGGGAGCTATTTCTATGTAGAAGATAGCGGGATTTATACGAGGGATGAAAAAGGAAAGATACTCAAAGCTCTGGGGGTAATAAAAGATATCAGCGCGATTAAACTTGCCGCAGAAAAATTACGAGTAAGTGAGAGGCGCTACCGGTCTTTTATTGAAAATTTCAAAGGAATCGCTTACCAGGGGGAAATGGATTTTACGCCAATTTTCATTCACGGGGCTCTGGAAGAAATTACGGGTTATCGGGAAGAAGAATTCCTTTCCGGAAATATGCGTTGGGTTCAGCTTATAGAGCCGGAAGACATGCCCGTTATTCTAAAAAATGCAGAAAAATTAAGATTGATACAGGATACCTTTATTGAGCACGATTACAGGATAAGAAAAAAAGACGGGGAACTCAGGTGGGTCCACGAGGCAATTCAGAACGTTTCGGCGGGGCATGGAGAAAAAAGAATGTTGCAGGGTGCGATTTACGACATCACCGAGAAAAAGGAAATCGAGGAGAACCTTGCAAAAATTCAGGAAATCCGCAAAAAAGAAATCCACCACAGGATCAAAAACAACCTTCAGGTTATATCAAGCCTGCTGGAACTGGAATCCGATAAGTTTAAAGATCCGGTGGTTGTCGAGGCTTTCAGGGAAAGCCAGAACCGGGTGATTTCCATGTCAATAATCCATGAAGAGCTTTATAAGTCAAGGGATATGGAAAACATTGATTTTGCAGCATATCTCAGGAAATTGACAGCGGACCTCCTGAGGTGCTATAAAGTGGGAGAGAAGGAAGTCCTCTTAAAGCTGAGTTTAGAAGACGTTTTCCTGAAGATGGACACGGCAATCCCTCTTGGAATAGTTGTTAATGAACTGGTCTCAAATTCCCTGAAACACGCCTTCTCGGAAGGACAGGGTGGGGAAATCCATATCAAACTCCATCAAGTGGAAAATTATGAGAATAAAATAATAAATAATATGAGAAGTAATATTAGTGAAAATAGAAATAGTGATAGAAAAAATCAATATATACTGGTCATTTCGGATAACGGGTTAGGTTTTCCGGAAAACGTTGATTTCAGGAATACTGATTCCCTTGGACTGCAGCTCGTAAATGCCCTCGTAGAACAAATTGACGGTAATATCGAAGTCTATGGAGGCGGGAAAACAGAGTTCAGGATCGGTTTCCTGGATGAGGTATGAAGGCATGGAAACGAATTTAGCAAATATAGCAAATTTAAAATAATTAAAGAACTTATCAAAATTAACTCAAATAGCTGAAAAAGCAGAATAACAATCAAAATGGGGGAAGTAAATGGAAAAAGCAAAAATTCTGGTGGTTGAAGACCAGAACATCGTGGCTCTGAATATCAGAAACAAGCTGAGAAATCTGGGGTATACCGTCCCAAGTACGGCAGCTACTGGAGAAGAAGCCATACGGAAAGCAGAACTTACACGTGCGGACCTTGTTTTGATGGACATCATGTTGAAAGGTGACATCGACGGGATTCAGGCCGCAAGTGAAATAAAAAAACGTTTGGGAACTCCTGTAATATATCTTACCGCTTACACAGACAGTGAAACACTTGAACGGGCCAAGTTAACAGAACCTGCAGGCTATATCTCAAAACCTTTCAAGGAAGAGGACCTGAAGAGCAACATTGAGATGGCCCTGCACAGGCAGCGGGTGGAAAAAGAAAATTAAGGGGAAGGCGGGAAAACTGAATAATTCAGAATTTCCCTATCCCCGGAGGCAGGCGCGGTCTGAGAATTTGCGTAAAGCTCCCGAAAGAGGAAATGAAGTCTGATCCGAAGCTTTTTTCCAGGTTGAAAGGGAGCTTAAAGTTTACGAGCAGGGCCCCGAAGAGGATTAAGGCACAGCCTTCTATGGTGCTTGTATAGAGGGTTTCTCCAAGGAAGGTGCAGCTGAAAAATATGCTGCTCACAGGCTCAAGGAGGGAAAGCACCGAAGCTTTCTGGGCTTTTATACAGGCCATTCCGCAAAAGTATAGGAGAGCGCCTACCGTCGTTCCAAGGAGCCCGAAGGGGATCAGTATACTCAGGTTTTCAATCAGGATCGAGGCTGGCACCGAAAGCCCGAAGGGCAGCAGGAGCAGGAGGCTTACCACCGTTGACCAGAATGTCTGGGAAATTCCGGAATAGTCCTCTTTAAGATAGCTCACTGTTATGATTGAAAAGCCGTAGGTAAGCCCGGAGAGTAGCCCGAAGAAAAGGCCCGAGAGATAAGCACTTTTCCCGGAAGAAGACAGGTCTCCGATTGTGGCAAGGCTGCTCGGGTCTACCACAAGCACTATTCCTGAGAAACAGAGAGTAAGGGCAACAAGGCTTTTTAAAGTCACCTTCTCTTTTAAGAAAATAGGGGAGAGAAGGGTTACGTATATAGGAGCCGTATAGAGGAGAAGCACAGCTACGGGGATGCTTGTAAGCTTGATTGAATTATAATAAGAAAAAACAGTTATGGTATTCAGGACTCCTAGCAATACAAGGTATTTCTTATTCTTATGAAGGGACAGATTTTGAAGCTTCCCTATAACGGCAAGATAGATTAAAATGCCTGAAAGCCCGAAAAAAAGCCTGTAAAATAGTATCGAGCCAATTTCCATCTCTTTTATTCCTTTTATGAAGACCCCAGCCGTTCCAAAGAGGATACAGGCTGTTATGATTGCTGTGGATGAGCTATTATTTTCTTTAAATGTTTGGGGCATGATGCAGCATGAATAATAGATCTGAGATATAAATGTATTTGAAAATAAACAATAATGACAGATGTTTTCAAAAAATAAAAATAAAGAAGTAATAATAATTTCACGATAAATCAGGCAGGATGCCCGTGACTTCAGTCATGAGAGGAATGTCGTCCACTTCAGATGTTCCACCGAATATTCATATCTATCACTCGATTCAACACCTTGAAATATTTGTGACTAATGCCATGTGTAATTTTTTTTCCTTCTTTATTACTTTGGGAGTGCGGAGGGTCACGAATACCCCGTCCTTCACAAGCTGTCCGACAATTTCTGTCAGCAATATCCAAAATCCTTTTTTTCCGATTTAAAGGCTTTATATGCCTTCTTTTACCTGTTTTTGCCTTGAAATTGAATTGTCGGATAGCTTCTTTAGTGGTGGGTAGTTGACTAATCTGTGCAGCAGGAATAAGGTTCATGAGCCTCATCGGGTGAATATTTGACCGCAAGTACCCGGATTATACCCAGCACGAGCAGGAGAACCGAGAGACTCAGAATAAATTCATACCCGAACTCCTTGGCGTAGAGGCCCAGGGCGAGTTCCCGCATGATTATTAAAATCGTGGCGTCAGTTACGTTCGTGAGTTTGATGCGGTCGTGTTCGTGGAAGTCAACGAAAGTCTTGAAGAGATCTATGACGATAAAAATCGTAAGCACGCTGGCCACTATATGCCTGAACCCGCTCTCAACGGACTCGAAGACGATGAAACGCAGCTCCAGCACGGTCTGTACCATTCCCAGAAGAAGGGCCAGCACCAGGACGTAAAGGATGAAGGTGGTGACAAAATGAATGACTTTTTTGAATACCTTTACATGGTCAATTTTTATTGAACTTAGAGAAACTATTATTCAACCCTCCTTACCGTATCTGGCCCCTCAAATTTCATATACATATAAATAACTATCTATAATTATTGATATATATATGTATATATACTCATACAGGATTATAAATCCGAATTGTATTGG
Organism: Methanosarcina baltica; assembly: GCF_055394095.1. Taxonomy (NCBI): domain Archaea; kingdom Methanobacteriati; phylum Methanobacteriota; class Methanomicrobia; order Methanosarcinales; family Methanosarcinaceae; genus Methanosarcina; species Methanosarcina baltica. Next base: position 138,542 of record NZ_AP042463.1, on the reverse strand, counting down.
ATTATTCCTTATATTTTGATGCAAAAATTCCGAATTTTGCTGATGACAGTTCTCTGTTTAATTCTTGCTATGTTTTTGTTTGTGGAGGTGTTTTGTGTGTGCATTCAAACCACGGAACACACGGAACACACGGAAAAAAACGGCAGGAAGACGGTAATTATGGTTGTTCTGATGTTTTGTTCACAATGAATTTTTAATCGATTATTTTAAGTCCCGGTGTACTCACCGGCCGAAGGCCGGTTTCCGTGTCCTTCCGTCGCCCGAGTTCCGCTTCGGGAGCACGGGATCCGTTTCGCTCGCTGCGCGAACTCAAGCGGATTATAAACCTTATTTTGGAAAATTTTCTGTGTCTTTCCGTGTGTTCCGTGTGTTCCGTGGTTTGAATATCCACACCAAACACCATCTGTATGAGTATAATTCCTTCTGTGGTTCCCCTTTGTTTTTCTGGCCCCTGCTTCAATTTCCCTGGGCCGAAGGATTTTTGCCGGGCCTCTTTTGAAGTCTGCCTGTTTTCCTTTTTTCGGATTGCCTGCGTCCCTCTCCAAACCGCATAACCTCAACCCTAAAATACCTTACAACCACTATTCTAATAAGGTGGAAGCTTATGACCTGGCGAGAGCGTATCATCATTGACCCTACGGTTTTTGCAGGCAAGCCAATAATCAAAGGCACACGTCTTGAAGTTGAACTCATTACAGGCCTGCTGGCTCATGGATGGCCTGAAGACGAGATCCTGCGAAACTATCCCGGTTTGACTCATGAAGATATTCAGGCCTGCCTGGGCTATGCAAGTTCCTCAAAAAGGTGGTCATGTGAAGGGTTAGAATAGACAATATGTTGTTGATGAAAACGGGTAGAGGGTAGCGGTTATTCTTCCCCTTAATAAATATAAAAAAATAGTGGAAGATCTGCATGATCTTGCTATCGTTGCGGAAAGACGTAGTGAGAAAACCATTAGTTTTGAAAAGATGAAAAGAAGGTTGTAAAACCAGGAGCCATGACAGCTTATACAATCTATTTCAAAGGGGGTCCGGAAAAATATCATCTCTTTCTTTCTTTCTTTCTTTCTTCTCAACATATTCCAGCACATACCTCGCAAATTCCTCAAAATCCCCCAATTTCTCGGTCAGGAATTCTTCCAGAATTTCGAGGTCTACTTCATCGTACATGTGGACGAGAACGTTTCTGAACCCGGCGGCAGGTGCGAATTTCTCTGCAAAAGCTTTCGGGAGGATTGAATGTTTTCCCAGGATAAGGAAAATGCTCCTGTAGTCTGCGGGCCTTTCAAATCCCTCTTCCGAGATGATGATTTCTCCGATGTCAATAGCGCCCTCAATTGCGAGCTGGAAATTTCTCTCGACTGCGCTTCGTTTTTCGTAGTCGTATTCCAGGTCCAGGGTTTTGGGGTCCAGGGATTTTAGATAATCCACGCACCTTTTCATGAAACTTAATTTTCTGAAAATTGCATCTGAACTTTTCATAAAACCTCTGCATGAAACCCTCAAGTCTTTAGCTCGGGGGGTAATTGACTTCAGGAAAATCCTTTTTCTTTAAACCGTTTTACAAATTCCCTGTTCAAAAAGTCTTCATGGTACTTTCGGTCATAATACCTTGACATAATATAAGGCTCCACTTTGATTTTTACTGCATGATCCCTCTCAAAAACAGGGCAGTTAGGTTCAATGATTTCAAAATTAAGGACTGGTGTGGCGTCGTTCATGACCACCAGGTCAACTTTGTTGCTTTGCAGCAGAGTGCAGAGGGAAGCAATTAATTCGAGCCTTTTTTCGAAACGTTCTTTTTTGTTGAGATTTCCGGAGAGATATACCCCGATATCGATGTCGCTGAGTGGGCCTGTCTTTCTTTTCGCATGGGAGCCGAAGAGGTATGCAAGCTCCACGTAGTCTATTTTTCGGAAAAACCCATTTAATAGTGTGCTCAGTTTTTCTCTGGGTAGTTCAAGTATTTCAGTTCCCATTGTCGTTCTTTTCTAGGCGTTATTCTTTCAAATAGATTTGTGTACTTTTCCATGAATCATTCCCGCCTTTTAAGGATAGTAACGATTCCAAGGTAGCCGTCCACGGCAAGGTAATCCCCGTTGTTTATAAGCCGGGCCGCTTCCGAGACTCCGGTTACACAGGGAATGCCGTACTCCCTTGCTATAATCGCCCCGTGGATAAGCACCCCTCCCCTCCGCTCCACGATCGCGGCACAGAGGGGGACGACAAAGGTCATGTTGGGGTCAACGGCGTCGCAGACAAGGACTTCTCCTGCCCTGAACTCGAATAGGTCGCCTTCTTTTAAAATTACCCTGGCATAGCCCTCCGCACTCCCGGGCCCTGAGGGGTTCCCGGGCAATTGCCTGGGGCTGACGGCTGGCTGGCTGACAGCTGTCCCTTCTTTCATATCGGGACCCGGAGAAAAAACCCCTGCCCATGCCGACTGGCAGTTTCTGAGGGATTTTGCCATATCCTTAATAAATTCAAAGTCCGGAACCATTTCGATTTCCGGAATTTTGACTGCTTTAACTCCCCTTTTCAGGAGCCTGCCTCTCCCTTCCAGAAGGGCCCGCTGGACTTCGGCCTCGATTTTTCCCAGATGGATATTATCGTCGTCCCGGAGACGGTAGCTTGCCCGCCCGAGGGCCAAAAGGTCGGCAGCAAACTGGCTTTGCCCGGGATCAAAGCCGGAAATATAATTTTCTTTGAGCCTTTTGATTCTTTCAGGAGCTTTTTTCATATCGGCAGCCTGAACCGGGGAGGGGGAGACAGAAGCCATTTCAAGGAGCAGTTTGAAAAGCCCGGCCCTCGCCCGGGGACTTTCCGAATAGCTGCCCCCGAACTTTGAAAGGAAGGCGTCCACCTCACGTATAAATCCCTGGTATTTCTGGCTCTCTGGAGATTCCTGACCTTCCCGACCTTCCCGACCTTCCCGACCGTCCTGATATTCCCTGGCTTCCCGACCTTCCTGACCCTCGCCATAATCTACGCGGCCTTCCTGCTCCCGTCCTTCTCTTTGCAGCATTGATCGAAGGTCCCTTGATTCTCTCAGGCTGGTTGCCAGACTCTCAAGTTTCCGGTTGCGTTCCAGGCTCAGCATTTCCGTGCCGGAGAGGAGGTCCAGGAATTCATAAGGGTCCCCGGGGTTTACCTTTTCATTATAGACCTGCCCAAAAAGCCTGGCCCCGTGGGCAAAGGGAATAAACTCGTCCCAGTAAATGTCGTGCCACTTCCGGTAAACAGCCCCCCTTCGTTCGATTTCTTCCGCAAGTTCCGGGTCCAAAAGTCTCGATAGGTCCGACTTTTCCAGCTCTTTCGCCTCGGCCTGAAGGGCCGGGATATGCCTGTCCTCAATGGTTTTCCGGAGTTCCTGCAGGTTTTCGAAACTCCGTCGGAGGCTCAGGTACCAGAGCCGTTTTTCGTCCCTGTCCTGACCCCTCAGGGTGGTAATCGGTCTCGACTGGAGGGCGTAGAGATCCCCGTCCCGGAAAGTCCATTCCACGTCCTGGGGAGCATGAAAAAGTTTTTCCGCTTCCCGGACAAGGGAATAGACCTCCCGAACCTCCTTTTGGGAAATGGGTGGCCTTTTTTTCATTTCGAGAGGAAGAGGCCGTATTTCCGTCCCGGTCCGGCTTCCAAAGACCGCTTTTTCCCTGGCCGCGGGCCTGTGGTTCTTTACGGCCCCCGAATCCCTTCCAAGGATCCAGCGGTCCGGCTCCACCGCACCGTCCACAAGCCCCTTATTCAGCCCGTAGACCGCCTCGACCACAGCTTCGGACTCGTTTTCGGGATTCATTCCAAAAACCACACCAGAGGCCCGTCCCTCGATGATTTCCTGGACCAGGACGGCCATTGAGCTTTCAAAGACATCAAGCCCCATTTCTTTCCGGTAGAGGAGGGCCGTATCCGACCAGAGGGAAGCCCAGACCAGGCGCAGGTGTCGGAGGGTCTCGGATAGGCCCCGAATATTGACGTAAGACTCGTGCACCCCCGCAAAAGAGGTCTTTGCGCTGTCTTCTCCCGGAGCCGACGACCTGACCGCAACCGGCCGGCCATCAAATCTTTTTTCAAGTTCTTCCCCAAGCTCCCTTTCCAGAACCAGAGGAAGAGGTGTGCGGGAAAACATATTTTTGAGCTTTTCCGAGAGGTCCCATAACTCTTCCCAGCGCATCTCCTCCAGGGGTTTTCGAGAAAGATCAAGCAGTATCCGGCCCTGAAGTCCGGTTTTTTCCACGTACTCCTCATAAACCGCAGTGCTCACGCAGAGCCCGGACGGCACCTTCAGCCCGGCCCCGAGCATAAGCCCGAGAGCTACGGCTTTTCCCCCGCAACCCCTGTTTCCGACTCCTTCCCTTTTACTTTCCCGGCTCCGTTTACTTCCGAGTTCTTCCAGGGAAATTACCCATTTTCCCGTATCTAGTCCCCCCACTCTTTTCGCATCCCTTCTTTACATCCTTTCCTTTCTTAGCATCCCTTTCTCGCCTCATTACACAAAAAATTCCACAACATGCTGGAACCTGCTCACGACAATGTATTTTTCAACTCTGATTTTCAGGAAGGCGTTTGTGGGCGAGCGCAGGAAATCCACCATATGAGGGTGCTTTTCAAGATAGATCCTTTCCATTTCCAGGCGTTCCGGCTCCCGGATTTCCTCAACCCGTCCGAGAGCCGTGGCCGCCATAGCGTCTCGGAAGTCCGCAAGCGTGTTTTTTCGGTTATCGACCAGGACGGAAACGGCAGGGTTTTTCGAGACGTTGGCAAACTTCCGGGTTGACCTTGTTGTCGAAAATAGAAGAAATTTCAAATCCGGGTCCGGGGCAAAGGCAACAAGGTTAACATAGGGAAAAACGTCCCCCTGCGTTGCCAGGACGGCAAGGGCCTGGGACTCTAAAAGGCTTCTAAGCTCCCTTGAAAAGCTTTCTCTTTCCTCTTTCGCCCCCCAACTCTTTTTCCTTTTTTGGGGAGAAAAGCTCTCTCTCTTCCCGGAGCGAAGGGGAGGAGGCCGGGCTGCGATTTCGTCTTTCATAGTAAATATAATATTTTTTAAATATGTGCCATATACCCTTCTCTTTATTCTTTTAGAGTCCCGACAACAGGAAAGTTTTCAAAGACTTCTGACCCGTGCGGGGCTTCCATATCCAGGCTTTCAGTAAGTTCCTGGCCCCCGTCATGAAGGCCCTGGTGGTTTCCCTCTTCCCAGAGATAACTGTCTGAGAAGTCGTAGACTTTTCCTTTGTAGGCCACGTACAACTTTTGCCCGTTTTGCCCATTGTATGCAGCAAGCTCTTCAATAGTGAATTCTTCCATCATCCACACTCTCCATTTGTTAACAAAAACTGATAACATTGATTTACGTTCGGTCCAGCTCAGGTTTCCAGTTTGGATTTCCAGTTTGGATTTCCAGATTCCAGATTATAAGTCCAGAAGTTTTAACATTTCCTCTATTTCCGTGGTTGGGAGCCGACACTCGTGGCCCTGGCAGACATAAGCCGTGGCCTTTCCTTCAATGGGGACCATGGCTTTTGTATAGGCGGCCAGTTCCGTAATCCCGACCCCTCTCTTTTCACTTTCAACTTCATTTTCAACTTCACTTTCCTCAATTTTTCCACTTTCCTCCAATTCTTTGCTTTCCTCCAATTCCGGCCTCAGGACAAGCACCTTGTTCGGGATAAAGTAAGCCCAGAGTTCTTCGAGCATGGTCCTGGTATCCAGAGCACCGCGTTTGCCTGCAATAACCACTTCGTATGCCGGTCCCATTGCGAAATCCAGACCGGTCAGGAACTGGGTGTAACTTGAAGGCATCCTCCGGGCCTGATTGGAAAAGGCGGTAACCATACGTCCGGCCAGGTCCTCAAGTTCGGAATCCCCGGTAATCCGGGCAAGGTGGAGGAGATTGAGCAGCTCCAGGGAATTTGCGGAAGGGACCGCAGCGTCCATAAGCTCCTTTCTTCTGAAAATCAGGGTTTCGCTGTCGTCCGCTGTGAAAAAAAGGCCTCCATACGTCGGTTCCCAGAAATGTTCAATGAGTTCCTGGTTAAGGGCAAGAGCGGCTTTCAGGTAACGTAACTCAAACCCGGATTCATAGAGTTCAAGGAGCCCGTGGATATAAAAAGCATAGTCGTCGGCGTTTGCCGGAATTCCGGATACTTCGTCCCTGTATCGGTGTAGCAGGCGTTTTTCCGGACTGTAAAGAGAAGAAAGGATAAAATCCGCGGCTTTTTTAGCAGCCTGAAGATATTCCTCATTTCCGAAGACCCGGAAACCTATCGCAAAGGCAGCTATCATCAGGCCGTTCCAGTCGGTAAGGATTTTATCGTCCTTTGAGGGCCTTTTTCTCTCCTGTCTGGCCTCAAAAAGTTTTGTTTTTGCCCTCCGGGCTCTGGCCTCAAGTTCCGCTGGAGAAATCCCCAGCTCGGCCGCAAGCTGCTCCGGGGGCGAGGGCATGTGGAGAATATTGGCCCCGGTTTTTCCTTCCCGGATTTCTTCCTCGAAATTTCCCTCTTCCTTCAGGTTGAATATTTTAGCAACAAGTTCGGCATCTTCGGAATCCAGCAGGCTCCTGATTTCTTCCAGGGTCCAGAGGTAGTAACTGCCCTCTTCCCCGTCCACGTCTGCGTCCTCCCCGCAGAAAAACCCTCCCTCATGAGAGGTCATGTCCCTGAGAACGTATGAGAAAACCCCCTCCGCGGTTTCGCGGAAGGAAGCCTTTTCCGTGGCCTGGTAGGCTTCCGTGTAGGCTACCGCAAGCAGGGCCTGGTCGTAGAGCATCTTTTCAAAATGGGGCACTATCCACATGTTGTCCGTGGAATAGCGGTGGAAACCTGAGCCCAGGTGGTCGTAAATCCCGCCTCTCTGCATGTGTTCCAGCGTATGCTCAAACATATGAAGGGCTTCCGGATTCCCGCTTCTTTTCCAGTAGCGGAGCAGGAAGGAAAGTTTGTGGGGAGCCGGAAACTTGGGGGCTCTCTCAAATCCCCCGTATTCCCCGTCAAAGTCACCCAGAAGCTCTTCATAGGCTTCCTGAAAAACAGATTCGTCCAGAGATTCCCCGGAGCTTTCCACGACCATGTTCCGGATGGTTGAGGTAATCTTCTCTGCTGAATCCAACACTTCTTCATGCTGGTTTTCCCAGACCTCTTTGATCCTGGGAACCAGTTCCTCCATTCCGGTCTGGCCGAAGCGAGACTTTTTTGGAATATAGGTGCCCGCAAAAAAGGGTTTTTTATCCGGAGTCATGATGATGTGCAGGGGCCAGCCGCCTCTCCCGAGCAGGACCTGGCAGACCGTCATGTAGGTATTATCGATATCGGGCCTTTCTTCCCGGTCTACCTTCACGGGGACAAAGGCCTCATTTATGAACCCGGCTATCCCCCGGTCTTCAAAGGATTCGTGGGCCATCACATGACACCAGTGGCAGGTGGAATACCCAATTGAAAGGAAGACAGGCTTATTTTCTCTCCTGGCCTTTTCAAAGGCTTCTTCCCCCCAGGGATACCAGTCCACAGGATTGTAAGCGTGCTGAAGGAGATAAGGGCTTTTTTCCCGAATAAGACGGTTTGGCTGTCGCTTTTCTTCACTCATTGCAATTCCTCGGTTTTCTCGGTTCCGTTTCCATTCAAAAAGGCCCCCTATTCCATTGAAATCCCCTGAAATTCTCGATTTCGTTTTCCTTTAGGCGAGGATCCTACCTCGGATTTTTTTACACGTCTTGACTTTTTCTAGTCCGAGGATCCCACTTCTCTATTCCCGAATAAATGTGCCCACACCTTCCGAAACTTACTTTAAACTCACCTGAACAGGCCCCACTATATTTGATAAAAACATCTTGAGTTTGTAAACGAAAAATCCCTTATTTAAATTAAAATCTCCATATTATCAATATATCGGTAGTTTGAAGAGTTGGATTAAGGAAAAAAAGGATATTAGGTCTTTTTTATCTCAAACAGCAGAAGACTCCTTCCTCGACAGTTCCGGCTTTGCCGGAACTGGCAGGTGGAAGATAAAGACAGATGAACTCAAATGGTTTTAATGCGTGTTTATCCGTGTCCATCCGTGGTTCTTTAACAGGAAACTCGTTGACCTAGAGGTTGGCCTCAATATATAGCAATCCCTGAACTGAAAACTTGAAGTTATAGTTCGACCATTCCTTAGGAATGAGTCAAATATAATATCAAGTATTTTCGTTTACCATTCATTAACCACGGAACACATGGAAGGACACGGAAACCGGTCTTTGGCACCCGAGTTCCGCTTTGGCACCCGAGTTCCGCTTCGGCACCCGAGTTCCGCTTCGGGAGCACGGTGTCCGTTTCGCTCGCTTTGCGAACTCAAGCGGACTAAAAAACGCCAGAACAACCGTACTTGTCGTCTTCCCCGAGTTCCGCTTCGGGAGCACGGGGTCCTTTTCGGGAGCTACGTTCCCTCAAGCGGACTAAAAAACACCAGAGCAACCGTACTTGTCGTTTTCCCCGAGTTCCGCTTCGGGAGCACGGGGTCCTTTTCGGGAGCTACGCTCCCTCAAGTGGACTAAAAAACACCAGAGCAACCGTACTTGTCGTCTTCCGGTCGTTCTTTTTCCGTGTGTTCCGTGTATTCCGTGGTTTGAATTCACACACCAAAATATAGGGCTATACCCAAACTGAAAACTTGAAGTTATAGTTCGACCATTCCTAAACAAAATACAGAAAAATAGGGGGGGATCCTGCTGAAGGGTCCTGAAATCAGTTATGAACACTCACAATTCGGATAAAAAACAGAACTTCTGCCCGGAAACTGGCATGGGTAAGGCTCCCACCGTTCAGGAGCCTGAGCAAGAACAGAAGCCGGAAAACCGGATAAACCAGAAATCGAAATACCAGCTCCTGCTAATCACAAACCTGAAAAAAGAAATAGAAAAAGCCAGGGCCCTTTTCCCTGAAAAAATCGCAGCCGAAATCCGGGAAATCGGTTTTGCCTGCCAGCTCTGCGGGAAGTGCTGCAAAAGGGCATACGGGGACAACCGGGTAATAATCCTCCCTGAAGAAATAGAAAAAATCCGGGAATATACAGGGCTTTCCAGAACTGAAATTGCAGGCCCACTTCTGCCGGACTGCCCGCCGGAAGCTTTTGAAAAGGGTAAAGAAAAGGACGGAGAAAATGATGGAGAAAGAGGTGGGGAAGTTGAAAATATATTTTCGGAGCTTATGGATGAAGAGATAGATCCCGAAGGAAACGTCCACACCTTCGGCTGGATGCTCAGGCGCAAAAGCAATGGGGACTGCGCCTTTATAGAAAAGGACACAAACAGGTGTAAGATCTACCCTGTACGCTCCAGGCTCTGCAGTACCTATCCCTTCTACATGGAAGACTCAAAACTCCGGACCTGCGAATGTGAGGGCCTGGGACTTCCGGTTTCGGAGGAGGAAAGCCGAAAAATGGCGGAGGCCGTCTTTTCCAGGTACCTGGCCGAACTTGAAGATATGCTTGCCATTTACGAGAAGTTCGAGGACTTTGAAAAAGGAGGAAAAGGGCCGGAAATCGCAAAAAAAAATGCAAAGGCCGGCATACTTTCCTGTATAGTCCACGACAGCAACGGAGTTTTCAGGACTACCAGGTAAGCTGCGGAGAGGACAAACTTGAAAAACGCGGAAGCTCTCGGGTTTTGACTGGCTGAAAAACTGCAAGCAAGGGGGATTTTAGATTGAAGGACCGGCAAGAAAGTAATAATAAGGAAATTGAACCGGGGGAGGAGGCCGTAAATTCAATTATCAGCGTCCTCAATGTGCATAAAAGGTACAGGCTTGGGGACCAGGAAGTCCCGGTCCTGCGGGGAATCGACCTGGACGTCAGGCCAGGAGAATTTCTTGCGGTCATGGGCCCGTCGGGGTCCGGGAAGAGTACGCTCATGAATATGATAGGCTGTCTGGACAGGCCCACGGAAGGAAAAGTCCTTTTCAGGGGCACGGATATAAACAGCCTCTCGGACAGGGAACTTGCAAAACTCAGGGGGCTTGAAATCGGGTTTGTGTTCCAGACCTTTAACCTGATCCCCCGCCTGAGCGCGCTTGATAATGTGAAACTCCCCTCCTATGCCAATTCAAAACCGGGAATTGACCCTGATAAGCACGCGAAAGACCTTCTGAAAACCGTGGGTCTCGAAGACCGAATGCGACACAAACCAAACGAGCTTTCGGGTGGGCAGTCTCAGCGGGTGGCAATCGCGAGAGCCCTTATGAATAACCCGGCTCTTATCCTTGCAGACGAGCCCACCGGGAACCTGGACTCAAAGACCAGCCTTGAGATTATGGAGCTTTTTTCCGAATTGAACCGCCAGGGCCGGACTATTATAATGATTACCCACGACCCTGAGGTTGCGGAATATGCCGAAAAAGTCGTTTATGTAAAAGACGGCCAGATTCTGGAGGATACGGCCGGGTCCGGAAATGAAGTGATTTCTGAAAAATAAGAGGGGGCTGCTTGCTGGGATTATGTTAGCTGAATACCAGGCTTTGGCGGTCAGAATCTGTTTTCAAATCATTTTGCCTTTTTTTAACCACGGAATGGCACGGAGTGCGACAAGAAGCTATAATATGAATTGCAGAACTGCTGCCCCCTCCATTCGGGATAATCCTACTATGACATGCGTTGATGGCAACGTCAGGTGTGAAGCTCATAGGACAATATGGAGAAATTTGGAAGTCTAATCTAAATTATCTGTTAGGATAAAAATACTAAGAAGAATGTAATGTGAACCATTGTAAGAGTCGTTATTCCGAACAAGCGAAAGTGGACTTGCGCTTGAACCAAAAGGTATGAAATCAGACTGTATTGGCTTAGGGTTATAGAATGCTGAAGCCAGATGCATTGAAAGGTGCAAGTCCGATTCTTAGAAGAGAAAGGGAGAGAAATCCCCTTGACTTATTCGACAAGACACGGAAACTGACCTGAAGGCCGGGGTATTCGTGACCCTCCGCGTTCCCAAAGTAATGAATGATGGTTCCGGGAAGCTCTGGCTAAACGACCCCTGAGATAAGACTCAGAGCTACTTCACTGAAGTCCTATAAAATTTCCGGATAAAGCCTGCCAGTTTTGGAAGGGGATATAAGGGTTTTTGAAGGAAAAAGGACATCAGTCTGGCGACATTTCAAAAACGGCATTTTTAAATACTTTGCACCTTATTAATATGATTTGCGAAAACATTTTTTTTTAAAAAGCTATAAAAAGGAGGCTTAGAGCTATGGATTTTAAAGCAGTTCTTGCAGTACTTGTGTTTGGGGCTCTTTACTACATTTACCATTATTCACAAGGCGCACTTGTCTGAAAAGCCTGTTTACAACCCCATAACAGCTCCCGGGAAAACAGATTCCAGAATTATATACACTAGACGTCAATATCTGGTCCCGAGAGCTGCAAAAGTACTACTTTTCTGACAGGGTGCCCTTATAACTCCTGGCTGAGAAATGGCTCCGGAAATTGTTAGACCCTCCTTGATTTCAGTATCAAATCAAATCACACCACACCCAGTTAAAACGGGAATTCGTCTTCGACTTCAAATTCAATGTCAAGGACCGGCAGTTCCCTTACGTTTCCCGCCCGGTCGTAGCAGGTCCAGCTTTCCTCGCCGTAGGGGGAACCCACGATGATATGGCAGTTTCCTGTTTTTGAAAAGAGCCGGAGGTCTGCTTTTGAGGGCCGGCGGTTGGGGCCGGGGTGGCTGTGGACCGAGCCTGCGGCTTTGACGTTTGGCATCATGTAAAGCCTGAGGACCGCGTTGCGGTTGCTGGACTCGGTCCCGGGCAGGATCATAACCTCAGTGATGACTCCATCTTTTTCCTGCAAAAGCCCTGCGAATTCCAGAGGGGCCATGGACCTGCTGGCTTCGAGAATGAAGCGAAGGGTATCCCGCGCAATTCCTTTGAGTTCCATACTTTCAGAATTGTCGGGAAATATATATGCTTTTTTGGTTTGAGGACGGAGGTGGTCTTTGAACCATTTTAATATATTATTCATACATCTCCAATATTTATATTTAATATTTTTTGAGAACCTTGGGCCGAAGCTTTGAATCTGGCAGGAATTTTTTAATCTGTAGGAGGTTTTTGTTTTTTGGAAGATCCGGGTTGCAAACAATTCAAAAAAATATCCTGACACAGAGCCTAGCTTAGGAGAAGGCTATAAAACTATATAATATTTCTAACCAATATTAAGGAATGAGTCAAATATAATATCAAGTATTTTTGTTGACAAGAATGATTATTTAGGGAAATGGAACTATACTTACTCAGTTTTATCGTTTGAAGTTCTCGATCAAAAATCACTAGCAAGAGGACTTTCAACCACGGAAAACACGAAAGGACACGGAAACCGGCCTGCGGCCGGTGAGTAAGTTGGATCTTTATGCAATAGGATTCAAAAAATACCCTGGATTCCCCAAATTCCGCTTCGGGATCACAGGAAATCGAAGATTTCCTGGGAGTTGCACTGCAAGTGCAACAGCACGGTGTCCGTTTCGCTCGCTTTGCGAGCTCAAGCAGACTGAAAAATGCTGGAAAAACCGTAATTGCCGTCTTCCTGCCTTCTTTTTCCGTGTGTTCCGTGTGTTCCGTGGTTTGAATGCACACACACCAAATACCCCCTCACACAAAACACAACATGTATGAGTATGAAGCAACTCCCAAAATAAAACATGAAGTTATATTTTCACCATTCCTAACTAAAAACCCAAAAGAGTAGCTACGATTATCCATGGTAGAAAAAGAAATTGATTCAGTATGCAACCAGTATGGTCTGAAGCCAATGAGCCTGTCAGACCTCACACTTTCCATCAATTACCCGTACTCCGGCATGAATGGAGCAGCAGGGTTCAAGGAAATGGAAAATGCCGTTTATCTGCCTCTTTTAAATGATTCCACTGTCCTTGCTTTGCCCCCTTCCCTTTCGGAAGACAGGGATGGAGTTGAGGATGGAAAGGGAGCTTACCCTGAGGGCTATCCTCTGAGCTATATGCAGCTTGTCCTTGACCCTGAAAAGGCAAGTGCGGCCTACCTTGTGGATTTCTTAAATAGTTCCCTGGGCCAGAAAATCCGCAAGGCCTGGGAGGAAAGAGGCTTTATCGAGAGACAGGAATGGCCGGCTTCGGGAGAAAACGGAGAGGGCGGGGATGGGGACGGGAACGGAGAAGGTGACTTTGCCGTGGCTGTGGTCTCCCCGGTGGTCAATACGGGGGCCCTTACCCAAAGTAGGCTCTACCTACCAGACCGGAAGACCCAGGATGATATACTGAAACTCAAGGTACTGATTGCGGAACTGGTCGCCCAGCTCAACCTTTTTGAGCGCAGGCTTTCCACCTACCCCAAAGATATTGCCTATATCGAGGAGAAAATCGAACTCATCCGGGAATCCGTACAGCTCGTCAACAATTCCGATTATATCCTGGAATTGATCCGCCGGGGGGAGAGCAAAAAGCTGGAGTTTAAGTCCACGCTCCGCATGAACCTCATGAACGGTAAATCCGACCGGAACATCGAACACGCCGTCCTCAAGACCCTTATAGCCTACCTGAACACTGATGGGGGTGTCCTGCTGGTGGGAGTCTCCAATGACGGGGAGGTCCTGGGAATCAAAACCGATGGGTTCCCGAATGAGGACCGTTTCCTTCTTCATTTCAAGCAGCTCGTCAAGCAGCACATTGGGCTTGCCTACGCCCCCCTCATCGAGTACCGCCTGGTGCCGGTCAACGGAAAAAAGATTCTGGAAATAACCTGCCGAAAAAGTGATGAAGCGGTTTTCTTAAAGCCTAGCCGAAACGAAGAGGAATTTTATATAAGGATCGGGCCTTCGAGTGAGAGGCTGACGGGCAGCAAACTCATTGAGTACGTGAACAGGCGGGGAAACGGGAATTCTGGTTAATTTCCCGAGTTCAGGCTACAGCTTCGTAGAGGCTGTCAACTACCCCACGCTGAAGCAGTGGGGCTTGTATAAGCCCTAGTTGACCAGCCTAAGTCTTAATTGACTACGTTGGAAATGTCAGTGCGACAAGAAAGCTATAATATGAATTGCGGTAACGCTATCCCTTCCATTTGGGATAATCCTACTATGACATGCGTTGATGGTAACGTCAAGGTGTGAAGCTCATATGACAATATGGAGAAGTTTAGAAATCTAATCTAAACCATCTGTTAGGATAAGAATTCTAAGAAGAACGTAATGTGAACCATTGTAAGAATCGTGACCAACAACAAGCGAAATTAGATTGATACGCTTGAACCAAAATGGTAATGAAATCAGACCAATAAGGCTTGACATACTTATTGGGAAATGGACATATGATTTTCGGTTTAAAGATGGCTTCTAAGGTATTCACAATTATTCATTTTATAGAACTTGGTAAGCCCTATATGTTCCCCTCGGGGTAGGAATCCTGCAAAGGATGAAAATGACATAGAGGGTAAAGGAAAGGAGTAGAAAGCGAATGACAATTTGTAATGAACTGTATAGGGGTTCAAAATTTGCCCTAATCCAAAAGGATGCAGACTTACTCCGTGGTATCAAAACGTAAGAATGAAGGTATGACCTATGAATGTAAGTCATTCAAATACGCTGATCGAGAAATCAATCCGCGAGAAGCTTACAAACAAAACACATGTTAATAGGCTGCAAGTCATGACTTACGAAAGCAGTTATTAACCAAATAACTGCTGCCCTAACGGGTTAAGAGATGCTTGAGCTGTATGAGGTGAAAGTCTCACGTACAGTTCTTAGGCGAGAAAGAGGGAGTAATCCCTCCGACTTAGCCGACTGATACCTGCGAATGCTTCCTCAGTTTGCAGCTCTATCGTGTAGTATTAAAAGTCCTGAGAGGTAGGGACAGTGTGCTACGCATGACAAGCGTTTCCAACATTGGCGAGGGGAGACAATTTAAAAATTGCGTTACCTGCTATGGAAATTTGTTTCCAGCGCAGAGAGGAGAAATCCAGCATGATATTTATACTTAACAAAAACAAAGAGCCGTTAAGTCCCTGCCATGAAGCAGTTGCAAGAAAACTGCTTAAAGCGGGAAAAGCGGTTATTCACAAAAAATATCCCTTTACAATTCGACTCAAAGAGCTGAAAGAGTCTAAGGACAATTCGGCTTTTAGACTGAAAATAGATTACGGAAGCCGTCACACGGGTCTTGCTATTCTGAAAGGTTCAAATGTTGTCTGGGTTGCACAGTTGCACCACAAAACAAGCATAAAAAAGAATATGGATAGCAGAAGAGCAATGAGGAGAACCCGAAGAAACCGCAAAACCAGATACAGAAAACCGAGGTTTCTGAACCGGAAAAGGCGGGAAGGCTGGCTGCCTCCATCCCTGCAAAGCCGTGTAGATAACATAGGAAATTGGGCAGATAGGCTCAGGAAACTATGCCCACTGACACATATTTCCTATGAAAACTGCAAGTTTGATACTCAACTCATGCAAAACCCTGAGATAAGTGGAATTGAGTATCAGCAGGGAGAGCTGCAAGGTTATGAGGTCCGGGAATACCTGCTTGAAAAATTTGGTAGAAAATGTGTGTACTGCGGAGCTGAAAATGTTCCTTTGCAAATTGAGCATATTATTCCTAAAATCAGAGGAGGCTCAAACAGAGTCTCCAATTTAACATTGGCTTGTAGAGAATGCAACCAGAAAAAAGGAAGTCAAACTGCAGAAGAGTTTGGACATCCTGAAGTGCAGAACCTGGCCAAAAAGTCGCTTAAAGATGCTGCGATTGTAACAGCTACCAGATGGAAAGTTTTCGAGGCATTGACTAAAACAGGCCTTCCGGTAGAATGCGGCACGGGTGCAAGGACAAAAATGAACCGAATCAGGGCAGAGCTGCCAAAAGATCATCATTTCGATGCTATTTGTGTAGGAAAATCCACTCCGGAAAAAATCAATTTTGCAACAAACAACGTCCTGCATATCAAAGCAAAAGGAAGAGGACAGTATAAAAGAACAAATCTCGATAAGTACGGCTTTCCTCGTTCATACCTTCCCAGGCAAAAAACCTTTTTTGGTTTTCAAACTGGCGATACAGTCAAGGCGGTTGTACCCAAAGGCAAGTACAAAGGGACATGGTTTGGTTCCGTTGCTTGTAGAAAATCGGGTAGTTTCGACATCAAAAACAAAGAGGGGAAAAGGATCTCAATTAATAAAAAATACTTCAAAGTATTACAGAGGACAGATGGTTATGAATATTCAACAGAGAAGTGCGGCATTCCTCCCGGCGCTAAAGCAACCGGGCTCCCTGCCTGAATTTTTGTGGCTATCTCCTATATACGAATCGTAAATGTGCTGGAATGCAATTTCGCACTTTTCATGATAAATTCCGTTGTCATAGGATTTTGGAAGTCCCCGGTCCAGCTCGGCTTCGATTTCTTTTCTGACCGCGGCTTTTGCCTGCTGTTTTTTTCTCCAATCCAGGACCAGCTTTTCGGTTTTCAGGGTAGAGAGCAGTTCTTTAGCAACCATTTTTACCTGATTTATCTCTTTTTCCGTAAGGGCCGGTTTCTTCAGTTTGTCAAAGAGGGCAAGTTCCTCTTCAGTTAAATTTTCGGTTAAGGGTCTTTCTTCTTCCTGTTTTAAAGTTTTTGCAAACTTTATCAGTTCGGCGTAGTAATGGTCGGTGTTTGCGGAGGAGGTGTTGTACTCTTCAATCAGGGCTTCGAATTTGACCTGGTAATCAAGGCGGCTGCTGTTGAGCCTTATCATCTCTTTCAATTTGAAAGAGAGCAGGTTTTTCAGCCATTCGATTTCCGTGTTTTTGTGATTTCCGGAAAACTTTTCTGCCAGGGCCTCAAAGTCAATTGCGCTCAGGTCAATGAACCTGTTTTTCTTTGATTCCCGGATGGTATAGGCCTTTGCCTCGATTGAGCTGTCAAGAACTTTCTGTATACGGTCCTTTATTTTCGAGATGTCTATTTCAGGGTCAAGGGAGCGGATTTGCCTTATCAGTTCTTCGTAGAGGGTAATGTAGGGGGCAAACTCCGAAGCCCTTTTGTGAGGGCGTATGGCTCTGTAGACTTTTATGGCGGCTCCGGCTTCGGTTAAAAATCTCTTTTTTGTGGCCTCATTTATCAGGACCGAGTCCGTGGCCTGCTGTAGGAGATCGATTTTTTTGAAACCCGATTTCGTTTTTATTATTTTTCCGGGATTTATCGAAAGCCCGGCCAGGAAGCGTTTTAATTCCCGTACCTGTTTTTCCAGAGCCTCTACGAGTTTGTCTTTTGGTTTGATCGGGATTTCGATTAGGCCTGACCTGGGGGTGGCGTAGATTGCCAGGGCTTTTTCAAGGTTTCTGAAGATGCCTATGTAGTCAACTATGAAGCCGCCGGTTTTTTCCCCGAAGACCCGGTTGGAGCGGGCTATTGTCTGCATCAGGCTGTGATCACGCATGGGCCGGTCAAGGTAGATGGTTGAAAGGCAGGGAACGTCGAAACCTTCCCTCCATTTACCGCAGATGAATACGATTTGCAGCTTATTTTTCGAGTCTTTGAAAGCGGCTTCCAGTTTCTCTTTTATCATGCGTTTTCTGTGAGGCAGAATGTCCAGGCTGTGTTTTTCGAAAATTTTCCCTTCATTCTGGCCCTGGCTTACAACAACTGCCATGTCCGTATTTTCAAGTTCGGAGACCTGGGCTTTGAGGGCCAGTGCTTCTTCTCCCCTTGATTCTTTTTGTTTTTCTTTGAGGCCTTCGATGTGCTCTTTCCAGTACTTTTGCACTTTATCGTACATCTTTACCGTGGTGAGCTTGTCAATGGAAACGACCAGGGCCTTTCCAGAATAGCCCCTGTTCACATAGTGCTCCACGATGTCCCTGGCAATGGTTTCGAGCCGGTCTTCCCTGGTGATTATGTGGTATTCCCTTGCAAATTCCCTTGCAAGTTTGGCTTCCTCTCCGTCATCAAGCCCGGCTTTTTCGATTTCGGAATAGATCTCGTCGTTGAGGCTCTCCGTTTTAAGCTGGACCTCCGGGACCCGGTTTTCGTAGTAGAGAGGAACTGTCGCCCCGTCTTCGATTGAGTCCATGAAGTTGTAGATGCTCACGTAGTCCCCGAAGGTCTCCCTTGTTTTTTCTTCCCCCACCAGCAGCGGAGTGCCGGTAAAACCTATGAAGCCGGCGTTTGGAAGGGCGTCGTGCATGTTCTGGGCAAAGCTGTCGTACTGGGACCGGTGGGCCTCGTCCGCTATTACTATGATGTCGTCTCTTTTCGAGAGGAGCGGGTATTTCGCGCCTTTATCGGTCCTGAACTTCTGGATGAGGGTGAAGACCAGCCTGTGGTCTTCCCGGAGCAGTTGTTTGAGGTGTTTTCCGTCCTTTGCCTGCACTTCGATTTCATTTACAACGCCTGCATTCTGGAAGTTCTGGTAGATCTGCTGATCCAGTTCGTCCCGGTCGGTCACCACCACAAAGGTGTAGTTTCCTGGAAATCTTCGCAAAATTTTTTGCGAGAAAAATATCATGGAATAACTCTTGCCCGAGCCCTGGGTGTGCCAGAAGACCCCGATTTTCCCTTTGCTTTCTTTTCGTTTTTCAAAAGATTTTATGGCGTTGTTGACCCCGAGGTACTGGTGGTTTTTTGCAAGGATTTTTACAGGCCGCCCTTCGCTGCTTGAAAAAAGAGTGAAATTTTCCAGGAGGTCCAGGAAACGCCCCTTTTCACAGGTCCCCTCAATCATCGTGTCCAGCAGGGTACTGCCCTCTTCTTTTTCTTCCCTTATCTTTTTCCAGTCTCCGAAATACTCAAATCCACTGGTAAGGGTCCCTATTTTTGATTCCCGGCCGTTTGAGAGCAGGATGAAGGCGTTGTACCAGAAAAGCTGGGGTATGGCATTCTTGTAGTCCGTGAGGTTGTCGTCATAGGCCTCTTTTACCCGTTTGCCCGGGGCTTTCAGTTCAATAAAGATTAGAGGTATGCCATTTACAAAACCCAGCAGGTCAGTTCTTCGCAGATAGACCTCTCCTGTAATCCAGAACTGGGAAGTTAAAAAGAAGTCGTTGTTTTCGGGCCTGTCAAAGTCGATAAGCCGGACGGTCAGATCTTCAAGTCCCCCCTCTTCGTTTCTGACCCTGACCTTGACCCCGTTTTTAAGGAGAGAATAAACTTCCTGGTTGGCCTTTACCGCGCTTAACCTGCTCCTGTCTCTGGCCAGTTCCTCAAGAGCCAGCTTTTCGGCTTCAGCACTGATGTTGGGGTTCAGTTTCCGGAGGGCTTTTTTCAGTTTTGGGAGCAGGAGCACCTCGGATTTTGTTTCCCGGCCGAGTGTTCCTTTTCCTTCTCCTTCAGGCCCGAATTTTTCATTAAAACAGTTCATAAAGGAGTAGCCCAGCTTTTTGAATTCCTCAATTGCAGGCTCTTCGACCAGGCCGTTTTCGCTGTAATCGTTATAATCCGGGCCGTTTTCAGTTTCTTCTCCCTCGGAATTCTCTTCCATATTTTTTACGCCAGTATTTTTTTCCATCCCATCAACCCTTTTTCCGGCGGCCTTCTCAGGAGAGGACCTTTTCTGCCTGTCAAATACTGATAAATATATTCAAATCTGTGATCTTCTTTTGACTACTCCCTTATTTAAATACTACTGCCCGCGTTGCTCACTCAAGCAGACTAAAAAAATTCAGGGTGTTTTTTTGAATCGATTTTCGATCCCGGCGCTCTCAACGGCCGACGGAGGAGGCCGGGCTTTTCAAGATGAAAATGAAGACAGAACGCACGCTAAGGAATGGCTGAGAAATAACTTCATAATTTCAGTTTGGGAATTGCTTCATACACATACATATTGTATTTTTGTGTAATTTGATGTTTGGTGTGGGCATTCAAACCACGGAAGACACGGAAAGACACGGAAAAAGAAAGTCCGGAAGACGGCAATTACGGTTGTTCTGGCATTTTTAGTCCTCTTTCAAGAATCCTAGAGCGTTTTTGAATTCTTTTATATATAGCCAACTTACTCACCGGCCGAAGGCCGGTTTCCGTGTCCTTCCGGGCTTTTCCGTGGTTAAGGGACGTTAATCAAAAATAATTGAGATTATATTTCACTCATTCCTAAATTCCACGGGTCAGAAAGAAGGAAAACACACCATATTATACTGTATTTTTTGATCTGCCAGATTTCACTTAAAAAAAAGCCGGTCTGTTTTTCTGGATCCGTTTTTCCATTTCAGTCACGAAAAACCCGGCCTGATGGCCGGTGAGTACGCCGGGACTTTATATCCCAAGTTTGACAGATCCTTTTAATTAATAGAGTATTTGATCACAAAAAACGCATTGTATAGGCATAATGTTCATTGGAATCCGCAATAATTTCAAAAGATATGAACCACAGAAAATAAATGATAATTGTATGGTAAAAACAGAAGCATGAAGTCCATTTATACATTTAAAAATGTATGTTTCTATCAAATAAGGGTTATATAATCGAATTCAGTAATCATCATTAAAACTGAATTTATATATTTATTTTGTTCCGGCCAGCTTCATTCAGAATCGCTTGTATCTTCTCCGAAAAACTCCTCAATCTCCCCAACGAGTTCACTAATCATTTCTCCAAACCCCCAGCTTATACCATCCGAATCCTGAGATATCTTAAACAGGCGTTCATTGAAATCCTTATAATACTTCTGTCCCTCTTCAGTCTTCAGAAGCTCACCGAACCTTTCCAGCATCCATTCGACACAATCAGAGAACTCGTCATCCATAGCTCCAAAAATGCTTGCGTATTGTACCCCACTTTCCACGTATGTAAGCATCAACTCCATTGTCCC
Source organism: Methanosarcina baltica (assembly GCF_055394095.1). NCBI lineage: Archaea > Methanobacteriati > Methanobacteriota > Methanomicrobia > Methanosarcinales > Methanosarcinaceae > Methanosarcina > Methanosarcina baltica. The sequence continues at coordinate 117,779 of NZ_AP042463.1, read as the reverse complement.
CACAAGGTCTCCGGCCTCGTTAGAATAATCATTGATAGCCCTTTCCAATACAGAGAAGCGGATTTTTTCCCTATCCGGAGCAAACTCTTCCGTGATGGTTTTCCGGTACCCTTTCAGCATCTTTGCCCTCTTTTTCTCCATCATTTCCCCCAGGCATCGGGCGTTAATCAACATACGGTCTCCGGTCGAGCGCCCGTAAAGAACCCGGATAAGCTCGACCAGTTCTTTTTTATCGGCCTGCTGAAGGATTTCCTCAACTTTAACCCATTTTCCGGTATTTTTTTCTGCCATATTTATCCCCTGAATAATTACCTGAATTTTTTTTCAGTAAAAATCACTCAGATCTCCTCCGAAAAAACAGTCAATGTCTTCGACGTGGTCATAAATCATCTCTCCGAACCCCCAGCCCGTACCCTCTGAATCCTGGAAAACCTTAAACAGCCGTTCCCTGAAATCAGGATAATATTTTTGTCCCTCTTCGGTCTTTAGAAGTTCACAGAGCTTGCTCAGTATCCCTTCGATACTGTCAAAGAAATCGTCACTCAAAACCCCGAAAATGGTTACAAAGCGTGTCCCACTTTCTACATATGTAAGCATCAATTCCAGCGTCCCAGCAAGGTCTCCTGATTTGTTAGTATAATCATTGATGGTCCTTTCCGCCACAAAGTAGCGGATCTCCCCACTATCCGGCTGGAAATTATCCTTAATGATTTCCCGGTACTCCTGTATCTGTGCCCTCTTTTTCTCCAGATTATCCCCCAAGAATCTGGCGTTAATTAACATGCGTTCTTCGGTAGAGCGCCCGTACATGTCCCGGATCAGGTCAATAAGTTCTTTTTTGTCGGCCTGCTGAAGAATTTCCTCAACTTTGACCCATTTTCCGGTATTTTTTTCTTCCATATTTATCCCCTGTATTTTCGTGAATCAGGAATCAAGCTCTTCTTCTTCAAAAAAGTTCTCAAATTCTAAAAGAATAAGGTAAACTTCATCCCCGAAACCCCAGCCAATTCCTTTTGTATTTAATCCGATCTCAAAAAGCCGTTCTTTGAAAAGAGGATAAAAGCCTTCTCCCTCTGAACTCAATAAAATATTACGGAATTTATAGAACATTGAACAAATATTGTTATAGAACCTTGTGTTTATGTCCCCGTAAGTATTGGTATATCTCACTCCGTTTTCCACATAAGTAAGCATCAGCTCCATTGTTCCCTCAAGATCCCCCGAAGCTTTGGAATAATCACTGACCGCCTTTTCCGCCAGAGCATAGTTAATCGGTTTATCGATCTCTGCCGGGAAAAACTCATTTTTAATAATTTTCCTGTAATCCTCCAGAATCCCGCCAACTTTTTCTTTCTCCATAAACATGGAAAGAAGATACCTGCGGTTTTCCTCAGAGTTCTGGTAAAGATCCCGGATGATGTTGATTAGTTCCTTCTGTTCCACATCCTTAAGAACATTTTTAAGGTCCGACCATTTCAGATTTGATTTACTTTTCATCTCTCGGCCTCTTTCAATTTTAGCTTTCCTGAAATTCCCCGGCCCGGATATCCAGCTCAGAAATATCAATTTCCCCGGAAATCAGTTTTGGAAGAAGTAAATCACGGGTTCTGCGGAGGTTTTGATTCCTTTTATTTAAAATGTCGATTTCTTTGAAAATCAAGTCTACATAATTTTCGAATTTGATTAGTATGTTGTCATCAGGAATTAAAAAAGGTAATGATGATGCTTGATTTCGATTCAATCCAGGGACAGCAGCATCATTATTTATAAAATTTTGATTTTTCAAGTTATAATAAACATAGTGTAGAGGTACACTTGTTTTAACATAAAATACTGTGTCAATTGGGTAAAAATTTTCATTTGACCAGAAAACAGAACCGACATTTCCTTTCCTTCCAACTATTATACCTGGCCCCTCTACCAAATATTCATTGTGAGTTCCAACAATACCACCAGATCCATAAACATTAAAAGGCCCATTGATTCTTTTTTTGGCTGTAAGTGATTTCCCATATGCAAGTTCGACCACAGATCCCAATTTTTCTACATGCCAACCTTCAGGAATTTCCCCTTCCTCCGATGGCACCATTTTTACATCTTCATGGCCCGGAAACCTGAACTTCACGAACCATTCATTATAAACCAGCTTTGCCATTTCTTCAAGAATTTCTATTCTCCGGGTGTTGTTTTCTATGAGGTCGTCGTAGCTGGAAAGGACGGAGGCGATTTTTTGTTGGGTTTTAAGAGGTGGTAATAAAAAATCAAAAGTAAGGAGTTTATCCAAACTTAAATTATCTTGTGTAGTCCCTTTTGAAATATTTTGCATTTTTCTTTTTATTGTGTCAATATAATATTTGATGAAACGAACGTCGGTCTTATCTGTATTTGCCACAAACCCTACTATACTGTCAGGAAAACATGCATTGATTTTTAATATAGCGTTTTCCGCAATGTGTGCTGCTATTGTTATGCATAAAGTGCCAGGCTTCCACAACTTACTCTGTTTGAGACCTTCTTCACTGTAAGTCTGGCTGTATTTTGAGAGATATAACTCTGAATTTTTCACGTCACTTGTTTGGATGAATGGATATTTTCCGCCATATAAACAAGGATCATTACGAGGCCGATGTTTTGATTTTCCTCTTGCTACTGTCCCAATTTCATTAAGCTTATTATGATTCCATCCTTCCTTTATTTCACTCATTTAATTATCTCCCCAGCAATTTCTCAACATTTTCCGCAATCTGATTTTCCAGTTCCCGGCCCTCTTTATTCAGTCCTTCGAGTTCTTCGTTCAACTCTTCAAGCCGCTCGGAAAAAACGAAATCGTCTTCGATTGTGTCGGCCACTCCCACATATCGGCCGGGGTTCAGGGAATAGGCCTGTTCGCGGACTTCTTCGAGGGTTGCGGCTTTGCAGAGGCCTTTGATGTCTTCGTAGGGGGCGCTGCCTTCTTCTTCCCGGTAGCTTCGGACGATTTCGGCGATTTTGTCTATTTGGGCGGAGGTGTATTCCCGGTGGGCCCGGTCGATCTGCGTGAAGATTTCACGAGCGTCAATGAAAAGGATTCTGTCTTTTCTGGGGGTTTCGGCTTTTTGCCGATCCAGGAACCAGAGGGTGCAGGGAAGGGTGACTGTGTAGAAAAAGTTTGAGCCAATGGAAACCATGACATCGACGGCGCTGTTTTCGATAAGTTGCTTGCGGATTTCGGCTTCTTTGCCCCTGGCATCCGAAGCCGAGTTAGCCATCACGAAACCGGCCCGGCCTTTCTCGTTTAAGGCGGACCAGAAATGCTGTATCCAGATGTAGTTGGCGTTGTCCGTGGAAGGTGTGCCAAAGGGGAGACGAGGGTCCTCCGAGACTTTTTCGAAACCGACCTTCTTGACATTAAAAGGGGGATTTGCCATCACGAAATCGAAAGTGCCAACCGACTCGTGAATATCTTCATAATAGCTGTTTCCTTCCCTGATATCCCCGGAAAGGCCGTGCACTGCCAGGTTCATCTTGCAGAGCTTAACGGTATCCGCAACCTTTTCCTGGCCGTAAACCGAGATTTCGGAACTGGCTTTTCTCTGGTGCTGTTCCACAAAACGGGCACTCTGGACAAACATGCCCCCCGATCCGCAGGCCGGGTCCAGGATTTTCCCGTGGTAGGGCTCAATTATCTCAACGATCAGTTTGACAAGAGAAGTCGGGGTATAGAACTCGCCTCCTTTCTGGCCCTCGGCCATGGCGAACTTGCCCAGGAAATACTCATAGATTTTCCCGAAGGCGTCTCCTTTTATGCTGGGGGGGAGCCTGAGGGCTTTTAAAAGAGCAACAAGCAGCTCGGCTTCAAAAGCCGTATAGGTCTTTGGCAGGATTCCCTTAAGTTCCGGGTTTTCCTCCTCAATTGCCTTCATGGCCTCGTTTATGGCCTGGCCCACGTTTTCGCTTTCAGGCAGATTAAGGAGGTAGGAATATCTGGCCTTTTCCGGAAGGAAAAGGACTCCTTTCGCCTGGTAGTCCAGTTTCGAGACCTCATTTCTTCGCCGTCTGCCGGAAGGGTTTTTATCCTGCTCCTGTTCCTGCTCCCGCTCCTGCTTTAACTCCTCCACTGCCTGACTGAATTTAAAATCAGCATACCGAAGGAAAATAAGGCCCAGGACCGGGACGGAATACTCCGAAGCTTTCAGGCCCGAATTTGCCCGGAGTTCATTCGCTACATCCCATAACCTGTCCTCTGTCTCTTTGTTATTACCTGCCATTTTAACATCAACTTTTTCCACTTGTTTTCTACCCCTTCATCAACGAATCATAAGTGAACTACCCCCACATGTCAGCCTTCGGCTGTCATGTTAAACCATAGGGTTAACAGGAGTTTCTAATTTTCAATTAGAAACATCGAGGAAGGGGCTTCCTGCTTCGTTCTCCGGAGTAACCTCCACGAGTCCACAGGCTCTTCCCGATGTCCCATCGGTGTATCTTTAATTTAGATCGCAAGTGCAAACTTTTTAATATTTATAGCTGCGTTTATGTCCCTATCGTGTTCTGTTCCACATTCTGGACATTTCCAGTTTCTAACATCTAATGTTATTTTCTTATTGTGGAACCCGCAGACACTACAATTTTTAGTAGAAGGTTCCCACTGGCCAATACGATGCTGTCGTAAAAGTCCAGAATAACTCCGAATTCGGCCGATTTCATCAGGGCGACCAAATTTAATAAGTTCTTATGATGCCGATTTATGGAATTGATATTCGATTACTGTATGTGATTAATTAGAGATTCCCGACTTTTACGACGCTCTCAATACGGATTACTGTTTTCCCTATCTTTTTGGCCTTGTACTCCAACTTACTCACAAAACCCCCCCACGCAGCGTCACTTATAGCCTGTGCAAGTTTATGGTTCTTCTTCATGCCAGCAATGTTTAACGATTGTCGGCTAAGTCGGAGGGATTGCTCCCTCTTTCTCGCCTAAGAACTGTACGTGAGACTTTCACCTCATACAGCTCAAGCATCTCAAAACCCTGTAGGGGCAGTCGTTATAAAGTTGCATGGTGTTGTCTATGGCAATGAGCGTGTGTATATATCAGATTGGTCTGTCTGTTGTCCTTGTGATTTCCGTTTATGTGGTGTAGAGGTCTTTCCTCAGCATCATTGTTAATGTTTATCGGGAGTTCACAAAATGGACATATACCTGCCTGTTTTTTCCAAATTGTATTAAATATGCCTGACAGTCTTTTCGAGCCTTGATCTCTTTGACGTTTTATAAAGTAGTCTTTGTCAAGGTAAGGGTTTTTATCAATGGATAGGTTGGTATTTCTTACTATCCTTTTGTCGGATAGTCGTTTGAGCGTGTTATATTTGGTAGAGAATATCCAAGATCTGGTTTCGTAGGTATGCCAGTACTTATGGCGTATCCATTCTTTGTTTTTATACGGGTGTCTTCTTTTAGCCCATTTCCATAGCATCTTCCAGATTAAGTGGTCTATTGTGCTGAATGTTGCTTTTGCCACGATTCCTTGGTGGTAGTTCGACCATCCACTTATAATAGGGTTGAGGGTTTTGATTAGGGCTTCTTGTGGCCATGTTTTACCCTTTTTAATTGTGTTGCTGATTTTATCGACCACTTTCTGGATAGATTTCTTGGAGGGCTTGATAATAAGTTTCCCTTTATATTTTCTAAAGTTCCAGCCTAGGAAGTCAAAACCATCGTCAATGTGGGTGATTGTAGTTTTATCATCTGATAGTTCCAGACCTTTATCCTTTAGGAATCCTTTAATCAGTTCCTTCGCCTCTTCTGCTATTTCCTTTGTGTTTGCAGTAATTATAAAGTCATCAGCGTATCTTACAAAGTTTACTTTGTATTTTCTACGTTGATGATCAGTTATCCTTCCAGTTTTGCCCCTGTGGTATTTGTCTTCTAGGAGTTTTTCAATTCCGTCTAACGTCATGTTGGCTAGAATTGGGGAAATGATACCTCCTTGTGGGGTTCCTGCAACTGTTGGAAATAGGGTTTTGTTGAACACGTAACCTGACTTTAGGAATTGTTTTAGAACAGATTTGTCCATTGGGATATTTTCAAGTAACCACTGATGACTAATGTTGTCGAAACAGCCTTTAATATCCCCTTCTAGAATCCATTTAGCTGATCTTTTGGTGCTAAGATTTCCGAATATTATTGAACATGCATCGTGTGTGCTTCTGAATTTTCTAAACCCGAATGATCTTGCGTCTGCTATTGCTTCTGCTATAGGGTTTAGAGCCAGAGCATATAGGGATTGCATGGCTCGGTCGTGCATTGTAGGGATTCCTAGGGGTCGTTTCTTGTTTTTCCCATATTTTTCGATGTAAACACGCTTTAAGGGTTTGGATTTGTACCTTTTATCCGTTAATTAGAGAACCGCTTCCATCTTGGCTTTAGGTGTGTTCCACTGTTCGCCGTCGATTCCGGGGGTTCTCTTGCCCTTATTCTGTATTGTCTTACGGACTGCCAATAATTTGGCATAATACGAATGGGTTAACAGGTAGCTTAGCCTTTTGACAAGATTCCAGTTACCTTTTTTAACAGCTTTCGTAATTCGGACTTGCATCCAATTGACATGTTCCTCTACCTTTTTCCAGTTGATGTTGTTCCATCTGGAATAGGGTCGAACGTCTGTGAGCTTCTCATTGGTTGGTTTGGTGTGAGCAATGTTTATGCCGTTGGCTGTTTCAGGGTTTTCCCACAACAGTTTAATGGTTAATGCTTCCGCTTCTTCAATCAATGTATTTGAATGTCTCACATTCATAGGGTATGCCTTCGTTCATACGTTGAGCTACCATAGAGTAAGTCTGCATCCTTTCGGATTGGGGCAAATTTTGAACCCTTATACAATTCATTACAGATTGTCATTCGCTTTTTACTCCGTTCCTTTACCCTCTAAGTCATCGTTATCCTTTGCAGGATTTCTACCCTTGTGGGAACTTATAGGGCTTACCAAGTTCTATAACATAAATAATTGTGAGTACCTTAGAAGCCATCTATAAACCGAGAATCATATGTCCATTTCCCTCAGCGTCAATAGAACCGCTGAGGTCTAATTCTACACCTTTTGGTTCAAGCGTATCAATCTAGTTTCGCTTGTTGCTGTTAACGATTCTTACGATGGTTCAACTTACGTTTCTTCATAGCACTCTTACCTTAACAGATCGTTTGTATTAGATTTACAAACTTCTCCATATTGTCCTATGAGCTTCACACCCAGCCGTTGCCAGCCACGCATGTCATAGTAAGGTTATCTCAGATGGAGGAGATAGCATTTCTGCAATTCATGTTATAACTTCTTGTCACACCTACCGCTACAGCTTGGTTCTCGCTTATAAGGTCATTACTAACCTTGTGCTGAAAATCGTTTCTTTGATTGCTTATCTTTTCATGAATTTTTGCAAGTTTTTGTACTGCTTTCCTTCGGTTTTTTGAACCTTTTTCCTTTCTGCTCACTCTTCTTTGAAGAGTTTTGAGCCTTTTAAGAGAATTTTTAAGAAATCTTGGGTTCTCGATCTTTTCCCCGGTGGAAGTTATTGCAAAATCTTTTAGCCCTACATCTACGCCTATTGTAGTACTTTCAGAATACTCTTGAACTTCTGGATATTCTTCTCCGTCTTCGGTTAAGATGCTTACGTAGTACTTACCAGTGGGCGTTCTTCGAACTGTTGCCGTTCTAAAAAACTTCGAATTTAAGTTCTGTTCTATTATGGTTTCCCCATTGACTAGCGTTTTTTCAATGAGGTTATCCATAATTTCAGGACTTAATAGTTCCCGATGGATTTTAATTTTCATCCATCCAATTCCGGGAAAAAATATCTCTGAGGAAGTGAGATTAATCTTGTATCGTTGGGGCACCTTGAATGATTGTTTAGTGTCTTTTTTTGATTTCCTTTGTGGAAATCCATTCTGGCCTTTGAAAAATCTTGTATATGCATCTTGCAGGTTCCTTCTGGCCTGCTGTAATGACTGCGAATTGACTTCTTTAAGCCACGGATATATTTCTTTGAGAACCGGAATTAGCTTATCAAGTTCTGTAAGAGATATGTTGATTCTAAATTTGTCATAGTAAATTTGTTTGTACTCTAGTAGCTTGTTATAGATGAATCTGGAACACCCTATATGCTTTTCAATTAGCGTTCTTTGTTCATCATTTGCCGGATAGATCCGGCACACAAGCCCCTGTTTCATGCAAACCCCTATATATATTTAATATCATTTAAAAATACTTATTTACAGTGAAACATGTTTAAACCGGCCCCTGTAGCCTTGACGCATTCATCTCCCACCTGCCAGCCTCCGGCTGTCGAGGAAGGAGTCTTCTGCTGTCTGAGATAAATAGCTTGTTGACTCTCAATTTCGGCTCTTCCGGAAATCCAATTGTAGGTCAACTACCCCCACCTAAAACCTTCGCCTAACGGCTCAGGTTTTTGAGGAAGGGGCTTGTTTCGACAAGTCCCTGGTTGAATAGCCTTTCGTTATACTGGTCATGATATTCGAGGATACTCCACACGTTCTCGGAGATTTCGATCTGGATTAAACATCCCTGAGAGGTAGGGGAAGTGTTCAGGTCATTAACAAGCCAGTATAACAGTGGCGATGTGGACCCACTCCAATCAAGGAGGACAAATCTATGAAAATATTTGTCATCAATATACACAATGAACCATTAATGCCCACGACCCCGAGGAAAGCAAGAATATTACTTAAATCAGGTGGGGCAAAAGTGGTACAAAGGAATCCTTTCACTATCAAACTTCTTTATCCTTCGGGAAAAAATACTCAGGAAATAACCCTAGGAATCGATACTGGGTTCCTTAACATAGGATTTTCGGCAGTTTCCGAAAAAGAAGAACTTATTTCAGGAGAGGTAAAACTTCTTGCTGGAATGCCAGAGCGAAACGAAGAGCGGAGAATGTACCGAGGAAACCGAAGAAACCAGATAAGACACAGGAAACCTGGGTACAACAAAAACACCAACAAAGAAGATTGGTTAGCTCCATCTATCAAGCATAAGCTTGAAAGCCATATCAGATTAATAGAGGATCTTGCCGAAATCTTACCCATAACAAAAATCGTTGTCGAGGTTGCGAACTTCGACATTCAAAAAATCAAAAATCCGGAAATTGAAGGCAAACAGTATCAGGAAGGGGAACAGGCAGGCTACGATAACGTTCGGGCCTATATTTTGCACAGAGACGGCTACTCTTGCCAAAACCCGGACTGCAAAAACAAATCAAAACAGCCTTTGCTCCAGGTGCATCATATCCAGTACAGAAGTAACAGTGGTTCTGATCGGCCTGAGAACCTTATCACACTTTGTAATAAGTGTCATACCCCTGAAAACCACAAAGGATTCCTTTTAACATGGAAACCAAAGGTAAGAGGCTTCAAAGATGCTACATTCATGAATATAGTACGTTGGAAGCTCATTGATATTTTAAAAGAAAAGTATGATGTTGAGCACACTTTCGGATATGTCACAAAAGCGAAAAGGTGCGAGCTTAATCTTGAGAAAACTCATTCAACCGATGCTTTCTGTATTGCTGGAGGGGGAACTCAGGCTCGATGTGCTCCCCATGAAATACGACAAATAAGAAGAAATAACAGAAGTCTCTCGAAATTCTACGATGCGAAGTATATTGATTTGAGGGATGGCACTCAAAAAACCGGACAGGACTTAAATTCTGGAAGAACTACCAGAAACAAAAATCTTAACGGGGAAAATTTGAGAGTGTATAGGGGTAGGAAAACAAAGAAAGGAAGGTACAGCATAAGGAAAAATCATTATCCAATTCAACCAATGGATTTAGTTGAGTACGAAGGAGAGCTATATTATGTAGCTGGAGCACAAAATTACGGAAAGTATGTGAAACTTCGAGCCTCAGCAATTAAATCATCCAAAGTAGTAAATATTCAAAAAGTTAAAATTGTAAAGTACGGCAAAGGATTCTGTTGGATTGACCAATCAGTACCACGTTAAAAAAATATAGAATCCGGCCCCCGTAGTCTCGACGCATTCATCCCCCACCTGCCAGTTCCGGCAAAGCCGGAACTGTCGAGGAAGGAGTCTTCTGCTGTTTGAGATAAATATACTCATACAGATTTGGTTTTCAGAATTATGCTGGGGTGTTGCCTGCATTTCAGCTATTCCCGTTATGACAATAAACGTATGCAAGCGAAGGCATAATATTTTTATATTTCGTAACCATTTTATTTTATACTGATTTTTCTATTTGGAGACGTCGGAAACGTATATGATTATCCAAGTTTTGACTCATTTTTTTATCGCTAATAATTTTAATAAGTTTACATGATGCCAATTTTTGGAGTTAAGTTTAACGACTGTGCAAATTTAATTATGGGCCCCAAGTCTTTTCAAGCTCTCACTTACAAGAAAAATCAACAACCACTTGCCTTATAATTTCAAATATTTTTATAAAATAAGGTGACAGTTCTTGAAACTTTATTTCACCCGTCAGCTACTTTTTAAAGAATTTGATGTTGTAATTCATTTCATTCTTTGCAGTCAATATTCAAAACGTGCCTTATGATACGTATTTTGTAAAGGTAGACAGTGTAATAAAAGTATTACGAGATATTAAATAATTTAACCGCCTTCCGATTGCATTTTTATCCAAACCGGGAATTGCTGCCTGCATTTTGATGTAAAAATTCCGAATTTTAAAACTGAGTGAGTATATTTGTTCAAAACGTTGACATAGAATATAATATGTTAATTGCACTTCAAAAGCCTGCATATTGCAATGCACAGAAATTTTAAACGTATAACCTTATTTAAATTAAACCTCTTTATAAGTGCAAAATATAGTATAATTATAGACTCTGATCAACAACATTAAGCTTCATTGTAATTCTTGATTGTACTGTATGCTCACACCCGACACAGTTTGAAAACTACCCTAACAGTCAAGGTGAAAAACAGGAATTTTTACGGTGGTACATTGATTAAAGTTGACAATCTGGAAAAAAAGTATGGGAAAGTACAGGCCCTCAGGGGGCTTTCCCTGCATGTTGAAAAAGCTTCAATTCATGGGCTAATCGGGCCAAACGGAGCAGGTAAAAGCACCACGATCAAAATCCTTTCCACACTTGTCAGGCCTGACTCGGGCCTGGTTTTCTTAAATGGCATCGCCCTTAACGAAGGGGCCAGAATCCGGGACATGATAGGAGTTGTGCCTGAATTTCCAGGCCTTGAAAAGACCAGATCCGCAAGAGAGGAACTGGAGTTTCATGCAAAGCTTTACGGAATGAAGGAAGCCGGTGAAAGGATCAGAACTCTCCTCCGGGACCTGGGCCTTGAAGATGTCGCAGACCGTCCAACAGCCGGATATTCCACAGGGATGAGAAAACGGACCGGTCTGGCCCTTGCCCTGCTCCACGACCCGGAAATTCTTTTGCTGGACGAACCCATGTCCGGGCTGGACCCTGCCATCAGGAAACAGTTCAGAGACATCATCCTGAAACTGAAAGAAAAAGGAAAAACCATCCTGATCTCGGACCACGATCTTTTTACCGTGGAAGAGGTCTGCGACCGCGTGACAATTATTGAAAACGGAAAAACGGTTGCTGAAGACAGTATAGAGGCACTTCGCGGGCTAACTATGAACACCGGTATCGAACTGGAAATGCGTGAACATGCAGCAGCAGGCCGGTTGATGGAAATCCTCGTCTCCCTCAACTATGTAACCGACATCTCAAAACGCAGTAAAAGCCTCCTCGTTCGGGTCCGTGAGCCAGAATCGGACATACCCTCCCTCATCCGCACAGCTTCTGCAAACGCGGAACTGCTGGGGGCCCGTCCCATAAAGCTAACTCTCGAAGACATCTTCCTGAAGTTTACGGAAGAGATCAGAAATGTTTGATTTTTTAGAAGGGTTCTGGACGGTCTTTTGCAGTGAACTGAATTGCACTTTCCAGAAAAAGACCCTGACCACCTACATCATTTTTACATTTTTCTTTGTTTTAACCCTTTTTGGCATCAGCGCCCAGGAATTTGGGAGTATACAACCCGGCATCTCCCTTGAAGGACTTGGGCTTGGACTGGAAACGAAAGAAGGTCCTTTGATTAATATAATTATCTTCCTGGCCAGTTTTATTTCCTCAGGGCTTGAGGCTCTGAACATGGGAGAAATGCCCAGGGTCGTGATGCCTGTGGATATCGGACTGACGCTCTTTATTCTGCTCCCCGGCTTCCAGGGTATAAAAACTGCCTCCACGCTGGCAGTCCGCCTCTGCGCCTCCAGCCTTGCCCGGGAACGGGAATGCAGGACCCTTTACCAGCTGACAGCAAGCCCCCAGCCCAGAGGGTTCATATATCTCGGTAAGTTCTTCGGGGCTTTTTCCGCGGTTTTTCCCATAATACTCCTGGTTTATGGTGGTTCTTTCTTGCTACTGAACAATACCTTCCTGCCGCACATGAATGGAGGAAACGCACACCTCCTGAGCCTCCGGATGCTTGCGGTCTGTGCGGTCACCTCCTTTCTCTTTGCCGCAATTGCAATGCTGATTTCCACACTGACCTCAAACGAAGAAAACGCTGTGAACTATGGGACTCAGGTCCTGAAGGTCATGGGTTCCCTAGCAGCACTCTGGCTTCTCCTTCCGGCCCTGCCCTATCTGGAAGAAAGTACACTGAAAATTCTTGAATGTGTGACCCTGCTTTCCCCCTTTACTCTCTCCCTTCTTGCTCTTTTTGAAGAAAAAATGTTTGCCAGGTATATACTCATTCAGGCAGGGGCTGCAGTGTTTTTCCTCTACTGCGGAATAGCCGTATTTGCAAAGCAGGATATCGACTACTGAATCCTGCTTTTTCGGCAATTTTCCGGGAGGCATCTGATAGAATCAATCCTGATTCTACCGGGAAAATAGCAATTTCATCTAAAAAATAGAAAAAAATGGTGAAAATTACAGAGCCTGCCTGTAGATTTCCACGACTTCTTCTTTCTTAAATTTCCGGGGGTTGGTCAGGCGGCAGATGTCTTTCATTGCGCTTTCGGCCAGGATCTCGAGGTCTTCTTCCTTTGCTCCCAGTTCCTTGAGGCCAGAGGGGATTCCAACATCTTTTGCAAGTTTTCGGATTGCCTCGATGGCCTTATCAGCCGCTTCTTCCACGGAGAGGCCTTCCACGTCTTCGCCCATGACCTTTGCGATATCGGAAAAGCGTTCCGGGCAGACACTCTTGTTGTACATTTCAACATAGGGCAGGAGGATTGCGTTGCAGACCCCGTGCGGGAGGTCATAAAAGCCTCCGAGCTGATGGGCCATGGCATGTACGTAACCCAGGCTTGCATTGTTAAAGGCGATGCCTGCCAGATATTCGGCATGGGCCATCATGTCCCTGACATTCAGGTCGTCCCCATGGGCAACGGCCTTCCTGAGGTAGTTTGAAACAAGTTCAATTGCCTTGATTGCGGCCGCGTCCGTGGTTGGAGTCGCGATAGTGGAGACATAAGCCTCAACCGCATGGGTAAGGGCGTCCATCCCTGTTGCTGCGGTAAGGGCAGGAGGCATGCTGAGCATCAGCTCAGGGTCATTTATCGCAACGGAAGGGGTCAGACGGGCGTCCACTATCGCCATCTTAACATGGCGAATGGTATCAGTTATGATGGAAAAATTCGTCATCTCACTGGCAGTTCCCGCGGTCGTGTTTACCGTAATCAGAGGGGGCATGTCCTTTGCAACCTTTCCGATTCCCTCGTATTCATTGATCAACCCACTGTTTCCGGCCACTATGCCTATGCCCTTCGCACAGTCCATGGGACTTCCGCCCCCTACCGCAACGATCATGTCACAGCCGGATTTATCATAAAGGGCTGCCCCTTCCATAACGGATGTATCCGTGGGATTAGGATCCGCCCCCGCAAAGATTTCCGACTCGATTCCTGCCTTTTCAAGCAGTTTTGCCATTTGCTCTGCAAGAGAAAGCCCGTGTTTACTGGTCCCGGAAACGATAAGGGCTTTCGTCCCTCCCAGTTCCTTTGCCTGCGTCCCTATTTCCTTTACGCATCCCGCACCCATAAGGGCCAGTCGTGGATTCAGATAACTGTATATCATAAAAAATTCACCCGTCCTACAAAATTTTTAAAATGTATACTCGTTTACCCGCCACTTACAAACTATTCGTGGGCAAAACAAGAAGTAACTATTCAGCCATACTTTGAACAAAGGCAATTTTTCCTCGTTTCGAGGAAAAATTGCATATAAAATAACTCTATCTCTTCAGTATCATGCTTACACGTGAAGAGATTCTTGAAATCTATGAAGAAGGCCCTGAAGCAGTCGTTGCTGTAATTCAGAGACTTGAGACTATCATAGAGAAACAGGCTTCTCAAATTGCTGAACTTGAGGAACGTGTAAGGGTTTTAGAGGCTCGTCTAAATCAAAACAGCCAAAACAGCAGTAAACCTCCTTCTACTGACGTTTTTGTGAATGAAAAACCTAAACCTAAGAGTAGCCGCACAAGAAGTGGGAAAAAACCTGGTGGTCAAAAAGGTCATTCTGGAAGTACTTTCGAAATGGTTGGGGATCCTGACCATATAATATTTCATTCCCCTCACTGCTGTGAAAATTGTGGTCATGATCTTGAAGATACTGAAGTTCGGGACTGTGAACGCAGGCAAGAAGCTGATATTCCTCCTGTGAACATCATATTTACCGAACATCGTGCTGAGTCCAAGAAATGCCCTCACTGTGGGAAAATAAACAAAGGTACTTTTCCAGACTCTATAAAATTCCCTATTCAATATGGACCTCGCCTTTTATCCTCTCTTGTATATTTAAGGAACTTTCAATTGATTCCTTATAAACGGATTTGTGATTTGTCAGAGGACTTTTATGGAATACGTATCAGCCCTGCTACCATAAAAAGAGCTGAAAAGGAATTATTCCAGAAATTGGAACCTTTCGAAAAAGCTGTTTTCGAACATCTACGGGTAGCCTATTCTGTACATTGTGATGAAACAGGAATGAGGGTTTTAGGGACAAAATGGTGGCTCCATGTTGTTTCAAACAGTCTGTGGACATACTATTTTGTACATCCAAAAAGAGGATCAGAGGCAATGAATGCTTTGGGTTTTCTTCCAGAATACAAGGGGGTAGTAGTTCATGATGGTTGGGCATCATACAACAAATATGGATGTGAACATGCTCTCTGCAATGCTCATCTTAAGAGGGACCTCACTGGAGTTGAAGAGAATTTTGAGCAGCAATGGGCTAAAAAAGTAAATGAACTTCTGAGTGAAGTAAAAAAATATACCGACGAATGCAGAGAAATGGAAATTCCAATAGATCCAATAAAAGTCAGGGCATTCGAGGAAATATACGATAAAATAATTAAAGAGGGAATTGAAGAAAATCCACCTCCTGACCTCTCAAAACAGGTTAAAAAAAGAGGAAGACCAGCACAAACAAAAGCAAAGAATCTCCTTGATAGGTTCATAAAATACAAGGATAGGATTCTGAAATTCCTCAATGACCTGAGAGTTCCATTTGATAATAATCAAGCAGAGCGAGACATCAGAATGATGAAGCTACAACAGAAGATTTCGGGAACTTTCCGAAGCATCGAAGGAGCGGTAGCTTTCTGCAGAATTCGGGGATACATATCCACTATTAGAAAGAATAGCTTGAATGTCATGGATGCTATTCGAGCGGCGCTCAATGGAGCGCCGCTATTATCCGATAGTTGCAACATTAGCTGAAACTATGCTTTTTTTATCAGTAGGCTGAATAGTTACAACAAGAATTAATATCAAATGTAACAGGTTATAAATAAAGATAAAGTTTTCATTGTATAAATAATATAAATGTTTGTGCATCAACAAGATCTATAATAAGTAAAGTGTAAAAGTACCCGAAAAGCAGGCACCAAATTCCGTATATTTAGCGAGAAAAAAATGCCGGTAACCCCTTATTTACACCCTCAGCCCCAGAATATATTCATTCGCAGCAGTAGCCGCAACGGCCCCGTCGCTGACAGCCGTTACAAGTTGCCAGATGGTAGTTGCCCGGCAGTCTCCTATAGCATAAATCCCTTTTACCGAGGTCTCCATCCACTCGTTAGTAATAATAAACCCGTTTTCGTCCTTTTCAACATCAAGGATTTCGGTATTCGGGTGGATGCCTATATAAATAAAGACCCCGGCCGTGGGAAGCTCCCTCTTCTCCCCGCTTTTGACGTTTTCAAGGACCACCTTCTCAACCCTCGGGATTTCGCCTTTTCCTCTCAAGATTTCCCGCAAAACAGTGTCCGGGACAAAGACAAAATTGGGAGCCGAAAGCAGCCTGTCTTGAAGCACTTTAACGGCTCTGAGCTCTTCCCGTCGGTTTACAAGATAAACTTTTTTTACTATTTTTGAAAGGATAAGGGACTCCGTAACCGCGGAATCTCCTCCCCCGACAACGACCACGGTCTTATCTTTGAAAAAAGGCCCGTCACAGGTGGCGCAGTAAGAAACCCCTTTTCCTGCCAGTTCCTCTTCCCCGGGAATCCCCAGGTGTTTGGGATTTGCTCCGCTTGCAAGGATCACGGTTTTTGTCTCAAAGGGCCCTCCGGCTTCCTCCTCGCCGTCCGTGGAAACAGTAAATTTCCCGGCCCCGGAGCGGACGGAAAGAGCCTCTCCAAACCTAGTCTCCACCCCGGCCACCTCCGCATGTTCCTTATATCTCTGCATAAGCTCCAGGCCCGTGATGGCCTTAAAGCCCGGATAGTTCTCCACAATATCCGTAAGTGCTATCTGCCCGCTGACGGCGCTTCTTTCCAGCACAAGGGTTTTCAGCCCGAAGCGAACCGCATAAATTCCCGCAGTAAGCCCGGCAGGCCCCCCTCCTATAATTATCAGGTCATACATACCAACACACCCAAAATACTTCATTTGTTGGACACTTCGTCCCATCAACTCAATAACAATATTTTAGACTATCCTGGAGAGGGCCTCGGCCTTTTTCGGGACTCCCACAAAGACGATTTTCCCGTCAATAAGCGTTGTCGGAACCCCGCTTATCCCGTATTTTGCGATAAAGTCCTGGCCCTCCGGCGTATCCACATCGATTTCTTCGTACTCGAAGCCATATTCGGCTTTTAGATCCCGCCAGAGTTTGCGGACCGACGGACAGACCGTGCACCACCGGGCATGTACAAGCGTGACTTTTACCATTTCAACCCCTTCTGAAAAAACTATTTTTAAATGCATCCGGACCTGCAAAAGGTTCTAAAAACCTCTGTAAGTCTCCGTAAGCCTTCTTAAGTCTCCCTGACCTCTCTATTTCCCGGTTTTATTATTGACCTGCGAATATATATAAACATCCTGAAAGCCCGTTTTCCGCCAAAAGCTTTAAACAATGAAGCCTGTAAAACAGGGCTATGCTCACATTTATAGGACTGGGCCTTTTTGATGAATCCGACATTTCCTTAAAAGGGCTTGAAGCCATAAGGAACGCCGAACTCGTCTACGCGGAGTTTTACACCTCCACACTCATGGGCACGGACCTGGAAAAAATGGAAAAACTTTATGGGAAAAAGGTCCGGGTGCTCGACAGGGAAGACGTGGAACAGCAACCCGATTGGATCAACGAGGCCCGGGAAAAAGACATAGTTTTCCTGACCGGGGGAGATAGCATGGTCTCCACAACCCATGTGGACCTGCGCCTGCGGGCAAAAGAACTCGGGATCGAGACCCGGATGATTCACGGCTCTTCCATAAGCTCCGCCGTCGCGGGCCTGAGTGGCCTCCAGAACTACCATTTCGGAAAGTCCATAAGCGTCCCCCATCCCTACAGGAGCAGGCGGGATGTCCTGGTTATTACGGAAGCTCCTTACGATACCATAAAGCTGAACTCCGGACTGGGCCTGCACACCCTTGTCTTCCTGGACATCGATAAGGATAAAGGGTACATGACGGTAAACAGGGCACTTGAACTCCTCCTCCATGTTGAAAAACTACGGGGAGAAGGCGTGATGGAAAATAAAATAGTGGTCGGAATCGCCCGGGCGGGATCAAAAAAGCCCGTCGTAAAGGCCGGCTACGCGGAAAAATTAAAGGACTTCGATTTCGGAGCCCCCCTCCATATCCTGGTCATCCCCGGAAAACTGCACTTCATCGAGGCCGAAGCCCTTGTGAAACTTGCGGGCGGACCGGAAGAGCTCCTGGAAGAGCTTGAGTAAAAAGATAACAGTGTCTGTTGATCCGGACGAAAGGTTATAGAAGATGCCTGCCGATTTGAACGAAAAGGTTGTCCGCTACGAGGACATGCTAAAAAGGGCCCTGGAAAAGGCAAAATTCGCTCCGATCCCGGATTCTCACATGTACGCCGTGGCAAAGGACTACCACACGATGGCCGAGGCCTATTACAAAGACGGCCTGTATTTCCTGAAGCAGAAAGACCCGGTAAACGCTCTTGTGGCCTTCAGCTACGGACACGCCTGGCTTGACGCCGGAGCAAAACTCGGAGTTTTCGACGTGGACGACGAAACCCTTTTTACCATATAAGGTGGGGGGTAAAACCGGGATTAACAGTATAATTTAAATAATATATAATCTGATGTTTGAAAATTCCGAAAAACTGATATTTTATATACTTTAGCTCATTTTACAGTTTTCTATAGGATTTTTCTGCGGCAAGCGCAGGAACACTTCACTTTAATACTTTACAAATAAATGTGGCGACTATTATGAAGAACTTTCACGTAATACTTGAAGCAGCTTGGTTGGTTAGAGACGTACAGACGGCAGATGACGCAATAGGGGTCGCGGTTTCAGAAGCAGGCAAACGCCTGAACCCTAAACTGGACTACGTAGAGGTCGATGTCGGTTCAACATTCTGTCCTGCATGTAATGAAGCTTTCAGCAGTGTTTTCATTGCGGCAAACACTGCACTTGTAGGGCTTGTTTTCGAGATGAAGGTCTTTGATGCCGAATCAGCGGAACACGCAGAAAGGATCGCAAAATCCGTTATAGGAAAATCCCTGCGGGACGTCCCCCTGAAGGTTATCGAGGTCGAGGAATTTGAAAGAGGGCCAGAACGCGGGGTCGAACGTGGGTTCGAACGTGGAACCGAACGCCATGAACGCTCGAAAAAATAAAGCTAAAAAATAGAGTTATTAAACAAAATATAGAATTATTAATTTCCGCCAGGACCTAAAAACAGGTAGAGGAAAGGTAGAGGAAAACCATGGGCAGAGTGATTTCCGTAGTCGGGCATATAGCCCTTGATTATATTATCGACGTGGAAAGAATCGCAGAAAAAAACGAATCGTCTCCGGTAATTGATTATGAGGAATATCCCGGAGGAGGAGCCGCAAACATCGCGGTCGCCATCGGGAAGCTCGGAGGAAAAAGCCAGCTCATCTCTCCTGTGGGAGCCGATTTTGAGGGCTCGGACTACGAAAAGATTCTGAATGGGGCAAGGGTTGACCTCTCCCATCTCTACCGTTTAAAAGAGGAAAAGCTCCCGAAAGCTTTTATTTTCACGGATAAGGAGCACAACCAGGCCACCTACTTCTACTGGGGGGCTTCCTCGAAGTTTAAAGAACTCGAAGCATCCCCTGCCGATTTTGTCCACCTCGCAACTGCCGACGCCGTCTATAATGCGAAGATCGCACAGCTTTCAAACTTCGTGTCCTTCGACCCGGGCCAGGACCTTATGACCTACTCAAAGGAAAACCTGGAAACCATCCTTGCTCATACCGACATCCTCTTTGCGAACCGGCATGAGATAAAAAGAGTCTCCGAGATAACGGGAAAAGACTTTGCCGAACTTAAAAAGATGATCGGTATAATCATTGTTACCTGCGACTCAAAAGGGAGCCGCATTTACACCGATTCCGAAAAATTCGATATCCCAATCGTAGCCGTTAGGGCCCTTGACCCCACCGGAGCAGGGGACGCCTACAGGGCCGGTTTCCTGCTTGCCCTCACAAGAGGCTACTCAATCCCCACCTGCGGAAAAATCGGGTCAACCGTGGCCTCCTTTGCCGTGCAGAGCGTGGGCTGTCAGACCGACCTTCCGGACTGGGAAGGGATGAAAGCCCGGTATGAGGTAAATTTCGGGGAACTTGAAGCAGTTTAATTTGAGGAATTAGAGAACCGGGATATTTCAGTTTAGGACAGAGATAATATGAAGCTTGCAGCACTGATTTCGGGAGGAAAAGACTCGGTCTATTCCATCCAGAAAGCCCTCGACGAGGGGCATGAAGTAACCCATCTTATCACCATTGTCCCGGAGCGGGACGATTCCTACATGTACCACTCCATCAACCTCCACATTGTCGATATGATCTCGGAAGC
Source organism: Methanosarcina baltica (assembly GCF_055394095.1). Lineage (NCBI taxonomy): Archaea > Methanobacteriati > Methanobacteriota > Methanomicrobia > Methanosarcinales > Methanosarcinaceae > Methanosarcina > Methanosarcina baltica. Next base: position 97,461 of record NZ_AP042463.1, on the reverse strand, counting down.
CTGTGAAATCCCGCTTATCCGGCAGCCTTCGAGCGGGATCAAGGAGCTTGAACTGGAGGACCTTACCCATGCCCTCCGGAAAGTGGACGTTGACGGGGTAACGGTCGGAGCCATCGAGTCCAAATACCAGGCAGACCGGGTTCAGAAGATCTGCGATTCCCTCGGGCTTACGATGTACGCCCCCCTCTGGCACCTGGACCCCGAGGAGCTTCTCCTTGATATGATAAAGGTGCTTGATATCCGGATCGTCTGCGTGGCCGCGGACGGGCTTGACGAGGGCTGGCTCGGAAGGCAGATATCCCTCGATTCCATCGAGAGCCTGAAGGTCCTGAACCGCCGCCGTATGGTCCATCTGGCCGGAGAAGGCGGGGAATACGAGACCCTTGTCCTGGACGCGCCCTTTTTCAAAAAACGGATAGAGATAGAGAAGAGCGAAGTCAGGTGGATGGGGGACAGGGGTGTCCTGGAAATCCTCGAAGCAAAACTTGTGGACAAGAGTACTTTAAAGAAATCGAAAAACATGTAACTGGTTCAGTAGCGTCAATTACCCCCACCTGCCAGTTCCGCCAAAGCCGGAACTGTCGAGGATGGGGACCCCCCTGCTGCCTGAGCTGAAGCAGTATATATTACCAGGACTCCACCCTGTTAGAACTCAACCCTCGGGGTTTGCCTTTCTCCCTCCGCGACTTTAAATAACTCTTTTTTCTTAAAGCTCAACAAAGATGCGACAATATTTTTAGGGATTGTCTGAATGCTGATGTTATATTTCATAACGGTATCATTATAAAACTGTCTTGAATAGGCAATTTTGTTTTCGGTCTCCATCAGGTCTTTCTGGAGCTGCATAAAGTTCTGGTTGGCTTTAAGTTCGGGATAGTTTTCTGTAACTGCAAAGAGGGACTTCAGGGTAGAGGTGAGGTAATTGGATGCTTCTGCCGTTTCATTGACACCGTTTGCAGTCATTAACGAAGCCCTGGCTTTTGTAACGTTTTCAAAAAGGTTTTTTTCGTGCTTAGCATAACCTTTCACTGTTTCTACCAGATTGGGGATAAGGTCATAGCGCCTTTTCAACTGGACTTCGATCTGAGCCCAGGCATTTTCTATCCTGTTTCTCTGTTTAATAAGGTCATTGTAAAATATAACGAAGAGCAAACCCAGAATTATTAGCAATATTATCAGAATTTCAACTATCAAAGTAGATCACCATCTTTATATGAAAATCACTTAGCCTGGCATTCACCGGAGTTACCTGGCCCCTCCCCCACCGCCACCGGAGCCACCGCCAACGCCGCTTACTCCTCCTCCTCCGCCACTTCCTTTTGATGATGGAGTAGAGGCCGAATATGCACTCCCGAAACCGGAGCCTAAAAGGACGTAACTGTGGTGCACGGAGTAGATACGACTATTTCTCAGCTGTTCGTCAGGCACGACTAAAGCCATGTTTTTGAGGACTTCTTCCGCAACCCCCAGAGCGGTTGCATACACCAGATAAGAATCCCAGAGCTGTATTGATTCCGGGGGGTGCTCTTTGAGTGCGGAGAAGTCAATAAGATATTTTTTAAAATTATCCCAGCGTTTGTAATAGAGCTTTCCTTCAGGAGTCCAGTGGCCCATAACCTTTTCGAATGTCGAGGAGAAAATGATCATAACTGTCCCGAAGGCTGCTACCAGAGCCATCAGTATATTCATATTTGAAACCTGGGGAAATGCATTGGAAGGGAAATATTTGAAAATTACAACAAAATAAACAAATGCCGCTATTACAGTTACCATACCGAAAATACTCGTCTGTGCATTCCCTCTGGAACTGAAGAGTTTTTTAACTACAATATGCCTTTCAACTTTTTTATTCCAGTTGTGAATAAAATTATAGAAATCGGTTCCCTTTCCAAGTTCCTTTTTGAGCTGGTCCCAGGAAACCTTATTTTCGGAAGCATGTTTTTTCAATAAATTGAACACATCTTCTTCGTAATTTTCCAGTTTGGGGAGCATTCCATTAGCATCCTCAGGCGAGTCCGGACTGGCAAGTTCAATTAAAATGTTTTCTGACTCGGATTTGAAAAGGCCAAATACCCTGTTTTCTTCTGCTTTTACAGTACGAAGAGAAATATAACCAAGGTTAGCAAGGTTCATAACCGTGGCCGTAAACCCCCCCATTGTAGGAGTCCCTATCTTCCCCTGCATTATGGCATTGACCACGGCAGGGTGGGAATGGGTAGGAGGCTCTCTCTCATAGATTGCATCATAATTAATTTTTGGTTCTCTCCCGTACCTGAAATAAATGATGAAAGGAAATGCAAGGGCAAAAACTGCAAATACAGTTATCGGTATATAAAGGACCTTTAAGATCAAACCTTTTATTTTGTATTCGTTTTCAATGGATTTTATTTTTTTAAGGCCTGCTTCATTGTCAATCTGGACCAGGCTGGAATTGGGAGATTCAATTCTCGGGAAAACAACCCTGACTTCATACCATTGATTAGAGGGTATTTTGGTTGTTTTTATATTGAGCACATTCTGTTCCACCTCCGAAACCTGTGTGTAATCGGTCGGATGAATCCAGTACTGGACCTCATCCTCGTTTTCCACAGGCAGAGTAATGCTTCCTTTCAAGCTCTCAAGAGGTTTTCCCCATTCATTCCCCCAGAGCTTATAGTGATATTCGGAAACGTCACTGTGGACCTTTACTGCGCCATAATGGTCATATGAAACGAAAAAAGTTACTTTTTCTGGAGTGGGAGTCGGAAGACTACCCACCAGTTCATACCCCTCGGAAGTCGGGCTTACAATGAAGTTACAGGTTTCATCGGAACAATATCCCTGAATGTTCCGGATAGATTCACCGGGACACTCTTCAAGAACCCTCAACACCTCGTGGTAATTACCCTCAAATCTGTAGGAAATTGATTCTTCAACGTGGACCAGGCCATATGGACCAATGGTTATATTCGTCGTTGCCTCTTCCAGTGCGTAGTCTCTTGCACTGACAGCAGGCACCAGACAGAGAAGAATCAGTAAAAGAATAGTTACTTTCAAGCCTGCAGAATTACGACTTCTTTTTCTGATAGGTTCAACTAAACCGTTTGAAAAGCTCAACAAAAGACCTCCAACTCAATAACCTCCAGACCATCATTCTCTAGCTCTGTATTAAATTAATGATATTAATATTTTTCCAAAAGTTATTATAAGGGTCACTTGAAGGTTGCTGTAAAATTCAGGGCCGGTAAAACTATCCGGTTCGCTTGGAAATTATCATTAATTTACAGGTTTCCCAAAATAAATCAAGAGACTTTCAAAGTCCCCGAATATCTTTTTTTCCCAGGATGAAGGGAAAATAGCTGTAAATGATAAAGATCGCAGGCAGCAGGCAAATAAGGTTCAGCACGGTTAAGCTCAGGGCAATACATGAAAAAGAGTGAACGGAACTCCGTTTTTCCTTTTTCTATATATTTATAATTTCACTTCTCCGGCGGCTTTATCTATAATTTTGTACAAATTTATGCATCACCTAATAAGCCATTTTTTGATCATGGAGGAGATCGGAAATGTCAGGTTCAGGTTCAGGTTTAGGTTCAGATCCAAATAAAATTTCCGGAAACAGGGATATTCACACCACCATTTATAGGGAGTCGCTGAAATTTCATAAAGCTCACAGGTGAGTCCTCGGGGTAAGAAGCAAGGTTCCGCTTGAAAACATACACGACCTCAGCGTTGCCTACACGCCCGGGGTGGCCGAGCCCTGCCGGAAGATTCACGAGAACCCGGAATTTGCCTACCTCTACACCCTCAAGAACAATACCGTGGCCATCGTTACGGACGGCTCGGCCGTGCTGGGACTCGGAAACATCGGGCCACAGGCCGCTCTTCCTTTGATGGAGGGAAAAGCCATAATCTTCAGGGAACTGGCCGGAATAGACGCCTTTCCCATCTGCCTCGGCACGCAGGACCCGGAAGAGCTCATAAAAACTGTAAAATACCTGGCTCCCACCTTCGGAAGAATCAACCTGGAAGACATAAGCGCCCCCCGCTGCTTTGAAATCGAGGTCAGGCTAAAGGAAGAGCTGGATGTCCCCGTCACCCACGACGACCAGCACGGGACAGCTCTCGTCGTGTATGCGGGACTCATAAACGCTCTCAAACTCAGCTTTCAAAGAAGAGCTATTTTTGCCTTGATTTGCCACAAAAATCAGTGGCAAGGAAGATCCGTTAAAAAAAATATTTGTAAGGCCTAAGTTCTAAATTACATTTAAAAAGCCTATTGTATCTGTTTTTTGAAGAAATATCTTTATATACGTAGAACCTAAATTTATATCATGGTTTTTTTAAAACAGAAAATAATCAACGGTAAAAAATACTGGTATATTATTAAAACTGGCAGAATTGATGGAAAAGTGAAAACTATATTTCAGATATATTTAGGCAATGCCGAAAAAATATTTGAAATGAAAAAACAGAGTGAATCATTGCCCTACATGAAACTGAAATCTTTTGAGTACGGCAAACTTGCCGCACTTCTTCATGTGAATGAAGAGCTTGGATTCGTTGACATAGTGAACAAGCACACTATGAAAAAATCAATCGATGGTTTAAGTGTCGGAGAGTATCTTTTACTTGATATAGTGGGGAAATCTCATGGAGTTTTAAGTGAAAACGGTATTGGGGAATGGTTCAAAAAATCGGCCTTATCTTTTAAGTGGAAATTCCCTCATAAATTAAATTGTCAGAATTTTTTGAATCATATGAATTACATTGATTCCGACACAATGAAAAATATTGAAGACGATTTGTGCCGAGTTCTCATCGAAAAAGGACTAACCCCTTCAGTACTGTTTGTGGATGAATCAAACTGGTTCACTTATGCTACCAATTATGATGAAAAAAGTGAATTGCTTCATAAAGGGTATAACAAAAAGCATCGTAAAGACAAAAATCAGGTATCTGTAGCGCTGGCTGCTAATGATTACAACTTACCTTTTATTCACGAGACATATCCAGGAAATGTGCATGATTCAGAGGAATTTTCAGGTCTGGTTGACAAAATAGTAAACCGTCTAACCGAATTGAATATTTGTTCGGAAGACCTTGTTCTTGTTTTTGATAAGGGAAACAATTCAAAGGACAACATTGAAAAAGCAACTTCAAAGATGAATTTTGTAGGGGCTGTAAAAGCAAATCAGGCAGATGATCTTCTTGAAGTGCCATTATCTAAATATCAATTTTTATATGAAAGCTCAGAAGGCCACAAAATTTATGGCTATCGGACAAAGCATCAGTTTTACGGGACAGAATTTACAACAGTAATTACTTTCAATGAAGGAACTCACAAACTTCAAAAAAGAACTTGTGAGTCAAATATGTCAAAAATAACTGAGAATCTGGAAGACCTACAGAGGAGACTGGAAAGCAACAGAGGAAAAGCAAGAAACAGGAGCAGTGTAGAAAAAGAGGTTGCAGACATTATTATCAAAAAATACAGAAGTATGGTGAAATATGAAATTACTGATGCTCCTGAAGGTAAGAAAAAACCTCAGTTAAAGTTCTGGATTGACGAAGAGAATAAAAATAAGCGCGAAAATTCATTAGGAAAAAATATACTATTTACAGATAAGCACCGTTGGCACACTAAAAAAATTGTGCAAACATACAACAATAAAGGCGCTATAGAGGATGATTTTAAGCTATTGAATGATCACCTGCTTGTCCCTGTGGGACCGGTGTACCACCACAAAGATGAAAATATCAAAGTTCACGTATTTCTGTCTATAATTGGCTTACTTTTCTACAGATATTTAGCCTGGGAGACAAAGAGATATGGTCTTTCTATGAGAAGACTAATTGAAAATTTGTCCGAAATTAGGCTGGCAGTTATCCAGGATAAAGAATCAAATAAGTGTAATATTATTCTGGAAGAGATGAGTACAAAGCAAGCATCATTATTTTCTTTCTTGAACCTGGGTAATTACCTGCCACCCCAATAAAAACGTCATCAGTAGGATTATTCATTCCTTAGGCCCACACAAACAAAGCCGCTTGATAACGGAAAAACATGCATCTTTGAAAGTAAAGTCAAAATCGTTAAATATAATATCAAGTATTTTTGTGTACCATTTTTAACCACGGAAGAAATCGTTAAATATAATATCAAGTATTTTTGTGTACCATTTTTAACCACGGAAGACACGGAAACCGGCCTTTGGCCGGTGAGTAAGTTGGATCTTTATGCAATAGGATTCAAAAACGACCCTTGATTCTTTAAAGATGAATAAAAAATGCCGAAAAAACCTTAATTGCCGTCTTACGGCCTTTATTTTTCCGTGTATTCCGTGTGTTCCGTGGTTTGAATGCACACACCAAACACCCCCTCACACAAAAACACAATATGTATGAGTATGAAACAACTCCCAAAATAAAACTTGAAGTTATATTTTCATCATTCCTAAACCGGAATTAAAACGAAGATGCTATGAAAAAAACAGTAAAATCGAGGGGACCTCCCTGAGAAAAATGGTTGAGTGAACTACCCCCACCTGTCAGCCTTTGGCTGTCGTGTTAAACCGTAGGTTTAACAGGAGTTTCTAATCTTCGATTAGAAACATCGAGGAAGGAGTCTTCTGCTGTCTGAGATAAACATAATTAGCTTTTTATCATTCTTCAAAAGTTAAAGCTCCTGAATGCGTATCTTTTTGTTTTGTCATTAAGAAAGGGCCGTTTGCAAGCGAACGAGAACGGTTGCCGGGGATCAAAAAAGCCGGAAACAAACGGAGGGACCCTGCTCGACCCGACTCAATACTAAAATCGAAAAAATTCAGAAATTATATAAAAATATCAAACAGTTCCGGGCCTGCCTCCCAAATCATATAATAAGCCTGGTCCCGTATAGTTTAACACAAAAAAAAGAAAAACAACATGGATAATATTAATATGAAGTATGACGTGGTAGTTGTGGGCGCAGGCCCCGTCGGTTCAACTGCGGCTCGATATGCAGCCATGAACGGGGCAAAGGTGCTTTTAATTGAGGAAGACGCTTTCATTGGCTCCCCTGTGAGCTGTACGGGCCTCCTTAGCACAAAGGCCGTTTCCGAGTGCGACCTCAAGCCCTCGGAAGAATTCGTATTCAATTCCGTGAGGGGAGCTTTTGTGCACGCCCCGGACGGGCAGTTTCTTCCCATCGACGGGAAAAAAACAAAAGCCTACGTGGTTTCAAGGAAAAACTTCGACCGCAGCCTGACAGCTATGGCCATTGAGGAAGGGGTTGAACTTTCCCTTCGGACCCGGGCCATAGGGCTTGAAAAAGCAGACCTGAAAGCCGAAATCGGGAATTTCAGGAATGATCCTTCTGTGAAGCTAAAGGTCCTTAAAAGCGGCAAACCCGAAACCATAAACGCAGGCGTGGTAATCGGGGCCGACGGCGTGAAAAGCCAGATCGCTCGCTTTGCAGGCCTCGGCCGGCCAAAAAGTGTGCTTACCGGAATCCAGATAGAGGCCCTTTACGCCTCCGATGACTCTAATTTTGTCGAACTCTTTCCGGGATCGCAGGCTTCCGGGTTTTTTGCCTGGGCCGTGCCACTTAATGAAAAGGTCTCAAGGATCGGGCTTGCACTGGACCCTCGCTTCGTCGGGGATATCGGAAGAGATAAAAGGGTTCCGTTATACTTCCTCAACCGCCTGCTGGAAACAAACCCTCATGTAAAAGCCAGGTACGGTAGGGGTATGCTCGATTTTGTTGTGGGGGGAATCCCAATCGGCCCTCTGGAAAAGACGGTAAGCGATGGAGTGATGCTTGTAGGAGATGCGGCCGGACAGGCGAAACCAACTTCAGGAGGAGGGATCTATCCGGGGGCCTTTGCCGCAAAAATCGCGGGCCGGGTCGCGGCTGAGGCTGCGCTTGAAGGGGATAGTTCCGAAGAGCGGCTTTCAGAATACGACCGGCTCTGGAAAAAGGGCCTTGGAAAAGAGCTTGATATCGGGATGAGAGTCCACGATTACATTGGGAATTTGAAAGATGAGCAATTGAACGAACTGATAGGGGCCCTTAACAAACCCTCCATCCTTGAAACGATTAATGAATATGGGGACATGGATCACCCCTCCATCCTTTTGAGAAAACTTGTGTTGTCCGGAAACTCTCTGCGAATGATGAGGGCCTTCGGGACCTTTTTGAAGACCCTGTTTTGAAAGGAGGGAGGTCTGAAAGTATTTTTCCGGAAGAAAATATCCTGTAAACTGCTTTCCGGGGCTTTCTGGTTTATCTGTCCAACCTTTTTTGATTCAAGTCTCAGAAACCGGCGCTCTCAACGGCCGACGAAGGAGGCCGGGCTTTTCGTGAAAAAACGGACACGAAAAACGCGTCAAAAACCGCCAGCTGGCCGAAGTGAAAAAACCGGAGCAAAAAACCCCGGCATGAATAACAAGCTCCAGAAAATTTCCCGCACAGGCTTTTTGAAAGCCCGTTCACTTTTACAGAGGCTGGGCCTTACAAAAATTTACCCACTCATAAACAGGGCCGGGTTTGAAAAACAGATCCATCCACAAACCCGGCACGTAGGCCCAAAGAAACCTTGAAGGAAGCACCTGTAAAAAGAAACAGGAGCCTGGAAAAACAAAAAAATAAACTCACCGGACCGGCCCCGGTTTAACCTCCTCAAAATCAGGCAGGAAGCGAGGAGCCCTCAAAATCCCCTCCTCAAGCAGGCCCCGGGCCAGTTCGAAGTTATCAAGCCCGATTTTTCCGCAGTAGAGCACCTTCAGGGCCTCACTCTCCGAAGCCTGTTTCTCCATAAAAGCCCTGACCTTTTCGTAGCCGGAAAGGTAGATGAAGTCCTTGGTATAGCCTCCGGGCAGGGAGGTGTCCGTAAGGCCCCGCTTGACCCGCTGGACGAGGGTATAGGCCATATCAGGAGGGAAATACGGGAGAATTTCCTCATAAAGTTCGGAAAATGTGGCCTCCTTACATTCGGCCGCCACCACAACCCTTGCGCTGTATTTCTTGAGGGTTGCCGGGTCTAGGAAGCCGCTTCTGTACTCATTGTAAACCGCCAGGCCCTCTTCGGTCTCCCCATAGGCCGGAAAGCCCGAGAGAAAAATCCTGAAGGGCTGGATTTTCCCGTTTTCCGCCCTGAAGACATGGGTCCGGATCTCATGACAGAGATACCTTTTCACGCTGGTTTCGGGAAAACGGGCGGAATGATCAATATAAATTTCCCTTCGGAGAGAGTTTACCGCCAGCTTGGCTCCACTTCCCCTTGCGGGCCTGAGTTCCCAGTCCAACCCGGAAATATGGATTTCTTTCTCAAAGACCCGGCGTATGGCTGCGGAGTCCAGGGTCTCGACCTCCTCAACTTCCTTCAATCTTTTTAAATTGCCCCAGGCAGTCCGGACGAGCGTTTCGGGAGGGCTGCCGTGGAGTTCGGCCATTTTTTCCCCGAAGCTGGATGGGGCGTGGGCCTGGTCCCGCATTTTGAAAAGATCGAGTAAATAGAGAACGTTGTCTATTTTTTTGATGCAGTAAGGAGCAAGCAGGGAGCGCCTGCATTTTTCTATTTTTCCCCGGATTTTTGAAAGGTCCCTGCAAAAGCCCTTAATCTCAGGGCCCAGGGGTTCGTATTCCAGAACAGGGTTATAGGTTTTTCCGGCGGCGTGGGCCTTCATAAACTTCGATTTTTCCCTCTCCGCGTTGAGAGGACTGATGTAGCGCAGGATGTTCAACTGCTTTTCGATTTCAAAAAGTTTCCAGTCATATTTAAGCAGGCAGTTTTCCGCCTGTCGGTTAAATTCTGTGATTAATTCTGTGATTGGTTCGATAATTGTTCTTTCCCCCGTGGATGTCCCCTTTTGAGGCTTCCCTGTCCCTCATACCCATTACACACCCTATTCAAATATTTCCTTTGGGTTATAAATTCTTTTTGATGAATATCTTTTTAACATCGGAAGCCCCATTATTTTGAGGGGGGTAAAGATGAGTTCTGATCCCAATCTTCTTGATGATGTAAAGGACCAGGTGTGCACCTGTGTCGCAGGCCTCAAGCTCACTCCTGACATTGAAGCTTTTCTAAAAATACCCATGAGGGAACTCTTTGTGGCCCTGCCTGTCCACATGGACAACGGCTCGATCAGGGTTTTCAGGGGTTTTCGAGTCCAGTACAATGGGGCCCTGGGTCCTACCAAGGGGGGAGTCCGTTTTCACCCGGACGAGACCATCGAGTCCATCCGGTCTCTCGCCACCCTTATGACCTGGAAATGTGCCCTGCATAAGCTACCTCTGGGAGGAGCCAAGGGAGGTGTTGTCTGCAACCCCAAGGAGCTTTCCCACCGGGAACTTGAAAGGCTTTCCAGGGCCTATATCCGGGGAATTTATCCGATTATCGGGCCGGACAGGGATATTCCGGCCCCTGACGTTTACACAAATCCCCAGGTCATGGCCTGGATGATGGACGAGTACTCGAAACTTGCCGGGAAAAACGTATTTGGGGCCATTACCGGAAAACCTACGAACCTGGGCGGGTCCGCAGGGAGGTACGATGCCACGGCTAGGGGGGGCTGGTACGCTATCAGGGAAGCTGCCGAGGCGCTTGGAATGGGGCTGAAAAATTCCACGGTTGCGGTGCAGGGCTTCGGAAACGTCGGTTATCACGCGGCATATCTTGCAAAGAAGCTTTTCGGGTGCAGGGTGGTTGCGGTAAGCGACAGTAAAGGGGGGATCTACTTCGAAGAAGGGCTCGACCCCGAGGACGTTTCCGGGCACAAGCTTTCCACGGGTTCCGTAATTGACTATCCGGGAACTGAGAATATCACGAACGAGGAACTGCTGGAACTGGAAGTGGACATCCTGATCCCGGCAGCGCTTGAAAATGTGATTGCCGGAAAAAACGCGGAAAGGATAAAGGCCAGGATTCTGGCCGAATTTGCCAACGGGCCTACCTCAAAGAGCGCGGATAAAGTCCTTTTTAATAACGGTACGCATGTGATCCCTGACATCCTCTGCAACGGGGGCGGAGTTATCGTATCCTATTTTGAGATGGTACAGAACCAGTACAGGATGCAGTGGGAAGAGCCGGAGGTCCAGGCCCTGCTGGGAAAAAAGATGAAAGAAGCATACCGTTCGGTGCTGGATTTTTCAAACAAAAATAAAGTAAATATGCGCCAGGCGGCCTATACGCTTGCAGTTGGCAGGGTCGTTGAGGCCATGCAACTCCGGGGCTGGATCTGAAAATGTGGTTTTTTGACCTTTGAGTTTGGGTCAGAAATTGAGTCCGGAATTAAATCAGAAATTGAGTCCACGAATTAAATCAGGTGGTTAAATGTACAGATGCACGAATTGTGGTTATCTCTATAACCCTAGCTGTGGGGATTCTTCCCAGTCCATTAATCCTGACACGCTGTTTGAGGAACTCCCTAAATCCTGGAAATGCCCGAGGTGTGGGGTCCCGAAAGAAAAGTTCGAAAAAATGTGAACCTTTTCCGGCAGGCTCTGGTATTTTCTGGCTGGTTCTAGCATTTTTATAACTGTCCCAGGTTAACAGAGCCGCAATCAGGATTTTTGAAGGAAAATCTGGAAAAAACAGGGAAAATACCTGCTTTTAAAAAAACGTATGAAAGTGTTTGGAAATGGTTAAAATATAACTCCATATTTTATTTCAGGAATTGCTTTATACTCATACAGATTGTGTTTTTGTTGGTAGAGACGTTTGGTGTGTGCACTCAAACCACGGAACACACGGAACACACGGAAAAAGAATGCAGGAAGACGCCATTGAAGGTTGCTCTGGCGTTTTTTAGTCTGCTTGAGTGAGCGAAGCGAGCGAAACGGACCTCGTGCTCCCGAAGCGAAACTCGGGTGCCGAAGCGAAACTCGGGTGCTGAAGACCGGTTTCCGTGTCTTCCGTGGTTGAAATTCCTCTTGCTAGTGATTTTTGATCGAGAATTTCAAACGATAAAGCTGGGTGAGTATAGTTCCATTTCCCTAAAAATCATTCTTGTTACAAAAATCCTTGATATTATATTTGAATAATTCCTTACTGTTCGGCCAGTTCTTTTGCATTCAGAAGGTTCCTTTCAAAGTTCAGGACCTTCCTGACAAGTATTTTTTTTGATCCGAACCACAGTTCCTCGTTCTCCGGGTATTTTTCCATTACGTATTTGGAAAGTTCGGACACGTCCATATCATCAAGTTTTCGTTTGAGCTGGTTAAAATCTTCCATATTACACACCATGTACAACATCAATTTTCCAATTTTTAACAGATTTTCTCAAAATTAAAGCAGACCTTATGGATAAAAAAACTATGACTATTATTATAATACACCATATATAAGGATAAAGTTCACCCCTAAACCTTTTTTAGCATCACATTATTATAATTTGTATGCATTATTATTTCATCCAACTTTATATGCATATATATAAAGATGACCATTTTCTCTAAAAAACAGGATGTGTTTCACCATTCACTCTACCGCAGACGCGCATGGGGAAAGGGATAACGAAAATAACTGGATGGAACAATTCCTTTCAGAAAGCCCGTATCCTATTTTCAGGATAAGAAATGACGGAAAACTCCTTTATGCAAACCGGGCCAGCGGCCCTTTGCTTGGAGAATGGGGATTTGGAGGAGGAGACAAGCTCCATGAGAATTTCCACGAATTTCCATTAGAAATAAAAAAACTCATCCGGAAGGCGGTCCTTGAGTCCCGGTTCGATACCCTTGAAATTGAGGCAGGGGGTCAGCTGTATTCTCTTACTCTTACCCCTTCCACGAGGGCCGAATCTGTGGTAATCTCAGCTTTGGATATCACTTCCCGGAGGAAAACGGAAACTGAACTGAAGGTACAGGAAAAACAGCATGAAGCCCTCTTCAGGCTTGGAGAACTGGCCCTTTCTCCTATCAGCCTTCAGCCCCTCCTCGATGAGACCGTTTTGCTTGTTTCTTTAACCCTTGGGATCGAATACTGCAAAATATTCAAAATTCTGCCTGAAGGGGATTTCCTTCTTCAGGCCGGAGCCGGTCGGCAGGTGCCTTTCGGAAAAAAAATTTCTCTACACAGGGAAGCTTATTCCCGGGCCGGTTGCACTCTATTTTCAGTCAAACCCGGAGGTGTGGAGTCCATGGGTCCGGAAATCATAGCTAAAGGACATTTCTTCGGGCCTGATTCTTTCAGGAAAAGTGGACTTGTAAGCGGGATAAGTGTTACCATTAAGTGCGGGGACAGGCCCTGTGGGGTAATAACGGTCCACAGCAAGAAAAAAAGGGAGTTTACAAAAGAAGACGTGTATTTCCTCAATTCGGCTGCAGCTCTGATTTCAGAAACCATTGAGCGGAGGAAAGGTGAACAGTCCCTTCTAAATAAGGTTAATTTTCTGGAAACCCTGCTTGATGCCATTCCTGCACCCGTTTTCTATAAAGACAGGGAAGGTCTCTACCTGGGCTGCAATGAACTCTTTGCCAGGCAGATTCTGGGCCTCCCCAGAAAAGAGATCCCGGGCCATTCCCTCGAAGAGCTTTCGGAAGTGATCCCCGAAGATCTTGGGGATATTTATAAACAGATGGACCGGAAACTGCTAAAAGAAGGAGGCACTCAGTTTTATGAGTCAAAGGTTATGTGCGCCGATGGGCAGAGGAGGGACTTTATGTTCAGTAAATCCACTCATGGGGAAGTTTCAGGCAGGCCCGCAGGGCTTGTGGGAGTGATGCAGGACATCACCGAGCACAAAGCCGCCGAGAAAGCCCTTTCTAAAGCCGAAGAAATCCGCAAAAAAGAAATCCACCACCGTATAAAAAACAACCTGCAGGTGGTCTCTTCCCTTCTCTCTTTGCAATCCGATAAATTCGACGATGAGGAAGTTGTTGAAGCTTTCCGGGAAAGTGAGCAGCGCGTCATATCAATGGCCCTTATCCACGAAGAGCTTTACAGGTCCGCGGACGTGGAGTCCATCGATTTTACCGCCTATCTTCAGAAATTAACAGCGGACCTGCTCAGCTCATATAAAGTGGGAAATGAGGAAATCCGCCTGCTTCTGGATGTGGAAAACGTCTCTTTAGGAATTGATACCGCGATTCCGCTCGGAATTATTATAAATGAACTCTTTTCCAATTCCCTGAAATACGCTTTTCCCAAAGGAGCAAACGGAGATATTTATATCGGGCTCAGGAGAAGGACTGCGGAAGAATATGAAAATTCCGGAGAAAAAGAAGGCTTCACCCTGACTTTTTCGGATAATGGAATCGGACTTCCGGTAAAACCCGATCCCGGAGAAAACGGGGATGAAGAAGAGGAAGAGGGCTCTCTGGGCATGAAGCTAATAAACGTCCTGGTGTCCCAGCTTGAAGGCAGTATCGAAATTAAAAGAGAAAGGGGCACGAAATTCATTATCAGATTCAAGGACATTGACTAAATGCGGACAGAGCTTAATTTCAATTATTCAATTCTTTTTTTTACAGTTCCCGAAAACCCGGGGTTTTTGCGCCACCTCATTACACAAGTTATTTCATTCTACAGGCAGTTATTCATTTGAAACTTACTAAAAATAAGAAATGAATCCAAATGAGGACAGGCGAATCTTGAATGTTAATAGGAATTGATGTTGGGGGCACTACCACCGATGCGGTGCTCATCCATGATGGAATAGTAAAGAGCAGTGCAAAGGTCCCGTCCGGAGGGGGGGGACCCCGGAACCTTTTGAAATCCCTGCTTTCCGCCCTGGACGCGGTCAGCCAGGACGTTTCTCCAGAAAAGCTCAAAAGGGTTGTTTTCAGCACAACCGTAATAACCAACCTTATTGCCGAGGGCAAGACCAAACCCGTAGCTCTCCTGCTCATCCCGGGCCTTGGCATGAACCCCTCCGGCTATAATTTTCCGAACAGTTTTGTCCTGAAAGGGGCCGTGGACTACCGGGGCCGGGAAATTCAGGCCCTTGACGAAAAAGAGGTTAAGGAGACGGCGGCCCGCATAAGAGAAGAGGGAATATCGAGAGTTGCTGTGGTCTCCAAATTCTGCCAGCGCAACCCGGTCCAGGAACTGCGGGTCAGGGAACTTATTGAAGAGGCACTTCCGGGCTCAAAGGTGGAACTCGGGCACAGGGTCAGCGGGAAACTGAATTTTCCAAGGCGTATTGCGACAACAATGCTTGCGGCCGCAACAAAAGAGCAGTACCAGGCCTTTGTCTCCGAAATTTTGCAGGCCCTTACGGAGCGTAAAATAAAAGCTCCCGTTTACATCCTGAAAGCCGATGGGGGGACCCTGCCTCTGGAAAAGTCCACCTCACTTCCGGTCGAGACAATCTTTTCAGGCCCCGCGGCAAGCACCATGGGGGCCCTTGCTCTTACTCCCGAAGGGGAAAGTTCGGTGGTCGCGGACATCGGGGGGACCACGACAGACCTGGCCCTTATCCTTTCCGGAAAACCCCTTATGGCTTCGAAAGGCGCAAAACTCCCCCCCTACCTCACCCACATCCGGGCTTTTGCGGTCCGCTCTCTTCCAGTGGGAGGAGACAGTGCCGTCCGAATCGTGGAAACCGGGACAGGGACCGAAACCGAAACCGAAACCGGAGAAACACAGAAGAAAATAAGCGTAGGACCCGACAGGGCAGGCCCGGCATACTGCCAGGGGGGGCCGGAAACCACCCCGACCGATGCCCTCCGGGTGCTTGGCCTGAGTAAAATCGGAGACCTGGCCCTTGCAAAGGAAGCGGTTGCCGGGGTGGCCTCCAGGCTCGAAATGGCGGAAAAGGAGACCGCAGAGCTCATTCTGGACACGGCCGCGGGACTCGTAGCAACTGCCGTCCGGGAGATGTTTCTGGAGTGGGAGCAGGAACCCGCATATCGCATCTGGGAGGTTTTGCAGGAGAAGAAGGCAATGCCTAAAAACGTTGTCGGGATCGGAGGCGGAGCAAGGGGCCTGATCGAAAGGGTTGCCGAAAAGCTCGGAGCTGTAGCTCTGGTCCCGGAACACGCGGAAGTCGGAAACGCCATAGGAGCTGCGGTTGCCAGGCCTACCCTTACCCTGAACCTGCATGTGGACACTGAAAGAAAAGAGTATTCGGTGGCCGAGGAAGGGGACATTGTCAAGCTCTACACAACCGGCATAAAAAACATAAACAATATGCGTTCCGGGGAAGTCGAGGCCCTTGCGGCGGAGCTCCTCAGAGCCAGGGCCAAAAATTTCGGGATTTCCGAGTATGCGGGTGAAGCCGAGCTTACCAGGAGCGAGGTCTTCAATATGATCCGGAGCTGGTCCACGGTGGGCCGGCTCTTTGATGTGAGTATGCAGATCCCGGCAGGGCTGATCCCGGAATGGAAGCGGGGTGGACAGGCATGAAGTTCAGGCTAGGGAAAATTAAGGAGGCTCTGAAAGGCGGGCCTGGGGGAGCAGAAGAAAAGAGAAAACCTGAAGTTAAAGCAGTGGAACAGGTGGAAGAGGCAGGAAAGACTGGAACAAAGGAGATAATGGGTATGAAGGCAGGAAGAGCGGCAGAAAAAAGCGGAATGGAAAACGAGACCTCCGTGGAAAAGCCAAAGAGGCAGGCCAGGATGTTCAGGCTCCGGGAAGCGGGAAAGGAAAGAGGGAAAGAAGGAAATGAGGCAGGGAAAACCGGTCTGATTTTTTTCCCGGCCTTTGACTGGGCAATTTCTCCGACCCACCCGGAAAGGGAAGAACGCCTCCTCTATACGCGGGACCAGATTTTCGAGGAGGGCCTGATGGACCTGCCGGAGATTGCGGAGTACAAGCCCAGGCTTGCGGAGTATAAAGACATTGCCAGGGTCCACTTTTGCGTCCCGGACGTCCCGGCGCAGGCCACTACCCCGCACCTGATTTCCGCAGGAAGCGGGCTGGTCCTGGCCGATGCCCTGATGGCCGGGGAAATAAAAAATGCTTTTTCCATTACCAGGCCCCCGGGGCACCATTCCATGCGGGTGGCCCACGGGAACCGGGGGTTCTGCAATATAAACAACGAGGCCATTCTGGTCGAGTACCTGAGAAGTAAGTACGGGATACGGAAAATCGCCATCGTGGACACCGACGTCCACCACGGGGACGGGACGCAGGAAATCTTCTACCATGACCCGGACGTGCTCTTCATATCCTTTCACCAGGACGGGAGGACGCTTTTTCCGGGTACGGGCTTCATGAACGAACTCGGAGGGCCGAAAGCCCTTGCAAGGACGATCAACATCCCGCTTCCCCCGGCCACTCCGGACGAGGGCATCCACCACGTCCTGGACGAGCTGGTACTTCCAATCCTGAAAGACTTCCAGCCCGAGCTCATCATGAACTCCGCAGGCCAGGACAACCACTACACCGACCCCCTCGCGAACATGCGCTTCTCGGTTCAGGGCTATGCGAAACTGAACGAAAAACTTGCCCCGGACATCGCAGTCCTGGAAGGGGGATACGCAATCGAGAGCGCCCTTCCCTACGTAAACACAGGGATAATCCTGGCCATGGCGGGCCTTGACTATTCCCACGTCCTTGAACCGGACTTCACCCCAGGCATGTTCGTGCAGGCTTCAAGGGACCGGAGGGTGCTTGACGAAATCATTTCAACCCAGCTTGAAAACTGGGCCAACCGGGACTTCCTGACAGAAGAAGCCTTTGCAAGATACGGGGACTTCTACCGGCACAATAAGAACATCTTTTATGATACCGATATGATCCAGGAGTTCCAGGAAGAAAGTGTCAGGATGTGCCCGAAATGCCCCGGCTACATGACTATCGACTCCACGGGCAATCACGGGCACCGATCTACAAAGATCTTCGGGGTTTCGGTCCCGATCTACGCCTGCAAGGAATGTCAGCAAGAGGCACGGGAAGAATACCGGAGCAAACTCCACGACATCAAGTATGATCACGTCTACCTGCAGGACAAGAAGGCGGACCAGTACAGGTCATATAATGTAAAAACAAGGCAGGAAACCGTTCTTTGAGGGGATCTCTCCCTCGGTTCCCTTTTTCAGTCTGCTTGAGTGAGCGGAGCGAGCGAAACAGACCCGTGTTCCCGAAGCGGAATTCGGGTGATCCAGGAGGCTCAGGAGGAAAGCGTCAGGATGTGCCCGAAATGTCCCGGCTACATGACTATCGACTCCACGGGCAATCACGGGCACCGATCTACAAAGATCTTCGGGTTTTCGGTCCCGATCTACGCCTGCAAGGAATGTCAGCAAGAGGCACGGGAAGAATACCGGAGCAAACTCCACGACATAAAGTATGATTATGTCTACCTGCAGGACAAGAAGGCGGACCAGTACAGGTCATATAATGTAAAAACAAGGCAGGAAACCGTTCTTTGAAGGGGGCTTAATTTCAACCCTCCTTTTTACAGGCAGGTTTTACCATTTTGCTTTCAGGAATTCAGGGCAGGTTTTGAATCTGAGTATATAAAGGACCGGTGCACTCAACGGCCGAAGGCCGGCCTTTTCGTGACTGAAATGGAAAATATTGATCTCAAAAGCACAGACAGATTTTTTTGAAGTGTGCTTTGTCTTCATTTTCATTTCGAACCGGCCGTCCTCCTCCGTCGGCCGTTGAGAGCGCCGGGATTGAAAAGCGATTCAACAAAAAGTCCCTGGTCTTCTGAAAATCCGATTTCTCATTTTTCCTGCCCCGGGTCAACAAAAATTAGAAGCTATTTTTAACTATCAGGCCCCATATTAATTGAGGTCAGTTTCAAGCAAATGTTCCTCTTTTAATTTTTAATTAAGCAATCAGTCGTGCTCATATGCAAACCTCCGAAACAGCCAAAGCCTCAGAAACCGAAGAGGCCACAGAAACCTTTGAACAGCACGCCGCGGAATACGATGCCTGGTACGACTGGAACAGGCCGGCCTATTTCTCCGAACTGCTGGCCCTGAAAAAGTTCCTTCCCGAAAGCCTCAAAGGCCTGAATACCCTGGAAATCGGAGTCGGGACTGGCAGGTTTGCCGACTCTCTGGGAATCGAGCAGGGGCTTGACCCGGCCAGGCCCATGCTGGAGCTTGCGAAAAAACGGGGAATCGAGGTCTTTTTGGGTGTTGCCGAAGCCCTGCCATTCAAAAAGAAAACTTTTGACCTTGTACTTATCGTTACCACAATTTCGTTTTTCAGGGACCCTCTCGAAAGTTTTAAAGAGATTTCCAGAATCCTGAAACCCGGGGGGCAGGTCGTAATCGGGATGCTTGACAGGGAAAGCCCGCTCGGGCAGTACTATGAATCAAAACAAAAGGGGAGCGGATTTTCTTCGGGTATGAATTTTCTGGCTGCGGCCGAAGTAGAGGCCTGGCTCCGGAAACTCGGGTTCGAGAGGCTTGAGAGCTGCCAGACCCTATCCGTCATCCCGGAAGAGATGAAATCAATTGAAAGGGCCCGGCCGGGTACGGGAAAAGGGGGATTTGTCGTCCTTTCCGCCTTTAAGGCGGCGGAGAAGAAATCAAAGAGTCCGACTGCTCCGCCTGAAGCATCCCTCTTCAAAAAGCTGAGCTGAGAGGCGAAAGTTTTAGGTGCAGGGAATTCCCATTTAGCGGGTAGTTCACAGCTAAGATGGACATGCAGTGTCCGGAAGGCCAAAAGACAAACTAACCGAAAAAAACGAAACATAATAAATAATAACAAATAGAGGTGTCAAAATGGTAGAATACAAAGGTAAAAAAGTAGTTATGCAGACCACAATGGGCGAGATCAAAATCGAACTCTTTAACGACATGCCGGTAACAGCCGGAAACTTCGCAAAGCTTGTGAGCGAGGGCTTTTATGATGGCACAATCTGTCACAGGATAATCTCCGGCTTCATGATTCAGGGCGGAGATCCCACAGGCACAGGCACGGGTGGCCCCGGCTATAAAATCCGGGACGAGTTCACAAAAAACAACAAAAACGACAAGGGTACAATCTCCATGGCAAATGCTGGGCCAAACACCGGGGGTAGCCAGTTCTTCATAAACCTTGTGAACAACACCCACCTCAACAAAGCTCACCCGGTCTTCGGCAAAGTTGTTGAAGGCATGGACGTGGTCGAAAAGATGGGAAAGGTCAAGACCGATAGACAGGACAGGCCAAATCCTGAAGTCAAGATCATAAAGGCCGAACTTGTTTGAATATACATATTGAAAAATAACTGATTATTCAGGAATTTTTAGCCTGAATTGATAAAGTTATTTATACCGAAAACACGTATACTTTTTTTATTAAGTACTTGGGTATGCATGTGAAAAGAAGGGGGCTCTTGCCCCTATCACTTTTTTCTTTTTGTCATTTTTCTTTAACTTAATTTATCGATATTCTACGGCTTATATGGGCAAAGCCCGGTTTATTCATCATCCGGGAATCAAAAAGAACAGCATGGTGCTATTTTACTGTACAGCAAATTGAACTACATATAAATGATATTTATTCTGTTTTATGCAAAGCCCCTTGTCCGGGAGATCAAAACAGCCCTATTCTTGAGTCTGGAATAGACAGTCCAGCTTAATTGCAGAGGAGCTTGAAAAGCCCCGGAAATTCAGGGAATACCTTTTTTACTCGCTTGATCGATTAACCTCATTTATGGAAAAACTGAGTACATGTGAGAATCTATATTAAATATTTTAAAAAACTATATATTATATCAGTAAAAAAAAGAGATCGAGACAATATAGAGAGAAATCAAATTGCGTGCGGCCACCCCGCCCTAAAGGACGGGGTATGTTCGCGCCACCGCTGAAAATTCCTTAAAAGGGAACATTAAACATAATACGGTTTAGTTCGAGCAGGACTTAACAAACAAAAAGTGGAATTGAGAATTAGCATTATCATCAACGGTTCCCGGGGAAGTGTCCATCCCCGCAGCAAGCTACGGGGTATTCGACTGAAATAAGAATTTCTGATAAAAAGGTGAACATAATGGGAGAAACAACAAACGAAGTAATCAAATGCCAGAAATGTGGCCGGGAAGTGCCTGCAGAGGACTGTGTCGAAGAAATGGGCCAGAATTTTTGCGAGGAATGCTATATAACCGCCCATAATAAGATCAAAGCCTGTGATCCCTGGGCTGTGCGTTCCAAGAAAATTTTCAGGAAAGAGGCCGGGCTGGAAGGGAGCGAAGGCCTTACCGAACTACAGAAAAAAATGTACGACTATATACATTCCCGGGGTGGGGCAAAGCCGGAGGAACTTGCCAGAGAACTCGATATCCCACTCGAAGAGGTAAATAATCAGTTTGCTCTCCTGAGACACTGTGAACTCCTTAAAGGGCAAAAAAGAGAAGATGGAGTATATCTGGTGCCTTTTGAGTGTTGAGGATAGTATCACAAACTGTTTAAAAACGCAAATGACAATCCTTAATTTTTTTGTTATTTATGGGCCGGAAATCAAGGAGTTCCCACAGACTGAGTAATTTTTGAAAGCTGAACAATTCCGGAAAAACGGCCTATTCCGAAGCCCACACTTCCCCATATTAATATATAATTAAAACCTCCTACTCTGCCTATGAAGGCCGGCCCTTTCAAATCTCACAGCGAAGTCATAATAGGCTGCATGATTTACGGGACATTCGGGATATTCCTGGACCATATCCGGGAAATGTCCGCGGGTTCCATCCTTTTTTATAGGTTGCTCTTCGGGCTCTGTGTCCTTTTGCTTTACCTCTCCTTAAGCAGAGGCCTGGGGCAGCTAAGGCCGGGAAAATACAGGAAGTACCTGGTCCTGCTCGCTGTCCTGAACGCCTTTACGGGCTTTGCTTATTTTACGGCAATCCAGTTAAGCGGCATGTCCGTTGCGGTCCTGCTCCTCTACACGGCCCCGGTCTACGTGAATTTTCTTGCTCCCCATGTCCTTGGGGAAAAGAGCAGCAGCAAAAACCCGCTGCCTCTTATTCTGGCCCTTGTCGGGGTTGTGCTGGTCGCCCGGCCGGAAAACCTGATCGAAGGTCTGGGCTCGGGTCTGGGTCCGGAAAGGGACACATCATCCTTCCTGGGTCTGGCAGCCGGTCTGCTCTCAGGGCTTTCCTTCAGCGGGGTCATCCTGACGATCCGCTACCTCAAAGATGATTATACGGGGCTTGCAAAGACCTTCTGGCTCACGGGCCTGGGCCTGATCCTCACATTTCCCTTTGCCTTTTTCACACCTCTCCCCGTGCTCTTTGAAAACCTCAGCGTCCTTTTCCTCCTGGGGCTTACCGCAACCTTCGCGATCCTGCTCCATCTGAAAGGCTTTTCCGGACTCCGGGCCCGGCCCGGCAGCATTCTTGCCCTCCTTGAACCGGTCTTCGGAATCTTTTTCGACTACACGATCCTGAAAAATCCGCTCTATACGGGAACGGTCCTCGGCTGCGTTTTTATCCTTGCGGCTGCGGTCCTTGTAAGTTTTGAGAGGCCTTTTCGAAGGGGAAATTCTTCGGGAAAAGAGGAATAAACGTGCCGGTTTCTGACCTGGTCCCGGCGCCCGTTTCCGTATAGGGGCATCAAATTATTTTAAAAAGAATAACTTCGGAATGGCTGAAAAATAACTTCATATTTTCAGGTAGGAAATCACTTTATACCCCTACAGGTTGTATTTTTGTTGATTGAGACATTTGGTGTGTGCATTCAAACCACGGAACACACGGAACACACGGAAAAAGAATCCCGGAAGACACCAATTAAGATTGTTCTGGTTTTTTGTCCACAATGGCTTTGAATCTATTATTTAAAGGACCGGCGTACTCACCGGCCATCAGGCCGGTTGTGCACTCCGTGTCCTTCCGTGTTTTTCCGTGGTTAAGAAATGGCAAACAAAAATACTTGATATTATATTTGACTCATTCCTTAATAGTAACATAATCCCTGCGGAACGTGGGGTCAAGCCTGTGGACTCGTGGAGTTTGCTCCGGGGGATAAAGCAGGAAGCCCCCTTATTTATAGGGGGGTAGTTCATAGTGGTCACCCATAATGAGGAAGCTGGCCGTTCAAAGCTGACAGGGTTGACAGGGTTGTGGACGGGAAAATCGTTAGCCAGTAAGGGTTCGGATAGAAAAAAAGAAACGAAAAAACAGGAAAGGAGGACAAAAAATGGAATACAGCAAAGGAAAAATTGGAAGGGTCTTTACGGTAAGGGTAGATCACGGGGAAGACCTGCTCGGAGAACTTGGTAAACTTGCAGAACTTGAGAAGATCGAGTCCGCCGTTTTCGTGCTGCTCGGGGCCCTTAAAAAAGGTGAACTTGTGGTTGGCCCGAAGGAAGACGTAAGGCCACCTCAGCCAGTCTGGTTCGGCTTCGATGAGACCCGTGAAGTCATCGGGATAGGGAACCTGTTTCTCGAAGACGGAAAGCCTAAATTCCATCTGCACACCGGGGCAGGTCGGGGAGATACGGTAAAACTCGGTTGTCTCAGAGGCGAGAGTGAAGTGTTTATGGTCGCCGAAGTATTTATTTTTGAAATAGAGGGCATTTCCGCCCGGCGAATCATGGACCCGGAGCAGGGGTTTGCACCTATCAGCTTTGACAGGGAACTTTGAGTCAACTACATCCCCCTAAAATCTTCGCCTGACGACTCAGGTTTTTGAGGGAGGGGAATCCTGCTGAATGAGTTGAAAAAATATTCATTCTATTTTTTCGTTTAGTCTTTTCGTAGTTTAAGCTTAATCAAAGAAGTTACGACGTTATTATAAAAAAATACAAAACGAAGGAAAAAAAGAAGGTCAGAACTCCTTATACGAAATAAAAGATGAAAGGAGTTCCTTTCGGAAATGAATCAGTTTTTCAGGAAAGAATTCTAAATTAAAATTCCTTAAACTTAAGCTTATAATACAGCGCCAAGTTCCCTGAGTCTTCTGATTGCGGCCAGTTTTTCTCTGTTTTCTTTTAAATATTCATCTTCAAGGACCTCTATAATAGTCTGAAACGGTACAATAAGTTGATAATACTTTACGGGCCTTCCCTTTCCCTTACTTTTCTTCTCGGATCTTTCCTGCACCCATCCCTTTTCTTTCAGGGGGCGCATGGCCACGCTCACCTCAGGCTGTCTGAGTCCGGAGACGAATTCGATATGAAGGGACCTTAGTTCCTTACAATCCTTAAGGCAGACAAGAGACGTAGATTCGGTTCTCGGAAGGCCAAGGGACTGGAGCATATCAACGATTGAATACTCTTTTTCGGTCAAAGCAACAGGAGAATCGTCAGTCATCTTAATTCAATAATACTTTCAGGTTTATATAATTTATGTAGATATAATTATTTTTTAAACATTATCGACATGCAGGTCCGGGGAAAATACAATTTCAGACCTTTACTGGAACTGAAAATGAAAAAAATTGAGGGATCCCCACTTTATACTAATTAACCATGAGTTTTGCGAAGGCGGGGCGCAGGAATGCGGCAACTCTGCCATGTGAATTACCCCTCCCTAAAACCTGCGATTTTAGGGGAGATAGTTGACGATAAGCTTTAAGAATGATCTTTTCTTTCTATAAGCGCTGATCGACATGTGGGCAAGATTATTTGAAAAGTAACGATGTTCTAAGTCCTTATGAGCTAAACTTATTAAATATGGAATTTTCCTGAATTAGATTTTTTTAATTTATATTTACCATTTAATTATTCTTATCAGGGAAAAATATTCAACTGAATAACTAGAAAAATTATATACATGTTCACGCATTTAAACGTTAAGATTAAGCTTACAGGCAGAAACTTAACGTACTCTAAATGTGCTCGATTAAAGTAACAGAATATATGTATTAATAATATAGATATTAGGAAGGGTGAAATGATGTCGTATATTGGTTTACAGCAGGGTTCCGGAGAGTATCAGATCCAGAAAATACATGCCAGAGAAATACTGGATTCAAGAGGAAATCCTACCGTTGAAGTTGATGTTTTTACCGAAAAGGGATTTGGAAGAGCGGGTGTTCCCTCCGGGGCCTCCACGGGTACTAACGAAGCTCTCGAACTTCGGGACGGGGACGCTGAAAGGTATGGGGGCAAAGGTGTCCTGACCGCGGTAAAGAACGTAAACACCATAATTCAGAAGGAACTGCTTGGAATTGATGTACGCAGCCAGCGGGCAATCGATGAGCTGATGATCGAACTCGATGGCACAGACAATAAATCGAACCTCGGCGCAAACGCTATCCTCGGGGTTTCCATGGCAGTCGCAAGAGCTGCGGCAAGTTCTCTGAACATGCCTCTCTATCGTTACTTCGGAGGTTCAAACGCCTTTACCCTGCCTGTCCCCACCATGAATGTCCTCAACGGAGGCAAGCACGCCGGAAATGACCTTGCGATCCAGGAATTCATGATCCAGCCTAAAGGGGCAAGCACTTTCTACGAGGCCATGCAGATAGGAGCCGAGATCTACCATGCTCTCGGGAAATTCCTTGACGAAAAATATGGTCCTTCCTCCACCAATGTGGGTTACGAAGGCGGGTACGCCCCCAGGATGAGCGAAACCGTGGAAGCTCTTGACGCCTTGGTCCAGGGAATCGAGAACGCAGGATACGCAGAATCCGACGTCACTATCGGGCTGGACGCCGCAGCTTCGGAGTTTTACGAGGAAGGTTTTTACTCAATCGATGGAAAGAAGCTGGCCCCTCCTGAACTGCTGGACTACTACGTCGAACTCGTGGACGCCTATCCTATCCTCTCCATTGAAGACCCCTTCCAGGAAGAAGCCTTCGAGGACTTCGAGGCCCTTACAAATGAACTCTGGGACACAATCATCATTGGAGACGACCTCTTCGTAACCAACATAGAAAGGCTCTCCAGGGGAGTTGACATGGGGGCCGGAAACGCTCTCCTCCTCAAGGTCAACCAGATCGGAAGCATCTCCGAGGCCTTTGACGCGGCAAGCATGGCGGCCAGAAACGGCTACACCGTGGTCGTAAGCCACCGTTCCGCCGAGACCGAAGACACTACCATCGCGGACCTTGCCGTGGGAATCGGAGCCGAAATGATCAAGACCGGCGCTCCGGCCCGGGGAGAGAGGACAGCAAAGTACAACCAGCTCCTCAGAATCGAGGAAGACCTGGGAGATGTTGCACACTACGTGCAGCTCTAAACCTTTTTTTCACTTTCTTTTTTCACTTTCTTTTTTCACTTTCTTTTTTACTTTCTTTTTTCACTCTTTTTTACTTTCTTTTTTCACTCTTTTTTCCGTGTGCTTCCGTGCCTTCTGTGGTTTAAAATAGGACTGTCAATATTTTTGCTAGAGCGTCTTTTGACCAAGGAAATTCATGGAAATCGGGGCGTCTTGAAGAATTCAGATCAAAAAGACAGGGCAACCGAAACTGGCCATCTCAGGTGGAGCCTGTCCACGCTCGCTTGCGAGCGGTATTTTCTTGACAAAACATAGAAGACAACAACACTTACCCCTAAACTTGTAAGGAACGAATGCCACAAAATCAACATTCGAATTTTCACTGGCTGAAAATCACAAAAAACGTCTCAATCAAATTGAATTTGGATAAGAAAAGGTGTATGGGACATTTGGAGATGCTTTTTTTTTGCATCATCTGTAAGAAGGCCGCCCGCAAGCGGGCGTTGAGAGCCACGGATTTTGAAAACCTCACGAATTTTTTTTCAAAACCCCCCGATCATTTTCAGCCCGATATACAGCATGAGCAGTACAAAAAAGTGCTTGAGGACCTCGGGCCGGACCCTGTGGGTAAGCCCTGCCCCAATCCTTGCTGCCAGTATCCCCGGAAGAGCCAGGAGCCCCAGGTTCAAAAGGTTCACGTAACCCAGGGAATAAGGAGGAAGGCCGGGTTCTCCCCAACCGTTCAGGACGTAACCCAGGGTACCTCCTGCCGAAGTAAAAAGCATGATTGCGGCCGAGGTCCCGACAGCTTCTCGCATCCCGAAACGCAGGAAGACCAGCATGAGGGGAATTGAGACCACCCCTCCTCCAATTCCTACAAGCCCGGATAAAAACCCCACAATGATCCCGCAGCCCGCATAAACGGCAGTGCCGGATACGAGAGACGGAGCATTTTCACCCTTTTTGGGCCGGACCGCAGGGGTCCTGTAAGTCTTGAGAGCTCCGAGTATCACGACCAGCCCGAAGATTTTGCTAAGGATACCCGCCGAAAGCCGGGCCGCAAGGGCTGCTCCGCCGAAACTGGAAAACAGAGCGAAAATTCCTATAAGACCGGCCTCTTTCCAGAGCACGGACGAGTTTTTGTGGTGCTTGAGAACCCCACTGATGGCGTTTGGGAGGATCACGGCAAGGCTCGTCCCGAAGGCCAGCCTTATCGCAAGCGTTGGAGGCAGCCCTTCGGCCTGAAAGAGCCAGTACTGGATCGGAGACATGATAAAACCGCCTCCGACTCCCAGAAGGCCGGATATGAGGCCCGTGAAAGCGCCGGTAAAGAGGAGAACTGCTAAGTAGAGAGGGTCTGCGGGAGTAATCATTATTTTGCCTCAGGGGATTCAAATTTTGGAAATTCAGATTTTGGACAATTTGTTTCCGGATATTCAGATAGGGGATTCAGATAGGGGATTCAGATCGGAGATTTAGATTCAGGAGATTCGATTTCCGGCCTCCTGTCATCAGAATAAAATTTTGTGAATATGACCATGAATGTGACAATGATTGAGGAGTAATAGATCCACAGGAATATTGCAAGAATTGAGCCGATGGCCCCGAAAATGCTTGTAATGCTGCTGTAGGAAAGATACAGCCTGAATACGTATTTACCCAGAGTTATAAAAGTTACCGTCAGGAAAGAGCCCACAAAGACGGATTTGAAATCGAGGTCGATTTCAGGCAACACTCTGTAAATATGCATGAATAAAAGTACAAGAATCAGGAAGTTTACAGCAAAGCCGATGTAAGGGGCGATTCCGGGAGAAAAAGGCAAGATAAGTTGCACAATTTCGAAAATGATGTACACGACCGGTTCGAGCATGATCCCCAGCAGGAGAAGGCCCCCGAGTACGAAAACCGTGGCGATGGACTTGACGTTCTTTTTAACGTAACGGCGGATTGGGCCCTTTTTCTTTTCGGGAACATCCCACATCCTATCAATTATTTGTTTCAGGTTGTTGAAGAGGCTGGCCGAACTCCAGAGGAGAGACAGAAAACCGATCAGAACCCCGAGGGTTAGAGAACGGGTTTCCTGAATTTGCCTGAAAAATATATTTAAAATAGTTATAAAATCCTCATTCACAATAAGCCCGGCATAACTTAAGATGATGGTCTGGATTTCCTGCTTTTTTAAGAACACGCTGCCCAGTGATATTAAAAATAAAAGAAGTGAAGGGAGGCTGAGAATCAGGTAAAAGGAAAGGGCCGCACTATCAGTAGGGCCGCTGGCCGCTCTCCATTTTTTGAAAGTTTTTATTATGAGGGGGCCGAACTTTCTCATACCGGTCAAAATCTGAGCCCGGACCAATATATAGTTATTGACCTGAGGAAAAAAGGGGGTCTGGAAAGGCCTGTTTCAAGCCAGAAACTCCCTCAAGATACCCGGGGTCAAACTTCCATAACTTACTCAGATTTTAAAGATAGATTTCAGGCCATAAACTCCTTGAAGATGTTCAAAGCTCCCGTGGCGACAAGGTCAACGGCAATCGCTGCGAGGAACAGGCCCATAAGCCTTGTGAAGACCAGCATCCCGTTGTACCCTATCAGCTTGTGGATTCTCCTTGAGAAGAGAAAGGTGAAGAGGCAGATTATGAAGGTTAGCACGATGGAAACGATGACCATCAATTTTTGATCAATCCCCTGTGTACTTCCCATGAGGACGATAACTGCGCTGATCGTCCCCGGGCCTGTAAGGAGGGGAAGAGCTATCGGAAAGATCCAGATATCCTCTCTTTCCCTCGACTCTGAGATCTCTTCTTCCGTAATGCTTTCCTTTGAAACCCTGGCGTGCATCATATCAAAAGCGATTGTGAAAAGCAGGATTCCTCCCGCAACCCTCAGGGAGTCCACGTCTATGCTGAAGAGGTGGAGGATAGAGTTTCCCGTAAAGGCGAAAAAAAGGGCCATCACGCAGGCCAGAGCCACGGCTTTTTTTGCGATATCGTTTTTTTCGTCAAATGTCATTTTGTTCGTAAGGGATATGAAGCTAACAACTGCGCTCAACGGGTTTACGATCACAAAAATTGATATAAAGGCATAAATAAAAAATCCAACGCTGTCCATTAATACTCCAATTTAATTGACTTTTTTGTAGCATCTGGCATTGCCCTCTATATCTATTTATCTCGTGTCGCAGAAGACTCCTTCCTCGATGTTTCTAATCGAAGATTAGAAACTCCTGTTAAACCTATGGTTTAACATGACTCCGTGAGGAGGCAGGGAGGGGTTATTGACTGGAAAGCGGACCCGGCCT
Organism: Methanosarcina baltica; assembly: GCF_055394095.1. Taxonomy (NCBI): domain Archaea; kingdom Methanobacteriati; phylum Methanobacteriota; class Methanomicrobia; order Methanosarcinales; family Methanosarcinaceae; genus Methanosarcina; species Methanosarcina baltica. Next base: position 68,207 of record NZ_AP042463.1, on the reverse strand, counting down.
TTGCAGACGACAAAACAAACTTTATTAAGGGCCGGAGTAAACAATATCAGGAGGATGCGAAACTCCTGACCCTAAATTTAGATGCGACTTTTTTCAACAAAAACAACAAATAGGACAGCCAACAAAATAGAGAACTATTCTGAAATAATGTTAACAGGTGAAATAATATGAGTGTCGGACCAAAGATCCCTTACAGCGCGTATGATTCCATGCTGGACATGGTCCTGCTTTTCCTGCTGGTTCTGCTTTTCTTCCTTATCCTGCTTTTTATATACAGGGCCTTAAAAAGTAAAAAAGCTCATTCAGGGGAGAAGGCCCCGGTTGAAGAGTACGACAGTTCAGAAAATAATTAATTTTTGTCTGTTGTGCTTGTTTTAACCTCTCAAATGCACAAATCCCACATAAAAAAGTATATATGTCTGCAACACTGTAATTATTATGAGATTGATATAATCATCAATTAAACTTTATTTGACATATTACTTTGGGAGACCTGTTTTTATGGATTTTGATATAATCAACAAACTTGTCTTTGACGTTGTTGAATGCGTCAGGACAGATGAAAACGATTTGAGTGCCGGTGTTGATTTTGCAGTTGAGTTTTCAGGGAAAAACGGCATAACTCCCGATTACCTCCTTAATCTTGCAAAGCTCTGCGACTCGAAGAAAATGTTTAAGGAAGAGTATATTTTCATGAAGACCTGTGCGGCCCTTGCGGAGGGGACGATGCGAATTGAAGCCTATTTCCTCTCAGGGGTGCTTGCTTATTTCATCGGCTGGAAGCTCCAGGCCCTGCAGGAATTTGAGGAAGTGCTCAGGCTTGACCCGGAACATGTCAATGCCCTCTGTAACGAGGGAATCGTTTACTCGGAACTCGGGCAGGTGGCTGACGCAAAGGATAACTACGACCGGGCCCTTGCTCTCGACCCCGGACATGTGAGCACCCACTGCAACTACGGAAACCTTTTCTATGGACTTGGAAAATCCGGGGAGGCCGAAAAGGAATTTAAAAAGGTGCTTGCCCTTGACCCGGCCCACGCAAACACCCACTCCAACTACGCAAACCTCCTGCTCGAACTGGGCAGGCCGGAAGAGGCCGAGGCTCATTTCAAAACAGTACTTGAACTGGTGCCCGAACATGTGGCCGCCCATTACAACTACGCCGGGTTCCTGAAAGAGGCCGAAAGACCGGAGGAAGCCGAAGAACACTACCTCGAAGTCTTAAAAATGTCCCCCGGCCACACAAAAGCTCACTGCAACTACGCAAACCTCCTTGCGGAGTACGGCAGGTTCGAGGAGGCCTCCACTCACTACAGGCTGGCTCTCAGGCTCGACCCGAAAGACGCGGACACCCACTGCAACTACGGGCAGCTGTTCTTCAATTTCGGGCACCACAGGGAAGCCGAGGCCCATTTTAAAGAAGCCCTGGAGCTTGACCCCTGCCATGTGCAGGCCCTCTGCAACTACGGGAACCTGTTGAAAAAGCTGGGCCTGTATTCCAGAGCCGAGAATAAGTACAGGAAAGCCCTTGCCCAGGAACCGGATAACGTATATGCCTGCTACAGCTACAGCATGTTGCTTTTCAAACTCGAAAGAGTAGAAGAGGCCAAAAAACATTATTCGAAAGCCATTGTCTCTGATCCATTCCCGGTTTTCTTTTGATCCGGCTTTCTTGAAAAGGGGGCAGATTTTTAATTTTTTTTCCGGGCTCTTTTCTCCCTGCCCCTTTTCTCGTAGATTCATTTCCAGCAGATTCTTTTCCAGCAGATTTTTTTCCCGCTTTCTCCCCCTTATTATCATTTTTTTATGAATATCTCATTTATTTTAAAAACCTCTTAATTTTCTTGAGAACTATATAAATAGATATTTATGCCAGACTGTCAGAATCCTTTTTAGAAGGTTTTGATACTATGGACCTTGATGCAGTTGATGGACTTGTGTCCTCTGTAATTAAAAAGGCAGGTCCGGGTAAAGCCGAACTCTGTTCTGCGGTTGATTTTGTGCTTGATTTTGCTGGCGAAAAAGGCCCCTATCCTCCTGAACTTTTTCTTGAGCTTGCGGCCGTTTGCGAAAAAGAGGGCATGTACCGGGAAGAGTACGTATTTGCAAAGGCCTGTACCAGGCTTGGTCAGGAAGAGGTCAGGGACAACGCCTGCTTTATTGCGGGAGCTATGGCCTATCTCCTGGGTTTTCTGGAGGAAGCGGAAGAAGAATACAGAAAGCTCCTTTCCCGGTATCCGGAACATCTTGCCGCCCTCTGCAATTATGGCTCTCTTCTCACGGACCTCGAAAGGTTTGAGGAGGCCGAGGCCCAGTACCTCCGGGTGCTTGTTCTGGATCCGGCCCATGTAAGCACCCGCTGCAATTATGCCTACCTCCTGGACGAACTGGACCGGCCGGAGGAGGCCGAAAGGGAATACCTGGCCGCGCTTGCGACAGACCCTGACCATGTCCCGGCTCATTCCAACTACGCGAACCTGCTCCTTGACCTCGGCCGACCGGAAGAGGCCGAAGCCGAGTATCTTGCAACCCTTGCTTTGGATCCGGAGCACACAGGGACTCACTACAATTACGGAATTTTTCTCGCCGGGAAGAACCGCTTTGAAGAAGCCGGAGAGCATTACAGGAAAGTGCTTGCTCTGGACCCCTACCACCTTTCCGCCCACTGCAACTACGCAAATCTCCTCTCCAGGGAAGGAAAAGTCCGGGAAGCCGAAACAGAATACAAAAAAGCCCTGCAACTGGCCCCGAAAGATGCCAGCCTTCACTGCAACTACGCGACCCTCCTCTCGGAATGTGGCCGGTATCCGGAAGCCGAAAGGGAATATATGAAAGCCCTGTTCCTGAATTTCGATAAACCGGAGATACACTGTAATTACGGTCATCTGCTCAATAAAACGGGCCGTCTGGAAGAGGCCGGAGCGGAGTACAGGGAGGCCCTTTTCCTTGACCCGGGGAATAAGGACGGCCTTTATGGTTACGGAAAATTACTCAAAAAAATGGGAAAAAACGAGGAAGCAAAAGCACAGTATAAACTGGCCCTGGAATCCGACCCTCGCTTCGAGGGGAAAAAAGGAAATTCCTGGATAATTCTGGACTGATCCTGGATATTTCTTAACTGATTCGGAACTGATTTTAATTTTTTAGAATTCAGATTCATCCCCAATTTTTGAATGGCCGAATGAATATATCTCGATTTTTCCTTCCCGGTGCAGGGCAAAGGCCCCATTGTTTTTCATACCCACATAATCGGGGCAGGAAAAAAGGGAAAGGAGTTTTTCATCGAACCACCATTCGTAACCTCTCGCAAGGGCCGTGTGCCCCCTTACGATTATATTCAGCTCATTGATTCGCAGGAATTCCTCAACCACGTCCGGCCCGAATTCGTTCACCGTGGAGCCCCTTCTCGAAGGCGTGAGTCCGGGCCTTTCCGAGGGGTCATTCCAGAGGTAGGAAAATGGCTCTTTTTTTGTAATGTTCTCCAAAGGTTCCGGGCCCGGAAGGCCCCCGTGTACACAGAAAGTCCCGCCCCGGAGCACGGCTGCAACTGGCATGAGTTCGAAGGTTCGGGTAATTTTTTGGAGGAATTGCTCATCAAAACCTGTTTCCTGGAAAAAGCCGTAGTACAGGTTCATCTCCACGGTCTCATGGTTTCCTCTGAGCAGGAGGACATTTTCAGGTTCCCTGAGCTTGAGGCGGAAAAGTTCAAGCAGAACCTCGACTCCTTTTGGCCCCCTGTCCACGTAATCCCCGAGAAAAAGTATGTGTTCAATCCCCATTTCGTCCCTTTTTTCCAGGACAAATTCGAGGGCTTCCAGGTCCCCGTGGATGTCTCCTATAAGGAGGACAGGGTCCGCGTCGGGCCTGAGCACGGCGGGTTCGGACTCAAAGAGGGCTTCCACCTCAGGGAGAAGAGCCAGAAGGGCCTGTTTTGATTTTTCTTTGTTCAGAAATTCGGTCGGGGAGAGGAGGGGAGCTTCTTCGGTTCCTTTTTCTGAATTCTCTGAATTCTCTTCGGGATTCATCGGGACTACCTTATGGACTGAAGTTTCGTGAAAGAAAGAAATAAAGAAATAAAGAAATAATTGAAAAGCGTATTTTTCTTATTACAACCTTTTCTTTCTGACTTTATTCAATACATTAATCTTTTTGTCAATAAAAGTTTCCGAAAAGGTCTGGCTGATTGAGAAGCATTCGAAAAAACGATTTTCCAATGACCGGTGGAAGCTGCCAGAAAACCTTAATAATATTCAGATGGCAACTAATTGAAAGGAGTAGAGGATATGGATATCGAAATCAACCGACAGGCCTCTGAGGAAATGGCCCTTTCCGACATCGTGCTTGAGTATGAGGACCTGGTTTCCACGATCAGGCTTCTGGAAAAGAGAAGAGAAGAATTAAGGGGACATCTCCTGAACATCTGCGCGGAAAAGGATATTGACCTGCTAAGGATAGGGGATGTCAAGCTAAGGCGGCAGAAGACTGAATGGCGGAACTGGAACCTTAAGAAATTGAAACTTTTTCTGCTGCAAAAAGACCTCTGGGACCAGGTTGAGGCTGTTGACCGAAAGGCAATGAGCAAACTTCTGGCAGGGGGAATCCTGAAAAATGAAGAGCTTGAGGGCATGTACAAGGCCGAGACCAGGTACAGCCTGCGTGTTGTCAGGGAGTCAAAATCTTCTCCTTAACATGAGCCTCAGGCGAAAGTTTTAGAGTGGGGGTATTCTGCCGGAAGGAGATAATTATCATGTTTGTGGGAGAAATCCTTGAGATAAAAGTGGGAGATGTCGTGCTGGATTAAAAGTAACTCCCAGATATTGGAAAGTCAGGTCGCTTGTTTACGGGACCGACTAAGGGGTTGTAAATGCCTCTGGGAAGGCTTTCTCGATTAGGAAAAAAGGCTGAATAAAGGTGGGGGAGGGTATCTGATTTTAGGAGGTGGTGTTGATGGGTGGTGGGAAAGTTGTTTGGAGGAAAATACATGAGAAAAAAAGCTTTTCTCAGATGCCCTTACTCTATAATAATGCCCAATATTATATAAAATTAAAGAAATGATGTTTGTTTACTTCATTTTCCGGAAGTACTGTGCTTATCGTCCTTAATCCGGCAGTGCCTTTGACATCGGGGCGCTGTTTTTTCAGGCCTGAAAAAGAGAATGGAATGAAATGGAATGTCCACGGGGTCGCCTTTCATCTATTACATTAAACTCACTGCAAGAAAATACATATAGTGCCCAATTCCATATAATAATCATATATAGTATACAAATAATAATATATATTGTGTCACATATAAGCTGAGTGAGTTCTAAGCTTTCTTAAAATCACAAGGATAACGTTACACCATGTACGTAAAACAAGGAGAAATCAGAGTTAAATTTGACGAGATAATTTCAATGCTTCACTGCTATTCCACAAGCATTATAGTAAAAGAGGAGAATATAGTATAAAGTTGGGGTCGAATCAAAGTGATGGTTAAGCGTGTTGAGCAAATACAATTTCGTTCCAATGAAATTGGTGATTTGTGCCATAAATCCAAAAACCTGTATAACTTTGCAAGCTACATAGTTAGACAGGAGTTTTTCAAAAACAAGAAATGGATAAGGTACAGAGAACTCTATAAACTCGTAAAGGATTCGGAGCCTTACAAAGAGCTTCCGGCCCAAACTGCTCAACAGACTCTAAAAATGCTTGACAGTAACTGGAAATCTTTTTTTGAAGCTATGAAAGCTTTCAAAAAGAATCCCGAACTTTTCACAGGAAAACCGAAACCCCCTTACTACAAAGAAAAAGATGGAGAGTTCCTGTTAGTTTTTACCAATCAGCAGGTCAGGATTAAAGACGGAAAACTCAAGTTTCCCAGAGTAGTTCCATTGTCCATCCAGACAAGACTTTCTGATGATATAAATTTAAGAGAAGTCAGGATCATTCCAAAACACGTAGGGTACACCTGTGAAATCGTTTTTGAAACCGAAATAGAAGAACCTGAACCCATTAATTCTGGAAGAGTCCTGGGAATTGACCTGGGAGTTGTCAACCTCGTAACCATTGGAAACAATTTTGGTGAAGTTCCAATTATTGTTAAGGGCGGAGTTGCCAAGTCCGTAAACCAGTTTTACAACAAAGAAAGAGCAAAGCTCCAGAGCATTTATGAGTCCCACGGGCTCAAAACCGGTAAGAAAATAGAAGTCCTTACCCACAAACGAAACTCAAGGATTAAAGACACACTTCACAAACTTAGCAGGGCAATAATAGACTATGCTCAGGAGATGAAAGTGGAGAAAATTGTCATAGGAAGTAACCCGTTCTGGAAACAAAAATCCAACATGGGCAAAAAAAATAACCAGAAGTTTGCTCAGATTCCCCACAGTACTCTTATTTCAATGGTCGAGTACAAGGCCGAGGAAGTTGGAATTTCAGTTGAAAGGATCGAAGAGTCCTATACAAGCAAATGCTCTTTCCTTGATAATGAACCAATGGAGCACCGGGACAAATATATTGGAAAACGGGTAAAAAGAGGACTTTTCCGGAGTGCTACCGGAGTTCTCCTTAATGCTGATGTAAATGCAGCATACAACATGATTAGAAAAGCAGTCCCTAATGCCTTTGCAGAGGGGATAGAGGGTGTTGTGCTTCACCCTGTTAGTGTTAACCCCCTATACAAAGAACAGTTTATATCATAAATTCATGATTGTTTGTGATACTATACTCACTCAGTTATATTATTTCGAATTTTAGTGTCAATAATTGTTTCAATTCAGATTCATATTGATTAATGTTTTCAAAGAAACTTTTAACTTTACCTGAAAACTTCTCAAAATTTTCATAATATTTATTGTTTACCAATTCCTTTTTGGTAAACCGCCACAACCTTTCAATTATATTTAAATTCGGTGAATATGGAGGCAAGAAATATAGTTCAATATTGTACCATTCGGCATACTTGGTTGTGAATTTTGCATGGTTATAGCGTGCATTATCCAATATTATGACTATTTTTTTGTCTGGATAAATGTCTCTTATTTTTGCAAAAAACTCCACTACTCTTTCCGAATTGCAATTTTCTTCTGTAATTGTTGATATTACTGATAAATCCAGAATATCGAGAGCACCAAGAATACTAATTCTTCGTCTTCCCGTATTTGTTTTCATCTTAATGGTTCTTTTTCTTCCTCTTAGTTGCCACATTCTTGCAGGTACAAGATTATGTATCATATGGCATGGATCAAAGAACAATACAATAGAATCGCTTTCAAGAAGATTTGTTATTTCATGTATCGTTTTTTTTGAGTGTTTATTGATGGTGCTTTCCCAGGAATTGATTTCGTTTTTTTGTAAGATAATCCTATTTTTTTTGCCAATTCTGAGATATATTTTACACTATACTCCACTCCAAAATTTTCCGCAATGTAATGCTGTATATCCGCTGCAACAGCAAATGATCCTTTATTAACCTCTTCTTTAATTTTTGAGATTTGCTCGGCGCTTAACTTCGAAGGCCTTCCCTTATATTGAAAATTAACTAAACCTTCAATACCATCTTTTCGATAAATCTCTACCCAATCAGTAATTGTATCAATACAAATAGACAAACTTTCGGCAACTTCTTTGTTTTTCTTGTTTTCATCAAGCATTTTAATTGCCAAAATTCTTTTGTAAGGTTTCTTGTTAGCTGTTGTTTTTTCTAACTCCAGTAACTGTTGCCTCTCTTCGGGGGTGAGTTTTATCCTGTAAAGTCGTTGTCCTTTTTTCATTGATGTATATATGAATTCATTACATATAATTCGGATTTATAATCCTGAACGAGTATAATTAGAACTTTTCATAGCATTACCTTTTAAAGCATAGGTAGACGTAACTGTTTTGAAAGATGCTGCATCATAAGCGCAGCTTCGAAAACTTAAATTGCATATCAAACTCTTGCTGCGTGGATGTTAACAATGGCTGTTTCAGTAAAAAATAACCCACTAAATAGGCCACCTGATAATAATTGGCGAAACACCTTATATACAATAATATTTGAAGCAGACACACCAGCTGGCAAATTTTTTGATGAAGTCCTGATTCTTAGCATCCTGCTGAGCATTATTATTGTTATGCTTGATAGCGTAAGTAGTATCGCGGCTATATATGGCGATTTGTTCTATACCCTGGAATGGATTTTTACGATACTATTCACACTGGAATATCTTTTGCGCCTGATCTGTGTTGGTCGGCCCACCCGATACGCCACAAGTTTTTTTGGTATCATAGACCTGCTGGCAATTATCCCGACATATCTTAGCCTGCTCTTGCCAGGTAGCCAGTATCTGGTGGTGATCCGGAGTTTACGATTACTCAGGGTTTTCAGGGTGCTCAAACTTGCTCAATATATGGGTGAAGCTGATATATTGATAAGAGCTTTACGTGCAAGCCAGCGAAAAATAACCCTGTTCCTATTTACTGTTTTGACCCTGGTGATAATATTAGGTTCTCTGATGTACGTTATTGAAGGGGCAGAGAGCGGGTTTACCAGCATACCCCGGAGTATCTACTGGGCAATCATAACCCTTACAACCGTAGGATACGGAGACATTGTCCCTGAGACGAATCTCGGTCAGGCCCTGGCGTCACTCGTCATGATAACAGGTTACAGTATCATAGCGGTTCCGACAGGTATTATCACATCTGAGCTTACTTATGCAAGCAAATACTCCAAAGGAAGGGTGTGTCAAAATTGCAGTTTTGAGGGGCATGACATTGACGCTAAATTCTGTAAGCATTGTGGAGCACGATTATAAAAAAAGAAGTAATATGGGGGGTTGGGCATCTGATTTTTGAGGGATGTTGTGGGGGGTAAAGTAGTTTGGAGGAAAATATATGAGAAAAAAAGCTTTTCTCAGATGCCCTTATCCTCTAATAATACTTGATATTATATAAAAGTAGATAAATAATGTTTTTTCGCCCTCTTTTCCGGAAGTACTGTGCTTATTAGCCTTAATCTGGCAGTACATTTGAGATTTGGGTACTGTTTTTCAGGCCAGGCGGTTTCGGATCAGCTCCAGAGGGTTATTTCCAGATTACATCGGCCTGTTTTCTTCCGGGAATCCTCCTGAACTGATATTCCGGATACCCGACCATCAGTGCATACTGCGGAATGTTTCCTTCGGGGAGCTCCAGGGCTTCTTTCAGGGGTTGATACATCAGGGTAGCGATCTGTAAAAGTCCGGCCCAGCAGGTGCCCAGGTCGAAGGAGGGGGCCATCAGGTCAAAAGTACTCAGGGCAATTATGCTGTCGGTATACGCAAGTTCGTTTTCGGCATAGGCATATACAAGGCAGGGGGCCCCACGACAGATCGGATCGTGTCCGGCATCCCGGTGAGCAATGAGGGCGGGTAAAACCTGTTTTAGCGGGTGGTCTGTGTCCTTTTCGGCCATCAGACGCATCCAGTCGATTGCGAGGTCTGCCAGCTTTTTGACCTTTACGGCATCGTTTATTACAAGCCACTTTACGGGCTGGACGTTCATACCTGAAGGGGCAAAACGCACCGTTTCCAGAATTTCTTCAAGCTTCTCCCTTTCAACCGGTTTATCCTTAAAGACCCTAATCGAGCGCCTGCTCTGGGTATACTTTTTGAGCACTTCCGGGCTGATCTGTTCGGTGTCGGAAAGATTGTTTTCCGGAGGATAAGTCTTATAATTTCCCTGGATAGCGTCTGCCGGGCAGATAGCTTCGCAGTGGCCACAGCGAGCGCAAAACGGTTCATTTTCTGGTGGAACAGAGGGGGCCCCTCCGTCCTCTCCGGGCATGATAATATGCATGGGACAGATCTCCGAACAGGTCCCACAGGCTGTACACTTTTCCGGGTCAAAAGATATCAGGCTCATATCAGACACCACATTAAACTGGATTACGGATATTATGGGCCGATTTGAGATATAATTAAGCTTTTTTTATTTCCCCTTAGTCCCAATTTTCCAATAATATTGTATGAACAGGAACGCAATTTTCCGGCAGAATTAATTTTTTGGTCGTCGGTCGTCCAGTGCTGAATGGTTGATGTTTTCATGGTGAAATATCCAATTTGTCTTTTGCCTGTGTTTTTGGACTCTGGGTGCAGGTTGGTTCCGGTCGCAGCAAAAAATGGACAAAAGGAGCCAAAGGCTCTATTCCGATTATTTAAAATAACACCAACCGAATACAAATGGACCACCCCAGAACCGCTATTCGGGATTATTTTAACAAATTGTTCTGATTTCGCACGTTGGAGGAATCGTATCGGACCTGCATATTATGTAAAAAATACCATAATGTTCAAAAAACGGTAATAAGGTAATATAGGAAGAATAAGAAATCTATAACCAATATGGACCCCACACACAGGGATAAGATTTCAAGATTCATAATCGGCCTTGAACCACCTTCCAACCGGACCGCGTCTGCCCTCTGGTTTGCGTTCCGGGGTCGGGACCTGCTACTTCGAAAGGAGAACAACCCTCTGGCCGTCCCGAAGTTAAGGGACTTCGGGGAGCTCAACCTGCCGGTTGTAAGGGAGCAATATCTCGGAGACCTTGGGGGGCTGCACTGCTACTCCCTAGAGCTTGAGGAGGCAGCCGAGGCCCCCGAAGGGATGGTGTTTCTGGACCTCCGAAAGGCCCATGAGCTACTGGGGAATGGCTGCTTTTCCCTTGCGAACAAGGCCGTCCAGGTCATGGAATGGGACCGGACCAACCAGTACTGTAGCCGCTGCGGGACAAAGACAGAGCGCCTTCCCGGAGAAAGGGGTAAAAAATGCCCGAACTGCGGGGAGTTGTTTTTCCCGAGGATCTCGCCTGCGATCATCGTGCTCATAAAGAAGGAGCGGGAAATTTTACTTGCCAGGTCCCCTAACTTTCCGGTCGGGCTCTATAGTCTTGTTGCGGGTTTTATCGAGCCGGGAGAGTCGGCCGAGGCCGCAGTTGCCCGGGAAGTCGGGGAAGAAGTAGGGGTCAAAGTAAAAAACATAAGCTATTTCGGGACCCAGGCCTGGCCGTTTCCAAATTCGCTCATGATAGGGTTTACCGCAGAATATGAAAGCGGGGAAATCAAGCCCGATGGAGTCGAGATCGAGGCCGCTGACTGGTTTTCAGTGGAAGAACTTCCTGTCCTGCCGGGGAAGATCAGCATCTCCAGAAAGTTAATTGAGTCTTTTTTGAAGGAAGAGGGCTTGGAAAAAGTGGGTGGACAATAATAACTTTTTTTTATAATAAAGCTCCAAACAGGTTTTTTTATCTATTCAGCCCTTATTTAACCGGCATTTTTAATATATTTAGTTCCTGGCCCTTTAATTATATATATTGAAGGGCCTATGCTATCCTTATGTCAAGGATGTTAAGAGATTCAGCTTATAGATTAATAGGAAAAGCGTCCGAAGATATCGAAAAAGAACGATATAAAAAGGCCCTTGAAAAACTGGACAAGGCCGAAAGGATCGCGGAAAAGATAAGGGACCGTGAAATTACATACCATTCCCTGCTTATGAGAGGTTTTGTGAAGTACAGAAGCGAGGAAACAGGGGAGGCACTTGCATACTTTAGAAAGGGTCTGGACATTGCCGTGGACCTCTTTTCGCTTGAACCGGAAAAGGAAGAGTACCAGGAAATTATAGGCAATATGATTGGAATGATCGCAGAGGGCCTTTCGGATATGGAAGACTTCGATGAAGTAAAAGATTATGTCTATCCGATAAAAGAGACCTTTGAAAAAGCGGTCCTGGTATTTGAGAAATTATTGGAATCCGACCCGAAAAATCCCGAATACCTTGGATCTTTCCTGGAAACAATAGAGAATATAGAAAGATGCTTTATAGTTGGGGAGTTCGTCGATGAATCAATCCCTATTTTTGATAAAAATTTTGATGTGATTGAGAAATTGCTCAAAATCGAATTCGAAAATATGCCCGAAATTGGAAGGGAAATTGGAGCTGGAATCAAAGCTGTAATTGGGGATGGACTTGAAATAGGGGCTGGACTTGAAGATGAAACCGAAATTGAAGATGAAAATGAACCTTTCGAACTTCTCAGCAGACTCGATAATTCCTTAATGGATATTGGGCAGGACTGTGTGGATGTTGGATATTTCGAAGAGGCAAGACGTTTTTATAACCGGGCAATAGAATTTTATGGGAAAATTTTGGAAGAATATCCTAAAAATTTCGAAGCCCTCTATTTCTTGAGTTATGCCTGGAATTATACAGGTTCCCTGTATGTAGCCCTCAAAGATCAAGAAAAAGCAAAGGAGTGCTATGAGGAAACTGCAGACCTTCTGGAAAACAGACTTAAGGATGAGCCCGAAAACATTCCGTTTGTCCTGCTCCTTGCAAGCACGCAAAGAATTTTAGGAAAAATGTTAGCAGATAATGCAGAAACCGAAGAAGACGAAGACGAAGCCAGAGCTTACTATACCCGGGCAAGAGAAGCGTTCAGGAAAGTACTGGATAATAGCTCTGAATTATTTGGTCTCGATGAATCTTTTGCCAGCTTTTTTGATGAACTCGCGGATGAGTTTATAGAACTCGAAGACCCTGTAAATGCGGAAGCCTGCTACAAAGACGAACTTCAGGTCTATCTGAACCGGTATGAGGATGAGCCCGATAATCCTGAACACATCCATGATATTTCGGATGTTTTCCAGAGCCTTGGCGACCTTTTCGCAGATGAATTTGAAACTGAGAAAGCAAAGGCCTATTACGAAAAGGCCCAGGAAATCTACGATAAACTCAATCCTGTTGACTTTAATAAAACCGCTCAGGAAGCATATAAGGCAGAAGTCTGGAACCAGATAGGGGACCTTTATGTCGGATATGAGCCCGAAACAGCTCTGCAATGCCACGAAAAGGCCCTCCAGGCATTTGAAAAGGCTTTTGGAGAAGATGCCGAAAACGAATATTACTCACACGGACTGCTCGAAACCCTGAGCGACCTGGCCGGAGCATACAGGGCGCAGAAAGAATATGAAAAAGCGGTCATGCAGTATGAAAAGGCCCTGAAAATCAAAAACCAGCTTCTGGAGAGCGGTCCACAGGAAAGGGAATGGGACCTGGAGATTGAAGATACCTACTATGAGCTTGCGAGCGTGTATTTCGAACTGGAAGACGAGGAAAAATCCAGGGAATACCACAGGCTGGCCCTTGAAAGATTCGAACAGATAATATCCGAATATTCTGAGGCTGAAGAGATCATAGTCCTTGCGGCGAGAAAGGCTTATCTTTACGGAATAAACCTCCTTATGCAACTGGAGTTCGAAGAGAAAGACTCCGGAATTGCAAGGGGATACTATGAATTTGCGCTCAGGACCCTTGAGAGATTATATAACACCTTCCCGATGAACTCCTCAATCCTGGAAATGCTTGTCAGCTTTGCCGAGCAGGTAGGGCAGATATACAGGGAAGCGGACAAACCGGAAGAAACAATCCTGGAATACGAATACGCACGCGAAAAGCTCGAAAGCCTGTATGAACTCAGCCCCGGAAACCCTGAGCGCGACCGCCTTTATTTCGGGATACTGAATAATCTCGGGCTGAGTTATTCCATAAAGGGGGACCTGGAAAAAGGGAAAGAGTGCTTTGAAAAGGCGCTTGCCATAAACGAACGTCTTTTAAAATCCGTCCCTGAAGACCTCGATATCCTGAAAAGGAAGCTTGTGTTTTTCAACAACTACGCAAATCTGCTTAAAGATACAGGGGAGTTTGAAAGCGCAGAAGAGTACCGCAAAAAAACAAAAGAAGTCAAAGCAAAAATAAAAAAAGAAGAAGAATCCGAATGGGAATGGTCATATTAATTTTCCCATTTAACTTAATTTTTTCACAAGGAGGTAGTTGTATGGCAGGTAAAGTCTATTTTACGGACCTGAGGGCTAAAAACCCCCGGGAGAGCAAGATCGTCAGGATCCGGAAGCTTTTCGAGGCCGCAGGTTTTGTGGATCTACTGGGGGTGGACGACCTGACGGCAATCAAATTGCATTTCGGAGAATACGGAAACGACGGCTACATCAACCCCGTTTTTGTCCGGCAGGTGGTGGATAAAATCCGCGAGGCCGGGGCAAAGCCTTTCCTTACAGACACGAACACCCTTTATTCGGGGAGCAGGCACAACGCCGTGGACCACCTGAAAACGGCAATAGAGCACGGTTTTGACTATTCCGTGGTCGGGGCTCCACTCATTATTTCCGACGGGCTCAAAAGCCAGAACATGGAGGAGGTCGAGATCGGGCAGAAACATTTCAAGAGCGTTAAAATAGCGAGTGATATCGTTGCCGCTGACTCCATGATTGTGATGTCTCATTTCAAAGGCCACATCATGGCAGGTTTCGGAGGCGCTATCAAGAACCTGGCCATGGGCTGTGCCCCTGCGGCCGGCAAGAAGGACCAGCACTACCCGACGAGCCCGCATGTGCTTGAAGAAAAGTGTATTGCCTGCGGGAAATGTGTTGAGATCTGCCCTGTGGGGGCCGCTTCCCTTGAAGGTGAGACTTCCAGGATCGACCCGAACATCTGCGTAAGCTGCGGGCAGTGCATGGAAGTCTGTCCCTCGGAGGCCATCGACCTCGACTGGGTAAACGACATTCCGGTCTTTCTGGAGTGCCTGACCGAATACGCATACGGAGCGGTAAAGGGCAGGGAAAACAGGATTGGCTACATTAATTTTCTCCTCAACATAACCCCGGACTGCGACTGCGTCCCCTGGAGCGATGCTCCGATTGTTCCAGACATAGGAATCCTGGCCTCGATGGACCCCGTGGCCCTCGACCAGGCAAGTTACGACCTCGTAAACCGGCAGTCAGGCCTCAAGGGCTCGTCCCTGCAGTGCAATCACGGGCCGGGAGAGGACAAGTTCAGAGGAGTCTGGGAAAAGATCGACGGGACCCGGCAGCTTGAGTACGGGGAAAAAATCGGGCTTGGCAGCAGGGATTATGAATTAATCGAGCTTTGAAGAAAAGGAAATATTTCAGGTTTTTCCAGAGGATACCTGAAGAATAAGAATATCTTAAAAAGAGTTTGGGGGTAGGGCATCTGTTTAGTGGGGAGTGGGGGAAATTGGGGGTTGAAAAGAGAGTAAAAAACTAGTCTGTACCGTTTTTTAATAACCGTTTTTCCAGATGCCCTACTCCTAACATATTCTTTTTAGTATATAATATTAAAGGTGTCCTGTAGATATTGGTGTTTTTTAGGAAGCACTGTATTTTTTTATAACTGTGTGGTTTGGAACGATCCAAAGAATAAGATGATCTTAAAAAGCGTTTGGAGATAATCTTAAAAAGAGTTTGGGGGTAGGGCATCTGTTTAATGGAGAGTGGGGGAAATTGGGGGGTTGAAAAGAGAGTAAAAAACCAGTCTGTACCGTTTTTTAGAATCCGTTTTTCCAGATGCCCTACTCCTCACATATTCTTTTTAGTATATAATATTAAAGGTGTCCTGTAGATATTGGGGTTTTTTAGGAAGCACTGTATTTTTTTATAACTGTGTAGATTGAAACGATCCGAAGAGTCATGCCAGCATTCTGAAGAATTAGCTATCTGAAGAAGAGTTCTCTGAAAAATAAGAACATCTGAAGAAGAGTTTGGGGGGTAGGGCATCCGGTTAATGGGGAGTGGGGGGGAAAATTGGGGGGTTGAAAAGAGAGTTAAAAATTAGTTATATACCGTTTTTTACCGGATGCCCTATTTCCTACAAGAGTGTTTTAATATATAAAGGTAGAGGTCTCCTGAATATATGTGGGTTATTTGAGCAGTACCACATTTCTTTAAGGTTCGTAAATTGATGTACACTACCAGGTGTGGGGCCGGAGCCTGCCGATCAAAAGAACCTGCCTGAATACCGAAAGCTTACAGTACATATTTCCAGCCGTCCTTCTTAAGTTCCTCCCTGTGCGGGCCGTACCCGGGCATGAGTTCTTCTACAAGAGCCCAGAAGGCCGGAGAATGGTTTTTTTCCTTTATGTGGCAGAGTTCATGAACCACAACATATTCAAGCTGGCCGGGTGAAGCCATCAGGAGCTGAAAATTGATCCGGATTACGTTTTTTGCGGAACAGCTTCCCCAGCGTTTTCGCTGATATTTTACCTGGAAGAATGGAGGGGGAACCCGAAGCTTTTCTGAGTAGAGTTCCACAAATTCCCCTACTTTTTCCACAGCTCTTTCGGCGTACCAGCGGCAAACTGCCTCCCTTACGAGTTCCTTCCGGCCGTCTTCAGGCAGGTTTTTGGAAAGACTGACCCCAGGGGCCTGGCTGTTTAGGCTGACCTCAAGGACCTGGTCGTTAATCCTCGCGGAAACATTTCCGGGATGCTGAATTTTACCGGAGTGCTGAGATTTCCATTCCTCCTCTACTATAATATTGAGGTGGTAGACTTCCCCGAGAAAGAGAAACTCCTCTCCCTGGACATAACGTTTGGTCGGGTCAGGGTGACGGTTTTCCTCAAACCAGTCGAGTTTTTTCAAAATCCAGTCGGCTTTGTCCCTGACCATTTCCCGGATTCTGGTTTTTTCAAGCCCTGCCGGGGCGTGAAACTCTACCATTCTGTCCGGTCGCACCATCAGGGCTGCTCTTTTCCTCCTTTTGCTGTAGAGGATTTCATAATTTATGCGCCTGCTGCCGACTTCGATGCTATCTCTGGTACTGTCTTTGATATCCTTAATGAGACCTACCTCTGTTTTTTTGCCTTTCTTCATCCGGAAAAACCCCGGCCCCTCAAAATTTTCTTTGTACAGAATAGGGGCTTTTTAGATTCTTGAATATTTTCCTTGGGGCAGGGCTTTACCCCTCCTTGACAGTTGTAGGCTGGTAGGTGAGGGTAGTTGACGCCAATTAATATATATTCATAAATAGTATCTATTCAGCTACCTCTGTTTCTAACTTATATTTCGTATAAACTCAACAATTACTTTTTTCATATAGATTAATATAAAAATCATCGGATTTTGGAATGAGGTTTATGAAATGTGAAGAGATTCTTACTCAATGCCGTTCAGACCCTGAATCCATTGTTTCATATATTGAGGATCTTGAGTCTCGGTATGAAGATCTTGGATCTCGGTATGAAGATCTTGGATCTCGACACGAAGAGCTTGAATCTCGGTATGAAGATCTTGGATCTCGACACGAAGAGCTTGAATCTCGATATGAAAATCTTGAATCCGAAAACACCGAACTTCGAGAAAGACTTAATGAGTTAGAATCTCGCCTAAAAAAGAATAACCAAAACCAAAAAAGAAATCGACTTCCCTCTACTAACAATTCTACTGATAAAATACCTCAATCAAAAGGTTCACAAAAAGGAAGTTTTAGACGTCCTGGCGGCCAAAAAGGGCATCCTGGTTCTACATTAAGGATGATTAAAAATCCTGATAAAACAATCATTTATAAGCTACATAAATGTGAACATTGTGGTTGTAACATTGAGAAGATTGAAGTTATAAATTACGAGAAGAGACAAGAATTTGAAATAATTGTAAGGCGTAAAGTGACCGAACATCGTGCTGAGATCAAAAAATGTCCTTATTGTAACCGCAAAAACAAAGCTGCTTTTCCGAAATCAATTACAAAACCTGTCCAATATGGCAATATGGTTTTAACAATTGCAATTTACCTCCGAAACTACCAATTGATTCCCTATGACCGAATCAAGAAATTATTTAAAGATGCCTTTGGATTTGATATAAGCGTTGGTACAATAATTAGGGCAGAAAATAAGTTATTTCACAAGTTGAAAGGTGCTACAAACCACATCAAGAAGCAACTGATAAAAGAAAATGTCATCCATGGTGATGAAACTGGAATCGACGTTGGTGGTCAAGGGGAATACTGCCATTTAATCTCTACAAAAAAATATACATACTATTTCCATAATAGGAGTCGAGGATCAAAAGCAATGAATAAAATGGGAGTGTTGCCTAAATATAGAGGAATTATAGTCCACGATTTCTGGAAACCCTATTTTAAATACAAATGTGAACATGCGGCATGTAATGTCCACATTCAAAGAGAACTTAAAGACATTTATAACATATTCAAGCAAGTGTGGGCTGAGGAGATGTCTGATCTCCTATATGAAATTAAAAAATGCGCAGACTTTGCCAGAAAACAGGGCATACAAATAGATGAAGATACGCTCAAGACCTTTAAAGAAAAGTATCAGTCAATACTAATGAAAGGATTTGAGGACAATCCTCCACCTGAAATCTCGAAAGACAATGGGGTTAAAAGAGGAAGAAAAGCGCAGAGCGATGCAAAAAATCTCCTTGATAGACTTTCAAAGTATGAAAAAGAAATCTTGAGGTTTGCTACGGATCTAAGAGTTCCTTTCAGTAACAACCAAGCAGAAAGAGATCTCAGAATGATAACAGTTCAGCAAAAAATATCGGGAGATTTTAGGAAACCCCATGGAGCAGATGTTTTCTTTAGAATTAGGGGATACATATCTACACTAATAAAGAATAATATACCTACTATAAGTTCACTTCATGCGGCGATTGAAAATGTGCCACCCTTACCCTGAATAGATACGTTTTCTTTAGAATTAGGGGATACATATCTACACTAATAAAGAATAATATACCTACTATAAGTTCACTTCATGCGGCGATTGAAAATGTGCCACCCTTACCCTGAATAGATACCATAAATACAACATATTTTATACATTATCCTCTAATAAAATCCCTTATATAATATAATCAGTTCAGGAGACTTCTAAAATGCAGTACAGCATGGGCATTGACGCAGGCGGCACATATACCGATTCCATCATCATCAGAGACTCAGACGGCAAAGTTGTGGACTCAAACAAGGCCCTTACGACCTATCCGGACCTGCTTGAAGGGATCAGGAACTCAATCGACGGGCTGGACGAGAAATATCTCCGGGACATAAAACTCGTATCGGTATCCACAACCCTTGCCACCAACACCATTCTTGAAAATACAGGGTATCCGGTGGGACTGATTCTTGTGGGGGACTACATGATCCCTGAAAAGGTTCCTATGGAGTACTACACGGTGGTGGAAGGGGGACACGACCACCACGGGGCGGAACTCGTTCCCCTGGACATGGAGACCGTTGAGGCTTTTGTCCGGCGGGTAGGGGATAAGGCCTCGGCCTTTGCGGTTTCCTCCTATTTCAGTATACGGAACCCGGTCCATGAACTGGCGGTGAAAAAGCGTATCCAGGAACTTACCGGCCTTCCTGTGGTCTGTGGACACGAACTTTCTCTGGACCTCGGGGCTTATGAGAGAGGGGTTACAGCCTACTTAAACGCCCAGCTCATCCCGATCGCGAACCGCTTCATAATGTCTATCAAAGGGGAAATCGAGAGGAGAGGGATAGTGGGCAGGTTGCTCATGCTCAAATGCGATGGCTCGGTCGTGGGAATCAACGAGGCCCTGGAAAAACCTATCGAGTCCATCTTTTCGGGGCCGGCCGCAAGTCTTGTGGGAGCGTCTCACCTCTCGGGCCTGAAGACATGTGCCGTAATCGACGTCGGGGGGACAAGTACGGACGTCTCTCTGATTGAAGACGGGCTTCCGGAACTCTGTCCCGAAGGGGCGGTTGTCGGGGGCTGGCAGACCAAGGTCAAGGCCATTCGTATGGAAACTTCCGCGATGGGGGGGGACAGCCACATATGGGTAAAGAACGCGAAACTCAACATCGGGCCGAGGAGGGTCATTCCCCTCTGTGTGGCTGCGGTAAAATTTCCGGGTTTCCTGGAATCTCTGAAAAGCGGCCGGACCCCTGCAAACCTGCGGCTCGAAGAGAACATCCAGCCCACAAAGTTTTTTATAAGGACCGGGGCGGAAGCCGCAGAAATCGGGAAACTTGAGAAAGAAATCCTGGACCGGATAGGGGACACTCCTACTTCCCTCAGTGATATCTTCTGGAAGTTCGATACAATGCCCTCTCCCCGGCTCCTGGATTCCCTTATAAGAAAACGCCTGGTGCAGGCAATAGGCTTTACCCCGACCGACGCCCTGCACGTCCTGGGCGAATACACATCCTGGGACGCGGAAGCCTCCAGAGCAGGGGCCAAACTCCTGGAACGTTATATGAATACGGATTCCCTGGAAATCTGTAAGCAGGTAAAAAAGGACGTCGCAAGGAACATGGCACTGTATCTCATGAAGTTTATACAGAAGGATGTACCTGCCTCCGAGCTTGAAAAGGTCCTGCTTTCCGATAAGTTTTCACAATTTAAAATAAAACTTCCGGTTGTCCTTATCGGGGGGCCTGTCGTCGCCTTTACGGAAGAACTGAAACGGGTCCTGGATGCCGATATCATAGTCCCGGAATACGCGAAGGTCGGAAACGCGGTCGGGGCTCTTGTGGGAAAAGGGATCAAACGGGTTGAAATCCTTATCAAGAACAGCTACACAAAAGATAAAAAACGGCTGGTCCTGCTCTTTTCTCCGCGCGGGAGGGAAACGTTCGGAAATTACCTCGAAGCGCTTGCCTATGCGGAAAAGCTGGGGAAGGAGCTTGTCATGGACTACATGGCTGAGGCCGGGCTTGACAGGGAACAGGTCCAGATAAATATGAGCAAAAAGGAGGTTTCTTTAAGTGAGGTAGGGGTCGTGCCCATAGAAACAAAACTCGTTTTTGTGGGAACCGGGATGCCAAAAAAGTAAAGCCTGGGCCCGGAAGGTTGGATAATTTTATATAGCTTCATGATTGTTGTATCAGCAGTAAAAACAAAGAGTGATATAATCTATTATTTAAAATTTTATATTTATTTTAAATATTAAATTATATTTCATCTTGTTGTTATGCCGGGTTTCATTTATCCGTCAGGGACGTTAACTCCCCCTCCCTAAACCTCGGTTTTAGAGTAAGGAGTCTTCTGCTGTCTGAGATAAACCTGTTCGGCTAACAAAAGCAGGAAGCCCACGACTTCAATCGTGTGGCAGTTCACATCAAATCTTATTTGATATTTAACTGCGTTTTTTGCTTGCTTTATTTGTTCAGTCTCTTGAAGCAAGAGGCCAAAAAGGGAAGATTAATAATAATATTTTAAAATAAAAACATCCCTGAGACGAATTAAAAGCAAGAAAAATCAACTGAAAACAAAAACCTGAAAATCAGAAGCTTTCAAGAGGTATTAATCTGGCTAATTATAGAAGCAATATGAGAATGAGAAGAAATGGATCGGGCAAAACCGGAAACCACTCGGATACGCCGGAAGTAACAAGGGTACGCACCCCTCGCAAAGACAAAAATGAAGTACTGGCAACCGTCACGACCCTGCTAGGCTCAAAAAGGGTTCATTTAAGGTGCATGGACGGAGTTGTCCGCATGGGCAGGATTCCTGGCTCCAAGAAAAAGAGGATGTGGATCAGGGAAGGAGATGTCGTCATTGCAACCCCCTGGGATATCCAGAACAGCAAAGCCGATGTTACCTGGAAATACACAAGGCCTCAGGTAGAATGGCTTGAGCGCAAAGGCTACCTTAGAGAATAAAAATATAGATAATACTTATATTATTAATAAAGTCTGTTTTGGCACCCGAGTTCCGCTTCGGGATCACAGGAAATCAAAGATTTCCTGGGAGTTGCACTGCAAGTGCAACAGCACGGGGTCCGTTTCACTCGCTGCGCTCGTTCAAGCAGACTAAAATATTTCATTTTCGCTTCGCTCAAGCGGACTGATTCTTTTTTAATTTAAAGTTGAAAGGCAGTTCCCTCCTGAGAGGGAACACTTAATCAGCTCCGGCAATCCCCGGGTTTCGACCTCTTTTTTAAAACAAAATACGGGAAGTACGTCCGAGAAATCAGGAATAAACTGACGACCCCCTACTCTTAACAATTTTTAAATAATTTAGGTTCCATAACTCAGGGACAATAACGAATAGAAGGCCTTTTTATGAATCAATATCTGCTGATCCCGGTACTTTTAACCACCTTTATTCTTTTCACGAGTTTTTCCGGCTGCACGGGTAGTTCCGACAATTATAGTGATGACATGCCCGATGGTGTCAACCAATTCAAGGAAGTGTCTAAAGAAGAAAGTTTTAGAATTGCCGAATCCTATGTAAAGGACCTGGACTCCTTCAGGGAATACGGGTTGACTGAACCCGTTCCTGTTGAGAGCCGGGCCCTCGACTGTCCTTACTGCTGGTTGTTTGTCTTCAGCTTTGATCTGGTCTCCGAAAAAGACCCCTTTGTGGTTGACACTGCAAGTGTGGAGCTAACGGTGCGGGAAGGGGAAATCGTGGATGTGGTTTATGTACAGGGCAGCAGGTACAAACTCGGAATTCCCACCGGTTCAATGGGTGTTGACGCTTTACTCGAAAAACCGGTATATGATACGGAAATTTTTGTTTAAGGTACGGTATCGGGACTCGAAAAAACTTCCGGCCTTTCAACACCCCTGTCTGCTTCTTCCATACCCGTTTCCTTTAACCTGAGCTGGGAGGGGAAAACGGTGCCTGTAAAAGTTGATTTGGGGGATGAAAAAGGGGTGCTTTCTGCGGGCCTGGAAGAAATTGAAAACGGTGACTGGGTAATCATTACAGGAGAGTTTAAGTCCGGAAAGGAAAAAGAACCGGATACCGGAGAAACAGAAGAAGGAAGGTCGGAAGCTGGAGAAACAGACGAAGTAAAAAAGGCCCCGTTCTTCCTGGCAAAGCTCGTCCAGACCGAGGACATTTCGGAAAACGAGATTTTCACTGGAGAGGTCGTGCAGGTCGATGAAGAAAAAATGGTTGTCAGGGAAATTCCTGCGAATAAGACTGCTCAGGCCTACCGGGTGAGGTATGAGATAAGGGAAGCCAAATCACTGCTCATATTTAATGAAGAAGTTTCCGAGGACGTTTCCCCGAAAAACCCTATAGTTATCGAAGTTTCCAATGTTAAAGCCGGAAGCACTTATACAATCCGTGTCTTTATAAGGAATATGGAAGGCCGGATTCTCTGCGATTCGGAACATGTGGGCGGGTTTGACGTGGAAGAAGTCCACAGTGAATCAAAAAAATGATGTGCTCTAAAAATATTATTATCTGGATGGGTTTGCATGAACAACCAAAAACTCTATAGAATCTTCGTCCTCTCGCTGATTGCATCCTCTGGATTTTTATATTTCATAGAATACCGGCTACTTGGAGACTCAGGCACTATATGTACAATGTTTCTCGGAAACCTGGCTTTTCTCCCCATCAACGTCCTGCTGGTCACACTGGTTATCCACAGCCTGCTCAATGACATGGAAAAAAACAGCAGGATTGAAAAACTGAATGTCGTAATCGGGACATTTTTCAGCCAGACAGGAACGCAGTTGCTAACGTATTTTTCCGATTTTGACCCTGGAATTGAGGTAATCAGAAAGGACCTGGTCGTAAGAAAGGACTGGACCGAAAAGGATTTTGCCGAAGTAAACAGAAAACTCCGGAATTATGAATATATGATCAGAATTGAAAATGTAGACCTGGAACGCCTCCGGGCCTTTCTGGAAAAAAGAAACGATTCCCTCCTGCGACTGCTCGAAAATCCCGTAATGCTGGAGCACGAAAGATTTACCGAACTCCTGAGGGCCGTCTTCCATCTGACAGAGGAACTTCTCAGAAGGGAAGACCTGGCCGGGCTGCCCGCAAGTGACCTCGAACATCTTGAGGGCGACATCAGGAGGGCGTACCGGCTGCTGGTCTTCGAATGGGCCTCCTATATGGCATACCTGAAAGAAAATTATCCCTACCTCTTCTCCCTTTCCATGCGGACGAATCCCTTTGATAAGGAGGCCTCTCCTGTGGTGAGGTGAGGCCGGAAAATATTTTCTGTTGAGTGTTTAAAGTTTATCCTTTAAATTTTTAAGGTCTTCCTTGATCTCTCCGGCAAGCTTTTTCGCCGATTCCCCGGTGGACTCTATCAGCTTTTCAACCCGGTCCGTAATGTCTTTTATCTCGTCTCCAACATCTATAGCCTTGATTTCTTCTGCTACCGAGTGGATTTCCTCCTTTATGCCTTTTGCAATTTTTGAAGCCTCGGCCCCTGTCTTCTTTGCAAGAGAGTCGATATCTTCACTTAAATTTTCAAGCCGGTCATGAAGACTGTGTCCTTTACTGACGGACTCTGGCCCCTTTTTCACTTCTTCCATCAATTTTGCCATTTATAAAAACCCCCATATGATGAAACGCATCGATTTCCTGTACAAAATTTACCGTACAAAATTTCCTGTACAGAATTTACCGTACAAAATTTCCTACAGAATTTGTTTTTATACAATCTATTATAAGATGGCCGGAATTATAAAAGTATACTGAGAACGCCTCTCACAGCCAGATTTATTATATAATACATGACTTAAAATAATCTACAGCAAGAACTTGCAAAACAGTTAAGAAATTAAAAGAAGTTATTACATAATTAACTTACAGAATTCAAGGCTTCAACCTGCTCAGCAGGATACCTCTCCTTCAAAAACCATAATAACAACTTCAGCGAATTGATAGAGGAACATGCAAACTTTAGTTATATGCATAGATAGAGACGATGACCTTGGAGAAAAGGCAAAGCTTACAACTCCGATAATCGGGAGAGAGGCCAATGTTGAAGCAGCGGTGGCTCTCGGAATTGCCGACCCTGAGGATTCGGATACCAATACTATCTTTGGGGGAATAAAGGTCCTTGATGAACTGAGGGCAAAGGGAGTGGACGCTGAAATTGTCACCTTTGCCGGGGACAAAAACGTAGGGGTAATCTCTGACCAGAAGATTGCCCGGAAGCTTGAGGCCTTCCTTGAGGATTATGAGGTGGAAGGAGCCGTTTTTGTCTCGGACGGGGCCGAGGACGAGACCCTTGTCCCGATCGTGCAGTCCAGAATAAAAATCGATTCCGTAAAACGCATTGTTGTAATGCAGAGCGAAAACCTGGAAAGTACCTACTATATACTGAAACACGCATTTAGCGATCCCAAGATCTCCCAGACCTTTTTTGTGCCCATTGGGCTCGCCTTCCTTATTTACTCGATCTTTCTGCTTGCTCGCTACCCGGAGGGGGCCGTCATTGGAATTCTTGCGGCCGTAGGACTCTATATGCTCTACCGGGGCTTCGGGCTTGACGATACCGTTGCCCTTCAGGTCAACCGCTTAAAGGACACTTTCCAGAGACAAAGACTTACTTTTATCACCAATACCGCAGCCATTCTCCTGGGGGTAGTGGCAACCGTCCGGGGCCTGCTGGAAGTCTGGGCACTTTACTCCATGGAAGGGTTCTGGTACCATGGGACCCTGACTCTGGTCTCGGTTTTTATCAACGCCTCGGTCTGGTGGTATGCAGGAGCAGTCCTGTTCGCAGATCTCGGAAAAGCCTTTGACCTCAACAGGGCGGGAAGACCGGTAAGACGGAGTTTTTCAATCTCCCTCTTCGTGCTGGCAACGGGCCTGCTCTTCTGGGGGGCCAGCATTTACCTCCTATCGGAAGCGGCCCTTATAATTGGCCTCCTTTCAGACCCGGCACTGGCCCTTCAGTATTTCGTATATTCAATTATCTTTGCAGTAATTCTAGCCCTGATCGGGATCAGGCTTTCCATCCCCAGGGAAGAAGGGCCGGAAAAGGAAAACCAAAAAAAGAAAAAAATGAAGAAATTCCCCCGAAATGATAAAATTTAATAAGACAGTTCCGGAAGACTGCATAAAAAAGGAAGGGAAGCAGATGGAAAAAAACAACGTAAAAAACACAGAAGTAGTCCGCTCGATTGAGCAGAGCGAGCAAATAGAACTTGCGGTACTCGGGGGTGTTGGCTTCAATTCCTGCAGGGAACTTGAAAGCAGGTCCGTAAAGACCCCCTATGGGGAGGTTAGCGCCTACATCACTCAAATAAAAGGTAAAAAAGTCGCGATCATTCCCCGCCACGCCGGGAAAAACCATACCCCTCCCCACAGGATAAACTACCGGGCCAATGTCTGGGCCGTAAAGGCTCTCGGGGCTGAGCGTATCATCTCGACAAACTCTGTCGGGTCCATGAAAGGGCATCCTGTGGGCAGTTTTGTCCTGCTTGATGATTTTGTTGATTTTACGAGAAGCCGGCCTTCTACCTTTTACGACGATACTACCGTCCATATCGACCTCTCGGAACCCTACTGCCCCGAGATAAAGGCCTGCTTTGCAAACGCTCTTGATAAAAGAGGAATTTCATATTCCGAAGGCATCTACGCCTGCACTGAGGGGCCCCGGTTCGAGACAAGGGCTGAAATAAGGATGATGAGCCAGTTTGCCGATGTCGTGGGCATGACCGGGGTTCCCGAGGTCGTCCTTGCAAAAGAGCTCGAACTCTGCTACGCCTCCCTCTCCATCGTCACAAACCAGGCCTGCGGGCTGAGTGCGGAAAAACTGACAGCGGATGAAGTTACGGAAGTGGTGGGGGAAAGTGAGGCCGCAATCCTCGAAATCCTTGAGGACACGATTGCCAGCATTCCCAAAAAGCGGGAATGTTCATGCAGGTCCGCAAGAATCGGGGCCAGCCTTTGAAAGGCTGGACAAAGAAAAATCGTTATTTTCAAAAATCATGGCGTTTTCCCGGATATTTTGAGGGGTTATCCGGGACTTTATATTTTTAAAATTTTTAGAAAATCTAAGCTTTTAACCGGGTCAACATATATATAATAAACATGTTATAAAAAATGGTTGCAAAAACTGCAAAAACCGGAACAGAAGTTTACTTATATTAAACAGCTATCAGGAAGTACAATGACGCTCTGGGTCCTAATTTCTCCCGAAAAATCCAAGTTAACCATAATGCCCATTAAGGACAGAAAAAAACAGCCTCTTTATGTGGCCGAACTTTTCCTGAAAAAGGGATCTTCAGGCCCCCGCCCTCATAAAATCAGGATTGTCACGGCCAAAAACAAAAAGGATGAGTTTCTGCCTGTGCCAAAGTTCATAGAGCTCCTGCGCGGGTCAAACAGGATCATGCTTGCGGAAGGGGGGGACTCTGCAAACGAGGCCGCTTTTTTTGAGATGCTTGAAGGGTTTCAGCTCGAGGCCGACAGGGTCAGGATTTGCAGGCACTGCCTTATAAACAAGCGCTTCAATTTTGTTAACAAGAACTCAATAAAGTTCCATCAGGAACTCATCTGCCAGGAATGCGCACATGAAGAACTGGCACGTGCAGTCCGGACCAGTGGGAGAGAATACGGAAAAAGATCCATAGAGTTTCTGGAAAAGGTCCTTTTAAAAACCCGGGACCTTGACCGCACGCTTCAAATCCTGAGCCCTGAAAGACTGGACCCCGAATGCACCCGTTTCGACAGAATCGATACCAGCCCGGCCCTTAATTCTGTTCGGATAAAGGACCTGCCCATTTCGGAAAAGTTTAAGAAGCTTCTTCTCAATAAATCCGAAACTCTTTTGCCGGTTCAGGGCCTTTCCATCAAAAACGGCCTGCTAAAAGGGGATAACCAGTTTATTGTATCAGCTACCGCAACCGGAAAGACCCTTATCGGAGAGATCGCGGGAATCCAGAATATTTTGAATAAAAAAGGGAAAATGCTCTACCTGGTCCCCCTGGTTGCCCTTGCCAATCAGAAGTACGACCAGTTTACGGAAAGGTATACTAAACTCGGGCTTACTACTTCCATAAAAATAGGAGCAATCCTCATCAAGACCTCTCAGCGGGTGAATATGCACACCAGCATGAACTCGGACATCATTGTCGGGACCTATGAGGGGGTGGACCATATTATGCGTTCCGGAAACGCCGATTTTTTGGGGAAAATAGGAACTGTGGTAATCGACGAGGTCCACATGCTTGAAGACTCCGAAAGGGGGCACAGGGTGGACGGGCTGATAGGGAGACTGCGTTATAGTGCCCCTGAAGCCCAGTTTATTTACCTTTCCGCAACCGTTCCGGACCCCCTGGCTTTTACGACCAAACTCTCGGCCCGGCTTACCCTCTATGAACACCGGCCGGTCCCGCTTGACCGGCACCTGCTCTTTTCTCAGGAAAACGAAAAGGTCCCGCTGATAGCAAAGCTTGCGAAGGACGAGTACGCAAGGGTTTCTTCCAAAAAGCACAGGGGCCAGACCATTGTTTTTACCAATTCCAGGAGAAACTGCCACAGGATAGCAGACGCTCTTCCTATCCGGGCCTCGGCCTATCACGCGGGGCTTACCCAGTACGAAAGAAAGAAGGTGGAGCACCTTTTCGGGAAGGGGGAATTACCGGTTATCGTGACGACGGCCGCCCTTGCGGCAGGGGTGGACTTTCCGGCCTCTCAGGTGATTTTTGAGGCCCTGGCGATGGGAGTGGAATGGCTTACGGTCCAGGAATTCCTGCAGATGAGCGGGAGAGCCGGAAGGCCTGATTACCATGACAGGGGTATTGTGGTGCTTATGCCTGTTCCCGGGAAAAGTTATGCCGGAAATCAGTCCGATACGGAAGAGGAAGTCGCAATTAAACTCCTGGGTGGAGAAATGATCGCGGGAGAAATCAATTATGGGGAAGCCGAGCAGCTCGAAGAAGTTCTGGCCTCCATTGCGCTTACTGCATCCATGCAGGACCTTGGCAAAATCCATTCCATGATGTTCGGGGATTTTGACCTGGAAAAGCTCGTCTCTCGCCTGGTACGCTATCGCTTTGTGGAGAAAAAGGGAAACCGGATTACACTTACCCGTTTTGGGAAAATCGTGGCTGCACACTTCCTCCCGGTCTCAAAGGCCTTTTTGATCCGGGACGCTGTGCTTGCGGATAACAGCTCTCTGAAAATCGCAAGTAACCTGGAGTTTTTCGATGCGGCCTACCTCAAGTACGCAAAGCAGATAGGAAGCGCTCTTCATGTGAACATGCCTACCAGGGTCTTTCAGGGAGCTGCCCTGGATATTTTGTTTGATGGGGACTCAATGTCTCAGCTTGACATGAAAATCCAGTCCCTGCTCATGAAATTTGCATCGGACTTTTTGACCTGCAATTGCAGAGATTCTCCTTACTGTGGCTGTGCCGAGCAGAAGTTTTCCGAAAAGATTATTGCACTGCGAACAGAAGGTCTGGAGCCGGCGGGGATCGTGAGAAAGCTTGAGAACGATTACGGGATCACCGCCTACCAGGGGGATATATTTGGCTATCTGGACAATGTTGTCAGGAACCTGGACGCGGTGGAGATGATCGCAAAGGTCCATTCGAACAGGGAAGTGGCCGCAAATGCCCGTGAATTAAAGAAAAAAGTTCAGGGTTGAAATATCTCTCCGAAACCGGGGGTTTTCCCGGTACTCTGCATCCCGGTCTCTGAAAACTCCATTTCTGAAAACTGCCTTAATTTTCGGGAAAGTTTTTAACATTAAACGGGGGATAAATAATATATTACTTTGCAGTGTTGTTTCACAAATTCTGATTATGTCAACTAACCCCTGCTAAACAATGGGGCTTCCTGCCTTTTACATAATATAAAAAGAGGGACTTTTATGAGTGATGAAACAAATTCCAGGGAAAATAAAGAAGTAGAGGCTCCAAAAATGCCTAGGAAAATAAAAAAAAGCATTACTATTGAGTTTATAAAACCTGAAGATTTCAGGCAGATTTATGCGATAGGGGCTGCGGGAGGGCACAGTCCGTACGATTTCAGGATCGGGTTTTACAACGATACACCAAAGATTTTTGGAGATTCCTCCGAAGCTCAGGTGATCGAAAGGCGTGTGGAAACCGAGATTATCCTTTCCCCCGTGGCCGCCCTTGAGCTTTCCCGGTGGCTGAACCAGCACATAAGTGAGTATGAGGCGGTTTTCGGCCCGATTTCAAGAGCTGTCCCGATGCAAAAGCGAGAGCCTCCAAAGACCCTGGCAGACAGCACCAACCACATCCAGGGATATAGCTGAAAATTCCGAATATTCCTTCCGACTCCAGGCTTCTGGACGAGCCCTTCGGGTAAAAAGGATCGATGGTTATATATCTCTAGAAAGGATATGTAATTTTCAGTTTGCTGGACAGTCGTTGGAGTTAGTGGAAATAATAGGATTCCACAGACATCAAGGTTGAGGGCTGCCCACAGCCGGGGGTCGTCGTCAACTACCCTTCTCTGAGACCTTTGGTTTTAGAGTAAGGGGTCTTCTACTGCAGGAGTCAATTATCCCTCCCTAAAATCTTAGCCTTCAGGCTAAGATTTTAGAGTAAGGGGCTTGCTTCGGTAAGCCCTAGTTGAATAGCCTTTCGTTATACTGGTCATGATATTCGAGGATACTCCACACGTTCTCGGAGATTTCGATTTGGATTAAACATCCCTGAGAGGTAGGGGAAGTGTTCAGGTCATTAACAAGCCAGTATAACAGTGGCGATGTGGATCCACTCCTGCAAAGGAGGACAGAACATAAGGTCACTGTCAAACAACATTAAGGTCCCCTGTTAAACAAAAAATGGGGGCCTTAGTCTCGACGCATTCATCTCCCACCTGCCAGTTCCTCCAAAGTCGGAACTGTTGAGGAAGGAGTCTTCTACTGTCTGAGATAAATAATATTTAAAATAAATATAAGAGGGATTAATTTTGTTCCCAAATAAAAAAGTTCAGAAAATCGTTGGGTCGAGAATCCAAGTGGAAATGAAGGGAGACCTGAATTTGCTTGAAGGTACTCTTAAGAGTGTAGATGACTATATGAATCTGCACCTTATGGATACAGTGGAGATTGTGAAGGGAGAAAAAATTCGGTCTCTCGGGTCTGTAGTACTGCGAGGAAATAACATTATACTGATCACTCCCATCGAGGATTAACATTCCCGAGAGAGGACGACCAGAGAGTGGAAAGGAATATGGATCTCGAAGATGAAGCGTTCAGTATTATAAAAAAAAATAAAGACGGTATCTACCAGAACGTCATCTGGAAGGAACTGAATATAGACAGCAGGAAGTGCTCCAGAATCATAAAGAAATTGCTGGATAAAAAGCTGATCATCCGGGAGTCTGCTGTCTCAAATGGGGCAAGGACATACCTTCTAAAAGCAAAGGAAGATGCAAAAGAGGCATATGACCTCCTGCTTGCAAAGGAAATGTTTTCGACCTGTACGGGCTGTAATGCGGAATGTCAACCGGAATACTGCGGACGCCTGACAGAGTGGATCGGGCAGCTCATAGAAGAAGAAAAAGAAGAATCAGAAAAATCTGAATCTGATCCAGAACAAGAACCAGAATCTGAACAAAAATCTGATCCAGAACAAGAACCAGAATCTGAACAAAAATCTGATCCAGAACAAGAACCAGAATCTAAAGAAGAGGCATGAGGTCAACTACCTCTAAGCTAAAGCCTCAGGGCTTTTCTGCTGAATTCAAATATAATATCGATTGAAATGAATCGATTGAAACAGCGGAAGAGGCCAAAGCAGTAGAAGACAAAGCTTGCAGCAAAAATAATATGCACAGGTCAACTACCCCTCCTTAAAACCTTCGCCTAATGGCTCAGGTTTTTGAGGAAGGGGCTTGCTTCGGTAAGCCCTAGTGTCGAGTCAATCTTCAAAGGTCGAATAACTCCGATTAGTTGTAATCGATTTTATAAGACATTTTATTGCTGACGCGACACTAGTTGAATAGCCTTTCGTTATACTGGTCATGATATTTGAGGATACTCCACACGTTCTCGGAGATTTCGATTTGGATTAAACATCCCTGAGAGGTAGGGGAAGTGTTCAGGTCATTAACAAGCCAGTATAACAGTGGCGATGTGGATCCACTCCTGCAAAGGAGGACAGAACATAAGGTCACTGTCAAACAACATTAAGGTCCCCTGTTAAACAAAAAATGGGGGCCTTAGTCTCGACGCATTCATCTCCCACCTGCCATTCCTCCAAAGTCGGAACTGTCGAGGAAGGAGTCTTCTGCTGTCTGAGATAAAGCGACAGGTTTATATGCCGGAGGTACCTATTGTGGTTGCCTCCAATAGGCACCTGTTAAAGGAAGTTGAGGCACATCAGATATCACATCAGCGCTCCGGTAGTGTAGTCCGGTCAATCATTCCGGCCTTTCGAGCCGAAAACTCGGGTTCGAATCCCGGCCGGAGCACCAAATTATAATACTCTTTTTGAAATGTTTCTTTTTCCAGGGTTCCGATTCAACAAGCCGGGAATTTATTCTGCACCCATTGTTGCAAACAATTTTGTTTTTTCTTAAAAGACCCACGTCTTTCAGGCCTCTCAGGGGACATGTTTATATACTACTAAAGATATCCAAGAATTCGCTTCAAAAGCAAAAGAACAACGTGCTCCGGTAGTGTAGTCCGGTCAATCATTCCGGCCTTTCGAGCCGAAAACTCGGGTTCGAATCCCGGCCGGAGCACCAAAACACAATACCTCTTTGAACTATTCTCTTTGAACTATTCTCTTTGAACTATTCTCTTTGAACTATTCTCTTTGAACTATTCTCTTTGAACTATTCTCTTTGAACTATTCTCTTTGAACTATTCTCTTTGAACTATTCTCTTTGAACTATTCTCTTTGAACTATTCTCTTTGAACTATTCTCTTTGAACTATTCTCTTTGAACTATTCTCTTTGAACTATTCTCTTTGAACTATTCTCTTTGAACTATTCTCTTTGAACTATTCTCTTTGAACTATTCTCTTTGAACTATTCTCTTTGAACTATTCTCTTTGAACTATTCTCTTTGAACTATTCTCTTTGAACTATTCTCTTTGAACTATTCTCTTTGAACTATTCTCTTTGAACTATTCTTTTTGATTTCTAATGTTATTTTTGAACTATTTCTGGCTCATCGTTTTTTTGTGTGTTTAACTCTCTCAAAAATTGATATGGTCTTGAATTGAAACTTATCTTACCCACGAGAAATGGTGATGAGCCTTATTTCTTTTAACAGGGTGGTTCCGATTTAACAATCCAGGGATATTCTGCTGTCCTCTATTGCAAACAATTTTGCACTTTTTCTCAAAAAACCCACCCCTCCCAGACCCTCAGGGGGATATGTTTATATAATACTAAAGATATTCAAGGATTCGCTTCAAAAGCAAAAGAACAACGTGCTCCGGTAGTGTAGTCCGGTCAATCATTCCGGCCTTTCGAGCCGAAAACTCGGGTTCGAATCCCGGCCGGAGCACCAAAACACAATACCTTTTTGAATACTGTTTTGAGTTTTTAGAATTCTCATTGTTTTAGAGTATTTTTATAAAAAAGTCATCTCCTCTCCAGGAGTTTCCTATGAAACAGCTTTATTTCCTGTATTTTTTCAAGGTTCTCCTCATCATCCTGGACCCCGGCCGTTTTGAGTGACTCCAGTGCCACTTTTGCAGCTCTGGCCACGGATTTCATGTCCCCCTCCTCAGCAAGGATCCGGATTATTTCAAGGGACCAGGCTGCCTGGACCACCGTGTTTTTCGAACCAGACGGCAGAGAGACCTTCTCTATTTTTCCAAAGGCATGGACAATGGCCTTTGCCTCAAGTTCTCGCTTTACCCGGACCGCCAGGGTCCCGATCTCTTCAAGCAGGAGTTCGACCTCTATAACGCTTTCTTCAAGCCCCTCTTCGGCTGAAACGACTCCTATATCCCCAAGAGAATTTATGGCCGTAAGGCTTGCCTCTGCCAGACCTCCCCTGAGCCCCCCTTCCGCAATCTGCATCAGAAAAATTTCTGCCATGCTGATCTGATTTTCCGATTTCTGCCTGACAGAAGCCTTCCCGAATTTCTCAAGGGCTTCAGCCACGGTTTTTGTAGCCGTGTCCATATCCTTTTCCACAACCACCCTGGCCAAGTTTCCGAGCATGGAAGCCGCTTTTACTGCAAGCGCTTCCCTGTTGTGCTTTGCGGCTTCTTCCGCGATTTCCCCGAGTTCACGGGCCGCAGCAATGGACGCTAGTTCCATTCTATTTTCAGTGACAAGTTCCCCGATATCCCCCATAGCGATGATTACGGCCTTTGCATCGAGTTCGTGCTCCCCTGTTGTGTTCAGGTAGATCAGTTTGACCGTAAAAGCCTTCAGCTTCTCGAAAGCTTCGACCACCTCTTTCGTGTCCCGCATATTGGCGGCCATGATACCAGCCTCGATTATCCGGCTCTCATTGATTTCATCTTCATCCAACGAATACATTCCAGGACCCCCGCTTAACTCCTGATTGATTCTATGCCCTGCCTCCAGATCAGTTTTTTCTATAATAATAGAATAATAGAAACTGTGAGAATCAGAAATTAAAGAAAAATAAAGATGTCAAAACACAAGCTATATATACCAATGTACATTATTATACCTTGTTGTATTATTATGTCTAATTCGTTTTCACTGTTCACCAATCACAGGCCAATCAATGGTATCTCAATAACAAGCTCAAATTCAATCGAAATCTCAGGACAATCACACGGTAACAATCAAAAAAAATGGAAAGTGGATCAATGAAATCTCAGGATATTGCTGTTGTTGGAATTTTATTAGCAGTCGGTGCAATCGTGCGCTACTTATCTCTGGTAATCCCGGGACCCATTGTCTCGAACCTTGTAATCGCTTTTTACTGCCTTGCCATAATTCTCGTGATCCCCACCTTCAAGGAAGTAATAGGGATCGGGATAGTAGCGGGAATAGTATGTGCGCTTCTCAGCCACTCCATCTTCCCTCCTGCAAATCTCATCAGTGAACCTGTGGGAGCTGTTGTCTGTTTGCTTGCATTCACAGCGTTCCGGAACAGGTTTTCCTTCGCTCCTTCCCTGGCAATCTTTGTCGGGACCCTTGCCAGCGGGACCACCTTTGTCATCGTGGCGATGGTGATGATAGCCCCAACAATCCTCTTGAAGTTTGCAACCATGGGCGCTTTTGTTGCAGCCATAATCCCGATCGTGGTCGGGACCGCAATCGTCAACGCCATTATCGCTCAGATCCTTTACATGCCGGCCTCAAAGGTCCTTGCGAGGGGAAAAGCATGATCAGGGTCAGGGACTTCTCCTACACCTATGGCACGGCGGAAAAACCGTCTCTTGAAAGTATCAGCCTTGAAGTCCCTGCCGGAGAACTGCTCCTGGTCACGGGCCACAGTGCAGCCGGGAAAACTACCCTTGCCTTCGCCCTGGCAGGCATCCTTCACCAGGAAATAGGAGGCAGCTTCGAAGGAAGCATCACATTCAAAGGAAAGGCTATCGGAGAATTCGACGGCATGAAAGAACTGAGCCATCATGTGGGAATGGTCTTTGACGACGCCGAGTCCCAGCTTATTTTCACCACTGTCGAAGAGGAAATCTGTTCAGGCATTGAAAACCGGGGTTTCTCTGAAGCCGAAATAGAACGCCGGCTGAAAGCTGTCATGGAAATGTGCGAAATAAGCCAGCTGAAAAATCGGGCCCCACATACCCTTTCCGGAGGCCAGAAGCAGAAAGTAGCCCTGGCGGCTACCCTTGTCCTGGACACCGAAGTGCTCATCCTGGACGAAGCCACCTCGGAAATGGACACGAAAGCCGTAAAAAGAGTATTTTCAATTCTTAAAAAGTTAAAAGAAGAGGAAGGAAAAACGATCATAATCGTGGACCACAATGTGGAAGCCTTCCTGGAAATCGGGGACCGGGTAGTGCTCCTTGAGAAAGGCAGGATAAAAGAAGTAAAAAGCCCGAAAGATTTCACAGATCCCGGTGCCTGCCCTGCCGGAAATTCTGATAAAAAATCACATTTTATCCCGGAGGAAGGGACACAAAACGTTCCTCCTTTGGAAGCAAAATCCAGTACTTTCCCGATTATCTCCGTAAAGCAGCTCTCCCAGCGCTATGACGAAGTCCTGGCTCTTGAAGCCGTCAATCTGGACATCTATCCCGGAGAGTTCATTGCAATCCTGGGAGAAAACGGATCAGGAAAGACTACCCTGGTAAAGCACTTCAACGGTCTCCTTAAACCCCATTCGGGAAGTGTGACCGTAAAAGGGCTCGACACAGGACAGACCCCGATAAATGAACTGGTAAGGCACACGGGTTTGGTCTTCCAGAACCCGGACAACATGCTCTTTGAAGACACCGTTCAAGCCGAAATCGCCTTCGGATTAAACAATATCGGCGCAGGAGGAGACAGGGAAGCAATCCCTCGTGCCCTGGAACTCGTAGGGCTCGGGGGAACGGAACAGGTATTTCCCCGCCACCTGAGCAGAGGGGAACGGCAGCGTCTGGCTGTTGCCTGTGTGATTGCCATGCGCCCCGAACTGATCGTGCTCGACGAGCCGACCACAGGTCTGGACGCCGAAGAGTCCGACCGGATGATGCAGCTCATGCGCAGGCTCCAGCAGGAAGGACACACCATTGTGATGGTGACCCACAACTTGCAAATTGTGGAAAACTACGCCGAACGGGTAATCCGCATGGAATCCGGGAAAATCATTGAAGATCTGACAAAGGCGGTTCTCACTGAAACTGCCGCAGAAAGTAACAGAGGGGGTATGTGCGCATGAAAGAAATTATGCAGTACATCAACAGGGACAGCTTCTTACACCGAATGAACCCACTTTCTAAAATCGCAGCCATCACAGGAATCATAGCGCTCAGTGTTATCTCAACGGACCCTGCCGTCCTGGCTATAATGGTGCTGGGTATTTTCCTGGCTTCCCTTAAAGCCGGGCTCCAGCAGGAACTCCTTCGCCAGCTCAAGCTCCTGGTTTTCCTGAGCATCACCCTGATTTTGCTCACCGTTTTCACACTTAAGAGCGGGACCACTATCTGTTACCTGATCCCGCCCGGAATTTTTGCAGCAGGCGGAATGGTCTCAGTAACAACCGGAGCCCTTGACTTCGGCCTGGTCCTTTCTCTTCGTTTCTTTGCCATGCTTTTTGCTTTCCAGCTCCTGGTTGTCACCACAAAGCCAAGCGCTCTTATGAAAGCCCTGCTCACCATCCATGTCCCGGTAGACTATGTCCTCATGTTCGTAATCGCGCTTCGCTTCATCCCGAGTCTCCAGGTAGAAGGCCAGAAGATCCATGAAGCGCAGCTCGCAAGGGGCTACAACCCGGGAACCGGCCTCCGCGGGAAAATCAGGAGTGTAAAACCAATCCTTGTCCCCCTGGTCGCAAACTCCCTCGGAAGGACCCAGGTGCTTGGCCTGACCATGGACATGCGGGGCTACAGGCACAGACAGAGCATGGAAAAGCACAGGCTCGAATGGAATAATACGGATGTTGCAACCGTCGGATGTGTGGCGCTTATGGGAATCGGGGTCGTACTTACAGGGTTGATGTAAGCTTTAAGAACCCTGAAAAACATCAGGTCGTCAATAACCCCTCCCTGCCTCCTCACGGAGTCATGTTAAACCGTAGGCTTAACAGGAGTTTCTAATCTTCGATTAGAAACATCGAGGAAGGGGCTTGCTTGTAAAAAGCAAGTCCCGATTGACCAGATCACTGACACGGAGTTTAATATGGTCAGTAGCCGATAGGAAAGAATATTATAGTTACCCTGGAATGCCGTCTCAGTTCCAGGCTCTAAGGGTGTAAGTTAAACAGTTCTGAGAGGTAGGAACAGTGCTTGCATCATACAAAACCTTTCCATATCAGATCGAGAGGAAGACGAATTCCGAACTTGACTCCACAAGTTCAGATACGCATAACCCTATTTAATTGGGAGTAATTACAAATGTTTGTATATGTACTGAACAAGAATGGAAACCCGCTTATGCCAACAAGTCCCGCGAAAGCCAGGATTTTGTTAAAAACTAACAGGGCAAAAGTGATGAAAACCACTCCGTTCACAATCAAATTACTTTACGATAGTAAAGAATATACTCAACCAATTATTGCAGGAATGGATACGGGATCAAAACATGTCGGTTGTGCTGCAGTTTCCAATAATCAGGTAGTATACCAGTCTGAAATCGAGATCAGAGATGACATCTCTAAAAAGATGAAAGCTCGATTTAGTTATAGACGTACCCGCCGAAGCCGAAAAACCAGGTATCGACCAGCAAGATTCAACAACCGTCATAACTCCAAGAAACCTGGTAGAATCGCTCCATCAATCCATAGCAAGATCGAATCTCATATGAGAGAAAAAGATTTTGTTGAGTCCATCTTACCGATAACAAAATGGGTAGTCGAGCTTGCATCATTTGATATTCACAAAATAACAAATCCTAATGTATCGGGAACTGGATATCAAAACGGTTCAATGAAAAACCTGTATAATGCAAAAGCATACGTCCTGAGTAGAGACGGATATACATGCCAGCATTGTAAAGGCAAATCAAAAGATCGTAAACTGGATTGTCACCATATTAGATTCAAATCAAATCGTGGCACAGATACTCCCGATAATCTTATCACATTGTGTCGCACCTGCCACGACGAATTACATGCAGGTAAATTTGAAATCAATGGATCTCTCTCCAAAACAAAACATGCAACTGAAATTGGGATTATTAAATCTCAACTTAAAAAATCATCCTGGAAATTCGACGAAACGTTTGGTTACGAGTCGAAATTCAAACGAGAACAAATACTAAAACTGCCGAAAACTCACTATAACGATGCAATTGCGATATGCTGCACTGATAATCAACATGTTCAACTGGATGATACGGTATATTTCAAAAGACACGTTAGTGAGGGAGATTACCAGCAAACCAAAGGCAAACGATCCGAAAAGTCAATACCAACTGGTAAAATATTCGGAATTAGAAAATTCGACAAGATACGAACTAAAAAAGGAGAAGGATTCGTAAGGGGTCGAATGTCCAAAGGATACGGAGTATTGTGTGACATCAACTGGAACACGACGATTACAAGTGTCACCATTAAAAAGAACTGTGTCCGACTAACTGCAAGATCGACAACACTTATTCAAATAATTAAAATTTAAACCAATTTGTCGCATTCATCTCCCACCTGCCCGCCTACGGCGGTCGTGTTAAACCGCAGGTTTAACAGGAGTTTCTAATCTTCGATTA
Organism: Methanosarcina baltica; assembly: GCF_055394095.1. Lineage (NCBI taxonomy): Archaea > Methanobacteriati > Methanobacteriota > Methanomicrobia > Methanosarcinales > Methanosarcinaceae > Methanosarcina > Methanosarcina baltica. The sequence goes on along the minus strand of NZ_AP042463.1, from coordinate 29,396 downwards.
GAAACATCGAGGAAGGAGTCTTCTGCGACACGAGATAAAAAAGGAAACAAAGCCTTAACTTTGCTTCCTTAACGCCACATATCCTATCAAAATAATAACCGAAAGCAAGCCAACAGATATTAAGACATTTGTTCTACGACCGGATTTTGCATATTTTTCAACCTTTGCAGAAGATTCTACTACTGCTGAAGCATTTCCCTTCGGCACCATACCTGAAATAACCTTTGTCCCTGCGGATTCTTCTTCTTCTTCTTCCGTAGAAGAGCTTAAAAGCCGTTCATCTTCACGACCTGCCTCACCTACTGCTTCCTCAATGGCACTTATTGCAAACGGTGAAAAGCCAGACGTTTCAGCTTTGAAGTAAACATACGTTCCGTCCTCAGCCACTTCAACAGTGGGAAGTTCCTCCCACTTTTCACCATCAAATCTCCACATCCTGATAGAGACCCTATCAACACTATTCAAAGCAATCCATACCTTTTCCACCCTGAACTCCGTAATGGCGTTTTTGATGTTTTCAGGACTTGCAGTTCCTTGATTTCCTACCCAGAGGTTCATGCTTTTATAAACATTTCCAGGGGGTAACTCGGGTACCAGCGTGGATTTTCCTTTCAGCATCTCGACAATAGTTATAGTCTTTCCAAGAGTCTTTTCAGGATCGAATTCCACTGAAGTGATGCAGGTCACATTTTGAGAGAAAATAAATTTTACATGGTTTCCGTTGGTGATGAACTGCTGCGAGAGTTCTTTCACCTCAACATTACTGGCAGATTCAGGAGAACCGCCGCCTCCACCTCCACCAGAGGAGGAGCTGGAAGAAGAACTGCTACCTTCACCCTCATCTTCTACAGGTTCGCTTGCTGGGATGGACACTTCTGCTACTGAAACCCGTGTGTCACCACCTATGGTTACCGGAGTTTCCTCTTTGCGATTGAGAATTCCGCTGAAATTATAGGTACTTGCATTATCTGACGCAGTAACATTGTAGCTAAAATACTTCTGACCGAAAAGGTAGAACGTAACATTGTTATTTTGGACATCCACATCTGCCGGAAGAGAAAGCCCGGTTGTGCTCACAAAGTCAAAACCAGCAGGCAATGTTTCTACAACCTGTCCCAGGGTACCATAATCTGCAGTTGTTATGTTAACTGTGAACTCCTCTCCCGGTGCGATTGTACCGGATGAAAGAGTCCTGGTAGCCGATATGTCAGCTGCTGCTGTTGACGATGTCATGAACGTAGCGGTAAAGAGCAACAGGACTAACAATAAATTTTTTTCCAATGTACTCATTCTTATTTCACCCCCAAATAAGCAAAATTAAGGAAGTATGTACTCCCACATCTTCATTTAATTGATGTTTTTCCAGGTATTTTAAATATTTCCTTGCAGGCATCTCGCCACTTGTAGCAAAATAATCTTCTATGTAGAAATCAAGCGCATCCACGAAGCGCAGCTCGCAAGGGGCTACAACCCGGGAACCGGCCTCCGCGGGAAAATCAGGAGTGTAAAACCAATCCTTATCCCCCTGGTCGCAAACTCCCTCGGAAGGACCCAGGTGCTTGGCCTGACCATGGACATGCGGGGCTACAGGCACAGACAGAGTGTGGAAAAGCACAGGCTGGAATAAGAAGGATGTTGCAACCGTCGGATGTGTGGCGCTTATGGGAATCGGAGTCGTACTGACAGGGTTGATGTAAGTTCTATGATTTTTTCAATTCCTTTTTTGCGACAACATATAAGCAACAAAACACATCAGAGAGAGCAGGCCTATGGAAATAAATACCTTTGCGGGCTTTACTCCGACCGCTCCCTCATTTGCACTGCCTGAAACAAGGGCCCCCTCTTCCCCAGATAATTTTCCACCAAAGGGTGACATTTTTGTCATGTTCGGGTCCTCTCCTAAAAAGGGGGGCATTCCATCTTCTTCGATGGGCATTTTCAGAGACGAGGCCTCTTCCACAAGTGCGGTTATAGCAAACGGGGAAAAACCATGGGTTTCGGCCTCATAATAGCTGTATAAGGCATCTTCCCCGATCTGCCGACTGGAAAGCTCTTCCCAGGTCTCGTTGTATCTCCAGAGCCTTATAGTACTCGCATCACTCCCGGTTGAAGAGAGCCAGGCTTTCTCCACCTTAAAGCCTACAAGCTCGTTTTCTATGTTTTTGGAGCTTGCGGTTCCTGAGTTTCCTACCCATATATTGAAGTTTTTATAGAGCAGCCCGGGGGGAAGAGCCGGAACGAGTGTGGATTTGCCTTTCAGCAGCTCCACGATAGTCGTGATTTTACCCAGAGTTCTCCTGGAGTCAAAATTGACCGAAGTGATACAGGTCACGTTTTGCGGGAAGCTGAATTTCACAGGGTTGCCGTTGGAGATAAATTCCTGTGAAAGCTCTTTGACCTCGACGTTACTCGCAGGTTCGGGAGAGCCCCCACCCCCTCCGCCTCCCCCACTTCCGCTTCCCCCACCGCCGGAAGAATCGTCGTCGGAATTGTCGGGTTTATCTCCGGAAGAACCGTTTTCGATTTTTATTGGGTCAAAGTTTTGTTCCTTAAGCTTGCCTTCGAATCCGGAATCGGTCTTTTCTTTCCATAAAACAAAAGTAACCCTGTATAAGCCATTGAGAATTTCAGAGGGGACCACCCAGTCCGGTTTCACACTTCCACTTTTACCCGCATCGAGCTCTATAGCTTCGTATACTGTATATTGAGACTCAGGATAGGCCTGATTTTCAATGTGCATACTCACAAAAAATTCATGAGTCTGGCTTCCGGTATTGCTCACCCACATGACAGGTTGAATTCTGTCCCCCGGTTCATATGTCTCGGTCGGGAAATAATATATACTTATTAAACTAGCATTGACATCCTCCTCATTCGTATAATTATATGGCACTGATTTGGAGCCCTCATATATTGTCACAGGAGTGTCCGGCGGAGTTTTCCAGCCTGAAACGTTATTGAACCGGATTGTGTAATCTCCGACTGGAATTTCTGTTACAGTCTGATCGCTGGAATGCCATTCAGTATCCGGGCCTTCTGTGAGCTTCCATTTCGCCTCTGTCCTTACTTCCTCGGGGTTAATTGTTACGGTTAAGTCGCCTGTTTCAATTACTGCTTCATAACTTGCGGATACTGGATTGGAGCCTTTTTTAATACTCATTGTCTGGTCAGATGGTCTGGTCCAGCCTGAAACATCATTGAACCGGACTGTGTAATCTCCAGTTGGAATTTCTGTTACAGTCTGTTCGCTGGAATGCCATGTCGTATCCGGGCCTTCTGTGAGCTGCCATTTCGCCTCTGTCCTTATTTCCTCGGGGTTAATTGTTACGGTTAAGTCGCCTGTTTCAATTACTGCTTCATAACTTGCGGATACTGGATTGGAGCCTTTTTTAATACTCATTGTCTGGTCAGATGGTCTGGTCCAGCCTGAAACATCATTGAACCGGACTGTGCAATCTCCAGTTGGAATTTCTGTTACAGTCTGTTCGCTGGAATGCCATGTCGTATCCGGGCCTTCTGTGAGCTTCCATTTCGCCTCTGTCCTTACGTCCTCGGGGTTAATTGTTACGGTTAAGTCGCCTGTTTCAATTACTGCTTCATAACTTGCGGATGTGGTCTTTTGTCCCTCATTTACTGTCACAGGAGCGTCAGAGGGGGTCTTCCATCCTGAAACATCATTGAAGCGGATTGTGTAATCTCCGACTGGAATTTCTGTTATAGTCTGATCGCTGGAATGCCATGTCGTATTGGGGCCTTCTGTAAGCTGCCATTTCGCCTCTGTCCTTACGTCCTCGGGGTTAATTGTTACGGTTAAGTCGCCTGTTTCAATTACTGCTTCATAACTTGCGGATGTGGTCTTTTGTCCCTCATTTACTGTCACAGGAGCGTCAGAGGGGGTCTTCCATCCTGAAACATCATTGAAGCGGATTGTGTAATCTCCGACTGGTATTTCTGTTACAGTCTGTCCGCTGGAATGCCAGGCTGTATCCGGGCCTTCTGTAAGCTGCCATTTCGCCTCTGTCCTTACTTCCTCGGGGTTAATTGTTACGGTTATGTTGCCTGTTTGAATTTCTTTTTCGTAACTTGCGGATGCGGAGTTAGGCCCCTCATTTACTGTCACAGGAGTGTCAGAAGGCCTGGTCCAGCCTGAAACATCATTGAACCGAATCGTGTAATCTCCGACTGGAATTTCTGTTACAGTTTCTTCACTCTCGTGCCATTCAGTATCCGGGCCTTCTGTAAGCTGCCATTTCGCCTCTGTCCTTACTTCCTCGGGGTTAATTGTTACGGTTAAGTCGCCTGTTTGAATTTCTTTTTCGTAACTTGCGAATACGGGATTGAAGCCTTTTTTAATACTCACTGTCTGGTCAGAAGGCCTGGCCCAGCCTGAAACATCATTGAAGCGGATTGTGTAATCTCCGACTGGAATTTTTGTTACAGTCTGTCCGCTGGAATGCCAGGTCGTATCCGGGCCTTCTGTGAGCTGCCATTTTGCATAAGCTGTAACGTCAGAAGGGCTTATGCTTACTTTTAAAGAGCCGTACTTATTAATTTTTTTCAGGTGGTGGTCAGAAGCCGCGTCGTCAATATCGCTGAGAAATACATCATCCCCAAGATATTTTCCAAAGACTTCTACTTCGTCACCCACCGTTACGCTGTCCACAAGGGCGAGACCGCTCCTGTGGCCCGTGACGAAAATTACATCTCCTGCCGCAAGTTCCCCTGTGGGGTCATTCAGGATTTCTGTGATTTCAACGTCAAATGAATAATAAGAAGTAAACGGCCCCTCTTCCAAAATTATTCCTCTGAACTTCAGTTCTTCAGAATCGGGAAGGGATATGGGAATACCGTACTCATAGGCATTCCAGCCCTGCTGGTCAGGTTTCCCTGAGGATGTGGGGTCTCTTTCGTAGTCGTCGGTCGCATTATTTTTAAGGGCTGCCCTTACCAGAAATATGATTTTCTCCGAACCAACGGCAGGTTCTACGTTGATCGTGAGAGTTTCTTCCTGTTCTGAGTCCCATTCCGGGGCATAGAGTTCGGCAAGCGGATATATAGAAGTCATCTGGCCGTCTACACCCCATATTGTACTCCCGGGAGGATAATTTTCATTAGCGTTCCCGGTCCCGGCCACATTTATGATATTTCCCCCTTCCGGGAAAGAAACGTATATATAACCTTCACTCGACTTGCCGGCTCTGTTTCTTAAAGTTACGGAAATGGCGGCGGTCTCCCCTTCGGAAAGCTCAGGGGGGTAGGACACATCAATAATTTCAGGAGAAGGTGCCGTATCTTTTTCCGTAAGCCAGTTTACAATGTTTAGACCAAGCACACCGTTATCGTATTCGTTGAAAGCAACGATCCCGTCTCTATCGGTATCCGAGTTATCAAAAATGTTCCTGTCAGGAATGATCACTATCTTATCCACAGTCGAGCAGGCTATAACCGGCTGCTGTCCACAGGACTCGCCTGTATCATATACATAATCCCCGTCTTCGTCCAGCCAGCTATCATCATCGCTATATGCGACTCCGGTTATCGGCCCCTCAGCAGATGCCATCGGGATATATGACCCTTTATAAATTATAATCTGCTCGACATTTTCCGTTATTGGATGGGTTTCAAAATTCCTGATTTTTATCCATTTCGGAAAATACACATAGTTTGTCGGGTCACAGACAATAGCGTCTCCAAACCAGCCGACAGAACTCCCGGTTAAATCCTCTGCCAGGTCGTTAACTAATTCCGCTTTACCCCCACACATGAGAAGGCCTTTATTCTGGATTTTAACAAAATCATTTATTACTTTTTTTTCACTGCTGGGAAGTGAATTCTCAAGTGCTATTATCAATAAAGCGTCATAATTTTCAAGCCGGTCTGAGCTAAAAGGCCTGGAAATCTGATCTACGCTATGGCCCTGAGCTTCTAATGCGCTTGCATAATAATACAAACCACCTTCCATTTTTCCCGTATATGAAATGGATTTATAGTCACTGTAAAAAGCTATATTTGACGCTGAAGCTCCGGATATCAAAATTACTTCAACCAGAAAAAATACGACGATGGCAGCAAGGATAATATTTGTTCTCATCCTGGTAAAAACCTTTATAGAAGAAGCACTCCCGGAAACATCCACACAAATCACCCAACTCCCTAATAAACGAAATTCAGAACTGAAGTACTCTAAAGAAAAGAGAATGCCCCATGGCATGGTCAATTAACAATAATTATAAAAAGAGGATTATAAAATCTTTGAAATATTTCTCAGTACTATCTCTCAGAAACAATGATCAGGTCGGCTGACTGATCCTCAAAAATTATCGAGGATAGGTCAGGGTTTTTTAGGTCAGAGTTTTTGAGTAAGAGAACACCTGCCTTTCGGTGTGGAAATGTGGAGAAAAACAGTAGAAAATGATGCGCCCCTCTACTGACACCAGGGTATTTTCGCATCCTTGCCCCGGCAATCATTAAATCTGGCCTTTGAAAGTTAGCTCCGAAAAGTAGCTCAAAAAAGTAGCGTGAACTACCCCCACCTGTCAGCCTTCGGCTGTCGTGTTAAACCATAGGTTTAACAGGAGTTTCTAATTTTCAATTAGAAACACCGAGGAAGGGGCTTCCTTCGAGTACTTGAATCATTTAGGAATTGGTTCTAAGAACTCAATCCCTATCTTCAAGCCTGTTTGTCGAAGATTATCGGCAAAGTACCGATAGCCTGTCCATAAGGCATTCTGTGATAGGAAACGTTCCATTATATTTATCGCACTGTTTCTATCTCGGTCGATTTCGTTTCCACAATCACATTTCATAGTTCTTTCCCATAAAGGCATATTATGTCGTTTTTTACAGACATAGCATTCTTTAGAGGTATAACTTTCATCAATTCTTATTGTTTTCTTACCTATTTTTTCCGCTTTGTAGGTTAAGAATTCGATGAAACGGGAAAGATACCCCTGATTTTGAGTAGACCTATTTATGCCCTTCTTTCTCTTGCCTTTGTACTTTTTAGATTTTGCCATTTTTTTGACACTGAGCTTCCCCACAATGATAGTATTCGATTTTGTGTTCTCAACCATCGTTTTAGAAAGCTTATGCTGAAAGTCTTTTATTTGATTGGACTTTTTCTTTTCCATTTTCCGGTAAATTCGATGAAGTACCCACCACCTTTTACTATGTTTTTTGCAGTGATCCCGGCGGGACTTAATACTGTCCATTTTTTTATTCCAGTACTTATCAGGCCGTGGAGTTACGACTTCAAAAAATTTACCTTCGGAGTTAACTGCGGTTACAGTTTTTGTAATCCCTAAATCAATCGCCTGATATAATCCATTATCCTTATATGTTAGTTCTGGCTCATAATCGAAAACGATTGATATGAAAAATTCCCCTCTTGCCTTATAAGGATCAGAATTATATATTTCAACCTGTTTAATATTAAGGTTGTTGTACTCAGACCCGATTTTAAAGGATAAAGGTACATCATTTACTTTATGTGATAATTTTATAATTCCGTCCTTAACCTTGAATCCTGATTAATTATATTTCAAATTCTGTAAGTACTTGTATCCTCTGAAATTCGGAGGACGAGACGACTTATCGCCATTCTTTACAAGTGCAAAAAATGATTTATAATTTGCATCAAGTGTCCTTAATGTTCCTTGAAGGACTTTTGAATATACTTTTTTGTATTCTGGAAAACGCTCTTTAAGTTCGGGGAGCTTATTCTGCTGTTCGACATAACTTATTGAATTTACTTTCATAGTCCATGCATCTTTACGTTCTGCAAGTGCAAAATTATAGATATTCCGGCATAGCTCTGAAATGGTCCAGAGGACATCGACCTATTCCTCTGAGGGGAGGATTTTGACTTTGTTGGTTAGGTGCATGTGAACACCATATACAAGGCTTTAATATTATGTGAATATATCGTATATATTTATATTATATGAGATATTTATGAATGATCCGCCCGTTCTGGTATATTGGCAGTTTGATATATTTAAACCGGCCCCAGTAGTCTCGACGCATTCATCCCCCACCTGCCAGCCTCCGGCTGTCGAGGAAGTGGAATTCTGCTGTCTGTCTTAAAAAAATAGCTTAAAAAAGTAGAAATTAATATTCAAAATCGGGAATTTTTATGGTGATTGATTGAGAGCCCTTTTGGCCCATGGGCTCTCAATCGATGAAACCCCCCAATCCAAAGAATACTCCCACATATTCTTTGAAAAACGCATGTACATTTTATTCCCATGTACAATACTCCTTAATGCTAAAATTGTATATATAATAAATTATGGCAAATTTTTAATTCATTCGTGTGTTTTTATGCCTCATGTATATTTTAGTTCATTGAATTTTTTGCTTCTTTTAATTGTTTTTAAAGGCTTAGCTATTTTAATTTCATATATATATTTTGAGCTATGAAATAATTTGACGGCATTAAAATATTCATGTCCACATACTTAAAATTTCAATAATAATCAAAAAAACCAGGACATAAGTCGAAAATCATACTATTTTGGAAACAAAAATATAAAATATTCTAAACGGCCTGGGGGGCGGAGATGGCCGGAAAAAATACCGGGGCATGTGAAACCCCGGCTTTCCGGACATCATACCTTTAAAAAAATTCACAGCTTACTGCTTACAGCTTACAAATTATTCTTTTTTTGTTCGATTAGTTCAACGGACAGTTCTCTGAGTTTATACTTCTGGATCTTGCCGCTTGCGGTAAGGGGAAACTCTTCCACAATAAATACATGTTTTGGGACCTTGTAACGGGCAATCCGGCTGATGGCATAATCGCGGATGTCCTCTTCGGTCAGGTCGGCCCCTTCTTCCGGGATTACGAAAGCGCCCACGATTTCTCCATACTTTTCATCCGGAATTCCGACAACCTGAACGTCCTTTACCCTGTCCATGGAATGAATGAACTCTTCGATTTCCCTGGGGTAGATGTTTTCCCCGCCCCGGATAATCATGTCCTTGATTCGGCCTGTTATTCGGTAATAGCCTTTTTCGTCACAGGTCCCGAGGTCTCCGCTGTGCAGCCAGCCCCGCTCGTCGATTGCCTTCTTTGTGGCCTCCGGCATCTTGTAATAGCCTTTCATTACATTATAGCCGCGACAGCAAAGTTCCCCCACGGTATTTGGGGGAAGGAGATCTCCCGTATCAGGGTCCATGACACAGACTTCCACGCCCGGAAAGGACTTTCCGACGGTTTCCACCCTGAGTTTCAGAGGGTCGTTGGTCGTGGTCTGGGTCATGCCGGGGGAGGCTTCCGTAAGGCCGTAGACACTGGTAATTTCGTAGCAGTGCATGTCCTCGACAACCTTCTTCATGGCCTCGACAGGACAGGTGGAACCTGCCATGATCCCGGTCCTGAGAGAGGAAAGGTCGAACATGTCAAACATTGGGTGGGTGTACTCGGCAATGAACATGGTCGGGACCCCGTAGAGAGCCGTACACTTCTCTTTCTGAAGGGCTGCCAGCACCAGGAGGGGGTCGAAAACTTCCAGCATCACAAGAGTCGCCCTGTGAGTCAGGACAGCCATTACCCCGAGCACGGTTCCGAAACAGTGGAAGAGGGGGACAGGCAGGCAGAGCCGTTCCTCATGCGTGAACTTCTGCCGGTCTCCTATGGAGAGCCCGTTGTTCAGAATATTACTGTGGGTCAGCATAACCCCTTTCGGAAAACCGGTGGTCCCTGAGGTGTACTGCATATTGACAACATCATCACAGTGGACGCTTGCCTTGATTTTCAGGAATTCCTCATCCGGGGAATGATGTCCGAGGAGCATGAGCTCGTTTGTGTTATACATGCCCCTGTGCTTTTCCTGGCCCACGTAAATCACGCTTTTTAGGTGGGGGAATTTCTCGCTTTTCAGCCTTCCACGTTCACTGCTCCGGAGTTCCGGGACCAGCTCGTACATAACCTGCAGATAATCAATGTCTCTGAAACGGTCAACTATAGCCAGGGCTTTCATATCCGACTGCTTGAGGACGTACTCGACCTCATGGCTCCTGTAGGCGGTATTTACCGTAACCAGGACCACCCCTATCTTGGAGGTCGCAAACATGAAGGTCAGCCAGTCCGGGACGTTTCGGGCCCAGATGCCCACATGGTCGCCTTTTTTTATCCCGATTGCAAGCAGGCCTTTCGCAAGATCGTTTACCCTTTCATTGAACTGCCCGTAGGTGAAGCGCAGATCCCGGTCAGGATAGACAATAAATTCGTGGTCAGGGTCAATTTCGACCTGTTTTTCAAAATATAATCCGATGGGGTCTTCTATAAGCTGCATGGTCTCAGCCTCTCATTTTGCAGGGGAATCTTCGTTTTCCGGGGAAATCAGGTGCTCTTCCAGGACTTTTCGGAATCGGGCAGGAATGGGAAAGGCTTTCTGGAGCTTGAAGTCGTAGTAGACAAGCACTGCCTGGCCTTTTGATTTCAATCCTCCTCTCTGCCAGGCCTCATGCCCGACAGTAAAGGAACTGTTCCCGATCTTTACGATGTAAGTTCTGATTTCAACATCCCCGTCAAAATACATCTGACCAAGGAAGTCAAAATCTGTCCTTACCAGAATAAGGTTCCATTTTTCAGGACTGAGGTCAAGATCAGGCGAAAAGAGCCGGAAGATTGAATTTCGGCCCGTTTCGAACCAGACCGGAAGCACGGTGTTATTCACATGTCCGAGCCCGTCAACATCCCCGAAGCGCGGGGCTACCGTTGTGGTAAACATAAATAAGGATTCCTTCTAGTTTTTTAAATTTATGAAATTTTTCAAAACATTTTCCATTTAAGGATTCAATTCGGAAATTACGGCAATTTTTCGGTTCAGAATTCAATCCGAAAATTCCGGAAATAAGAGAAGGGAGAAAAACCCTTCAGAAAGGAGCGTAGACGACAGCCAGGATTTTTGCGTCTTCGGCCCCGGCGGTGTGCAGGTCATGGGGAACGATGGAGTCGTAGTAGATGCTGTCTCCTTCACTCAGGCTGTGGACTTCTTTCCCGTAGAAGATCTCTATTTCCCCGGCGAGGACATAGATGAATTCTTCTCCTTCGTGAGATGAAAGTTTATGGCTTTCTTCAGGAGAAACCTTTATATCAATGATAAAAGGCTCCATGTGGCGGTCGGCCTTATCCGAGGCAAGGGAATAGAAATCCAGTGCGCTCTCTTTGGGCTGCTCGGTCTTACCGGAAAACCTGACCACGTTTTCGGACTGCCCTGCCCTGACAATGACCGGCCCGCTTTGGGGCATGTCATCCAGAAAAGTACCGAGTCGGACACCTAAAGCCCGGGCGAGCTTCAGTAAAGGAGTTAAGGATGGAACAAGGGCTCCGTTTTCTAACTGCTCGATTAATTCCACGCTGCTGTTACTGGATTCAGCAAGCTGTTCCACTGTCATTTTTTGAGTTTCCCTGAGCTGACGGATCTTCTTTCCGACACGGTTCTCTTCTGGCATAATTGTGTATCCTCACATCTGTTTTATAAAATCAGACCCTGGTTTATAGAAAAAGCCGGAGTCATTTACGAGCCGCTTTATCGGCTTACTCTTTTTTGCAAAGACATTATATAAAAAATATACGTTATGCTTTATTTTCAACTATATAAGCTGGAGTCCCCTTCCTCGATGTTTCTAATCGAAGATTAGAAACTCCTGTTAAACCTGCGGTTTAACACGGCAGCCGAAGGCTGGCAGGTGGGGGAGGAATGCGTCCTCCTTTACAGGGGCCATATTTTCACTGAAAACGTTTCTATAATATCTGGTGAATGTATCTATTGCATGGATTCTATAAAAACATTAGAACTAAAAATCCTAAATCCTGATCGTGATTTAGAGGAAACCATGCAAAAGTACGCAAAAGGGATGAATTACGTTTCTGAAATTGTTTATGGAAACGGGGAACCAATTGCGTCAGCTAAATTACAATCTTTAGTTTACGCCCATCTAAGGGAGGAACTGGGGCTCAAATCTCAAGTAAGTTGCAACATTCCGAGACAGGTAGCAGGAACTTACAAAACAATAGTTGAACTTATAAAAATCGGTATGAGTCACTGGCAAAGGATAACCTATTCCGCAAGTTCTATGACTTTATCATACAAAAGAGATTTTACTATATTTCCTGATTCTGTGAGCATTACGACTTATAGTTCTGGAAGAAAAATTTATAAAATACAAAATTATGAATATGCTTTACAGTTCTTTTCAGAACCATGGAAATTTGCAGCTTCCAAAGTAGTGAAACATAAAGATGGAGATTACTATTTTCATTTAACAGTATCACAGGGAATAGAAGAAAAGCCAATTACAGAAGCATCTAACTTTATGGGTGTTGATGTTGGCTTAAACTATCTGGCTGTAGGTTCTACAACTGATAAAAAATGTGTTTTTTATAAAGGAGGACACATTAAAGACCTTCGTAACAGATACAAGAAACTTAGGGCAAGATTACAATCTAAGGGCACTTTATCAGCTAAAAGGGTTATAAAACATCTATCTGATAAAGAGAAACGGCTTATGAAAGATGTAAATCATTGCATTTCTAAAAAAATAGTTTCTTTTGCACTTGAAAATGAAGTATCAGTAATAAGTCTTGAAGACATAACCGGGATAAGGGAAAATACAGTACGGAAAAGAAAAAAAGTAAATAGGTATCATCATAGCAGTTGGGCATATAGGCAACTACAGGATTTCATAGAGTACAAAGCAATTGAAAAAGGTATTTCTGTAGAATATGTTGACCCTGCCTATACATCTCAAGCCTGTTCCCGGTGCAACCACATACAGAAAAGTAATAGAAAGAAAAATGGTAACTATTCAGCCATACTTTGAACAAAGGCAATTTTTCCTCGTTTCGAGGAAAAATTGCATATAAAATAACTCTATCTCTTCAGTATCATGCTTACACGTGAAGAGATTCTTGAAATCTATGAAGAAGGCCCTGAAGCAGTCGTTGCTGTAATTCAGAGACTTGAGACTATCATAGAGAAACAGGCTTCTCAAATTGCTGAACTTGAGGAACGTGTAAGGGTTTTAGAGGCTCGTCTAAATCAAAACAGCCAAAACAGCAGTAAACCTCCTTCTACTGACGTTTTTGTGAATGAAAAACCTAAACCTAAGAGTAGCCGCACAAGAAGTGGGAAAAAACCTGGTGGTCAAAAAGGTCATTCTGGAAGTACTTTCGAAATGGTTGGGGATCCTGACCATATAATATTTCATTCCCCTCACTGCTGTGAAAATTGTGGTCATGATCTTGAAGATACTGAAGTTCGGGACTGTGAACGCAGGCAAGAAGCTGATATTCCTCCTGTGAACATCATATTTACCGAACATCGTGCTGAGTCCAAGAAATGCCCTCACTGTGGGAAAATAAACAAAGGTACTTTTCCAGACTCTATAAAATTCCCTATTCAATATGGACCTCGCCTTTTATCCTCTCTTGTATATTTAAGGAACTTTCAATTGATTCCTTATAAACGGATTTGTGATTTGTCAGAGGACTTTTATGGAATACGTATCAGCCCTGCTACCATAAAAAGAGCTGAAAAGGAATTATTCCAGAAATTGGAACCTTTCGAAAAAGCTGTTTTCGAACATCTACGGGTAGCCTATTCTGTACATTGTGATGAAACAGGAATGAGGGTTTTAGGGACAAAATGGTGGCTCCATGTTGTTTCAAACAGTCTGTGGACATACTATTTTGTACATCCAAAAAGAGGATCAGAGGCAATGAATGCTTTGGGTTTTCTTCCAGAATACAAGGGGGTAGTAGTTCATGATGGTTGGGCATCATACAACAAATATGGATGTGAACATGCTCTCTGCAATGCTCATCTTAAGAGGGACCTCACTGGAGTTGAAGAGAATTTTGAGCAGCAATGGGCTAAAAAAGTAAATGAACTTCTGAGTGAAGTAAAAAAATATACCGACGAATGCAGAGAAATGGAAATTCCAATAGATCCAATAAAAGTCAGGGCATTCGAGGAAATATACGATAAAATAATTAAAGAGGGAATTGAAGAAAATCCACCTCCTGACCTCTCAAAACAGGTTAAAAAAAGAGGAAGACCAGCACAAACAAAAGCAAAGAATCTCCTTGATAGGTTCATAAAATACAAGGATAGGATTCTGAAATTCCTCAATGACCTGAGAGTTCCATTTGATAATAATCAAGCAGAGCGAGACATCAGAATGATGAAGCTACAACAGAAGATTTCGGGAACTTTCCGAAGCATCGAAGGAGCGGTAGCTTTCTGCAGAATTCGGGGATACATATCCACTATTAGAAAGAATAGCTTGAATGTCATGGATGCTATTCGAGCGGCGCTCAATGGAGCGCCGCTATTATCCGATAGTTGCAACATTAGCTGAAACTATGCTTTTTTTATCAGTAGGCTGAATAGTTACGAAAAATGATTTTAAGTGCAAAGTCTGCGGTTTCGAGCTTCATGCAGACCTTAACGCAGCAAGAAACATAGAGAACAGAATACGAGAAGCCAGGTATATCTTGGAGTCTCAGGGGTGCCCGTCAACCACCCAGACGAATAAAATGATCTGAGAGCATAATCAGGGATATTCAAGCCCCTTCCTCGGCAGCCGGAGGCTGACAGGTGGGGGTAGTTGACTCATTGATTAATATATGGAATAGTTTGGAGTTAAGGGGCCGGGATTGCTTTCGAAAAAGATGTTGAAAACGGAAAAAATTGATAAATTTTTAAAAGAAGTGACAAGGATTCTTCGAGATCCTGAACAATCAAGCAACAAACCTCCTGATTAATCAGATGTTCTCTTTTTATCCGGTTGATATTATTCGACAATAATTAGAATGGAACTTTAAGCTCCTTTTTTCCATTTTTTACTGTGGCCAGAATCAACCTCATTGGTCATCGGTTAAGGATTTGTATCGCTCTCATGATACCGTTTTTTCATTTCAGTCCCTAACTCACGTAGACCATTCATCCCTAAATCTTTTTCTATTGACATGCGGGTCCAAAGCTTGACTTTCGTAGACTTTCATCACAGTTTCAAAAGTTCTTTCAATACCAGCTCTATGTAAAATAACTGTCAGCAAATCTGACGCATTTTCTGCAAATATTGTGCTCCAGCGCAACTGTGTATATCGAACCATCTTTTCAGGATGAGGTGTCGAGTTTCTTACAATATTATATAGTCTTCTGCTAACGATTAACGTCAACATTGCTGTCCATATTAGAGCTTCAATAACCTGCTCATTTTTTGTATCAAGGACGTCAAGTGAATATCTACTTTTCAATTCCTTGAAAAGTAGTTCTATGTCCCACCTTGCTCCATATAATGTTGCAATGTCTTTTGTATTCAGAACATCTTTTTGAATGTTTGTTATGTACCTGTGATACTTGTTTTCTTCAGTGTTATATACTGCAACAAGGCGCACATGCATCTCATCCATTTTTTGCTTGTCATTATATGATCTTCTCTTGAACTTCATTTTTACAACTGCATCAAGATCTTTTCCATCAAGTATCTCTATGCATTCACTGACACGTTTTCCAATCAAATCTTTATGCTTTTTTTTAGGAATGCCCTCTTCAATAGAAACAATAATGGGGTCCATATTTGATTTAATTCTGGATACGAAGAATCCTCCATTTTCTTCAATTTTTACAAATGACCACTTTTTAAAGAAACCCAGATCAATGAGGAGAATACGATCTTTTACCCAAGGACCAATCGTCAATGTTTTTATCTCAGCTGTTCTTTCCCCATACAAAGCAACAGTTTTAGGTCCATTAGCAAGTACACTGACCAGAACACTCAGTTTCATTCCAGCGGTGCCCTTAATTGCTCTTGCTGCTGGGAACTTCTCTGCCAATGATTTGTGAAGACGAATGATTGTACTATCCTGGATGAAAATATCCTCAAAATTTTCAAGTTTTTTATTCAATTTTTTCCCAGGTTCCTTTGCAAGCTCTTCCATACCATGAATCACACACTGATGAAGAAAATCAACTAATTCTGGGGTGAAACGATAGTACCAACTGCTATCGCTTACTGTGGTATTTGCTTCCTTTTCATATTGCCTTTTCAAACTGGCAATTGTACGCTGTAAACGTACGCCAAAACTAAGAGTTAATACCCAAAAAAGGATTACAGGGTCAATTTTACGTTCACGTTTTATAAGACCAGTTTCTTTGGCAGTTTGCCTTAACCAATCTTCGGGAAACATTTCCCGAAGAGAATCTTCAAGGTTGGGTTGGGAACGGGGGGGCATAGCTACATTGATATTTAACTCATTAATATAAAAAACGTGTGCAAGAGTGAGTATTTAATGCTTAACCGATGACGCATGAAGCAAGATCTACTAAAACAAGGATTGAAACTCAGAGAGCTGCTTTTTGAGGTCATTCTTATCCATGAATTTGTGAGCAAGATCCACTAAAACAAGGATTGAAACAGTTGTCCGCCTGCCTGCCCTTGTCGGTGAATCGGATTTGTGAGCAAGATCCACTAAAACAAGGATTGAAACATACTGTGCGCTTGTATTTTATGTCAAATTCGTGCGATTTGTGAGCAAGATCCACTAAAACAAGGATTGAAACTAGGATATTTGCATGTCAAGGAGATCCTCGGCAGAATTTGTGAGCAAGATCCACTAAAACAAGGATTGAAACTATCGTCCAGTTTATCGGGAGAATTCATCCAATAGCTATTTGTGAGTAAGATCCACTAAAACAAGGATTGAAACGATGAGGTTAAAATTATATATGTACCATCTGGATATTTGTGAGCAAGATCCACTAAAACAAGGATTGAAACAGAATTCTCCAGTGTCCGGTTTTGTAGCTATATCCTAATTTGTGAGCAAGATCCACTAAAACAAGGATTGAAACTTTAGCACACTCTTTATTCTTTTCAAGAATTCAAGAAAAACAATAGCTTCCACTAAAAACAGCCTTGTCCCCACTGTAAATCAAAAACGATGGTAGGGGATTGAGTTCAAATTATAAAATTGAGAAAACTGGCCCGGATTTGTGAGCTGGATTTTTTGTTTTACCGCACCGGGATTAATTGCTGCGTCTCAGAAAACCGGACCCTCAACGGCCGACGCAGGAGGCCGGGCTTTTCAAGAATGATACAAAACAGATGCATACTTTTCCACCGCTTTTCTTTTTTGAGATGAAAGAGGATTCTAAAAACGGCGGCCAAGTTTCAGTAAATTCGAAACATTTTGAAACCGTCAGCGGGGGCTCATGGCTGGAAACCGTGAAAAACAGAAAAAGTATATTTGGCTGGTTATAGCAAAAAAGTTTTCAGAAATACCCGAGCCGGATTATTGAAATCATCTGGAATCTCCTGGAAGACCATGGTTTTTGTGATTTTCTTTCTCTGTGTTCTCAAGAAAAGGCCGGTCGCAGGCGACCGGTGAGAGCTCAGTCTCCCCTCTTCTAAAAATAAAAAACGATGCCCGAATTTTCAAAGCAGGCCTCTCCTCCTCTCGCTCTTGTACTCATCCAGAAGGCTTTCAAGTTCGTTTTCTTTGGCCCTGGCCCGTTTCTTTTCGGCTTCTTTTTCCCATTCGGCAATTGCGGCCTCAAGGGTCTCGGGGTCGGTCATAGCGAAGTCATCGACCCTTTCGAGCGGGAAGTTTTTGAGGACCGGTACATTTCCTTTGAAAAAAGCCTCTTCGGCCGCGTGAGAGCCCCCGTCCGGGATGAGGACGGCCCGGATTTTTGCATCAACAAGGATCTGGGCCGTGGAAGCTCCGCCACCGCTCGGGTTTTCAAGGAAGATTACGTCTCCTTTTTTCAGGCCGTAATGCTCTTCGGTTTCGGCAATGGATTCTTTCGTAAAGGAGGGTACAACCTTGACCGGCGTTCCTTCCCCCCGGAATTCCATTTTCCTTATCTTCTTGAGTTTCCGGCTCCACCGGCGGAGTTCCCTGATTATATTGCTTTTCTTCTGAACTTCCTTTTTCAGGGCTTCGATGGTGCTGTCCCGGATCTGGAGGTCTTTATCTTTTCGTACTTCCTTATAAGCTTCTTTTTTGAAGCTCCTGAGCTTTGATTCGAGTCTTGAGACTTTCCTGTCCCTGACAATCTTTTCCCGTTTGAGCTCTTCAACATAGTCCCGCAGGTTCCGGACCTGTTCCTCCTGCCTGTGGACGGTATCCCTGAGTTTGCGGAGGGTCTCGTCAGTTTCTCCGGCCCCAGGTTTTTTGGGAGTATCCTTTTTCTCAGGCTTTTTCGGGCCTCCGATCCTGGCTCCGGCTCTGGTCTCAGCCGCGGCTTTTTCGATGGCTGCGTCTATGGAGTCCCCCTGGATTACATAAAGCTTTATAAGTTCGATATCGGCCGTTTCCGGAGCCTTTTTCTCGATCCGGGAAAAGATGTTCCTGTAGCTTTTATAGGTGCGGAGGGCCGCGGTCAGGGAATCCCGTTCATGGTCGTTGGCGTAGCCGAAAGGTTTTGCGATGGCTATTTTTTCCTCAGAGGAGATTTCCATGCCTGGACTTGCCGGGACCGCGTTAAAACTGCGCCTTATCTTTTCGACCGAGCCTGGCATGGGGCTCACGTCACTTGCGATTACCACGGGTTTTCCGTACTCGGCGATCAGTTTGACGACCTCGTCCGGGGCTATTCCCCTGAAACTTTTTAAAAAAAGGACATTCCCCTCAAAGGAGATAATGGCAAGCCCGACTGTGGTCCCGGGGTCGATCCCTACAATGGTAAAGCGCCGTCGGGGATTATTCTCCTGCATGGGGTCATAGCGGATCCTGTCTCTTTCAACACTCTTTACGCTTACCTGTGCATCGTTACTTGCCATCGGATGTATAGGAATCTCTCCGCGTTTTGCATAGACAGTAAACTCGGACCTGACGTAGCCGCCGAACCCTTTTACGTTTATCTCAAACAGCAGAAGACTCCTTCCTCGACAGTTCCGGCTTTGTCGGAACTGGCAGGTGGGAGATGAATGCGTCGAGACTACCGGGGCCGGATTCTATATTTTTTTAACGTGGTACTGATTGGTCAATCCAACAGAATCCTTTGCCGTACTTTACAATTTTAACTTTTTGGTAACTATTCAGCCTACTGATAAAAAAAGCATAGTTTCAGCTAATGTTGCAACTATCGGATAATAGCGGCGCTCCATTGAGCGCCGCTCGAATAGCATCCATGACATTCAAGCTATTCTTTCTAATAGTGGATATGTATCCCCGAATTCTGCAGAAAGCTACCGCTCCTTCGATGCTTCGGAAAGTTCCCGAAATCTTCTGTTGTAGCTTCATCATTCTGATGTCTCGCTCTGCTTGATTATTATCAAATGGAACTCTCAGGTCATTGAGGAATTTCAGAATCCTATCCTTGTATTTTATGAACCTATCAAGGAGATTCTTTGCTTTTGTTTGTGCTGGTCTTCCTCTTTTTTTAACCTGTTTTGAGAGGTCAGGAGGTGGATTTTCTTCAATTCCCTCTTTAATTATTTTATCGTATATTTCCTCGAATGCCCTGACTTTTATTGGATCTATTGGAATTTCCATTTCTCTGCATTCGTCGGTATATTTTTTTACTTCACTCAGAAGTTCATTTACTTTTTTAGCCCATTGCTGCTCAAAATTCTCTTCAACTCCAGTGAGGTCCCTCTTAAGATGAGCATTGCAGAGAGCATGTTCACATCCATATTTGTTGTATGATGCCCAACCATCATGAACTACTACCCCCTTGTATTCTGGAAGAAAACCCAAAGCATTCATTGCCTCTGATCCTCTTTTTGGATGTACAAAATAGTATGTCCACAGACTGTTTGAAACAACATGGAGCCACCATTTTGTCCCTAAAACCCTCATTCCTGTTTCATCACAATGTACAGAATAGGCTACCCGTAGATGTTCGAAAACAGCTTTTTCGAAAGGTTCCAATTTCTGGAATAATTCCTTTTCAGCTCTTTTTATGGTAGCAGGGCTGATACGTATTCCATAAAAGTCCTCTGACAAATCACAAATCCGTTTATAAGGAATCAATTGAAAGTTCCTTAAATATACAAGAGAGGATAAAAGGCGAGGTCCATATTGAATAGGGAATTTTATAGAGTCTGGAAAAGTACCTTTGTTTATTTTCCCACAGTGAGGGCATTTCTTGGACTCAGCACGATGTTCGGTAAATATGATGTTCACAGGAGGAATATCAGCTTCTTGCCTGCGTTCACAGTCCCGAACTTCAGTATCTTCAAGATCATGACCACAATTTTCACAGCAGTGAGGGGAATGAAATATTATATGGTCAGGATCCCCAACCATTTCGAAAGTACTTCCAGAATGACCTTTTTGACCACCAGGTTTTTTCCCACTTCTTGTGCGGCTACTCTTAGGTTTAGGTTTTTCATTCACAAAAACGTCAGTAGAAGGAGGTTTACTGCTGTTTTGGCTGTTTTGATTTAGACGAGCCTCTAAAACCCTTACACGTTCCTCAAGTTCAGCAATTTGAGAAGCCTGTTTCTCTATGATAGTCTCAAGTCTCTGAATTACAGCAACGACTGCTTCAGGGCCTTCTTCATAGATTTCAAGAATCTCTTCACGTGTAAGCATGATACTGAAGAGATAGAGTTATTTTATATGCAATTTTTCCTCGAAACGAGGAAAAATTGCCTTTGTTCAAAGTATGGCTGAATAGTTACACTTTTTGAATATTTACTACTTTGGATGATTTAATTGCTGAGGCTCGAAGTTTCACATACTTTCCGTAATTTTGTGCTCCAGCTACATAATATAGCTCTCCTTCGTACTCAACTAAATCCATTGGTTGAATAGGATAATGATTTTTCCTTATGCTGTACCTTCCTTTCTTTGTTTTCCTACCCCTATACACTCTCAAATTTACTCCGTTAATATTTTTGTTTCTGGTAGTTCTTCCAGAATTTAATTCCTGTCCGGTTTTTTGAGTGCCATCCCTCAAATCAATAGACTGCGCATCGTAGAACTTCGAAAGACTCCTGTTATTTCTTCTTATTTGTAGTATTTCATGGGGAGAACATCGAGTCTGAGTTTCCCCTCCAGCAATACAAAAAGCATCGGTTAAATGAGTCTTCTCAAGATTAAGCTCGTACCTTTTCGCTTTTGTGACATATCCGAAAGTGTGCTCAACATCATACTTTTCTTTTAAAATATCAATGAGCTTCCAACGTACTATATTCATGAATGTAGCATCTTTGAAGCCTCTTACCTTTGGTTTCCATGTTAAAAGGAATCCTTTGTGGTTTTTTTGAGTATGGCACTTATTACAAAGTGTGATCAGGTTATCAGGCCGATCAGAACCACTGTTACTTCTGTACTGGATATGATGCACCTGGAGCAAAGGCTGTTTTGATTTGTTTTTGCAGTCCGGGTTCTGGCAAGAGTAGCCGTCTCTGTGCAAAATATAGGCCCGAACGTTATCGTAGCCTGCCTGTTCCCCTTCCTGATACTGTTTGCCTTCGATTTCCGGATTTTTGATTTTTTGAATGTCGAAGTTCGCAACCTCGACAACGATTTTTGTTATGGGCAAGATTTTGGCAAGATCCTCTATTAATCTGATATGGCTTTCAAGCTTATGCTTGATAGATGGAGCCAACCAATCTTCTTTGTTGGTGTTTTTGTTGTACCTAGGTTTCCTGTGTCTTATCTGATTTCTTCGGTTTCTTCGGTACATTCTCCTTTCATCGTTTCGCTCTGGCATTCCAGCAAGAAGTTTTACCTCTCCTGAAATAAGTTCTTCTTTTTCGGAAACTGCCGAAAATCCTATGTTAAGGAACCCACTATCGATTCCTATGGTTATGTCCTGAGTATTTTTTCCTGAATGATAAAGAAGTTTGATAGTGAAAGGATTTCTTTGTACCACTTTTGCCCCACCTGATTTAAGTAATATTCTTGCTTTCCTCGGGGTCGTGGGCATTAATGGTTCGTTGTGTATATTGATGACAAATATTTTCATAGATTTGTCCTCCTTGATTGGAGTGGGTCCACATCGCCACTGTTATATTGGCTTGTTAATGACCTGAACACTTCCCCTTCCTCTCAGGGATGTTTAATCCAGATCGAAATCTCCGAGAACGTGTGGAGTATCCTCGAATATCATGACCAGTATAACGAAAGGCTATTCAACCAGGGACTTGTCGAAACAAGCCCCTTCCTCAAAAACCTGAGCCGTTAGGCGAAGGTTTTAGGTGGGGGTAGTTGACAACCTCATATTTAATTCCTTTCTTTCGGAAAAGTTCCCGGAGGACCGATTCAACCTCCCGGCTCCTCTGCCGGATGGCCCCGTGAACCTTCCTACGGTAGCGGTTCTGGCTCCAGCCCCCTTTGCCCAGTGACCTCGCCCTGCTGACCTTGATCCGGGTAATGTCCTCGAAGAGCGAGACCACGTGTCCCACTCCCATATCAGCCAGCCGGGCGCAGGCCTCGGCTTCCTCGTTCGGCACCCGAATTCCGCTTCGGGATCACAGAAAATCGAAGATTTCCTGGGAGTTGCGATGCAATCGCAACAGCACGAAGTCCGTTTCGCTCGCTACGCTCACTCAAGCCGACTGTTAAGAATTCTGGTGTCTAACTGTGTCAGATTCTTCGTCAAATTCTTCGTCAGTTTCTTCAGCAGCTTCCTCAGTCTCTGTTTCGTCAGTTTCTTCAGCAGCTTCCTCAGTCTCTGTTTCGTCAGTTTCTTCAACAGCTTCCTCAGCTGCGACCCCGGCTTCTTTTATTTCCTTTATCAATTCTTCGAGATCCCTTTTAACCCCGTATTTTCGGTCGAAGTGGGTAAGCACATTCGAGATGTCTCTTTCGAGCAGTTCGTCCGCGTTGGGGTGGGCGGGCGTTATGTACTGGGGCCAGTCTATAAGTTCGATGCCTTCTTCACTTACGAAAATGTTGTATTCACTGAGATCCGCGTGAATAATACCGAGGGAATAGGTGAGCTTTACCTGCCTGATAATTTCGTCCAGGTACCATTCGGGGTTCAGGAGCTTTGTCTTGACAAGGACACTTCCTTTCGCAAGCTCCATGACAATCGCGTGCCGGTTATGGTCTATAGGTCTTGGAATCGCGACCGTTGGGTAAAGGGTGTTCATAATATCGAATTCCCGCTGGGCCGCAAGGCGGGCTGCGTAAATCCAGGAAAAGTGTTCCCGGTCTCCAATGTGTTCTCTGGTCCTTTTTACCTGTTTGAAACTTGTCCTGCCTTCCCTGTGAAACTTTATAATGACCGGAATGGGGTCTCCTATTGCAAGTTCGGGCTCTTTTACGGCCTCGAAAACCACTGACTCCTTCCCGACCCCGATTTCATCTCCTATGGCGGTGATGGTCTTTCTTTTCACAAAAGTGTTGAGAGCCAGGGCATCATAGCCTTCAAAATAGATCTGGTAACCCTCATAAGGCTGGAAGGTCCTTACAACCATCTTATTTCCTACCAGCTTTTTCAGTCTATATTCAAGTTTATCAATAGGAAGTTTTGTATATTTATTCAGATCTTCAACGGGGACCCATTCGAAATGCTTCATGCTCATTTCAATGCCCGTCATGATTCTGAAATCTTTTTTATTAAGTCCCCTGAAAACCTTTAGCACATCATTTATCATTGTGGAATTAAATGTAGTCTCCGCTATTTAAACAATAGGGAAGGGGGCTCCTCTTTCCAGAATACATAAAAAAATTATTCCCGGTGGTTTTCCCCTGGGTTTTCTCAGGCCTCTGAACCCCACCAGCTTAACGAAAATTAACTGCTGAAAAAAAGAAGCTGAAAAGGGAAAAATCATCCATCTCAAAGCAGTTTGATTATCTCCTTCCCAAAAGCGTGAACTACCTCATGCTAAAGCAGTGAGGCTTCCTGCTTCGTTCCCCGGAGCAAACTCCACGAGTCCACAGGCCCTTCCCGCCGTTCCGGCGGTGTATCTTTAAATAGTTCTCTTTCGCTTGGGTATTTTTCAGTTACACTGGAAATCCCACAAATTTTCAATTTGTGCGATCGCAAAAGAGAATATTAACAGATCGGTCTATTAATATACTAATGTTTTGGCATTAAAGGCATTATTGAAAAGTGGACGCATTCATCCCCACGCTAAACAGGCTGTCCGACAATGACTGTCAGTAATATCTGAAATCCTTATTTTTTGATTTAAAGGCTTTATATGCCTTTTTTTTTACTTATTTTTGCCTTGAAATTGAATTGTCGGACAGCTTCTAAAGCCTTGGGGCTTTTTGTTGCGTTCCTGTAAAACAGTTCCTGGTCCTCAAAATCGTCAGCTCCGAATATCAGCGCTTTCATCTCAATCCTTCTGTATGAATAAGAATAGGTGGGCCTGAAATAAGAACATGAGCTTGCTGATGAATACATGAGTTTACAAATAAATTCCCGGTTTCTGAGTATTTTGACAGGGTTTCGGGAACCGATCAGTGCTTGAAAGAGCCTTTGAAAGGGGCCGGAACCATGCCGGAACCAGCCGGAAACGTGCAGGAAACTGCTCCAGACTCTTCAATAAAAATCGTTTCTCGCTTCCACCAGGGCCCGAAGGTTCGCAAGAGGAGTTTCGGGAGCAAGCCCGCAGCCGGGGGCAAGCACGTCCACGCCTTTTTCAAGGCAGAACAAAGCCTCTTTTTTGACGTCTTCCGAGCTTCCGCTAAACAGGGTCCTGGAAGTCGAGACGTTTCCTATCACCGTTGTCCCGGATTCGTGGGCCGTGTGCACGGCTCCGGCAAGGTCTTTTACGTTTTCCTCAAGGCTTAAGCCATCAAAGCCGCATTCGCACATGTCGGGGATGATCCTGTCGGTAGCCCCGCAGATATGAAGCACGCTTTTACCGGTGGTTCCTCCCAGGGCCTTTGGAATCATTTCCAGGCCGGGTTTTATGAGGGCCCTGAAGGCGTCGGGGGAGATCATGTCCGGGGAGGAGACAGCATCCGCAATAACGATCACATCCGCTCCTCTTTTCAGGCATTCCCTGGCATAGATCATGCAGGCCCCGGCGCAGAGGTCCGTGAGCCTCCTGACCATCTGGGGCCTTTTAATTGTCCACTTCAAAAAACGGGAAGCTCCGCAGAGGGAGGCTGCAAGGTCGCCCGGGCCTTCCATTCCCACGATAAGCGGGAGCTTCGAACCTGCCTTTTCCCTGAGAATTTCCGTGGCTTTCAGGACAACCGGGATTCTCCCCCTCTCCAGCAGGTCTTCCGGCAGTTTGGGAAGTGCACAGCCCCTTCCCAGAGGGCCTTTGACAACCGCAGGCGGCCTGGCAATCGTTCCGGGGTCAACCGTGCAGCCCAGGGTTTCTCCAACTACAGTCATATCAAAGGGATACCTGAGGGTCTCAAAGGAGGCGTTAACATACTGGGCAAAGGCGAGCACGGCCATTGCCTCCGGCTGGCTGTCGGCTCCGGGCCTGAAAGCCCCGCTCATATTCATAAGGTCGAGGACCGGGACCGTCGTGAAAGAGCCGACCGGCACCCTTGCGGGAGGCTTTCCTTCAAGGGCCCTGAGTAAATCGGTTCTGAAATTCGGTTTTTCCATGTGAATTACCCGATGTATTATTTAGAGAGTCCAAATATTAATAAGAACTGATATAAATATTTTAAAACTCGGGGAGTTTATAAATAAAATAATTTAAAATAAATTGAGGGGTAGCACCGTTTTTGATATCCATCATAACGCTCTGGATATCGTCATGGACCCCCTCGAACTTCTCAAGGATCTCATAAAGTCCTGGAAGGTCTTCTTGCAGGCCAGAAGATGCAGAAGAAGAGACCCTGCTGGACAACAGGAAAATAACCGTTATGCTATGAAAAGTCCTAATTAGTATCACAAACTATTATGAATTTGTGATATAAACTGTTCTTTGTATAGTGGATTAACACTAACAGGGTGAAGCACAACACCCTCTATCCCCTCTGCAAAGGCATTAGGGATTGCTTTTCTAATCATATTATATGCTGCATTGACATCAGCGTTAAGAAGAACTCCCGTGGCACTTCGGAAAAGCCCTCTTTTGACCCGTTTTCCGAGATATTCTTCATGGTGTTCCATTAGCTCATTATCAAGGAAAGAGCATTTGCTTGTATAGGACTCTTCGATCCGTTCAACCGAAATTCCAACCTCTCCAGCCTTGTACTCGACCATTGAAATAAAGGTACTGTGAGGGATCTGAGCAAAATTCTGATTATTTTTCTTGCCCATGTTGGTTTTCTGTTTCCAGAAAGGGTTGCTTCCGATAATGATATTCTCCACGTTCATTTCCAGAGCATAGTTGACTATTGCCCTGCTCAGTTTGTGGAGTACGTCTTTAATCCGTGAGTTTCGTTTATGGGTAAGTACTTCTATACTCTTTCCGGTCTTGATCCCATGCTTTTCATAAGTGCTCTGTAGCTTTGCTTTCTGCTTGTTGTAAAATTGGTTTACTGACTTGGCAACCCCGCCCTTAACAATAATTGGGTTTTCACCAAAATTGTTTGCAATAGTTGCAAGGTTGACAACTCCAAGATCAATTCCCAGGACTCGACCGGAAGTAAGAGGTATGGGATCTTCGATTTCTTTTTCAAAAACAATTTCACAGGTGTATCCTGCGTGTTTTGGAATGATCCTGACTTCTCTCAAATTAGTATCATCAGGAAGTCTTGTCTGGATGGATAACGGAACTACTTTGGGAAACTTGAGTACTCCGTCTTTGATACTGACCTGCTGATTTGTAAAAATTAACAGGTATTCCCCGTTTTTTTCCAGGTACTTTGGAGGCTTTGGTTTGCCTGTGAAAAGTTCTGGATTCTTTTTGTAAGATTTTAAAGCTTCGAAAAAAGATTTCCAGTTACGGTCAAGTACTTTTAGAGTCTGTTGAGCAGATTTAGCAGGAAGCTCTTTGTAAGGCTCAGAGGACTTCACAAGCCCATAAAGTTTATTGTACCGGATCCATTTTCCGTTATTGAAGAACTCCTGTCTGATAATATAATCAGAGAAGTTATACAGGTTTTTGGATTTATGGCACAAATCCCCTATTTCCCTGGAATGAAACTGGATTTGCTCAACACGTTTAACCATCACTTTGATTCGACCTCTATCTCCAGGCGTTTATCTCTTCTTTTACTGTAATGTTTCATGGAATAGCAATGGAGCATTGAAATAATTTCATCAAATATTTCTTCAGAATCAAGCTTCTTATTGCCTATTTCAGACACCACTATTATTTGAGTGCCAAAACGTGCAAACAGGTGAGAGAACAGTTCAAACCCGACTCTGCTTAACCTGTCTTTATAGGCAATTATCAAAAATTCAACTTCGTGATTCAGGATCTTATCAAGCATCTTGAAAAAATCTTTCCTTTTCTCGAAAGAGATTCCAGATGCAACATCAGAGTACACTTCGTCAATTCGATGGCCTGAATTGAAAGCCCAACTCTTCAGCATTTCTATCTGGTTTTCCAGGTCTTTTTTTTGTTTAGAGGTTGAAACTCGTCCATATATAACGGTTTTCCTCATTACGTTTTTGTTGAATAATTTGTAAACATCGTCCTCATTGTAATCATAGTAACCGTTGTGCAGTTTGGTAACTCTTATTTTTCCTTGCTTAACGTAGATGCTTAAAGTATTTCTCGATACTTTCAATAGCTGGAGTACCTCTTTCGCTTTCATAGTATATAATGTGTAATATAATATTGATACTATTTATAATTAGTGGATACTTTTGAGTACTATACCGGTCTGGAAATGGCTTTTCTTTGATTGAGAAAGGCCGGGGCAGGGTCTGTGAGAAGGAATTATTAAGAAGGCGGCCTGCAGAGTTCGGAAGTTTCTATTTCCGGGCCTTTTGCGTTTTAAAATTCGTATTCACTTTGTCATCTTCTTTTTAACCACGGAACACCCGGAAAGACACGGAAACCGGCCTGACGGCCGGTGAGTACACCGAAATTTTTGTTCATAGGATTCAAAAAGGGGCCCAACTTCTTGAAAACCGGCTCATTAGGAGGATGATCAGTTTGAAAATGAGAACAGACAAGTCGGGCTAAAAACCGTCGGCATTCATGAATTATTGATACAAAAGATAACTATTATATCAAAATTACCGATATAAAAGATAACTATTATATCATAATTATCGATATAAATGATCATTATAGTGATAAATCTGCCGATATAGATGATAATTTTAAATAACTAAAAACAAATCAGTAATACATGGACAAAAAAGAGATACTTGAAATACTTCTTGACTGGAATTTCTGGAAAAAAGACCAGTACACGGGTACAAGAAGAAAAGAACTGCTAAACACAATAGAAAGAAGGGCCCTAGCTAATGAGATAATGGTTATAACCGGGGCAAGAAGGACAGGCAAATCAACGATAATTCTCCAGTACCTGGAAGAAAAGATTAGAAAAGGAACGGCAAGGGAAGACATACTCATAATAAACTTTGAAGACCCACGTTTCAGGGATCTTGACCTCGAACTCCTGAACAGGATCTATGATATATATGAAACAGAGATAAAAACAGGATCTGAAGAGCAATATGTGGTTCTTGATGAGGTCCAGGTAATAGAAGGCTGGGAAAAATTCGCGCGCTATCTTCATGAAAACAGGCAGGCCCACGTATTCATAACCGGTTCAAGTTCGAAGCTTCTGAGTTCCGAGTACTCAACGGTCCTTGCAGGCCGCCACATAGACACGGAGGTGTATCCTCTATCGTTTAAAGAATACATGGAGTTCAAAGGCCTCCGTATTGAAAGCAAGCTTGATATGATCTCGGAACGCCACCGAATAAAAAGAGGACTTAAAGAATATATCGAGACCGGCGGTTTTCCGAAAGTTGCGCTGGAGGATGAAGAAAGAAACAAAAAAGAGCTCCTCTACACATATTTCCGGGACATCCTGATAAAAGACGTAACGATAAGATACAAAATAAGAGACATAGCAAAGTTAGAAGAACTCTCAAAATACTACCTCACAAATATATCCTCTCCGAATTCATACAACAGGATAAAAAATATTATTAAAACAAGCCCTGACACGGTCGAGCGTTATTCCTCGTACATTGAAAGCACGTACATGCTATTCTTCATAAAAAAATACTCATATTCCCTGAAAGAACAAATCCTTAACCCGAGAAAAGTCTACTGCATAGACACGGGCCTGAGAAATACGGTAGCTTTCGCCTTCTCCGAAGATTACGGCAGACTGATTGAGAATATTGTATTCATGCACCTTAGAAGAAAATACAGGGATATATTCTACTGGAAAAACGAAAAGCAAAAAGAAGTTGATTTCCTGATCAATGAAAAAAACAGGGTCACCCAGGCAATACAGGTCTGCTGGGAAATGAGTTCCGAAAAGACCAGAAAAAGAGAAACAGAGGCTCTTTTGCTGGCCATGGACACATTCGACCTGAAAGAAGGCCTTATCCTCACAGAAGACTCAGAAGAAGAGA